>NZ_CP118607.1:1350000-3750000 GCF_028898945.1 Pseudomonas sp. PSKL.D1
TCGGGAGGACGGTTACCACGGTGTGATTCATGACTGGGGTGAAGTCGTAACAAGGTAGCCGTAGGGGAACCTGCGGCTGGATCACCTCCTTAATCGACGACATCAGCCTGCTGATGAGCTCCCACACGAATTGCTTGATTCAGATGTAAAGGCGACTTAGGCCCTGCGTGGGTCTAATGATGTTCCTGGTCAGAACTCAGAAATGAACATTCAGTTTGAATGTTGATTTCTGACTTTTGTCAGATCGTTCTTTAAAAATTCGGATATGTGATAGATATAGACTGAACACCAGTTTCACTGCTGGTGGATCAGGCTAAGGTAAAATTTGTGAGTTCTGCTCAGTAATGAGCGAAATGCGAATTTTCGGCGAATGTCGTCTTCACAGTATAACCAGATTGCTTGGGGTTATATGGTCAAGTGAAGAAGCGCATACGGTGGATGCCTTGGCAGTCAGAGGCGATGAAAGACGTGGTAGCCTGCGAAAAGCTTTGGGGAGTCGGCAAACAGACTGTGATCCAGAGATCTCTGAATGGGGGAACCCAGCCAGCATAAGCTGGTTATCTTGTACTGAATACATAGGTGCAAGAGGCGAACCAGGGGAACTGAAACATCTAAGTACCCTGAGGAAAAGAAATCAACCGAGATTCCCTTAGTAGTGGCGAGCGAACGGGGACCAGCCCTTAAGCTGGTTTGAGATTAGTGGAACGCTCTGGAAAGTGCGGCCATAGTGGGTGATAGCCCCGTACACGAAAATCTCTTGCCAGTGAAATCGAGTAGGACGGAGCACGAGAAACTTTGTCTGAACATGGGGGGACCATCCTCCAAGGCTAAATACTACTGACTGACCGATAGTGAACCAGTACCGTGAGGGAAAGGCGAAAAGAACCCCGGAGAGGGGAGTGAAATAGAACCTGAAACCGTATGCGTACAAGCAGTGGGAGCCTACTTTGTTAGGTGACTGCGTACCTTTTGTATAATGGGTCAGCGACTTATATTCAGTGGCGAGCTTAACCGAATAGGGGAGGCGTAGCGAAAGCGAGTCTTAATAGGGCGTTTAGTCGCTGGGTATAGACCCGAAACCGGGCGATCTATCCATGGGCAGGTTGAAGGTTAGGTAACACTGACTGGAGGACCGAACCGACTACCGTTGAAAAGTTAGCGGATGACCTGTGGATCGGAGTGAAAGGCTAATCAAGCTCGGAGATAGCTGGTTCTCCTCGAAAGCTATTTAGGTAGCGCCTCATGTATCACTGTAGGGGGTAGAGCACTGTTTCGGCTAGGGGGTCATCCCGACTTACCAAACCGATGCAAACTCCGAATACCTACAAGTGCCGAGCATGGGAGACACACGGCGGGTGCTAACGTCCGTCGTGAAAAGGGAAACAACCCAGACCGTCAGCTAAGGTCCCAAAGTCATGGTTAAGTGGGAAACGATGTGGGAAGGCTTAGACAGCTAGGAGGTTGGCTTAGAAGCAGCCACCCTTTAAAGAAAGCGTAATAGCTCACTAGTCGAGTCGGCCTGCGCGGAAGATGTAACGGGGCTCAAACCATGCACCGAAGCTACGGGTATCACCTCTGGTGATGCGGTAGAGGAGCGTTCTGTAAGCCTGTGAAGGTGAGTTGAGAAGCTTGCTGGAGGTATCAGAAGTGCGAATGCTGACATGAGTAACGACAATGCGAGTGAAAAACTCGCACGCCGAAAGACCAAGGTTTCCTGCGCAACGTTAATCGACGCAGGGTTAGTCGGTCCCTAAGGCGAGGCTGAAAAGCGTAGTCGATGGAAAACAGGTTAATATTCCTGTACTTCCAGTTATTGCGATGGAGGGACGGAGAAGGCTAGGCCAGCTTGGCGTTGGTTGTCCAAGTTTAAGGTGGTAGGCTGAGATCTTAGGCAAATCCGGGATCTCAAGGCCGAGAGCTGATGACGAGTTGCCTTTAGGCGACGAAGTGGTTGATGCCATGCTTCCAAGAAAAGCTCCTAAGCTTCAGATAACTGGGAACCGTACCCCAAACCGACACAGGTGGTTAGGTAGAGAATACCAAGGCGCTTGAGAGAACTCGGGTGAAGGAACTAGGCAAAATGGCACCGTAACTTCGGGAGAAGGTGCGCCGGTGAGGGTGAAGCACTTGCTGCGTAAGCCCACGCCGGTCGAAGATACCAGGCCGCTGCGACTGTTTATTAAAAACACAGCACTCTGCAAACACGAAAGTGGACGTATAGGGTGTGACGCCTGCCCGGTGCCGGAAGGTTAATTGATGGGGTTAGCGCAAGCGAAGCTCTTGATCGAAGCCCCGGTAAACGGCGGCCGTAACTATAACGGTCCTAAGGTAGCGAAATTCCTTGTCGGGTAAGTTCCGACCTGCACGAATGGCGTAACGATGGCGGCGCTGTCTCCACCCGAGACTCAGTGAAATTGAAATCGCTGTGAAGATGCAGTGTATCCGCGGCTAGACGGAAAGACCCCGTGAACCTTTACTATAGCTTTGCACTGGACTTTGAATTTGCTTGTGTAGGATAGGTGGGAGGCTTTGAAGTGGGGACGCCAGTTCTCATGGAGCCATCCTTGAAATACCACCCTGGCAACTTTGAGGTTCTAACTCAGGTCCGTTATCCGGATCGAGGACAGTGTATGGTGGGTAGTTTGACTGGGGCGGTCTCCTCCCAAAGAGTAACGGAGGAGTACGAAGGTGCGCTCAGACCGGTCGGAAATCGGTCGTAGAGTATAAAGGCAAAAGCGCGCTTGACTGCGAGACAAACACGTCGAGCAGGTACGAAAGTAGGTCTTAGTGATCCGGTGGTTCTGTATGGAAGGGCCATCGCTCAACGGATAAAAGGTACTCCGGGGATAACAGGCTGATACCGCCCAAGAGTTCATATCGACGGCGGTGTTTGGCACCTCGATGTCGGCTCATCACATCCTGGGGCTGAAGCCGGTCCCAAGGGTATGGCTGTTCGCCATTTAAAGTGGTACGCGAGCTGGGTTTAGAACGTCGTGAGACAGTTCGGTCCCTATCTGCCGTGGACGTTTGAGATTTGAGAGGGGCTGCTCCTAGTACGAGAGGACCGGAGTGGACGAACCTCTGGTGTTCCGGTTGTCACGCCAGTGGCATTGCCGGGTAGCTATGTTCGGAAGAGATAACCGCTGAAAGCATCTAAGCGGGAAACTTGCCTCAAGATGAGATCTCACTGGGATCTTGAATCCCCTAAAGGGCCGTCGAAGACTACGACGTTGATAGGTTGGGTGTGTAAGCGCTGTGAGGCGTTGAGCTAACCAATACTAATTGCCCGTGAGGCTTGACCATATAACACCCAAGCAATTTGCGCAGGCCTCTGAAAAGAAGCGCCAAATTGTGGTGGTGAAGACGAAAGACCCGAAGATTCGCAACATCACAAATCGCATATCCGAATTCGCTAGGCTGTCCAGCTGGACATTCTGGCAACAGAATTTCTTGACGACCATAGAGCATTGGAACCACCTGATCCCATCCCGAACTCAGTAGTGAAACGATGCATCGCCGATGGTAGTGTGGGGTTTCCCCATGTGAGAGTAGGTCATCGTCAAGATTCATTTCGCAAAACCCCTATCTGCGCGAGCAGGTAGGGGTTTTGTCTTTTCTGGATAAAAATTCTTCTCGCATCGATTAATTAAAAATATTACGGGGTGCGACAATATTCCCGTCATAATGACGTGACTTTCTCACGCCTTCTCTACGTCAAGGCTTGAGTTCGGGGCACTCCTGGCCCCCGGACAGAGCGATGCCAGCGTACCGTGCTGCGCATTACTGGACTTTTACCGCCCTATCATTTGAGGATAGAAGCAAGATGGCCAAGGCCGCCGATGTCGTTGTGCAATGCCTGGAAAACGAAGGTGTCGAGTATGTGTTCGGCATTCCTGGTGAGGAAAACCTCGACCTGCTGGAATCCCTGCGCAAGTCGAAGATCAAGCTGGTCCTGACCCGTCACGAGCAGTCTGCGGGCTTCATGGCCGCTACCTATGGCCGCCTGACCGGCAAGACCGGCGTCAGCCTGTCGACCCTGGGCCCAGGTGCTACCAACCTGGTTACCGCCAGTGCATACGCCTACCTGGGCGGCATGCCGATGATGATGATTACCGGCCAGAAGCCGATCAAGAAGTCCAAGCAGGGCCGCTTCCAGATCATCGACGTGTGCGGCATGATGGACCCCATCACCAAGTACACTCACCAGTTCGCCTCCGCCGACAACATCCCGTCGCGCATGCGTGAAGCCTTCCGCCTGGCCGAAGAAGAGAAGCCGGGCGCGGTGCATCTGGAACTGCCGGAAGACATCGCTGCCGAGCAGACCGATGCCATGCCGATCCCGCCAAGCCTGCACCGCCGCCCGCTGGCCGAGCACGTGGCCATCGAAGCCGCCATCGAGAAACTGCGCACCGCCCGCAGCCCGATCCTGGTGATCGGCGCCGGCGCCAACCGCAAGATGACCGCCAAGGTTCTCAAGCAGCTGATTGACCAGACCGGCATTCCATTCGTGACCACCCAGCTGGGCAAGGGTGTGGTCGACGAGCGTCACCCGCGCTTCCTGGGTAACGCTGCGCTGTCGTCCGGTGACTTCGTGCACCGTGCGATCGAAGCGGCTGACCTGATCATCAACATCGGCCACGATGTGATCGAGAAGCCACCGTTCTTCATGGTTCGTGGTGGCACCGAAGTCATTCACATCAGCTTCCGCTCCGCCGAAGTCGATGCCGTGTACTTCCCGCAGGTTGAAGTGATTGGCGACATCGCCAACGCCGTTTGGCAGATCGCCGAAGGCCTGGGCGACACATCGCACTGGGACTTCACCCGCCTGCTGACCATCCGCGAAGCTAACGAAACCCAAATCGCTGAAGGTGCCGACGACAATCGCTTCCCGGTCTACCCGCAGCGCCTGGTTGCCGACATCCGTCGCGTACTGCCGTCCGAAGGCATCGTTGCCCTGGACAACGGCATCTACAAGATCTGGTTCGCCCGTAACTACAAGGCGCACAAGCCGAACACCGTGCTGCTGGACAACGCCCTGGCGACCATGGGCGCTGGCCTGCCATCGGCCATGGCCGCGCACCTGGTGTACCCGGACCGCCCGGTGATCTCGGTATGCGGTGACGGCGGCTTCATGATGAACAGCCAGGAACTGGAAACCGCAGTACGCCTTGGCATGCACATCACTGTGGTGATCCTGCGTGACGACGGCTACGGCATGATCCGCTGGAAGCAGGCCAACATGGGCTTCACCGATTTCGGCCTGGACTACGGCAACCCGGACTTCGTCAAATACGCCGAAGCCTACGGTGCCAATGGCCACCGCGTGGAAAGCGCCGAAGGTTTGCTGCCGCTGCTTGAGCACTGCATCAAGACCCCAGGCGTGCACGTGATCGACTGCCCGGTCGATTACAGCGAGAACGACCGCATCCTCAACAGCGAGCTGCGTGAGCGCGCGCTGGCGGTATAAGGCTTGACGGCCTGTTCGCGGGGCAAGTCGGGGCGGCGCAACGCCACCCCGACTTGCCCCGCGAATGCTTTGTAGCTGTAAACAATGTGCTAGGGTGCACGCAAATCTCCATCCCAGGACACCCGCACATGCTCCCCGCGCTCAGCGAAAAAGAACTCGACCGCCTCGAAGACCTGCTGATCACCTATGGCAACGATTACTCGGTGCTCAACCTGGCCGAACTCAACGGCTTTTTCACCGCTCTCGCCAGCTCCCCGATCACAGTAACCCCTGAGCAGTGGCTACCTGCCGTTGCAGGCGGCAAAGTGCCCAAGTTCAAGAGCCAGGCCCAGGAAGAAGCCTACACTGCGCTGATGCTGCGCTACGCCCACCAAGTGGCTGAAGAGCTGGGCGAAGACCTCGACGCATTTGAACCGCTGTTCGAAGAAAGCGAGGAAGGCCCGGCGATCATCCTGGAAGAATGGTGCTTCGGTTACATGCGCGGCACTCAGGTGGCTGAGTGGGGTGAATTGCCGCCCGAGCAGGATCAGTTGCTCAAGGCTATTTCGCTGCATGGTCTTGAAGACAATTTTGAACTGCTGGACTCGATGAGTTTTGATGAGCACCAAGCATGCGTGCCGCTGGTGGTTGAAGCGGCACGTGGTTTGTACCGCTATCAAAACCAGCGCCACTGAGCCCGATTATGTAGGAATGTCGCTGGCCTCATCGCGGATAAATCCGCTCCTACAGGGTTGCGCTGATAATGTAGGAGCGGATTTATCCGCGATGAGGCCAGCACAGGCTACTCAAAACCCAAGACTGACCGTCGCCACCAGCGAAGCCGGCTCCCCGGCATAATTCCCCGAGCTGGCAATCGTCTCGATGTAGTCCTTGTCCAACACATTGCGCGCATTCAGCGACACCCGCAGGTTCTCGTCGAAGTCGTAGAACACGCTCATGTCCAGCCGACCGTAACCGCTGGCGCTGTAGCTGTTGGCCAGATCTCCATAACGTTTGCCCGCAAAGAACACGCCGGCGCCGAAGCCAAGGCCTTGCAGGGCGCCATCCTGCAGCTGATAAGTCGACCAGAGCGACCCACTGACCACCGGTACCCCCTCAAGCCGGTTACCTTCTTCATAGCGGGTGTCCTCCACCAGCTTGGCATCCAGCACCGCAATGTTGCCGATCACGTTCCAGCCGTCGCGGATCTCACCGCTCACGTCCAGTTCAACACCCCGCACCCGTTGTTCCCCTGTCTGAATCGAATAGCTGCTGTCCAACGGATCATTGGCAGCCAGGTTCTCGCGGCGAATTTCAAAGGCCGACAAAGTGGCAGACAGGCGCTCGGGAATAACGTCGTACTTGGCGCCAATCTCGTACTGCTTGCCGGTTTCCGGGTCGAGCACGCTGCCGTCGCGGGTCAGGCGGTTTTGCGGGGCAAAGGAGGTGCTGTAGCTGACGTACAACGCCAGGCGTTCGGTCGGTTGGTAAACCAGCCCGGCGCGTGGCGAAGTGTCGGACGGGTCAATATCGATGTCGTTGTAAGCACCCGTTGCCGTGTAGTTGCGGTTGCGCTGCTTGACCTGGTCATAACGCACACCTAGCAACAGTTTCCATTGTTCGCTCAGGTCGATCTGGTCCTGCAGGTAAACGCCGTAGCTTTCCTGATCAAAGCGCGAGTCTTCACCAAAACTGAATGCGCCCGGTTGGGCACCATGCACAGGGTTCCAGAAGTTCAGGGGGGCAACGTTTGCCCGCAACATGGTCACGCTGCGCTTGCCGTTGACCGACTCCACCCCGGCCAGCAACTGGTGGCCCAGGCCGCCCGTGGTGAAGCGAGCAATCGCCTCGAACTGGGCGCTGAGCGAACGCTGGGTTTCATCGAAGTCGGTGGCGCGGCGGGTGAGGGTGAAACCGTCCTTTTCCAGTGTGCGCTGGGAGATGTTGAGCATGCTCTTGTTGGAATGATCCCAGCGCGTGACCTGCCGTAAGGTCAACCAGTCGTTGAGGTCGTGTTCCAGTTTGAACCAGGCTGCAGTCTTGTCACTGTCGCTGTGGGACCACGGCTCTTCGAGAAACACCTTGTGCCGCGAATCGACCCGGTCCCCGATTACTTGCAGGCCGCGGTCATACTGGGCGTCGGTTTCGGTATATTCCAGGCCCGCATCCAGGCGGGTGCGGTCGTTGGGGGTCCAGGCCAGCGACGGGGCGAAATGGCGGCGGTGGCTGTCGCGATACAGGTCGCGAAAGCTGCCCTCGGTCTGGTAGGCCATGGCCAGGCTGCCAGCCAAGCCGTGCTCGGCTGATAACGGACCGCTCAGCCAGGCCTGACCGCGTTGGTAGTCGTAGGAGCCGGCTTGCACCTTGAACTGCGCCTCTGGTACCAGGCTGGGCCGGCGTGTCACGACGTTGATCAAGCCGCCCGGGTTGCCACGGCCATACAGTACCGAGGCCGGGCCCTTGAGCACTTCAATGCGCTCCACACCGGCCAGGTCGGTCAGGATTTCCGGGCGAACCGTCAGCGAGTTGGTCAGTACGCCATCGATGGCGTAGGTAGTGCCCTGGAAACCACGCACGATGAAGCTCTCCACGCTGCCGCCATGGGTGTTGCCGCGCTGGATGCTGCTGACGTTGCTCAGGGCGTCGGCCATGCTGGTGGCTTGCTGGTCTTCGAGTACTTGACGCGGCACCACCTGGATGGATTGCGGTATATCCCGCAGGGCGGCGTCGGTCTTGGTGCCGACGCTACTGTGCGAGGCTTTGTAGCCTTGCAGTGGGCCGATGGCGGAGGGGAGGGCGTCGTGCAAACCGTTGATGTTGGTCGAATCCAGATGCAAGGATGAAGAAGTGGGCTTGTGACGCAGGGTGTAGGTATTGCCGGTTTGCGGGACAGCTTCCAGCGGCGTGCCGCGCAGCAGTTGTTCAAAGCCTTGTGCGGTGCCGACGTCGCCTTGCAGGCCGGGGCTTTGCAGGTCGTTGACCATGGCCGGGTCGAGCGGCAGGGTCACGCCCGCCTGGGCAGCGAACTCGGCCAGGGCCTGGCCCAATGGGCCGGCGGGGATCGCGTAATGGCGATCTTCGGCCCAGGCGAGGGGTGAGGCGATAAGGCTGGCGAGCAAGGTAAGTCGGATACGCATTGGGGCTTCCTGACGGCGTTAAAGTGGGTTGTCAGGAAGAGGACACGGGCGTCTGGCAAAACACGACATCGTGACATTCAGTTTTTTTACTGAAGCCTCACCCTCCACCAGCAACCACCGTCACCCAATACCGCGTGACATACCTGAGCTGTACCGGAAATGCCATGGCCAACGCTGCCAGGGCAGCATCAGTGTCATTCAGCTGGAAGGTGCCCGATACCCGAATGCCAGCCACCTCCGGCGCACAACGGGTCCACCCCTGCCGGTAGCGCGCCAGTTCGCCGACAAATTGCGCCAGCGGCATGCGATCAACCCGCAATACCCCGTCTACCCAATCCGCCCTGACGGCCGCTGCCTCGAACAGGCCAACTTCACGCTCGCTTACCCAAGCCCATTGGCCAGCCTCGATGCGTAGTGTCGCCGCTTGGTTCGGCGTAACCGCCACCGCGCCTTCAAGCACGCTGAGCACATCATGGCCCTCGTATTGACGCACCACGAACCGCGTGCCAAGCGGCATGAACACGGCCCGCCCGGAACGCAGCAGCAACGGGCGAGGGTCCTTGCCGGTGCTGACGTACACTTCGCCCTTACGCAGCACCAGCAGGCGTTCAGTGGTGCTGTAGCGGATGTCGACGGCCGTGTCGGTGTTCAGGTGCAGCTCGGTACCGTCGTCCAGCGTCAGCCGCCGCTGCTCGCCTACGGCGGTGCTGGCATCGGCCATCAGGTTGTTCAGCGCGCCCGTGCGCGACAGGCTCACGCCGAGCGAGCCCAGTACTACAAGGGACGTCAGGGCTTTCAGCGCGGTGCGCCGGCTTCGCTGCAAGGTGACGCGGGCGAGGTCGGAGGGGATCATCTGTACCTGAGCGCTGAACCGCGTTGCCAGTTGCCAGGCACGTTCGTGCTCGGCATCCGCCGCTCGCCAGGCTGCACACGCCAGCCGTTGCTGCTCGCTGGCATCCTGTTGCAACTGCAGGACCCAGCGCGCCGCTTGCTGCGCCACTGTGCGTGATACGGGCTGCGCGCTCATGGCCACTGCTCCGAGGCCAGCACGATGCATTCCTCAAAAGCTCGCAGCAACCAGCGCTGCACGGTGCGCACGTTCACGGCCATCTCAAGGGCAATCTGCTCCTGGCTGTACCCTTCAAGCTGTGACAGCAGAAATGCCCGGCGTGCCTTTTCAGGTAGCCGTGCCAGCACCTGATCGACCGCATGCAGTGCTTCCAGCATCGCCGCGTGGTGCTCGGCACCGGGCGCATCGTCTTCAGGCAATGTGGCCAGGGCCTCAAGGTAGGCCCGCTCAAGGGAGCGACGGCGGTAGAGGTTGAGCAGCAGGCGGCGGGCAATGGTGGCGAGGTAAGCGCGGGGTTCGCGCAGTTCGGCAGGTGGCGTATGAGTGAGCAGCTTTACGAAAGTGTCCTGGCTCAGGTCCGCCGCATCGCAACGGTCATGCACCCGGCGATACAGCCAGCCTTGCAGCCAGCCGTGATGGCTGCGGTAGAGCTGCTGGACAGGGGCATGATCCGGAGGCATGGCGGCTGCGAGGGCTGTTATTGAGAATGGGTTGCATTCTAGGCGTAATGGCAAGCTGTCAGCAATTGGTGTTTTCCATCAGCATTCAAACGATTATTTCGACTGGCGAAATTATGGTTTGCTCCGCGCACGGATTCTGTTGTTAACCGAATCAGCGCAGTCTTTACTCCATCGGCACCACCCCGGTGCCTTCAGGAGCCACGACCATGATCAAACTCTATCACTTCCCCAAATCCGGCCACGCTCACCGCATTCAACTGATGCTTTCGCTGCTGGATATCCCCACTGAACTCGTGTTTGTCGACCTGGCAAAAGGTGCGCACAAAAAGCCGGAATTTCTCGCGATCAACCCCGTTGGCCAAGTGCCGGTGATCGATGACAACGGCACCGTGATCGCCGACTCCAATGCGATTTTGGTGTACCTGGCCTTGAAACATGACGGTGAGCGCTGGTTGCCCACTGACCCAACAGGCGCTGCCCGCGTGCAGCGTTGGCTCTCGGTAGCTGCCGGCCCGCTGGCCTTCGGCCCGGCTGCTGCGCGCCTGGTCACGGTATTCGGCGCCTCCTTCAACAGCGATGAAGTCATTGCCCGTGCCCACACACTGCTCAAGGTCATCGAAGACGAACTGGCCAAGTCGCCCTTCCTGGTGGGGGATCACGCCACCATCGCCGATGTAGCCAACTACTCTTACATCGCCCACGCCCCCGAGGGCAACGTATCACTGGAACCTTACCCCAACGTGCGCGCCTGGCTGGCGCGGATCGAAGCATTGCCCGGCTTTGTGCCGATGCCGCGCACGGTCATCGGCCTGCAGACCACTCTCTGACCCTTTGAGGAATGCCGCCATGCACGAACACACCGATTCACCCTGGCACGCAGGTGAAAAACGGCTGCAGGAGCAAGTTGGGGTTGCTGAGCGCATGGAGGCATTCGGGCGCAAGGTCATCCGTGACTACATGCCAGACCAGCACCGTACCTTCTACCAGCAGTTGCCGTTCATGGTGGCGGGCGCGGTGGATGTTGATGGCAAACCGTGGGCGACGCTGCTGGAAGGGCCAGAGGGTTTCGTCAGTTCACCTGATGCACAACGGCTGCTGATCGATGCCCGCATCGCGAGTGAAGACCCGGCGGCGCCGGGGCTTACGGCGGGTGAAGCCATTGGCTTGCTTGGCATCGAACTGCACACACGGCGCCGCAACCGCCTGAACGGGCTGATCCGCAAGGTGGCAGGTGGCCAACTGGAGGTTGGCGTGCAGCAATCGTTCGGCAATTGCCCACAGTACATCCAGCTGCGGCATTACCGTCGGGTCGACGAGCCGCAGCAAGCGCGTGTCGATGCCGTGGCGCTGGATGAGACCACGGCCGCCATGATCGAACAGGCCGACACGTTCTTCGTTGCCAGCTACGTCACCCACGCAGATGGCCAGCGTGCGGTGGACGTCTCGCACCGCGGTGGGCGGCCAGGTTTCGTCAAGGTACAGGGCAACCGCCTGACCATTCCCGACTACGCTGGCAACCTGCATTTCAATACCTTGGGCAACCTGCTGGAAAACCCGGTGGCCGGCTTGCTGTTCGTTGATTTCAGCAGCGGCGACGTGCTGCAAGTGACCGGTGGCGCCGAGGTAGTTCTGGAAGACCCTTCGATCAAGGCCTTCGAAGGCGCTGAGCGGCTCTGGACGCTGGACATCGAGCACGTGGTGCTGCGCCGCGCCGGGGTATCACTGCGCTGGGCCTTCGAGGAATATGCCCCCACCAGCCTGGCGACTGGCACCTGGGCCGAGGCCGATCAACGTTTGCAACAGCGGGAACAGCAGCGCCAGTGGCAGGGCTGGCGAGTGGCACGGGTGGAGCAGGAGAGCCGGGATATCCGCTCGTTCTACCTGGAAGCGCACGTGCCGGTCAGTTTCGTGCCGGGGCAACACATACCCGTGCGTATTCCTCAGGATGGCAAAACCGCATTGGTTCGCACTTATAGCTTGTCCAGCGCGCCATCGGATGGCTTCCTGCGCATCAGTGTCAAAGCCCAAGGCCCGGCGTCACACTATCTGCACGGGCAGATTGGTGTTGGCGACCTGATTGACGTACGCATGCCCACCGGCAGCTTTACCCTCAAAGGCGAAAGCCTGCGCCCCATCGTGCTGGTGGGGGCCGGGGTGGGTATCACACCGCTGATTGCCATGCTCCGCGAGCACCTGGCCAGCGGGCAACAGCGGCGTATCCACCTGTTCCATGGCGCCCGCAGTCTGGCCGACTTGCCATTCCGCCAAGAGTTGGCAGCGTTGCAACAAAAGGCCGGCACACAGTTGCGAGTGCACCGCTCGCTCAGCCAGCCGGAACCCGATGCCGTGCAAGGCCGAGACTTCGAATACATTGGCCGGTTGGATATCGCGCAAATCAAGGCCGCGCTCGCCCTGGACGACTACGACTTCTACGTGTGCGGCCCGGCCAGCTTCACCCAGGACCTGTATGAAGGCTTGCGTTCGGTGAACGTGCCGGATGCACGTATCCATGCCGAAGCGTTCGGCCCCTCCACGCTGCGGCGGCACACCGATGATGATCGCCCGGTGCTGCAACAGCCCCCGGCGGCCACCGAGGCGGTGCCGGTGTACTTCGCAGGTTCCGCCAAGGAGGCGCGCTGGGCGCCGGGTGGCGGCACGTTGCTGGAGTTGGCGGAGGCGCGCGGGCTGACGCCGGAGTTCAGTTGCCGCGGTGGGTCTTGCGGCACGTGCAAAACCAAGGTGGTGAGCGGGCAGGTGCACTACCCGAACCCGCCGGCCGAGTTGCCCGAAAGCGGTACTGCGCTGATTTGCTGCGCAGTGCCGGCGCTGGTGGAAGAAGGAGGGCAGGCGCTGGTGCTGGAGTTATGATGCGGGCTGGGCACAGCCCGCACATCCTTCCAACCCAACCCCAGGACCCGGCATGGACCAGATCCACCTGATGAAGGTTTTCGTCGCGGTCGGCGAGCTGGAAAGCTTCGCCGCCGCTGCGCGTCATTTGAACATCTCGCCTGCCGCCGTTACCCGCGCCATCTGCGCCCTGGAGGACCAGCTCGGCATCAAACTGCTACTGCGCACCACCCGCAGCGTGCGCCTTACCGAAGCCGGCAACCGCTACCTGGAAGACACCCGCCATATCCTTGCCAGCATCGTTGAAGCCAACGAAGCGGCTGCCGGCATCAACGCCAACCCCAAGGGCGAGCTGGCGGTGACTGCGCCGATCCTGTTCGGCAAGAAGTTCGTCATGCCCTGCATCGTGCGGTATCTGCAGCAGTACCCGGACGTGGATGTGTCGGCCTACTTCCTGGACCGCATCGTCAACATGGTCGAGGAGGGCATGGACGTGGCGGTGCGCATCGGCCCACTGCCCGATTCGGGTTTGAAGGCGTTGCGGGTTGGCAAGGTGCGGCGCATGTTGTGCGCATCACCCGATTACCTGGCCCGCAACGGCATACCCCGGCACCCGTCGGACCTCACCGAGCACGCCGTGATCGCCACCACCAACCTGTCACCACGCGCTGGCTGGCGCTTTGGTATTGCCGATGAACCTACGACCGTACGCATGAAACCCCGGCTGACGGTGACCAGTAACGACGGTGCGATTGCCGCAGCCGTGGGTGGCCTGGGCATCGCCCGGCTGTTGTCGTATCAGGTGGTGGATGAGGTCGCCAACGGCCAGCTGCAGGTCATCCTGGCCGAGTACGAAGAGGCGCCCTGGCCAATCCACGTGCTGCACCGCGAGAGCAAGTATGGTTCGGCCAAGGTGCGGGCGTTTGTCGACATGCTGGCGCAGCAGTTGCGGGCTCAGCAGTTGGACTGATAGCGCATGCTGAAGCGCAGGTGCAGTGTTTCCTCCCTGTGCATCAACCGCAAGCCCGGCCGCCCTGGCAGATGGTGGGCGTTGATCGGGTGGCTGACCGGCTCGAAACAGAAAAACGGCTGCCCTTGCGGGCAAAACAGCAGGTAATGCTCGGCACCACTGGCATGGCAATGCAACGCGTAACCCGGCTGTTGGATGATGCAGCCGCCCGCCCAGCCGCTGAAGGCGTGGTCGACGGTTTGGGGCGGCAAGCCCTTTTGCTCATCGAAACGCCAAGGGGCTGGAATGTCTGCCAGCCGTGACGGCAACTGCCCTTCATCACCCACCCACACGCGGTGCGCCGCCACCTGTAGCTGCGTGTCGGTATAGCGCGGGAAGTAAGGGTGAAAGCCCACGCCATGCCACATGGGCCGGGCATCCAGATGCGTCACGTGCAGGTCCAGGCTCAGGCAGCCCTCGTGCAACTGCACATCGAGGGTCGCCCGATAGGCGAATGGCACCTGGCTGTGCAAGCTCAGCCGTGCGCGCCGTTGGCTGTGGTGCTCCACCTGCCAGGGTTGTTGCCAGGCACTGCCGTGTATCGGGTAGGGGTCGTGGTCGGTGTTGGGCGGTAACGCCAGCCAACCCTCCGGGCCGGCAATGCCACCTTCGGCAATGCGGTTGGACCACGGCACCAAGGGGTAGCAACCCAGGCGGCGCGGGCTGCCGGTGGCCAGGGCCGCCTGGTCGGCAGGGCGCAGCAAGGGCTGGCCCGTTGCACGCACTTGCCAGTTGGCCAGGCTGGCGCCCAGTGTGGGGGCAATTTCCAGCTGGGTCAGGTGGTCTTGCAATTGCAGCAACGGCACAGCCATCAACGCCTCTCCTTACAACACGACACTCGGCAGCCACAGGGAAATGGCCGGGATATAGGTTACGGCCATCAGCACCATGAACAGCGCCAGGTAGAACGGCAGCAGCGCCTTCACCGTGGCCTCGATGCTGACCTTGCCAATGGCCGAGCCGACGAACAGTACCGCGCCCACTGGCGGGGTGATCAGGCCGATGCCGAGGTTGACCAGCATGATCATGCCAAAGTGCACCGGGTCCACACCGATACCGGTAATCACCGGCATCAGGATCGGCGTCAGGATCAGGATCAGCGGCGCCATGTCCATCACCGTGCCCAGCAGCAGGAGCATGAAGTTGATGCACATGAGGATCACGTAGCGGTTATCCGACAGCGTCAGGAACGCGGTGGTGATCTTCGACGGGATCTGCATCAGCGTCATCACGTAGCCGAAGCTGGCGGCAAAGCCGATCAGAATCATCACGATGGAAATGGTACGCACCGTGCGGTGCATCAGCTTGGGCAGGTCGCGCCATTTGTAGTCGCGGTAGATGAACATGGTCACGAAGAACGACCACACCACGGCCACCGCCGCGGACTCGGTGGCCGTGAACACGCCCGAGAGAATACCGCCCAGAATGATCACCATGGCCATGAGGCCCCACAGTGCCTCACCGGCGATCTTCAGTGCCTGGCGCAGCGGGATGACCTCGCCCTTGGGGTAGTTGCGCTTTTTCGCAAAGATCAGGCACAGGCCCATCATCACGGCGCTCAGCAGCAGCCCGGGCATCACCCCGGCCATGAACAGCGAGGCGATCGACACCGTGCCGCCCGCGGCCAGCGAGTACAGCACCGAGTTGTGGCTTGGCGGAGTCAGCAGCGCCTGCACCGAGCCGCTGACGGTTACCGCCGTGGAGAAGTCGCGCGGGTAGCCTTTGCGCTCCATCTCGGGGATCAGCACCGAACCCACCGAGGCAGTATCGGCAACCGATGAGCCGGAAATGGCGCCAAAGAAGGTCGAAGCGGTGATGTTGACCAGCGACAGGCCGCCGCGCACGAAGCCCACCAGCACCCCGGCGAACGCCACCAGCCGGCGCGACATGCCGCCTTCGGCCATGATCGCACCGGCCAGCACGAAGAACGGGATCGCCAGCAGCGAAAACTTGTTCACCCCGCTGGCCACCTGGATCATCATCGCCTGCAGCGGGATGTCGATCCACCAGGCGCCGATCAGTGCAGCCAGGCCCAACGCATAGGCCACCGGCATGCCGATGAGGATCAGCAGGATGAAACTGCCGAGCAGAATCAGGGCATCCATTTATGCGGCTCCTTCGTTTTCTTCAACCAGGTCGAAGCGCACCACCGGGCGGTTGCTTTGGTCGCCCAGCATGAGTTTTTCCAGCACGAAGATCAGGGTCAGTACGCCGCCGACAGGGATCGGCGCGTAGGTCATGCCCACCCGCACCCCCGGCAGCGATGCCAGAAACTGGTTCCAGGTAGTCATGCACAGCTTGGTGCCGTACCAGGTCATGAACACGCACACGCACACCATCAGCAGTTGCACCAGCGTCGCCGCTGCGCTGCGCAGGGCGGGTGGCAAGCGGTCAGTGACCATCGCCACGGCCATGTGCGCACCGGCGCGGTAGCTGGCGGCGGCGCCGACGAAGGTGAACACCACCATCAGCAGGATGGCCACAGGCTCTGGCCAACTGGAGCCGGTGCCGAGCACGTAGCGGGCAAAGATGCCCCAGGGGATGATCAGCGACATGGTCAGCACCGACAGGCCGGCCACCCAGATGCAGGCGCGGTACAGCGCGTCGTTGAAGTGCAGAAAGGTATTTTTCATAGGCATCACCGAAGCTGCAGGGCGGCGGGGGCCGCGCTGCAGGCGTCATCAGGGAACGGGGCCGGGGTTACTGGACGTCGGCGATACGTTTCATCAGGTCGGCATACTGCGCGCCGTACTTCTCACGTACCGGGGCGGTGGCGTCGAAGAAGGGCTTCTTGTCGACGGCAATGAATTCCACGCCGGCTGCCTTGAGCTTTTCTTCGCTGGCGCTGGACTTGGCGTCCCACAGGGCGCGCTCTTCCATCTGTGCCTCGCGGGCTGCGGTTTTCACCAGCTCCTGCTGCTCGGGGGTAAGCTTGTTCCAGGTGGTCTTGGACATCACCACCGGCTCCGGCAAGATCAGGTGGCCGGTGAGGGTGTAATACTTGGCGTTCTGGAAGTGGTTGTGCTCAAGCAGGGTCGGCGGGTTGTTTTCGGCACCGTCGATCACGCCGGTTTGCAGGGCGCTGAAAATTTCGCCGGTGTCCATGGCGATGCCGTTGCCGCCCATGGCGTTCATCATGTCGATGAACACCGGGTTGCCCTGTACGCGAATCTTCATGCCTTTGAGGTCGTCGATGCTGCGCACCGGGTGCTTGGTGTACAGGTTGCGGGTGCCGCCATCCATCCAGGCCAGGGCCACCAGGTTGAATTCGGAGTTGGTGATTTTGTCGAGGATTTCCTGGCCGATCGGGCCATCGATGACCTTGCGCATGTGGTCATGGTCACGGAATACGAACGGCATGTTGAACACGTTCACATCCGGCACCACCGGGCCGACGATCCCAAGGCTCACTCGGGTCATTTGCACGGCGCCGATCTGCGCCTGTTCGATCACTTCCTTTTCCGAGCCGAGCACACCACCGGGGAACATCTTGAAGGTGATTTCGCCCTTGCTGGCAGCTTCGAGCTTTTTGCCCATGTTCTGCTCGGCGACCACGGTCGGGTAGCCGGCCGGGTGGATTTCGGCGAACTTGATATCCAGGGCCGAGGCGCTCAGTGGGAGGCTGCAGGCGAACGGGAGTACGGCAAGGAGCAGCTTGCGTTTGAAGGTCATGGTGAAACTCCGTGGTTTTTATTATCCGGTTTCGTGTGTGTGTCGGGGGTTGAGCGGTCAGCCGCGCCAGGCAGGTTCCTCCAGTCCTTTTACGCCGGGGCGCAGGGCAAACACCCCGCCGGCCAGCGGCTGGTCGGCAAGGTCGCCGGCAGGGCGGATGGAGGTGACGAACAGGGTGTCCAGGTTGGCGCCGCCGAAGGCGCACATGGCGGGCTTTTTGACTGGCACGCTCAAGGAGCGGTCCAGGCGCCCGTCGGGGGTGAAACGGTGAATTTGCCCAGCGTCGTTGCCGCAGATCCAGTAGCAGCCGTCCGCGTCGACAGCGGCGCCGTCCGGCCGGCCGGGGTACGCGCGCATGTCCACGAACAACCGCTGGTTGTAGGGGGTGCCGCTGTCGGTGTCGTAGTCGAAGGCCCAGATCTTTTGCACGTTGGGGTGTGAATCGGACAGGTACATGCGCGTGCCGTCCGGGCTGAAGGCCAGGCCATTGGGCACGATCATGTCCTTGAGCTGCTGATGCAGCACGCCTTCGCCATCCACACGGTACAGCGCACCCACATGGGCGCCTTGCTGCATGTCCATCAGCATGGTGCCGGCCCAGAAGCGGCCCTGGCGGTCGCAACGGCCATCGTTGAAACGCATCTCGGCCTGGGCATGTTCGACCGGGCACAGGCGGCTGCTGGCCAGGCGCCCGTCAGGCCGTGTTTGCAACTGGAAGATGCCGCTTTCCATGCCAGCTAGCCAGCCGTGCTCGGTACGGGCAATGCAGGCGAGTGCTTCGTTGCCTTGCCACACCTGGTGCTGGCCGTCCTGCCAGCGGTGCAGTTGGCCTGCCGGGATATCGACCCAGTACAGGGCCTGCTCGGCCACATGCCACACCGGGCTCTCGCCGGTGGCGTTGCGGGCATCGACGATCAATTCACATTGCATGGCGGACCTCCTTGGCCCTTGGCGTCAGTTGAACGGCCCGGCGGCGACGAACGCCCCGCCCTGGTAGACCATGCTGGGGTCGTCGGCAGCGGGGGCAGGCTGCGCCTCGACGGCAGGGCGGAAGCGCTCGGAGCTGTCCTTGGGAGCGAAGCCCAGGTGGGCGGCGTAGCGGTTGTCCCACCACTGGGTGAGATTGGCGGAGGCACCGTAGACCACGGTGTGGCCGACGTCGGCGGTGTACAGGCTGCGCTCGATCAGCTGGGTCAGGTCGTCGTAGCTCAGCCAGCTGGCGAGCATGCGGCGGTTTTGCGGTTCGGGGAACGAGGAGCCGATGCGGATGCTGACGGTCTCGATGCCGTAGCGGTCGAAGTAGAAGCTGGCCATGTCCTCGCCGTAGCTTTTCGACAGGCCGTAATAGCTGTCGGGGCGGCGCAGGGCGTGGGCGTCGATCTGCTCATCCTGGCGGTAGAAGCCGATCACATGGTTGGAGCTGGCAAAGATGATGCGCTTTACCCCGTGCTGGCGGGCCGCTTCATAAATGTGGAATACGCCGCAGATGTTGGGGCCGAGGATGTCCTCGAACGAATGCTCGGTCGACACGCCACCAAAGTGCAGGATGGCGTCGACACCTTCGACCAGCGCATGCACTGCGGCCTTGTCGGCCAGGTCGCAGGTGACGACTTCCTCATGGGGGCCTGCAGCAGGGGCCATGGGTGCGATGTCGGAAAGGCGCAGGACTTCGGCGTACCCCTTCAGGCGTTCGCGAAGCACCTTGCCCAGGCCGCCTGCGGCTCCGGTGAGCAGCAGGCGATTGAACGGTGTGGTAGTCATGGCAAGCTCGTTTTTTGTTGATTGTTGTAAGTTGTCGTATGACCGTGCTGAATAGTGGTAGCCGGGTCGGGTACTGTCAATGTCGGGTTGCTGGCTTTTTTGTCACGGGCTCGTGACAGATGCTGCGTTTACAGCAGTGAAATCGGGTAGTTGAAAATCAGCCGGTTTTCGTCGAATTCGTTGTTGCTGAAGTCCCGGCGGATCGAGGAGTTGCGCCACTTCACGCTCAGGTCCTTGAAGGGCCCACTCTGGATCACGTACGCCAGCTCCGACTCGCGCACCCATTCCTTGCCATCGGTGACTGCACCGGTGTGCACGTCCCGGCCGCTGATGTAGCGGTTCATCAAGGTCAGCCCCGGGATGCCCAGGGTGACGAAGTTGAAGTCGTGCCGAACTTGCCAGGAGCGCTCATTGGCGTTGTCGAAGCTTGCGTTGTAGCTGTCGTTGGCCAGCGTGCCGCCGCTGGTACCGTTGACCCGCATCCAGGTATCGCCGTCGACTTTCTGCAGGCCCACCCAGAAGGTGTTGCCGCCGTATTTGGCCGAGAGCATGGCCGAGTAGGTGTCGTTGTCCAGCTTGCCAGCCCGCTCGGAGCCGTCTTCACCGCCATGGAAGTAGCCCAGGTTGGCGCCCAGGGTCCAGCTGCCGACTGGCTGGCTGTGGCTCACTTGCAGGTATTGCTGCTCGTAAACGTCCTTGAGCACGGCATTCCACAGCCCGACCAGCGTGCGCTTTTCGTTGAATGTGTACTCGCCGCCGACGAAGTTGAAGCGGTCCGACAGGGCGCCGCCATAGCTCATGTCGTCCATGCTCGCGTCGTTACGTGGGCTGTTGCCGCGGAACTGGCCGCCATACAGGGTCAAACCGGCGATTTCGTTGGAAGTGATCTGGCCGCCACGGAAGGTTTGGGGCAGTGAGCGGCCATCGTCGGAGCGCAAAATGGGCAACACCGGCATCCACTCGCCGATCTTCAGCTCGGTCTTGGAGATGCGTGCCTTGCCTGCCACCGCCAAGCGCCCATAGTCATCGGCTGGCCGGCCGTCGTCATGGCGTGGCAGCAGTGCCGTGCCATAGGTGCCGCCGCCGCCGTCGAGTTTGACCGACCACAGGCCGAGCACATCTACACCAAAGCCGACCGGGCCTTGGGTAAAACCCGAGCGGGCGTCGAGGATGAAACTTTGTGTCCATTCTTCGGCCTTGCTCTGCGGGTTGGCCGGGTTGGTGAAGTTGCGGTTGATGTAGAAATTGCGCAGGCCCAGGGTGGCCTTGCTGTCTTCGATGAAGCCTTCGGCCACGCTGATGCCTGGCATGGTGCTCAGCAGGCTGGCACCGAACAGGGCGGGTATCATGGAAATGCGGGCGGAGCGAGGGTAGGGCGCGTTTGAAGTCGACATGGGATCGTCCACTGATTGTTGTTTTTGTTATGTGTTGTCGTACAACGATGGCGATTAAAGACGAACCTTTTGCGGTCCGTCAAGCCAGGAAACTCGCCGGGTTGGCGAATATTTCTCGGGTTTTCGAGTGTGGATGCATGTCGAACGCTCTACGGCGCGGATTGCGGATTTTGCTGTGGATGTACTACGACTATTGGCTAATGGTGGCGCTTTTGGGGAGGACGCGCTGTTGCCGGCCTGGTTGGCCGTTGTTGGTGGTGCGAGCCCATCGATTACATCAATTTCGGTGAAAACCTCCATCGACGTTGTTCATCCTCGAACTATTGCCTGAAAATATTATGGCCGTAATATTGCGCCATACCAACCGCTATCCACCCCGAGGAAAGTCCCATGAGTACCCAGCCAACCGTTCTGATTACCGGCGCATCCAGCGGCATCGGCGCCACTTATGCCGAGCGTTTTGCCCAGCGCGGCCATGACCTGGTGTTGGTAGCGCGCGATGAGCAACGCTTGCAAAGCCTGGCTGCAAGGCTGCGCGAGCAGTTTGCTGTTACTGTCGATGTGTTGGTCGCTGATCTCAATAAGGCCGAGGCTTTAGGCACTGTCGAAGCACGCCTGCGTGACGATGCCAGTATCGGCGTGCTGATCAACAACGCCGGGCTCGGCCAGAGCGGCGGGTTCCTGGCCCAAAATGCCGAAAGCCTGGAGCGCCTGATCGGCGTGAACATTACCGCCGTCACACGTTTGGCCGCTGCCATTGCGCCGCGTCTGGCCGAAGCGGGGAATGGGGCCATCGTCAATATCGGCTCGGTGGTCGGGCTGGCGCCGGAGCTGGGCATGACCGTGTATGGCGCCACCAAGGCCTTCGTGCAATTCCTCTCCCAAGGCCTGGCCCTGGAGCTGGGGCCTAAAGGCGTATATGTGCAGGCCGTGCTGCCTGCCGCTACCCGCACGGAAATCTGGGCCCGCTCCGGGCTGGACATCAATACCCTGCCCGAGGTGATGGAAGTCGAAGACCTGGTCGATGCCGCATTGGTCGGTTACGACCGACGTGAGCCGATCACCATTCCGCCACTGGCCCACGGCGAACGCTGGGCTGCGCTGGACGGTGCGCGGCAGATGCTGATGGGTGACTTGCGCCAGGCCGAGGTGGCGTCGCGTTACCGAGCTTGAGCCTGAATGGCATGCATCCCATAATATGGGATGCATGCTTACATATTGGTATTTTCCAAAACGAGGTTTATAGTCCCCCGCACTCACTGCCAAAAACACAACAGGTGAAGCGATGCAGGCGCAATTGATCGCGCTCGATTGGGGAACAACCTCACTACGTGCCTACAAACTGGCTGCAGGCGGGCAGGTGCTCGACCAGCGTTCGCTGTGCTCGGGGATCATGCAATTGCCCAAGGCATCACGGCTGATTGGTGGCGAACCCTGCACTGACGGGTTTGAACTGGCCTTCGACGAGGCCTGTGGCGACTGGCTTGATCAGCAGCCCGGCCTGCCAGTAATCGCCTGCGGCATGGTCGGCAGCGCCCAGGGCTGGCGTGAAGCGGCTTACCGAGATACCCCGGCCAATGTCGCCACACTGGGCGCCTCCCTGCAGACCGTACGCAGCCGCCGCGGCACTGATGTGCACATCGTGCCCGGCGTCATTGAGCGTTCGCAGTTGCCGAACGTGATGCGCGGCGAAGAAACCCAAGTACTGGGTGTACTTCAATCCCTGGCGCAGGACGCGAGTGCAGATGTACTGATCGGCCTGCCGGGCAGCCATTCGAAATGGGTCGAAGTGGCCGAAGGCTGCATCACGCGTTTCGATACCTTCATGACCGGCGAGGTCTTCGCCATCCTCTGCGAGCACAGCATTCTGGGGCGTACCCAGCAACAGTGTGCAGCGTTTGACGCGCAGGCATTCGACCGGGGCGTACGGGTTGCAACCTCTGCCGAGGGTGACATCGGCCCGCTCTCCACATTGTTCAGCGCACGAACACTGGGGCTGACAGGCGAACTGCCAGCCACTGCCCAGCCGGATTACCTGTCCGGCCTGTTGATCGGCCATGAACTGTCGGCGCTTGCCGCCACCCAGCGGCGCCGACGCAACAGCCTTCACCTGCCTGCCGTCGTGCTCATCGGAAACGCCAGCCTCTGTTCGCGCTACAGCCGCGTTCTCGACGCCCTGGGCTTTGCGCAGGTGACCCTGGCAGAGCAGGCGACCGAGCGCGGGCTTTGGCAACTTGCGCTGAGCGCGGGCCTGGTAGAGCCCTCCCTGACCCATTGACCCTGACTGGAGCGCTGACATGCTCGAACAAGCACTGGCACAAAACGGCCTGATCGCGATCCTGCGCGGGCTGCGGCCACAAGAGGCGGCAGCCGTGGGCGAAGTCCTCTACGCCGCCGGCTTTCGCGTTATCGAAGTACCGCTGAACTCCCCGGAGCCATATGAAAGCATCCGCATCCTGCGCAACAGCTTGCCTGCCGATTGCCTGATTGGCGCGGGCACCGTGCTCACGCCTGAGCAGGTTGCGCAGGTGAAAGAGGCCGGTGGCCAGTTGATCGTGATGCCCCACAGCGATGTCCGGGTGTTGCGCGCTGCCAAAGCCGCAGGCCTGTTGCTGGCGCCAGGTGTTGCCACGCCCACCGAAGCGTTCGCGGCATTGGCCGAGGGGGCTGACGTACTCAAGCTGTTCCCTGCCGAACAAATGGGGCCTGCCGTGGTGAAAGCCTGGCTGGCGGTGTTGCCGGCCGGCACGCTGCTGGTGCCGGTAGGCGGCATTACCCCCGAAAACATGCAGTCGTTCTTTGACGCCGGTGCCCGCGGTTTCGGCCTGGGTTCCGGCCTGTTCAAACCCGGCCTGTCGGCTGAGCAGGTAGCGGCCAATGCCAAGGCTTATGTAGCTGCCTGGCAAGCCCTTCGATAAGCCGAACAAGGCGCTGCGAGCGCCGCCCCCAACAAGAGAGATAAAAATGAAGATCACCAAACTCACCACCTTCATCGTTCCGCCGCGCTGGTGCTTCCTGAAAGTCGAAACCGATGAAGGCGTGACCGGCTGGGGCGAGCCTGTGGTAGAAGGCCGTGCCCACACCGTTGCTGCTGCCGTTGAAGAATTGTCCGACTACCTGATCGGCAAAGACCCACGCAACATCGAAGACATCTGGACCGTGCTCTACCGTGGTGGCTTCTACCGTGGCGGTGCCGTGCACATGAGCGCGCTGGCCGGTATCGACCAGGCGTTGTGGGACATCAAGGGCAAGGCGCTGGGCGTGTCGGTCAGTGACCTGCTGGGCGGCCAGGTGCGTGACAAGATCCGTGTGTACTCGTGGATTGGCGGCGACCGTCCGGCAGACACCGCCCGCGCCGCCAAAGAGGCCGTATCCCGTGGCTTTACCGCGGTGAAAATGAACGGCACCGAAGAGCTGCAGTTCATCGACACCTTCGACAAGGTCGAGCAGGCGCTGGCCAACGTGGCTGCCGTGCGCGATGCCGTCGGCCCCAACGTCGGTATTGGCGTCGACTTCCATGGCCGGGTGCACAAGCCCATGGCCAAAGTCCTGATGAAGGAACTCGACCCCTACAAACTGATGTTCATCGAAGAGCCGGTGCTCAGCGAAAACTACGAAGCCCTCAAAGAACTGGCTCCCCTGACCAGCACCCCGATTGCCTTGGGTGAACGGCTGTTCTCGCGGTGGGACTTCAAGCGCGTGCTCAGTGAAGGCTACGTCGACATCATCCAGCCGGACGCTTCCCACGCAGGCGGCATTACCGAAACCCGCAAGATCGCCAACATGGCCGAAGCCTACGACGTGGCCTTGGCGCTGCATTGCCCGCTGGGCCCGATCGCCCTGGCTGCCTGCCTGCAGCTGGACGCGGCCTGTTACAACGCTTTCATCCAGGAGCAAAGCCTGGGCATCCATTACAACGAGAGCAACGACCTGCTCGATTACGTGCGTGACCCAGGCGTATTCGACTACGACCAGGGCTTCGTGAAAATCCCCAACGGCCCGGGCCTGGGTATCGAGATCAACGAAGAGTACGTGATCGAGCGTGCCGCCATTGGCCACCGCTGGCGCAACCCGATCTGGCGCCATGCCGACGGCAGCTTTGCCGAATGGTGAGTGGGCACTGAACCCGCGTTTTTGCAAAGGCCTCAACAACCATAACAAGAGGTACTCCCCATGCAACCGAACACCTTGGCCGGGCAGGCGGCGCTGGCAGCGCCCAGCCGCAAGCGGTTCTTCATCATGGTGTTGCTGTTCATCACCGTGGTGATCAACTACCTGGACCGCAGCAACCTGTCCATTGCCGCGCCCGCCCTGACCAGCGACCTGGGCATCGACCCCATTCACGTCGGCCTGGTCTTTTCTGCCTTCGGCTGGACCTACGCCGCCATGCAGATTCCCGGCGGCTGGCTGGTGGACCGGGTACCGCCGCGCATCCTGTACACCGCCGCCTTGCTGTTGTGGTCGATTGCCACGGTGATGCTCGGCTTTGCCGGCAGCTTCATCGCCTTGTTTGTCCTGCGCATGGCCGTGGGGGCACTGGAGGCGCCGGCCTACCCGATCAACAGCCGGGTGGTCACCAGCTGGTTCCCCGAGCGTGAGCGGGCCACGGCTATCGGCTTCTACACCTCCGGGCAGTTCGTCGGCCTGGCGTTCCTTACACCGGTACTGGCCTGGTTGCAGCATCAGTACGGCTGGCACATGGTGTTTGTGGTGACCGGCGCGGTGGGCATCCTGTGGGCGGTGATCTGGTACGCGGTGTATCGCGAGCCCCGGGACTTCAAGGGCGCCAACGAAGCCGAGATCGAGCTGATCCGCGAAGGCGGGGGGCTGGTCGACATGCAGCACGAACAGGCCAAGGCCAAGCGTGCCTTCAGCTGGGCCGACCTGGGTGTGGTGCTGACCCGGCGCAAGCTGTGGGGCATCTACCTGGGCCAGTTCTGCCTGAATTCGACCCTGTGGTTCTTCCTGACCTGGTTCCCGACTTACCTGGTGAAGTACCGGGGCATGGACTTCATCAAGTCCGGGTTGCTGGCGTCGCTGCCGTTTCTTGCAGCTTTCGTTGGCGTGCTGTGTTCGGGGCTGTTCTCCGACTGGCTGATCCGCCGTGGTGCCAGCGTCGGTTTTGCCCGCAAACTGCCGATTATCAGTGGGCTGCTGATTTCCACGGCGATCATCGGCGCCAACTTTGTTGAGTCCACGCCCTTGGTGATTGCCTTCCTCGCCCTGGCGTTCTTTGGCAATGGCCTGGCGTCGATCACCTGGTCGCTGGTATCGACCCTGGCCCCGGCCCGGCTGCTTGGGCTGACCGGTGGGGTGTTCAACTTCATCGGTAACCTGTCGGCAATCGTGACGCCCATCGTGATTGGCTTCCTTGCCAGTGGTGACTCGTTCGCCCCGGCAATCACCTACATTTCGGTGGTGGCGCTGATCGGTGCGCTGTCCTACATCCTGCTGGTAGGCAAAGTAGAGCGCATTGAGTTGTAGGTGCGGCACGCGGGCGAACATAATGTCGCCCGCCCACTCGCTTAACGTTAAAGGCAGGACATGCAGGAAGACCCCGCTAAAACCGCAGCCCCGACCGGTACCCAGACCCTGCTGCGCGGCCTGGCGGTGGTGCAGGCCGTGGCCGCTGGCGCCCGGGACCTCAAGGAAATCGCCCGACATATCGGCACCACCCGCAGCACTACCCACCGCCTGGTCAGTTGCCTGGTAGAGGAACGCTACCTGCGCGTATTGCCCCAGGTGGGCTACCTGCTGGGGCCGAAGCTGATCGAGTTGGGCTTTCAGGCCCGCGAAGAGCTGCCACTGGTGACGTTGGCCGCGCCGTATCTGGACGAGCTCTCGGCGTTGACCGGCGACACCATTCACCTGGCGATCCGCGAAGGCGATGAGGTGCTGTACCTGCACAAGACGCCGGGCCGTAACGGCCCAGAGATGCGCTCACGGGTCGGCCATCGCATGCCGCTGGCGCGCACCGGCATCGGCAAGGCGCTGATGCTCGACGACACCCCGGCCGAGTGGCAGCGGTTGTATGAAACCAGCCTGCCGGTGGGGGGCAAGAGTGCATTCTGGCCGGACCACGCTGAACAAACGTGGCCACAGTTCGAACAGCGCATGGTGGAATATGTGGCGGGGGGCTACGCCTTCGACCTGGAGGACAACGAACCGTCGATCCGCTGCGTGGCAGCGCCGGTGCGCGATGCCAGCCGCCATATCGTTGCCGGCATCAGCGTGGCCAGCACCGTGCCGTACATGCCCGAAGAAAAGATGCGCAAGCTGATTCCGGTGATCAAGGATGTGACCGCCCGGCTGTCGGAGGAACTCGGGCTGAAAAATTAGCCCGTGTTGGCAGCACCGTGGAACAAACTTCAGCAAGTCATGTCTCAACGCCAGCAGAGACATGACGTTTCATTCCCCAAGGCAAGGAGGCTTTACCATGCAACCCACCCCAACTACGTCCACCGGCAAGCTGCTCGGCAGTTATGGCTATGGCAAGGCGTTGATCATCGCCCTGATGGCACTTGGCAGCATCTTTGTGGGCCTGGCTGCTTTCGTCGGCTACCTCAGCGTCGTCACCCCGGATGGAAGCGGCCCACCGGCGCAACTGTTGTACTCCACCATCGGTTTGTTGCTGGTCATCGGCGTAAGCCTGTTCGGCCTGGCCCTGTGGCAGAAAAAGCTGCGTGTCGCCCGTTACGAAGTGTATGAAAAGGGCATCTGCCAGATCATTGGCAGCCAGCGCGACTATGTGCCGTTCAGCGAGATGGGCGACTTCTACCTGTTCGCCTCGGGCCAGACCGCCATTGCCGGTTTGCTCAACAACCTCGCTTACCGCCGCAATGCCAGCGAACCCTTCCGCCGCGTCAACCCGCACCTGCAAAAGCTCTATGTGTTCCTTGAGCAAGTGCGTGAGCAGTACCTGAACGAACGCCAGCCAGCCGTACTCGCCACGCTGGAAAGCGGCGGTGCGGTGCAGTTCAACTACCTGGAATCTTCGCAGGTGTGGAAAAAGCGCATGCGTGGTGATTTCGTCAATATCGCTACCAAGCCGCTGGTTGTCACCTCGCAAGCCCTGGATGTCGATGGCCACAAGGTGTCGCTGAACAGCCTGCGTGACGTAGACCTCAGCCAGTGGACGGAGTTGGTGGTGATCAAGGACGAGAACGGCCAGACCGTGCTGTCGACCGTGGGCAGCGGCATCATCAGTTTCGACCTGTTCCTGAACACCTTGCACAATCTGCTTGAGGCCAGGAAGCCCGTTACGGCGTGAATTGGCAGGGACGTGTAGGAGCGGCTTTAGCCGCGAACACCGGCAAAGCCGGTGCCAGGCACCGCGTCGCTTTCTTCGCGGCTGAAGCCGCTCCTACAGGGTACGCGACACGCTTGCGGCCGGGCAGCGCAGCCCAAAAGCGAATTTTGAGACACAAAAAAGGCTGCCAATCGGCAGCCTTCTCGATACCCAGCCCGGACGATCAGTCCCAGCTCAGTGCCCCACCAGTCTGATACTCGATCACACGCGTCTCAAAGAAGTTCTTCTCTTTCTTCAAGTCCATGATCTCGCTCATCCAAGGGAACGGGTTGTTGGTGCCTGGGTACTCTTCCTTCAGGCCGATCTGGGTCAGGCGACGGTTGGCGATGAACTTGAGGTAGTCCTCCATCATCGCGGCGTTCATGCCCAGTACACCGCGTGGCATGGTGTCACGGGCATATTCGATCTCCAGCTGGGTCCCTTGCAGGATCATCTGGGTCGCTTCTTCCTTCATGGCCGCATCCCACAGGTGCGGGTTTTCGATCTTGATCTGGTTGATCACGTCGATACCGAAGTTCAGGTGCATCGACTCGTCACGCAGGATGTACTGGAACTGCTCGGCAACGCCGGTCATCTTGTTGCGGCGGCCCATGGACAGGATCTGGGTGAAGCCGCAGTAGAAGAAGATGCCTTCCAGTACGCAGTAGTAAGCGATCAGGTTGCGCAGCAGCTCTTTGTCGGTTTCGACGGTGCCGGTGTTAAATTCCGGGTCGGAGATGGCGCGGGTGTACTTCAGGCCCCAGGCGGCTTTTTTAGCGACCGACGGGATCTCGTGGTACATGTTGAAGATCTCGCCTTCATCCATGCCCAGCGACTCGATGCAGTACTGGTAGGCGTGGGTGTGGATCGCCTCTTCGAAGGCCTGGCGCAGGATGTACTGGCGGCACTCCGGGTTGGTGATCAGGCGGTACACGGCCAGGGCCAGGTTGTTGGCAACCAGCGAGTCGGCGGTGGAGAAGAAGCCCAGGTTACGCATGACGATACGGCGCTCGTCTTCGGTCAGGCCGTCCTGGCTCTTCCACAGGGCGATGTCGGCGGTCATGTTGACCTCTTGCGGCATCCAGTGGTTGGCGCAGCCGTCGAGGTACTTCTGCCAGGCCCAGTCGTACTTGAACGGTACCAGTTGGTTCAGGTCGGCGCGGCAGTTGATCATGCGCTTTTCGTCAACGGCAACACGGGCCGAGGAGCCTTCCAGCTCGGCCAGGCCTTCGGCGATGTCGAGGGCGTCGAGGGCGGCCTTGGCGCGTTTGACGGCGTCGGAGTCAGCGGCGGTGGCGGCACGGGCTTCAAGGGCGGCGGCACCGCCGGCGCTGTCGAGCTTGTCGAGGGTGGCGGCGGCGTTGGCCTGCGCAGGGGTGTTGCCTTTGGCGGCTACTTCGCCGTCTTCCTTGTCGAATTCGTCCCAGCTCAGCATGGTGATTGGCTCCTGCTTGAGGGTTACCCGGGGGTAACCGGTTGGATTTTAAAAGTGTGATGCCTGACGCAAGGCCTAACGGCGAATGGACAGCTCGAGAGGCTGACTCTCGTTTACATCGGAATGTGTTCTGGCTTGTGCCTGGCCGGGCCTCGGTGAGGGGCCAGGACAATTGAATGGGTGCCCTTTTCAGAGGGGGCGAAGTATACCGGAATTCGCTGTCGATCGGGGCACGAGTCTGGCGGGCGAGGGTAAATTTTCGACCGGGGTTACGCGTGGCCGTTTACGAATCGCGTGTCGTTTTCGATGGGTAGGAGTGTAGCGGGAAAGAAAGCATAAATCACCATATGTTGTGCCTTTATTTGTTTTTTACACATCATGTGGTGTTCTTTCGATCTTTGTGGGAGCGGCCTTGCGTCGCGAAAGGGGTGCATAGCACCCCCCGGTTTGCAGCTCCGCAGCTGACATTGCCGGGGCCGCTACGCGACCCTTTCGCGACACGAGGCCGCTCCCACAGCGACCGGGTTAGCTGTGATGCTTGTGCAGCGTTTCCACTATGTGGGTCTTGGGTTGCTTGCGTGCCTGTTCAACCGAGGTGAAGCGGCCGGTCTCGGCATTGCGGCCAATCTTGCGGCTTGCCACTTTTTTCTGTGCCATGGTGAGCATCCTCATTGAAGGGTCCTGCCTTTGTACCGAACCGTTCAGGCGGTGTGAAAAGGGCAGGGTTTCTCTGAAAATCAGGCACAAAAAAGCCGCAAGGGGCACCCGAAGGCACCCCGTGCGGCTTTTACCTACGCCTTATTGGCAGGCTTCGCAATCCGGCTCGTCGATCGCGCAGGCCTTCGGCACTGGCGCCGGGCCAGCGGCCTGGACCGGGGCGCTGTCGCCACCGCTGGACACCGCATTGAGCTTGCCGGTGTTGATGGTCGACTTCTCGGTGCTGGTCGCAGCCAGGGCACGGAGGTAGTAGGTGGTTTTCAGGCCACGGTACCAGGCCATGCGGTAGGTCACGTCCAGCTTCTTGCCCGATGCGCCGGCGATGTACAGGTTCAGCGACTGAGCCTGGTCGATCCACTTCTGGCGACGGCTGGCAGCATCGACGATCCACTTGGTCTCAACTTCGAACGCGGTGGCGTACAGGTCTTTGAGCTCTTGCGGAATACGCTCGATCTGCTGCACCGAACCGTCGTAGTACTTCAGGTCGTTGATCATCACCGAGTCCCACAGGCCGCGGGCTTTCAGGTCGCGGACCAGGTACGGGTTGATCACGGTGAACTCGCCCGACAGGTTCGATTTCACGTACAGGTTCTGGTAGGTCGGCTCGATGGACTGCGATACGCCGGTGATGTTGGCGATGGTCGCGGTCGGCGCGATGGCCATGATGTTCGAGTTACGAATACCTTTTTGCACGCGGGCACGGATCGGCGCCCAGTCCAGGGTCTCTTCCAGGTTGACGTCGATGTACTTGGCGCCACGGGCTTCGATCAGGATCTGTTGCGAGTCCAGCGGCAGGATGCCTTTGGACCACAGCGAACCCTGGAAGGTCTCGTAGGCGCCACGCTCATCGGCCAGGTCGCACGAGGCCTGGATGGCGAAGTAGCTGACCGCTTCCATGGACTTGTCGGCGAACTCGACGGCAGCGTCAGAGCCATAAGGAATGTGCTGCAGGTACAGCGCATCCTGGAAGCCCATGATGCCCAGGCCGACCGGGCGGTGCTTGAAGTTCGAGTTACGCGCTTGCGGCACCGAGTAGTAGTTGATGTCGATCACGTTGTCGAGCATGCGCACGGCAGTGTTCACGGTGCCTTGCAGCTTGGCGGTGTCCAGCTTGCCGTCGACGATGTGGTTCGGCAGGTTGATCGAGCCCAGGTTGCAGACCGCGATCTCGTCCTTGTTGGTGTTCAGGGTGATCTCGGTGCACAGGTTCGAGCTGTGGACCACGCCCACGTGCTGCTGCGGCGAACGCAGGTTGCACGGGTCTTTGAAGGTCAGCCACGGGTGGCCGGTCTCGAACAGCATCGACAGCATCTTGCGCCACAGGTCTTTGGCCTGGATGGTCTTGAATACCTTGATCTTGTTGTACTCGGTCAGGGCTTCGTAGTACTCGTAGCGCTCTTCGAAGGCCTTGCCGGTCAGGTCGTGCAGGTCTGGCACTTCCGATGGCGAGAACAGGGTCCACTTGCCGTCATCGAAGACGCGCTTCATGAACAGGTCCGGGATCCAGTTGGCGGTGTTCATGTCGTGGGTACGACGACGGTCATCACCGGTGTTCTTGCGCAGCTCGATGAATTCTTCGATGTCCAGGTGCCAGGTTTCCAGGTAGGCACAGACAGCGCCTTTGCGCTTGCCGCCCTGGTTAACAGCAACAGCGGTGTCGTTGACCACTTTCAGGAACGGCACGACGCCCTGGGATTTACCGTTGGTGCCCTTGATGTAGGAGCCCAGTGCGCGCACAGGGGTCCAGTCGTTGCCCAGGCCGCCGGCGAATTTCGACAGCATGGCGTTGTCGTGGATCGCGTGGTAGATGCCCGACAGGTCGTCCGGCACGGTGGTCAGGTAGCAGCTGGACAGCTGCGGGCGCAGGGTGCCGGCGTTGAACAGGGTCGGGGTCGAGGCCATGTAGTCGAACGACGACAACAGGTTGTAGAACTCGATCGCACGGGCTTCCTTGTCTTTTTCTTCCAGCGCCAGGCCCATGGCCACACGCATGAAGAATACCTGCGGCAGCTCGAAGCGCACGCCATCCTTGTGGATGAAGTAGCGGTCGTACAGGGTTTGCAGGCCCAGGTAGGTGAACTGCTGGTCGCGCTCGTGGTTGATCGCCTTGCCGAGTTTTTCCAGGTCGAAGTCGGCCAGGGCCGGGTTCAGCAGTTCGAACTCGACACCTTTGGCGATGTAGGCCGGCAGGGCCTTGGCGTACAGGTCGGCCATCTCGTGGTGGGTGGCGCTGTCGGCGACGTTGAGGAAGCCCAGGCCTTCGGCACGCAGGGTGTCCATCAGCAGGCGGGCGGTGACGAACGAGTAGTTCGGCTCGCGCTCTACCAGGGTACGGGCGGTCATTACCAGGGCGGTGTTGACGTCCTTGATGGCCACGCCGTCGTACAGGTTCTTCAGGGTTTCGCGCTGGATCAGGTCGCCATCGACTTCGGCCAGGCCTTCGCAGGCTTCGCTGATGATGGTGTTCAGGCGGGCCATGTCCAGAGGGGCCAGGCTGCCGTCGGCCAGGGTGATGCGGATGCTTGGGTGCGGCTCGACCACGGCGTCGGTGTGGGCGCGGGTGGCACGCTCCTTGGCACGCTGGTCGCGGTAGATCACGTAGTCACGGGCAACTTTCTGCTCGCCGGCACGCATCAGGGCCAGTTCGACCTGGTCCTGGATTTCTTCGATGTGGATGGTGCCACCCGATGGCATGCGACGCTTGAACGTGGCGGTAACCTGCTCGGTCAGGCGTGCGACGGTGTCGTGGATGCGCGACGAGGCGGCGGCGGTGCCGCCTTCAACTGCGAGGAACGCCTTGGTGATGGCCACGGTGATCTTGTCGTCGGTGTAAGGGACGACAGTGCCGTTGCGCTTGATCACGCGCAGTTGGCCAGGGGCGGTGGCAGCCAGATCCAGATTGGACTCGGCCTGCGGCGCCTGGGCCTGCGGGTTCTCGCGAGTTGTGTCGGTTTGCATGGGTGGGTGTCTCCACAGTTTCTATAGTGTTCAGGCGCCTTGTGGGCGCCCACCGTTCCGTCCGCTACTTCGATGCCCGGTGCGGGATGCGTCATGCGCGCGCATCCGCCCGCTCGGGCGTACCGACTTCGGGACAGACTCAGGAATTGGGGGCAAGAACCTTGCCGCTCCCTGGCCGAAGTCAAAGGCTATGAGGCGATGCCGGGGCATGCCTGAAAGCTTGTTCTCCATATTCCGCTGGAGCGGTTTGGTTGTTGAAACCACTGTAAGTTCAGCAGGAAAAATCGCTTGAATTTCCGTGCCGAGTTGTGTTTGAGATTTTGGCTTAAACCCAACATCTAGTGGTTTGCTGCATTCGGGATACAAGATAATGCGGTATTGGGGTCTTTGCAAGGCGGACGCCTGTGGATAACGTGTGGGTACTTTGTGTGTGAATAGTGGGTATTCGCTGTAGGCCTTGTACCAAGAGGTTTGCACTATTTTTCTGCATCGGGCGCAGGTTGGCAGCGCCGGGGCCGGGACGTAGTATCCCTTGCGGATGTGTCAAATTGTACCGCACCCGAAGGAGCGGCCTTGCCTTGCGAAAGGGCCCCCACAGGCTTCACAAGAACAACAGCCAAAGGCAAAAGCCATGGATAACCCCACCCCCCGTCTACTCATCGTCGAAGACGACCAACGCCTTGCCGAGCTCACCGCCGAATACCTGCAAGCCAATGGCTTCGACGTATCGGTGGAAGGCGACGGCGCCCGTGCTGCCCGTCGCATCGTCGACAGCCAGCCCGACCTTGTGATCCTCGACCTGATGCTGCCCGGCGAAGACGGCCTGAGCATCTGCCGTCGCGTACGCAGCCAGTACCCCGGTCCGATCCTCATGCTTACCGCCCGCAGCGACGAACTCGACCAGGTTCAGGGCCTGGACCTGGGCGCCGACGACTATGTGTGCAAACCGGTACGCCCCCGCCTGCTGCTGGCGCGTATCCAGGCCCTGCTGCGGCGCAGCGAACCCACGGACGGCAAGCGCCACGACCTGGCCTTCGGCGCGCTACGCCTGGACAACCGCCAGCGCGAGGCGCACCTGGGCGAGCAGCTGATCGACCTCACCGGCGCCGAATTCGACCTGCTCTGGCTGCTGGCCAGCAACGCCGGCCGGGTACTGTCCCGCGAGCAGATCTTCACCGCGTTGCGCGGGGTGGGCTACGACGGCCAGGACCGCTCCATCGATGTGCGTATTTCCAAGATCCGCCCCAAGATAGGTGATGACCCGATTCACCCACGGCTGATCAAGACCCTGCGCAGCAAAGGCTATTTGTTTGTCGGCGATGCCCCATGAACAACTCCATTTTCCTGCGCATTTATGGCGGCATGCTCGCCGTGCTGGTGCTGGTTGGCCTGCTGGGTGTGCTGACCCTGCACCTGGTGAATGAAGTGCGCGCCGCCCAGCATCGCGAGCGCCTGGCCCAGGGCACGTTCAGCCTGATGGCCGACAACCTGGCGCAGCAGAATCAAACCGAACGCAAACGCTCGCTGCTGATCTGGGAGCGCCTGCTGGGTGTGCCACTGGACTTGCAGGCCATGTCGACACGGCCGCTGGATGGCACCCAGCGCGCACGGCTGTACCGCGGCCTGGTGGTTGTGGAGAAAACCGGGCCGCACGCCGCGCAGGTGCTGCGCAAGGTCGGCCAGGAAGACATGCTGCTCGTAGCCCAAGTCAAGCAGGTCAGTGAGCAGTTGGCGCGCGCCACGCTGTATTTGCTCGCCGACGAGTTGGTGCGTTACCCGGTGACCGAGCAGCAACAGCGGCTGGCGCAGATCAGGGAGAGCAAGGGCTTTGGCTTTGGTATCGCTTTGCAGCGCCTGGAGCGGGTGGGCCTAGACGACGACCAGCGCCGTCGGGTGGAGGAGGGCGACACCGTCATGGCGCTGGGCGCGGACGGCGATTCGATCCGCGTGTTCGCTGGCCTGCCGGGTTCACCCTGGGTGCTGGAAATTGGCCCGCTGCACCAGCTCAACCCCTATCCGCCGCAACTGTTGATCCTTATTGCGTTCCTTGGCTTGTGCCTGATTGGCCTGGTGGTCTATTTGCTGGTGCGTCAGCTGGAACGGCGGGTTTCGGGAATGGAAGTTGCCGCCACACGTATTGCCCAGGGCAGCCTGGACACCCGAGTGCCGGCCGGTGACGCCGACTCGGTTGGGCGCCTGGCAGCAGCGTTCAATGGCATGGCCGAGCACCTGCAGCGCTCACTGAACATGCAGCGTGAGCTGGTGCGGGCCGTTTCCCACGAGTTGCGCACGCCCGTGGCGCGTTTGCGCTTTGGCCTGGAGATGATCGAAAACGCGCCCAGCGAGCAGGCGCGCGCCAAGCACCTGGCCGGCATGGACGGCGATATCCAGGACCTGGACCGCTTGGTGGACGAGATGCTGACCTACGCCCGCCTGGAGCAGGGCGCGCCTGCGCTGCATTTTGAGCGTATCGACCTGAATGCCCTGCTTGACCGGGTGATCGTCGAACTGGCGCCGCTCAACCCCAACGTGAAACTGGTGCGCGGTGAATGCCAGGTGCACGACGCGCAGGGTGCCTGGGTCGAGGCTGAGCTGCGTTACCTGCACCGCGCCTTGCAGAACCTGGTCAGCAATGCCTTGCGCCATGCAGGCACCGAAGTGCGCCTGAGTTACCAACTCGGCCAACAGCGCTGTCGCATCGATGTGGAGGATGATGGCCCCGGTATTCCTGAAAGCTACTGGGATCGCATCTTCACGCCTTTTACCCGGCTGGACGACAGCCGTACCCGGGCGTCGGGCGGGCATGGCTTAGGGTTGTCGATCGTGCGGCGGATCATTTACTGGCACGCCGGCCGCGCCACGGTGGGGCGCAGCGAAGCGCTGGGCGGGGCCTGCTTCAGCCTGAACTGGCCGCGTGAGCAGGCGCCACAGTAGTGGCTAGACGCTTACCAGGCTGAGCAACTGGCCGCCTTGCACGTTGAACTGGCCTTGCACTTCCGCGCCATGGTGCCACTCAGGCGACAGGTCGGTCAGCAAGCGCAGGCGGGCCTGGCCGTCGCTGGACCAATCCAGGATTTCGGCGTGCTCGAAGTAGAAGCGCTGGCGAGTGAGTGGGTACAGGGTCTTGAACAGGCTTTCCTTCAGCGAGAAGGTGAGCGTCACGGCCAGGGCAAGCTGGGTGCGGTCGAGGCGCTCGAGTTCGGCCGGGGTGAGGATTTCGCCCATCAGTCGTTCGGCGCGCTCATCGTCAAGCAGTGTTTCCTGGTCCAGCCCGATGCCCCTGCAAGCGCTGTCGGCGGCCACCACGGCAGCGGCCCAGCCTTTGCCATGGGTGATCGAACCATGAATGCCGGTTGGCCAGATGGGGGAGCGGTCTTCATGGGTGCCGGGTACATAGTCGCGGCCATCGAGCCGCTGCAGCGCGGCGCGGGCGCACACTCGGCCAGCCAGGTACTCGGCCTGGCGCTTGGCCACTGAGCGTTGCAGGCTGGCGTTGGGCACGATGCCGACGCGCTGAAAGTCGTCGGTGGCCAGTTGGGCGGGGTCGAAGGCGCAACTGGCCAGTACCGCACCCGGGAGCGGGCGGGGCAGGGGCCAGTGGAACTGGAGCGGGGCGCAGCAGTTGGGGAGTGTGTTCATGGCTGTATTGTGCCAGCCGTAGGGGATGTGTGGGAGGTGGGGCTGCTGCGCAGCCCTTTCCGACCGGTCCGGCGCCCCGGCGATCGTTCAGTCAAACGCCGACTTCAAAAAAGCCTGCATATCCGCCCACGAACTCTCATCCGCCGCCTTGCTATACCCGATATCCGGCCCGCCATGTTCGCCATGGCTCAGCCGATCGGCATCCGGGTTGGTAAACCCATGCTTGGCACCGGGAATCCCGACGAACTTGTAGTCGGCCTTCACTGCATCCATTTCCGCCTTGAACGCCGTCACCTGCTCCGGCGTGACCATGCTGTCAGCCTCGCCATGCTCCACCAGGATCTTCGCGCGGATCACGCCCGGTTTGGCCGGTGTCTGGGTAGCCAAAGCACCATGGAAGCTCACCACCCCATCAAGCTTTTCACCCCGGCGCGCCGCATCGAGCACCACCTTGCCGCCAAAGCAGTAGCCCACGGCAGCGATCTGGTGCTTGTTGATGTTTGGCTGTTTCTTGAGCAATTCCAGCCCCGCGTCAAAGCGCTCGATCGCTTCTTTCGGGTCTTTCATCGCTTCGGCCATGAAGGCCTGGGCCTCTGCCGGGTGCTCGGTTTTCTTGCCATCGCCATACATGTCGATGGCCAGCGCGTTGTAGCCCAGGGCCGCCAGGTCGCGGGCGCGGCGCTTGGCGTAGTCGTTCAGCCCCCACCACTCGTGTACCACCACGATGCCAGGGCGCTTGCCCTCGATCGCATCGTCATAGGCGTAATAGCCGACATAACGCTTGCCCTCAGCGTCCTGGTAAGGGATTTCGCGGGTTTGTACGGCCGCCTGGGCAAGAGCGGCGCTGCACATCAGGGTCACAGCCAGCAGGGCACGCATGTTCACTACTCCTTGTTTTGCAAACGGTTCGTTCAGCCGAGGTTCAGCCAGGGTTCAGCCGCGGTTCAGGGCACCCTGCTTACTCTAGCTTCCAGACAGAAACAGCGCATTCCATCTGGAGAGCCCCACCATGAAAACGTTCAATACCCTGCTCGCCGCCATGGCCGTCTGCGCCGCTGGCATCACCACCGCCCAGGCTGCCGACGACAACTTCGCCAGCCTCACCTATGGCCAGACCAGCGACAAGGTGCGCAAGTCCGGCCTGCTGCAGCGCAACACCGACAACCTGAATGCCGACGGCATCATTGGCAAGGACGATACCTGGGGCGTGCGCCTGGGCAAAATCAACGACCAGGGCCGTTACTACGCCACCTACGATAATGTGTCGGGCGACCACAGCGGCCTGAAGCTGCGCCAGGAAAACCTGCTTGGCAGCTATGACCGCTTCCTGCCGGTAACGGACACCACCAAGCTGTTCGGCGGCGGTAGCCTGGGCATGACCAAGCTGACCCAGGACTCGCCGGGCGCCAGCCGCGATACCGACTACGGCTACGCCGTGGGCCTGCAGGCGGGCGTGATTCAGGAGATTACCGACAAGGCCTCGGTGGAACTGGGCTACCGTTACCTGCGCACCAATGCCGCCACCGAAGTGGGCGCCAGCGGCGGGCCGAAGGATGGCACCCTGCGCCTGACCAGCAGCGCGCAGACTTACCTGTCGGCGAACTACAAGTTCTAGTTATCCTGTGCCGACGCTATCGCGGATAAATCCGCTCCTACACCGACCCCTGTAGGAGCGGATTTATCCGCGATAGCGTCGGCACAGGCAACACACATCCAAGGAGCCCCACATGAAACTTCTGGTGGTCGAGGACGAAGCCCTGTTGCGGCACCACCTCAACACCCGCCTGGGCGAGAGCGGCCATGTGGTCCAGGCCGTTGCAGATGCTGAAGAAGCCCTCTACCAGGCCGACCAGTACCACTTCGACCTGGCCGTGATCGACCTGGGTCTGCCGGGCATGAGCGGCCTGGAGCTGATCGGCCGCCTGCGCAGCCAGGCCAAGACCTTCCCCATCCTCATTCTCACCGCCCGTGGCAACTGGCAAGACAAGGTAGAAGGCCTGGCCGCAGGGGCCGACGACTACCTGGTCAAACCCTTCCAGTTCGAAGAGCTCGAAGCACGCCTCAATGCCTTGTTGCGCCGCTCCAGCGGCTTTACCCAGTCGACCATTGCCGCCGGCCCGCTGGTGCTGGACCTCAACCGCAAGCAGGCGACCCTGGACGAGCAACCGCTGGCGCTGACCGCCTACGAATACCGCATCCTCGAATACCTCATGCGCCACCACCAGCAGGTGGTGGCCAAGGATCGCCTGATGGAGCAGCTGTACCCCGATGACGAGGAGCGCGACCCCAACGTCATCGAAGTGCTGGTCGGCCGCCTGCGGCGCAAGCTTGAAGGCGAGCGCGGCTTCAAGCCCATCGACACGGTGCGCGGCCTTGGTTACCTGTTCACCGAGCGCTGCCGGTGATCCGCTCCCTGCGGGTGCGCCTGATGCTGGCGGCGGCAGTGCTGGCGCTGCTGTTCATGCTGGCGTTGCTGCCGGCCCTGCAGAAGGCCTTCAGCCTGGCCTTGCAGGAGTCGATCGAGCAGCGCCTGGCCTCGGATGTGACCACGCTCATCTCTGCCGCGCGTATCGAGCATGGTCAGTTGCAGATGCCCGAACTGCTGCCCGACGAACGCTACAACCTGCCGTACACCGGCCTGCTGGGCTACATCTTCGACCGTGATGGCAAATTGGTGTGGCGCTCGCGTGCCACCGCCGACCGCAACATCAATTACCAGCCCCGCTATGACGGGCGCGGTAACGAGTTTGCCCGTATTCACCAAGACGACAACGAAGAGTTCTTCGTTTATGACGTCGAGATCAAACTGCTGGGCGGGCAAAGTGCGGCTTACAGCATCGTTGCCCTGCAGCCGGTGCGCGAGTACCAGCAAACCCTCGCCGGCCTGCGTGAAAAACTCTACCTCGGCTTTGGCGCCGCCTTGCTGGCCCTGCTGGTGCTGCTGTGGGCCGGGCTGACCTGGGGCCTGCGTTCGTTGCGCCGGCTCAGCCGCGAACTGGATGACGTGGAGTCAGGCGCCCGCGATGGCCTGAGCACGGAGCACCCGCGTGAACTGCTGCGCCTGACCGGCTCGCTCAACCGCTTGTTGCAGAGTGAGCGGGAGCAACGCCAGCGCTACCGGGATTCGTTGGGTGACCTGGCGCACAGCCTGAAAACACCGCTTGCCGTGCTGCAAGGCGTGGGTGAAAGCCTGCAGCAGCGCGATGGCGAGCGCGAGCAGGCGCGTGTGCTGCAAAGCCAGATCGAGCGCATGAGCCAGCAGATCGACTACCAGCTGCAGCGCGCCAGCCTGCGTAAGAGTGGCCTGGTGCGCCATAACGTGCAGTTGCGGCCTGTGCTGGTAAGCCTGTGCAGCACACTGGACAAGGTGTACCGCGACAAGCGGGTCGAGGTCGAGTTGCAGGTGCCGGAGCAGGCGCTGGTGCCGATGGAGCAGGGCGCCTTGCTGGAGCTGTTGGGTAACCTGCTTGAAAACGCCTACCGGCTGAGCTTGGGGCAGGTGCGGGTGAGCCTGCTGGAGGCGCCAGGGCAGTTGGCCCTGTGTGTCGAGGATGACGGCCCCGGTGTGCCTGCCGGCCAGCGCAAGCGGATTCTGGAGCGTGGCGAGCGGCTGGACCGCCAGCACCCGGGGCAGGGCATCGGGCTGGCGGTGGTGAAGGATATCGTTGACAGCTATGACGCCGAGCTGAGCCTGGAAGACTCCGGGCTGGGTGGCGCTGCATTTCGCATCGTTTTCCGGCTTGATTGATATTCAGGGTGGGGCGGATTCCCGCCACCCACCCCTGTACGAAATCCGCCATCAGGCGGAAACCCGCCATCAAATTCCCCCCGTTTCGCCCTGTCGTTGGGCATTTCTGCCCCGTAAACACGGCTTTTGCACCCATGATGGGCATTTTGGCATCGCCCTTGCTATCTGAGTTGGCAGAGGCCTGCCCAGGCAGCTCGAACACAACGACAAATCCCTCCAGGTGCAGGAGGGTTAGCGATTCAGGTGCCAACACACCCTGGGAAGGGTGAAGCCGGCACACTTGAGGAAAATTAGCCATGACGACACGTCAGCCGCTGTACAAATCCCTGTATGTCCAGGTGATCATCGCCATCACCATCGGCATCCTGCTCGGCCACTTCTACCCGGAAACCGGCGTCGCCCTCAAACCCTTGGGTGATGGCTTCGTCAAACTGATCAAGATGGTCATCGCGCCCATCATCTTCTGTACCGTGGTCAGCGGCATCGCTGGCATGCAGAGCATGAAGTCGGTCGGCAAGACCGGCGGCTACGCGCTGTTGTACTTTGAAATCGTCTCCACCATCGCCCTGATCATCGGCCTCGTGGTCGTCAACGTGGTCAAGCCGGGCGCTGGCATGCACATCGACGTCAGCACCCTGAACGCCAGCAGCGTGGCCGCCTACGCCGCCGCCGGCGCACAGCAGACCACCGTCGGCTTCCTGCTCAACATCATCCCCAACACCGTGGTAGGTGCCTTCGCCAACGGCGACATCCTGCAGGTGCTGATGTTCTCGGTGATCTTCGGCTTCGCCCTGCACCGCCTGGGCAGCTACGGCAAGCCGGTGCTGGACCTGATCGACCGCTTCGCCCATGTGATGTTCAACATCATCAACATGATCATGAAGCTCGCCCCGATCGGTGCATTCGGTGCCATGGCCTTCACCATCGGCCAGTACGGCGTGGGTTCGCTGGTACAGCTGGGCTACCTGATGGCCTGCTTCTACATCACCTGCCTGGCGTTCATCCTGATCGTGCTCGGCGGTATCTGCCGCGCTCACGGCTTCAGTGTCCTCAAGCTGATCCGCTACATCCGTGAAGAGCTGCTGATCGTGCTGGGTACTTCCTCGTCGGAATCGGCCCTGCCACGCATGCTGGCCAAGATGGAGCGCCTGGGTGCCAAGAAGTCTGTGGTTGGCCTGGTAATCCCGACCGGCTACTCGTTCAACCTGGACGGCACCTCGATCTACCTGACCATGGCCGCGGTGTTCATCGCCCAGGCCACTGACACCACCATGGACATCACCCACCAGATCACCCTGCTGCTGGTGCTGCTGGTTGCGTCCAAAGGTGCTGCCGGTGTAACCGGTTCGGGCTTCATCGTGCTGGCTGCCACCCTGTCCGCCGTTGGCCACCTGCCGGTTGCCGGCCTGGCACTGATCCTGGGTATCGACCGCTTCATGTCCGAAGCCCGCGCCCTGACCAACCTGATCGGCAACGCCGTGGCCACCGTGGTCGTGGCCAAGTGGGTCAAGGAAATGGACAACGACAAGCTGGCCTCGGAACTGGCTTCCGGTGGTGCACCGCTGGCCGATACCCGCCCGACTGATGACCTGGGTGTGGCTGAAGGCCCGGCGCGTTGATTGAACGGCTGAAATGAGAAAGGCGACCTTCGGGTCGCCTTTTTTTTGGGGTTGCCTGTGCCGGCCTCATCGCGGATAAATCCGCTCCTACAGGGATTGCGCGACTTTTGTAGGAGCGGATTTATCCGCGATGAGGCCCTCTCATTCGACGCGCGTCTCCCCGCTGTACACCAGAATCTCCCGACACCGCCGGCACAAATACCGCCGCCCCTGCCTTACCAGCTTGTGCCGCTGCGCAGTAAACGGGAAATCCCCCTCAGGGCACGGGCACCGGTAGATGTAGCGCGTCACCACCCGCCGTTGCACCTCATAATTGTGGCAACGGTTGGGCGGCAGCTCGTACACGCCGCGCATGATCAACTGCCATTCCTCGCCATGTGCCTGAATCCGGTCGCCGAACAGCTGATGCGCAACCAAATGCGCCACCTCGTGGGCCACGGTCTGGCGCAGGAAGTCTTCCTGGTTTTCGCGGTACAGCTGCAGGTTGAAGCGCAGCAGGTTTTCGTGCAGGTGGGCGACACCAGCCTTCTGGCCGCGCAGCTTGAAGCTGACCTCAGGGCGTGGGAAGGGGCGTTTGAAGAAGGCTTCGGCTTGCTGGTAACAGGTTTCGACGCGTTGTTTGAGCAGCTCGGGCATGGCGGGGTGGTTCTCCTGGCCGGGCATTATGCCGCAAGCACGGGGTGGCTGCCGAGCCACCGGTCAGCGCACAGCCAGAGGCCGCCTTGCGGCGGCCCCTGGGTGATGCCCCTGTGTTGGATGAATCTTGTGTTTTTCTAGTTGGTATACACGGGCCCCACGCCCAGGCCCCAGATGATCACGGTAGCCGCCATGATCGCCACCAGCACCACAAGGCCCACCGCCAGCACCGAGCTGGAAAACAGGAAGCCCTCATCCGATGGAATGTTCATGAACGTCGGCAAGCCGACATACAACAGGTAAACGGTGTAACAGATGGCTGCCGTGCCGATCAGCATGCCCAGCCACAGGTGCGGATACAGCGCCGCCAGGCCGCCGATGAACAGCGGGGTAGCGGTATAGGTGGCAAAGGCGATGCACTGGGCCATGGATGGCGTGGCATCGTAGGTGCGGGCCATCCAGTGAATGAATGCCCCCATCACGGCCACCCCGGCAAGCATCGCCAGGTAAGACATGATGCTCATCCATAACGCGCTTTCCATGGTCAGCATCACGGCTGGCCGGTTGCCGATCACCCAGCCGACCTGGGTGGTGCCGATGAAGGCCGATATGGCGGGGATTGCCGCCAGGATCAGCGTGTGGGTCAGGTACATGTGGCTGATGCTTTCTTCTTCCCCGCGGATCTCACGCCACTCCTGGTCCGGATGGGTAAACAACCCTACAACGTGATGAATCATGCCGGTCACTCCTCTCAGTGTTGCCAGTCGCCCCCCAGTTGGAGCGCAAGCGGCCCGAGGCCATGGCACCGATGCATAGCGGTAATGTGGCCTTATGTCGCAGTATAGGAAGCGGTTACCCGCATAAAACCGGCTTTTTAGAGCAAATTGCGCTCTACAGTGCGTTGCTGATTCCGTTGAAGTCTTTATCGGATTGCCATTGGGGTCGGCGCACTTTGTGCGTAAAATAGCCGCCTTTTGTCACACCTCGCGGATTCAAGCGCTATGGGCACCCTCTCGGTCAACCAGAACAAACTGCAAAAACGCCTGCGTCGCCTCGCCGGCGAAGCCATCACCGACTACAACATGATCGAGGATGGCGACAAGGTCATGGTCTGCCTGTCCGGCGGCAAGGACAGCTACACCATGCTCGACGTTCTGTTGCACCTGCAGAAGGTGGCGCCGATCAAGTTCGACATCGTCGCGGTCAACATGGACCAGAAGCAACCCGGCTTCCCCGAGCACGTGCTGCCGGCCTACCTCAAGGAGCTGGGCGTCGAGTACCACATCGTCGAGAAGGACACCTACTCGGTGGTCAAAGAGCTGGTGCCCGAGGGCAAAACCACCTGCTCGCTGTGCTCGCGCCTGCGCCGTGGCACCCTGTACACCTTCGCCGATGAAATCGGCGCCACCAAGATGGCCCTGGGGCACCACCGCGACGACATCGTCGAAACCTTCTTCCTCAACATGTTCTTCAACGGCGCCCTCAAGGGCATGCCGCCGAAGCTGCGCGCCGACGACGGCCGCAACGTGGTGATCCGCCCGCTGGCCTACTGCAGCGAGAAAGACATCCAGGCCTATTCGGACATGAAGGAATTCCCGATCATCCCATGCAACCTGTGCGGCTCGCAGGAAAACCTGCAACGCCAGGTGGTCAAGGACATGCTGGTGGAGTGGGAGCGCAAGCACCCGGGCCGTACCGAGAGCATCTTCCGCGCCATGCAGAACGTTGCCCCGTCGCAACTGGCCGACCGCAACCTGTTCGACTTCACCAGCCTGAAAATCGACGAAAACGCCACCCCGCGCTTCCTCGACGTGGTGAATATCTGAGCCCATGCGCGATTACCAGTGGCTGCACGAATACTGCCTGAACCGCTTCGGCTCTGAACAAGCGCTGGAAGCGTTTTTGCCGCAACCGCGCACGCCGGCGCAGCTGCGCGGCATCAGCGATGACCGCTACCTGTCGACCCTGGCCCTGCGTGTGTTCCGTGCCGGGCTCAAGCACAGCCTGGTGGATGCCAAGTGGCCGGCGTTCGAGCAGGTGTTCTTTGGCTTTGACCCGGAAAAGGTCGTGCTGATGGGCGCCGAGCACCTGGAGCGGTTGATGCACGACGAGCGCATCATCCGCCACCTGGGCAAGCTCAAGAGCGTGCCGCGCAATGCGCAGCTGATTCTGGATATCGCGAAGGAAAAGGGCAGCTTCGGCGCGTTCATCGCCGACTGGCCGGTGACCGATATCGTCGTGTTGTGGAAGTACCTGGCCAAGCATGGCAACCAGCTGGGCGGGCTGTCGGCGCCGCGGTTCTTGCGCATGGTTGGCAAGGATACGTTCATTCCGACCGATGACATGGCAGCGGCACTGATTGCCCAGAAGATCATCGACAAGCCGCCGACCAGCCAGCGTGACCTGGCGTTGGTGCAGCAGGCGTTCAACCAGTGGCATGCCGAGAGTGGTCGGCCGCTGTGCCAGTTGTCGGTGATGCTGGCGCATACCGTTAACCATTGAGATTGCCGGGGCCGCTTTGCGGCCCATCGCGGATAAATCCGCTCCTACACGGAATCGCGTACCCGTGTAGGAGCGGATTTATCCGCGATGGGCTGCAAAGCAGCCCCCGAACTCAGCTCCCTTCGCCCGCCATGCGCCGTTCAATCTGAAACTTCCAGCGTACAAACAGCAACCCGCTGACAAACAGCCCCAGGCTCACCACCACTTCAACCCAGCCAAACACCGCCCGCGCCGGGTCAAACGCTGCCAGCACACCCTTGATGAAATAGATATTCACCACAAAGCAGGTCCAGGCATGCGCCCGGGCACTGCCTTTGAGCATGCCCGGCAGCAGCAACAGCAGCGGCACCAGTTCGACAGCAAGGATCACCTCGACCCGAGCCCCGTGCAGGTTGGCGAACCACAGGTTGTTCACCACCAGCAGTGCCATCAGGCCAAAGAAGAAGGCCAGGCTCAGCGCCCGCGTCAGGCGCAGGCGCGGCGCCAGCCATTGCAGCGGTGGCAACACCTTGGGCTTTTTAGCCACGCGCGCCCTCCAGGGCCTTGGCCGTCGTCGCCAGGCGTTGGCCAAGGGCGCGGCACAGGGCAATCTCGTGTTGATCGAGCTCGCGCTTGCCATCGGCACCGGCATGGTGGCTGGCGCCATAAGGGGTGCCGCCGCCACGGGTTTCGAGCAGCGCCGATTCGCTGTACGGCAGGCCCATCACCAGCATGCCGTGGTGCATCAGCGGCAGCATCATCGACAGCAGGGTGGTTTCCTGGCCGCCGTGCAGGCTGGCGGTAGAAGTGAACACGCCAGCCGGTTTGCCGACCAGTTCACCGCCCAGCCACAGGCTGCTGGTGCCATCCAGGAAGTACTTCAGCGGCGCCGCCATGTTGCCGAAGCGGGTCGGGCTGCCCAGCACCAGGCCGGCGCAGTGGCGCAGGTCGTCCAGGGTGGCGTAGAGCGCGCCGCTGGCCGGGATGTCCGGGGCCACCGCTTCGCACTCGGTGGAAATCGCCGGCACCGTGCGCAGGCGCGCTTCCATGCCGGCCAGCTCGATGCCGCGGGCAATGTGCCGGGCCATCTCGCTGGTGGAGCCGTGGCGGCTGTAATACAGCACCAGGATGTACGGCGCACTCACGGCAGAATCTCCAGCACGTTTTCTGGTGGTCGACCGATTACAGCCTTGTCACCTGCAACCAGGATGGGGCGTTCGATCAGCTTGGGGTGTTGGGCCATGGCGTCGATCAGTTGTGCATCGGTCAGGGCCGGGTTGGCCAGCTCCAGGGTTTTGTATTCTTCTTCGCCGGTGCGCAGCAACTGGCGTGGGGCGATGCCCAGCTTTCCGAGCAGGGCCTTGAGGGTGGCGGCGTCGGGCGGGGTTTCGAGGTAGCGCACGATGGTCGGTGCCAGGCCGCGTGCTTCGAGCAGTTCCAGCGCGCCGCGGGATTTCGAGCAGCGCGGGTTATGATAGAGCGTCAGGTCAGTCATGTCGGGTCGCATCCAGCTGGGTGTGGCGGCTATTCTAACCGCAGGGGCTGGCCCATTTGCTTGAAAACTTGAGAAGGATTGACCCATGGCAAGGCGTTTGGCAGCAGTACTGGCCATCACCGCGAGCCTGTTGCTCGGTGGTTGCGGTGCCGACTACGGCGTGGACCAACACGGCAATACAGTAAAGGCCGAACAGATCGATGGGCACTGGCTGGTGCTCAACTACTGGGCTGAATGGTGCGGCCCGTGCCGTACAGAAATTCCGGAGCTCAACGCTGCCGCAAAGCAGTGGGCGGCGGATGGCATCAAGGTGGTCGGGGTGAACTTCGACGGCCTGCAAGGGCCAGACCTGAAACAGGCGGCCGACACACTGGGCATCGGCTTCACCGTGCTGGCCCAGGACCCGGCGGAGCGTTACGAGCTGCCGCGCAGCGAGGCCTTGCCAGTAACCTACATCATCGATGACAAGGGCAAGGTGCGTGAGCAGTTGATGGGCGAGCAGACCCTGGAAGGGTTGCAGGCCAAGATCAAGGCCTTGAAAGGGGCTTGATGCAAAAGCTTCGCGGGTAAATCGCAGCGGCGGTTCGCCGCTGCGATTTACCCGCGAAGAGGCCGCTGGATCGATCAGCCTTCCTCAGGCCAGAACCGCAACGGCTTGCCTTCAGCCGGCCAGAAACGCATCTGCTCGATAGGCGACACATCCCACCGCTGCACCGTTTCCAGCGCCTGCAGGAAGCGCTTTTCCTGCTCCATTACCGCTGGTGCACACAGCTTGCGGGTTTTGCCGACCTTGCCGAAGCTCAAGTGCTCGCCATCCAGCGTATACGGCGCAAACCAGTGGTTGCAGCCCGCATTGCCGTACGCCCGGCCATCACTGGCCAAGGTCAGGGTCAGGTGGCTGTAGTCCATCAGCGGGCGCTCGCCGATCCATTCCAGCACGTAGCTGCGCTCTTGCTGCAGCTTGGAAGGTTCGCTGGCGCAGCCAAGCAGGCCGGTTGCAATCAGCGCGCCAGTCAACACATGCTTCACTCGGCGCGCTCCTGGCAACCTGGGCACAGGTGCTTGTCACCACGGCTGGCCCAGCCCAGCTCGGCGATGCGCGCGGTGGCGGCAGGCTGACGGGCTTTTTTGCCCAGCTTGGCGTCCACGGCGAATTCGAAGTCCAGCACGGCGTCGCAGCCGTCGCACTCTGCCTGCCAGTTGAGGATTTCCAGCTCGTTGAACACCGGGCCGCTGGCCACGGCAACCCACTGGCCGCGCGGGTTGATCAGGTGGCGCACGCTTTCCACGGTCAGGCGCATGGCCAGGTCCTTGCTGCCCTTGAGGGTAACCAGCAGGGTATCGCCTTTGTGCATCGAACCACCATTGCCGGTCACCTGGTAACGGCCCGGTACCAGGGCGCGGCACTCGATCAGGGTGTGTTGCGGGTTGAAAAGGGTGTAGCGGAAATCGTGCTCGACCATGGGTCCTCCAGAAATGCCGCGTATCCTAGCACTAACCCGAGACCTGATTCTGCGGTTTACCTGCCGCCCAGCGGATGATGTTGTCCAGCGTGGTGGCGGCGATGGCGTCCAGCGCCTCGCGGGTGAGAAACGCCTGGTGCGCGGTGATGATCACGTTGGGGAAGGTGAGCAACCTGGCCAGCACGTCATCCTGCAGTGGCAGGTCGGAGCGGTCTTCAAAGAACAGCTGCGCTTCTTCTTCATACACGTCCAGGCCCAGGTAGCCCAGCTGGCCGCTTTTGAGCGCGTCAATCAGTGCAGGGGTGTCGACCAGCGCGCCGCGGCCGGTATTGATGAGCATGGCGCCGGGTTGCAACTGGGCCAGGCTTTGCGCGTTGATCAGGTGCCTGGTGTGCTCGGTCAGCGGGCAGTGGAGGCTGATGATCCGCGCTTCGCGCAGCAGGTCGGGCAGGTCCAGGTAGCGTGCGCCGAGTGCCAGCAGATCCGGGTTGGGGTAGGGGTCATAGGCCAGCAACTGGCAGCCGAAGCCGGCCATGATTCGGGCAAATGCCGCGCCTATCTGGCCGGTGCCGACCACGCCGACGGTTTTGCCATGCAGGTCGAAGCCGGTCAGGCCGTGCAGGGTGAAGTCGCCTTCGCGGGTGCGGTTGTAGGCCCGGTGCAGGCGCCGGTTCAGGGCCAGGATCAATGCCACGGCATGCTCGGCAACGGCGTGTGGCGAATACGCCGGCACGCGTACCACGGCCATGCCCTGGCGTTGGGCGGCGGCAAGGTCGACATGGTTGTAGCCGGCCGAGCGCAGCGCGATCAGGCGCGTGCCGCCAGCGGCCAGGCGCTCCAGTACGGCGGCGTCGAGTTCGTCGTTGATGAACGCGCAGACCACCTCGAAGCCATCGGCCAGGGGGGCGGTGTCGAGGGTCAGGCGGGCGGGCTGGAAGTGCAGGTCCAGCGGTGAGTTCGCGCAGGCCCGGGTGAAGCTTTCCTGATCGTAGTGCTGGCTGCTGAACAACAGGGTACGCATGCTTGGGTTTCCTTTGAGTGTTCAGGAATTGAGCGCCGCTCGCGCGGCGCTCGATCTCACAGGCGACAAATACCTAAAGGCGAGCACTCAAGCACTCAACCTGGCCTGCGCCGCCAACCGCCCGATCGCCCCATCCAGCTCATCCAGCGCCTGCCCCGCCTGCGGATGCTCCTGCTTGAGCAGTGTCTCACTGCGCTGGCACGCCGCCCGCAACTGCGGCACCCCGCAATACCGCGAAGCCCCGTTCAGCCGGTGCACCTGCTCGATCAACGAGCCACGGTCGCCAGCGTTACGCGCCGCACGGATCGCCTCGCGGTCACTGTCCAGCGACGCCAGCAACATGGCCAGCATATCGGCGGCCAAATCCGGTTTGCCGGCCGCTAGGCGCAGGCCTTCGTCGGGGTCTAGCACCGGCAGTTCGCCGTCCACCGGTTGCTCGTCCAGGCGCTCCAGCGGTGCGCCAAGGCTAAGGCCGGTCCATTTCATCACCACCTGGGCCAGTTGCCGCTCGCTGATCGGCTTGGTCAGGTAGTCGTCCATGCCACTGTGCAGCAGGGAGCGTTTCTCGTTGGCCATGGCGTGGGCGGTGAGGGCGACGATCGGCAGTTGGCTGCCACTTTGGGACTTTTCCCACAGGCGAATCTGCTCGGTGCAGGCGCGGCCATCCATGCCCGGCATCTGCACGTCCATCAGCACAAGGTCAAACGGTTCGCTCTGCACTACCTGAACAGCGGCATAACCGTTGTCGACAGCCACCACTTCGGCGCCGAGGTCTTCCAGCAGGGTTTGAACCAGCAGCAGGTTGGCTGCATTGTCATCCACGCACAGCACCTTCGGCTGGCGCTCGCCGTTGTGACCCAAGGCAGGCTCGCCTTGCGAGCGGCGTGGCTGCACCAGCTCCAGCAACAGGCGGCGCAATTTGCGGGTGCAGGTGGGCTTGGACAGCAACTGGCCGTGGCCATTGGGCAGGTACGGGTGATACAGCGCTTGCTCGGTAGTCGGGCACAGCACCACGCACAGGCAGTGGTAGCGCTCCAGCTGCTGGTGGTAGTGGCCCAGTTGCTCTGGCGTCAGGTTGCCAAGGTTTGCCCCAAGCACGGCGAACTCGAATGGCATGCCAGCCTGGAAGCCAGCCTGCACACCCTGCAGCAACTGTTCATAGGACGAGAACAGGCTCACGCTCAGGCCGCAATCTTCAAGCTGGTGTTCCAGGGCCTGGCGGGCCAGCTCATGGCTGTCGACGATGGCGGCGCGCCGACCCAGCAGGGGTTGCAGGGGTTGTTCCTCGATATCGTCGTGTGCCTTGGGCAAGCTCAGGCTGATCCAGAACTGCGAACCCTCGCCTGGGGTGCTGTCCACGCCGATTTCACCGCCCATCTGCTCGATCAGGCGTTTGGAAATCACCAGGCCCAGGCCGGTGCCACCGGGTTGGCGGGCCAGCGAATTGTCGGCCTGGCTGAAGGCCTGGAACAGCGTGCGTACATCCTGCGGCGACAGGCCGATGCCGGTGTCCTGCACGCTGATGCGCAGTTGTGCGCTGTCTTCATGTTCGTCTTCAAGCATCGCCCGCACGACGATGGTGCCCTCGCGGGTGAACTTGATGGCGTTGCTTACCAGGTTGGTGAGGATCTGCTTGAGCCGCAGCGGGTCACCCACCAGTGATGACGGGGTGTCGCGGTAGATCAGGCTGAGCAGCTCCAGTTGTTTGGCGTGGGCGGCGGGGGCGAGGATGGTCAGTGTGTCCTGTACCAGGTCGCGCAGGTTGAACGGGATGCTGTCGAGCACCAGCTTGCCGGCCTCGATCTTGGAGAAGTCGAGAATCTCGTTGATGATGCCAAGCAGGTTGTCAGCGGATTTTTCGATCGTATTCAGGTAATCGAGCTGGCGCGGAGTCAGCTCGCTTTTCTGCAGCAAGTGGGTAAAGCCGAGGATGCCGTTGAGCGGGGTGCGGATCTCGTGGCTCATGTTGGCCAGGAACTCCGACTTGATGCGGCTGGCCTCAAGGGCTTCCTTGCGCGCCATGTCCAGCTCGATGTTCTGGATTTCGATGGTTTCGAGGTTCTGGCGCACGTCTTCGGTGGCTTGGTCGATGCTGTGCTGCAGCTCTTCATGGGCGTTGTGCAGGGTTTCGGCCATGCGGTTGATGCCGCGGGCCAGCTCGTCCAGTTCGTGGCTGCCCATCGCCGGCAGGCGCTCTTCGAGGTGGCCGTCCTTGAGCTGGTTGACCGCATGCTTGATGCGCGCGATGGGGTCGTTGATGGTGCGGCTCATGCGCATGGCCAGCAGCACGCTGAGCATCAGGCAGCCGAGAATCAGCAGCAGGCTGGTGAACAGGTTGCGGTAGCCGCGCAGCAAGGTGCCATCATGGGACAGCTCGATCTCCACCCAGCCCAGCAGGCGCTCGGCTTCGGCGGGCACGGCATCGGTGGCCAGGTCGCGGTGGTGGCCGAATACCGGCATCAGGTAGCGGGTGGCGTCATTGCCCGAGCGCTCCAGTACCTGGTTGCCGGTGCCGCCGCTGGGCGCCTGGTTGATCATGCTGGGGCCGGCGTGGGCCAGGGGGGATCGATCAGGCGCGAGGAAACCCACCGCCCGCACATCGGCCTGCTCCAGGGTTTGCGAAGCAATCCGTTCCAGTTGCGCCTGGCCCTTGCGCGCCATGGCCGGGGCAGCCAGAGGGGCCAGTTGCTCGGCGATCATCTTGCCGCGCTGCAACAGCTGGGTGCGCAACTGATCTTGCTGCAGCCAGGTGAAATAGCTGCCCAGCACCAGTGCCATCAAACTGGCCGGCAACAGTGCCAGCAGCAGTACCCGGCTTCGGATTCCCAAACGATCGAGCACACTTGCCCCCTGTCATGTGCCTGGACGCCGCCAACAACGTGGCGGAACAAAGCGGAAAGTTACTCCGCCTGCCCTCGCAATGCACCATTTGTCTGTGTTTTTAGCAAAGCAGTGACGCGCTGGTCACTGGCCGGTTGCCTGGATCGTGAGCATGCTCAATAATCGCGCAATTGAGAATGCATGGCAGTTGCCAATGAATCCCGTAGCTATTCAGTCATCCAGTATCCTCGCCATCGAGGACGATCCGGTTCTCGGCGCCTACCTGCACGAAGAGCTGCAGCGTGGCGGCTTTCATGTGACCTGGTGCCGCAACGGCCTCGAAGGCCTGGAAACAGCGGGTCGGCAGGCGTTCGATGTTGTGCTGATGGATATCCTGCTGCCCGGCCTCAATGGCCTGGACGCCTTGGCCCAACTGCGCAGGCGCAGCACCACGCCGGTCATCCTCATGTCGGCGCTTGGCGCCGAAGCCGACCGTATCACGGGCTTCCAGCGCGGTGCCGACGATTACCTGCCCAAGCCCTTCAGCATGGCCGAGCTGCAGGTGCGTATCGAAGCGATCCTGCGCCGTGTTGCCCTGGAGCGCCGCCATCAGCCGCCCGCCGAGGCTGCCCCGGGCGTGCTGCATTTCGATGAAGGGGTGTGCGATGTCAGCCTGGATGGCCAGCAGGCTGGGATGACGCCCAGCGAGTATCGTTTGTTCGACATTCTCAACCGCAACCTGGACGAGGTACTGAGTAAACCGTTCCTGTACCAGCAGGTGCTGCAGCGTGGCTATTCGCGCCACGACCGCAGCCTGGACATGCACGTCAGCCAGATCCGCCGCAAGCTCAAGGGCATCGGTTACCACGAGCGGCAGATTCGCACCGTGTGGGGCAAGGGATACGTGCTCAGCGCCGGCGAGGCGGAATAAGTCATGCTCGACCGCCATTCGCTGTTCTGGAAGCTGGCCATTCTGTTGGTGGGCTTCTGCCTTTTGATGATCGGCCTGAGCTACACCTGGGGCCGCCACATGGAAACCCAGAATGCCTTCCTCGCCGAACCTGCCCGCCAGGTGTTGCGCGACTATGCCGCTGAAGCCGAGGCTGCCTGGCGCAGCGGCGGGCGCGCCGGGCTGGACCGCTGGGTAACTTCCATGCACCAGCGTGAGCACGGCTGGGTGGGTGTGCTCGACCTTAACCTTCGCCCGTTGGACAGTGCCACCCTTGGCCCCGAAATCATGCAGCGGCTTACCCGCCTGCGTGGCGTCGACTGGCCCATGAGCCGGCGCAGCGTAGACCAGCCCTGGGTGCGCATCCCGTTCCCGGGCGCGCCGGAGCAGGGCATGCTGGTGATCGAGCTGCCCGAGCGCTTCAACCCCGGCAAATATCAACTGTACTGGCGAATCGTCACCAACGGCATCATCCCCGGCCTGTTCACCCTGCTGCTTTGCGTGGGCCTGTACCGCATGCTGATCGTGCCACTCAACCAGTTGCGCGAGCAGGCCAACGCCTGGCGCGCCGACCAGCTTGCGGCGCGGCTGGACTCACGCACCATCGCCCGCCATGACGAACTGGGCGAACTGGCCCGCGCCTTTGACCAGATGGCCGAGCGCCTGCAGGGCACGGTTGCCCTGCAGCAACAGATGCTGCGTGACCTGTCCCATGAAATGCGTACGCCGCTCAGCCGGCTGCGGGTGGCCTGTGACGGTGAAACCGACATTGCGCGCCTGCGCGATCGGCTTACCCGGGAGGTGGACTGCATGCAGCAACTGGTGGAGAACACCTTGCAACTTGCCTGGCAGGATGCCGAACGGGCACCGATGAACCTGGAGCCCATTCAGGTTCATGCGTTGTGGGATGTACTGGCTGAAGATGCCGGTTATGAAAGTGGCTGGTCGCCTGAAAGGCTGCGCTGTGAACTGCCAGCCAACTGCTGGGTGCAAGGCAACCTCAATCACTTGGCTCAGGCGCTGGAGAACATGCTGCGCAACGCGGTGCGCCATTCGCCGGAAAACGGCCAGGTGCGCCTGGGCGGGCAACGTGAGGGCAGCTACTGGTCGCTCTGGCTGGAAGACGAAGGTGGCGGCGTGGCGGAGCAAGACCTGGAGCGCATCTTTGCGCCATTCTCCCGCCTTGACGGGTCGCGGCCCGGCGATGGTGGATTTGGCCTGGGGTTGAGCATCGCGCGCAGTGCAATCCAGCGCCAGGGCGGCACATTGTGGGCCGAGAATGGCAGGAAGGGGCTGCGGTTGTGCATGCGATTGCCGATTCATGTGCCGGCACTGCCGCGTGACAAGCCCGCGCCACCCACCCCGAAGCAAGCAAGTTATAGCCAGCAGCTATAAGCACCGCAGATTGCGTGATATGGCCGCGAGGGGTTTGCCGGTATGATAGGCGCCCCTGCCGTCCGGATTGTGAAAAGCATCATGACCTTGCAGTACCCAACCATCGCCGATTGCGTCGGCAATACGCCCCTGGTTCGCCTGCAGCGCATCGCTGGAGAAACCAGCAACACCCTCCTGCTCAAGCTCGAAGGTAACAATCCCGCCGGCTCGGTAAAAGACCGTCCGGCCCTGTCGATGATCACCCGTGCCGAGTTGCGCAACCAGATCAAGCCCGGCGACACGCTGATCGAAGCCACCTCCGGCAACACCGGCATTGCCCTGGCCATGGCGGCAGCGATCAAGGGTTACAAGATGATCCTGATCATGCCCGACAACTCCACCGCCGAGCGCAAGGCCGCCATGACTGCCTACGGCGCCGAGTTGATTCTGGTGACCAAGGAAGAGGGCATGGAAGGCGCCCGCGACCTGGCCGAGAAGCTGCAGGCCGAAGGCCGTGGCCTGGTGCTCGACCAGTTCGCCAATGGCGACAACCCGATTGCCCACTACAACAGCACCGGCCCGGAAATCTGGCAGCAGACCCAGGGCACCATTACCCATTTCATCAGTTCCATGGGCACCACCGGTACCATCATGGGCTGCTCGCAGTACCTCAAGGAGCAGAACCCGGCAGTGCAGATCGTCGGCCTGCAGCCGATGGAAGGCTCGGCCATTCCGGGCATCCGCCGCTGGCCTGAGGAATACTTGCCGAAGATCTTCGACGCCACCCGCGTCGACCGCGTGGTCGACATGTCTCAGCAGGAAGCCGAAGACACCACCCGCCGCCTTGCCCGTGAAGAGGGCATTTTCTGTGGCGTGTCTTCCGGTGGTGCGGTGGCGGCGATGTTGCGTCTGTCCCGTGAAGTGGAAAACGCTGTAATGGTCGCTATCATCTGCGACCGAGGCGACCGTTACCTTTCCACCGGCCTGTTCGATCCGAGTTAAATGTCCAGAAAGAAAAGCAACAGCGGCCTGCGCTTTCAGCCGGCCGGCGGCAACCGCACGCCCCAGGTCCCCGTGGGCAAAAAACAGCGCCTGGAAATCGAGCGCCTGGCCGGTGACGGCCGTGGCATTGCCTTCCATGAAGCGCGTACCTGGTTTGTCAGCGGTGCGCTGGCTGGCGAAGCGGTCGAGGCGCGCGTACTCAATGCCCGCGGCAAGGTCGTGGAGGCGCGCCTGGAGCGCGTGCTGCAGGCCAGCCCCGAGCGCCGCGAGGCGCCTTGCCGGTATTACGACCGCTGCGGCGGCTGCAACCTGCAGCATCTGCCTCACGAGGGCCAGCTGGCGCTCAAGCAGCGCACCCTGGCCGAACAGCTTCAGCGCGTTGCTGGCGTGCAACCCGAGCAGTGGGCGGCTGCGCTGAGCGGGCCGGAATTTGGTTACCGGCGCCGGGCCCGCGTGGCGGTGCGCTGGGATGTGAAGGCGCGTCAGCTGGAGGTGGGCTTCCGGGCCGAGGCCAGCCAGGACATCGTCGCCATCGATGAGTGCGCGGTGCTGGTACAGCCTTTGCAGTCCATTATGCGCCACTTGCCAACCGTGCTGCGTTCGCTGGCCAAGCCTCAGGCCATTGGCCATGTGGAATTGTTCAGCGGTACTGCCGAGGCGGTGCTGGTGCGCCACGTTGCACCGTTGCCGGACGATGACCTGATGCGTTTGCAGGCGTTTTGCGATGAAGCCAAGGCTCAGCTCTGGCTGCAAGGCGAGGGCGAGCCGGCGCCGGTGAATGCCGACGCGAAACTCGGCTTCGCCCTGGAACCCTGGCAGCTTGAACTGGCCTGGCGCCCGGGCGACTTTGTGCAGGTCAATGCCCAGGTCAACACGGCGATGATCGAGCAGGCGCTGGCCTGGCTTGCACCGCAGGCCGACGAGCGCGTGCTGGACCTGTTCTGCGGCCTGGGCAACTTTGCCTTGCCGCTGGCCCGGCAGGCGCGTGAGGTGGTGGCGGTGGAAGGTGTGCAGGCCATGGTCGATCGGGCCGCGGCCAATGCCCGGAACAACAATGTGCATAACGCACGGTTTTTTCAGGCCGATTTATCGCAGCCTTTGGCAGGCGCCGAGTGGGCCGCCGAGGGCTTTTCTGCGGTACTCTTGGATCCACCGCGCGACGGTGCCTACGAGGTGGTGCTACATATCGCACGCCTGAAGGCCAGGCGGCTGGTCTATGTATCGTGCAACCCGGCCACGCTGGCGCGAGACGCCCAAGTGCTGGTCGGCCAGGGGTACCGGTTAAAAAGGGCCGGGATTCTCGACATGTTTCCTCAAACGGCGCATGTCGAGGCCATGGCGTTATTCGAAGCGGGCTAGCAGGCTGGCCCCTTGGTGCGGCGTTCAGGGAATGGATGCCGCACGGTGATAGCCAGCGCACCCGCGTGGTGCGCTGTATGGAAAGGTAAAACAAAGATGGTACAGGTGAGAGTGCACCAGCCGGTCAACACCGACGGCAGTATCAATCTCGAAGCATGGCTGGATCATGTGGTGAGCGTCGACTCGGCACTGGATCGTGTGGCGCTCAAGGATGCCTGCGAGTTCGCCCAGGAGATCGAGAAAAAGGGCAACCCGGCCAAGCATTCCTGGGCGGACGGTACGTCCAGCTTCCAGGCAGGCCTGGAAATCGCCGAAATCCTCGCCGACCTCAAGCTGGACCAGGACTCGCTGGTAGCGGCGGTCATCTACCGCTCGGTACGCGAAGGCAAGGTGACCTTGGCTGAAGTCGGCCAGCGTTTTGGCCCGGTGGTGTCCAAGCTCATCGACGGCGTGCTGCGCATGGCCGCCATCAGCGCCAGCCTCAGCCCTCGCCAGTCGCTGGTGCTGGGTTCCCAGGCGCAGGTCGAGAACCTGCGCAAGATGCTCGTGGCCATGGTCGACGACGTACGCGTGGCGCTGATCAAGCTGGCCGAGCGTACCTGCGCGATCCGTGCGGTCAAGTCCGCCGATGACGAAAAGCGCCTGCGGGTAGCCCGCGAGGTGTTTGATATCTATGCGCCACTGGCGCACCGCCTGGGCATCGGCCATATCAAGTGGGAGCTGGAAGACCTGTCCTTCCGCTACCTGGAACCTGACCAGTACAAGCAAATCGCCAAGCTGTTGCATGAGCGACGGCTGGACCGTGAGCGCTTCATCAGCGACGTGATGAACCAGCTGCAGAACGAGCTGTTGGCCACCGGGGTGAATGCCGACATCAGTGGCCGGGCAAAACATATTTATTCGATCTGGCGCAAAATGCAGCGCAAAGGCCTGGAATTCAGCCAGATCTACGACGTGCGCGCCGTGCGCGTGCTGGTGCCGGAAGTGCGCGATTGCTACACCGCGCTGGGCATCGTGCATACCCTGTGGCGGCACATCCCCAAGGAATTCGACGACTACATCGCCAACCCCAAGGAAAACGGCTACCGCTCGCTGCACACCGCCGTGATCGGCCCCGAGGGCAAGGTGCTGGAAGTGCAGATCCGTACCCACGGCATGCACGAAGAAGCGGAGCTGGGCGTTTGCGCCCACTGGCGCTACAAGGGCACCGACGTCAAGCCCAGCTCCAACCATTACGAAGAAAAGATTTCCTGGCTGCGCCAGGTACTGGAATGGCACGAAGAGCTGGGCGACATCGGTGGCCTGGCCGAGCAGTTGCGGGTCGATATCGAGCCGGACCGGGTGTACGTATTCACCCCCGACGGCCACGCCATCGACCTGCCCAAGGGTGCCACGCCGCTGGACTTCGCCTACCGCGTGCATACCGAGATCGGCCACAACTGCCGTGGCGCCAAGATCAACGGGCGCATCGTGCCGCTCAACTACAGCCTGCAAACCGGCGAGCAGGTGGAGATCATCACCAGCAAGCACGGCAACCCGAGCCGCGACTGGCTGAACTCCAACCTGGGCTACGTTACCACTTCGCGGGCGCGGGCCAAGATCGTTCACTGGTTCAAGCTGCAGGCGCGTGACCAGAACGTGGCTGCAGGCAAGACCCTGCTGGAGCGTGAACTCAGCCGCCTGGGCCTGCCACAGGTGGACTTCGAGCGCCTGGCCGAAAAAACCAACGTCAAGACCGCCGAGGACATGTTCGCCTCGCTCGGCGCCGGCGACCTGCGCCTGGCGCACCTGGTCAACGCCGCGCAGCAACTGCTGGAGCCGGAGCGCATCGAGCAGATCGAGCTGACGCCGCGCAAGCCCACCGGCCCGCGTACCGGCAAGCGTGGCGACATCCAGATCCAGGGTGTGGGCAACTTGCTTACGCAGATGGCCGGTTGCTGCCAGCCGCTGCCGGGCGATGCCATCGTCGGTTACATCACGCAGGGCCGCGGCGTGAGCATTCACCGCCAGGACTGCGCCTCGGTGCTGCAGCTGTCGGGGCGTGAGCCGGAGCGCATGATCCAGGTGAGCTGGGGCCCGATCCCGGTGCAGACCTACCCGGTCGACATCGTCATCCGCGCCTACGACCGCCCGGGCCTGCTGCGCGACGTGTCGCAAGTGCTGCTGAACGAGAAGATCAACGTGCTGGCGGTGAATACTCGCTCGAACAAGGAAGACAACACCGCGCTGATGTCGCTGACCATCGAAATCCCGGGCCTGGATGCGCTGGGGCGCTTGCTGGGGCGGATTTCGCAGTTGCCGAACATCATCGAGACGCGGCGTAATCGAACGCCTTGAGACCGCGATGGTTGCCTCGCGGATGAATTCGCCCCTGTAGGAGCGGATTCATCCGCGAGGCAGCCACCCCGAAGGACCTGCCAACAATGACCTACACCCTCGACGACCTGCTCCACCTCATGGCCCGCCTGCGCGACCCGCAATATGGCTGCCCATGGGACCTCAAGCAAAATTGGGCCAGCATCGTCCCGCACACCATCGAAGAAGCCTACGAAGTGGCCGACACCATCGAACGTGGTGACTTCGAACACCTGCAGGGCGAACTGGGCGACTTGCTGTTCCAGGTGGTCTACTACAGCCAGCTGGCCCGCGAAGAAGGCCGCTTCGAATTCGACGGCGTGGTCGACAGCATCACCCGCAAGCTTATCCGTCGGCACCCTCACGTATTCCCTACCGGCGAGTTGTACGCGCCTGTCGACACCCCCAAGCTCAGCGAGGGCCAGGTCAAGTCGCGCTGGGAGGAAATCAAAGCCGAGGAACGCGCCGAAAAAAGCACGCCTGAACAGCTTTCGCTGCTAGATGACGTACCCACGGCATTGCCTGCCTTGTCACGAGCAGCCAAACTGCAAAAACGCGCGGCCACCGTCGGTTTTGACTGGCCCGAAGCATTGCCGGTACTGGACAAGGTGCGCGAGGAACTCGACGAAGTGCTGCAAGCGATGGCCGACGGCGATGCCGAGGCCCTTGAAGACGAAGTCGGCGACCTGCTGTTCGCTGCCGTCAACCTGGCCCGTCACCTCAAGCAAGACCCGGAAAATGCCCTGCGCCGTGCCAATCGCAAGTTCGAGCGGCGTTTCCGCTTTATCGAACAGGCATTGCGCGACAGCGGTCGGCCGATTGAAGATTGTAACCTTGACGAGCTGGACGCCCTGTGGGGCGAAGCCAAGCGTCAGGAAAAGAACCTGCCCAGCTGCGGCTGAGCGGCTGCATAAGTGAGTGAATATCCATGAGTCTTTCCCTTCGCGACCAATTGCTCAAGGCCGGTCTGGTCAACCAGAAACAGGTCTCCCAGACCAACAAGGCCGAGAAAAAACAGAAACGCCTGGAGCATAAAGGCCAGGTCGAAGTCGATGACAGCCAGCAGCGTCTGGCCAAGGAAGCCATGGCCGAGAAGGCCAAGCGTGACCAGGAGCTGAACCGCCAGCAGCAGGAAAAGGCCGAGCAGAAGGCCCGTGCCGCGCAGATCAAGCAGTTGATCGAAGCGACCCGCCTGCCCAAGCTCAACACCGAGGACTACTACAACTTCGTCGACGACAAGAAGGTCAAGCGCATCGCCGTCAACGCCCTGATGCGCACCAAGCTGAGCAACGGTGCACTGGCGGTCGTGTCGTATGGCGGTGGTTATGAAGTGATCCCGCGTGAGGCGGCGGTGAAGATCCAGGAGCGTGATGCCGGGCGTATCCTGCTGCTCAACACCCATGTCGAGGAAGCGGATGAGGACGACCCGTACGCGGCCTACAAGATCCCGGATGATCTGATGTGGTAAGCACGAAAAACCCCGCCTAGGCGGGGTTTTCTTTTGGAAGACTGTGTCATTGCGTGGCGCGCTGGTTCTCGAGGGTTTCCAGTTCTGCGCGGTACTGATGGGCGTCCTGCTCGTTATGGAACATCCCCACCAATTCGCCTTGCTGGTGCACATCCCAAATCCGCAGGCCGCAAGCCAGGCCTTCGTGGGACATTTTCGATTCGTCGCGTTCGGTTACTTGGACTGTCATCGGTAAACTCCACTTTTCAGTTGGTTGCGACACTGTGTCGCACACCCCCTTTATAGAGTTTGTTAGCAGGCTAAGTAAATAAAACGGCCATGAAACAAGTTTCATGATTGGCTGATGTTGTCTTCTGTGTGTAGGAGCGGATTCATCCGCGATCACCGGCGCAGCCGGTGCCAGCTACGGCGTCGCCTGGATCGCGGCTGAAGCCGCTCCTATGTATGGACTCGCCCACACTGTCTAGCTGCTTTTTGAACATAGGAACCCGGTTGCATCTATGTATCAGGCCTATTCGAGGAAGCTTTTCGCTTCTGGCCAACATCGTGGTGAGCTCGCAGTTTGCCGTTTACATTGAGGCCATAATGTTGCCGGGCCTGTAGGAGCGGAGGCATTTCTCTGCGACGGTCTTACCAAGGGGCAATGTTCACTAGCAGGGGTTGGGGCGCGCAGCGCCCCGGTGGCATTGCTCGGTTGATCAGCTGCTCATGGCAGCCTCCTCATGACCTTTCGGTTTGCGTTGATAAACCTGATCACTTTGCAGCAGTGACCAAATAATGCGCAGATTTCGATTAGCCAGTCTGATCGCCGCCTCCTTGCGCCCAAGGCGGGATAGCCAGCGCAAGAGGCGGCGATCATCTGGCTGATCGGAATCAGGCTTTAGCTGACTCAAGACAGCATGCGCGCCTTGAATCATCAAGCTGCGTATGTAGCCGTCACCTCGCTTGCTCATTCTGCCCAGCCTGATTTTGTTTCCGCTGCTGTGCTGGTCGGGCACGACACCGAAGAAAGCAGAAAACATCCGGCCACTGGCGAAGCGTGCAGGTTCTGTCTCTTTCGCCACGATCGCCGTGGCGATGATGGGGCCGACACCACGAATGGTGATCAACCGTTGTGCGACCTTATCCTCTTGGGCTGTCGCTTCGAGCCGCGCACTTAGCGTCGCAATGCGCTCACTCAGAAAGAGCCAGTCAGCTAGCAGTTCATCGAGCAACTCGCGCAACAAATCAGGCAGGGGCAAGGAGGCATCCTCAAGAGCTCGCGGTACATGTGTACTGATCGCGGTATCACCTTGGGGCATGGATACACCATGCTCAAGCAGCAAGCCACGCATCTGATTACCCAGCGCTGTATGTCGCTTGATGTTGCCGCGCCGGATACGGTGCAGCGCCTGAATAGTCAGTGCTGTGGTGCTCTTGACCGGTATCGAGGCGATGCTGCTGTCGCGACCAGCGCGCAAAATGGCATGAGCGTCGTTACGGTCGTTCTTGGCGCCACTGCGGTGCTCGGCCACGCGTTGCGCAGGCAGAATGCGAACCGGATTACCCTTGGCCTGCAGCAACCTGGCCCAGGCTTGCGCACCCGGACCACACTCCATCAAGACAGTTACCGTCACTGGCACCTTGAGTAGGAAATCATGGAAAGCCTGTCGGGATTTGATGCGATCTTCGTAGATCACCCGACCGGTAGCATCCTCGCCTGCTAACTGGAAGACCTGTTTGGCCAAGTCTACGCAGATGGTTGTGCAAAGCTCCACATCAGTGGAAGACAGGGAATCGTGCTTCGAACTATGCTTTTTCATGGTCTCGCCCTCGCTGCCGTTGGCTTCTTCGAACGCCACCGTGGCACTGTGATGCCTCGGCGGGGGCGAGTCCATCGATTACAGGTGCCAATGCGGCACAAAAAAGCCCCGCGCTGGGCGGGGCTTGGAGGGCAGCAGGCTCAGTTGCCCTTAACCGACCGCCCACCCACCGTGCCATCCTGCAGCACGATCACGTATTCCTTGCCATCGGTCTCCACCTGGCGCAGTTGCACCAGCAGGTAGTCCCAATCCTTGGCAAACCACAGCTCGGTGATGCGCTTGCTCTGGCTTGGGTCGCGCACGCGCTCGACCTTCACCGCATCGACCTGGCCGGTCTTGGTGGTGACTTTTTCGGTGCCCAGCACGCGGAAGTCGTAGGTGTCGATCTCGTCACCGTCAACCACCTGGTAGGTCATGCTCTTCTTACCGGCGGCCACGTCATGCTGAAGCGCCAGTTGGTAGGACGACTTGTCCAGCACGCCACGGTTCAGCGGCAGGCTGATCGCATCGCCACGGTCGCTGCCGGTGACTTTCTTGCCATTCCAGTCGAAGGTCAGGTCAACCTTCTTGGCCTTGCCCAGGCCGCCGCGCTCGAAGTGGTACTTTTGCGGCAGCAGGGTGTCATTCTCCATGCGCAGCGTGCTCTGTTCGGTCAGGCTGGCAATCATCATGGAGGCCTTGAAGTTCAAGTCCCAGGTACCGTTGGCGTTCTTGACCAGGCTGCGTTCGGCAGTGCCGCTCATGGGCAGTTGCTTCCAGTCGGCGGTGTAGCTGGCCGAGAAGGGCTTAAGGTCAGCTGCCTGGAGGGGCAGGGCGAGCACGGCGAGAGCCAAGAGCAGGGCGCGACGCATAAATTCTCCTAAGGGCGGATCAAATGACCAGTGGCCGGCAAGGGCTGGCCATCCAGTAATGCACCTGATTCACCCAGGCGCAAGCGCCCTTCGGCAAACCAGCGCACCGCAAGCGGGTAGATCTGGTGTTCCTGGTGGTGAACCCGTTGGGCCAGGCTTTCAGCCGTGTCGCCAGAGGCTACCGGCACCACAGCCTGTACGACCAATGGGCCGCCATCGAGTTCCTCGGTGACGAAGTGTACGCTGCAGCCGTGCTCGGCATCACCGGCTTCCAATGCCCGTTGATGGGTATGAAGGCCCTTGTACTTGGGCAGTAGCGAAGGGTGGATGTTGAGCAGGCGGCCCTGGTAGTGGCGCACGAAGTCGCCACTGAGGATGCGCATGAAGCCCGCCAGCACCACCAGGTCCGGCGTGAAGCCGTCGATGCACGCCATCAGCGCGGCATCGAAGGCTTCGCGGCCGTCGAAGGCCTTGTGGTCGAGCACGGCGGTGTCGATGCCGACTGCCGCGGCCCGTTGTAGCCCGTAGGCATCGGCGCGGTTGGAAACCACCGCGCGGATGCGTACCGGGCCGTCGCCATGGCTGGCGCTGTCGATCAGGGCTTGCAGGTTGCTGCCGGAACCCGACAGCAGAACTACCACATTGCAGGTCTTGCTCGGCATCAGTGCGCCTTGAGGTTTTGCAGCTCGACCTGGGCGGCGCCTTCGGCGGCTTCGGCGATGTGGCCGATCACCCATGGCTGCTCACCGGCGGCGCGCAGTTCGTTCAGGGCAGCTTCGACCTGATCCTGGGCAACGCAAATGACCATGCCGACGCCGCAGTTCAGTACGCGGTGCATTTCGTGCTCGTCGACGTTGCCTTTTTCCTGCAGGAAGTCGAACACCGCCGGGCGCTGCCAGCTGGCCACGTCAACCACGGCCTGGGCGTTTTTCGGCAGAACGCGAGGGATGTTGTCCAGCAGGCCGCCACCGGTGATGTGGGCCATGGCCTTGACTGCGCCGGTGTTTTTGATCAATTGCAGCAGCGGCTTGACGTAGATACGGGTCGGCGCCATCAGCAGGTCGGTCAGCGGCTTGCCGCCCAGCTGGGTGTTCTCGATGTCGGTGCCGGACACTTCGAGGATCTTGCGGATCAACGAGTAGCCGTTGGAGTGCGGGCCGGAGGACGGCAGGGCGATCAGCGCGTCACCGGTGGCAACCTTGGAGCCGTCGATGATCTCGGCCTTTTCCACAACGCCAACGCAGAAGCCGGCCAGGTCGTAGTCTTCACCTTCGTACATGCCAGGCATTTCGGCGGTTTCGCCGCCAACCAGCGAGCAGCCGGCCAGTTCGCAGCCGGCGCCGATGCCGGTGACCACGGTGGCGGCCACGTCGACGTTGAGCTTGCCGGTGGCGTAGTAGTCGAGGAAGAACAGCGGCTCGGCGCCGCATACCACCAGGTCGTTCACGCACATGGCGACCAGATCCTGGCCGATGCTGTCGTGCTTGTTCAGGTTCAGTGCCAGGCGCAGCTTGGTGCCGACGCCGTCGGTGCCGGAGACCAGCACCGGCTGTTTGTAGCCGGCCGGGATCTCGCAGAGGGCGCCGAAGCCGCCCAGGCCACCCATGACTTCAGGGCGTGCGGTGCGTTTTGCCACGCCCTTGATGCGTTCGACCAGTGCTTCGCCGGCGTCGATGTCTACACCGGCGTCCTTGTAGCTCAGGGAGGGTTGCTTGCTCATTGATCCAGGCCTTTAAGAGGGAGGGATTCGTAAAAACGACCTTGACGGCCAACGCCGCCCGGGTGGGGTGGCTGCCTGAAACGTCAGTGGTCTGTGAAGGCGCGCGATTTTATCAGGGTTGCCGTGCAGCGGCCATCCTCAGGCCGACGCTTGGCTTGAAGTTTGTGTTTGGGGCGTAGATCAAGCGCCGCCCGCGCGGCGCATCGCGGATGAATCCGCTCCTACATTTGTTGCAACGTGCCGAATCTGTAAGGCCATGGTTGCCTGCCTGGTGTAAGCCTGTAGGAGCGGATTTATCCGCGATGCGCCGCGCGGGCGGCGCTCGATCTCCCAGACGCCAACTCACTAACGGCGAACACTAGCTCACCACCCCAACCCTCTATAAGGTAAAGAAAGCATTTAGCCCCAAACAACGGTCCAACCCTGCGCTACGCTCCCGTTGTTTCCGTGTTTTCTGGACAGGAATCCTCCATGCGTTTTTCCCACATTCTGGCAACGGCGTGCCTGGCCCTGGCGTCTTTCGCCACCCAGGCCGAAACGGTTTCCGGGCTTTATCAGGTGCGTGAGCCGTTGGAAGGACAGGGCGCCGATGCGCGCTCGGCCGCCACGGTCAAGGCCCTGGATACCTTGGTGCTGCGCCTGACCGGCGACCCCAAGGCTGTGCAGAATCCGGCGCTGGCCGAGCTGCGCAAGGACCCGCAGCAAATCATCAACCAGGTCGGTACCGAGGCCGGCCCGCCGGAATCGGTGATGGTCGAGTTCGACCCGGGCAGTACCGAGCGGGCCTTGCGCAAGGCCGGGCTGGCGTTGTGGGGCGGTAACCGGCCGTCGATCCTCGGCTGGTGGCTCAATGACACTGTTGAAGGCAGCAGCCTGGTCGGTGATGGGCAGGCGTCGGCCCAGCCATTGCGCCGCGCCGCGCAGCATCGTGGTCTGCCATTGCGCCTGCCGCTGGCCGATTTGCAGGAGCAGTTGGTGGCCAACGCCAAGCAACTGGAAGGCAGCGACCCGGCGCCACTGCGCGAAGCGTCCGAGCGTTATGGTGCCGATGCATTGCTGGCCGTGCATGCCCATGAGGCTGACGGCAAGTGGCAGGGCAAATGGCAGCTGTGGCTGGGCAACCAGCGCGAACAGGGCAACGCGGAGGGTGCCGACCAGGCCGCGTTGGCCGATGCCGTGATGCTCGCCGTGAGCAGCCGCCTGGCCCCTCGTTATGTAACCCGCCCGGGTGCCAGCAGCCAGTTGCAACTGCAGGTGCAAGGCATGAACCTGCAGCGCTATGCCGAGCTGAGCCGCGTGCTGGAACCCTACGCCCCGCGCCTGCAGTTGGCCGATGGCAAAACCCTGACGTATGGCGTTACCGCAAACCGTGAGCAACTGCGCGCCCAGCTGGGCCTGGCCAAGCTTCAGGAAGTCCCCGCCGAACAGGCCCCGGCAACCCCGCCACCCGCTGCCACCGCTCAGCCAGGTAGCCCCCTCCCGCCACCAAGCCGTTTGATGGCTTGCGTTTTCGCTGGTAAGGAGTGGTGACGATGCTTGATACCCGACGTTGGATCTGGCTTGGCGCGGCACTGCTGATTGCCGTGCTGCTGTACAGCCTGCATAACATTCTTTCGCCGTTTTTGGTCGGCATCCTGCTGGCCTACCTGGCTGACCCCTTGGTTGACCGCCTGGAGCGCCTTGGGCTTTCGCGCACCTGGGGCGTGGTGGTGGTGTTCAGCCTGTTCACCCTGATTCTGATGGCCTTGCTGCTGGTGTTGGTGCCAATGCTCGCCAAACAGCTGCTGCGCCTTTATGAGCTGGCGCCGCAGATGCTCGACTGGCTGCAACATGAAGCCTTGCCCTGGGTGCAGCACCGTCTGGGCCTTGCCGATGGCTTCTGGAAGTTCGACAAGATCAAGGCTGCCATTGGTGAGCACATGGGGCAAACCACCGACATTGTCGGTGTGGTGCTGTCTCAGGCGACGGCTTCAAGCCTGGCGTTGATCGGCTGGCTGGCCAACTTGGTGCTGATCCCGGTGGTGGGCTTTTACCTGCTGCGCGACTGGGACCTGATGATGGCCAAGCTGCGCAGCCTGTTGCCACGCCAGCGTGAGTCGCAAGTGGTAGGGCTGGCGGGGGAGTGCCATGAGGTGCTGGGCGCGTTCGTGAGGGGCCAGTTGATGGTGATGCTGGCGCTGGGCGTCATCTATTCCGCCGGCTTGATGCTGGTAGGGCTGGAGCTGGGCCTGCTGATCGGCATGCTGGCCGGCTTGGCGGCCATCGTCCCCTACATGGGGTTCATCATCGGCATCGGCGCTGCACTGGTGGCCGGGCTGTTCCAGTTTGGCGGCGACCTGTACCCGCTGGTGGGGATTGTCGCGGTGTTCATGGTCGGCCAGGCGCTGGAAGGCATGGTGCTTACGCCGCTGCTGGTGGGTGACCGCATTGGCCTGCACCCGGTGGCGGTCATTTTCGCCATCCTGGCAGGTGGCGAGCTGTTCGGCTTTACGGGCGTGCTGCTGGCGTTGCCGGTGGCGGCAGTGATCATGGTACTGCTGCGGCATGTGCACGATTTGTATAAAGAGTCGGACATGTATGCGGGGGACGTTGATCCGGACCTTTGATCGCGGTTTAACCTGTTGATTTTGCTTGCACAATCCGACTGCCGGATTGTGCAGCACGCGTTGCGGGTATAGACTTTGCACACTGTTCACCAAAGGCCCCCTGTGGTCCTCGCGACCGCCCGCCAGCATGAAACCGATCCAGTTGCCCCTGGGTGTGCGTCTGCGCGATGACGCCACCTTCATCAACTACTATCCGGGCGCCAATGCCGCGGCATTGGGCTATGTCGAGCGGCTATGCGAGGCCGACGCCGGCTGGACCGAGAGCCTTATCTACCTGTGGGGCAAGCAGGGTGTGGGCCGCTCCCACCTGCTGCAGGCCGCCACACACCGTTTCCAGCAGCGCGGCGAGGCGGCTGTTTACCTGCCCTTGGCGCAACTGCTCGACCGAGGCGTGGAGCTGCTGGACTACCTGGCGCAGTACGAGCTGGTGTGCATTGACGACCTGCATGTAATCGCCGGCAAGGCCGATTGGGAAGAGGCCATGTTCCACCTGTTCAATCGCCTGCGCGACAGCGGTCGGCGCCTGTTGCTGGCGGCTTCCGCGTCGCCGCGCGAGCTGCCGATCAAGCTGCCCGACCTCAAGTCCCGTCTGACCCTGGCCCTGGTGTTCCAGATGCGCGGCCTGTCCGACGAAGACAAGCTGCGCGCCCTGCAGCTGCGGGCCTCGCGCCGTGGCTTGCACCTGACCGATGAAGTCGGCCATTTCATCCTCACCCGCGGCACCCGCAGCATGAGTGCACTGTTCGACTTGCTCGAGCGCCTGGACCAGGCCTCCCTGCAAGCACAACGCAAGCTGACTATCCCTTTCCTGAAAGAAACACTCGGCTGGTAGCCCCCGGAATACGGGGCTTGCAGCCGGAGCACAAAAAAGTCACATGTTTTTCGATAAAATTTGCAAATGGTCCCGATAGAAGGCATAGTCGCAACCTTCTAAAGGATTAAAGACACGGTCGTGCCCATGCTGAAGCGCTTCGCACCCCTCGTGCCACTCGCACTCGTGACCCTGCTTTTTGGCTGCGCGGCCCAAGGCCCGGTTTCCCAGCCGCAGGAACACACCCCGGTCGCCACTCAGGCGGCAATCAATGCCAAGGCTTCGCCATCTTCCGTATTCGGCGAACAAGAGCAGGCGTCCGAAGACGACCTGGCGGCATTCTCCAGCAGCAAGCCTTACCAGTTGCCGGTGCTGGCCGACAGCATCCTCGAACGCGGCATGTCGTTGATCGGCACCCGCTACCGTTTCGGCGGCACCTCCGAGGCGTCCGGTTTCGACTGCAGCGGTTTCATCGGCTACCTGTTCCGCGAAGAAGCCGGCATGACCCTGCCGCGTTCGACCCGCGAAATGATCAACGTCGATGCGCCCAAGGTTGCCCGCAACAAGCTCAAGCCAGGCGATTTGCTGTTCTTCAGCACCAACGGCCGTGGCCGTGTGAGCCACGCCGGTATCTACCTGGGTGACAACCAGTTCATCCACTCCAGCAGCCGCCGCAGCGGTGGTGTGCGCATCGACAGCCTCGGTGACCGCTACTGGAGCAAGACCTTCATCGAAGCCAAGCGTGCCTTGGCCATGGCGCCTGCTACCAACATCGCGCGCAACTGATATCAAAATGATGTAACCTGCCGCGGCGGCGATGCTGAAAAGCTCGCCGCCGTGCGCATTTACAGAAAGCGTCTAATCTAAATTCTCAACTCTTTTCGGCTGCGGCCCTGCGGTCTCAGACAGGATGTTCTGGCCATGGCAATAATGGCGCGCTTCGCATTCCTTTCCCTGGTGGCCTTGCTGGCCGCCTGTTCCAGCCGTGCCCCGGCACCGGCCCCTGTGGTGCAGCCACAAATCACCTATGCCCCCAGCATGGCCTCGCCGGTTGCCGATGATGTGCTGATTCGTGCCATCGGCCTGGTGGGCACGCCTTACCGCTGGGGCGGTAATACACCGGACTCGGGGTTCGATTGCAGTGGCCTGATCGGCTATGTCTACCGCGATGCTGCCGGTATCAGCTTGCCGCGTTCCACGCGTGAAATGATCGTGATGCGCGCGCCGACCGTGGCGATCAATGCCCTGCAGTCAGGGGACTTGGTGTTCTTCGCGACCAGTGGTGGTTCGCAGGTCAGCCACGCCGGTATCTATGTGGGGGAAGGGCGGTTCGTACACGCCCCTTCTGCTGGTGGTACCGTGCGCCTGGACTACTTATCCAACAGCTATTGGGCCAAGGCCTATCTGCAGGCCAAGCGCGTATTGCCCCCGGAGCATCTGGCACAGAATCGCTGAGGTAGCAGCCAGCTACCACGTTTGCCCCTCTCGCCGCGGTAACGATTGTCGTCTTTGTTCGACAATCGGGAGCGAGTCATGAGCAGCGTGAGTGAAAGGCTGGAACTTCAGCTTGCAATGTTGGATGCGGGGCGGCCTTTGGTTCGCCTAGTGGATGAAATCATCCATGCTTACCCGGACCCTTCCTTCCTTGCCCGGGAGCATGCCCTGAATATCCTGCGCAAGCGTACGGGCAGGGCGATGGACCCGCGCTTCGTCTGGTGGCATCAGTTTGGCAGGGCCAACAATACCCGCTTGACGTTTACTGGTTGGGAACATGCTGGGCCGCCATTGAAATCCTTGCTTTTCACCGAGCTGATTACGGAGCGGTTTGACAGGCACTTTCAGATGGTGCCTGACGAGATCAACCAGTGGGGTGGCTTTTACCGGCAGGGGCCGAACGCTTCGTTTTACGACCAGCACAACGAGGTGCCCATGTTGGGTAGCCAGGTGCGGCTCGATTTTTGGGACATCGATTTTGCCTCGGAGTATCAGGCCGCTGTAGAGCACTTCTGGAGCGCTTATGGGCGCCACTTCCGGGTGCTGGCCAAGATCAACATGCTGGGGCGAGGTGTCATCGCCAGGCGCGCCGGGCAGATCACCGAGATTGATTACGCCCGCCTGCGTACGATGGCGTCGGATGCACTGGTGGCCGGGGTTATGCCGACCCTGGAACAGTTGCAGCATGACAGCGCCCACAGCCCGCTGACTGCCATCAGGTACGTGCTCGACGAGCGTGACCGGGGGTGCTTTTACAGCCTGGAAGCGGCGGACGGTCGCGTCATGCTGTACATGCCCTGGCAGGCCGATGCTTTCAGGGGGTTCGATTCGGTGCGGGCGATGGCGCGGTGGCTGCGTGGCCAGTTACAGGTCGCTGAAACCCTGGATGCCTTTGCCAGCGCTGCGCTGGCAGGTATTCAGTCCAGTGCGGGCGAGCATACCGTGCGGCGTCACCTGAAGAGCATTGCCGACAGTGTCTCCGTCGAGGCTGCCGAACAACTGCTGGTGTTCATGGCCAAGCCCGTCTCGGCTGACTTTTTCAAGTATCTGAGTAATCAGGCCCGTGACGACATGCGCCACACCACAGGCCTGATGCTGAGCAACAGTGACCTGCGTAAAGCCATGTGGAAAGGCTATCTCGCGGCGTTTCTGAAGGTGTTTGCAGGCTTTGCACCGTTGGGGTGGCCGATGACGCTCATGCTGCTGGGCGCCAGTGTTGCGAAAGTGGGGCTCGATGTGGACGAGGCTGTGCACGCGCACGATGAGCAAAGCCGCAAAAGCGCGCTGCGTGAAGCCATGCTGGACAGCCTGTTCGCGGCCTTGAACATGGCCGATTTGGGTTTTCAGTCCAGTTTCGCCACATTGGCCTATGAGGTGCCTGCTCATGAGTTGAGTGTTCCGCTCGAGCACTGGGAAGTGGTGCATGCGCCAACCCTGTCACTGCAAAGCCGTGAGGCGAACGAGATGATTGCGGTGGCACCTGAAGTTCAGGGTCGGCTGCGTGGTATTCGGGTTGGCAGCGATGGCAGTTGCTGGATCGTGATAAACAGCGTGGCCTACCGGGTGCGCTACAGCCCGGACATGGCGAAATGGCTGGTAGTACCACCTGAAAATCCTTTTGCCTTCGTCCCTGTCAACCCCGTGCGGTTGAATGAAGCCGGTGAATGGGAACTGCTGGCGCGCCCGCAATTGCTTGGGGGTAGCCCGCCGGTGGCGGTTGAAATTCCCAGTACCACGTCGCGTTTCTGGGAAACCTACACGGTGGCTGATGGTACGAAAAGCCTGACGCTGTCCGCACGTGCGCTGAGCCGTCAGAAGAAGTTACTGGTCGATTGGGGCATTGTGCCGTTGCCATCAGGCCGAGCGCCTGATCTGGATGCCCGTGGGCTGGACTGCGTCATGGTGGACGGTACACCGCACTATTCTTACCGGCATGAGCGCGAGTACTTCAATTCGTTGATCGAGTATTACACCAACGACGAATCGAAGATCAATGAAGTGTTCCGTTACGGCTCATATCGCCATGACGACGAGGATGTGTACATCAGTGAATTGGCCGATGAGCTGGAGCGCTTACCCACAAATAACCAGGCGGTGCTGTATCGCGGCGGCCACCGTTCGCGAGGGACCGGCGGTGAACGCTACCGCAGCGGCCAGTTGAAGGCAGGAGACATCCTGGTCAATATCGATATGACATCGTTCAGTGAGAACCCTTACAAAGCGGCAACATTCGCCTCGGCAGAGCCCACCAAGGCGTCCGGCGACCTTGTGGGGGTTTTCGATGATTCTTCCGTGGTGTACGAACTGCCGGCTGGGGAGTATCAGCATGCAACGCCAATCAGCCCATTCTCGTTGTATTGGGATGAAGCGGAATCACTGTTCCGGCCTGGTAACTATTTCCGTATCGACAGTTTGCAGCAGGTGTACGGCGAGGGCTTTCATTTCATTCACGTCACGCTGAAGCAGGTACCGACGCCAGCAGCAGGCCCGGTGTACGACTTGCGTACCGGCCTGCCGTTTGACTTATCTGTGTATCAGGCGCGTTTCAAGACCCCGGGCGTGGCTCAGCGCTTTTTCCCAGGCGGGGCGCTGCCCGCGTCGATTGACGCTCCCGGCACAACCCTCTAACCTTCGCGGCGTGTTTCAGGTGCCCTGCCAGCTTCGTCTGGGTCGGGTGAAACTGGGAAGCCGGTGAGCGCCAGCAGGGCGCGATTCCGGCGCTGCCCCCGCAACGGTAGGTGAGTCGAAGGCCGCTCAGGGCCGCTCACAAGCCCGGAGACCGGCCTGTTACTGCCAACGGCATCACGGAGGGTGATGCGCGGTGCTCCGTGGCTTGCCGCCAAGGCCCTGCGCATTCTCCGTCTGCCCGTCAATCGACCTGTCGCTGCTGCTCTGGTGGCGTCAGCCTGCGGAGAACCCCCATGAGCGAACCCACCGACCGCGACGAACGCCACCTGGCGCGCATGCAGCGCAAGAAGGCGATCATCGACGAGCGCATCGCCAACTCCCCCAACGAATGCGGCCTGCTGCTGGTACTTACCGGCAATGGCAAGGGCAAGAGCAGTTCGGCGTTCGGCATGCTCGCCCGTGCGCTGGGCCATGGCATGCAATGCGGTGTGGTGCAGTTCATCAAAGGCCGCAACAGCACGGGCGAAGAGCTGTTCTTCCGCCGTTTTCCCGAGCAAGTGCGCTACCACGTGATGGGCGAGGGTTTTACCTGGGAAACCCAGGACCGTCAGCGCGACATCGCCGCCGCCGAGGCCGCCTGGGCGGTTTCGCGCCAGTTGTTGCAAGACCCGTCCGTGCAGTTCGTGGTGCTGGATGAACTGAACATCGCCCTCAAGCACGGCTACCTCGACCTGGACCAGGTGCTCGCCGACATCCAGGCGCGGCCACCGATGCAGCATGTGATTGTCACCGGCCGCGCGGCCAAACCCGAAATGGTCGAAATGGCCGATACCGTGACCGAGATGGGCATGCTCAAGCATGCCTTCCAGGCAGGTGTTCGTGCGCAGAAGGGCGTTGAATTGTGAGTGAAGCGCGACACTGCCCGGCCGTACTGATCGCGGCGCCGGCCTCTGGCCAGGGCAAGACTACCGTAACCGCGGCCTTGGCCCGGCTGCATCGCAACCTCGGGCGCAAGGTGCGGGTGTTCAAGTGCGGGCCGGACTTTCTCGACCCGATGATCCTGGAGCGGGCCAGCGGTGCGCCGGTGTACCAGCTCGACCTGTGGATGATCGGCGCCGAGGAAAGCCGGCGTTTGCTCTGGGAGGCTGCAGCAGAAGCCGACCTGATTCTGATCGAGGGCGTCATGGGGCTGTTTGATGGCACCCCGTCGAGCGCTGATTTGGCGCGCCATTTTGGCGTACCGGTGCTGGCGGTGATCGACGGCACGGCAATGGCCCAGACCTTTGGTGCCCTGGCCCTGGGCCTGGCACGCTACCAGCCCGACCTGCCATTTGCCGGTGTACTGGCCAACCGCGTGGGCACGCTGCGGCACGCGCAGCTGCTCGAAGGCAGCCTGACCGAAGGCCTGCGCTGGTACGGCGGGCTGTCGCGCGAGCGCGGCATCGAACTGCCCAGCCGCCACCTGGGCCTGGTGCAGGCCAGCGAACTAAACGACCTTGATGCGCGCCTGGACGCTGCTGCCGAGGCCTTGGGCGCCAGTTGCGACGCGGCCTTGCCGCCGCCAGTGGCATTTGCGCAGCCCCAGCCGGAGTTGCCTGCCGCCTCGTTGGCCGGTGTGCGCATCGGCGTGGCGCGGGATGAGGCGTTTGCTTTCACCTACGGCGCCAACCTCGACCTGCTGCGCAGCCTTGGCGCGCAGGTGGCGTTCTTCTCGCCGCTGCATGACCGCGAGCTGCCGGAGGTGGACAGTCTCTACCTGCCGGGCGGGTACCCCGAATTGCACCACCATGCACTGGCGGCCAACACATTCATGTGTGAAGCCATCCGCAAGCACCACGCGGCAGGCAAGCCGCTGTTGGCCGAATGCGGCGGCATGCTGTACCTGCTCGATGCCCTGACCGACGTTGCCGGCGAGCGCGCCGAACTGCTTGGCCTGCTGCCGGGCGAGGCGACCATGCAGAAGCGCCTGGCAGCGCTGGCCCTGCAGGCGGTTGAACTGCCGGAAGGCACGCTGCGTGGCCACACCTACCACCATTCCCTGACCAGTACCGAGCTGCAGCCGATTGCCCGTGGCCTGAGCCCCAACGGTGGGCGTGGCAACGAGGCGGTGTACCGGTTGGGCCGCCTGACGGCCTCTTATGTGCACTTCTACTTCCCGTCCAACCCTGATGCGGCGTCGGCGTTGTTGCGCCCATGAGTGACCATGCCTTCAGCGCGCAAGAACGCGCCGCGGTTTACCGCGCCATTGGCGAGCGCCGTGACATGCGCCACTTTGCCGGGGGCAAGGTCGCGCCCGAACTGTTGGGGCGCTTGCTCGCCGCCGCGCACCAGGCGCCCAGTGTCGGCCTGATGCAGCCGTGGCGCTTCATACGTATCACTCGCCAGGATTTGCGCGGGCGCATTCAGGCGCTGGTCGAAGACGAGCGGGTACGCACGGCCGAGGCGCTGGGTGAGCGCTCCGACGCATTCATGAAGCTGAAGGTCGAGGGCATCAACGACTGCGCTGAAGTGCTGGTGGCAGCCCTGATGGACAAGCGCGAAAACCACGTATTCGGCCGCCGAACCTTGCCGGAAATGGACCTGGCTTCGCTGGCCTGCGCCATCCAGAACCTGTGGCTGGCCGCACGTGCCGAGGGCCTGGGGCTGGGCTGGGTATCGCTGTTCGACCCGCAAGCGCTGGCCGACCTGCTGGGCATGCCTGCCGGGGCAAAACCGGTGGCGGTGCTGTGCCTGGGGCCGGTGACCGAGTTCTACAAGGCACCGATGCTGGTGCAGGAAAACTGGGCCGAAGAACGCCCGTTGAGTGAAATGTTGTTCGAGAACACCTGGGGAGAGTGCCCATGAGCGTGGCGTTGCTGACCGTGGCCGGTGTGGCCCTGGACGCGTTGCTGGGCGAGCCACGGCGGCACCACCCGCTGGTGGCCTTCGGCAACATGGCGTCGAGCCTGGAGCGGCGCCTGAATGCAGGCGGGCGGGGCTGGCGCAGCCATGGCGTAAGTGCCTGGTTCCTGGCCGTGGTGCCGCTGACGCTGGTCGCGTTGATCCTGTCGTGGTTGCCTTACATCGGGTGGCTGGTTGAGGTGCTGGCGCTTTACTGTGCCTTGGGGTTGCGAAGCTTGGGCGAGCACGTGTTGCCCGTAGCCAATGCGTTGCGCCAAGGGGACCTGGATGAGGCACGCCGCCGGGTCGGCTACCTGGTCAGCCGCGAAACCCGCGAACTCGATGTGCCTGCAGTGGCCCGTGCGGCTACCGAGTCGGTGCTGGAAAACGGCAGCGACGCGGTGTTTGCCGCGTTGTTCTGGTTTGTGGTGGCTGGCGCGCCCGGCGTCGTGTTCTATCGGTTGTGCAACACCCTCGATGCCATGTGGGGTTACCGCAATGAACGTTTCGAGCGTTTTGGCTGGTGCGCCGCGCGCGTTGATGATGTGCTGAACTACATTCCTGCCAGGCTGGTGGCCTTGACCTACGCATTGCTGGGTAAAACCCGCCTGGCACTGGCGTGCTGGCGCAAACAGGGCCCGCTGTGGGACAGCCCCAATGCCGGCCCGGTAATGGCAGCCGGGGCCGGCGCCTTGGCGGTCGAGCTGGGTGGCCCGGCGGTGTACCACGGCGAACTGCACGAGCGCCCGCAATTGGGTGAAGGCCCGGTCGCCGATGCCGACGCCATCGAGCGTGGCTGGAGCCTGGTGCAGCGCGGTGTTTGGCTGTGGTTGCTGGTGATCTGCCTGGGAGCGTACCTCAATGCTTGAACACGGTGGCCGCCTGCTGCGGGCAGTGCGGCAGTACGGAATCGCCCGGGAAAGCTGGCTTGACCTGTCCAGCGGCATCGCGCCCTGGCCGTACCCGATCCCGTCGATCCCGGTGGAGGCCTGGGCACGCCTGCCGGAAGCGGAAGACGGCCTCGAAACGGCAGCACGTCGCTATTACGGCACGCGCGATCTGTTGCCCGTTGCCGGTTCCCAGGCCGCGATCCAGGCCTTGCCGCATCTGCGCCCATGTGGCCGGGTGGGCGTACTGTCGCCCTGCTACGCCGAGCATCCCCACGCCTGGCAAAGGGCAGGGCATACGCTGCTGGAGCTGGATGAAACCCAGGTCGAAGCGGCCCTCGACAGCCTCGACGTGCTGGTGCTGGTCAACCCGAACAACCCGACCGGGCGGCGCGTCCCCCGCGATACCCTGCTGGCCTGGCGCGCCCGGCTGGCCGCACGCGGTGGCTGGCTGGTGGTCGACGAAGCGTTCATGGACAACACCCCCGCGCACAGCGTGGTCGACTGCACAGGCCTGCCCGGCCTGATCGTGTTGCGCTCGTTTGGCAAGTTCTTCGGCCTTGCCGGGGTGCGGCTGGGCTGCGTGTGTGCAGAGCCCGCATTACTGCAGCGCCTGGCCGACCTGCTTGGGCCGTGGACCGTAAGTGGCCCGACCCGGGTGCTGGCCCAGGCCTGTTTTGCCGACGACGCTGCCCATCAGCAGCAGATCGCCCGCTGTGCCGGTGCCAGCCAGCGGTTGGCTTCGCTGCTGGCGCATCACGGTTTGCCTGCTTATGGCGGCTGCGACCTGTTCCAGTACGTGTGCAGCGAGCGTGCCGAACACCTGCATGACTTTCTCGCCCGGCGCGGCATCCTGGTGCGGCTGTTTACCCAACCGGCCGCCGTACGCTTGGGCCTGCCGGCCTGTGAAGCCGACGAACAGCGCCTGGCCGACGCACTGGCCGCCTATCAGAAGGAAACGGCATGACCACCCTCATGGTGCAAGGCACCACCTCCGATGCCGGCAAGAGCACGCTGGTTACCGCGCTGTGCCGCTGGCTGCTGCGCCAGGGAGTTGCCGTAGTGCCGTTCAAACCGCAGAACATGGCGCTGAACAGTGCCGTCACCGCCGACGGCGGCGAAATCGGCCGTGCCCAGGCGGTACAGGCCCAAGCCTGCCGCCTGGCACCCCACACCGACATGAACCCCGTGCTGCTCAAGCCCAACAGCGACACGGGCGCCCAGGTGATCATCCATGGCCGTGCGGTCACCAGCATGAACGCGGTTGCCTACCACGACTACAAAGCCATCGCCATGCAGGCCGTACTGGCCTCGCATCAGCGCCTGAGTGCAGCCTACCCGGTGGTGATGGTGGAAGGGGCGGGGTCGCCGGCCGAGATCAACCTGCGTGCCGGCGACATCGCCAACATGGGCTTTGCCGAAGCGGTCGACTGCCCGGTGATACTGGTGGCCGACATCAACCGGGGCGGGGTGTTCGCGCACCTGGTCGGCACGCTTGAGCTGCTGTCGCCGAGTGAGCAGGCGCGGGTAAAGGGGTTTGTCATCAACCGCTTCCGGGGTGACATTGCTCTGCTGCAGCCGGGCCTGGACTGGCTTGAACAGCGTACTGGCAAGCCGGTACTGGGCGTGTTGCCTTACGTGACCGACCTGCACCTTGAGGCCGAAGATGCCGTGGACGTACGCCAAGTTGTAAATGGCGAGCGCGTGCTGAAGGTGATCGTCCCGGTGTTGCCGCGTATCAGCAACCACACCGACTTCGACCCGCTGCGCCTGCACCCGCAGGTAGACCTGCAGTTCATCGGGCCGGGCCAGCCGATCCCGCCGGCCGACCTGATCATCCTGCCCGGCTCCAAGAGCGTGCGGGGCGACCTGGCACAACTGCGCGAGCGCGGCTGGGACACAGCCATCGCCCGGCACTTGCGCTACGGTGGCAAGCTGATCGGGATTTGCGGGGGGCTGCAGATGCTTGGCCGTGAAGTGCACGACCCGCTTGGGCTGGAGGGGCCTGCCGGCTCCAGTGCCGGGCTTGGCCTGCTCGACTACAGCACGGTGCTGGAGGCCGACAAGCAGTTGCGCAACGTGGCCGGCACCCTGAGCCTCGAAACATCGCCGGTCAGCGGTTATGAGATCCACGCGGGCGTCACCACTGGGCCGGCGCTTGAGCAGCCTGCCGTGCAACTAACCGATGGCCGCCGGGACGGCGCCATCAGCGCGGATGGCCAAATCCTCGCCACTTACCTGCACGGCCTGTTCGAAGGCAGCCACTCCTGCGCGGCATTGCTGCGCTGGGCTGGCGTGTGCGATGCCCAGACCATCGACTACGAAGCCCTGCGTGAGCGCGACATTGAGCGCTTGGCCGACCTGGTGGAAAACCATCTGGCCACCGATCAGCTGCGCCAGCTGTGCGGGGTAGCCTGACATGCTTAATCTGATCCTGGGTGGTGCCCGCTCCGGCAAGAGCCGCCTGGCCGAGCAACTGGCCACTGACAGTGGCCTGCCAGTGACCTACATCGCCACCAGCGAACCGCTGGATGGCGAAATGAATGAGCGGGTGCGCCTGCATCGCCAGCGCCGGCCCGCTGAATGGGCCCTGATCGAAGAGCCGCTGGCGCTGGCCGCCGTGTTGCGTGCCGAAGCCGCCGAAGGGCGTTGCCTGCTGGTGGACTGCCTGACGCTGTGGCTGACCAACCTGCTGATGCTCGACGACGAGCAGCGCCTGGCCGAAGAGCGTGATGCGCTGCTGGCCAGCCTGGCGCAGTTGCCGGGCACGGTGATTCTGGTCAGCAACGAAACCGGCCTGGGCGTGGTGCCGATGGGCGAACTGACCCGGCGCTATGTCGACCAGGCTGGCTGGCTGCACCAGGCCGTTGCCGAACGTTGCCAGCGCGTGGTGCTCACCGTAGCTGGCCTGCCTCTCATGCTTAAAGGACCTGCACTATGAACCAACCCTGGTGGCGAGAAGCCTGCCAACCCCTCGATATCACTGCCATGGATCAGGCCCGCGCCCGTCAGCAGCAGCTGACCAAGCCGGCCGGCTCGCTGGGCCAGCTCGAAGGCCTGGCCGTGCAACTGGCAGGTTTGCAGGGGCGTGAACGGCCCGTGCTGGAGCAGGTCGCCATCACGATCTTCGCCGGTGACCATGGCGTGGTGGAAGAGGGCATCTCGGCCTACCCGCAGGCAGTAACCGGGCAGATGCTGCGCAACTTCGTTGGCGGCGGTGCAGCGATCAGCGTACTTGCCCGCCAGTTGCAGGCCAGCCTTGAAGTGGTCGACCTGGGCACGATCGACCCACATCTGGAACTGCCGGGGGTGCGCCACCTGCGGCTTGGGGCCGGTACCGCCAACTTCGCCCGCCAGCCGGCAATGACCGACCTGCAACTGCAGGCCGCCTTGCAGGCGGGGCGCGACAGTGTTCAGCGTGCGGCGGCGCAAGGCGCGCAACTGTTCATTGGTGGCGAAATGGGCATCGGCAACACCACCGCCGCTGCAGCGCTGGCCAGTACCTTGCTGGGTTGCCCGGCCAGCGAGCTGAGCGGGCCGGGTACCGGCCTGGACACGCAGGGCGTGCAGCACAAGGCGCAGGTGGTCACCCAGGCGCTGGCGTTTCATGGCTTGCGCGCCGATCAGCCGCTGCAAGCGTTGACGTGCGTGGGTGGCTTCGAGATCGCGGCTTTGGCCGGTGCCTATCTGGCCTGTGCGCAACAAGGGGTCGCGGTGCTGGTGGACGGTTTCATCTGCAGCGTTGCCGCGCTGGTGGCCGTGCGCCTGAACCCTGAGTGCCGCGCCTGGTTGCTGTTTGCCCATCAGGGTGCAGAGCCTGGGCACAAGGCATTGCTGAATGCGCTGGAAGCCGAGCCGCTGCTGGCCTTGGGCCTGCGTCTGGGTGAAGGCAGTGGCGCAGCATTGGCGGTGCCGCTGCTGCGGCTGGCCTGTGCCCTGCACGGGCAAATGGCAACCTTCGCCGAAGCGGCCGTGGCGGACCGCCCGGCATGATCCTCGACCTGCTGCGCCACGGCGAAACCGAACAGGGCGGCGGCCTGCGCGGTAGCCTGGACGATGCGCTGACTGAAACGGGCTGGGTACAAATGCGTGCAGCCGTCGCCGAGGCCGGCCCTTGGGACGTCCTGGTCAGCTCGCCGCTGCAGCGCTGTGCGTGCTTTGCCGATGAGTTGGGCGCACGCCTGGGCCTGCCGGTGCAGCGCGAGGCCTCGTTGCAGGAGCTGCATTTTGGCGACTGGGAAGGGCGCAGCGCGCTGCAGATCATGGAAACACAAGCCGATGAACTGGGCCGTTTCTGGGCCGACCCCTACGCTTACACCCCGCCAAATGGCGAACCGGTCGTTGCCTTCGCCGAGCGCGTGCTGGCAGCAGTAGGGCGGCTGACCGCTCGGTATGCCGGCCAGCGCGTGCTGGTGGTGACACACGGCGGTGTCATGCGTTTGTTGCTGGCACGGGCCCGGGGTTTGCCCCGCGAACAGCTGTTGCAGGTCGAGGTCGGCCATGGGGCGTTGCAACGTCTGACGCTGGGTGCAGATGGCGAATTGAGCGAGGCCTGCTGACATGCTGCCGTTCTGGATCGCGTTGCAGTTTTTGAGCAGTTTGCCCGTCAGCCTGCCGGGTATGCCCGCGCTCCGCGAAATGGGGCGCTCGCTGCTGTGGTACCCCGTGGTCGGCCTGCTGTTTGGCGTGTTGCTGTGGCTGGCCAGCCATCTGCTGCAGGGCACGCCAGCGCCTTTGCATGCCGCGCTGCTGCTGACACTGTGGGTCTTGCTCACCGGCGCCCTGCACCTGGACGGCCTGGCCGACAGCGCGGACGCCTGGCTGGGTGGTTTCGGTGACCGCGAGCGCACCCTGCAGATCATGAAAGACCCACGCAGCGGGCCGATTGCCGTGGTCACGCTGGTACTGGTGCTGCTGCTGAAATTCTGCGCCTTGTGGGTGCTGGTCGAGCGGGGCGCTGGCGCACTGTTGCTAATGGCGCCGCTGGTGGGGCGTGCGGCCATGCTCGGGTTGTTCCTCGGTACACCCTATGTCCGCCCGGGTGGGTTGGGCCAGGCGCTGGCTGAGCACTTGCCGCGTCGCGCCGCCGGCTGGGTACTGTCTGGCAGCCTGCTACTGTGCCTGTTGCTTGCCGGTTGGAGTGCACTGGCGCCCTTGCTGGCGGCGTTCGTCGGCTTCTTCTGGCTGCGCCGGTTGATGTGCCAGCGGCTCGGCGGCACCACGGGGGACACCGCGGGGGCCATGCTGGAATTGCTTGAGCTTGCTGTGATTCTGGCACTGGCCGTCTGCTGAAACTTCTTGCAACATGGTTGATGCGGGTATATACACGTTTCCATGTTGACCAGTGAATGCATCTGCACCCACCTGCGTCGTGCTGCCCGCGGGGTAAGCCGGCACTATGACGAGGCCCTTGTCGGCTTCGGCATCAATGTCGCCCAGTTTTCCCTGTTGCGCCATTTGCAGCGCCTGGACCGCCCGAGCATTACCACGCTGGCCGAGGCCATGGGGCTGGAGCGCAGCACCCTGGGCCGCAACCTACGGGTGCTGGAGGCTGAAGGCCTGGTGGCGCTGGCCGATGGCGATGACCAACGTAACCGCGTAGTGCTGCTGACCGAAGCGGGCACCGCACTGCTGGCGGTGGCGCACCCGGCCTGGGAGCAGGCGCAACGCAGCCTGGTGGAGCGACTGGGAGAAGGGCCGAGGGACGAGTTGGTGCGTCTGCTGGAGCAGCTGGCCTGATTCAATGCGATTGAACGCGGGTATATACCCGCTTAACCTTGCGATGTGCCGGAGATAACGACAATGACATCGGTTTGGCGAACCAGCGGCTGGGTACTGGCGGGGGCGGCGTTGATTCTGGCGCTTTCACTCGGCGTGCGTCACGGTTTCGGCCTGTTCCTTGCGCCAATGAGCGTCGATTTTGGCTGGGGGCGCGAGGTGTTCGCCTTCGCCATTGCCCTGCAAAACCTGATCTGGGGCCTGGCCCAGCCCTTTGCCGGTGCCTTGGCTGACCGCCTCGGCGCGGCCAGGGTGGTGATACTTGGCGGCATTCTTTACGCCGCTGGCCTGCTATTGATGAGTACGGCCGACTCGGCATGGTCACTGTCGCTCAGTGCTGGCCTGTTGATTGGCATCGGTCTTTCCGGCACGTCGTTCTCGGTCATTCTGGGCGTGGTTGGCCGAGCCGTGCCTGCGGAAAAACGCAGCATGGCCATGGGCATCGCCAGCGCAGCCGGCTCGTTTGGCCAGTTCGCCATGCTGCCCGGTACCCTTGGCCTGATCGAGTGGCTGGGCTGGTCGGCAGCCTTGCTGGTGCTGGGCCTGCTGGTAGCACTGATCGTGCCATTGGTGGGCATGTTGCGAGACAACCCGCTGCCTGCCCACGGCGCTGAACAGACGCTGGGCCAGGCCCTGCGTGAGGCTTGCTCGCACAGTGGCTTCTGGCTGCTGGCGCTGGGCTTCTTCGTGTGCGGCTTCCAGGTGGTGTTCATCGGCGTTCACCTGCCGGCCTACCTGGTCGACCAGCACCTGCCTGCCACCACCGGCACCACGGTACTGGCGCTGGTCGGGCTGTTCAATATCGTAGGCACCTACACGGCGGGCTGGCTGGGCGGGCGCATGTCCAAGCCACGCTTGCTGACGGCCTTGTACCTGCTGCGCGCCGTGGTAATCGCGCTGTTCCTGTGGGCGCCGGTGACTCAAGCCAGCGCTTACCTGTTCGGCATCGCCATGGGCCTGTTGTGGTTGTCTACCGTACCGTTGACCAACGGCACCGTCGCCGCCGTGTTCGGCGTGCGCAACCTGTCCATGCTGGGCGGCATCGTGTTTCTATTCCACCAGCTGGGGGCCTTCCTCGGTGGTTGGCTGGGGGGCGTGGTGTATGACCAGACCGGCAATTACGACCTGGTCTGGCAGATCGCGATCCTGCTCAGCCTGATGGCAGGCGCCCTGAACTGGCCGGTGAGTGAACGCCCGGTCGCCCGCCTGCAGGCACGCGCGGCATGAGCCGCTGGTTGCTGGCCGGCGCTGTGGTGGGGGTGTTGGCCCTGGCGTGGTGGGGCTGGCATCGGGGTGGGTTGGCGTTGATGCAGTTGGGGATGGGGGTGTGTTGATCACTGGAAGATTGCGAAATCCTGTAGGAGCGGCCTCGCCGGCGCCCCGGCGAGGCCGCTCCTACAGGCCGAATCTCCTGCGGCAGTGGTGCAAAGCGCTGGGTACAGCGCTACCCTGCAAGCTCAAGGAACCGACTGGCAGGAGAACACGATGAAGCATGCACACTGGCTGGCATTGCCGTTGTTGACGTTGCTGGCCGCCACTTCAAGCTGGGCCGCCGACTGCCCGGCGCTGCTGCAGGGCAGCCTGCCCGAGTTGCGTGGCAAGGGGCAAATCGACCTGTGCGAGCGCTTTGCCGGCAAGCCGCTGGTGGTGGTCAACACCGCCAGCTACTGCGGTTTTGCGCCGCAGTTCGAAGGCCTCGAGGCCACCTACAAGGAATTCCACGACGAAGGCCTTGAGATGCTCGGTGTGCCGTCGAACGACTTCAAGCAGGAAGACGCCGATGCCGAGAAGACCGCCAAGGTTTGCTATGCCAACTACGGCGTGACCTTCACCATGACCAAGGCCCAGGCCGTGCGCGGCAAGGATGCGATCCCGCTGTTCGCGGAGCTTGCGCAGCAGAGCAGCGCCCCGAAGTGGAATTTCTACAAGTACGTGGTGGACCGCAAAGGCAAGGTGATCGGCAATTTCTCCAGCCTGACCAAACCTGATGATCAAGCCTTCAGGGCGGCGATCGAGAAGGCCATCGCGTCTCAACCCTGAGCTCAGTGAGGGTGTACGGTCAGTGCCACCAGGCGCATCACCATTGGCCTGACCATCAGCACGCAGACGAAGGCGACCGGCATGGCCAGCTGGTAGGCCTTGAGCACATTGCCCAGGTACTGCGGATTGACGCCGGCATTGGCGGCGGTAATCACGAAACACATCAATAGCGCCATGATCGACGACATGTAAAAGGCAAACACATAAGGGGTGGCGCCGGGGCGCAGTTTACGACGGCTACGGGTAGTGATCATGGAGCCTCCAATGAGCAAGTGAGGCTGCAGGTTAGCAATGCGCGATGCCACTGCTGTAGACCACTGACACTGAGTTCTTTATAAAGAGATTCTTACGAATCGAAGGGCTCGCCATGGATCAGCTCAATGCCATCCGAAGTTTCATCAGAGTGGTGGAGGCGGGCAGCATTGCGGCCGGTGCTCGCGGCCTTGGCATCAGCCCTGCTGCGGTTAGCCAGAATCTGGCTAGGCTCGAAGCGCATCTGCAGGTCAGGCTGATCAGCCGCACCACGCGCAGCATGGCCCTGACTTCGGCCGGAAGCACCTATTACGAGCGGGTTCGGCACATTGAGCGTGACCTTGTTCAAGCCGAACTGGCGGTCACCACGCCCGAAAGCGAGCCGCAAGGGCGGTTGTGCATTGCCTCGACGTCTGCCTTTGGCCGCCATGTTCTGGCACCGTTGATCCCTGCGTTCAGTGCACGCTACCCATTGCTTTCCATAGAGCTTGTAACGACTGACCGGCAGGTTAATCATGCGCGAGAAGACGTCGACATAAGCCTTCGCATCACGCCGCAACTGGAGGACCACCTGCTGGCACGGCACATCGCCCGCATCCCGTTTATCTGCTGCGCTTCCCCGGGTTACCTTGCCGAAGCGGGTTTGCCAGCCACGCCAGAGGCGCTGCGTGACCACCGTTGCCTGGTATTCCGCTACCCGGTGGATGGCCGCTTCCTGCGCTGGGGCTTCATACGCGATGGCCTTCGGTTTGAGGCGGCGTTTGGCACAGTGCTGATCAGTGACGACATCGATGCCCTGACCCAGATGGCACTCAATGACGGCGGCATCACCCGCCTGGCCGAGTTCGTGGTCAAGCCGCATCTGGCGTCCGGGGCACTTGTGCCGTTGTTCGAGTACAGCGAAAGCGGGCAGGCCTATGCGCAGACCGAGCCGATGGACATCTACCTGTGCGTGGCCGACCGCTTTGCCCTGACGCCAAAAGTGAGGGCATTCATGGATTGCCTGCGCGAATCGCTGGGAGCAAGTTGGCAGGTTCAGGTATGAAAAAACCGCCACAAGGGCGGTTTTTTGAGCAGCAAGTACGGCTTAGAAGCGGTAGGTAAGGGAGGCACCGATACCGTGCGCGCTGTTTTCGTACTTGGCCTGGTAGCTGCCTTTGAGCAGGGCTTCCTGTTGCGAGTCAGGCAGGTTGTTGACCTTGGTGTCTTCTTCCCACAGGTAGGAGTAGGCGACATCGATGGTCATGTCGTCGTTCGGGCTCCAACCGGCACCAAAGCTGACTGCCTTGCGATCGCCGGTAGGGATGCGTGGCGAGCGGTCGTGGTTGTTGGTTGGCGACTGGTCGATGGAGAAGCCTGCGCGCAGGGTCCACTCCTTGTTCACCTTGTAGGACGCACCAATGGCATGTGCCCAAGTGTCATGCCAGTTCTGCTCTTCCGTGATGGTCTGCAGGGGGTACGCTGCCGACACTTCGTTCTTGACGATGATGCTTTCCAGGCGGCTCCAGCGAGTCCAGGTGCTGCCTGCATACAGCGTCCATTGGTCATCAAGTTCGTGGGTGATCGAGAAGTCCACGGACTCAGGCGTCTTGATCTTGAGGCTTGCGTCGAATTTGCCACTCAGGCCCAGTTGCGGGATCGGGTAGGAAACACGCGTGTCACCTTCAAGCTTGTAGTCGACCATCGAGTGGTAGGTCAGGCCGAGGCGGGTACGGTCAGTGGCCTGGACGAGCACGCCAATGTTGTAACCGATGGCAGTGTCATCGCCTTTGATCTTGACTTCGCCATCAGGGCCATTCACACCCAGCAGCCCCTTGCTGCTCAGGTTTGAACCCAGCTCGCCCTTGATGCGGTTGATGGTCGGGCCAAAGCCGATCGACACCTTGTCATTGAAGGCGTAGCTGATGGTTGGCTGGAAGGTGACGACCTCGACCTTGCTCTTTTTACCCCAGTAGCGTGCCGCGTCATCGCTGCCATAGTCGGTGACCAGGCCGAAAGGCACATATACACCGAAACCTACGCTCCAGTGATCGTCGATTGGTTTGACGTAATAGCCCATCGGCACGCCAACGACCGGAACCATGTCACCGTCGGTTTCCCCACCATAGTTGCTTCCCGGGCCGGAGATGTCGGTTTTGGCGATGACAGCTGCGCCCCCCACGGTGAACTGTTCACGCTTCAGGCGGGACATGCCTGCAGGGTTGCCATACACGGTGCTGGCATCATCGGCAGAAGAAGAACGGCCCGCGAAACCGGTACCCATGCCGCTGATGCTTTGCTCGTTCAGTGCAAAGCCGGCAGCGAACAGTTGGCTGGAGGCGAGAGAAACGGCTACGGCGAGGGAGGTTTTGAGCATTGCTTTTTTCATTATTAGAAACTCCTTGTGATCTCCGGGGCGAAAAGCTACCAACAAATCACGCGCCGCGCTATAGCCTGAATCACTGGAGATAGAGCGGTTTTGTAGGACAATCCGACCAAAATTCCCTTTTTTCCGGTAAAGCTGTAAGACGTGTCTCAAGATGCCTGTGGCAATTTCTGCTCGATGCACAAATGCCACGCTTGGGTAAAGTCACGGAGGCGACCTTGTGGGTGGAAAATTTGCCGCCAGATGCGTGCCAGGCCCAGCAGATCATCTGCGGCCGGCAGGGCAAGTTGCTGTTCTTCGATGAGCATCCAGGCAATTGCGGTGGCGTAGCGCAGGTTCACGGCAAGCTCCAGATGGGGGCCGCCGAGAAATGCGTGCTGGCTCGCCAGGCCGCGTACCACGCTGGCCAGCTCGGGGTCGCGGGCGAGGTAGTCGTCCCACACGGCCTGGTGGCGATGCTCGCAAATGCGGTAGAGGCCGTGGCCACGGCGGTCATGCAAGGCCGAACCGAGTGCCGACTGGCTGGCCGCAATGCCCAGCAATAGGGCTTCGGCGCTGGCGCAATGGCGGTTCAGGTAGACCAGGGTTGGCCGGATCACATACAGACACAATTCATTCGCCGCGATACCCATGATGCCCTCGAGCAATTAAGGGCCGACGGGCGCTGGAGCTTGGCAGCTGGTGATTGGTCAGGCCCGCCGGAAGCGGCAAGGGCCGCTCGAGTTGAAGTGTAGTGTGATAAGCGTGGTGTAAAGGGCTGTTTTTAAATCGATTGCTGCCTGACGTGCAGCGCCATATGCCTTGCGGCAATTAGGCCAAGAACGATCAGGCAGCAGGCTGAGGGCGATATTCAGAGGCTGAATGCCCCGGTATTCGCCGCTCACGCGGTGAGCGACTGGCGGGTCCGGGCGATCACCGCCTGCAGCGGCTCGGCACGGCTGTACTGTTCGGGGTACAGGCGCTCGGTGTGGCAGGCGACGCCGTGTTCGTCCACCAGGGTAAAGCTGAAGCTGCCCTTGCGTGGGGCAACAATGAGGCACTTCAACGGCGAGAAGGCCTGGGAGAGGGTGCCAATGGCAGCCTGAATTTGATGATGAGTTTGCATATTGTTGGAGGTTCCTGCTTTAAACACGGGTTTCTGATCCGTGCATGATAGAAACGTTCCAGTGACGCCTTTATTAAGGGACGAACGAACCAGACTGGAACAAAGCAGCCAGAGGGGCGCAATCAAAGGTGGGCGCTTGGGCTGACCGGTAGGTACTTCAGAAGACAGGCAGCACGCCGGGGCCAAGGTTCTGGGCCGTCGGGGTTGAATCCTGATCAATCTGTAACGTGATTCGTGCTTGAGCAGCTTTAGGCTGGCGAGTGAATCATCGATGGGGCCGGTCCTGGTTTCAGCAGCGATCACTGTTGGGGGAGTGAGGCGGCAAGGACGTTGGTGGCCAGAATTGACTTTCAGCTGGTGTACTAACGGAGCGCACCTTACCGGAAACCGACAGGCTTGGCAAGTGCTGATACGTTTTGTCAGGTGAGCCGCGCAGTATGCCGCGTCTTGAACGCTGTGTGAAGAGGGGGCAAATGGCCCATACCTGGCCCGATGTGCCAATTTCGTGCATTCAAATGCAGGTTTTCGGTGCACTTGTTCACATTCGAGGCGTGAGTTGTAACGGCGCAATAACAGCCCTGGCAACGCTCGCCAATGCCTTGACTTGATCCTTAAGTCAATGAAAAAAAACACTAATTTTCACTGGTGAAAAAATCGTCAGTTTGACTTGAGGCCCCATTTCACGGGGGTTTGCGGGAGGTGGGAAGGGGTTGTCCACTGAGTTATCCACAGGAACTGTGGATTGTCCCGAGCGCTTGCTCTAGGACGGGTGTGCCAGCAAATTGGAGAACTGTCCGACAATTGTCAGGCACCCATCGACCGCTTGGTCATCCACCTGAAAACGTCAAGAAACGATCATGGGAATTTTTTTTACATACAGCCGAAATTGTCGGGTCAGGGGGTGCGAAAAGGAGTAGAGTGGCGCGCCTTTCGAGCTGCCTTCGCTGTTGGTCATGATGTTTCGCGGTAAAAATCTCGCCGGTTCTGCTGTTTCTACATCAAACGCTGCCCCCAAACGCTTTTCATTGAAAGTGGCCGCCTGGCTGCTCGATAACCCGCGCCTGGGTGACAAGCCACAGGTCAAGCACCTGGCCGGGCGCTTGCTCAAACAACCGGCGCGCCAAGGTGTGGTCGAGGCGCAAAGCCGCCTTGGGCAGATGCTCTGTCGTGATTGTGGCGGTGCCCGCGACCGCCGCATTGGCCAGGAGCTGCTGCGCCATGCGGCCCGTGCAGGTGACCGCCGGGCGCAACAGGAAATGGCCCGCCTGGGGCTGGGCGGCGAGCCAGAGCAGGCAACCTCCCGAGCAGACTGATAAGCTGCGCACACGTGGCAACGGACCGATCGGGGTAAGCATGGCAGTGGATTTGGCCAGCATTCTGCTGGGCTTGGTGGCAGGCGCTTTGCCTTGCCTGGGTTGGGTCATGCAGGTGCAGCGCCGCCAAGGTGCCTACAAGGCTGAGCGCGCCTTGCTGGACGAACGCCTCAATGGTGCACTGTTGGCCCAGGCAGGCTTGCAGGCGCAGCTGGATGCCAGCCGCGACGAAATCAGCGACCTCAGCGAAGCCAACACCGTTAAACAAACCCAGCTCGCTGCTCAGGGGCGGGAGCTTGAGTTGCTGCAAGTCGACCGAGACAACGCACGCGACGCTGCCCATGCCTGGCATCTGGAGCGTGCCGGCCGCGAAGCCGAACAACGCCGCCTGGAGGCGCAGGCCGCGCGTCTGGAAGCCGAGCTGCGCGAGCAGCAGGACAGCCACCAGCAACGCCTGGAAGACCTGCAAGAAGCCCGCGATACCCTGCGCGCCCAGTTTGCCGACCTGGCCACCAAGATCTTCGACGAGCGCGAGCAGCGCTTTGCCCAGACCAGCCAGCAGCACCTGGGCCAGTTGCTCGACCCACTCAAGGAGCGCATCCAGGCCTTCGAAAAGCGCGTGGACGAAAGCTACCAGCAAGAGGCCCGTGAGCGCTTTTCGCTGGGCAAGGAGCTGGAGCGCCTGCAGCAGCTCAACCTGCGCTTGTCCGACGAAGCCACCAACCTCACCCAGGCGCTCAAAGGCCAGAAAACCCAAGGCAACTGGGGTGAGCTGATTCTTGAGCGGGTGCTGGAACACGCCGGGCTGGAGAAGGGCCGCGAGTACCAGACCCAGGTCAGCCTCAAGAGTGCGGACGGTGAGCGCTTCCAGCCGGACGTACTGATCATGCTGCCCGGCGACAAGCAGGTGGTGGTCGACGCCAAGGTCAGCCTGACCGCGTACCAGCAGTTTGTCGGCAGCAACGACGAAGCGGCACTCAAGCAGCACGTGCAATCGCTGCGCAGCCACATCAAAGGCTTGTCCAGCAAAGACTACAACCGCCTCGAAGGCCTGCACAGCCTGGACTTCGTGCTGCTTTTCGTGCCTATCGAAGCGGCATTCTCGGCTGCGCTGCAAGCCGAACCCAACCTGTTCCAGGAGGCGTTCGACCGGCAGATCGTGATTGTCAGCCCAACCACCTTGCTTGCCACGTTGCGGGTGATCGACAGCCTGTGGAAGCAGGAGCGCCAGGGCCAGAACGCCCGCGAGATCGCCGAGCGGGCCGGTTGGCTGTACGACAAGTTCGTGCTGTTCATCCAGGACCTGGACGAGCTGGGCAACCGCCTGCAGCAGGTCGACAAAGCCTACGCCGCCGCACGCAACAAACTGTGCGAGGGCCGAGGCAACCTGGTCAGCCGCAGTGAACAGCTCAAACTGCTGGGTGCTCGCGCCAGCAAGAGCCTGCCGGCCGACCTGCTGGAGCGGGCATTGACTGGCGAAGCGCTGCCGGACGAAGCCGTTACTGAACCAGGCTCAGATGGCGATTGAGCAGTGCCCGCAAGGCCGCCGGCTTTACCGGCTTGGCGAGGTAGTCCAGGCCCCCGGCGTGCACCAGGGCGATGGTTTCCTTGCTGCCGTCGGCGCTGATCACCACGCCCGGTACCGGTTCACCCAGGCGGGCGCGTAGCCAGGCCATCAGCTGCGTACCGGTATCGCCCTCATCCAGGTGATAGTCCACCAGTGCCAGGTGCGGGCGCATGCCTTTGTCCAGCAAAGCTTCGCATTCGGCGCGGTTGCGCGCGGTCCATACCTGGCAACCCCAGCGGCTGAGCAGGCTGTTCATGCCGATCAGGATGCTGTCTTCGTTGTCCACGCACAGTACCTGCAGCCCGGCCAGTGGCTGGCTGGCCTGTTCGCTTGGCGCCACGGGTGCCGCAACCGCCTGACGGGCGATTGGCACGCTGACGCGAAACACCGTGCCCTTGCCCGGCCAGGACCGTACCTCCAACCGATGCCCGAGCACGCGGCACAGGCCATCGGCGATGGCCAGGCCCAGGCCCAGGCCTTTTTCGGCGCGGGTCTGGTGGCTGTCCAGGCGTTTGAACTCCTGGAAGATCACTTGCAGCTTGTCGTCGGCGATGCCAGGGCCACGGTCCCACACCTCCAGCCACAAACGTTCGCCCTGGCGGCGCACGCCTAGCAAAATCGGGCTCTTGCCATAGCGCAGGGCATTGGTGAGGAAGTTCTGCAGCACCCGGCGCAGCAGCCGCATGTCGCTGTCGATGCGCAACTGGCTGCCGCGCAGGCGGAATTCCAGGCCTTTTTCGGCGGCCAGCACCTTGAACTCGGCGCCGAGGGTATCGAACAGCTCGTTCAGCGCGAAGGGCTTGGCATCGGGGGTGATCTTGCCGTTTTCCAGGCGGGAAATGTCCAGCAGGTCGCTGATCAGCTCTTCGGCCGAGCGCAGCGAGCTGTCCATGTGCTGCACCAGCTGCTGGGCCTCCTCGTTCATGCCTTCGGCCTGCTGCGACAGGGCGGCGGAAAACAGCCGTGCGGCGTTCAGTGGCTGCATCAGGTCGTGGCTGACGGCGGCCAGGAAGCGGGTTTTGGACTTGCTCACCGCCTCGGCCTGGCTCTTGGCCTCCGACAACGCCTGGTTGAGTTGCGAAAGCTCGTGGGTACGTTCGGCCACCCGCTGCTCCAGCCCCTCGTTGGAATCGCGCAGGGCCTGCTCGGCTTCGCGGAACGGGGTGATGTCGGTAAAGCTCATCACAAAACCGCCACCGGGCATCGGGTTGCCGATCAGCTCGATCACCCGGCCATTGGGGAACAGCCGTTCGGAGGAATGCGCGCGGCCTTGGCGCATCCAGTGCAGGCGCCGCGCCACGTGCACCTGGGCTTCCCCAGGGCCGCACAGGCCACGGTCGGCGTTGTAGCGGATGATGTCGGCAATTGGCCGGCCTACGCTGATCAGTCCGTCCGGATAGTTGAAAAGCTCCAGGTAGCGGCGGTTCCAGGCGACCAGGTGCAGGTTCTGGTCGACTACGCTGATGCCTTGGTTGATGTTCTCGATGGCGCCTTGCAGCAGCGCGCGGTTGAACTGCAGCACCTCGCTGGCTTCGTCGGCGATGCGCACCACGTCTTCAAGCTGCATGTCGCGGCCTTCGATGGCGGCCTTCACCACGGCGCGGGTCGACGAGGTGCCAAGCACACCGGCCAGCAGCCGCTCGGTGTGTTCGATCCAGTCACCGTCGGCATTCTGGTTAGGGTTGAAGCCCTTGCCCTGGCGGTAGGCAAAGCGGATGAAGCTTTGCCGCGCGCGCTCTTCACCGACAAAGCGCGATGCCAGGGTCAGCAGGTCGTCGATCTGCACCGCCAGCAGCGGCTTGCCGTTGGGCCGTGCGCTGGTTTGCTGGCCGATGAAACGCCCCGCCTGCCAGTGCTCCGATACCCGTGTACGCGAAAGCATCGACACCCAGGCGAACAAGGTGAAGTTGCCGGCCAGCGACAGCACTACGCCTTGCGTGAGTGGGGTAATCGGCAGGTCCAGCGGGTTGCCGTGCAGCCAGGCCAGGCCCGGGAACAGCGTCAGCGGGACGTTCAGGCTGTGGGCAATGATCGGCAGCACCAGGGTGTAGAACCACAGGAAGATGCCGGCCGCGAGCCCGGCGAATACGCCGCGGCGGTTGGCCTGCTTCCAGTACAGCGCGCCGAGCATGGCCGGGGTCAGCTGGGTGACGGCGGCGAAGGCGATCTGGCCGATGGTTGCCAGGCTGGCGGTGGAGCCGAGCAGCCGGTAGCTGACGTAGGCCAGCAGCAGGATGACCACGATGGTGACCCGGCGTACCGACAGCATCCAGTGGCGGAACGCCTCGAAGGGCCGTTCAGCGTTGGTGCGGCGCAACAGCCAGGGCAGCAGCATGTCGTTGGAGACCATGGTCGACAGTGCCACCGCCTCGACGATGACCATGCCGGTAGCCGCCGAAGCGCCGCCGATGAAGGCCAGCAGGGCAAGGCTCGGGTGCGCCTCGGCCAGCGGCAGGCTGATCACGAACGAGTCGGAAATCACCGTGCCCGGCAGCAGCATCTGCCCGGCCAGGGCAATCGGCACCACGAACAGTGCGGCCAGCGCCAGGTACATCGGGAATACCCAGCGGGCCAGGCGCATGTCCTGGGGTTCGATGTTTTCCACCACCGTCACATGGAATTGCCGGGGCAGGCAGATGATCGCCATCATCGCGACAGCGGTTTGCACCACCATCGACGGCCAGTTGATGGTCTCTTGCCAGTAGCTGTCCAGGTGCACCGATTGGCGTGCCTGGCTGAGCAGGTCGTCAAAGCCGTCGTACAGGTTGAACACCACGAACACGCCCACGGCCAGAAACGCCAGCAGCTTGATCAGTGATTCGAAGGCAATCGCCAGCACCATGCCACGGTGGTGCTCGGTGACGTCCAGGCTGCGCGTGCCGAACACGATGGCAAACAGTGCCAGCACCAGCGAAACGACCAGCGCGGTGTCCTGCACCCGCGTGCCGGTGGCATCGGCGTTGGCGCCGATCAGCAGGTTGACGCCGAGCACGATACCTTTTAGCTGCAAGGCGATGTAGGGCAGCACGCCGACCAGGCAGATGAGCGCCACCACCACGGCCAGCGTCTGCGACTTGCCATAGCGCGCGGCAATGAAGTCGGCGATCGAGGTGATGTTCTGCTGCTTGCTGATCAGCACCATCTTCTGCAGCACCCACGGTGCGAAGATCAGCAGCAGGATCGGGCCCAGGTAAATCGGCAAGAACGCCCACAGCTGTTCGGCGGCCTGGCCGACCGCGCCGAAGAACGTCCAGCTGGTGCAGTACACCGCCAGCGACAGGCTGTACACCCAGGCGCGCAGGCGCGGCGGCAGCGGCGTGCTGCGGCGGTCGCCGTAAAAGGCGATGGCGAACATGATGGCCATATAGGCCAGGGCGACCACGGCGATCAGCCCGCTGGACAACGACATGAAGACTCCGGAGCAAAAAGGTAACGCGGTCCCGATCAATCAGTCTGGCACGTAGGGGCCGGTTCGTCAGCGTCGACGATGGTCGCAGCGTCAGGTCGTCGCAGGATGTCGGGTTCCCATCCGGTAAAACACGCCCGCCAGTATCACCGACACCACCAGCAGGTAGAAGATTACCCCCGGCCACCATACCCCCAAGGCAAAACCCACCAGCACCGGCCCCAGTGCCGCGCCCAGGTTGGACAGGTTCTGTGCCCCGTAATACACCCCCCGCAAATGCTCAGGTGCAATCAGGTCGATGAACATGTACTCCGCCGGTATGACGATGATTTCGCCCAGGGTGAACACCAGCATCGCCAGGCACCAGGCCAGCACCGACCCGGCCAGCGAAAAACCCACCAGCCCGGCAATGAACAGTGCCATGCCGGCCAGCAGCCAAGGCATCAATTGCTGGCGGCCGATGCGCTTGCCGATCAGGTACTGCAGGGCGATCACCGTGACGGCGTTGGTCGTCACCAGGTAGCCCACCAGCCGCGCCGCCTCGCTGGCGCTGGTGGTCACCACCAGATACTGGGACAGGTAAGCGGTGAATTGCCCGAACACCACGGCACTGAGGACACCGCCCAGCGTGAAGTACACCAGCCGCCGATCGCGTACCAGGCCCAATGCGACCTGAACAAACCCGGCACCGGGCTGCGCGCTGGAACTGGCCTGCAGGCTGCGGTCGCCAAGCTGCCAGTAGGTCAGGCACATGCCCAGGCCGGTAAGGGCCGAGGCGATGAAGGGCAGGTGATCGTCGAATTCCAGCATGGCCACGCCGAGCATTGGCCCCACGGCATAACCGATGTTGCTCAAGGTGTACTTGATGGCGAAAACCTCAGCGCGCTGCTCCACCGGCAGCAGCGCACAGAAACCGGCCTTGGCGGCAATGTCGACCACGGCCAGCGCCAGGTTGATCAGCACCAGGCAGACGAAAAACAGCAGCGCCGAGCGGCTGGCGATGGCGGCGATGAAGGCCAGGGCGAACACCAGTGTGCTGGCGGTCACCACGGTATGATTGCGCAGGGTGTCGACCAGGTGCCCGCCGTAGAGGCTCAGCAAGGAGGCGACGATCAGTGCGCCACCGATCAATACACCGATCTGGCCGACCGACAGCTGGAAGTTGTCGGCCAGGTAGACCACCAGGTAGGGCAGGGTCAGGGCACGTGCCACGGTCAGGGTAAACGTGGTGGCCAGCAGCAGGCGGATGGGGGAGGGGTAGCCTTTGAGGGCGGCGAGCATTGCCACGTCCTTGTTGTGGGGAAGTTGCCGATACCCAAGCATATAGAAGAAGGGCGACAGGCGGAGGATTGACAGCCCGCCCCCCAGCGGGAATACTCTGGGAAAAATTCATATATATGTTTATATAACAAGACGAGAGAGCGACCCATGCACCCATTGTCCGGTGATGCGCGACTGCCACTCTATCAACAACTGCGCGACCATCTGGTCGATCAGATTGCCAACAACCGCTGGCGCCCCGGTGAAGCCATCCCCACCGAAGCGGCACTGGCCAGCGAATTCGACATGTCGGTCGGCACCGTGCGCAAGGCGGTCGACGTGCTGGTTACCGAAGGTATTCTGGAGCGCCAGCAGGGCCGTGGCACTTTCATTCGCCGCCCGCAGTTCCAGTCCTCGCTGTTCCGTTTCTTCCGCTTCGAAACCGCCAACGGTGAGCGGGTGATGCCGGAAAGCCGCATTCTGTCCATCGAACCTGTCCCTGCACCGTCGGCCGTTGCCGAGGCCTTGGGGCTGGCCGCCGAAGCTGAAGTCATCCGCATCGTGCGTACTCGTCTGCTCGGTGCCCAACCGGTGCTCGCCGAAGAAATCTGGCTGCCGCGCCATACCTTCCAGCCGTTGCTGGATGTGGAGCTGGACCGCAAGGGCCCGCTGCTTTACCCGATCTACGAAGAATTGTGCGGCCAGGTGGTGGCCTACGCCGAAGAAACCCTGACCGCCGAAACAGTCGATGCGACGCACGGGCGCTTGTTGCAATTGCCTGCCGACAGCCCGGTGGTGGTGATCGAGCGTCTGGCCCGTGATTACGCCGGCAAACCCCTCGAATGGCGCCGCTCGCGCGGCCATGCGCAGCATTTCCGCTACCGCGTCGACATTCGCTAAACCGGCTGCTCTGCCCTGTTACCCGTCTGCGCCGTTGCCACGGCGCAGTGGCTTCGCCTGCCCGGTCGTCAGCGTGCCAGCGCTTAGGCATGCCCGGCCGCAACACACACAACTAGAAGGATAAAAAGCATGTTCAGCTGGTATCGCCAAATCACTTCACGGGAACGCAAGACGTTCTGGGCCTGTTTTGGTGGCTGGTCGCTCGACGCACTTGAGGTGCAGATGTTCGGCCTGGCCATCCCCGCGTTGATCGCGGCTTTCTCCCTCTCCAAGGGTGATGCCGGCCTGATAAGCGGCGTGACCCTGGTCACCTCGGCGATCGGCGGCTGGCTCGGCGGCACCTTGTCGGACCGTTATGGCCGTGTGCGCACCTTGCAGTGGATGATCCTCTGGTTCTCCTGCTTCACCTTCCTGTCCGCTTTTGTCACCGGCTTCTACCCGCTGCTGTTCGTCAAAGCCATGCAAGGCTTCGGCATTGGTGGTGAGTGGGCCGCCGGTGCGGTGCTGATGGCCGAAACCATCAACCCCAAATACCGTGGCAAGGTGATGGGCACCGTACAAAGTGCCTGGGCCGTGGGCTGGGGCCTGGCGGTGGCACTGTTCACCCTGATCTACTCGCTGGTACCGGCGGAGTACGCCTGGCGCGTGATGTTCTTCATCGGCCTGCTGCCTTCGCTGCTGATCATCTGGGTGCGCCGCAACGTACCGGAGCCCGAGAGCTTCCAGCGCCTGCAGAAGGAAAAAGCCATCCCGGGCAGCTTCTTCAAGTCCATGGCCGGTATCTTCCGCCCCGAGCTGCTGCGCGTAACCCTGCTGGGCGGCCTGCTGGGCCTGGGTGCCCACGGTGGCTACCACGCCGTGATGACCTGGTTACCGACCTTCCTCAAAACCGAGCGCAACCTCTCGGTGCTGAACTCCGGTGGCTACCTGGCGGTGATCATCTTCGCCTTCTGGTGCGGCTGCGTGGCCAGCGGCATGCTCATCGACCGCATTGGCCGACGCAAGAACATCCTGCTGTTTGCCCTGTGCTGTGTGCTGACCGTACAGGCTTATGTGTTCTTCCCGCTGACCAATACCCAGATGCTGTTCCTCGGCTTCCCGCTGGGCTTCTTCGCCGCCGGTATTCCTGCCAGCCTGGGCTCGTTCTTCAACGAGCTGTACCCGGCCGATGTGCGTGGTGCCGGGGTGGGCTTCTGTTACAACTTCGGCCGTGTGCTGTCGGCAGTGTTCCCCTTCCTGGTCGGCCACATGAGCGAGTCCATGTCGCTGGGCAGTGCGATCGGCATCGACGCCGGCATCGCCTATGGCGTGGCCATGATCGCCGCGTTGTGCCTGCCTGAAACCCGCGGCCGTAGCCTTGAAGCCGCCCCTGCGGCGCAGATGCCCGGCGCAGTCGCCAAGTAATATCAACCTGTTTCGATGAACATCATGCCCGACGCCCCAGCTTCACCCATCACCGCCATTGACAGCCACGCCCACGTTTTCAGCCGCGGGCTGAACCTGGCCAGCGAGCGCCGCTATGCGCCGACTTACGACGCACCGCTGGGCGATTACCTGGCCCAGTTGCAGGGCCATGGTTTCAGCCATGGCGTGCTGGTGCAGCCCAGTTTCCTGGGCACCGACAACCGCTACCTGCTCAGTGCCCTGCAGACCGTGCCGGAGCAGCTGCGCGGGGTGGTTATGCTGGAGCAGGGCGTCGAGCGCGAAACGCTGGATGAAATGAACCGGCTCGGGGTCAGGGGCGTGCGCCTGAACCTCATGGGCCAATCATTGCCGGACCTCACGGCCAGTGCCTGGCGACCGTTGCTTGAGCGCATCGGCGAGCAGGGCTGGCACCTGGAACTGCACCGGCACGTAGCGGACATTCCGGCGCTGGTGCGGGCGCTTGAGCCTTATGGCCTGAATATCGTGGTCGACCATTTTGGCCGGCCCGATGCACGCCTCGGCCTGGGGCAACCCGGGTTTGCCGAGCTGCTGACCCTGGGGGGCAAGGGCAAGGTGTGGGTGAAGGTGTCTGGCATCTACCGGTTGGAGGGCACACCGGAGGAAAACCTGGTGTTCGCGCGCCAGGCCTTGGGTGCGCTTGAAGCGCACTACGGGGCCGAGCGGTTGATGTGGGGCAGCGATTGGCCGCATACCCAGCATGAGGCGGTGGTGAGCTTTACCACCGTTGTCGAGCAGTTCGAAGCACTGGGGTGTTCGGTTGAACTGCGGCGGGCTTTGTTGGTGGAAACTGCGCGGGCATTGTTCGGTTTTGATTGAAGTACTGACTGTGCCGGCTCTTTCGCGGGGCTAGCCTGCGCCTACGGGATGTGAATTTCCCGTAGAAGCGGGCTTGCCCCGTGAAAGGGCTGGCACTGGTCATCTCAAACCCTGAACCGACTGATCATTTGCTGCAACTGCCCACCCAACCGCGCCAGTTCAATGCTGGACGCCGACGTCTGTTGGCTGGCCTCAGCCGTTTGTTCGGAAATGTCCCGCACCGTTACAACGCTGCGGCTGATCTCTTCGGCCACCGCGCTCTGCTGCTCCGACGCTGCGGCAATCTGCTGGTTCATCAGCTGTATTCCCGACACCCGCTGGGTAATCCCCTCCAATGCAACGCCTGCCTCGCGCACCAGCGCCACGCTGCTCTGGGTGAGGTTGCGGCTTTCTTCCATCAGCTCACTCACCGAGCGGGTACCGCCTTCCAGGCTACCGATCGCCGATTCGATCTCCAGCGTTGACGCTTGGGTACGTTGGGCCAGGCTGCGCACTTCATCCGCCACTACGGCGAAGCCACGGCCTGCCTCACCAGCACGGGCCGCTTCAATGGCGGCATTGAGCGCCAGCAGGTTGGTTTGCTCGGCCACGGCCTTGATCACGTCCATGACCTTGCCGATGCGCTGGCTTTCTGTGCGCAATGCCCCCATGGCCTCGCCGGTCGCTTCAACCTGGTCGGCCAGGCGGCCAATCTGCACCACCGCGCGGTTGACCACGCTGTCGCCCTCGCGGGCTTCTTCGTCGGTCGCACTGGCGGCCTGGGACGCTTCGCCCGCGTTGCGTGCCACTTCATGCACGGTGGCGGCCATTTCCTGCATGGCGGTGGCGACCTGGTCGGTTTCCACTTTCTGGTTGTTGGCACCGGCGCTGGTTTGCTCAGTGATGGCCGACAACTCTTCGGTGGCGCTGGCAATCTGCGAAATGCCATCGCGTACCTGGGCCACCAGGTCGCGCAGGCTGCGGGTCATGCCGTGCAGTGCGTTCTGCAACTGGCCCACTTCGTCACGGCGCTTGCTGGCAGGCTGCTCGCTGAGGTCGCCCGCGGCCACCTGTTGCATGGCCCGCAAGGCTTGCTGCAGGGGGGCGCTGATCTGGCGTGCGATGAGAATGGCGGCGAGGATGCCCAGCAACAAGGCCAGCAAGGTGGTGATGATCTGCAGGTTCTTGGCGAACTGGCTGTCGTTGACCACCGCCACCGCCTGGGCGTCGAGCAACTGGCCAATCAAGCCGTTGAGGGTATCAACGTCCCGGCCCATGGCATTGCGGTAGTCCACCAGCTTGCTGACTTCGCCACGGAAGGTTTCTACGGCCTGGGCATAGGTACGTACCTGCTGGCCCAGCGTATCGAACTGTGCGGCGAAATTGCCATTGAACCTGGCCACCAGGCCCGGCAGGTCGTTCACGGTGGTGGCGATCTGCTGGTTCATCAGCTGTTCGGTGTCGGCGTTGGTGTTACCGGTGTAGCCACGCACGTGGTAGCGCAGCAGAATCAGGTTTTCGCGAATCTGGTTGATCGCCTCGATGCGCACGAAGCGCTGCTCGGCGTCGGGCAGGGCGCGTACCTGCTTGCGGATGTCCTCGATACTGGCGAACGACTGAGTGGCCAGCACGCCCATTTCCTTCTGGGCAGCGCGCATCTTCTGATAGGACTGGAAGCTCTGTGCCTGGTTGGCGGCGTAGGCCTGCAGCGTTTGTTCGGCCTGGCTGACCAGCGCCAGGCTCTGTGGCTTGATCAGCACGCCGCGCAGTTTGGACAAAGGGGCCTGAAACGCCTCAAGCGCCCCTTGCAGTGCCTTGCCCTCGTTTTCGCCGCCATTGGCCATGGCATGACGCAAGCGGGCTTCGCGCAGGTCGCCGAGTGCATCGTTGAGGCGCGACACTTCGCTGACCACCTCGCTGCGCCGCACCAGGCTGCCCAGCCCGTCCCAGCTGATCAACGACTGGATCAAGGTCAGGCCCAGCACAAGGCCGAAACCGATGAAAAGTTTGTGGGCGATCTTCAAGTCGCCAAACCAGGTAAACATATACTGCTGAGCTCCTTTTCTTATGCGTTGGAGGAGACCGGAGGTCTGTTCCTTCTGTGAGATGTAGTCATACATATGAATTATCGACCGCTGGTCGGAATTCTGTAGATGTATTTCCAAATCTGTCAGGGCATAAGCTCGAAGCGCGCGGTACTGACCTGTTCGCTGTCCAGGCCGACCATCACATCAAAAGCGCCGGGTTCGGCGCCCCACTGCAGGTTCTGGTTGTAGAAGGACAGCGTGGATTCCTCAATGTCGAAGGTGATCTGGCGCTTTTCCCCGGGGGCCAGCAGCACTTTCTGAAAGCCTTTGAGTTCCTTGATGGGGCGGCTCACCGAACCGCTGATGTCGCGGATATACAACTGCACCACCGTTTCGCCTGCGCGGCCTCCAGTGTTCTGCACTTGCGCCTCGACTTGCAGCGTGTGCCCAGGCTGCAAGCGCAGGGTTGAAAGGCTTGGCGGTGAAAGGCTGAATTGCGTGTAGCTCAAGCCGAAGCCGAAGGGGTAGAGCGGGGTGTCGTCGATGTCGAAGTAGCGGGAGCGGTAGGCTTTGTGAAGCGCCGGGTCGAAAGGGCGGCCCGTGTTCAAGCGGTTGTAGTACAGCGGAATCTGGCCAACGCTGCGTGGGAACGTGACGGGCAGTTTGCCCGATGGGTTGTAGTCGCCCAGCAGCACATCGGCGATGGCGTTGCCACCTTCGGTACCACTGAACCAGGCTTCCAGCACGGCATCTGCCTGTCGGCTTTCTTCCTCAATGGTCATCGGGCGGCCGTTCATCAGCACCAGCACCAGAGGTTTGCCGGTTTCTTTCAGGGCCTTGAGCAACGCCTTCTGTTGGCTTGGTAAGTTCAGGTCGGTCTTGCTGGCGCCTTCATGGGCCATTCCACGCGCTTCACCCAGCGCCGCGATGATGACATCGGCCTGCCGTGCGACGGCCAGTGCTTCGGCACGCAGTGTGGCAGGCGAACGTGGGTCGAAGTCGACTTTGTTGTCTGCCAGCAGGCTGAACGCGGCTTGATCGTCACTGATGTTGGCCCCCAGTGCGTAAAGGACCTTGCCCTGGTTACCCAGCGCGGTTTTCAGGCCCTGGTACAGGCTGACCGCTTGCGCGGGCTGGCCGTTGGCTGGCCAACTGCCAAGAATGTCGACCCGGTTGTCGGCCAGCGGCCCGATCACGGCCACTGTGCCGCGCTTGGGCAAGGGCAGCAATTGATCACGGTTTTTCAGCAACACCAGCGAACGCCTGGCGACATCCCTGGCTTCGTTACGGTGCAGGCGTTGCTCAGCGTTCGGGTCGGCAGGGTCGTCCTTGGCCTCGCCGAGCCTGCGATAGGGGGCCTTGAACAGGCCCAGGTCATACTTCGTGGCAAGCACCTGACGCACCGCATCGTCCAGCACACGCATCGGCACCACGCCTTGTTCCACCAACCCTGCCAGTGCGTCTGCAAAAAAACGGTCACTCATGCTGACTTGTGTACCTGCTTGCAACGCAGCACTGGCAGCCTCGGCGGGGGTTGCCGAGTAACCGTGAGGGATCAGTTCCTGAACGGAATCGTAGTCACTGATGACCAACCCGCGATACTGCCATTGCTCGCGCAGCACTTCATGCAGCAACCATGGATTGGCAGAAGCAGGCACGCCGTTGAGGGTGGTGTAGGCCGACATTACGGCGCCTGCACCTGCGTCAAGCGCGGCGCGGTAAGGGGGCAGGTAGTACTGCAGTAATTTGTGCGGGCTCATGTCAGTGCTGTTGTAGTCACGCCCGCCTTCGACGGCGCCGTAAGCGGCGTAATGCTTGACGCAGGCCATCAGGCTGTCGGCCGCTCCCACTGTTGGCCCTTGGAATCCCAGAACTGCCGTCGCTCCGGCCTGGCCTGCCAGGTAAGGGTCTTCACCAAATCCTTCGGCGACGCGGCCCCAGCGCGGGTCCCGGCTGATGTCGACCATCGGCGCGAAGGTCATGTCCAAGCCATCGGCGGTTGCCTCTACTGCCGCCGTTCGGGCGCTGGTGGCGATGGCCTGCATATCCCAACTCGAGGCCAGGCCGAGGCCGATGGGGAATACCGTGCGATGGCCATGGATCACATCGCCAGCAAAGAACAGCGGGATCTGCAGGCGGCTGTCCATGGCTTCATCCTGCAGCGCGCGCAAGGTTGCGCGATCAACGCCGGGGGCGGGGAGAATCGAACCGACTTCGCCGCGGTGCACGGCATCGAGCAGGTCCTGAATGGCCGGTGAGTCCAGCGCGCCACGCGCGTCCAGCATGCGCAACTGGCCCACCTTCTCGCTCAGTTGCATCCGGCTGAGCACTTCATCCAGATAACGCTCCTTGTCATTGGCGGGCAAGTTTTTCGTATAGTGCGTGGCACCCGCAACCAGCAAGGCGCCCATCAGCAATGCCAAAACCGAAGGCATGTGGATGTGCTTCAGGTGCTGCCCGGCCATCGCAGTGCATCCGTTTGAAGGTATGCGACAAGGGTGCCCGCGCTGCCATGGTGGGGCTACTGGCAAAACTGTCAGTTGACATGGATGTGGCCTCGGCCCCTTTTGAGGCATTCTAATCAGGCAACGGCCACTCACGGCCCCACTCAGGACCATGGACGATGAGTCACCCTTCGCAATTCACCCTGCTCGGCAAGCGCCGTTTCTTGCCGTTCTTCATCACCCAATTGCTGGGTGCTTTCAACGACAACCTGTTCAAGCAGTCGCTGATCCTGGCCATTTTGTTCAAGCTCAGCCTGGGTGAGGGTGACCGGTCGATCTGGGTCAACCTGTGCGCGCTGCTGTTCATTCTGCCGTTCTTTCTGTTCTCGGCGCTGGGCGGCCAGTTTGGCGAGAAGTTCGCCAAGGACGCGCTGATACGCGCTATCAAACTGGCAGAAATCGGCATCATGGCCGTAGGCGCCGTCGGTTTTGCGACCGACCACCTCACCCTGATGCTGGTCGCGCTATTCGGCATGGGTACCCACTCGGCACTGTTCGGCCCGGTGAAATATTCAATTCTGCCCCAGGCACTGCGTGAAGAAGAACTGGTGGGCGGCAACGGCCTGGTGGAAATGGGCACGTTCCTGGCCATCCTCGCCGGCACCATTGGCGCCGGGGTGATGATGGCCAGCGACAGCTACGCATCGGTGGTGGCCGGTGGTGTGGTCGGCACCGCTGTGCTGGGCTACCTGGCCAGCCGCTGGATCCCAAGGGCGGCGGCCGTTTCGCCACAGATGCCGCTGGACTGGAACATCTTCAAGCAATCCTGGGCGATCTTGCGCATGGGCCTGGGGCAAACGCCTGCGGTGTCGCGCTCGATTGTCGGCAACTCGTGGTTCTGGTTTGTCGGCGCCATCTACCTGACCCAGATTCCGGCCTACGCCAAAGACTGGCTGCACGGCGATGGCACTGTCGTCACCTTGGTGCTGACCTTGTTCTCGGTGGGCATCGCCCTGGGTTCGCTGCTGTGCGAACGCCTGAGCGGGCGTAAGGTCGAGATTGGCCTGGTGCCGTTTGGCTCGTTTGGCCTGACCCTGTTCGGCCTGCTCTGGTGGTGGCATTCCGGCGACGTACCGGCCGCCCCCGTTCCCCACGACTGGCTGGCGCTGCTGGGCATGAGCGAAGCCTGGTGGATCCTGCTGTCGATCGTTGGCCTGGGTGTGTTCGGCGGCTTCTACATCGTGCCGTTGTATGCGCTGATTCAGGCGCGTACCGCCGAGGGCGAGCGCGCCCGTGTGATTGCCGCCAACAACATCCTCAACGCATTGTTCATGGTGGTGTCGGCGGTCCTCACCATGGTCCTGCTCGGCCTGGCAGAGTTGAGCATCCCGCAGCTGTTCCTGGTGGTGTCGCTGCTCAACGTGCTGGTCAATGCCTACATCTTCCGCATCGTGCCCGAGTTCACCATGCGCTTCCTGATCTGGCTGCTCAGCCACTCGATGTACCGTGTGGCGCACCGTGACCTGGAGCGTATTCCCGATGAAGGCGCCGCGTTGCTGGTGTGCAACCATGTGTCGTTCGTGGATGCGCTGCTGCTGGGCGGGGCGATTCGTCGGCCGATTCGCTTCGTCATGTACTACAAGATCTACAACCTGCCGGTGCTCAACTTTGTGTTCCGCACCGCCGGCGCCATCCCGATTGCCGGGCGCAACGAAGACCTGGCGACCTACGAGCGTGCCTTCGCCCGTATCGCTCAGTACCTGGCGGCAGGCGAACTGGTGTGCATCTTCCCGGAAGGCAAGCTGACCGGTGATGGTGAGATCGATGTGTTCAAAGGGGGCGTGAACCGCATTCTGGAAGAAACCCCGGTGCCGGTAATTCCGCTGGCGTTGCAGGGGTTGTGGGGTAGCTTCTTCAGCCGCGACCCGGCAAAAGGGTTCTTCAAACGCTTGTGGTCGCGGGTGACCATCGTGGCTGGCACCGCCATCCCGGTGGAGGCGGCGCAGCCCGAGGCCCTGCGCGAGCAGGTCAGCCGTTTGCGCGGGGATTTGCGCTGAAGGGGCAGGTCAGCTTGCGCTGATCTTGAGGCCGATCAGGCCGGTGACGATCAGCGCAACACTCACCAACCGCACCAAGGCCATGGATTCACCGAACAGGATGATGCCGGCGATGACCGTACCCACGGCGCCAACGCCGGTCCAGATGGCATAGGCAGTGCCCAGCGGCAGTTCTTTCATCGCCAGGCCCAGCAAGCCCAGGCTGATGACCATGGCGCCGACGGTAAGAATGGTGGGGAGCGGTTTGGTGAAACCGTCGGTGTATTTCAGGCCGACAGCCCAGCCGACTTCGAACAGGCCGGCAAAGAACAGGATGATCCAGGACATGAGAGTGTCTCCATCGTTTGAATGATGGGGCCGTCCCCGGATGCGGTCACGCGGTGCGTCGTGAGGCCGTCCTCACAGTGGGCACTATAGTGCACATTTGTGCAGAAATGGGCAAGTCTGTACCGGCCTCATCGCGGATAAATCCGCTCCTACAATGCCCGTGTAGGAGCGGATTTATCCGCGATGAGGCCGGCAAATCCATCATCAATGCCGAGCTGGCTCCCCGCTCTGAACGGTTTCCCCAGGCTCTTCCATCCGCCTGAACCAGGTAGAAAGCAACGCCCCCGAAATGTTGTGCCAAACACTGAACAACGCACTCGGCACCGCCGCCAACGGCGAGAAGTGCGCCGCCGCCAGCGCAGCCCCCAGCCCGGAATTCTGCATGCCCACCTCCAGCGCCAGCGCCTTGCGCTGGGCCAGCGGCAGTTTGCAGAACTTGCCGGTCAGGTAACCCAGCAGGTAACCGAAGCTGTTATGCAGCATGACCACAGCCATGATCAGCAGCCCCGACTCGGCAATCTTCGCCTGGCTGGCCGCCACCACCGCGCACACGATCATGACGATGCTCACCACCGACACCAGTGGCAGCACTTGCACCGCCAACTGCACCCGCGCACCGAGCAGGCGCTGGGCCACCACGCCGAGCACGATTGGCAGCATCACCAACTGCAGGATCGACCAGAACATGTCCATGAAGGACACCGGCAGCCAGGCCGAGGCCAGGAACCAGATCAAGGCCGGGGTCAGCAGCGGCGCCAGCAGGGTCGTGACTGCCGCGATGGCCACGGCCAGCGCCAGGTCACCCTTGGACAACCACACCATCACGTTCGACGCCGTGCCGCTCGGGCAGCAACCCACCAGAATCACGCCCACCGCAATTTCGGCCGGCAAGTGGAACAGCTGGCACAGCAGCCACGCCATGCCCGGCATGATCACGAAATGCGCCACCACGCCCAGCGCCACGCGCCAGGGTTGGCGGGCGAGGGCGGCAAAGTCGTCGAGCTTGAGCGTAAGGCCCATGCCGAACATCACCAGGCCCAGCAGCGGCACGATGGCCACCTTGAGGGCGACGAACCATTGCGGTTGCAGGAAGGCCAGGCAGGCAAACACCAGCACCCAGAGGGCGAAGGTGTTGCCGACGAAGCGGCTGAAGGCGGCGAGGGCGCGCATGGGAGGTCCTTTTCTATTTATAGGTAGCGGTAAATTTCACGGACGTCTCGCGGATAAATCCGCTCCTACAGGGGAACCACTCAACCTGTAGGAGCGGATTCATCCGCGATGAGGCCGGCCCTGCTTATTACACCCCTTGCGGAATCTCTTCACCGCCCAACGCCTCGAACAGCACCGGCAGGAACTCGGCAAAGGTCATCATCATCAGCTGGAAGCTGGCATCGAACTGCTGCGCCGCCTCATCGCCACCATCTTGTTCGGCTTGCTCCTGCAGCAGTTCTTCGAACTTCAGGCGTTTGATGACCATCTTGTCGTCGAGGATGAACGACAGCTTGTCCTGCCAGGCCAGGGCCAGCTGGGTGACCACTTTGCCCGTGCTCAGGTGCAGCTGGATTTCCTCGCCGGTCAGGTCCTGGCGCTTGCAGCGCACGATGCCGCCGTCTTCGGCGGTATCACGCAGTTCGCATTCGTCCAGTACATAGAAGCCTTCGGCGGCCTGCTGCGACTTGACCCAGTCGGTCATGGTGGCCGTAGGGGCAATTTTCACGGTGGCCGGGCGTACCGGCAGCGAGCCGATCACTTCACGCAGGGTCGAAAGCAGGTCTTCGGCGCGCTTGGCGCTGGCCGAGTTGACCAAAATCATGCCCAGGCGCGGGGCGATGGCGGCGAAGATCATCGAGCGGCGGATGAACGCACGCGGCAGGAAGGCCTGGATGATTTCGTCCTTGATCTGGTCGCGTTCCTTTTTGTAGACCTTGCGCATCTGCTCGGTCTCGATCTCTTCGACCTTTTCCTTGACCGCATCGTTGACCACGCTGCTGGGCAGGATGCGCTCTTCCTTGCGTGCGGCAATCAGCAGGTACTCACCGCTCACATGCACCAGTGGGGCGTCTTCGCCTTTGCCGAAGGGGGCCACGAAACCGTAGGTGGTCAGCTCCTGGCTGGCGCAGGGGCGGGCCGGCTTGCTGGCCAGGGCGGCTTCCAGTGCTTCAGCCTCGAACGGGATTTCCTGGGTCAGGCGGTAGGACAGCAGGTTCTTGAACCACATGGGGGGCGATCTCTCCTTAATGCATAAGCCGGGCATTATTCTCCGAGCAGCGCCTTCAGGCCAACCCTGTCATAGGGCCAGCAACCGTTAAACGCCGAGAAAAACCGGATTGCGCTAGGTCTTTGATACGGCTGATATTTTTTCGTGAAAAAAATTGAAAAAGTGCTTGCCAGCACGATTGGTCAACCGTAGAATGCGCGCCACACCGAGACGAAGGGTGATTAGCTCAGCCGGGAGAGCATCTGCCTTACAAGCAGAGGGTCGGCGGTTCGATCCCGTCATCACCCACCACTCGATGTATAGCGCAGCGGTAGTTCAGTCGGTTAGAATACCGGCCTGTCACGCCGGGGGTCGCGGGTTCGAGTCCCGTCCGCTGCGCCATATTCAACTTCCAGGGCCCACTGAACACCCGGAAGTTACAAAAAAGCGACCTTATAGGTCGCTTTTTTTTTCCTGATTTTTAGTATGCGGTGATGAAAAATAATTACGCGAAAGGCTTGCCAGCGTAAAAGTTCCTCCGTAGAATGCGCGCCTCACCGAGACGAAGGGTGATTAGCTCAGCCGGGAGAGCATCTGCCTTACAAGCAGAGGGTCGGCGGTTCGATCCCGTCATCACCCACCACTCGATGAATAGCGCAGCGGTAGTTCAGTCGGTTAGAATACCGGCCTGTCACGCCGGGGGTCGCGGGTTCGAGTCCCGTCCGCTGCGCCATATTCAACTTCCAGGGCCTACTGAACACCCGGAAGTTACAAAAAAAGCGACCTTAGGGTCGCTTTTTTTTTGCTTCGCGGTTCAAGCACACTCAGCGAGTGCGCTCTTCTTCCCGCAACGTCAGCACCTCAACCCCATCTTCCGTCACCGCCACCGTATGCTCCCACTGCGCCGACAGCGTGTGGTCACGGGTAATAACCGTCCAGCCATCGCGTAAGGTCCGGGTGCCGCGCCCGCCCTGGTTGATCATCGGCTCAATGGTGAACACCATCCCCGGCTTGAGCTTCATGCCCATGCCGCGTTGCCCGTAGTGCAACACTTCCGGCCCTTCGTGCATCTGCTGGCCGATGCCATGCCCGCAATACTCGCGCACCACGCTGTAGCCAGCGGCTTCGGCATGGGCCTGTACGGCGTGCCCGATATCACCCAGCGTGGCGCCGGGGCGCACTTGCCCGATGCCTTTCCACAACGCGTCGTAGGTGGTTTCGACCAGCCGACGTGCTTCATCACTGACCTGGCCAATGGCGTACATCTTCGAAGAGTCAGCGATGTAGCCACCCTGTTCCAGGGTGATGTCGACGTTGATGATCGAGCCTTCTTTCAACACTTCATCGGCCTTGGGCATGCCGTGGCAAACCACGTGGTCCACCGAGGTGTTGAGCGAGTAGGGGAAACCGTATTGCCCTTTGCTGGCGGGGCGTGCCTTTAGCGTGTCGATGATGAACGCTTCGGCGCGGTCGTTGATCTGCATCGTGGTCACGCCAGGGCGGATGAAACCGTCGAGGTCGGCGAACACCTTGGCCAGCAGTTGGCCGGCGTTGCGCATCAGGGCAAGTTGGGCGGGGGTCTTGAGAATCACTTGGGACATGGGGGAGGGGGCGTTGCTCGTGTTGGAAATTGCGCCAGCATAGCGCTTCGAGGTCTTGGCTTGCCACCGCGTGGTGCGTTGCCTGTGCCGGCCCTTTCGCGGGTAAACCCGCTCCCACAGGTACTTCGCACTTATAAAAGGCTGTGGTGATCCTGTGGGAGCGGGTTTACCCGCGAAAGGGCCGGCACAGCTGGCCCACAATTTGCTGGCTTGCCACTATCCGGGCCATCAACGTCGATCGCCCACACCCCACGACAAAGGCGCCGTGTTGCCCGCTTGCCATCCGCAAGCCCGGGCAGCCGGCGCCTTTTTGCGTTTTTAACGGAGACCCCTCATGGCCAATAGCGAAGTGCGCAGCGTGTGCCCCTATTGCGGCGTCGGCTGCGGCATTGTCATGAGCGTGGCTGACGGCAAGGTGGTGAAAATTGCCGGCGACAAGCAGCACCCGGCCAACTTCGGGCGGCTCTGCACCAAGGGCCTCACCGCCCACGTACCGTTGACCGCTGCGGGGCGCATGGAAAACGCCTACGTTCGCCACCCGCGCAATCAGCAGCCGGTACGCAGCAGCCTCGATCAGGCCATCAACCAGGCCGCCTGGCGCCTGCGCACCATCATCGACCAGCACGGCCCCGACGCCGTGGCGCTGTACGTTTCCGGGCAAATGTCGCTGGAAGCCCAGTACCTGGCCAACAAACTCGCCAAAGGTTTCATCCGCACCCGCCACATCGAATCCAACTCGCGCCTGTGCATGGCCAGCGCCAGCAGTGGTTACAAGCTGTCACTTGGCGCCGACGGCCCACCCGGCAGTTACCAGGACTTCGACCGTGCCGACGTATTCCTGGTGATCGGCGCCAACATGGCCGACTGCCACCCGATCCTGTTCCTGCGCCTGCTCGACCGGCTCAAGGCCGGCGCCAAGCTGATCGTGGTCGACCCGCGCCGCACCGCCACCGCCGACAAGGCCGACCTGTTCCTGCAAGTGCGCCCCGGTAGCGACATGGCCCTGCTCAACGGCCTGCTGTACCTGTTGCACCACAATGGCCACACCGATCCTGCTTTTATCGCCGCGCACACCGAGGGCTGGGAGGAACTGCCGGCATTCCTCGCGGACTACACCCCCGAGCGCGTGGCCGCAATCACTGGCCTGAGCGAAGCGGACATCCGCCAGGCCGCCGAATGGATCGGCACCGCCGGGGCCTGGATGAGCTGCTGGACCATGGGCCTGAACCAGAGCGTGCACGGCACCTGGCACAGCAATGCACTGTGCAACCTGCACCTGGCCACCGGTGCCATTTGCCGCCCCGGCAGCGGGCCGTTCTCGCTCACCGGCCAGCCCAATGCCATGGGCGGCCGCGAAATGGGCTACATGGGGCCTGGCCTGCCGGGCCAACGCTCCGCGCTGGTCGAAGCCGATCGCGGATTCGTCGAGAACCAGTGGGGGCTGGCCACCGGCACCCTGCGCGCTGAAAGCGGTGAAGGCACCATCGCCCTGTTCGAACAGATGAAGGCCGGTGCAGTGAAAGCCTGCTGGATCATTTGCAGCAACCCGGTGGCCAGCGTGGCCAACCGCCAGCAGGTGATCGATGGCTTGCAGCAAGCCGAACTGGTGATTACCCAGGACGCCTTCCTCGACACCGAAACCAACCACTACGCCGATATCCTCCTGCCCGCCGCATTGTGGGCCGAAGGTGAGGGCGTGATGATCAACAGCGAGCGCAACCTGACATTGATGCCCCGCGCCGTAGACGCCCCGGGCGACAGCCTGCCGGACTGGCAGATCATTGCCAGAGTCGCTTGCGCCATGGGCTACGCCGAGGCCTTCGACTACCCCGACGCCGAAGCGGTGTACGACGAAATACGCCGTTTCAACAACCCCGCCAGCGGCTACGACCTACGTGGCATCGGCTACACGCAATTGCGTAACAAGCCTCACCAGTGGCCCAGCGCCCCTGATCGTGAAGATGACCGCAGCCCACTGCGCTATGTCGACACTGGCACACTGGTGTTTCCGACCCCCAGCGGCAAGGCCCGCTTCTTCGCCCGGCCCTGGCTGCCAGCGCCTGAAATGCCGGGCGCCGATTTCCCTTTGGTACTCAACACCGGCCGCGTGCAGCACCAATGGCACACCCTGACCAAGACTGGCAAAGTGCCCGCGCTGAACAAGCTCGAGCCCGGCCCGTACGTTGAAATCCACCCGCAAGATGCCCAGCAGCTGGGCATCGCCGACAAAGACCAGGTCGCCATCCGTTCGCGTCGCGGCCAGGCGGTGCTGCCTGCTCGGGTCAGCGACCGGGTAATGCCCGGCAATTGTTTTGCGCCATTTCACTGGAACGATGTGATCGGCGAGCAACTGGCCATCAATGCCGTGACCTGTGACGCAGTCGACCCCGTGTCGCTGCAGCCAGCCTTCAAGCACTGCGCCGTGGCCCTGGAACGCGTGGCTGGCGAGCGTATCGATGCGCTCGAACTGGATGCGGCGCAGCCTTTCGAGGTTTCGGGGCATCAAGTGCTGTGGGCATCGCAAACCGGCAACAGTGAACGCCTGGCCGAACGCTGCGTGCAGCAGTTGCGCGCTGCCGGCCTGAACGCCCAGCTCAACAGCATGGAGGCTGTCAGCCCGCTGCAATTGCAGGGCGCAGCCAGCGTGGTGCTTATTGCCAGTACCTTCGGCGATGGCGATGCCCCCGATAGTGGCGCAGCGTTCTGGCGGGCGTTGCAGGGCGATGTGGGCAACTTTTGTGACGAAATGCCTTACGCCGTGCTGGCGTTGGGTGATTCCAACTACGACCAGTTTTGCGGTTTCGGGCGCAAGCTCGACCAAAGGCTGGCCGACCTGGGCGGGCGACGCTTGCTGCCACGGGTTGATTGCGAGGCGGACGTTGACGCCGCCTTCAGTGCCTGGCTCGAAGCCTTGATACCCGAACTGGGCGGGGCCAGTATTCCTATACCAATGCCTGAATCGGAGGTTACCGCCACGTTCAGCAAGCAAACGCCCCTGCCCGCCACCTTGCTGGAAAACCGCCTGCTGAACGGCCCGGGCGCCAGCAAGGAAACGCGCCAGGTGGTGTTCGACCTGGGCGGCAGTGACTTCGCTTACGAGGCCGGCGATGCCCTTGGCGTTTGGCCGCGTAACTGCCCGGCGCTGGTTGCGGAGTTGCTGGCATTGATGCAGCTGGATGGCCACATGCCGGTCGAACTCAACGGTTTGCCTGCAATGCCGTTGGCCGAAGCGCTGGAAGTGCATCTGGACATTACCAAGGTCACCCCGCAGCAACTGCAAGCTTTCAGCGAGCACTCGAACGACTTGCAGCACCTGCTGTTGCCCGAGTGCAAGGCCGAACTGCAAAACTGGCTGTGGGGGCGGCAGCTGGCCGATGTGCTGCGGACGTTCCCCCAGCACTTGCCGCTAGCCAGCTGGCTTGCCCTGCTCAAGCCGCTGCAGCCCCGGTTGTACTCGATCAGTTCGAGCCCCAAAGCGCACCCGGGCCAGGTGCACCTGACTGTTTCGACCGTGCGTTATGGTGAGCGCAAAGGCGTGTGTTCGGCCTTTCTGGCCGACCGGGGCGCGTCATTCAAGGTGGGTATTTTCCCGCAGGTATCGAAGCACTTTCGCTTGCCTGACGACGACAGCGCGCCGGTGATCATGGTTGGCCCAGGTACCGGTATCGCGCCGTTCAGGGCGTTTCTCGAAGAACGTGAAGCACGCGGGGCCACCGGGCAGAACTGGCTGTTTTTTGGCGAGCAGTATGCGGCTACCGACTTCTATTACCGGGAACAGTTACAGGCGTGGCAGGCGGCGGGGCACCTACGATTGAGCACGGCGTTCTCCCGCGACCAGGCCGAGAAGGTGTACGTGCAGCAGCGCATGCTGGAACAGGGCGCAGAGCTGTGGCGCTGGCTGCAGGCAGGGGCGTATTTCTACATTTGCGGGGATGCGCAGCGGATGGCCAAAGACGTGGATGCCGCCTTGCGCCAGATCATTGTCGAACATGGCGGGGTGGATGCCGATAGCTACATGGAGGCGTTCAGCAAGGCCAGGCGGTATCGGCGTGATGTGTATTGAAATGCACCGGGATGGGGAGTGATGCACCTTGGATGTGCGTTTCCTATGATGGCCATTCGCGGATAAATCCGCTCCTACACAGGCCACGCAGGCCTGTAGGAGCGGATTTATCCGCGAGAGGCCGGTGCAGGCCGCCACCTGGCACACTCCCTGCTTGACCCAAACTACAATCAGCCCCCTTGGTCAACGGCGATCAACCCGGGCACACACCGTGATGAATACAGGCAAAGGCGCCTGGAGCTTCGGCTCCAGGCGCTTTTTTTTTGATCGAGGATCGGCTATGAAGGCAACAGCGAACGGCGGGCAACGAGAACGTCTGGTCATCATCGGCAACGGCATGGTCGGCCACCACTGTGTCGAGCAGCTGGTCGAACGCGGCGCCCTGGCGCGCTTCGAACTGCATGTGTTTGGCGAAGAGCGCCAGCGCGCCTACGACCGCGTGCACTTGTCCGAATACTTCAGCGGCAGTTGCGCCGAAACCCTGGCCCTCTGCGGGCAAGGCTTTTACGGCGACAACGGTGTGCACTTGCACCTCGGCCAGGCCGTGCTGGAGATTGACCGCGAACGCTGTGAAGTGGTCACCGGCGAGGGCCGCTACGGTTACGATCAGCTGGTGCTGGCCACTGGCTCCTACCCGTTCGTGCCGCCGATCGAAGGCTCCAGCGGCAATGCCCGCCTGGTCTATCGCACTCTCGACGACCTTGATGCCATTCGCACTGCTGCCAGCGAAGCACGGCGCGGGGTGGTGGTCGGCGGTGGCCTGCTCGGCCTTGAAGCCGCCAACGCCTTGAAGTCCCTGGGCCTGGAAGCCCATGTGGTGGAATTTGCCCCACGCCTGATGCCGGTGCAGCTCGACAACGAAGGCGGCGCGGCGCTCAAGGCGCAGATCGAAGCGTTGGGCGTAGGCGTGCACCTGTCGCGCGCCACCCAGTCGATCAGCGCGGGCGAAACCTACCGCTACCGCATGAACTTCGACGGTGGCGAGCACCTGGAAACCGACCTCATCGTGTTTTCTGCCGGCATCCGCCCGCAAGACGCGCTGGGCCGGGCCAGCGGCCTGGACATCGCCGCGCGCGGTGGCGTAATGATCGACAACCACTGCCGCACCAGCGACCCGCGCATCTTCGCCATCGGCGAATGCGCCTCGTGGAACGGCAGTGTGTTCGGCCTGGTGGCCCCGGGCTACAGCATGGCCCGCAACCTCGCGGCACTGCTGCTGGGTGAAGCCGCTGGCGAGTTCACCGGGGCTGACATGTCGACCAAGCTCAAGCTGCTGGGCGTCGACGTCGGCTCCATTGGCGATGCCCACGGCGCCACCCCGGGCTCGCGCAGCTACCGTTTCATAGACGAGGCCAACGCGGCGTACCGCCGGCTGGTGGTGGACGCCAGCGGCAAGCACGTGCTCGGCGCGGTGCTGGTGGGTGACAACAGCTATTACGACACCCTGCTGCAATACGCCCAGAACGGCATCACCCTGCCGGCCGACCCGGCGGCGTTGATCCTGCCGCAAGGTGGCGGCGCCCCGGCCCTTGGCGCCGATGCCTTGCCCGACAGCGCCACCATCTGCTCCTGCCACAACGTCAGCAAGGGCGCGGTGTGCGCAGCCATCGACGGTGGTTGCGGTGACCTGAGCGCCGTCAAGGCCTGCACCAAGGCCGCCAGTGGTTGCGGCGGCTGCGCGGCGCTGCTCAAGCAAGTGTTCGAGCACGAGCTCACCGCCCGTGGCGTGGCCGTGGACAAAAGCCTGTGCGAGCACTTTGCCTACACCCGCCAGGAGCTTTACAGCCTGGTGCGGGTCGAGGGCATCCGCACCTTCAACGAATTGCTTGAGCGCCATGGCAAAGGTCACGTCGGCTGCGACATCTGCAAACCCACCGTGGGCTCCATCCTCGCCTCGTGCTGGAACCAGCCGATCATGGACCCGTCGCTGGTGCCCCTGCAGGACACCAACGACACCTTCATGGCCAATATGCAGAAAAACGGCACCTACTCGGTGGTGCCGCGCATCCCCGGTGGCGAAATCACGCCCGACAAGCTGATCGTGATCGGCCAGGTGGCGAAAAAGTACGACCTCTACACCAAGATCACCGGCGGCCAGCGCATCGACCTGTTCGGCGCGCAGTTGCACGAACTGCCGTTGATCTGGGGTGAGCTGATCGAGGCAGGCTTCGAAACCGGCCATGCCTACGGTAAATCCACCCGCACCGTGAAGTCGTGTGTCGGCAGCACCTGGTGCCGCTACGGCGTGCAGGACAGCGTGGCCATGGCCCTGCGCCTGGAGGACCGCTACAAAGGCCTGCGCAGCCCGCACAAGCTCAAGTTCGCGGTATCTGGCTGCACCCGCGAATGCGCTGAAGCGCAAAGCAAGGACATTGGCGTGATTGCCACCGACAAGGGCTGGAACCTGTACGTGTGCGGCAACGGCGGCATGCGCCCGCGCCACGCCGAGCTGTTTGCCACCGACCTGGACGACGAAACCCTGGTGCGGCTGATCGACCGGGTGCTGATGTTCTATATCCGCACTGCCGACAAGCTGCAGCGCACCTCGGTATGGCGCGAAAACCTGGAGGGCGGGCTGGATTACCTCAAGGCGGTGATCCTCGACGACAGCCTGGGCCTGGCCGCCGAACTGGAGGCGCAGATGCAGCATGTGGTCGACCGCTACGAATGCGAGTGGGCCAACGCCCTGAAAGACCCCGAAAAGCTCAAGCGCTTCCGCACCTTCGTCAACGACCGGCGTGCCGACCCGGACGTGCACTTTGTACGTGAGCGTGAGCAGCGCCGGCCGGCTGCGGGCCTGCACCTTATTCCTACCGTCGAGGAGGCTGTGTGATGAACCTGTCCAATGTGGCTGTGGCCGAGCAGGCCAACTGGCAAGCGGTGTGTATGACGGATGATTTGGTAGCCGATTCCGGTGTGGTGGTGTGGCTGGACGGTGCCCAGGTGGCGGTGTTCTACCTGCCGGGGCAGGGGCTTTATGCGGTGGACAACCGCGACCCACGCTCCGGGGCCAACATTATTGGCCGTGGGTTGGTGGGGAGCTTGCAGGGGGAACTGGTGGTGGCGGCGCCGTTGTACAAGCAGCATTTCAGCTTGCAGAGCGGGCGGTGCCTGGAAGATGACGGGCAGCGGTTGCGGGTGTGGCCGGTGCGGATGAATGGGGGGGCTGTGGAAGTCGCGGTTTCCTGAACAGGCCTCTCGCGGATGAATCCGCTCCTACAAGGATTCGCGTGTAGGAGCGGATTTACCGAGACGTCGGACCGCCGCGATTGGCCAGATCAGGTTACCTAGATCACCAACCCCTGCGGCTTGCGCCCGGCAAACACATCCACCAGGCTGGCCACCACCATTTCGCCCATGCGTGTGCGGGTCTGCACCGTGGCACTGGCCCGGTGCGGCTGCAGCACCACATCGTCGCGCTCGAACAGTGCTTCAGGTGCACGCGGCTCGTCGGCAAACACATCCAGTGCGGCCCCGGCAATTTCGCCGGCTTCAAGCGCTGCAATCAATGCCGGCTCATCCACCAGCTTGCCGCGGGCGATGTTGATCAGGTAACCATCAGCCCCCAGCGCCTGCAGCACCTCGCGGTTGATCAGCGCTTCACCCTTGTCGGCGGCAGCAGCCAGAATCAGCGCGTCGCTGTTTTTGGCCAGTTGCTTGAGGTCCGGCTCAAACCCGTAAGGCACATCCAGCGCCTGCAGGTCGGTGTAGCTGATCGGGCAGCCAAACGCCGCCGCCCGCTGCGCCACCGCGCGGCCCACCCGGCCCATGCCGACGATGCCCACGCGCATGCCCGACACCTGCCGCGCCAGCGGCAGCGGTGCCAGCGGCGTGGCGCTGGTGGCCCATTTGCCGGCGCGCACGAAGCGGTCGCCGGTGCACAGCCCACGGCACACGCCAATCAGCAGGCCGATGGCCAGGTCGGCCACGTCCTCGGTCAGTGCGCCGATGGTGGCGGTGACCTGGATGCCACGGTCACGGGCGTAGGCCAGGTCCACGGCATCGGTGCCCACACCATTGACGGCAATCACCTCAAGGTTGGGCAGGCGCGCCATCAACGCCTGGCTGATGCCGGTGTGGCCGCCGGTGATCACGCCACGAATGTGCTCGGCATGGGTGCTGACGTAAGCCTCTTTGTCGGTCTGCTCGTAATAACGGTGCACGGTGAACAGGGCTTCCAGGCGTTCGCGGATGGCCGGGATCAGGATCGGGCTCAGTTGCAGGACTTCAGGTTTCATCGCTCACTCCATTAATAGCGGGGGTCAGCCACGGCCGACAAAAGGCATGTTGCTGGCCATCACGGTCATGTTCAGCACGTTGGCGTCCAGCGGCAGGGCGGCGATGTAGCGCACCGCATCCGCCACATGACGCACGTCGAGCATCGGCTCGGCGGCGATCTCGCCATTGGCCTGGCGCACGCCACGGGTCATGCGCTCGGACAGCTCGGTCAGGGCGTTGCCGATGTCCACCTGGCTGCACACGATGTTGTAGGGGCGGCCATCCAGCGCCAGGGCCTTGGTGATGCCCAGCACGGCGTGCTTGCTGGCGGTGTAGGGCGCGGTGAACGGGCGTGGGGTGTGGGCCGAGATCGAGCCGTTGTTGATGATGCGCCCGCCTTGTGGCTGCTGGCGGCGCATCAGGCCGAACGCGGCGCGGGCGCACAGGAACACCCCATCAACGTTGGTGGCCATGAGGTTGCGCCAGTTCTCCAGCGGCAGTTCGTCCACCGGTACAGCAGGGGCGTTGATGCCTGCGTTGTTGAAGATCACGTCCAGGCGGCCGTGCACTTCTTCGATGGTGGCGAACAGCTGCGCGACGCTGTGTTCATCACGCACGTCGGTGGGTACGGGCAGGGCTTCGCCGCCGGCCGCGCGGATCTGCTCGGCTACTGCTTCCAGAGGTTCGGCGCGCCGGCCGGCCAGCACCAGGCTGAAGCCGTCCTGCAGCAGGGCGAGGGCGACGGCCCGGCCGATGCCGCTGCCGGCGCCGGTGACCAAAGCGATTTTCTTGTTCTGGGTCATGTGCGTGCTCCGTGAGTTCAGGCGGCGTTGGCGGCTTGGCCGGTGGGGCGTGGGCCGACGCGCAGTTGCAGTTCGCCGATGCCGTCGATGCCGGCATCAATGACGTCCCCGGGGTTCAGTGGCGCGACGCCGGGCGGGCTGCCGGTCATGATCAGGTCACCAGGGCGCAGCGGCAGTTGCCGGGAGAGGCGGCTGATCACTTCGGCCAGTGGCCAGGTCTGGCTGCCAAGGTGGGCGCGCTGGCGCTCCTGGCCGTTGACCTTTAGCCACAAGGCACCGTCCAGCGGCCAATGGCGTTGGCTGGCCGGGACCACGGCAGTCATGGGCGCGGAAGCGTCGAACACCTTGGCGCCTTCCCACGGCAGGCCTTCACTTTTGGCCTTGCGCTGGTGGTCGCGGCGGGTCAGGTCCAGGCCCACGGCAAAGCCGTAAATGTGGTCCAGTGCCTGTTCCGGGGGGATGTTGGCGCCGCCTTCGGCAATGGCCACTACCAGCTCGATTTCATGGCAAAACTCGTCGGTCAGCGGCGGGAAGGGCAGTTCGCCCTGGGCTTCGACCACGTTGCTGGCGGGCTTCATGAAGAACACCGGCTCGCTGGGGGCCGGGCCTGCGGATTCGGGCCAGGGGTAGTTGCGGCCCAGGCAGAACACCCGGCCGACCGGAAAGCGCGCAGTGCTGCCCTCGATGGGCAGGCTGACGGTGGCCGGCGGGTTGAACAGGTAGGTCATGGGTGAGTCCTCGGTAGGGGAGTGGCCAGCGTAGCCATGCGCTGGCCGGTAAAGTTGGACGAAAACGTGGGCTGCTTGGACTATCCAAGTAACCTTTCCCGGCCTGTTCGCGGCTAAAGCCGCTCCTACAGGTAAAGCGCTGCCCTCAGGGCCCGCGTGGCCTCTGTAGGAGCGGCTTTAGCCGCGAAAGGGCCGGTACAGCTGATGCATGCCTCTGATCAGGCAGCCGTCTTCAGCTCGATCCGGAACAGCTTCCCAAGTAACAGTGAGTACGAAAGCGTGCCCATCAGCGCCACACCGCCGATAAACCAGAACGCCATGGCGAACGAGCCACTGGCCTGCACGATGGCGCCGATCACGATTGGCGTGACGATGCCGCCGATGTTCGCGGCCAGGCTGGTAATCCCGCCGGTCAGGCCGATCAGCTGCTTGGGCGCCACTTCCGACACCGCCGCCCACGACGAAGAGGCAATGCCTTGGGCAAAGAACGCCAGGGTCAGAATGGCGATGCACAGCACGTTGGAGTCGGTGAAGTTCACCAGCACGATCGACATGCCCAGCATCGAACCCACCACCAGCGGCAGCTTGCGGGCGAACGACAGCGAATAACCTTTGCGGATGAGCAAGTCCGACACGATGCCCGCCAGCAGGATGCCCACCGTGGCGCCAATAAATGGCATCACCGCGAATATGCCGACCTTGATCAGGGTGAGCTGGCGCTCTTCGATCAGGTAGGTGGGGAACCAGGTGAGGAAAAAGTACAGGGCCGAGGTACTGGCGAACTTGCCCAGGCAAATCGCCCACACCTGGCGGTAGCGGAACAGTTCAGCCACCTGGCGCCAGTTGAACTTGGTGCGTTCCTGGCTGCTTTTCACCAGCCCGCCGCCGTTTTCGATGTAGGCCAGTTCTTCCTTGCTGACTTTCTTGCAGTTCAGCGGGTCGCGGTACAAAAACAGCCACACCACGCCAAACAAGATGCCCACCAGGCCAGTGCTGTAGAACACGTGGCGCCAGTCGTAGGTGGTGGCCAGCCACAGCAGTGCGCCGGTGAACAGCGCCGTGCCCAGATACTGGCCGCACACGTAGATGCTGCTGGCCATGCCGCGCTCGCGGGCGGGGAACCACACCGTGACCGCGCGGCTGTTGGCGGGGAAGGCCGGTGCCTCCATGGCGCCAACTGCCAGGCGCAGGCCGAACAGCGAGGCAAAGCCGCTGGCCAGGCCCTGGGCCACGGTGACGGCCGACCAGCTGATCAGCGATACGCCATAGGTCAGGCGCGAGCCGAAGCGATCGGCAATGAAGCCGGCAGGCACCAGAGCCAGGGCGTAGGTCCAGGCGAAGGCGGAGAAGATCAGGCCCATCTCGACTTTGTCCAGGCCCAGGTCCTTGGCCATGAACGGTGCCGCGATGGAAATGTTCACCCGGTCGACGTAGTTGATGATGGTTGCCACCAGTAGCAGCGCCAGCATGAACCAGCGGCGGCGGGTGGGCAGGCGTTGCGCGGGGGCCGCGTCCAGGGCGAACGCAGGCGCCGCTGTGCGGGAGGTAGGGGTGCTCGACATGAGTCGACCTCGTTTGTTGTTGTTGGTAGAGGTTGGGCTGCAGTCCCTTTTTTAAGGTGGTCGTACAACGTCGCAAATGCAACGGGCGGTTTAGACCGTTTTTTTCACAGGGGAGGGGGAAAGGTTGAGGTGTCCAAAAAATTCCTAAACGGGGGTTCTGGAAGTTTTTTTTGCTGGAGGCTCGGAATTTCGCGGGTTGCAGGGGTTTAGTGCACCGGGGGTTTTTGAAGTTGCGGATAAATTCGTGAGTGATGTCATCGTACGACTTGTTGCCAGCCGAGGGGTTGGCATTCAGAATTCCGGGTGGCACAGCCATCACCATAACAACAATGCGGAGACACCCCCGATGCCCCCCAAGCGCGAGGTCCCGACCTACGTCATGCAGCAGCGCAGCGAGCTGATGGATTTTCACATCCGCGACCAGCGTGGCCGCCCCGCCGAGACCGCGCCCCACCGCCACGAATATTTTCAGATCCAAGTCAACTTTGGCGGCGATACGGTGCAGCACATCGGCAGCGTGCAACGCCCGTTCAAGCGCAACACCCTGGCCTTCATCCTGCCGCACCGGGTGCATGTGATTCCGCATCCGGCCGACAGCGACTTCATGGTGATCAACTTCTCCCAGACCTTCTTGCTGCCGCACCTGGCCTGCGACCCGATGGACCTTGAAGAAGTGTCAATCCTGCAGGCACCGGAACTGTCCCCATTCCGCTTTCAGGAACACATGGATTTTTGCCTGGATGACAGCGACTTCGGCGAGATTCGCCGCATCCTGACGCAAATGCGTGAGCTGGATGCCAACCGCCGTTTCGGCACCCGCGAAGTGCTCAAAGGCCTGCTGCTGCAGCTGATAGGCCAGGTGTGCGGCCTGTACGCCGAACCGCTTCGCGAGCTGGCCGAAAGCAACGCCGCCCAGCTCAGCCGCCGCGCAGCGCTGGGCCGCATGAGCGAGTACCTGCGCCGCCACATCGACGACCCCGACCTGAACCTGCAAAAAGTGGCCGCGGCCACCTACCTGTCGCCCACCTACCTGACCCACTGGCTGCGCAAGGAAATCGGCAAAACCTTCAGCGAGCTGGTGCTGGAGCGGCGCATGCATGCCGCCCGCAATTACCTGCTCAACGGCAGCCGCCCGGTGGGTGAAGTGGCGCGGTTGTGCGGTTTTGCCGATGAGGCTTATTTCTCCCGGCGCTTTCGGCAGATTCATGGCCTGCCACCGGGCCAGTTCCGCCGCCAGCAACGCGACCCGGATACGCCGCAGGTGGCGATGCGTTAAGCTTGCGGGCATGAACCTCGACACCCGCATCAAGTACCGCCACCTGCTGTGCTTTCTGGAGATTGCCCGGCAGGGCAGCCTGGCCAGGGCTGCCGACATCCTGGCCATCAGCCAGCCGGCGATTTCCAAAACCCTCAAAGAGCTCGAAGACCTGCTTGAGGCGCGCCTGTTCGAGCGCAGCCGCCAGGGCGTGGAGCTGACCCCGGCAGGCACGCGCTTCATGCGTTACGCCGGCCCCAGCGTGCAGGCGCTGCGTGATGGTGTTAACAGCCTGCGGGGCGAGGCTCGGGCGCCGTCGCAAGTGCGCATTGGTGTGTTGTCCACCGTGGAAGGCTTGCTGATGCCCGAGGTACTGTGCCGGCTGCATCAACGCCACGAGGGGCTGGTGATCAGTGTGGTGACCGGGGTCAGTGCGCAGCTGCTGGGGCAGTTGCACCTGGGGGAGCTGGAACTGGTGGTCGGGCGCATGACCGACAGCCCGCAGATTCAGGGGTTGTCGTTCGAGCATCTGTACAGCGAATCGATGGCATTGGTGGTACGGCCGGGGCACCCGCTGTTGACCAATGCACCGGTGGACCGCCAACAGGTGGCGCGTTACCCACTGGTGCTGCCGCCACCGGGCACGACGATCCGCCAGCATGCCGACAGCCTGTTCGTGCAATGCGGCATCCAGATGCCGGCGCAGCGGCTGGAGACGTTGTCGCTGGCACTGAGCCGGCGCTATCTGCTGGGCAGCGATGGTGTGTGGGTGGCGCCGCGTGATGCGGTGGTGCTCGATTTGCGGCGCGGCGAGTTGGCCGAACTCGACCTTGGCGTGCGTGAGCCGGGCGGGTCGGTGGGGATTTGCCGCAATGCCGCATTGCCCCAGAGCCTGCCGGGGCAGTGGGTGTGCGAGGTGTTGCGCGAGGTTGCGGGCCAGTATCGGGAAGGGGCGTATCCCTAGAAATGTGGCGCCACGCAGTGGCGCATCGCGGATGAATCCGCTCCTACAGGAGTGGTGTAGGAGCGGATTCATCCGCGATGCGGCGCGCCAGCGCCGCTCGATCTCACACGGAGAATATCCTTCAGAACCCGCCGAAATAAATAGCCACAAAACCCTGCAAACCCGTCACAAAGGGTCAATACTGGCCAATGGCTGCAAGCCCAAGGATGAATAACGTTTTAAGCACTGAACTTCCCAGCCAGAACCCGCTCTTATGCCGGTAGCCATTGGTAACGGCCGCCTGATAAGCTCGCGGCTTTACCCTGATTGCCCTCATGGCGCATGAACAAGGAAATAGCATGAAACAGCATCGTCTGGCGGCTGCGGTTGCCCTGGTAGGCCTGGTACTGGCGGGTTGCGACCAGCAGGCCAGCACCCCCGAGCTGAAGACTCCGGCAGAAAAAGCCTCCTACGGCATCGGCCTGAACATGGGCAAGAGCCTGGCTCAGGAAGGCATGGAAGACCTTGATTCCAAAGCCGTCGCCCTCGGCATCGAAGACGCCGTTGGCAAAAAAGAGCAGCGCATCAAGGATGAAGAGCTGGTAGAAGCCTTCACCGCCCTGCAAAAGCGCGCGGAAGAGCGCCTGGCCAAGGCCAGCGAAGAAGCCGCTTCGGCCGGTAAGAAATTCCTCGAAGAGAACGGCAAGAAGCCAGGTGTTGTCACCACCGCTTCGGGCCTGCAGTACGAAGTGGTCAAGAAGGCCGACGGCCCACAGCCTAAAGCGTCCGACGTGGTTACCGTTCACTACGAAGGCAAGCTGATCGATGGCAAGGTGTTCGACAGCTCGGTCGAGCGCGGCAGCCCGATCGACCTGCCGGTCAGTGGCGTGATCCCGGGTTGGGTCGAAGGCCTGCAACTGATGCACGTGGGTGAGAAGTACAAGCTGTTCATCCCGGCTGAACTGGCCTACGGTGCCCAGAGCCCGAGCCCGCTGATCCCGGCCAACTCGGTGCTGGTGTTCGATCTGGAACTGATCGCCATCAAAGACCCGGCCAAGCTGCAAGGTGAAGTGCCTGAAGGCGAAGCCCCGGCTGAAGCTCCAGCCCAGTAACACGGCTTGCCACATCACAACGCCCCGCTCAGACGGGGCGTTGTCGTTTCAGAACCCTGCGTGCGGGGCAGTGTCCGATACCAGGTGCAAATCGTTTGCGCCAATTGAAACGACTGTGTAAAAAACGCCCGATCTGACCGTGGCCCTTGCCTCGTGGGCACCTGCGGGCGGAAACTCTGCCCTGTTCACAAGGTTATCCACAATAAATGTGGATAACCCTTTCGTTATTGGAGGCACCATGAGCGCACCCTGGAACTTCGCCCGCTTCCTGCCCCTTGCCGAGCGCCTGCTCAGCCGCGGCCGGCTGCCGGCGTTGCTGTTTGCCGTGGCGCGCAAAGGCCCGCGTATTGGCCAATTGCGTGAGGACATCAAGCTTTTGCAGTCGCTGTGCCTGGCATGGTGGCGCGGCGAGTACCGGGCAGTCAGCCCCAAGGCTTTGGTCACCGTGGTGGCAGGCTTGCTGTACTTCGTCAGCCCCATCGATGCCATTCCTGACTGGTTGCTGGGAGTTGGATTTCTCGATGACATCGCTGTGTTGGGTTGGGTGCTGAAGACCGTGGCCGATGAGTTGGCCCGTTTCAAGGCCTGGCGCGACAGCCAGGCGCCGGAGCGTTTGCGTGTGGTCGAGCGCTTGCCGGCTACGCCAGAGGCCTTGCACCTGGAGCGCGATACGCACTGAAAAAGAGCAAGTCCCCACAGACTCCCGGGCTTGGTAATATAATTGGCATAAGCATTATGCCTACGGATTACATGCCGTAATCCTACGTTAGGGGGTTGTTATGGGTATTCAGGTCATCAGCCGGGACGGTCAACCCGAGTACGCCGTGGTTCCCTGGGAGCAGTATCAGGCACTGCTCAAGGCCGCGGGCCAGGCACCTGCCGAGGTTGCCGTCGAAGAAACCGTGCAGGCTCCGAGTGCCAGCCTGCCAGCCTTTACTGAAGTGGCACAGCTGCGCCAGGCCAAGGGTATTGCCCCGGAGGCGCTGGCGCGTAACGTGGGCGTGAGCCCGGCCTACCTCAGCATGATCGAGTCGGGTGAGCGTGAGCCGAACGATGCGATTCGTCGAGCGTTGGCGTGGCACCTGGGCGTGGCAGGCTGGAGCGAGCCATCATGAGCCAGGTCCAGGTCAGGATCAGCCGACAGCATTGGCAAAACCTGCTGGACGAACTTGACCTGGCCCGACGACAACGCCACCTGCTTACCTACCGCGCGTTGATCGAGCGTTTGCAGCTGCCCAGCCCGGCCATGCAGACGCTGACGGCTGCACTGGAGTATCTCGCCGTGCTTGATGCCCGTGCCGAGCAGCCGTTGCGCAGTTCGCTGGTGATCAGCCAAGGGGCCAGCCGCTTGCCGCGCACCGGCTTTTTTGAATGCGTGGAGCGCCTGGGGCGTTTTGCCGGGCCGGTGGATGGGATGGAGGCGGCGTCGTGGCATGCTTCCGAGGTGGTGCGGGTGTTTGAGTATGCCTATCCCGAGACGGCTTGATGTATTGCCTGTGTTGGCCTCATCGCGGATGAATCTGCTCCTACACGGCTCCCTGTAGGAGCGGATTTATCCGCGATGAGGCCACTACAGGCAATGCATTCCTGTGAACCAGCCCACAAGGCTTGCCATCGCTGCCCAGTACCTCCAGCGACTCCAAATGCCCGTGCCGCCCAAACAACTCGATGATCTGCCCGATCGTTGCGTTCAACCCCACCGTGGGTTGCTCGGTCAATGTCACAGGCATCAGATGCGCCAACACCTGCTGCCCCTCCCGAACCCCCAGCTCCTGCGGCCGCCCCAGCAAATACCCCTGCACCAGGTCCACCCCCATCTCCCTCAACACCTCCAACTCCTCGGCCAGCTCGATCCCCTCGGCAATCACCTGCGCCCGTGACGCTCGGGCAATCTGCAGGATCGACCCCACGAACTCGCGCTTGAGTGGGTCCTGGTGGATGCCATCAATGAAATGCCGGTCGATCTTCACGTACTCCGGGCGCAGCTCCGACCACAAACGCAGGCTTGAATACCCCGCACCCAAGTCATCCAGGGCAATGGAAAACCCCATGTCGCGGTAATGGTGCAGCGCGTTGGAAAGCAGCTGAAAATCATCGGTGGGCGTCTGCTCGGTCAGCTCGATCACGACCTGGCTGGGTGCTAGGCCAACCTGCTCCAGCAGCTTCAACGTGCGCCCGGAGGGGTAGTGCGGCTCCAGCAGCGACTCCGGGGAGACGTTCAGGTACAACTTGCCGCCCAGCTGTTGCTCGCTGAAACGCCGGCAAGCGCTCTCCCGGCAAACGCTTTCCAGTTCGGTCAGGTGGCCCGCCTGACGTGCAATGGCAAACAGGTTCAGGGGCGAATGCAGCGGGCTGTTGGACGGCCCCCGGCTCAAGGCTTCGTGGCCGTGCACGCGCCCCTCGCTCAGGCACATGATCGGCTGAAACAGGCTATGAATGCTGCGCTGAGCCAAAATGGCACTCAATGCACTGAGCTGTTCGACAACGGTCATGACGGCATCCTGAAAATGAAAGGGCCGGGCATTTGCATACCCGGCCCCGCTATTTCACGACAGCGCGATGACTGTTTGATGACAGGTCACATTAATCTGCCATCACTCGTCGTTACTGCTTGGCCACCTTGGTGCTGGCGCTCAGGTAGTCGATCAGGATGCGACCGGTTTCCGAGAGGTAGGCGTCGTCTTCCGGCTTGGTGTTTTCGTCCTCGGCCGGCAGCGCGTCTTCGTCTTCCTTCTTCAGCTCCTTGAGCGGCTCTTCACCTTTGGCCTTGCGGCGGATGTTCTCCAGCGCCAGTTGCTTGGCCTCGATGTCATCGTGGCGGGCGCGGCGGTCCTGTTCGTTGAGGCTGACGGTTTTCTCGTTCATCAGCTTCTGGGTCAGGGCCAGGCGGTCACGGATGTAGGTGAACTCTGCATCCTTGTCGCTGCGCGCCTCATGCTGTGCCTTGAGCTGGGCCAGGTACGGCTTGAACGGGTCGGCCGCCGGCTTGACCACCGGGCGGATGGTGTCCCATGGCATGGCTTCGGGCAGGGCACTTTCGCCGATTTCCTTGGTGTCGATGATCGACGGGTAATCGATGTCCGGCAGCACGCCCTGATGCTGGGTACTCTGCCCGGAAACCCGGTAGAACTTGGCCAGGGTCAGTTTCAGCTCGCCGTGGTTGAGCGGCTGAATGGTCTGCACGGTGCCTTTGCCGAAGGTCTGGCCGCCGATGATCAACGCACGGTGGTAGTCCTGCATGGCGCCGGCGAAAATCTCCGAGGCCGAGGCCGAAAGGCGGTTTACCAGCAGCGCCAGCGGGCCTTTGTAGAAGGCGCCGGGGTTTTCGTCTTCCAGCACGTCCACACGGCCGTCGCTGTTGCGTACCAGCACGGTCGGGCCTTTTTCGATGAACAGGCTGGTCAGCTCGGTGGCTTCCTGCAGCGAGCCACCGCCGTTGTTGCGCAGGTCGATGACCACGCCGTCGACCTTTTCCTTCTGCAGCTCGGTGAGCAGTTTTTTCACGTCGCGCGTGGTGCTCTTGTACTCGGGGTCACCGGCACGGTAAGCCTTGAAGTCCAGGTAGAAGGCCGGGATTTCGATGATGCCCAGTTTGTAGTCACGCCCGTCCTGCTTGAGCTTGAGCACCGACTTCTTGGCTGCCTGCTCTTCAAGCTTCACCGCTTCGCGGGTGATCGAAACGATCTTGCTGGTCTGGTCGCTTGGCGCATTGCTGGCCGGGATGATCTCCAGGCGCACCACGGAGCCTTTCGGGCCGCGGATCAGCTTGACCACTTCGTCCAGGCGCCAGCCGACCACGTCGACCATTTCCTTGTTGCCCTGGGCCACGCCGATGATCTTGTCGGCCGGGGCCACCTGCTTGGTTTTGGCTGCAGGGCCTGCCGGCACCAGGCGCACGATCTTGACCTGGTCGTTGTCGCTTTGCAGCACCGCGCCGATGCCTTCGAGCGACAGGCTCATGTTGATGTCGAAGTTTTCGGCGTTGTCTGGCGACAGGTAGTTGGTGTGCGGGTCGTAGGACTGGGCAAAGGTGTTGATGTAGGCCTGGAAGATGTCTTCGGCACGGGTCTGGTCCAGGCGCGAAAGCTGGTTCTTGTAGCGCTTGGTCAGGGTTTCCTGAATCTGCTTGGGCTCTTTGCCGGCAATCTTCTGGCGCAACACTTCGTCTTTGACGCGCTTGCGCCACAGGTCGTCCAGTTCGGCCTGGTTCTTCATCCACGGGGCGTCCTTGCGGTCGATCAGCAAGGTTTCCTTGGTGGTGAAGTCCATCTTGTCGACGCCCTTGTTCAGCTCGGCCAGGGCAAAGTCCAGGCGCTGCTTCACGCGGTCCAGGTAGCGTTTGTAGATGGTGAAGCCAGGGTCGAGGTTGCCGCTTTTGAGGAAGTCGTCGAATTGCGTCTTCCACTTGTCGAACTCGGCAATGTCAGCCGCGGTGAAGTAGCTGCGGGCTGGGTCGAGCAGCTTGATGTAGCTGTCGTAGATGATCACCGAACGGGCGTCATCGAGCGGCGGTTTGCTGTAATGGTGGCGCTTGAGCAGCTCCACCACATTAAGGCTGGCGACGATTTCGTCGCGGTCCGGCTGCAGGCTGTCCCATTTGTTGGCGGCCGCCGCATTGCCGCCGAGCGCAAGGCTACCCAGGCCGATCATCAGGGCCAGGGCGGTGCTAGGTAGGTAATGCTTCATGCTGATTCGACGTGGAGGCAATTGATCACGCATAGTAGGCCGTCTTTTCCGTTGCCGGTTCCATGGAGCCGGACAAATACTGCAAAAAGCCTGGGGTAGGCATACCCCAGGCCCAGTCATGTGATTCAACTATGGAGGCACTGTGAAGGCATTGCAAGGCGTTGACGGACATGTGGCCTGGATCGAGGCCGAACGCCCGGCCTGTGACGCGGGGCAGGTACGCATTCGGGTGGCTGCCGCGGGGCTGAACCGCGCCGACCTGCTGCAAATGAAGGGGTTGTACCCGCCGCCGCCGGGGGCCAGCCCTTACATGGGCCTGGAGTGCGCCGGGGTGATCGAAGAAGTGGGTGCAGGGGCCGACTGGCGGGTGGGCGACCGTGTGTGCGCGCTGCTGGCCAGCGGTGCCATTGCGGAAGAAGTGGTGGTTGATGCCCGCCATGTCCTGCCCGTGCCCGAAGGCCTGAGCCTGCATGAAGCGGCGGCGCTTCCAGAGGTGTATGCCACCGCTTGGCTGAACATCTTCCAGCTCGGTGCAGTAAAGGCCGGGGAGAAGGTCTTGGTGCACGCGGGTGCCAGTGGCGTGGGCTCGGCGGCGATTCAGCTGTGCAAGGCGTTTGGCAACCCGGTGTATGTGAGCGTGGGGTCGCAGGAGCGCCTGAGCTATTGCGAAGCTTTGGGGGCTGCTGGGGGGGTGGTGCGCAACGAGAACCTCGATGCGCTGGAGGGCTTCGGGCCTTTCGATGTGATTCTCGACCCGGTCGGGGCCGGTTACGGGGAACTCAACCTCAAGCTGCTGGCGCGTGATGGGCGCTGGGTGATCATCGGCTTGATGGGTGGGCGCAAGTTCGAAGTGGACCTGGCACAGGTGCTGGGCAAGCGTCTGGAAATTACCGGCTCAACCCTGCGCAACCGTGACGACGGCTTTAAGGCCGAATTGCTGCGTGAACTGCAACAGCAGGTATGGCCGCTGTTTGCCGAGGGGCGGTTGTCGCCGCAGTTGGTCGATACCTACCCGGTTGAGTTTGCCCAGGCGGCGTATGCCGAGCTTGAGAGCAATCAGGTGTCGGGGAAGTTGGTGATGGTGATTGATCCGAGTTTGACTTAAGAAGATCAGGCCATATCGCGGCGGTCCGACGTCTCGGTGAATCCGCTCCTACAAGACGGATGCCGATCCTGTAGGAGCGGATTTATCCGCGATGAGGCCGGCACTGTTTCAGCTCCAGCTCAAGACCGGCCAGCCATGCTTCTCGGCATGTTCACGCAACACCGGGTCCGGGTTCACCGCCTTCGGATAATCCACCTTCTGCAACAACGGCAGATCATTGCGCGAGTCCGAATAGAAACTCGCCCCCTCCAGGTTCTCCTGCTCCTGGTCCAGCCACTCCAGCAACCGGGTGATCTTGCCTTCACGGTAAGTCAGCACCCCATGGGTCTTGCCGGTAAATACCCCGTGTTCCGCTTCCAGGTCGATGGCCAGATACTCGTCCACCCCCAGCCGCGCCGCAATCGGCCCTACCAGGTGCGAGCCCGAGGCCGAAATGATCAGGATGCGGTCCCCGTCATGGCGGTGCTGGGCAATGCAGCGGCAGGCATCGCCGTAAATGATCGGCTCGATCACATCCTCCACCCATGGCTCGATCAGGTGCTCGACTTCTTCCAGCGTACGCCCGGCAATCGGCTCCAGGCTGAAGGCCATGTAGTCCTCCATCCGCAGGTGGCCCCTGCCATAGGCGTCCATCAGCTCGCGGTCGCGGCGCAAGAAGCTTTCGCCGTCAACCCAGCCCAGCTTCACCATCTGCTCGCTCCACAGCGACGCGCAATCGCCGTGGATCAGGGTTTCGTCGAGGTCGAAAATTGCCAGTGCCATGCGTTGAATCTCCTTAAGCCACTTCCCGTAGCGCCGTGGGGTCGATCGACAAGGATACACGCTTGCCGTCGGCGTGAAGGTCGGCCGGCGAACGGTTGAGCACATCCACCACCAGCTCCACCTCGCGCACCTGCACCCGGTAGCGGATGACGTTGCCGAGCAGGCTGTGGCTGCGCACTTCGGCGTCCAGCTCGCCATTCAGGCCCAGGGTGATCGACTCGGGGCGGATCGCCAGGCGGCTGGCCACCGGGCGCTGCAACAGGCGGCTGGCGCTGTCGGCGTCGAGCAGGTTGTAGTTGCCGATAAAGCCTGCGGCAAACAGGTCGACGGGCGCGGTGTAGAGGGTTTCGGCGTCGCCGCTCTGGACGATGCGGCCCTGGTTCATCAGGAAGATGCGGTCAGACATGGTCAGCGCCTCTTCCTGATCGTGGGTAACGAAGATGGTGGTCAGCCCCAGCTCACGCTGGATCGCGCGGATTTGTTCGCGCAGGTGCTTGCGAATGCGCGCATCCAGCGCCGACAGCGGCTCGTCGAGCAGCAACAGGCGAGGGCGGGTGACCAGCGAGCGGGCCAGCGCCACGCGCTGGCATTGGCCACCGGACAGCTGGTGCGGGTAGCGCCCGGCAAAACTGCCCAGTTCCACCAGCTCCAGCGCTTCGCGCACTCGCGCCTGGCTTTCGTCGGCTTTGACCTTCTGCATGCGCAAGCCGAACGCCACGTTCTGCTCCACGGTCATGTTGGGGAACAGCGCGTAACTCTGAAACACCATGCCGATGCCGCGCTTTTGCGGGCTCAGCGGCACGATGTCCTGGCCATCGAGCATAATCTGCCCGCCGTCCACCGGGGTCAGCCCGGCGATGCAGCGTAGCAGGGTGGACTTGCCGCAACCGGAAGGGCCCAGCAGGGTGACGAATTCGCCGCGTTGGATCTGGCAGTCGATGTTTTCGAACACCGTGGTGCCGGCGTAGCGTTTGTGCAGTTTCTGTACGCTGACGAAGCTCATGTCAGGTTTTGTCCTTGTTCAAACGGTTGGCGACCCAGGTCAGCACCAGCACGAAGGCGAAGTACGAAATCACCAGCGCGCTGTTGAAGTGGCCACTGCTGTTGCGCATGTTGTTCAGGTACACCTGCAGGGTTTCGTAACGGGTGCCCACCAGCAGGTTGGCGAACACGAACTCGCCGAACAGGAACGAAAACGACAACAGCAACGCCACCATCAGGCCTTTGCGCAGGTTGGGCAGCACCACCAGCAAGGCGGCCTGCCAGGTACTGGCGCCCAGCAACTGGGCGGCGTCCATCAGGTCGCGCAGGTTGATGGCTTGCAGGTTGTTGGTGATGGCCCGGTACATGAACGGCAGGGCGACGGTGAAGTAGCAGCCGATGAGGATCCACGGCGTGCCGACCATGGCCATCGGCCCGCTGCCGTACAGCTGCAGCAAGCCCACCGACGACACCACTGGCGGCACCGCAAAAGGCAGCAGGATGAGGATGTTCATCAGCGCGTCGAGCTTGGGGAAGTGGTAGTGCACCACGAACAGCAACGGCAGGATGAGCACCACCGACAGCACCAGCGCACCCACGCACACCAGCAGCGATTGGCCGAAGGCGGCCAGAAAACGCGGCTCGCTCCACAGTGCCACGTACCATTTCAGGGTCAGGCCGCTGGGCAGCAGGCTGGCCGACCAGCTGGTGGCCAGCGAGTAGAGCAGGGTGCCGGCCAGTGGCAGCAGCAGGATCAGGAACAGCAGGTACACCACCACGCGGTGGTACAGGCTGGATTCAGCTCGCATGGTAGCTCCTTTTCAGCAGCCATTGATGCACCACGGTCACCAGCGTCATCAGGCCCACCAGCACCATGGCCAGGGCGCTGGCCAGGTTCGGGTCGAGGGTGATGTCACCGGCCACCAGCGCGGCAATGCGGATGGGCAGCACGTTGAAGTTGCCGGTGGTTAGGGCATACACCGTGGCATAGGCGCCCAGTGCGTTGGCCAGCAGAATGACGAAGGTGCCGAGCAGGGCAGGGGTCAGCACCGGCAGGCCGATGTGCCGCCAGAACTGCCAGTGGCTGGCGCCCAGCAACGCGGCGGATTCGCGCCAGTCTTCACGCAGGGCGTCGAAGGCCGGGTACAGCAACAGCACGCCCAGGGGGATCTGGAAGTAGGTGTACACCAGAATCAGCCCGCTCTTGGAGTAGATGCTGAAGTCTTCCAGCAGGCCTATTTGCTTCAGCAGCAAGGTCAGCGCGCCGTTGAAGCCGAGCAGGATGATGAAGGCAAATGCCAGCGGCACCCCGGAAAAGTTACTGGTCATATTGGCGAAGGCGCTGACGAAGTCGCGCAGGCGCGAGTCCACCTGGCGCAGCGAATAGGCACCCACGGTGGCAATCACGATGCCGAACAGGCTCGACCAGAAGCTGATCTCCAGGCTGCGTTGAAGTGCCTGCAGGTAGAACTTCGAGGCAAATACCTTGCTGAAGTTGTCCAGCCCCCAGCCCGCCTCCGATTGCAGGCTGTGGATCGCCACCCAGGCCAGCGGGGCGACCTGGAAGATGACGAAGAACACCACGAACGGCAGCAGGCACAGCAGGGCGAGGTAACGGCCACGGCTGCCGGCATTCACGCGAGCAACTCCCGGCACACGGTTTTGTCATGGGGCGCGCCCAGCAACTCGCAGATGGTGCCGCACAGTTCGGTTTGCAGGGGCTTGGCGGCCGGGTCCAGGCTGAAGGCATCGCCGAATACGAACAGCGGCACTTCGCGCTCTTCGGCCAGCAGCCCGTTGTGCGAGCGGTCGTTGTTCATGCCGTGGTCGGCGGTGACCAGCACCTGATAACCCTCTTCGAGCCAGCGTGGCAGGTAATCGGCCAGCAGGATGTCGGCGGTACGCGCGGCGTTGCGGTACTGGCTGCTGTCCAGGCCATGGCGGTGGCCGGTGTCGTCGATGCTCATCGGGTGCACCAGCAAGAAGTTGGGCGCGTGGCGGCGGCGCAGGTATTCGGCGTCGGCCAGCAGGTGCGAGTCGGGGTAGCGGTCGTCCCAGTAGAACAGCCCGTGCTGGATCGGCAGCTTTGGCGCGTGGGTATGGCGGTCGCGCTGTGGGTCGAAGGGCGAGCGGTTGTAAAGCTCGCTCATCCAGTGGTACGCCGCCGCCGCGGTGCCCAGGTTGGCCTCGCGGGCATAGTGGAACACGCTGCGCTGGTTGGACAGGCGGTTGACGTTGTTGTGCACGATGCCGCTTTCGATGGGCGGCACGCCGGTCAGGATGCACTCGTACAGCGGGCGCGACAGCGACGGCAGCTCGCATTCCACGCGGTACAGCGCGGCGCGGTCGGCTTCGACGTAGGCGTGCAGGTGGCCCATGGCGTGGTGGGCCACTTGGTGGTTGAGGCCGTCTAGCAAGACCAGGATGACGTTGTGGCTCATTCAATACTCCGTAGGGCAGCGGGGAGGGCTTCGCCCTCCTTTCGCGACACAAGGCCGCTCCCACAGGGACAGTGAAAACCTCTGGGGCGACGCTGGCCCTGTGGGAGCGGCCTTGTGTCGCGATGGGCTGCGCAGCAGCCCCGAATCAATCCTGCTTTACTCCATCTCGATAATCACCTGCTCCTGCCACATCTGCGGCAGTTTCTTCGATGTGGCTTCCCACGCCTCGGCATTCTTGATCGGCTGCGCCACCTTGTACTGCTCGTTCGGCAGCAACTTGGCTTGCACATCCGCCGGCAGGGTCAGGTGCTCGGCACGGATCGGCCGCGCATGCCCTTTGGCCAGGTTGATCTGCCCGGCATCGCTGAAGATGTACTCACGCGCAAGCTTGGCCGCATTCGGGTTTTTCGCGTACTTGTTGATGATGGTGGTGTAGCCGGAAATCACCGAACCATCAGCCGGGATCAGCACTTCGAAGCGCTTGGGGTCGATCTGCTCGCGGTAGCTCAGGCCGTTGAAGTCCCATACCACGCCCACTTCCACTTCGCCTTTTTCAAGGGTCTGGATGGTCGGGTTGGCCAGCGACAGGCGCTTTTGCTGGGCCAGCTTGGTAAACAGTTGCAAGCCCGGGGCGACGTTGGTTTCGTCACCTTTGTAGGCGATGGCGGCAGCCAGCACGCCATTGGCGGCCTGGGCGGCAGTGCCAACGTCACCGATAGCCACCTTGTACTTGCCTTTTTCCAGGTCGTGCCAGGTTTTCGGGCGTTCTTCTTCCTTCACCAGGTCTTTGTTGATGATGAAGGCGATGGTGCCGGTATAGGCCAAGGCCCAGTGGCCGTCCTTGTCCTTGGCCCAGGCGGGCACTTGGTCCCAGGTGCTGGGTTTGTAGGGCTGGGTTACGCCCTTGGCGGCGGCAATCGGGCCAAAGGCGGCGCCCACGTCGCCGATGTCGGCGCTGGCGTTGTCCTTCTCGGCTTCGAACTTGGCCACTTCCTGGGCCGAACTCATGTCGGTGTCGCTGTGCTTGAGGCCATACTTGCTGGCCAGGTCTTCCCAAGTGCCTTTCCAGTTGGCCCAGGCATCGGGCATGCCCACGCTGTTGACGGTGCCTTCCTTGCGGGCGGCGTCTTCCAGTGCCTTGAGGTCCGCGGCCATGGCCGAGGTGCAGAACGCGATAGCCGAACCGAGCAGTGACGCCATGAAGAACTTTTTCATCCGTAGCTCCTGGTGGTGGGTGCCTGTAGCGGTTGTTGTTATGCAGGGGACCTTTGGTCTAGGTCAGCAAACCTTGAGCCAAGGTAGGCCGGTTGCGTGACAATTTGATGTAGGGAAGGCCTGAGCCCGGCGCCCGGGCTTCCTGAACGTACAGCGTAGACCACAACCAAAGCCGCGATTTTGCTGCGCTGGCCCGCTTCTGGCATCGGCTTGTACAAGCCTCTGTCACAGGATGTTCATCAGCCCTGCCTAGGCTTGCACTATCCTCCACTTGCCCCTTTATGGGGCTGGACTAGTCCAGATAGGTAACCTTTGATGCAATCCACGCCACCGCGAGCGGTAACAGCCATCTGCCATGCCTTGCAGGAGCAGATCGAGCACGGCCTGCTGGCGCCGGGCGGCAAGCTGCCAGCCGAACGCAAGCTCAGCGAGGTGTTTGATACCACCCGCATCACCCTGCGCGAGGCGCTGGTGCAGTTGGAGGCCCAGGGGCTGATCTACCGCGAAGAGCGGCGCGGCTGGTTCGTGGCACCCCAACGGCTGACCTACGACCTGATCGAGCGCAGCCACTTCCATGCGATGGTGCGCAACCAGGGGCGGGTGGCCAGTACCGAGTTGCTGTCGGCGCGGTTGCAGCCAGCCTCGGCGGCCATTTGTGCGCGCCTGCAGTTGCCGGCGTTATCGAGCGTGGTGCGCATCTGTCGGTTGCGGCGCATTGACGGGCGGGCAGTGCTGTATGCCGAGCATTACCTCAACCCGAAGTACTTCCCCGGCATCCTTGAACAGGACCTGGCGCAATCACTGACCGAAATTTATGGCCGGGCGTACGGCATTCAGTACGGGCAAGTGTGTTTCGAGATCCTGCCCACGGCGTTGCCCGTGGAGGCAGCCGCAGCATTGAAGGTGTCAACCGGCAGCCCTGGGTTGCATATCACCCGGGTCAACAGTGATCAGCACGGGCACCTGATCGACTGTGACCTGGAGTACTGGCGCCATGATGCGATCCGCATTAGAGCACAGGCGGGGTGAGCCCTAACTGGACGTATTGCCCTCAGCCATGGCGCCCCCACCAGCCGTCACCACCTGCACCGACAAGCGCGGCGTCGCCAGGTCCACCCCGGCCTCATCCATCTGCCGCTTCAACGCCAGGTTGAACGCCCGCGAAACCTCCCACTGCTTGATTGGCGCGGTCTTGAACCGTGCCCGCAAGATCGCCGACCCCGACTCGAAACTCTCCACCCCCTGCAACTCCAGCGGCGACCAGATGTTGCGGCGCATCAGCGGGTCATTGCGCAGCTTCTGCCCCACCTCGCGGATCAGCTTGATGGCCTGGTCGATGTTCATGCTGTGCGGGATCGCCACGCGGAAAATCGCGTAGCCGAACTCCCGCGAGTAGTTCTTGATGCTCTTGATCTCACTGAACGGGATGGTGTGCACGATGCCGTCGATGTCACGCAGGCGCACGGTGCGGATGGTCAGGCCCTCGACCGTGCCCAGGTGCCCGCCCACGTCCACGTAGTCATCGATGGCCAGCGAGTCTTCGATGATGATGAACAGCCCGGTGATCAGGTCGGCCACCAGCGATTGCGCGCCAAAACCGATGGCCAGGCCGATCACACCGGCACCGGCCAGCAGTGGTGTGACGTTCATGCCCATGTTGGCCAGTGCAACGATGACCGCAATGATGAAAATGGCCACGAACATCACGTTGCGGATCAGCGGCATCATGGTTTGCGCGCGGGCGTTGGCCAGGCCCCGGCGTGAACGCACCAGCGCGTGGTGCACGGCGGTGTCGGCAAGGATCCACACCAGCCAGGCGGCAATCAGCGTGCCGGCCAGGCCCAGCAGGCGCACGCTCACTTCATGGCCTTCGCCCTCGGCGAAGCTGATCATCGACAAACCCCATACCCGCAGGCCCAGTTCGATGAACAGCAGCCAGATGCCCAGGTGCACCAGCGCATAGGCGAAATTGCTCAGGCGCTCGGCGTACACTGCCTGGCGCTTGTTGCTTTTGGGCTTGGCGGCATGGCGCCGCACCAGGCCGTTGAGCACCATGCACACCACCACCAGCACCGTGCACATCAGCGACTGGCGCAGGGCAGTGCTGGTGTCGCCGGCCGAAACGAACGTGGCGAACAGCGAAATGGCCACCAGGATCATGGCCGGTACGAACCAGAAGCTGCCGAGGATTTCGATGGTGTCGCTCAGGGTGCGGCGGGTCAGGCGGCGGTCCAGCGGCTGGTTGCGGATCAGGTGAGCGATCGGGCGGCGGAAGCGCAAAATGAACAGGCCCGTGCACAAGGCAGCAATCACGTTGGCCAGGGTGGCCAGGCCATGGGCCAGGTGGGTGCCCAGCGCGCTGGTCATGCGTGGGTCGCTCATGGCTTCACCGAACGCGGCGAAGCTGCCGATCAGCCACAGCGGGCGGAACGCCTGGTGGCGCAGGATGTACAGCGCCCGGTGGCGGTGCGGGCCGTCGAGCAGCGAAAAGGCGATGACGCAGATGGCCGAGAAGCAGGTGCCCACCACCAGCGCGTAGGCCAGCACCATGGCCAGCGACTTGCCCAGTGATGGCGGCAGGGCGAAGCTCAGGTACACGGTGAACACCAGCGCCACCAGCCACGGCCCCAGCTTGCGCAGGGCAAAGCGCACCAGGTCCCAGGTGCGCGGGTGTTGGGGCAACTCTTCACTCAGGCCAAAGCGCACTCGTACCCGGTGGCCGATCCAGTTGAAGGCGTAGGCCAGCAGGCTCCACACCGCGATGACCGCCGCGAAGCCGAACAGAATCGCCGGCCACTGGTGCACCGGCACCACCAGCGCGGCGAGTTCCTCCTGGGCCTGGCTGATTTCCTCGGACCAGCGGTAGAACGGGCTGGCATCGCCGCTGAACTGTTTTTCAAGATCATGCAGGGCGCCGCCAATCAGCCCCAGCACGCCTTGTTCGACGGTGGGTTGCGATTGCTTGGTGGCGTCGCGCAGTTTTTTCAGGTCGGCCAGCAGCTTGGCGCGTTGCTGGTCGTTTTCCAGGTTCTTGATCACCTCGTCCAGCGATTTGCCCAGCGGCTCGGTGGCCTCGGGCTGGGCAGGTGTGCTGGAGCCGAGCAGGCCAGGCAGGCCCGCGGCGTGTGCCGGGGTGATGAACAGAAACAGCAGCAGGGCAAGGCAACGCAGGAGGGCAGGCACCGGGAAATCTACCTCAGGTCAAACGATTGACCGAGTGTAGAGGTTTATGACGGCAGTTTCTCCAGGATCTTCCAGCAGGTGAGGCCGAAGATGCCCAGGGTGCCGATCCACATCATCAGTACGCCGATGTTGCGCTCGCGCAGGCTGAAGCCGATGGTCAGCAGCATCAGGAACAGAAACACCGGCACGAACAGTGACAGGAACGGGGACATGGGCAGCAATCCTTTTGCTTTGGGGCATGTCATAAGCATAGCGGTGGGTGTAGGCCTGTGCCGGCCTCTCGCGGATAAATCCGCTCCTACACGGGCTCTGTAGGAGCGGATTTATCCGCGAGAGGCCGGCCCCGCCTACATCAAACTCACGGCAATTCGCGGCTGCGGTAAAACGCTGTCAACACCTTCACCAGGTGCGCCAGGTCATGGCTGCCACACAGCTCGCGAATCGAATGCATGGCGAACGTCGGCAACCCGATGTCCACCGTGCGCACCCCCAGGTGGCTGGCCGTGATCGGCCCGATGGTCGAGCCACAGCCCATGTCGCTGCGCACCACAAAGCTCTGCACCGGCACTTCTTCGGCCATGCATAGGTGGCGGAAGAAGCCCGCCGTTTCGCTGTTGGTGGCGTAGCGCTGGTTGTTGTTGACCTTGATCACCGGCCCGGCATTAAGCTTGGGCCCGTGGTTGCCGTCGTGCTTGTCGGCATAGTTGGGGTGCACGCCATGGGCGTTGTCGGCCGAGACCATCAGCGAGCGCTGGATGGTGCGCACGTAGGCGTCGCCGTCCGGCAGCAGGCGCTGCAGGGTCTGCTCCAGCATCGGGCCATCGGCGCCGCAGGCCGAGCAGCTGCCGACTTCTTCGTGGTCGTTACACACCAGCACGCAGGTTTCGTCACTGTCGGCCGCCAGCAGCGCTCGCAGGCCGGCAAAGCACGACAGCAGGTTGTCCAGGCGGGCGCCGGCGATGAAGTCACCGTTCAGGCCAATCTGCGCAGCGTCCTGGGTGTCGTAGAAGCTCAGCTCGTAATCCAGTACCACGTCGGCGTTCAGGTCATGCTCGCGGGCCAGTTGCTCGGTGAGCACGGCGCGGAAGTCGATGCGCTCGTCGCCGGCCACCTGGGCCAGAATCGGCGGCAGCTCGTTCTGCGGGTTGATCTGCCAGCCTTCGTTGGCGGTGCGGTTGAGGTGGATCGCCAGGTTGGGGATGATCGCGATCGGCAGCTTGAAGTCGATCAGCTGGCTCTCGACTTTGCCATCACGGCGGAAGGTAACCCGCCCCGCCAGCGACAGGTCGCGGTCGAACCACGGCGCCAGCAGCGCGCCGCCATACACTTCAACACCCAGTTGCAGGAAGCCCTGGCGCTGCAGCTCGGGCTGCGGTTTCACCCGCAGGCACGGGCTGTCGGTGTGTGCGCCGACCATGCGGATGCCGTTCAGCAGCGGGGCTTGCAAGCCCCGCTTGATGGCGATGATCGAGGAATCGTTGCGGGTGACGTAGTAGCGCCCGCCGGGCACCGTGGCCCAGCTGTCACGCTCGTCCAGGCGCTGGTAGCCGGCAGCTTCCAGGCGCTGGGCCAGGCTGGCGGTGGCGTGGAAGGGCGTCGGGGAGGCCTTGAGGAATTCGATCAGGCCGGTATTCAGTGCTTCGCGCATAGCTCACTCCAGACAGCAGTGGCGCGAGTTTAGCGCAGATGGTTACAAATTTGTGTGGGCTTGATCGCGGCTGAAGCCGCTCCTACAACCAACGTGTAATCGATGGACTCGCCCCCGCCGAGGCATCACAGTGCCACGGTGGCGTTCGAAGAAGCCAACGGCAGCGAGGGCGAGACCATGAAAAAGCATAGTTCGAAGCACGATTCCCTGTCTTCCACTGATGTGGAGCTTTGCACAACCATCTGCGTAGACTTGGCCAAACAGGTCTTCCAGTTAGCAGGCGAGGATGCTACCGGTCGGGTGATCTACGAAGATCGCATCAAATCCCGACAGGCTTTCCATGATTTCCTACTCAAGGTGCCAGTGACGGTAACTGTCTTGATGGAGTGTGGTCCGGGTGCGCAAGCCTGGGCCAGGTTGCTGCAGGCCAAGGGTAATCCGGTTCGCATTCTGCCTGCGCAACGCGTGGCCGAGCACCGCAGTGGCGCCAAGAACGACCGTAACGACGCTCATGCCATTTTGCGCGCTGGTCGCGACAGCAGCATCGCCTCGATACCGGTCAAGAGCACCACAGCACTGACTATTCAGGCGCTGCACCGTATCCGGCGCGGCAACATCAAGCGACATACAGCGCTGGGTAATCAGATGCGTGGCTTGCTGCTTGAGCATGGTGTATCCATGCCCCAAGGTGATACCGCGATCAGTACACATGTACCGCGAGCTCTTGAGGATGCCTCCTTGCCCCTGCCTGATTTGTTGCGCGAGTTGCTCGATGAACTGCTAGCTGACTGGCTCTTTCTGAGTGAGCGCATTGCGACGCTAAGTGCGCGGCTCGAAGCGACAGCCCAAGAGGATAAGGTCGCACAACGGTTGATCACCATTCGTGGTGTCGGCCCCATCATCGCCACGGCGATCGTGGCGAAAGAGACAGAACCTGCACGCTTCGCCAGTGGCCGGATGTTTTCTGCTTTCTTCGGTGTCGTGCCCGACCAGCACAGCAGCGGAAACAAAATCAGGCTGGGCAGAATGAGCAAGCGAGGTGACGGCTACATACGCAGCTTGATGATTCAAGGCGCGCATGCTGTCTTGAGTCAGCTAAAGCCTGATTCCGATCAGCCAGATGATCGCCGCCTCTTGCGCTGGCTATCCCGCCTTGGGCGCAAGGAGGCGGCGATCAGACTGGCTAATCGAAATCTGCGCATTATTTGGTCACTGCTGCAAAGTGATCAGGTTTATCAACGCAAACCGAAAGGTCATGAGGAGGCTGCCATGAGCAGCTGATCAACCGAGCAATGCCACCGGGGCGCTGCGCGCCCCAACCCCTGCTAGTGAACATTGCCCCTTGGTAAGACCGTCGCAGAGAAATGCCTCCGCTCCTACAGGCCCGGCAACATTATGGCCTCAATGTAAACGGCAAACTGCGAGCTCACCACGATGTTGGCCAGAAGCGAAAAGCTTCCTCGAATAGGCCTGATACATAGATGCAACCGGGTTCCTATGTTCAAAAAGCAGCTAGACAGTGTGGGCGAGTCCATACATAGGAGCGGCTTCAGCCGCGATGCAGGCAACACCGATTCAGAACGGCGCAGGGCACTCGAACTTCAACCGCTCCCCGGAAACCGGGTGGGTAAAGCTCAGCATCGACGCATGCAGGCACAAGCGCTCATGGGCCGCCAGCGCTTGCGGGTTGGCATACAAACGGTCACCCAGCAGCGGGTGGCCGATCGACAGCATGTGCACGCGCAACTGGTGCGAACGGCCGGTGATCGGCGTCAGCTCAACCCGGCAGTAATCGCCACAACGCTCGACGATGCGCCAGAAGGTCAGCGCGTGCTTGCCCTGTTCGTGGTCCACCACATGCCGAGGCTTGGTGGGCGGGTCGTAGCGCAGGGGCAGGTCGATGCTGCCGCTGTCCAGCGCGGGTTGGCCCCAGCACAGCGCGGTGTAGGCTTTTTCGGTTTCGCGGTCGTGGAACTGGCGCGACAGCTCGCGGTGGCTGTCGGCATCGCGGGCCAGCAGGATGATGCCGGAGGTTTCCCAGTCCAGGCGGTGCACGATCAGTGCATCCGGGTAGCCGTTTTCCTGCAGGCGGGTGATCAGACAGTCCTTGTTGTCCTCGGCGCGGCCGGGGACCGACAGCAGCAGGGTCGGCTTGTTGATCACCAGGATGGCGGCGTCTTCGTGGAGGATCTGGATGTTTGACAGCGGCATTGCGGGGTCTCTATTGAGAAAGTTGGGGCCGCTTTGCGGCCCAATCGCGACACAAGGCCGCTCCCACATGGAGTATGCATTCCCCCTGTGGGAGCGGCCTTGTGTCGCGATTGGGCTGCAACGCAGCCCCAACGATCAAAACCGAATCAACGATCCGGCAAAGTAATGTTCAGCTCCAGAATCGAGCAGCTGCCCTGGTTTTCCAGCTCGATGTGCACATCATCGTTGCCGATGTTCACATACTTGCGGATCACTTCGAGCAGTTCTTTCTGCAGCGCCGGGAGGTAGTCCGGCTCGCTGCGCTGGCCGCGCTCATGCGCCACGATGATCTGTAGACGCTCTTTCGCTACCGACGCGCTGGTCTGTTTCTGTCTGCCACGAAAGAAGTCAAAAAGGTTCATGGTTTATTTACTCCCGAAAATGCGCTCGAAGAATCCCTTCTTCTGTACGTCGATGAAGCGCATCGGCTTCTCTTTGCCCAACAGGCGATCGACGGTGTCGCTGTACGCCTGGCCGGCATCGCTCTGGTCGTCGAGGATGACCGGGATACCCTGGTTGGAGGCCTTGAGCACGGCCTGGGACTCAGGGATCACACCACGCAGTTTGATCGCCAGGATCTCTTCGACGTCGGCAATGCTGAGCATTTCGCCGCGCTCGACGCGCTCCGGGTTGTAGCGGGTGATCAGCAGGTGTTCCTTGATCGGCTCTTCGCCGGCTTCCGAGCGGCGCGACTTGCTCGACAGGATGCCCAGCATGCGGTCGGAGTCACGTACCGAGGACACTTCCGGGTTGGTCACGACGATGGCTTCGTCGGCGAAGTACATCGCCAGGTGCGCGCCCTTCTCGATACCGGCCGGGGAGTCGCAGATGACGAATTCGAACTCGTTTTTGAGCTCCATCAGCACCTTTTCGACGCCTTCCTGGGTCAGCGCGTCCTTGTCACGCGTCTGGCTGGCGGCCAGCACGTACAGGTTTTCGAGGCGCTTGTCCTTGATCAGGGCCTGCTGCAGGTTGGCTTCGCCGTTTACCACGTTGACGAAGTCGTACACCACGCGGCGTTCGCAGCCCATGATCAGGTCGAGGTTACGCAGGCCCACGTCGAAGTCGACGATGACAGTCTTGTGGCCACGCAGTGCGAGGCCGGTACCGATGGCGGCGCTGGTGGTGGTCTTGCCCACACCCCCCTTGCCGGAAGTAACCACGAGAATCTTGGCCAAGGTGTTTCACCCCTAAATAAGTCGGGACAGGCGTCCCAGCAAAATGCAAAAAATGGCAACAGATGAAAAAGTTGCTCTAAAAATGACGGCAAGTATCCGTTAAAGGCGGGTGATGTTCAACACATCACCGGACAGGCTGACTTGCACGCCGGCGCCCCACAGCGGGTCGCGGCGCAGGTCTTCGCACACCCGGTACTGGCCGGCGATCGAGACCATTTCGGCGGTCATCTGCTGGCAGAAGATACGGGCCCGGGTGTTGCCTTTGATGCCGGCCAGCGCCCGGCCGCGCATGGCGCCGTACACATGGATGTTGCCATCGGCCAGAAGTTCCGCGCCCGGGCTGACCGAAGCGGTGACGATCAGGTCGCCGCCCTGGGCGTAAATCTGCTGCCCACCGCGTACCGGTGAGGTGATGATGCGGGTCGGGCGCACTTCCGGCTCGGGCGCGGGCGCGGGCGCAGGCGCAGGGGCTGGCTCGGGCTTTTTCACCTCGGGCTCGGGCTCCAGCGGCCTTTCGCGGGCACCGGATGGCGGCAGCACCGGCAGATCGATGGCGATGGCGGCGGCAATGTCCTCGATGCGGTTGGCGCGGATGGCCAGCGTGCGCAGGCCGTGGTGGCGGCAGATGCGCATCAGCCCCGGCAAGTCGATGGCCCCTTCGCCGGCCGGCAGCTTGTCCAGGGCCAGCACCAGCGGCGTGTTGCTGAAGAAATTGGGGGCCTGAGCCACTTTCGCCGCCAATTGGCGGTCGAGGGCTTCCAGGTCGTTGCGGCCCAGTTCCAGCACGGTGATGGCGAGCATGCTGCCCTTGAGCTGGAACACGGAGGCGGAGTCGGGTGTTGGGTTTGTGCTCATGGTCTGCATAGACGGCTTGTTGCGAAAAAAGTGCCCTGACTTATAACGATAAGACCGGTTGGCCGCAACCGGCACCGAACCGATGTAGAATGCACGGCCTTTGTCTTACCGGAAGCTTCAATGGAACGCCCGCGTTTTCGACCCTACTTTTTCCACCCCAGGTTTTGGGGCCTGTGGCTGGGCCTGGGCCTGCTGTGGCTGGTGGTGCAGTTGCCCTACCGCGCCCTGCTGTGGCTCGGCGCTGCCCTGGGCGCGTTGATGTACCGCGTGGCCGGCGAGCGCAGGCGTATTGCCGCGCGCAACCTGGAGCTGTGCTTCCCGGAGCTGTCGGCTGACGAACGGCGCCGTTTGCTCAAGGCCAACTTCGCCTCCACCGGCATTGCGTTCTTCGAAATGGCCATGAGCTGGTGGTGGCCCAAGGCCAGGCTGGCGCGCCTGGCGCACATCGAAGGCATCGAGCACCTGCAGGCTGCGCAGCAGGCCGGGCAGGGGGCCATCCTCATGGCCGTGCACTTCACCACCCTGGAAATCGGCGCCGCCTTGCTGGGCCAGGCCCACACCATCGACGGCATGTACCGCGAGCACGGCAACCCGCTGTTCGACTTCATCCAGCGCAGTGGCCGCGAGCGGCACAACCTCGATTCGCTGGCGGTGGAGCGTGAGGACGTACGCGGCATGCTCAAGCTGCTGCGTTCGGGCCGGGCAATCTGGTATGCGCCGGATCAGGACTATGGCGCCAAGCAAAGCCTGTTTGTGCCGCTGTTCGGCATCCCGGCGGCCACTGTCACTGCCACCACCAAGTTTGCCCGGCTGGGCAAGGCACAGGTGATTCCGTTCACCCAGAAGCGCCTTGAAGACGGCAGCGGCTATCGTTTGGTGATTCATCCGCCGCTGGAAGATTTCCCGGGGGAAAGCGAAGAGGCGGATTGCCTGCGCATCAACCGGTGGATCGAAGGGGTGTTGCGCGAGTGCCCGGAGCAGTATCTGTGGGCGCACCGGCGGTTCAAGTCGCGCCCTGATGGGGCGCCGCGGCTGTATGAGAAAAAGAAGCGGTAATAACAGCTAACCAGGGAAGACCCGATGACCCCAACCACCGGCCTGATCCTTTCCGGTGGCGGCGCCCGCGCCGCCTATCAGGTCGGTGTGCTGGCTGGCGTCGCCGAACTGTTGCCACCCGGTGCCCACAACCCGTTCCCGGTCATCGTCGGCACTTCGGCCGGGGCCATCAATGCTGTGACCCTGGCCAGCGGTGCCACCCGCTTTGGGGAAGCCGTAAAGAGCCTGACTGCCTTTTGGCAAAACCTGAGCAGCCACCTGGTGCTGCGCAGCGACTGGCCCGGGGTTATCCGCCAAGCCAGCCGCTTCGTCGGCCACAGCCTGCTGGGCCTTGGCGGGCAAGCCCCGGTGGCCCTGCTCGACAGCAGCCCGCTGCGCACATTGCTGGCATCGCACCTGCACCTGGACGGCATCGGCCATGCCCTTGCAGCCGAGCAATTGCGCGCTGTTGCAGTCACCGCGTTCGGCTACGAGTCCGGCCAGGCAGTGACCTTTTATCAGGGCCGCGGCACCATCGATGCCTGGCTGCGTCACCGACGCATCGGCGTGCCGACGCCGCTGACCATCGACCACTTGCTGGCCAGCGCGGCCATCCCGCTGTTGTTCGCCCCGGTACGGCTGGGTGACGAGTACTACGGCGATGGTGCCGTGCGCCAGTCGGCACCGATCAGCCCAGCGTTACACCTGGGGGCCAGCCGGGTGCTGGTGGTTGGGGTGAGTGGCAACCCGCAGCGGCCGGCGGCGCCGGTGGCGGCCCCACGGGTGTTCAGCGGCCAGCAGCCAAGCCTGGCGCAGATTGGTGGGCATATGCTCAACAGCACGTTCATTGACAGCCTTGAAGATGACATCGAGCTGTTGCAGCGGCTCAACCACCTCAGCCACCTGCTGCCCGCGCACCTGGATGCCCGGCGCTTGGGCCTGGCACCAATCGATGTGCTGGTGGTGGCGCCCAGCCAGCCGCTGGACGAGATCGCCGCGCGGCACCGGCGCGAGTTGCCGGCGGCGCTGCGCCTGTTTTTGCGCGGGCCAGGGGCGACGCGAACCAGCGGGGCGGGGGTGTTGAGTTATTTGCTGTTCGAGGCGAGCTATTGCAGTGAACTGATCGAGTTGGGGCGGCGGGATGCGCTGGCCAAAAAACGCGAGCTCAGCCAGTTTCTGGGGATTTGATGTTGCCTGCGCGGGCCTCTTCGCGGGTAAACCCGCTCCCACAGAGACCGAACCGGTCTCGAGGCTGTCTAGTCCCTGTGGGAGCGGGTTTACCCGCGAAGAGGCCGGCCCTGCTTACTCGGCTATCTGCAATTTGCGCGCCTGTGTATACACATACCGCACCTTCTCGTACTCGAACGGCGAGTTCATCTGCCCATACCGGAATTTGGTGGTATAGCGCTTGTCCACCACCTGCAATGCCAGGATTTCCGGGTGGTCGGTGGTGGTTTCAGGCATGTTGAGGAAGTTCACCGCCTGCTCGCCGGCATAGTCCACCACCAGCCCGGTGGTATCACGCAGGTTCGACGGCCCGAACAACGGCAGCATCAGGTATGGCCCTTCCGGCACACCATAAAAGCCCAAAGTCTGGCCAAAATCTTCACTCTGGCGCGGCAGGCCCATCTTGGTGGCCGGGTCCCATAACCCGCCCACCCCAATGATGGTGTTGAACAGCAGGCGCGCGGTGATTTGCCCCGAGCGTTTGGCTTTCAACTGCAGCACGCTGTTGAGCAGGTTGGGCACGTCACCCAGGTTGTTGAAGAAGTTGCTCACACCGGTACGCACGAAGCTCGGCGTGACGTATTGGTAGCCATCGACCAGCGGCAGCAGCACCCATTGGTCCAACCGGTAGTTGAAGTGGTAGATGCGTCGGTTCATCGACTCCAGCGGGTCGTAGATGTTCAGCGCGGTCAGGGTGGAACGCTCAAACTCGCGCTGGTCCAGCCCGGGGTTGAATTTCAGTTCGCGCAGCGGGTCGATGAAGCCGTCGGCCTCTGGTTGCAGGGGCGCCGCGGTAACCTGCGGGTCGGCCTCGACCACGCTGGCCCGGGGAGCGGTCTCTTCGGCCAGGGCATTGCCAGCGGCGAGCAGGGCGGTGACGAGCAGCAATTTGTTAACCACGGAAGAACTCCAGCATGGCGTCGCTGTTGACGCGGTAATTGAGGTTGCCGCAATGGCCGCCATGGGGGTAAAGGGTCAGGCGATCGCCGAACACCCGGCGCAGGAACCCGATGTCGCCAGGGCCCAGAATCACATCATCAGCGTTGTGCATTACCGCCACTTTCGGGCTGTTGTGCAGGTAGTCTTCCAGGGCATACAGGCTGGTCTGGTTGATCAGTTGCAGGATGCTGCCACCGTCGGTGCGGGCGCGCCACATGGGGATCACCTGCTCGGTCAGGTAACAGTCGAAGTCACACTGCAGCGCCCGCTTGAAGAACGGCGTGAGGCTGCTGCCCTCGGTAATCGGGAACTTCGGCGGGATGATCAGGCCGCGGCGGTTGATCAGGTCGGAGGTGAAGGCGATATCGGCCGCCGAGAAGCGGAACGAGGTGCCGATCAGCATGGCCATCTGCTCGTTGGACAAGTGCTGGCGCGATTGCTGGAAGTCGTACAGCAGGGCGTCATTCAGGTCGATGTAGCCTTTGTCCTGGAAGTAACGGGTGAGCTTTTCCAGCATCAGTTCGTAAAAGGTGGTGCTGCGGTCGATGCCCTTGACCTGGGTTTGCACCAGTTTGTCGAGGTTGGTGATCGAGGTGTACAGGTTGACCGGCGGGTTCAGCAGCAGCACGCGCTTGAAGTTGAAGCTGCGGCGGGTTTCATCCAGGTGGCTGACGAATGCCGCATCCAGCGCACCCAGGCTGTAGCCGGTGAGGTAGAAGTCGCTGACCGGCAGGCGCGGGTGCTGGGCACGCACGGCCTGCATCACGCGGTACATGTCTTCGGCGTCTTCCTTGCTCACCCCGGGGGTGGCGAAGCGCGAGGCGGCGCTCATGAAGTCCCAGCTGGTGGGCGACGACAGTTGCACCACGTGGTAGCCGCCCTTGTAGAAGAGCTTTTTGAGGTATTCGTTGATGCTGCTCGAATACGGCGCCCCGGTGCCGGCGATGATGAAGATCAGTGGCGCCTCGTGGTCCTGACGGGCCAGGCGGTATTTGAGCTTTTTGACTGACCAGAAGTTGTCGGGCAGCGTGAACTCGCGCTCCGGGCGCAGGCTGAGGCTGTAATCGGCCTGGTCGATCTCGTCGTCGCTGGGCAACGCCGGGCGCTGTTCGGGCGGCGTGGTGGCGATGGTCGCCTCGAACGGGTTGGTCAAGGGGAAGCCGTAGCTGGCGGCGTCGATGTCCCGCGCCGAAGCGGTTGCAGCCATCAGCAGGCCGCCAAGAAGGGCGACAAGGCGCCAGGATCGAAGCATGTATTCCCCCGGAAAAGTACTCGAGCAAAGTCAGGCTATGACCACGGTGGTATCGGCAAAGTTGCCAAGTGCCGTGGTCTTTGGTGTGCTTGTTATCAGCAAGGTAGCTGTCTGGCAGTGATTTTGCCTTACATCGGGCCTGGGCAATCATGCACTGTTTCGATTACCGGTATTGGAGATTGGGATGTCTCGTTGGCTGTTGCTGTTTCTGGCGCTGTGGCTCGCGGCCAGCTATGGCGTGCGCTATGGGTTGATGGAGGATGGCCGCTGGGTCGGGCTTTGCGCCGTGCCCGGGGAATATTGGCAGTGCCAGGTGCGGGCGTGGCTGGGGTTGGGTATTCACTACCAAGTGCTGGCCTGGGCCGGGTTGGGGGCAGCCTTGCTGGCCCAAGTGGTCAAAGGGCCTGCCGGGTGGTGGCTGGCGCTGGTGGCCTTGGCGTTCGGGGTGCCGGCGTTGGTGCTGTACACCGCCAGCATCGCGGTGTTCGCGGTGGTGTTGGCCGGGTTGCGGCTGGTACGCGCTTGAGGCCCTCAGGCCTTGCGCCGACTTCGCCATAACGCAACCGTCATCATCATGCTTACCACCGCCCAGCCCCAGGCCTGCTGGCTTTGCAGCCCTTCGCGATACAACTGCGGCAGCACGCCGGCCCCGATGATACAGGCCAGCAGCGTTACCTCCGCCCGGCTGGCCACCACCGGCCGCAACAGGTAAACCAGCGCTGGCAAGGCCAACGCCGGGGTAGGGAAGCTGCGATAACGCGGGTCGAACACCATCGCCAGCATGCTCACCGCAGCGGCAAACCCCGTCGCCAGCAGCATCCAACCCGCTTGGGCCTCGAACCAGGCAAACAGGCGCTGGCGCCAGCCGTCACGCTTGGCCAGCCCCAGCACGCCGTGCAGCAGTACCAGCAGGTTCAGCATGGCCAGCGCCACTGCCCACACCCATTCCCCGGCAAACCGCGCGTGGGTGCGCATCAATTCCCCCCACAACCCGAGGCAACCTGCGCCAAACGCGGCGAGCAACGGCAGCAGCAGAGCGGCCAACGGGGTGGCGGGGCGCCCGGCCAGCATCAGCATCATGCCCATCAGTGCAAGGGTGGCCAGCAACCACTGGGGCCAGTAGGCCAAATTGCTTACCGGCCCTTCGAGCACGCCCTTGTCTTGCCGGTCGGCATCGTAAAGCCCCCAATAACCGCCTACGGCCCCTTCGCTGGCGCGCTTCCAGGGTTGGTCGAACGCCTCGATCAGGTTGTACTGCCAGCCGTTGGCCTCGGCCATGGCAACAAACCCACGGATAAAGCGCGCTTCGTTGGCGCGGCTGGGGACGGCGGTTTCTCGCTGTCGGCCTTCACTGGGCCAGCCGGTTTCGCCAATCACGATACCCTTGGGTGCAAAGCGTTCGCCGAACTCCCGGCGCACGTCGGCAACATGGGCCAGCGCGTCGTCAATGCCGCGTGGGTCGTCCTCCCAATAAGGCAGCAGGTGGATGGTGAGAAAGTCCACCGCCGGGGCAATTTGCGGGTGCTGTAGCCAGAACTCCCAGACGTCGGCATAGGTCACCGGTACCTTTACCTGGCTTTTGACTTTGCTGATCAACCCGGCCAGTCGCTCGCCGGTGACCTCTTTGCGCAGCAGGGTTTCGTTGCCGACGATGACCGCACTGACGACGTCCGGGTTGGCGTTGGCAGAGTCAATCAGCAGCCCCACTTCTTGTTCGGTAATCACCGGGTCGGCACTGACCCAAGCCCCGAGCATCACCTTCAGCCCATGCTTGCGCGCCAACGCCGGTATCGCTTCAAGGCCGGTCATCGAATACGTGCGGATGCACTGAAATCGCTCGGCCAGCAGTGCCAGGTCGGCATCCATGCGCGCCGGGCGCAGGCGAAACGGCTGGTCGAAGGGCGACTGGTCCTTGTCGAACGGGGTGTAGGAAGCGCACTGCAACTTGTGCGTGGGGCTGGCCGCATCGGGCAGGTGCACCGGCTTGCCAAGCCCGTACCAGAGCGCCCCGAGGCCGGCAGCGGCCAGCAGGCAGGCGAGCAGGTACAGCGGCAGCAGGCGGGCGGCGTGGGGCATCGGGCGGTCCATCGTCAGGTGCAAAGCGATAGATAGTAGCCCGGCGCCAATCCTTTGGCATGCAAGGATCGCGCAGAGCTGCCCGCCACAGTGCCGCTAATGGCACAGTGCTGTCGCATATGGTTGGGTTGCAGGTCGCAGCTGGAGCAGGTCGCGGTGTGTGGCAGGACGATGATGCAATCTCCAAGACCTGACGTGGGGATGCTTTGATGAGTATGCGACGTTTCCTGGGGGTGGGTACTGCCCTGGTATTGGCCATGAGCGCTGCGCAGGCAATGGCCAAAGAGGTAAGCATCGGTTACGTGGACGGGTGGGCCGACAGTGTGGCCACCACCAACGTGGCCGCCGAAGTGATCAAGCAGAAACTTGGCTATGACGTGAAGCTGCAGGCGGTTGCCACCGGCATCATGTGGCAGGGCGTGGCCACCGGCAAACTTGACGCCATGCTCTCGGCCTGGCTGCCGGTCACCCATGGTGAATACTGGACCAAGAACAAGGACAACGTGGTCGATTACGGCCCTAACTTCAAGGACGCCAAGATCGGCCTGATCGTGCCGGAGTACGTCAAGGCCAGCAGCATTGCCGACCTGAAGACCGACACCACCTTCAAGCAGAAGATCGTCGGTATCGACGCAGGCTCGGGCGTGATGCTCAAGACCGACCAGGCCATCAAGGACTACGACCTTACCGGCTACAAGCTGCAGGCCAGCTCGGGCGCTGCGATGACCGCCGAACTGGGCCGGGCATACGCCAAGCAGCAGTCCATTGCAGTGACCGGTTGGGTGCCACACTGGATGTTCGCCAAGTGGAAGCTGAAGTTCCTCGAAGACCCGAAAGGCGTGTATGGCGCGGCCGAGACCGTGAACAGCATTGGCAGCAAAGAGCTGGCGAGCAAGGCGCCGGAAGTGGCGGAGTTCCTGAAGAAATTCAGCTGGCAGTCCAAGGACGAGATCGGCGAGGTGATGCTGGCGATCCAGGAAGGTGCCAAGCCTGAAGCGGCGGCCAAGGATTGGGTGGCCAAGCATCCGGACCGCGTGAAGGAGTGGACCGGTAAGTAGGTCCAAGGGCCAGTTCGGGGCCATCGCGGATAAATCCGCTCCTACAGGGATAGCTGGAACCCTGTAGGAGCGGATTTATCCGCGAAAGGGCCGTCGCTTTGTTACGCAATCTGTAAAACACCGTTGCATCTAAGACTAAGGTCGTCTGGTTGGCGTCGTACGGCAGCATAAAGTGAAGGTGTGGGTTCCATCCCCTATCTGTGCTGCTAGGACAAAAACAATGAACGACAGCATTTACCTCTCGATACAAAACAGCCCCCGCTTCAAGGAGCTGGTCAGCAAACGCGAGCGCTTCGCCTGGATCCTCTCGGCGATCATGCTCGGCCTCTACTGCGCTTTCATCCTCCTCATCGCCTACGGCCCGCAAGTGCTTGGCGCCAAGCTCAGCCCGGACTCGTCGATCACCTGGGGCATCCCCCTGGGCGTTGGCCTGATCCTCTCGGCGTTCGTGCTGACCGGCATCTACGTGCGCCGCGCCAATGGCGAATTCGATGAGCTGAACAAGGCCATCCTGAAGGAGGCGCAACAATGATCCGCCACGCCAAAGCTTTGGCCGTACTGGCCTGCGGCGTTTTCGCACCCGCCGTGTGGGCCGCCGATGCCCTGACCGGCGAGGTGCAGAAACAGCCGCTGAACGTTTCGGCGATCGCCATGTTCGTGGCGTTCGTTGCCTTTACTCTGGGGATCACCTACTGGGCCTCCAAACGCAACAAATCGGCGGCCGACTACTACGCCGCCGGTGGCAAGATCACCGGGTTTCAAAACGGCCTGGCGATTGCCGGTGACTACATGTCGGCGGCCTCGTTCCTGGGAATTTCCGCGCTGGTGTTCACGTCGGGCTACGACGGCCTGATCTACTCCATCGGCTTTTTGGTCGGCTGGCCGATCATCCTGTTCCTGATCGCCGAACGCCTGCGCAACCTGGGCAAATACACCTTTGCCGACGTGGCGTCGTACCGCCTCGGGCAAAAAGAAATCCGCACCCTGTCGGCCTCCGGCTCGCTGGTGGTAGTGGCCTTCTACCTGATTGCCCAGATGGTCGGTGCCGGCAAGCTCATCGAGTTGCTGTTTGGCCTGGACTACCACGTTGCGGTCATCCTGGTGGGTATCCTGATGTGCCTGTACGTGCTGTTCGGCGGCATGCTGGCCACCACCTGGGTGCAGATCATCAAGGCGGTGTTGCTGCTGTCCGGTGCCAGCTTCATGGCGCTGATGGTGATGAAGCACGTGGGCTTCGACTTCAACACCCTGTTCTCCGAGGCGATCAAGGTGCACGCCAAGGGTGAAGCGATCATGAGCCCGGGCGGCCTGGTCAAAGACCCGATCTCGGCATTCTCGCTGGGCCTGGCACTGATGTTCGGTACCGCCGGCCTGCCGCATATCCTGATGCGCTTCTTCACCGTCAGCGACGCCAAGGAAGCCCGCAAGAGCGTGCTGTATGCCACCGGCTTCATCGGTTACTTCTACATCCTGACCTTCATCATCGGCTTTGGCGCGATCCTGCTGGTCAGCACCAACCCCGACTTCAAGGACGCCGCCGGCGCCCTGATCGGCGGCAACAACATGGCGGCGGTGCACCTGGCAGATGCCGTGGGTGGCAGCGTGTTCCTGGGCTTCATTTCGGCAGTAGCCTTCGCCACCATCCTGGCGGTGGTTGCCGGCCTGACCCTGGCCGGTGCCTCGGCGGTGTCCCATGACCTGTACGCCAGCGTTTGGCGCAAGGGCAAGGCCAATGACAAGGACGAGATCCGCGTGTCGAAGATCACCACCATTGCCTTGGGCGTGCTGGCGATCGGCCTGGGCATCCTGTTCGAGAAGCAGAACATCGCCTTCATGGTGGGCCTGGCGTTCTCCATTGCTGCCAGCTGCAACTTCCCGGTGCTGCTGCTCTCGATGTACTGGAAGAAGCTGACTACCCGCGGCGCCATGATTGGCGGCTGGCTGGGCCTGATCAGCGCGGTGACGCTGATGGTGCTCGGCCCGACCATCTGGGTACAGATTCTCGGCCACGAGAAAGCCATCTACCCGTACGAGTACCCTGCGCTGTTCTCGATGATCATTGCCTTTGCCGGTATCTGGTTCTTCTCGGTTACCGACAAGTCCAAGGCTGCTGATGACGAGCGTGCGCTGTTCTACCCGCAGTTTGTGCGTTCGCAAACAGGCCTGGGGGCCTCGGGCGCTGTGTCGCACTGAGCCATTGCCCCATAAAAAAACCGCGCTTCGGCGCGGTTTTTTTTATTTGTTGCGGCTAGATCATGCCCAGTAACAACAGCACCAGCAGAATCACAAGCACCACGCCGACGATGCCGGACGGGCCATAGCCCCAGCTGCGCGAGTGCGGGAAGACCGGTAAGCCACCAATCAGTAGAAGGATCAGGATGATGATGAGGATCGTGGTCATGAAGGAGTCCTTGCGTGGTTGAGGGTCAAGGGCCTCGGACTGCTGGCCTCTTGCTAATTCGGACTGCTGCCGCTTTGGAAAGATTCCATTTGTGTGTTGCCTGTGCTGACGTCATCGCGGATAAATCCGCTCCTACACATAACCCCTGTAGGAGCGGATTCATCCGCGATGAGGCCCTCATTGACCACCCAGTCATGCCTGCCCATTCACTACCCTGATGAACCCTGCTTTGCGCAATTGCCTTGATTAGACTCGATTCACAATCAGTCAACACAAGGCCAGCCCCATGCAAAACCGCATCATGATCACCGGCGCCGGTTCAGGCCTCGGCCGCGAAATCGCCCTGCGTTGGGCGCGCGAGGGCTGGCGCCTGGCGCTGGCCGATGTCAACGAAGCCGGCCTGCGCGACACCCTGGAGCAGGTGCGTGCGGCGGGTGGTGAGGGCTTCACCCAGCGCTGCGATGTGCGCGACTACAGCCAGCTCACCGCCCTGGCCCAGGCCTGCGAAGAGAAGTTCGGCGGCATCGATGCCATCGTCAACAATGCCGGTGTCGCCTCGGGCGGGTTCTTTGCCGAACTGTCGCTGGAGGACTGGGACTGGCAGATCGCCGTCAACCTGATGGGCGTGGTCAAGGGCTGCAAGGCGTTCCTGCCGCTGCTGGAGCGCAGCAAGGGGCGCATCATCAACGTGGCCTCCATGGCCGCCTTGATGCAGGGGCCGGGCATGAGCAACTACAACGTTGCCAAGGCCGGGGTGCTGGCCCTGTCGGAAAGCCTGCTGGTGGAGCTGCGCCAGCTGGAAGTGGCGGTGCACGTAGTGTGCCCGTCCTTCTTCCAGACCAACCTGCTGGACTCGTTCCGCGGGCCGAACCCGGCCATGAAAGCCCAGGTGGGCAAGTTGCTGGAAGGCTCGCCCATCAGCGCGGCGGACATCGCCGACTACATTCATGAGCAGGTAGCAGCCGGGGAGTTCCTGATTTTGCCGCACGAAGCCGGGCGTCAGGCATGGCAGCTCAAGCAGCAAGCGCCGCAGCGGCTGTATGACGAGATGGCGGAGATGGCGGTGAAGATGCGAGCCAAGGCGCAAACGCGCTGATTGTAGGATGTGTCTGTAGGATGTTTTACCTGTAGCTGTAGGAGCATTCTGAATTAGTGGTGAAGTATTGAGTAGCCGAATATCCCCATGCAGGCTGGGGTTTTCCCAGTTTGCAGGAGGATTGGACGATGTTGGTGATTGGCCGTGAAGTGGGCGAGGTCATCGTCATTGGCGATGACATTCACATCAAGGTGGTAGAGACCCGGGATGGCATGGTGCGTTTCGGTGTGTGTGCGCCGCGTGAGGTGCCAGTACACCGGGCCGAGGTGTACAAACGGATCAAGGCAGGGGAGGCGCGCAAGGTGAAGATGGCCTGAGTTGGCCTGTACCGGCCCTTTCGCGGGTGAACCCGCGAAAGGGCCGGTACAGGTTAATCCAGCAACTCCCGAGGCACATCATGCCTGGCCAGCAACTGGCACTGCTGGCTCTCGGGGTCGAAGAGGATGAACGCCTGCCCTTTGGCCAATGCCTGACGCACCCGCAGCACACGGGTTTCCAGCGGTGTGTCGTCGCCATTGTCGGTGCCGTCGCGGGTTACGAAGTCCTCGATCAGGCGCGTCAGGGTGTCAGCTTCTAGTTGGTCGTAAGGGATCAGCATGGGCAACATTCTGTTTCATTGAACGATGCCGCCATCCTACGCCAAACCGGGCGCGTCAGTCTTTGTTTCCCAACAGGCTGTCCACCACCGGTACCCGCGTGTCGCTGCCCATCTGGGTTTCATGTTCCAGCTGATGGCTGAAGCGCTCGAGCGAGCCGTTGGCCGGTTGCGAGTCGCTGGCGAACACCGGCGGGCTCAGCAAGTAGGCGGCCAGCAGGCGGCTGAGGGTGGCAAGGCTGTCGATGTGCGTGCGTTCGTAGCCGTGGGTGGCGTCGCAGCCGAATGCCACCAGCGCGGTGCGGATGTCGTGCCCGGCCGTCACGGCGGAATGGGCATCGCTGAAGTAATAGCGGAACAGGTCACGTTTCACCGGCAAGTCCTGGTCACCGGCCAGTTTCAGCAGGTGACGTGAAAGGTGGTAGTCATAAGGCCCCGAGGAGTCCTGCATGGCCACGCTCACCGCATGTTCGCTGGACGCCTGGCCAGGCGCGACGGGGGCGATATCGATGCCAACGAATTCGCTCACGTCCCAAGGCAGGGCCGCGGCGGCACCTGAGCCGGTTTCTTCGGTGATGGTGAACAGCGGGTGGCAGTCGATCAGTGGCTGTTGCCCACTTTCCACCACGGTTTTCAACGCCGTGAGCAATGCAGCCACACCCGCTTTGTCGTCCAGATGACGGGCGCTGATGTGGCCGCTTTCGGTGAACTCCGGCAGCGGGTCGAAGGCCACGAAATCACCGATGGCGATGCCTAAGGCCTCGCAGTCGGCGCGGGTGGCGCAGTAGGCATCCAGGCGCACTTCCACGTGCTCCCAGCTGACTGGCATCTGGTCGATGGCGGTGTTGAAGGCATGCCCGCTGGCCATCAGCGGCAGCACGCTGCCGCGAAACACGCCGGTGTCGGTAAAAATGCTGACCCGGCTGCCTTCGGCGAAGCGGCTGGACCAGCAGCCCACCGGGGCCAGGGCCAGGCGGCCGTTGTCCTGCAACTGGCGCACGCTGGCGCCGATGGTGTCGAGGTGGGCCGAAACGGCACGGTCGGGGGAGTTCTGCCGGCCCTTGAGGGTGGCGCGGATGGTGCCGCGGCGGGTCAGCTCGTAGGGGATGCCCAGCTCGTCCAGGCGTTCGGCCACGTAGCGCACGATGGTGTCGGTGAAACCGGTGGGGCTGGGGATGGACAGCATTTCCAGCAGCACGCGCTTGAGGTAGTCGAGGTCGGGTTCGGGGTGTTGTTGAGGCATGTGTTCTCCTTTGAGGCTTGTGCCAGCTTTGCCGGCCCTTCGCGGCTGAAGCCGCTCCTACAGGGAGCGCGCTTTCAGCCGCGATGGCCGTTACGCCAACGCCCGGCTATGCGGAAACAGCAAATCGACAAACCGCTCCGCCGTGGGCTGCGGTTCATGGTTGGCCAACCCAACCCGCTCGTTGGCCTCGATGATGACGTACTCGGGCTGCGTGGCATCGCGCACCATCAGGTCCAGCCCCACCACCGGAATGTCCAGTGCCCGCGCCGCGCGTATGGCGGCATCGGCCAGTACCGGGTGCAGGCGTTCGGTCACGTCTTCCAGGGTGCCGCCGGTGTGCAGGTTGGCAGTACGGCGCACGGCCAGGCGCTGGCCGGCGGGCAGTACCGTGGCGTAATCGAGCCCGGCATCACGCAGGGTGCGTTCGGTCTCGTCATCCAGCGGAATGCGGCTTTCGCCGCCGGTGGCAGCCTGGCGGCGGCGGCTTTGGGCTTCGATCAGCGCCTTGATGCTGTGCTTGCCGTCACCCAGCACTTGGGCGGGGTGGCGGATGGCGGCGGCCACCACTTCATGGCCAATCACCACGATGCGCAGGTCATGGCCCGGGTGGAAGCTTTCCAGCAGCACGCGGCTGTCAAAACGCTTGGCCTGTTCGATGGCCTGGGCCACTTGCTCGAACGTGGTCAGGTTCACCGCCACGCCCTGGCCTTGCTCGCCGTCCACCGGCTTCACCACCACGGCGCCGTGGTCTTCCACGAAGGCGAGGTTGTCATCGGCACTGGCTGCCAATTGCTGCACCGGCACGTGCAGGCCGGCGTTGTGCAGGGCCTGACGGGTCAGGCGTTTGTCCTGGCACAGGGTCATGCTGACGGCGCTGGTCAGGTCGCTGAGCGATTCGCGGCAGCGTACCCGCCGCCCGCCCAGGCTGAGGGTGAACAGCCCGCCGGCCGCATCGTCCACCTGCACCTCGATGCCGCGGCGGTGGGCCTCGTCGACGATGATCCGTGCGTAGGGGTTGAGCTCCGCTGCCGGGCCAGGGCCCAGGAACAGTTGCTGGTTGATGCCGTTCTTGCGCTTGACCGCAAAGGTGGGCAGGTTACGAAACCCCAGCTTGCCGTACAGGCGCTTGGCCTGGCGATTGTCGTGCAGCACCGACAGGTCGAGGTAGGCCAGGCCACGGCTCATGAAATGCTCCACCAGGTGGCGCACCAGTACTTCACCCACGCCGGGGCGGCTGCACTGCGGGTCAACGGCCAGGCACCACAGGCTGCTGCCGCGTTCAGGGTCGTCGAACGCCTTGCTGTGGTTCAGGCCCATCACACTGCCGATCACCGCGCCGCTGTCTTCATCTTCGGCCAGCCAGTACACCGGGCCGCCCAGGTGGCGCGGGGTGAGCAATTCGGGTTGTACCGGCAGCATGCCGCGGGCCTGGTACAGGCTGTTGATCGCCTGCCAGTCGGTGTCGCTTTGCGCCCGACGGATGCGGAAGCCGCGGAACACGCGCTGCGCCGGGCGGTAGTCGGTAAACCACAGGCGCAGGGTGTCGGACGGGTCGAGAAACAGCTGATGCGGCGCTTGGGCCAGCAATTGCTGTGGCGCGGCCACGTACAGGGCGATGTCGCGCTCGCCGGGGCGTTCGTGCTGCAGCGCCTCGGCCAGGCTGGCGGCATCCGGGTAGGTGTGGCCGATCAGCAGGCGGCCCCAGCCGCAGTGCAGGGCACGTGGCTGGTCGTGTGGCTCGCTGCCGTCACCGGCCAGGCGCGCCTGCAGCCGCTCGTAGGACGGTGACTGGCCCCGCAGCAGGCGCTGACCGTAAGCGATTTCGTGGGCTTTCATCGGTCAGATTCCTTGTTCGCTCAGCCACAGGTTGAGGGCCGCGAGCTGCCACAGCTTGGAGCCGCGCAGCGGGGTGAGCTGGCCGTGCGGGTTGCTCAGCAGGCGGTCGAGCATGGCCGGGTTGAATAGGCCACGGTCCTGGCTCGGGTCGGTCAGCAGCTCGCGCACCCAATCCAGGGTGGCACCTTGCAGGTGCTTGAGGCCGGGCACCGGGAAGTAGCCCTTCTTGCGGTCGATCACCTCGTGGGGGATGACCCGCCGCGCGGCCTGCTTGAGCACTTGCTTGCCGCCGTCAGGCAGCTTGAAGCGTGCCGGGATGCGTGCCGACAGCTCCACCAGGCGGTAGTCGAGGAACGGCGTGCGCGCTTCCAGGCCCCAGGCCATGGTCATGTTGTCGACGCGCTTGACCGGGTCGTCCACCAGCATCACGGTGCTGTCCAGGCGCAGTGCCTTGTCTACCGCGTCGGCGGCGCCGGGGCGGGCAAAGTGCTCGCGCACAAAATCGCCAGCCGCGTCGGTTTCCAGCAGCCACGGGGCTTGCACGGTGTCGCGGTACTCGGCGTGGCTGCGGTCGAAAAAGGCCTCACGGTAAGCGCTGTAGGGGTCAGCCGCGCCGTCCACCTGCGGGTACCAGTGGTAACCGGCAAACAGCTCGTCGGCGCCCTGGCCGCTTTGCACACCTTTGCAATGCTTGGCCACCTCGCGAGACAGCAAATAGAAGGCAATGCAGTCGTGGCTGACCATTGGCTCGCTCATGGCGCGGAAGGCCGCAGGCAGTTGCTCGATGATTTCGCTTTCGGCAATGCGCAACTGGTGGTGGTGGGTGCCGTAGTGTTTGGCGATCAGGTCGGAATACTGGAATTCGTCGCCACGTTCGCCGCCGGCGTCTTCAAAGCCGATGGAGAAGGTGGAGAGGTCGTCCACGCCAGCTTCGCGCAGCAGGCCGACCAACAGGCTGGAATCAACACCGCCCGACAACAGCACGCCGACGTCCACTGCTGCACGCTGGCGGATGGCCACGGCATCGCGGGTGGCGTCGAGCACGCGGGTGGTCCAGCCTTCCAGGTCGAGATCACGCTCGTCCGGGTTTGGGCCGTAATGCAGTTGCCACCAGGTGTGGCGCTCCACTTCGCCATGGCGGTCGATGCGCATCCAGGTGCCGGGCTCGAGCTTCTGCACGTTGGCCAGCAAGGTGCGTGGCGCTGGCACCACGGCGTGGAAGTTGAGGTAGTGGTTGAGCGCCACCGGGTCGATCATCGGGTCGATGTCACCGCCCTTGAGCAGCGCCGGCAGGGTGGAAGCAAAGCGCAGGCGCTCGCCATTGCGCGACAGGTACAGCGGCTTCACGCCCAGGCGGTCGCGGGCCAGGAACAGGCGCTGGTTGTCGCGCTCCCAGATGGCCAGGGCGAACATACCGTTGAGCTTGGGCAGCAAGGCCGCGCCCCAGGCGTGGTAGCCCTTGAGCAGCACTTCGGTATCGCCGTCGGACCAGAAGGTGTAGCCCAGGTCCTGCAGCTCCTGGCGCAGCTCGGGGAAGTTGTAGATGGCGCCGTTGAACGCCAGCGACAGGCCCAGGGTGTTGTCGACCATGGGCTGCGCCGAGCCGTCGGACAAGTCCATGATCTTCAGGCGCCGGTGGCCCAGGGCAATCGGGCCCTGGCTATGGAAGCCCCAGGCATCGGGGCCACGGGGCGCCAGGTGGTGGGTGATGCGCTCCACCGCGGCCAGGTCGGCCGGGCGTGGGGCTTGGTCGATGGGGGTGAAACGTAACTCTCCTGCTAATCCGCACATAGGTCCTTACCGGTTTTTCCGTTGGGGAATCGGTGCCCTGGGATGGGCACGTGTAAGGAACTGACCGGGGGGGATTGTGAGAGTTTTAGATCGATATGTTATAAGCGGGGAGAACGTGCAATGCCCTTCGCGGATAAATCCGCTCCTACAGGGACAGCGTTTCCCTGTAGGAGCGGATTTATCCGCGAAGCCGTGACGCGCTACTTCCCGCGTATCAATTTGCGCAATGCAAACCGGTTCGGATGGCAGGCTTCTGCAACTGCACGAGGCACTGGCAAAGGCTCACCACACACCCATGCCGCAATCAGCTCGCCACTCAACGGCGCCGTGATCAGCCCCCGCGACCCATGCCCGCTGTTCACGTACAACCCATCCAGCCAAGGGCAAACGATGTCCGGTATCTGGCGGGCATCCTTTGCCAGCACCGCATAAGCCTCGGCAAATGCGCCAGGGTCGGCCAGCGGCCCGACAATCGGCAAGTAATCCGGGCTGGTGCAACGAAACGCCGCGCGCCCTTGCAAGAGCTCCGGGTTCAGCGCCGCGGTATCAAGGCGCTGCGCGAGGTCTGCGGAAATGTCGTCCAGTAGCCTCAGATTGCCCTGATGTTCGGCCACCGTCGGCGTGAGGTCGTCCGTGTGGAAATCAAAGCTTGCCCCAAGCGTGTGCTCATCCCCGCGAGGCGGCGCCACGTAACCATCGGCGCACACCACCGTGCGTAGCGCACGGCTGGCCGGGGTGACGGGCAGCCGGGTGATCTGCCCGCGAATGCGCTTGAGGGGCAGGCCTGCGCAAGGCTCGAATCGGCGCACGTCGGCCGCGCCCGCCAGCACCACCACCGGCGCGTTGGCCAGTAGGTGCTCGCCGGCCCAGGCCTGCCATTGGCCGTCGACCTTGCGCAGTTCGGCCACATCCTTGTGTGTGCGCAGCTGAATGTTGGGATGTTGCAGTTGCGCCTGGCACAGCGCTGGCGGATGTACCCAGCCGCCTTCGGGGTAGAACAGGCCGCCCGCCGGCAGCGCCACGCCGGCAACCGCTTCAGCTTCATTGCGCTCCAGTGCCTGCAGTAAGCCGCTGTCGAATGCCTCGGCAAGCTTGGCCTGGCGTTCGGCTTCCTTGCTGTCGAACGCCAGTTGCAATACGCCACACGCGTCCCAGTCCTGGCCTTTTTGCAGCCGCTCAAGCTGGCGGCGGGTGTAGCCGAAACCGGACAGAATCATCTGCGACAGTGCCGTGCCATGTGCCGACAACTTCAGGTACAGCACACCTTGCGGGTTGCCGGACGCTTCACGCGCAGGTGCTTCGTGGCGCTCCAGCATGGTGACTTGCCAGCCACGCGCCGCCAGGCTGGCGGCGCTGGCGCTGCCGGCGAGGCCCGCACCGATCACCAGCGCATGACGCGGGCCGGCCGGAAGCTGCGGGCGCGCATACCAAGGTGGTGACAGCGGCGCGGCCGGCGTGCCGATGTACTCGCCACTCATCACTTCCCACTTCTTGCCCAGGCCCGGCACCTTTTTCATGGCGAAACCCGCTTCGACCAGGCTACGACGCACCCAGCCGGTGGTGGTGAAGGTGGCCAGCGCCGTGCCGGGGCGCGATAGCCGCGCCAGCTGCGCGAACAGTTCGGGCGTCCACATGTCGGGGTTTTTGGCCGGTGCAAAGCCATCGAGAAACCACACGTCGATAGGCGCATCAAGTTGCGGCAACTGCTCCAGCACATCGCCAATCAGCAAGGTCAGGGTGACCCGGCCGTGGTCGAATGTGAACTGCTGGAAGCCCGGATGCACCGCCACGTACTGCTGCAAAAAAGGCTCGGTGAACGCTGCAAGCTCCGGCCACAGGCGCACGGCGCGGGCCATGTCGTCATGGCTAAGCGGGTACTTCTCGACACTGACGAAATGCAGGCGAGCTTGCGCGGGGGCTGCCTCGGCAAACAGCTGCCAGGCGCAGAAAAAGTTCATGCCGGTGCCAAAGCCTGTTTCGCCGATCACCAGGCAGCCATGGGCAGGCAGCGCGGCAAAGCGCTCGCGCAGCCGGGGTTGTTCGAGGAACACATGGCGGGTTTCGTCGGTGCCTTCGTTCTTGGAAAAGTACACATCGTCGTACTGCCGGGAAAGGGGGCGGCCTTGGTCGTCCCAGTCGATCTGGGCATGCTGGAGAAGGGTGGGTGCAGGCATGGTTGGCTCGGTTTGCAGCGGAAAGGCGATTTTAAGGGGATTGTGGATGCTAGTCTTGTTTATCCATTGAAGGAGCCAGTCCAGCATGTTCGAATCCGCGGAAATCGGTCACAGCATCGACAAGGAAACCTACGAGGCAGAGGTGCCCGCCCTGCGCGAGGCCCTGCTTGAAGCCCAGTACGAACTCAAGCAGCAGGCACGTTTCCCGGTGATCGTGCTGATCAACGGCGTGGAAGGCGCCGGCAAGGGCGAGACGGTGAAACTGCTCAACGAGTGGATGGACCCGCGCATGATCGACGTGCTCACCTTCGACCAGCAAACCGACGAAGAACTGGCCCGGCCACCGGCATGGCGCTACTGGCGGGCACTGCCGCCAAAGGGGCGCATGGGGGTGTTTTTCGGCAACTGGTACAGCCAGATGATTCAAGGCCGCGTGCATGGCGTGTTCAAGGACGCCGTGCTCGACCAGGCCATCACCGGGGCCGAGCGCCTGGAACAGATGCTGTGCGATGAAGGCGCGCTGATCATCAAGTTCTGGTTCCACTTGTCCAAAAAACAGATGAAGGCCCGCCTCAAGGCGCTCAAGGACGACCCGCTGCACAGCTGGCGCATCAGCCCTTTGGACTGGCAGCAATCGGAAACCTACGACCGCTTCGTGCGTTTTGGCGAACGCGTGCTGCGCCGCACCAGCCGCGACTACGCACCTTGGCACGTGGTGGAGGGCGCAGACCCGCATTACCGCAGCCTGGCCGTTGGGCGCATCTTGCTCGAGAGCCTGCAGGCGGCGCTGGAGCACAACCCCAAAGGCAAGCACCAGGGCAACATCGCCCCGCTGGGGCGCAGCATCGACCAACGCAGCTTGCTGGGTGCGCTGGACCTGAGCGTGCGCCTGGACAAGCACGATTACCAGGAACAACTGGTCACCGAACAGGCCCGCCTGGCCGGCCTGCTGCGCCACAAGCACATGCGCCGGCACGCGCTGGTGGCGGTGTTTGAAGGCAATGACGCGGCTGGCAAGGGTGGGGCCATCCGCCGGGTGGCCGCGGCGCTCGACCCGCGCCAGTACCGCATCGTGCCGATTGCCGCGCCCACTGAAGAGGAACGTGCCCAGCCCTACCTGTGGCGGTTCTGGCGGCACATTCCGGCGCGGGGCAAGTTCACCATCTTCGACCGCTCCTGGTATGGCCGGGTGCTGGTGGAGCGGGTGGAGGGCTTTTGCACGCCGGTTGACTGGATGCGCGCCTACGGCGAGATAAACGATTTTGAAGAACAGTTGGTCAATGCCGGCGTGGTGGTGGTGAAGTTCTGGCTGGCGATCGACCAGCAGACGCAGCTTGAGCGTTTCGAGGAGCGTGAACAGATCCCGTTCAAGCGTTACAAGATCACCGAGGATGACTGGCGCAACCGCGATAAGTGGGGTGTGTATGTGGATGCCGTGGGTGACATGGTCGACCGCACCAGCACCGAGATCGCGCCGTGGACGCTGGTGGAGGCCAACGACAAGCGGTGGGCGCGGGTGAAGGTGTTGCGTACCATCAATGAGGCGCTGGAAGCGGCGTTTGCCAGGCATAAGAAGTAAGCTGTGACGGCCCCTCGCGGCTAAAGCCGCTCCTACAGGATTTCGCTGAACCTGTAGGAGCGGCTTTAGCCGCGATGAGGCCTTGAACCCCTTGGAATCAAGTACCCCCACCACGGGCCTGACTGAGAACCCCATGCACACAACATCCGGCCGCTGGCTTTACGGCCTGTCCCTTGCTCTGCTGACCGCGCTCCTCTGGGGCATCCTTCCGATAAAACTCAAACAAGTGCTGCAGGTGATGGACCCGGTAACCGTCACCTGGTACCGCCTGCTCGTTTCCGGCGGTTTGCTGTTCGCCTGGCTGGCCACCAAACGTCGCTTACCTTCCTTGAACAAGCTGCCGCCCAAGGGTAAAGGCCTGGTGGTGGTGGCCGTGTGCGGCTTGCTGGGTAACTACGTGCTGTACCTGATCGGCCTCAAGCTACTCAGCCCCGGCACCACGCAACTGGTGGTGCAAATTGGCCCGGTGTTGCTGCTGGTGGCCAGCGTATTCGTGTTCAAGGAGCGCTTCAGCCTGGGGCAGGGCATTGGTTTGTTGATACTGCTGGCCGGTTTCGGGCTGTTCTTCAATCAGCGGCTTGAAGAATTGCTGACCTCACTGGGCACCTACACCACGGGTGTGCTGACCATTCTGCTGGCCACCAGCATCTGGGTGTTCTATGCCCTGAGCCAGAAGCAGTTGCTCTCGGTGTGGCATTCGCAGCAGGTGATGATGGTGATCTACCTGGGGTGTGCGGCATTGCTCACGCCCTGGGTGCACCCGCTGGAGGCGTTGCAGTTGACGCCGTTGCAGGGTTGGCTGTTGCTGGCCTGCTGCCTTAACACGCTGGTGGCCTATGGTGCGTTCGCCGAGGCATTGGCGCACTGGGAGGCTTCGCGGGTAAGTGCCACGCTGGCGCTGACGCCGCTGGTGACCTTTGTGGCGGTGGCGCTGGCAGCCTGGATGTGGCCTGGGTTTGTGCAGGCGGAGGACATCAATGCCCTGGGGTATGTGGGGGCGGTGACGGTAGTGATCGGGTCGACGTTGGTGGCGGTGGGGCCTTCGTTGGTGGCGGGGTGGCGGGCGAGGAGGGGTTCAGGTATTCAGCGCCTGTAATACCGGGCGCCGCCTGCGCGGCGCATCGCGGATGAATCCGCTCCTACAGGTTGCGTGTTGCTTGTAGGAGCGGATTTATCCGCGATGCGCCGCGCAGGCGGCGCTCGATCTCCCAGGCGCAGACAATCTCAATTCAACCCTTACCACCCGGCGCCAGCATGTTCGCGGGCCGCACCCACTCGTCAAACTGCTCATTGGTCAGGTACTTCAACTCCAGCGCCGCCTCCCGCAGGGTCTTGCCCTCGCTGTAGGCCTTCTTGGCAATCTCCGCCGCCTTGTCATACCCAATGTGCGGGTTCAGCGCCGTCACCAGCATCAACCCCCGCTCCAGATGCGCCGCCATTTGTTCGGCGTCCGGCTCGATCCCGGCCACGCAATGCTGCTGGAAGTTACGGCAGCCGTCGGCCAGCAGTTCAATCGACTGCAGCAGGTTGTGGATGATCACCGGTTTGAACACGTTCAACTGCAAATGCCCCTGGCTGGCGGCAAAGCCGATGGCGGCGTCGTTGCCCAATACCTGGCAGGCCAGCATCGACAGCGCCTCGCACTGGGTCGGGTTGACCTTGCCGGGCATGATCGAACTGCCCGGCTCGTTGGCCGGCAAGCGCACTTCGGCAAGCCCTGCGCGGGGGCCAGAGCCGAGCAGGCGCAGGTCGTTGGCGATTTTCATCAGGGCCACTGCCAGCGTCTTCAGCGCACCGGCCAGGCTGGTGAGCGGTTCATGGCCGGCGAGGGCGGCGAACTTGTTTGGCGCCGTGACAAACGGCATGCCGGAGAGCGCCCCCAGTTCGCCCGCCACCGCTTCGGCAAAGCCATGTGGCGCGTTCAGGCCGGTGCCCACTGCCGTGCCGCCCTGGGCCAGTTCGCACACTGCCGGCAGGGTGGCGCGGATGGCACGCTGGGCATAGTCGAGCTGGGCGACGAAGGCGGACACCTCCTGGCCGAAGGTGATGGGCGTGGCGTCCATCATGTGCGTGCGCCCGGTCTTGACCAGCTTGTGGTGGCGCGCCGACAGTTCAGCCAGCCCCGACGACAGCTCGGCAATGGCAGGCAGCAGTTTTTCGTTCACCGCCTGGGCTGCCGCGATGTGCATGGCGGTGGGGAAGCAGTCGTTGGAGCTCTGCGAGCGGTTGACGTGGTCGTTGGGGTGTACTGGCGCCTTGCCGCCACGGCCTTTGCCGGCCAGTTCGTTGGCGCGCCCGGCAATCACCTCGTTGACGTTCATGTTGCTTTGGGTGCCGCTGCCGGTCTGCCAGACGACGAGCGGGAACTGGTCGTCGTGCTCGCCTTTGAGCACCTCGTCGGCCGCTTGTTCGATCAACCGGGCGATGTCGGCCGGTAGGTCGCCATTGCGGTTGTTGACGCGTGCGGCGGCTTTCTTGATCAAAGCCAGGGCGTGCAGCACCGCGAGCGGCATGCGTTCCTTGCCGATGGCAAAGTTGATCAGCGAGCGTTGGGTTTGCGCGCCCCAGTAGGCGTCCTCCGGAACTTCGACCGGGCCCAGGCTGTCTGTCTCGATACGGCTCATGCTGCGTTCACTCCTTTGTCAGTCAGAATCAGCAGTTTAGGCCCTCATGCGGCGACGCGGTTCATTCGCTCGTCGTGCCACTTGAGCAGCACGCCCTGCGGGGCGCAGAATGCTCTACTCTTGAGGTTTCGCCTCCCCTCCCTGAAGGAAATGCAATGACCCGTCTCCGTGTCCTCTGTGCCGCCGTTGCCCTGGCTTGCGCCAGCGGCCAGGTGCTCGCTGCCACCGCCAGCCACAACGCTGCCGCCGAGAAATTCCTGACCCTGGCCAATGCCGACAAGCTGGGCACCCCGGTGTACATGCAGGTCCAGCAGATGTTCGCCCAACGCTTCGCCCAGACCAAGGCCCCGGCTTCCAAGCAGTCGGTGCTGGAAAGCTACCAGGCCAAGGCCAATGCTGCGCTCGACAGCGCCATCGGCTGGAACAAGCTGAAGCCGAAGATGGTCGACCTGTACACCCAGACCTTCACCGAGCAGGAGCTCAAAGACCTGGTCAAGTTCTACGAGTCGCCGCTGGGCAAGAAAGTGCTCACCCAGATGCCTAAGGTTACCCAGCAGTCGGCCCAGCTGACCCAGCAGAGCCTGGAGCCTGCGGTACCGGTGGTCAACAAACTGCTCGACGACATGACCAAAGAGCTGGACCCCAATGCTGGCAAGGCCGCCGCACCGGCCAAGAAGTGAGTAACACCCGATGACCATGCAGCAACGCATCGAGCAGCAACTGGGCGCACTGGCGCCCCAGCACCTTGAAGTGTTCAACGAAAGCCACATGCACAGCCGTGGCCAGGAGACGCACTACAAGGCGGTGATCGTCAGTGAGCAGTTTGCCGGGCTCAACAGCGTCAAGCGTCACCAGAAGGTGTATGCCACCATGGGTGAGCTGATGGGCGAAATCCATGCGCTGGCCATTCATACCTATACCGCAGAAGAGTGGGCCAAGGTTGGCGTTGCGCCGGCGTCGCCGGTGTGTGCTGGCGGCGGGCACTGAATCCTTTTTTCTGATCTGGTACAATCTGCGACATCCGGGGGGCCGCTGCGCGGCCCTTTCGCGACACAAGGCCGCTCCCACAGGAGGAATGTGTATTCCTGTGGGAGCGGCCTTGTGTCGCGAAAGGGGCGCAAAGCGCCCCCTTGCTATTTCATGTCAAACCCAGGTCCGCCCCTTACGAGGGCACCTACCCGGAGATTCAACGCAATGACCCAACCGATCGTCGTGGCGGCGCTGTACAAGTTCGTCACCCTGCAAGACTACGTTGAGCTACGCGACCCGCTGCTCAAGGCCATGACCGACAACGGCGTCAAAGGCACCCTGCTGCTGGCCCATGAAGGCATCAACGGCACCGTCTCGGCCACCCGCGAAGGCATCGACGGCCTGCTGGCCTGGCTGCGCAACGACCCGCGCCTGGTGGATGTCGACCACAAAGAGTCCTACTGCGACGAGCAGCCGTTCTACCGCACCAAGGTCAAGCTGAAAAAAGAGATCGTCACCCTCGGCGTGCCGGGCGTGGACCCGAACCAGGCCGTTGGCACCTATGTCGACCCCAAAGACTGGAACGCCCTGATCAGCGACCCTGAAGTGCTGCTGATCGACACCCGCAACGACTACGAAGTGGCCATCGGCACCTTCAAGGGTGCCATCGACCCCAAGACCGAAACCTTCCGCGAGTTCCCCGACTACATCAAGGCCAACTTCGACCCGAGCAAGCACAAGAAGGTCGCCATGTTCTGCACCGGCGGCATCCGTTGCGAAAAAGCCTCCAGCTACATGCTCGGTGAAGGCTTCGAGGCGGTCTATCATCTTAAGGGCGGCATCCTGAAATACTTCGAGGAAGTGCCTCAGGAAGAAAGCCTCTGGGATGGCGACTGCTTCGTCTTCGACAACCGGGTCACGGTGCGCCATGACCTGACCGAGGGTGAATACGACCAGTGCCATGCCTGCCGCCACCCGATTGATGTGCAGGACCGTGCGTCCGAGCATTATTCGCCAGGCGTGAGCTGCCCGCACTGCTGGGACTCGCTGAGCGAAAAGACCCGGCGCAGCGCCATCGACCGCCAGAAGCAGATCGAGCTGGCCAAGGCGCGCAACCTGCCGCACCCGATCGGCTACAACTACAAAGCCGAGGCTTGATGCATGACTGCACGCCTGCTCTATGTGATGGACCCGATGTGCTCCTGGTGCTGGGGTTTCGCGCCAGTGGCCGAGGCCCTGATCGCCCAGGCGCGTGAGGCGGGCGTGGCCACCCGATTGATTCCGGGTGGTTTGCGTACCGGTGGCAGCGCCCTGGACGGCTCCACCCGCAAGTACATCCTTGAGCATTGGCAGGCGGTGGCAGAGGCAACCGGGCAACCGTTCCGGTTCGACGGTGCCATGCCCGATGGCTTCGTCTACGATACCGAGCCGGCCTGCCGGGCGCTGGTCACTGCCCGCGAACTGGATGCCGAACGGGTCTGGCCGCTGTTGGCATCGATCCAGCGGTCGTTCTACGAGCAGGGCGTGGACGTCACCACGGCGCCGCAACTGGTCGAGCTTGCCGCTCGGGCCGGTTTCGACCGAGCCGTGTTTGCCGAGGCCTTCGCCCGTGCCGACACCCGCACGGCCACCCAGGCCGACTTCAGCTGGGCGCAGGATTTGGGCATCGCCGGCTTCCCGACCCTGCTGGCCGAGCGCAATGGCCAACTGGCCTTGCTGACCAACGGCTACCAGCCGCTGGGCCGCCTGCAACCCTTGCTTGGCCGCTGGCTGCAGCAGGCCGCCTGTGCTTGACCTGCCAGGGTCGCCCGACCCTGTGCCGGGGAAGCCTGCTGCTGCGGCCGATCGACTGAGCTGGGCAGAAATCCGCCGCCTGGCGTTGCACCACAAGAAAAATCTCTGGACCGCCAACTTCGTTGCCGTGCTGGCTGCCTGCTGCAGCGTGCCGATTCCGCTGCTGCTGCCGCTGCTGGTGGACGAAGTGCTGCTGGGCCACGGCGATGCCGCGCTCAAATGGATGAACCACCTGCTGCCGAGCAATTGGCAAGTCGCGGCGGGCTACATCGGCCTGATGCTGGGCGTCACGCTGTGCCTGCGCCTGGCGGCGCTGGCCTTCAACGTGGTGCAGGCCAAGCTGTTCGCGGGCCTGGCCAAGGACATCGTCTACCGTCTGCGCATTCGCCTGATCGAGCGGCTCAAGCGTATTTCACTCAAGGAATACGAAAGCCTGGGCAGCGGCACGGTAACCACCCACCTGGTCACCGACCTGGATACCCTCGACAAGTTTGTTGGCGAAACCCTGAGCCGCTTCCTGGTGGCCATGCTTACCCTGGCCGGTACTTCAGCCATCCTGATCTGGATGCACTGGAAGCTGGCCTTGCTGATCCTGCTGTTCAACCCGCTGGTGATTTACTTCACCGTGCAGTTGGGCAAGCGGGTCAAGCACCTGAAGAAGCTTGAAAACGACAGCACCTCGCGGTTTACCCAGGCGCTGTCGGAAACCCTGGATGCCATACAGGAAGTGCGTGCCGGTAATCGGCAGGGCTACTTCCTGGGGCGGCTCGGCCTGCGTGCGCGTGAAGTGCGCGACTACGCCGTCGAGTCCCAGTGGAAGAGTGATGCCAGCGGGCGGGCCAGTGGCTTGCTGTTCCAGTTCGGCATCGACATTTTCCGTGCAGCAGCCATGCTCACGGTGCTGTTCTCCGACTTGTCGATCGGGCAGATGCTGGCGGTGTTCAGCTACCTGTGGTTCATGATCGGGCCGGTGGAGCAACTGCTTAACCTGCAGTACGCCTACTACGCTGCCGGGGGTGCCCTGAGCCGACTCAACGAATTGCTGGCGCGCGAAGACGAGCCTCAGTACCCCGCCGCCTGCGACCCGTTCGCCGGGCGCGAAACCGTGGGTATCGAAGTGCGCGACCTGCGCTTCGCCTACGCCGACGAGCCGGTGCTGGAGCACCTCGACCTGGCCATTGCACCGGGCGAAAAAGTCGCCATCGTCGGGGCAAGTGGTGGCGGCAAGAGCACGCTGGTACAGCTGCTGCTAGGCCTTTATACGGCGCAGGCCGGGACCATCCGCTTTGGCGGAGCCAGCCTGCAGGAAATCGGCCTGGAAACCCTGCGCGAAAACGTGGCGGTGGTGCTGCAGCACCCGTCGCTGTTCAACGACACGGTACGCGCCAACCTGAGCATGGGCCGCGATTGCACCGACGAGGCCTGCTGGCAGGCCCTGCGGATCGCCCAGTTGGAGGCCACCATCGCAGCCTTGCCGCAAGGGCTGGACAGCGTGGTCGGCCGGTCCGGCGTGCGTTTGTCCGGTGGGCAGCGTCAGCGCCTGGCCATTGCCCGCATGGTGCTGGCCGAGCCCAAGGTAGTCATTCTCGACGAAGCCACTTCGGCGCTGGACGCTGCTACCGAGTACAACCTGCATCAGGCCTTGGCGCGGTTCCTGAGCGGCCGTACCACCTTGATCATTGCCCACCGGCTGTCGGCCGTGAAGCAGGCTGACCGGGTACTGGTGTTCGATGGCGGGCACGTTGCCGAGGACGGTGGGCATCAGCAACTGATTGCTGAAGGTGGCTTGTACGCCAAGTTGTATGGGCATTTGCAGCAGTCCTGATACCCCTTCTTAAAATTCCCCCCAGACAGATGGCAAATGGCCTACGCTGTGCTTGTCTGGGTTGATTTGTGCCTTATCCGCTCTGTGACAGGGACTACATGAAGGGAAATCGCACTCTAGAAGCGCCAAGGTTGCTGGGTATCATCTGGCCCTTCATCGCTGTCGTAGTCTTCCAGGTACTGCTGGGCAGCCTGAGCCTTTATGCGCTCTCGGCAGTGCGTGCCTATGTGGCAGGCGAAAGCCTGTGGTCCAAGGCGCAGAAAGACGCCATTTATTACCTGAGCCTGTACGCCGACAGTGGCGACGATCACACCTACCAGCGTTATCGCCAGGTCATCACCGTGCCCCAGGGTGACCATCAGTTGCGTGAGGTGCTCGACCAGCCCGACCCGGACCTGGACGAAGCGCGCCGCGCAGTGCTGCAGGGCGGCAACCACCCGGATGATGTTGACCGCATCATCTGGTTCTATCGCAACTTCCACCAGATCAGCTACATGCAAACCGCCATTGCCTACTGGAACGTGGGCGATGACTACCTGGCCAAGCTGGATGTGCTGGCCGCCGAAATGCGCGCGGGGTTCGCCAACGGGCAGGTGACGGCTGAACAGGCGGCCGGCTGGCGCGGGCGCATCGTGGCGATCAACGAAGGTGTCACCCCGGCCGCCAAAGCCTTCAGCGACGCGCTGGGCGAAGGTTCGCGGATGCTGTTGCGCGTGCTGCTGGTCACCAACCTGCTGACGGCCCTGTTCCTCATCAGCATTGCCTGGCGCCGCTCAAGCAAGCTGCTAGCCCAGCGCCAAGCGTTTGCCAGCGCCCTGCAGGAAGAAAAAGAACGGGCACAGATTACCTTGCAAGCCATTGGCGATGCGGTGATCACAGCCGATGTCGAAGGCAACATTGGCTACATGAACCCGGCCGCCGAGCAGCTCACCCATTGGCAGGCCGGGCAGGCGCTGGGGCTGCCGCTGACGGCGCTGTTCAGCCTGGTGGACGAGCAAGCCGAGGACGACACCAGTACGTTGATCGAACAGGTACTCAACGGCAGCCTCAAGGGTGGCGCCGAGCATGCCCGGCTGATCCAGCGGCTTGATGGCAGTACGGTGTCGATCAACCTGGTGGGTTCGCCCATCATCAGCGACGGGCAACTGGCCGGGATCGTGCTGGTGCTGCACGACATGACCCAGGAGCGCCAGTACATCGCCAACCTGTCGTGGCAGGCAACCCACGATGCGTTGACCGGCCTGGCCAACCGTCGCGAGTTCGAGTACCGCCTGGAGCAGGTGCTCAATGGCTTGATGCGCATGGCCGGGCGCCATTCGCTGATGTTCCTTGACCTTGACCAGTTCAAGCTGGTGAACGACACCTGCGGCCATGCAGCGGGTGACGAGCTGCTCCGGCACATCTGTGCCGTGCTGCAGTCGGTGCTGCGCGAAGGCGATACGTTGGCGCGGCTGGGGGGCGACGAGTTTGGCGTACTGCTTGAAAACTGCCCGCCCGACCAGGCCGAACGCATTGCCGAAAACCTGCGTCAGGCCGTGCAGAGCCTGCAATTCGTATGGAAGGGCAGGCCGTTCGTCAGCACCGTAAGTATTGGCCTGGTGCACATGGCGCAGGTGCCAGGCACGCTGGAAGCTTCGCTGCGCGCGGCGGACATGGCGTGCTACATGGCCAAGGAGAAGGGCCGCAACCGGGTGCAGGTGTACCACGTGGACGACAGCGAGCTGTCGATGCGCTTTGGCGAAATGGCCTGGATCCAGCGCCTGCACGTGGCGCTGGAAGAGAACCGCTTCTGCCTCTATGCCCAGGAAATCGCGCCGCTGACCACCCTTGAAGGGCCTGGCCATATTGAAATTCTGCTGCGCCTGCACGACGAAAGCGGCCGTACGATCCTGCCTGACAGTTTTATCCCTGCCGCTGAACGCTATGGCCTGATGACGGCACTGGACCGGTGGGTTGTGCGCAATGTGTTCCAGGTGATCCGCCAGTGCCTGGACGAGGGGCGGGAAGGGCCTTTGTCGATGTGTGCCATCAACTTGTCGGGTTCCAGTATCGGTGACGACAAGTTTCTTGAGTACCTGCAGCGACTGTTCGTCGAATTTTCCATTCCGCCACGGCTGATCTGCTTCGAGATCACCGAAACCAGCGCCATTGCCAACCTTGGGAGTGCCATCCGCTTCATCAACGAATTGAAAGGGCTGGGCTGCAAGTTTTCGCTGGATGACTTTTGTGCCGGAATGTCGTCATTCGCTTATTTGAAACATTTACCTGTCGACTTCTTGAAGATCGACGGAAGTTTTGTCAAAGATATGCTGGACGATCCGGTTAATCGGGCTATGGTCGAAGTAATTAACCACATCGGCCACGTCATGGGTAAACGGACCATTGCCGAGTTTGTTGAAACACCGCTGATCGAACAGGCCTTGCAGGAAATCGGCGTGGATTACGCCCAGGGCTACCTGATCGAACGGCCGCAGGTGTTCACCTGCGACAGTCTGCAGCGCCAACGAATCGCTGCACGGCCCCTGTTGCACCGGGCGCCTGGTACCTTTCGCTGAAGAAACGTTCGCAAGATCACAAGGATCAAGGAGCTGAAAGTGATTGATGCATTCGTCCGCATCGGGCCATTGATGGACCCGGCCAGTTACCCTCAATGGGCTCAGCAACTGATCGAAGATTGCCGCGAAAGCAAGCGCAGGGTGGTGGAGCATGAGTTCTACCAGCGGCTGCGTGACGGCCAGTTGCGAGCCTCGACCATACGCCATTACCTGATCGGCGGCTGGCCGGTGGTGGAGCAGTTTTCCCTTTATATGGCCCACAACCTGACCAAGACCCGCTACGCCCGCCACCCCGGCGAAGACATGGCGCGGCGCTGGTTGATGCGCAACATACGGGTGGAGCTACACCATGCCGACTATTGGGTGCACTGGTGCCATGCCCATGGCATTCACCTGCACGAACTGCAGGCCCAGGAGGTACCCGCCGAGCTCAACGGGCTCAACGACTGGTGCTGGCGCGTGTGCACCACCGAATCGCTGGCCATTGCCATGGCCGCGACCAATTACGCGATAGAAGGGGCGACCGGGGAGTGGTCGGCGGTGGTGTGCGCCGAGGACACCTACGCCATGGGCTTCCCGGAGGATCAGCGCAAGCGGGCCATGAAGTGGCTGAAGATGCACGCCCAGTATGACGACGCGCACCCCTGGGAGGCGTTGGAGATCATCTGCACCCTGGCGGGGGAGAACCCGACCTTGGGGTTGCGCACCGAATTGCGCAGGGCGATTTGCAAGAGTTATGACTGCATGTACCTGTTTTTGGAGCGGTGCATGCAGATGGAAGGGCGCCAGCAAGGGCGGCTGCGCCCGGCGTTGGCGGCGGGTTGAGGCATTGGGGCCGCTTTGCGGCCCATCGCGGCTGAAGGCCGCTCCTACAAGGACGCGCGTACCCCTGTAGGAACGGCCTTCAGCCGCGATGGGCTGCAAAGCAGCCCCAACAATCTCAAACCTTACTGCGCGTTAAACGCCTGCCCATTCACCCCGGCACTGTCCGGCCCCATCAAATACAGGTAAACCGGCATGATGTCCTCGGGCAGCGGGTTGTTTTGCGGGTTCTCACTCGGGTAAGCCTGCGCCCGCATCGCCGTGCGTGTGCCCCCCGGGTTGATGCTGTTCGAACGCACAGGCGCCACGCCATCCAGCTCGTCGGCCAGCGTCTGCATCAGCCCTTCGGTGGCAAACTTCGACACCCCGTAAGCTCCCCAGTAGGCCCGGCCCTTGCGCCCGACGCTGCTGGAGGTGAACACCACCGACGCATCCTCCGACAGCTTCAGCAGCGGCAGCAGCGTGCTGGTCAGCATGAAGGTGGCGTTGACGTTGATGTGCATCACCCGCATGAAGTTGTCGCCCGACAGCTGCTCCAGCGGCGTACGCGGGCCGATGATCGAGGCATTGTTCAGCAGGCCGTCGAGGCGGCCGAACTCCCTCTCGACCATGGCCGCCAGTTCGTCGTACTGGTGGGGCAGGGCGGTTTCCAGGTTGAACGGGATCACCACCGGTTGCGGGTGGCCGGCGGCCTCGATCTGGTCATAGACCTCGTTGAGGTTGGCCTCGGTCTTGCCCAGCAGCAGCACTGTGGCGCCCAGGGCCGCGTAGGCCTTTGCGGCAGCGGCGCCGATGCCACGGCCAGCACCGGTGACCAGAATGACGCGGCCCTTGAGCAGGTCGGGGCGGGCGGTGTAGTCGAACATTGATTAGTCCCTGTCTTCTTGGGCTGGCTCAGCAGCCGCACAGCGCGCTGTCGATGACCTTGCGCAGCTCCAGCGGGTGGTCCACGACCACATCCGCACCCCAGTTGTTGGGGTTGTCCTCTGGGTGAATATAGCCGTAGCGCACCGCCGCGGTGCGGGTGCCGGCGTCGCGGCCAGACTCGATGTCACGCAGGTCGTCGCCCACGAACAGTACGCTGGCCGGGTCCAGGTTCAAGGTTTTGCAGGCCAGGATCATCGGCTCGGGGTCGGGCTTGCTGTTCTTGACGTGGTCCGGGCAGATCAGCAGGGCTGAACGCTCGGCCAAGCCCAGGCGTTGCATGATAGGTTCGGCAAAGCGCACGGGCTTGTTGGTGACCACGCCCCACAGCAGGTTGCCTTTCTCGATGTCGGCCAGTAATTCGCCCATGCCGTCGAACAGTTTGCTGTGTACCGCGCAGTCGCGCTGGTAACGCTCCAGAAACTCCAGGCGCAGGGCCTCGAAGCCCTCGGCCTCCGGGTCCATGTCAAAGCTGGCCGCTACCATTGCGCGCGCGCCACCGGAAATCACGTCGCGGATACGCTTGTCGTCGACGGCCGGTAGGCCGCGCTCGGCCAGCATGGCCTGGCAGATGGCGATGAAGTCCGGCGCCGTGTCGAGCAGGGTACCGTCCATGTCGAATAGAACTGCTCGCAAACGCATGCTCATTCCTCGCGCAGGGTCTGGATCATGTAGTTGACGTCCACGTCGCTGCTCAGCTTGTAGTGCTTGGTCAGCGGGTTGTAGGTCAGGCCGATGATGTCCTTCACTTCAAGGCCGGTGGCACGGCTCCAGGCACCCAGTTCGGATGGGCGGATGAATTTCTTGAAGTCGTGGGTGCCGCGCGGCAGCATCTTGAGGATGTATTCGGCGCCGACGATGGCGAGCAGGTAGGCCTTGGGGTTGCGGTTGATGGTGGAGAAGAACACCTGGCCGCCCGGCTTGACCATACGATAGCAGGCGCGGATGACCGACGACGGGTCTGGCACGTGCTCGAGCATTTCCAGGCAGGTGACCACGTCGAACTGCTCGGGCATTTCTTCGGCCAGGGCTTCGGCGGTGGTCTGGCGGTACTCCACCTGCACGCCGGACTCCAGTTGGTGCAGCTGGGCCACGGCCAGAGGCGCCTCGCCCATGTCGATGCCGGTGACCGTGGCGCCACGCAGGGCCATCGCCTCGCTGAGGATGCCGCCGCCGCAACCCACGTCCAGCACCTTCTTGCCGGCCAGGCCGACGCGCTCGTCAATCCAGTTGACGCGCAGCGGGTTGATGTCGTGCAGCGGCTTGAACTCGCTTTCGCGGTCCCACCAGCGGTGCGCCAAGGCTTCAAACTTGGCGATTTCGGCGTGGTCGACGTTGCTCATTTGAACAGTCCTCTGAAACTTCGCTAAATTGGGCCGGAGTATACCCGAGCGCCCAGGGCTGAGGGTCGCTATAATCGCCCGCTTTTGATATCCGAACGACGGGGAGAGGCGATGCGCGAGCGACTTTTGGCGGCGGAGAAGGTGACCGGGATCCGGTGGCACGACGGGGTCCTGCACCTTCTGGACCAGCGCCAGCTGCCGTCGCAAGAGCGCTGGCTGGCCTGCGACAATGTCGCACAGGTAGCGGATGCCATCCGTGACATGGCCGTGCGCGGCGCGTCGGCCATCGGCATTGCCGCTGCCTATGGCATGGTGCTGGCCGTGGAAGAGCGCTTGGCCCAGGGCGGCGATTGGGAAATGGACCTGGAAGAAGACTTTCTTAGCCTGGCCGAAGCCCGGCCGACCGCCGCCAACCTGTTCTGGGCCCTGAACCGTATGCGAGAGCGCCTGCAGCGCGTGCGCCCTGAGGAGGATGTGCTCGCGGCGCTGGAGGCCGAGGCGGTGGCCATTCACGAGAGCGATCGCGAGGCCAACCTGACCATGGCCCAGTATGGCATCGAGCTGATCCGGCGCCATCAGGGCAACGAGCAAACCCTGCTGACCTACGGTAACGCCGGCGCCTTGGCCAGCGGCGGCTTTGGCACTGCGCTGGGGGTGATCCGCGCCGGTTACCTGGAGGGCATGGTCGAGCGTGTGTATGCCGGTGAGACCCGCCCATGGCTGCAGGGCTCGCGCCTGACCGCCTGGGAGTTGGCCAACGAAGGCATCCCGGTGACCCTGTGCGCCGATTCGGCGCTGGCCCACCTGATGAAAAGCAAGGGCATCACCTGGGTGGTGGTGGGCGCGGACTGCATCGCCGCCAATGGCGACATGGCCAGCAAGATCGGCACCTACCAGCTGGCCGTCAGTGCCATGCACCATGGTGTGCGCTTCATGGTGGTGGCGCCGAGCACCAGCATCGATCTGAACCTGGCCACCGGCGATGACATTCCGCTGGAAGAGCGTGATGCCGACGAACTGCTGGATTACGCCGGTACCCGAGTGGCGCCGCAGGTCGAGGTGTTCAACCCGGTGTTTGACGTGACGCCGGCCGACCTGATCGACGTGATCGTGACCGAGCGGGGCATCGTCGAGCGGCCGGATGCGGCCAAGCTGGCGCAGTTGATGTGCCGCAAGCGGTTGCATTGAGTGGGTGGTGTAGGGCTCGGAGTTTGTGGTGTTGGTGTGATCGCGCGCCGCCCACGCGGCGCATCGCGGATAAATCCGCTCCTACAAGGTTCCAGCTATCCCTGTAGGAGCGGATTTATCCGCGATTTGCGCCCAACCACCAAAACCAAGCCGTACACTTCCACCCCCCCTTTGTGATAACATCCGGCAGTTTCCAAGGCCGCCCACAACAACGGCCTTCATTGCGCAAGTCCATGGCACAACTCATTGATTTGTCGTATGTCGTCGCACCCTTACGCGCTGCGGCGGCGAGCTTCGTTCGGCCCTTGATGGAGGCTGCGAAGTTTCACCAGAAAAAGGAATCAGGCTTCTCATGGGCGAACTGGCCAAAGAAATCCTCCCGGTCAATATCGAAGACGAACTGAGACAGTCTTACCTCGACTACGCGATGAGCGTGATTGTCGGGCGAGCGCTGCCCGATGCGCGTGATGGCTTGAAGCCCGTGCATCGTCGCGTTCTCTATGCGATGAGCGAACTGGGCAACGACTGGAACAAGCCGTACAAGAAATCCGCCCGTGTGGTCGGTGACGTGATCGGTAAGTACCACCCGCACGGCGACACTGCGGTCTACGACACCATCGTGCGTATGGCCCAGCCGTTCTCGCTGCGCTACCTGTTGGTCGACGGCCAGGGCAACTTCGGCTCGGTGGACGGCGACAACGCCGCGGCCATGCGATACACCGAAGTGCGCATGACCAAGCTGGCTCACGAGCTGCTGGCCGACCTGCATAAAGAAACCGTCGACTGGGTGCCCAACTATGACGGCACCGAGCAGATCCCGGCGGTCATGCCAACCCGCATCCCCAACCTGCTGGTCAACGGTTCCAGCGGTATCGCCGTGGGCATGGCAACCAACATCCCGCCGCACAACCTGGGTGAGGTGATCGATGGCTGCCTGGCGCTGATCGACAACCCCGAGGTCACTGTCGACGAGCTGATGCAGTTCATCCCCGGCCCGGACTTCCCGACTGCGGGCATGATCAACGGTCGCCAGGGCATCATCGAGGCCTATCGCACCGGCCGTGGCCGCATTTACATGCGCGCCCGCTCCGAGATCGAAGACATCGACAAGGTTGGCGGTCGCCAGCAGATCGTCGTCACCGAGCTGCCGTACCAGCTGAACAAGGCTCGCCTGATCGAGAAGATTGCCGAGCTGGTCAAAGAGAAGAAGATCGAAGGCATCACCGAGCTGCGCGACGAGTCCGACAAGGACGGTATGCGCATCGTCATCGAGCTGCGCCGCGGCGAGGTGCCGGAGGTGGTGCTCAACAACCTCTATCAGCAAACCCAGCTGCAGAGTGTGTTCGGTATCAACGTGGTCGCACTGATCGACGGTCGCCCGCGCCTGCTCAATCTCAAGGACCTGCTTGAAGCGTTCGTCCGTCACCGCCGTGAAGTGGTGACCCGCCGTACCGTGTTCGAGCTGCGCAAGGCCCGCGAGCGTGGCCACATCCTTGAGGGCCAGGCGGTCGCGCTGTCCAACATCGACCCGGTCATCGCGCTGATCAAGGCATCGCCGACCCCGTCGGAAGCCAAGGAAGCGCTGGTATCCATGGCGTGGGAATCCAGTGCCGTGCAGGTCATGGTCGAGCGCGCCGGCGCCGACTCCTGCCGCCCTGAAGACCTGCCTGAGCAATATGGCCTGCGCGATGGCAAGTATTACCTGTCGCCGGAACAGGCCCAGGCCATTCTCGACCTGCGCCTGCACCGTCTGACTGGCCTTGAGCACGAAAAGCTGCTGGCCGAGTACCAGGAAATCCTGGAGCAGATCGGTGAGCTGATTCGCATCCTGAACAGCGCCCAGCGCCTGATGGAAGTGATCCGCGAAGAGCTCGAAGCCATTCGTGCCGAGTACGGTGATGCCCGTCGCACCGAAATCCTCGATGCCCGCCACGACCTCAACTACGGCGACATGATCCCGGAAGAAGAGCGCGTGGTAACCATTTCCCATGGTGGCTATGCCAAGACCCAGCCGTTGTCCGCCTACCAGGCCCAGCGCCGTGGCGGCAAAGGCAAGTCGGCAACCGGCGTGAAGGACGAGGACTACATCGAGCACCTGCTCGTTGCCAACAGCCATGCCACGCTGCTGCTGTTCTCCAGCAAAGGCAAGGTGTACTGGCTCAAGACCTACGACATCCCTGAAGCTTCGCGCGCCGCCCGTGGTCGCCCGTTGGTCAACCTGCTGCCGCTGGAAGAAGGTGAGCGCATCACCGCCATGCTGCAGATCGACCTTGAGGCCCTGCAGCAGAGCGCAGGCGCCGAAGAGGAGCTGGACGAGGCGGAGGACGCGGTACTCGAAGGCGAAGTGCTCGAGGCCGAGGAAATCGACGAGGAAGACGGTGATACCCCTGAGTGGGCCGCCGAGCCGACCGGTGCCTACATCTTCATGGCCACCGCTTCCGGTACCGTCAAGAAAACCCCGCTGGTGCAGTTCGCCCGTCCGCGCTCCAACGGCCTGATCGCCCTGAAGCTCAAGGAAGGTGACACCCTGATCGCCGCCGCCATTACTGACGGTGCGAAGGAAGTCATGATGTTCTCCGACGCCGGCAAGGTCATTCGCTTTGCCGAGAGCGTGGTGCGTGAAATGGGCCGTAACGCCCGTGGCGTGCGCGGCATGAAGCTGGGCAAGGGCCAGCGCATCATCTCGATGCTGATCCCGGAGTCCGGCGCGCAGATCCTTACCGCTTCCGAACGTGGTTACGGCAAGCGCACGCCACTGTCCAAGTTCCCGCGTCGCGGGCGTGGTGGTCAAGGCGTGATTGCCATGGGTACCAAAGGGCGCAACGGCTTGCTGATTGGTGCTATCCAGGTGCAGGAAGGCGAAGAGATCATGCTGATCTCCGACCAGGGCACCCTGGTGCGTACTCGGGTCGGCGAAGTTTCCAGCCTGGGCCGTAACACCCAGGGCGTGACGCTGATCAAGCTGGTGACCGACGAAACGCTGGTAGGCCTGGAGCGTATCCAGGAGCCGTCCGAGGAAGAGCTCGATGATGTCATCGAGGCGGACGAGGACGGCGTCGAGGGCGATGCGCCTGATGACGAAGCTGCTGGTGCCGAAGACGCCCAGCAGGAGTAAGCAAGCGTAAAACCCGAACGGGGCGACCAAGGTCGCCCCGTTTGACTGATTACGGTAGGCAACGCTGTTGTGGGATCTGCCTTTGTGGGAGCGGCCTTGCCGGAGCGCCGGGCCGGTCGGAAAGGGCTGCAAAGCAGCCCCCGGATTCCAGTGTTGACGCATATATGTCTGGGGCTGCTTCGCAGCCCTTTCGCGACACAAGGCCGCTCCCACAAAGGGCGCGTGCCTTCAGGTTACGATTTGTACTATTTGGCAGAGCGAGAGTGGATGTGAGCAAACGAGCCTTTAACTTCTGCGCAGGCCCTGCCGCGCTTCCTGATGCTGTGTTGCAGCGTGCCCAGGCCGAAATGCTGGACTGGAACGGCAAGGGCTTGTCGGTGATGGAAATGAGCCACCGCAGCGATGACTATGTGGCCATCGCCGAAAAGGCCGAGCAGGACCTGCGTGACCTGCTGTCCGTCCCCTCCAACTACAAAGTGCTGTTCCTGCAGGGCGGCGCCAGCCAGCAGTTCGCTGAAATCCCGCTGAACCTGCTGCCGGAAAGCGGCACCGCCGACTATGTCGAAACCGGCATCTGGTCGAAAAAGGCCATTGAAGAAGCGCGCCGCTTCGGCAACATCAATGTTGCCGCCAGCGCCAAGCCCTACGATTACCTGGCCATCCCGGGCCAGAACGAGTGGAAGCTGACCAAGAACGCTGCTTACGTTCACTACGCCTCCAACGAAACCATCGGTGGCCTGCAGTTTGACTGGGTGCCAGAAACCGGTGATGTTCCGCTGGTGGTCGACATGTCTTCCGACATCCTCTCGCGACCGATCGATGTATCGCAGTACGGCTTGATCTATGCCGGTGCGCAAAAGAACATCGGCCCGAGCGGCCTGGTGGTGGTGATCGTTCGCGAAGACCTGCTGGGCCATGCCCGCAGCAGCTGCCCGACCATGCTCGACTACAAGGTGTCGGCCGACAACGGCTCGATGTACAACACCCCGGCCACGTATTCGTGGTACCTCTCGGGCCTGGTGTTCGAGTGGCTCAAGGAGCAGGGCGGCGTCGAAGCCATGGAGCAGCGCAACCGGGCCAAGAAGGACCGCCTGTACGGCTTCATCGATGCCGGCGAGTTCTACACCAACCCGATCAGCCACAACGCCCGTTCGTGGATGAACGTGCCGTTCCGCCTGGCTGACGAGCGCCTGGACAAGGCCTTCCTGGCAGGCGCAGACGCCCGTGGCCTGCTCAACCTCAAAGGGCACCGTTCGGTGGGTGGCATGCGCGCCTCCATCTACAATGCCCTGGGCCTGGACGCCGTGGAAGCCCTGGTGGGCTACATGGCCGAATTCGAGAAGGAGCACGGCTGACATGTCCGATCAGGAACTCAAAGCCCTGCGCGTACGCATCGACAGCCTCGACGAGAAAATCCTCGAGCTGATCAGCGAGCGCGCCCGCTGCGCCGAAGAAGTGGCGCGGGTCAAGACGGCCTCGCTGGCCGAAGGCGAAAAGCCGGTGTTCTACCGCCCCGAGCGTGAAGCCGCCGTGCTCAAGCGCGTGATGGAGCGCAACAAGGGCCCGTTGGGCAACGAAGAGATGGCGCGGCTCTTCCGCGAAATCATGTCGTCCTGCCTGGCCCTCGAAGACCCGCTCAAAGTCGCGTACCTCGGCCCGGAAGGCACCTTCACCCAGGCTGCCGCCATGAAACACTTCGGCCATGCCGTGGTGAGCCGCCCGATGGCGGCCATCGACGAAGTGTTCCGCGAAGTGGCGGCCGGTGCCGTCAACTTTGGCGTGGTGCCGGTGGAAAACTCCACCGAAGGCGCCGTGAGCCACACCCTGGACAGCTTCCTCGAGCATGACATGGTGATTTGTGGTGAGGTCGAGCTGCGCATTCACCATCACCTGCTGGTGGGCGAGAGCACCAAAACCAACAGCATCACCCGCATCTACTCCCACGCCCAGTCGCTGGCCCAGTGCCGCAAGTGGCTGGACGCGCACTACCCGAACGTGGAGCGTGTGGCCGTGTCGAGCAATGCCGAAGCGGCCAAACGCGTGAAGGGCGAGTGGAACTCGGCGGCCATCGCCGGTGACATGGCGGCCAACCTGTACGGCCTGACCCGCCTGGCCGAAAAAATCGAAGACCGCCCGGACAACTCCACGCGCTTCCTCATGATCGGTAACCAGGAAGTGCCGCCGACCGGTGACGACAAAACGTCCATCATCGTGTCGATGAGCAACAAGCCAGGTGCCCTGCACGAGCTGCTGGTGCCGTTCCATGAAAACGGCATCGACCTGACCCGTATCGAGACTCGCCCGTCGCGCAGCGGCAAGTGGACCTACGTGTTCTTCATCGACTTCGTGGGCCACCACCGTGACCCGCTGATCAAGGCGGTGCTGGAGAAGATCAGCCAGGAGGCTGTGGCGCTGAAGGTGCTGGGGTCTTATCCGAAGGCGGTGCTTTGATTTGAGGTTGCCGGGGCGCCTTGCGCCCCATCGCGGCTGAAGCCGCTCCTGTAGGAGCGGATTTATCCGCGATGGGCGGCAACGCCGCCCCAATGGTCTCGCAGAACTGCCTAGATTTCTGAACAGGGTTCGCACTCGTGGTAAATGCAGCAAAAACCAAACCCGCGCCAATCATCAACCGCCTGGTCGTCGTCGGCCTCGGTCTGATCGGCGGTTCGTTCGCCAAAGGCCTGCGTGAAAGCGGCCTGTGCCGCGAAGTGGTCGGCGTCGATCTGGACGCTCCTTCGCGCAAGCAGGCTGTCGCCCTGGGCGTGGTCGACCGCTGTGAAGAAGACCTCGCTGCCGCCTGTGTCGGCGCCGATGTCATCCAGCTTGCCGTACCGATCCTGGCCATGGAAAAAGTGCTGGCACGATTGGCGCAGCTTGATCTTGGCAACGCCGTGATCACCGATGTTGGCAGTGCCAAAGGCAACGTTGTGCGTGAAGCGCGCGCTGTTTTTGGCGAGCGCCTGCCGCGCTTCGTGCCAGGCCACCCGATCGCTGGCTCCGAGCAGAGCGGGGTAGAGGCATCCAATGCCACCCTGTTCCGCCGCCACAAGGTCATCCTTACGCCGCTGGCGGAAACCGACCCCGGGGCTCTGGCCCTGGTCGACCGCCTGTGGCGTGCGCTGGACGCCGATGTAGAGCACATGTCGGTGGAGCGCCACGACGAAGTGCTGGCCGCCACCAGCCACTTGCCGCACCTGCTGGCGTTCGGCTTGGTCGACTCGCTGGCCAAACGCAATGAAAACCTGGAAATCTTCCGGTACGCTGCGGGTGGCTTCCGCGATTTCACACGTATCGCCGGCAGTGATCCGACCATGTGGCACGACATCTTCCTCGCCAACCGCGAGGCAGTACTGCGTACCCTGGACACATTTCGCAGCGACCTCGACGCCTTGCGCGACGCGGTCGATGCAGGGGACGGGCACCAGTTGCTGGGTGTATTCACCCGCGCTCGGGTAGCCCGCGAGCATTTCAGTAAAATCCTGGCCCGCCGGGCCTATGTGGACGCTATGAACGCCAACGATCTGATTTTCCTGGCCCAACCGGGTGGCCGCCTGAGCGGGCGAATCCGCGTACCGGGCGACAAGTCGATTTCCCACCGTTCGATCATGCTCGGCTCGCTGGCCGAGGGCACGACCGAAGTCGAAGGTTTCCTCGAGGGTGAAGATGCCCTGGCGACACTGCAGGCGTTTCGTGACATGGGTGTGGTCATCGAAGGCCCCAATCACGGTCGCGTGACCATCCATGGCGTTGGCCTGCATGGCCTGAAGCCACCGCCAGGGCCGCTGTATGTCGGCAACTCCGGCACCTCGATGCGCCTGCTGTCCGGCCTGCTCGCCGCGCAGCCATTCGACACCACCATGACCGGTGATGCCTCGTTGTCCAAGCGGCCGATGAACCGTGTCGCCAACCCGCTGCGCGAAATGGGTGCCGTGGTCGAGACCGGCCCTGAGGGCCGCCCGCCACTGACCATTCGCGGCGGCCAAAAACTGAAGGCGCTGACCTACACGCTGCCGATGGCCAGTGCCCAGGTCAAATCCTGCCTGCTGCTGGCTGGCCTGTACGCTGAAGGCAAAACCACCGTCACCGAGCCTGCGCCGACCCGTGACCACACCGAGCGCATGCTGCGTGGCTTCGGCTATTCGGTTGAGTCCAATGGCCCGGTTGCCTCGCTGCAAGCCGGTGGCAAGCTCACCGCCACCCGCATCGAGGTGCCGGCAGACATCTCGTCCGCTGCGTTCTTCCTGGTGGCGGCCTCCATTGCCGAAGGTTCGGAACTGGTGCTCGAGCACGTTGGCATCAACCCCACCCGCACAGGTGTGATTGACATCCTGCGCCTGATGGGCGGCGACATTACCCTGGAAAACCAGCGTGAAGTTGGCGGTGAGCCGGTGGCCGACCTGCGCGTACGAGGCGCCAAGCTCAAGGGTATCGACATCCCCGAGCACCTGGTGCCGCTGGCGATCGACGAGTTCCCGGTGTTGTTCGTTGCCGCGGCCTGCGCCGAAGGCCGTACCGTGCTGCGCGGTGCTGAAGAGCTGCGGGTGAAGGAATCGGACCGTATCCAGGTGATGGCCGATGGCCTGATTACCTTGGGCATCAAGTGCGAGCCTACCCCTGACGGCATCATCATTGACGGCGGCCAGCTGGGTGGTGGCGAAGTGCATGGCCACGGCGACCACCGTATTGCCATGGCCTTCAGTGTTGCCTCTCTGCGCGCCAGCGCGCCCATCCGCATTCACGACTGTGCCAACGTTGCCACCTCGTTCCCGAACTTCCTCAAGCTGTGCGCCGAAGTCGGCATTCGTGTCGCCGAAGAGGGCAAGTCGTGATGTTGCAAGCGCCCGTCATCACCATTGACGGCCCAAGTGGCTCGGGCAAGGGCACGGTTGCAGGCCTGTTGGCGCGCGAGTTGGGGTGGAGGCTGCTGGATTCCGGCGCGCTGTACCGGCTGCTGGCGTTCAACGCCACCAATCACGGTGTGGATTTGACCAACGAAGAGTTGCTCAAGGCGCTGGCTGCTCACCTGGATGTGCAGTTCATCGCTGCCGAGCCGGGCAAGCTGCAGCAGATCATCCTCGAAGGTGAGGATGTCAGTAATGTCATCCGCACTGAAACGGTCGGGGCCGGTGCTTCGATGGTCGCCTCGCTGCCGGCGGTGCGTGAGGCGCTGTTGCAGCGCCAGCGCGCGTTCCGCGAAGCGCCCGGGCTGATCGCCGATGGCCGTGACATGGGCACTGTCGTGTTCCCGGATGCGCCGCTGAAGGTGTTCCTGACCGCCAGTGCCGAAGAGCGGGCTCGTCGTCGTTACCTGCAGCTGAAGGGCAAGGGTGAAGATGTGAGCCTGGAAAGCCTGCTGGAAGAGATCCAGGCGCGTGACGAGCGTGATACGCAGCGCTCTGTCGCCCCGCTCAAGCCTGCGGATGATGCCATTCAGCTTGATTCCACCGCGCTTTCGATCGAGCAGGTGCTGCAGCGTATTCGCAGTGAGTTGGCGCAGCGCGATCTCGTCTGAACCTTCCGTTTCAATCGAAGGGCTGCCTTGCAGCCCTTTTTTTATGCCTTTTCGTTGATCGGCCGCCATCCGCTCGGCTGTCACCCGGTACGCTTTCGTACGTGCCGCGCTGTAATCCTCGCACTCCCTTGATGTTCATTCTGATTCTTTGATGTTGGCCGGCGTTTGCACAATCTCGGGTGTGTCGGAATGCGTGTTTGTGCGCAAATGTCCATTGAGAGAAGGCTTATGTTGGAAGGAACTGTGAAGTGGTTCAATGATGTCAAGGGCTTCGGATTCATTACCGTGGAGGGGGTCGGCAAGCGCGATGTGTTCGTGCATCAAAAGGCTATCCAGGCCAAAGGGTTCAGAACATTGCACGAAGGTCAGCGTGTGAAGTTTGATGTCGAGCACGGGCAAAAAGGCGAGCAGGCAGTCAATGTCGTCCCCTGCTAAGCCTTCGGGCATGCCGGAAAAAGACCTTGAGCGTGTGGATGCTTCCCGGATGGGTACAGGGTGCATTACGCGTGACGAGGATGGGCGGGAAATTTTCTTCCGGGTGAGGTCCAGTGTGGATGGTGGCCCGACGTTCCTCCCCGGCCAGCGTGTTACCTACGATGTTGAAGAGGGTGAGGACGGCAGGTTGTACGCCGTCAATATAGAGCTTGCGGATGACGACTGAAGTGATCGTGTCGGCGTGGGTTATTTATCGGATTCAGAGGTTCAGCTAAATGTCGAAAGGTAAAGTGAAGTGGTTCAACAATGAAAAGGGCTACGGCTTCATCACGGTGGATGAGGGTGGGCCGGATGTGTTCGTGCATTTCAGGCAAATCCTGACTGACGGCTTCAAGAGCCTTCAGGAAAATCAGCCCGTCGAATTTGATATAGCGCCGGGGCCGAAAGGCTTGCAGGCCAACAACGTCAAGCCGCTGTGATGCCCGGGCCAGCTTTGCCCTGCAGGCGGGGCTGGCCCGTCAGGCGGGTGTCCGGTTGAAGCTCGAAGCAAAGCGTGATAGGCTGCGGAGTCTGCTGGGTAGGCTGTTTTCACTTGGCAGTGTTGCAATGGCATCAAGTCTGGAGCGCATCGTGCGCTCGATCTGAGGCTCAGGAGGGCATGCAGGGGCACCAGTCAACGTCCTGCACGTTTTCCTTAACATAACGAACCCACATTGTCTGGAATGTGGCTATGGGCGTCTGTTTCGCCCGAATCTACAGGAATTAAAATGAGCGAAAGCTTTGCAGAACTCTTTGAAGAAAGCCTGAAAACCCTCAATCTTCAGCCGGGTGCAATCATCTCCGGTATCGTTGTCGACATCGACGGCGACTGGGTTACCGTACACGCTGGCCTGAAGTCCGAGGGCGTCATCCCGCTCGAGCAGTTCTACAACGAAGCTGGCGAGCTGACCATCAAGGTCGGTGACGAAGTTCACGTTGCGCTGGACGCGGTCGAAGACGGCTTTGGCGAAACCAAACTGTCCCGTGAAAAAGCCAAGCGCGCCGAGTGCTGGATTGTTCTGGAAGCAGCTTTCGCCGCCGAAGAAGTGGTCAAGGGCGTTATCAACGGTAAGGTTAAGGGCGGCTTCACTGTCGACGTTAACGGCATCCGTGCGTTCCTGCCGGGCTCCCTGGTTGATGTCCGCCCTGTGCGCGACACCACCCACCTGGAAGGCAAAGAGCTGGAATTCAAGGTCATCAAGCTGGACCAGAAGCGCAACAACGTTGTTGTTTCGCGTCGCAGCGTCCTGGAAGCCGAGAACAGCGCCGAGCGCGAAGCCCTGCTGGAAACCCTGCAGGAAGGCCAACAGGTCAAAGGTATCGTCAAGAACCTCACCGACTACGGCGCCTTCGTGGACCTGGGCGGCATCGACGGCCTGCTGCACATCACCGACATGGCCTGGAAGCGCATCAAGCACCCGTCGGAAATCGTCAACGTTGGTGACGAAGTCGACGTTCGCGTCCTGAAGTTCGACCGTGAGCGCAACCGCGTTTCGCTGGGTCTGAAGCAAATGGGCGAAGATCCGTGGGTTGCCATCACTGCACGTTACCCAGAAGGTACTCGTGTACAGGCTCGCGTTACCAACCTGACCGACTACGGCTGCTTCGCTGAGCTGGAAGAAGGCGTTGAAGGTCTGGTACACGTTTCCGAAATGGACTGGACCAACAAGAACATCCACCCGTCGAAAGTCGTTCAGGTTGGCGACGAAGTGGAAGTTATGGTTCTGGACATCGACGAAGAGCGTCGTCGTATCTCCCTGGGTATCAAGCAGTGCAAATCCAACCCATGGGAAGACTTCTCCGGCCAGTTCAACAAGGGTGACAAGATCACCGGTACCATCAAGTCGATCACCGACTTCGGTATCTTCATCGGCCTGGACGGCGGCATCGACGGTCTGGTTCACCTGTCCGACATCTCCTGGAACGAAACCGGCGAAGAAGCCGTGCGTCGCTTCAAGAAGGGCGACGAGCTGGAAACCGTCATCCTGTCGGTTGACCCAGAGCGCGAGCGCATCTCCCTGGGCATCAAGCAGCTGGAAGACGATCCGTTCTCCAACTTCGTCTCTGTCAACGACAAGGGCGCTATCGTCAAGGGCATCGTGAAAGAAGTTGACGCCAAAGGCGCCATCGTCACTCTGGCCGACGACATCGAAGCCACTCTGAAAGCTTCCGAAATCAGCCGTGACCGCGTTGAAGACGCGCGTAACGTCCTGAAAGAAGGCGAAGAGATCGAAGCCAAGATCATCAGCGTTGACCGCAAATCGCGCGTCATCAGCCTGTCGATCAAGTCGAAAGACGACGCTGAAGAGCGTGAAGCCATCCAGAGCCTGAAAAACGCTCCGGAAGCGGCTGCCGACACCACCATGGCTGCGCTGCTGCGCGAAGCAATGGCCAAGCAGAACTGAGTTCTGTTTGATCGGTAAAAAGGGGTGGCCTTCGGGCCACCTTTTTTTTGCCTGGAATTTTTGGCGCCGCTAGCGCGCCGCATCGCGGATAAATCCGCTCCTACAGGGATATTGTGTGCTGTAGGAGCGGATTTGTCCGCGATGCGGCGCGCAGCGGCGCCTTTCTTATCCATGCCAATCTTGAATTTTTTTATTAAGTCAAGAACCGCCCTGTTCAAATCCCTCCGAGCGTGCTACAAACTGATTAAGCAATGATCTAGCTGCTTGATAACGAAGGGAAAAATATGACGAAGTCGGAGCTGATCGAACGTATTGTCACCCATCAAGGGCTGCTCTCGTCCAAGGATGTGGAGTTGGCCATCAAGACCATGCTTGAACAGATGTCCCAATGCCTGGCTACCGGGGATCGCATCGAGATCCGTGGCTTTGGCAGCTTTTCCCTGCACTATCGTGCGCCTCGTGTTGGCCGCAATCCCAAGACCGGCCAGTCCGTGGAGCTTGAAGGCAAGTTCGTTCCGCACTTCAAACCGGGCAAAGAACTGCGCGACCGGGTCAATGAAGAAGAGCACGAGCACACTTGAGTGATGAAGGAGCAGTCTGATGCGTAACCTCAAGCGCGCCCTGGCGGCGTTGTTCGTGCTGCTGTTGGCGGCTGTGGTGTTGTTCTTCGTATTGGAGAATCAGCAGGCGGTGTCTTTGGTGCTGTTTGGCTGGTCGGCGCCGGCATTGCCTGTGGCTGTGCCTGTGCTAGCCGCTTTGGTGGTCGGGTTGGCTGTGGGGCCGCTTCTAGGCGCCTATGGTGTGCAACGCAGCAAGCGCAAGATTCGCGCTTCGGCCCGTCAGGCGGTACTGGACAGCAACTGATGAGATTTCCTACAGGCCTATAGGAAAGTCTCACCTATGCGCCCGTCCGGTGAAATGGAGTAATACGCACTTCATTTCTGGCCTTGGCGAGCGTGCAGCAGTATGAAATTCCCCGCCCTTTCTCATCATGGTGGTGCCCGCGGCGTAACCGGGTCCTGCCACCAGCTTCATCTCGACAACGCCCTTAGCCTGCTGATCGACTGTGGTCTGGAGCAGGGCGTGGATGCTCGGCCAGGTGCGGAACATGCATCGATCAGCTTCGACATTGAGGGCATTCAGGCCCTTGTCGTGACCCATGTGCATCTCGATCACGTTGGCCGTATTCCGGCACTATTGGCAGCCGGCTTTCGTGGCCCGATTCTGTGCAGTGAGCCCTCCGCGAAGCTTCTACCCCTGGTGCTGGAGGATGCCTACAAGCTGAGTATCAGTGCCGACCCTGTGCAGGTGGAACGTTATCTGGCGCTGTTGCAGCGGCTGATCGTAGCGCTGCCGTTCGAGCAGTGGCACGCGGTGGTTGAGGATGAAGGTGTCACGTGTTCCATCCGCCTGCAGCGGGCCGGGCATTTACTGGGGTCGGCCTATGTGGAATGCGATGTACGCTATCCGGGCGTCGAACCCGGCTCGCGCGTAGTGTTCTCCGGTGACTTGGGGGCGCCCTGCAATCCGCTGCTAAGAGCCGTTCAGCCGCCTGAGCGCGCAGACATCCTGGTGATGGAAAGCACATACGGTGACCGGCTGCATATAGACCGCAGCAATCGCCAGCAGCGCCTCGAGGCGGTAATTGATCGTGCGCTGGCGGATAAAGGCACCATCCTGATACCGGCTTTCAGCCTTGGCCGGACGCAGGAGCTGTTGTATGAAATCGAAGATATCCTGCACCGTAAGGCGCTGCTGAGCGAGCCTTGCAGTGATCCCGGTGATGATCCGCTGGCCAGTTTCGACTGGGCTAAATTACCGGTGATCCTCGATTCCCCGCTAGCGCAGCGCATTACCAAGGCTTACAGCGAACTGCACGAATTCTGGAATTGCGAGGCCAGGCAGCGCCTGGAGGAGGGCAGGGCGCCGCTTGGGTTCGGTCAGTTGGTGAGTGTGCAGACCCACGACCAGCATCAGCGCGTTGTGAATCACCTCAAGAGCACCGGGCGGCCAGCAATCGTGATTGCTGGCAACGGCATGTGTTCTGGTGGGCGGATCGTCAATTACCTGAAGGCCATGTTGGGCGATCGGCGACATGAAGTGGTGTTTGTGGGGTATCAGGCCAAAGGGACGCCGGGGGCGGTTATTCAGGCCAGTGAGGGGGCGGAAGGGTTTGTGTAGGTGGACCTCGACGGTGAGTTTTATGAGATCAATGCGAAGGTTCTGAAGCTTGCCGGGTACTCTGCGCATGCGGACCAGAGCGATTTGGTGCGTTTTGCCACCTCGGGAGTGAGCCCGGCAGAAAAAATCATCCTGGTACATGGTGAGGCGCATGCCAAAAAGGCGTTGGCGGATGTTTTGATTCAGGGCGGTCATCGTGAAGGCTTGTGCCCCGAGGTGATCATTGCGCAAGAGGGGTTGGCGGAGTGAGCATGGACGGTGGTTTACTTGCAGCTTTTCAGGAAGCAGTTAATGTCTGAATCACTGCACGTGCTGGTTACCGGGGCCAACGGCTTCGTCGGCAGGCAGCTTTGCGATGTGTTGACGAAACAAGGTTCTCGGGTTACGGCGGCTGTCCGCACCGTGGAAGCGTGCCCTGTCGCTGGCCAGGTCGTTGCAGTCGACCTGTTGGATGGCAGCGCGCTGTCAGCGTGCATGAAAACCGTGGATGTCGTTGTTCATCTGGCCGCCAGGGCGCATGTGCTTGATGATCGCTGCCCGGATCCGCTGGCTGCGTTTCGCCAGGCGAATGTCACCGTGGCCATCTCGGTTGCCCGTGCTGCTATCAGGGCCGGGGTAAAGCGCTTCGTGTTCATCAGCTCGATTGGTGTCAATGGGGCTGAATCGCACGGGCAGCCGTTTTCCGAAACCATGCCTGCCGCACCTCATGCGCCCTATGCCGTCTCCAAGCTGGAAGCAGAACTTGAGCTCACGGCACTGTTTGCTGGCACGCAGACCGAGCTTGTGATTGTGCGCCCACCGCTGGTTTATGATGCGGCAGCGCCTGGCAATTTTTCGCGCTTGTTGCGATTGGTCGAGGCGCGTGTACCGCTGCCTTTCGCTGGTGTTGAAAATCGGCGCAGCATGATTTCGTTGTCGAACCTCGTCAGCTTCATTGGCGTGGTGCTCGAGCACCCGTTGGCCGCAGGTGAAACGTTCGTGATCGCTGACGGTGAAAGCGTATCCACTCGCCAGATGGTCGATGCGTTGGCGTCAGGCATGGGGCACCGGGCGAAGTTTTTTTTCGTCCCGGGCGTCGTTGTGAAATGCCTGCTGCGCGCTGTTCGCAGGCAAAACATGTTCACCCAGCTCTATGGCTCGCTTGAAGTTGATTCAACCAAGGCCGTGCGTCTGCTAGGGTGGGTGCCCCCACAGTCGCCGCAACAAGCGTTGAAGCAGGCGGGTTGCCGCTTCAAGGCGCGTGGTGCTCGCGAACAATAATCTGGAACTGGACTTCAACAACACATGAGTCAGGCGTTTGTCGTTTTATTTACCTCGCTGGTTTCATTTTTGCTCACTGCTTTAGTGCGAAAAATCTCGATAGCTAAAAGCGTCATGGATATTCCGAACGCTCGTAGTTCTCACAGTGTTCCCACCCCGCGTGGAGGTGGTGTAGCGATCGTGATTGCGTTTCTCGCTGCCGTGATGTTGGCGCACACCCTGAGTGGGCTTGATACGAATGTGTTGGCAGGGTTGCTTGGCGCGGGCGCAGGCGTTGCACTGGTGGGCTTTTTTGACGATCTTGGCCACATTGCAGCGCGTTGGCGATTGCTCGCACACTTTGCTGCATCCGCTTGGTTGGTCTGGCTGCTGGGTGGTATGGCACCTGTTCAGCTCTTCGGACAAGTCTATGACTTGGGGCTGATCGGTAGCCTTTTGGCAGTGATCTACCTGGTGTGGATGCTCAACCTGTACAACTTCATGGATGGTATTGATGGGCTTGCCAGCCTGGAGGCAATTACGGTTTGCCTTGGGGCGGGGCTGCTGGCATACCTGGCGGGGCAATCGCAACTGGCGTTCCTGCCCTTAGCCCTTGCTGCGGCAACTGCCGGGTTCCTGTGCTGGAATTTTCCGCCCGCGCGCATTTTCATGGGGGACGCGGGTAGCGGGTTTCTGGGGGTCGTTTTGGGCGGGTTGTCACTCCAGGCTGCGTGGCACCATCCCCAATTACTGTGGTGCTGGTTGATTCTGCTGGGAGTGTTCATCGTTGATGCAACCTACACCTTGCTACACCGGATGTTGCGTGGTGAAAAGCTCTATGAAGCGCATCGCAGCCATGCCTATCAGTTCGCTTCACGCAAGTACGGTAGCCATCTTCCTGTATCGATGGCCGTTGCTGCATTGAACCTGCTCTGGTTGTTACCGGTTGCACTGTGCGTGTTGCTGTTGGGCCTGGATGGCTTGACAGGTGTGCTGATTGCCTATGCTCCATTAATGTACTTGGCGGTACGTTTTAACGCCGGGGCGCTTGAAAAGTAGTCGTCATGCAGCAACGCGTAGCAGTTAGGAAAAATTGTATGAGTAATTGTTGATAGATAGCTGTGCGGCGGGAACTCATCACCCATGAACATGTCTGCGCATGAGTATTATTTGCACGGGATGCTCCATAAAGCTTCTGAAGTGCCGTTGGTCGCTGATTTGTCAATGATGAACGGCATAAATAATTTTTTATGGGTGACGGAGTTGTGTGTAAAAATTGGTGTTGCTTTTCGTTTGAGCAAGTTCGCCTCTATAGAAGCGTGGGAAAGCACATGTTGTCGTAGCTACCGGTCATGTTCGTGCCGTTGCTCCCATGGATAGGGTGAAAACTCTTCGATTTTGATCAGGCCCAAGGTAGAGAATTCTCGTGAAGATTTTAGTAACAGGTGGTGCAGGCTTCATCGGCTCAGCCGTCATTCGACACATCATTTCCAACACTGACGACGCTGTAGTGAACGTCGACAAGCTGACCTATGCGGGCAATCTCGAGTCGCTGCAGTCGGTCGACCAGAACCCTCGCTATGCCTTCGAGCACGTCGACATCTGCAACCGGGAAGAGCTGGACCGTGTGTTCCGCGAGCACCAGCCGGATGCGGTAATGCACCTGGCTGCCGAGTCTCACGTCGACCGCTCCATCAGCGGCCCCTCGGAGTTCATCCAGACCAACATCATCGGCACCTATGCATTGTTGGAAGCCGCACGCGGTTACTGGAATGGTCTCGACGAAGCCCGCAAGTCGGCTTTCCGTTTCCACCACATTTCCACCGACGAAGTGTATGGCGACCTGGAAGGGCCGGAAGATCTTTTCACTGAAACGACCCCGTATCAGCCAAGCTCCCCCTACTCGGCAAGCAAGGCCAGCTCGGACCACCTGGTGCGCGCCTGGGCGCGTACTTATGGCCTGCCGACCCTGGTAACCAACTGCTCGAACAACTACGGGCCTTTCCACTTCCCCGAAAAGCTCATCCCGCTGGTCATTCTCAATGCACTGGAAGGCAAGCCGCTGCCGATCTATGGCAAGGGTGATCAGATCCGCGACTGGCTGTTTGTCGAAGACCATGCGCGCGCGCTCTACAAGGTGGTGACCGAGGGCGTGGTAGGCGAGACCTACAACATCGGCGGCCACAACGAGAAGCAGAACATCGAAGTGGTGCGCACCGTTTGCGCGCTGCTGGACGAACTGCGCCCAGCTTCCAAATTTGCTCCGCACTTTGACCTGGTTACTTACGTTACCGATCGCCCTGGCCACGATGTGCGCTATGCCATCGACGCCAGCAAGATTCAGCGTGAGCTGGGCTGGGTGCCGGAAGAAACCTTCGAGTCGGGCATTCGCAAGACGGTGCAGTGGTACCTCGACAATGCTGAGTGGGTCGCTCACGTGAAAAGTGGCAGCTACCAGCAGTGGATTGACAAGAACTACACCGCACGAGCCGACAAGCAATGAAAATTCTGCTGCTCGGGAAAGATGGCCAGGTTGGCTGGGAGTTGCAGCGGGCCTTGCTGGTGTTGGGTGAAGTTGTTGCCTTGAGCCGTCATCCGGCATCCACCCCCTATGGCACGTTGAGCGGCGACTTGGCGGACCTTGCCGGTTTGCGCGCGGCCATCGGCGCCGTCGCACCGGATGTGATCGTCAATGCTGCAGCGTACACGGCGGTGGACAAGGCGGAAACAGAGCGCGAACTTGCGCATACGGTCAACGCCCTGGCCAGCCAGGTAATGGCTGAAGAGGCCAAGCGCCTGGATGCGCTGCTGGTGCATTACTCCACCGATTATGTGTTTGACGGCACGGGTACAAGTGCCTGGAAAGAAAGCGACGCAGTGTCGCCGGTAAACTACTACGGCGATACCAAGTTGCAGGGCGAGCAGCTGATCGTTGCGTCAGGCTGCAAGCACCTGATCTTCCGTACCAGCTGGGTTTACGCAGCAAGGGGCAATAACTTCGCCAAAACCATGCTGCGCCTGGCTCGCGAAAAGCAAACGCTCAACATTATTGCTGACCAGATCGGCGTGCCGACCAGTGCTGAGCTACTGGCGGATGTTGCAGTGCTTGCAGTGCAAAAGACGCTGGCCAATCCGGCCTTGTGTGGCATCTACCACTTGGCGCCAACCGGTGAAACGTCGTGGCATGCCTATGCCACGTATGTCATCGAGTTTGCACGGCACAACGGCGAGACGCTGGCAGTGGAGGCGATCAACCCTATCGCGACCACGGAGTACCCAACACCGGCGCGTCGCCCGTTGAACTCCCGTCTGGATACCCAAAAGTTGTGCAAGGCGTTCTCCTTGCAATTGCCGGACTGGAAGGTCGGCGTAACTCGAATGCTCATGGAAACGTTGAATAAATGAACGCAATCAATCGTAAAGGCATCATTCTGGCTGGTGGTTCGGGTACGCGTTTGCATCCATTGACGCTGGGTGTGTCCAAGCAAATGCTGCCGATCTACGACAAACCGATGATTTTTTACCCGCTGTCGGTTCTGATGTTGGCGGGAATACGTGAAATCTTGATCATTTCGACGCCCGATGACTTGCCGGCGTTTCGCAAGCTGCTGGGCGATGGCAGCCAATACGGCATTCAGTTGAGTTACGCAGAGCAACCCAGCCCGGATGGCCTGGCGCAGGCGTTTATCATTGGTGAAGAGTTCATCGGTAGTGACCCGTGCTGCTTGATCCTGGGTGATAATATTTTCCACGGCCAGCACTTCTCGGACAAACTGCGCGCAGCAGCCGAGCAGAAAGAGGGCGCTACCGTGTTTGGTTATCACGTCAATGATCCAGAGCGCTTTGGTGTCGTTGAATTCGACAAGAACGGCCAGGCATTGAGCATCGAAGAAAAGCCAGCCGTTCCGAAGTCCAACTACGCCGTTACGGGTTTGTACTTCTACGATAACGATGTGGTCAAGATTGCCAAGAGCATCAAGCCATCGCCGCGTGGCGAGCTGGAGATTACGGACGTTAACCGTGCCTATCTGGACAAGAAGGCCTTGACCGTGCAGATGCTCGGGCGTGGTTTTGCCTGGCTGGATACCGGTACCCACGAATCGCTGCTGGAAGCCAGCCACTTTGTGCACACCATCGAACAGCGCCAAGGCTGGAAGGTGGCATGCCTTGAAGAAATCGGCTTCACCAATGGCTGGATCTCCAGAGAACTGGTGGTATCCCAGGCTGAGAAATTGAAGAAAACTGGTTATGGCCAGTACCTTCAGAAGATGTTGGAGGCCGGCGATCACTGAGTCGCCGCACCTCTCACCGGCAAGGTAGCAAGCAGCATGTCCGACCATCTCCCGCGGGTTGCAGTGCTGCTGGCTGCGTACAACGGCATGGCCTGGATCGAGGCGCAAGTTGCCTCGATCCTTGCGCAGACCCGTGTCAATGTAAGCCTGTACATCAGTGTCGACCCCTCTACGGACGGGACTGAGGCCTGGTGTGCCGATTACGCTCGCATCCATCCCAACATACACGTGCTTGCGCAGGCAGGCCCATTTGGGGGCGCTGCACCTAATTTCTTTCGGCTGATTCGGGATGTCGACTTTTCGGCGTTCGATTACGTGTCCTTTGCCGACCAAGACGATTTTTGGTATCCCGATAAGCTCGAAAGGGCATTGGCCGCTCTGGGTGCCGGCAGTTTTGATGGGTACTCAAGCAACGTTGTCGCTTTCTGGCCCGATGGGCGCCGTCTGCTGGTGAATAAAGCGCAACCACAGGTGCAATGGGATCACTACTTCGAGGCTGCGGGGCCTGGGTGCACTTATGTGCTTTCTCGGGTTCTGGCTGACGCATTCAAGCGCCTTGTAACAGAGCGCTGGCAAAGGGTGCAGGATGTTTCGCTGCATGATTGGCTGTGCTATGCATTTGCACGCAGTGCAGGGTTCAAGTGGTTTATTGATCCTGTTCCGAGCATGGATTATCGGCAGCATCCGAATAATCAGTTTGGCGTGAACGCTGGGTTGGGGTCTGCAGTTGCGCGGGTCAGGAAGGTGATACAGGGATGGTGGTTTGCTCAGGTGAGGCTTATATGTGAGCTGACTGCCGAAAAAAACAGCCAGGATACTGTTGCGAGGATCCTCGCGCAGTCTGGGAGGTTTTCATTGTTCAGACTGATAATGCGTGCAAGAGAGTGCCGAAGGCGCGGCCGCGACCAATTGGTATTGGCTGCATTTTGTGGCTTATCGGCTTTTCGTCGTCGCTAAAGATTGCTGTCCCGATGGGCCATCGACACCGACCCATCGGGATGGAAGACTTTTAAAAAAGGTTTGCTATTCAAATACCTCGGCATCCTGCAGCATTACCGCGATTGCGTCCTTGGCTGACAGGGTAGGCGTTTCAGTATATGGCCACTCAATTCCAACCATCGGGTCGTTCCATGCCAGGCTTCGCTCGTATTCTGGTGCCCAGTAATCGGTGGTCTTGTAAAGGAACTCGGCGCTTTCAGACAGCACGACAAAGCCGTGGGCGAAGCCTTCGGGGATCCACAATTGGTGGCGATTGGCTGCGCTGAGGTGTGCACCAACCCATTTGCCGAATGTCGGCGAGCTCTTGCGCAGGTCGACTGCAACATCAAATACTTCGCCTTGCACTACCCGGACCAACTTAGCCTGCGCATGCTTGATTTGATAATGCAAGCCGCGGAGAACGCCTTTCACCGACCGGGAATGGTTGTCTTGCACGAATGTGACCGGTTTTCCGACAACTTCTTCGAAAACTTTCAGGTTGAAGCTTTCGTAGAAGAAACCGCGTTCATCTCCGAAAACCTTCGGTTCAAAGAGAACAACATCCGGAATCGCAAGGGAGGTGGCTTTCATTGGTGCGGTATCTCCAAGTACATCCAGGGCCGGTTAAGCGAGGCATCTGGTAACAATAAAAATGGGATCGGTACAGCTCAGCCCTTATATAAACGCCAGGGGTGTGTTGAGGTGTGAGCGAGTGAGCACGACGTCTTGGCTGGGCGAAGCGGCCAGTGCATTTCCATAGAAGAAAATGTTTGAAGTCGAGTCATCACTTTTGGCACTCACATGCACGCAAATGCTAGTGACGAGATGATAGTGAATGCAGTTTCAACGTGTTGACGGCGAAAGGTTGCAGTGATGATGGATAAATCTTCATAAGTGCGTAAATCTTTCTTCTGTCTGCCGTCGGTAACATCATGGTCACAGTGTTTAGGTCACAGTTTTGAACTGTTAGTTCTTAGGTCGCCTACAAACCGCATTAGGCGTGCTATAGGTGCATTGCAGGTTATCATGGGGTGCCCCCTCTGACAACGGACGCCCATCCGCGCTTTCTGACCTGAATGCCACCTCAAAGCTTGTTGAGAATGGTTGCTGCCAACGCGCTCAGATTACCTGCCAGGGTCTGGCGGTATACCCCGGTTTCGCCGAGCTACCCTTACACCAACCCACTCCCGGTCGCGGCAGGTTCCGCGCCCGGGAGTAGCCTTCCACAAGGGTGACTTATGCTTAAGGAACTCATATCATGTGGACAAGAACTGCGAAGTACTGGCGCTCTGCGCTCAATATGGGCTCATCCATTTAAGGTGAGCACCCCGCCTTTCAGCATCATAGAGTGTAAAGGGTCAAGGAAAGAGGATTAAAGTTGCAAGATTTTTCCTACAATAAAGCATCACAAGGCACCCACGGAAATGCCCCCCGGGTTGCCATCCTCCTCGCGACCTATAATGGCGAAGCGTTTCTCGCAGCCCAAATCTCCTCGCTGATCAGTCAGTCATATAAAAACTGGGTTATATATGCGTCAGATGATGGGTCCCAGGACGGCACGCTAAAAATTCTCACTAACGCGCAGCGAGAACTGGGCGAGCACAAGCTGGTTATTTTGCGCGGGCCAGGGCGAGGGTTTGTCAATAATTTTATGTCTCTTTTACAGAGCAAAATGATCGAAGCCGAATACTTTGCTTTCTGTGACCAAGACGACATATGGCATCCGAACCGATTAGAGCGAGGCGTCAGTTGTCTGCAGAAAAATGCTGATGGGCAGCCCGCTCTGTTCTGCTCCCGAAGCCGCCTTGTCGATGCCGCTGGCGATGTTGTGGGTTACTCTGCCAACTTTACAACTCCACCCTCCTTTGCGAACGCGCTGGTTCAAAATATAGCAGGCGGGAATACCATGCTACTTAACAGCAGGGCGCGACAACTGCTCAGCGACCTTGCTTACCAGTACCCACTTATTGCCCATGATTGGTGGTGCTACTTACTGATCACTGGTTGTGGAGGACAGGTTCACTTTAGTTCCGATCCCTTAATAGACTATCGGCAGCACGAGAAAAATCTGATCGGCGCAAATGCTAGCTTGAACAACATGCTCACCCGTTTGAAAAAGATGCTGAACGGGGACTTTAGCCGCTGGAACGAGTCGAACATCGCAACGCTCCATGATGCCCGCCCATTGCTGAAAGGTGAGAGCAGTAAAGCCCTTGACTGGTTTGATAAGGCTCGAACCGGATCGGTTGTCCATCGTGCTTATTGCCTTATTCGTTCAGGCGCACATCGGCAAGGTTTTATTGGGAATGTGGCGTTAGCGCTTGCTGTCCTGTTCAATAAGCTTTAGGCGCCAATATGGAAAAAACAGCTCTCTCGACCCAGCGCTTTCCTGAAACTTTATGCTTGATTGTCACCTACAACCCCAACCTGGAAGAGTTGGCCGAAACCCTTTTGTCTCTCGAAGGGCAGGTAAGCAAAACGCTTATCGTTGATAATTATTCGGATCAAAATGTATCGGAGTGGCTCGACGTATTCGGCACCAGGCTTTCAGTGGGCTTGATTGAGATGCAGGATAATTCCGGTTTGGCAAATGCTCAAAACGTCGGGATCGCCTACGCGCTGGAACATAAATACGAGCGTATTCTGCTGTTGGATCAGGACAGCAAACCCGAGGCCGGCTTTGTTGCCTGTCTGCATGTCGCGTTGAGTCAACTACAGATGAACAACGCTGCAGCAGTCGGGCCTGCATTTGTGGATCGGCGCCTTAAGAATCACCCAGAAACGCCTTCTGAACACGCTGAGCCTGCCCTGCGCGAGTTCTTGATTTCCTCTGGTATGCTGATTGAAACACGTCACCTTCAGCAAATCGGTTTAATGCTTGGTGACTTGTTTATTGATCATATTGATCATGAGTGGTGCTTCAGAGCCACCGATAAAGGCTATGCGCTATATCAAACACCGACAACGCGTCTTTATCACTCCCTGGGGGACAGAGTTGTACGCCTTTGGCTGCTGCGTAGAAGAGAAATATCGATCCACTCTGCCGTTAGAAACTACTACAAAGTTCGAAACTCAATTCACTTATTCAGGCTCGACCATGTGCCGTTGCGCTGGAAAGTGAAGTTCATGAAACAGGCGTTGGCGGTAGCGCTATTTAGTGTGCTTGTGTCGAAGGATAGAGCGGAGCGCCTGAAGCTGATTGCCATTTCGGTAGCCGACGGCCTGGCAGCCCGTTTAGGTGCATTAAAAAAATAATGCAGCTGGCGGAAGGGAGGCATTTTCGCCCCCTTCCGCGCTGCAATTACTTATTAACGACCTTGACCAGGTTTTTCGAGTTCTGCCACTCCAGCGTTCGACGAATGCCATCATCGAAAGCCACAATTGGCTCAAAGCCGAAACAAGTCCGCGCCTTCGAAATGTCAAGAACGTTCGCTTTAAGATCAAACTCTCGCGCTGGGAGGAATTTCACATCTGGCATCGGATCAACCCATTTGGATATTTCCGCTATAACTTCCAGCAGTGAACGCCCTTGGCCTGAGCCCAGGTTGAATATGCGCTCTTTCCCTTCGTAACCCATCAGTGCAATGATGCCCCGAATGGCATCATCAATATAGATATAGTCACGAACATTAGAACCATCTCCCCATATTTCTATAGGGAGAAGATTCCGTGAGCGCTCGATGAATACCGAGACCGCTCCTTGCGCTTTGTTCACATCCTGCCCCGGACCATACGGGTTCGCCAATCTAATGATCTTGTAGGGCAGCCGGTGAAGCCGCTCGAACAAAGCCAGGTATTTCTCGATTGCCAGCTTGCTCACCCCATAGGAGCACGTAGGCTCCAAGGGGTGCTCTTCAGGGATTGGGAGAACCTGGGCGTCCCCATAGATCGTTCCACCAGAAGACACAAAGTAGAGGCCCTTCAGCCCCAACGAAACAGCCAACTCCATCACTTGCAAAGAGTTACAGACGTTGGTGCTGATGTCCCACGATGGGTCCTTGTTGGAGTTCCCAGGGAGCGATGAAGAGATCAGGTGGAAACAGATATCCGCTCCCTCAAGAGTCTCCTTAACGTCCTCGCGATTCTCGTAGTCCCCCATGTGCCAACGAACCTGAGCCATGGCCTCATCAGACAGAATCGTATTCTGAGGCGGAACGTGTCGGGTCAGCGAACTCACTTCATGCCCTTGCGCAATCAGCGCATTGATCAAGTGGCTGCCAATGAAACCCGTCCCACCCAAGACTGCACATTTCATACCGAATGATCCTGCTACAGAGACAATTGGTGCAGGAGCTTCTTGGAGAACTCCTGTTCAGAGAAACAATGATCGAACACTTCCTTGCCCGCGCTACCAATGCTATTCCATTGCGCTGAGGAATTGATGGCTTCTATCAACGCTTTAGTAATGGCCGCTGGCTCGTTGCTTGGGACAATAAAGCCCGAATCACGATGGCGTATGTAGGCAGAGGTGCCAGTATTGACCGTGCACATCATGGGAACGCCGACGCTCAGCGCATGCAAGGAGACCAGCGGTAACGTGTCATCGCGCGAAGGCACAACGACCATGTCCGTAGAGAACATGAGTTCCACATAAGCTTGATAGTCGAGATCACCATGCAGTTCCACGTTGGGTAAACTGCTGACACTAGACTGCAGCCCCTCATAGAACGGTTTGTCCAGCACTCGCCCGTAGAATTCGAATTTGCATTTGCGCGCGAGATCAGAGGGCAGTCCCTTGATGGCGGCTGCAAGCAAATCCTGCCCTTTCCTTGGCTCGAACGACCCGAACGTTCTTATGATCAGTGGCTCACCTTCTCCAGGTTTCTGCTGGCGAGCCTCTGCCGATTCAAGGCCCGGGAACCCGTACTCAACCACCTCGGTATTGCTGTGGTATGTCGTGATGGGCGCTGCCGCCCGCTTGCTTCCGGCCCAGATTTTTTCAGGCTTGCGAAGCGCTGCAACGAATTCAGGGTTGGATGCCGCCATTTGGGTGAACAGAGTGGTTTCGTGGATGTACCAATACACTTCAACCACGTCCGCTAACTGATTCACGATAGGGTAGGTCACTACCGTGTTGCAGATCAGCTTGTCGAAGTTGCGCGCAAAGTCATACACCGAGGCATGCTGAGTCAGCATGAGTTCATCCACGATCACCACCACGCCCAACGCTTGGAGCGCTGCGCGAATCGGCCCATCAGTAGGTGACATGACCACGACGAAATGACCTGCTTGGGTCAGCGATTTCGCCAGTTCAAAGACAACGCGTGGAGCGCCGCTTTCCGTAAGGTCGTGGGAAAACAGCAAAATATCCTTGCCGCCTTCTGTTCGCGTCGCGCCTTGAGCGAACACCTCGTAGTACTCCGGAGAGTCATGGAACAGCTGCTCTCGCATTGCCTTGGTGTAATAGGGGTCACGGGCCAACAGGCTGGCGAATCGACGCAGGATATAGATATCAGCCTTGTCTTTCTTCTTGGGTGCCTTGACCTTGTCTGCGGCATCTACCGAGGCCAGTGACATATGCCCGATATGCGTCAGGGTGGAGTGCGGGGTGTACACACAGGAGAACCCAAGCTCGCGAACTTTGAAGCACAGGTCGACATCGGAATGGTTGATAGGGGCATTGACGGCATCAAAGCCCTTCACTTGTTCGAAAATGTCTTTCCTGATGGCCAGGCATGCACCACAGATAAGAGAAACCTCACGAACAGATTGCGCGAAGTTATAGTGCGCCCCGGTATTTTCAGGTAGGCAGTGGAAGGCCGTACCCAGCAACCGGCGAACACCGGTCACCATACCCGCATGCTGAATCGTGTTGCTCTCGTAAACCAGCTTGGGCCCAACGATGCCTACATCTGGCAGCTGCAAGTACTCAACCAGCGACTCTACCCAGTCCGCAGTCTGAACGCGTACGTCATCGTTGAAGAAAACCAGATACTCACCGCTCGCAGCTTTTGCACCTTGGTTGCATTTGTCAGAGAAGCTGTAGGGCAGGTCATAGCGGACAAAGACAATATTTGCGTCCGGGTAAACCGGGGTCAGCAAGTCGACGATTCTCGAATTCGTCACGACAAGGATTTCATAACGCTTCCAGGTCGTCGAATGCTTGATGGAGTCGAGGCTGTCGCTGATATTTTTTTCGTTGTCGGACGGGATAACGATGGAGACGAGCGCTTCGTCGCCATTAAAGTCAAACTTGAAGCGGTTGGCGGTTGGTAGCGCAACCGCCGTCCCTTTCCAGCCCCGGCGATCTCCGGCCGCCTGCAAAGCGCGAATGTTGGAATCCCTTGCATATGGCTTACCGCCAGCAGCCCCGGAAGTAGCAATGGCGCGCCAGCCGTAAAGCACTTCCTCGATATGACGGATATTGGAGGTTTTTTCGGTTATCCGCAGAGCCAGATCGTAGTCTTGGGAGAAATCGAACTCGGAGCGGAACCCGCCTACTTCCTCAACCAGTGCTTTGCGGTAAGCAGTCAGGTGCCCGGTGTACATGCAATTCAACAGCAGATTGGGGCTCCAATCCGGCTTGCTGAACACCTCAAGAACTGCGCCGCTCTCATCGATCTTGCATTCATCCGAGTAGAGCACATCCAGTGAAGCATCATCCCGGATGCCTGCCGCGATCCAATAGAGTGCGTCATGGGTAAGCAGGTCGTCGTTATCCAGCAGCGCGACGTAGCTCCCCGTCGCCAGGTTCAATGCGGCATTGGAGGCGCCTGCGATCCCGGCATTGACGTCAAGTGTCACGAACTTTATACGCGCATCGCGCTTGGCGAACCCGTCAAGCAGTGCAGTGATCTCCGGAGATTGCGAACAGTCATCGGCGATACACAGTTCCCAGTTGGTATAGGACTGGTTGAGCACGGACTCAATTGCCTGCTTGAGCAAGTCGACTGGCACTTTGTAAACCGGCATGATCAGGCTTAGCGTGGTGCCAAAATCAAACGCCTGAGCAGGAGGCTCCGAAAACCGACGGCTGATTTGCTCCAGGTTGAAGGCCAAACGTGCCTTGAGCACATCGACAGGCGCCGCACGCTCTACATCAGGGGTCAGGAGTTGAGCACGGGCAGTTGCCTCGAGAGCACGCAGGCCGCCGGACTCCAAAATACTCTGTATGCGTTCGAAGAGGTTACGCCAGCCCCCTACTCGATCCTTGGCAATCAACACCTTACGAGCCAGGGCCCGTAGCTTTCTGGCTTGTCGAACCTTGTTGTTGATCTTGGAAGAAAAACGCCAGGCCTTGGTATTCAATACGGCGTGAATCTCGGTGTTGCGGACATGCAGTTCATGCTCGAGTTGCGCAACCCGCTGCCCTAATTGCTGTACCTCCAGCTCTTTGGCATGAAGGTCGGCGCGCAGTTCTTCGCTTTCATTCTTCTGCTGAAAGAGGCGATGCGTCAATGTCGACGCTTCTGTAGCCGCGTGCGCTACTGCCGCGTTCTGAATATGCAGCGCATCTGAAAGTTTGCGCTCGTTGACCGCACTGAAACCGAGTTCCTTGTAGAACTCCTTGATGTGGACAGTTTCTGCCGGGGACAGCTGGAAAAGGAACTTGATGTCTTCGGGGATCTGTTTGCCTACGGCAACAACGCCTAAACCATGCGCGTGATCAAAACAAAAAGTCGGGTATTGTTTTTCAATCTCTTCGAAGAGCTTCCATACGCCGAACCCATTCTCGCGAACATTCACATCGTGGAATATGATGACGCCCTGATCGCTCATTAGCGGAAGCCAGGTATCGAAATCGTTCTTCACTGCCTCGTAGCTGTGGAGGCCGTCAATATGCAACAGGTCAACGCTTTTTGGGGAGAAGTACGTAGCGGCCTGGTCAAATGTCTCACGAAGCAAGCGTGAAAACGAAGCGTAAGGTACGTCGTGGCGCGCACGCAGTTGATCCAGTACCTCTTGGCCGTAGAGGCCAGCATGCTCGTCACCTTGCCAGGTATCTACTGCATACGCTTTGCAATCCAGTTCGCTCTTCTGGATAGCCTGGCAAAATGCGCAGTAGGAGTCGCCATAGTGGGTGCCGAGTTCCACGAAGATACTGGGCTTGAGCTTTTCAATAAGCGAGAAAGCGAACGGAATATGCTCCGCCCAAGCACTTTTGCCCGACAGATAAATAGGGCGCTCAAAGCACATCTTGCCAATGTCATTTAAAAGCATATTCTTCTCAACTATGATCGAATTCGGGAGCGGCTGTGAGCTTCAACGAAATATCCTGCATGGGGATACCAATAAGCCCGGTGCTTGCACTGGTCGCTTCTGACTTGAAGAACAATGCATCATGAATCCAATGCATTTGTACATGTTCTTCCTGGGTGCCCTCAGCCAACGCCACGCAGATGGAGTAATCACCTTTTGGCAGGATAGGCATATGGAAAGTAAAGTCACAGCGCAGCGCTTCTTCTTCCATCACCTGTAGGGGATGGTCAATGTAAGTAAGGAATGTGTTATCGCCAAACAGTGTTTGACCCAGCCGGTCCTTGATATAAAAACCCACAATCGGAGAGTGCAGCTGTTGGTGCGTTACAGCAAGAATCGTGATGGTGACTAACTCGCCGCCAACCAACCACAGCAACCTTTCCCCCTCCGCGGTGGTAAAGGAAACATCGACGATTTGGGCGGTCCCCAGCCCAAAGGAACTGGATTCGTGGTTGAACTCAAAAATCTGCAGGTCATTGCGGTGCTGGGTAGTATTGATGAAATCCAGCCGCTGGTCCTTGACAGCCACCTGCCGCTCTATACGCAACTTTGGCTTGAGCTTTGTCGTTGTCCCTTTCCCTTGTTGTGCTTCATAGAAGGCCTCAAGGTAAAAATCGCTGACAACTTTTGGCAATCCTTCCTGAATCACCTTGCCCTTTTCCAGCCATACCGCGTAGGAGCAAAGGTTTTTCACCGAAGCCGTATCATGGCTCACGAAAAGAACCGTACCGGTTTTCATGAACTCTCGGAGAAAGCGCATGCATTTCTGGGTGAAGAATGCATCACCGACAGCAAGCGCCTCGTCGATAACCAGTACGTCAGCATCAACGTGCGCAATCACCGCGAACGCCAAGCGAACCAACATGCCGCTGGAGTAGGTTTTGGTAGGCTGCTCTACAAAATCACCGATATCTGCAAACGCGACGATACGCTCGAAGCGTTCGTCGATTTGCTTGACGGTCAACCCATAAAGCTGCCCGTTCAGGTATACGTTTTCGCGGCCCGTGAAATCAGGATTGAAGCCTGAGCCCAGCTCCAATAGCGCGGCGACCCTACCATTGATTTCGGCGGAGCCATGCGTGGGGTTCAGCGTGCCGCAAATGATCTGCAGCAGCGTACTCTTCCCAGAGCCATTACGGCCAATAATCCCGACTGTCTGCCCTTTTTGCACTTCGAAGCTGATGTCGTGCAACGCCTCGAACTTATTGGAGCATGCAGCGGCACGGGAATCACAAAAACGCCGCAAGCGAGGTACCAGCGCGACCCTGGACAGCAGGCGGTACATGAGCTGCTGCAGGCGGCGCTGTGGTTTGTCATAGGTCTCAAACGTTTTAGAGACGTTCGATACTTTAATTGCGATATCAGAGCACATCAGCAAAACCTATCCTGAGTTTTTGGAACCACGCATAACCGAGCCAGCAGAAGACGAGCGAGAAACCAAGGTAAGTGAGCCAGTCATAAAGCTGAATGCCAACGCCGAAAACCAGCAGGTCTCTGGCCAGTTCAATCGGATAGGTCAAAGGGTTGTAGTGCGCGAGAAATTGCCAGTGCTCTGGGAAAGAAGTGGCAGGGAAGAATATTGGCGATATGAACATCATTCCCGTGGTGATAAGCCCGACTGTCTGGCTGATGTCGCGTACAAATACGCCTGTGGCAGACAGCCAGAACATCATGCCAAGAATGAAAATCAGGTAAGGAAGCATGCCGACCGGCAAGAGGAGCGCCGTCCAGGGGATGCCACCGGTTTCCACCAGAATGAAAACGAGCAGAATGCAAAAGCTGATAGCGGACTGAAAGAGTGCTGACAAGATGGAAACCAGCGGTAATATCTCCAGCGGAAATATTATCTTCTTAACGAAGTTTTGGTTCCCCATGACGATTGAGGGCGACTTGCCCAGGCATTCGCTGAAGAAGTTAAATACAATCAGGCCCGCGAACAGGATGACAGGGTAGGACACGGCATTGTTTTCAACCGTCATCCCCCAGCGAGATTTGAAAATATTTGTGAACACAAAGGAAAAAATGGTGAGCATCAGCAGGGGGCTAAGGATCGACCATAATAGTCCGAACAATGATTCTTTATAGCGACTTATTGTCTCCCTTTTGGCCAGGTTCAACAGCAGGTGTCGATGAACTTTGGCTGACCTAAGGAGCTTTAACGGTGATATGCTTTGCCTTTCCATTTATTTCAATACACCTTTCTTCAATCCGGCTTCGATGAATTCAACGAAACGACTTCCGGCCAACCGGTGAAAACGTACATTAATTGCCCACCCTGCATGCTCTCATCCCTGGCCTGCACGCAGAAGCGCCGAAATCCCGTCGGAAAAGCTTACCATGCGTGCTTGTCGGGCGTAAGCCTAGGTATTCCATGACCATCCGAACACCCATTCCAAGGCTTTTCGCACACTTTCAGGCAGGCAGCAACGCTGGACTATTCACTACCATCGGCCTCTTTTATAAGCGAAGAAGTCGTCGTGGAGCGTTTATCCGTGCGTAAAATCCGAAAAGTACTACGTAAAGTTCGAAGCTGGCTTGTCCGTGCGCAAGATCGCTGGCAGCTTATCCACCGGCCATTGGAGTGCGGTCGACTACCAGTGTCGCCAGGCTGGGTTAATCCGCTATCCTTCGTGGGGGTGGTTAATACTTACGGATGAGTTCAGGCCAGTTGCCATCATCACTGCGGGTAGCGCTTGACGGACGCCCAACGTGAAACCCGCCGGTACGGTGGGAACCTCCGCCGCCTGATTGCCTCTTACATTGCTGGCAATCAAGCATCAGGCGGGCAGGTTCAGCGATAATGGTCGATCATGTGGGTTCGTTTACAAGGCAGGCCTTGATGAGCCGATTTTTACCGAGGACAGCCGGATGAGCGAAGGAAGCAAGGATCAGGTCCGCCAGTTTCTGGTGAACCTCTCCCGCCAGCAGAAGCGATTGATTCAGGTACTGACCGATGTTGTGCTGATCTGGTTGGCGCTGTGGCTGTCGTTCATCGTGCGGCTGGGCATCGATGAGCTGTACAACCCGGTCAAGCTGCACGGCTGGCTGTTCGTGGCTGCGCCCATTGTTGCCATCCCACTGTTTATCCGCTTTGGCATGTACCGGGCGGTGATGCGCTATTTCGGCAACGATGCGCTGATCACCATCATCAAGGCCGTGACTTTGTCGTCGCTGATTCTGGCGGTGGTGGTGTTCTGGTACAGCAACCATCAAGCCATTGTTCCGCGCTCGATCATCTTCAATTACTGGTGGCTCAGCCTGGTCATCATTGGTGGCTTGCGGCTGGTCATGCGCCAGTTCTTCCTGGGCGACTGGTTTGCCGGTTCGCATCAAATCCCGTTTGCCAGCCGCGATGATGGCCAGATCAAGGTTGCCATCTATGGCGCAGGCACTGCTGGCAACCAGTTGCAGGCGGCGCTTCGCATGGGGCGTACCATGCGGCCTGTGGCGTTCATCGACGACGATAGCGAACTCGCCAACCGGGTGATTTCCGGCCTGCAGGTGTACAAGCCCAAGCACCTGCAGCAATTGATCAAGGAAACCGGTGCGCAGGAGATCCTCCTGGCGCTGCCTTCCGCTTCACGGGCGCGCCGCAAGGAGATCCTGGCGTTCCTCGAACCATACCCGTTGCACGTGCGAAGCGTGCCTGCATTCGCCGACCTGGCCAGCGGGCGAGTTAAGGTCGACGATATTCAGGACGTCGACATCGCCGATCTGCTCGGGCGTGATCCGGTGCCCGCACAGGAAGACCTGCTTGATCGCTGCATCAAGAAGCAAGTGGTGCTGGTGACCGGAGCGGGTGGCTCGATCGGTTCTGAACTGTGCCGGCAGATCATCGGCCTGAAGCCGAAAACCATGCTTCTGTTCGACCACAGTGAATTCAACCTGTACAGCATCCTGAGCGAGCTGGAACAGCGTGTTTCCCGTGAATCGCTCTCGGTGCGCCTGATACCGATCCTGGGCTCTGTGCGCAACCAGCGCCATCTGGCCGATGTCATGGGCACCTGGAATGTGGGCACGGTCTACCACGCCGCAGCCTACAAGCATGTACCGATGGTCGAGCACAACATGGCCGAAGGTATCCTCAACAATGTCTTCGGCACGTTGTGCACGGCGCAGGCGGCCTTGCAATCCGGGGTTGCCAATTTCGTACTGATTTCCACCGACAAGGCCGTGCGCCCCACGAACGTGATGGGCAGCACGAAACGCTTGTCGGAGCTGATCCTGCAAGCGCTCAGCCGCGAAGCCGCACCGGTGATGTACGGTGACAGCACCAAAGTGTCGAGGGTTAACAAAACGCGTTTCACCATGGTGCGTTTCGGCAATGTGCTGGGGTCTTCGGGTTCGGTAATCCCGTTGTTCCACCAGCAGATCAAGGCCGGCGGCCCGCTGACGGTCACCCACCCGAAAATCACCCGCTACTTCATGACCATTCCGGAAGCGGCCCAGTTGGTGATCCAGGCGGGTGCAATGGGGCAGGGCGGCGATGTGTTCGTGCTGGACATGGGCGAGCCGGTGAAGATCGTCGAGCTGGCTGAAAAGATGATTCATCTGTCGGGCCTGAGCGTGCGCAGTGCCGGCAACCCTTATGGCGACATCGCCATCGAGTTCAGCGGCCTGCGCCCAGGCGAGAAGCTTTATGAAGAGTTACTGATTGGCGATGACGTATCACCCACCGCCCACCCGATGATCATGGTGGCCAGTGAAGACTGCGTGGACTGGGAATTGCTCAGAGAGCGGCTGGCCTCTCTGCTCAAGGCCGTCGCGGAAGACGATTTCGCCCGTATTCGCCTGATCCTGCGTGAGTTGGTAAGCGGCTACACGCCAGAAGGTGAAATTGTCGATTGGGTTTATCAGCAGCGCCGCCGGGACAACTGACGGTCGAATCAGCAGCGAGCGCTCGTCGGGCCGCGCTCGCTGCGGCATTGCCAGGGTTTTCCCACCCCCCAACCCGCGTATCATCCCGTCACAAAATCTGAACCCACCCCACGCCCGACCACAAGTCACCCCCGCGTGCAAAGCCGCTTCAGATACCCGCACATACCGAGATACAACGACCAGCCAGATTCATGGCAAGGCCAGGCATGCCGGCTGTCCGCAGGATGGGACGGTGCCCGATGAGTTTTGAAGGAATAGGTTTTGACTAAGCGTAGACAGGTTGCAATCGTTGGTTGTTCGTACCGTTTTCCCGGCTCCACCGCTGCCAGCTTCTGGCAGAACCTGATGCAAGGGCGCGACCTGGTGACGCAGGTTGACGCTTCCCGTTGGGAAAAGGCCGAATTCCTGCACCCGGACAAAGCCAACCCCGCCACCAGCTATACCTTTGCTTCGGGCACGTTGGGCGACGTCAGTGCGTTCGATGCGGGCTTCTTCAGCATCTCCCCGCGTGAAGCGGCGATGATGGACCCGCAGCAGCGCATCCTGCTGGAAATGTGCTGGGAAACCTTCGAAAACGCCGGCGTCAAGCCGTCGAGCCTGCGCGGCAGCAACTGTGGCGTGTACCTGGGCATCGCCAGTGTCGAGCAGGCCTACCGGCTGGTCGATGACATGGCTTCCATCGACGGCGCCACCGCCACCGGCAACACCATGAGCATCGCTGCCAACCGGTTGTCGTTCTTCTACGACCTGCGCGGCCCGAGCATGGCCATCGATACCGCCTGTTCGTCGTCGCTGGTGGCCTTCCACCAAGCGTGCCAGGCCATCCTCAGCGGCGATGTGGACCAGGCGGTAACCGGCGGCATCAGCCTGCACATGCACCCGTTCGGTTTCATGATCTTCTCCAAGGCCACCATGCTCTCGCGTACCGGCCGCTGCCAGTCGTTCGACGAGAACGGCGACGGCTATGCCCGCTCCGAAGGCGGTGGCCTGTTCCTGCTCAAGGACTACGACCAGGCAGTGGCCGATGGCAACACCATCCTGGCGGTAGTAGCGGCCAGTGCCGTAAACACTGACGGGCGCAAGTCCAGCCTGACCCTGCCCAATGCCGACGCCCAGGCGGCGCTGCTCAAGCACGCCTACGCCAAGGCAGGCATCGAGCCCGGGCAGATTGATTACCTGGAAGCCCACGGCACCGGCACTTCGGTAGGTGACCCGATCGAAACCCGCGCCATCGGCGAGGCGCTGGCCCAGCTGCGTGGCGCCGGCAACCCGCTGCCGATCGGCTCGGTGAAGAGCAACCTCGGCCACCTGGAGGCGGCTTCAGGCGCGGCAGGCCTGATGAAGGCGCTCAACTGCCTGGCCCAGCGCACCGTGCCGGCCACCATCGGCGTCAAGGCGCTGAACCCGAACATCCCGTTCGCTGACCTCAACCTGCAGGTCGTCACCGAGCCGTTGCCACTCAAGCCTGAAGGCCAGTTGACCATTGGCGTCAACTCGTTCGGCTTTGGTGGTGCCAACGCCCACGTCATCCTGCAAAGCCCGGAGCCGCAACTGGCTGCGCCAGCACGAAACGAAGCCAAGCGGGTGCCGCTGCTGCTCAGCGCCAAAACCGCAGAGGGCCTGCGGGCCACGGCTGAGCGTTTTGCCGCCTACCTGGCCGAGCATGGCGAGGCCGACTACTACGATGTGGCCTACCAGGCCACGTTCCGCCGCGACGCCCACGCCCATCGCCTGCTGCTGGTCAGCGACAACGCTGCCGAAGCCGCCCAGGCACTGGATGATTACGCCCAGGACCCGACCTTGAGCGAACTCAGCGCCGTGCTCGAAGCCGGCCAGGCGCTGGAGTCGGCCAGTGGCCCGGTGTTCGTCTATTCCGGTAACGGTTCGCAATGGCAAGGCATGGGCCGGGCAATGCTGGGCCAGCCGCTGTTCGCCGCCGCCATCGATGAAGTGGACGCGTTGTTCCAGCCGCTGGCCGGTTATTCGCTGCGCGCCGAGTTGCTGGGCAACAATGGCGAAGGCCGCTACGCCAGTACCGAAATCGCCCAGCCAGCGCTGTTCGCCCTGCAAGTGGCAGTCACGCGCGTGCTGGCCGCCGAAGGCATCCAGCCCGTGGCGGTGATCGGCCATAGCGTGGGTGAAGTGGCGGCAGCCTGGGCCTGCGGAGCGCTGAGCCTGGAAGATGCCACCCAGGTCATCTACCACCGCAGCCGCCTGCAGGGCCTCACCCGAGGCGCCGGCCAGATGACCGCTGTTGGCCTTTCGGGTGAAGCCACTGCTGCGCTGCTGGCCGAACTGCACCTGGAAGGGCGCGTGGTGGTTGCCGGTGAAAACAGCGCCCGGGGCGCCACCGTGGCTGGCGACGTCGATGCCCTGGCCGTGCTGGAAGAAACCCTGGCCGAGCGCCAGGTGTTTGCCCGCCGCCTGGACCTGGACTACGCCTTCCACTCACCGGCGATGAACCCCATCGAACAGGCGGTCATTGCCGACCTCGCGCACATTCAGCCACGCGCCACCCACATTCCGTTCTATTCCACCGTGGTTGGCGGCGAACTGGCCGGAGAGCGCCTGAATAGCCACTACTGGTGGCAGAACATCCGCTTCCCGGTACTGTTCCAGGGGGGGCTTGACGCTTTGGTGCGCAATGGCCTGAACCTGTTCGTGGAGGTCGGCCCGCACCCGATCCTGCGCAGCTATGTAACCGACGTGCTGGCCCAGTGCGAACAGGCCGGCCAAGTCGTGACCACCCTCAAGCGCAACGACCACAGCCCGCAACTGCTTGAACGCAGCGTGGCGCGCTTGCTGATCGCTGCAGCCGAGCCCCAGTGGCAAGCGCGCTTCCCGGTGGCCGGGCGCCCGGTGCGCCTGCCAAATTACAGCTGGCAACGTGACCACTTCACGCTGCCGGTCAGCGCCGAATCCCACGGCACCCTCAACCGCGAGCGCGTGCACCCGCTGCTGGGCTACCCGCTGCCCGACCAGCCCCTGACCTGGGAAAATCGCCTCGACACGCAACTGTTCCCGACCCTGGCCGACCACAAGGTGGGCGAGTCGGTGCTGTTCCCCGGCGCAGGCTTTACCGAACTGGCCCTGGCCGTGGCGCAACTGCACCAGCCCGGCGAATTCGTCGATATCGAAGAGCTGGAAATCCACAACCCACTGCTGCTGGCAAGCGATGGCAGCAAAAAGGTACGTGCCCAGGTTGAAGAGGCCGACGGCACCCTGCGCATTGCTTCGCGCAGCCTGGCCCAACACGAAGATTGGGTGCAGCACGTGGTTGCGCGCCTGCCGGGCGAAGCCTGCGGCGTGATGCTGGGTGGCCGTGCGCCAGCCCTGCCACGGCGCCCGGCGGACTTCACCGGTGAACAGCACCTGGCCCTGACCTGTGCGGTGGGCCTGAACTACGGCCCGGCCTACCAGACCGTCGCCGCCGCCTGGGTGGAAGAGGAGCGGGTACTGGCCCAGCTCACCGTGCCGGCGGCCATCGAGCCGGAGCTGGCCAGCCTGCACCTGCACCCGGCGCTGCTCGACGGCGCCTTCCAGCTGATTACCGAGCTGCTGGCCAGCCGCCCAAGCCGCAACCCGGGGTTGGCGTTCATCCCGGTCAAGCTGGGCCGCATCGCCTTCACCAAGGCCGGCGGCGTGCCGGTGCTGGCAGAAGTGCGTCAACGCAAGCGCACCGAACACTCGCTGCTGGTGGATGTGACGCTGTTCGACGGCAACGGCGATGCCGTGCTGGCGATCAAGGAAGCGCGCCTGCGGGCCGTGCGCCTGCAGTTTGACCGCAATGGCGAAATCAAGCGCCTGGCTCACGTTGGCTTGGCCGCACCGGGGCACGTCGTGCCGGTGCAACGCCATGCCGTGGCCGCCGCGCCGTTGGCCGCTGCCCTGCAGGGCCTGGCCGACGAGCCGGCGCAAGTGCGTTACCTGACCGAGGTCGAGCCGTTGCTCGATGTGCTGTGCGCCAGCTTCGTGCTCGACCTGGTCGAGCAGGCCGGTGGCCGCGTCAGCGCCGAACAGGTGGCCGTGTGGTCGCAAGGGCAGGGCGATTTCGTGGCCACCTTGCTGCGCCACGCCGAGCAGGATGGCGGCCTGGTGCGCGGCGCCGATGGCAGCTGGCAGCTGGCCGACCTGGGCGAGCGCCCGTCTTCCGAAGCCATTTGGCAAGAGCTGTTCCAGAGCTACCCCGAATACTTCCAGATCATTCACTCGGTAGGCCGCATCGGCCGCCACCTGCGCGCGCTGCTGGATGCCGAGCAGGCCCTCGACAGCCTGCTGCCGCGGGAAACCAGCGGTGCCAGCCTGGCGCGCCTTGTGCTCGGCGCAGCCGGCCAGCAACGCCTGCTGCAAGGCATCGGCCAAACCTTGGCCGAGCGCCTGGCACAGCTGCCAGCCGGCCAGCGCCTGCGGGTGCTGGAGTTTGGCTTTGGCGGGCCATCGTTCGCCGAGCTGCTGTATGCCGGGCTTGATTTCGACCGCATCGATTACCTGTACTGCGTGGCCGAGCCAGAGCTAGAGCAACGCCTGCGCGACGACTGCCCGGCCCTTGACGTGCTGGGCCACGCGCAACTGGCCGAGGCCGGCAGCTTTGACTGGGTGCTGGTGCCCACCGACCTCAGCGCCCTTGGCGCAGTGGGCGATGCCGTGCGCCAGGCCAGCGCGCAGCTCAACCCCCGCGGCCAACTGGCTTTGCTGGCGCAGTACCCCACGCGCTGGGCCGATTTTGTGTTCGGTGCCCAGGCAGGCTGGTGGCTGGCCGGCCCCGAGCAAGCGCTGTCGCGTCAGCAAGGCCCGGCGTTCTGGAACCATGAACTGCAGCGCCATGGCCTGGCTGCACTGCGCACCCTCGATGCCTTGCCGGGCGATGCCTGCGGCAGTTACCTGCTGCTGGCCGACAAACCTGCCGCCGCGCTGCCCGCTGCCGCGCCAGCGGCTGTACAGCGTTGGGCGTTGCTGGCCGAGGGCGGGCAGAGCGCGGCTGAGCAACTGGCCGCGCAACTGCGCGAACATGGCCAGCAGGTCAGCCTGCTGCACCCGGGTGATGCCGCCGCGCTGGCTGCGCAACTCAGTATCCTCGACCAGGCTCCAGAGCACGTGCTGCACTTGGCCGGGTTGGACAGCACTGTCGGCCTTGATGCCCAGGCAGAGCGCTGCTTGCAGGCTGCTGCGCTGGTGCAGGCCTGCGAGGCGCTGAACATTGCCCCGCAATGCTGGCTGTTCAGCCGCGGCGCCGCCCAGCACCTGTATGCTGGTGACAGCGCTGCCAATGTCGACGCCATCGCCGATGCCGCCTTCTGGGGCTTTGGCCGTACCCTGGCCAACGAGTCGCCAGCGTGCCGCATCCGCCTGCTGGACCTGGCCCACGATGCGGCAGTAGCGGTGGCGATCCCGGCCTTGCTGCACGCCGACGGCGAAACCGAGCTGGCGCTGGACGCCCAGGGCCGCCGCTATGTGCCACGCCTGCGCGTGCTCGGCAGCGTCGCCCCGGCCCAAGCGCAGGGCGAACAGTGGGTGTGCCTGGGCTTCGACCTGCCCGGCCAGTTGCGTAACCTGCGCTGGGAAGTGCGCGAGCCGCGCCTGCCTGCGGCCGACGAGCTGGACATTGCCGTACGCGCCACAGGCCTTAACTTCCGTGATGTGATGTTCGCCCTTGGGCTGCTGAGTGACGAAGCCATCGAAAACGGCTTCTCCGGCCCTACGCTGGGCTTTGAGTTTGCCGGCGTGGTGCAAGGCAAGGGCGCCGAAGTGCTGGGCGACTTTGCCCCGGGCGACCGCGTGGTAGGCTTTGGCCCGTGCAGCTTTGCCAACCGTCTGGTGACCAACGCCAACGCCGTGGCGCGTATTCCGGACGGCATGTCGTTCGAAGCGGCGGCAACCATCCCTAGCACCTTCTTCACCGTGTATTACGCGCTGCATCACTTGGCGCGCCTGGAGCCGGGCGAAAAAGTGCTGATCCATGGCGCTGCCGGTGGCGTGGGCATCGCCGCCATCCAGATCGCCAAATGGCTGGGCGCCGAGATCCACGCCACTGCCGGCAGCGACGAAAAACGCGATTTCCTGCGCCTGCTGGGCGTGCAGCACATCTACGATTCCCGCTCGCTGGCCTACGCCGACCAGGTGTTGGCAGCCACCGATGGCCGTGGTGTCGATGTGGTGCTCAATTCGCTCGCAGGCGAGGCCATCAACCGCAACTTCCGCGTGCTCAAACCCTTTGGCCGCTTCCTGGAACTGGGCAAGCGCGACTTCTACCAGAACACCCGCATTGGCCTGCGCCCGTTCCGCAACAACATCAGCTACTTCGGCATTGATGCCGACCAGCTGATGAGCGAACGCCCGCAGCTCACCCGCCGGCTGTTTAGCGAAATGATGGCGCTGTTCCAGCAGGGCATTCTGCACCCGCTGCCGTTCCGCGAATTCGACGCCAATCAGGTGGTCGAGGCCTACCGCTACATGCAGCAGGCGCGGCAGATCGGCAAGGTGGTGGTCACTTACGGCAACCCCATCGAGCAAACCGTTGACACCCGCACCCGGCCCCCGCGTGCGCTTCAGCTGGCGGCTGATGCCACCTACCTGGTCACCGGTGGCCTGGGCGGCTTTGGCCTGCGCACCGCGCAGTGGCTGATCGACAAGGGTGCGCGCCACCTGGTGCTGCTGGGCCGCCGTGGCCCGGACAGCAGCGAAGCGCAGCCGCAGCTGGCGCTGTGGCAGGCTCAGGGCCTGGACGTGCAGGCCGTGGCCTGTGACATCACCGATATCGCCCAATTGCGCGGGGTGTTCGAACGCATCGCCGCCAGCCCATGGCCGCTGCGTGGCCTGGTGCATGCCGCCACCGTGATCGACGACAGCCTCATCCGCAACCTCGACGGCGAGCAGCTGCGCCGCGTGCTGCAACCCAAGGCCAAGGGCGCGCAATACCTGCACGAACTGACCCAAGGCCTGGCGCTGGACTTCTTCGTCATGTTCTCGTCGGCCACCACCCTGTTCGGCAACCCCGGCCAGGCCAACTACGTGGCCGCCAACCACTGGCTCGAAGCCCTGGCGCGGCACCGCCACGCCCAAGGCCTGGCCGCCACTGCCGTGCTGTGGGGCGCCATTGACGATGTGGGCTTCCTGGCCCGCAACGGCCAGATCAAGGACGCCCTGCAAAGCCGCATGGGCGGCGCCGCGCTGCGTGCCGATGCAGCCCTTGCCCAGCTTGAAGCAATGCTGCTGGACGGCGAAAACGGCCATGGCGTGCTGGAGCTGGACTTCAAGGCGTTGTCGCGCTTCCTGCCCACCGCCAACACGCCGCGCTTCAGTGAGCTGGCCCGGGCTCACGGTGGCGACCAGGACGATGACAACGACGGTGAAGACATCCAGCGCATGCTGGCCGAGCTGGACGATGCCGAGCTGTTGGAACGCTTTGCCGACATGCTCAAGCACGAAGTGTGCGAAATCCTGCGCCTGCCCGCCGCGCGCCTCGACAGCCAGCGCCCGCTGCAGGAGCTGGGCCTGGACTCGCTGATGAGCGTGGAGCTGGTGGTTGCCCTGGAGGAGCGCTTCGGCATTCGCCTGCCGGTGATGGAACTGAGCGAAAGCTCCAGCATCGACAAGCTCAGCGTACGCCTGCTGGAACTGTTGCGTGGCGAAGCCGCCAATGCCGAGCCGCAACTGGCGCAGAACGTGCTTGCCCGCCACGGCAGTGAATTCAGCGCCGAGCAGGTGGCTGAGCTGAATGCCGAGCTGGCCGATGCCAGCGTGGCCCCCCACCGTTTGATTGAGTAAGCCCCCGACATGACCGCACGAACCCCTACCGGCCTGGGTGGCGACACCAAGCAACGCCTGATCCAGCAAGCGCTGGCCCGCCGCAGCCAAGGCGCTGCCGGCGAGGCCGGCGGTGCCACCCTGGAGCAGGCGCAGCAAGCGGCCTTGAAGGTGCCCGAAGCCTTCTACCGCTTCGATCAGCACCCCGGCTACCAGCAATTGCGGGTGATGCAGCAAGGCGCCGCGCGGCTGGGCTTGAGCAACCCGTTCTTCCGCCTGCACGAAGGCACCGCTGGCGCGCAGACGGTGATTGGCGAGCGCGACTACCTGAACTTCGCCAGCTACAACTACCTGGGTTATTCCGGCCACCCGCGAGTGGCCGAGGCGGCCAAGGCCGCCATAGACCGCTATGGCACCTCGGTGTCGGCCAGCCGTCCGGTGTCGGGCGACCGCCCGCTGCACCGCGAGCTGGAGCGTGGGTTGGCCGAGCTGTATGGCGTGGACGATGCCGTGGTGATGGTCAGTGGCCATGCCACCAATGTCACCACCATCGGCTACCTGTTCGGCCCACGTGACCTGGTGGTGCACGACGAACTGATCCACAACAGCGTGCTGCAGGGCATTCAGCTGTCAGGTGCGCGCCGCTTGAGCTTTGCCCACAACGACTGGCAGGCGCTGGATCGTTTGCTGGGCGAGCAGCGCCAGCATTTCGAGCGCGTGCTGGTGGTGGTCGAAGGCATTTACAGCATGGATGGCGACTACCCCGAGTTGCCCCGGTTCGTGGAGCTCAAGCGCAAGCACAAAGTGTTCTTGATGGTCGACGAAGCGCACTCGCTGGGTGTGATGGGGGCGACCGGCAAAGGCATTGGCGAGCACTTCGGGCTGGCTGGCGATGACGTGGATATCTGGATGGGCACGCTGAGCAAGACGCTGTCCAGTTGCGGCGGCTACATTGCCGGCAGCACCGCGTTGATCGAGCACCTGAAGTTTTTGGCACCGGGCTTTTTGTACAGCGTGGGCATGCCGCCGGCGGTGGCGGCGTCTGCGCTGGCGGCGTTGCAGTTACTGGCCGAGGACCGTGAGCGGGTGGCCCAGGTGCAGGCCCGTGGCCAGCTGTTTTTGCAGTTGGCGCGTGAAGCGGGGCTGGATACCGCGACCAGTACCGGCCTTGCGGTGATCCCGGTGATTACCGGCAGTTCGTTCAAGGCGGGGCGCTTGTCCAGTGCGCTGTTCGAGCGCGGGATCAATGCCCAGCCGATTCTGTACCCGGCAGTGCCGGAGCAGGCGGCGCGGGTGAGGTTTTTTGTGTCGTGTGAGCACTCCGAGGAACAGATTCGGCATACCGTGGCGGTGGTGGCCGAGGAGATGGCGCGGTTGGGATGAATTGAGAGCTGGCGCCGCTGCGCGCCGCATCGCGGATGAATCCGCTCCTACAATTTCGCGCTCTCCTGTAGGAGCGGATTCATCCGCGACGCGGCGCGCAGCGGCGCCCAAAGCTCAAATATGCGGCCCCTCATACGCATTCAACTGCTCAACAAACCGCCAATGGCTCTTCTTGTCGAACCCCATCAGCCTCTTCAGCCGAATGTCCCAACGCATGTGATGGTTGGCAATCCACGGCAACGCAAACAGGTGCGCCCCACGCCACGGCAGGAACGGGTTGCGCCGCAGGCTGGCGTAAATCTCCACCCGGTGGCTGGCATGCCGGCTGGCGCAGCGGGCGTGGAAGCCTGAGGTATCCGCCACCACCAGCGTATTGGCCGGCACCGCGAAGCGCCGTGGGGCAGGCAGGCCGAGTGCGGCCAACTGGGGCTCGTCGATGCGGAACGAACCTTCGCGGTGCATCTGCTCGGGCGAACGCGCCGCGTCCAGGCTTTGGCGATATTCCCACGCCAGGCGCTCCGGGGTCAGGCGGTGCGAGCCTGGCACATAGCTGAACGGGCCTTGGTCATCTTCCACATCATCCAGGAACAACCACGCCTTGGCGGTGGGGTGGAAGGTGTCGGCATGCAAGCGGGTTTGCGGGTCCTGGTCGGCATTGGCAGCGTCGATCACGATCGACTGCAACTGGTAGGTGATGCCACCCGTGTTGGATGATGCATAGGCAATCAGGTCGCGCACGCCCTGGTCGGCCACGAACGCGGCGCTGGCCGGGTTACGCGCCAGCACGTCCTGGTCGAGGCTCACGCGCCGGGTGACGGCACGGCCCTGGCGCATTTCCCAGCCAGTGCTGCGCAGCGCACCCAGCTCGGCGCGCAGGGCGGCGAACTGCTCGGCGGGCAGGGCGTTTTCACGGATGAAAAAACCGTTTTGCTCGAAATGCTCGCGTTCACCGGCATCCAGGCGCGCAGCCAGGGCGCGGCGTCGGTAGCTGGCCATGGCCATCGCCAATTGACGGCGTTGCACGTGCAGGCCCCAGGCATTGAGCCGGGCGCTGCCGAGCACCGGGTTGTTCTCGAACGATTTCGCGTGGGTGCCCAGTTGCAGGCAATGCCAGGGGAGCGCGGCGTAGCGGCCGATGTCCTTGATCGAAACAGGCATGGTCTAGTCCTTTGATGGGGCCAGTGGCCGGCCGCAGCCGAGCATGGTCCAGGTGTAATTGAGCAGCGGCGCCACTCGCGGGTGCTCGGCCAGCCGCGCGGGGCGGGGCGTGGCAAGGCAGGCGAGGGCGTGCCAGGCATCGCAGGGCAGGGCTTGCTGGGCGTCGGCATAGCGCGCATAGCGCAACAAGGCGCCGGCCACCAACTGGTCCAGAGTCAGGCGCCGGGTGCGGCGCGGCAGCGGCTGGTGGTCGTGGGTCAACCCCCAGCCGGCATAAAATGGTGTGCCGTACGTGACCACCGGCAGGCCGCGCAGCAGCGCTTCAAACCCGGCGGTGGAGCTTAACGTGTGCAGCTCGTCGACTTGGCCATACAGCCCGGCGATGTCGGCCCCGGCCAGCACCTGGTCGGCAAGTGTGGCCAGCTGCTCGGCAGGCACATGGCCCTGGCGTTTGCCCGCCTCCACGTCCGGGTGCGGTTTGTACAGCACCCAGGCGTGGGGCAGCGTTGCACGCACCTGCTGCAGCAGGCGCAGGTTGCAACCGGCGCCGCCACCACTGCACAGTGCGGACGCGTCGTCTTCCACCTGGCCAACCACCAGCACCCGGCGTTGGCCGGGTTGGCCCAGGATGGCGGGCGACTGGCCATGACGCAGGTTGAACTTGCTGGTGCCGCTGGCGACGATACGTTCGCGCAATCGGGCGGCCTGATCGAGGCTGGCCGCGTTGAACTCGCCGGTTTCCAACAGGTGTTCCAGGTCGCTGCCGGAGCCGGCGTTGTAATGGATGCCGCCCCGGTCAAGCACCAGTGACAGCGCCGGGCTGTTGTTCACCCCCAGCCCGGTGGAGCGCATGAAGCCGTCTTCCACCCGCCAGACCGGCACCCCGGCAGCCTCTGCACGCTGGGCAAGCCCGGTTGGCTCACGTGCCGCCCACACCAGCAACCGGCCTTGCTCGGCCGCCACTTGCTGCACCAGTTGCGGGCTGTCCACGGCAAAGCGCAGTTGGCCCCAGCGGCTGGCAAAGAAGCGGCGGATGTTGTGCTGCTTGTGGCGCTTCACCCCCAGCACGGTGGTAGGCCCGGCGAACTCGGCATCGCGGGCCTTTTTGCGTGCCAGCTGGTGCGCCACGGTGAGGGCGTCAGTGAGCGCGCCGGTCAACGGGTCGACATAGCGGCAATAGCGGATGTAGGCCGCTGCCACCAGTTGCGTAAGGTCTGGCCTGGCACGGCGGCGGGGGATGGCCATGCGGTCGTCGGTCAGGCCCCAGCCCGCGTAGAACGGCAAGCCAAAGCAAGTCACCGGCACCCCCTGAATCAACGCTTCCAGCCCGGCCTGGCTGGTGCCGATGTACACCCGCCGCGCCCGTTTGGCCAGCGAAGCCCAGGCCACCGGCCGCGCCTCCAGCGTCACGCCGCGTGCCTTGGCCGCGGCCAGCAGGCAGCTGGGCTTTTGCCCGCCCAGGCAGTCGGGGTGGATGCGCACGCGCACATCGGCGTCGGGGTTTTCCGCCAGGGCGGTATCGAGCATGCGCACGTAGTCTGCCTCGCACAGCCCGCCACCGGGGATGGAGTAGTCACCGGCCGTTTGGTCAACCACCAGTACCAGCGGGCGCTCGCGGCCCAGCGGGTCATCCGCGGGCAAGTCGGGGGCATTGTTGTACTTGCCGATGCCGCTGCTGCGCATCAGGGCGATCAACTCGGTGGCACAGGCCAGCTCTTGCTCCGTGAGTGCCTCGGGCTGCTGCAGGATGTTTTCCAGTAGCGAAGGGCGGTCGGCCAGGTAATGGATGCCGATGGGGTCGACCACCATCGACATTGGCGTGTCGCCTTCGATGCCCAGCGAAGACGAACGCAGAAAGCCGTCTTCCAGTGCTATGTACGGCAAGCCCCAGCGCTGGCACAGCACGCGGGCGTGGGCCGACGACTGCTTGTAGCCGATGCCGGCGATGGCCTTCAGGCCATTGGGCTTGCGCGCACCACGGCGCCACAGCCAGAAGGGCGGGCCCTCTGGCCCAAGAAATTGCGGCAGGTGCAGCACCTTCCACGCCACCCATTGGGACATGATGCCAACCCAGCCTGGCCCTTCGACCAGCGATTGCAGTGGTGTGCTGTTCATGGCAGTGTCCGCGACATGTTGCGCACCGGCGGGAACGGCACCCAGCGTTCACGCCGCAGTGCAAAGCCGTTGTGCAGGTAAAGGCGCTCGGCCCGCGCGTTGCCCAGTGGCACTTCCAGTTCGACGTTGTGGAAGCCTTGCCCCGCCGCATGGGCGCAGCATGCCTGTACCAGGGCCGCACCCACACCCCGGTTGCGCGCCACTTTGGCCACGCGCAGCCCGTACAGCAGGAATGGGTAACGCCACTCGCGCACCTCGCTGAGGCAAAAGCCGACAAACCGCACCGCGCCGCTCAGCACACCAAACTCGCGCACGAACGGGCGCCACTGCAGCCCGAACGGCCCGCGCCGCCGGTGCTTGAACGCGGCAAAGCCCACCGGCTGTTCGCCGTCGAAGGCCAGCAGCACGCGGTCCCAGTGAATGGCCCCGGCCAGCAGCCGGAAGCGGCAGTCGGTGTCGCCGATCAGAAACGCCAGCGAGCCACGCCCCTGGGTAAGCAACTGTGCCAGTGCAGGGTCTGTGGCACGTTCCTGTGCCAGGTCCGATCCCAGGACGATGCGCAACACGGCCTCAGGCAACCCCGATTGCCGCCGAGCGCGGTTGGGCGCCGGTGGCGGGGGCATGAGCATGGGCCAGCAACGTACTGGCCAGTGTCTCGACGCCGACTGCACGGGGTTGACTGCCCGGCTGGCGGCGGTTGCACCACACGAAGTAGTCCGTGTCGCCAGCCGGCTCGCCGATGGCCTGATATACCTCGGGCAGAATCGGTACATGGTCGCCAAAGAAGCACAGCAGCGCCTCGTTGGGCTGGGCCAGCAGGGTTTCGCGCAGCATGCCCAGCATGCGGTCGGCGTTGGCGATGTGGCGCAGGTAGGGCGCCAGGTCTTTCATGCCGGGTTGCAGCGGACGGTCGAACCAGGTGGGCAGTTCGTGATCGGCCACGCTTTCGAGATGCAACGGGCCGTGGTTTTCCATGGTGATGGCATGGATGAACAGCGGCTGGGTGCGGTCGGCCTGCAGCAGTTCGCGAATCTTGTCGGCCACGGCGCAATCGCCAATGAACGGGCCGGCCTTTTGCGAGGCGTTGAAGGCGCGTACGTCGATGAAGTCGTCGAAGCCCAGGGCTGGCAGTACCTTGTCGCGGCCGTAGAAGCTGCCGTCATAGGGGTGGATGCACACGGTGCGGTAGCCCTGCGCCTTGAGGTGCGCGGCAATACTGGGCAGGCCTTGGCGAGCCAGTACCCGGTAGGGGTTGAAGCGGTGTACACCCAGCTGGCTTACCGGGATGCCGGTGAGGTAGGCGAACTCAGTGCGTACGGTGTTGGCGCCCCAGGCGGCGACTTGCAGCTTGCCGTGGGCCAGGGATTCGCGGGCCAGTTGGTCAAACTGGTTGAGTGTTTCCGGGCGGATGCCGGGCCACAGGGAGCGGGCGTCGAAGAAAGATTCGCTCTGGATGGAGACCAGGTCTGGTTTCATCGCCGGAACTGCGCGTGCCCCTGTAGGAGCGGATTTATCCGCGATGAGGCCCGCCCTGGCAAACGGCGACCCCAACCCATCCCGGTCCACTTTCCCCCGCGCTGCCCAGAAATACCTCCACAGGCTGGCCGCCAACCCCCAGTCCCGCACATCCTTTTCCGCGTCGAACGTCGGTTGTACCTGCCGCCGCCCAAGGCGTACCAAAACCAGGCCGATAGCCAGCGAAAGCAACCCCTCGCTGCGATTGCCTGGCACCTCGAAACTCAGCCCGGCCCACAAGTAGCAAAGGAACGCCAGCGCCAGCACCGCAGCCTTGCCGAAGCCGAAGTACGGCAGGTACAGCCGTGGGAACCGTACCATGTCAATGAAGTATTCAAAGTCTGCGCACACGAACGGTTCACGCAGCGACTCGTACTTGGTGTTGCTCACCAGCACGATCAGCAACCACAGCAACAACAGGTTGATGCCGGTGAACAGCGGCCGGCCGGTAATGCCGTAGAGCACCTCGAACGCCACGCACCACAACCCCACATGCAGCATCCAGCAACTGAGCGGGCGGCGCAGGGAGGGGCGTGGCACCAGCAGGCATTCGATCAGAATGCTCAGGCCAAGGCCAATGACAGCAACCGGTAAAAGAGGAACATCAATCACTGTACTTCAGCCCACGCAAAATCATCGAAGAAAGCCACTGCGGGATCAGCCCCAGCAGCCAGGTGCCCAGGTTGAGCGGGAAGGGGAAGCTGATACGCGCCTGGTTGGCTGCCAGCCCGCGCTTGATGCGCTTGGCGGCTTTTTCGGCAGTCCACAGGAACGGTTTGGGCCCGGGCATTTCGAAACACATCTTCGACTCCACATAGCCCGGCACGATCACATTCACCTTCACCCCTTCCGGCGCCAGCCAGTCGCGGATTGCCTCGCCATACACGCGGATCGCTGCCTTGCTGGCGCTGTAGGTGGGCGTAACGGGCAGGCCGCGCCAGCCGGCCAGCGAGCTGAACAGGCCGATTTGCCCGTGGCCACGCGCACGCATGGCAGGCAGGGCAGCCTCGACGGTGGCCAGGGCGGCCATCACGTTCACTTCCATCAACGCGCGGCTGTCGTCCCAGCATTCGGCTTCGCCGTTGGCGCCCACGGCGGTATTCAGGCCGGCGCCCACCAGCACCAGGTCGGGTTGATGGGCTTCGCTGACGCGGCGCACCATCGCGCGCAAGGCGTCCAGGTCGCGTACGTCCAGGGCCTCCAGCAGTACGGTGGCGCCCAGGGCGCGGCATTGCTCGGCCATTTCGCCCAGGCGGTCCTGGCGACGGCCCTGCAGGATCAGCGTCACGCCCGGTGCGGCGTAGGCCGGCGCCAGTGCGCCGCCGATGCCGCCGGTGGCGCCGGTAATGAGGATGCAGCGCGGCGAAGCAGTGTGGTTCATAGGTATTTTTCGATTCTTGAGGTTTTGGCCATCAGCACTTCCAGGCAGTTGGCCACGGCCATGTCCATGCCGCAGCCGGTATAGAACCCGCCGTTGACCTGGGTGGTGTGGATGACCGTGTTGCGAAAACGCTGGAACAACGTGTTGTCGGGCGCCTCGGGCTGCTGCCAGAAGCTGTCCAGCCCACCTTGGTGGGTCAGCCCCGGCATGGCGTAGATCGGCTCAGCCAGGGTGAAGGTGGGGCGGTGGTGCAGGATGGCCGATGCGCCGGCGGTGCTGTTGACGGTAATCATGCCGGCGATGTGCGACAGCAGCGTGGGCATGTGACCGCTTTCCATGAAGTGCACGCGCTCGGCCACGTCATACTTGGCGGCCAGCCGCTCCGTGACTTTGCGGTAGTTGACCAACCCCGGTGTCAGCGGGTGGTTCTTGATCAGCAAGCGTGCATCGAACGGGGCGTTGAGCGAGAACGAGTCGATCACGTGCTCGATCACCTGCTCCATGTTGGCGAACGCCGAGTGGTCACGGATTTGCGAGTCGCTGTCCAGCTGCAAGGGCAGCAGGAAGGTCGGGTGCCGTTCGCGGGCCACTTCGGCCACCAGCGCATCGTCGTGCACCCGGGCGCGCAGCAGGCGCAGGCCCTGGCGAATGAAACCCGCGTATTCGGTGGCCGCACTGAAGGGCGCGTGGGTACGGTAGCGCGGGTAGCACAGCGGGTTGAGCATACCGCCTGCGTGGTACAGCACATCGTGGGTGGCACGGGCGGCAAACGACAGCTTGAAGGCATTGCCGTTGTTGTAACGCGGGATGTGCTTGCCCACCTCGCGGTACCACTGCGGGTCACGCGGCAGGCGCGAGTGGTTGTTCACCCCGTCGCGCTCCAGCGTCACCCAGTAGGGCCGGAAGTAGCCTTCTTCGAACACATGCACGCGCACGCCATGCAGGCGCGCCAGCTGCACCGCCGGGCGATGCACCGGGCGGCAGTCGCCGAACAGCACGATGTCGGTGATGTCCAGTTGGCGGAATACCTGGGCGTACCAGGCGCTGATGTCTTCGGCGCGGTGCGGGCAGCTCAGGTGAGGGCCGCTGGCGCCGTACAGGGTGTCGCCCATGTTGAAGCGCACGCTGTGCACCCGCTGGCCGATGCCACGCAGGGCTTGGGCCAGGCGCGCGAAGAACGGTGAACTGACGCCTTGAAGAAAGAGAAAATTATGGGTCGGGATACGCAGCAGCGGACCACGTGCCGACCTTGCTGTCAGTTGGTCGGGCGCATCCAGCCCAACAAACTGCTCAAGCGTCGTTTCAAGTCCTGCCATCGGGAGGTAGCTCCTTGCTGGGGTAGCGCGTGCCAATTCTGAAGTTCGTACAGCGTCTGTTCTGCAGTGGTGAAGCGGTTGGTGATGCGGCTTACGTAGGTGGGGTAGAGCAGCAGCGTCCCGGCCACCAGCTCATCCAGGCTTAGTTGCCGTGAGCGCCGGGCCTGCACATGCAATTGCAGGTCCATGTCGCGGGTCAGCCCCCAGCCGGCGTAGAACGGCTGGCCGTATGTAGTCACCGGCACCCCGCGCAGCAAGGCTTCGAAGCCGGACTGCGAGGTGAGCACATGCACTTCGTCCACCACTTCCAGCAGTTGCTGCAGTGGCGTGTCGCCGATCACTTCATCGCACCAGTGCACCGTTTGTGCTTCGTCATCGCCCCGCGCGCGGGTGCCGGCCAGCACTTCGGGGTGCGGCTTGTACAGCACCCAGGCGCCGGGGTTGTGCTCGCGCACGGCGCGCAGCAGTTGCAGGTTGCTGCGGATGCGGTTGCCACCGAAGCGGATCGACGCATCGCCTTCTACCTGCCCGGTAACCAAAACCACCCGCTCGGCCGCAGCCGGGCGTTGCCAGCTGGCGCCGGGCAGATTGTATTTGGTAAGGCCCGAGCGGCAGATGACCTGGCGCAGGTCGGCGGCGCGGGCGAGCAGTTCGGGGGTAAAGGTTTCGCTGGCCAGGATGCGTTCCAGCCGCGAGGGGCGGGTGGCGTCGTAATAGATGCCCAGATCGTCCACCACCCACGACAGCGGGCGCGCCTTGCCGGCACCCAGGCCGACCGAGCGCAGGAAGCCGTCTTCCACACGGTTGACCGGGTGGGGGTGGCCATCAAGGTCGTGGTCATGTTTGCAGCCCCACGACACCACCGGTAAGTCGCGGGTGAGCGGTTGCTCGGCCTTGACGAAGCGGATGGCCGCACCGTTGAAGAACAGGTCGGCCAGCGGCTCTTTCCAGCGGCTGAAGCCCAGCATTTGCACACTCCCCGGCAGCACGCTGCGGTGGCGGCGCTGCAGGCCCAGCCAGCGGATCAGTACCTCCGGCGAGCACGACGTGCCGCGCTCGGGGCACACATAACGCGGGTAGGCTACCAGGCTGGCGTGCACCAGTTGCGCCAAGGGCACCGGCTTGCGGCGAGACGGGGCGGGCAGGCGGTCGTCGGTCAGGCCCCAACCGGCATAAAACGGCATGCCCCAGGTGTGCACCGGTACTCCCCACAACAGCGCGTCGAAGCCCAATTGTGAAGTCATCACGAATACCGCGCGCATGCGCGGCAGCAGCTCGGCCGGGTGAATGTTGCGGGCCAGCACCTGCACACGCGGGTGGCCGGCAAGGGCCGCCAGGTCAAAATGCCCGGCCTTGCGCCCTGCCATCACGTCGGGGTGCACCTTCAGCAGAATCGTGCTGTACGGGTAGCGCACCAGGGCGGCGTCGAGCATGGCCTTGAAGTCATCGGCCCCGGCGCCTTGCAGCGAGGCATCGGCGCAGGTCTGGTCGGCCACCAGTACGCAATCGTCTGGCAACAGCGGGTGCTCGATGCGGGCGTCGTTGTATTTGGACACCCGCTGCTGCTGCCACAAGTCACGCAGCGCAAGCGCGCGAGCCGTTTGTTCAGCATTGAGTGGCGTGGCAATCAACTGCTCCAGCCGCGAAGGCTGGCTGGCATCGTAGTACACGCCCACGTCGTCGACGATCAGCGACAGCGGCGGCTCATCGGCACCCAGCCCTACAGACCGCACAAACCCGTCTTCCAGGGTGAGCACTGCCTTGCTCGCCTTGCGTGCTTCGGCCATGGCCTTGATCGCGCTGGGCTTGCGGCCCCAGGCCATTACCCAATCGCTGTGGGGAACGTCACGCACGGCACCATTGTGCAGCGCGTAATCGGGCAGCAGGGCGGGCAAGGTGGTGATGCGCTGGGCGCCCTTTGACAGGACCAGCAAGCGCGGGCGGGGTGACGCGTCGTCCATAAGCGAAAAGCGGAGTTCCGTACCAGAAAAAGGAGAGCAGGACCGGCCAAGGGATCCAAAATTCAGCGCGCGGAATCTTAATACAATTTCACATTTCGGGTTCGGCTTTTAGAGACTTTATCTATAAAGAAATTAGACATTGTGCGGAAATGCCGACGGATGGCATCAGAATGACATCAGTTCGCGTTTGCAGGGGATTATGTGACGAATCACTACGTTGCATGAATCTGGTGAATTTTTTCCGAACTTTGTCACCGCCGCTATTCTCGTAAACAGGGTTCGTCATTCGAATTACGTCATGGAGACCTCCCGCATGCATAAACGCAACCTGCTACGTCACACCTGCCTCCTCGCCCTGATGGGCGCCCCTTTCGCGGCAAACGCCGCCCCCAGCACCGAACCACGGTTTGTCATTGGCGCACTGGGTGCCTATGACGAATTCACCTTCCATGGCGGCAGGCAGTCGCAAAGCGAACACGTAGGGGAGGGCGGTATCTTTGCAAGCTTCGGCAACAAGATGACAGCGGAGGCCGGCCTGGTGTACCAGGTGGGTGCAGAAGGCAAATATGCCGAGCGTGATGATTACAAGTTCAAGGATGCCCGCGCAGCGGTGGACCTGGGCTGGCGCGTGGCGATGGATGCCCGCAACTTTGCCGACGTGATTGTGGGGGTGGGGTATACGTGGCAGCGCTTTGAGCTGGTGTCGCACAACCTGGACACCGACCTGACCTACAAATCGCCCTTCGCCAAGGCGGCGTTGGGCTACAACCACCAGTTCGACGCGGCCACCCTGCGCGTGGAGGCTGGCGTGCGGCATACCTTCGATGGCCGGGTGAAGCTGGATGTGGAAGATTTTGGTGACGACACCGGCGACATGAAAGACCGCACCAACCCCTATGCCGAGGTGACGTTGCTGATGAACCAGCAGGGGGATTTTCCGATTCAGGCGGGGGTTTACTACATTCGGTCCAACTACGAGCTGGATGATCAATCGCTGCTGGCGGATAACACCGAGCTCAAGCGCAACGAGTACGGAGTGAAGCTGGGGATTGCGTTTTAACGGTGATGGCGCGCGCCGTGCAGGCGGCGCGCGGTTTACACCCCCACATTCCTCATGGTTGATCTCCACGCCCCGAAGTCGCTAAGGTCGCGGCCTTGATCCACATGAGGCAACCATGGGCTACCTGATAATCGTCGCGCTGATCCAGGCGTTTTCCTTCAGCCTGATCGGCGAGTACCTGGCCGGGCACGTCGACAGCTACTTCGCCGTGCTCGCCCGCGTGCTGCTGGCGGGGCTGGTGTTCCTGCCACTGACCCGCTGGCGCCAGGTCGAGCCGCGCTTCATGCGTTCGATGCTGCTGATTGGCGCGTTGCAGTACGGCATCACCTACGTCTGCCTGTACCTGAGCTTTCGCGTGCTCACCGTGCCCGAAGTGCTGCTGTTCACCATCCTCACGCCGCTGCACGTGACGCTGATCGAAGACGCTCTGAACCGGCGTTTCAACCCATGGGCGTTGCTGGCCGCATTGGTGGCGGTGGCGGGCGCGGCGGTGATCCGCTTCGACACCATCAGCGGCGAGTTCTTCATCGGCTTCCTGCTGCTGCAATTGGCCAACTTCACCTATGCCGCGGGGCAGGTGTTGTACCGCCACCTGGTCGCGCGCCACCCCAGCGACTTGCCGCACTACAAGCGCTTTGGCTACTTCTACCTGGGCGCCCTGATCGTCGTGCTGCCGGCGTTCCTGCTGTTTGGCAATGCCCAGCACCTGCCCACGACCGATGTGCAATGGCTGGTGTTGCTGTTCCTGGGGCTTTGCCCGACGGCGTTGGGGCTTTACTGGTGGAACAAGGGCGCCTGCCTGGTTTCGGGCGCAACCTTGGCGGTGATGAACAACCTGCCTGTACCGGTGGGCCTGCTGCTGAATTTGCTGATCTGGAACCAGGACGAGCCGTTGGGCCGGTTGTTCATTGGCGGGGCGGTGATTCTGGCGTCGGTCTGGATGAGCCGGTTGGGGACACGGCGCGGTCAGATAAGCCATGACGTAACTAGCTAAGACGCGTTCGTTACTGAACCCAAACCCCGCCGGTGCCTACCCGATAATCATGAAAATGAATCGGGAGACCGGCGTGAAGCTAGAAACGCGAAGTATCGAATTTGTCCCACACGCTGAGCGTTATGGCACGCCGAAACGACTGTTCACCATCTGGTTCAGCTCCAACTTCCAGATAACCGCGCTGATGGTCGGCACCTTGGGCGCCGCTTCGGGGTTGAGTTTTGGCTGGACGTTGCTGGCCCTGCTGGTTGGCAACCTGATCGGCACCGTGTTCATGGCTGCGCACTCTGCCCAGGGCCCTCATTTGGGTGTGCCGCAGATGATCCAGAGCCGGGCGCAGTTCGGCGTCCATGGTGCGGCGATCCCGTTGCTGGTGATGGTCACGGCGGCGGTGCTGTTCCTGGCCGCCAGCGGTGTGCTGATGCGTGAGGCCCTGCAGGCGCTGGTGCCGATGAGCGATGGCCAGGCGATTGTGGTGGTCGGGGTACTGACCTTCATCATCGGCTTCATTGGCTACGAACTCATTCACCGCCTGGGCGCGTGGATGAGCTTGCTGTCCACGCTGGTGTTTGCCGGGGCTTTGCTGCTGATCCTGCTGCACCCAGGCGACAGGGCCGCAGCGTTAGGTACCGGCTTTTCATTCACCGCCTTCAGCCTGATCGTGGCCCAAGCCGCCTCCTGGACGCTGGGCTACGGCCCCTATGTGGCGGATTACTCGCGTTACCTGCCGGCCAACGTCAACCCGCGCGCCACGTTCTGGGCCACCTACGGCGGTTGTGCGTTGGGCTCTTTCGCCATGATGGCATTGGGTGCGCTGGTGGCCGTGGAACTCCCCGCGGCGCTGGGGCACGACCCTGCAACGGCCATTGCTGCGCTGTTTGGCTCTTGGGCACCATTGGCGCTGGCGGTGATTGCGCTGGGGGTGATCCAGTACAACGTGCTGTGCCTGTACAGCGCCTACATGTCGGCGGTGACCATTTTTGGCGCGTTCAAGCCCATCACCCACGTCACCGCGACGGCCAAAGCGATGGTCATGGCTTGCCTGACCACAGCTGCAACGCTGATAGCCATTGCCACCCAGTACCATTTCGACACGTTCTTCGCCGACATCCTGATCGGCCAGCTGTACCTGCTGATTCCGTGGAGCGCGATCAACCTGGTGGATTATTACTGGGTGTGCAGGGGCCGCTATGACGTGGGGGCTTTGTACGACTGCAAAGGGCGTTACGGCCGCTTCAATCGGCGCACCCTGGCGGTGTACGCCGTGTCGATCATTGGCACGATCCCGTTCATGAAACTGTCGTTCTACACCGGCTTCGTGGCCGAGTGGCTGGGCGCGGACATCAGCTGGGCGATGGGCCTGATCCTGGCCGGCGCGCTTTACTGCATGGTCCACAGCCGCGCAAGCAAGCCGCTGCCCACCCCCTTGAAATACGACCCCCTGTAGGAGCGGCTTTAGCCGCGAAAGGGCCGCAAAGCGGCCCCGGCATTCTAAACCCGCGTCCATCTTTATTTGCCTGGGCTGACTCTGTGGGCGTCTTGCTTGCCGGTGCGATTTACCCGTGCAAAAGACACCGTGGTGGATGGCACCGGCTGCGCCGGTGATCGCGGGTAAACCCGCTCCTACACCGATCGCATCCGCTGAGACGCGCGCGATATCAGGTGAGAATGGGCTTATCTCGCGAATGGGCATCAGTTGCTCCCGCAGGTATTTCGCAATGCTCAGGAGAAGGAAATTCCTGTAGGAGCGGCCTTGTGTCGCGAAAGGGCTGCAAAGCAGCCCCAGCGATTTCAGACCTCACTCACCTCTTCTAGGCGGCGCGTGATGGGTTCTAAAGGCGCCCGCCCCGCCAACCCCACCCGCATGTCATTCCCACTCGGCTGCTGATACAAACTCAACCCAAACTCCGGCAGCACCGCCAACAGATAGTCAAAGATATCCCCCTGAATCCGCTCATAGTCGGCCCACACGGTGGTAGTGGTGAAGCTGTAGATCTCCAGCGGCACGCCCTCGGCACGGGTTTGCATCTGCCGCACCATGCAGGTCACCGATTACTATCTACACACTACTACCTACTCGAGTGATTTCGGGCAGAAAGCCCCCTAGGTTCTGTACGAAAAGCCTTGATACTTTTTCATGCTGCGTTGAAAACAGCCTTGCCTGACCTGCGTCTCAAGACTTTTCGTACAGAACCTAATGGCTAAAAAATCAGATTTTGCCTCTTTTTTGTAGGACGTTTCCCAAAGATACTGTCAGCCATTGTGGTGTCATGAGTCGCCCTCTAGTCTCAGCCGGTCGTTGCCATTCAACGACCGGCTTTGACAGGCCGACTCAAATTACAATCCTCAGCTTTGCCTTCAATGGCGGCTGTGCGTGGGGCGCCTTCGGGTGCGCCGGGTTTCTCAATTTGACCGGTCTGTCAACCCGTGCACAGCTGCCACCCTTTGTTTGACAGCAAATGGTGGTGGTCCCCAGCCACAAATTGAGGGTTACACCATGTTGAAGATAGTCCCCGATCCACCGTTCAACCTCCATTCCCTGGAAGACACGCTGCTGATGGCTGCGGACTACGCACTCTGCGCAGAAGCCGTCGCTCAGCAAGCGCGATTGATGCAGCCGAAATCACCCGTCTCGGTTTTGATGATGACGTCGATGCACGAACTGGAAACCCTTCGCAGGTTGCTCGAGTCAGCGTTAGCTCAAGTTCAAAAGCCAACGGATGCACAGCCGCTGCATTAGTCCGCGCCATGATTTGCCTGGGCCGTTGGCTTACCGGTGACGCGCCAGCCCAGGCATCAACAATTTCAGGGAGAAGAACTCGTGGCCACCGAAGAAACTCATTTCACTGTTGGCAAAACCACCTTTTACCAAGGTGAAAATCAGACCCATCCATTGTTCCGCATCGAGCCCGGCATCCCTTGCCAGAGCGCCCGAGAACAAGCCTCAGAATTGATGGGCTACGCTCGTGACCTTTCCATTGATGGCCTGATGGATGACAAACCCCAGCTACTCTGGGCCTCGCACTACCTCTGCGCTCTAGCCAAGGCACTGCTAGACGATGCTGAACTGGGTATGATGAAGAACGCCTGAAACAGCCAATGTGCCGCTCTCCTTTTGTTTTGCGGTGTAGTTGTTGGCCTCTTCGCGGGTAAACCCGCTCCCACAGGTCGGAATTCCTGTAGGAGCGGCTTCAGCCGCGAAAGGGCCGCAAAGCGGCCCCGGCGATCTCAAGCCTCGTCCATCTCTAGCCGACGCGGCGTCACCTCTGTAGCCGCCCGCCCCGCCAACCCCACCCGCATATCATTGCCACTCGGCTGCTGATACAAACTCAACCCAAACTCCGGCAGCACCGCCAGCAGGTAGTCAAAGATATCCCCCTGAATCCGCTCATAGTCGGCCCACACCGTCGTGGTGGTGAAGCAATAGATCTCCAGCGGCACCCCTTCGGCGCTGGTCTGCATCTGCCTCACCATGCAGGTCATGCCCTTGTGCACGTTGGGGTGATTCTGCAGGTAGGCCAGGGCAAAGGCGCGGAAAGTGCCGATGTTGGTCAGCTTGCGCCGGTTGGCCGCCAGCTCCGGCACCGGCCCCAGGGCCTCGTTCCAGGCCATCAGCTCCTGGCGCTTGCCGGCCAGGTAGTCGCCCAGCAGGCTTATCTGGCTCAGGCGGTGCTCTTCGTCCGGCGTCAGGAAACGCACCCCTGCCGCGTCGATGAACAGGCTGCGCTTGATCCGCCGCCCGCCTGATTGCTGCATGCCGCGGTAGTTGCGGAACGACTCGCTCATCAGGCGCCAGGTGGGGATGGATACGATGGTCTTGTCGAAGTTCTGCACCTTGACGGTATGCAGGGTGATGTCCACCACATCGCCATCGGCACCCACCTGCGGCATTTCGATCCAGTCGCCCACGTGCAGCATGTCGTTGCTGGTGAGCTGCACGCTGGCGACGAACGACAGCAGGGTGTCCTTGTACACCAACAGCAGCACCGCCGACATCGCACCCAGGCCAGACAGCAGCAACAGCGGCGAGCGGTCGATCAGGGTGGCGACGATGACGATGGAGGCGAAGATCCACAGCATCATCTTGGCCAGCTGCACGTAGCCCTTGATCGAGCGGGTGCGGGCGTGTTCGGTGCGGGCGTAGATGGCCAGCAGGCCGTCCAGCAGGCACGAAAGCGCCAGGGTCATGAACAGCAGGGTAAAGGCCAGCGCCACGTTGCCGAGGAAGTGCTGGGCGGTGTCGGACAGCTCGGGCACCAGTTTGAGGCCGAACTGGATCACCAGCGACGGCGTGGTCTGGGCCAGGCGGTGGAACACCTTGTTGTGGCGCAGGTCTTCCAGCCAGGCCAGGGCGCTCTGGCGCGCCAGCAGGCGGGTGGCGTGCAGCATCAGGAAGCGTGCCAGGCGGCCCAGCACCAGAGAAATCACCAGCAGCACGGCCAGGCCGATGGCCGCGTGCAGCAGGGGATGTTGGTCGAGCGTGCCCCACAGGTCGAGGCTGTCGCGCCAGATTTGTTGGATATCCATAGCGTGTAGAAGGTCTTTTACAGCGAAACGAAGCGCCATTAGAGCGCGGAAGCCGACAAAGTTGCCAAAAGAAATTCGGCTAAGGCGGCAGAAAACGTTACCCTATGCAACTGAATTTCCCGCACTTGCCTGAGGTTACCTCCGTGTTCTCCCAATTCGCCCTGCACGAACGCCTGCTTAAAGCCGTGGCCGAGCTTAAATTTGTCGAGCCAACCCCGGTGCAGGCCGCGGCCATTCCCCTGGCCCTGCAAGGGCGCGACCTGCGTGTGACCGCGCAGACCGGTAGCGGCAAAACCGCAGCCTTCGTGCTGCCGCTGCTCAACCGCCTGGTCGACCTGAGCGGCCCGCGCGTCGAAATCCGCGCGCTGATCCTGCTGCCGACCCGCGAACTGGCCCAGCAAACCCTCAAGCAAGTGCAGCTGTTCTCGCAGTTCACCTACATCAAGGCGGGCCTGGTCACCGGCGGCGAAGACTTCAAGGAACAGGCCGCCATGCTGCGCAAGGTGCCGGACGTGCTGATCGGCACCCCGGGCCGCCTGCTCGAGCAGCTCAACGCCGGCAACCTCGACCTGTCCCATGTGCAGGTGATGATCCTCGACGAAGCTGACCGCATGCTCGACATGGGCTTTGCCGAAGACATGGAGCGCCTGTGCAAGGAATGCGAGAACCGCGAACAGACCTTGCTGTTCTCCGCCACCACCGGCGGTGCAGCCCTGCGCGACATCATCGGCAAGGTGCTCAAAGACCCTGAGCACCTGATGCTCAACAGCGTTTCGCAACTGGCCGAAGGCACCCGCCAGCAGATCATCACCGCCGACCACGACCAGCACAAAGAGCAGATCGTGCAGTGGCTGCTGGCCAACGAGACCTTCGACAAGGCCATCATCTTCACCAATACCCGTGCCCTGGCCGACCGCATTTATGGCCACTTGGTGGCCAAGGATGTCAAAGCCTTCGTGCTGCATGGCGAAAAGGACCAGAAGGACCGCAAGCTGGCCATCGAGCGCTTCAAGCAGGGTAGCTCCAAGGTGCTGGTGGCCACTGACGTGGCGGCCCGTGGCCTGGACATCGACGGCCTGGACCTGGTGATCAACTTCGACATGCCACGCAGCGGCGACGAGTACGTGCACCGCGTGGGCCGTACCGGCCGTGCCGGCGGTGAAGGCCTGGCGATTTCGCTGATCACCCACAACGACTGGAACCTGATGTCGAGCATCGAACGCTACCTCAAGCAGCAGTTCGAGCGCCGGGTGATCAAGGAAGTGAAGGGCACCTACAGCGGGCCGAAGAAGGTCAAGGCGTCGGGCAAGGCGGTCGGGGCGAAGAAGAAAAAGGTCGACAAGAAGACGGGTGAAAAGAAAACCGCAGCCAAGCGCAAGCCCACGGCCAAGCCGAGAGCCAATGCGCCGCTCACCAGTTCGGATGGCATGGCGCCGCTGAAGAAGCGCAAGTCCACTGCCGAGTAAGCACTGTAGGAGCGGCCTTGCCGGGGCGCCGGACCGGTCGGAAAGGGCCGCAAAGCGGCCCCACGATCTCAGCGTTGACGCTGGAATTGCTGGGGCTGCTCCGCAGCCCTTTCGCGACACTAGGCCGCTCCTACAGGTCTCCTGCAGTCACCGACCCCGTGCTTCCTACAAGCGTTGTGTTACGAAGCTTTCTTTTCTGCTGTCTTCAATTCCTGAATTCGCTTGTCGATCAACTGACACTTGTCGGGCAAGTCCTTACTCGCCGTCCCCAGCTCCATCCCCTGCAGCTCTTCATTAATTTCCTTGGCCTTCTGCGCATTTTGCTCGGTCAGCTGGCTCACCAGCCCGGCCAGTTCTTCGCGTTTCTGGGTGGCTTCCTCCGGCGTACAGGCCCAGGCGGGCAGCGCGCCCAGCAGGGCGGTTGCGCAGACGATCGGCAGTAACAGTTTCATCCTTTGATCCTCCATACGTGGGCATGCCCGGTGGAGGTGCTACTGGCCCGCTTGGTTCAGCCACCGCGACAGGCGGTGGCCTATATCCCTGGGTATATGGACCCGCCACCCACAGTTGATGATTAACGTGCCAGATGAGGCGTTGCGGTCATGTCTATACCCAGTGCTTTCATTACCGCCAAAAATGATTTGAGCGTTGGGTTGCCGTGCTCGCTGAACGAGCGATAAAGCTGTTCACGAGACAAGCCGGTTTCTTTGGCCAACTCCGTCATACCTTTGGCCCGTGCCACCACACCGACAGCTTTGGCCACGTAGCTGGCGTCTCCTGTTTCCAGGGCGTCGGTCATGAATAGTGCGATGGCCTCGGGTGTAGTGAGGTAGTCGGCCGGGTCAAACTCAAAAAAGGTGTCAGTCATTTTGCATCCTCCACGCGCGCAGAATCTGGTGGGCAGCCTTGATGTCTCGTTGCTGGCTATCTTTGTCACCACCGCAAAGCAATATCACCAAGGTATCGCCCGATTGGTGAAAGTACACACGGTAGCCAGGCCCGAGGTGGATTCTGAGTTCACTGACGCCATGCCCAACCGGCGAGACATCGCCGGATATGCCTTCCATGAGTCGGTTGATGCGCGAGATGATCCTGACTCTTGCCTTGGCATCTTTGAGTCCGATCACCCACTTCCTGAAGCTGCTGGATTCGATTTTTTTCATCGAACGAATGTAGTTTATAAAATACATTCGGGTAACGCTGCAAATGGTTTCTGCAGGTTGCTACCTTGGAGCCAACTGAACCAGGAGCACTTTCTCGTGTAGTCCATTTCTGAACTCCACTAGTCTAGAAATCTGCTGCAATAGTTAACTTTGCAGGCGTGATGGCAGGCTTGAGCGTTAGTGGAGTTCGCCAGAGGTCGTTATCAAGCTGGCAACGCTGCCCAAGGAAAACCGATAATCGGATTTTCTTGAACCTGCCGAGCTACTGCCAATGCCAATCTTCACCGTGGAGGCCCGCCCATGAGCGCGGCCCGCAAGAACCCCGACGCCTTCGCCTTCCAGGTCATGCTGGGCCTGTGCCTGATCTGGGGTTGCCAGCAGGTACTGATCAAATCCGCCGCGGTGGACATCGCGCCCGTCATGCAGGCCGCCCTGCGCAACGGCATCGCGGCAGTGCTGGTGGGGCTGCTGGTGTGCTGGCGCGGTGGCTGGGAGCAAGTGGGCAGTACCTGGCGCGCCGGCCTGGTGGCGGGGGGCTTGTTCGGCCTGGAATTCCTGTTCATTGCAGAAGGCCTGAAGCTGACCTCGGCGGCGCACATGTCGGTGTTCCTCTACACCGCACCCGTGTTCACGGCCCTTGGGCTGCACTTCATGTTGCCAAGCGAACGCCTGCGCCTGTTGCAGTGGCTGGGCATCCTGCTCGCTTTCGGCGGTATCGCCACAGCATTTGCCGGGGGCATGTCATTCGCGGAAATGGACGGGCGCATGCTGCTGGGTGATGCCCTGGGCGTGTTGGCAGGCCTGGCGTGGGGCGCAACCACGGTGGTGATCCGTGGGTCGCGGCTGTCGGAAGCCCCGGCGACCCTGACCTTGTTCTATCAACTGGCAGTCGGTTTCGCCGGGTTGTTGCTGATTGCCTTGTTCAGCGGGCAGATCGGCAACGTGACGCTGACGCCGTTGGCGGTGGGCAGTGTGCTGTTCCAGGGCATTGTGGTGTCTTTTGTCAGTTACCTCACCTGGTTCTGGTTGCTGCGCAAGTACCTGGCCTCGAACCTTGCCGTGTTCTCGTTCATCACACCGCTGTTCGGCGTCACCTTTGGGGTGCTGCTGCTGGATGAGCCCCTGAGCGCCAACTTCGTGCTAGGGGCGGTGATGGTGCTGATGGGCGTTATATTGGTGAGTGCCGAGCCTTGGGTGAAGCAGCAATTGCGTCGGGTGTTAGGGTGAGGTTTTTCCGGTTCTGGCCCGCAATCACCAGCACGCCGGCCACCCCCAGCCCCGCCGCAGCCAGCATCAGCGCCGGTTGCAGGCTGCCGCTGTAATGGTTGCTGACCGCCGCCAGCAACGGCCCGCTCAGTTGCCCCAGGGCAAAACAGGCTGTCAGCAAGCCGGCATTACGCTGCGTGGCATGCGGCGCCAACTCGCGCGAGCGTTGCATCACCAGCTGCATGCAGGCCAAAAACGGCGTGCCGCACAGCACCACACCCAGCGCCAGGCCAACGCCACCACCCATCAGGCAGGCCAGCACCCCCAGTCCCTGCAGCCACAGCGTCACGGTCAGCCAGGTTGAGGTGCGGCCCGCGCGCCGTAGGCTGACCAACCATACGCCCAACGCTGCGGCCACGCCAAAGGCTGGCCAGAACAGGTCGGCCATCCAGTTGCCCCGAAACTGCTGGTTGGCCATTTGCGACAGGAAGGTCGCTGGCAGGATATAGCCAATCCCATACAAGGCGTACACCAGGCCCAGCCGGCCGATGCCGACATTGCGCACCGGCTGTTGCACCGATGCCACGGCAGCTTCCTGCGGGCGAGGCAGCCAAGGCAGCACGGCCAGCAGCATGACCAGCGCGGCCACCGCATAAACCAACCACAACGCTGCCGAACTCAATCCGAACAAGTGCGCCACCAGCGCCAACAGGCCGGTAACGGCAATGCCGACGCCAGGCCCGGCAAACACCAGTGCCCCGGCACGCTGGCGCTGATGCGCATTGGCTATCTGTTGGCTCAGGCTGGTAATCATTACCAGCACCCAGGCGCTGGCCACCCCGGTGCCAAAGCGCAGCAGCAGATGCGCCCAGAAGCCGTTGGCGGCCCAGGATGCCAGTGTCAGCAGCACACACAACCACAGCCCGCCATGCAGGCGCAGCCGCACTTGCCCCGGTTTGCGGGCGAACATGGCGTCCAGTGCGCCGAGGAAGTAACCCAGGTAGTTGGCTGCCGCCACCAGGCCGGCGGCGGTCAGGTCGAACTGGCCCTCGGCAATCAGTTGCGGCAGTTGCGGGGTCAGGGCAAAGCGGCCGATGCCCATGGCCATCATCAGGGCCACGGCGCTGGCCAGCAGTTGTACGAGCGGCGACATGAGATAACTCCTGCGCGAGGGTAAGCGATGGATGGCAGGGTAGGGCGGATTGACTTTCAATAAAATTGAATAATGATGATCAAGTTGTTCTGTTTTGGAGAATGCTATGGAGTTCAGCCAACTGCGCATCTTCCAGGCCGTGGCCGAGGAGGGTTCGATCACGCGCGCCGCCGAGCGCTTGCACCGGGTGCCGTCCAACCTGTCCACACGCCTGCGTCAGCTTGAAGAGCAATTGGGCGTGGAGTTATTTTTGCGCGAGCGCCAGCGCCTGCAGCTTTCGCCCGCAGGCAAGGTGTTGCTGGACTACGCCAATCGCTTGGCCGCACTGCATGACGAGGCTGTGGCAGCGGTGCAGGGCGGCCAGCCGGCGGGGGATTTCGTGCTGGGTACGATGTACAGCACCGCAGCCATCCACCTGCCGGCCTTGCTGGCGCGTTACCACCAGGCCTACCCGGCGGTGAACCTGCAGGTGCAGGCGGCGCCCACAGGGGATTTACTTGAGGGATTGCTGAGCCATCGCCTGGATGCCGCATTCATGGATGGCCCGCCACGCCTGGCCGGGCTCGATGGGGTGCTGCTGTGTGACGAGGTGCTGGTGATGATCACCAGCCCGGAACACCCGCCGGTGCATAGCGCCAAGGATGTGGCGGGCAAGGCCGTGTTCACGTTCCGCCAGGGCTGTTCCTACCGCATGCGGCTGGAAGCCTGGTACGCCCACGCCCATACGCCAATGGGCCGGGTGATGGAAATCGAGTCGTACCAAGCCATGCTGGCCTGCGTGATTGCCGGTGCAGGCGTGGCCATGATGGCCCAGTCCATGCTCGACAGCCTGCCGGGGCGCGGCGCAGTGAAGGTTCACAGGCTGCAGGCGCCGTTCGATCAGGCGCAGACGTGGCTGATGTGGCGCCAGGGCATGCGCGGGGCGAATTTGCAGGCGTGGGTCGACTTGCAACAAAGCGAAACGATTAACCAATCGTCGGAATACGCCGTTTCCGCTTGATCCGCGTCAAACTGGCCCTTATCTGTAGGATTAAGGGCATGCGTAGTACAGGACATCGGACTATGATCTGTATAAAACATCTGAAGTTTGATTGACCGTGAGGCTGACCCGTCAAGGGGGCATTATGAATAGACCTATGAACAACTGGCTCCACGACCTGGCGGTCGCATTGGGGCTGATCCCACCACCCTTGCAGCCGGTGCCGATCCCGACTGACGAAGAGCAGCGCAAACGCCAGCCACGTCGTCGCTGAAATGCAAAAGGCCGCTGCATCATCGCTGATGCAGCGGCCTTTTTGTTGCCAGCCGATCAGGCCAGCTTCACCTCACCCACTGGCTTTCGCGACAGCAGGCTCACCACCACGAAGCTCACCAGGCCAATCGCCAGGCTGTAGTAGATCGGGGTGTTGGCATCCAGGCCATCCTTGAACATGAAGAACAACGCGGTGGCAAAGCCCAGCGACATGCTGGCGATGGCGCCGGCGGTGGTCGCGCGTTTCCAGAAGATGGCACCGATCAGCGGAATCAGCATGCCGCCCACCAGCAGGTTGTAAGCCAGGGTCAGGGCACTGATCACATCGTTCACCGCCAGGGCGATGCCCAGCACCACCAGGCCGGTGAGCAGGGTGAACAGGCGGTTGACGCCCAGGCTCGACTGCTTGCCGCCGCGCAGCTTGGGCAGCAGGTCTTCGGTCAGGGTGGTCGACGCAGCCAGCAGGCCGGCACTGGCGGTGGACATCATCGCAGCCAGGGCAGCGGCCATCAGCAGGCCACGCACACCTTCCGGCAACTGGCCCTTGATCATTTCGGCAAAGGCGTTGTTCGGGTTGGCCAGGTCGGGCATCAGCACATGAGCGGCCATACCGATCAGGGCGCAGGCCAGGCCGTACAGCACGCAGTAGATACCGGCGGTGGTACCGGCGCGCTGGCAGACCTTTTCGTCACGGGCGGTGAACACCCGCTGCCAGATGTCCTGGCCAATCAGGATGCCGAAGAAGTAGATCAGGAAGTAGGTGATGATGGTGTCCCAGCCGATGGTGGTCCAGCTGAAGCTTGCCGCTGGCAGCTTGGTCACCAGGGCGTCCCAGCCGCCTGCGTTGTACAGGCAGATCGGCAGCAGGATGAACATCAGGCCCACGGTCTTGATCACGAACTGCACGATGTCGGTCAGGGTCAGCGACCACATGCCGCCGATGGTCGAGTACGCCACCACCACGCCACCGCCAAACAGCATGGCCATCCAGAACGGCACATCCAGCAGCACTTGCAGCACGGTGCCCATGGCCAGGGTCGAAGTGGTTGCAATCATCAGGGCGTAAGCGAGCATGATCGCTGCGCTGGCCTGGCGTGCCATGGGGTTGTAACGACGCTCCAGCACCTGGGTGACGGTGAAGATCTTCAGGCGCAGCAGCGGTTTGGCGAGGAACAGGTTCAGGGCGATGATGCCCAGGCCCAGTGCTGCGCACAGCCAGAAGCCGGAAATGCCGTGGACGTAGCCCAGGCGCACGGTGCCTACGGTGGACGCGCCGCCGAGTACGGTGGTGGCCATGGTGCCCATGTACAGGGTTGGGCCCAGGTTGCGGCCGGCCACCAGGTAGTCTTCGTGGGTTTTTGCACGGCGCATGCCGTACCAGCCCAGTGCGAGCATGCCGGCGGCATAGATCATTACAACGATGATGTCCAAGGCCATTGGGGGTCTCCCGATTATCTTTATTATGGCGAGATCGACCACGCGGGCGTGTTCACGGCGCCCGGCGGTCTTGTCGTGTAGGTGTCATGGCTCCTGCCGTTGTATCAGTCCATCACTGCCCGATTGTGGGAGCGGCCTTGTGTCGCGAAAGGGCTGCGAAGCGGCCCCGGGTTTTCAGCTTCGCAGCACAGATGGCCGGGGCCGCTTTGCGGCCCTTTCGCGACACAAGGCCGCTCCCACAACGGTCAGCGGCGTACCACGCCCGGCAGCACGCAGAGCATTTCGAACAACAGGTTGGCCCCCAGCAGCGAAGTGTTGCCGGTGGTGTCGTAAGGCGGGGAGACTTCGACCAGGTCACAGCCAATCAGGTCCAGGCCGTGGCAGCCGCGGATGATCTCCATTGCCTGAATGGTCGTCAAGCCGCCGATTTCCGGGGTGCCGGTGCCCGGGGCCCAGGCCGGGTCGATGCCGTCGATGTCGAACGACAGGTACACCGGGCCGCCACCGACTTTTTCGCGCACTTCGGCCATCAGCGGTTCCAGTGATTTGTGCCAGCACTCTTCGGCCTGCACCACGCGGAAGCCCTGGCGGCGGCTCCAGTTGAAGTCGTCAGCGGTGTAGCCCTGGGCGCGCAGGCCAATCTGCACCACGCGGTCGCAGTCCAGCAGGCCTTCTTCCACGGCGCGGCGGAAGGTGGTGCCGTGGGCGATCTTCTCGCCGAACATGTGGTCGTTGACGTCGGCGTGGGCATCGATGTGCACCAGGCCAATCTTGCCGTGCTTTTTATGCAGCGCGCGCAGGATCGGCAGGGTGATGGTGTGGTCGCCACCCAGGGTCATCGGGATGATGTTGTGTTCGAGGATCTCGTCGTAGGCTTCTTCGATGATGCGCACGGCGTCGAGCAGGTTGAAGGTGTTGATGGCCACGTCACCGATGTCGGCCACTGACAGCGAATCGAACGGGGCGGCACCGGTGGCCATGTTGTACGGCCGGATCATCACCGATTCGGCGCGAATCTGCCGTGGGCCAAAGCGGGTGCCGGAGCGCAGCGAGGTGCCGATGTCCAGCGGCACGCCAATGAAGGCAGCATCCAGGCCTTCGGCGCTTTGCAGGTGGGGCAGGCGAAGCATGGTGGCGATGCCGCCAAAACGCGGCATTTCGTTGCCGCCCAGTGGTTGGTGAAGAATCTTGTCCACGGTGGGCCTCATCAGTCGGTCGATTGTTTTGTTTGTTCGAACCTGTGCCGCCGCGCGCCTTTCAGAGTGGTTATGCCGGCGGGCAGGGACATTTCGGCCAAGTCTGCGCAAGGTAGTGCGTGGGAAAAATCGCTACCGGCAAATACTTACTTCAGGAATTTCTGAACTAAAGGCCGCCGGACCGGTTAGACTGCGCGCAAATACCCCAGCGGAACCGTTGCACCATGGCCTCGACCCTGCCCGACCTGAAACTGCTGCGCATCTTCGTCAGCGTGGTGCGCCACCAGGGGTTCGCCAATGCCCAGCGCGACCTCAACTTGTCCACGTCGGCCATCAGCACTTACATGAGCCAGCTCGAAGGGGCGCTGGGCATCGTGCTGTGCCACCGGGGGCGGGGCGGTTTCAGCCTGACCAGCAAAGGCGAGCTGTTCCACCAGGAGACCTTGCGCCTGCTGGCCGAGTTGGACGGTTTCGAGCAGTACGCCGCTGCGCTCAAGGGCGAGCTGCGCGGCACCCTCAACCTCGGCGTGATCGACTCCACCGTCGGCGACCGTGCGCTGCCGCTGGCCGAAGCCATTGGTGCCTACAGCCAGGAACACCCGGCCGTGCACCTGCACCTGTCGGTGTCCAGTCCGTACGAGTTGCAACTGGGGGTGCAGGACAACCGCCTCGACCTGGCCATTGGCGCGTTCTCTTCGCGCATGAGCGGCCTGGTGTACCAGCCGCTGTACCGCGAGCAGCACTGGCTTTACTGCAGCAGCCGCCACCCACTGTTCGCCGAACGGCGCATCCCCGAGCAGGTCATTACCCAGCAGCGCATGGTCGGGCGTGGTTACTGGAGCCAGGCCGAACTGGCCCGCCACGGCTTCAAGCACAGCGCTGCAACGGTGGAGAGCATGGAGGCGCAGCTGATCCTGATCCTTTCTGGTGCCTACATCGGTTACCTGCCCGAGCACTACGCCCAGGCCTGGGCCGACAAGGGTGATTTGCGCGTGCTTTCCCCGGCCACCTTCGGCTATCAGGCGCCATTTTCGTTGATCATCCGGCGCGGGCGCAGCCGCGAGCCCTTGATCCAGACGTTCCGCGACCTGCTCAAAAGCCAGCTCATTGTCGGTTGATAAACGCGCTGTATCGGACCCTGCGTCGAGATAGGGAAATTTCCTACAAAACCTGACCGCTTCCGCGGTGGCACTCTGCTAAACCTCTACTTGCTTTGATGATTTTCCCCTTTCATCTATACAAGCAAGGACCGCCCAGATGCGCATGAATTTGCCCGTCACTGAGCACGAAAGAACGTTCCCCAGCGAGCAGCGCCTGATCTCCACGACGGACCTCAACAGCCGGATCACCTATTGCAACGATGCTTTCGTGGCGATCAGCGGGTTCACCTACGACGAACTGGTCGGCCAGCCGCACAACCTGGTGCGCCACCCCGACATGCCGCCGGCGGTCTTCGGCCATATGTGGGACACCCTCAAACAAGGCAAACCCTGGATGGGCGTGGTGAAAAATCGCGCCAAGAACGGCGATTTCTACTGGGTGAGTGCTTACGTCACGGCCGTTTACGAAAACGGGCGCATCAGCGGTTACGAGTCGGTGCGCTCCGTGCCGACCCGCGAGCAGATCCGCCGCGCCGAGGCCCTGTATGCGCGGCTGCGCGCCGGGCGTTCGGCGGTGCCATGGGCGGCAAAACTCAGCCATGGCCTGGGCAGCGGCTGGCCGCTGATTGGCGCGGGCTTGCTGTCTGCCGCCGCCTACCTGTGGTTGCCGCCCTACGCCGCGCTTGGCGTGCTGATGGCCAGCCTGCTGGTGGCCTGGTACCTCATCGAGCAGCGTCAGGACCAAGCCATCCGCCGTACCCTGGCTGAACACCCCAAAGCCTTCACCAGCCCATTGGTTGCGCTGACTTACAGCGACAACCCGGGCCTGCGTGGCCAGCTGGACCTGGCCATCATCAGCGAAGAAGCCCGCCTGCAGACCGCGCTGACCCGCCTGGTGGACGCCGGGGTCGGGGTGAAGTCGCGGGCCGCGCAATCTGCCGACCTGTCCGACGCCCAGGCGCAGATGCTCGACCGCCAACGCAGCGAAACCGACCAGTCGGCCACCGCCATTGCGCAAATGGCGGCGACCATCCAGGAAGTGACCCACAACGTGCAAAGTACTGCCCACGCGGCCGGTGATGCCGACCAACTGGCCCAGCAAGGCAGCGAGCTGGCGAAACAGAGCCTCAAGGCCATGGGCAGCATGAGCGAGGCCGTGACGGACATCGGCCAGGCGGTGAATGCCCTGGCCGAGCAAACCCAGTCCATCGGCAGCGTGGTCGACACCATTACGTCGATTGCCGAACAGACCAACCTGCTGGCGCTGAACGCTGCGATCGAGGCGGCCCGTGCTGGCGAGCAGGGCAGGGGTTTTGCCGTGGTGGCCGACGAAGTACGGTCGCTGGCCCAGCGGACCCGTTCGTCCACCGAGGAAATCCACCACATCATCGCCTCGTTGCGCGCAGGCGCCGAGCGTGCGGTGAGCACGGCCAACCGCGGCGAGCAGATTTCGCGGGACAGCGTGCACAGCGTCGAGGCGGTGCAGTCGGCCCTGGCCGGCATTGCCCAGGCGGTCAGCCGCATCACCGGCATGAGCCAGCAGATGGCCACGGCGTCGGAGCAGCAAAGCCACGTGGCTGAAGACATCAACCAGCAGATCGTGCGGATTGCGCAGTTGTGCGACCAGAGTGCCGGGCAGGCCAAGCAGGGGGCGGAAATCAGCCAGGACCTGGAGCGCATGGCGGAGTACCTGCACAGCCTGGCGGAGCGGTTTAATCGGTGAGGTGTGTGGGCTTCGGGTGAATGGCGTAGGTTATTGGCTGTGTTTGAGATCGGGCGCCGCCGCGCGGCGCTCGATCTCACAGGCGACATACCCCCCCAAGCCTATGGCAAACTACGCCGGGTAAGGAGAACCCCCCCCATGCCCAGACCCCGCTGCGAGCGCTGCACCCGCCCGCTCGACCATTGCCTATGCCCGCTCATCCCGCACCTGCCCAGCCGCACCCGCGTGGTGCTCCTGCAGCACCCCAGCGAAACTTCCCACGCCCTGAACACCGCCCGACTGGCAGCCCTGGGCCTGACCAATGCCGAGTTGCGCGTTGGTGAAGTGTTCGAAAACCTTGAAGCCTTGCTGCAAACACCAGGCTACCGCCCCGTGCTGCTGTTCCCCGGCGAGCACGCACAAGCCTTGTGCGCGTCCCCCTCGGCGGATGAGCTGCCACTGCTGCTGATCGTGCCCGACGGCACCTGGCGCAAGGCGCGCAAGATGCTTTACCTGAACCCTGTGCTGGAAGCGCTGCCCAAGGTCACCCTGGCGAACGTGCCACCCTCCCGTTATCGCCTGCGCAAGGCACCGGAGCCGGGTGCGGTATCGACCCTCGAAGCGGTGGTACACGCATTGAACGTGCTGGAGGCACCGGCCCGTTTCGATGCTTTGCTCAAACCCTTCGAGGCATTGATAGAAGGCCAGATCAGCGCGATGGGCTGCGAAACGTTTGAACGCAACCACGGCGATATTTGATTCACCACCCTGTTTTGGTTCACGCCCCGACGCCTGCTTTGCTCCAAAGCCCCGATCTGGTGCATGCCCGTGCCCACGCCTGCCCAGCCACCCCGCACACCGCCTGAGGCGCCACCATTCCGGCATCGCTATTGCTAGATCAACCCTGCATCTAAAACGGATATGCATCGCGTGTTGGGGAGTTGAGTATGGCTCGGGCCTTTTTCAATGAGATGTATGATGCGGCAGGCGTTTGCCGGCCCCATTACCAGGAGTTCGAACGCTGGTTGGCCGACACGCCGCTGGAGCTGCTGGACCAGCGCCGCCGCGAAGCCGACCTGCTGTTCCATCGGGCAGGCATCACGTTCACCCTGTACGGCGACGAGCAGGGCACCGAGCGGTTGATCCCGTTCGACATCATTCCGCGCAGCATCAAGGCCAGTGAATGGCAAATGGTCGAGCGCGGCTGCATCCAGCGGGTGCAGGCGCTCAACCTGTTCCTCGAAGACATCTACCACGGCCAGCGCATCCTCAAGGAGGGCATCATCCCGCCAGAGCAAGTGCTGGCCAACGATGGCTACCAAGTGGCCATGCAGGGCCTGGACTTGCACCGTGGCATTTACGCGCACATCGCCGGGGTCGACCTGGTGCGCGACGGCGACGGCAGCTACTACGTGCTGGAAGACAACCTGCGCACCCCAAGCGGCGTGAGCTACATGCTCGAAGACCGCAAGATGATGATGCGCCTGTTCCCCGAGCTGTTCGCCGCGCAACGGGTCGCGCCCATCGACCACTACCCGAACCTGCTGCTCGACACGCTCAAACGCTCAAGCCCGCTGGACAACCCCACCACCGTGGTACTCACCCCGGGCCGCTTCAACAGCGCCTATTTCGAACATGCCTTCCTGGCCCGTGAAATGGGCGTGGAGCTGGTCGAAGGGGCCGACCTGTTCGTGCGCGACAACCGGGTGTTCATGCGCACCACGGCGGGGCCCCAGCAGGTGGACGTGATCTACCGTCGCCTGGACGATGCCTTCCTCGACCCGCTTACCTTCAACCCGGATTCGATGCTTGGCGTGCCGGGCCTGATCGCCGCCTACCGCGCCGGCAACGTGGTGCTGGCCAATGCCGTGGGCACCGGGGTTGCCGACGACAAGTCGATTTACCCCTATGTCGACGACATGATCCGCTTCTACCTCACGGAAGAGCCGATCCTGAAGAACGTGCCCACCTGGCAGTGCCGCAAGCCGGCTGAGTTGTCCCATGTGCTGGCCAACCTGCCCGAGCTGGTGGTGAAGGAAACCCAAGGCTCCGGCGGCTACGGCATGCTGGTTGGCCCGGCCGCCACGGCCGCCGAGATCGAAGACTTCCGTGCCCGCATCAAGGCCCGGCCCGACGCCTATATCGCCCAGCCCACGCTGTGCCTGTCCACCTGCCCGACCTTTGTTGAAAGCGGCATTTCGCCCCGGCACATCGACCTGCGCCCGTTCGTGCTGTCGGGCAAGGAAACCCGCCTGGTGCCGGGCGGGCTGACCCGTGTGGCGCTGCGCGAAGGCTCGCTGGTGGTGAACTCGTCGCAAGGCGGCGGTACCAAGGACACCTGGGTGGTGGAGGACTGAACCATGCTGTCACGCACCGCTGCAGACTTGTACTGGATGTCGCGTTACCTGGAACGTGCCGAGAACCTCGCACGCATGCTCGAAGTCAGTTACTCGTTGTCGCTGATGCCCCAGGCCGGGCGCAGCGATGGCCGGCCAGAGCTGGCCATGTCGCTGCTGGCGGCCGGCACGCTGGATGACTACCATCGCCGTCACGGCGAGCTCAACGTCGAAAACATGCTGCACTTTTTTGCCCTGGACGAGCGCAACCCCGGCAGCATCTATTGCTGCCTGCGCGCCGCACGCACCAACGCCCATGCCGTGCGCGGGCGCATCACCGCCGACATGTGGGAGAACATCAACGCCACCTGGCTGGAAATGCGCAACATCGCCAGCAATGGGCTTGGGCGCTATGGCATCAACTATTTCTGCGAATGGGTCAAGGAACGTTCGCACCTGTTCCGTGGCGCCACCGCCGGCACCATCATGCGTAACGATGCCTATGGTTTTATTCGCCTGGGCACCTTCCTTGAGCGGGCGGACAACACCCTGCGCCTGCTGGATGCGCGCTATGAAATGTTCGGTGAAGAGTCCGAAGAAGTCAGCGACAACTCGGCCCGCGGCTATTACCAATGGAGCGCCTTGCTGCGGGCGTTGTCTTCCTTTGAGGCATTCAACGAAATTTACCGCACGGCCCCCGGGGCCGAGCAGGTGTCCGAGATGCTGCTATTGCGCGCCGATGTACCGCGCTCGCTGCACGCCTGCGTGGAGGAACTGGCGCAGCTTTTGGCCGACATGCCCGGCGACAACGGGCGCCCGGCCCAGCGGCTGGCCGCGGAACTCAGCGCCCGGCTGCGCTTTACCGGCATCGAGGAAATTCTGGCATCAGGGCTGCACCAGTGGCTGACCCACCACATCGGCCAGATCAACCATTTGGGGCAAAGCGTTCACGATTCCTACCTGGAGGTTGTATGAGACTGTCCATCCGCCACGACACGACCTACCACTATTCCAACGACGTGTGCATGAGCATCCAGCTGCTGCGCCTGACGCCCAAGACCAGCGAGCGCCAGCGCATTCTGCAATGGCAGCTGGACCTGCCGCGCCCGGTGGGCAGCCAGCTCGACCCGTATGGCAACGTGCTGCACGTGCTGACCATCGACGAGCCCCATGGCGCGCTGATGCTCAGTGCCCACGGCGAGGTGGAAATCGACCAGACCCTGGAAATGGAACACGACACCCAGTCGGCGCTGCCATTCTTGCGCTCGAGCAAGCTCACCACCCCCGATGACGCCTTGCGCGCCTTCGCCAACCGCCAGTGCGGCAACCGGCGTGACCGGGCGGCGCTGATCGACTTGATGAACGGGCTGGCCGACCACATCGCCTACAGCCCCGGCGCCACGGCAGTGGATACCGTGGCCGCCGACGCCTTCGCCAGCCGTGCAGGCGTTTGCCAGGACCACACCCACGCCTTCCTGGCCTGCGCACGCAGCCTGGGCATCCCCGCGCGCTATGTGTCGGGCTACCTGTGCACCGAGGACGAAAGCCACCTGGCCAGCCATGCCTGGGCGGAAGCCTGGCTGGACGATGGCTGGTACAGCTTTGATGTGACCAACCGCCTGGCCCGGCCCGAGCGGCACTTGAAGCTGGCCGTGGGGCACGACTATCTTGATGCCTGCCCGGTGCGTGGCATGCGCAGGGGCGGAGGCACCGAATCGATGCAGGCGTTGGTGCAAGTCAGCTCCATGCCACAGGCTCAGCAATAATGACCTACTGCGTTGCAATGCACCTGGCCGATGGGCTGGTGTTCATTTCCGATTCGCGCACCAATGCGGGCATCGACCAGATCTCGACGTTCCGCAAGCTGTTCGTGTTCAACGTGCCGGGCGAGCGCCTGATCGTGTTGCAAACGGCCGGCAACCTGGCCACCTCGCAGTCGGTGGTCAGCTTGCTGCGCCAGCGGTGCAATCGGGATGGCCAGCACTTGCTGAACGTGCCGACGCTGTATGACGCCACCGCCCTGGTGGCCGAAACCGTGCGCGAGGTGATGGCCCGCGACAGCAGCAAGCTGGCGGGCAAGGTCGACCTGGGCTGCTCGTTCCTGGTGGGCGGGCAGGTGGGTGACCAGCCAATGGGGGTGTACAACATCTACCCCCAGGGCAATTTCATCCAGGCCACGGAAGACACGCCGTTCATGCAGCTGGGCGAGAGCAAGTACGGCCGGCCGATCCTTGACCGTAACCTGCTGTACCACACGCCGCTGGGGGAGGGGTTGCGGTGTGGGTTGATCTCGTTCGATTCGACCATGCGCAGCAACCTGTCGGTGGGCATGCCGCTGGATGTGCTGGTGTACCGCAAGGACAGCCTGGTGGCCAGTAACTGCCATCGGATTACGGCGCATGATCCGTATTTTTTGCGGATACAGGCGCAATGGGCGGATGGGTTACGGGATTTGCTGGCGGCGTTGCCGGAGCCGCCGGATACTTACATCCGGTAGGAGCGGGCGCCGCTGACGCGGCGCATCGCGGATAAATCCGCTCCTACAAGCGCCTCGACCTGTAGGAGCGGATTTATCCGCGATGCGGCGCGCCAGCGGCGCCCACCTACCTCTCCCGCATCGCCTCGGTCCGGGCCTTGAGCACCGGCTTGAGCACATAATCCAGCACGCTCTTCTGCCCGGTAATGATATCCACCGTCGCCACCATCCCCGGGATGATCAGCAACGGCTTGTTATCTCCGCCCAAGTGGTTCTTCTCGGTGCGCACCTGAATCAGGTAAAACGCATTGCCCTTGTCATCGGTCACCGTGTCGGCACTGATGAGCTCCAGCTTGGCCTTCAGCCCGCCATAGATGGTGTAGTCATAGGCACTGAACTTGACCATCGCCGGCTGCCCCGGGTGCAGGAAGGCGACATCTTGCGGCCGTACCTTGGCCTCGATCAGCAAGTTGTCCTCGATGGGCACGATTTCCACCAGGTCGCTGCCCGGCTGCACCACGCCGCCGATGGTGTTCACCTTCAGCAGCTTGACGATGCCGCGCACCGGTGACACCACGGTGGTGCGGTTGACCCGGTCGTCGATGGCGATGCTGGTGGCGGTGATCTTCGAAAGCTCCGTGCGTTTGTCGTTGAGCTCCTTGGCGGCCTCGGAACGGAAGGTGGCGTCGGACTCCTGGATCTTGCTGCGGATTTCGGCTACCGCCGCCTCGGCGCGGGGGATGGCCAGGTTGGTGGCGTTGAGCTGGCCGCGGGCTTCCACCGTGCGTTGCTTGAGGCGCAGGATTTCCACCGGTGAGATGGCGCCCTTGCTCACCAATGGCGCCGACATGTCGGTCTCTTGCTGCAGCAGGGCGACGGCGGAGCGGTACTGGTCGACCTTGGAGCGGAACTCGGCCAGCTCCTGGGTTTTTTGCCGCAGTTGTTCGTTCAGGGTCTGCTTTTCGCTGGCCAGGCGGCGCTGGCGCGAGTCGTACAGGGCGATTTCGTCTTCGGCCACCTGCGGCGCCTTGCTGCGCACGTCGTCCGACAGCACGAACGGGCGGCCTTCGGCTTCGGCCGACAGCCGTTCGACCTGGGCAGTGAGGGCATAGCGGTCGGCTTCACTCTCGCCCTTGTTCGACTTGAAGCGGGTGTCATCCAGGCGCAGCAGCGTGGCGCCTTTCTCGACCATCTGGCCTTCGCGCACGAAAATCTCGGTGACGATACCGCCTTCAAGGTTTTGCACCACCTGGATCTTGCTCGAAGGGATCGCCTTGCCTTCGCCCACGGTGACTTCATCGAGCACCGCCAGGCTGGCCCAGACCAATGCGGTCAGCAGCAGGGCGCCGGTCAGCCACACTGTCAGGCGCGACAGGCGTGGGGAGTCTTGCAGGGTGGCGCTGGCCAGCTCCGGCATGTAGTCGCGTTCGACGTGCTTGCCGGTGGCGTGGGGGCTGCGGATGCTCGGGCTTACAGGCATGGTCTGTCTCTCCTACAACGCCGCGCCGATGCGGCCTTTGCGCAGGGCGTCGATCACCGCATCCTTCGGCCCGTCCGCCACCACTTTGCCGTTGTCCAGTACCAGCAACCTGTCCACCAGGCTCAGCATCGAGGTGCGGTGGGTGACCAGCAGCAGGGTCTTGCCCGGTACCCAGCTTGCCAGGCGTTGGCGCAGTTGCTCCTCGCTGCTGTTGTCCATGTGGCTGGTGGGCTCGTCCAGAATCAGGATTGGCGGCTCCAGCAGCAACGCCCGGGCCAGCAACACGGCCTGGCGCTGGCCGCCGGACAGCAACTGGCCGCGCTCGCCCACCGGGCGATCGAAGCCGTTCGGGTGCTGCCGGGCCAGCTCGCTGACGCCGGTCAGCTCGGCCACTTCAAGCATGCGCGCGTCGCTGATGTGGCGGGCGCCCAAGGTCAGGTTGTCGCGCAGGCTGCCAGCCAGCAACGGCAGGTCGTGGGCCACGTAGCCCAGCTGGTTGCGCAGGTCGGCGATGTCGAGTTGGCGCAGGTCGAGGTTGTCCAGCAGCACCTGGCCTTCGTCGGGGTGGTGGAAGCCCATCAGCAGGCGGCCCAGCGTGCTCTTGCCAGAACCGCTGCGGCCGATGATGCCGATGCGTTCACCGGGCTTGACCGACAGGGTCACGTCCTGCAACGCCGGGCTGGTTTGCCCAGGGTAGCGGAAGGTGACGTGGCTCAGGGCAAGGCCGCCCTTGAGTGCAGTGTGGTCCAGCGCCTGCTGCTCGGCCTGGCGCTCCTGGGGCAGGGCCATCAGCGCGTCGGTGCTTTTCATGGTGAGCTGTGCTTGCTGGTAGCGGGTAATCAGCCCGGCGATCTGGCCCAGCGGCGCCAGCACCCGGCTGCCGAGCATGTAGCTGGCCACCAGTGCGCCGACGCTGAGGTTGCCGGCCACGATGCTGTACACGCCGGCAACGATGGTGGCCATGCCGCAGAACTGCTGGATGAACAGCGTGCCGTTGCTGGCCAGCGACGACAGGTTACGGGCGTGGGCGTCGAGGCGGGCGATGGCGCCATTGGTGTGCTCCCATTGGTACTGGCGCTCGCTCTCGGCACCGCAGGCCTTGAGTGTTTCCAGCCCGCCGAGGGTTTCGATCAGCAAAGCCTGGCGCACGGCGCCCAGGCTCAGGCTTTTTTGCACGGTGTCGCGCAGGCGGGCTTGTATGAACAGTGCAAAGCCCACGGCGAGCGGGAAGGCAATCAGCGGAATGAGCACCAGCCAGCCGCCAAGCAAGCCGATCACCAGCAGCATCAGGGCTACGAACGGCAGGTCGATGATGCTGGTCAGGGTAACCGCCGTGAGGAATTCGCGCAGGCCCTGGAAGTCGTGGATGCTCTGGGCAAACCCACCAATGGTGGCGGGCTTGGCCTTCATGGCCATGCCGGTGATGCGTTCGAACAGGGTGGCGGAGAGGATCAGGTCGGTTTTTTTGCCGGCCTGGTCCAGCAGGTGCGCGCGGACCATGCGCAGCACCAGCTCAAAGGCGGTGCCGATGAACAGGCCGGCCACCAGCATCCACAACGTCGACAGTGCCTGGTTGGGCACTACCCGGTCGTAGGTCTGCATGACGAACAGCGGCACCATCAGCCCCAGTACGTTGATCAGCAGGCTGGCCAGCAGGGCATCGCCGTACAGCCAGCGGGAATGGCGCAGGGTGTCGCGGAACCAGGCGTCGACCCGGGGCAGCAGGGGTGAGCGCAGTTCTTCCAGGGTGTGCCGTGGGCGTGCGAACAGGGCGTGGCCGCTGTAGGCCGTTTCCAGCGTTTCACGGTCTACCCACTGCTCGCCTCCCTGCGCCTCGCAAGGCAGGATCAGCGCCCGGCCATCGTCACCCCAGCGTTGCAGCACCGCGCTGCGGCCATCGGCCAGCAACAGCAGCACGGGCAGGTTGAGCGCCGAAATGTCGCCCAGCCCACGCGCCAGTACCCGCCCTTGTAAGCCAGCGCGGGCGGCGGCACGTGGCAGCAGGTCTGGCCCCAGGCGTTGCTGCGCCAGGGGCAGGCCGCTGCTGAGGCTGGCCCGGCTGGCGGGGCAACCGTGCAGCCGGCAAAGGATCAGCAGGCCATCGAGCAGCGGGTCGTCCACATCCGGGCGCGGTTGCGCACTTTGCATACTGGTCACGATGGCCTACTCCCGCCTCTGTGGATGGGTGGTGACGCTCAGCGGTCCGTGCCAGTAGCGTTAAGCGGTTAGCGCATTTCCGGCAGCTTGGCCTGGTTACGCACTTCGCTCTGTGCAATCGCCTCCGGTGGCAACGAAATGCGCTGCTTGCTCAGCAACTCGCCCATGGTCGACAGCACGCGGTACATCGAAAACTCTTCGGTGTAGCGCACTTCGGTGTAGCGGCGGTTGGCGTTGTACAGCTCGTTTTCACTGTCGAGCACGTCCAGCAGGGTACGCTGGCCAAGGCCGAACTGGTCCTGGTAGGCGGCACGCACGCGCTGGGTGGTTTCGGCGTATTCGCGGGCGGTCGGGGTTTGCTTGCGTGCGTTGTTCATGGCGTTCCAGGCCAGGCTCAGGTTTTCGGTCAACTCGCGCAGGGCGTTGTTGCGGATGTCCATGGCCTGGTTGATCTTGTGCGCATCGGACTGCAGGCGGGCTTTGTCGCTGCCACCACGGAACAGGTTGTAACTGAGCTCGACGCCGGCCTGCCAGTCGTTGTTGCTGTGGCCTTTCTCGCCGCTGAGGTTGTTGTTGGCGCCGGTGGCCAGCACCGCGTCCAGGCGAGGGTAGAAGGGCGACTTGGCCACTTCGTACTGCTGCTCGGCGGCATCCACGTCAGCCTGGGCCGATTTCAGGTAGGGGTTGTTTTCCAGCATGCCCTGGCGCGCACCGTCCAGGCCGGTGGGTACTTCGGCCTTGATGGTGGAAGGCGCTTCCAGTTCGTCCGGCATGCGGCCAATCACGCTGTAGAAGTTGGCCTCGGCATCGGCCAGGTCAACTTCGGCGGTGTCCAGGTTGTTTTCCGCCAGGGCGCGACGGGCGCTGGACTGGTCGAGGTCGGCGGTGCTGCCCACGCCGCGCTCGCTGCGCAGGCCGATCTGGTCGTTCACCCGCAGGTGCGCTTGCAGGTTGTTCTTGGCCAGGCTTACCAGTTCGCGGCGCTTGAGTACTTCGAGGTACACCTCGACGGCGCGCAGGGCCACGGTCTCGGCGGTGGCTTGGGTGTAATAGGCACGCGAATTGGCCACCGCCTGCGTGCGGCCAACTTCATTGGAGGTGTTGAAGCCGTCGAACAGCATCTGCCGCAGGCGCAGTTCGGACTGGGTGTAGTTGAGTGTTTCCTTGTTGTGGTTGGTGGTGCCGTCGGCATTCAGGCCGCGGGTATTGAGGTTGTCCGAGCGCTGGCGACCATAGCCGGCCACCAGGTCCACCGACGGGTAGTAACCGCCACGGGCGAATTTCACATCCTCGTCAGCCGACAGCCGGCTGTTACGGCTGGCGCTGATCTCCGGATGATTGTCCACGGCGTTCTGGACTGCCTCGTTGAGTGACATCGCCTGAACGTTGGCGCACGCCATGGCCAACAGAATTGCACTGGTGATGGGGGTGAAAACGCGCATGGGGTACTTCTCCCTGGGGTCTTGAAAAATGTCCTGCTTTCGCCAAAAAAATGGCGATATTTATCATTCAAACCGTTTCAAGTTTGTAACAACAGAGCTAAGAACATTTAACGCGCGAGCTAAGAAGATTTTTTCATAAGCCCTATGCGAAAAAAAACTTATGCGGTCTAACGAAACCAAGACATTGTTTCATTCAAGTGAATTGGCGGCCCGCTGCAACGCGCGGTTTACAAGCACTGCACAGAGTTCCAGATTTTTTACAGCTAAGGACGCGGGGCGGTAAGGTGAAAGCGGTATTTGGCGACAAAAATTTGGCATCTATTGATGGCCAACTTACATTACGACTATCGCCAAAGTAGGGCCTTCGAAACCGATTCTCACCGTTGAGACAGTCGAGATCGAAGGCCATCAATCGCCACCCGGCCTGTGATTGCAATCGGTAAGGGGAGGCGTGCGCTCATGGCTAAATTGGTCGGTGTGGTCAGCAAGGTGGTGGGTGAGGTGTTTGCCGTTGGCAGTGATGGCAGCCGGCGCCCCTTGATCGAAGGTGACCGCCTGTACGCGGGCGAGCAACTGGACACGGGCAGTGCAGGTGCCGTGGCGGTGCACTTGCAGAACGGCGCCGAGCTGACGTTGGGGCGGGGCAGCAGCTTGCTGATGACCCCCGAGCTGTTGGCCAACCGCGCACCCGATGTGCAAACCCATGACGTGGCGCCCAGCGACGCGCAGCTGTCGGATGTGGAGCGCATTCAGCAGGCGATAGCAGCAGGTGATGACCCCAGCCAGAGTGCCGAGGCCACGGCGGCCGGGCCTGGCTCTGGTGGTGCACCGGGTGCCTTGGGCGGCGGCCACAGCTTCGTGCTGCTGACCGAGGTGGCTGCGCGCGTCGACCCGGTGATTGGCTTCCCGACTGCGGGCTTCAATGGCATCCCCGAACTGGCCAACCGTGAGGTGGGTGACCTGAGCAACAGCACTGCCCGCGACTTGCTCGGCATCCCCGAGGACGATGGCCCCGACGCAGGCCTGCCGCCCGTGCAGCCCAATCCGCCGGTAGACCCCACGCCGCCGGTGGGCGTCAACCCGCCAACCGACCCGACCCCGCCTGTGGACCCGAACCCGCCCATTACACCCATCGATGAGGATCACCCTGTCGAACTGCGGGGGCTGGACCTGAGCCCAGCCGAGCTGGAACTGAACGAAGCCAACTTGCCCCTGGGCTCGGCCAGTAACCCGGCTGCCCTGACCCAGCAAGGCAGCTTCACCGTGGTCGCACCGGACGGCGTGTTCAACCTCAACGTCGGTGGCATCAATGTGGTCACCGCTGGCGTGGTGACCGGTGTCGGCCAGTCCATCACCACCGGGCTGGGCAACACCCTGACCATCACCGGCTACAACCCGTCCACCGGGGTAGTGAGCTACAGCTACACCCTGACCGGTGCCGAGCAGCATGCCGATGGTGCCGGTACCAACACCCTGAGCGAGCACTTGCCGGTGCTGGTCAGCGACACCGACGGCGATGTGGCGCAAGGCTCGCTGGATGTGATCATCCGCGACGACGTGCCCAAAGCCGTGAATGATGGCAATGCCACCGCCGCCACTGAGCAGCATGTCGAGCTGACAGGCAACGTGCTCACCAACGATGTGCAAGGCGCCGACCGCGTGCCCGGCGGCCCGGTGATTGCCGGTACATTCGTGGGCACCTACGGCACGCTGGTGCTGGCGGCGGATGGCTCTTACACCTACACGCTCAACACCAGCGACCCGGACTTCAAGCAGCTGGGCGGTGGCGGCAATGGCGTGGAAACTTTCGCCTACACGATCAAGGATGCCGACGGTGACACCAGCACCGCGACCCTGGCCCTGAACGTCAGCAACCTCGACGACCCGGTCACGCTCGATGGCCTGGGCACTCAAGGCAGCCAGCTGACGGTGTACGAGAAAAACCTCGTTGACGGCACCGCGCCCGATGCCAGTGCACTGACCCAGCAGGGCAGCTTCAAAGTCACTGCACCGGACGGCCTGCAGAGCCTTACCGTGGGCGGTATCACCGTGGTCAGTGGGGGTGTGGCGGCGGGCTTCCCGCAATCGATCGTCACCCCCGAAGGCAACACGCTGACCATTACCGGCTACAACGCCAGCACCGGAGTGGTGAGCTACAGCTACACCCTGCTCGACAACGAGAGCCACCCCAATGGCCAGGGCAGCAACAGCATCACCGAGCAGTTCCAGGTGGTGGCCACGGACGTGGACGGCAGCACCGCCAGCGGCACGATTGCGGTGAAGATCGTCGACGACCTGCCGCAGGCCAATGACGATTACGTGAGCGTGGGCAAGGGCGATGTGGTGCGCGGCAACGTGATGTGGAACGACGTGACCGGCGCCGACACGCGCGCCGACGGCCAGTACGTGGTCGGCGTGCGTGCCGGCAGCGATACCTCCACCTCGGCCATTGGCCAGCTGGGTGTTCACGTGCAGGGCCAGTACGGCTACCTGATCATCGATGCCGAGGGCAATGCCGAGTATTACTCCGACCCCACCGTCACCTCGCCGCGTGATGCGCTGGAAACCTTCGTCTACACCATCCGCGATGCCGATGGCGACGAAAGCACCACCACCATCACCATCAATGTGCACAACGGCCTGATGGCCTGTGTGGACCGGGATGTGACGGTGTATGAAAACGCGCTGGACCTGTACAAGGACGGCAATGACCTGGCCGCTGGTACCGTCACCGGCAGCAACCCGGATTCGCCCCGTGAAACGGCCTCGGGCACCTTGGTCGGCTCGACCAGCGGCGGCGTGGGCGCGCTGACCTACACCTTGGTCGGCAGCAGCGCGGGCCAGTACGGTCAGCTGCAATTGAACGCGGACGGCAGCTACACCTACACCCTGACTTCACCGGCCAACTCGCCCACCCACGCCAACGACGGCCCGAACACCGTCACTGAAACCTTCACCTACAAGGTGACGGACTCCCTGGGCAATTCGACCACCAGCACCATCGTGGTCAGCATCGTCGATGATGTGCCGCAGGCCCATTGCGACTTTGTCAGCGTGGCCAAGGGTGATGTGGTGCGCGGCAACGTGATGTGGAACGACGTAACCGGCGCCGACACGCTCAGCGATGGCAAGTACGTGGTGGGCGCGCGTGCCGGCAACGACACCTCGACCTCGGCCATCGGCCAACTCAATGTGCAGATCAATGGCCAGTACGGCTACCTGACCATCGACGCCTACGGCAATGCCGAATACCACTCCAACCCCAACGTTGCATCACCGCGGGATGCGCTGGACACGTTCGTTTACACCATTCGCGATGCCGACGGCGACGAAAGCACCACCACCATCACCATCAACGTGCACTCAGCGCTCATGGCCTGTGAGGACCGTGATGTCACGGTGTACGAAAAAGCGCTGGACCTGCACAAAGACGGCAACGACCTGGCTGCAGGCACCGTGACCGGTAGCGACCCGGATTCGCCCCGTGAAACCGCCTCGGGCACGCTGGCCGGCTCCACCAGTGGCGGGGTTGGCGCCTTGACTTACACCCTGGTCGGCAATGCCGCCGGGCAGTATGGCCAGTTGCTGTTGAACCCGGATGGGACTTACACCTATACCCTGACGTCGCCGGCCAACTCGCCGACCCATGCCAATGACGGTGCCAACACCGTGACCGAAACCTTCACCTACCGCGTGGAGGACAGCGCAGGCCACTGGACCACCAGCACCATCGTCATCAGCATTGTCGATGACGTGCCCACGGCCAACAGCGACTACGTGAGCGTTGGCAAGGGCGACGTGGTGCGTGGCAATGTGATGTACAACGACGTGGTCGGTGCCGACACCCTGAGCGACGGCAAGTACGTAGTCGGCGTGCGCGCCGGCAGCGACACCTCCACTTCGGCCATTGGCCAGCTCAACACGCACGTGCAAGGGCAGTATGGCTACCTGACCATCGATGCCTACGGCAACGCCGAATACCACTCCGACCCCAATGCCGTGGCACCCCGCGATGCGCTGGAATCCTTCGTCTACACCATCCGCGATGCCGATGGCGACGAGAGCACCACCACCGTCACCATCAACGTGCATGACCATTCGCTGAACCCATGTGGCGACGGTGGCGTCACGGTGTACGAAAAAGCGCTGGACCTGAACCAGGACGGCCGTGACCTGGCCCCCGGCACCGTCAATGGCAGCGAACCCTGCTCGCCACGTGAAACCGCCACCGGCAGCCTGGTCGGGCAGGTGGCCGGCGGCGTGGGCGCGCTGACCTGGAGCCTGGTAGGCAGCGCCGAAGGCCAGCATGGCCTGATCCAGCTGAATGCCGATGGCACCTATACCTACACGCTGACATCCCCGGCCAACTCGCCGGTGCACGCCAATGACGGCGCCAACACCGTGACCGAATCGTTCACCTACCGCGTCGAGGACACCGCCGGCCACTGGACCACGGGCACCATCAACATCACCATCGTCGACGACGTGCCGCAGGCCCACTGCGATTTCGTCAGCGTGGCCAAAGGCGATGAGGTGCGTGGGAATGTGCTGCACAACGACGTGATCGGCGCCGATGTGCCCAGCGACTGTGGTTATGTGATCGGCGTGCGCGCCGGCGGCGATACCTCGACTTCGGCCATCGGCCAGCTTGGCACCCATGTGTATGGGCAGTATGGCTACCTGACCCTGGACGCCCGGGGCAACGCGGTGTACCACTCCGACCCCAACGTGGCGGCACCGCGGGATGCCATCGACAAGTTCGTCTACACCATTCGCGATGCCGACGGTGACGAGAGCACCACCACCATCACCATCAACGTGCACGACAATTCGATCTCCGAATGCGGCGAGGGCTATGGGCGCGGGCAGGAGCGGGTGGTGGATCGGGGGGCGTTCACCTTCGATGCCAGCAGCATGACCGCAGCGCTGGTGGTGCTGGGCTATCTTGGCGCCATGGGCACCGCCCAGGCCAATGGCGAAGACGTGATCAACGTGAGCCTGCGCAAAGGTGAAACCCTGCAACTGAACCATGACCCGCACGATGGCAACCTGACCATGGAGTGGAAGGACAGCGGCGGCAGCTACCATTCCATTGCTGCCGGTGACAGCATCACCGCCAGCCATGACGGGGTGTACAGCATCCATGTGAATAACCCGGCCGGCGATGGCAAGGCAGGGGAGGGCTACAAGCTGAGCATGGTGCTTGATTACGCCAATGCGCAGCAGCCGGCGCCCCATGCCGATGAGCATTCCGCGGCGGGGCTGGTGGCTGCCGAGGATGTCACACCGCCGCAAGTGCATGGCAGTGCAGGCCATCAAACCCAGGATACGGCGAACTTCGCACATGCCAAAGGCGCGGTCATCCTCGACCTCAGCCACGAAGGCCCGCAGGACACCGGCGGGGCGGGCATGCAGAACCTGAACGGCATCCACAACCTGGTCGGTTCGGACTACGGCGATACGTTGATCGGCGACAGCCACGACAACGTGCTCACCGGCGGCAAAGGCAACGACACCTTCGTTTGGCAGAAGGGCAACACGGGCCACGACACTGTCACCGACTTCACCCCCGGCAGCGACAAGCTCGACCTGTCGCACCTGTTGCAGGGCGAGCATGCCACTGCGGCATCACTGGATGAATTCCTGCACTTCAAGGTCAGCGGCAATGGCAACCAGGTGGTATCGACCATCGAAGTCAGCAGCACGGCGGGGGCTGCGCCGACCCAGACCATCGACCTGGCAGGCGTGGACCTGGCCCAGCATTACGGAGTTACGGCGGGGGCGGGCGGGGTGATTTCGGCGGGGCACGACACGGCGACGATCATCAACGGGATGTTGAATGATCATTCGTTGAAGGTGGATACGGTGTAGGGCTTACCGGCCTCTCGCGGATAAATCCGCTCCTACAGACGATCGCGGACCCTGTAGGAGCGGATTCATCCGCGATGAGGCTTGCGCAGCGTCTTCTGCCGCAAAATATACACACTCACCAGCACCGCACTGGTCAGCATGAACACACGCGCCCAAAACAACGGCACCAGGTAACAGGACAACCCGATACTCGCCCACATCAGCCCGATCGCGTACACCTTGCCCTTCAGCGGTATGCCTTCGCCGCTCAGGTAATCACGAATCCACGGCCCAAGCTGTGGGTGATGAATCAACCAATGATGAAAGCGCGGCGAACTGCGGGCAAAGCAGGCGGCTGCCAGCAGCAGAAAAGGGGTGGTGGGCAACACCGGCAGGAAAATCCCCAACACCCCTAGCGCAACGCTGAGCCAGCCGATGGCCAGCAACAGGTAGCGCACGGCCGCACTCAGTGGCGGCGTGGCTTGAGCAGTGCGGGTGCAGGCTTTTCTTCAGGGGCGTGCAACAGCAGGAACAGCGCGCTCAGCGCTTCCGGGATCTGCACGATCATGTCGTCCTGCAGGTTGGCGTTGCTGGCGATGTCGGCAAACTCCGGCTGCTCATCGAACAGGCCCGAGCCGACCATGATCGGCAGCAGCATTTCGCTCACTTCCTCTTCGGCGTTCTCGAACCACGCCTCTTCACGCAGGAATACACCCTCCATGAAGCCGATGCACCAGCCGCGCAGGTCGGAATCGTCCGGCTCGTCGGTCAGGTCCAGGTCGCACGGCAGGTCGAATTCTTCGTCGCTGGCCAGCTGGCGGGCGATGTGGCCTTTGAGGGCCACCAGGGTCGCTTCGATTTCAGTGCGCTGGGCGTCGCTGGCGTAGTGTGGTTCTTCAGCGAACAACGCGTCGATCCATTCACGCTCGGGTACGTCCTCCGAGCAGATCGAAAGGGCGGTCAGGTAGCCGTGGGCGGCGACGTAGTCCAGTGCTTCTTCGTGCAGCTCGTCAGCGTCGAGGAAGGCTTGCAGGCGGGTCAGTTGCTCGGCGAAGGACATTACAGGGCTACCTTGGGGGAATAAACGATAGTGAATTCTAGCACCTTGCGGCGGCGGCGGGGCAAAGGGAACGTCTGTCACCGGGCATCCTGTGTAACGCGGCGCTGGGGTATACTCCGCAGCTTTTCATGCACGGGCGGGGTTTCCCGGCCGTTTGGTAAAAGCCGCTTACGCATTCGGCGTGTGCGGAGCGGGTTTTTCGTCCAGCCTGTGTGCAGGGTGGTACGGCGATTTGGAGTTGCACATGCTCGAACAGGCTCAGCGCGTTCTCAAGGATGTCTTCGGTTACGACAGTTTCCGTGGGCGCCAGGCTGCGATCATCGAATGCGTGGCCAATGGCGGCGACGCCTTGGTGCTGATGCCCACCGGTGGCGGTAAGTCGCTGTGCTTCCAGGTGCCGGGGTTGCTGCGGCCGGGCCTGACGGTGGTGGTGTCGCCGCTGATCGCGCTGATGGACGACCAGGTCGCCACTTTAGATGAACTGGGGGTGGCCGCCGCCGCGTTGAACTCCACGCTTACCGCCGACCAGCAGCGCGACCTGGCCGGGCGCTTGCGCCGTGGCGAGGTGAAAATGCTGTACCTGGCGCCGGAGCGCCTGGTGCAGCCGCGCATGCTGGACTTTTTGCGCGGGCTGGATGTTTCGCTGTTTGCCATCGACGAAGCCCACTGTGTGTCGCAATGGGGCCATGACTTCCGCCCGGAATACCTGCAACTGGGCCAGCTCGCCGAGCTGTTCCCGCATGTGCCGCGCATCGCTCTGACCGCCACCGCCGACATGCGCACCCGCGAGGAAATCGTCCAGCGCCTGCACCTGCAGGGCGCCGAGCGCTTCCTTTCCAGCTTCGACCGGCCAAACATTTTCTACCGCATCGTGCCCAAGGAGGCGCCGCGCAAGCAGCTGATGGCCTTCCTGGGCGAGCGCCGTGGCAACGCTGGCATCGTTTACTGCCTGTCGCGCAAGAAGGTGGATGAAACCGCCGCGTTCCTGTGCGAGCAGGGCTTCCCGGCGCTGCCGTACCACGCGGGCCTTGCTGCCGAAACCCGGGCTGCCAACCAGCACCGCTTCCTCAACGAGGAAGGGCTGATCATGGTCGCCACCATTGCCTTCGGCATGGGCATCGACAAACCGAACGTGCGTTTTGTTGCCCACCTGGACCTGCCCAAGTCGCTGGAAGCCTACTACCAGGAAACCGGCCGGGCAGGCCGTGACGGCCTGCCGTCCGACGCCTGGATGGCCTACGGCCTGCAGGACATGGTGATGCTCAAGCAGATGCTGCAGAACTCCGAAGGCGACGAGCGCCACAAGCGCATCGAACAGCACAAGCTCGATGCCATGCTGGCCTTGTGTGAAGAAACCCGCTGCCGCCGCCAGTCGCTGCTGGCCTATTTCGATGAAGTGCTCGAACAGCCGTGCGGGCATTGCGACAACTGCGTCGACCAGGTGCAAACCTGGGACGCCACCGAGCCTGCGCGCCAGGCTTTGTCGGCGGTGTTCCGCACTGGCCAGCGCTACGGCGTGGGCCATCTGGTGGACGTGCTGCTGGGCAAGGACACTGAAAAAGTGCGCAACTTCGGCCACGAGAAACTCTCGGTATACGGGGTGGGCAAGGCCATGGCGGAGGCTGAGTGGCGCTCGCTGTTCCGCCAGCTGGTCGCACGCGGTTTGGTGGACATTGACCTGGACGGCTACGGCGGCCTGCGCCTGTCGGACAGTTGCCGGCCGTTGCTGCGCGGCGAAGTGACGCTGCAGTTGCGCCGTGACTTGAAGCCGCAGACCGTGGCAAAAACCGCCAGCGGCGGAGGCAGCCCTGCCAGCCAGCTGGTGCGTGCCGAAGAACGCGAGCTGTGGGAGGCGCTGCGCACCCTGCGGCGCAAGCTGGCCGAAGAGCACAGTGTGCCGCCTTACGTCATCTTCCCCGACTCCACTTTGCTCGAAATGCTGCGCAGCCAGCCCAACAGCCTCAGCGACATGGCCCAGGTCAGCGGCGTGGGCGCGCGCAAGCTGGAACGTTACGGCCAGGCGTTCCTCGAAGTGCTCAACGGCGCTGGCGGCACCGAGGAGGCGCCGAAAGTGGTGCTGGACCTGCGCCACGAACTGGTCAGCCTGGCCCGGGCCGGCATGACCCCGGCGCAGATCGCCGGCCAGCTCAAGTGCAGCGAAAAGAACGTCTACAGCCTGCTGGCCGAAGCCATCGGCCGCCAGGAATTGAGCCTTGAACAGGCGCTGGACCTGCCCGAAGACCTGATGATGGAAGTGCAGGACGCCTTCCTCGACGGCGAAGGCGAGTTGCCTCCGGTGGCCGCCATTGCGCCGCTGTTTGGTGCCCGGGTGCCAGAAGGGGTGCTGTATTGCATACGTGCTGCACTGGCTGCGGAATTCGAGCTCTGATTGAAGACATTTCGGACATCCGCTGACCTTTGCCATCCTTTTTGACGATAATCGGACGTTTCCAGGCCCGCCAGCCTTGCCTCATGGCTGTGCTCATGGTTAGCTGACTAATAATTAGTTCTAGTCAATGAGTTGCTTATGCCCCTGACCGACAACCAACACCGCTTCGGCATGCAGCTGGCCCAGATGTCCCGGGGCTGGCGTGCCGAGCTGGATCGCCGCCTGGCCGGGCTCAACCTGTCCCAGGCGCGCTGGCTGGTGTTGCTGCATTTGGCACGTTTCGATGAAGCCCCCACCCAGCGTGAGTTGGCCCAGAGCGTTGGCGTCGAAGGCCCGACCCTGGCACGCTTGCTCGACAGCCTGGAAAGCCAGGGCCTTGTGCGGCGCCAGGCGGTGCTGGAAGACCGGCGGGCGAAGAAAATCCTGCTGTGCCCACCGGCCAAGCCGTTGATCGAGCAGATCGAGACCATTGCCAACGCGCTGCGCCTGGAGTTGTTTACCGGGGTGGATGAGGCGGACCTTGAGGTGTGCATGCGGGTGCATGCGAAGATTTTGGCGAACCTCGAAAAATCCTGATGTTTTGGGGCCGCGTTGCGGCCCATCGCGGATAAATCCGCTCCTACGACGATCGCGGTTCGCCCTGTAGGAGCGGATTTATCCGCGATGGGCTGCAAAGCAGCCCTAACAATTCAGAAGGTATGCCCAAGGTTCAGATACACCGCCTGCTCATGCGCACTGTTGGCCCCATAACTCAGGTTCAACGGCCCAAGCGGCGTCTCCAGCCCCAAAAAGATGCTCGCCGCATTGATATAGCCACTGTCGAACTCATTGTCATTGTTCCACGCCCGCCCGCGCTCCAGCGACCCCCCGATGTACAGCGGGAAGTCCAGCGGCACATAAGCCCGTGGCGTCAAACGCCGGTAATAGACCATCCGCATCAGGCTCACGTTCTGCCCTGACACCGAGTCCTGGCGGAAGCCCGACAGCTCCCGCGCGCCGCCAATTACAAAGCTCGACGTCACCACCTCGGTGGCATCCAGCGTGCGCCCGTACCGCCCGCCCAGTACAAAGGTATTCGGGCCGCTGCTGATGGCCTTGTCGAGGTTGATCAGCCATTGCCGGTAATCCTCGTCCGAATCCAGTGACTTGTCGTACTTGCGCAGGGTAAGGCCAATGTCCTCGCCATTGTGCGGGAAGTACACGTTGTCCATCGTGTCGAACGAATACTTCAGCTCGTAGAAGCCCTCGTTGAAGCTCACCTTGGGCAGGTCCTGGTCGCCGATGCGCACCTCGGCCTCGCCCCAGGCCTTGCCCACGCCCAGGCGCACCTCGCCACTGGTGCCGATCTGCCGACCGACGTTCAGGCCCAGCCCGTAGCGCTGCAGGCGGTACTCGGCAACCGGGTCGTCGTCCAGTGTGGCCTCGATGTTCTGCGAGCCAAAGTCCAGGTAGGGCGCCACAAAATAGCGCGAACCCACATCCAGTGGCTGGTAGAACTCGCTATACAGCTCCTGCTGGTCACCGATCTGGGCGCGGGTGAGCCATTCGGCACCCAGCCGGTTGATGCCGTTCATGCGGTAGCTGGCGCCCAGGTTGAAGGCGCTGTCGCCGCGCAGGTCGTCCGACAGGTTCAGGCCCAGGCGCAGGTAGTCGGTGCCGCCCCGCTTGCCACGGGCGTTGATGACCAGCGTGTTGTCTTCGCCTTTGTGCACCACGCGGTACTGCACCCGGTCGAAGTAGTCCAGCCCGTAGAGCGTGCCCATGTCTGTCTGCAGCCGGTCGAGTTCCAGCGGCTCACCAATGGGCTGGCGAATGTAGTAACGAATCACGTCATCGCTGACCTTGGAATCGTTCTCTACGCGGATGGCGGTAATGACCGGCGTGCGTTGGCGGGGGGAGCGGGCTGCGGCCAGTTCGGCATCGCCCTCGGTCTGGCGCAGCGCGGCAAGCCGTGTGTCGAGCAGGCGGGTAGCGCGGTAACCGGCGTCGATCATGTCGTGGGCCCGGCCGAAATCGGTCACGCCAAAGGCCGCCAGCTGCGGCTGGATGAGAATGTCGTCGCGGTGCAGGCTGGCCAGTTGTTCCTCTGAATTGCGCCGGGTCATCAGGGTGATCGACTGGTTGAGCACATCCACCACGGTGCTCAGCTGCTTGCGGTCGCGCAGCGGGGTGCCGATGTCGACCACGATGGCCAGGTCCACGCCCATTTCGCGGGCCACGTCCACCGGGATGTTGTCGACCATGCCGCCGTCCACCAGCAGGCGGCCATCCAGCTCGACCGGGGCGAAAACCGCCGGGATCGACATGCTGGCGCGGATAACCTGAGGCAGGTGGCCGCGGCTGAACACCACCTTTTCACCGCTGGCGATGTCGGTGGCCACGGCGCGAAAGGGAATGGGCAGTTTATCGAAGTCGCGGGTGTCGGCAGTGTGGGCCAGTTTGCTTTCCAGCAGCAGCGCCAGGTTCTGGCCCTGGATCACGCCTAGCGGCAGACCCAGGCTGCCATCGTCGCGGAAGCTGAGTTTTTGTTTGACCAAGAAGTCCCGGTCATCCTGCTTGCGGCGAAACGGCACGTCCTTGCGCGGCGGCGCATCAGACAGTGCTTGCTGCCAGTCCAGCGTGGTGGCGAGCTTCTCAAGCTCTTCCACGCTGTAACCCGAGGCGTACAGCCCGCCCACCACGGCGCCCATGCTGGTGCCGGCAATGGCGTCGATGGGCACACCCTGTTCCTCCAGGGCCTTGAGCACGCCGATGTGGGCCAGGCCCCGGGCAGCGCCGCCGGAAAGCACCAAACCCACCTTGGGGCGGGCCGGTTCGGCGGCCAGGGCAACAAAGGAAGTGAGCGTCAGCAGAAGGCATAACAGCAAGCGGCGCATCGTGAGTCTCAAACCGTGGGCTAAAGACCGCTAGTATAAGCGGCCCCTCACCTGGAGATGCTTCACCATGGCCAACAGCAAACCGGAAATCGTCATCACCTACTGCACCCAGTGCCAATGGCTGCTGCGCGCGGCCTGGCTGGCGCAGGAACTGCTCAGCACCTTTGCCGATGACCTTGGCCGGGTGGCGCTGGAGCCGGGCACTGGCGGCATCTTCCGTATCACCTGCGATGGCGTGCAGCTGTGGGAGCGCAAGGCCGATGGCGGCTTCCCGGAGGCCAAGGTGCTCAAGCAGCGGGTGCGTGACCAGATCGACCCGCAGCGCGACCTGGGCCACAACGACCGCTGAGTCAGGCGCTTTCGGCCAGGGCGGGCTGCTTGGGTGGGTGATCCGCCGCCAGGCGGCTGGACAGCACGATGGCGAAGATGATCAGCGCGCCGCCCAGCAACATGCGCAAGGTGGGCGTTTCGGCAAATACCAGCCAGGCCACGGCGATGCCGTAGACCGGCTCCATGCCAAACACCACCGCCGCGGTGCGGGCCTTGATCACCGCCAGGCTGGCAACGAACAGGCTGTGCGCAACGCCGGTGCAGAAAATGCCCAAAAGGGCGATCCACAGCCAGTCCATCGGCTGCACGGCGCTCAGGCCCGGTGCGGCGAAGGGCAGCAGGCACAGGCCCACCACCAGGTTTTGCCACAGCGCCGCCTGCACGGCGGGTACCCGGCCGGAGCCGGCGCGGTTGGTCAGTGACAGCAGCGAGAACAACAGCCCTGACAGCAACGCCCAGAGCAGGCCGCCGGTGGCCTCGCTGGCCAGGTCAAACGACGGTGTCACCAGCACCAGGCCAATGCTCACCAGAAGCACCAGCACGGCTTCGTTGCGGCGGATGCGTTCGCGGAACAGCAGGCCTTCGAGGATTACGGTAAAAGCCGGGAAGCTGGCGAAGCCCAGCGTGGCGATGGCCACGCCACCAACCTTCACGGCAATGAAAAAGCTCACCCAGTGCCCGGCCAGCAGCACGCCACCCAGCAGCAGACGGCGAATGTCGGCGCCGGTCAGGCGGTGCCAGCCCTGGCGGGCCAGGCCGGCAAACAGGGCCAGGGCCAGCACGGCAAAGGCGGCGCGGCCGAACACGATGATGGCCGGGGTGGCGCTGGCGGCCAGTTTGCCGAAGACGCCGGTCAGGCCGAAGAACAGCGCGCCGATGTGCAGGGCGCCCAGGGCTGTGCGGTGGTTCATGGTGGTCCTTTGAATTGGAGGCAGTCAGTGCCGGCCCTTCGCGGATAAATCCGCTCCTACAGGGGTTAAACATTACCTGTAGGAGCGGATTTATCCGCGAAGGGCCGGCACAGGCACAGCATAAATCCTCAGGCTGTCGAGATCTGTCGCACACCTCACATCATTTGTCGCCAGACTCGCGCCGCAACCCCATTGGCGTACACCCGAACGCCCGCAACATCGCCGCTGAAAACGCACTCTGCGAACCATAACCAACCTGCGCCGCAATCTCGCCCATTGGCAGCGCCGTCTGCACCACCAGCTGCCGCGCCTTCAGCAGCCGCCGCTGGCGAATGTAATCCATCGGCGTCATCCCGCTCTCGGCCGTGAACCGCGCATGCAGCCGCGCACTGGACAACCCGGCAATACGCGCCAGGTCCGCCACCTGTAGCGGGTAGGCTGCATGTTGCTCGATGTAGGCGTCAAACGCCGCGTAAGGCAGGCGATGGCTGGGCGTGACGATCCCCGAGGCCGTCGGGTTGAGGCTGGCCAGCAACAACACCGCGCCTTGCCGGGCAATCAACGGGTCGTCCACCGGGCTGGCCGCCAGCCAGTCCACCAGTTGCTGTTGGCGGTTATCCAGTGCTACGGCCACAGGCTGGTCGAGCAGCCGCCTGCTGGCCTCGGCATGCTCACCCAATTGCTCACGCAGCCACTGCTCGCCCGGCACATCCAGCACCAGGCAATCGCTGCCCGCATTACTGGCACAGGCGTGGTGGGCACCGGCCGGCACCACCATCAGCCCCTGCCGGTCAACCCGCGCGCCATGCCCTTGCACGTCGAAATCCAGTTTGCCGCGCAGGCCGAACACCAGTTGCGGGTGTTCGTGGCTATGGGCAATCAGGCCATCGCGGTAATGGCGCAGGGACAGAATCGGGCCGGCAGACATGGCGCTTCCTCGCAGGGCAGGGGTACATTGTGCCCCATTCCCTGCGCCCCATCACTCGTCACATCGCTGCCACCAACCTGTCATGCGCGCCTGCCAGTCTCCAGCAAACAGCGCCGGAGCCTGCCCATGACCCATGCCGAACTCGCCCGCCCCTCGCGCAAGCAGCGCGTGCGCACCTTGTGGATTTCCGATGTGCACCTGGGCACCCGGGACTGCCAGGCCGAACACTTGTCGCAGTTTCTCAAGGGCTACCAGGCCGACCGCATCTACCTGGTCGGCGACATCATCGATGGCTGGAAGCTGCGCAGCGGCATCTACTGGCCGCAGGCGCACACCAATGTCATCCGCCGTTTGCTGACCATGAGCAAGCGTGGCACCGAGGTGATCTATGTCACCGGTAACCACGACGAGTTCCTGCGCCGCTATTCCAAATTGCTGCTCGGCAACATCCAGCTGGTGGACGAGGCTGAGCACCTGACCGCCGATGGCCGCAGGCTGTTGGTCATTCATGGCGACCAGTTCGATGTGATTACCCGCTACCACCGCTGGCTGGCCTTCCTCGGTGACCGGGCCTATGAATTCACCCTGGTGCTCAACCGCTGGCTCAACCATTGGCGTGCCCGGTATGGCTACGGCTATTGGTCGCTGTCGGCCTACCTCAAGCACAAGGTCAAGGGCGCAGTGAACTTCATCAGCGATTTCGAGGATGCCATTGCCCACGAATGCACCCGCCGGGGCTTTCATGGGGTGGTGTGCGGGCATATCCACCATGCCGAGATTCGCAAGGTGGGCGAGGTGGACTACCTCAATTGCGGGGATTGGGTGGAATCATGCACCGCCTTGATCGAGCACTGGGACGGCAGCATTGAGCTGTACCGGCTGGCAGACGCCCAGGCCCGCCAGGCCCAGGCAAGTGCGGCATTGAGAGAACCCGCCTAAAGGCTGATTCTGCCCAGCAGAATATCGCGGAACATCACGAAGTCACCAATCAGGCTGTACCACGGGTGCTTGAAGGTGGCCGGTTTGTTCTTTTCATAAAAGAAGTGCCCTACCCAGGCGAACCCATAGCCGAACAGGGGCACCGCCAGCAAAAGCAGCCACTTGCCGCTGCCAATCGTGTAGGCCAGCAATGCGATCACCAGGCTGGTGCCGACGAAATGCAGGCGTCGGCACGTGGTGTTGCTGTGCTCGCCCAGGTAGTAGGGGTAGAACTCGGCAAAACTGCGAAACTGCGCGGTGCTGTGCATGGCAATGCTCCGGAATTATCACTTTTTGACAGGATACACGGCGTGGAGCCTGAATCGAGTCTAGAGTCATTGGCGGGGCCGACCAGTGACAATAGGCGCCATTTAAGTATCCTTGGGGTTCACCGCACAGGCGGTCAGGGAAGAAACCGGTCATGAGTGAACGAACCACGTCAGCCAGTTGGGCATCAGGCATCGTCAAGGCTCTCGAACTTGAAGGGCTGGACTGCAGGGCCATGTTCAAGCAATTGGGCCTGGACTTTGCCGCCCTTGACGACCCGGATGCACGCTTCCCCCAGGACGCCATGACCCGGCTTTGGCTACTGGCGGTGGAGTTGTCGGGCAACGAGGCCATTGGCCTGAACATGGCGCGGGTGATTCGCCCGGCGTCGTTTCATGTGGTGGGTTATGCGCTGATGTCCAGCCGCACCCTGGCAGAAGGGTTCGAGCGGTTGGTGCGTTACCAGCGCATCATTGCCGAAAGCTCCGACCTGAGTTTTGAACTCGGCCCCGATGGCTATTCGTTGATTCTGACTGTACATGGCGACCACCTGCCGCCCACCCGGCACAGCGCGGAAGCTTCGCTGGCCTGTGCGCTGGCGCTGTGCAAGTGGCTCAGTGGCCGGCCGATTCAGCCACGTAGGGTGCTGGTGCAGGGGCCGCAACCCAAGGATGTGGAGCCGTACAAGGTCGCCTTCCATTCGCCACTGGTGTTCAGTGCACCCCACGATGCGCTGGTGTTCGAGCGTGCCGACATGGAAGCGCCGCTGCCGACCGCCAACGAAGCCATGGCCATTTTGCACGACCGCTTTGCCGGGGAGTATCTGGCGCGGTTCTCTGAAAGCCGGGTAACCCACCGGGTGCGCCAAGTGTTGTGCCGCATCCTGCCCCAGGGCGAACCCAAGCGCGAAACCCTGGCCCAGGCACTGCACCTGTCCCAGCGCACCTTGCAGCGGCGCCTGCAGGAAGAAGGCACCAGCTTTCAGCAGTTGCTGGACGACACCCGTCGCGAACTGGCCGAGCAGTACCTGGCCCAACCCGGCATGACCCTGCTGGAAACCGCCTACCTGCTGGGTTTTGCCGACCCGAGCAACTTCTACCGTGCCTTCCGCCGCTGGTTCGACGCCACGCCCAGCGAGTATCGCGCCCGCCTGGGAGGGGATTGCGCCCCTGTCAGTGACGCCAGAACGCCGGCATCAGCAACACCAGCACAGTGATGATCTCCAGGCGGCCGAGCAGCATGCCGGCAGCCAGAATCCACTTGGCGGCATCCGGCAGCGACGCGTAGTTGCCCGAAGGGCCGATCACCTCACCCAGCCCAGGCCCCACACCTGACACCGTACCGGCGGCGCCGGTCAGCGCGGTCATCCAGTCCACGCCCAGCAACGACAGCAGCAGCGCCATGACGCAAATGGTGATGGCGAAGAAGAACGAAAACGTCAGGATCGAACGCACGATCTCTTCGTCGAGGCGGTGGCCGTTGTACTTCTGCTTGATCACCGCGCGTGGGTGGATCAACTGGTTGAGGCTGGCCTTGAGCAGGATGTAGGCCACCTGGAAGCGGAAAATCTTGATCCCGCCTGCCGTTGACCCCGAGCAGCCGCCGACGAAGCCCAGGTAGAAGAACAGCATCAGCGAGAAGTTGCCCCACAGGCTGTAGTCGCCCAGGGCAAAGCCGGTGGTGGTGACCACCGAGGTTACGTTCAGCGCCACGTGGCGCAAAGCGTCCAGCCAGTGCAAGTCGGTGGTGGCCCAGTACCAGGTGCCCAGCACCAGCCACGTTACTACCAGCATGCCCAGCAAGCCCTGCACCTGCTGGTCGCGGATCAATGCCTTGCGGTTGCCGCGCAGGGTGGCCACGTACAGGGTGAATGGCAGGCTGCCCATGATCATCACCACCACAGCCACCCAGTGCACGGCCGGGATGTCCCACTTGGCCAGCGACTGGTCGGAGGTGGAGAACCCGCCGGTGGAAATGGCCGACATGGCGTGGTTGATTGCATCGAACGGGCTCATGCCTGCCCACCAGAAGGCCAGGGCACCAATGACCGAGAACCCCACGTATACGCCTACGATCGACTTGGCGACCATGTGCGAGCGCGGCATGACCTTTTCCGAGCGGTCGGAAGATTCGGTCTGAAACAGCCGCATGCCACCGATGCGCAGCAGCGGCAGAATCGCCACCGCCATGGCGATAAAGCCGATGCCGCCGAGCCAGTGCAGCATCGAGCGCCACATCAGGATGCCCGGCGACATGTTGTCCAGCCCGCTCAGCACGGTCGCGCCGGTGGCGGTAATACCCGACATGCTTTCGAAGAAAGCGTCGGTGTAGCTGATGTGCTGCGTCAGCAAAAAGGGCAGGGCGGCGAAGATGCACACCACCAGCCAGCTGCTGACGGTGAGCAGGTACATGTCCCGCGGGCGCAGGTGCACATGCTCGGGGCGGCCTTGCAGGACCATGGCCAGGCCGGCAACGAAGGTGATCAGGCTGGACCACAGGAACGAGGGCATGTCGCCGGTGCGCTGGAAGATCACCAGCGTGGCCATGGGCACGACCATGCTGACCGCCAGGGTGATCAGGAAGATGCCGATGAGGAATGCAATGATTCTTAAGGTCGGCAACGCCATGTGATCTGCTCTGACTCTGAACGGAAGGGCGCCATTCTACCTATGGGTCTGGTGATGTAAACGTTAGAATGGCCGCACATTTATCTGCCAGGAGGGTAGCCGATGGAGGCTCTCGACGCATTGCTCAACCGTGTTTCCGTGCCACGCCTGACCGAGCCTGCACCCAATGACGCTCAGCGCGAAGCGCTGTTCCAGGCGGCGCTGCGCGCGCCAGACCACGGCCAGCTGCGCCCATGGCGTTTTCTGACCATTGAAGGCCAGGCGCGTGAAAAGCTCGGTGAGCTGTTCGCCGAAGCGGTGCAGCACAAAGGCGATGCCACCCCGGCCGCGCTGGACAAGGCCCGCGCCATGCCGCTGCGCGCGCCGTTGCTGATAGTGGTGATAGCCAAGCTGCAGGACCATTACAAGGTGCCGAAGGTGGAGCAGCGCCTGGCGGCAGGCTGTGCGGCACATGGCATTCTGATTGCGGCCCATGCTCAAGGGATTGGCGCGGTGTGGCGTACCGGTGACATGGCGTTTGATGCGCATGTACACAAAGGGCTGGGTATGGCCGAGAACGAAGAGCTGATCGGTTACCTGTATGTGGGCACGCCAATGGCCGAGCCGCGCACGGCGCCGGTGCTGGAAACGGCCGAGTTCGTCAGCGCCTGGGGCGAGTGAGTTTGGGGGCTGCTTTGCAGCCCATCGCGACACAAGGCCGCTCCTACACAGGAATGCGATCCCCCTGTAGGAGCGGCCTTGTGTCGCGAAAGGGCCGCAAAGCGGCCCTGGCAATCTCAGCCTGGTACTTCAACCGTCGGCAACTCCAACCGCGCCAAAAACCCACCCTGCGGATGATTGCCCAACACCAGGCTCCCGCCATGGCGTTCCGCCGCCTTGCGCGCAATCGCCAGCCCCAGCCCATGCCCCGCCGCCTCCTGCCCCGGCGCTCGGAAGAACGGCTCGCCCAGCTGAGCCAGATGTTCCTCCGCTGCCCCCGGCCCATGGTCACGCACGCTCAGGATGATCTTGTCCTGCTCGCGCACCGCGCCAATTTCGATCGGCTGCCCCGGTGGGCTGAAGCGCAGCGCATTGCGCACCAGGTTATCCACGGCTCGCTCCACCAGTGTCGGCCAGCCCTGCAAGGTCAGCCCTGGCTGCGCCTCAAGTTTCACTTCCTGCTCGGGCGCGCTGAGCTGGGCGTCCTTGCGCACGCTGCCCAGCAGCGCATTCACGTCCACCGGCTCGGCGTGGGCCTGTTCGGCATCGACCCGGGCCAGGGCCAGGATTTCGCTGATCAGGTCTTCCAGCCGGTCGCACTCGCGGGTCAGCCGTGGCCACAGCGCCTGGCGCTGTTCAGGCTCGGCACGTTCTGCCAGGGCCAGGGCGATGCGCAGGCGGGCCAGCGGTGAGCGCAGTTCGTGGGACACATCGCGCAGCAGCTGGCGCTGGCTGCCGATCAGGCTCTGCAGGCGCGCGCCCATCTTGTTGAAGTCCTTGGCCAGCACGCCAAACTCGTCACGCCTGCCCGCCAGCTGGGCCAGGCTGTTCTGCTGGTAGCTGGCCTGGCCAAGGTCGTGCACCGCGCCGCGCAGGCGGCTGAGCGGGCGGGTGATGGACAGTGTCACCAACAGGCTGAACAGGGTCAGCACCACCAGCGCTATCCCTAACGCACTCAGCGGCCACAGCAGGCTTTCACGGTGCCAGGCGTCCAGCTCCGGGTGCGGAATGCGGTAGATCAACAGGTAGGTCTCGCCGCTGTCGGGGCTGGTGTACTCCTCGGTCAGGCGGCGCCAGGGCAGGCGGCGTTCGTCATTGTGCTGGCGTGCCTCGAAGGCGGCCGCGCGGCGTGGGAAGGTGCCGGGCACCACGGCGTCGCCGCTGTCGTCGAGCACCTGCACGTCGACTTTGAAGCGTTGCTTGCGCCGCTCCAGAAACGCCTGGGCCGACTCGATGCCTTCCTGTTCGTAATGCTTGGCCCAGTGGCTGGCCAGCGTGTTGAGGCCCGGGTGGCGGCTGAGGATCCAGGCGTCCTGGTTGAGCATGTGGCCCAGCAGGATCGACAGGCCGGCAACCAGGGTGATGGCCAGCCAGAAGCTGGCCAGAATGCGCCAGAACAGAGAACGCAAGAGCACCTCCTGTAAACAAGAAAAGCCCGGCTCGCTTGGGGGCGGGCCGGGCATTGGGGGTGAAGCTTACTGGGCCTTGCCGGCTTTTTCAGCTTTCCAGGCTTGGAATTCCTTCCATTCAGCCTTGCGCGCTTCGCGCTCTTTCTGCAGTTCGTCGAACTTCTTCTGCTGGTCTGGCTTGAGCAGTGCGCGGACCTGGCTGTCGGCCTTGTCATGGCTGGCCTTGAGCTCGTCTTTCATGGCCTTCTGGTCGGCGGCTGGCAGTTTGGCCAGGTAGCGCTCGGTGATGTCGCGGCGCTGCTTCATTTGCTCGCCCATCAGCTTGCCGATTTGCTGGCGCTGGTCGCGGCTCAGGTCCAGCTGGGCGAAAGGCGCGTCACCGCGGTGATGCGGGCCGTCGTGGCGCGGGCCGCCTTCTGGCATGGCCATGGCTACGGTCGGCAGGGCGGCGGCGAACATCAGGGCGATAAGGGTCTTGCGCATGGTGTTTCTCCTTTCATGGGCCGGCGTTTACCGGATGAGCTCAGTCTAGGGAGAACAAGGTCAAGCGCAGTCAGCGGACGGTAAAGGCTCGGTAAAGATGAAAGGCAATGTAAACGCTGGCGTAATCCCTGTAGGAGCGGATTTACCGAGACGTCGGACCGCCGCGATCACCGGCGAAGCCGGTGCCATGCACCGAGTTGTCTGCATCGCGGCTAAAGCCGCTCCTACAGGCTGTAGTAATAGCCGCGGCTGCGCAGCGCAACGATGCGCGGGCGACCATCGGCATGCGGGCCGATCTTTTTGCGCAGGTTGCTCACGTGCATGTCCAGGCTGCGGTCGTACAGCGTCAGCTTGCGGCCCAGGCCGATTTGCGCAAGGTCCTGTTTGTCCAGCGGCTCGCCCGGCTGGCGCAGCAGCGCTTCGAGGATGCGGCTTTCGGACAGGGTCAGGCTCATCTCCCGGCCATCGATGCTGACCACGCCACGTACCGGGCTGAACGCCAGGTCGCCGATTTCAACTTGCGTGGTGATGGCGGTGGGGTGGCTGCGGCGCAGCACGGCGCGCAGGCGCGCGGTGAGTTCACGAGGGTCGCACGGTTTGGCCAGGTAATCGTCGGCGCCCAGTTCCAGGCCGAGGATACGGTCCAGCGGTTCGCCGCGTGCCGACAGCATCAGCACGGGCAGTTCGGCATGGTCGCTGCGCAGTTGCTTGAGCAGCTCCAGGCCGCTGCCATCTGGCAACATCACGTCCAGCACCACCGCGGCCGGGGCTTGCTCGGCCAAGGCCTGGCGCGCGCTCTGCCCATCGTGGCAGGCGCGGACGGTAAACCCTTCCTGGGTCAGCCAGCTGCCGAGCAGCTCGCAGAGTTCCTGGTCATCATCAATCAGTAACAGCTCGCTCATGACTCACTCAATTCAAATCGACGGCGTCTGACGCGCCTGCCAGTGGCAAAGATACCTCAGGCGCCATCAATTTTATCGGCTAGGGCAAGACTTGCTTGAAGGGCTTGACGATAACCTTGTCGTACACGCCCGCGGCAATGTACGGGTCGGCGTCGGCCCAGGCCTGTGCGGCGGCCAGCGAATCGAACTCGGCGACGATCAGGCTGCCGCTGAAACCGGCTTCACCCGGGTCGTTGCTGTCAATGGCCGGGTGCGGACCGGCCAGCACCACGCGGCCTTCGGCCTTGAGCTGCTGCAGGCGCTCGATGTGCGCCGGGCGGGCGGCCAGGCGTTTTTCCAGGGAGTTCGCGACGTCGCTGGCAATGATGGCGTAGAGCATGTCAATCCTTGGTTTTGGAGGTGGACGGGTCGTCGTGCAGGTGGCGCGACAGGTACACACCCTGCGCCACGAGGAAGATTACGGTCATGCCCAGGCTGCCGAACACTTTGAAGTCGACCCAGAAGTCCTGGAAGGTGAAGGCCACGAACAGGTTGGCGGCGCCGCAGAACAGGAAAAATGCGATCCAGGCCAGGTTCAGGCGGCCCCACACGGCGTCAGGCAGGCTCAGGGCGTGGCCCATGATGCGTTTGATCAGTACCCGGTCGCCGATGAAGTGGCTGCCGGCAAAGGCCAGGGCAAACAGCCAGTTGACCACCGGCGCCTTCCACTTGAGGAAGGTTTCGCTATGGAAGGCCAGGGTAAGGCCACCGAACACAAGGCAGGCCACCAGCGTCAGCCACTGGCCTTTCTCCAGCTTGCGCTGGCGCAGGAACAGCAGGCCGTACACCACCAGCGAACTGGCGATCAGCATGGCCGTGGCACTGTAGATACCGCCGAATTCGAAGCTGTGCCCAGCCACTTCCACGGGGCGCGGGTCGAGCTTGTAGACGATGAAGAACAGCAGCAGCGGAATGAAATCGATGAATTGTTTCACAATGGGAGCCAGAATCGGGATGTGACGGCATAATAACAAACATCGAATCCAGCGAAAGCGCTCCTCCATGAATGTTGATCTGCACTGTCACAGCACGGCCTCCGATGGCGCCCTGGCGCCTTCGGTTCTGGTCGCCCGCGCCCATGAGCACGGGGTGCAAACGCTGGCGCTTACCGACCACGACACCATCGAAGGCCTGCCCGAGGCGCGTCAGGCGTGCCGCGAGCTGGGCATGCGCTGGGTCAGCGGGGTGGAGATGTCGTGCACCTGGGGCGGCGCGACCATTCACGTGCTGGGCTATGATTTCCCGCTTGACGCACCGCCGCTGCTGGAGGCCATCGAGGCCTTGCACCGCGGCCGCTGGCTGCGCGCCGAAGAAATCGACAAACGGTTGGCCGCCAAGGGCATGCCGGGCGCCCTCGAAGGTGCCCGCGCCGTGCAGCAGGAGCTGGGCGACAGCGGCAACGCCCCGGCGCGCCCGCATTTTGCCGAGTTCCTGGTGCGTGCCGGCCACGTCAAGGACCGCGCCGAGGCGTTTCGCAAGTGGCTGGGGGCCGGCAAGCTGGGCGACGTCAAGCTGCACTGGCCGACGCTTGAGGAAACCGTTGCCACCCTGCGGCAGTCCAAAGCGTGGGTGAGCCTGGCGCATCCCATGCACTACGATCTGACCCGCAGCAAGCGCAGGCGGCTGATTGCCGACTATATTCAGGCAGGCGGGCAGGCGCTTGAAGTGGTCAACGGAATGATGCCGGCCGAGCAGGTGGGCACGATGTCCATCCTCACCCGTGAGTTCGGCCTGCTGGCAAGCGCTGGCAGCGACTTCCACGGCCCCGGCACCTGGGGCGAGATCGGTGCCTACCGGCCATTGCCCGAGGACCTGCCACCCCTGTGGCGTCGATTCAGCCATGAACAGCCTTTGGCGGTATGAACAGGACGACTACGTGAGCCAATTTTTCCAGATTCATCCGGAGAACCCGCAACCGCGGCTGATCCGCCAGGCGGTGGAGATCATTCGCAAGGGCGGAGTGGTGGTTTACCCCACCGATTCGGCCTATGCACTGGGTTGCCAGATTGGCGACAAGGCGGCCATCGAGCGTGTGCGGCGCTTGCGCGGGCTGGATAAAACCCACAATTTCACACTGATGTGCTGCGACATGTCGCAGCTGGGCCTGTACGCCAAGGTCGACACCGGCACGTTCCGCCTGCTCAAGGCCCATGTGCCGGGGCCTTATACCTTTATCCTCAATGGCACCCGTGAAGTGCCGCGCCTGCTGCTGCACGAAAAGCGCCGCACCATCGGCCTGCGCGTGCCAGACCATGCCATCACCCTGGCGCTGCTGGCCGAGCTGGGCGAGCCGTTGATGAGCGTGAGCCTGATCCTGCCCGGCGATAATGAGCCGATGGTCGACCCCTATGAGATTCGCCAACGTCTGGAGCATCACGTGGACCTGGTGATCGATGGCGGTTTCGGCGACCTCAAGGCGTCCACCATCATCGACTTGTCCGGCGACCAGGCCGAACTGATCCGCGAAGGATGCGGCGACCCTACGCCGTTCATGGCCAACGCGTGAATCAGCCAGTAGCTCCCGAAGCCCCGGTGATTGAGGCCGAGGCGCCGCAGCAGTTGCAACTGGCGCTGGTTTACGGTGAAGCCCTGACCGAGATGCCGCTGGACCTGTACATCCCGCCGGACGCGCTCGAAGTCATCCTCGAAGCCTTCGAAGGCCCGCTGGACCTGCTGCTGTACCTGATCCGCAAGCAGAACATCGACATCCTCGACATCCCCGTGGCGGAAATCACCCGCCAGTACATGGGCTATGTCGAGCTGATGAAAAGCGTGCGCCTGGAACTGGCTGCCGAATACCTGGTGATGGCCGCCATGCTGGCCGAGATCAAGTCGCGCATGCTGCTGCCGCGCTCGGCCGAGGTGGAGGAAGAAGAGGGCGACCCGCGCGCCGAGCTGATCCGCCGGCTGCAGGAGTACGAGCGCTTCAAGGCCGCCGCCGAGGGCATCGACGAGCTGCCACGGGTGGGCCGTGATGTGGTGGTGCCGCAACTGGAAGCGCCCCAGGCCAAGGTGCGCAAGCTGCTGCCGCAGGTGAGCCTGGAAGAGCTGCTGGTGTCCATGGCCGAGGTCATGCGCCGCAACGATCTGTTCGAAAGCCACCAGATCACCCGCGAGACGTTGTCGACCCGCGAGCGCATGAGCGAAGTGCTGGAGCGCCTCAAAGGCGGCGGTTTTGTGCCGTTTGTCGAGCTGTTCACGGTGGACGAGGGCAAGCTTGGCGTGGTGGTGACCTTCATGGCGATTCTTGAGCTGGTGAAGGAGCAACTGATCGAACTGGTGCAGAATGAGCCTTTTGCGCCGATCCATGTCCGGGTGCGTGCCGAGTCTGTCGAAAAAGCTGATGAACCTGAATGAACCCCGCGACCTGGCGTCGCTGATCGAAGCGTTTCTGCTGGCCTCGGGCAAGCCGCAATCCCTTGAGCGGCTGTATGAGTTGTTCGAAGAGGCCGAGCGCCCCGAGCCCAAGGTGTTCAAGAAGGCGCTGGAAGTGCTGGGCAAGTCCTGCGCGGGCCGCGCGTTCGAACTCAAGGAAGTGGCCAGCGGTTATCGCCTGCAAATTCGTGAAGACTTTGCCCCGTGGGTAGGCCGGCTCTGGGAGGAACGCCCGCAGCGGTATTCCCGTGCGTTGCTCGAAACCATGGCGCTGATTGCCTATCGCCAACCGATTACCCGTGGCGAGATCGAGGACGTGCGTGGGGTGGCGGTCAACAGCAACATCATCAAGACGTTGATGGAGCGCGAGTGGATCCGCGTGGTCGGGTACCGCGAGGTGCCCGGGCGGCCGGCGATGTTTGCCACGACCAAGGCGTTTCTCGACCATTTCAACCTGAAGAGCCTGGACGAGCTGCCGGCATTGGCAGAATTGCGTGCATTGGAGCCTGAGCCGGAGCCGCTGCTTGACCCGGATGATGCGCCGGTGCCCGCGCATTTGCAGGCGTTGGCCGATGCCAGCCTGGCTGAGGAAGAAGCGGCGTGCGAGCCGAAAGAAGAGACCAGCTTCAGGACTTTGTTGGTGGAACTGGATGCTATGGAAGAGGGCCTCAAGACTGATTTCGACGATTTGCGCGAAGAAGAGGTTGGGGAGGCTGAGGACAAGCTGCAGCCTTGAACCTTCTTGAGCGTGTGCGGGCCCTATCGCGGATAAATCCGCTCCTACAGGGCTGGCATGAACTTGTAGGAGCGGATTTATCCGCGATAGGGCCGGCAGCCTCCACACACGACCACCCGGCTGAATTACCGCCAGCAGCCCACAAATCGCACTACGCTCCAAGGCCTGAACCGCGTATGATGCGCGGCCCTTTGGCGCTTCAGTCGCCAAAACCCACATTTCATTCCTACACCGGGAGGTGCCCAGATGAGTGAGCAAGACCTGCAAAATACCGAAATTACCCCTCCGTCCGGCGAAAAGCTGCAGAAAGTGCTGGCACGCATCGGCGTGGGCTCGCGCCGTGACGTCGAGGCCTGGATCAGCCAGGGCCGTATCAAGGTCAACGGCGTGGAGGCCACCCTCGGCCAGCGCGTCGACCTGCACGATGCCATCGCTGTCGACGGCAAGCTGATCAAGCGCGAAGAGGCCGCCGAGGCCACCCGCCGGGTGATCATGTACAACAAGCCCGACGGCGAGATCTGCACCCGTGACGACCCGGAAGGCCGCCCGACCGTGTTCGACCGCCTGCCACGGCCAAAAGAAGGCCGCTGGATCAACATCGGCCGCCTGGACATCAACACCACCGGCCTGCTGCTGTTCACCACCGACGGCGAACTGGCCAACCGCCTGATGCACCCGTCGTACGAGATGGACCGCGAGTACGCCGTGCGTGTGCGCGGTGAAGTGGACGACGAGATGATCGACCGCCTGAAGGCTGGCGTCATGCTCGAAGACGGCCCGGCCAAGTTCACCGACATCCAGAAGGCACCCGGCGGTGAAGGCTTCAACCACTGGTACCACTGCGTGGTGATGGAAGGCCGTAACCGCGAAGTACGCCGCTTGTGGGAGTCGCAGGGCATGGTGGTCAGCCGCCTGAAGCGCGTGCGATTCGGCCCGGTGTTCCTCAACTCCGACCTGCCGATGGGTCGCTGGCGTGAAATGACCCAGGGCGAGATCGACATCCTGGCCGCTGAAGTGGGCCTGCAGCCAGTTGCGCTGCCGACCTTGAACCTCAAGGCCAAGGACAAGATGGAGCGTATGCAGCGCAAATCCACCCGCCCGCTGGGCCGTGGTGAGCGCGTGCGCCAACTGCGCCCCGCCCAGGAAGGTGGTGCGGCCGAGCGCCCGGCACGTCAGCCGCGTGAAGAAGCCCCGCGCAAAGGCAGCCGTGGCAGCACCGTTGCCGAGCGCCCGAGCGAGATGCGCAAGCGCCCGGGCAAGCCTGAGGGTGACAAGCCGGCAGGCCGTGGTCGTGGCAAGCCTCGCGGTTGATCTGTTGCGGTAAAGAAAAGCCAGCGTTCGCGCTGGCTTTTTTTTGTCTGCGGGATTTTGGGGCCGCTGCGCAGCCCTTTCGCGACACAAGGCCGCTCCCACAAGAGATTGCGTTCCCTTTGTGGGAGCGGCCTTGTGTCGCGAAAGGGCCGCAAAGCGGCCCCAAGATATTGAACAAAAAGAAAATTTCCGATGACTGGCAAGTTTTCAAACCGACCTGTAAGGAAATTTTTACAAATTCCTTAGGTTTAATGGCTTGGCACCCATTCCTGTAAAGGCAACTTGCCGCGCGGCAGCCCTCCAAGCATCCCGGTTGGCGCCGCCCCTATTGCCCAAACCCCCGTCCCACGCTGATATAGCCCCCATTGCCCTGCGCAAAAAGCCCGCCTCAAGTGCCGGGCCTATAAAACAACAAATGGAGGCGCCATGTACGCCGATCAGCCCGCCTTTGAAGGCTCCTACCACAGGATCGCTGCGTTTTTTCCAATGGAAGCAACGCAACGCGTTGACGCCTGCGCGTTTGCAGGGGTATACAGTGCGCCGCGTTTTACCTGTGACCCCTTTGCGTACCGCGCACTCTTGCTCACACCCGGTTGACCCGCCCAGGCGGCACCTGTTTGCAAGAAACCCAAGGTAACCACCTTGCCCATTCCGCTGCGCCACGAGCGCGGTGGGTCCGATCCCGTCACAGATAAAAACAATGCAGGTGACTTCGTTCATGAGTGGACAAAACACGCATTCAGGCGAGCTCAAGCGGGGCCTGAAGAACCGCCACATCCAGTTGATCGCCCTGGGCGGCGCCATTGGTACCGGCCTGTTCCTCGGTTCGGCAGGCGTGATGAAATCCGCCGGCCCGTCGATGATCCTTGGTTACGCCATCTGCGGCTTCATCGCCTTCATGATCATGCGCCAGCTGGGCGAAATGATTGTCGAAGAGCCGGTGGCCGGCTCGTTCAGCCATTTCGCGCACAAGTACTGGGGCGGTTTCGCCGGCTTCCTGTCGGGCTGGAACTGCTGGGTGCTGTACATCCTGGTGGGCATGTCGGAGCTCACCGCGGTCGGTAAATACGTGCATTACTGGTGGCCGGAGATCCCGACCTGGGTCACGGCGGCGGGCTTCTTCCTGCTCATCAACTTCATCAACCTGATGAACGTGAAAGTCTTCGGTGAAGCCGAATTCTGGTTCGCCATCATCAAGGTGGCGGCCATTGTCGGCATGATCGGCCTGGGTGCCTACCTGCTGACCAGCGGCAACGGCGGCCCGGATGCATCGGTGACCAACCTGTGGTCGCATGGCGGCTTCTTCCCGAACGGCGTCAGCGGGCTGGTGATGGCCCTGGCCTTCATCATGTTCTCCTTCGGTGGCCTGGAAATGCTCGGTTTTACCGCAGCCGAGGCCGACAAGCCGAAAACCGTGATCCCCAAGGCGATCAACCAGGTGATCTACCGCATCCTGATCTTCTACATCGGCGCGCTGGTCGTGCTGCTGTCGCTGACCCCGTGGGACAACCTGGTCGCCAGCATCGATGCTTCGGGTGGCAGCTACGGCAGCAGCCCGTTCGTGCAGGTGTTCTCGCTGCTGGGCAGCGATGTGGCCGCGCACTTGCTGAACTTCGTGGTGTTGACCGCGGCGCTGTCGGTGTACAACAGCGGCACCTACTGCAACGCCCGCATGCTGCTGGGCATGGCCGAGCAGGGTGATGCGCCGGCGGCGCTGGCCAAGGTCGACAAGCGTGGCGTGCCGGTGCGCTCGATCCTGGTGTCGGCAGCGGTGACCGTGATTGCCGTGCTGCTGAACTACTTCATCCCGCACGATGCGCTGGAGCTGCTCATGTCGCTGGTGGTGGCGACCCTGGTGATCAACTGGGCGATGATCAGCTACTCGCACCTGAAGTTCCGCCAGCACCTGGACCAGACTGGCCAGAAGCCGCTGTTCAAGGCGCTGTGGTACCCCTATGGCAACTACCTGTGCCTGGCCTTCGTGGTGCTGATTCTGGGCATCATGCTGATGATTCCGGGCATTCAGGTGTCGGTGTATGCGATCCCGGTTTGGTTGGCGGTGATGTTCGTGGCGTATGTGCTGAAAGGGCGCCGTCGTCCGCTGGCCAAGGATGTTGTGGCCAGGTAATTTGCGAAGCCTGTGCCGGCCCTATCGCGGATAAATCCGCTCCTACACGCCCCCTGTAGGAGCGGATTTATCCGCGATGAGGCCGGCACAGGCTTAAATTTGCTCCAGCAACCACCCCCGAAACGCCCGCAATGACGGCAGCGCCTCATTCCTCGGCGGATAGATCAGGTAGTAACTCCGCTGGCTGGCAAACGCCTCGCCTGGGCTGAACAACTCCCCCTTGGCCAGCTCTTCCTCTACCAGAATGCGCGGCACCAGCCCGATCCCGATGCCGGCGCGCACCGCCTGAATCAGGTGCGAAGTCAATTCGAAGCTTGGCCCCAGGCGCATCGCCCGATGCGGCAAACCCTGGTGCGAAAACCACTCGCCCCACGCGTGCGGGTTGTTGGCCACATTCAACAACACCTCTTCACTGATCCGCGTCGGCGGCCAGCCGTGCGCATCGCTGCCCGCTTCCGATGGCAGGATCACCACCAGTTCCTCGGCATGCAGGCGATGGCAGACCAGCCCCGGCAGGTCATGGCTGGCCACGCCGATGGCGGCATCGATCTCGCTGGCGTCGAAGTTGATCGCTTCGATGCGTGAATGAATGTGCACCAGCATGCCGGGGTGGGCGCTGTAGAACGCGTTCAGCCGGGGCAGCAGCCATTTGGAACCGAACGTAGGCAACGTTGCCAGGCGCAGGGTGCCGACGCCGGACTGGTAGGCCAGCGCCTGCAGGGTGGCACTGCGTATGCGCCCCAGGGCTTCGCTCAACTCGCGCTGGTACAGCCTGCCGACATCGGTCAGTTGTACCTGCCGGCCCTCGCGGCGGAACAAGGTCAGGCCCAACTGCTGCTCCAGCGCTTGCACCTGCCGGCTGACCGCACTCTGGGTCAACGACAGTTCGGCAGCGGCGCGTGTGTAGCTTTCATGCCGGGCCGCAGCTTCGAAGGCCAGTAGCAGCGACATGGACGGGGTCAGATGGCGATAATTCATTCATAAAAGTCATTGATAGCGGCAGGATTATCCGTTTGCCCCTGAAGCGAAACTACAGGAACATTGGCCTGTACGTCATCCCCGCATGCTTAGACACATGCGGCGAAGACAGCAATCCCGTGAATTAGCCCATATCAAGAGGCCATCCTTCGATGATCGCCCAGCTGCCGACCCGTGCGCCTGACGCCAACTACCCCGAATTCCTTGAAGCCCTGCGCAACAGCGGCTTCCGTGGCCAGATCAGCGCCGACTACGGCACCCGTACGGTGCTGGCCACCGACAACTCGATTTACCAGCGCTTGCCCCAGGCGGCAGTGTTCCCGCTGGATGCCGACGATGTGGCGCGCGTGGCCGCGCTGATGGGGGAGGCGCGTTTCCAGCAGGTCAAGCTGACGCCGCGCGGCGGTGGTACCGGCACCAACGGCCAGTCGCTGACCGACGGTATCGTCGTCGACCTGTCGCGGCACATGAACACCATCCTCGAAATCAACGTCGAGGAGCGCTGGGTGCGTGTGCAGGCCGGTGTGGTCAAAGACCAGCTCAACGCCGCACTCAAGCCCCACGGGCTGTTCTTCGCCCCGGAGCTGTCCACCTCCAACCGCGCCACCGTTGGCGGCATGATCAACACCGATGCCAGCGGGCAGGGCAGCTGCACCTACGGCAAAACCCGTGACCACGTGCTTGAACTGCACAGCGTGCTGCTGGGTGGCGAGCGCCTGCACAGCCTGCCGCTCGACGATGCCGCGCTGGAGCAGGCCTGCGCCGCGCCAGGCAGGGTGGGCGAGGTGTACCGCATGGCGCGGGAGATTCAGGAAACCCAGGCCGACCTGATCGAAAGTACTTTCCCCAAGCTCAACCGCTGCCTGACTGGTTACGACCTGGCTCACCTGCGTGACGAGCAAGGCCGCTTCAACCTCAACAGCGTGCTGTGCGGTGCCGAGGGGTCGCTGGGTTATGTGGTCGAAGCCAAGCTCAACGTGCTGCCGATTCCGAAGTACGCCGTGCTGGTCAACGTGCGCTACACCAGCTTCATGGATGCCCTGCGCGATGCCAATGCGCTGATGGCGCTCAAGCCGCTGTCGATCGAGACAGTGGACTCCAAGGTGTTGATGCTGGCGATGAAGGACATCGTGTGGCACAGCGTCGCCGAATACTTCCCGGCCGACCCCGAGCGCCCGACGCTGGGCATCAACCTGGTGGAGTTCTGCGGTGATGAGCCGGCCGAGGTCAGCGCACGGGTCGAGGCCTTCATCCAGCACCTGCAAACCGACACCAGCGTCGAGCGCCTGGGCCATACCCTGGCGGAAGGTGCCGAGGCGGTGACCCGCGTTTACACCATGCGCAAGCGCTCGGTGGGGCTGCTGGGCAACGTTGAAGGCGAAGTGCGCCCGCAGCCGTTCGTAGAAGACACTGCCGTGCCGCCAGAGCAACTGGCCGACTACATCGCCGACTTCCGCGCGCTGCTCGACGGGTATGGCCTGGCCTACGGCATGTTCGGCCACGTCGATGCCGGCGTGTTGCACGTACGCCCGGCGCTGGACATGAAAGACCCGGCCCAGGCCGCATTGGTCAAGCCGATTTCCGATGCTGTGGCGGCGTTGACCAAAAGCTACGGCGGCCTGCTGTGGGGTGAGCACGGCAAAGGCTTGCGTTCGGAATACGTGCCGGAGTATTTCGGCGAGCTGTACCCAGCGCTGCAGCGTCTGAAGGGCGCGTTCGACCCGAACAACCAGCTCAACCCCGGCAAGATCTGTACGCCGCCCGATAGCGTCGAAGGCCTGACCAAGGTCGATGGCGTGACCCTGCGCGGCGACCTGGATCGAACCATCAATGAGCGCGTGTGGCAGGACTTCCCCAGCGCCGTGCACTGCAATGGCAACGGTGCCTGCTACAACTACGACCCCAACGACGCCATGTGCCCGTCGTGGAAGGCCACCCGCGAGCGCCAGCATTCGCCCAAGGGCCGCGCCTCGCTGATGCGCGAATGGCTGCGCCTGCAAGGCGAGGCAGACATCGACGTGCTGGCGGCGGCGCGCAACAAGGTGTCCTGGCTCAAAGGCTTGCCGGCTCGCCTGCGCAACAACCGTGCGCGCCAGCAGGGGCAGGAGGACTTTTCCCATGAAGTCTATGACGCCATGGCCGGCTGCCTGGCGTGCAAGTCGTGCGCTGGCCAGTGCCCGATCAAGGTCAACGTGCCGGATTTCCGCTCGCGCTTCCTCGAGCTGTACCACGGCCGCTACCAGCGCCCACTGCGTGATTACCTGATTGGTTCGCTGGAATTCACCATCCCGTACCTGGCCCACGCGCCGGGGCTGTACAACGCGGTGATGGGCTCGAAGTGGGTAAGCAAGCTGCTGGCCAACCAGGTGGGCATGGTCGATAGCCCGCTGATCAGCCGCTACAACTTCCAGGCCACGCTAACCCGCTGCCGCGTCGGCGTGGCCAGCGTGCCGGCGCTGCGCGAGCTGACCCCGGCCCAGCGCGAGCGCAGCATCGTGGTGGTGCAGGATGCCTTCACCCGCTACTTCGAGACACCATTGCTGGCTGCGTTCATCGAGCTCGCCCACCGCCTTGGCCATCGTGTATTCCTGGCGCCGTACAGCGCCAACGGCAAGCCGCTGCATGTGCAAGGCTTCCTGGGGGCGTTCGCCAAGGCGGCCATTCGCAATGCCACCCAGCTCAAGGCCCTGGCCGACTGCGGTGTGCCACTGGTAGGCCTGGACCCTGCGATGACGCTGGTGTATCGCCAGGAATACCAGAAGGTGCCGGGCCTTGAGGAATGCCCCAAGGTGCTGTTGCCGCAAGAGTGGTTGATGGACGTGCTGCCGGAGCAGGCGCCGACCGCGCCGGGCAATTTCCGCCTGATGGCGCATTGCACCGAGAAGACCAACGTGCCGGCCAGCACCAAGCAATGGGAACAGGTGTTTGCGCGGCTGGGGCTGAAGCTGGTGACCGAGGCCACTGGTTGCTGTGGCATGTCGGGTACTTATGGGCACGAAGCGCGTAACCAGGAAACGTCCCGGACCATCTTCGAGCAGTCGTGGGCGACCAAGCTGGACAAGGAGGGCGAGGCGCTGGCGACCGGTTACTCGTGCCGCAGCCAGGTCAAGCGCATGACCGAGCGGCAGATGCGCCACCCGTTGGAAGTGGTGTTGCAGTACGCGCAGCGTTAGGCTTGAGATCTTTGGGGCTGCTTTGCAGCCCTATCGCGACACAAGGCCGCTCCCACACCGAGATCGCATTTCCCTGTGGGAGCAACTGTCTTGTGCAAAACCTGAAGACTGGCGCGATCATTGTGAGAGCGGCCTTGTGTCGCGAAAGGGGCGCAAAGCGCCCCCAGTCCTCAGTCACCCCTGCCAAGGCGCGCCTGCCTGTACAAATACAAACTCAACACCAATCCACAACACGATGCCGCAGCAGCAAACAAAAACATCGAAGCAAACCCGAACCCCGACGCCACCGCGCCCACCAGCGGCCCGGTAATCCCCAGCGACAAATCAATGAACAGCGAATACGCGCCCACCGCGGCCCCGCGGTTGGCCGCCGACACCTGGTTCACCGCCTCCACGCCCAATGCCGGGAACACCAGCGAAAACCCGAAACCGCTCAACGCCGCGCCGGCCAGGGCCATTTCCGCGCTGGGCGCCAGCCAGAGCATCAGCAGGCCCAAGGTTTCCACCGTCAAGCAGGCGATCGCCACGCGGAACCCGCCAATGCGGTTGATCAGGTTGCCGAACAACAAGCGCGCACTGATGAAGCTGGCACCGAACAGGCTCAGGGTCAGCGCTGCGTTGGCCCAGCCCTGGCTGGCGTAATACAGGGTGATGAAGGTGGCGATGGTGCCGAAGCCAATCGAGCCCAGTGCCAGCCCGGAGCCATGCGGGAACACTTTACCCAGCACCTGCATGAACGGCAGGCGCACGCCACTGACAATCGGCGCTGCCCGTTTCGGCCAAGCCAGCAGCAGGCCGACCCCACATAGCAGGATGATGCTCGCACCCATGCTCCACAGCCCGAGGTGCTTGACCATCAACACGCCCAGTGGCGCGCCGACGGCCAGCGCACCATAGCTAGCGATGCCATTCCATGAGATGACCTTGGCGGTGTTCTCGGCGCCGACCCGCCCAATGCCCCAGCCAATCGAGCCCGAGCCCACCAGGCTTTCGGCACTGCCCAGCACCAGGCGCCCGACAAACAGGCACGCCAGGCTTGCCCACGGCAGGTGGGTGAGAAACGCACAGGCCAGCATGAACACGCCGCTCAGGCCGCAGCCGAACAGGCCGTACATGACCGCCTTCTTGCTGCCCAGGTTGTCGATGATGCGGCTGGCAGTGGGGCGGCTGAGCAGGGTGGCCAGGTACTGCACGCTGATCACCAGGCCCGCGATCACGGCGCTGAAGCCCAGGTCGTTGTGTACATAGCCGGGCAGCACGGCCAGGGGGATGCCGATGTTCAGGTAGCCGATGAAGGTGAAGAGGACGATGGAAACAACTTGCAGGGTGACCGCAAGGGGGCGCGGTGAGTCGGGCATGGGGGCCTTCATGGCAAAGAGTCAGGACGGTGTGAAAACGTGTTGACGGGAGGTGGGCCGCAGGTCAGCCGTTTTCACACTGTCGGAGGGGTGCGCGGTTAATCCTGGTCAGCGCTGGAGGTGTCGTCGCTGTCCTCGACGGCAGGCGTCGGTTCGGAGTGGGCAGCTACGGTGGGCTCTTCGGGGTTCAGGCTTGGGAAGGGAAGATTCGGGATTTCGTGCATCTCGTCGTTCCTCGCAAGTGTGAGTGAAAAGACTGCGCCAGGCGCGTTTGGAGCTTCGCAAAGCTGGGGCAGGATACACAAGTCTGGATGACAGTTTGGATTTTTTAGCGGTCGCTGGTCGGTTTTGCGGGCGGATACCGGACAACATGTGGGGTGTAGGAGCGGATTTATCCGCGATGCAGCCAGCGCGGTGGATGGCACCGGCTAGGCTGGTGATCGCGGCTGGAGCCGCTCCTACAAGGGTTGTGTTTACTTGCGGCCTTCGGCGGTTTTGGCAACTTTGTCGGTGCGCGCACACATGATGAAATCGTTGCGGTGCAGCCCTTTGATCGAGTGGCTCCACCAGGTCACGGTCACTTTGCCCCACTCGGTCAGCAGGCCCGGGTGGTGGCCTTCGGCTTCGGCAATTTCGCCCACGGCATTGGTGAAGGCCAGGGCGTGCTTGAAGTTTTTGAACAGGAACACGCGCTCCAGCTCCATGTGGCCGTCGCGTGTTTCGATGTTCCATTCCGGGATTTCGCGGATCAGCGTGGCCAGCTCTTCGTCGGTGACTTTCGGCGCGTCGGCGCGGCAGGCTTCGCAATGGGCTTGGTTCAAGGCGGTCATGGGTGTTTTCCGGTTGGAGTTGTTATCGGCAAGGCGGCTCAGGCGGCCGCCTTGGGTGGAAATTTCGGTGCATGCAGCCCCAGCTGCATGGCCTGCTGGACCATGCCCATGATGTCTTCGTGGGCCAGATCGAACAGGCGCTTGAGGTTGGGCAGCACGAAATACAGTGGCTGCAGGATGTCGATGCGGTACGGGGTGCGCATGGCTTCGATCGGGTCGAAGGCTTGGTGCTCCGGCTCGCCAGACAAACTGTAGACGGTCTCCTTCGGCGAGGAGAGGATGCCGCCGCCATAGATCTTGCGACCTTGCGGGGTCTCCATCAGGCCGAACTCGATGGTCATCCAGTACAGGCGGGCCAGGTAAACCCGTTGTTCCTTGGTCGCTGCCAGGCCGAGTTTGCCGTAAGTGTGGGTAAATTCGGCGAACCACGGGTTGGTCAGCAGTGGGCAGTGGCCGAAGATCTCGTGGAAGATGTCCGGCTCTTGCAGGTAGTCCAGTTCTTCCGGGGTGCGGATGAAGGTGGCGACCGGGAAGCGCTTGCTGGCCAGTAATTCAAAGAAGGTCTGGAAGGGGATCAGCGCCGGCACTCGGGCGACTTGCCAGCCGGTGGTGGCGCCCAGCACTTTGTTGATTTCGCCCAGTTGCGGAATGCGGTCATGGGGCAGCTTGAGCTGGTCGATGCCGTCGAGATATTCCTGGCAGGCGCGGCCTTCAACCACTTTCAACTGGCGGGTGATCAGGGTGTTCCAAACCGCATGCTCTTGCTGCGGGTAGTCGATAAAACCATGCGCATCGGGCTCGCGTGCCACGTAGTGCGTCTGTTTCATGTGGCTCTCCTGGTGAGGGCTTTCTTGTTATGTCCACGACATGAACAAGAAATATCCCGCCTCTTGCCGGTTTGCACGGGGTAAGCGGGCCGCTTGAATGGCTTCTGATCATGGCTTTGTAACGATAGTTTTACAAAATGACTCGCGTGCCGGAAAATCTGGGTGTTTCGGCTGGCCTTGCACCGCGCTTTGTCAGCTTTTCTTTACGACTTTTCCGCGCGGATTTGAAAAACTTCGCGTCTCGAGAGCTCACATGCGCATCAAAGTCCATTGCCAGAACCGCATCGGCATTCTTCGCGACATCCTCAACTTGCTGGTGGAGTACGGCATCAACGTGCTGCGCGGCGAGGTGGGTGGCGACCATGGCAATGCCATCTACCTGCACTGCCCTAACCTGGTGAACCTGCAATTTCAGGCGTTGCGGCCGAAATTCGAGTCGATTGCCGGGGTGTTCGGGGTCAAGCGGGTTGGCCTGATGCCCAGCGAGCGGCGGCACATGGAGCTCAATGCCCTGCTGGGGGCGCTGGACTTTCCGGTGTTATCGGTGGACATGGGCGGTAGCATCGTCGCGGCCAACCGCACGGCGGCGCAGCTGCTCGGGGTGCGGGTCGATGAGGTGCCTGGCATGCCGCTGGCGCGTTATGTGGAGGATTTTGACCTGCCGGAGCTGGTGCGAGCCAACAAGTCGCGCATCAACGGCTTGCGGGTAAAGGTCAGGGGCGATGTGTTCCTGGCCGATATTGCGCCGCTGCAGTCCGAGCACGATGACAGCGAGGCGCTGGCTGGTGCTGTGCTGACCTTGCATCGCGCCGATCGTATCGGTGAGCGCATCTACAACGTACGCAAGCAGGAGCTGCGCGGTTTTGACAGCATCTTCCAGAGTTCGCGGGTGATGGCGGCGGTGGTGCGCGAGGCGCGGCGCATGGCGCCGCTGGATGCGCCGCTGTTGATCGAGGGTGAAACCGGCACCGGCAAGGAGTTGCTGGCCCGGGCCTGCCACCTGGCGAGCCCGCGTGGCCAGGCACCGCTGATGGCGCTCAACTGTGCCGGCCTGCCGGAGTCCATGGCGGAAACCGAACTGTTCGGCTATGGCCCCGGGGCATTCGAAGGCGCGCGGGCCGAAGGCAAGCTGGGCCTGCTGGAGCTGACCGCTGGCGGTACCTTGTTCCTGGACGGGGTGGGGGAGATGAGCCCGCGCCTGCAGGTGAAGCTGCTGCGCTTTTTGCAGGACGGTTGCTTCCGCCGCGTGGGTAGCGATGAAGAGGTTTATCTGGACGTGCGTGTGATTTGCGCCACGCAGGTGGATTTGTCGGAGCTGTGCGCCCGTGGCGAGTTCCGCCAGGACCTGTATCACCGGCTCAACGTGCTGTCGCTGCACATTCCGCCTTTGCGTGAGTGCATGGATGGCCTGGAAGGGTTGGTTCAGCACTTTCTCGATCAGGCCAGTCGCCAGATTGGCTGCGCCTTGCCACGGTTGGCGCCGGCGGCGATGGATAAACTCGCACACTATCACTGGCCGGGTAATGTGCGGCAACTGGAGAACGTGTTGTTCCAGGCCGTATCGTTGTGTGAGGGTGGGGTAGTTAAAGGCGAACATATACGTTTGCCAGATTATGGTGTGCGCCAGCCATTGGGTGAGTTTTCGCTGGAAGGCGAACTTTCGGATATTGTCGGGCGGTTTGAAAAGGCGGTGCTGGAAAGTTTGATGGGGGAATACACCAGCAGTCGCGCATTAGGCAAAAGATTGGGTGTTTCGCATACTACGATTGCCAATAAGTTGCGTGACTATTCGCTTGGGAAGTCGGTGGAATGATTCAAGGGGCCTCTGTAGGAGCGGCCTTGCCGGGACGCCGGACCGGTCGGAAAGGGCCCCGGCGGGGCCCCGAACGATCACCCGTTGGAGCAGCCGTTCCCCATCACGCGGTATTCGAGAATGTGCCGTTGGCCCTTGGAGTCTTCATAGGTCATGCGGGCAGGCACTACTTCGCACACGTTGGGCACTTCGCTCATGGAGATGACGCGGGCAATGTCCAGGTGCTGCGAGTAGCTGTACTGTTCAACCGGAATCTGCCCGGCATCGTTTGCCTCGCCGGCAAGTGCCGCACCGCAAACACTGCCAAGTACCAATACCAGTAACGCTTTCATTTTCTATTTACCTGTCTAAGGTCGTGAGGGGGCACGCGGCGCTCGTGGCGCCGCGAGTACAGCCTAAGTTCAACTATCGGGATTAGAGGGGGATTAACGTGTTGCCTTCGTGGGGGCTGTTACTGTTACCAGTTGTTAATCGCCTTGCCGTTGTTGGCGGAATGAATTTTAGGCCTCGGTAATTAAGGGAAACAGGGGGTGTTTTGATAAAGTTTTTTCGCCTTTTGACAGAATCTGTAACAATCCCCCGGCAAAATCCCCTGCATTTTCCCTTCGCCAGGCCGCCGGCCGCGGGCTAGAGCCTTCCCCGCGAAATTCGCCAAGTCTGGCTGGCTGCGCTACTACCATCGTCGTATGGTTTTTGCCGCTCTGGTACAGTTACAAACGGTTCCATACAAAAACAACTATTACACCGAGGTAACACAGATGAGTGCGGCTCCACTGTATCCCGTTCGTCCCGAGGTTGCGGCCACTACCCTGACCGACGAGGCCACCTACAAGGCCATGTACCAGCAATCGGTGATCAACCCGGACGGCTTCTGGCGCGAGCAGGCCCAGCGTATCGACTGGATAAAGCCGTTCACCAAGGTCAAACAGACTTCATTTGATGACCATCACGTCGACATCAAGTGGTTTGCCGACGGCACTCTGAACGTTTCCTCCAACTGCCTGGACCGCCACCTTGAAGAGCGCGGTGACCAACTGGCAATCATCTGGGAGGGCGATGACCCTTCCGAGCACCGCAACATCACCTACCGTGAGCTGCACGAACAAGTGTGCAAGTTCGCCAACGCCCTGCGTGGCCAGGACGTGCACCGCGGCGATGTGGTGACCATCTACATGCCAATGATCCCGGAGGCCGTGGTGGCCATGCTGGCCTGTGCCCGCATCGGCGCCATTCACTCCGTGGTATTCGGTGGTTTCTCGCCGGAGGCTTTGGCTGGCCGCATCATCGACTGCAAGTCCAAGGTAGTGATCACCGCCGACGAGGGCGTGCGTGGTGGCCGTCGTACACCACTCAAGGCCAACGTCGACCTGGCGCTGACCAACCCGGAAACCAACAGCGTACAGAAGATCATCGTGTGCAAGCGCACCGGTGGCGACATCGCCTGGCACCAGCACCGCGACATCTGGTACGAGGACCTGATGAAGGTCGCCTCCAGCCACTGCGCGCCAAAAGAGATGGGCGCTGAAGAGGCGCTGTTCATCCTTTATACCTCCGGCTCCACCGGCAAGCCCAAGGGCGTATTGCACACCACCGGCGGTTATCTGGTGTATGCCGCGCTCACCCACGAGCGTGTATTCGACTACCGCCCGGGCGAAGTGTACTGGTGCACCGCCGACGTGGGCTGGGTCACCGGCCACAGCTACATCGTCTACGGCCCGCTGGCCAATGGCGCTACCACGCTGCTGTTCGAAGGCGTGCCGAACTACCCGGACATCACCCGCGTGTCGAAGATCGTCGACAAGCACAAGGTCAACATTCTTTACACCGCCCCGACCGCCATCCGCGCCATGATGGCCGAAGGGCAGGCGGCGGTTGCCGGTGCCGACGGCTCCAGCCTGCGCTTGCTGGGCTCGGTAGGCGAGCCGATCAACCCGGAAGCCTGGAACTGGTACTACAAGACTGTGGGCAAAGAGCGTTGCCCGATTGTTGACACCTGGTGGCAGACCGAAACCGGCGGCATCCTGATCAGCCCGCTGCCAGGCGCCACCGGCCTCAAGCCGGGTTCGGCAACCCGCCCGTTCTTCGGTGTGGTGCCGGCGTTGGTGGACAACCTGGGCAACCTGATCGAAGGCGCGGCCGAAGGCAACCTGGTCATTCTGGATTCCTGGCCGGGGCAGTCGCGCTCGCTGTATGGCGACCACGACCGCTTTGTCGATACCTACTTCAAGACCTTCCGTGGCATGTACTTCACCGGTGACGGCGCGCGCCGGGATGAGGATGGTTACTTCTGGATCACCGGCCGCGTGGACGACGTGCTGAACGTGTCCGGGCACCGCATGGGCACTGCCGAAATCGAAAGCGCCATGGTCGCCCACGCAAAAGTGGCCGAGGCAGCGGTGGTGGGTGTGCCGCATGACATCAAAGGGCAGGGCATCTATGTGTATGTCACCCTCAATGCGGGTGTTGAAGCCAGTGAGCAGCTGCGCCTGGAGCTGAAAAACTGGGTGCGCAAGGAAATTGGCCCGATTGCCTCGCCGGATGTCATCCAGTGGGCGCCAGGCCTGCCGAAGACGCGCTCGGGCAAGATCATGCGGCGGATCCTGCGCAAGATCGCTACCGCCGAGTACGATGCGCTGGGTGACATTTCCACCTTGGCCGACCCAGGCGTGGTGCAGCACCTGATCGATACGCACAAGGCGATGCACCTGGCATCTGCCTGACGATTGCGGCCTGCCGGCCTGATTGAAACCCCGCCCGGGCAACCCGGCGGGGTTTTTGCTTTACTGTTACCCGACATTCATCCGTAACTGATGTGCTACCGGGCGTGCACCGGGGCGGGGCAGAAAGAAACGTTTTTGTGCGTTACTGGTGCGATTTTGTTGGCATTTTTTGCAAGGCAGCACGCTGCGCTTGCCGTATTACAAGGGTTTGCCAATAATAGGCCCGCTAATTGCTAGTTCAATAGGTTCTATTCCTTGCGCTTTTGCATATTTTGCATTGGCTGTCAACATTGCCCGTTGCCGTTTCAAGCGCTTCTGTAAGTAGTTGTCGCTTTGAAGAAATATCGACTACCGGGCTGTCGTTAAAATGCCACTCACTCGCTCGTGGTCTGCGACCTAGGTCGAACCCTGCGCGGCTCGCGTTGTACCCATTCGCATATCGGGCAGTTGTTACCCCTGCCTTGTATTGCCCCGTACCGATGGAGTTACCTGATGAAGAAGCTCGCACTGCTTGGCGCCCTGGCGCTTTCCGTGTTTTCCCTGGTGTCGCAGGCCGATGAAAAACCGTTGAAAATCGGTATCGAAGCCGCCTACCCACCCTTCGCCTTCAAGCAGCCTGACGGCAGCATCGCCGGTTTCGACTACGACATCGGCAATGCCCTGTGTGAAGAAATGAAAGCCAAGTGCACCTGGGTCGAGCAGGAATTCGATGGCCTGATCCCGGCGCTGAAAGTGCGCAAGATCGACGCCATCCTGTCGTCGATGTCCATCACCGAAGACCGCAAGAAGTCCGTCGACTTCACCAAGCGCTACTACCTGACCCCTGCCCGCCTGGTCATGAAGGAAGGCACCGCCGTCTCCGAAAGCCTGGATGAACTCAAAGGCAAGAAGATCGGCGTGCAGCGCGGCTCGATCCACGACCGCTTCGCCAAGGAAGTGCTGGCACCGAAAGGCGCCACCGTCGTGCCATACGGCACCCAGAACGAAATCTACCTGGACGTCGCCGCCGGCCGCCTGGACGGCACCGTTGCCGACGCCACGCTGCTGGAAGACGGCTTCCTGAAAACCGACGCCGGCAAGGGCTTCGCCTTCGTTGGCCCATCGTTCACCGACGTGAAGTACTTCGGTGACGGCGTGGGCATTGCCGTACGTAAAGGCGACAAGGCCAACGCCGACCGCATCAACGCGGCCATCGACGCCATTCGCGCCAACGGCAAGTACAAGCAAATTCAAGACAAGTACTTCAATTTCGACATCTACGGTCCAGACTCGAAGTAAGACGTCGAGTTTCACCTGTGCAATGGTGCAAACAGCAGAGGCTCTGAGGTTTGCACCATTTTTCATTCTCTAGGTCGAGGACCTCATCATGTTGAAAGGCTACGGGGCAGTCATCCTCGACGGGGCGTGGCTGACGCTGCAGCTCGCCCTGTCGTCGATGGCCCTGGCCATCGTGCTCGGCCTGATCGGTGTGGCGCTGCGCTTGTCGCCGGTGCGCTGGCTGGCCTGGCTGGGCGATATGTATTCCACCGTGATCCGCGGCATTCCGGACCTGGTGCTGATCCTGCTGATCTTCTACGGCGGCCAGGACATCATCAACCGTGTGGCCCCGCTGGTGGGCTATGACGACTACATCGACCTGAACCCACTGGCTGCCGGTATCGGCACCCTGGGCTTCATCTTTGGCGCCTACCTGTCGGAAACCTTCCGCGGCGCCTTCCTCGGTATTCCCAAGGGCCAGGCCGAAGCCGGCGTGGCCTATGGCATGAGCAACCGCCAGGTATTCTTCCGCATCCAGGTGCCGCAGATGATTCGCCTGGCGATCCCGGGCTTCACCAACAACTGGCTGGTGCTGACCAAGGCCACGGCACTGATTTCGGTGGTGGGCCTGCAGGACATGATGTTCAAGGCCAAGCAGGCGGCAGACGCCACCCGCGAACCCTTTACCTTCTTCCTGGCGGTGGCGGCGTTGTACCTGGTGCTGACCAGTGTCTCGCTGCTGGCCCTGAAGTATCTCGAAAGGCGCTACTCGGTGGGCGTGAAGGTGGCTGAACTATGATTTTCGACTACAACGTCGTCTGGGAGGCCATGCCGCTTTACATCGGCGGCCTGCTGACCACCCTCAAGTTGCTGGCGATTTCGCTGTTCTTTGGCCTGCTCGCGGCGATTCCGCTGGCGCTGATGCGGGTGTCGAAACAGCCGGTGGTTAACATGGCTGCGTGGCTGTACACCTACGTCATCCGTGGCACGCCGATGCTGGTGCAGCTGTTTCTGATCTACTACGGCCTGGCGCAGTTCGAGGCGGTGCGCGAGAGCATCTTCTGGCCATGGCTGTCCAGTGCCACCTTCTGTGCGTGCCTGGCGTTTGGCATCAATACCAGCGCCTATACCGCAGAGATCATCGCCGGCAGCCTCAAGGCCACGCCTCATGGCGAGATCGAGGCGGCCAAGGCCATGGGCATGTCGCGCGCGAAAATGTACCGCCGCATCCTGCTGCCATCGGCCATGCGCCGGGCGCTGCCGCAGTACAGCAACGAAGTGATCATGATGCTGCAGACCACCAGTCTGGCCTCGATCGTGACCCTGATCGACATCACCGGTGCCGCGCGCACGGTCAATGCCCAGTATTACCTGCCTTTCGAGGCCTACATCACGGCGGGCGTGTTCTACCTGTGCCTGACCTTCATTCTGGTGCGCCTGTTCAAGTTGGCCGAACGCCGCTGGCTCGGCTACCTGGCGCCGCGCAAGCACTGAACGCTCTGTGAGAACCGACAGCATGTACAAACTCGAAGTCCAAGACCTGCACAAGCGCTACGGCAGCCATGAAGTGCTCAAGGGCGTGTCCCTGGCGGCGAAAGCGGGCGATGTGATCAGCATCATCGGCTCCAGCGGCTCGGGCAAGTCCACCTTCCTGCGCTGCATCAACCTGCTTGAACAGCCGCACGCGGGCAAGATCCTGCTCAACAACGAAGAGCTCAAGTTGCAGCCCGGCAAGGACGGCGCGCTCAAGGCTGCCGACCCGCGCCAGTTGCAGCGCATGCGTTCGCGCTTGTCGATGGTGTTCCAGCACTTCAACCTGTGGTCGCACATGACCGCGCTGGAAAACATCATCGAAGCCCCGGTGCACGTGCTGGGCGTGAACAGGAAAGAAGCCCTGGAAAAGGCCGAGCATTACCTGGCCAAGGTGGGCGTGGCTCATCGCAAGGATGCTTTCCCCGGCCACATGTCCGGTGGTGAGCAACAACGTGTGGCAATTGCCCGGGCCCTGGCCATGGAGCCGGAGGTTATGCTGTTCGACGAACCCACCTCGGCGCTCGACCCCGAGCTGGTGGGCGATGTGCTCAAGGTGATGCAGGCGCTGGCCCAGGAAGGCCGGACCATGGTGGTGGTAACCCACGAAATGGGCTTCGCCCGCGAGGTATCCAACCAACTGGTATTCCTGCACAAAGGCCTGGTGGAAGAAACCGGCTGCCCACGCGAAGTGCTGGCCAACCCGCAATCGGAGCGGCTCAAGCAGTTTCTCTCGGGCAGCCTGAAGTAAAAGGCTGCACCTTTGCACCAGAATAGGGCATGCTGCGTTACGCGCGGGGTGCCCTGGCGCCACAGACTCGAACGACCTCAGGTTTCGGACCGCACTTTATGACCACCCAGCGAATCGGTTTTCTCATCTGGCCCAGCACCAAGCCATTGACTTTGGCGCTGGCGGAGGAAGTGTTGCAGGTGGCCCAGCGGGTGCATCCGGATGTGGTCTACGAGCTGTCGTTTCTGCAGGCTGAGCCTGCTGAAGAAGGTAGCTGGCGCCTGCCAGGCGAGCCGTGGAATGGTCGCCTCGAAGGCTGCCACAAACTGTTTTTGTTGGCGGATGACTTGCCACAGGCGATCGGTTCGGCGCTGTCGGCTGCGCTCAAGCAGCTGGCTCGCAGTGGTTGCATGATTGGCGGGCTTTCGGCGGGCGTGTACCCGTTGGCCATGCTGGGTTTGCTGGATGGCTACCGCGCCGCGGTGCATTGGCGCTGGCAGGATGATTTTGCCGAGCGCTTCCCCAAGGTAATTGCCACCAGCCACCTGTTCGATTGGGACCGTGACCGCCTGACGGCCTGTGGCGGCATGGCGGTGACCGACTTGCTGCTTGCGGTGCTGGCCCGTGATCACGGGGCGGAGCTGGCTGGGGCGGTGTCAGAGGAATTGGTGGTGGAGCGCATTCGCGAGGGTGGCGAGCGCCAGCGCATTCCGCTGCAGAACCGCCTGGGTTCGAGCCACCCCAAGTTGACCCAGGCTGTGTTGCTGATGGAAGCCAACATTGAAGAGCCGCTGACCACCGACGAAATCGCCCAGCACGTGTGCGTGTCGCGTCGGCAGTTGGAGCGGATCTTCAAGCAGTACCTCAACCGTGTGCCGAGCCAGTATTACCTGGAGCTGCGCCTGAACAAGGCGCGGCAGATGCTGATGCAGACCAGCAAGTCGATCATCCAGATCGGGTTGTCGTGCGGGTTCAGCTCGGGGCCGCATTTTTCCAGTGCGTATCGTAATTTCTTTGGTGCGACGCCACGGGAAGACCGGAACCAGCGGCGTAGCAGCAGCCCGTTCGAGTTGAGTTCGGCGCCGGCTGAGAAGGGCTGAGGTTCGCGTGAGAATTGAGGTGTGGCTGAGGTCGAGCGCCGCCCTTGCGGCGCATCGCGGATAAATCCGCTCCTACAACGGCCGCGTAGGAGCGGATTTATCCGCGATGCGCCGCAAGAGCGGCGCTCGATTTGCGCCACACTGCAAAAACATCGCCCTACATTCACCCAGCCCCCTCTCTCCCGTACACTGCGCGATTGCGACAGTGTTTGTCGCATTGCCGTAAGCCCGGCCAAAACCGGGTTTTGCGCTGTAACAAGTTGTCGCTTGGCCGCAAGGACAGGCGCGGATCAGTCCTTACAATCCCCCAATCGCTCGCCACTTCCAGGCCAGCGTTCCTCTTCAGGAGACTCAGATGTCCGTTGAGCAAGCCCCGGTGCAACGTGCCGATTTCGACCAGGTCATGGTCCCCAACTATTCTCCGGCGGCCTTCATTCCTGTGCGAGGCGAGGGTTCCCGCGTGTGGGACCAGTCCGGACGCGAGCTCATTGACTTTGCAGGCGGTATTGCGGTGAACGCCCTGGGCCACTGCCACCCGGCACTGGTCAAGGCCCTGACCGAACAGGCCAACACCCTCTGGCACGTATCCAACGTCTTCACCAACGAGCCGGCCCTGCGCCTGGCCCACAAGCTGGTCGACGCCACCTTTGCCGACCGTGCGTTTTTCTGCAACTCCGGCGCCGAGTCCAACGAGGCCGCCTTCAAACTGGCACGCCGTGTTGCCCATGACCGCTTCGGCCCCGAGAAGCACGAAATCATCGCTACCGTGAACAGCTTCCACGGTCGCACCCTGTTCACCGTCAGCGTGGGTGGCCAGCCGAAGTACTCCGATGGCTTTGGCCCGAAGATCACCGGCATCAGCCATGTACCGTACAACGACCTGGAAGCGCTGAAGGCTCAGATTTCCGACAAAACCTGCGCCGTGGTGATCGAGCCGATCCAGGGCGAGAGCGGTGTGGTGCCGGCCGACAAGGCCTACCTGGAAGGCGCGCGCAAGCTGTGTGACGAGCACAACGCCCTGCTGATCTTCGACGAAGTGCAAACCGGCGTCGGCCGTACCGGTTCGCTGTACGCCTACCAGCACTACGGCGTGACCCCGGACATCCTCACCAGCGCCAAGAGCCTGGGCGGCGGCTTCCCGATCGGCGCCATGCTGACCACCAGCGAAATCGCCAAGCACCTGGCCGTTGGCACCCACGGCACCACCTACGGCGGCAACCCGCTGGGCTGCGCCGTTGCCTGCGCCGTGCTGGACGTGGTCAACACCCCGGAAACCCTGGCGGGCATCAAGGCCAAGCATGAGCGTTTCAAAACCCGCCTGGAACAAATCGGCAACGACACTGGCCTGTTCACCCAGGTGCGTGGTGTTGGCCTGTTGATCGGCTGCGTGCTGAGCGATGCCTGGAAGGGCAAGGCCAAGGACATCCTCAATGCCGCCGAGAAGGAAGGCGTGATGGTGCTGCAGGCCGGCCCGGACGTGGTGCGTTTTGCCCCAAGCCTGGTGGTGGAAGACGCCGACATCGACGAAGGCCTGGCCCGCTTCGAGCGTGGTGTTGCGCAACTGATCAAGGGCTGATTCGCCTGCGACCCTTTCGCCGGCCCGAGGGTGGGCCGGCGAAACCTGATTACAAGCGCGGGCGCGTGATTGCAGGCGCCCGCCGTTTTTTCGTGCCGTCGTGTACGGCCAGTATTCCAAAGGAGTGACACCATGCTGGTGATGCGCCCCGCGCAAATGGCTGATCTGAACGAAGTGCAGCGCATGGCTGCAGACAGCCCCGTTGGTGTCACCTCGCTGCCGGATGACAGCGCCCGCCTGGGCGACAAGATTGCCGCCTCGGAAACCTCGTTTGCCGCTGAGGTGAGCTTCAACGGTGAAGAGAGCTACTTCTTCGTGCTGGAAGACAGCCAGACCGGCAAGCTGGCTGGCTGCTCGGCCATCGTCGCGTCGGCAGGGTATTCCGAGCCGTTTTACAGCTTTCGTAACGAGACCTTCGTGCATGCCTCGCGCGAGCTGAAAATTCACAACAAGATTCACGTGCTGTCGCTGTGCCACGACCTCACCGGCAATAGCCTGCTAACCAGCTTCTATGTGCTGCCTGAGCTGGTCAACAGCGGCTGGGCCGAGCTCAATTCCCGGGGGCGGCTGCTGTTCATGGCCTCGCACCCGGAGCGCTTTGCCGATTCGGTGGTGACCGAAATTGTCGGCCACAGCGACGAGCAGGGCGAATCGCCGTTCTGGGATGCCATCGGGCGCAATTTCTTCGACCTCAACTATGCCGAAGCCGAGCGCCTGTGCGGCCTGAAGAGCCGGACCTTTTTGGCCGAGCTGATGCCGCATTACCCCATCTACGTGCCGCTGCTGCCTGACGAGGCTCAGGAGGCCATGGGCCAGGTGCACCCGCGCGCGCAGATCACCTTCGACATCCTCATGCGCGAAGGCTTCGAAACCGAGCACTACATCGACATCTTCGACGGTGGCCCGACCCTGCATGCGCGCACCTCGGGCATCCGCTCGATTGCCCAGAGCCGCGTGGTGCCGGTGAAGCTGGAAGACGCACCAGCCAAAGGCGGGCGCCCCTACCTGGTGTGCAATGGCCAGTTGCAGGATTACCGCGCCGTACTGCTGGAGCTGGACTGGGTGCCGGGCAAGCCCGTTGGCCTGAGTGCCGAGGCGGCGGACGCCTTGGGTGTGGGTGAGGGTGCCAGCGTGCGCCTGGTTGCAGTCTGAAGCCTCGGCATAGCGAGTTTCGTGGCGGCCACAGCCGCCACACAAGGAGATAGCATGATCGTTCGTCCTGTACGCAGCAGCGATTTACCCGCGCTGATCGAACTGGCCCGCAGCACCGGCACCACCGGGCTGACCACGTTGCCGGCCAACGAGGAGCGCCTTGGCCACCGCGTGGGCTGGGCTGAAAAAAGCTTCCGTGGCGAAGCCGAGCGTGGCGACACCGACTACCTGTTCGTGCTGGAAAACGATGAAGGCCTGGTGGTTGGCATCAGTGCCATCGCCGGTGCCGTCGGCCTGCGCGAACCCTGGTACAACTACCGGGTCGGCCTGACGGTCAGCGCCTCTCAGGAACTGAACATCTACCGGGAAATCCCCACCCTGTTCCTGGCCAACGACCTGACCGGCAACTCCGAACTGTGCTCGTTGTTCCTGCGCAGTGACCACCGCTCTGGCCTTAATGGCCGCCTGCTGTCGCGGGCGCGCATGTTGTTTATCGCCGAGTTCCCGGAGCTGTTCGGCAAGAAAATCATCGCCGAGATGCGCGGCATGTCCGACGAACATGGCCGTTCGCCGTTCTGGGAATGCCTGGGCCGGCACTTCTTCAAGATGGAGTTCAGCCAGGCGGACTACCTGACCGGCGTGGGCAACAAGTCGTTCATCGCCGAGCTGATGCCCAAGTTCCCCTTGTACACCTGCTTCCTGTCCGAAGCGGCGCGCAGCGTGATCGGCCGTGTACACACCGACACCGAGCCTGCGCTGGCCATGCTCAAGCAGGAAGGCTTCAACTATCAGGGTTATGTCGACATCTTCGACGCAGGCCCGGCCATCGAGTGTGAAACCTCGAAAATCCGCGCCGTGCGCGAAAGCCAGACGCTGGTTTTGGCCGTGGGCACACCGGGCGATGACGCCACCCCTTACATCATCCACAACCGCAAGCGCGACGATTGCCGCATCACCGCCGCGCCAGCGCGCCTGGCCGCCGGCACGCTGGTGGTCGACCCCATGACCGCCAAGCGCTTGCGCATGGGCGCGGGCGACAACGTGCGTGCGGTGCCGTTGTCGGCAAGCCGGGAGGCCCAGTAAATGACTACGCATTACATCGCAGGCAACTGGCAGGCTGGCCAGGGTGATGCCCTCAAATCGCTGAACCCGGTCACGCAGGCCGTGGTATGGGAAGGGCAGGGTGCCGATGCTACCCAGGTGGAGGCTGCCGTGAAGGCGGCGCGTCAGGCGTTTCCTGCCTGGGCGCAATTGAGCCTTGAGGCGCGCATTGATGTGCTGGAGAAATTCGCCGAGCAATTGAAGCTGCACGCCGAAGCACTGGCGCACTGCATTGGCGAAGAAACCGGCAAGCCGCTGTGGGAATCGGCAACAGAAGTGACCAGCATGGTCAACAAAGTGGCGATCTCGGTGCAGAGCTACCGCGAACGTACCGGCGAAAAAAGCGGCCCTCTGGCCGACGCCACCGCCGTGCTGCGGCACAAGCCCCATGGCGTGGTAGCCGTGTTTGGCCCGTACAACTTCCCCGGCCACCTGCCTAACGGGCATATTGTCCCGGCATTGCTGGCAGGTAACTGCGTGGTGTTCAAGCCCAGCGAGCTGACCCCCAAGGTGGCCGAGCTGACGGTTAACTGCTGGGTTGCCGCGGGCTTGCCGGCCGGCGTGCTCAACCTGGTGCAGGGTGCCCGTGAAACGGGTGTGGCCCTGGCGGCCAACCCAGGCATCGACGGCCTGTTCTTCACCGGCTCCAGCCGCACCGGCAACCTGCTGCATCAGCAGTTCGCCGGGCGCCCGGACAAGATTCTGGCCCTGGAAATGGGCGGTAACAATCCACTGGTGGTGGACGAGGTCAAGGACCTGGATGCCGCTGTGTACACCATCATCCAGTCGGCCTTCATTTCCGCCGGCCAACGCTGCACCTGTGCCCGCCGCCTGCTGGTGCCGCAAGGCGCGTGGGGCGATGCGCTGATTGCCCGGCTGGTTGAAGTGTGCAAAAGCATCACGGTCGGCGCGTTCGACCAGCAGCCAGCCCCGTTCATGGGGTCGGTGATTTCGCTGCAGGCTGCCCAGGCACTGATGGCGGCGCAAGCCGAGTTGGCAGGCAAGGGCGCCGTGAAACTGCTGGCAATGACCCAGCCGCAAGCCGACGCCGCGTTGCTCACCCCTGGCATTCTGGATGTCACAGCGGTGGCCAATCGCCCGGACGAGGAGTTCTTCGGCCCATTGCTGCAGGTGATCCGCTACGCCGACTTCGATGCCGCCATCGACGAGGCCAACAACACCCAGTACGGCCTGGCCGCCGGCCTGCTGTCTGATTCGCGCGCACGTTACCAGTACTTCTGGCTGCGCAGCCGCGCCGGTATCGTCAACTGGAACAAGCAGCTCACCGGCGCCGCCAGCAGTGCACCGTTCGGCGGCGTGGGCGCCAGTGGCAACCACCGTGCCAGCGCCTATTACGCAGCCGATTACTGCGCTTACCCCGTGGCTTCGCTGGAGACCGCCAGCCTTGCCTTGCCGGCCACCCTGACGCCGGGCGTCACCCTATAACAACAGGTCACGGAGTTAGCCGATGAAATCCTATGAAGTGAATTTTGATGGCCTGGTGGGGCCTACCCACAACTACGGCGGCCTGTCGTACGGCAACGTGGCTTCGCAGAGCAACAGCCAGCAGGCGTCCAACCCTCGTGAAGCGGCGCGTCAGGGCCTGGCCAAGATGAAAGCGCTGGCCGACATGGGCTTCAAGCAGGGCGTGCTGGCGCCACAGGAGCGCCCGGACGTGGCGGCGCTGCGGCGCTTGGGTTTCACCGGTAGTGATGCCGAGGTGATCCAGCGCGCCGCCAAAGAGGCCATGCCGCTGCTGGTTGCCAGTTGCTCGGCTTCGAGCATGTGGGTGGCCAACGCTGCCACTGTCAGCCCCAGCGCCGACACCGCTGACGGGCGTGTGCATTTCACCGCCGCCAACCTGAACTGCAAGTACCACCGCAGCATCGAGCACCCGACCACCAGCCGTGTGCTGGGCGCGATGTTCGCTGACGAAAAACACTTTGCTCACCACGCCGCGCTGCCGGCAGTGACGCAGTTTGGTGACGAAGGCGCGGCCAACCACACGCGCTTCTGCCACAGCTACGGTGAAGCGGGTGTCGAGTTCTTCGTCTATGGGCGCAGCGCTTTCGACAGCCGTTACCCGGCGCCGCAAAAGTACCCGGCCCGCCAGACCCTCGAAGCGTCCCAAGCGGTTGCCAGGCTGCACGGCCTGAGCGACGACGGCGTGGTCTACGCTCAACAGAACCCTGCCGTGATCGACCAAGGTGTGTTCCACAACGACGTGATTTCGGTGGGCAATGGCGAAGTGCTGTTCTACCACGAAGACGCCTTTCTGGAGACGGACGCGGTACTTGGCCAACTGCAGGCTAAACTGGCCAGCAAGGGCGGCAACTTCCAGGCCATCCGTGTGCCACGTGCGGCAGTGACGGTAGAGGACGCGGTGCGTTCTTACCTGTTCAACAGCCAGTTGCTGAGCCGTGAAGATGGTTCGATGCTGCTGGTGGTGCCGGAAGAGTGCCGTAACAATGAGCGGGTCTGGGCTTACCTCAGCCAGCTGACCACTCAGAGCGGCGCGGTGAAGGAGGTCAAGGTGTTTGACCTCAAGCAGAGCATGCAGAATGGCGGCGGCCCCGCTTGCCTGCGCTTGCGCGTGGCACTGAAAGAATCGGAACTGATGGCGGTCAACCAAGGCGTTATCATGACCCCGTCGCTGTACGACACCTTGGTGCAGTGGGTCGACAAGCACTACCGCGATCGCCTGGGCGAAGCGGACCTTGCCGACCCGCAATTGCTGGTCGAGTGCCGTACGGCGCTGGATGAGCTGACCCAAATCCTGAAGTTGGGTTCGGTCTACCCGTTCCAACGCCAACCTTGAAGAGAGAATTTGCAATGACCGATGCCCTGCGCCTGATCCTGGAAGATGAAGACGGCACCCAGCTGGAAACCTCCTGCACCCGTTTTGCCGTGGTTTGGCAAGGCAAGGAAGTGTGGATCCAGCAGGATGGCCGTGGCCAGTTGCTGATCGGTGTGGATGTCGACGAAAACGACACCGAGTACGCCAACCTGCTGCTGCGCCCGATGGCCACCAACCTGGTCAGCCTGCAGCTGGAAATGGAGCCGGCGGAAGTTGGCGAAGATGACGATCACGTGCATGGCCCGGATTGCGGCCACCACCACTAAGGAAGCGCCCATGCTCGCCCTTGGCAAACTGCTTGAGCTGACCCTGACCGATCACGAACCGGCCGAGAAGACCCAAGTGACACCCAAGGGCGCACGTTTGCGCTGGCTGGGGGAGGGCGCGCTTGAAGTGCGCCCGCCCGAGGCCGAGGATTGCGGGCTGGACTTGCTGTTGTCGGCAGGCATCCATGGCAACGAAACCGCACCGATCGAATTGCTCGAACGGCTGCTGCATGGCGTGGCCAATGGCAAGATCAAGCCACGTGCGCGGGTGCTGTTCCTGTTTGGTAACCCGGTGGCGATCCGCAAGGGCGAACGCTTCGTCGAACAGGACATCAACCGGCTGTTCAATGGTCGGCATGAACTTTCCAGTGGTTTTGAGGCATTGCGCGCCGCCGAGCTGGAACAGTTTGCGCGGGTTTTCTTCAGCAAGCCTGAGCGCAACCGCTTGCATTACGACCTGCACACGGCGATCCGTGGCTCGAAGATCGAGCAGTTTGCGCTTTACCCTTATAAAGAAGGGCGCAAGCACTCTCGCCGCGAGCTGGCACGGCTGGCCGCTGCCGGCATGGAAGCGGTGCTGCTGCAAAGCAAGTCATCCATCACCTTCAGCGCTTTCACCTATGAGCAACTCGAAGCCGAGGCGTTTACGCTGGAGCTGGGCAAGGCGCGGCCGTTCGGCCAGAACGAACAGGTCAATCTCGACAAGCTTGAAGAGCGGCTGATCCAGATTATCGAGAACGCCGAGCCGCAAACCCCTGAATCGCTGGACGGGCTTAAGCTTTTCAGTGTGTCCCGCGAAATCATCAAACACAGCGACAGCTTCCACCTGCACTTGCCGGCGGACATCGAGAACTTCTCCGAGTTGACCAAGGGCTATCTGCTGGCCGAAGACCTGGCGGAAACGCGCTGGGTGGTCGAAGAGGAAGGCGCGCGGATCATTTTCCCCAACCCCAAGGTCAAGAACGGCCTGCGGGCGGGGATTCTGATCGTGCCGGATTCCGGGCAACGCCTGGGTTGAGGTTGCACATTCCCTTGTAGGAGCGGCCTTTTGTGGGAGCGGCCTTGTGTCGCGAAAGGGCTGTGTAGCAGACCCGGGATTTATGTTGCTTCAAAGATTTTGGGGCCGCTGCGCGACCCTTTCGCGACACAAGGCCGCTCCTACAAAGGCCGGTTGTCGCTGAAAATTGTCCATGAAAACCATTTAATTCACCGCCTGTTCCATTTTCCCTTCCCTTCAGCGGTAATGGGCTTGCCAGTGGCGAAAGGCTGCATTTAGCATCCGGCTATGCCATTTTCGATTGCAAGCGCCTTAAAAGCCGTCCAATCGACGCTTTCTATCGCATAAACACACTGCACCGAGATTGCAGGACCGATATAATGCGGCCCTTTGCCGTCGTTTCGTCGACGCGTTTGCCCCCAAAGGGCCGCCGTTTCCGTGGAAGAACCTATGAAAAGCGCAGAAATCCGTGAAGCCTTCCTTCGCTTCTTCGAAGAGCAGGGCCATACCCGAGTCGCCTCCAGTTCGCTGATCCCGAACAACGACCCGACCCTGCTGTTCACCAACGCAGGCATGAACCAGTTCAAGGACTGCTTCCTCGGTGCGGAGAAGCGGGCCTACACCCGTGCGGTCAGCAGCCAGAAGTGCGTGCGCGCCGGTGGCAAGCACAACGACCTGGAAAACGTCGGTTACACCGCCCGTCACCACACCTTCTTCGAAATGCTGGGCAACTTCAGCTTTGGTGACTACTTCAAGCGCGATGCCATCACCTTCGCCTGGACCTTCCTGACCTCCGACAAGTGGCTGAACCTGCCCAAGGAAAAGCTCTGGGTTACCGTTTACGCGAGCGATGACGAAGCGTACGACATCTGGACCAAGGAAGTCGGCGTGCCGGCCGAGCGCATGGTGCGCATCGGCGACAATAAAGGCGCCCCGTACGCCTCCGACAACTTCTGGACCATGGGCGACACCGGCCCGTGCGGCCCGTGCACCGAGATCTTCTATGACCACGGCGCCGACATCTGGGGCGGCCCACCCGGCTCGCCGGAAGAAGACGGCGACCGTTACATCGAGATCTGGAACAACGTCTTCATGCAGTTCAACCGCACGGCCGATGGCGTGCTGCACCCGCTGCCCGCCCCGTCGGTCGACACCGGCATGGGCCTGGAGCGCATCAGTGCGGTCATGCAGCACGTGCACTCGAACTACGAGATCGATCTGTTCCAGAACCTGCTGAGCGCGGCAGCCAAAGCCATTGGTTGCAGCAACGATGGCCAGGCCTCGCTGAAAGTGGTGGCCGACCACATCCGTTCGTGCGGCTTCCTGATTGCCGATGGCGTACTGCCGTCCAACGAAGGCCGTGGCTACGTGCTGCGCCGCATCATTCGCCGTGCATGCCGCCATGGCAACAAGCTGGGCGCCAAGGGCAGCTTCTTCTATCAGATCGTTGCAGCCCTTGCCGCCGAAATGGGCGAGGCCTTCCCTGAGCTGAAGAGCCAGCAGGCGCACATCGAGCGCGTGCTCAAGGCTGAAGAGGAGCAATTCGCCAAGACCCTGGAGCAGGGCCTGCGCATCCTCGAGCAGGACCTTGCTCAGCTCAAGGGCGACGTAGTGCCGGGCGACGTGGTGTTCAAGCTGTACGACACCTACGGCTTCCCCATGGACCTGACTGCCGACATCGCCCGCGAACGCGAGCTGACCATCGACGAAGCCGGCTTCGAGCGCGAAATGGAAGCCCAGCGTGAGCGCGCCCGTTCGGCCAGTGCCTTCGGCATGGACTACAACAGTGTGGTCAAGGTCGACAGTGCCACCGAATTCCTGGGTTACGAAGCAACCGAAGGCCAGGGCAAGATCATCGCCCTGTACAAGGATGGCCAGGCCGTTGACCAGCTGGGTGAAGGCGAGCAGGGCGTCGTGGTGCTCGACCGTACGCCGTTCTATGCCGAGTCCGGTGGCCAGATTGGCGATACCGGTTTCCTGCAGTCGGGCGCTGCGCGCTTCGATGTGCGTGACACCACCAAGACCGGCGGTGCCTTCCTGCACCACGGTGTGGTTGCCAGCGGTGCGCTGGTTATCGGCTCTCCTGTAGAAGCCAGGGTCGATGCCGATGTACAGCACGCCACTTCGCTGAACCACTCTGCCACCCACCTGCTGCACGAAGCGCTGCGTCAGGTACTGGGCGAGCACGTTCAGCAGAAGGGCTCGCTGGTCGACAGCCAGCGCCTGCGCTTTGACTTCAGCCACTTCGAGGCCGTCAAGCCAGAGCAGATCAAGGCTTTGGAAGACATCGTCAACCGCGAAGTGCGCAAGAATACCCCGGTGCAAACCGAGCTGACCGATATCGAAACCGCCAAGGCCAAGGGCGCCATGGCCCTGTTCGGCGAGAAGTACGGTGACACCGTGCGTGTGCTGAGCATGGGCGGCGATTTCTCCGTCGAACTGTGCGGTGGTATTCATGCCAAGCGCACCGGCGATATCAGCCTGTTCAAGATCATCAGCGAAGGCGGCGTGGCCTCTGGCGTGCGCCGTATCGAAGCGGTCACCGGCGAAGCGGCGCTGGCTTACCTGAACGCTGCCGAAGAGCAGGTCAAGGAAGCTGCGCAACTGGTCAAAGGTAACCGCGACAACCTGATCGACAAGCTGTCGGCTGTGCTTGAGCGCAACCGCCAGCTGGAGAAGCAGCTGGAGCAGCTGCAGGCCAAGGCCGCCAGCGCCGCCGGGGACGATCTCTCCAATGCGGCCGTTGAGGTCAAGGGCGCCAAGGTGCTTGCCGCTCGCCTGGATGGGCAAGACGGCAAGGCCCTGCTGGCCCTGGTCGATCAGTTGAAGAACAAGCTCGGCCACGCAGTGATCCTGCTGGGCAGCGAGCATGAGGGCAAGGTTGTGCTGGTGGCCGGCGTGACCAAAGACCTCTCCAGCCAACTCAAGGCTGGTGACCTGATGAAACAAGCCGCTGCGGCAGTGGGTGGCAAGGGCGGTGGCCGTCCGGACATGGCTCAGGGTGGTGGCGTCGACGTCGCCGCACTGGACCAGGCCCTGGCGCTGGCCGTGCCGTTCGCAGAGCAGGGACTTTGAGATGTGGGGGCGGGTGGTCTAGTCCACCCGTCCCTGCATGTTGGATGGTTTTTTTGAGGCCCTGTATGGGCTGAGGCACCATTGAAATGGCGTTGATCGTACAGAAATTTGGCGGCACCTCTGTCGGTTCCATCGAGCGGATCGAGCAGGTTGCCGACAAGGTCAAGAAACACCGTGAAGCGGGCGACGACCTGGTGGTTGTGCTGTCGGCCATGAGCGGAGAAACCAATCGCCTGATCGACCTGGCCAAGCAGATCAGCGATCAGCCAGACCCGCGTGAGCTGGACGTGATCGTCTCCACCGGCGAGCAGGTCACCATTGCCCTGCTGGTGATGGCCCTGATCAAGCGTGGCGTGCCGGCGGTATCGTATACCGGCAACCAGGTGCGCATTCTCACCGACAGCGCGCACAACAAGGCGCGCATCCTGCAGATCGATGACCAGAAGATTCGCGCCGACCTCAAGGAAGGCCGCGTAGTCGTGGTTGCCGGTTTCCAGGGGGTCGATGAGCACGGCAGCATCACCACCCTCGGTCGTGGTGGCTCCGACACCACCGGCGTAGCCCTGGCTGCAGCGCTCAAGGCTGACGAGTGCCAGATCTATACCGACGTGGATGGCGTCTACACCACTGACCCGCGTGTTGTGCCCCAGGCCCAGCGCCTGGAGAAGATCACCTTCGAAGAGATGCTGGAAATGGCCAGCCTCGGTTCCAAGGTGCTGCAGATTCGTTCGGTGGAGTTCGCCGGCAAGTACAACGTCCCGCTGCGCGTGCTGCACAGCTTCAAGGAGGGTCCAGGTACCCTCATTACCATTGATGAAGAGGAATCCATGGAACAGCCGATCATTTCCGGTATCGCCTTCAACCGTGATGAAGCCAAGCTGACCATTCGCGGCGTACCGGACACTCCGGGCGTTGCTTTCAAGATCCTCGGCCCGATCAGCGCTTCGAACATCGAAGTGGACATGATCGTGCAGAACGTATCCCACGATAACACCACCGACTTCACCTTCACCGTGCACCGCAACGAGTACGAGAAGGCTCACAGCGTGCTGGAAAACACCGCGCGTGAAATCGGTGCCCGTGAAGTGATCGGCGACACCAAGATCGCCAAGGTGTCGATCGTCGGCGTCGGCATGCGCTCCCACGCGGGCGTGGCCAGCCGCATGTTCGAAGCCCTGGCCAAGGAGAGCATCAACATCCAGATGATCTCCACTTCCGAAATCAAGGTTTCGGTAGTGATTGAAGAGAAGTACCTGGAGCTGGCCGTTCGCGCGCTGCACACCGCGTTCGAACTCGACGCTCCTGCCCGACAGGGCGAGTAAGGCGTTGCCGGGAGGGCGCGGCTAGGCCGCGCCCTTCGCGTTTCTGGTTGCCGCACAGGCCTTGTCCTGCCTGTATGGCAACCACTCAAGGCCCTGGCCGCCGTCCACGGCCAGGGCCTGTCATTACAAGACTGTTACCCCTGAATGTTTTGCGTAAGGAGAAAGCTATGTTGATTTTGACTCGTCGGTGCGCCGAGAGCCTGATCATTGGAGATGGCGAGATCACCGTGACGGTGCTCGGCGTCAAAGGCAACCAGGTGCGTATTGGCGTCAGCGCCCCGAAAGAAGTGGCCGTTCACCGCGAGGAAATCTACCTGCGGATCAAGAAGGAGAAGGATGAAGAGCCAAGCCTTTAATTTTTTTGAAGTTTTTTTCAAAAAAAGGGTTGCAAAGGTGAAAGAGGTTCTTTAATATTCGCCTCGTGTTGCGGTGAGGTGGCCGAGTGGCCGAAGGCGCTCCCCTGCTAAGGGAGTATACCTCATAAGGGTATCGGGGGTTCGAATCCCCCCTTCACCGCCATTATTTGCGTAGGGCGCTGTAAGCAGCAAGTTCGCTAAGTCGTTGAAGTTAAACGAAAAGTTCTTGCAAAAATGTTTCAGCGAACTATCATGTGCAGCAAGACACGGACTCATAGCTCAGCTGGATAGAGTACTCGGCTACGAACCGAGCGGTCGCAGGTTCGAATCCTGCTGAGTCCGCCACTTTTGAAGTGGCTTTGCTTACAAAGCTGCTTCAAATCACCAGTGGTAATCTGGTCTAAAACTACCAACCACGGACTCATAGCTCAGCTGGATAGAGTACTCGGCTACGAACCGAGCGGTCGCAGGTTCGAATCCTGCTGAGTCCGCCATTTTTGAATTGGCTTTGTTTGCAAGGTCACTTCAACCCACCAGTGGTAACCTGGTCTAAAACTACCAACCACGGACTCATAGCTCAGCTGGATAGAGTACTCGGCTACGAACCGAGCGGTCGCAGGTTCGAATCCTGCTGAGTCCGCCACTTTTGAAGTGGCTTTGCTTGCAAGGTCGTTTCAACCCACCAGTGGTAACCTGGTCTAAAACTACCAACCACGGACTCATAGCTCAGCTGGATAGAGTACTCGGCTACGAACCGAGCGGTCGCAGGTTCGAATCCTGCTGAGTCCGCCATACATCAAGAAGCCCGCTCATTTGAGCGGGCTTTTTGTTTTCTAGCGTTCACTGATTTGTCAGTAACGCCCGTCTAGACTTCACGTAAACCGGCCCGGCAATCTTTTGTGCGGCAGATGTGTTCTTTGCTTTGCGCGTGCCGTCGCACTGATGGCTTCGAGCGTTGTCATAGCTTTGACTCGCAAACGATTGTTCTGGCCAAAAAATTAAGCGATCTGACAGCTTAGGCAGTGTATGATTGCGCCCGTCAGCCCCGCCGGGGCTTGTGGAAAACCACCATGGACTTACCCAGTAGTTACTCCTTAACACGTTTCATACGACTAGATCTGCCCGATTGATCTCCCCGGCGTGCTCCGCTGCTGGGAGTGGAGTTCGCCTATGACCGAAGTAGAAGTAAAAAAAGCGCAAGATAGCCTGCAGGATCGCCTGGCTCAGGTGGTCGACCTGCTGCAGCGTCAACGTGTGGTGGAAGACCTGACCCATCGTCAGGAAGGCCCGCATCACGATTTGGTGGAGAACCTCGTCCACCGGCAGAACCTGGTTGAGCTGCAACGCAAGCTCGACGATCTGCACCCCGCCGACATCGCTTACATTCTGGAAGCCTTGCCTCTGGAAGACCGCCTGACGGTCTGGCAATTGGTGCGTTCGGACCGTGACGGCGACATCCTGCTCGAAGTGTCCGATTCGGTTCGCCAGTCGCTGATCGCCGACATGGACGATCACGAAATCCTGGCGGCCGCCAAGGAAATGGACGCCGACGAACTGGCCGACCTGGCCCCGGAGCTGCCACGCGACGTTGTTCACGAGCTGATGGACAGCCTCGATGCCCAGCAGCGCGAGCGCGTGCGCTCGGCCTTGAGCTACGACGAAGAGCAGGTCGGTGCGTTGATGGACTTCGAGATGGTCACCATCCGCGAAGACGTCAGCCTGGAAGTTGTCTTGCGTTACCTGCGCCGCTTGAAAGAGCTGCCCAACCACACCGACAAACTGTTCGTGGTGGATTACGACGGCATTCTCAAAGGTGTGCTGCCCATCAAACGCCTGCTGGTCAACGACCCGGAGAAGAAGGTGGCGGAGGTCATGGCGACCGACCCGGTTTCCTTCCACCCTGAGGAAGATGCCTATGACGCGGCGCAGGCCTTTGAGCGTTACGACCTGGTTTCCGCACCGGTGGTGGACAAGAGTGAGCGGCTGATTGGCCGTTTGACCATCGACGAAATGGTCGACCTCATTCGTGAAGAAAGTGAAAGCGAAGTCCTCAACATGGCCGGCTTGCGCGAAGAGGAAGATATCTTCGCTTCGGTGTGGCGCTCGCTGCGTAACCGCTGGGCCTGGCTGGCTATCAACCTGATCACTGCTTTCCTGGCATCGCGGGTGATCGGCCTGTTCGAAGGTTCGATCGAGAAGCTGGTGGCCTTGGCAGCGTTGATGCCGATTGTGGCAGGTATTGGCGGCAACTCCGGTAACCAGACCATTACCATGATCGTTCGCGCCATGGCGCTTGACCAGGTGTCGCCCGGCAACACTAGCCGCCTGATGCGCAAGGAGCTGGCCGTGTCGCTGCTCAATGGCCTGATCTGGGGGGGGGTGATTGGTGTTGTGGCGTTCATGCTGTACGGCAGCTGGTCGCTGGGCCTGGTGATGACGGCTGCAATGACCCTGAACTTGCTGTTGGCGGCGCTGATGGGGGTGTTGATCCCGATGACGCTGACTCGCTTGGGACGGGACCCGGCCATGGGATCGAGCGTGATGATCACTGCCGTGACGGACAGTGGCGGCTTCTTCATCTTCCTGGGGTTGGCCACACTCTTCCTGCTATAACGCGCCCTTTGTAGGAGCGGCTTTAGCCGCGAACACCGGCATAGCCGGTGCCATCCACCGCGTCGCCTGCTTCGCGGCTAAAGCCGCTCCTACAAGAGCTGCACAAGCTTCCGGCACAACAAAAAAAGCCAGCTTACGCTGGCTTTTTCATGCTCGCTTCACATCTCAGGAGGCGTCGGCGGCCATTTCCACATCGTGAGCGATGAGGGCCACCAGCGCGTTCTGCTGGCGATGGGAGAGTTGGCGGAAGCGCTGCAGCAACTCGCGCTCGTGCAGGGAAAGTTCAGGGCTGTCCAGGCGCATGCTCAGCTCGTCACCCAACGCACCTTCCTGAATAAGGCTCTGCTCCAGGCGGGCGATGATCTCGGAGTTCATGCTGCGGTGATGGTTGCGCGCTACCTCGGCAATGCGCTCACGCATCCCGTCTGGCAGGCGGACGACAAACTTGTCAGCGGTGCGGCTCGAATAAATAGCCTGTTTCATTGGGCGCATATAAATTGACCGGATTTTGGTTCAGGGGAAGCGGTTCTCAAATTGGCCGCACGGGGTGCAACTACGACCGTGGCGACAACAAAATGTTCAACCGGCATGAAAATTTGGGAGCTCATCTTGCCTCATGGTCGCCGTTTCCTTGGCGTCAATTCTGTGACAAATAGTGAGCCGGCTGAAGGCTTTTTGCCAGTACCAATTATCAGAAATGAGTACTGGTTTGAAAAGTTTTGCACCATCCGGCTTGCCGCACCGTCAGACCTTTGCCGTCAAAAACCTGTAAAACGCAGTAAAGGTCGAAGAAAACACCTAGAATGCGCGGGTTTCCTTTCTTAGAGCATAGTGGCTATGCAACATGACGCAAGCGCCCAAGCCAATACCTCAGGCCGCCTGATATTTTTGGTAGGACCGTCGGGTTCGGGAAAAGATTCCCTGATCGATGCAGCGCGCGCAATTAATTGCCGCCGGGGTGAAAATCGCCCGCCGCGTGATCACCCGGTCGCCGGAAGCCAAGGGGGAGGCGGCCCACGGCGTTAACCCAGAGCGCTTCGAAGCGATGCGTAAGGCCGGGGCGTTTGCCATGCACTGGCGGGCCAACGGGTTGAGCTACGGTATTCCTGCTCAGGTGGACGACTGGTTGGCGCAAGGGCATTCGGTACTGGTCAACGGCTCGCGGGCTTATTTGCCCGAAGCGCGCATGCAGTACCCGGAGCTGTTGGCTGTTTGCCTGATGGTCAAGCCTGAGGTGCTGCGTGCGCGCCTGCTGGCTCGCGGGCGGGAGACTGAGGAGCAGATCGACCAGCGCCTGGCCCGCAATGACGTTCTGCAATCAGAAGCCGGCCCCTCGACCCATTGGCTGGACAATTCGGGTGAATTGTCCGCCGCAACTGATGCATTGATGTCATTGCTGCGGCGGGAGAAGCTGATCGCATGACAAGCGTGGAATAAACCTACATGCAAAAAGCCCGATTGACGCATGACAAACGGCAGCTCGCTGGTTAACATGCTCGCCATCCAGCCGTGCAACGCTCGCTGCCGGTTCTTGTGTCTCAGTAGCTCAATTGGATAGAGCATCCCCCTCCTAAGGGGAAGGTTGCAGGTTCAATTCCTGCCTGGGACGCCATTTCTTGTCGCGCTGCTTTTTGCTGACTCAAGCTGCGCATCGCGGATAAATCCGCTCCTACTTGCAATTCCCCGCTTTGCGATACCCCGCAGCCAACGCTTCAGCTTCAGTGCCAAACGCCACCTGATTCTTCTGCGCCACCTGTGCATACCCCGGGCACCCGCTGGCCAGGTGATAGACATGGCTGTTGCGGTTGCCAATTACCGACCCGCCTTCCACGGCACTGGCCAGCGTTGGCTTGGGTACGGTTTTAACTGGCACATTCGATGCCACGGCACCAGCGCCCTGCGGTGCATACCCCAGCGTCCATTTGCGCTCGCCTGTTACGAACGGGTTGTGGTGCCCCATGATCGCGGCAATACGCTGGTCACGTTGCTTCTCCCACGCCGACACGGGGTACTGCTTGTCCCAGGCCATCAGCACCTGTTGCTGCTGGCGCGACATGTTGAGCTTGTAGCGATCGAACATGTAGAAGGTGGTGCGCGCGACCAGGCCTTTCACTTCATTGCGTGGCTCTGCCGTCTTCTGCTGGAAATCGACCTTTGTGGTGCATTGGCCATACTGCGGCGAAACACCCGACACCATGCCGTAATTGAAATTGCTGCGGTCGCCGTTCACTTCACCCACGGAAGGGTAAAGATTGAACAGGTTGGCCTCCATGGCGCGGAAGGTCGGGTCGGCATCCACGCACTGCTCGCGGCCGCCGTTCTGCCAGCACTGGCGTTGGTGCCCGAAGGTCCAGGCCGGCACGATGTGTTCCCACTCCGTGCGCTCGGCGCGGGTTTGCAGCTTGCGGGTTTCATAACCGCAGGATTTCGGGTCGACGCGCCCGCCGGATTTGCCCACCCACGTCCACTTGCAGCCACAGTAAAGCTCGCCCATGGCGCTGCTGGCCTGGTCTTGGTAGATCTTCTGCTTGGCAACGACTTTGGCTTCGGTAAAGGTCGCGGGAGGTGAGGCAAAAGCGGCAGGGATGGCGGCAATGGAGAGGGCGAAGGCGTAAAGCAATTTCATCATGAAAAATTATCTTTGGCTTACAAAAGCGTCGGATTATACGACTTGGGCCGCCAGATAGAAGAGCGGGAAAGCTTGCGCTTGAGCGCCACGGCGCTATCGTTGGCGGTTAGGATTTCTGCCGAGCGAACCGACATGCAGATCGCCCCGTCACCCCTCAATGAAGCGGCCAGGCTGTGTTTTCTCGAGAGCCTGAATATTCTCGATACGCCTGCCGAAGAAACGTTCGACCGCATCACCCGCCTGGCCAGCGCCTTGCTCGATGTGCCCATGGCACTGGTTTCGCTGGTGGACATGAACCGTCAGTGGTTCAAGTCGCGCCAGGGGGTGGATGTGACCCACACCTCGCGGGATGTCGCATTCTGTGCCCATGCGCTGCATGTGGAGGATGCGCTGGTTATCCCGGATGCCCGTAACGATGCGCGCTTCGAAGATAACCCGTTGGTGGTCGGCGGGCCTTGCATACGCTTTTATGCCGGCATTCCGCTACGTTTTGCCGGCGAGCTGACCGTGGGCACGCTGTGCGTGCTGGACACCCGGCCCAGGCACATTTCGGATGCCGAACTGGCCCATCTGCGGGACCTGGCCAGGATGGTGGAGGATGAAATGCTTCACCGCAGCCTGGCCATCGATTCCGAAGCGGTGCCGGGTGCGCAGCACAGTGCGTTGCTGTCTTCGGAGGCGCGCTTCCAGCGGGTGTTCGACAACAGCCTGATCAGCAAGGCGATTGTCGGCCTGGACGGGCGCATACTCGAGCCCAACCGCGAGTTTTGCCAACTGCTGGGGCAGGGGCGCGAACTGCTGGTATTGACCCATTTGCAGCAACTGGTGGATGCCAACGACGCTCAAAACCTAGCAACCGCCTGGCAGCAGGTTATCGAAGGCGCGATGGAGTCGATGGTCGTAGAGCTCAAGCTCATCACTCAGGCCGGTGCGCGCTGGTGTGAGCTGAGCCTGTCGGCCCTGCGCAATGAGTACGGTGATGCCGAGCAGATGGTGGTGTTTGCCCGCGATATCAGTGAGCGCAAACGCCGGCAACTGCAGTTGCAACGTTACCAGGCTACGTTGGAGCAACAGGTGGCCGAGCGCACTGATGAGCTCGCACGCAGCCAGGAAACGCTGCAGGCCATCGCCGACAACCTGCCCGTGTTGATTGCGCACATCGGCAATGATCTGGAGTATCGGTTCAACAATGCGGTGTACCGGCAGATTTTCGGCATGGAGCCGACCCTGCTGAAAGGGCGCAAGGTGGCCGACGTACTGCCTGACGATGTGTACCAGCAATTGCTTCCATGCTTCCTCAAAGCCTTGGCGGGTGAGCGAGTGGAAGCCGACAACGTGCGTTACAGCTTCGATGACCCAAGGGTGTGGCATGCGTCCTACGTGCCGGATATCCGCAATGGCAAGGTTGAGGGCTTTTTCGTCATGTCGCTGGACGTGACCGAGCGCAAGCGCAAGGAAAAGACCCTGCTCGACCAGGCCCTGCTCGACCCCCTGACCGGCTTGCCCAACCGCGCGGCGCTGCATCAGGAATTGACGCTGACCCTTCACGAGCGGGCGCCGTTCGCGCTGTTCTTCATCGACCTGGACGGCTTCAAGCAGGTCAATGACAAGCACGGCCACGAGGCCGGCGACCTGGTGCTGCAGGCTGCGGCGGGGCGGATGCTTGCGGTGATGCGCGCCGATGACACGGTGGCCAGGCTGGCCGGCGACGAGTTCGTGGTGATCGCCCAGTCAGTGGCCAACCAGGCGTCTGCCAAAGACATCGCGCGCAAGCTGTGCGAAGTGCTGTCAGCACCGGTTGACATCGGCGGCGGGCAAGTCACCGTAGGTGCCAGCATCGGTGTCTACGTCAACCACGCCGGGCATGAGGCCCCCTCTGCGGAGGAAGCCCTTGCCCGTGCCGACAAGGCGATGTACGAGGCCAAGCGCAACGGCCGCAATCAATTCAGCGTGGTGCCGGACTGACGCTACAGGCCGCAGTACTTGAGCAGCCACAACGCACCCATGCCGGCCGCCAAGGTCAGCAGGGTGCTGCGCGTGCGCCACGCCACCAACCCGGCAACAATCGCTGCCGGGATTTGCGGGTTGCTCCAGTCAATGGCCGGTTGCTTGTCTGCAAACACCACGGCCGGCAATACCAGTGCGGCCAGCACGCTGGCCGGTACGTAAACCAGTGCACGCCTGAGCAGTGGCGGAATGCGCAGCGCGCCATAGAACTCGATGAAGGAAAGGCGAATGGCAAAGGTGCCTGCACCAATCAGCAGGAAAGTGATCCACTGGGCCGAGTCGCTCACGGGGCCTCCGCTTCAGCATCGTTGCTGGTGGCAACAGGTGCAGGCTTGCGCAGGGTTTCAATTACCAGGCCGGTGCTGACACCTCCCACCGAGGCGACCAGCAAACCCAGGTTGTAGGGCAAATCGTGAGCCAGCACTGCGAGGGCGCCACCGACAATCGCGGCGCCCAGCGTTGCGGGGTTGCGAATGCTGGGCACCAGCAAGGCCAGGAATGACAGCGGGATGGCAAAACCCAGCGACCAGGATTCCGGAATGCCTGCGCCCAGCAGCACACCCGCGAGCACCGACAGGTTCCAGCCGAGCCACATCACCACCGCTGTGCCGGCAAAGTAGGCAAACGCGAACGGCCCTGGCCCCTGTGCGCCGAACTTCAGGCTGAACAAGGCAAAGCACTGGTCTGCCAGCATGTACGACATGGGCCAGGTGCGGCGCCTCGGTTGATCGCTCAGGTGCGGCGCCAGTGCGGCGCTGTACATCAGAAAGCGCAGGTTGATGACCAGCGCCGTGACCACCATGGTCACCGGCAGGGCGCCGTTCTGCATCAGTTGCATCACAGCCATCTGCGCTGAACCGGAGTAGAACAGCAGGGTCATGCCCATGGCCTCCAGTGGCGACAGGCCCATGCCGATGGCCGTCACGCCGGTAATCAAGCCGAACGGCAGCACACCGGTGGTTAATGGGAGTACAGCACGGGCACCGTCCGCGAACGCGTGCAGCCCGTTTCGATATTGCATGGGAAATCCTTGGAAGTACGGTTGAAGCCTTTGTCTGATGCGTGCACGTTAAATTGCATACAATTACCCCGCAACACAGATTTCTGAAATATTAGGCCTAGGAAAAATAGGGCTCGAATCATGTTTCTTGACGCACCCTCACGGCATACTTTGCAACTCAACGCCCTTCGCGCATTCGAGGCGTCGGCGCGCCTCGGTGGCTTTGCAAGGGCCGCGAATGAGCTCAAGGTGACCCCCGGCGCGATTGCCGCACTGATCAAGACACTGGAAACCCAGTACGGCGCTGCCCTGTTCGAGCGGCACGCCAAAGGCGTGCGGCTTACGCCGTTGGGCGAAAGTGTGAAGGATCGGTTCACCGAGGCGTTTGATGCCGTTGAGGACGCTGCACGTCAGCTGCGCAGGCTGGCCGCGCCTCAGCGCGTGCATATCGTCACTTCCCCCGCCCTGGCGCAGTTGTGGATCGGGCCGCGCTTGCCACAGCTGACCGAGATGCTGTCGCCCATCGAAATCTCGGTAACGGCAGTGGATGAGCCGCCCAACCTCAAACGCAGCCCGTTCGACCTGTGCCTGTACTACACCGAAAAGCTGGAGCGAGGGCAGCACGCATTGGCACAGGAAGAAGTGCTCCCGGTGTGTATTCCGTCGCTGGCACAGCAGATAAGCGTGGCCGAAGACCTTGCCAATGCGCGCTGCATCCAGGATGTGGTGTGGCGAGACTGGGAGGTATGGGCGGGGGAGGCCATGCCAGGTCAGCGCTTCACCGCACGTGGCCCCGGCTTCTCGCTGTATTCGATTGCCGTGCAACAGGCATTGCTGGGCGCGGGCGTGCTGATTGGGCGCAAGAGCCTGGTGCAGCCTTATCTGGACAGCGGTGAACTGGTCGCACCGATCGCAAACCCGGTGCCGTTGGGGGTGACGATCGCTGCCTGGCGGTTACCCGGTGCAAGCGGCAATCAGAAAGTGGCGGCGGTGGAGGCTGCGTTGATGAAACTGGCATGAAGGCGGGTGGCTTGGTGGCCACCCTGAACGCTTACACCTGCCCGGATTCCAGCGCCTCCTCGCGCTCGTCGGTGTTTTGCGAGGCAGCTATGTCTGCACCCTGGCGCACCTGGTCGGCGCGTATTGCCTGCAGTTCCATCTTCGCCTGGGTTTTCATTTCGACGTCTTCCTTCATGCGCTGGGCAATCTGTTCGTCGACCTTGGCTTTTTGCTCCGGCGGCAGGGCGTTGTACTCATCCACGGTCATGCCCAGTTCCTGGAGGATCTTCTCCTGGATCTTTTCCTCCGGTGACTTGGCCATGTAGTCACGGAACTGCTCCACGGCATCGCTGCTCACCTGGGTACTGGCGCTTGCCTGCTCGCGGGCGGCCACGTCAGGGTTCTGCAGCATCACCTTGAGCTTGGCGAACGCTTCCTCGCGGGCTTCGTCAGCGTTTTGCTGCGAGGTGCTGCCCTGGCTGTTCTGCTGCGCGGCGGTGTTGCTGGTGGCCAACGGCGCGCGGAAGGCAACGACGTCGGCCAATGCCTGCTCGTGGTTGACGCGGTTCTGTTGTTGCACGGTGGCCTGCCAGCCCAGGCCGTTGAGGGTAATTGCCATGTTCTCCTCCTTGGACGTTGCAAAGCCCCGGTAAAGGGGCAAGAGCCATGCCAGCCATCAGCGGCGGCGAGAACAGGGCGTCTGGCCTGTTTTCTCGCCCCTTGGCCGGAATGTGCTTGCCACCTGGAGGTAAACCCTTGCCGCCTGCGGCAAGACTGGAAGTCCCTCAAATATGCAGCGCGTGCCCCAATGCCCGCAGTGCGGCCTCTTGCACAGCCTCGCCCAGCGTCGGGTGGGCATGAATGGTGCCTGCCACATCCTCCAGCCGTGCGCCCATTTCCAGCGATTGGGCAAACGCCGTGGACAGCTCCGACACCGCCACCCCCACCGCCTGCCAACCCACGATCAGGTGGTTGTCACGCCGCGCGACCACGCGCACAAAGCCGCTTTTCGACTCCAGGCTCATCGCCCGCCCGTTGGCCGCGAACGGGAACTGCGCAACGATGCAGTCCAAGCCTTGTTGGCTGGCCTGTTCCGGCGTCTTGCCGACCACGACCACTTCCGGGTCGGTGAAGCACACAGCCGCAATTGCAGCCGGCTCAAAGCGCCGCGCCTTGCCCGCGATGATTTCCGCGACCATTTCACCCTGGGCCATGGCCCGGTGCGCCAGCATCGGCTCGCCGGCCACGTCGCCTATCGCCCAGACGTTGCGCATGCTGGTCTGGCAGCGTTCGTCGATGTCGATGGCGGCACCGTTCATCTTCAGGTCCAGGCATTCCAGGTTGAAGCCCTGCGTGCGTGGCCTGCGGCCCACCGCTACCAGTACCTGGTCAGCCTCCAGGCGCAACTGCCCGCCCTGGCCATCGCGGGCCAGCAGGCAACCGTTGTCAAAGCCTTCGACGCTGTGGCCCAGGTGCAACGCGATGCCGAGCTTTTTCAGCGACTCGGCCACTGGCGCGGTCAGTTCGCTGTCGTAGGTCGGCAGGATGCGCTCGCGTGCCTCCACCACACTGACCTGTGCCCCCAGCTTGCGATAGGCAATGCCCAGTTCCAGCCCGATGTAACCGCCGCCCACTACCACCAAATGGCGGGGCAGGGCTTTGGGCGCCAAGGCTTCGGTGGACGAAATCACCGGCCCGCCCAGCGGCAGCATCGGCAATTCGACGCTGCTGGAGCCAGTGGCCAGTAACAGGTGCTCGCACTGGATGCGTTGGCCATCCACCTCGACGTGCTTGCCGTCGAGAATTTTTGCCCAACCATGAATGACTTTGACGCCGTGCTTTTTCATCAGCGCCGCCACCCCGGTTGTCAGGCGGTCGACAATGCCGTCTTTCCAGGCCACGCTCTGGCCGATGTCCAGGCGTGGCGCATCCACACGGATGCCCAGCGCCGACTCGCCGGCAAAGCGCGTGGTCTGGTGAAACTGCTCGGCCACATGGATCAACGCCTTGGACGGAATGCAGCCGATGTTAAGGCAGGTGCCGCCCAGGGCCTGGCCTTCCACCAGCACGGTGGGGATGCCCAGTTGCCCGGCGCGGATGGCGGCCACGTAGCCGCCGGGGCCGCCGCCGATGATCAGCAGCGTGGTATCGATAGTCTGTTGCATGCTCACTCCACGAACAGGCAGGCGGGTTGTTCGAGCAGGCCGCGCACGGCCTGAATGAACAGCGCGGCATCCATGCCATCGACCACGCGGTGGTCGAACGAGCTGGACAGGTTCATCATCTTGCGCACGACAATCTGGCCGTCGATCACCATGGGCCGTTCGACAATGCGGTTGACGCCGACGATCGCCACTTCCGGGGTGTTCACCACCGGCGTGCTGACGATGCCGCCCAATGCGCCAAGGCTGGTCAGGGTGATGGTCGAGCCAGACAGCTCTTCGCGGCTGGCCTTGTTGTTGCGGGCGGCCGTGGCCAGGCGGGTGATCTCGCTGGCGTTGCCCCACAGGTTGCCGGCTTCGGCATGACGCAGTACGGGCACCATCAGGCCGTTGTCGCCCTGGGTGGCGATGCCCACGTGCACGGCGCCATGGCGGGTGATGACCTGGGCTTCGTCATCGTAGGTGGCGTTGATCTGCGGGAAGTCGCGCAAGGCCACGACCAGGGCGCGCACCAGGAATGGCAGCAGGGTCAGCTTGCCACGGCTGTCGCCATATTTGCTGTTGAGTTGCTGGCGCAACGCTTCCAGTGCGGTGACGTCGATTTCTTCTACATAACTGAAATGCGCCACCCGGCGTTTGGCGTCCTGCATACGCTGGGCGATCTTGCGGCGCAGGCCGATCACCTGCACCTGCTCGCTGTCGGTGCGCCTGGCATAACCGCCAGGTGCCTGGCCAGCGCTGTTGTGCGGTTTACTCATGAATACATCGAGGTCTTCGTGCAGGATGCGCCCGGCCGGGCCGCTGCCATGTACGTAACGCAGTTCGATACCCGCATCCAGCGCGCGCTTGCGCACGGCTGGCGAGGCCAGCGGCTTGTCGCCTGGCTGGCGCGGCACGATGGGGGCTGCCTCGGGGTTGGCATGCGCCGCGCATGCCGCCGGTTTGGCTGCTTGCCGAGGCTCAGGCTGGGCTGCCACGGGCGCAGTCGGCGCTTCTACAGGCTTGGCCTGCGGCACATCCACATGGTTGCCGCTGCCCTCGACCTCAATGCGGATCAGCTCGCTGCCGACCGCCATCACTTCACCCGGCTGGCCGCCGAGGGCCAATACCTTGCCGCTGACTGGCGACGGGATTTCCACGGTCGCCTTGTCGGTCATGACGTCGGCCACCACCTGGTCTTCGGCGATCACATCGCCCACCTTGACGAACCACTCCACCAACTCGACCTGCGCGATGCCTTCGCCAATGTCCGGCATCTTGATGACGTGCGTGCCCATTCAGACCTCCATGACCCGTTTCAATGCCGCACCCACCCGCGAAGGCCCTGGGAAGTAAGCCCATTCCTGTGCGTGGGGGTAGGGGGTGTCCCAGCCGGTGACGCGCTCGATGGGGGCTTCGAGGTGGTGGAAGCAGTGCTCCTGCACCAGCGACACCAGTTCCGCACCAAAGCCGCAGGTGCGGGTGGCTTCGTGCACCACCACGCAGCGGCCGGTCTTTTTCACCGACTCGACAATGGTGTCCAGGTCCAGTGGCCACAGGCTGCGCAGGTCGATCACTTCGGCGTCGACGCCGGTTTCTTCCGCCGCCATCTGTGCGACGTAAACGGTGGTGCCGTAAGTCAGCACGGTCACGTCGTTGCCGGGGCGGGTGATGGCAGCCTTGTCCAATGGCACCGTGTAGTAGCCATCGGGTACCGCGCTTTGCGGGTGCTTGGACCACGGCGTCACCGGGCGGTCGTGGTGGCCGTCGAACGGGCCGTTGTACAGGCGCTTGGGCTCCAGGAAGATCACCGGGTCATCGCACTCGATCGAGGCAATCAGCAGGCCTTTGGCGTCATACGGGTTGGATGGCATGACCGTGCGCAGGCCGCACACCTGGGTGAACATGGCCTCCGGGCTCTGACTGTGGGTCTGGCCGCCGTAGATGCCGCCGCCGCAGGGCATGCGCAGGGTCAGCGGGGCAATGAACTCGCCGGCCGAGCGGTAACGCAGGCGGGCCATCTCGGAGACGATCTGGTCGGAGGCGGGGTAGAAGTAGTCGGCGAACTGGATTTCCACCACTGGGCGCAGGCCGTAGGCGCCCATGCCGACGGCTGTGCCGACGATGCCGCTTTCCGAAATGGGCGCGTCGAATACCCGCGATTTGCCGTATTTGGCCTGCAGGCCTTCGGTGCAGCGGAACACGCCGCCGAAGTAGCCCACGTCCTGGCCGTAGATCACCACGTTGTCGTCGCGCTCGAGCATGACGTCCATGGCCGAGCGCAGGGCCTGGATCATGGTCAGGGTGGAGGTAGCCATGGCGGTTTCCGGGTTGATGCTGTTGTTGTGGTCGTTCATGTCAAACCCCCAGTTCCTGGCGCTGGCGACGCAGGTGGTCGGGCATGTCCTTGTACACGTCCTCGAACATCGAGGCGGCGCTCGGGATATGGCCGTTGGCCAGGGTGCCGTACTGTTCGGCTTCCTTCTGCGCGGCAATCACGGCGGCTTCGAATTCGGCGGTGGTGGCCTGGTGCTCTTCTTCGGACCAGTGGCCGATCTTGATCAGGTGCTGCTTCAAGCGGGCAATCGGGTCGCCCAACGGGAAGTGGCTCCAGTCGTCGGCGGGGCGGTACTTGGACGGGTCGTCCGAAGTCGAGTGCGGGCCGGCGCGGTAGGTGACCCATTCGATCAGGCTTGGGCCCAAGCCGCGGCGGGCACGTTCGGCAGCCCAGCGGGAGGCAGCGTAAACGGCCACGAAGTCGTTGCCGTCCACCCGCAACGAAGCGATGCCGCAACCCACGCCACGGCCGGCGAAGGTGGTTTGCTCACCGCCGGCGATGGCCTGGAAGGTGGAGATCGCCCATTGGTTGTTGACCACATTGAGGATTACCGGGGCGCGGTACACGTGGGCGAAGGTGAGGGCGGTGTGGAAGTCGGATTCTGCCGTGGCGCCGTCACCGATCCAGGCCGAGGCGATCTTGGTATCACCCTTGATGGCCGAGGCCATGGCCCAGCCGACTGCCTGCACGAACTGCGTCGCGAGGTTGCCGCTGATGGTGAAGAAGCCGGCTTCACGTACCGAGTACATGATCGGCAGTTGGCGGCCCTTGAGCGGGTCGCGCTCATTGGACAGCAACTGGCAGATCATTTCCACCAGCGAAACGTCGCGGGCCATCAGGATGCTTTGCTGGCGGTAGGTGGGGAAGCACATGTCGGTGCGGTTGAGCGCCAGGGCCTGGGCGCTGCCGATGGCTTCCTCGCCCAAGCTCTGCATATAGAAGGACATCTTCTTCTGGCGCTGGGCAACCACCATGCGGCTGTCGAAGATGCGCGTCTTGAGCATGGCGCGCATGCCTTGGCGCAAAATCTGCGGGTCGATGCCTTCAGCCCAGGGGCCTTGAGCGTTGCCGTGCTCGTCGAGCACGCGTATCAGGCTGTAGGACAGGTCGGCAGTGTCGGTTGCCTCGACATCGATGGCGGGCTTACGAACAGAACCTGCGTCGTTCAGGCGCAGGTAGGAAAAATCGGTCTGGCAGCCTGGCCGGCCGGTAGGCTCGGGCACATGCAAACGCAGGGGGGCGTACTCGTTCATGCTTTTTACGCTCGCTCGGATATTGTTTTTGTGAGCTTTGAAGCGGCCGCCGCTGAGTGCCGGCTTGTGACTGGCAGGTCAGCGTCAGTTACATAGTAGTGACACCCCGGGAGAATTTTTCTCTCAAGTTGATTGCCTTTGCCGGGCGGGGGAGATAAACATTCCGGATAAACACAAAAAACCGGTGATTTTGTCTCATGCGCAAACTGGATCGTACGGATATCGGCATTCTCAACAGCCTGCAGGACAACGCCCGCATCACCAACGCCGAGCTGGCGCGTTCGGTGAACCTGTCGCCCACGCCGTGTTTCAACCGGGTCAAGGCCATGGAGGAACTGGGGGTGATTCGTCAGCAGGTGACGTTGCTGTCGCCGGAGGTGCTGGGGCTGGATGTGAACGTGTTTATCCACGTGAGCCTGGAAAAGCAGGTGGAGCAGGCGCTGCATCGTTTTGAGGAAGAGATCGCCGAGCGGCCAGAGGTGATGGAGTGCTACCTGATGACGGGGGACCCGGATTACCTGCTTAGGGTGTTGCTGCCGAGCATCCAGGCGCTGGAGCGGTTTCTGGATTACCTGACGCGGTTGCCGGGGGTGGCGAACATCCGGTCGAGTTTTGCCTTGAAGCAGGTGCGGTACAAGACGGCGTTGCCGTTGCCTGCCAATGGCATGACGTTGAGGGAGTAGTGTTTGCCTGTGCGGGCCTCTCGCGGATAAATCCGCTCCTACAGGGATATCACGCGCCTGTAGGAGCGGATTTATCCGCGATGAGGCCCAAAGGGGGTGCTTGATATTTTAAACACCCCCAGCCTATGTTGTTGCCAGCCTATAACAACAAGGACAAGCGTCATGACCACCGCAGCCCAGCATTCCCTGGCCGAGCAGCTCAAAGGCATCGACCAGATCGAATGCGTCACCCCCGACCTCAACGGCGTCCCCCGCGGCAAGGTGATGACCGCCGAAGGCTTCCTCGAAGGCCGCCGCCTGCAAATGGCCCGGGGCGTCTTGCTGCAATGCATCATGGGTGGCTACCCACCGGCCAGGTTCTACGGCAGCGACGACGGCGACCTGGCGCTGGTGGCAGAACACACGCAAACCCACCGGTTGCCGTGGAGCGAAGAGGGCCTTGCGCTGGCCATCTGCGATGCCAATGAACTTGATGGCAGGCCATCGGCGCTTTCCACCCGTGGCCAGCTCAAGGCCGTGATTGCCCGCTACGCTGCGTTGGGCCTGGCCCCCGTGGTCGCCACCGAACTCGAATTTTTCGTCTTCTCGCCCAACAGCGACCCGCTCCAGCCGTTCCAGCCGCCGCTGGGCAAGGATGGCCGCCGCGAACTGGGCCATTCGGCCTTCAGTGTCAGCTCCAACAATGGCCTGCGGCCTTTCTTTCAGGAGGTGTACCAGTGCATGGCGGCGCTGGGCCTGCCGCGTGACACCTTCATGCACGAAATGGGCGTCAGCCAGTTCGAGATCAACCTGTTGCATGGCGACCCACTGCTGCTGGCCGATCAGACGTTCCTGTTCAAGCACCTGCTCAAGGAAGTGGCGCTCAAGCATGGTCTGACCGTGGTATGCATGGCCAAGCCGCTGGCGCACACGCCTGGCAGTTCGATGCACATCCACCAGAGCGTGGTGGATGTCGCCAGCGGGCGTAACGTGTTCAGCGACGAACACGGCCATCCGACTGACACGTTCCATCACTTCATCGGTGGCCAGCAGGCATGCATGGCCGACTTCACCGCGCTGTTCGCGCCCAACGTCAATTCCTACCAGCGCCTGTGCCACCCTTACGCCTCGCCAAACAATGCCTGCTGGTCCGAGGACAACCGCGCTGCCGGCCTGCGCATCCCGGCCAGTGCGCCGGTGGCGCGGCGTGTCGAAAACCGCTTGCCCGGCGCCGATGCCAACCCTTATCTGGCCATTGCCGCCAGCCTCGCCGCCGGCCTGCACGGTATCGAACAACGCCTGCAGCCTGCGCCAGCCATTCAGGGCGAGTTCGAGGTGCCCGAGCACCTGAGCCTGCCGTGCACCCTGCATGCCGCGCTTGATCGCCTCAAGCGCAGTGCGCTGGCACGGGAACTGTTCGGCACCGAGTTCATCGAAGGCTACGTTGCCACCAAGACCCTGGAACTGACCGATTTCTTCAATGAGATCACGCCGTGGGAGCGGCGCGTGCTGGCCGCGCAGGCCTGATCGCGACACAAGCGCCACTGGACACGCCCCCAAACCTTAATTTCGCCTTCAGGGGCCTGCACTGCGGCGCGTTTGCTTTTATGCTTGCCAGCAAGCCAACGCCACCTGACCAAGGAGCCCGAGGGGACGTATGCGAAACATCTGGAAGCCGTTTCAGTCGCTGTATTTCGCCGCCTTGATGATGCTCATCGGCTCGGGCTTGCTCAGTACCTACCTGGCGCTGCGCCTGGCGGCCGATCATGTCGACAGCCTGTGGGTAGGTGCGCTGATGGCGGCCAACTACTTTGGCCTGGCCGTGGGCGGCAAGGTGGGCCACCGGCTGATCGGGCGGGTGGGGCACATTCGGGCGTATGCCACGTGTGCGGGGATCGTCGGCGCGGCCGTGCTTGGGCATGGGCTGACCAGTTGGTTGCCCGTGTGGATCGGGCTGCGGATGATCGTCGGCCTGGGCATGATGTGCCAGTACATGGTCATCGAAAGCTGGCTGAACGAGCAGGCCGATGCCAAGCACCGTGGCGCGGTGTTCAGTGGTTACATGATCGCCTCGTACCTGGGGCTGGTGCTTGGCCAGCTGATTCTGGTGGTGCACCCGCAACTGGGGCCGGAACTGCTGATGCTGGTGGCCATGTGCTTTGCCCTGTGCCTGGTGCCGGTGGCCATGACCCGGCGCATTCACCCCGCGCCGTTGCGCCCGGCGCCGATGGAGCCCAAGTTCTTCATCAAGCGCGTGCCGCAGTCGCTTAGCACGGTGCTCGGCTCGGGTCTGATCGTGGGTTCGTTCTACGGCCTGGCACCGTTGTATGCGTCCAGCCAAGGGCTTACGACCGAGCAGATCGGTTTGTTCATGGGCTGCTGTATTTTTGCCGGGTTGCTGGTGCAGTGGCCATTGGGCTGGCTGTCCGACCGCTATGACCGGGCCGTGCTGATTCGCAGCGCGGCGGTTGGGCTGGCGCTGGCTTCTGCGCCGCTGGCGATCATGCCCAGCGTGCCACTGGAATTGCTGTTTGGTATCGGTTTTGTGATTTCCTTGCTGCAGTTCTGCCTCTATCCGTTGGCCGTGGCGTTTTCCAATGACCACGTGGAAAGCGAGCGGCGGGTGTCGCTGACGGCGATGTTGTTGGTCACCTATGGCGTCGGTGCCTGTATCGGGCCGCTGGCGGCAGGGGTGCTGATGAAAGTGCTGGGCGCGCAGATGCTGTATGCCTTCTTCCTGTTCTTTGCACTGGTGCTGGTGTGGCGCATCCGGCCGAAAGCGGTTACCGGGCTGCACCAGGTGCAGGACGCACCGCTGGGCCACGTGGCGATGCCAGCGGCCGGTTCGCCATTGTCGGCGGCACTTGACCCACGGGTGGATGAGCAGACGGTGCAGGAGGTGATGCAGGCGCCGGTGGCGGCTGAGGATACCGAGGACGAGGGGAAGGTGGAGCCGGAGGTAGAGGTCGGCAAGCCGGTTTGAGGCCGACGCATCAGGCCGAAAACAAAAACGCCACCCAATGGGTGTAATCGTTAACTCAAGAACGTCGGGGCTGCTGCGCAGCCCTTTCGCGACACAAGGCCGCTCCCACACGGACCGCGCAAACCCGGCATTTCCAGGATCATGGCGGACTATGTGGGAGCGGCCTTGTGTCGCGAAAGGGCCGCAAAGCGGCCCCGACGATCTTAGTGCGTTTTTAGATCAGCCCGACAATCAATAATCGTCTTTGTCGAACCGCCGCGCTTCACGCTGCAGTTGGTACACAAAACTCTCGATCTTGCGCTGCGCCTGCCCGTTCAGGTTATGGAAGCGCACGCCGGCAAAGGTGGTGTTGATCCGCTCTTCGTAGTGCAGGTGGCGCAGCTCGACCATGGTATCCACCAGGCCCAGCGGGTTGCCTGCCTTGAAGCGCTCATACACCTGGCCCAGCTGCAGGCGGTCTTCGACATTGCCGTCGAAGCGCAGTTTGCAGCCCGTGGCAGAAATGTCGAGCAGTTTGCCACGCAGGGCACCGTTGCCCTTGAGGTGGGTGCCGTCAAGGATGACATCCACCAGCTGCGACAACTTCAGCGCTGCGCGGAAGGCGTTGCGGCGCTGGTGGTAGGTCATTTCTTCCGGCATCGCGCCACGGTACGAACGGTGGCCATCGACTTCAGTGATGCGCAGCTCGTGGTTGCATTCCCAGGCAATACGCACGCCGTCATGGAAGCCTTCGACACGGAAAGGTTCACCGTTTTCGATGAACTTCTCGCCATCACGCGGGATCATTTCGTCCAGCGCCAGCACGTTGCTCTCACGGTCCACATGCACCACGTAGCTCTGGAACCGCTGGCTGCGCTCATGGAAGGTGATGATCAGGGGATCATGGCTGTCCTGCAGCTGGCGCAGGTTGGCCGCGATCTCCAAAGGGGTGTTCAGCACCTTTGGTGGCTGCGGAGCATCGGTTTCATTGAACACGGGTTATCAATCTCCAGGCAAAAACGGCACACGCAAGTAACGGCATTTTGCCAGTATGTTCCGTGCCTTGATAGAAAAAATCACACTTGGCTGATAGCCCGGGGCTTGGCCAGTGGCGAAGTGGCGCCGCGGCTGTCGTAGAGCGACGGAGAATCGCCGCCCATGAGGATTCTGATCTGGTTGGCGGTCACGTGCTGCTGCACCTGGATGATCCGGCCATTGGTCTCGTTGACCTTCTGGCAGGCGTCCATCAACTGGGTCAGCACATTCAGTTGCTGCATGATCACTTCGCCGTTGGGCGACTGCGCGGCCAGCGCCTGAACACCGGCACGGTCGGCGCTCAGGCCGAGGCTGGTGAGCAGGTTGTTGCGGCGAAGGCCTTGCTGCTCGAGCAGGACGATCAGCGACTGCTTGCGGGCCAGAATGCCCTCCAGCGGCGCCATGTCCCGGCCGTGCAGGGCAACGGCTTCCCGCTGCAGCAGGTCGAGCAGTTCCTGGGTCGGGGCGATGTCATCTTCGATCAGTTGCAGCAAAGTGATGTCGTGCATGGCTAACTCTTGGGTTTTAAGCGTCCGTGAAGTCAGCGCGCCGTGCGGTTAGCGCTGGGCTTCAAAATTGAGCAGTTTGCTCGCGACCCGGCCGGCATCGACCTTGTAGCTGCCGTCTGCGATGGCCTGTTTCAACTGCGCCACACGGGCGCTGTCGACCACGGGCTGGTCGCGCAGCTTGTCGCTGATCTTTTGCAACTGCTGGGCCTCTTGGCTGAGGGTTACCGCTTCTCCGCTTGCGGTGGCGCTTTTAGGCGCTTCGCTGGTTTCGCCGGTTTTTTCGGCGCTGGTGGGCGTGGCATTGCTGCGTACGCCGCCCGTGACGGACGGAGAGTTGTTCAAACGACTGAAGTCGATGGCCATGATCAGAAACCTCTGGGTATTTTGGACGCTTGCCTTGTTTTCGACCGGCTTGAAAGAAACTTTAGGCATAAATGCACAGCCGCCTGTCGGCGTGCCCGCGAACCCGGTTTCAGACACAGTTTAGGAAATGCGGTTCCTTGCCGCCACCTCAATCTACATGGCGACCTCGACTTGCCCGGGCCCGGTTACCCGTGCCTTGACCACCCGTTTGGAATTGAGGTTACGCACCCGGATTTGCTCGCCTTGGCCGCCTTTGCTCAAGGCTTCACCGGGCATGCGCACGCTGAGGGTGCCGCTTCGGGCGATGATCACCACCTGGTCGCCCTTGCGAATCACTTCGGCCTGCTCCAGGTGTTGTGGCGTCAAAACCTGATCGAGCACCGTGGGGCGCAGCATCTTCATGCCCACCGCCTGGTCAAGCTCGCTCAAAAAGCCCTGGCCCAAGGTGCCCACGTCACGCTCGCGCAGGGCCACGTCGCCTTCGCCCACGGTGTTGCCGCGCTTGAGCGGGCGGGTGACCACCACCACATCGCGGAACAACTTCACGGTGGCCGGCACGAACACCGTCCAGGGTGCGCTGCCGTCACAGCGTACCCGCACGGTCACGCGGCCCAGTGGCTGCGCCGGGCTTTCCAGCGAGGCGTCCAGCTGTTGGCTGCACAGCGGCATGCGCAGGCGCGGGTCGAGGTTGTTGACCTGGATCTCGTAGCGCCCTGGCGTCTGGGTGGTGGCCAGGTAATCTTCGACGGTGAATTCAAGAAACCCTTGGGTGACACCGATAAGCTGTTCAGGCAAGGTAACCGCATCCGCCAGCGTGCGAGTGCCGGGTGCCAGCAGGCACAGCACGGCCAGCCAGCCGTTAAGCAGGTGCGTCAGTCGTCGGAAAATTGTCGTTTTCGTGTGCATGGCGCTCAAAAAAGCAAAGCCCGTGCCGACTCGGTAGCTGAAGGGCAACGAAACGGCAGAAAGAAAAAGGAGTCAGGCATGGCGGGGGTAATGGATTCAGTCAACCAGCGCACGCAGCTGGTTGGGCAGAATCGTCTGGAATTGCTGCTGTTCCGCCTCAACGGCGAGCAGCTTTACGGGATCAACGTGTTCAAGGTCCGCGAGGTGCTGCAGTGCCCGGCGCTGACCTTGCTGCCCAAGGCGCACTCGGTGGTGCGGGGCGTTGCCAATATTCGCGGGGCGACCATCCCGATCCTTGATCTGTCGATGGCGACCGGCTTGCCGGGCCTCAAGGAAGAGACGCGCAAGAGCTTCGTGATCATCACCGAGTACAACACCAAGACCCAGGGCTTTTTGGTGCACTCGGTGGAGCGCATCGTCAACATGAACTGGGAAGAAATCCACCCGCCACCCAAGGGTACTGGCCGCGATCACTACCTGACCGCTGTTACCCGGGTCGACAACCGCATGGTCGAAATCATCGACGTGGAAAAAGTGCTCGCGGAAGTGGCGCCGTCGTCTGAAACCGTGTCGGCCGGTGTGGTCGATGCCGAGGTGCAGGACAAGGCCGTGACGCTGCGGGTGCTGACTGTCGACGACTCGTCGGTGGCGCGCAAGCAGGTCAGCCGTTGCCTGCAGACGGTGGGTGTGGAAGTGGTGGCGCTCAACGATGGCCGCCAGGCACTGGACTACCTGCGCAAGCTGGTGGACGAGGGCAAGCGCCCGGAAGACGAGTTCCTGATGATGATCTCCGACATTGAAATGCCGGAGATGGACGGCTATACGCTTACAGCGGAGATCCGCAGCGACCCGCGCATGCAAAAGCTGCACATCTGCCTGCATACTTCGCTGTCCGGGGTGTTCAACCAGGCGATGGTCAAGAAGGTTGGGGCGGATGACTTCCTGGCCAAGTTCAAGCCGGACGACCTCGCCCAGCGGGTGGTCGACCGGATCAAGGCAACGCATTGAAGCAGCCGGGGCAAGCTCCCGGCACCAGTGATTGAAGAGAGGCGGCAGTAGTGTCTACGGGTAATTTGGATTTCGAACAGTTCCGGGTATTCCTGGAGAAAGCCTGTGGCATCCTGCTGGGCGAGAATAAGCAGTACCTGGTCTCCAGCCGTCTCAACAAGTTGATGGAGCAACAGGGCATCAAGAGCCTGGGCGAGCTGGTGCAGCGTATCCAGTTGCAGCCGCGAGGCGGGCTGCGCGAGCAGGTGGTCGATGCGATGACCACCAACGAAACCCTGTGGTTTCGCGATACCTACCCATTCGAGGTGTTGAAGAACAAGGTCATTCCCGAGTTCATCAAGAACAACCCGGGCCAGCGTCTGCGCATGTGGTCGGCGGCGTGCTCGTCGGGGCAGGAGCCTTACTCGATTTCGATGGCCATCGACGAGTTCGAGCGCAGCAACCTGGGCCAGTTGAAGATGGGGGCGCAGATCGTCGCTACCGATTTGTCGGGTTCGATGCTCAACAACTGCAAGACCGGCGAATATGACAGCCTGGCGATTGCCCGGGGCCTGTCCCAGGAGCGCCTGCAGCGTTATTTCGACACCAAAGGGCCGGGGCGTTGGGCGGTGAAGCCTGCGATTCGCAGCCGTGTGGAGTTTCGCTCGTTCAACCTGCTCGACAGCTATGCGAGCCTGGGCAAGTTCGACATCGTGTTCTGCCGCAACGTGCTGATCTATTTTTCGGCACAGGTGAAGAAGGACATCTTGCTGCGGATTCACAGCACGCTGAAGCCGGGTGGGTATCTGTTCCTGGGGGCGTCCGAGGCGCTGAACGGGTTGCCGGACCATTACCAGATGGTGCAGTGCAGCCCGGGGATCATTTACCAGGCCAAGTGACTGCGCCTGCAAGATCAAGCGCCGCTTGCGCGCCGCATCGCGGATAAATCCGCTCCTACAGGTTGCGCGTAATCCCTGTAGGAGCGGATTTATCCGCGATGCGCCGCGCAAGCGGCGCCATACCCACCCAACGTCAATTTTTTGTTTTGCCGCTTTTGCCACCCGCCCATTGCCGCTTTCCCATCCCCGAGCGGAAGCACTTTGCCGCTTTTCTGGCATCTCCTGTCGACCGCATCCCGCCAAAACCCAGCATTTCCGGGCTTCCTCAAGCTTGGCACAGCCCTTGCTATACCTTCGCCAACGACATTCCGGTCAACCTTCGAAGGTTTCCCCGACATGAGCATCAGTTTCGACAAGGCACTTGGCATCCACGAAAAGGCATTGGGCTTCCGCGCCCAGCGCGCCGAGGTGCTGGCCAACAACATCGCCAACGCCGACACGCCCAACTACAAGGCGCGTGATATGGACTTTTCGTCGGTGCTCGCCGCCGAAAGCCAGAAACAGCAGCAAGGCGGCCGTTTCACCATGGACCGCACCAACAGCCGTCACATCGAGGCCGAAGGCTTGGCGATGGCTGACGACACGCTGCAATACCGCACGCCGACTCAGCCTTCGATCGACCAGAACACCGTGGACGCCCAGATCGAGCAATCGAACTACACGGAAAACGCCATCGGCTTCCAGGCCAGCTTCACCTTGCTCAACAGTAAATTCAAAGGGCTGGTTTCGGCCCTGCGCGGAGAATAACCATGTCCCTGTCCAGTGTTTTCAACATCGCCGGTAGCGGCATGAGCGCGCAGAACACCCGCCTCAATACCGTGGCCTCCAACATCGCCAACGCCGAGACCGTTTCGTCGAGCATCGATCAGACTTACCGCGCCCGCCACCCGGTGTTTGCCACCACCTTCCAGAACGCGCAAAACGGCACCGGCCAGTCGCTGTTCGAGGACCAGAACGAGGCAGGGCAGGGTGTGCAGGTCAAGGGCATCATCGAAGACCAGAGCAACCTGGAGGCGCGTTACGAACCCAACCACCCGGCGGCGAACAAGGACGGCTACGTCTACTACCCGAACGTCAACGTGGTTGAAGAGATGGCAGACATGATTTCTGCCAGCCGTGCGTTCCAGACCAACGCCGAGCTGATGAACACCGCCAAGAACATGATGCAGAAGGTCCTGACCCTGGGTCAGTGATAAGGAACTCGGACCATGGCAATCGATACTTCCAGCGTAAACCTCAATGATGTCCTCTCGGCGTCCGGCGTCAGCACCGGCACCAAGAAGACCACTACCGACACGGCTTCCAGCACCGGCACCGACAGCCTCGGCAAGGACGCGTTTCTGCAGCTGCTGGTTACCCAGATGCAGCACCAGAACCCGCTCGACCCGCAGGAAAACGGCGAGTTCGTGGCCCAGCTGGCGCAGTTCAGCAGCCTTGAAGGCATCACCTCGCTGAACGAGTCGGTCACCAGTATCACCAACGCCATGGCCTCGTCCCAGGCACTGCAAGCCTCGTCCCTGGTGGGGCGTTCGGTGGTGGTGCAGAACGACAAGGCGATCGTCGATACCGCAGAAAGCTTCAACGCACAGTTTGTCGTGCCGCAAGCGATCAGCGAAGCGAAGGTCACCATCAAGGACTCGGAAGGCAACACCGTCAAGACCATCGAGCTGGGCGAGCAGGCTGCCGGTTACGCCGACTTCATCTGGGACGGAACCAACAGCAGCGGCGAGAAAGTCGACCCGGGTACGTACACCTTCACCGCCACCACCACGGTGGACGGCGAGTCGGTGCAGATGAACACGCTGTTGCCGGCCAAGGTGACCAGCGTCAGCTTCAACGCCACCGGCGAAATGGTCCTCAACCTGGCCGGTGTCGGCAAGGTTTCCCTCTCCGACGTACAAACCATCGGTATCTAAGGCCCGCTAGCGCGGCACAAGGAGCGAATTCATGTCTTTCAATATCGGCCTTAGCGGTCTGTACGCAGCCAACAAGCAACTGGACGTTACCGGCAACAACATCGCCAACGTCAACACCACCGGTTTCAAGTCGTCGCGTGCCGAGTTCGCCGACGTTTACGCAGGCGCCAACCGCCTGGGCGTGGGCAAGAACCAGATCGGCAACGGCGTGCGCCTGGCAGCCGTTTCGCAGCAGTTCACCCAGGGTGATGTCAACAACACCGGCAACGTGCTGGACATGGGTATCCAGGGCCAGGGCTTCTTCGTGCTGTCCGATAACGGCTCGCAGGTGTATACCCGTGCCGGCGCCTTCCAGGCCGACAAGGACAACTACGTGGTCACCTCCGACGGCCTTCGCCTGCAAGGTTACGCGGCGGATTCGACCGGCAAGATCCAGAAAGGTGTGCTGACCGATCTGCAGATCGACACCTCGGCACTCAAGCCAAAGGCCACCACCCTGATCGACCAGGGCATCAACCTGAATTCCTCGGCGGCCGACATCCCGCTGACCGTCGATGACGGCACTGGCAACATGGTCCCGAACAAGGTGTTCGACCCCTCTGACGAAACCACCTACACCAAGTCGTTCCCGACCAAGGTTTACGACAGTCAGGGTAACGAGCACACCATGGAGCAGTTCTACCGCAAGACCGGCACCAACGAGTGGACCATGTACACCCTGGTGGACGGCCGCAACCCGTTCGACCCGTCTTCCACCGAGCCGCTGACCGGCACCATCAGCTTCAACAGCGACGGTTCGGTGGCCAGCATGACCGCTGACAACACCGGCCACCCGACTGGCGCGTCGTTCACCGTGACCAACAACGTCTTCACCATGACTGGCTGGGTGCCGGCCGTGGAAGATGCCTCGGGCAACTGGGCGGCCAACGGTGCGGTCGGCAACACCGACGGGATGAAGCTGTCGATGAACAGCACCACCTCGTACAACACCGAGACCGCGCGCATGTCGCAGTCCCAGGACGGCTATGCCACCGGCATCCTGTCGAGCCTGAGCATCGACTCCACCGGCGTGCTGTTTGCCAGCTTCAGCAACCAGCAGTCCCGCGCCATCGGCCAGGTGGCCCTGGCCAGCTTTGCCAACGAGCAGGGCCTGCAGCAGATTGGCGGCACCCGCTGGACTGAAACCTACTCGTCGGGCATTCCGGGTATCGATGCACCGAAAACCGGTACGCTGGGTAGCGTTGAGTCCAACGCGCTGGAAGGTTCGAACGTTAACCTGACCCAGGAGCTGGTCGAGCTGATCAAGGCGCAGAGCAACTACCAGGCGAACGCCAAGACCATTTCGACTGAAAGCACTGTGATGCAGACCATCATTCAGATGACTTGATGGTATGGTGATCCGGGGCTGCTGCGCAGCCCTTTCGCGACACGAGGCCGCTCCCACAGGAGATTGCATACCCCTGTGGGAGCGGCCTCGTGTCGCGAAAGGGCCGCAAAGCGGCCCCGACATTCTGGAGGCCTGATGAAAAAGCTCGCCCTCACACTACTCGCCACATTCGCCCTGCTACAGGCCAATGCCGGCCCCGCCCCGTGGTGGCGCTGGGAAAGCCAGGTGGACGGGCGACTGGTGTGTTTGCAATGGTCGCCGGGGGATGGCTGGAAGCGGTTTGCCGGCCCCTACAACAATGCCGGGTGTCGGGATCGGTGATTCATGGGTCGGCCTCATCGCGGATGAATCCGCTCCTACAGGTATCGTGTAGGAGCGGATTCATCCGCGATGAGGCCGGCCCTGCTTATGCAACCCTTTGCCGCCCCCGGCAACCCCGCGCCGGATAACCGACGTCCACTTCTCTGTCATCCCCCGAAAAGGCCCGTAAATACGGGCCTTTTCGCATTTTAAAAAAGTTGGTTCGGAACTTGCTTTATAGCCTGCACAGCAACGGCAAGCGGCAAACGCTCGCCAGTGCAGCGGAGGATGACTGTGGACAAACTGCTTTATGTGGCCATGACCGGCGCCAGCCAGAACGCGCTGGCGCAAAAGGCCCACGCCAACAACCTGGCGAACATTTCCACCAACGGCTTTCAGCGCGACCTGGAGCAGGCGCGTTCGATGCCGGTGTTCGGTGACAGCTTTCCGTCGCGGGCCTTTGCCATGAGCGAGCGCCCGGGCACCGATTTCAGCGAAGGGCCGATGGTCGAAACCGGCCGCGAGCTGGACGTGACGGTCACCGGCAAAGGCTTCATCGCCGTGCAGGCGCCGGACGGCAGCGAAGCCTACGTGCGCACCGGCAGCCTGAACATCGACGCCCTGGGCGTGCTGCGCGCCGGCAACGGCATGCCGGTGATCGGCAACGGCGGCCCGATCGCCATCCCGCCAGAGCAGAAGGTGGAAGTGGGCTCGGACGGCACCATCAGCATCCGCTCGATGGGCGAAGACCCTCGGGTGATGGCCGAGGTCGACCGCATCAAGCTGGTCAACCCCGACACCCAGGGGCTGACCAAGGGCCTGGACGGTTTGATCCACACCACCAATGGCCAGCCTGCCGCCGCCGACGTCAACGTACGGGTGGTGTCGGGCTTCCTGGAGGGCAGCAACGTCAACGCCGTGGAAGAAATGACCTCGGTGCTGGCGCTGTCCCGCCAATTCGAACTGCACGTCAAAATGATGAACGCGGCCAAGGAAGGCGATGAAGCCATGGCGCGTGTTTTGCAACTCGGCTAACCACACTTGAACGGGTGCCGTAAAACAGGCGCACGAGGAGAAAACTGATGCTTCCGGCTCTTTGGGTCGCTAAAACCGGCCTGTCCGCTCAGGACACCAACCTCACGGTCATTTCCAACAACCTGGCCAACGTTTCGACCACCGGCTTCAAGCGTGATCGTGCCGAGTTCCAGGACTTGCTGTACCAGATCAAACGCCAGCCGGGCGCGCAGTCCACCCAGGACAGCGAACTGCCGTCGGGCCTGCAGGTCGGTACCGGTGTGCGCATTGTCGGCACCCAGAAAAACTTCCAGACCGGTAGCCTGCAAACCACCGAAAACCCGCTGGACCTGGCGGTCAATGGCCGTGGCTTCTTCCAGGTGCTGCAACCGGACGGCACGGTTTCGTACACCCGTGACGGTACCTTCCACCTGAACTCCGACGGCCAGATCGTCACCGCCAACGGCTTCGCCCTGGAGCCTGCGATCGTGGTGCCGAACGACGCCCAGACCTTCACCGTCGGCCAGGACGGCACCGTGTCGATCACCACCGCCGGCAACCCGGCCGCCCAGGTGATCGGCAACTTGCAGACCGCCGACTTCATCAACCCGGCCGGCCTGCAAGCCATTGGTGACAACCTGTTCCTGGAAACCGCCGCCAGCGGCGCGCCACAGGTAGGCACCCCGGGCCTGAACGGCTTCGGCACCACCCTGCAGCAGACCCTGGAAAACTCCAACGTCAGCACCGTTGAAGAGCTGGTGAACATGATCACCACCCAGCGTGCCTACGAGATGAACTCCAAGGTCATTTCCACCGCCGACCAGATGCTGTCGTTCGTTACCCAGCAGCTGTAAGCCTTAAGTTCAGTTACACCGTGAGGTAAGCGTCATGAATCGTCTGTTGTCCGTATTTGCCCTGGGGGGGGCGGTGTTGCTGGCAGGTTGCGTCGCGCCGACGGCCAAGCCCAACGACCCGTACTATGCGCCGGTGTTGCCGCGCACCCCGTTGCCGGCAGCGGCCAACAACGGTTCGATTTACCAGGCGGGTTTCGAGCAGAACCTGTACAGCGACCGCAAGGCGTTCCGCGTGGGTGACATCATCACCATCACCCTCAACGAACGCACCTCGGCCAGCAAGAACGCCGGTTCGCAAATTCAAAAGGACAGCAACGCCAACCTTGGCCTGACGTCCTTGTTCGGCACCACCCCGAGCACCAACAACCCGTTCGGCGGCGGCAACCTGTCGCTGGAGGCAGGTTACAGCGGCGAGCGCGCCACCAAGGGCGACAGCAAGGCCACCCAGGGCAACACCCTGACCGGCTCGATCACCGTGACCGTGGCCGAAGTGCTGCCCAACGGCATCATCGCCGTGCGCGGCGAGAAATGGATGACGCTGAACACCGGCGAAGAGCTGGTGCGCATCGCCGGTCTGATCCGCGCCGACGACATCGCCACCGACAACACCGTGCCGTCCACCCGCGTGGCCGATGCGCGCATCACCTATTCGGGCACCGGGTCGTTCGCCGATGCCAGCCAGCCCGGTTGGCTGGACCGCTTCTTCCTCAGCCCGCTTTGGCCCTTCTGAGTACGGATGAACATGTTCAACGTCAGGCAACTGATTGCCGCCACTTTGCTTCTGTCCTGCGCGTTCGGCGCCCATGCCGAGCGCTTGAAGGACATTGCCAGCATTTCTGGCGTGCGCTCCAACCAGTTGATCGGCTACGGCCTGGTAGTGGGGCTCAACGGCACGGGTGACCAGACCACCCAGACGCCGTTCACCCTGCAAACCTTCAACAACATGCTGTCGCAGTTCGGCATCAAGGTGCCGGAAGGCTCCGGCAACGTGCAGTTGAAAAACGTCGCCGCAGTGTCGGTGCATGCCGACCTGCCGCCGTTCGCCAAGCCGGGCCAGGTGGTGGATATCACCGTGTCCTCGATTGGTAACTCCAAGAGCCTGCGCGGCGGCAGCCTGCTGATGACCCCGCTCAAGGGTATCGATGGCAACGTATACGCCATTGCCCAGGGCAACCTGGTGGTCGGCGGTTTCGACGCCGAAGGTCGTGACGGTTCCAAGATTACCGTCAACGTTCCGTCGGCAGGTCGCATCCCCGGTGGTGCTTCCGTCGAGCGTGCCGTGCCGAGCGGCTTCAACCAGGGCAACAGCCTGACCCTGAACCTCAATCGCCCCGACTTCACCACCGCCAAGCGCATTGTCGACAAGGTCAACGAGCTGCTTGGCCCAGGCGTAGCGCAAGCTGTGGACGGCGGCTCGGTACGCGTCAGTGCGCCGATGGACCCGACCCAGCGCGTGGACTACCTGTCGATCCTCGAGAACCTGGAGATCGACCCGGGCCAGGCCGTGGCCAAGGTCATCATCAACTCGCGTACCGGCACCATCGTGATCGGCCAGAACGTCAAGGTGTCGCCAGCAGCGGTGACCCACGGCAGCCTGACCGTGACCATCACCGAAGACCCGATCGTCAGCCAGCCGGGGCCGTTCTCCAATGGCCAGACCGCGGTGGTGCCACGCTCGCGGGTGAATGCGCAGCAGGAAGCCAAGCCGATGTTCAAGTTCGGCCCGGGTACCACGCTGGATGAAATCGTCCGTGCGGTGAACCAGGTGGGCGCAGCGCCCAGCGACCTGATGGCGATCCTCGAAGCCCTGAAACAGGCCGGCGCCTTGCAGGCCGACCTGATCGTGATCTGAGGACGCAGGGGATGAATTCGAAAAGCCTGGTTTCCAGCACCGCCGACAGCGGCGCCTACACCGACCTCAACCGCCTGAGCTCGCTCAAGCACGGCGACCGCGACAGCGACGCCAACGTGCGCAAGGTGGCCCAGGAGTTCGAGTCGCTGTTCATCAGCGAAATGCTCAAGGCGTCGCGCAAGGCCAGCGACGTGCTGGCCGACGACAACCCGATGAACACCGAGACGGTCAAACAGTACCGCGACATGTACGACCAGCAGCTGGCCGTGAGCATGTCCCGCGAAGGCGGCGGCATTGGCCTGCAGGACGTGCTGGTGCGCCAGTTGTCGAAAAACAAGAGCGCACCGGCCAATACCAGCCCGTTCCCGCGCACCGATGGCAGCGCGCCGACGCTGTGGGGCAACAAGGTTGCCGAGCCGGTGCACGCCGCGCAGAGCACCACGCGCAACGACGTGGCCGCGCTCAATTCGCGGCGCCTGGCGTTGCCGGGCAAGCTTACCGACCGCCTGTTGGCCGGTATCGTGCCATCGGCGGCAACCACCAACAGCGCTGCCGTGCCTGCCCGCGAAGGGCAGCAAACCGCTCAGACCTTTGCCGTGCCCGAGAACGGCCTGCGCATCACCGGCCGTGCCGTGGCCCAGCCGCCGCTGGCGCCGAACAAGGCCTTCAGCGACAGCGACACGTTTGTCGCCACCATGCTGCCGATGGCCGAACAGGCCGCCAAGCGTATCGGCGTCGACCCGCGCTACCTGGTGGCCCAGGCCGCCCTGGAAACCGGTTGGGGCAAGTCGGTCATGCGCAACAGCGACGGCAGCAGCAGCCACAACCTGTTCGGCATCAAGGCCACGGGTAACTGGGAAGGCGATTCGGCGCGGGCCATCACCAGCGAGTTCCGCGATGGCCAGTTCGTCAAGGAAACGGCGGCGTTCCGTTCCTACGATTCGTACCAGGACAGCTTCCATGACCTGGTAAGCCTGCTGCAGAACAATTCCCGCTATCAAGATGCGGTGAAGTCCGCCGATAACCCAGAACAGTTTGTGCGAGAACTGCAAAAGGCCGGGTACGCCACCGACCCGAACTACGCCAGCAAGATCTCGCAGATCGCAAGACAGATGAAGCCGGACCAGAGCTACGCAATGCTCGGTACCACTTCGCAACTATAAGGGCATGGAACCATGGCGAGTCTGATCAATATTGGCATGTCGGGGCTTGGCGCCGCGCAATCGGGGATGTACACCCTCGGTAACAACATCGCCAACGCCGACGTCGAAAGCTACTCGCGCCAGCAGAACGTGCAGAAGACCAAGGGCGGCCAGCAGGTCGGCCAGGTCTTCATCGGCAGCGGTACCACCCTGGCCGACGTGCGCCGGGTGTACAACGCGTTCCTTGAGAACCAGCTACGCACCACCACCTCGCTGAGCAGCGAAGCTTCGTCGTACCTGGACCAGATCACCCCGCTGGACACCGCCCTGTCGAGCAGCGACACCGGCATCACCGCCGCACTGCAAAGTTTCTTCAGCGCCATGCAGGACGCCGCCGCCAAACCGACTGAAGACGCCTCGCGCCAGCTGCTGCTGACCAGCGCCCAGTCCCTGGCCAAGCGCTTCAACACCCTGTCGGCGCAGCTGAACCAGCAGAACAGCAACATCAACAGCAACATGGCGTCGCTGGCTGACCAGGTGAACAACCTGACCAAGACCATCGCCGACCTGAACGACCAGATTTCCCGCGTGAGCGCCGTTTCCGGCCAGCCCAACGACCTGCTCGACCAGCGCGACGGCGCGGTGCGCGAGCTGAACGCGCTGGTGGGCACCGACGTGGTCGAGCGTGACGGCAACTACGACGTCTACCTGAAGAACGGCCAGGCCCTGGTGCTCGGCAAGACCACCCAGACCCTGGGCGTGCAGGCCAGCGCCACCGACCCGACCCGCATGAGCCTGATCCTCAACCGCGGCTCGACCAAGATGGACATCACCAGCAGCACCACCGGTGGCGAGCTGGGCGGCCTGATCCGCTACCGTACCGAAACCCTCGACCCGGCGTTGAACGAGCTGGGCCGCGTGGCGCTGGTGGTGGCGGATGCGATCAACAGTCAGTTGGCCCAGGGTATCGACAAGAACGGCGAGTTTGGCGCCGCCCTGTTTGGCGACATCAACAGCGCGGCTGCGGTAGCCGGGCGTAGCATCGCCAAATCTGGGAACAGCGCAGGCTCGGGTAACCTTGATGTCACCATCAAGGACACCGGCAAGCTGACCACCAGCGACTACCAGGTGACCTTCACCAGCGACAGGCAGTACAGCGTTCGCAAGCTGCCTGAAGGCACCGAGATGGGCAGCTACAGCCTGGACGATGACCCGGCGCCGGTGATCGACGGCTTCAGCCTGTCGCTCAACGGCGGCGCCCTGAGCGCCGGTGACAGCTTCAAGATCACCCCCACGCGCAACGCCGCGGCCAGTATCGAAGCGACCCTGACCGACCCCAAGCGCCTGGCCATGGCCTCGCCGCTGACCGGCACCAGCGCCTCGGGCAACAAGGGCACCGGCACCATTACCCAGCCGACCCTGACCACCGAGCTGGACATCTACGACGCCACCCAGCGCGCCGACCTGCAAACCGGTATCAAGTACTCCACGCCGGTCAAGCTGGTGTTCGGCGACGACACCGCTTCGCCGCAGGCGTACACGATGTACGACTCGCAGGGCAACAACATCGGCAGCGGCACCATCGTGCCGGGCCAGGACAACAAGTTGCAGCTGTCGGTGCCGATGGTCGATGCCAGTGGCAACCCGATCATGGACGGTGCCACCCAGAAGACCTTCACCTTCGAGATGACCGTTGCCGGCTCGCCGAAGAGCGGTGACAGCTTCACCGTGGCAATGACCGCGTCCGGCTCGGCCGACAACCGCAACGCCCAGTCGGTGATCGACCTGCAGACCAAGTCCACCGTCGAAGTCGGTGCCGACGGCAAGGGCATCAGCTTCACCGATGCCTACGCCAAGCTGGTGTCCAGTGTGGGCGGCAAGGCCGGCCAGGCGCAGATGGACAGTGACGCCACCACGGCGCTGCACACCTCTGCGCTGGACAGCCGTAATGGCCTGTCGGGTGTGTCGATCGACGAAGAAACCGGCAACCTGATCAAGTTCCAGCAGTACTACACCGCGTCGTCGCAGATCATCAAGGCGGCCCAGGAAACCTTCGCCACCCTGATCAACAGTCTTTAAGGAGCCGTAGATCGTGAGCGTACGCATCTCCACTTCGCAGTTCTACAACACCAACCAGGCCAACTACGCCAGCAACTTCGCCAAGACGGTGAAGACCCAGCAGGAGGCCAGCGATGGCATCCGCGTGCGTTCGGCCAAGGACGACCCGGTTGGCGCGGCGCGCCTGCTGCAGCTTGAGCAGCAGCAGAACATGCTGGACCAGTACAACACCAACGTCACCAACGTGCGCAACGCCTTGGGCACTGCCGAAAGCACGCTGAATTCGATCGGTACCATCCTGCAGCGTGTCAACGAGCTGGCCGTCAGCTCCGGTAACGCCAGCTTCACCGACGCCGACCGCAAGGCCAATGCTGCGGAACTGGAGTCGCTGGAGCAGCAGCTGTTCACCTTGATGAACAGCAAGGATGAGAACGGCAAGTACCTGTTCTCCGGCTCCAAGGGCGACACCCAGCCTTACGTGCGCAACGCTGATGGTACTTACACCTACCAGGGTGACCAGAGCCAGCTGAAGCTGCAGGTTGGTGACATGATCAGCCTGGCCTCCAACGAGACCGGCTACGATGCCTTCGAGCAGGCGTTGAACACCAGCCGTAGCCAGACCCAACTGACGTCGCCAGCCGTTGACGATGGCCGTGTCAGCTTGTCGAATGGCCAGGTGTCGGGCAGCACCACTTACAACGACCGCTTCCGCAGCGGCGAGCCTTACAGCATCGAATTCACCAGCAGCACCGAGTTCAAGATCACCGATGCCAGCGGCAACGACGTGACCCTGGAAGCCACTCAGGGCGGCAAGTTCGACCCGAACGGCGAGAACACCGCAATCAGCTTCCGCGGTGTGGACCTGCGCCTGGAAATCAGCTTCAAGGCAGGTGACGAGGCTGACCCGGACGCTGCCATTGCCGGGCACACCTTCAGCCTTACCTCCAAGCCTGACGAGATTTCCGGCACCCGCAGCCCGGGCAATGCTTCGTCGACCCAGGTCACTGGCGCAACCATCACCGACCAGGCGGCCTACAAGGCGGCCTTCCCGGAAGGCGCCGTGCTGAAGTTCACCAGCGCCACCGACTTCGAGCTCTACACTGCGCCGTTGAGCGCCAACAGCAGCCCGATTGCTTCCGGCACCCTCAGCGGCACCACCGCCACGGCAATGGGCGTGCAGTTTGAGTTGTCCGGCGCGCCGAGTGCAGGCGACTCGTTCGCCATCAAGGTCGACACTCACCAGACCCAGAACGTGCTCGACACCATCAGCCAGTTGCGCGCCGCGCTCAGCACGCCAGTCGACGGCGACGCGGCGGCGATGCAGAACTTCAAGGCGCAACTGGATTCGGCCATCGGCAACGTCGGCAGTGCGACCAACCAGGTGACCTCGTCGATTGCCTCGATCGGTGGCCGTGGCCAGGCGCTGGATGTGCAGGCAGAAACCAACTCGGCCCTGAGCGCCGAAAACACCAAGACCCAGAGCGCCATTCGTGAAAGCGACCCGGCGGAAGTCATGGTGCGGCTGCAGATGCAAACCAACATGCTGCAGGCCTCGCTGCAGGCCTACGCCAAGGTCGCTGGCCTGTCGCTGGTCAACTACATCTGAATACGCTGCGTGCGTAGTCACTCGTGCGCCGCCACCGTCAGGTGCGGCGCACTTTTTTTTCCAAGGTTGTCATCGTGAACGAAAAGCCCCTCGTCAGTATCGTCATACCCGCCTATAACCCACGGTTCTTTGCAATGGCCTTGCAAAGTGCCTTGGGGCAGACGTACGAGGCGCTGGAAGTCGTGGTGTGCGATGACAGCGAAGGCGAAGAAGTGGCCGCGATCGTCGACGGGCTCGACGGCAGGTTGCGGGCACGGGTGCGCTATGTGCGTAACGTGCAGCGCCTGGGTTTTGTGGCCAACGTCGTGCGTGCTGTCGAGCTGGCCAACGGTGCCTTGGTAAAGGTGCTGTGTGACGATGACCGCCTGTTCCCCAAGTGCGTCGAGCATCAGGCCCAGGCCCTGCTGGCGCATGACGAGGTTGGGCTGGTGCTGTCGCAGCGCGTGCTGTGCGACGAGAACAACTTCATGTTGCCGATGCGCCTGGTCAACGCTCGCTTCGCCAATGTCGACAGCCTGTTCAAGGGTGAGGACATGCTGGCCTTGCTGGACGGCCGACCGGTCAACTTCCTGGGTAACCTGTCTGCCGCCTTGATGCGTCGCGACCAGGCATTGCAGTGGTTGCAGGCGCTGACCGCCGAGGGGCAGACGTTTGTGGCCTTGCTCGACCTGGCGTTGTTCGCCTGCCTGATGCGCCGCGCCAACATGGTGATGCTCAGCGAGCCCGGGCTGGTCGAGCGCCTGCACCCGCAGCGGATGAGCAAGCAGGAACAGGTTGCCCATGGCGCCCCTCAGGAGTGGCGCTGGCTGTTGCAGATGTTGGCCGCGCGCAGCGGTGAGGCGGCGCCGGCCAGCGGCTGGGTGCGTTATGTGCCGCTGGCGCAGGCCCTGCAACCACGGCAATGGCAGGAGTTGTGCGTGGCCCGCATCATCAGCAACTGGCAAACCCGCTTGAACGGGCGGGTGGGCAGTGATTGCGAAAGCTATGCCGAACTGTACGAACAGTGGCTGGCCGCGCGCTGTTTCAGTGAAGTGCAGCGTGGCCTGCTGCCACAAGCCGTGGCCGCCTGGCCGCGACAACCGCGCATCGTGCCGGTGGTGCTGGATGTGGAAGGTGACGGGCAGGCGCTGCAGCACACCCTGGACAGCCTGGCCACGCAACTGTACCCCGTGCACGCCTGCGTGGTGCTGGCCGATGCGGTGCCCGTCAGTGACATTTCGCTGGTGCACCAGCCCCTGCAGGCCAACTGGCCGCAGCAGTTGAACCAGTTGCTGGCCTCGCTGCACGATGCAGACTGGGTCTACCTGCTGCGTGCCGGAGACCGCTTGAGCGAGTCGGCCATCCTGCTGCTGGCCGAACGGGCAGCGGTGTTCCCAAGCCTGGCGTGTGCCTACAGCGATGAAGGCGCCTGGCGTGATGGCAAGGCGAGTGAGCCTGTGTTCAAGCCGGCGTTCAACCTCGACTTGTTGCGCAGCTTCCCTTACGTGGGGCGTACGCTGGCCTTTTCTCGCGAGGCCATGCTTGAGCTGGGTGGGCTGGATGGCGGTTTTGATGAGCTTGCGCCCCATGACTTGCTCTGGCGCCTGGTGGAAACCCGCGGCCCGCAGGTGGTCGAGCACATTGCCGAGATCCAGGTGCAATCGCCTTTCAGTTTTGCCCAGTGGTTGTCACTGCCGCAGGTCATTGCCCAGAGCGAACCGGTGCTGGCTGCGCACTTGCAGCGCCTGGGGGTGGGCTACCGCGTTCGTCACGATGACCTGGCGGTGATTAATCGCGTTGACTACCTGCATACAGGTGCGGCGCAGGTTTCGATCATCCTGCCGACGGGTGATGACCTGATGCAGTTGCAGGCCTGTGTGATGGGGTTGATCGAGCGCACGGCCTGCAACCATTACGAACTGCTGCTGGTGGCGGGGGCTGACGTGGCGCCTGCCACTGACGCCTGGCTGGAGGCGATGGCAGAATTGGGTGCCGGCATGTTGCGTGTGGTGCGCGTGCCGCAGGGCCGACACCGCGACGAGCTGGTGGATGCAGCTGCCGCCGTGGCGCGCGGGGAATACCTGCTGCTGCTCGCCCCCGCGTTGCAGGTGCTTGAGGGCCAATGGCTGGACGAGATGCTCCAGCATGCCCGTCGCCCCGAAGTGGCGGTAGTGGGTGGCCGCTTGATAGATGCCCAGGGGCGTGTGATCGAGGCCGGCAGGGTGCTGGGGGTAGCCAGCGTTTCCGGGCCTGCGTTTGCCGGGGAAGACGCTCATTCGCGCGGCTACTTGCAGCGTCTTCAGGTCGTGCAGAACTGGAGCGTCGTGGGTGGTGATTGCCTGATGGTGCGCAAGGCCGTGTTCGACGAGTTGGGCGGCTTGGGCGCGCAACCCCTGAGCCAAGGCATGGCCGCGCTGGACCTGTGCCTGCGCGCCGGTGCACAGGGTTACCTCGTCGTCAGTACACCGTATGCCGTGCTGGTCAGGCAAGAAGCGCCGGCACTGTGCGGCGGGCTGAGCCAGGAGCAGTTGCTGGAACAGCAGCAGGTGTTCTGCGAGCGCTGGCTGAGCAAGGTGGTGCGCGACCCCGCTTACAACCCGAACCTTGGCCTGGCGGCTGCAGACTTCAGCCTTGAGCCCAGCCTGCGTGGCAGCTGGAGCCCGCTGTGCGCGCGCGCCCTGCCAGCTGTGCTGGGTTTGCCGATCAACGACAGCGCGGTAGGGCATTACCGGGTCGATCAACCGTTCAAGCAGCTGGAGGCGGCTGGGCGAGTGGTCGGCCGGGTGGTCTACGAATCGCCGACAGTGATGCAACTGGCGCGCATGGACCCGGATGTGATCATCCTGCAGTTGCGCCATGCCGATGACTCGGTGCGTGATATCGAGCGCATCAAGCGCTTTTCCAACGCCCGGCGCATCTTTGAAATCGATGATTACGTACTTAGCGCGCCGCAGAAAAACACCCATGCGCGTAACAAGCCCGCCGACATCGAGCAGCACCTGCGCCGTGGTATCGGCCTGTGCGATCGATTGGTGGTGACCACTCAGGCACTGGCCAACGCCCTGTCAGACATGCACCGCGACATACGCGTGGTGCCGAACATGCTGGCGCCGCACCTGTGGGCCAACCTGCCTGCCAGCAGGCGCGGGGCCTCCGGCAAGCCGCGTGTGGGTTGGGGGGGCGGTACCAGCCACAGCGGTGACCTGGAGATCATTGCCGAGGTGGTGCGTGAACTGGCCAACGACGTGGAGTGGGTGTTCTTCGGCATGTGCCCGGAAGCGCTCAAGCCCTACATCCATGAGTTCCATCCGGGCGTACCGCTGGCGCGCTACCCGGCCAAGCTGGCCAGCCTGAACCTTGACCTGGCGCTGGCGCCGCTGGAGTTCCACATCTTCAACGACTGCAAGAGCAACCTGCGCTTGCTGGAATACGGTGCCTGTGGTTACCCGACCATCTGCACCGACACCGAGGCCTACCGTGGCTACTTGCCTTGCACGCGGGTATACAGCAACAGCACCGAAGAATGGTTGCAGGCCATTCGCTCGCACCTGTCCGACCCGGCTGCCAGCTACCGCATGGGCGACGAGTTGCGCGAAGCGGTGATGCGTGATTACGTGCTGCGTGACGACAACCTGCGGCACTGGGAGTGGGGCTGGTTGGCGGATTGAGCCAAAACCCCGATGCTGGTGCAAAACCTGTAGGAGCGGATTCATCCGCGATGCGCCGTGCGCGATCTCCGCTAAATCACATAACTGCAGTCGACAGCGGGGGGGGCGCTTCGCACCCCATCGCGGATAAATCCGCTCCTACAGGAATTGCGGCAGCTGCGTCGGAAAACACAAACATTGGCGCACTTCCTGCAATACCCATCGATATCGCCATAAATCCTTCACCCTGGCGGCTCCGGGGGCGCGAAGTACATGAGGAAATCGATGAAGGCAGTCATTCTGGCGGGTGGGCTCGGCACGCGGATCAGCGAAGAGTCGCACCTCAAGCCCAAACCGATGATCGAGATCGGTGGCAAGCCAATTCTTTGGCACATCATGAAGCAGTACTCGGCGCATGGTATCCATGACTTCGTGATCTGCCTGGGGTACAAGGGCTACGCGATCAAGGACTTCTTCGCCAACTACTTCCTGCACACCTCGGACGTCACCTTCGACATGCGCGCCAACCGCATGGACGTGCACCAGAACTACAGCGAGCCATGGCGCGTGACGCTGGTCGACACCGGCGAGGACACCATGACCGGTGGCCGCCTGCGCCGTGTGGCACGCTACGTCGAGGACGACGAGGCGTTCTGCTTCACCTACGGCGACGGTGTGTCCGACATCAACATCGGCGCGCTGGTCGACTTCCACCTCGGCCACGGCAAGCTGGCCACGGTCACCGCCGTGCAACCGCCGGGGCGTTACGGTGCCTTGCAGCGCGAAGGTAACCTGGTGCGTGGCTTCAGCGAAAAACCACGGGGCGATGGCGGCTGGATCAACGGTGGCTTCTTTGTGCTGTCACCCAAGGTTATCCCCTACATCGCCGCCGACGCCACGCCATGGGAGGCCGAGCCGTTGATGACCCTCGCCGAACAAGGGCACTTGATGTCGTTCGAGCACGACGGCTTCTGGCACCCGATGGATACCCTGCGTGACAAGAACCACCTGGAACAGCTGTGGAGCACCGGGGAGGCCCCATGGAAGCAGTGGGCCTGAGCCCCGCCTTCTGGGCTGGCAAGCGCGTTCTGGTCACCGGCCACACCGGCTTCAAAGGCAGTTGGCTGACGCTGTGGTTGCAGAGCCTTGGCGCGCAGGTCACAGGCTTTGCCCTGAATCCTTCGACCGAGCCGAGCCTGTTCGAACTGGCGCGGGTGGGCGAAGGCATTGATGACCGGCGCGGTGACGTGCGTGACCTGGGCGTGCTGCTGGAACTGGTCGCCGAGACGCAGCCGGAAATCGTCCTGCACCTGGCGGCGCAGCCCTTGGTGCGTGAAGGCTACCGCGACCCACTGGGCACCTACTCGACCAATGTCATGGGCACGCTCAACCTGCTCGAAGCCATCCGCCAGGTAGGTGGTGTGCGCGCCTGCGTGGTGGTCACCACCGACAAGGTGTATGCCAACCAGGAATGGGACTGGCCGTACCGTGAAAATGAAGCGCTGGGCGGGCACGACCCGTACAGCAGCAGCAAGGCGTGCTGCGAAATACTGGCGCAATCCTACGCAGCCTCGTTTTTCCCGCCGGAGCGCTTCGCCGAGCATGGGCTGAGCCTGGCCACGGCGCGCGCTGGCAACGTGCTTGGCGGTGGCGACTTTTCGCCTGAGCGGCTGATCCCGGACGTGCTCAAGGCCTGGTCCGGCGAAGAGCCGGTGACATTGCGCTTCCCGCAGGCCGTACGGCCCTGGCAGCATGCGCTGGAGCCACTGGCAGGTTACCTGCTGCTGGCTGCCGGGTTGTACGAGCAGGGGCAGCGCTTTGCCGGCGCGTGGAACTTCGGCCCCGGTGAAGACGACATGTGCAGCGTGGGTGAAGTGGTGCAGTTGCTGGCCAGCCAATGGCCGCAGGCGCCGGGTGTCAACTTCCAGAAAAGCGACATGCACGAAGCCGGGCTGCTGCGCCTGGACAGCTCGCGGGCCCGCCACTTGTTGGGCTGGCGCCCGCGCTGGACGCTGCACGAATGCCTGGAACGCACCCTCGGCTGGCACCTGGCCTGGCGCAAGGGCATGGACATGCGCGCCGTCAGTCTGACCCAGTTGAGCCTGTATCAGGAGTCTTTGTGAGCCAGTACACCTTGCACCCTTTGCCGCTGCAAGGCCTGGCGCGGGTCGAGCATCGCCGCCAGGCGGATGCCCGTGGCGCCTTCTCGAGGCTGTATTGCGAAGACAGCCTGGAGCGCTTTGGCGCGCCGTTCCATATCCGCCAGATCAACCGTTCGCTGACCCGTGAGCGCGGTAGCGTGCGCGGCCTGCACTACCAGGCCGGGCCGCAGCCGGAAAGCAAGTACATCACCTGCCTGCAAGGCGAGGTGTGGGACGTGGTGGTCGACTTGCGCGCCGGTTCGCCCACGTTCCTGCACTGGCACGCCGAACACCTGAAAGCCGGGGAGGGCAGCAGCTTGCTGGTGCCGGCCGGTTTCGCCCATGGCTTTCAGGCATTGAGCGACGATGCCGAGTTGCTTTACCTGCACAGCGCCGACTACGCACCGGAATACGAAGGAGGCCTGTCGGTGCTCGACCCGCGCCTGGCCATCGAATGGCCGTTGCCTGTCATCAACCTCTCGGCCCGGGACCAGATGCACCCCGGGCTGGACGAACGCTTTACCGGAGTGACCGTATGAATTGCCGAGGTTGCGGCAGTGCCTTGCACCTGCCATTGATCGATCTGGGTACATCGCCACCTTCCAATGCCTATCTGCGCCCCGAGCAACTGGCCGAGGCCGAGCAGTGGGTGCCGCTGAAAGTGGCGGTGTGCGAGCAGTGCTGGCTGGTGCAGACCGAAGACTACACCCGCGCCGAGCAGTTGTTCGATGCCGACTACGCGTACTTCAGTTCTTACTCCAGCACCTGGCTTGCCCACGCCGAGGCGTATGTTGCGCGCATGGTCGCGCGCTTTGGCCTGACCGCGGACAGCCGCGTGGTGGAGATCGCGGCAAACGATGGCTACTTGCTGCAGTACGTGGCCGCGCGCGGTATCCCGTGCCTGGGCGTGGAGCCGACCCGCAGCACCGCCGAGGCCGCGCGCGCCAAAGGCCTGCAGATCCGCGAAGTGTTCTTTGGCCGAGAGGTGGCGCAAGGGCTGGTGGCAGAGGGCTGGAGTGCCGACCTGATGGCGGCCAACAATGTCCTCGCCCACGTGCCGGACATCAACGATTTCCTTGGCGGTTTTGCCACGCTGCTCAAGCCTGAGGGCGTGGCGACATTCGAATTTCCGCACCTGCTCTCACTGATGGCAGACCACCAGTTCGACACGCTTTACCACGAGCACTATTCGTACCTGTCGCTGACTGCAGTGCAGACGCTTTGCCAGCGCAATGGCCTGGAAGTCTTCGATGTCGAGGAACTGACCACCCATGGCGGTTCGCTGCGCGTGTTCGTGCAGCGTGCCGACGGCGAGCGGCGTGCAGTGCAACCTGCTGTCGCCGACCTGTTGGCGCTGGAGGAATCAGTGGGTGTGCGCACCGCTGATTTCTACGCAACCCTTGCTCCCGCCGCCGAGCGCATCAAGCTGCAGTTGCTGCGGTTCCTGCTCGATGCCAAGGCTGCCGGCAAGCGGGTAGTCGGTTATGGTGCCGCCGCCAAAGGCAACACCTTGCTCAACTACGCGGGGGTGAAGGCCGACCTGCTGGCCTGGGTGGCCGACGCCAACCCGCACAAACAAGGCAAGTACTTGCCGGGTAGCCGCATCCCGATCGTGGCGCCCGAGCAATTGCAGCACGAAAAGCCGGACTACGTGCTGGTGCTGCCCTGGAACCTGCTGCGCGAAGTCAGCGAACAGCAGGGTGCCATTCGTGAATGGGGCGGGCAGTTCGTGATCGCGGTACCCGAGTTGACCGTGCTATGACCGCTTTGCATGTGCTGGTGACCGGTGCCAGCGGTTTCGTCGGCCGCCACCTGGTGGCCGAGTTACTGGCCCGTGGTTGCCGCGTGCGCGCCTTGGCGCGTGACATGGCGCGTGCGCGCAACCTGCCATGGTTCGACCAGGTGCAGTGGGTAGCCGGCGACATCCAGCAGGCGGATGCCGGGCAGGTTGCCAGCTGGGCCGACGGCATCGACGCGCTGGCACACCTGGCCTGGCCCGGCTTGCCCAACTATCAGGCGCTGTTTCATCTGGAGCAGAACCTGATGGCCGATTACCACTTCATCAAGCATGCCGTGCAGGCGGGTGTGCCGCAGGTGCTGGTGACCGGCACCTGCTTCGAATATGGCATGCAGAGCGGGCCGCTGGACGAACACTGCCCGGCGCACCCGGCCAACCCATACGGCCTGGCCAAGCACAGCCTGCATCAGTTTCTTCAGGCGCTGCAGCTTCATCACCCCTTCACCCTGCAATGGGCGCGGCTGTTCTACCTGCATGGCGAGGGGCAGAACCCCAACAGCCTGCTGGCAGCACTCGACCGGGCGATTGACAGCGGTGCCGCGGCGTTCGACATGTCTGCCGGCGAACAGCTGCGCGACTTCCAGCCAATTACCGAAGCCGCCAGCCAATTGGCCGGCCTGCTGCACTGCCGGGGCTTCTCCGGGGTGGTGAACTGTGCCAGCGGGCGGCCAACCGCCGTGCGCAGCCTTGTCGAGCAACGGCTGCGCGAGCGCGGCGCCGAGCTGCACCTGAACCTTGGCCATTACGGCTACCCGGCCCACGAACCCATGGCGTTCTGGGCGGTGACCGACCGTTTGCAACACCTGCTGCAATCCACTGCCGAGCCCTCGCGCCAGTAGCGCTGTGGGCCAACACTTTTCAAGAGGCTGCACATGAGCGACAAAACGCCACAACACGCATTCGCCGAAGAATGCCAGGCCGAGATCCTGGCCCAGGGCAACGACGCCGCACTGTGCGAGCTGGCCCAGACCTTTTACAACGAATCGGCCAGGCACAAGTACACCTACCACTTCAGCTGGATGGGCCGCCCGATCATCCAGTTGCCTCAGGACATGGTCGCCATGCAGGAGCTCATCTGGAAGCTCAAGCCTGACCTGATCATCGAATGCGGCATCGCCCACGGCGGCTCGATCATCTACTACGCGTCGATGATGGAGCTGGTAGGGCACGGTGAAGTGCTCGGCATCGATCGGGATATCCGCGCGCACAACCGCGAGGCCATCGAGAGCCACCCGATGTTCAAGCGCATCAGCATGATCGAAGGCTCCAGCATTGACCCTGCCGTCGTCGAGCAGGTGCGTGGCCTGGCTGAAGGTAAAAAAGTCATGGTCGTGCTTGATTCCAACCACACCCACGAGCATGTGCTGGCTGAGCTGCGCGCATACGCGCCACTGGTGTCGAAGGACTGCTATTGCGTGGTGATGGACACCGTGGTCGAAGACATGCCTGCGGATGCCTTCCCGGACCGCCCGTGGGGTGTGGGCGACAACCCGCGTACCGCCGTGTGGGCTTACCTGAAGGAAACCGAGGATTTTGTCATTGATGCCGAAATCCACGACAAACTGCTGATCACCGTCGCGCGTGATGGCTACCTGCGCCGCGTGCGCTGAACCACCGAAACAGCCGGACAACGGGCAGGAATAACTATGCAGGCTCATGCGCAGCACCCGAGCGATACCTCGCTCAAGGATCGTCTCACCCTGGTGGTGATTACCCACAATCGCCCGGCCTTCTTGCGCCGCGCCTTGTATTTTTACCGCAATTACCCGGCGACTATCCTGGTGCTGGACTCGTCGGTCGAGGCGGATGACGCAGTCGCACGCGAATTCCCGCAGGTCGATTACCGCCACCTGCCGCAGTTTTCCTATGCGGGGCTGCAAGACAAGCTGACCTATGGCGTGAACGAAGTGCGCACCCCGTTCATGACCTTTGCGGCGGTGGATGACTTCCTGCTGCACGACGGCATGACCCGTTCGGTGGAGTTCCTCGAACAGAACCCCGACTACGGCGTGTGCCATGGTTACGGCATGATGTACCTGGGGCGCGGTACCCAGGTGGACTTCTACAAGCGTGACAACATCGTCCAGGAAGACTACTGCGCCGAGCAGCCCGAGCAGCGCCTGATCGAATTCATGGGGCAGTTCCTGCCGCCGTTTTACGCGGTGACCCGCACCGACCTGTTGCAGCAGTGGTATGGCCTGCTGCCGCCAGGCACCAACTTCGAATGGCAGGAAATCGGCCATACCTTCTACCTGCTGGCCAATGCCAAGGCGCGGATCCTGCCGATCCCGTACGCTGTGCGCGAGGCCAACTACGGCGGCTCCGAGCACAATACCAACGTGCTGACGGTGCTGGCCCTGCAGGACGAGAAGTCGCGCCAGGGGCGCGAGGCGTTTGCTGAGTTTCTGGCGTCCATCCCCACCGCGCTGAGCGTGCGGGGCGCAGATGAGGTCAAGCGCATTGCCCTGGAGAGCTTCAAGGCAATGGCGGAAGGCCTGCTGACCGGCCGGGCATTGCAGGGCTGCGTGATCGTGCGTTCCCACTGGAAGCTGCCAGAAGCCAAGCCGCGGCGTATTTTTGGCGAACACCAGTTCGTCGAGTTGCCGTTCTACAACAAGCCGATGTTCGACTTGCTGGCCGAATTCGAATTCCTGATTCACACCATGCCGGCGGGCCGTCAGCAACTGATCGAGCTGGAGCCGATCCTGTTGCGCCAATGGCAGCTGATGCAGGTCAACGCCAACGACGATGCCCGTACCCTGCGTAGCCGCTTGTGGGAAGCCTTGACCCTCAGCCCGTTCAACCGCACCGTGGTGCAGCGCCTGCTGGCCTCCCTGGAAGAAGCCGGTGACGAAGCCGAAGCGGCGCCGTTGCGCGGTTGGTTGCAACAGCTCGAGTCGGTACCGTGCTACGACAGCCAGGCACTGCTCGACAGCCTGCCGTCAGGGCAACTGCTCAAATGGCTGAAGGCCCGGGAGCCGGATGCCGGCCAGGCCCGTCAAGCCGCCCAGCGACTGGCGCAGCATCAGGGTGGCCCAAGCTTCGGCATCCTGCTGCTCGACCTTGAGGCCGACATGGCCAAGCTGCAGGATACCTTCGACAGTTTGATGAGCGGTTACGCGCGCGCCTTCAAGGTTGTTGTGCTCACCACTGGCGAGCTGCCAGCGGTGACCCGGCCTCAGCAGACCGTGCATTTTGTGAAGGTGACCCAGCAGGATTACGTTCAGCGCATGAACGAAGCGGCCCGTCAGATGGAAACCGACTGGGTGATGCTGGCCGAAAGCGGCGATCGCTTCACGGCCACCGGTTTGCTGCGCGCGGGCCTGGAGTTGCTGGGCGTGGATGGCGTGCGTGCGGTGGCCATGGACGAACTGCACGTCCAGGCCGATGGCTCGCTGCGTGAAGTGCTGCGCCCGGGCGTGAACCTGGACCTGCTGCAGAGCGTGCCGGGCTGGATGGCGCGCCATTGGCTGGTGCGTCGCGATCTGTGGCTTGAGGTCGGCGGTTTTGACTCGCGTTACCCGCAGGCCCTGGAGTTCGACCTGTTGCTGCGCCTTATCGGCGAGGCTGGTATGGCCGGCCTGGCCCACTTGGCCGAACCGCTGTTGATCAGCAAAGCCCCGGGTAACGATCGGCATGACCAGGAGCGTACGGTGCTGGCCCACCATGTTGCCCAGCGTGGCTACAACGCATCGGTGGGTTCGGCTCACCCGGGTACACTGCAGATCGATTACCGGCACCAGGAGCGGCCGGCCGTGTCGATCGTGCTGCATTGCCAGGACAACTTCGAAGCGTTGCAGGCGTGCATGGTCAGCGTGATCCAGCGCACCCGTTATCAGAACCACGAAATTCTGGTTGCAGACAACGCCAGCCGCTCGCCCGAGCTGCGCGACTGGCTGGGCAGCCTGCAGGCAGCAGGCGACCGGGTGCGGGTGATCCGCAGCGAGCAGCCGCTGGCGCCAGCGGCCATGCTCAACCTGGCCTTTGGGCAGGCCCGTGGCGAGTATCTGGTTATGCTCGACAGCGCCGCCGAAGTGCTCAATGCCAACTGGATCGAGGGCTTGCTAAACCAGGCCCAGCGCCCGGAAGTGGGCGTGGTGGGGGGCAAGCTGCTCGGGGCCGATGGCAAGGTCGTCGAAGCCGGGCTGGTGCTGGCCGGGCGAGCCGGCGTGCGCGCAGCGTTTGCCGGTGAGGCCAAGGATGCGCCTGGCTACCTGCAGCGGTTGCAGGTGGAGCACGGCGTTTCGGCCGTGTCGGGCTGCATCATGCTGCGCGCTGAGCTGTTGCGCAGTGCCGGTGGGCTCGACGAGCAGGCGCCGAGCGTGCGTGCGGCGCAGGTCGACCTGTGCCTGCAGGCGGCCGCCGCTGGCCTGCTGGTGGTCTGGACGCCGCAGGCGCAGGTGGTGCGCCACGGCAGTGTCAGCGATGACGCGATGGCGTGCGCGCAGATGCGCGAGCGCTGGGCGCAGGCTTTGGCGCAAGATGCTTGCTACAACGCCAACCATCGCAGCGACGGCAAGCTGTTCAGCCTTGACCTGGCTGGCCGTGTCGAGTGGCAGGCACTTATCGCCTGACATCGCTGTCAGTTGCGTTCAAAGCCATGACCGCCTCTCGGCGGTCATGGCTTTTTTGCAGGTGCGTTCGGTGGCGTTTGTCGATTCGACAAAAAGAGCGTGACTTGAGAGTCAGAACGCGCATCTTCACTGTATATTGTCGAAACCGGGAACCGCCACGTCGCCCCGGGCAAGCCGTCAGGGATCGGACTTACCGTATCGCCTGGCGTTTTGCCGTTCCGACCGTGGTGGGTATTTCGCTGTTACTGAATTGGGAAGCCATATGATTGGCATTAAAAGCATCGCCAGTTACGTGCCGACTGAAGGCGTGGACAACTACGCCCAGGGCGCGAAATTCGGCAAGGATCAGGATTTCATCTTCGGCAAGATCGGCTCCACCTTCTTGCCGCGCAAGGAAGCTGCCCAGGAAACCTCCGACCTGTGCGTCGAGGCTGCCAGGAACCTGTTCGCTGCCAATCCATCGCTGGACCCGGCATCCATCGATGCCGTGATCGTGGTCACCCAGAACGGTGACGCCGAAGGCTTGCCACACACCGCGGCCATCGTGCAGCACAAGCTGGGCCTGTCGACCGCCATTGCCGCCTTCGATATTTCGCTGGGCTGCTCGGGCTATGTGTACGGGCTTTACGCCATGAAGGGCTTCATGGAAGCCGCCGGCCTGAAAAACGGCCTGCTGATCACTGCCGACCCGTATTCGAAGATCGTCGACCCCGAAGACCGCAACACCACCATGCTGTTCGGCGACGCCGCTACCGCCACCTGGATGGGCGAGGGCGCCACCTGGCAGCTGGGCAAATCGCTGTTCGGCAGTGACGGGGCGGGGGCGGAGCATTTGCGCACCACCGACGGCAAGTTCTTCATGAATGGCCGCCAGGTCTACAACTTTGCCCTGGTGAAGGTGCCGGCGCACCTGCAGCAGCTGCTTGAGACCAGTGAGTTGCAGGCGGATGACATCGACCTGTACTGCCTGCATCAAGGCAGCGCGGCGATTGTCGAAGCCGTTTCGCAGCGCTTCATTGAAGGCGAGCACAAGCAGAAGTTCGTCAAGGACATGGTCGAGACCGGCAATACCGTGTCGTCGAGCATTCCGCTGCTGCTGGAAAAGCACGTGCTCGGTTCGCAGCACAAGCGTGTTGCCCTCAGTGGTTTTGGTGTGGGCCTGTCCTGGGGCTCGGCAATCATCGAGCGCCGTGACTGACCGTTCATCGCCCTGCTGGATAGCGCCGCCTCCGGGCGGCGTTTTCTTTTCTATTCTGCACAGAGCTGGCGCCTGTAATCTGGCGTCAACTCCTTGATTTCATTGGGCTGGCAGGATGCCAGCAAAATTTTTCGAAAAACCGCTAAAGAAACCCGCCCTGACGAAGATAACTATTACGAAGGTTCTCTGTGCCACACCCGGCGAATTGCCAAGGCCGGAAGCCGTAGTACCCAACTTACGAGGAATTCGTCATGGCTTTGACCGTTAACACCAACACCACCTCTCTGGGCGTTCAGAAAAACCTGAACCGTGCTTCCGACGCACTCAGCACTTCGATGACCCGTCTGTCCTCCGGCCTGAAAATCAACAGCGCCAAAGACGACGCCGCCGGCCTGCAGATCGCTACCCGCATGACCTCGCAGATCCGTGGCCAGACCATGGCTATCAAGAACGCCAACGACGGTATCTCCATCGCCCAGACCGCTGAAGGCGCGATGCAAGAGCAGACCAACATCCTGCAGCGTATGCGTGAACTGGCAGTTCAGGCTCGAAACGACTCCAACAGCACCGAAGACCGCGAAGCGCTGAACAAAGAATTCGCGCAAATGTCGGACGAGCTGACTCGTATCGCCAACTCCACTCAGCTGAACGGCAAGAACCTGCTGGACGGTTCTGCTGGTGTCCTGACCTTCCAGGTTGGTTCGAACTCCGGTGCAGACAACCAGATCAGCATCAGCCTGGACAGCGGTTTCGACGCTGCTACCCTGAGCGTTGACTCGGCCACCATCGCCATCACCGGTTCGACTTCCGACGAAGCCGAAGCCAGCATGAACGCTGCTCTGGACGCCATCGACGCCGCTCTGCAAACCATCAACACCACCCGTGCCGACCTGGGTGCTTCGCAGAACCGTCTGACCAGCACCGTCAACAACCTGCAGAACATCAACGAGAACGCCGAAGCCGCTCGTGGCCGTGTACAGGACACCGACTTCGCTGCTGAAACTGCCCAGCTGACCAAGCAGCAGACCCTGCAGCAAGCTTCGACTTCGGTTCTGGCCCAGGCCAACCAGCTGCCATCCGCTGTACTGAAGCTGCTTCAGTAATCGCTGATGGTGACCGGCGGGGGGGTGCACATGAGGCGCTTCCCCGCCTTTTCGTTGCGAGGTGGTAAGCCATGGACATGAGCGTAAAGTTGAATTTGTCCTACCCGACTGCTCGGCCGACCGAACCGGTTGGCGACAAGCCGGTTTCCCGCTCGGCCGACTCCGTGCGTAGCAGTGATACGCTGGAACCTCAGGCGGTCAGCGCTGCCGAAAAAGGTACCGATGCCGAGAAGGTCAAGCAGGCCGTATCGGATATCGAGAAGTTTCTAAGTTCAAGCCGACGCAATCTGGAATTCTCCACGGACGAAGAATCCGGCAAGATTGTCGTCAAGGTCATCGCCAGCGAAACCGGCGAGCTGATCCGGCAACTGCCCTCGGAAGAGGCGTTGCGAATTGCTCACAGCCTGAGCGATGTCAACAGTCTTTTGTTCGACGCCAAGGTCTGACCGGCGGCGAAGTATTCAAAGGTTCATGCCAGCCCTGCAGGAGTGGGGCGGGCGGTCCAAAAAGAGGGATTAACTGATGGCGACCCTAGTTTCCAGTATCGGCCAAGGCACCGGGCTGAATATTACCGACATGGTGTCGGCGTTGGTCACTGCTGACACTGCGGCCAAAAAAGCGCAGATCACTCGGCAGACCAGCAACAACACCGCGATGATTTCGGGCGTGGGTTCGCTGCGCAGTGCCCTCACGGCGTTTCAGGACGCCATGAAAAAACTCAATGACAGCAGCGCGCCGTCGTTCAACGCCTATGCGGCAAAGTCGGCCAACGAAGCGGTTGTCAAAGTCACCTCTGGCAACACGGCCGTGGCGGGTAGCTACAGCATTGTCGTCAACCAGTTGGCCACGGGCTCCAAGGTTGCCAGCCAGGCGTTTGCGGGGGGCTCTACCTCCGCAATCAGTGCAGGCGAGCTGACGGTTTCCCAGGGGGCAAACAGCTGGAAGGTGAATGTCGCCAGCGGCGCCACCCTCGAAAGCGTGCGCGACCAGATCAACAAGGAACTGGGCGTTCAAGGGGTGTCGGCCAACATTATCAATGGTGAGGGTGGGGCACGTCTGGTGCTCAGTTCCACCACCACTGGCGCGGGTTCAGACTTGTCGGTTTCCGGTATCTCCGAATTGGCGATCGATGGTACGACCAAGATGACCGGCACGGGGGCCGGTTACATCACCGACCTGGCCAAAGATGCCGAGCTGACAATTGATGGCCTGACGGTCACCAGCTCGAAGAACACCATCGACAACGCCATCAGCGGCATGAAGCTGGAGCTCACGGGCGTCAGTGCCTCGGCTACCAGTGCTACCCAGATTACAGTGGAGGCAGACAACACCGGGCTGCAAACCTCCATCCAGGCCTTCGTCGATGCCTACAACACCCTGCAGAAGACCATCACGTCGCTGACCACGACCTCGCGCGACAGTGATGACAACCTGGTGCTTGGCCCGCTGACCAACGACCCCACCACGCGTTCGCTGCTGGGTGATATTCGCAAGGTGTTGTCCGAGGTGGGCGCGGGTGATCAGCTGACCAGCTTGAGCCAGTTGGGTATCAACACCACGAAAGACGGCACCCTGGAGTTCAACACCACCAAGTTCACGACGGCGATGAATGACAAGAAGCTGGGTGCCGAGGTGCAGGAGCTGTTCACCGGTACCAACGGCATCTTCGAGCGCATGAACAAGGCCATCGACCCGTATAACGCGACCGATGGCAGCCTGGCCACCCGCAAGGCCAACCTGGACAAGATCGCCAAGAACCTGGCCGACCAGCAGACCGCGCTGGACCGCCGCACCGAGTCGCTCACCGAATCGCTGACCAAGAAATTCGTGGCGATGGACACGGCGGTGGCCAAGCTCAACGCCCAGGCCGACCAGATCAAGTCGGTGTTCGACGCCCTCGAAGCGCAGGCCAAGAACTCCTGATTCGCACGCGGCGACAAAAGCCCGGCGGCGCCCTCTGGACGCCCCGGGCTTTTTGCTTTGCCGCTAAAGTTTTTTGACGTGCCGACGATACACAGGGTACAAGCAACCTTTTTCGCTGCAACGAGGTAGATTCATGAACCCGATGTTGGCCCTTCGGCAGTACCAGAAAGTCAATGGCGTGGCCCAGACGTCCGAGGCCAGCCCGCACCGTCTGGTGCAGATGCTGATGCAGGGCGGCCTTGATCGCATGGCCCAGGCCAAGGGCGCCATTGCGCGCCAGGACGTCGCCCAGAAGGGCATCCTGATCGGCAAGGCGATCGACATCATCGGCGGCCTGCGCGAAGGCCTGGACCTGGAAAACCACGCCGAAAGCCTGGCCGAACTGGACAGCCTGTACACCTACATGAGCCGCCGCCTGGTCGAAGCCAACGTCAAAAGCGACCCGGCCATCATCGATGAAGTGGCGCGCCTGCTGATTACCGTCAAGGAAGGTTGGGACGCCATCGGCGACCCATCGTCGGCTTCCTGAGCCAAGGAGCATGACATGAGCGATGTACTCGTCCGTATCGAGCAGACCCGGCAGTTACTGCTGGATGCGCTTGCAACCCGTAACTGGGATGCAGTGGGCGAACTGGACCTGGAATGCCGCCTGCGCATCAGTGATTTGCTGGCTGATGCCCAGGGTAACGTCGTTGAGGTGCGCGACAGCCTGGAGCAATTGCTGGACGTTTACCGCCAGTTAATCGAGGCTGCAAGTGGCGAGCGTCAAACAATAGTCGACGAGATGACACAAATCCGTCAGGCGAAAAACGCCGCCAAGGTATACCATCTGTTCAGTTGAACCACGAATCTGTAAAGATATGCGCGCCATTAATTTGACTGCGCACATTTTTTTGACTTTACTAGTGGCTGTTTTCGAAATTCAGACGTCCGAACACTGACCATTCAGTCGGAATGATGTCGAGCTCGCCATATGGCGCCGATATGACTAGGGAAGTTGCTATTGCATGTGGCGTGAAACCAAGATTCTCCTGATCGATGACGACAGCGCCCGCCGCCGCGATCTGGCGGTGGTCCTGAACTTTCTCGGCGAAGAAAACCTCCCGTGCTCCAGCCAGGACTGGCAGCAAGCGGTAGAAGGGCTGTCTTCGAGTCGCGAAGTGCTCTGCGTGCTGATCGGTACCGTAAATGCCTCAGGCGGAGTGCTCGGGCTGCTTAAGACAGTGGCTGGGTGGGATGAGTTCCTCCCCGTGCTGATGATTGGTGAAATTTCTTCCGTGGAGTACCCGGAAGAGCTTCGCCGTCGCGTACTGGCCAGCCTGGAAATGCCGCCGAGCTACAGCCAGCTGCTCGATTCGCTGCACCGTGCCCAGGTCTACCGTGAAATGTACGACCAGGCCCGCGAGCGCGGCCGCCAGCGCGAGCCCAACCTGTTCCGCAGCCTGGTGGGCACCAGCCGTGCCATCCAGCATGTGCGGCAGATGATGCAGCAGGTGGCCGATACCGACGCCAGCGTGCTGATTCTGGGTGAGTCCGGCACTGGCAAAGAGGTGGTGGCGCGCAACCTGCACTATCACTCCAAGCGCCGCGAAGCGCCGTTCGTGCCAGTGAACTGCGGCGCGATCCCGGCCGAGCTGCTGGAAAGCGAACTGTTCGGCCATGAAAAGGGCGCCTTCACCGGGGCCATCACCAGCCGTGCCGGGCGTTTCGAGCTGGCCAACGGCGGTACGCTGTTCCTCGACGAGATCGGCGACATGCCGTTGCCGATGCAGGTCAAGCTGCTGCGCGTGCTGCAGGAGCGTACCTTCGAGCGTGTGGGCAGCAACAAGACTCAGAGCATTGATGTGCGCATCATTGCCGCGACCCATAAAAACCTCGAGACCATGATCGAGGACGGCACCTTCCGCGAAGACTTGTACTACCGCCTTAACGTGTTCCCCATCGAAATGGCGCCGCTGCGTGAGCGGGTGGAGGACATTCCGCTGCTGATGAACGAGCTGATTTCGCGCATGGAGCACGAAAAGCGCGGCTCGATCCGCTTCAACTCCGCCGCGATCATGTCGCTGTGCCGCCACGGCTGGCCGGGCAACGTTCGCGAGCTGGCCAACCTGGTGGAGCGCATGGCGATCATGCATCCGTACGGGGTGATCGGCGTTTCCGAGCTGCCGAAGAAATTCCGCTACGTTGACGATGAAGACGAGCAATTGGTCGACAGCCTGCGCAGCGACCTGGAAGAGCGCGTGGCCATCAACGGCCATGCGCCGAACTTCTCCAGCCACGCCATGCTGCCGCCTGAAGGCCTGGACCTGAAGGATTACCTCGGCAGCCTGGAGCAGGGCCTGATCCAGCAGGCGCTGGACGATGCCAACGGTATCGTGGCTCGGGCGGCTGAACGTTTGCGTATTCGCCGTACCACGCTGGTGGAGAAGATGCGCAAGTACGGCATGAGCCGGCAGGGCGGTGAGGATCAGGCCGAGGATTGAGCGCCGCTGTGCGGCGCATCGCGGATAAATCCGCTCCTACAAAGGAATGCGATCCCCTGTAGGAGCGGATTCATCCGCGAGCGGCGCTCGATCTACCAGGCAGCAACAATTCCAACCCAAACCCCGGCACGGCTATTGCTACACCGCTCTCACCACACCGTTTTTATGACGGTCAGCCACGCGAGAGAGCACGATGCCCCAGGCCGCCCATCCGTCCCGAGCCCTTGATCCACAGGGGCGCCTCCCCGTCGAGCAGGAAAGCCGGCAGGGGCTTGAGCAGGCATTCGCCCTGTTCAATCAGGTATCCAGCCAGCTCAACCAGTCCTACAGCATGCTCGAGGCGCGCGTCAGCGAACTCAAGGGCGAGTTGGCGGTGGTCGGCGCCCAGCGCATGGCCGAGCTCAACGAGAAAGAACGCCTGGCCAACCGCCTGCAAAACCTGCTCGACCTGTTGCCCGGCGGCGTTATCGTCATTGATGACCAAGGCTTGGTGCGCGAAGCCAACCCCGCTGCCTGCGAACTGCTCGGCGAGCCCTTGGTCGGCCAGCTATGGCGCCAGGTCATTGCCCGCAGCTTCGCCCCGCGTGAGGATGACGGGCACGAAGTGTCGCTGCGTGACGGCCGCCGCTTGTCCATCGCCACCCGTTCGCTGGATGCCGAGCCCGGCCAGTTGGTGCTGCTCAACGACCTGACTGAAACCCGTCGCCTGCAGGGCCAGCTGGCGCGGCATGAGCGCTTGTCTTCGTTGGGCCGCATGGTCGCGTCGCTGGCGCACCAGATCCGTACGCCGCTGTCCGCGGCCATGCTCTACGCCAGCCATCTGGCTGACGATGAACACGAACTCGCGCCACAAACCCGTCAGCGTTTTGCCAGCAGCCTCAAGGAGCGCTTGCACGAGCTGGAGCACCAGGTGCGCGACATGCTGGTGTTTGCCCGTGGCGAGCTGCCGCTGGGTGACCGGCTGACCCCAAAAGGATTGTTCCAGGCGCTGCAGCAGGCCGCTCAAGCCCATGTTCAGGGGCACGCCGTGCGCTGGCAGTGCGACACCCACCTGGGTGAGTTGCTGTGCAACCGTGACACCTTGGTCGGTGCTTTGCTCAACCTGATCGAAAATGCCCTGCAGGCCAGCGAGGGTGCTGCGCGGGTGAAGGTGCACCTGTACCGCCGTGGCTGCACCCTGCACCTGTGCGTCAGTGATGCTGGCAGTGGCATCGCCCCCGAACTGCTGAGCCGCCTGGGTGAGCCGTTCCTGACGACCAAGGCGACGGGCACCGGGCTTGGCCTTGCAGTGGTCAAGGCGGTGGTGCGTGCCCATCAGGGCCAGATGCGCCTGCGCTCGAAGGTCGGGCGCGGCACCTGTGTCAGCGTGCAGTTGCCGCTGATCGACGGCCAGCCTGCGGAGGTTGTGTGATGGCGATCAAGGTGCTGCTGGTCGAGGACGACCGCGTCTTGCGTCAGGCCTTGGGCGATACCCTGGAGATCGGCGGCTTTGCCTATCACGCGGTCGGCAGTGCCGAAGAGGCGTTGCAGGCGGTGGCAGGCGAGGCGTTCAGCCTGGTTGTCAGTGACGTGAACATGCCGGGCATGGACGGCCACCAGTTGCTGGCGCAGCTGCGCCGCCTCCACCCGCAATTGCCTGTGTTGCTGATGACAGCGCACGCCGCCGTGGAGCGTGCCGTGGAGGCCATGCGCCAAGGCGCGGCGGATTACCTGGTGAAGCCGTTCGAGCCCAAGGCGCTGTTGAGCCTGGTCGAGCGCCATGCCGCCGGGCGTGTGACCGGTGACGAAGGGCCTGTCGCTTGCGAGCCTGCCAGCCGCCAGTTGCTGGAGCTGGCCGCCCGTGTGGCGCGCAGCGATTCCACGGTGCTCATTTCCGGAGAGTCGGGCACGGGCAAGGAAGTGCTGGCGCGTTACATTCACCAGCAATCGTCACGGGCAGCGCAGCCATTCGTGGCAATCAACTGTGCGGCAATCCCTGACAACATGCTCGAAGCCACCTTGTTCGGCCACGAAAAAGGCGCTTTTACCGGCGCCATTGCGGCTCAGGCGGGCAAGTTCGAACAGGCTGAGGGCGGCACTTTGCTGCTCGATGAAATTTCCGAAATGCCGTTGGGCCTGCAAGCCAAGTTGCTGCGGGTGCTGCAGGAGCGTGAAGTGGAGCGCGTGGGTGGTCGCAAGCCGATCCCGCTGGACATTCGCGTGCTGGCCACCACCAACCGCGACATGGCCGGTGAGGTGGCAGCGGGGCGTTTTCGTGAAGACCTGTTCTACCGCCTTTCGGTGTTCCCCCTGGCCTGGCAGCCGTTGCGCGAGCGCAGTGGCGACATTTTGCCGTTGGCCGAGCGCCTGCTGGCGCGCCATGTGGCCAAGATGAAGCATGCCCCGGTGCGCCTTTCTGCCGCTGCCCGTGCCTGCCTGCAGGCGCATGCCTGGCCGGGCAACGTGCGCGAGCTGGACAACGCGCTGCAGCGTGCGCTGATTCTGCAGCAGGGCGGGGTGATCGAAGCGGCGGATTTTTGTCTGGCTGGCGCCATTCCCTTGTCAACTACACCGATAACCACTGCATCGCCAGCATTGGTGGAAGAGGTTGCCGACACTGGCGGCCTGGGCGACGACATGCGTCGCCACGAGTTCCAGATGATCATCGACACCTTGCGTGCCGAGCGTGGGCGCCGCAAGGAGGCCGCCGAACGTTTGGGCATCAGCCCGCGTACGCTGCGTTACAAGCTGGCGCAGATGCGTGACGCGGGGCTTGATGTGGAGGCCAGCCTGTACGGCTGACACATCCTTTTGAATATTGATCGGGCGGGCTGGCACTCTTGTTGCTAGTTCAGGCTATCCGCCGCATGAGTGTCAAAAAAATGCGGCCGCCGGAGAGAGAAGTCCATGAGCCAAGGTGTTGAATTCAATCGTCTGATGTTGGACATGCGTGCCATGCAGGCCGAAGCCATGTCCGTGCCCAAGGCCACTGCCGCGCCCGAGTTGGCGCCGGGCCAGAGCACCTTTGCCGACATGCTCGGCCAGGCCATCGGCAAGGTGCATGAGACCCAGCAGGCGTCCACCCAACTGGCCAACGCCTTCGAAATTGGCAAGAGCGGTGTCGACCTGACCGACGTGATGATTGCTTCGCAAAAAGCCAGCGTGTCCATGCAGGCATTGACCCAGGTGCGCAACAAGGTTGTCCAGGCGTACCAGGACATCATGCAGATGCCGGTGTGAGGACGGACGTAGACCATGGCTGAAGCAGTCGTCGATAACGCCCCCGCCAAGAGTGGCTCGCCCGCGAGCAAGCCACCGCTGTTCGGTATGGCGTTTCTGGAAAACATCTCGCAGATGCCCATGCTGCGTCAGGTTGGCCTGCTGGTCGGCCTGGCCGCGAGCGTGGCAATCGGCTTTGCCGTGGTGCTGTGGTCGCAGCAGCCGGACTACCGCCCGCTGTACCCCAGCCTGACCGGCATGGACACCAAGCAGGTCATGGATACCCTGGCCGCTGCTGATATTCCCTACAACGTTGAGCCCAATTCCGGTGCTCTGCTGGTCAAGGCCGACGACCTCTCCCGTGCGCGCCTTAAACTTGCAGCTGCCGGTGTAGCGCCCAGCGATGGCAACGTAGGTTTCGAACTGCTCGACAAGGAGCAGGGCCTGGGCACCAGCCAGTTCATGGAGGCCACCCGGTACCGTCGCGGCCTGGAAGGTGAGCTGGCGCGTACGGTTTCCAGCCTGAACAACGTCAAGGCCGCCCGCGTGCACCTGGCCATCCCGAAAAGCTCGGTGTTCGTGCGTGATGAGCGCAAGCCCAGCGCCTCGGTACTGGTCGAACTGTACCCGGGCCGTGCGCTGGAAGCTGGCCAGGTGATGGCAATCGTCAACCTGGTGGCCACCAGCGTGCCAGAGCTGGACAAGTCGCAAGTGACCGTGGTCGACCAGAAGGGCAACTTGCTGTCCGACCAGTTGCAGGATTCGGCCATGACCATGGCCGGCAAGCAGTTCGACTACAGCCGCCGCATGGAAAGCCTGCTCACCCAGCGCGTGCACAACATCCTGCAGCCGGTGCTGGGCAACGACCGCTACAAGGCCGAAGTGTCTGCCGACCTGGACTTCAGCGCGGTCGAGTCGACCTCCGAACAGTTCAACCCCGACCAGCCTGCGCTGCGCAGCGAGCAGTCGGTCAACGAGCAGCGCTCCAGCAGCTCGGGCCCGCAAGGTGTGCCAGGTGCCTTGAGCAACCAGCCGCCGGCCGGTGCCGCTGCGCCTGAAAATGCCACCGCTGCCGCCCCGGCCGCCGGTGCCATTCAACCGGGCCAGCCTCTGGTGGATGCCAACGGCCAGCAAATCATGGACCCGGCCACCGGCCAGCCGATGCTTGCGCCGTACCCGGCCGACAAGCGCCAGCAAAGCACCAAGAACTTCGAGCTTGACCGCTCCATCAGCCACACCCGCCAGCAGCAAGGCCGCTTGAGCCGCCTGTCGGTGGCCGTGGTGGTCGATGACCAGGCCAAGGTCGACGCCAACGGCGAAACCACGCGTACCCCGTGGGCTGCCGAAGACCTGGCGCGCTTTACCCGCCTGGTGCAGGACGCGGTGGGCTTCGACGCCAGCCGTGGCGACAGCGTGACGGTCATCAACGTGCCGTTTGCCGCCGACCGTGGCGAAGTCATCGCCGACATCGCCTTCTACCAGCAGCCGTGGTTCTGGGACATCGTCAAGCAAGTGCTGGGTGTGCTGTTCATCCTGGTGCTGGTGTTTGGCGTGCTTCGCCCGGTGCTCAACAACATTACCGGCGGCGGCAAGCAGGCTGCTGCGACAGACAGCGACATGGAGCTGGGCGGGATGATCGGGCTGGATGGCGAAATGGCCAACGACCGTGTCAGCCTGGGTGGCCCGACAAGCATTCTGTTGCCAAGCCCGAGCGAGGGTTACGAGGCGCAGCTCAACGCAATCAAAGGCCTGGTGGCCGAAGACCCGGGCCGCGTGGCTCAGGTCGTGAAAGAGTGGATCAACGCCGATGAGTGACAATCGAGCCATTACCGCCAAGCTCAGCCGCGTCGACAAGGCGGCGATTCTTCTGCTGTCTTTGGGCGAGACCGACGCCGCCCAGGTGCTGCGGCACATGGGCCCGAAAGAAGTGCAGCGGGTGGGTGTGGCCATGGCGCAGATGGGCAATGTGCACCGCGAGCAGGTCGAGCAGGTGATGAGCGAGTTCGTCGAAATCGTCGGCGACCAGACCAGCCTGGGCGTGGGTTCCGATGGCTACATCCGCAAGATGCTCAACCAGGCCCTGGGCGAAGACAAGGCCAACGGCCTGATCGACCGCATTCTGCTCGGTGGCAACACCAGCGGCCTGGACAGCCTCAAGTGGATGGAGCCACGTGCCGTGGCCGACGTTATCCGCTACGAGCACCCGCAGATTCAGGCCATCGTGGTCGCTTACCTCGACCCTGACCAGGCAGGTGAAGTACTGAGCAATTTCGACCACAAAGTGCGCCTGGACATCATCCTGCGCGTGTCGTCGCTCAATACCGTGCAGCCAGCGGCGCTCAAAGAGCTGAACCAGATTCTGGAGAAGCAGTTCTCGGGCAACTCCAACGCCGCGCGCACCACTCTGGGTGGCATCAAGCGCGCAGCCGACATCATGAACTTCCTCGACAGCTCGGTGGAAGGTGCCCTGATGGACTCGATCCGCGAAGTCGACAGCGACCTGTCGGAGCAGATCGAAGACCTGATGTTCGTCTTCAACAACCTCGCCGACGTCGACGACCGCGGTATTCAGGCGCTGTTGCGCGAGGTTTCCTCCGATGTGCTGGTGGTGTCGCTCAAGGGCGCCGACGAGCGGGTCAAGGACAAGATCTTCAAGAACATGTCCAAACGTGCCTCCGAGCTGCTGCGCGACGACCTCGAGGCCAAGGGCCCGGTGCGCGTCAGCGACGTGGAGACCGCGCAGAAGGAAATCCTCACCATCGCTCGCCGCATGGCCGAGGCCGGCGAGATCGTGCTCGGCGGCAAGGGCGCCGAGGAAATGATCTGATCCAGCAGGCGTTCGGGCATGGTTGTGGGAGCGGCCTCGTGTCGCGATAGGGCCGCATGGCGGCCCCGGCAATTCCCACACTACGCGCAGTGCATCGCCTGCAGATGATTTTGAGTGCCAGAGACCATGTCCAGCAAAGAACACCACCCCAGCGACCTGATTCGCGCCCGCGACCTCGAAGGCGTCGACGTCTGGGCCTTGCCCAGCTTCGACCCCGAGCCGGAACCCGAGCCCGAGCCTGAGCCGGAAATCGTCGAGGAAGAGGTTGAGGAAGTGCCGCTGGAAGAAGTCCAGCCACTCACCCTTGAAGAACTCGAAGCCATCCGCCAGGAAGCCTACAACGAGGGTTTTGCCACCGGCGAGCGCGAAGGGTTTCACAGCACCCAGCTCAAGGTTCGCCAGGAGGCCGAGGAGGCGCTTGCCGCCAAGCTCGCCAGCCTTGAGCAGCTGATGGGCCACTTGCTCGACCCGATCGCCGAGCAGGACACGCAAATCGAAAAAACCGTGGTGCACCTGGTGGCGCACATGGCCCGCCAGGTAATTGGCCGCGAACTGCGCAGCGACTCCAGCCAGATCACCCAAGTACTGCGTGAAGCCCTCAAGCTGCTGCCCATGGGCGCAGACAACATTCGCATCCACCTCAACCCGCAGGATTTCGAACTGGCCAAAGCCCTGCGCGAGCGCCACGAAGAAAACTGGAAGCTGCTTGAGGATGACGCCCTGTTGCCCGGCGGTTGCCGCATCGAAACCGCCCACAGTCGCATCGACGCCACCATGGAAACCCGCATCGAAAAAGTCGTGACGCAGCTGTTCGACCAGCTCCACGACCAAGCCTTGCACCCGGCAGCGCCCGACATGACCGTCGAGCTGGAAGCCCAAGATGCGCCTTGACCGTACCAGCTTCGGCAAGCGCCTGGGCAGCTATGCCGAGGCCATCGAGCTGCCCGTGCAACCGGTGGTTGAAGGCCGCCTGCTGCGCATGGTCGGCCTGACCCTGGAAGCCGAAGGCCTGCGCGCCGCCGTGGGTGGGCGCTGCCTGGTGATCAACGACGACACTTACCACCCGGTGCAGGTCGAAGCCGAGGTGATGGGTTTTGCCGGCAATAAAGTGTTCCTGATGCCGGTGGGCAGCATCGCAGGCATCGCGCCGGGTGCGCGGGTGGTGCCGCTGGATGACAGCGGCCGCCTGCCCATGGGCATGAGCATGCTCGGCCGGGTGCTGGACGGCGCCGGGCGCGCGCTGGATGGCAAGGGCGGCATGAAAGCCGAAGACTGGGTGCCGATGGACGGGCCGATCATCAACCCGCTCAACCGCGACCCCATCAGCCAGCCGCTGGACGTGGGCATTCGCAGCATCAACGGCCTGCTCACAGTCGGCCGTGGCCAGCGCCTGGGCCTGTTCGCCGGTACTGGCGTGGGTAAATCGGTGTTGCTGGGCATGATGACGCGCTTTACCGAGGCCGAAATCATCGTGGTGGGGTTGATTGGCGAGCGGGGCCGCGAGGTGAAGGAATTCATCGAGCACATCCTGGGCGAAGAAGGGCTCAAGCGCTCCGTGGTAGTGGCATCGCCCGCGGATGACGCGCCCTTGATGCGTCTGCGCGCGGCCATGTATTGCACGCGCATTGCCGAGTACTTCCGTGACAAGGGCAAGAACGTGTTGCTGCTGATGGATTCGCTCACCCGTTTTGCCCAGGCCCAGCGGGAAATCGCCCTGGCCATCGGCGAACCGCCGGCCACGCGCGGCTACCCGCCTTCGGTGTTCGCCAAGCTGCCCAAGCTGGTGGAGCGTGCCGGTAACGGCGAGCCCGGTGGCGGCTCGATTACCGCGTTCTATACCGTGTTGTCCGAGGGTGACGACCAGCAGGACCCCATCGCCGACTCGGCGCGGGGGGTGCTCGACGGCCACTTCGTGCTGTCCCGGCGCCTGGCCGAAGAGGGTCATTACCCGGCCATCGACATCGAAGCCTCGATCAGCCGGGTCATGCCCCAGGTGGTCGACCCCGACCACCTGCGCCAGGCGCAGAAGTTCAAGCAGCTGTGGTCGCGCCTGTCGCAAAGCCGTGACCTGATCAGCGTTGGCGCCTATGTAGCTGGCGGCGACCCGGAAACCGACCTGGCCATTGCCCTGCAGCCCAAGCTGGTGGACTTCCTGCGCCAGGGGCTGGATGAAAACGTCGGCATGGGCCAGAGCCGACAACAGCTGGGCTCGATTTTCATGCCGCCGGCCAATGGCGGGTAAGCCATGAGCATGCCCAGCCGCGCTGCGCGCCTTGCCCCGGTGGTGGACATGGCCGAAGAGGCCGAACGCAAGGCCGCCCAGCGGCTGGGGCATTTCCAGCAGCTGGTGGCGCAGGCCCAGGCCAAGCTGGCCGAGTTGGAAACGTTCCGCGAGGGTTACCAGGCGCAGTGGATCAGCCGTGGCGGGCAGGGCGTCAACGGCAGCTGGTTGCTGAATTACCAGCGCTTTCTGGCGCAACTTGAAACAGCCATGACCCAGCAGCGCCAGAGCCTGACCTGGCACCAGACCAATTTGCGCAATGCCCGCGGTACCTGGCAGCAGGCCTACGCCCGGGTCGAGGGTTTGCGCAAGCTGGTGCAGCGTTACATGGACGAGGCGCGGCGGGCGGAAGACAAGCGTGAGCAGCGCTTGCTGGATGAATTGTCGCAGCGGTTGCCCAGGCAGGGGCATCTGTAAATACCTGTGCTGGCCTCATCGCGGATAAATCCGCTCCTACACGGCTTCTGTAGGAGCGGATTTATCCGCGATTGGCCAGCACAGGCAAACCTTGCCACCCCACCCACCACCTGCTACACCTTGAAGAGTTGCATTCGCCATCATCGAAGGAATCGCTAGCATGGCAGTCGAAACCGATTATTCGCAGGACAGCAACAAGCTCACGATCAAGATCAAAGGGCGCTTCGATTTCGGCAAGCATCAGGAATTTCGCGATGCCTATGAGCGCCAGCCCAAGCGCCCCGATTCGGTGGTGGTCGACCTGAAAGACACCACCTACCTCGACAGCTCCGCCCTGGGCATGCTGCTGTTGCTGCGTGACCACGCCGGCGGCGACGAGTCGGATGTGCGTGTGGTGCATGCAAGCTCTGACGTGCGCAAGATCCTGGCCATCTCCAACTTCGAAAAACTGTTCGACATCAGTTGAGCGCTGCGATGCCTGCCGAACAGGCTTTGACCGTGCTGGTGGCTGAAGACGGTGCCGTCGACCGGTTGCTGTTGGCGCAGATCGTGAAGCGCCACGGGCACGAGGTGTTTACCGCCGAAAACGGCGAGCAGGCCGTGGCGCTGTTCGCCGAAAAGCGCCCGCAACTGGTGTTGCTCGACGCGATGATGCCGGTGATGGACGGCTTCGAGGCGGCCCGGCAGATCAAGGCGCTGGCCGGCGAGGCGCTGGTGCCGATCATTTTCCTGACCTCGCTGAACGAGGAGGACGCCCTGGTGCGCTGCCTGGAAGCCGGGGGCGACGACTTCATGGCCAAGCCCTACAGCGCGGTGATCCTCGGCGCCAAGATTCGCGCCATGGACCGCCTGCGCCGGCTGCAGGCCACGGTGCTGGAGCAACGAGACCAGATTACCCGCCATCACCACCACCTGCTCAACGAGCAGCGGGTGGCCAAGGCTGTCTTCGACAAAGTGGCGCACTCCGGTTGCATCAATGCGCCGAATATCCGCTACCTGCAGTCGCCTTATGCCCTGTTCAACGGCGACTTGCTGCTGGCGGCGTTCACCCCCTCGGGTGACATGCATGTGCTGCTGGGCGATTTCACCGGTCACGGGTTGCCGGCGGCGGTCGGCGCGATGCCGTTGGCCGAAGTGTTCTACGGCATGACCGCCAAGGGTTATGGCCTGGCGCAGATCCTGCGGGAAATGAATGCCAAGCTCAAACGCATCCTGCCGGTGGACATGTTTTGCTGCGCGCTGCTGCTGAATCTGAGTATGCAGCGCGGTTCGGTGGAGGTGTGGAGTGGCGGCATGCCGGACGGTTACCGGCTCTCCGCAGATGGCCAGGTGCTGGCCAGCCTGCAGTCACGCCATCTACCGCTGGGCATCCTGGCGCCCGAGCAGTTTGACGACAGCACTGAAGTGCTGCCGCTGGCACCTGGGGAGCGGTTGTTGTTGCTGTCGGACGGTGTGGTCGACACGTCGGATGAGCAAGAGCGGTTGTTCGGCGTGGAGCGCCTGCGTGCGGTGCTGGAAGCCAACCGAGTGCCGGAGCGGTTGTTCGACGAAGTGATGCAGGCCCTGGCGCAGTTCGGTGGCGCACCCAGGGACGATATCAGTTTGTGTGATGTGCGCATGTTCACCCCTGAAGAGCGGGTGCCGACGCCTACCCTGTATTCCGACAGCGGGCGCTCCAGCCCGCTTGACTGGTCATTGAGCTTCGAGTTGCGGGGCGAAAGCCTGAAGCGGTTCAACCCGGTGCCTTATCTGGTGCAGCTGCTGCAGGAAATCCATGGCTTGCGCCCGCGAACCGGCGCCTTGCACAGTGTGCTCAGCGAGTTGTACTCCAATGCCCTGGAGCACGGTGTGTTAGGCCTGGATTCACGGCTAAAGCGTGATGTGCACGGGTTTGCCGACTACTATCAGGAGCGCGCCAGGCGTTTGGCGGTGCTCGAGGAAGGCTTTGTGCGTATCGACCTGCGGGTGGAACCGCTGGGTGAAGGTGGGCGTCTGACCATTGAGGTTCGCGACAGTGGTGCCGGCTTTGATGTGCAGCGGGTGTTGACGCGACCGGCACGGGAACAGCGATTGAGTGGCCGTGGCGTGAATCTGGTACAACGCCTGGGCAGCCATGCCCAATGGTGCGAAGGGGGGCGCTGCGCTTGTGTGCAGTTCGACTGGTGAAGCGGCCGAGGCTTAATCCGGCTTGATCAAGGAGTGAACAAGTGACTGACTCGCATATCGACCACAAGGTGCTCGGCGACCTTCGGGAAGTCATGGAAGATGGCTACCTGCAATTGCTGGACACCTTTCTGGAAGACTCCGAGCGGCGTCTAAGCCAATTGCACGGGGCCAAAAGCGCTGATGAGCTGGGCATGGCCGCCCACAGCTTCAAGGGCAGCAGCAGCAACATGGGAGCTGTAGGGCTTGCGCAGTTGTGCCAGCAGCTGGAAGACCGCGTCAAAGAGCGGCCGCTGTATGGCATTGAAGACCTGATCAACCGCATCGACCAGGAATATGTTGAGGTACGGCGCTTCTATGTCGGCGAGCGAGAGCGGGTTTCTGCAAGCTGATTGCTCAGTTGGCGCGAGTTTTGCCTGTCTGTGCCCAGATGATATTCCTGTTTCTGGCGCGGAGACCGTTCAATGCCTGTCGCATCCAACCCTTTGTTGCAAGCCAGCACGGTAAGCAAGCCGTCGCGTGCGGGTGCCTCGCTGTTGGACAAACCACTGCAGGCAGCAGGCGGCAAGGGTGACGGTTTCGATCAGGTCATGGCCAGCCAGGGGCGCGACAAGGTGCCGACGCGCGATGACAAGGTCGCCCAGGCCAAACCCAAGGACAAGCCCGATGCAGCCCAGGGCGGCAAATCGGACGCCAACGAAAAGCCTGCAGTTGCCGATGACGGCAACAAATTGCCATCAGCCGACCCGGCGCAGGCCGATGCCGTAGGCAGCGGTGACACCAGCTCCGTGGACGCCAACCTGGTAGCGGGGCAAGTTACCGATGCCCAGCCGGGCGCGCAGTTGCTGCAGGCCCAGGCCCAGACTGTGGCGCCGGTGTTGCAGGCCGCGGTGCAGCAGCCGGTGACTGAAGCGCTGCCTGAAACGCCTGGCGAAGAGGCATTCGACCCGGATGCCGACCCCTTGGCCAACATGCCGGCCCTGCGTTTGGCGCTGGAGCAGACTGCCCAGGCCAAAGGCACGACCTCCGCTCATGCGGTTGACCCTGCCCAGACCTCCAATGACGATGGCCAGGCCGCCGTCAATCCATTGGCGACCCTGATCGACAAGGTCGAGGCCGAGGCGGGGCAGTCGGAGTCGGGAGACAAAGCCTTCGGTGCCTTGATCGAAGACGGCCTGAAAGACACCAAGAGCGCCAGCAGCGACACCCGCCTCGATGATTTCGCCAACCGCCTGGCCAGCCTGACCCAGGCGGCCACGGCCAAGACCGCCAATGCCGTGCCGGCCAATGCCAGCCCCTTGCATCAGCCACTGCCGATGAACCAGGGGGCCTGGGCTGAAGGTTTGGTCAACCGGGTCATGTACCTGTCCAGCCAGAACCTCAAGTCGGCGGATATCCAGTTGGAGCCGGCTGAGCTGGGGCGCCTGGACATCCGCGTCAATGTGGCGACGGACCAATCCACCCAGGTGACCTTCATCAGTGGCCATGCCGGCGTGCGCGATGCGCTGGACAGCCAGGTGCACCGTTTGCGCGAGTTGTTTGCCCAGCAGGGGTTGGCGCAGCCGGACGTGAACGTGGCTGACCAGTCGCGCGGGCAGCAACAGCAGCAGGGGCAGCAGGACGGGCCGCAGTTGTCCGGGGTGGCCGCGCGCCGGGCGCAGGAAGGTGGGGCAGGGCAGGGCGAGCTGGCCGATGCTTCGCGGGCGGTGGAGCAGCAGGTTGTGGTGGGTGACAGTGCGGTTGATTTTTACGCCTGACGGATTTAGCGCCGCTGGCGCGCCGCATCGCGGATAAATCCGCTCCTACGTAGGAGCGGATTTATCCGCGATGCGGCGCGCCAGCGGCGCTCGATCTCACAGGCAATTGTGAATCTGGCATAACACTTGCTCAAGCCACGTCATCCTCCTTTGAAACCCCGACGGACGACGGATTATTGGCATGGCGAAGAGCGACGCAGTGAAAGACCCCGCCACTAAAGGCAAACTCAAGCTGATCCTGCTGCTGGTGCTGGCCCTGCTGCTGGCGGTCGGCCTTTCGGTGGGCGCCACCTGGTTCTTCATGCACAAGAGCGAGCCGGCCCCGGCTGCCGATGCGGCGGTGACCAGCGTCAAACCGGCGGCCATCTACGAGCCGCTGGCCCCGGCTTTTGTCGTCAACTTCAACCAGAACGGCCGCCAGCGCTACATGCAGGTGAGCATCACCATGCAGGGCCGCAGCCAGGCTGATCTGGACGCGCTGAAAGTGCACATGCCGGTGATCCGCAACAACCTGGTGATGATGTTCTCCGGGCAGGGTTTCGACACCCTGGCGAGCAGCCCGGTGGGCCAGGAGATGCTGCGCCAGAAAGCGACTGCCGTTGTGCAGGAAGTGGCGCAGAAGGAAGTCGGCAAACCGGTGGTCGACCAGTTGCTGTTCACCAATTTCGTATTGCAGTAGGAGCCCGTCATGGCCGTACAGGACCTGCTGTCCCAGGATGAAATCGATGCCCTCTTGCATGGCGTCGACGATGGTCTGGTGCAGACCGAAAGCGCCGGCGAACCCGGCGGTATCAAAAGCTATGACCTGACCAGCCAGGATCGGATCGTGCGGGGTCGCATGCCGACCCTCGAAATGATCAACGAACGCTTCGCCCGCTACACCCGCATCAGCATGTTCAACCTGCTGCGCCGTTCGGCCGATGTGGCCGTGGGCGGCGTGCAGGTGATGAAGTTCGGCGAGTACGTGCACTCGCTGTACGTGCCTACCAGCCTCAACCTGGTGAAGATCAAACCGTTGCGTGGCACTTCGCTGTTCATCCTCGACGCCAAGCTGGTGTTCAAGCTGGTGGACAACTTCTTTGGCGGCGATGGCCGCCACGCCAAGATCGAAGGCCGCGAATTCACCCCCACCGAGCTGCGCGTAGTGCGCATGGTGCTGGACCAGTGCTTCGTCGACCTGAAAGAAGCCTGGCAGGCCATCATGCCGGTCAACTTCGAGTACATGAACTCCGAGGTCAACCCCGCCATGGCCAACATCGTCGGGCCGAGCGAGGCGGTGGTGGTGTCCACCTTCCACATCGAACTGGACGGCGGTGGCGGCGACCTGCATGTCACCATGCCGTACTCGATGATCGAGCCGGTGCGCGAAATGCTCGATGCCGGTTTCCAGTCCGACCTGGACGACCAGGACGAGCGTTGGGTCAAGGCCCTGCGCGAAGACGTGATGGATGTTGCCGTGCCGGTCACCGCCACCGTCGCCCGCCGCCAGCTCAAGTTGCGCGACATCCTGCACATGCAGGCCGGCGACGTGATCCCGGTGGAGCTGCCCGAGCACTTGGTGCTACGCGCCAACGGCGTGCCCTCGTTCAAGGCGCGGCTGGGTTCGCACAAGGGCAACCTGGCCCTGCAGATCATCGACCCGATCGAACGCCGCTGACGGCGCGCCGGTCGCTCACTACGAATTGAATGCCTGTCGAGGACATCATGGCTAACGAAAACGAGATCACCTCCCCCGAGGACCAGGCCCTGGCCGACGAGTGGGCTGCAGCCCTGGAAGAAACCGGCGCTGCTGGCCAGGCCGACATCGATGCGCTGCTGGGTGGCGACGCTGGCAGCAGCGGCGCCGGCCGCCTGCCGATGGAAGAGTTCGCAAGTTCCCCAAAGCCGAAGGAAAACGTCAGCCTCGAAGGCCCTAACCTGGACGTGATCCTGGACATCCCGGTGAGCATTTCCATGGAAGTGGGCAGCACCGAAATCAACATCCGCAACCTGCTGCAGCTCAACCAGGGTTCGGTGATCGAACTCGACCGCCTGGCCGGTGAGCCGCTGGACGTGCTGGTCAACGGCACGTTGATTGCCCACGGCGAAGTGGTGGTGGTCAACGAGAAGTTCGGCATCCGCCTGACCGACGTGATCAGCCCTAGCGAACGCATCAAGAAGCTGCGCTGAGTGAAGGGTTCGATGCGGGCCATGATGGCCCTTGGCACGCTGCTGGCCAGCGAAGTGGCGATTGCCGCCGCTTCCCCGCAGGCTGCGCAAGCGGCACCGCCGGGTAGCCTGGGCGGGCAACTGGCGCAGATGGTGTTTGGTTTGCTGTTGGTGGTCGGCCTGATCTTCTTCCTGGCCTGGCTGCTGCGCCGCATGCAGGGCTCAGCACCCAAGGGCGGTCAGGTGATCGAAATCGTCGGCAGCCGTGCCATCGGCCCGCGCGACCGCTTGTTGCTGGTGCAGGTGGGCAAGGAGCAGGTACTGATCGGCCACACCCCCGGCAGCATCGAAACCCTGCATGTGATGGCCGAGCCCGTCGAGGTACCCGCCAGCGCCCGCCAGGCCACGCCGGAATTCGCCCAGCGCCTGATGGAGCTGATGGGCAAGGACCAGAAGGACAAGAAGTGATGATCGGCGCGCTGCGCGTATTGTTGACGTTGGCGCTGCTGCTGGCTGCGCCACTGGCCCTGGCCGCCGACCCGCTGTCGATCCCGGCCATCACCCTGTCCAACACCCCGGACGGGCAGCAGGAGTATTCGGTCAGCCTGCAGATTCTGCTGATCATGACGGCGCTGAGCTTTATCCCGGCGTTCGTCATCCTGATGACCAGCTTCACCCGCATCATCATTGTGTTCTCGATCCTGCGTCAGGCCCTGGGCCTGCAGCAGACACCGTCGAACCAGGTGCTTACCGGCATGGCGCTGTTCCTGACCATGTTCATCATGGCCCCGGTGTTCGACCGGGTGAACCAGGACGCGCTGCAGCCGTACCTCAACGAGCAGCTGACCGCCCAGCAGGCCATCGACAAGGCCCAGGGGCCGCTCAAGGACTTCATGCTGGCGCAAACCCGCCAGAGCGACCTGGACCTGTTCATGCGCCTGTCCAAGCGCACCGACATCGCCGGGCCGGACGAGGTGCCGCTGACCATTCTTGTGCCGGCGTTCGTCACCTCCGAGCTGAAAACCGCGTTCCAGATCGGCTTCATGATCTTCATCCCGTTCCTGATCATCGACATGGTGGTGGCCAGCGTGCTCATGGCCATGGGTATGATGATGCTGTCACCGCTGATCATTTCGCTGCCGTTCAAGATCATGCTGTTTGTACTGGTCGATGGCTGGGCGCTGATCATGGGCACCCTGGCCAGCAGTTTCGGTGGCGTCTAGCGCCGCCAAGGAGAACCACGGATGACGCCTGAAGTAGCGGTCGACCTGTTTCGCGATGCCCTTTGGCTGACCACCTTGATGGTGGCCGTGCTGGTGATCCCGAGCTTGCTGGTGGGCCTGGTGGTGGCGATGTTCCAGGCCGCCACCCAGATCAACGAACAGACCCTGAGCTTTCTGCCGCGCCTGCTGGTGATGCTGGTGACGCTGATCATCGCCGGGCCGTGGCTGGTGCAGAAGTTCATGGAGTATTTCATTGGCCTGTACACCAGCATCCCGCAGCTGATCGGTTGAGGCCACCATGCTGGAGCTGACCGACGCGCAAATCGGCACCTGGGTGGCCACATTCATGCTGCCGTTGTTCCGGGTGACCGCCGTGCTCATGACCATGCCGATTTTCGGCACGCGCATGTTGCCGGCGCGCATTCGCCTTTACGCCGCGGTGGCCATCACCGTGGTCATCGTGCCGGCATTGCCGCCGCTGCCCGAATTCGACCCGCTGAGCCTGCGCGGCATGCTGCTGTGCGCGGAGCAGGTGATTGTCGGGGCGCTGTTCGGGTTTTCCTTGCAGTTGCTGTTTCAGGCATTCGTGATTGCTGGCCAGATCGTGGCGGTGCAGATGGGTATGGCCTTCGCCTCCATGATGGACCCGGCCAACGGCGTGAACGTGGCAGTGGTCAGCCAGTTCATGACCATGCTGGTGAGCATCCTGTTCCTGGTGATGAACGGCCACCTGGTGGTATTCGAAATCCTCACCGAAAGCTTCACCACCTTGCCGGTGGGCAATGCGCTGGTGGTCAACCATTACTGGGAAATCGCCGGGCGCCTGGGCTGGGTGTTTGGTGCCGGGCTGCTGCTGATTTTGCCGGCCATCGCCGCGTTGCTGGTGGTGAACATCGCTTTCGGCGTGATGACCCGCGCTGCGCCGCAGTTGAACATTTTCTCCATCGGCTTTCCGTTGACGCTGGTGCTGGGCATCGGCATCTTCTGGGTGGGCCTGGCCGATATTCTGTCTCACTACCAGGCATTGGCCAGTGAAGCGCTGCAATGGCTGCGTGAACTGGCGAGGGCGCGCTGAGCATGGCAGAGAGCGAGAGTGGCCAGGACAAGACAGAAGAACCCACCGACAAACGCAAGCGCGACGCGCGCGAAAAAGGTGAGATCGCCCGTTCCAAAGAGCTGAACACTGTGGCGGTGACCCTGGCGGGCGCCGGCGGCCTGCTGGCATTCGGTGGTTACCTGGCGGAATCTTTGATGGCGCTGATGCGCATGAACTTCAGCCTCACCCGCGAGGTTGTCGTTGATGAGCGGTACATGGGCGCCTTCCTGTTGGCGTCGGGCAAGATGGCGATATGGGCCACTCAGCCTATCCTGATTTTGCTGTTCGTCATTTCCTTCGTCGCTCCGATTGCGCTGGGCGGCTTCCTGTTTTCCGGCAGCCTGCTGCAGCCCAAATTCAGCCGCATGAACCCGTTGTCCGGGATCAAGCGCATGTTCTCGATGCATGCCTTGACCGAGCTGCTTAAAGCGCTCGCCAAGTTTTTTGTGATCCTGATCGTGGCGCTGGTGGTGCTGGCCAGCGACCGCAAGGCGCTGCTGGCGATCGCCAACGAGCCGCTGGAAATGGCGATCATCCACAGTGTGCAGGTGGTGGGCTGGAGCACCCTGTGGATGGCGGCGGGGCTGCTGTTGGTGGCGGCGGCGGATGTGCCGTTCCAGCTGTGGCAGACCCACAAGAAGCTGAAAATGACCAAGCAGGAAGTGCGCGACGAGTACAAGGACACCGAGGGTAAGCCCGAGGTCAAGCAGCGTATTCGCCAGTTGCAGCGTGAGGTTTCGCAGCGGCGCATGATGGCGGCGGTGCCGGATGCTGACGTGATCATCACCAACCCCACGCACTATGCGGTGGCCCTGAAATACGACCCGGAGAAGGGCGGGGCGGCGCCGTTGCTGCTGGCCAAGGGGACTGATTTCCTGGCGTTGAAGATTCGCGAAATCGGTGTGGAGCACAAGGTGCAGATTCTAGAGTCGCCGGCGTTGGCGCGGGCGATCTACTACTCCACCGAAGTCGAGGCAGAGATTCCGGCGGGGTTGTATCTGGCGGTGGCGCAGGTGCTGGCGTATGTGTTCCAGATTCGCCAGTACCGGTCCGGCAAGGGCAAGCGGCCGGAGCCGTTGAAGGACGACCTGCCGATTCCGCCGGATTTGCGGCGGGATAGCTGACAGGTGTTCGCCGTTAGGTGTTTGTTGCGTTTGAGGCCGGGCGCCGCGTGTGCGGCGCATCGCGAATGAATTCGCTCCTACACGCGCCGAACCTGTGACGCCATGGCTGCCTGCCTTTGTAGGAGCGGATTTATCCGCGATGCGCCGAGCGGCGGCGCCCGGCCTAACAGGTGGCAAATCCCCGCAGCCATACAAAGTTGGAAGGCTTCTTGCAAAGCCACGCCCAAGCGCCCCTTGGGCGTCAAAGTTTTGCACGAAGAGGAATCGCGGTGGATCGCACTCAGTTAATCAGCAACGCCCGCAACAACCTGGCCGGGCTCGGCCGGGGCAACCTGGGCGTGCCGCTGCTGCTGCTGGTGATGTTGGCAATGATGATGTTGCCGATACCGCCGTTCCTGCTCGACGTGTTCTTCACCTTCAACATCGCCCTGTCGATCGTGGTGCTGCTGGTGTGCGTGTACGCACTGCGCCCACTGGACTTTGCCGCATTCCCCACCATTCTGCTGGTCGCCACGCTGCTGCGCCTGGCGCTTAACGTGGCGTCCACCCGCGTGGTCATGCTCCACGGCCAGGAAGGGCACGGCGCCGCGGGCAAGGTGATCCAGGCCTTCGGTGAAGTGGTCATCGGCGGTAACTACGTGGTCGGTGGCGTGGTGTTCGCCATCCTGATGATCATCAACTTCGTGGTGGTCACCAAGGGTGCCGGGCGTATTTCCGAGGTGAGCGCGCGTTTCACCCTCGATGCCATGCCCGGCAAGCAAATGGCCATTGACGCCGACCTGAACGCCGGCCTGATCGACCAGGCTCAGGCCAAGGCGCGCCGCGCCGAAGTGGCCCAGGAAGCTGAGTTCTACGGCTCGATGGACGGTGCCAGCAAGTTCGTGCGCGGTGACGCCATCGCCGGTTTGCTGATCCTGTTCATCAACCTCATTGGCGGCATGCTGATTGGTATGCTGCAGCATGGCATGACCTTCAGCGATGCCGGCAAGGTCTACGCCCTTTTGACGATCGGTGACGGTTTGGTGGCGCAATTGCCATCACTGTTGCTGTCGACCGCCGCGGCGATCATGGTTACCCGCGCTTCGGGCTCCGAGGACATGGGCAAGCTGATCAACCGCCAGATGTTCGATTCGCCCAAGGCACTGGCTGTGTCGGCTGCCTTGATGATCATCATGGGCCTGGTGCCGGGCATGCCGCACTTCGCCTTCCTTAGCCTGGGTGCGTTGGCCGGTGGCGGCGCCTACCTGGTGTGGAAGAAACAGCAAAAAGCCAAGGTCGTGGCGCTGCAGGAGGCGCAGCGCCAGCAAGACCTGCTGCCATCGCCACAGCGTGCGCTGGAAACCAAAGAACTGGGCTGGGACGACGTAACGCCCATCGACATGATCGGCCTGGAAGTCGGCTACCGCCTGATCCCGCTGGTGGACCGCAACCAGGGTGGCCAGCTGCTGGCGCGGATCAAGGGGGTGCGCAAGAAGCTTTCCCAGGACCTGGGCTTCCTCATGCCCACCGTGCACATCCGCGACAACCTCGACTTGCAGCCCAGCGCCTACCGCCTGACGCTGATGGGCGTGATACTGGCCGAAGCCGAGATCTACCCGGACCGCGAGCTTGCGATCAATCCGGGCCAGGTGTTCGGCACCCTCAACGGCATTGCCGCGCGCGACCCGGCGTTTGGCCTGGAGGCTGTGTGGATCGACATCGGCCAGCGCGCTCAGGCGCAGTCGCTGGGCTACACCGTGGTGGACGCCAGTACCGTGGTGGCCACCCACCTCAACCAGATCCTGCAGAAGCACTGCCACGAGCTGATTGGCCACGAAGAAGTGCAGCAATTGCTGCAGGTGCTGGCCAAGGCATCGCCTAAACTGGCTGAAGAGCTGGTGCCGGGTGTCATTTCCTTGTCGGGGCTGCTCAAGGTGCTGCAAGCGCTGCTGGCCGAGCAAGTGCCGGTGCGTGACATCCGCAGCATCGCCGAGGCAATCGCCAACAATGCCAGCAAGAGTCAAGATACCGCCGCGCTGGTGGCTTCGGTGCGCGTCGGATTGTGTCGCGCCATCGTGCAAAGCATTGTGGGCGTTGAGTCCGAGCTGCCTGTGATCACGCTGGAGCCCAGGTTGGAACAGATTTTGCTCAATAGTCTGCAAAGGGCCGGGCAGGGTCAGGAAGACGGTGTTCTTCTGGAACCGAGCATGGCCGAAAAGCTGCAGCGTTCGTTGATCGAAGCGGCCCAGCGCCAGGAGATGCAAGGCCAACCGGCCATTCTTCTGGTGGCAGGCCCCATCCGCGCCATGCTGTCGCGCTTCGGTCGCCTGGCTGTACCGAATTTGCATGTTCTGGCGTATCAGGAAATACCGGATAACAAGCAAGTCACCATCGTTGCCACCGTGGGCCCCAACGGCTGAGGTAGTGGGTTATGCAAGTTAAGCGTTTTTTCGCCGCCGATATGCGTCAGGCCATGAAGCTGGTCCGTGATGAGCTGGGCTCTGATGCCGCCATCATTGGCAACCGCCGCATTGCCGGCGGTGTCGAACTGACGGCTGCGCTGGACTACAAGCTGTCCGCGCTGGCCCCGCGCGTGCCTAATGCCGAGCTTGAGCAAGAGCTGCGCAAGACCCATTCGCGCATCGCCACCGCCCAGGCCGAAATTGACAACCGCGAAGACGCCAGCGAAGGCAACCGCCAATTGTTTGCCGGGCAGTCGCTGACCGCCTCCGAGCCGTTGATCGAGCCGCACGTCGACGCCCCTGCGCCTGCTGCCGCACCCGCACGGCCGGCAGTCGACCAGCGCCTGTTCGACGCCATGCGCAGCGAGCTGTCGGGCCTGCGTGAGCTGATGGAAGTGCAGCTCGGCTCGCTGGCGTGGAACCAGCTGCAGGGCGCCAAGCCGGCCCAGGCCAACCTGTGGCGCCGCCTGCAGCGCATCGGCCTGTCCGGCCCGATCGCCCGCGAACTGCTCGACCTCACCGCCGAAATCGAAGAGCCGCGCCATGCCTGGCGCATGCTGCTGGCACACCTGGCGCGCATGATCGAAGTGCCGGAAGTGGAGCCGATCGAAGAGGGCGGGGTAATTGCCATGGTCGGCCCGGCCGGCATGGGCAAGACCACCACCCTGGCCAAGCTGGCCGCGCGCTACGTGCTCAAGTACGGCCCGCAGAACCTGGCGCTGGTGAGCATGGACAGCTTCCGTATTGGTGCCCAGGAGCAGCTTAAAACCCTGGGTCGCATCCTCAACGTGCCAGTCACCTACGTGGACCCGGGCCAGTCCCTGGCCCAGGCGCTGGAGCCACTGCTGCGCAAGCGCGTGGTGCTGATCGACACCGCTGGCCTGCAAGCCAGCGACCCGGCTTTGCGCATGCAACTGGAGTCGTTGGCCAGCCGCGGCATTGCCGCCAAGAATTACCTGGTGCTGGCCACCACCAGCCAGAAGCAGGTGCTGACCGCCGCCTACCACAGCTACAAGCGCTGCGGCCTGGCCGGTTGCATCCTGACCAAACTCGATGAAACGGCGAGCCTCGGCGATGTGCTGAGCCTGGCCATCAGTCATGAACTGCCCGTGGCCTACCTCACCGATGGCCCGCGTATTCCTGACGACCTGCACCTGCCGCGGGCGCACCAGTTGGTATCCCGGGCAGTCAACGTGCAGTTGCAAGAAGAGCCCAGCGAAGAGGCCATGGCCGATATGTTCGCTGATCTCTACCACAACCCGCGGCGCGCAGGTTGAGGATGAAGCGTATGCAAAATACCTACACCAAGGGGGCTGGAGCACTGCCCCGAGTGTGGCTTGGGTCCAAGCGAGACAAGGTAAACAACGAACATGGGTAGCATGCATCCCGTACAGGTGATCGCCGTCACCGGTGGTAAAGGTGGCGTCGGCAAGACGAACGTTTCAGTGAACCTGTCCCTGGCACTGGCCGAACTGGGCCGCCGAGTGATGCTTCTGGATGCCGACCTGGGCCTGGCCAATGTCGACGTACTGCTGGGCCTCACGCCAAAACGTACCCTGGCCGATGTGATCGAGGGGCGTTGCGACCTGCGCGACGTGCTGTTGCAGGGGCCGGGTGGTGTGCGCATCGTCCCGGCGGCCTCCGGCACCCAGAGCATGGTGCACCTGGCACCCGCGCAGCATGCTGGCCTGATCCAGGCGTTCAGCGAGATTGGCGACAACCTCGATGTGCTGGTGATCGACACGGCTGCGGGTATTGGTGACTCGGTGGTCAGTTTTGTTCGCGCTGCCCAGGAAGTGTTGCTGGTGGTGTGCGATGAACCCACCTCGATCACTGACGCCTACGCGCTGATCAAGTTGCTGAACCGCGACTACGGCATGAACCGTTTCCGTGTGCTGGCGAACATGGCACAAAGCCCGCAAGAAGGGCGCAACCTGTTCGCCAAGCTGACCAAGGTGACCGACCGCTTCCTGGACGTGGCCCTGCAATACGTGGGCGCGGTGCCGTACGACGAGTGCGTGCGCAAGGCCGTGCAGAAGCAGCGTGCCGTCTACGAAGCCTTCCCGCGCTCCAAGTGCGCCCTGGCGTTCAAGGCCATTGCCCAGAAGGTTGACAGCTGGCCGCTGCCGGCCAACCCGCGCGGGCACCTCGAATTCTTCGTCGAGCGCCTGGTGCAGCCCACCAGCGCAGGGCCAGTGCTATGAACGCAGGCTTCAAGATGTACCGCAAGGCGGCCAAGGATGCCCAGTATGAGCTGGTCGAGCGCTACGCGCCGCTGGTCAAGCGCATCGCTTACCACTTGCTGGCGCGTCTGCCGGCCAACGTGCAGGTCGAAGACCTGATCCAGGCCGGCATGATCGGCCTGCTGGAAGTTGCCAACAAGTATGACGCCAGCAAGGGCGCCAGCTTCGAAACCTACGCCGGCATCCGCATCCGCGGCGCCATGCTGGACGAGGTGCGCAAGGGCGACTGGGCACCGCGTTCGGTGCACCGCAACACGCGCATGGTCAGTGATGCGATGCGTGCAGTTGAAGCAAGAACCGGCCGCGACGCTAAAGATCATGAAGTTGCTGCCGAACTCCAGTTGAGTCTCGATGATTACTACGGGATTTTGAACGATACCCTGGGCAGCCGCCTGTTCAGCTTCGACGACCTGTTGCAGGACGGCGAGCACGAAGGTTTGCACGAGGATGGCGCCAGCGGCCAGATCGAACCCTCGCGGGACCTGGAAGACGAGCGCTTCCAGGCCGCGCTGACCGATGCCATCGCCAACCTGCCGGAGCGTGAGCGGCTGGTACTGGCGCTGTACTACGACGAAGAATTGAACCTCAAGGAAATCGGCGAAGTGCTGGGGGTGAGCGAGTCGCGTGTCAGCCAGTTGCACAGCCAGTGTGCCGCGCGTTTGCGCAGCCGCCTGGGGGAATGGCGGGCGCGTTGAACCCGGTATCGTTGCAGTCGTTTTCTACGTTGTACCGAATTGATTGAATGCGTGCTCGGGGCCGAGCGCGTTTGAGACTGCTTGGAGGTCTACTTGAACAAAGACATGAAAATCCTCATCGTTGACGACTTTTCGACGATGCGGCGGATCATCAAGAACCTGTTGCGTGATCTGGGCTTCACCAACACCGACGAGGCCGATGATGGCACCACGGCGTTGCCGATGCTGGAAAACGGCCACTACGACTTCCTGGTGACCGACTGGAACATGCCTGGCATGTCCGGCATCGACCTGCTGCGCAAAGTACGCGCCCACGACCGCCTCAAGGGCATGCCGGTGCTGATGGTGACTGCCGAAGCCAAGCGCGACCAGATCATCGAAGCGGCCCAGGCCGGCGTGAATGGTTACGTGGTCAAGCCGTTCACCGCTCAGGTGCTCAAAGAAAAGATCGAGAAGATCTTCGAACGCGTCAACGGCTGAGTCAGGTCAGGGGGCGCCGATGGAATCAACACAAACGTCTTTGGGGGAGTTCGAGAGCACCCTGAAGAAGCATGCCCAGGAGTTGGTCGAAAGCCTGGAACGGGGGCGTTTCGGCGAGGCGGTGCAGCTGATCCATCAGCTCAACCAGACCCGCGACCGCGGCCTGTACCAGGAAGTCGGCAAGCTCACCCGCGAACTGCACAGCGCAATCGTGAGCTTCCAGATCGACCCGCGCATGCCGCAGGCCGAGGAAGTGTCGCAGATCACCGACGCCACCGAACGCCTGTCCTACGTGGTCAAGCTCACCGAAGGTGCCGCCAACCGCACCATGGACCTGGTGGAGGAGAGCACCCCGGTGCTCAACGACCTGGCCAGCGAAGCCCAGAGCCTGAGCGTGGACTGGCAGCGCTTCATGCGCCGCGAAGTCGAGGCGCCGGAGTTTCGCGAGCTGGTCAAGCGCGTCGACAGTTTCCTGACGCACAGCGCCGAAGGTAACCGCAAGGTCGCCGGCCACCTCAACGACATTCTCTTGGCCCAGGACTATCAAGACCTGACCGGCCAGGTGATCAAGCGCGTCACCACGCTGGTGACCGAAGTCGAGAGCAACCTGCTCAAGCTCGTGCTGATGGCCAGCCAGGTCGACCGCTTTGCCGGTATCGAACATGACCACCAGCAGCTACGTGCTGAAAAAGATCAAGAAAAACATCCGACTCGGGGTGAAGGTCCGCAGATTCATGCCGATAAGCGTGAAGACGTCGTGTCCGGTCAGGACGATGTCGATGATCTGCTGTCCAGCCTGGGTTTTTAAGGAGCACGTTTGATGAGCTTCGGCGCCGATGAAGAAATCCTCCAGGATTTCCTGGTAGAAGCCGGCGAAATTCTTGAGCAACTGTCCGAGCAACTGGTCGAGCTGGAAAGCCGGCCCGATGATGCCGACCTGCTCAATGCGATCTTTCGCGGTTTCCACACTGTAAAAGGGGGCGCCGGCTTCCTTCAGCTGAACGAGCTGGTGGAGTGCTGCCACATTGCAGAAAACGTGTTCGACATCCTGCGCAAAGGTGAGCGCCGGGTCGACGCAGAACTGATGGACGTGGTGCTTGAAGCACTGGATACCGTCAACAGCATGTTCGGCCAGGTGCGCGAACGCAGCGATGTAACCCCGGCCACCCCCGAGTTGCTGGCGGCCCTGTCGCGCCTGGCCGAACCTGCCAGCGCCGACGCGCCTGCGCCGGTGGTCGAAGCTGCAGCGGTTGAGCAAGCGCCTGCCGCCGAGGCGGACATCACCGACACCGAGTTCGAGCAACTGCTTGATTCGCTCGATGCGGTCAAGGCCGAAGCGGAAGCTGCCGCCCAGCAGATGCAAGGGGAAACCCTGAGCGGCGCGGGTGACGACATCACCGACGCCGAGTTTGAATCGCTGCTCGACCAGTTGCACGGCAAGGGCCAGTTCTCGCCTGAAGTGGCGGCTGCCGAGCCGGTGGTGGCTGCCAGCGCGCCTGTCAGCGACGAAATCACCGACGAAGAATTCGAGTCGTTGCTCGACCAGTTGCATGGCAAGGGCACCTTCCAGGCCGATGCCTTGCCAGCGGTCGCCGCACCGGCGCCAAGTGCCGCACCGGCAGCCACCAGCGACGAAATCAGCGAGCATGAGTTTGAAGCGCTGCTCGACCAGTTGCATGGCAAGGGCAAGTTTTCGGGCGATGCAGTCACTGCCGAGGCACCTGCTGCCGTAGCTGCCCCGGTTGCTGCTGCCAAGCCGCAAGCCCAACCGGTGGCCAAACCGGCTCCGGCTCCGGCGCCTGCCGCTGCCGGCAAGCCTGCCGCCCCGGCGCGCACGCCAGCCCCGGCTGCGGAAAAGCACCCGGCCAGCGAAGCGGAAACCACCGTGCGGGTCGACACCGCGCGGCTGGACGAGATCATGAACATGGTCGGCGAACTGGTGCTGGTGCGTAACCGCCTGGTGCGTCTGGGCCTGAACAGCGGTGACGAGGCCATGTCCAAGGCCGTGTCCAACCTCGACGTGGTCACCGCCGACCTGCAGACCGCGGTGATGAAAACCCGCATGCAGCCGATCAAGAAAGTGTTCGGCCGCTTCCCGCGCCTGGTTCGCGACCTGGCTCGCCAGCTCAAGAAAGAGATCAACCTGGAGCTGGTGGGCGAAGAAACCGACCTGGACAAAAACCTGGTCGAGGCCCTGGCCGATCCGCTGGTGCACTTGGTGCGTAACGCGGTCGACCATGGCGTCGAAATGCCCGAAGAGCGTGAGGCGTCGGGCAAGGCCCGTACCGGGCGGGTGGTGCTGTCGGCCGAACAGGAAGGCGACCACATCCTGCTGTCGATCTCTGACGACGGCAAGGGCATGGACCCGAACATCCTGCGTGCCAAGGCCGTTGAAAAGGGCCTGATGGACAAAGATGCCGCCGAGCGCCTGAGCGAGTCGGACTGCTACAACCTGATCTTCGCCCCGGGCTTCTCGACCAAGACCGAAATCTCTGACGTGTCCGGCCGTGGCGTGGGCATGGACGTGGTGAAGACCAAGATTTCCCAGCTCAACGGCTCGATCAACATCTTCTCGGCCAAGGGCCAGGGCTCGAAGATCGTCATCAAGGTGCCGCTGACCCTGGCGATCATGCCAACCCTGATGGTGATGCTGGGCAACCAGGCGTTCGCCTTCCCGCTGGTCAACGTCAACGAGATCTTCCACCTGGACCTGTCGCGCACCAACGTGGTCGACGGCCAGGAAGTAGTGATCGTGCGCGACAAGGCACTGCCGCTGTTCTACCTCAAGCGCTGGCTGGTTCAGGGCCAGGTGCACGAGGAGCAGCGCGAGGGCCATGTGGTGATTCTGTCGGTCGGCACCCAGCGCATCGGCTTTGTGGTTGACCAACTGGTTGGCCAGGAAGAGGTGGTGATCAAGCCGCTGGGCAAGATGCTGCAGGGCACGCCAGGCATGTCGGGAGCCACCATCACAGGCGACGGTCGCATTGCGCTGATTCTCGACGTTCCGAGCATGCTCAAGCGTTACGCGGCACGGCGTATCTGATTTTCGGCGGCGCACCCTGGCGGGTTGCGCCGCCTAATGGAGTGTTTATGGCAGTCAAGGTCCTGGTGGTGGATGATTCCGGTTTCTTCCGCCGCCGCGTCTCGGAAATCCTCTCGGCAGACCCGACCATTCAGGTGGTGGGTACCGCGACCAATGGCAGGGAAGCAATCGACCAGGCGCTGGCGCTCAAACCCGATGTCATCACCATGGACTACGAAATGCCCATGATGGACGGCATCACGGCGGTGCGGCACATCATGCAGCGCTGCCCGACGCCGGTGTTGATGTTTTCGTCGCTGACCCACGAGGGCGCCCGCGTCACCCTCGACGCGCTGGATGCCGGGGCAGTGGACTACCTGCCGAAAAACTTCGAAGACATTTCGCGAAACCCCGACAAGGTGCGCCAGTTGCTGTGCGAGAAGGTGCACACCATTTCGCGCAGCAACCGCCGCCTTGGCAGCTACGCCAACCCGGCGCCAGCCGCCGCACCGGCACCGGCCAGCCATGCGCCCGCCAGCAGCTTTGCCAGCCCGGCACCGGCGCGTACGCCAGTGCCAAGCCGTGCAGCCGCGCCAGCACCTGCGCCTTCGCACTCGCCGGCCCCCAAACGCAAGCCTTACAAACTGGTGGCCATCGGCACGTCCACCGGCGGCCCGGTGGCCTTGCAGCGGGTGTTGACCCAGCTGCCGGCCAGCTTCCCGGCGCCGATCGTGCTGATCCAGCACATGCCGGCGGCGTTCACCAAAGCCTTTGCCGAACGCCTCGACAAGCTGTGCAAGATCAGCGTGAAGGAAGCCGAGGATGGCGACGTGCTGCGCCCAGGCCTGGCGTTGCTGGCGCCTGGCGGCAAACAGATGATGGTCGACGGCCGTGGCACGGTGAAAATCCTGCCGGGTGACGAACGCCTGAACTACAAGCCCTGCGTGGACATCACCTTCGGTTCGGCCGCCAAGTCATACGGCGACAAAGTGCTTTCGGTGGTGCTGACCGGCATGGGCGCCGACGGCCGTGAAGGTGCGCGCCTGCTCAAGCAGGGCGGTAGCACCGTATGGGCTCAGGACGAAGCCAGTTGCGTGATTTATGGCATGCCAATGGCCATCGTCAAAGCCAACCTGGCCGATGCCGTATACAGCCTGGATGAAATCGGTAAACACCTGGTGGAGGCCTGCGTCTGACATGGATGTGCTAAGCCTGATTGGCCTGATCCTGGCCTTCGTCGCCATCGTTGGCGGCAACTTCCTCGAAGGCGGCCACGTGGGTGCGCTGCTCAACGGCCCCGCCGCGCTGATCGTGCTGGGCGGCACCCTGGCGGCGGCGCTGTTGCAGTCGCCGCTGTCGTCGTTCAAGCGCGCCCTGCAGATTTTGCGCTGGATCATCTTCCCCCCGCGGGTCGACCTGGCCGGCGGCATCGACCGGGTAGTCAACTGGAGCCTGGTGGCGCGCAAGGAAGGTCTGCTGGGCCTGGAAGGCGTTGCCGATGCCGAGCCCGACCCCTACGCGCGCAAGGGCCTGCAACTGCTGGTGGACGGTGCTGAACCCGAGTCGATCCGCAGCATTCTTGAAGTGGACTTCCTGACCCAGGAAAGCCGCGACATCCAGGCCGCCAAGGTGTTCGAGAGCATGGGCGGCTATGCGCCGACCATCGGCATCATCGGTGCGGTAATGGGCCTGATTCATGTGATGGGCAACCTGGCCGACCCCTCGCAACTGGGTAACGGCATTGCCGTGGCCTTTGTTGCCACCATCTATGGCGTGGCCAGTGCCAACCTGATCCTGCTGCCGGTGGCCAGCAAACTCAAGGCCATTGTCATGCGCCAGTCGCGCTACCGCGAAATGCTGCTTGAAGGCCTGTTGTCGATTGCCGAAGGTGAAAACCCACGCTCGATCGAGCTGAAGCTGCAAGGCTTCATGGAGTAAGCCATGCGTCGCCGTCGCCATACCGAAGAACATGAAAACCACGAACGCTGGCTGGTGTCGTACGCCGACTTCATCACCTTGCTGTTCGCCTTTTTCGTGGTCATGTATTCGATATCCTCGATCAACGAGGGTAAGTACAAGGTCATTTCCCAGGCGCTGCTCGGGGTGTTCAACGACCCGGAACGCAGCATGAAGCCGATCCCCATCGGTGACGAGCAGCCGCTGAGCGTGAAGCCGGCCGAGCCACTGATCAAGGACAGCGAGCAGACCGATGCCGGGTTGGCCCAGACGAACGTAGACCCGCTCAAGACCATCAGCGACGACGTGCGCGACGCCTTTGGCGATCTGATCAAGTCTGACCAGATGACCGTGCGCGGCAACGAGCTGTGGGTGGAGATCGAGCTCAATTCGTCGCTGCTGTTCGGCAGTGGCGATGCCATGCCTAGCGACCAGGCGTTCGACATCATCGCCAAGGTGGCGAACATCCTCAAACCGTTCGCCAACCCGGTGCACGTGGAAGGCTTTACCGACAACCTGCCGATTCGCACCGCGCAGTACCCGACCAACTGGGAACTGTCGTCGGCCCGGGCAGCGAGCATCGTGCGCCTGCTGGCGATGGAAGGGGTAAACCCTAGCCGCATGGCATCGGTCGGCTATGGCGAGTACCAGCCCGTGGCCAGCAACGACACCGCCGAGGGCCGCGCGCGCAATCGCCGCGTGGTGCTGGTGATTTCCCGTAACCTTGAGGTACGCCGCAGCCTGACCGGTACCGGCAGCGCCAATGCCACGCCGGACGCCGCCTTGCGCCGCGCTGGCACACAAAGTGCACCGCCACCTGGGGGGCAATAGTCGTCAATTCTCCGCCACACACACGGTCGATGTAGGAGCGGCTTTAGCCGCGAACACCGGCAAAGCCGGTGCCATCCAGCGGTTTGCACCCATAACGAGTCAAGAGTTGTCCTATGAGAGTCTGGGCAGTAGCCAATCAAAAAGGCGGGGTCGGCAAGACCACCACCACCATCGCTCTGGCCGGCCTGCTGGCCGAGGCCGGCAAGCGCGTGGTCGTCGTAGACCTCGACCCGCATGGCTCGATGACCAGTTACTTCGGGCACAACCCCGACGCCCTGGAGCACAGCTGCTACGACCTGTTCCTGCACAAGGGCCAGGTGCCCGATGGCTTGCCCGGGCAATTGCTGCTGCCCACCAGTGACGAGCGCATTTCGCTTTTGCCATCCAGCACCGCGCTGGCCGTGCTGGAACGCCAGTCGCCGGGCCAGAGTGGTTTGGGTTTGGTGATCGCCAAGAGCCTGGCGCAGCTGTGGCAGGACTTCGATTTCGCCCTGATCGACAGCCCGCCGCTGCTGGGCGTGCTGATGGTCAACGCCCTGGCCGCCAGCCAGCAGCTGGTGGTGCCGGTGCAAACCGAATTCCTCGCGGTCAAGGGCCTGGAGCGCATGATCGGCACGTTGGCCATGGTCAACCGTTCGCGCAAGCAGGCGTTGCCGTACCAGATCGTGCCCACGTTGTTCGACCGCCGCACCCAGGCATCACTGGGCACGCTCAAGGTGCTGCGCGATACCTATGACCAGCAGGTGTGGCAGGGCTACATCCCGGTCGACACGCGCCTGCGCGATGCCAGCCGCAATGGTGTCACGCCCTCGCAATTCGATGGCAAGAGCCGGGGCGTGATTGCCTACCGTGCGCTGCTCAAGCACCTGCTCACTTACAAAAGCGCCGTGAAGGTGGCCTCATGAACCGGCCTGTCGGTACCCGGCCACAACTGGCCCTGCAATCTTACCTGGACGGCCTGCTGCAAGAGGCCACCGAAGCCGAGGACATCCTCGACCTGCCGGCGCCAGGCGACGACTTTGCCGCCGCCGTGCGCGAAGAGCAGGCCCGCGACGCCCTGCAACCGGCGCCCGTTGTCACCCCCAAGGCCAAGCCGTTCGCAGAGCCACAGCTCAAAGTGCTGCCGACCGTGCTGCCGGTCGAAAAACCGGTAGTGGTTGTAGTCGAAGCCGAGGTGGTGGCCGAAGCCAGTATTCCAGTGCTCACCGAAGTACAGGCGCCAGAGTTGGTCACGCCCGTGGTCGACGTGCACCTGCCGGCACCGAGCGCGCCCACGCCACCGGCCACGGTCGACGGCCGCCCGGACTGGGCTGCCGAGCCGTTCGAGTGCCTGTTGTTCGACGTCGCCGGGCTGACCCTGGCGGTGCCGCTGGTGTGCCTGGGCTCCATCTACAGCCTCGAAGGCCAGGAACTTACGCCGCTGTTCGGCCAGCCGGACTGGTTCCTCGGCATCCTGACCTGCCAGGCCGGTAACCTGAAAGTGCTGGACACCGCGCGTTGGGTGATGCCCGACCGCTACCGGGACGATTTCCGCCAGGGCCTGCAGTACGTGATTTCCGTTCACGGCTACGAGTGGGGCTTGGCGGTGCATCAGGTCAGCCGTTCGCTGCGCCTGGAGCCGTCCGAAATCAAATGGCGCACCCAGCGCGGCCAGCGGCCGTGGCTGGCCGGGACCGTGATCGAACACATGTGTGCGCTGCTGGATGTTGCCGCGCTGGCCGAACTGATCGCCAGCGGTGCCATCAAGCAGCTGCACGCCCAACACAAATGACAGAACACACCGCCGTTGGCGGATTTAGAGGGCTAGGGGAATGAAGAAGTCGTCTGCACAAGGTTCCGAAGATCCGATCCTGCAATGGGTCACCTTCCGTCTGGACAACGAGTCCTACGGCATCAACGTGATGCAGGTGCAGGAAGTGCTGCGCTACACCGAGATCGCGCCGGTACCGGGTGCACCGAGCTACGTGCTGGGCATCATCAACCTGCGCGGCAACGTGGTGACGGTGATCGACACCCGCCAGCGCTTTGGCCTGATGCCTTCGGATGTGACCGACAATACCCGTATCGTCATCATCGAGGCCGACAAGCAAGTGGTCGGCATCCTGGTCGACAGCGTGGCCGAGGTGGTTTACCTGCGCCAGTCGGAGATCGAAACCGCGCCGAACGTGGGCAACGAAGAGTCCGCCAAGTTCATCCAGGGCGTGTGCAACAAGAACGGTGAGCTGCTGATCCTGGTCGAGCTGGACAAGATGATGACCGAGGAAGAGTGGTCCGAGCTGGAGAACATTTGAGTTGATTTTCGAGGTTGCTGTCATCTTCCTGGCGTTGCTGTGGGCGTTGAGCCTGTGGTTCTTCCTCAACTACAGCAAGCGCCAGCGCGAACTGGCTGCCCAGCAGGCGATCGGTGATGCGCTGCGTGACCAGCGTATCAAGGACCTCGCCAAAACGCTGGATGATTACCAGAATGGCACCGTGCGCATGGGCGACGCCATCCACGAGCTGCGCGCGGCGGTGGCCACACTGCCCGACCGGCTGGAGCGGCTGGAGCAACGCGACCCCAGCAACGTCACCTTCACCCAGGCCGCCCGGCTGGTGGGGATGGGCGCGAGCGTGGCGGAACTGACCGAAACCTGCGGCCTGACCCAGGCCGAAGCCGAGTTGATGAGCAAGCTGCACCGCAGCGAGTAAGGCAAGAAGGGCGACCCTGGGGTCGCCCTTGTACTGTCAGGGCTTTGCCCACGAGTGGAAATTGCCCACGTCAGCAACTTTGGTGAGCGCCAGCTCGCTGGCGATCACCTGGTTGGCAATCTGCCCCAGGCCATCAATCAGAAACATCGGGTTGTTCTGCGGCAGCGATTGCAAATTGATCAATTGGCGCAAGGTGCGCAGCCGCGGCAGGTGCTGATCAATGACATCATTGAGCATGCGGGGGCCGGTCAGGTGGCTCAACTGGCGGGAGTACTCGCTGAAACCATCGCTCTCGGACAGCGGCCTGCTTTGGTAAAACGCCGCATCTGCCTGGAAGCGCTCATGCAGAGTGTCCGCGATTTGCCGCAGGGTCGGGTTGCCAGCATGGCTGCCGATCATGTTGCTGTTGAACTGGCAATGCATGTTCATGTCTTCCTGGTTGACCGGTACGCCCAGCAGCAAGCCATCGGGTGTCGTCGACAGTTCCAGGGTATCGATGGCGGCGCGTTTGAGGTCGTGCGGGGCATTGGGGTCGGCGAGCAACGTGTCGTCGATATCCAGGTAAATACCGCCTTCGGCTTCGAGCAGCGGATAGCGCAGAATGTCGGACGCCGAAGCGAAGTTGGCGCCTGCGCCTGCTGTGGCCTGTTGGTATTGTTCGAACAGGCGACTCTCGCTGAACTGCTGATAGACCGGCTGATCCTCCAGCGGCAGTACCCGTAGACGCGGGGCCTGTTCGTGCAGCAGCCTGAGGTTTTCATCGAATGCCGCCGGGTTGTTTTTTGACAGGTACAAGCGGAACGTATATTGGCTGGATGCCAGCCGTTCGCTGTTGCCGGCAAGTGTGGCAAGCAGTTCCGAAGGAATGACCCGGTCACCCACCCAGAGGCTGAAAATCTGCTTTGGAATCGGTTGGCGAACCAGGCCTTCGAAGCTGGACAGATCGACGGGCAGCTGAATATCCACGCCCATTGCCCGCAGACTGCTCATGCGCATTTCGTGGGTAACCGGCCGGGCCGCGACATCGATCGGGTTCAGCCCTCGGCTCTGCCCTGTGGCTTGATAGTAAGTCGGCATCACCTCGTTCACATCGTAATCACGGATGAAGGCGTCGTGTTCGGCGTCGTACAGTACCGATGCATTGTAGCCACCAATGACCGATTGCAGCTGTTCCGGCCCATCGGCGGAAACGGGTATGCGGGCCACCCGCGCGGCGATTTCCGGGTCACCCGAGGGCAGTGGCGGCACTGTGTCACCGAATAAACTGGCCGTGGTGTCCAGTGGCAGGCGGGGAGGGTCGACGGGGCTCAACGGGTAGCCCAGTTGATCGTTAAGGCGCACGGGTGCTACGAAGCGTTTGCTTCTGGGCGGGAACAGCACACGTGCTTCGTCCAGGGCCTGCATGGCCAACGGCGCCGCGTTCAGCAGGCCGAACGCGATGTCGTCCACGCCGCCCGCTTTATCTTCCAGGGTCTTGCCGTTGATGGCCCGGTCTATTCCCAAACCAAACTGAGCGATGCCGCCAAGCGCCAGCAGTGGTGCGAGTGCCGGCACCACCAGCGCAAAAGGTGCCAGCAGGTTGAGCGTGGTGACCAGGTAGCCACGCCAGCGGGCTTTGGTCACGTCCTGATTGCTGGTGATGATGAAGTCTGCGTCGGCGTAGCTGCGTTCGCGTTGGCGTTCGGTCAGGGCGGCAAACAGGTCGCCCCGCAGTTGGGGGCTGTACTTGCTCGCCTTGTAATTGACGTAATCGTTCGGTGCCCAGCGGCCATCGGTGGTGAAACCGGGGCGGTTGGGCGACCGGTAGTGGATGCCCGGGTAAGCGGCCAAACCTGCCAGCGCGGTGTCCAGGCCGCTGAAATCCAGGCCGTCAGGCGTATCGGCCTGCCTGAAGTACTGGCGCAGTCGCTGGCGCTTGTCGGCATCGCGGCACTGCAGGGCGAACCAGTCCTTCATCGCGCTCATGCTGCCGAACTCATGGAAGGGCGAGGCATTGCCTGGCAAGTACAGCAGCACTCTGCGCTGCGCCTTGTCGGCCATGCACAGCAGGTCGGTGGCCGCGTAGCCATAGACGTTCAAGGGCCTGATCCTGAAATCCGCCGCTTGCGGCATGAGCCCGGCAGCTTGCCAGGCCAACTGCCGGCCGATGTCGCTCAGGGAGCCTTCCTGCACCTGCTTGTTGCAGGCGGCAATGAAGCTGATCTTAAGCGATTGCCGATGGCTTTGGGTGGCGTGCTGCCAGTAAGCGTCCAGCATGGCCACGAAGCGGGCATGGAAGTCGAGAGTCCAGATGAAGTCCTGCATGGCTTCGACATCGACCGGCAAGCGGGTCGTGCTGTCGTAGCGGGGTGGGTCGGTCCTGCGGAACAGGCCATTGAACACTGCATAGGGGGCGCTGTTGTCCAGCGCTCCGAGCTCAGGCAGGTGCTCTACGATGTGCAGGGGGCCATCCGGCAATGAGCCTGCCCAACCGCCCGGGAACAGTTGGCCGATCAGGTCCTTGCTGGACTCGCCTTGCCAGTTCGAGAGCACCGCCTGGGGCAGTGGCAGGCACTGGGCGATGACGGCCTGGTTGCCGCGGTAATGCAGGGTGACCACGTCAGTGAGCGTTGGGTCCAACGGGTGCCCCTGTTGCCGGGCCCATTGGCCGATGGCGTTGGAGGCTTCGTTGTCAGGGCGCGGGATGTTTTGCAGGTGGCTGCGGATGAACTGCACACCAGCGTTGTTAACAGTTAGCGATGCCATTGAAACGACCTGTGCGGATTAATGAAACGCAACAGTGACGAAGCCAATGGCTGACGGATCGGTAGAAAATTACTACCCCGGTGGCAGGCCCAACAAAGCAGGGGTGATGTCACGAGGGGGCTGGTCTGGCTCATTGAACCCTGGCGGCACCTTGCCGCGCAGTTGCCAGGCGAAGGCGATGATTTCGGCGATGGTGAGGTACAACGCCTCGGGGATCTGCTCGCCCAGCTCCAGCCGCGCCAGCAGGCGCACCAGTTCGGCATTTTCGTAGATCGGCACTTCGTGTTCGCGGGCGATGGCTAGGATCGCTTCGGCCAGTTCGTCGTCGCCCTTGGCGCTCAAGGTCGGGGCCTGCTGGCCGTCATAGCTCAGGGCGATGGCCTGGCGGGGTTGTTTGTCGATCATGCGGTTTCGTCCACCCAGCGTTGTTCCAGGCGAGTGCGTGGGCCTTGTGGCGGCGTCCCGGGGTGGCAGGCCAGGTCACCTACATCCACGCCACGCGCCAGCAGGCGTTCGCGCAGGCTGCCCAGCTGGCTGTCTATCAGCCGCGCGGTGTCGGGCATTTCGGCCCAGAGATGGCCGCTCAACCGGCCTTGGCTTAGCTGCGCCTGTACCTGCAACGGGCCGAGCGGCGGCAGGTCGAACGCCAGCTCGATGCGCCACAGCGATTCCAGCGGGTCGCGTTGTTCGCGCTGAGGGTCGGCTTGCTGCTGCGGTGTTTCTTCACGCTGGAATTTAGCCTGCAGCGGGATGAATTCCTGGCCATGGCGCACGGGGATCTCGGTTTGCCAGGTGGTTTGCAGGTTGCCGGTTTCGGTGGTGCCGGTTTGTTGCAGGCTACTCAGGGCATGGCTCTGCAGCCGCGAAATGGCGGCGGCAGCCAGGCGCAGCAGTTGTTGCAGGTCGCTTTCGTTCTCCATCGCCTGCAACAGCCGGGAGGGCAGCGGGAACGCACCAGGCTGTTGGCGCGGGCTGACCCGTTCGAGCATGCCCAGGGCGCTGCGGGCCATGGCAGGCATGATCTGGGCCAGGGCCGAGGCGCTGGTGGCGACGGGGCGCTCGGGAGAGGCTTGAGCGATCAGGTTGAGCAGTTGCGCTTTCAAGTCCCCCGTCGCGCCGCTGGCAAGGCCGCCGAGCAACTTGGCCTCGAAAAAAGCACCACTGTTGTTCAAGGCCTGGGCCAAAGCTTTGCCGTCACCGAGCTGGCGTGCGTCTGGCAGGCTGGCCAGCAAACGCTCGGCGCTGACGCGTAATTCACCTTCGCCATTGCTGGCGATGTGCTGCAAGGCATTGAGCAGGCCCGGCAACGAGGCTTGCCGAGTGTTCTGGGCGGCCAGTTGCTGGGTGATGTTCAGTTGCTCCTGGCGGCCGCTCAACGGCACGAAGCGCAATGACTGGTCGCCCTGCACCAAGGCCGTGAGCAGGCTGCCCACGGCCAGTGGGCGGGGGCTGTCAATGGTCAGCGTGGCACCAGCCTGGGCAGTGTTGAGCAAGCTGACCAGCGAACGGAACGTGGCGGCTGCACCGGCGTTTTGCAGCAGTTGGCTGGTCAGCACCTTGCCCTGCAGCAGCGTACCGACCGGCACTTTGCTGGTATCGAGCTGGGTGAGGGTGGCGATGTTGCTGGCATTGGCCTGTTGCACCATGACCGCCAGGCGGTTGCTCTCTGGCTGGCTGATGGTGATCTGGCTGCCTTGGGGGATCGGCTGGCTGCTGCTGGCCTGCACCTGCGCCTGGCTGCCGTTGGCCTGCAAAAAGCGCAGCACCAACTGGAACTCGCTGCCGGTCTGGCGCAGCGTCAGTACTTCGGCCTGCGCGGTTTCGCCTGGCTTGATCAAGCCAGGCTGCGCCTGGGTGAGGTTGAGCAGTTCGCCCGTCAGTGCTGCTTTGATTGCCTGCGGGCTGATTGCGGTTTGTGCGCTGAGGCTATTGATTTCAGTCATGATTGTAGGCAACCGGTGTGGAGCACGCCCTCCGTGTAATGTGACGGATTAACCGATGGTAGCCGCCGTCCGCCGCTGACTCTGTAACGGCAGCGGTGGAGGCGACTTGAGCCAAGCCTGGTTATGGGTTCAGGTTTCTCCAGCCGAACCCTTTATTGACGCGCATTATGCGCGATACGCTAAACAGCGATTGAAGTGTGGATTGCAGTTCTTCGTTCGACACCGGTTCTAGCTGCGCACTTAGCAGGGAGGGAGACTTGAGCAGTGGACAACTGAGCAATTTGTAGATCTGTTTCATTTGCCTGTAGGCCGGCAGGTTCCTGTCCACTACGTGGTTGAACATGTCAATGCCGGTCATTTCGTTCAGGGCTTTTGCATAGGTGGCGTAAGTGGGTGCGTAGGCGCCCTTTTTCGGCCAGTTTTGCTTTTGGCGGAAAAACCCTGGTCGAGCATCCAGGCGACTCTCCATTTCCCGTATGACTTCGCGCAAGGTCGGGTTGTTGGGGTGGCTGCCAATCACGCTGGTGTTGAATTGCTGATGAACGCCCCGGAATGCGTTGGAGGTTGGCTGCTCGAGCAAGAGGCCATCCGGGGTGGTTTGCAGTAGCACCGTGCCTATCCAGTCCTCGGGCGCGGCCTCGTTGATAATGCCCGCTGCCGAGGGATGTGAGCGGGTTGCCAGCAGGTCGTTGTCGATATCCATGTACAACCCGCCCTCTTGATACAGGGCATGGTACTTCAACATGTCGGTGGCGGCCGTCACATGTGAGGCCCCAGGCATCGGGCCTTCCATGGCGGCTTCGAAGTGCTGCCTGCTGAACGGATGCATTTCGCTGAAGAACCGTTGCGATTCCAGTGTGCGCAGATTGAGTTCGGGAGCGGCCTCGGCCAAGGCTTGGCCATTCGTGACGAGGCTTGAATACGAGAGGAAAAGGTGATGTTCGTAGCCGGCGTCCCTGAGCAGTCTCGAGTTGCGGCCCAAGCGCACGAGCCCAGCGGGCGATATGGGTTTGTCGCCTAGCCACAGATGAAACACTTTCCTGGGGACAGGTGTCTGGTTCACGTTGGGAATTCTCGGCACTTCAACAGGCATTGCCACATCGATGCCGAGGTTTCGGAGCGTGCGTTGACGCATGGTGTCGGTGACTACACGGGGGGCATCGACTCCAGGGCGGTAGCTATACAGCCGGGCGTCAGCGGCAATATAGCGGGTTGGCGAATCGAGCTGGCTTTCCACCTGCCTAACGAATGCGTCTTCATCCAGGTCATACAGGAAGCGCGTTGCGCGATCTTGCGTGGCCAGTAGCGTGTCCATGCCCTCATGGGTTGTTTCACGGCTGATTGCATACCCTTGAGCGGGGGCGTCCAGCGGCTTCACGCGTACCGGCTGCTCGAAGTACCTGGGGAAATTGCTGCCGCCCCAGGCCACCCGGGGTGCACGCGGCGGGCTCAGCAGGTAGCCGATCTGCCCGTTGACTCTGCCGGGGGCCACGAATGAATCCAGCTGCGTCTGGAACATCTTCTTGCTGACGGACCACGCTTTGCCTGCCAGGGGCAGCGCGCATAGCGCGCCGAACGCAACGTTGGTGGCGCCATCGATCTTTTCCTCACGCGTCTTGCCATTGATGATTTCGTCCAGGCCCACGCCGAGTTGCGCGATGCCACCAACGGCCACCACCCATCCCAGGCCAGGTACGACGAGCGCCAGTGGGGCGATAATGGTCAGGGCGATGTTCAGGTAGCCTCGCCACTTTGCTTTCATGACATCGCTACGGGTGGTGATCAAGAACTGCGCATCATCGTAACTACGCTGTTTTTGCTGCGCAGTCAGATAGCTGAAAAGGTCTTCGGTGATCACCGGGCTAAAGTCGTCGACGTTATAGTTGATGTACACGGTTGACCACCCGCGGGCAGGGATGACCAAGTTGTTGATATACAAGAAGCGGGGGCCTTCGTAACTGGCCAACCCTGCCAGGGCCGCCTCCAGCCCTGAATAACTGAGCCCGTCCGGCAAGTCCTGCAGTCGAAAATGCGCCATCAGTGCTTTGCGCTTATGGGCGTCCATGCACTGCTCCTTGATCCAGGCTTTCATGGCATCCTCGTTCTCGAAAGGGTGCAGGGGCGAGGAATTACCAGGGATGTAAAGCAACGTCAGCCCTGAAACCTTGTCCTTCAGGCAGGGGATGTCGGTGGCGACATAGCCGTAGACGTTGAGCATGCGCACTTCCACCTGATGGCTGTGCGAGATTGAATCATCGTCGTCAGCCAGCAGCCCGGCCACGCGCCAGGCCAGTTCACAGGCTGCTTCGTCGAGGCTTCCCTCCTTGACTTGCTTGTTGCAGGCCGCGATGAAGTTCACCCTTGCCAACGTGGCGTAATCGTCCGATTGGTGCGCCCAGTAATCGTCGAGCTGGGTGATGAATTGGTCATGGAACTCCAGCGTCCAGATGAACGCTTGAAATGCTTTTGTGTCGATGGCCACCAGCGTTTCGGGGGAGTACCGCATGGGTTCGGCCGCATGGAACAGCCCTTGAAAGACTGCATATTCGTCAAGCATGCCAAAAAGGCCGGTTTGAGGTAGTTCATCGACAATTTGCACGTTGCCATTGGCAAAGGCACGAGACCAGCTTTCCTGTGCGGTGCTCCAGTCTTTCAAGAAGCCCAGAGAGCTGAACGCGCTGAAGCTGTCGTACGGCAGTGTTGGCAGGCTATCAGGTTGATCCTGCCATTTGGACATCACGGCCTGGCTGAGCGGCATTTGTTCGGCAACCTGAGCCACCCAGTTTCCCTCGGGGTCTGGCTTGTAGTGCAAGGTAACGGCCATTGTGGTTTCAGGATCAAGGTCCAGGCCCAGGCCCTGGGCTTGGAGCCATTGCCTGATCTTTTCTGTGCTGAAACGGTCCGGGCGTGGAATTCGGGTGAGGTGGTCAATCGCGTGCTGGATAGCGTCAGGTTGCAAGTGGGTGATCATGTCGTGCCCTGCCATGTTGAGGAGCCAACAGGGTGTGGCATGGGCCGGGAAACCATGAGGTATATAGTCCTGCTGCCAGCAGCATAGAGGCTCGCAAATCACCGTTTGTGCTCGGGACTATTGATTTCAATCACGATTGTATACAACCTGTGAGGCCAACCTCTTGGCATCGGGCCCACGCATGTAATAATGCCGCCCGTGCGCCTCTGCCGGTAACACGGCAGCGAGGGCGGCGACTTGAGATTCAGGGTTCCAGAGCGGTGTTGCCTGCATCGCGGATGAATCCGCTCCTACACGCGATCCTGTAGGAGCGGATTCATCCGCGATGCAGGCGCCAGCGATCTGGAGCCCTACAAATAAAGGCAAAACCCGTGACCCTTCACCTCCAAGCCGCAGGCCTGGCCTGCGAGCGCGACTGGCGCCTGCTGTTCGAGCACCTGCATTTCGAACTGCACCCCGGCGACATGCTGCAGGTCAGCGGCCCCAACGGCAGCGGCAAGACCAGCCTGCTGCGCCTGTTGGCCGGGCTGATGCAGCCGACCGCCGGGCAGATTCTGCTGGGCGGCCAGCCGCTGGCCGAGCAGCGCCATGCGCTGGCCAGCATTCTGCTGTGGATCGGCCACGCCGCGGGTATCAAGGACTTGCTCACCGCCGAGGAAAACCTCACCTGGCTCTGTGCACTGCACCAGCCCGCCACCCGTGACGCCATCTGGGCGGCACTGGAGGCCGTGGGCCTGCGCGGTTTCGAGGACGTACCCTGCCATACCCTGTCGGCTGGCCAGCAGCGCCGTGTGGCACTGGCCCGCCTGTATCTGGCAAGCCCGCCGCTGTGGATCCTCGACGAACCTTTCACCGCCCTCGACAAACAGGGCGTTGCCCAGCTCGAAGCGCACCTGGCGGCCCATTGCGAACAAGGGGGCACCGTGGTGTTGACCACCCACCACACACTGGAATGCAAACCCTCCGGTTACCGCGAACTCAACCTGGGGCAGTGGGCGGCATGAGTGTATTCATCCTGTTGCTGCGCCGCGAAGCGCGCCTGCTGTTCCGCCGCCCGGCGGAGCTTGCCAACCCACTGGTGTTCTTTGCCATCGTCGTGGCGCTGTTCCCGCTGGCGGTAGGGCCGGAGAGCCAATTGTTGCAAACCTTGTCACCCGGGTTGGTCTGGGTGGCGGCATTGCTGGCGGTGTTGCTCTCGCTGGACGGCCTGTTTCGCAGCGATTTCGAGGATGGCTCGCTGGAGCAGTGGGTACTGTCGCCACACCCGCTGGCTATGCTGGTGCTGGCCAAGGTGCTGGCACACTGGATCTTTTCCGGGCTGGCGCTGGTATTGTTGGCGCCATTGCTGGCCTTGATGCTGGGCCTGCCAAGCCATTGCCTGCCCGTGCTGCTTGGTTCCCTGCTGTTGGGCACCCCGGTGCTGAGCCTGCTGGGCGCGGTGGGCGCGGCGCTGACGGTTGGCCTGAAGCGTGGCGGCCTGCTGCTGGCATTGCTGATTCTGCCGTTGTATATCCCAGTATTGATCCTGGGCAGTGGTGCGCTGCAGGCAGCACTGCAGAATATGCCGGCGACTGGCCACCTGTTGTGGCTGGCCAGCCTGACGGCACTGGCGGTAACCCTTGCACCCTTTGCGATAGCGGCCGGCCTGAAGATCAGCGTCGGCGAATAACGAGTCCTGGGCCCCCAAGCCCGGCAAATACCCTGGATGTACCCTGATGAAAATTAGCTGGACGTGGTTCCACAAACTGGGCTCCCCCAAATGGTTCTATGCCATCAGCGGCCGAATGCTGCCGTGGCTGGCCGTTTCTGCCGCTTTGCTGCTGGTCACCGGCGTGATCTGGGGCCTGGCCTTCGCGCCCGAGGATTACCAGCAAGGCAACAGTTTCCGCATCATCTATATCCATGTGCCGGCGGCGATGCTGGCGCAGTCCTGCTACGTGCTGCTGGCGGTGGCGGGGGTGGTGGGGCTGGTGTGGAAGATGAAGCTGGCGGATGTGGCCCTGCAGTGCGCGGCGCCGATTGGCGCGTGGATGACCGCCGTGGCGCTGGTCACCGGAGCCATCTGGGGCAAGCCGACCTGGGGCAGCTGGTGGGTGTGGGATGCGCGCCTGACCTCGATGCTGATCCTGCTGTTCCTGTACTTCGGCATCATTGCCCTGGGCCAGGCCATCAGCAACCGTGACAGCGCTGCCAAGGCCTGCGCGGTGCTGGCCATCGTCGGCGTGATCAACATCCCGATCATCAAGTATTCGGTGGAATGGTGGAACACCCTGCACCAAGGCGCCACCTTCACCCTGACCGAAAAGCCCGCCATGCCGGCCGAGATGTGGCTGCCGCTGCTGCTGACGGCGCTGGGCTTTTATTGCTTCTTCGGTGCCGTGCTGCTGGTGCGCATGCGCCTTGAGGTACTCAAGCGCGAAGCGCGTGCCAGCTGGGTTCGGGAAGAGGTCATGAACAGCCTGGGTCGGAGGGCCGCCTGATGAGCTTTTCTTCATTCGGCGATTTCCTCGCCATGGGCCACCATGGCCTGTACGTCTGGTCAGCCTATGGCATTTGCCTGGCGGTGATGGCGATCAATGTCGCCGCGCCGCTGCTGGCCCGTCGCCGCTATTTGCAAGAAGAGGCGCGCCGTTTGCGCCGGGAGAACAACCAGTGAATCCGCAGCGCAAGAAACGCCTGTTCCTGATCCTCGGCCTGCTGGTCGGGGTTGCGATTGCCGTCGGCTTTGCCTTGAGCGCTTTGCAGCAGAACATCAACCTGTTCTACACCCCCACCCAGATCGCCAACGGCGAGGCACCGCTGGACACCCGCATCCGCGCTGGTGGTATGGTCGAAAAGGGCTCGGTGCAGCGCTCGGCCGACTCGCTGGACGTGCGCTTCGTGGTCACCGACTTCAGCAAGTCGGTGCCGATTACCTACCGGGGCATCCTGCCAGACCTGTTCCGTGAAGGGCAGGGTATCGTCGCGCTGGGTAAATTGAACGCCGATGGCGTTGTGGTGGCCGACGAAGTACTGGCCAAGCACGATGAGAAGTACATGCCGCCGGAAGTGACCAAGGCCCTCAAAGAAAGCGGGCAAGCGGAGGCCAAGCCATGAATGCGGCGTTGGTGGTCCCCGAACTCGGCCAGTTGGCGATGATCCTGGCCATTTGTTTTGCCGCCGTGCAGGCAACCGTGCCGTTGCTCGGCGCCTGGCGCGGCGACAGCCTGTGGATGGGCCTGGCGCGCCCGGCGGCCTGGGGGCAGTTCGCCTTCCTGGCGTTTGCCTTTGCCTGCCTGACCCACGCCTTCATGACCGACAACTTCTCGGTTGCCTACGTGGCGAGCAACTCCAACAGCGCCTTGCCCTGGTACTACAAGTTCAGTGCCGTGTGGGGTGCCCACGAGGGTTCGCTGCTGCTGTGGGCCTTGATCCTTGGCGGCTGGACCTTCGCCGTTTCGATCTTCTCGCGCCAGCTGCCCCAGGTAATGCTGGCCCGGGTCCTGGCGGTGATGGGCATGATCAGCGTGGGCTTCCTGAGCTTCCTGATCATCACCTCCAACCCGTTCCAGCGCCTGTTGCCCCAGGTGCCGGCCGATGGGCGCGACCTCAACCCACTGCTGCAGGACTTTGGCCTGATCGTCCACCCGCCGATGCTGTACATGGGCTACGTGGGCTTTTCGGTGGCCTTCGCCTTCGCCATCGCCGCACTGCTGGGCGGGCGCCTGGACGCCGCGTGGGCGCGCTGGTCGCGGCCATGGACCATCGTTGCCTGGGCCTTCCTCGGCGTGGGCATCACCCTGGGGTCCTGGTGGGCCTACTACGAACTGGGCTGGGGCGGCTGGTGGTTCTGGGACCCGGTGGAAAACGCCTCGTTCATGCCGTGGCTGGTCGGTACCGCACTGATCCACTCGCTGGCGGTGACCGAAAAGCGCGGTGTGTTCAAGAGCTGGACCGTGCTGCTGGCAATCGCTGCGTTCTCGCTGAGCCTGCTGGGTACGTTCCTGGTCCGCTCCGGGGTGCTTACCTCGGTACACGCGTTCGCCTCCGACCCTTCGCGCGGCGTGTTCATCCTGATCTTCCTGTTGTTCGTGGTCGGTGGTTCGCTGACCCTGTTCGCCTTGCGTGCGCCGGTGGTCAAAAGCCAGGTCGGCTTTGCCCTGTGGTCGCGTGAAACCCTGCTGCTGGCCAACAATCTGGTGCTGGTGGTAGCGGCCTCGACCATTCTGCTCGGCACGCTGTACCCACTGGTGCTCGATGCCCTGACCGGCGCCAAGCTGTCGGTCGGCCCGCCGTACTTTGACGCGCTGTTCCTGCCACTGATGGCACTGCTGATGGTGGTGCTCGGCGTGGGCGTGATCGTGCGCTGGAAGGATACCCCCGGCAAATGGCTGGCCAGCATGATGACCCCGGTGCTGATCGGTAGTGCCGTGCTGGCGCCGGTGGCCGGCTTCATTGTCGATGATTTCGATTGGCCGGCCCTGACTGCCTTTGCACTGGCTGCCTGGGTGGTACTGAGCGGGCTGCGCGACATCCTCGACAAAACCCGGCACAAAGGCCTGGCCAAGGGCGTGCGAGGCCTGGGCCGCAGTTACTGGGGCATGCAGCTGGCGCACCTGGGCCTGGCCGTTTGTGCACTGGGCGTGGTGCTGTCGAGCAACAACAGTGCTGAACGCGACCTGCGCATGGCTCCGGGCGATAGCATCGAGCTGGGCGGTTATCACTTCCTGTTCCAGGGGGCCAAGCACTTCGAGGGGCCAAACTTCATCTCCGACAAAGGCACCATCGTGGTCAGCCGCGATGGCCGTGAAGTGACCACCCTGCACCCGGAAAAACGCCTGTACACCGTGCAGCAGTCGATGATGACCGAGGCCGGCATCGATGCCGGGTTCACCCGCGACCTGTACGTGGCGCTGGGTGAGCCGCTGGAGAACGGCGCCTGGGCTGTGCGTGTACATATCAAGCCTTACGTCCGCTGGATCTGGCTGGGCGGTCTGCTGACCGGCCTGGGCGGGTTGCTTGCGGCCCTCGACCGGCGCTATCGCGTCAAGGTCAAGACCCGGGTGCGTGATGCCCTGGGCGTGTCTGGAGCAGCTGCATGAAGCGTTGGATCATGGTGGTGCCACTGGCGGTGTTCCTGCTGGTGGCGGTCTTCCTCTACAAAGGGCTGTTCCTCAAGCCCGACGAGCTGCCGTCGGCAATGATCGGCAAGCCGTTCCCGGCGTTTTCCCTGGCCTCGACCCAGGGCGACCGTACCCTGACCCAGGCTGATCTGGTGGGACGCCCTGCACTGGTCAACGTGTGGGCCACCTGGTGCCCGTCGTGCAAGGTCGAACACCCGTACCTGAACCAGCTGGCTCAGCAGGGTGTGGTGATTCATGGCGTCAACTACAAGGACGACAATGCGGCTGCCTTGAAGTGGTTGGCCGAGTTCCACAACCCGTACCAGCTCGATATCCGTGATGAACAGGGCAGCCTGGGCCTGGACCTGGGTGTGTACGGCGCGCCGGAAACCTTCCTGATCGATGCCAAGGGCATCATCCGTTACAAGCACGTCGGCGTGGTGGATGCCACTGTGTGGCGCGAGCAGCTGGCGCCGTTGTACCAGGGCCTGGTCGACGAGGCCAAGCCATGAGGCGCTGGCTGGCAGCCGCCGTACTGGGCATGAGCCTGGCCGGCGTGGCCAGGGCGGCCATTGATACCTACCAGTTCCGCGACGACGCCGAGCGTGAGCGTTACCAGCAACTGACCAAGGAACTGCGTTGCCCCAAGTGCCAGAACCAGGACATCGCCGACTCCAACGCGCCAATTGCCGCCGACCTGCGCCGGGAAATCTTCCGCATGCTGGGGGAGGGCAAGAGTAATCAGCAGATCGTCGAGTTCATGGTCGATCGCTATGGCGATTTCGTGCGTTACAAGCCGGCCCTGAGCGGGCGTACCTGGCTGCTGTGGTTTGGCCCGGGCATCCTGCTGGTGGGGGGCTTCGTGGTGATGGCGGTGATCGTCCGTCGGCGCCGTGGCCCGGCTAACCAAGGTGCAGAGCATTTGTCTGCCGAAGAACGCGAGCGTCTCGCCAAACTGCTGGAAAAAGAACAGACCCATGACTGAATTCTGGCTAAGTGCGGGCCTGCTGCTGCTCGCTGCCCTCGGCTTTTTGCTGATCCCCATTCTGCGTGGCCGTCGACGCCAGCAGGAAGAAGACCGTACCGCGTTGAACGTGGCGCTGTATCAGGAACGCGTCGCCGAACTGGCTGCCCAGCAGGCGGCGGGTGTGCTTGATGAGGCCCAACTGGCTACCGGCCGGGATGAAGCCGCCCGTGAGCTGCTGGCTGATACCGAAGGCGCCGAACCCGATCGTCAGGGGCATTTGGGCAAGGCCCTGCCGTTGCTGGCGGCGGTGCTGGTGCCGGTGATGGCGCTAGGGCTGTACCTGCATTTTGGCGCGGCGGACAAAGTTGAACTGACCCAGGAGTTTGCTGCCGCTCCCAAAAACATGGAAGAAATGATCTCGCGCCTGGAGCGCGCTGTCGAAGCCCAGCCAGATTCTGCCGAGGGCCTGTACTTCCTCGGCCGGGCCTACATGGCTGAACAGCGCCCGGCGGATGCTGCCCGGGCCTACGAGCGTGCCGTGGCGTTGGCCGGCCGCCAACCCGAACTGCTGGGCCAGTGGGCACAGGCACTGTATTTTGCGGCTGACAAAAAGTGGAACCCGCAGGTGCAGGCGCTGACCGACGAGGCGCTCAAGGCCGACCCGAACGAGGTCACCAGCCTGGGCCTGCGCGGCATCGCCGCATTTGAAGGCGAGCGCTATCAAGAAGCCATAGACTTCTGGAACCGCCTGCTGGCGCAACTGCCCCAGGGCGATGCTTCGCGTGAAGCCCTGCAGGGTGGCATCGACCGCGCCACCGAGCGCCTGGGAGGCACGGCGAGCAAGCCCGCCACGGCACGTTTGAAGGTGCGCGTTGAACTGGCGGCGGCGCTGAAGGACAAGGTCAGGCCCGACGACACCGTGTTCATCTTCGCCCGCGCCAGCAACGGCCCGCCCATGCCGCTGGCAGCCAAGCGCGTGACCGTGGCGCAATTGCCGTTGGAGGTGGAACTGTCCGACGCCGATGCGATGATGCCGCAGATGAAACTGTCCGGGTTTGCCGAAGTCCAACTCGTTGCACGCGTCTCGCGCGCCGGCCAGCCCACCCACGGCGAATGGATCGGCCAGGGCGCGCCGCTGGCTACCAGCACCCAGGCTACCCAGCACCTGATCATCGACAGCCCCGACCCGTAAGAGAGCCTTGCCATGCACAGCATCGTCCGCCTGACCCTGATCACCCTGGCCGTGGGTTTGTCTGCGTGTACGGTGCGTGAGCCGTATGAGCAACCGGCGCCGCCGATCGAAACGGTGCCACCGCACAAAGGGCCGGTGGTCAAACCGCTGCCGGGTGGGCAACCGTCCACTCAGCCGAGCAAGCCGGCAGCAACCCCAAAACCGATGCCGCGTACCTCCGCCAGCTTTGCGCCGCCTCCCGGCGGGGCCAGCCATTGGGACCCCAAGCTGGGTGTGTATGTGCTGGAGAAGAAGCCCAACACTTTTTACCGGCAGCGTACGTACTACCGATTTGACAATGGCTGGAGCTGGTCGCTGAGCCCGGATGGGCCGTGGCAGGAAACCGACAGCAGCGGCGTGCCGGGTGGCTTGGGCAGGGCATTCGCTCAATAACCGAATTGAATGTGCAGAATACCGTTTACTGGTCTCCAGCGATGTATTCAAATTTGGCGCTGGCTTCGGCCGTCGCTGGCAGAGTGACCTTGATGATTGGCAAGTCTATTGCGGTCCGGGTCAGGAAACGTTGCTTGCTTTTACGGGCATCAGTCAGGCCAGCCTGGTTAGCATAGAAAAAGGCTTGGATCGGCAACGTTCTACCTCGGCCGTCGCCCCAAACTTGCAGCAGCGTCTCGTTCTGTTCGGCGAAATAACCTTTGTTGAGCCATTTGGCCTGTAGGCCGGCGTAGAAGTTGGGCCCGGCATAGTGGTTGAGTTCGTCCCGCACATCGAAGCCGCAGATCCTGTTACCCGAAGTGCCCGGGGGGTACTTGGCGACCCATTGCGCGCCTGTGGTGATGTTCTGCTGGTGGCAGGGTTGGCTACCAGCCACATTAGGGTACGTACCGCAACCGCTTCTGTCGCGGCCAAGGTCGGTCCAGCCATCCATGGGGAAGTGGCACAGGATGGGTATATTGTCCTTGCCTGCTGGCGTATCGAGAATCGGGTAGAAGATGAAGCCGTTGGGGTTGGTAGGTTTCCAGGCGAAAGACCCGAAGTTGTTATCCCTGCGCAGATAGGAAAACGAGACGCTGCCTTTCTTTTTGGCATTGTTGCTGGGGTCCCACGTGTCGTATGTATCACCGTAAGTGGTTGCACGAATGAGCACGCCGGAGCAGAGAAATGCCGGCATGCTGTCTTTGCCGCAGTTTGCCGGGGTTTCGTTGTACCGTTTGGTGATTGCCGCGGCTGTAGCGGGGCCGTCAACCTTTGTGATGGCACGCGTGTCGAGAGGTGTTTCAGGTTCGGGCGCATGCCGGCCAACGCAAGCGGCCAGTAACCAAGGGGGCGAGCAAAAGCAAGAATCGGTTCATCAGGGCAAACCTCGGGCGTGCCATCAACCGCTGCAGTGCGCATGGCAAAGTCGGTGATCAAGCGATGGTGAAATGGGTTGGCCCGGGTTGAACCTAGGTTAGGCAGCCTATGAATCGCCGACAACTGGCAGAAATGATAGGTAGCGCGGTGGTGGTACGCCGCTGAGGAACCGTAACAGTTTCATCACCAATTACCGATTGACTGTACTGTACGGTAGCCCAGCATAATGCGTGCTCTTATCGAGCCGGAGGCAGCATGAGCAAGACCGTTTTGGTACTGGTTGAAACCGTCGACGATTACCTGCCTCTGCTCGAACAGGCAGGCTACCGCCTGATCCGCGCACCTTCCCCACAGCTGCGTGCCGATGCCATCCGCCGCCATGCCGAGCAGATAGATGCCGTACTCACTCGCGGCCCGTTGGGCCTGACCGCCGCTGAAATTGACGCTTTGCCCAAGCTGCAGATCATCTGCGTGATCGGCGCTGGCTACGAGCAAGTCGACCTGGCCGCCGCCGCTGCCCGCGGCATCACTGTCACCAACGGTGCTGGCGCCAACGCCGCTGCCGTTGCCGATCACACCCTGGCCCTGCTGCTGGCGCTGCTGCGTGATATCCCACGTGCTGATGCCAGCACCCGCCGTGGTGAATGGAACCGGGTCATCAGCCCATCGGTGAGCGGCAAGCGCCTTGGCATTCTTGGGCTGGGTGCCGTTGGCCTGGCCATCGCCAAACGCGCCAGCCTTGGTTTTGACATGAACATCAGCTACCACAGCCGCACTCCGCGTCAGGGCGTGCCCTACACCTGGTACGACAGCACGCTGCATTTGGCCGATGCCGTCGACATTCTGGTGGTGGCTACCCCGGGTGGTGCGCATACGCGCCATCTTGTCGATGCACGGGTGCTCGATGCCTTGGGGGCAGAGGGCTATCTGGTGAACATCGCACGCGCGAGCGTTGTGGATACCCAGGCGTTGGTCGATGCGCTGGCCAAAGGGCGCCTTGCCGGCGCCGCGCTGGATGTGTTCGATGACGAACCCGCCGTGCCCGATGCCCTTAAGGCACTGGGCAATACGGTACTCACGCCCCATGTGGCTGGGCAATCGCCAGAGGCTGCGCGTGACACCGTAACCTTGGTGCTGCGCAACTTGCAGGCATTCTTTACCGGGGAACCCGTGCTGACGCCCGTTTATCCCTGATCTTCGCCTTCGAACCCGCCCGGAATTTTCCGGGCTACAAGGAGTGTTCCCATGCAACTCGAAATCTTCCAGGTCGATGCGTTTTCCGCCGAACCGTTCGGTGGCAACCCGGCGGCGGTGATCCCCCTGGAAAGCTGGCTGCCGGATGCAGTACTGCAACGCATTGCCGAAGAGAACAACCTGTCGGAAACCGCCTATTTCGTGCGCAATGGCGAAACCTACGACCTGCGCTGGTTCACTCCTGCCGTGGAGGTCGACCTGTGCGGCCACGCCACACTGGCCTCGGCCTACGTGTTGTTCGAGCAATTGGGTGAACAGGCACAGGTGTTGCGTTTCAATACGCGCAGTGGCGAACTGCGTGTGAGCCGTGGCAATGACGGGCAGTTGGCCATGGACTTTCCGGCAAAACAGCCTATGGCCGAGGCAACGCCTGCGGGCTTGCTGGAAGCATTGGGGTTAAGCGAAGCGCGCGGTGTGTATCGCACTGATGATCTTCTGGTGGTGATCGATGACGCAGCGTTGCTGGGTACGATCAAGCCTGACTTCACTGCTTTGGCCGAATTTGACGTGCGTGGGATTGCTGTTACTGCCCCGCATCAGGCGTTTGACTTCGTTACCCGCTGGTTCGGGCCCCGCGTGGGTGTCAATGAAGACCCTGTAACCGGGTCGGCCCACACTTCGCTTGCGCCCTATTGGGCTGAACGCTTCGGCAAGCAGGTATTGCGTTGCCAGCAGGGTGGGGCGCGCAAAGGTCAACTCTGCTGCGAGGTGCCTGGAAATGGCCGGGTGATTATCAGTGGTTACGCGGCATTGTATATGCGGGGTGTGGTGCACCTGTAAGGCCCAAGCAAGCGCGCGGCTGAACGCCGCGCGCTTTCGATGCGGGCGTTAAAACTGCTGTCGGAGCATGCGGGAAAACTGAAGTTGTTCGCCGGACCGGCGCAAAATGGTGTAGTCGATCATGGCCACCTTTCCCCGGCTGGCCGTTACGACCGACCTTGGAACCTGAAAGTACTCAGCCTCTCCTGTTTCCAGATGCTGTTCTTCTGATTCCCAATACAACTGATAGTCAAGGTACCAACGCACACGCCCACTGTGGCCGGTTACTTGCTCGTTGTACAAAAGTGATACCGCAGCAGTCGGTTCACCCTCTTGAGGATAAAACCGTGGCGCAGGTAAATTAATAAGTTGAGGGTCGATCGTCAAAGAATATGCCGAGGATTCTATCGTGCCATTGACGGTGCAATGGATTCGCACTGCACCGCCAATGGCATCAATGACCTCCAGTCGAGGTACCTGGAAGCTTAACGCTCTCGGATTGTCCACGACTTGCGCGGGGCTGGTCCACGCGGCGAAAGGCCCGGTCCATGTGACGGTTATTGACTGCCCTGCCATGCCTGCAAATGGCTGTACCGTAACTTCGAGACTGTCATCTTCATACATGGCCTGGTGAAAGTTCAGCCGGCCTTGAGGTGCTTTGGGCACGGCCGGTGTACTGGGCACGATGGTTTGACGGGCTACCCGAAACTTGAGTGGTGCGGATGTCTGTTGTTTCGTGGCCATGCCGGGTGTGATGGCGTGAAGTGAGGCTGACAGCTGTTCCATGGGGGGCTCCAAGGGTAACCGCAGGGGAGGTGGCCAGTTTATGAATGTCAGCGCTGCCCTCACAACTGGCAAAAATATCAGGTGGTCTGGCGTGGATACGGTGGGGTGCTACCGTTTGATTCTGTAGCTAAAACGAGGAGTTTCCATGCCAACCCATGCCCTTTCCGGTAAATGCCTCTGCGGCGCCATTTCCATCGTCGCCGAAGTCGATAGCCTGGCCGTCAGTGCCTGCCATTGCAGCATGTGTCGCAAGTGGGGGGGCGGGCCGCTGCTGGTCGTACATTGCAGTAAACCGCTACAAACCGAAGGCATTCCACCCAGTGTCCATGAGTCTTCTGAATGGGCACAGCGCGGTTTTTGCGGCGTTTGTGGCACACATTTGTACTACTGCCTGAAAGCCAATGATTTTTATGCTGTGCCCGTAGGGCTGCTCGACAGCGGCGAACCCTGGAACTTCGACCTGCAGATCTTCGTGGAGCAGAAACCCGCCTGGTACTGTTTTGCCAACCAGACCCAGGAACTGACCGGCGAGCAAGCCTTCGAAGAACTTGGTTGACTGGACAAACCCGTGCATTCCTGAGAAAAGGGCGGCCTTGAAATCGACCCTGAGGGCACGCCCATGAGCAGCGAACTGCAAATCACCGACCTCGTCGAAGGCGACGGCAAGGCCGCCGTCAAAGGTGCCTTGATCACTACCCAGTACACCGGCTGGCTGGCCGATGGCAGCGAGTTCGACTCGTCCTGGTCGCGAGGTAAACCGTTCCAGTGCGTGATCGGGACTGGCCGGGTCATCAAAGGCTGGGATCAAGGCCTGATGGGCATGCGCGTGGGTGGCAAGCGCAAGCTGCAGGTGCCGGCGCATCTGGGCTATGGCGAGCGCAGCGTGGGTTCGATTCCACCGAACTCGGACCTGACATTCGAGATCGAGCTGCTGGAAGTGCTGACACGGGACGATTGAACGCTGTCGGCCAATACATCTTTCGGTAACACACATGCTCTAACGTAAGCCTTGCCCACGGAACGGCATTCACACTCAGGGAGGAACCAAACGGGTTGAGGGCACTCTGACCCTTGCTCGTTGCCAGGGAGGGCAATCACTTCAGGGGCGCCCCTTGGGCGCTGTGGCGGGCCAATCCGAAATTGTCTGCCACAAGAGCCTGCTTATATGAAGTTGCCTACTTTCCTCCGACGTCGCCGTCACCTGCTGCTGAGCCTGGCGCTGGTTGCTGCGGCAGTGCCTGTGGCACTGGATGTGGTCGAAAGCCGCGCCGAGCCGGTTGATGGCACCCAGACGTTGATCTTCCTGCGCCATGCCGAAAAACCCGGTGAGGGGTTGGGGCAGTTGAACTGCCAAGGGCTGAACCGCGCCCTGGATCTTGCCACGCTGCTGCCGGAACGTTTCGGCAAAGCGGACTACGTGTTTGCCGCCAACCCGTCACGGCATGTGGAGGAGGGCAGCAAGGACGAGCGCTACAGTTACATTCGCCCGCTGATGACCATCAGCCCCAGCGCCATTCGCCTGGGCCTGCCGGTCAATATCGATTTTGGTGCCAATGACACTGACGAGCTTGCGGATGAGTTGCTGAGCAACAAGTACCGCAATGCCACGGTTTACACCGCCTGGTCCCATGGCTACCTGCCTGACCTGATCAACGCCGTGGCCGGCAAGGCCTTGGGCGATGAGCGGGTAATTACCGAGGACTGGAACGGTGACGATTTCGATACGCTGTATGTGCTGACGCTGACCTGGCACGACGGCAAGGCCAGCCTGCTCAGCCGTAACGTGCGCCAGGGGCTGGATGGCGGCAAGGCCAGTTGCCCGACCTGACGCTTGGGCTGGAATACTATCGCCTGTGGGAGCGGCCTTGTGTCGCGAATGGGGTGCGCAGCGCCCCCTGCATTATCGGCGGCAAGGCCGAAGCCCTCGGGGGCGCTGCGCACCCCTTTCGCGACACAAGGCCGCTCCTACAGTCAGCGGCCGAACTTCATCGGCCAGCCCACCACTTTCTTCGCCCGCGGCGTGGCATAGGTACGCACCTTGGACGTACTCAACCCCATCCGCACCAGCGACTCGGCAATGGTCACCGCCGCACTCACACCATCTACCACCGGCACCCCGGTGCGCTGGCGGATCTGTTCATCCAGCCCGGCCATCCCGCCGCAGCCCAGGCAGATGACCTCGGCCTTGTCGTCGCGTACGGCACGCTCGGCCTGTTGCACGATGGCTTCCACGGCGCGCTCAGGGTCTTCTTCCAGCTCCAGCACGGCCAACCCACTGGCGCGGACCGAAGCGCAGCGATCATACAGCCCGGAAAGCTTCAGCCGGTCCTCGATCAGCGGCACGGTGCGGTCCAGGGTGGTAACAACCGAGTAGGCATGGCCCAGGTACATGGCGGTGCTGGCGGCGGCATCGGTGATGTCCACCACCGGCACGTTCAGCAATTCCTGCAACCCTTCCCGGCCATGTTCGCCATAACCGGCCTGGATCACGGCATCGTAGGGGCCTTCGTACGCAAGCACCCGGTCCATCACGGCAATGGCCGCCAGGTAGCTTTCGAAGTTGCCTTCCACCGACTCGGCGCCGAACCACGGCGTAAGGCCGATGATTTCGGTGCCCGGCGACGCCACGCTGCGCGCCTGCTCGGCAATGGCTTCGGTAATGGCTTCGGTGGTGTTGACGTTGGCGATCAGAATACGCATGGGCAGGCTCCCTTGATCAATGGCTGCTATGGTCGACGGCGATGCACTCGCCGCTGACGTCTTGGTAGTGGCGGTTGCGCGGTGCGATCAGCAGGTACAGCGCGGCAGCGATGCCGGCACCGATCAGCCAGGAGAACGGCGCGATGCCATGGAAGTTCGGCACCAGGGCCAGCACGATGGCCAGCAATGCTGCAGGCACGAAGGCGGCCACGGCGCGCAGGTTGATGCCCTTGCTGTAGTGGTAGGCGCCGGCCGGATGCTCGGTGTACAGCTCCGGCACGTTGATGCAGCCTTTGCGCAGCAACCAGTAGTCGGCCATGATCACGCCGTACAGCGGGCCGAGCAGGGCGCCCAGGCCAGACAGGAAGTACACGATCACCAGCGGGCTGTTGTAGAGGTTCCACGGCAGGATCAACACGGCCACGGTGGCGCTGATCAGCCCGGCGCGGCGGAAGTTCAGGTGGCGCGGCGCCAGGTTACTGAGCACGAAGGCCGGGGCGACGAAGTTGGCCATGATGTTCACCGCCACGGTGACGATCAGGAAGGCCAGGCAGCCCAGTACCAGGAAGGCGGTGTTGGGGATGCTGGCAACGATCTGGGTGGGGCTGTCGATGATCTGGCCGTTGATCTTGAACTGCGCGCCGCACAGCACCACGGTGATCAGGGCGAACACCAGGATGTTCACCGGCAGGCCCCAGAAGTTGCCCACGCGGATGGTCTTGCGGCACGGCGAGGAGCGGGCGAAGTCGCAGAAGTTCAGCACCAGGGTGCCGTAGATTGCCAGCCACAGGGCGCCACCGGCGAAGATGTTGCGCCACATTTCATAGCCGGTCAGCGGCTCGGCCACCGACCAGGCAATGCGCGCGTCGGCCTGGAAGTACATGAACAGCGCCAGGCTGGCCACGGTCACCAGGATCACCGGCCCGGCGAAGGCCTCGTAGCGGCGGACCATTTCCATGCCATAGGCGAGGATCACCAGCTGCACCAGCCAGATCGCCACGAAGCACACCCAGCCCAGGCTCGACAGCCCGAGGATGCTGTCGTGGTCGTAGGCGGCCAGGTGTGGCCACACGGCGGTGAGCAGCACGCGCAGCACGACAGAGGCCAGGTAGGTCTGGATGCCGAACCAGGCGATGGCGATCACCGCGCGGATCAGCGCGGGAATCTGCGCGCCATGGATGCCAAAGGCGATGCGGCTGATGACCGGGAACGGCACCCCGGTCTTTTGCCCCATGTAGCCCGACAGGTTCATGAAGAAGTACACCAGCGCCGCACCGATCGCCAGTGACAGCAGGATTTGCCAGCCACCCAGGCCGAGGGCGAACAAGCCCATGGCGAAGGAGTAGTTGGCAATGTTGTGCACATCGTTGGTCCATAACGCGAAGATGCTGTAGCCACCCCAGCGGCGGCCTTCGACACGGGTCGGCGCCAGGTCGCGGTTGTGCAGCCGTGGGCTCAGCTCAACCGGCGGCACTTCGCCTGCAAGGGTGGATGAGGGGCTGGTGCTGGCGACGGATTGTTCAGGGGCAAGGTCGAAGCTGGTACTCATTCCGGCAGGCTCCTGATGCACATGGACTGCGATGAGCGGGCAATGCGCACGGGCTCGCCATCTCGTCGGTGCAGCGTTGGCATCACTGGGTTCTGGGCGCGGCGGCCGGATTGGACCGGCGTCGCGGGTTCTTGTGTATTTACGTTTCGATTAGTTTGTATACAAAACGTGAACACACAAAAGCGAGTTCCGTGCCAGACAGAGCAAGAGCGGTGATTAGTGGCTTTTTGAATCTAAGCTAGTTGCAGTGTAAGTTGATGAAAATAATCAAATATAAATTGACCGATCGAACAGGTTTAAATTTTTAGTTGGTTATTAGTTGACTTTTTAGTCAGATTTAGTTGGCCGATATGTGTAACGCATTGGGGCGTTAGTTGAGTTAGTGCACACAAAAATGGCACTTATGGTGACGTTTTTGTGTACAAAAAATAGGCAGCCTCACTCCATCGGCGGCAATCGCCGCTTCACCGGCGACTTCTTGATGATCGCGGTGTTGGTTTCGGCCAGCACATTGATCCGGTCAAGCAACGTATCCAGTTGCTCCATCGAGCGCACATGCAGCCGGGCAATGAAACAATCTTCGCCCGTTACCTTGTCGCATTCGGTGAATTCGGGAATGGCGATGATCTGCCGCTCCACCTCCTGCAACTGCCCCGGCAACGGGCGAATGCGCACAATCGCCTGCAACTGGTAGCCAAAACTGCGCGGGTCGACATCCACGGTGTAACCCCGCAACACGCCGCGTTCCTCCAGGCGGCGCAGGCGTTCACTCACGCTGGGCGCAGACAGGCCGCTGATCTGTGCCAGCGCCTTGAGCGAGCGGCGCGAGTCCTCCATCAGGGCGTTGATCAGCAGTTGGTCGATGGCATCGGTCATGGGTACCTCGTCAGGCGGATCAGTGGTTTTGCCTTGATAGTAAAGGCCAGATGGTCAACCCGCCTTTTTTATCCGCTGGAAGGGCGCCGTTGCGCCTGCGCATACTGTGAACATCGTCAACGGGAGGTGTGAGATGGACAATTCGTTGCGGCGCGGCTCGCTGGAAATGGTCGCCGCCATGTTGATTTCCGGGACCATCGGCTGGTTCGTGCTGGTGTCCGGGCAACCGGTGCTGGAGGTGGTGTTCTGGCGCTGCGTGTTTGGTACTGGCACCTTGCTGGTGATCTGCGCGGCATTCGGTTACCTCAAACCGGGCATGATCACCCGTACTGCCTTGCTCCTGGCGGTGGTCAGCGGGGTAGCCATCGTCGGCAACTGGGTACTGTTGTTTGCCTCGTACTCCCGGGCATCGATTGCCATCGGCACGGCGGTGTACAACGTTCAGCCGTTCATGCTGGTGGGGCTGGCGGCAGTGTTTCTGGGCGAGAAAATCACCGTGGCCAAGCTGGCCTGGTTGAGCGTGGCGTTCATGGGCATGCTGGCGATCGTCAGTGCCCACGGTGCCGGGCAGGCCAGCGGTGAAGATTACCTGCTGGGCATTGGCCTGGCGTTGGGGGCTGCCTTTTTGTATGCCATCGCCGCGTTGATCATCAAGCGCCTGGCGGGTACGCCGCCGCACCTGATTGCCTTGATCCAGGTGGCCACGGGTGTGCTGCTGCTGGCGCCTTGGGTCAAGCTGGGTGGCCTGCCCGGGGAACCCGCGGCACTGGCCAGCCTGGTGACCCTGGGCATGGTCCACACGGGGCTGATGTACGTGCTGCTGTACAGCGCGATCCAGCGCTTGCCCACAGCGTTGACCGGAGCGTTGTCGTTCATCTACCCCATTGCCGCGATCCTGGTCGACTGGGTGGCATTCGGGCACAGGCTGGCGCTACTGCAATGGCTGGGCGTGGCGTTGATACTGCTGGCGGCGGCGGGTATGCAGCAGGGCTGGTGGTTCAGGCCTGTGCGGGCCCCTTCACGGGTAGGGTAGAATGCCGCTTTTGCCAGCTTGCGACCCACCATGACCTCACCCATCCAGACCCTGGGGCAACACCTGCTCACCGCCCTCGACCCCGCCCCGCAAGAAACCCGCCGCCTGTTCCACGGCCGCGGGCGCTGCTGGCCGGGGCTGGAGCAGATCACCGTCGACTGGCTGCAAGGCGTGTTGTCGGTGGCGTTGTTCCGCGAGCCGCCCGAAGGGCAACTGGCCGAACTCGAAGCCATGCTGCGCGCACTGGCCGAGCGCCCCGAGTGGGCAGGCCAGGCCATCATCATCCAGCACCGTTACCTGCCAGACAGCCCCGGCCAGTGGCTGCTGGGCGAGCCGTGCCAGCAGCGCGAAGTGGTGGAGGACGGCCTGACCTACCTGCTCGACCTGGGTGTGCGGCAGAACAATGGCCTGTTCCTCGACATGCGCTACGGGCGCAAGTGGGTGCGTGAACAGGCCGACGGCAAGCGGGTGCTCAACCTGTTTGCCTACACCTGCGGTTTTTCGGTGGCGGCCATTGCCGGCGGTGCCGAACAAGTGGTGAACCTGGACATGGCCAAGTCTGCGCTGAGCCGTGGCCGTGACAACCACCGCCTCAATGGCCACGACGCCTCGCGCGTTGCCTACCTGGGGCATGAACTGTTCAAGTCGTGGGGCAAGGTGCGCAAGTATGGGCCGTATGACCTGATCATCATCGACCCGCCCACGTTCCAGCGCGGCAGCTTTGTGTTGACGCAGGATTACGCAAAGATTTTGCGGCGCTTGCCGGAGCTGCTGTGTGCTGGCGGGACCGTGCTGGCGTGTGTGAATGACCCGGGGATCGGGCCGGAGTTTTTGATTGAGGGGATGGCGGAACAGGCGCCATCGCTGGCGTTTGTCGAGCGGTTGGAGAACCCGCCGGAGTTTCCGGATGTGGATGTGGCGGGGGGCTTGAAGGCGTTGGTGTTCCGGCAGAAATGATGTTGCCTGTGCGGGCCCTATCGCGGATGAATCCGCTCCTACAAGGAAAGCGTATGACCTTGTAGGAGCGGATTTATCCGCGATAGGGCCGGCCCTGCCTACATCAATTACTGCCCGGTATAAATCTGGTCAAACACCCCACCATCATTGAAGTGGGTCTTCTGCACGGTACGCCAGTCACCAAAGGTCTTCTCGACCGACAGGAATTCCACCTTCGGGAAACGGTCGGTGTACTTGGCCAGCACCGTGGCATCACGCGGGCGCAGGTAGTTCTGGGCGGCGATTTCCTGGGCTGCCGGCGACCACAGGTACTTCAGGTATTCCTCGGCCACGGCCTGGGTACCCTTCTTGGCCACCACCTTGTCCACCACGCTTACCGGCGGCTCGGCTTCGGCCGACACACTCGGGTAAACCACTTCGAACTGGTCGCGGCCAAACTCGCGGGCGATCATCTCGGCTTCGTTCTCGAAGGTCACCAGCACATCGCCAATCTGGTTGGTCATGAACGTGGTGGTGGCGGCGCGGCCACCGGTATCCAGTACCGGCGCCTGCTTGAACAGCTTGCCGACGAATTCGCGGGCCTTGGTTTCGTCGCCGCCTTGCTTGAGCACGTAACCCCAGGCCGACAGGTAGGTGTAGCGGCCATTACCCGAGGTTTTGGGGTTGGGCACGATCACCTGCACACCGTCCTTGAGCAGGTCGGGCCAATCCTTCAGGGCTTTAGGGTTGCCCTTGCGCACGATAAACACAGTGGCCGAGGTGAACGGCGCGCTGTTGTTCGGCAGGCGGGTTACCCAGTTGTCGGGCACCAACTTGCCGTTGTCGGCCAGGGCGTTGATGTCGGTGGCCATGTTCATGGTGATGACATCGGCCGGCAGGCCATCGATCACTGCGCGCGCCTGCTTGCTCGAGCCGCCAAACGACATCTGCACGTTGACCTTCTCGTTATGCTCGGCTTCCCAATGCTTCTGGAAGGCGCTGTTGTAGTCCTTGTAGAAGTCGCGCATCACGTCGTAGGACACGTTGAGCAGGGTGGGGGCCGCCTGGGCGAGGTTGCCGAGCGTCAGGCCTGCGGCGAGCAGCGAGGCAGTGAAGAGTTTTTTCACGATGCTTCCTTGTTGTAGTTCAAATGTTTGGCAATGTGCCAGCGACTATAGCGTTTGGTTCTTGGGCATTTAAAGACCAAATGGCTCTTTGCTTATTCGCTTTTCGGGAACAGCGCGTTGCCGCAACGCGAGCAGAACGCCGCCCCGTGTTCATGGCTCTTTTTGGCACAGGTCGGGCAGGGGTGCTGCAACTGTTCCCCGCGCATGGCATTGGCCAGTTCCGCCGTGAAAATCCCGGTAGGCACGGCAATGATCGAGTAACCGGTGATCATCACCAGCGACGACAGCACTTGCCCCAGTGGGGTCTTTGGCACGATGTCGCCGAAGCCCACCGTGGTCAGGGTAACGATGGCCCAGTAAATGCCTTTGGGGATGCTGGTAAAACCATGTTCCGGCCCTTCGATCACGTACATCAGCGTGCCGAACACCGTCACCAGGGTGGACACGCTGACCAGAAACACAATGATCTTCTGCTTGCTGCCGCGCAACGCGTCCAGCAGGTAATGCGCCTGCTTCAGGTAGGGGCTGAGCTTGAGCACGCGGAAAATGCGCAGCATCCGGATGACGCGGATGATCAGCAGGTACTGGGCGTCACTGTAGTACAGCGCAATGACGCCGGGCACGATCGCCAGCAGGTCGACCAGGCCGTAGAAACTGAAGGCATAGCGCAGCGGTTTGGGCGAGCAGTAAAGGCGTGTGAGGTACTCGACCAGGAAGATCGCCGTAAAGCCCCATTCGATACCGGCGAGCAAACCCGCGTACCCCTGATGCACCTCGTCGATGCTGTCGAGGATCACGGTGACCAGGCTGGCGAGGATGATCAGCAGCAGGATCTGGTCGAAGCGTCTTCCAGCCGGGGTGTCGGTCTGGAAGACGATGACGTAGAGCCGCTCGCGCAGGCTCGCAGGGTTGTTCATAAGCGCGTTCCACTAGGCAATGGGCTGAGCCTAGGGTCTGGCTTTCAGCTGTGCAAGCGGGTGGCGTTGCTGCGTGGCAGTGGCCGCAGGTAGTTGCCCAGGTGCATCAGCCAGCAGGCCACCACGAACGGGGCGGTAAGCCCGGCCACCGGCAGCAGCTTGAACAGCGGTTGCAGCAGCAAGGCCAGGGCAATGGCCAGCAGCGTCACCCACGGGCGCTCACCCTGGCGGCTGAAGGCCAGGGCGGCGAGGGCGGCATTGAAGCCATACAGCCCCAGCCAGGCACCTTGGGCCTGGTCGACAGCCAGCGCCACGCCACCGCCGATGGCCGAAGCGATCACCGCCCACAGGGCCGCGTACGGATTGGCGATCAGCATGCCGCTGATGATCAGCAGGCCGGCCAGGGGCTTGTCCAGCAGGAAGATCTGGCCAACGCCACGCAGCAAGGCATGCAACGGGTCGGCGGCGACAAAGCCGCTGCTGGCCGAAGGCTCGGCCAGTACCAGCACGCCCCAGCCCAGCAGCACGAATGGTGCGGTGTACGCGATCAGCAGCTTGCCGCCGCGTTTGCGCCATTGGTGGGTGATGATGCTGGAGAGGCCGCCTGCTGCGATGATCAGGGGCGGCAGCATGGCCGACCAAGGCATCACGGCGCAGATCAGGATGCCGATCAGCACGCCGTTGTAGCAGTACAGGCCAGCTTGGCGGTCGGCGCGGTCGTAACCACGGCGCTGGGCCGTGAGCAGGCCGGCCAGGGCACCGAGCAGGGCGCCGCCGACCAGGTCGGGCGCGGTCAGCAGGATGGCCAGCAGGCAGCACAGGCCGCACAGGGGGTTGCGCAGCAGCAGCACCTGGCTGAAGCCGTTGAGTAACGCCGTGGCCCAGTCGGGGCACGGGTTGACGAAATTTTTGGTGTACATGGGGCAGTCAGTGAGGTGGATGGGGCGCGGTGGGCCTCTTTGGGCCTCGGGTTTTCCGCGGGTTTGAAGGGTTGTGTAACGCCTGTAGGAGCGGATTTATCCGCGATGCAGATGGCACCGGCTTTGCCGGTGATCGCGGCTAAAGCCGCTCCTACAAGGTAACGCGACGCGGTTTAGACCAAGGTCTCGATCCGCAGCGTGTTAGTCGACCCCGGCTGCCCAAACGGCACACCCGCAGTGATCAGCAAGGTGTCCCCCCGGCTGGCCATGCCCTGCGCCTGGGCAATTTCCAGTGCAGTGGAAACCACCTCGTCCACCTGGCGCAGGCGGTCGTTGACCACCGAGTGCACGCCCCAGGTCACGCTCAGGCGGCGGGCAGTGCGCAGGTTTGGCGTCAGGTTGAGGATTGGCGCACGCGGGCGTTCACGCGCCGCACGCAGGGTCGAAGCCCCCGACTCGCTGTAGTTCACCAGCACCGCCACCGGCAGGATGCCGCTGATGCGGCGGATGGCGCAGCTGATGGCGTCCGATACGGTGGCTTCGGCTTTTGGCCGGCCAACGTCGAGCTGGGCCTGGTAGTCCGGGCCATTTTCCACCTGGCGGATGATCTTGCTCATCATCTGTACGGCTTCCAGCGGGTAGTCGCCCGAGGCGGTCTCGGCCGACAGCATCACCGCATCGGCACCTTCGGCCACGGCGTTGGCCACGTCGGTGACTTCGGCGCGGGTCGGCGCTGGCGAGAAGCGCATCGATTCGAGCATCTGGGTGGCCACTACCACCGGTTTGCCCAGCTGGCGGCAGGTGCCGATGATGCGCTTCTGGATTTGCGGCACGCTCTCGGCCGGCACTTCCACGCCCAGGTCACCACGGGCCACCATGATGGCGTCGGACAGCTCGGCAATGGCTTGCAGTTGCTCGACGGCCGAGGGCTTCTCGATCTTGGCCATCAAATAGGCGCGGTCGCCAATCAGCTGGCGGGCCTCGACGATGTCTTCAGGGCGCTGCACGAACGACAGGGCAACCCAGTCCACGCCCAGCTCCAGGCCAAAGGCCAGGTCACGGCGGTCTTTTTCGGTCAGCGGGGAGAGGTCGAGCACGGCCTGGGGCACGTTCACGCCTTTGCGGTCGGACAGCTCACCGCCGTTCAGCACGGTAGTGTCGATGGCGTCAGCGTGCTTGGCGGTTACCCGCAGGCGCAGGCGGCCGTCGTCCACCAGCAGGTCCATGCCCGGCTCCAGCGCGGCGATGATTTCCGGGTGGGGCAGGTTGACCCGCTCGCTGTTGCCCGGCGTCGTGTCCAGGTCCAGGCGCAATGCCTGCCCACGTTGCAGTTGCACCTTGCCTTCGGCCAGGCGGCCGACGCGCAGCTTCGGCCCCTGCAGGTCCATGAGGATGCCGAGCGGGTAGTTCAACTGCTGCTCGACTTCGCGGATCCACTGGTAACGCAGGGCGTGGTCGGCGTGCTCACCATGGCTGAAGTTGAGGCGGAAGATGTTCACGCCGGCTTCCACCAGTTGGCGGATGTCGTCTTTGCCTTTGATCGCTGGGCCGAGGGTGGCGAGGATCTTTACTTTTTTATCAGGCGTCATGATTGGGCAGTCTCGAGAATCAGGATGGCGCGGAAGTCGTTGACGTTGGTGCGGGTCGGTTCGGTGACGATCAGCGCGTCGAGCGCGGCGAAGTAGCCGTAGCCGTTGTTGTTGTCCAGCTCGTCACTGGCCGACAGGCCCAAGGCCTCGGCGCGGGCGTAGCTGGCCGGCGTCATGAAGGCGCCGGCGTTTTCTTCCGAGCCGTCGATGCCGTCGGTATCACCGGCCAAGGCGTACACGCCAGGCAGGCCCTTGAGGCTTTCGGTGAGGCTCAGCAGGAACTCTGCGTTGCGCCCGCCACGGCCATTGCCGCGCACGGTCACGGTGGTTTCGCCGCCGGAGAGGATCACGCAGGGCGCCTTCAGTGGCTGGCCGTGCTGCACGATCTGCCGGGTGATGCCGGCATGCACCTTGGCCACTTCGCGCGATTCGCCTTCCAGGTCGCCGAGGATCAGCGGGCTGAAGCCGGCCTGGCGGGCTTTGACGGCAGCGGCTTCCAGCGACTGCTGAGGTTTGGCGATCAGCTGGAAGTGGCTGCGGGCCAGTGCCGGGTCGTCGGCCTTGACGGTTTCGGAAGCCGGGTTGTTGAGCCAGTCGATGACGGCTTTGGGGGCTTCAATGTTGTAGCGCTTGAGAATGGCCAACGCGTCGGCCGAGGTGCTCGGGTCGGCCACGGTGGGGCCGGAGGCGATGACCGTGGCCAGGTCGCCCGGTACGTCCGATATCGCATAGGTGTAGACGGTGGCCGGCCAGCAGGCCTTGGCCAGGCGGCCGCCCTTGATCGCCGAGAGGTGCTTGCGCACGCAGTTCATCTCGCCGATGGTGGCGCCTGATTTCAAAAGCGCTTTGTTGATCTGCTGCTTGTCGGCCAGGGTCAGGCCTTCAGCGGGCAGGGCCAGCAGGGCAGAGCCACCGCCGGACAGCAGGAAGATGACGCGGTCGTCTTCGCTCAGGTTGCTGACCAGGTCGAGCACGCGCTTGGCCACGGCCAGGCCGGCGGCATCGGGGACCGGGTGGGCGGCTTCGACCACCTCGATCTTCTGGCAGTTGGCGCCGTGGCCGTAGCGGGTCACGACCAGCCCGGAGACGTCGCCCTGCCAGCATTTTTCGACCACTTCGGCCATGGCGGCGGCGGCTTTGCCGGCACCGATGACGATCACCCGGCCGCTACGGTCGGCGGGCAGGTAGGGTTCGAGGACTTGACGCGGGTGGGCGGCAGCGATGGCTGTGTCGAACAGCTCGCGGAGAAGTTTTTGCGGATCGACCGACATGGCAGGCTCCCAGAATTATTGTTGTTCTGCACAATCAAAAACGCCCCTGGAACTGCCTCCGTGCAGGCCGAACCAGGGGCGGGTGTTGCTCGGGTTCACCGTTGAGCCTGTGGTCGCAGGTTCAGCGGTGTTGGCCGCATCGCGGCGGTCCGACGTTTCGGTGAACCCGCTCCTACAGGGGTAGCGTGTAGGAGCGGATTTATCCGCGAGAGGCCGGTACAGGCTTACTTATCGTCGCGGATCGAGAAATTGGCCATGTGCTCCAGGCCTTTGATCAGCGCCGAGTGGTCCCAGTTGCCGCCGCCCAGCGCCACGCAGGTGCTGAACACTTGCTGGGCGTTGGAAGTGTTGGGCAGGTTGATGCCCAGTTCCTTGGCGCCTTGCAGGGCCAGGTTCAGGTCCTTCTGGTGCAGGTTGATGCGGAAGCCCGGGTCGAAGGTGCCTTTGATCATGCGCTCGGCGTGTACTTCGAGGATTTTCGACGAGGCAAAGCCACCCATCAGTGCTTCACGCACCTTGGCCGGGTCCGCGCCGTTCTTGGCGGCGAACAGCAGGGCTTCACTGACGGCCTGGATGTTCAGGGCGACGATGATCTGGTTGGCGACCTTGGCGGTCTGGCCATCACCGTTGCCACCGACGCGGGTGATGTTCTTGCCCATGGCTTCGAACAGCGGCAGGGCGCGCTCGAAGGCTTTCGGGCAGCCACCGACCATGATGCTCAGGGTCGCGGCCTTGGCACCGACTTCACCACCGGACACCGGGGCGTCCAGGTAGGCGGCGCCGGTGGCCTTGATCTTCTCGGCGAAGGCTTTGGTGGCGGTAGGGGAGATCGAGCTCATGTCGATCACCACCTTGTTCGGGCCCACGCCTTCAGCAACACCGTTCTCACCGAACAGCACGCTTTCCACCTGCGGGGTGTCCGGCACCATGACGATGATGAATTCAGCTTCCTGAGCCACTTCTTTCGGGTTGGCCAGGGCGACTGCGCCAGCGGCGATCAGGTCGGCCGGGGCGGCGTCGTGGTGGGTGGAAACGAAGATGCTGTGACCTGCCTTTTGCAGGTTCTGGGCCATGGGTTTGCCCATGATGCCGGTGCCGAGGAAGCCGATTTTAGCCATGAGATTTTTGCCTCTTTGTATTTGTTGGAACAGGCGACTTGGCCCCCCCCTGTGGGAGCGGCCTTGTGTCGCGATTGGGGCGCGTAGCGGCCCCATGATTTCAGCTTGTCAGGAGATTGCCGGGGCTGCTGCGCAGCCCTTTCGCGACACGAGGCCGCTCCCACAGGGACCGCGTTGATCCTTAAATTGCGTTATGGGTTTTCAGCCAACCCAGGCCCGCTTCGGTAGTGGTCTTGGGCTTGTACTCCGCGCCCACCCAGCCCTGGTAGCCGATGCGGTCCAGGTGCTCGAACAGGAAGCGGTAGTTGATCTCGCCAGTGCCCGGCTCGTTGCGGCCCGGGTTGTCGGCCAGCTGGATGTGGTTGATCAGCGGCAGGTTGGCTTCAACGGTACGCGCCAGGTCACCTTCCATGATCTGCATGTGGTAGATGTCGTACTGCAGGAACAGGTTGTCGCTGCCCACCTCGGCCTGGATTTCCAGGGCCTGCTTCGTGGTGTTCAGGTAGAAGCCCGGGATGTCGCGGGTGTTGATCATTTCCATGACCAGGCGAATGCCGGCGGCCTTGAGCTTGTCGGCGGCGTAGCGCAGGTTCTCGACAAAGGTCTTGCGCACGGTGGCGCAGTCCGGGCCTTGCGGGCGGATGCCGGCCAGGGCGTTGACCTGGGTGTTGCCCAGCACCTTTGCGTACTCGATGGCCTTGTCGACACCGGCACGGAATTCTTCCACGCGGTCAGGGTGGCAGGTAATGCCGCGCTCACCCTTGGCCCAGTCGCCGGCCGGCAGGTTGAACAGCACCTGGGTCAGGCCGTGGGCGTCGAGCTGCTGTTTGATTTCAGCGGCGCTGAAATCGTACGGGAAGAGGTATTCTACGCCGCTGAAACCAGCGTCGGCGGCAGCCTTGAAGCGGGCCAGGAAGTCCTGTTCGGTGAACAGCATGGACAGGTTGGCAGCGAAGCGAGGCATGGGGTATCTCCTTGCGTTGAAGGCCCCCCGCGAGCGGGGGGCGTCAGGCGATCAGTCCAGCAGCGAGATGGCGGTCGGCGCGTCGTTGCCGACCAGGGCGAGGTCTTCGAATTCGTTGACCGCGTTGATCTCGGTGCCCATGGAAATGTTGGTAACACGCTCGAGAATCACTTCGACCACTACCGGTACGCGGAACTCTTCGGCCATCTTCTGCGCCTTGAGCAGGGCAGGAGCGATTTCGGCCGGTTCGAACACACGGATGGCCTTGCAACCCAGGCCTTCAACCACGGCGACGTGGTCAACACCGTAGGTGGCAGCGTCGGTCGAGTTGATGTTCTCGAACGCCAGTTGTACACAGTAATCCATGTCGAAGCCACGCTGTGCCTGGCGGATCAGGCCGAGGTAGGCGTTGTTCACCAGCACGTGGACATACGGCAGGTTGAACTGCGCGCCCACCGCCAGCTCTTCGATCATGAACTGGAAGTCGTAGTCACCCGACAGCGCGACCACCTTGCGTTTCGGGTCGGCTTTTACAACGCCCAGGGCAGCAGGGATGGTCCAGCCCAGCGGGCCCGCCTGGCCGCAGTTGATCCAGTGGCGTGGCTTGTACACGTGCAGGAACTGCGCGCCGGCGATTTGCGACAGGCCGATGGTGCTGACGTAGCAGGTGTCTTTGCCGAATACCTGGTTCATCTCTTCGTACACGCGCTGCGGCTTGACCGGCACGTTGTCGAAGTGGGTCTTGCGCTGCAGGGTGGCTTTGCGCTGCTGGCAGTCTTCCAGCCAGGCCTTGCGGCACTTCAGCTTGCCAGCGGCTTTCCACTCGCGGGCCACTTCCAGGAACACGTCCAGCGCCTTGCCAGCGTCGGAAACGATACCCAGGTCCGGGGTGAACACCCGGCCGATCTGGGTCGGTTCGATGTCCACGTGCACGAACTTGCGGCCTTCGGTGTACACATCCACCGAGCCGGTGTGGCGGTTGGCCCAACGGTTGCCGATACCGAACACCAGGTCGGATTTCAGCATCGTGGCGTTGCCGTAGCGGTGCGAGGTCTGCAGGCCGACCATGCCGACCATCAGCTCGTGATCGTCCGGGATGGTGCCCCAGCCCATCAGGGTGGGTACAACCGGCACGCCGGTCAGCTCGGCGAACTCGACCAGCTTGTCGCTGGCGTCGGCGTTGATGATGCCGCCACCGGCAACCAGCAGCGGGCGCTCGGCGTCGTTGAGCAGGGCCAGGGCTTTTTCGGCCTGTACGCGGCTGGCTTGTGGCTTGTGTACGGGCAGCGGCTCGTAGGCGTCGATGTCGAATTCGATTTCGGCCATCTGCACGTCGAACGGCAGGTCGATCAGCACAGGGCCTGGGCGGCCGGTGCGCATTTCATAAAAGGCCTTCTGGAAGGCGTAAGGCACCTGGCCTGGCTCCAGCACGGTGGTCGCCCACTTGGTGACCGGCTTGACGATGCTGGTGATGTCGACGGCCTGGAAGTCTTCTTTGTGCAGGCGGGCACGTGGAGCCTGGCCGGTGATGCAGAGGATCGGGATGGAGTCGGCCGAGGCGCTGTACAAGCCGGTGACCATGTCGGTGCCGGCAGGGCCGGAGGTGCCGATGCACACGCCGATGTTGCCCGGGTTGGCGCGGGTGTAACCCTCGGCCATGTGCGAGGCGCCTTCGACGTGACGAGCGAGGACGTGATCGATGCCACCGACTTTCTTCAGGGCCGAGTACAGCGGGTTGATGGCAGCCCCTGGGATGCCGAACGCGGTATCTACACCTTCACGGCGCATGACCAGAACGGCTGCATCGATTGCTCTCATTTTGCTCATGGTTTGTGCCTCATTGATTTTGTAATTGTATACAACTTGCTTTGTGCCAGAGTGTATTCATGGCTGGCCGCTCAGGTCAACGGGTTTTCGTCGGGGGACGTGGCTTTCGTTCGAGCGCCTATGAAAACGGCTGTTTGCGATCTCGCATACGATCGTTTCAATTTATTGTATACAAAAATACATTCAGTTGTGTTCTATTGGCTTATCGGTTTTTCACCTGCCCTCAGGGCTTCTCACAACAAGAAGAGGACCTTTCCATGAACGCTTTGAACCTGAAAGTCGCTGTCAGCCTGGTGAATGCCGCGCTGGCGGCGGGCCGCAAGATCAACGCCGCGCCGCTGACGGTGGCGGTGCTGGATGCTGGCGGGCACCTGCTGGCCTTGCAGCGCGAGGACGGCGCCAGCCTGATTCGCCCGGAGGTGGCCACCGGCAAGGCCTGGGGGGCAATTGCCCTGGGCAAGGGCTCGCGTTTGCTGGCGCTGGATGCGCAGCAGCGGCCGGCGTTTTTTGCGGCGCTGAACGGGTTGGGTGAGCGGCCGGTGGTGCCGGCGCCGGGTGGTGTGCTGATTCGTGATCAGGACGGTAAAGTGCTGGGAGCGGTGGGGATCAGCGGGGATACGTCGGATATTGACGAGCAGTGCGCAATCAGTGCGATCGAAGAGGTGGGGTTGAGGGCGGATGCGGGGGTGGCTGCCTGATTTTGCATTGATTGACCTGGCCTCATCGCGGATGAATCCGCTCCTACAGGCGCGCGCTTTGTAGGAGCGGATTTATCCGCGATGGGCCAAACCCCATTACCTCAGGCTACTTCAGGCTCACACCCCTTCAAAACCATCCGAATAATGGTCTCGGCCGCCGCATCGTAATCACTGTCGGCCAGCTTGGCCTTGCCGGTAACCGCCGAAATCTGCCAATCGAAATCGGCATAGGTCTGGGTGGCCGCCCAGATGCTGAACATCAGGTGGTGCGCGTCGACATGGGCGATTTGCCCGCGGTCGATCCAGCTCTGGATGCACTCGATGTTATGCCGCGCCTGCTCGTTCAACTGCGCCACCTGGTTGGGTGACAGGTGCGGTGCGCCGTGCATGATTTCGCTGGCGAACACCTTGGAGGCATGGGGCAGGTCGCGCGAGATGCGGATTTTCGAGCGGATGTACGAGCTCAATACCTCTTTCGGGTCACCGTCGGCATTGAACGGCGTTGACGCCTGCATGATCGGCGCGATGATGCTTTCCAACACCTCGCGGTAGAGGTTGTCCTTGGACTTGAAGTAGTAATACACGTTCGGCTTGGGCAGGCCGGCCTTGGCCGCGATATCGCTGGTCTTGGTGGCAGCGAAGCCCTTGTCGGCGAATTCCTCGCTGGCTGCGCGCAGGATCAGTTCCTTGTTGCGCTCGCGAATGGTGCTCATTGTCGGGGGTCTTCCTCGTGTCTGGCCACCTCAAAGAGGGACCCGGCATGGTAGCACCGCCACTCACGGGCGCTCAAGGCAGCGAGTTTCGGCTAGACTCGGGCCCATTCACATATTTGGAAACAAGCACCCATGGCAGGCAGCAGTTTACTGGTTCTGATCGACGATATCGCCACGGTTCTCGATGATGTGTCGGTGATGACCAAAGTGGCGGCGAAGAAGACCGCTGGCGTACTGGGCGACGACCTGGCACTCAACGCCCAGCAGGTGACCGGCGTGCGCGCCGAGCGTGAAATCCCGGTGGTGTGGGCGGTGGCCAAGGGCTCGTTCGTGAACAAGGCGATCCTGGTGCCGGCGGCGTTGCTGATCAGTGCGTTCATCCCCTGGGCGGTGACGCCGTTGTTGATGATCGGTGGCGCCTACCTTTGCTTTGAAGGCTTCGAGAAGCTGGCGCACAAGTTTTTGCACAGCAAGGAAGAAGATGCGGCGGAACATGAGGCGCGCAAGGAGGCTGTCGCTGACGCGAATGTCGACCTGGTGGCTTACGAGCAGACCAAGATCAAGGGCGCGGTGCGTACCGACTTCATTCTGTCTGCCGAGATCATTGCCATCACGCTGGGCACGGTGGCGGATGCGCCGCTGAGCCAGCAGATCATCGTGCTGTCGGGGATTGCCATCGTGATGACGGTTGGCGTTTACGGGTTGGTGGCGGGCATCGTCAAGCTCGATGACCTGGGGTTGTGGATGACGCAAAAGGCCTCCAAGGCCGCCCAGGCGGTGGGCAATGGCATTTTGCGGGCGGCGCCCTACATGATGAAGAGCCTGTCGGTGATCGGGACGGCGGCGATGTTCCTGGTAGGCGGGGGGATCCTGGTGCATGGGGTGGAGCCTGTGCATCACGCGATCGAAGCGTTCAGCGTAGGGCGTGGCGGGGCGGTGACCGGGGCGTTGGTCAATGGGCTGGTTGGGGTTGTAGCCGGGGCTGCGGTATTGGCGGTGGTGGGTATTGCCGGGAAGGTGTGGCGGATGGTTAGGTCTTCTGCGTGATATTGATGGCCGGGCTTCGCCCGGATCGCGGCGGTCCGACGCTTCGGTGAATCCGCTCCTACAGGTTATCGCCGGTATCGAAATCCGTGCTGTCCTGTAGGAGCGGATTCATCCGCGATGGGCCGCAAAGCGGCCCCAAGGGTCAGAAGTGAACCTTGACCAGGAAGCTCGCAGTGTTCTGGTCGGTGGTGAACCCGTCAGAATCCTTGATGCCGTACTTGTTCTTCCAGTAGTCGTACTCGAAACCGACATACAGCTGCTTCTCACCCAGGTGCAATGCCTTGCCCAGGTCGTACTTGACCTGCGGGTTGAAGTGCAGGTTGGCGTGGTATTCGCCACGGCTGTTTTCGTCGTTGTCCACCACCCAGTCCATGAAGCCGTCGATCAGGATGTCGGACGAGCCCACCGGGATGGTGTAGGACCACACCGGGGTGATCTGCCAGACATTGTCACCGGCGCGGCTGCCTTCGGTGGTGCGGTTGTAGAAGTTCAGCTGGAAGTAGTCAAAGCCCGGGATGTTCAGGTCGAAACCTGGGCCGATCAGGTAGGACTCGGTGTCACCCTCGCCAAACTCGTAAGTCATGGCCAGCAGCACGTCCTTGACCGGGCCGAATTCGATTTTCTGGTCGAAGATCTTGCCGAACGACAGGCGCGGGCTGATTTCGCCGTAGTAGGTGTTGTCGCCGTTACCGGAGTCCTTCTTGCCGTTGTAGAAAATCTTGTCGACGAAGACGAAGTTGTCACCGTACTTCCAGCCATCGGCGTGCTCGAAGGTGACGGTTTGCTGAATCTCCGGGTTGACCTTGAAGTTTTTGCCCCACAGGTAGGTCAGGCTGTTGTTCTGCCACTGCAGCAGGTCGCCGGCGAAGGTGGTGCCGCAGGCCAGCAGGCCGCCCGCGAGAATCAGGCTATTGATGGTACGCATTGCGAGTGTCGCTCCCTTGATTGATCTGTTGTCAGCGCTCGTAAGGCGCTGTTTTTGTCTTTTGAGTCAGCTTTTTTCGATTGGCCACAGCATTCTGGCAAGAGCTGCGCCAACTTTTACGGTTAGCTGCAACCTTCCTGCTCGACTCGTTCTGAACGGATGAAAATGGGTGTTTCTGGCTGGCAACACGTTGGCCAACCGCCCGAATTCATTGACTGAGCGGTCAGTAAACGCAGGCAGAATCCTTCCTGCCCTGATCGAGGGGGCGCGCAGATTACTGGCTTGCGCGCCTGGCCTCAAGTGCTCCGTCCTGGAGCACGGTGATTCAAACTTGGGCGTTTGGTCAGGTTATCAGAAGTGCACCTTGATCAGCGCGCTGGCAACGCTCTGGTTTGTCTCCAGGTTGCCGCGGCTGTCGATGCCGTATTTGTCCTTCCAGTAGCTGTACTCAAAGCCCACGTAGAGCTGTTTGGCGCCCAGGTTCAGGGCTTTGCCCAGGTCGTATTTCACCTGCGGGTTGAAATGCAGGTTGGCGTGGTAGGTGCCGCGGCTGTTCTGGTCGTTGTCGGGGACCCAGTCCATGTAACCGTCGATCAGAATGTCCGAGCGGCCGACCGGAATGGTGTAGGACCAGCCGGGGGTGATCTGCCACACATCGTCACCGGGGCGATCGCCTTCGGTCTGGCGCATGTAGAAGTTCAGGGTGAAGTAGTTGAAGCCGGGGATGTCGAGGTCGAAGCCGGGGCCGATCAGGTAAGCCTCGTTGTCGCCTTCGCCGCGTTCGTAGGTCATGGCCAGCAGCACGTCCTTGACCGGGCCGAAGGCCAGCTTGCGGTCGAAGATCTTGCCGAAGGAAAGGCGCGGGCTGAATTCGCCGTAGTAGGTGGTGACGCCTTTGCTGGCGTCGGGCTTGCCGTTGTAGAAGATCTTGTCGACGAACATGAAGGTGTCGCCGTACTTCCATTTGTTGGCGTGCTCGAAAGTGATGGTTTGCTGGATATCAGGGTTGACCTTGAAGTCCTTGCCATACAGGTACGTCAGGCTTTCGCCGTGCCACAACAGCCATTCGCCGGCGTGGGTGGGGAGGGTGGCCAGCAGGCTGCTGCCCAGCAGCAGGGACGTGGTGATGCGCTTCATGTTGTAGTTCCCGGACTTATTGTTTTTGTTGGCGGTTGTTTTCGGCGCAAAAGCGCCCCGGAAGGCCCATTCCGGCGGGCCGACGGTCAAGCAGTCAAAGTGAAAGCGGGAAAGGGCGGCGTTGCGCCGCCCTGTACATCAATGCTCGTGGCAGGCGTTGTTGTGCGCCGCGCGCTCGGCACCACCGAGGATGTTGAACAGCACGTTGAGGACCAACGCGCTGATCGTGGCCATGGCGATGCCGCTGTGGGTGATCGGCTCCATCCACTGAGGCATTTGCGCGAAGAACTCGGGGCGCATTACCGGGATGAGGCCAAAGCCCACGCTCACCGCCACCAGCAGCTGGTTGCGGCGGTCGCTGATGTCGGCTTCCTGAAGAATCTTGATCCCGGTGGCGGTGACCATGCCGAACATGGCAATGGACGCGCCGCCCAGTACCGCAGGCGGGATCGAGGCAATCAGGTAGGCGGCTTTGGGCAGCAGGCTGAGCATGATCAGCAAACCACCGGCCATCACCGTGACATAACGGCAGCGCACGCCAGTCATCTGCACCAGGCCGATGTTCTGGGCGAACGAGGAGTGGGTGAAGGTGTTGAAGAAGCCGGCAATGAACGACGCACCGGCATCGCACAGCAGGCCGCGACGCAGCATGCCGGGCGTTACTTCACGATCGGTCACCTTGCCCAGGGCCAGGAACATGCCCGTGGACTCGACGAAGATGATCACCACCACCAGGCACATCGACAGGATCGGCGCCAGGTGGAATGTTGGCATGCCGAAGTGCAGCGGGGTGACCACTTGCAACCACGGCGCCTCGTTCAGGCCAGACAAATCGACCATGCCGATGGAGCCGGCCAGGATGTAACCCAGGCCCATGCCCACCAGTACCGACACGTTGACCCAGAAGCCACGCATGAAACGGTTGATCAGCAGAATGACCGCCAGCACCAGGCCGGCCACCAGCAGGTAGATCGGCGAGCCGAAGGTTTCTGCTTCATGGCCGCCACCGGCCCAGTTGACCGCCACCGGGAACAGCGACAGGCCAATGGACGTGATCACCGTGCCGGTGACCAGCGGCGGGAAGAAACGTACGACCTTGGACATGAACGGCGCGATCAACATGCCGAAGAAACCGGCGGCGATGGTCGCACCAAAGATGCCTTGCAGGCCTACACCGGGCATGCCGGCCATGGCCACCATGCTGCCGACGGCAGCGAAACTGGCGCCCATCATTACCGGCATGCGGATGCCCACCGGGCCGATACCGAACGACTGGATGATGGTGGCGACGCCAGCGACCAGCAGGTCGGCGTTGATCAGGAAGGCTACTTCTTCACGGGACAATCCAGCGGCCTGGCCAATGATCAGCGGCACGGCGATGGCGCCGCCGTACATCAGCAGAACGTGTTGCAGGCCAACCAGGATCAGTTGGAACAGGGGCAAAGGCTGTCGCGGCGGCGCCACCGGGATGTACGCCTTGCGGGACTCGGACATGCAGCACCTCGAGTTTTGTTTTTATTCTCGGATCCAAGCGCCGAGCTCAAGGGGCAGGTGTGCTGCCGCCTGGGCGTCGAACGCTCGATGCTTGCTTGTTGCGTATGTCATGAAACAGAGGCCGGGTTTGCCGGCCTCTTCGCGGGTAAATCGCAGCGGCGAACCGCCGCTCCTACAGGGGCGCGATGTTTTCCCGACGGTCGTGTATCAGTTCACCGGGGCGCCTTTGGCGATCCAGTCGCCGACGAGCTTGCGCTCTTCGACGGTCATCTGGGTGATGTTGCCCAGCGGCATGATCTGGCTGGCGACCGCTTGCGCCTGGATGCGCGCGGCCTGGGCCTGGATCTGCTGCGGGGTGTCGAACATCACGCCGGCAGGGGCGGCGCTGAACAGTGGGCTGGTCGGTTTGGACGAGTGGCACACGGTGCAGCGTTCCTGGATGACGTTGTGGATCTTGTCGAACGCATCGCCACCAGCCTGGGCGGCAGCCTGGGCAGGAGCCGCGGCAGGTGCTTCAGCAGGTTTGGCGGCTTCTTCGGCACGCAGCTCGGCAGCGGTCTTGCCGCCCACTGCAGTGGCAGGCAGCGGCTGGTACTCGATCTTCGCGGCAGCTTGCTCGGGCGATACGGCCAGCGGTTTAGGGCCGGTGACGTAAGCCAGGCAGATCATCGCCAGCGCGCCGACCGGCAGGGTCCAGGCGTACTTGGCGCTATCGTGGCGGGTGTTGAAGTAGTGGCGGATCAATACCGCTGCCACTGCAATGCCGGCCAGGATCAGCCAGTTGTACTGGCTACCGTAGGTGCTCGGGAAGTGGTTGCTGATCATGATGAACAGCACCGGCAGGGTGAAGTAGTTGTTGTGGCGCGAACGCAGCAGGCCTTTGGCCGGCAGGCGTGGGTCGGGGGTGGTGTTGCTCTCGATCGCGGCCACCAGCTGGCGCTGGGCCGGCATGATGATGCGGAACACGTTACCGACCATGATGGTGCCGATGATCGCGCCGGTGTGCAGGTACGCACCGCGGCCGCTGAACACCAGGCTGAAGCCCCAGCAAGCGGCGATGATCAGCACAAACAGCACGCCGCCAAGCAGCGCCGGGCGCTTGCCCAATGGCGAGTCGCAGAGCAGGTCGTAGATGAACCAGCCGGCTACCAGCGAGCCGATACCGATGGCCACGCCTTCGGCACCGCTCAGGGTGCTGCCAGGGGCCAGCAGGTACAGGGTCGGGTTCCAGTAGAACACCACGCACAGCAAGGCGATCCCGGACATCCAGGTGAAGTAGGCTTCCCATTTGAACCAGTGCAGGTTCTCGGGCATTTTCGGCGGCGCCAGCTTGTACTTCTCAAGGTGGTAGATACCACCGCCGTGGATGGCCCAAAGGTCACCCGACAGCCCGTCACGCGGATTGCTCCGGTTCAGGTTGTTTTCCAGCCAGACGAAGTAGAACGATGCACCGATCCAGGCGACACCGGTGATCATGTGAACCCAGCGAATGCTCAGGTTCAGCCATTCGTGAAGGTGTGCTTCCACAGTATGTACCTCTGCCAGCCATCAGTTTCGATGGCCGACCTTTTCTTATTGGTGGGGATTGAGGATCAACATCTGTTCCTCGGTGAAGTAATGCTCGTCGCAGTTGTTGCCAGAACCACTGCGATCAACCACCAGGAAGTCATCCCGCTTTTCGATCGTCAGCACCGGGTGGTGCCAAACGCCGCGATGGTAATTAACGCCCTGCCTGCCATTACTGCGGAAGGCACGGACCAAGCCTGATACAGGTGCATCGCCAACGGGCGCGACCACGATCAGAAAGGGGTTGCCGAGCAGCGGGATGAAAGCCTGGCTGCCCAGCGGATGGCGCTCCAGCATGCGCACGGTCAGCGGCATGTCCAGCGCGTCGGCGCGGAAGATGCTGATGATCGCCTTGTCTTCAGGCTCGGCGGTTTCCACCGTGGCGAGCTTGTGAAAGCGCATGGTCGAGCCGTTGTTGATCATGAAGTGGTCGCTGCCGTCGGTTTCGATCACGTCACCGAAGGGGGCGAAGGCTTCTTTGGTCAGGGGCTCGATCATCAGGGTGCGCATGCGGTTATCTCTTCTAAGTTCGTTGTTCTGTAATGGGGCTTGCTGTGCTGCAGCCTCAGAGCTGCAGCAGGCGGAACAGGGCGATCAGGTTGATTTGCGCCAGGGCTTCCTTGAACTCGGCATCGACGTCGTTGTGGATGCGTTTTTCAAAGGAGGCGAGGATCTGGTGCCGGTTGCTGCCCTTTACCGCCATGATGAACGGGAACTGGAACTTGGCCTTGTAGGCGTCATTCAGTTCGGTGAAACGGGCGAATTCCTCGGCGGTGCACTGGTGGATACCGGCACCGGCCTGCTCGTTGGTGCTCGATTCGGTCAGTTCGCCCTGTACGGCGGCTTTGCCGGCCAGGTCCGGGTGAGCGTTGATCAGCGCCAGTTGGTCGGCGTGGTTGGCGCTGAGCAGGATGTCGCTCATGCGCTGGTGCAGTGCCTCGATCTCGTCCAGCTCGCCCGGTTGGCCCAGGTCAAAGGCTTTTTCGGCAACCCACGGCGAGTGCTCGTAGATGTCGGCGAAGGCCGCGACGAAAGCGTCGCGGTCCAGGGCGGATGGCTTGAGGGTTTTGAAAGCGGTCATCAGGCGTTCTCTTTCTTGTACGGGTGGGTGGCGTGCCAGTGGCGGGCAATATCCACGCGACGGGCGAACCACACCTGGTCATGGCTTTTTGCGTAATCAACGAAGCGCTTGAGCGCAGCCAGGCGGGCCGGGCGGCCGACCAGGCGGCAGTGCAGCCCGATCGACAGCATTTTTGGCGCTTCGGCACCTTCGGCATACAGCACGTCGAAGGCGTCCTTGAGGTATTGGAAGAACTGCTCGCCGCAGTTGAAGCCCTGTACCTGGGTGAAGCGCATGTCGTTGGTGTCCAGGGTGTACGGGATCACCAGGTGTGGCTTGCCGGTCGGGTTGTTCGGCTCCCAGTAGGGCAGGTCGTCGTCATAGGTGTCGCTGTCGTACAGGAAGTTGCCTTCCTCCATCACCAGGCGGCGGGTGTTGGGGCCGGTGCGGCCGGTGTACCAGCCCAGTGGGCGCTCGCCGGTCAGTTCGGTGAGGATGCGGATGGCTTCGAGCATGTGCTCGCGCTCCTGGGCCTCGTCCATGTTCTGGTAGTCGATCCAGCGGTAGCCGTGGCTGCAGATTTCGTGCCCGGCTTCGACCATGGCGCGGATTACGTCCGGGTGGCGCTGGGCAGCCATGGCCACGGCGAAGATGGTCAGGGGTACGCCGCTGTCCTTGAACAGCTTGAGCAGGCGCCATACACCGGCGCGGCTGCCGTATTCGTACAGCGACTCCATGCTCATGTTGCGCGCGCCCTGCAGCGGTTGGGCAGCCACCATTTCGGACAGGAAGGCTTCGGACTCTTTGTCACCGTGCAGGATGTTGCGCTCGCCACCTTCCTCGTAGTTGAGGACAAAAGACAAAGCAATACGAGCGTTGCCCGGCCATTGCGGGTGAGGAGGGTTGTTGCCGTAACCGATCAGGTCGCGAGGGTAGTCAGCGCTCACTGCAGTCTTCCTTCTTGTGCGTTTGTGCGGGGGCGGGGCGGGCCGCGTCGGGATGTCGCACCACCGGATGGGCTGATTGTATACAACTTCTGAAATCTTTTGTAAGCCTGTTTTTCCGCATTTCTGTCCTTTTGTCGCATGAGAATGCGTTGCAAAAATCCTGCCTAAGTGGTCAGTATTGGTTGATTGAGTCAGCATAGGGCCTGTATTTGCGACTAAAGAAAGGTGTGTGGACAGATGGTGCGGAAGGGATCAAAAAATTGTGTACAATTTTTCGATGAAATGTCTTAATGGTGTCATCCCGCACATCACAGGCCCTATGGCGTGATGATTGCCGTGTATTTTTTGCCCACCGATTGAACACGAGGCGACAAGCAAATGGGACGTTTGACCACACACGTACTGGATGCCGCTCACGGCTGCCCAGGCAGCGCGATCAAGGTTGAGCTGTATCGCGTCGAAGGCCAGCAACTGGAGCTGGTGAACACTGCCCTGACCAACAGCGACGGCCGCGTCGATGCGCCGTTGCTGCAGGGTGACGATTACCGTACTGGCGTTTACCAGCTGCAATTCAGCGCCGGTGCCTACTACCGTGCCCGCGGCGTGCAGCTGCCGGATGCGGCGTTTCTGGATGTTGTCGTGCTGCGTTTCGGCATTGATGAGCAGCAGGACCACTACCATGTGCCGCTGCTGATCTCGCCGTACAGCTATTCGACCTATCGTGGAAGCTAGTTGGTCGCTAGAAGAATCTTCGTAGGTCCTTTGGCCCGCTCTCACACTGGCGGGCTTTTTTTCGTCTGTTGTTTTTGTATTGCCTGTGCGGGCCTCTTCGCGGGTAAACCCGCTCCCACAGGCATTGAATAACCTGTGGGAGCGGGTTTACCCGCGAAGAGGCCCGCACAGGCAATGAAAAAGGGCGCCGAAGCGCCCTTTATTGGTGCAATGCCTGCTTAAAGGAACACAAACTTGGCAATGAAGATCGCACACAGCACCCACAAGCTGGCAGAGATCTCCTTGTATTTGCCGGTACCCGCCTTCAACGCCACATAGCTGATAAAGCCCAGGGCAATGCCGTCCGCAACCGAGAAGGTCAGTGGCATCATGATCACGGTGACGATCGCCGGAATGCTGTCGGTGGCTTCATCCCAGTGAATGTGCGCCATGCTGCCCATCATCAGCATTGCCACGTAGATCAGCGCACCTGCAGTGGCATACGCCGGAATCATCCCCGCCAGCGGGGCAAAGAACATCGCCGCGACAAACAGCAGGCCGACCACCACGGCGGTCAGGCCTGTGCGGCCACCCGCCGCCACACCGGCCGCACTTTCCACGTAGCTGGTCACAGGTGGTACGCCAACCACAGCACCGAATACGCTGGACGCGCTGTCTGCCTTCAACGCCTTGGACAGGTTCTCGATACGCCCGTCCGGTGCCACCAGGTTGGCCCGCTGCGCCACACCCATCAGCGTGCCGGCGGTGTCGAACATGTGCACGAACAGAAACGCCAGCACCACGCTGATCATGCTGACGTTGAATACGCCCGCCACGTCCATGGCCATCCAGGTGGGTGCCAGGCTCGGTGGCATCGACATCACGCCGCCGAACTTCACCAGGCCCAGGCCCCAACCGGCCAAGGTCACGCCGATGATGCTGATCAGGATGGCGCCGAACACCCGCTTGTAGCTAAGGATGGCAATCAGCAGAAAACACACCGCCGCCAGCAGCGGCCCGGGCTCATGCAGCGAACCCAGCTTGATCAGGGTAGCGGGGCTGTCGACGATGATGCCCGCGGTCTTCAGGCCGATCAGCCCGAGGAACAATCCGACGCCAGCCCCCATGGCATGGCGCAGGCTGACCGGGATGCTGTTCAGCAGCCACTCGCGCACTTTCGACAAGGTCAGGAACATGAACAGCACACCCGAGACGAACACCGCGCCCAGCGCCGTTTCCCAGTTGTAACCCATGGTGCCGACCACGGTGTAGGTAAAGAACGCGTTCAGGCCCATGCCGGGTGCCAGGCCCACTGGCCAGTTGGCGTACAGGCCCATCAGCAGGCAGCCCAGCGCGGCGGCGATGCAGGTGGCCACGAACGCGGCGCCGTGATCAATGCCGGCATCAGCCATGATGTTGGGGTTGACGAAGATGATGTAAGCCATGGTGATGAAGGTGGTCACCCCGGCGATCAGCTCGGTGCGGACGGTGCTGCCGTGTTGCTTGAGTTTGAAAATCCGCTCCAGCCAGCCCGTTTCGAGCGGTGGGGCGAGATCCAGCGTAGGTGCTTCGGATTTGCGGCTTTCCACAGCGATACTCCTCAAGTCTTTCTTGTTGTTTTGGAGCCATTGTCCTGCGCATGCACTTGGCGGCTCCGCGAGGGAAGGCAGACGTCTGACCGTTTAGTTGACTCGCGGGTCAAGATGTTGCTCGCTGGATTATGCTTTTGTGTACAAAGAAAGCAAATAATGTTTTATTTTTTGTGCGCACAAAGTTCCGCACAACAGCTATATGTGAAAAAGGCTACCTGCAGAAACGGGTCAGCCTGTGTACAATGGCGCCATACTTTCCTTCGTGCCCGAGAGCCCATGAACGAACAGCTGCAACCTCTGAAGAAACCTGTGCGTGCTGGCAAGGCCGGCCGCAGTGGTACCCAGGACGATATCGTCTACGCGCACATCTTCGAGGCGATTCTCGAGCAGCGTCTGGCGCCGGGCACCAAATTGAGCGAGGAAGCGCTGGGCGAAATTTTCGGCGTCAGCCGCACCATCATCCGTCGCGCCTTGTCGCGCCTGGCCCACGAAAGCGTGGTGCTGTTGCGGCCCAACCGCGGCGCGGTAGTGGCCAGCCCGACGGTGGAAGAGGCGCGCCAGGTATTTTTCTCGCGGCGCATGGTCGAACGTGCCATCACCGAGCTGGCCGTGCAGCATGCGACCGCCGAGCAACTCAACGAGTTGCGCCAGATGGTGCGTGAAGAACGCGACAGCTTCTCCCGTGGCGACCGGGGTGCCGGTATCCGCCTGTCGGGCGAGTTCCACCTCAAGCTGGCTGAAGCGGCTGGCAACGCGCCGTTGGTGAGCTTCCAGCGCAGCCTGGTGTCGCAAACTTCGCTGATCATTGCCCAGTACGAGAGCGGCAACCGCTCGCACTGCTCGTATGACGAGCACATGCAGCTGATCGATGCCATCGAGGCGCGTGATGCCGAGCAGGCGGTGAGTCTGATGATGCACCACATGGATCACATCGACAGCAAGCTGAACCTGGACGAGGAAAGTGCCTCGGACGACCTGCATGCGGTGTTTTCGCATTTGCTGAAGAAGCCCAAGGTTTCGGCCAAGGGTTGATCGTTTGCCTGATTGATCCCGGGGCTGCTGCGCAGCCCTATCCGACCGGTCCGGCGCCCCGGCAAGGCCGCTCCCACATAGTCCACCATAAGCCTGGAAGTTCATGGCTTGCGCGGTCTGTGTGGGAGCGGCCTTGCCGGAGCGCCGGACCGGTCGGATAGGACCGCAAAGCGGTCCCCTGCATTTTCAGCGCTGATGCACACTCCGCCCAGCCGCATACGTCTCGCGCACGGTCCGGTCATCCCCCAGCGTGGTCAGCACAAACAAGGTCTCTTCAATGCTGTTGGACTGCTGAATGCGGTAGTCCAGCAACGGCGTAGCCTTGTAGTCCAGCACCACGAAGTCCGCGTCGTTGCCCGGGCGCAAACTGCCGATGCGGTCATCCAGGCGCAGTGCCCGGGCGCCACCCAGGGTGGCCAGGTACAGCGACTTGTACGGGTGCAGGCGAGCGCCCTGCAGTTGCATCACCTTGTACGCCTCATTCAACGTGTTCAGCAGCGAGAAGCTGGTACCGGCCCCCACATCGGTACCCAGGCCCACATTCACCTTGAATTTCTCGGCCTGCGGCAGGTTGAACAAACCACTGCCCAGGAACAGGTTGGACGTGGGGCAGAAGGCGATGGCCGAACCGGTCTCCGACAGGCGCTGGCATTCTTCGTCACACAGGTGCACGCCGTGGGCGAACACCGAACGCTCGCCCAGCAGTTCGAAGTGGTCGTAGACGTCCAGGTAGCCTTTCTGTTCAGGGAACAATTCCTTGACCCAGTCGATTTCCTTGAGGTTCTCGGACAGGTGCGTGTGCATGTACACGCCAGGGTGTTCCTTGAGTAGTTGGCCGGCTACGGTCAATTGTTCTGGGGTGCTGGTGGGGGCGAAGCGTGGGGTTACCGCGTAGTGCAGGCGGCCCTTGCCATGCCAGCGCTCGATCAGCGCCTTGCTTTCGGTGTAGGAGGTTTCTGCGGTGTCGGTGAGATAGTCCGGCGCGTTGCGGTCCATCATCACCTTGCCGGCGATCATGCGCAGGTCCAGGCGCTCGGCTTCTTCAAACAACGCGTTGACCGACTGCGGGTGCACGCTGCCGAACACCAGCGCAGTGGTGGTGCCGTTGCGCAGCAGTTCCTTGAGGAAAATCTTAGCTACCTTGTCGGCATGATCCTTGTCGGCGAACTGTTTTTCGCATGGGAAGGTGTAGGTGTTCAGCCAGTCCAGCAACTGTTCGCCGTAGGAGCCGATCATGCCGGTTTGCGGGAAGTGGATGTGGGTATCAATGAAGCCCGGGGTAATCAGGGCATCCTGGTAGTGCACCACTTCGATGTCGGCATCCAGCGTCGGCAGCAGGTCACTGGCATGGCCCAGCGCGCTGATACGCCCATCATCGACCACCAACAGGCCATCTTCGAAATACTGATGGGAGGCCTCAAGGCCGACCTCGGCCGGGTCGGCGATGCTGTGCAGGATGGCGGCACGGTAGGCTTTGCGGGTAAGGGTCATAACACACTCGTCAAAGGGCTGGGCTGCGCCGGGAGGGCGGCAGCAACTGGGCAATGGGGCCGGCGTTCACGGCAGCGTCGTGCTGGCCGAAGCAGGCGTTGTAGGTGGCAATGATTTCCCCGGCGATGGACACGGCGATCTCGATGGGCAGCTTGCCCTTGACCTCGGCAATGCCCATCGGGCAACGCATGCGTGCCATCAGGGCGTCGTCGTAGCCGCGCTCGCGCAGGCGGTGTTCGAACTTGACGCGCTTGGTCTTCGAGCCAATCAGGCCGAACCAGGTGAAGTCATTGCGTTTGAGAATGGCGGCGGTCAGTTCCAGGTCGAGCTGGTGGTTGTGGGTCATGACGATGCAGTAACTGCCCGCAGGCAGGTCGGCCACTTCGTCGACCGGTTCCTCGCTGACCACCTTGGTCACCCCATTGGGGATGAGCTCGGGGAATTCCTGTTCGCGCGAATCGATCCAGCGCACCCGGCAGGGCAGCGCGGCGAGCAAGGGTACCAGAGCGCGGCCCACATGGCCCGCGCCGAACACGGCAATGTGCGCCTGCACCGCGGCCATGGGTTCGAACAGCAGCACGGTGGCGCCGCCGCAGCACTGGCCCAGGCTGGCGCCCAGGCTGAAACGCTCCAGGTGCGGGGTGGTGCGGTGTTCTTCCAGCATCTGCCGGGCGATGTGCAGCGCCTTGTATTCCAGGTGGCCGCCGCCGATGGTGTCGAACAGCCCGGTGGCACTGACCACCATCTTCGAGCCGGCATTGCGTGGGGTCGAGCCGCGTTCTTCGATGATGGTCACCAGTACGCAGGCTTCACCGCGTGACTGGTGGTCGGCGAGGGCGTTGATCCATTGATGCATGATGCAACCTCTCTCAAGAGTGATGCGGCCCCCGCCTCTGTGGGAGCGGCCTTGTGTCGCGAAAGGCTCGCGAAGCGGGCCCAAAATCTGTGAAGCAACGAAGATCCTCGGGGCCGCTTCGCGCCCCATTCGCGACACAAGGCCGCTCCCACAGGGGGGGCTTGTGCTGTCAGTGGGGCACGGTTTCCAGTTCAGCATCGGCAGGCACTGCCGCAGCCACCGCCTTGCGCATCTGCTCACAGCCCCACAACACCCGCTCCGGGGTGGCCGGGGCGTCGATGTCGGGCTGCACGCGGTAATCGGCAATACTCGCCACGGCATCCTTGAGCGCACACCAAGCGGCAATGCCGAGCATGAACGGCGGCTCGCCCACGGCCTTGGAGTGGAACACGGTGTCTTCCGGGTTCTTGCGGTTTTCCACCAGCTTCACCCGCAGGTCCAGCGGCATGTCGGCCACTGCCGGTATCTTGTAGCTGGCCGGGCCGTTGGTCATAAGCTTGCCCTTGGCGTTCCACACCAGCTCTTCGGTGGTCAGCCAACCCATGCCCTGGATGAAGCCACCTTCTACCTGGCCAATGTCGATGGCCGGGTTAAGCGAGTCGCCCACGTCGTGCAGGATGTCGGCGCGCAGCATTTTGTACTCGCCGGTGAGCGTGTCGACGATCACTTCCACGCAGGCCGCGCCGAAGGCGAAGTAGTAGAAAGGCCGGCCTCGTGCCTGGCTGCGGTCGTAGAAAATCTTCGGCGTGCGGTAGAAGCCGGTGCTCGACAGCGACACCTGGGCGAAATACGCCTGTTGCACCAGTTGCTCGAAGCTGACGATCTGGTCGCGCACGCGCACATGGCCGTTGCGGAATTCCACATCTTCTTCAGTCACCTGGTAATGCCGTGCTGCGAACTCGGTGAGGCGCTTCTTGAGGATTTCAGCCGCGTTCTGCGCGGCCTTGCCGTTCAGGTCGGCACCGCTGGAGGCAGCGGTCGGCGAGGTGTTGGGCACCTTGTCGGTGTTGGTGGCGGTGATCTGGATGCGGCTGAAATCCACCTGGAAGATTTGCGCCACCACCTGTGCCACCTTGGTGTTGAGGCCCTGGCCCATCTCGGTGCCGCCGTGGTTCAGGTGGATGCTGCCGTCGGTGTAGATGTGGATCAGCGCACCGGCCTGGTTGAGGAAGGTGGCGGTGAATGAGATGCCGAACTTCACCGGGGTCAGCGCCAGGCCCTTTTTCAGTACCGGGCTATTGGCGTTGAAGCGGCGGATCGACTCGCGGCGCTCGGCGTAGTCGCTGCTGGCTTCGAGTTCGGCGGTCATTTCTTCGAGCATGTTGTGCTCGACGGTCTGGTAGTAGTGGGTGACGTTGCGCTCGGTTTTGCCGTAATAGTTGGCCTTGCGCACCGCCAGCGGGTCACGGCCCAGGTGTCGGGCGATGTGATCCATCACCTGCTCGATGGCGACCATGCCCTGCGGGCCGCCAAAGCCACGGTAGGCAGTGTTGGAAGCGGTGTTGGTCTTGCAGCGGTGGCCGTGCACGGTGGCATCGCCCAGGTAGTAGGCGTTGTCGGAGTGGAACATGGCGCGGTCGACGATCGAGCCGGACAGGTCGGGCGAGTAGCCGCAGTTGCCGGCCAGGTCGAGGTTGATGCCGTGCAGGCGGCCGTCGTCATCGAAGCCTACGTCGTACTCGACGTAGAACGGGTGGCGCTTGCCGGTCATCATCATGTCTTCGACGCGCGGCAGGCGCATCTTGGTCGGCTGGCCGGTCAGGCGGGCAACCACCGCGCACAGGCAGGCAGGGCTGGCGGCCTGGGTTTCCTTACCGCCAAAACCGCCGCCCATGCGGCGCATGTCGAGCACCACCTTGTTCATCGGTACGTCGAGCACTTCGGCGACCAGCTTTTGCACTTCGGTGGGGTTTTGGGTGGAGCAGAACACGATCATGCCGCCGTCTTCGGTGGGCATCACCGACGAAATCTGGGTTTCCAGGTAGAAGTGTTCCTGGCCACCGATGTGCAGGGTGCCCTGCAGGCGGTGCGGGGCGCTGGCCAGCGCGGTGGCCGAATCACCGCGCTGGTGGGTGTGGCTGTCGAGCACGAAATGCTTCTTGCGCAAGGCGTCGACTACGTCCAGCACCGGCTCAAGGTCTTCATATTCGACGATGGCGGCCATGGCGGCGCGGCGTGCGGTTTCCAGGTCGCGGGCGGCCACGGCGAGTACCGGCTGGCCGAAGAACTCGACCTTGTCGATGGCCAGCAGCGGGTCACCGGCCACCACCGGGCCGATGTCCTTCAGGCCCGGGATGTCTTCATGGGTGATGGCGATGCGCACACCCTCGAAGGTGTAGCACGGCGTGGTGTCGATGCGCACGATGCGCGCATGGGCACGGTCGGCGGTGCGTGCATACACATGCAACTGGTTGGGGAATTCCAGGCGGTCATCGATATAAACCGCTTCGCCGGCCACGTGCTTGTCGGCGCTGTCGTGCTTGACGCTGCGGCCAACCCCGGTGGTCAGGTCCTGGCTGAACAGTTCGGCCATCTCGGCCTGGCTCTTGACGGCGTGATGGTTAGACATAGTCGGTCACCCGGGTTTCGATGTGCGGCGTTTGCAGTTCGATGAAGTATTTGCGCAGCAGGTTCTGTGCGGTCAGCAGGCGGTATTCCTTGCTGGCGCGGAAGTCGCTGAGCGGGGTGAAGTCTTCGGCCAGGGCCTGGCAGGCGCGCTCCAGGTTGGCCTGGTTCCAGGGCTTGCCGCGCAGCGCGGCTTCGCAGGCGCGGGCGCGTTTGGGGATGGCCGCCATGCCGCCGAAGGCGATGCGCACACCGCTGACCACGCCGTTTTCAATGCTCAGGTTGAAGGCACCGCACACCGCCGAAATGTCGTCATCCAGGCGCTTGGACACTTTGTAGGCGCGGAACGCCCAGTCGTTGCTGGCTCGCGGCACGATGATCTTCTCGATGAATTCGCTGTCCTGGCGGGCAGTGATGCGGTAGTCGATGAAGTAGTCTTCCAGCGGCATCGTGCGCTGGCGCTCGCCCTGGCGCAGGACGATCTGCGCGTCCAGCGCGATCAGCAGGGGTGGCGAGTCGCCAATTGGCGAGGCGTTGCCGATGTTGCCGCCCAGGGTGCCCTGGTTGCGGATCTGCAGCGAGGCAAAGCGGTGCAGCAGGTCGCCGAAGTCCGGGTATTCCTCGTTAAGCGCGCCGTAGCAGTCGGTGAGCGGGGTGGCGGCACCGATTTCCAGGTGGCTGGCGGTCTTGTCGATGCGCTTGAGCTCGGCCACATGGCCCACGTAGATCATCACCGGCAGCGTTTTATGAAACTGCGTGACTTCCAGTGCCAGGTCGGTACCGCCGGCCAGCAGGCGGGCTTCGGGGTGCGAGCTGTACAGATCGGCCAGGTCGGCCACGGTCAGTGGCACCAGGCAGCGTTTGTCGCCGCTGTTGAGTTCGCCGGTCTGGGTGGGTGCGATGGCTTTGAGGCGGGCGATGGTTTGCGCCTGCTGGGCATCGAACTGGTCGCGGCAGGGCTGGCGGCAGCTCTGTTCGGCGGCATCGAGGATTGGCCTGTAGCCGGTGCAGCGGCACAGGTTGCCGGCCAGCGCTTCCTGGGCCTGGTGCAGGTCATGGCCCTGGCTGTTCTTTTGCAGCGCGAACAGCGACATGACAAAACCTGGGGTGCAAAAACCGCACTGCGAACCATGGCAGTCAGCCATGGCCTGTTGCACGCTGTGCAGTTGGCCTTGGTGCTTGAGGCCTTCGACGCTGATCAGTTGCTTGCCGTGCAGGGACGAGACGAATGTCAGGCACGAGTTGAGGCTGCGGTAACGCAGGCTGTCTTCGCCGTGTTCGCCTTGGGTCAGCTCGCCGACCACCACGGTGCAGGCGCCGCAGTCGCCGCTGGCGCAGCCTTCTTTGGTGCCGGGTTTGCCCAGGTGCTCGCGCAGGTACTGCAGCACCGTCATGTTCGGGTCCAGGGCGTGCTCACTACGCAGCTCCTGGTTGACGAGAAACTGGATCACGGGGATGGCCTCGCAATGGTTTTATTGTTGTTGAGCGGACAATAAGCAGACCTGACAAACTGGTCAATAAATTTTTGACTCAAAGGTCAGGAAATCGCTCATGGTCACCCTCAACTGAAATCGCTGCGCTTGTTACAAGCATAGATCGCGCCGCCCGGCTGGCTGTCTGGCGGGTCAAATAAACCGCGCTGCCCCTCTGCGCGAGTGCTGGCCAAGTGCGCTACAATCGCCCCCTTGTAACCAGCCCAATGATTTTGAAGGAAAACCATGACGTTCAAGGCGCCGGACAGCCTCTCCGAGCAGATTGCCGACTATCTGGCAGAGCGCATCATCCGCGGCGAACTTGCGCCGGGCGAGCGCATTCAGGAGCAGAAGGTCACCCAGGCGCTGAATGTAAGCCGCGGCTCGGTGCGCGAGGCGCTGCTGATTCTCGAACGTCGCCACCTGATCGCGATCCTGCCGCGACGTGGCGCCCATGTCACCGAACTGGACGAGCACAGCGTACGCAGCCTGTGCGCCCTGATGGGGGAGTTCTACATCCTGCTGGGCAACGCGGTTGCGCAAAAATGGCGCCTCGAAATCGACCTGCGCCCGTTTCTGGACATCCAGCAGCGCCTGCGCCATGCCAGTGATGGCCAGGACATCAAGGCGTTCGTCGGCGAAAGCTTTGCCGTGATGCGTGCTGCCTACCCGTTCGCCGACAACCCGTACCTGCAGGAAACCGTGGAAAACCTGCAGCCGGCCATGAGCCGCGCCTATTACCTGGCCCTGGACCAGCGCCAGGCCAACATGAGCGACTACCTCGAACTGTTCGCCCGCCTGCTCGACGCTGTGGTCGCCCGCGACCTGCCGCGCATCCGCGAGGTGCTCACCGCCTACTGCCAGCGCAGCTGCGAACTGGTACTGGCGGCGCTGGCCAGGGCCTGACCGATGCGCCTGAAGTGCATTCGCCTGGCCGGGTTCAAGTCGTTCGTCGACCCGACCACGGTCAACTTCCCCAGCAACATGGCGGCCGTGGTCGGCCCCAACGGTTGCGGCAAGTCCAACATCATCGACGCGGTGCGTTGGGTGATGGGCGAAAGCTCGGCAAAAAACTTGCGCGGCGAGTCGATGACCGACGTCATCTTCAATGGCTCCAGCAGCCGCAAGCCGGTGAGCCAGGCCAGTATCGAGCTGGTGTTCGACAACAGCGAAACCACCCTGGTCGGCGAATACGCGGCCTACGCGGAAATTTCCATCCGCCGCAAGGTCACCCGCGACGCGCAAAACACCTATTACCTCAACGGTACCAAATGCAGGCGCCGTGACATTACCGACATCTTCCTTGGCACCGGCCTTGGGCCGCGCAGCTATTCGATCATCGAGCAGGGCATGATCTCCAAGCTGATCGAGGCCAAGCCCGAAGAGCTGCGCAACTTCATCGAAGAGGCGGCCGGCATCTCCAAGTACAAGGAGCGCCGCCGCGAAACCGAAAACCGCATCCGCCGCACCCAGGAGAACCTGGCACGCCTGACCGACCTGCGCGAAGAGCTTGAGCGCCAGTTGGAGCGCCTGCACCGCCAGGCCCAGGCAGCAGAGAAGTACCGCGAGTACAAGGCTGAGGAGCGCCAGCTCAAGGCCCGCCTGTCGGCCTTGCGCTGGCGGGAGCTGGACGAGCGCGTGCGCCAGCGCGAGGCGGTGATTGGCGATCAGGATGTTGCCCATGAAGCGTTGGTGGCCGAACAGCGCAATGCCGATGCCAGTATCGAGCGCCTGCGCGATGGCCACCACGAACTGTCGGAACGGTTCAACCTGGTTCAGGGCCGGTTCTATTCCGTGGCGGGCGATATCGCCCGGGTGGAGCAGAGCATCCAGCACGGTCAGCAACGGCTGCGCCAGTTACAGGATGACCTGAAGGAAGCCGAGCGCACCCGGCTGGAAACCGAATCGCACTTGGGGCACGACCGCACCCTGTTGGCCACGCTGGGCGAAGAGCTGGCCATGCTTGAGCCCGAGCAGGAAATGACCCTGGCTGCGGCTGAAGAAGCCGCGGCCACCCTTGAAGAAGCCGAACTGGGCATGCACGGCTGGCAGGAGCAGTGGGACAGCTTCAACACCCGATCAGCTGAGCCGCGGCGCCAGGCCGAAGTGCAGCAGGCGCGGTTGCAGCAGCTTGAAACCAGCCTTGAGCGGCTGGCTGAACGCCAGCGCAAGCTGGGTGAGGAAAGTGAGCAGCTGGTGGCCGACCCACAGGATGCCGCGATGCTGGAGCTGGCCGAGCAGTTGGCCGCCAGCGAAATGCAACTGGAAGGCTTGCAGCTTGACGAAGAGCAGGTGGTCGAGCAGCTGGAGAGCGTTCGCGACCAGTTGCAGCAGGCTACCCAGTCACAGCAGCAATTGCAGGGCGATTTGCAGCGTTTGGGTGGCCGGTTGGCATCGCTGGAGGCACTTCAGCAGGCAGCCCTCGAGCCCGGTGCCGGGGCTGCGGACTGGTTGCGTGGGCAGGGCCTGGAACAGCGCCCGCGCCTGGCCGAAGGGCTGCGTGTTGAGCCGGGCTGGGAGCTGGCGGTAGAAACCGTGCTCGGTGCTGATCTGCAAGCCGTGCTGGTCGATGATTTTGCCAGTCTTCAGTTCGCCGCGCTGGAGCAGGGCGAACTGCGCTTGTTGCTGGGTGGGCCTGAGGGCACGCGCCACGTGGGAAGCCTGCTGGACAAGGTGGAATGCGCAACCGACCTGGCGCCTTGGCTTGGCCAGGTCACGCCGGTAGAAGACCTGGCCCAGGCGCTGGCCCAGCGCGCATCGCTCGCGGATGGGCAAAGCCTGGTCAGCCGTGACGGCTATTGGGTAGGGCGGCACTTTCTGCGTGTCAGCCGTGGCGGCGAGGCTCAGGGTGGGGTGCTGGCCCGTGGCCAGGAAATCGAACGGCTGGGGCTTGAGCAGTTTGAGCAGCAGGCTGCACTGGAACAAGTGGAGCAGCAACTGCAGGGCCAGCGTGAGCAGCAGCTAGGCCTTGAAGAGCAGCGCGAACAACTGCGCCGCCGCACGCAAGAAGAAAACCGCCAGCACGGCGAGCTGAAAGCCAGCTTGTCGGCCGGCCGTGCCCGTGCCGAGCAGGTCGAACTGCGCCGTCGCCGCCTGCAGGAAGAGTTGGCCGAGCTTCAGGAGCAACGCGCCCTGGAGCACGAACAGTTGGGTGAGGCGCGCCTGGTGCTGCAGGAAGCCCTGGACCTGATGGCCCAGGACACCGAGCAGCGTGAACAGCTGATGGCCCGCCGCGACACCCTGCGCGAAGGCCTCGACCGCATCCGCCAGGAGGCCCGCCAGCACAAGGACCACGCCCACCAGCTGGCCGTGCGCCTGGGTTCGCTGCGCGCCCAGCATGATTCGACGCACCAGGCCCTGGAACGTCTGGAGCAACAGGCTGCCCGCCTGAACGAGCGCCAGGAACAACTCAGCCTCAACCTGGAAGAAGGCGAAGCGCCACTGGAAGAGCTGCGCCTGAAGCTGGAAGAGCTGCTGGAACGGCGCATGAGCGTAGACGAAGAAATGCGCCAGGCCCGCCTGCACATGGACGAGGCCGACCGCGAACTGCGCGCCGCCGAAAAGCGCCGAACCCAGGCCGAACAGCAGGCTCAGATGCTGCGCGGGCAACTGGAGCAGCTGCGCCTGGAATGCCAGGGCCTGGATGTGCGCCGCAAAACCCTGCAGGAGCAATTGCTGGCAGACGGCTACGATTTGCAGGGCGTACTTGCCACGCTTGAGCCCGAGGCCAGCGAGCAGGGTACCGAGCAAGCGCTGGAGCAGATGGATGCACGCATTCAACGGCTGGGCGCCATCAACCTGGCAGCCATCGAAGAGTACGAGCAGCAGTCCGAGCGCAAGCGCTACCTGGACGCTCAGAACGCCGACCTGGTCGAGGCGCTGGAGACCCTGGAAAACGTCATCCGCAAGATCGACAAAGAAACCCGTAACCGCTTCAAGGATACCTTTGATCAGATAAATGCCGGATTACAGGCACTTTTCCCAAAAGTTTTCGGCGGTGGCAGCGCGTATCTGGAACTGACGGGCGAAGATCTACTCGATACAGGGGTAACGATCATGGCGCGACCGCCGGGCAAGAAGAACAGCACCATCCATCTGCTGTCCGGCGGCGAAAAGGCACTGACCGCATTGGCGCTGGTGTTTGCCATTTTCAAGCTGAACCCCGCACCGTTCTGCATGCTCGACGAGGTCGACGCGCCGCTGGACGATGCCAACGTCGGGCGTTACGCCCGCCTGGTGAAGGAAATGAGCGAGACGGTGCAGTTCATCTACATCACCCATAACAAGATTGCCATGGAGATGGCGGATCAATTGATGGGGGTGACCATGCACGAGCGCGGTTGCTCCCGCCTGGTGGCGGTGGATGTGGAGGAGGCCATGGCGATGGTGGACGCTTGATGCGCGAACTTTGGGCGTAATGTGTAGGAAATGCCCACGCCATGTGCGACAGACGGTGTAAAGTTGTCTTTGGTCGTGCTAGCTTAATGTCACTCGTTTTTTGCGTGGGTAAAACGCCTGTCAGAACATAGAGTTGGCGCCACGTGTTAAAGGGCTTTGAAGCCTTTGTTTTCAAGCATATTTTTATAGAGGCACGGGATTACATGGAAATCGGTCTGCGCGAGTGGCTGATCGTCATCGGCATCATTGTCATCGCCGGTATTCTTTTCGACGGCTGGCGCCGCATGCGCGGCGGAAAAGGAAAGTTGAAGTTCCGTCTGGATCGCAGTTACGCCAACCTGCCGGACGAGGAGGGCAACGCTGAAGTGCTCGGCCCGTCGCGGGTGCTGGATAACCAGAAGGAACCGGAGCTGGACGAAAGCGACTTGCCTTCGGTCAGTGCCCCGGCGCGTGAGCGCGAGCGCGAACCCAAGCCGGCCAAGGCTGCCAAGCGTGGCAAGCGCGCCGCTGAAGCACAGCAGCAGGGCGACCTGAACCTGGCCGCCGAGCCGCGTGAGCCGGACTTGTTCGCCGACGCCGAAGACGACTTTGCCGCCGACAACAACCGCAACAGTGGCTTTGCCGCGAGCGGCAACGCCGCCAAAGAGCTGCCCCCGGTTGAAGAGGTGCTGGTGATCAGCGTCATCTCCCGTGACGAAGGTGGCTTCAAGGGCCCGGCACTGCTGCAGAACATCCTGGAAAGCGGCCTGCGTTTTGGCGAGATGGACATTTTCCACCGCCACGAAAGCATGGCTGGCCACGGCGAAGTACTGTTCTCCATGGCCAACGCGGTCAAGCCCGGTATTTTCGACCTGGACGACATCGACCACTTCAGCACCCGTGCGGTGAGCTTCTTCCTGGGCCTGCCTGGCCCGCGTCATCCGAAGCAGGCCTTCGACGTGATGGTGGCAGCCGCACGCAAGCTTGCCCATGAACTGGATGGCGAGCTTAAAGATGACCAGCGCAGCGTGCTGACGGCGCAGACCATCGAGCATTACCGCCAACGCATCGTTGAGTTCGAGCGCCGTGCGCTGACCCAGAAGCGCTGATGTGTCCGCGTGGGCGGCCGCGCTTCGGTGCTGCCCACCCTGTTTCAAGCGCAAGAGCAGCCAATGGCTGCTCTTTTGCTTTGCAAGAGAACCTGAACAATGACCGCCGAAACCCGAATCCACGCCCTTCGCACCGAGCTCGACCAGCACAACTACCGCTACTACGTGCTCGACGAGCCCAGCGTGCCCGACGCCGAATACGACCGCCTGTTCAATGAACTCAAAGCGCTGGAGGCCGAAAACCCGCACCTCGTCACCCCTGACTCGCCCACCCAGCGTGTGGGCGGTGCAGCCCTGGCCGCCTTCAGCCAGGTGCGCCACGAAGTGCCCATGTTGAGCCTCGGCAACGCCTTCGAAGAAACCGACTTGCGTGAATTCGGCCGCCGTGTGGTAGAAGGCCTCGACCAACCGGGCGCGGTCGACTTCAGTTGCGAACCCAAGCTCGACGGCCTGGCGGTTAGCCTGCTGTACCGTGATGGCCAGTTGGTGCAGGGTGCCACCCGCGGCGATGGCACCACCGGCGAAGACATCAGCGCCAACGTGCGCACCGTGCGCAACATCCCGCTGAAGCTTCAGGGCGAGGGCTGGCCCGAGGTGCTCGAGGTACGCGGTGAGGTGTACATGAGCAAGGCCGGTTTCGACCGCCTCAACGCCGCGCAAGCCGAGGCTGGCGGCAAAACCTTCGCCAACCCGCGCAACGCCGCTGCCGGCAGCCTCCGCCAACTGGATTCGAAGATTACCGCCAGCCGGCCGTTGGAATTCTGCTGCTATGGCGTAGGGCAAGTTTCCGCCAGCATCGGCGAGAGCCACATCGGCATTCTTGAACAGCTCAAGCAATGGGGGCTGCCGATCAGCCGCGAATTGCGCCACGCCGCTGGCATCGAAGAGTGCCTCGCCTATTACCGCGACATTGGCGAGCGCCGCAACAGCCTGCCGTATGAAATCGACGGCGTGGTGTTCAAGGTCAACAGCCTGGCCGCCCAGCGTGAGCTTGGCTTCCGCGCCCGTGAGCCGCGTTGGGCCATTGCCCACAAGTTTCCGGCCATGGAAGAGCTCACCGAAGTGCTGGACGTCGAGTTCCAGGTGGGCCGTACCGGCGCGGTTACCCCGGTGGCGCGCCTGAAGCCCGTCAAGGTGGCCGGCGTGACTGTCTCCAATGCCACCCTGCACAACATGGACGAAATCGCCCGCCTGGGCCTGCGTATTGGCGACACGGTGATCATCCGCCGCGCCGGTGACGTGATTCCGCAGGTAATGCAGGTGGTGTTGGAGCGCCGCCCCGACGATGCGCGCCCGGTGCAAGTGCCCAGCGAGTGCCCGGTGTGCGGCTCGCAGGTCGAGCGTACCCAGTTGGTCAAGCGCAGCAAGGGCAAGGAAACCACCAGCGAGGGTGCGGTGTACCGCTGTGTCGGCCGCCTGGCCTGTGGCGCCCAGCTCAAGCAGGCCATCATCCACTACGTGTCCCGCCGGGCCATGGACATCGACGGCCTGGGTGAGAAAAGCGTGGAGCAGTTGGTGGACGAGGGCCTGATCGGTTCGCCGGCAGACCTCTACAAGCTGCAGTTCGACCAGATTGTCGGGCTGGAAGGCTTTGCCGAAGTGTCCAGCAAGAAGTTGCTGGACGCCATCGAAGCCAGCAAGCGCCCGAGCCTGGCGCGCTTCATCTATGCACTGGGTATCCCGGACGTAGGTGAAGAAACCGCCAAGGTCCTGGCCCGGTCGTTGGGTAGCCTTGAGCGCGTGCAGCAAGCGTTGCCGCAAGTGCTGACCTACTTGCCCGACATCGGGCTGGAAGTGGCCTACGAGATCCACAACTTCTTTGAAGACGAGCACAACCGCAAGGTGATCGAGCAACTGCTGGCGTGCGGCATGCAGTTGCAGGATGAAGGCGAGTTGGCTGCCGAGTTTGCCGCCAGCACCACCCTGGCCGGGATGATTGCCAAGCTCGACATCGCCTCGGTCGGCCCGACGGGTGCGGAAAAACTGGTGGCCAAGCTCGACAGCCTGGACAAGATCATTGCGGCAGACGGCATCGACCTGCGCCAGGCGCTGGCAGCGAAGCAGGCTGAAGCTGTGCGCGAGTTCTTCAAGGACGAGGCCAACCAGCAGCTCGCCCGGGCCATCGAGGCCCAGTTGCTGGCGTTCGGCATGCACTGGAGTAGCGAGAAGAAGGTTGCCGAAGGCTTGCCGCTGGCGGGGCAGACCTGGGTGCTGACCGGCACCCTGGAGCGCATGAGCCGCGACGTTGCCAAAGAGAAGCTGGAAAGCCTGGGCGCCAAGGTGGCCGGCTCTGTCTCCGGCAAAACCCATTGCGTGGTGGCCGGCCCGGGTGCCGGCTCCAAGCTGGCCAAGGCCAGCGAGCTGGGCGTGAAGGTGCTGGACGAAGACGCCTTCGTGGCCTTCATGGCCGGCCACGGCATCGCCCTTTGAACCGCTCTCACGAACCTGTGGGGGCAACTGTCTTGTGCTGATTGTGCCGGCCTATTCGCGGATAAATCCGCTCCTACAGGTCCAGTGCTTACCTCAAGGGGCGCGCAATCCCTGTAGGAGCGGCTTTAGCCGCGAAGCAGACGACGCGGTGGATGGCACCGGCTTTGCCGGTGTTCGCGGATAAATCCGCTCCTACAGGTTCAGTGCTTACCTCAAGGTGCGCGCAATCCCTGTGGGAGCGGCCTTGTGTCGCGAAAAGGCTGCGCAGCAGCCTCAGGGTTTCAGCGCCAACACTAAAATCACCGGGGCCGCTCTGCGGCCCTTTCCGACCGGTCCGGCGTCCCGGCGAGGCCGCGACAGACCAACAAGTCATTGAGAAATGATGACTTTTTCTAGCCCAAGAGGTTGTAACTTCGCCCCAGACCGGTACAATGGCGCGGCTCGTCACTTGGCGAGCCGCGTAGTGGTGGCCCCATCGGTCCCCCCGCATTGATTACCCGTTAACCTGGTCAGGCCCGGAAGGGAGCAGCCATAGCGGGAACATCGAGTGCCGGGGTGTGGCTGGTGGGGCCGCCTCCATTTCCGGGGTCGAAAAATCGGGCCTCCGCGTTATTCCCTTCTCCTACACCTCATCCCGCATCCCCCTGCATCCTTGGCGCAGCGCAACCCCTAAATTGCCGCCATCCTTGAGATGGAGATCAGGCATGAAACTGGGTAAGACGGATTTGGCCATTGGTTTGCTGGTAACCATTGTCTGGGGCTGCAATTTCTCGGTCATTGAGCTTGGCCTGGAAACCCTGGACCCGCACATGCTCACGCTGTTGCGCTTCGTCTTCTGCGCGCTGCCCCTGGTGTTTTTCGTCAAGCGCCCGCAGGGGGTGAGCTGGAGCGTGCTGGCGGCATATGGCGTGCTGTTCGGCGTAGGGCTTGGCTGGGGCCTCAACTTTGCAATTCATCATGGATTGTCGCCGGGCATGTCGTCGGTGCTGCTTCAGTTCAGCGCGTTTTTCACCATCCTGCTGAGCAGCGCATTTCTGGGTGAGAAAATCAGCGCGTTTCACACAGGCGGGATGCTGTTTGCGGTGATTGGCTTGTTGTTGATTTTGCTGGGTGGCGGGCAGGCTTCCACGGTTATCGGTATCGCGCTGGTGATGCTCGCGGCGCTGGGCTGGGCCTGCTGCAATGTGTTGGTGAAGGTAAGCAAGCCGGCGGACATGATGGCATTCGTGATCTGGTCCAGCGTGTTCTCGGTGCCGGCGATCCTACTGCTGATGGTGGCTGAAAAAGGCTTGATGCCATTTGCTGGTCTCGCTGATGGTTTGACCGGCAAGGCGGTGTTCTCGGTGTTGTTCCAGAGCTATGTCACGACCATTCTGGGGTACTGGTGCTGGAACTGCCTGATGAAGAAATACGCTGCCGTGCAAATTGCGCCGCTTTCGTTGATGGTGCCGGTTTCGGGGTTGATCGCTTCGGCTGTGATGTTTGGGGAGCGGTTGAGTGGGCAACAGGCGTTGGCCATTGGCTTCATATTGCTGGGGATCGTTGTGTTTCTGAATGCTGGGAGCTTGCAGGCGCTTCTCGGCAGGCGCAGGTTGCCGCGTGGGGGCGCTCGATCTCACTGGTGACAAAGATCTCAAGGCGGCCCCCCAGAATAAACCGCAGCCCCATACCGCTGGGTAATCCGCTCGATCTCCCCAGCCTCCTTCATCCGCACCAGCGCCCGCAACACTCCCTGCGTCGGTATCGCCGGGTCATTGCGCACCATGCACCCCAGCGCCTGCTCTTCCAGCACCGCCAGCGCCTGAAGGTGCTGCCCGGCAGGCAGGCCTTGGTTGAAATACTGCAGGGACAGCTCATTGCTGACCGCGTGCCGGTAACGGCCGATTTGCAGTTTCTGCAGGGCCAGCTGCTGGCTGCGGCTGTCTTCCCGGGTCAATTGCCCATGTGCGAACAGCGGGTCCAGCGTGGGGTAGGTGTACCCCAGCACAGTGCCGATGGCTTGTGGCGGCAACTGCTCGGGCCGTACCGTGGTGCTTTCACCCGGGCGCCCGACCAACACATCGCGTTGATGGAACAGCGGAATGCTCCATACAAAATCCCCCGGCCGGTCATTGAACCACAGGGTGCTCACATAACAGCGCACGTCGATGTCGCCGTCATTCATTGCCTGCTGCAACCGCAGGCGGGCCAGCACGTGATACTCGGGCCGGGCGCCGGTTTCGCGGGCGATGGCCTGCATCAGGTCAAACAGCAAACCCTCAACCGGCTGGCCGTTTTCGACCCGCACCAGTGGCATGCTCCAGCTCTCGGCCACGGAAAACCGCAGCACCGGCTGCTCCGCCAGGCTGAAGGTGCTCCAGAGCAACAGCAGGGCCAGCAGTCTTCGCAAGGCACATCCTCCATGAACAGCACGCCCGTTGCTTAGCTTAGACGAGCTGCGCAGGGTGCAATTTTGCCCCCGCTCCGCTAGCATTAGCGATCTTCCGCTCGATCAGGCTGCGATGGTTTTTCGATGAGTTATCAGGTTCTTGCACGTAAATGGCGTCCGCGCTCGTTCCGCGAAATGGTCGGCCAGGCCCATGTGCTCAAAGCCTTGATCAATGCCCTGGACAACCAGCGCCTGCACCACGCCTACCTGTTCACCGGTACGCGCGGCGTGGGCAAGACTACCATTGCGCGGATCATCGCCAAATGCCTCAACTGCGAGACGGGCATCACCTCGACGCCGTGCGGCACCTGTTCGGTGTGCCGGGAGATCGATGAGGGCCGCTTCGTCGACCTGATCGAAATCGACGCCGCCAGCCGCACCAAGGTCGAAGACACCCGCGAACTGCTCGACAACGTGCAGTACGCCCCCAGCCGCGGGCGCTTCAAGGTCTACCTGATCGACGAAGTGCACATGTTGTCCACCCACTCGTTCAACGCCTTGCTCAAGACGCTTGAAGAGCCGCCGCCCTACGTCAAGTTCATCCTCGCCACCACCGACCCGCAAAAACTGCCGGCCACCATCCTGTCGCGTTGCCTGCAGTTCTCGCTGAAGAACATGAGCCCGGAGCGGGTGGTCGAGCACCTGAGCCACGTGCTCACCGCCGAAAACGTGCCGTTCGAGCCGGATGCCCTGTGGCTGCTCGGCCGTGCGGCGGACGGTTCGATGCGCGACGCCATGAGCCTGACTGACCAGGCCATTGCTTTTGGTGAGGGCAAGGTACTGGCCGCCGACGTGCGTGCCATGCTCGGCAGCCTCGATCACGGCCAGGTTTACGGTGTGTTGCAGGCGTTGCTGGAGGGCGATGCGCGGGCACTGCTTGAGGCAGTGCGTAACCTCGCCGAACAAGGGCCGGACTGGAGTGGCGTGCTGGCCGAAATGCTTAACGTGCTGCACCGTGTAGCCATTGCCCAGGCTCTGCCCGAAGCGGTGGACAATGGTCAGGGGGATCGCGAGCGGGTGCTGGCACTGGCGTCGGCGTTGCCTGCCGAAGATGTGCAGTTTTATTACCAGATGGGCCTGATCGGCCGCCGCGACCTGCCACTGGCGCCGGACCCGCGAGGTGGCTTTGAAATGGTCCTGTTGCGCATGCTCGCGTTCCGGCCTGCCGACGCTGACGATGCGCCCAAACCAGTGCTAAAGCCAGTGGGGATCAGCCAGGCCACAGCTGATCCGGCCAAACCGGTGGCAGCGCCAGCCGTTGTGCTGCCGCCCGTGGCACCGCCCGTCGAAGCGCCAGCACCTGCCGTTGCCGAGCCCGAGCCGGAGCCCGTTGCCGCTCCAGAGCCAGTTGCCGCCAAACCAGAACCGGTTGCGGTGGAGGAGGTCATCGACCTGCCGTGGGAAGAGCCTGCCGCGCCGGCACCCGCACCCGCTCCCGCGCCGGTTGTGGCCGCGCCTGCGCCGGTCGCTGCCCCGGCCCAGCCTGTTCACGACGAACCGCCCTTCGACCCGTCCGCCTACGCCCCGGCAGGCATGGAGCGTGACGACGAACCGCCGATCGACGACGACTATTATGCTGGCGACAGCGACCCGGTCGGCTTCAGCTACCTGGATGAGCTTGCCGAGCACATCCAGGAAGAAGCACCTGCCGCCACCCCCGAGCCGCTCCCGGCCAGCAAGCCCGCCACCGGCCTGGCTTTGCAATGGCTGGAATTATTCCCGCAGTTGCCAGTGTCGGGGATGACAGGCAACATCGCCGCAAACTGTACGCTGATAAGCGCAGACGGTGACGATTGGCTGCTGCACCTGGACCCGGGCCAGGGCGCGCTGTTCAACAGCACCCAGCAACGCCGCCTGAACGAGGCGCTGAACCAGCATCTGGGGCGCACGCTTAACCTGCGCATCGAGCTGATCCGCCCCGAGCAGGAAACCCCGGCCCAGGCCGCAGCGCGCAAGCGTGCCGAGCGCCAGCAGGATGCCGTGGCTTCGATCGAGCAGGACCCGTTGATCCAGCAGATGATCAAACTGTTCGGTGCCACGGTGCGGCAGGATACTATTGAGCCTGTAGAGGCCCTGGCCAACCAGGGGCAATAACGGATAACCATGCGGCCGGCCGCGCGCCGGGCCGCATCACATGACCCAATCGAGGTATACCCCATGATGAAAGGTGGCATGGCCGGCCTGATGAAGCAGGCCCAGCAGATGCAGGAAAAGATGCAAAAGATGCAGGAAGAGCTGGCCAACGCCGAAGTCACCGGCCAGTCCGGTGGCGGCCTGGTGAGCGTGGTGATGACCGGTCGCCACGACGTCAAGCGCGTCAGCATCGACCAAAGCCTGATGTCGACCGACGCGGACGACAAGGAAGTACTGGAAGACCTGATCGCGGCTGCCCTTAACGATGCAGTGCGCAAGGTCGAGCAGAGCAGTCAGGAGAAAATGGGCGGCATGACCGCCGGCATGCAACTGCCGCCGGGCTTCAAGATGCCTTTCTAAGGTATTTTTGCCTGTAGATTGGCGCCGCAAAGCGGCGCTTTATTACCCCTGGGACAACTCTACCGACCGGCGATACGCAGCTCCCGTTGCTTCACCCACCAACTCCCGCAACTTACCCTGCTGTTCAAACACCTCAATCGCCGCCGCTGTAGTGCCATTCGGCGAAGTAACCGCCACTCGCAATTCGGTGAAATCGGCATGCGGTTGATGTTGTAAAGACGCCGCCCCAAATGCTGTTTGCGCCGCCAGGTTTTTTGCCAGTTCTGCATTCAACCCAAGTTTGACTCCCGCCTGCGCCAACGCTTCGCTGAACAAATGGTAATACGCCGGCCCACTGCCGCTAATGGCTGTAACGGCATCCAGCATGGCTTCTTCTTCAACCCAATATGCCGCACCTACGGCCTCGAACAATTGGCTGATGGCTGCCTTGCGCGCCGCATCCAGTTGCCCGTGCGCATACAGCCCGGTGCAACCGGCGCCTACCAGTACCGGAGTATTGGGCATGGCACGCACTACCGGGCAGCGTCGCCCCACAGCCTCACTCAACGTGTGTTCGGTAATGCCCGCCGCCACCGATATTACGGTGGCCTGGTTGCACTGACGGTCGCTGAGCCCGGCCAGGGCGCTGCTGGCATACGCCGGTTTCACGGCCAGCACGATCAGCTGGAAGGCCTGCTCACGTGGCACATCGGCCAGTTGGCTGAATACACCTGCACGCGGATCGGCTGGCAGCCCTGGGTCTACCACGGTCAGGTTGTTCACCAGCGCGCTCTTGAGCCACGCATCACCCAGCGCACCACCCATACGCCCGTAACCGATAAACAGCACGTCCATCAAACGCCCTCCAAATGTGTTTGTTGTTTTGTCGTTTTTTAGAGTAAGGCGATTTCTGTAAAAGGTGCAACCCGGTGCAACTTGTAACGTCACCTATGAAAAAGATACCCATTGGTAATTCTGTGACTTTCCAGTCATGCGTGCACTGTTTTGGTGATGCAAGGTGTTTTCGCTACACAGGTGAATCAAAACAGAGCATTTCCACGCTTGTGACAAAATAATCAAGGGTTAATCGTTTAACCTGGGTTGCACCTTTTTTTAAAGTTTGAATAAGATCGCCGGGCAACGGTGCAACCCGGTTGCTCTTTTGCGCCTCTTCACGCAGTGCTCGCCGACATAACATCAAAAAAACGGAGACTCGAATGACGCCGTCCAGTGCAACCCCCTCTGCAACCCAGGGGCGTGGCCGAGCCTTGGTCGCCAGCCTTACCGGCAGCTCCATCGAATGGTTCGACTACTTCCTCTACGGCACCGCCGCCGCATTGGTATTCAACAAACTGTTTTTCCCCAACTTCGACCCGGTGGTCGGCCTGTTGCTGGCCTACCTGTCGTTTTCCCTGACCTTTTTCGTGCGGCCCATCGGAGGCGTGCTGTTCGCCCACATCGGTGACCGCATCGGCCGCAAGAAAACCCTGGTTATCACCTTGTCGCTGATGGGGGGCGCCACCGTACTGATCGGTTGCTTGCCCACGTACGAGCACATCGGCGTCTGGGCTCCGATCCTGCTGATCTCCTTGCGGGTGGTGCAGGGCCTGGGCATTGGTGGTGAGTGGGGCGGCGCCCTGCTGCTGGCCTACGAATATGCCCCAGCCAAACGCAAAGGCCTGTTCGGCAGCGTGCCGCAAGTGGGCGTGACGGTGGGCATGCTGCTGGCAACCATGGCCGTGAGCCTGATGGCCATGTTGCCGGAGGACCAGTTCCTGAGCTGGGGCTGGCGCGTGCCGTTCGTGCTGAGCGCCGGGCTGGTGTTCCTCGGCCTGTGGATCCGCCACGGCCTGGACGAAACGCCAGATTTCAAGAAAGCCAAGGAAACCGGCAACGTCTCCAAGATGCCGCTGGTGGAAACCCTGCGCGATCACTGGCGCGAAGTGCTGATCGCAGCAGGCCTCAAAGTCGTGGAGACGGCGCCGTTCTACATCTTCTCCACGTTCGTGGTCAGCTACGCGGTGACCACGCTGGGCTACGAAAAGGTCACCACCCTGACCGCGGTAATGATCGGCGCGGCCGTCGCTTCGCTGATGATCCCAGTAATGGGATGGCTGTCGGACAAAGTCGGGCGCAAGGCGGTGTACATCGCCGGCATCCTGTTGATTGCCGCGTTCATCGTGCCGTACTTCAAACTGCTCGACACCCGCACCACCTGGGGCCTGATGGTGGCCACGGTGATCGCCTTCGGCGTGCTGTGGGCGCCGGTGACCGCCGTGTTGGGCACCATGAGTTCGGAAATCTTCTCTACCCGTGTGCGCTACACCGGCATCACCCTGGGTTACCAGCTGGGTGCTGCGTTGGCAGGCGGTACCGCGCCGCTGATCGCCACCTTCCTGCTCAGCCGCTATGAGGGCAGCTGGCAACCGGTGGCGCTGTACCTGCTGGGTACCGTGCTGATCTCGCTGGTGGCCGTGCTGGCCGTGCGCAGTAACAAGCGTGACGACGACCAGCAGCCTGTTCGCGGCGCCGTCAAATCTTCTTGAGTTGAATCGGCCGGGGCCTGCCGCAGGCCCCGGCCAGTCTTTGCAACACCCTTCGTAATGCTTGCTCCGTCCAGGTGGCTCAAGCCTCGCCTGAGGGAGCGTTCGTCCGCAATTCCAGTGCAATAACCATAAAACAGCAACACTTGGGAGACGACCGCAATGAAGAAGACGTTACTGGCGATGGCTGTGGGGAGCACCGCGCTGGCAACTCAGCCTGGCCTTGCGAATGCCGCCGGGTTTATCGAAGACAGCTCGGCACGGCTCGACCTGCGCAACTTCTACTACAACCACGACTACCGGGATGTCGACAAAGAGAGCGTGCGCGAATGGGGCCAGGCGTTCGTGCTCAACGTGCAGTCCGGTTATACGCCGGGCACGCTGGGCGTCGGCGTCGATGCCATCGCCACGCTTGGCGTCAAACTCGATGCGCCGGGGCAGGGGTCGGTGTTCCCCGAAGACACCGACAGTAAAGGGCGTGCCGAGGCTGCAGACGAATTCAGCCGGGGCGGGCTGACCGGCAAGCTCAGGTTTTTGAAAACCGAGGCACGCTACGGCATCCTGCAGCCCAAACTGCCGATTCTGACCAGCAACGATGCGCGCCTGCTGCCGCAATTGTTCGAAGGCGGCATCATCACCTCCAACGACATCGACGGCCTGACCCTGACGGCCGGGCAGATCGAGCATGTGGTGGGGCGCATGTCGAGCAACTTTACTGGCATGGCGGTTGCCGGCGGGTTGGAGCAGAGCAACAAATTCCTGTTTGCCGGCGGTGACTACAAGGGCATCAAGGACCTCACCCTGCAGTACTACTACGCCAACCTTGAGGACTACTACAAACAGCACTTCGTGGGGGCGTTGCATACCCTGCCGTTGGCGCCGGGGCAGGTGTTCAAAACCGACCTGCGTTACTTCCACACAGGCTCTGACGGTGCCAATGCCGACGGCAAGGCCGGCTACCGCACCTCCGGCTATACCCGTGGGGGCGATGGCGAAATCGACAACAACACCTGGAGCGCCATGTTCACCTATGGCCTGGGCGGCCATGCGTTCAGCCTGGGTTACCAGGAAGTGTCCGATGGCAGTAACTTCGTCCAGCTCAATCAGGGCAGCCTGCCCGGCGAAGGCGCAGGGGGCACCAGCCTGTACCTGATCACCGACCGCCTCACCGCCAGCTTCAACTATGCCGGTGAGCGTACGGTGCTGGGCCAGTACGTGTACGATTTTGCCGCCTTGGGCGTGCCGGGCCTGAACCTCAACCTGGCGTACCTCAAAGGTGACCAGATCAAGCGGGCCGGGGCGTCGGATGCCAAGGAGTGGGAGCGCGACCTGGTGCTGAGCTACGTGATCCAGGCCGGCCCGCTGAAGAACCTCGGCGTTGCCTGGCGCAACTCGATGCTGCGCAGTGAGGTGGGGGGTGATGCCGACCATAACCGTCTGACGGTAAGTTATTCGCTACCGATCTGGTAAGGCTAAGGTATCGACGTGGGCAGGGCATTTGACGGTGCCCGCCCGCGCCGGTATAAACCGCCTCTCATTGATTTGTCAGGCCTTCCCCATGAGCTTCAGCCCCCTCATTCGCCAACTGATCGACGCCCTGCGCACCCTGCCAGGTGTCGGCCAGAAAACCGCCCAGCGCATGGCCCTGCAGCTGCTTGAGCGCGACCGTAGTGGGGGCGTGCGCCTGGCCCAGGCCTTGAGCCAGGCAATGGAAGGCGTTGGCCATTGCCGCCAGTGCCGCACGCTGACCGAACAGGAGCTGTGCCCGCAGTGCGCAGACACTCGCCGCGACGACACCCAGTTGTGTGTGGTGGAGGGGCCGATGGATGTGTATGCGGTTGAGCAGACCGGCTACCGCGGCCGTTACTTCGTGCTCAAAGGCCACCTGTCGCCGCTGGACGGCCTGGGGCCTGATGCGATTGGTGTGCCGCAGTTGATGGCACGGATCGAGGAGCAGGGCAGCTTTACCGAGGTGATTCTGGCGACCAACCCGACGGTGGAGGGTGAGGCGACGGCGCATTACATCGCGCAGTTGCTGGCGGAGAAGGGCTTGGTGGCGTCGCGGATTGCCCATGGCGTGCCGCTGGGCGGGGAGCTGGAGTTGGTGGATGGCGGGACGCTGGCCCATGCGTTTGCGGGGCGTAAGCCGATTTCGTTGTAGAGGCTGCGGCATTGATCGAGCGCCGCTGCGCGCCCAATACTCAGTACTCGCTCAACGAAAACTCGGTCAGGCAGAAGGTCGGCACCCCGGCCGCCTGCAGCCGACGCGAACCGTCCAGCTCCGGCAGGTCGATGATCGCTGCCGCCTCGAACACCTCGGCACCGGTACGACGCACCAGGTTGGCCGCTGCCAGCAACGTACCCCCGGTAGCAATCAAATCATCGAAAATCAGTACCGAGTCACCTTCACACAGGCTGTCGGCATGCACCTCCAGAAAAGCCTCGCCGTACTCGGTCTGGTAACCCTCCGACAGCACGTCAGCCGGCAGCTTGCCCTGCTTGCGGAACAGGATCAGCGGCTTGTTCAGCTGGTGGGCGATGATCGAACCGATCAGAAAACCCCGCGCATCCATGGCGCCGATGTGGCTGAACTCGGCCTCGACGTAGCGCTCGATGAACTGGTCGGCGACATAGCGCAGCCCGCGTGGCGACTGGAACAGCGGGGTAATGTCGCGGAAGATCACGCCCGGCTTGGGGAAGTCCACAACCGGGCGGATCAGGGCTTTGAGGTCGAAGGCGTCGCTGTGCATTGTTGCAGGTATCCTGGGAAAACGAATGCGCAAGTATACCTTGTTAGCCGCGCCTCAGGCCTCCATTGCACCACCGGCCAGCGCGCAGAGCTGGATCGGGTCGAGAATGTGCACTTCTTTGCCTTCGGCGCGGATCAGGCCGTTCTGCTGGAAGCGCGTGAACACGCGCGACACGGTTTCCACCGCCAGGCCCAGGTAGTTGCCGATTTCGTTGCGTGACATGCTCAGGCGGAACTGGTTGGCCGAGTAACCGCGGGCGCGGAAACGGGCCGACAGGTTGACCAGGAAGGTGGCGATGCGTTCGTCGGCGGTTTTTTTCGACAACAGCAGCATCATTTGCTGGTCGTCGCGGATTTCCCGGCTCATCACCCGCATCAGTTGGCGGCGCAACTGCGGCAGTTGCACCGACAGTTCGTCCAGGCGATCAAAGGGGATTTCACACACCGAGGTGGTTTCCTGCGCCTGGGCCGACACCGGGTAGGCTTCGGTGTCCATGCCCGACAGGCCAACCAGCTCGCTGGGCAGGTGGAAGCCGGTGATCTGTTCTTCGCCAGCGTCGCTCAGGCTGAACGTTTTCAGGGCGCCGGAGCGTACCGCATAGACCGAGCCGAAATTGTCACCCTGGCGGAACAGGAACTCGCCCTTTTTCAGCGGGCGGCCGCGTTTGACGATGTCATCCAGTGCATCCATGTCTTCCAGGTTGAGCGAAAGCGGCAGGCACAGGGGGGCCAGGCTGCAATCCTTGCAATGGGCCTGGCTGTGGGGGCGCAGTTTGACTGGCTCGGACATTTGAATCGATCCTTGTGAAAAGCACACATAGGTCGTAAGGGTAACTCACGCCTCAGGGTGTAGGCCAGTGTGCGCTAGGGTGGTGCGGGGCTGGCAAAGCCCCGGCGGGTGTGCGCCGGGGGGCTGTTGCTGCCCATAGTGTGCCTGTATAGCCGGATTGTCCATGCGGTTATTCGACTCTTGGGTCAGATTACCCGTGAAAAACGCTGATGATTGTGTGTGGCCAGGTACGCGTCGAACACCATGCACACCGAACGGGCCAGCAGGCGGCCGGCGGGCTGGATGCGAATGCCCTGGTCGTCGAGGCTGATCAGGCCATCGCGCTGCAGGGTTTGCAGCGCTGGCCAGAGGTCGTTGAAGTAGCCGCGAAAGTCGATGGTGAAAGCCTCTTCGATGAGCGCGTAGTCCAGTTCGAAGTGGCAGATCAGTTGCTGGATGACCGCGCGGCGCACGCGGTCATCGTGGTTGCACAGCAAGCCGCGCTGGGTTGCCAGCTGGGCGGTGGCGAGGGTGTCCTGGTAGGTGTTGAGGTCGCTGCTGTTCTGACAGTACAGGTCGCCGATCTGGCTGATGGCCGATACGCCCAGGCCGATCAGGTCACAGTGGCCGTGGGTGGTGTAGCCCTGGAAGTTGCGCTGCAGGGTGCCTTCTTCCTGGGCGATGGCCAGTTCGTCGTCGGGCAGGGCGAAGTGGTCCATGCCGATGTAGCGGTAGCCGGCGGTGGTCAGTTGTTCGATGGTGGCATGCAGCATCTCCAGCTTGGCGGCCGGGGTCGGCAGGTCGTTGCTGTCGATGCGCCGCTGGGGCATGAAGCGCTCGGGCAGGTGGGCGTAGTTGAACACCGACAGCCGGTCGGGCTGCAGGCGGATCACTTCGTCGACGGTGCGGGCGAAGCCTTCCGGTGTTTGCCTCGGCAGCCCGTAGATCAGGTCCAGGTTCACCGAGCGGAACTGCAGGGTGCGGGCGGCCTCGATCAGGGTGCGGGTTTGCTCCAGGCTCTGCAGGCGGTTGACGGCGCGTTGCACGGCGGGGTCGAGGTCTTGCACGCCCAGGCTGACGCGGTTGAAGCCCAGTTCGCGCAGCAGGCCCATGGTCGACCAGTCGGCCTCGCGGGGGTCGATTTCGATACCATAGTCACCGGAATCGTCATCCAGCAGGTTGAAGTGCTGGCGCAAAGTGGCCATCAGCTGGCGCAGTTCAACGTGGCTGAGGAAAGTGGGCGTGCCGCCGCCAAAATGCAGCTGTTCGACCCGCTGTTTAGGGTCCAGGTGGCAGGCGATCAGCTGGATTTCCTGCTCCAGCCGCTGCAGGTAGGGCGCGGCGCGGCCACGGTCCTTGGTGATGACCTTGTTGCAGGCGCAGTAGTAGCAGATGTTGGCGCAGAACGGCACGTGCACGTACAGCGACAGCGGGCGCACGGCCCGGCGGCTTTCGCGCAGGGCATGCAGCAGGTCGAACGAGCCCACCTCGCTGTGCAGTTGCACGGCGGTCGGGTAGGAGGTGTAGCGCGGGCCGGCCAGATCGTAACGACGGATCAGGTCGGCATCCCAACGTAGGTCGTCGAGCATGTGGGCGGTCCCCGGATGTGCGGTAGTTTCCGGAGTCTAAGGGCGGTTGTAAGTGGGTGTGTTGATTTGTATCAAGGCGCGTCCGCGCCGGGCTCAATGCCCCATCAACCAATGCTGGTGCGGCCCTGGCAGGGTCCACATGCCAAACACCATCACCAGCACCCCGCCCGCCACGCGCACGCTGCGCCGGCGCAACAGCGCATTCACCCGCTCCGCCGCCAGCCCGGTGGCCAGCAGCACCGGCCAGGTGCCCAGCCCGAACGCCAGCATCAGCGCGGCGCTGTACCCTGCATTGCCTTGGCTCGCGGCCCACAGCAAGGTGCTGTACACCAGCCCGCAAGGCAACCAGCCCCACAACGCACCCAGCAACAAGGCCCGTGGCAGGCTGGACACCGGCAACAACCGTGATGCCACCGGCTGGATATGCTTCCACAACCCTCGGCCCAGCGCCTCGATGCGGGTCAAACCGCTCCACCAGCCGGCCAGGTACAAGCCCATGGCAATCAGCAAAAGTGCTGCGATCACCCGCAGCACCTGGGCGGCCGGGCTGCTGGCCACGGCCCAGCCGGCCAGCCCCAGCAGCAGGCCAGCGCTGGCGTAGCTGAGGATGCGGCCAAGGTTGTAGGCCAGCAACAGGCGGGCGCGTCGGCCACGCTGCTCCGGTGGGATGGCGAGGGTCAGCGCGCCCATCAGGCCACCGCACATGCCCAGACAATGGCCGCCGCCGAGCAGGCCGAGGACCAGCGCAGAGCCTAAAAGGGGGAGCAGGTCAGGCACCGGTTGGAGGTTCCTTTTGATCGGCAGGTTGTTCGTCGTGCTTCACGGCGGCCTGGTGGCGAGGGTCCTGGTCGTCGAACAGGATGCTGTGCGCCGGGCCTTCAAGGTCGTCGTACTGGCCGCTGTCCACTGCCCAGAAGAAGATGTAGATGGCCACGCCAACCAGCAGCAGCGCGGCGGGGATCATGACATAGAGGGCGGGCATGGCGACTTCCTCTGCAGCGGGGCCTGGGCGTTGGTGGCTACCGCGCTGACGGCGGGCAGGCGGGTGAGCCGCAAGGCGTTGAGCACCACGATCAGCGAACTGACCGACATGCCGATGGCCGCCCAGACCGGTGTGATCCAGCCCAGCGCGGCGAACGGCAACATGAGGCCATTGTACAGCGTTGCCCAGCACAGGTTCTCGACGATGATGCGCCGCGTACGCCGGGCCAGATCGAAGGCCTGCACCAGTGCCTGCAGGCGGTTGGACAGCAGTACGGCATCGGCACTGGTCTTGGCAAGGTCCGTGGCGCTGCCCATGGCGATGCTGATGTCGGCGGCGGCCAGCACCGGCACATCGTTGACCCCGTCGCCCAGCATCAGCACCTTGCGGCCGGCGTGCTGCAGGGCTTTGAGCCTGTCCAGCTTGTCGTCGGGGCGCAGGCCGCCGATGGCTTGGTCGATGCCCAGCTGCGCGGCTACTTCGGCGACCATCGGCGAACTGTCGCCCGACAGCAGCAGGGTACGCCAGCCGCGCGCCTGGCAGGCTGCCAGCAGGGCGCAGGCGTCGTCGCGCAGGCGGTCGTCCAGGCTGAACCAGGCCAGCGGGCCGTGGCGGTCGCCCAGCAGCAGCCATTGGCCGCGTGGCTCCGGCACAGCGGGTATTTCGGCGCCGCTCAGGGCGCAGACGAACGTGGCCTGGCCAATGCGCAGGCGCTGGCCTTCGACCAGGCCTTCAAGGCCGAGCCCGGGCACGGTCTGCACCTCGTCGGCGGGCGTCGCGGTGCGGCCGAATGCCCGGGCGATGGGGTGTTCGGAGCGGTTTTCCAGCGCGGCGGCCAAGGCCAGGCAACGGTCTGCGGGCAAGCTGCCGAGCGGGTGGATATTGCGCAGGGTAAGGCGGCCTTCGGTGAGGGTGCCGGTTTTGTCGAAGATCACCGTGTCGATCTGGTTCAGGCCTTCCAGCACATGGCCGCGGGTGACCAGCAGGCCCAGCTTGTGCAGGGTGCCGGTGGCGGCCGTAAGCGCCGTGGGCGTGGCCAGCGACAGCGCGCAGGGGCAGGTTGCCACCAGCATGGCCAGCACGATCCAGAAGGCGCGTGCCGGGTCCAGGTGCCACCACCACAGGCCGATGGCCACGGCGGCCAGCAGCGAGAACAGCAAAAACCACTGCGAGGCACGGTCGGCGATTTCCGCCAGGCGCGGCTTTTCGGTTTGCGCGCGCTCCAGCAAGCGCACGATGGCTGACAGACGCGAATCCTGCCCCAGTGCCTCGACCTCGACGTTCAGCGTGCTTTCTACATTCAGCGTGCCCCCCGTGACCTGCTCACCAACCTGGCGAGCCTGGGGCAGGTATTCGCCGGTCAGCAGCGATTCGTCGACGCTGGAGCGGCCTTCGACAATGCGCCCGTCCGCCGGAATCACCGCGCCGGGCAGCACCTGCACGGTGTCGCCGCACTGCAGTTCGCCCAGCAAAATACGCTCCGCCCGGCCGTAGGTATCCAGCCGCAGGCACGAGGCTGGCAGCAGGTTGACCAATTGCGCGGTGGCGGCCGCCGTGCGCTCGCGGGCGCGGCGCTCCAGGTAGCGGCCGGTGAGCAAGAACAGCGCGAACATGCCCACGGTGTCGAAGTACAGCTCGCCGCTGCCAGTGATCGCGGTCCAGATGCCGGCGCCGAACGCCAGGGCGATGGCCAGCGACACCGACACGTCCATGGTCAGGTGGCGGGTGCGCAGGTCGCGTGCCGCGCCCTTGAAGAACGGCGCGCAGCTGTAGAACACGATGGGGATGGTCAGAAACAGCGCCACCCAGCGCAGGATGGTGTGCATCTCGGGCGACAGGTCGATGTTGAACTCCGGCCAGGTGGCCATCGTTGCCATCATCGCCTGGAACCACAACAGCCCGGCCACGCCCAGGCGGCGCAGCGCGCTGCGGTTCTCCCGGGCCAGTTGTTCGGCGGCCTGGTCGGGCTGGTAGGGGTGGGCGGCGTAACCGATCTGGCGCAACTCGGCCAGTAGGCTGGAAAGTGGCAGTTGCTGGTCGTGCCAGTTCACCAGCAAACGGTGATTGGACAGGTTCAGGCGGGCTTCAGTGACGCCGGGCAGGTTGCGCAGGTGCTTTTCGATCAGCCAGCCGCAGGCGGCGCAGCTGATGCCTTCGATCAATAACGTGGCTTCGGCGGTTTCGCCGGTGTGGTGCACGAAGGTCTGCTGCACGTCACTGCGGTCGTACAGAGCCAGTTCATCCTGCAATGGCCGGGGCAGGGCCTCGGGGTTGGCGCTGCTGTCGCTGCGGTGCTGGTAGTAGTGCTCCAGGCCACCGGCGACGATGGACTCGGCCACGGCCTGGCAGCCGGGGCAGCAGAACTGGCGCGGTTCGCCGAGGACCACGGCAGTGAAGCGGTTGCCGGGTGGGACGGGCAGGGCGCAGTGGTAGCAGGGGGAGGGGTGGGTCATGCCGGGGCAGTCTTTTGCTGTGGGATTTTTGGGGCGCAAAGCGCCCCCGTCATTACTGATGCTCGGCACCTTGCAGCGCTTCATCACCCAGCTGCAAGGTTACCCCATGCGCAACCTTCTCCTCCTCGAACAACCGCCACACCTGCCCATCCTGGCTGCCCAGCAGTTCAACAAAACGCCGCCCCTCAACCTTGTCATCCAGCTGACCCACATACCGCCCGGCCTCGACCCGGTTCAGCGTCGCCTTGCGGTCCTTGCCCGGCTGGGTGGGCGATATCAGGTTCAGCTCAAGGCTTTGCGGGTCGCTGTTCCCGGTCAGGCGTAGGTCGATCTCGCCGGTCAGTTCGTCCAGGTGCACACTGGCCTTCAGGTTCAGGGTCTGGGCCAGCAGCTCGCGGTCCAGTGAGCGGTTGATACCCTTGCCGGCCTCGTAGTAGTTGTCGTTCACCAGGTTGTCCGGGTTGTGCACGGCAATGCTGACCATGGTCAGGCTCAGGCACACCGAGGTGGTGAGGATACCGATGATGATCCAGGGCCAGAGGTGCTTGTACCAGGGGCTGGCGGCGGTGGCGGCAGGCATTGTGGGCATTCTCTCTCAGCGGATCTGTGGGCCGATGAAGCGGCTCTTGGCTTGGACCTCGGCGGCGCTGTCGTCGGCGCTCTTGAGGATGAAGGTGATTTCGTTGGTGGTCGAGGGCAGTTTTTCGGGCGCCACCGACAACTGCACCGGCAGGCTGACGATGTCGCCGGCCGCCACGCGGATTTCGCGCAGGCCTTCCAGACGCAGGTCAGGCAAGCCGGCGGCGTCCAGCACGTAGACGTGATCGCGCTGGTCCTTGTTCATGACTTTCAGGCTGTATACGTTCTCGATGCGCCCTTGGGCGTTTTCACGGTACAGCACACGGTCCTTGCTCACGTCGAAGCCGACCAGCGAGCGGGTGGCGAAGGCGGTGGCCAGGGCAATGATCATTACCAGCAACACGGCGGCGTAGCCGATCAGGCGCGGGCGCAGCATGTGGGTTTTTTGCCCCGACAGGTTGTGCTCGGTGGTGTAGCTGATCAGGCCTTTGGGGTAGTTCATCTTGTCCATGATGCTGTCGCAGGCGTCGATGCACGCCGCGCAGCCAATACATTCGATTTGCAGGCCGTCGCGGATGTCGATGCCGGTGGGGCATACCTGCACGCACATCGTGCAGTCGATGCAATCGCCCAGGCCCTGGGCTTTGTAGTCGGTGTCTTTCTTGCGCGGGCCGCGCACTTCGCCGCGGCGCGGGTCGTAGGAGACGATCAGCGTGTCCTTGTCGAACATTACGCTCTGAAAGCGCGCATACGGGCACATGTACACGCACACCTGCTCACGCAGCCAGCCGGCGTTGCCGTAGGTGGCCAGGGTGAAGAAGCCGACCCAGAAGTAAGCCCAGCCGTCGGCTTCACCGGTGAAGAATTCGATGGCCAGCTCGCGGATCGGCGAAAAATAGCCGACAAAGGTCATGCCGGTGACAAAGCCGATCAGCAGCCACAGGCCGTGCTTGGCGAACTTGCGCAGGAACTTGTTGCCGCTCATGGGCGCACGGTCGAGCTTCATGCGCTGGTTGCGGTCGCCTTCGGTGACCTTTTCGCACCACATGAAAATCCACGTCCACACGCTTTGCGGGCAGGTGTAGCCGCACCACACGCGGCCGGCGTACACGGTGACGAAAAACAGGCCAAAGGCCGCGACGATGAGGATGCCCGACAGCAGGATGAAATCCTGTGGCCAGATGGTGGCGCCGAAGATGTAGAACTTGCGCTCGGGCAGGTTCCACCATACGGCCTGGTGGCCACCCCAGTTCAGCCATACGGTGCCGAAATACAGCAAAAACAGCACGGCCCCGCCCACCATCCGCAGCCTGCGGAACAGGCCGGTGAAGGCGCGGGTGTAGATTTTCTCGCGGGAGGCGTAGAGGTCGACGGAATCCTTCCCTTTGCTGGCAGGCGGGGTAACGTCATGTACCGGAATTTGCTTGCTCATCATCAAGTCCCACGGCAGTGGAGAAACGCCGCGGCCAGTGCATGCCAACCGCAGTCTGTGATCCATGATACGCCGGTGATGGCAGTCTGGGTTCGCGGCGCGACCTTTTGTCGCGTTGGGTTTTGGGTGTTGGTCGTGATATGGCCGGTGTCAATTGATGCAGGTCATGGTGTGTTGGTTTTGCTGGCCTCATCGCGGATGAATCCGCTCCTACAACGGTCCCTGTAGGAGCGGATTTATCCGCGATGCTTACTCCGCCTTGGCAGGCTCCTGCTGCGACAGGCTATACACATAAGCCGCCAGCAAATGCACCTTGTCATTCCCCTGCAACTGCTCCTGCGCCGGCATCTGCCCCTGGCGGCCGTAACGGATGGTCTGCTGCAACTGGGCAAAGCTCGACCCGTAGATGAACGCCTGTGGGTGGGTCAGGTTCGGTGCGCCCATGGCAGGGGTGCCTTTGCCTTCCGGCCCGTGGCAGGCCACGCAGTTGGTGGCGAAGATCTTCTGCCCGGCCTCAGGGTCAGCCTTGGCATCTTCAGGCAAGGTGCGGCCATCGAGCTTGGTGATCACGAACGCCGCCACATCGGCCACGCCCTGTTCACCGATCACCGTGGCCCAGCCCGGCATCACGCCATGGCGCCCGCCCATGATGGTGGTCTTGATGGTTTCCGGCTCGCCGCCCCAGCGCCAGTCGCTGTCGGTCAGGTTGGGGAAGCCGTAGGCGCCCTTGGCATCGGAGCCGTGGCACACCGAGCAGTTGGAGGCGAACAACCGGGCGCCCATTTTCAGGGCCTGCGGGTCTTTGGCCACTTCTTCGATAGGCATGGCGGCGAACTTGGCGAAGATCGGCCCGAAACGGGCATCGGCCTTGGCCATTTCCTTTTCCCACTCGTGCACGCCGGTCCAGCCGGGCTGGCCGTTGGAAAACTCGGTTTTCTTGTCGGTGTCCAGGTACGAATAGCCCGGCAGGATGCCTTTCCAGTTGCCCAGGCCCGGGTACAGCACCAGGTAGCCCAGGGCAAAGATGATGGTGCCGACGAACAGCCAGAACCACCATTTGGGCAGCGGGTTGTCGTACTCCTCGATGCCATCGAAGGCATGCCCGACGATTTCGTCGGTGACCTCTTCGCGCTGCCCACGGCGGGTGGACAGCAGCAGCCAGGTCAGCGAAAAGATGGTGCCCAGGGTCAGGACGGTAACGTACAGACTCCAGAAGGTTGTCATTGTTGTTTGCTCCCAGAAGCTTTTGCTTGCGCTTGCTCGACGTGCCGGCTGGCCTCGGGGTCATCCGCGAAGGGCAGTTGAGTTGCCTCGTCGAAGTCCTTTTTACGCCGGGGGTTGAACACCCACAGCGCCAGGCCCACGAAGGCCACCATCACCACGACGGTGCCCAGGCCGCGAATCATCCCGATATCCATCAGCCTCACCGTTTGCTTTTGATGATGGTGCCAAGACCTTGCAGGTACGCGACCAGTGCGTCCATTTCGGTCTTGCCCTTGACTGCGTCGCGGGCGCCGGCGATGTCGGCGTCGGTGTAGGGCGTGCCCAAGGTACGCAGCACTTCCAGCTTTTTCGCGGTGTCCTTGCCGTCGAGTTTGTTCTCGACCAGCCACGGGTACGCCGGCATCTTCGACTCCGGCACCACGTTGCGCGGGTTGTACAGGTGCGCGCGGTGCCAGTCATCCGAGTAGCGCCCGCCCACACGGGCCAGGTCCGGGCCAGTCCGCTTGGACCCCCACAGGAACGGGTGGTCCCACACGCTTTCACCGGCTACCGAATAGTGGCCGTAGCGCTCGGTTTCGGCACGGAACGGGCGGATCATCTGCGAGTGGCAGCCCACGCAGCCTTCGCGGATGTAGACGTCGCGGCCTTCGACTTCCAGCGCGGTGCGTGGCTTCATGCCTTCGACCGGTTTGTTGGTCACGTCCTGGAAAAACAGCGGGACGATCTGGGTCAGGCCACCAACGCTCACGGCGATGACCATGAAGAAGGCCAGCAGGCCTATGTTCTTCTCGACGGCTTCATGCTTCATCAGTGCGCTCCCACGACGACGATCTTGGCGGCTTCTTCAGCCTGCGCCGGGTTGGCGGCGCGTACGGTACGGAACACGTTGTAGGCCATCAGCAACATGCCGGAGGCGAAGAACGCGCCGCCCAATGCCCGGACGATGTAACCCGGGTGGCTGGCCTGCAGGGCTTCGACGAAGGAGTACGTGAGGGTGCCGTCATCGTTGATGGCGCGCCACATCAGGCCTTGGGTGATGCCGTTCACCCACATCGAGGCGATGTACAGCACCGTACCGATGGTGGCCAGCCAGAAGTGCGCGTTGATCAGGCCGATGCTGTGCATCTGCTCGCGGCCGTAGAGTTTCGGGATCATGTGGTAAACCGCGCCGATCGAAATCATCGCCACCCAGCCCAGGGCGCCGGCATGTACGTGGCCGATGGTCCAGTCGGTGTAGTGCGACAGCGAGTTCACGGTTTTGATGGCCATCATCGGGCCTTCGAAGGTGGACATGCCGTAGAACGCCAGCGATACAACCAAAAAGCGCAGGATCGGGTCGGTGCGCAGTTTGTGCCAGGCGCCCGACAGGGTCATCATGCCGTTGATCATGCCGCCCCAGCTTGGCGCCAGCAGGATGATCGACATCACCATGCCCAGTGACTGTGCCCAGTCGGGCAGGGCGGTGTAGTGCAGGTGGTGCGGGCCGGCCCAGATGTACAGGGTGATCAGTGCCCAGAAGTGCACGATCGACAAGCGATACGAGTAGATCGGCCGCTCAGCCTGCTTGGGTACGAAGTAGTACATCATGCCCAGGAAGCCGGTGGTGAGGAAAAAGCCCACCGCATTGTGGCCGTACCACCACTGGATCATCGCGTCGGTGGCGCCGGCGTAGGCCGAGTACGACTTGAACAGGCTCACCGGCAGCGAGATGTGGTTGACGATGTGCAGCATCGCGGTGACCACGATGAAGGCGCCGTAGAACCAGTTGCCCACATAGATGTGCTTGGTCTTGCGTTTGACGATGGTGCCGAAGAACACCAGCCCGTAGGTAACCCAGACGATGGCCAGCAGGATCGCGATCGGCCATTCCAGCTCGGCGTATTCCTTGGTGGTGGTGTAGCCCATCGGCAGGGTGACCAGCGCGCCGACGATAACCGCCTGCCAGCCCCAGAAGGTGAAGGCGGCCATGCTGTCGGAGATCAGCCGCGTCTGGCAGGTTCGTTGCACCACGTAGTAGCTGGTGGCGAACAACGCACAGCCGCCGAAGGCGAAGATGACCAGGTTGGTGTGCAGCGGGCGCAGGCGGCCGAAGCTGGTCCAGGGCAGGTCCAGGTTCAGTTGCGGCCACACCAGCTGCGAGGCGATGAAGACGCCGAGGCCCATGCCAAGGATCCCCCAGACCACCGTCATGATGGCGAACTGGCGGACGACCTTGTAGTTATAAGCAGTCGGACTGATTGCTGTGCTCATTGCTAAGGTTCCACGGTTTTGGTGTTCTTGTTGGTTGAAAAATCGGCGCCAGTATCGATAACCACCAGGGTTAAGGCAACGCAAGACGACATGCGCCGACCCGTGTCCAGGCCCTCTGGCCGGTGTCCCGCGGCGTTTGGGTCTGGGCAATTGTACACAAATAAATATTTGTAATGTGTACCGTTTTTCGCCTTTTTCTGATCGATCGGTCAAGCTTTTTTAAGGCGGCGTCAGGCTGTGCGCCGCGGTTGCCTCGGTCTTTTCGGAGCGAAGGCTACTGTGGCAACAAGCTTAGTTCTGTTCGGGGGGGGGGGGCAAGGAGGGGGGAGGGCGCCGCTGTGCGGCGCATCGCGGCTGAAGCCGCTCCTACAGGGGAGCGTATCTCCCTGTAGGAGCGGATTTATCCGCGAGAGGCCAAGCCTGCTTACTCGGCAGCCTGCGACAAGCTATACACATAAGCCGCCAGCAAATGCACCTTGTCGTTGCCTTGAATCTCCGCCTGGGCCGGCATCTGCCCCTGGCGGCCATAACGGATGGTCTGCTGCAACTGGGCAAAACTCGACCCGTAGATGAACGCTTGCGGATGGTTCAGGTTCGGCGCGCCCATGGCCGGGGTGCCGTTGCCTTCAGGCCCGTGGCAGGCCACGCAGTTGGCGGCAAAGATTTCCTTGCCCTTGGCCACGTCAGCGTTGGCCCCTTCCGGCAGGCTGCGGCCATCAAGGTTGGTCAGCACATAGCCGGCCACATCCGCCACCCCTTGCTCGCCGATCACCTCGGCCCAGGCCGGCATCACGCCGTGGCGGCCGTTCATGATCGAGGCCTTGATAGTCTCCGGCTCGCCACCCCAGCGCCAGTCCTTGTCGGTCAGGTTGGGGAAGCCGTAGGCGCCCTTGGCATCCGAGCCGTGGCATACCGAGCAGTTGGAGGCGAACAGGCGGCCACCCATTTTCAGGGCTTGCGGGTCTTTGGCCACTTCCTCCACCGGCATGGCGGCGTACTTGGCGAAGATCGGGCCAAACCTGGCGTCGGCCTTGTCCATCTCCTTTTGCCACTCGTTGGCGCCGGTCCAGCCGTTTTCATACCCCGGCAGCACGCCTTTCCAGTTGCCCAGGCCCGGGTACAGGATGAGGTAACCCACACCGAACACCAAGGTGCCGACAAACAGCCAGAACCACCACTTGGGCAGCGGGTTGTCGTATTCCTCGATGCCGTCGAAGGTGTGGCCCATGGTCTGGTCGGTGGTTTGGTTGCTCTGGCCCTTGCGGGTGCCGAGCAGCAGCCACGTCAGGCCGATCAGGCTGCCCAGGGTCAGTACGCTGATGTACGTACTCCAGAAGGTGGTCATTGTGCGGTACTCCTCGGGGCAGCAGGTTCCTGCCCGGCAGGGGGCAGGCGGTCGTCGACGAAGGGCAGCAGGCGCGCTTCGGCGAAGTCACGGTCGCGGCGGCGGTTGAACACCCACAGGGTGAGGCCGATGAAGGCGATCATCACCACCAGGGTGCCCAGGCCGCGGATCATGCCGATGTCCAGTTCCATGGCACTTACCTCTTGTTCTTGATGGCGGTGCCGAGCACCTGCAAGTAGGCGACCAGGGCGTCCATTTCGGTCTTGCCCTTGACCGCCTCGCGGGCACCGGCGATGTCGGCGTCGGTGTACGGCACGCCGAGGGTGCGCAGGGTGCGCATCTTGGTGTCGGTGTGGCTGTTGTCGACCTGCTGGGCGACCAGCCACGGGTACGACGGCATCTTCGACTCCGGCACCACGTTGCGCGGGTTGTACAGATGCGCGCGGTGCCAGTCGTCCGAGTAGCGCCCGCCCACGCGGGCCAGGTCCGGCCCGGTGCGCTTGGAACCCCACAGGAACGGGTGGTCCCACACGCTTTCACCGGCCACCGAGTAGTGGCCGTAGCGCTCGGTTTCGGCGCGGAACGGGCGGATCATCTGCGAGTGGCAGCCCACGCAGCCCTCGCGGATATAGATGTCCCGGCCTTCCAGCTGCAGCGCGGTGTAGGGCTTCATGCCTTCGACGGGTTTGTTGGTCACGTCCTGGAAAAACAACGGGACGATCTGGGTCAGGCCGCCGATGCTCACGGCAAACACCATCAGCAGGGCCAGCAGGCCGACGTTCTTCTCGATGACTTCATGTTTCATCAGGCAGGTCTCCTCAAGCCAGCTGGGCGTTCGCAGGGGCAGCGTCGAGCGCTGGCGCGCGTACCGTGCGCCAGGTGTTCCAGGCCATCAGGAACATGCCGCTGAGGAAGATCGCGCCGCCCACGAAGCGCACGATGAAGCCCGGGTGGCTGGCCACCAGGGTTTCCACGAACGAGTAAGTGAGCGTGCCGTCGCTGTTGACCGCGCGCCACATCAGGCCTTGAGCGATGCCGTTGACCCACATCGAGGCGATGTACAACACGGTACCGATGGTCGCCAGCCAGAAGTGGGCGTTGATCAGGCCGATGCTGTGCATCTGCTGTTTGCCGAACACTTTCGGGATGGTGTGGTACAGGGCGCCGATCGAGATCATCGCCACCCAACCCAGCGCGCCGGCGTGTACGTGGCCGATGGTCCAGTCGGTGTAGTGGGACAACGCATTGACCGTCTTGATGGCCATCATCGGGCCTTCGAAGGTGGACATGCCGTAGAACGCCAGCGATACCACGAGGAAGCGCAGGATCGGGTCGCTGCGCAGTTTGTGCCAGGCACCCGACAGGGTCATCATGCCGTTGATCATTCCGCCCCAGCTCGGTGCCAGCAGGATCAGCGACATCACCATGCCCAGCGACTGCGCCCAGTCGGGCAGGGCGGTGTAGTGCAGGTGGTGTGGGCCGGCCCAGATGTACAGGGTGATCAGCGCCCAGAAGTGCACGATCGACAGGCGATAAGAGTACACCGGCCGTTCGGCCTGTTTGGGCACGTAGTAGTACATCATCCCCAGGAAGCCTGCAGTGAGGAAAAAGCCCACCGCGTTGTGCCCGTACCACCACTGCACCATGGCGTCGGTGGCGCCGGCGTACACTGAATACGACTTGGTCAGGCTGACCGGCAGCTCCAGGTTGTTGACGATGTGCAGGATCGCCACGGTGAGGATGAACGCACCGAAGAACCAGTTGCCCACATAGATGTGTTTGGTGGTGCGCTTGATCAGCGTGCCGAAGAACACGATGGCGTAGGCTACCCAGACAATGGTGATCAGGATGTCGATCGGCCATTCCAGCTCGGCGTATTCCTTGGAACTGGTGTAGCCCAGCGGCAGCGTGATGGCCGCCAGCAGAATCACCAGTTGCCAGCCCCAGAAGGTGAACGCGGCCAGTTTGGGCGCGAACAGGGTGGTCTGGCAGGTGCGTTGCACCGAATAATAGGAAGTGGCAAACAGCGCACAGCCGCCGAAGGCGAAGATCACCGCATTGGTATGCAGTGGGCGCAGGCGGCCGAAGCTGGTCCAGGGGAGGTCGAAGTTCAGGGAGGGCCAGGCAAGCTGGGCGGCGATGAAGACGCCGAGCCCCATCCCGACGATTCCCCACACCACCGTCATGATGGCGAATTGGCGGACCACCTTGTAGTCATAGGCGGTACTGCTGGTTGTGTTCATGTATGGGTTTCCATCCACGGTTATTTTGGCAGGCTGTACAGCGAGGCAAGCATGAGTAATGGGCAATGTGCCGGTATTGACGGGGATCAATGGGCGAAGATCGGAAATGTCCCAGGCTTGCGCTGCGATCCTGCGCACACGCAGGGGCAGGGCGGTGCCCGCGCCACCCTGATCCTGGCCCATGGCGCAGGGGCGCCGATGGACAGCGATTTCATGAACGACATCGCGCAAAGGCTGGCGGCACTTGGGGTGGGGGTGGTTCGCTTCGAGTTCCCCTACATGGCCGAACGCAGGGTTACCGGCGGCAAGCGGCCACCCAACCCACAGAAGGTTTTGCTTGAGTGCTGGCGCGAGGTGTACCGGCAGGTGCGACCTTTAGTCACGGGCACGTTGGCGATTGGCGGCAAGTCCATGGGCGGGCGCATGGCCAGTTTGCTGGCTGACGAATTGGGCGCGGATGCGCTGGTGTGCCTGGGGTATCCGTTCTATGCGGTGGGCAAGCCGGAGAAACCACGGGTGGAGCATTTAGCGGGGTTGAAAGCCCGGACGTTGATCGTTCAAGGGGAGCGCGATGCGCTGGGCAATCGTGAGGCGGTGGCGGGGTATGCGCTGTCACCGTCGATCGAGGTGAGCTGGCTGGAGGCGGGGGATCATGACCTGAAACCGTTGAAGGCTTCCGGGTTCAGCCATGGGCAGCATCTGCAGGCGGCGGCTGAGCGGGTGGCGAGTTTCCTGGTGAAACAGTGATGGATTTTTCGCGGATAAATCCGCTCCTACAGGGTGTGCGCGTAATCTTGTAGGAGCGGATTTATCCGCGATGAGGCCGGACCTGCCTACCGCTTAATCACGGTACTCGCACAGGTAAGCCGTCTCTACCGCCACTTTCAGCTGGAACTTGCTGTCGGCGGCCACATTGAACTTGTCACCGGCATTGAAGGTTTCCCAGTTGTCGCTACCCGGCAGTTTCACGGTCAGCGCGCCCGACACCACGTGCATGATCTCGCGCTTGGCCGTGCCAAACTCATATTCGCCCGGGGCCATGACGCCAACGGTGGCCGGACCTTCAGTGCCTTCGAAGGCGATCGACTTGACGGTGCCATCGAAGTACTCGTTGACCTTGAACATAGGGCGACTCCTGAACTGAGAGGATGAAAAAAGGGCTGGCCAGTATGCCCAAGGCCACAGCCCCCGTCATCTGCTTTCAAGCGCCGTTGGCAGGCAAGGTCAAAGGCAGCAAACGGGCGGTGTTGCGCGCATCTTCCAGGGCCCGGTGCTGCTGGCCGCAAAACTGCATGCCGGCCAGTTGCAGCGCACCGTTGAGCCCTGTCGGTTTCTGCAGGTGGCGGGCTTTGGCGAAGCGCTGCTTGAGGTTGATGTGCGGCAACTCGCGCAACAGGCTGTCCACCTGGTGCTGTTGCCAGTCCTGCAACAGTTGCTGGCGGTCGTAATCGCCCCAGCTGACCCACGCCTGCAATTGCCCGCGGTGATGTTCCAGCCAGCGCTCGAAGCGCCCCCACACCTCGGGGAACGATGCCGCGCTGTCGACACTGGCCTGGCTGATGTGCGTCAGCTCGCGGCAGAACGGCGTCAGCTGCGGCCGCCGCCGGGGCCTTACGAAGCGCTGGAAGTGGTCCACTTCGCGGCCTTCGCGGGTCACCAGGCTGGCGCCAATTTCTATGATTTCCATCTCCGTCACCGGCCAGCCACCGTCATCGGTGGTTGCTTCCAGGTCGATTACCAACCAGTGGCCCATTTCAGGCTCCCTCGACATTCGTGCCAAGCAGCGTAGCCAATCTGCGGCCACACGGCATCCCGTGGCACTTTGGCATAACCCGCAGTTGTGCCCGTGCGGGAAAACGCCTAGCTTAGGTGCATCCAGGTTTGAACCGTGATGAGCATCCGTCTTGACTCCTGTGCCCGGCCTGAAGGTCTTCACCACCCTGTTGCTGCTCGCTACGGCATGGCTTGCAGTGCCGGCCTGGGCTGCCGATGCCATCGACGTGAAGATTGGTGCCGCACATTTTCCGCCTTATACCGTGCGCCCAGAGCAGGGCGCCGACACGGGTCTGCTGCCGCAACTGGTCGATGCCTTGAACCGTGTACAACATCAGTACAACTTCGTGCTGGTGCCCACGTCGATTCAGCGGCGCTTTGGCGACCTGCAGCAAGGCCGCACCGACATGGCCATTTTCGAAAACCCGCAATGGGGTTGGCAGAATGTTCCGCACCAGACTGTGGACATGGGCCTGGAAGATGCCGAAGTGTTCGTGGCCAGAAAGCGCGATGGCCAGAACCCGCGCTATTTCGAAGACCTGGACGGCAAGCGCCTGGCACTGTTCAACGGCTACCACTACGCCTTCGCCCACTTCAACCCCGACCCCAATTACTTGCGCGAAGCCTACAACGCGACGCTGACGTATTCCCATGACAGCAACCTGCTGATGGTGCAGGCCGGTCGCGCCGACATTGCGCTGGTCACGCGCTCCTACCTCAGTGATTTTCTGGCGCGCAACCCGCAAAGCAAGGGCCAGCTGATCGCCTCGCCACGCATTGACCAGCTCTACCACCATTACGCCCTGTTGCGCCCCCATGCCCCCATCACCGCAGAGCAGTTCGCCGGGTTGATGCACAACCTGCGAGACACTGGCGAGTTGGCGCGGATCTTCGAACCCTACCGGATCACCGTCACACCCCCGGCCGACTAAATTCCCCACTGGCGCCCACGTTTCAGAAGTGAGCCCCTCTTTCATTTCTTCGTGAGCCATGACCATGCCGTTCGATGCCGCTTCGCAGCCTCTGTCACAGCCTCGTTGGCGCAACCTGCACGCCGATGAAGGCGACCGCTGGCTGAGCCTGACCCTTGAAGGCCGCCCGCTGATCCAGGTGCGCCTGGTGCCGGCCGATACCCTTGAGGTGCATGTTGAAAGCCTGTGCCCGGAGCGGCCGCAGCAGGCGTTGTGGGCAGCCTGTTACTGGCTGTTGTCGCGTGAGCCCGCACGCCAACGCCTGGCTTGGCACCTGCCGCAAGCACAGGCTGATGCGCTGGCCAGTGGCCTGTTGTTACCCACCGAGCAGCCGGGGGTATACCTGTGCGAGCGCACGCTGTTCTGGCAGTTGCCGCAGCCGTGGCTGGGCGCGGCGATCAATGACGTGTACCCGCAGCAAATGCAGATGAGCAATGGTAAGCGCCACCCGCGCCGCGCGCCCAAACCGCGTGGTGAGGTGTACCGCCGTTTCGATGCTCGCCTGGGGAGCTGGGTTTCCTTGCGCACGCTGGAAATCGACCACGACCTGGAGCGCTTCAACCGCTGGCAGAACAACCCACGGGTGGAAAAATTCTGGCAGGAAGGCGGCTCACTTGCACAGCACCGCGAGTACCTGGCCAAACTTGAAGCCGACCCGCACACGTTGACGCTGATCGGCTGTTTCGACGACGAGCCATTCGCCTACTTCGAGGCCTACTGGGCCAAGGAAGACCGCATTGCACCGTTCTACCCGGCCGACGATTACGACCGTGGCGTACACATGCTGGTGGGGGAGGAGTCGCACCGCGGGCCACACAAGGTGGCCAGCTGGCTGTCGGCGCTGGTGCACTACCTGTTCCTGGACGACCCGCGCACGCAGCGGGTGGTGGCCGAACCGCGTGCCGACAACGGCAAGATGATCGGCTACATGCAGGATCAGTGCTTCCATTGCGAGAAGGAGTTCGATTTCCCGCACAAGCGGGCGGCATTGATGATTTTGGGGCGGGAGCGGTTTTTCGATCGGTGCAAGTTGGTTTGAAGTTGTTGGGGGCGCTTCGCGCCCCCAACAATCTCAAACCTGGCGATTAGCCGTCTTGCGGCAATGTACCAGCGCATCCCGAATCATGAAGTTGACCAGCGTCGGCGAAACGCCCAATTCCTTGGCAATGTCCTTCTGCGGCACACCATGCAGGCGGTACATCTCAAAGGCATAACGCGTGCGCTGGGGCAGTTCGTTCAACGCCTCGGCGATGTTCTCCAGCGCCGCCCGGTTGATGTGCATGGCCTCGGGTGACGCATTCAGCACCACCACATTCAGGCCCTCTTCCTCACTGCCGGAGTACTTGAGCTCCATCGCCTGCTTGCGGTAGTGGTCGATGGCCAGGTTGCGCACGATCTGGAACAGGTAGCTGAGCTGGGCTTTGAACGACGAGGTGATCTGTGGCGCGGCGCTTAGCCGGAAGAACGCGTCCTGCACCACATCCTCGGCACGCGAGCGGCAGCCGGTAATGCGGGCCGCGATCTTTACCAGAATGCCACGGTTGTCGACAAATGCCTGGAGTAACGGTGAATCGCACTTACTTGTGGATAGTTGTTCCGCCATGGAAATCACCTTGTCTCAGATAGGAGAGGGAGCACCCAACGTTGGGAAGCTTCCTACGACGTGCGACAAACTATTCAGAATGATAATGATTGTCAAATACGAAAGTTAATGAGTATCGATGAGTTTCGGTTCTAAGCCGGCGCCTGTGACGGCGTTCACGTTGCGTAAGCGTTGCACTGCTGCTTCGTCGGTAATTTCTTCTCCTGCCCATCCGTTCCCCTCTGTACATCCGGCCCCCGAATGTTGCTTGCCGATACCGCGCAAGCAACCGGCCCGACTTAACCAGACACTGGCAGGAACACCCCATGACGGACGCCTTCGAACTCCCGCTCTCGCTGGTCCAGGCCCTGGCACAACGTGCCGCCCAGACCCCGGACCGCATCGCCTTGCGCTTTCTGGCCGATGCGCCCGCCGAGCAGGCCGTGCTCAGCTATCGGGACCTGGACTCGCGTGCGCGCACCATTGCCGCCGCCTTGCAGGCCCGTGCCGAGTTTGGAGACCGAGCCGTACTGCTGTTCCCGAGTGGCCCCGACTACGTCGCGGCGTTTTTCGGCTGCCTGTACGCCGGTGTGATCGCGGTGCCGGCCTACCCGCCGGAATCATCGCGCCAGCACCATCAGGAGCGTCTGCTGTCGATCATCGACGACGCTGAACCGCGCCTGTTGCTGACCGTATCGACACTGCATGAAAGCCTGCAGGGCCTGGAAGCGCTGGCCAGCGAGCACGGCCCCGAGCTGCTGGCCGTGGACAGCCTCGACCCGGCGCTGGCCGGCACCTGGCGCGAGCCGGCGCTCAAAGCCGACGACATCGCCTTCCTGCAGTACACCTCTGGTTCAACCGCGCTGCCCAAGGGCGTGCAGGTCAGCCACGGCAACCTGGTGGCCAATGAACAATTGATCCGCCAAGGCTTCGGCATCGACCTCAACCCCGATGACGTGATCGTCAGCTGGTTGCCGCTGTACCACGACATGGGCCTGATCGGCGGGCTGTTGCAGCCGATCTTCAGTGGCGTGCCGTGCGTGCTGATGTCGCCGGGCTACTTCCTCGCCCGGCCATTGCGCTGGCTGCAAGCCATCAGCGAGTATGGCGGCACTATCAGCGGTGGCCCCGACTTCGCCTACCGCCTGTGCAGCGAGCGTGTCAGTGAAGCGGCCCTGGCTGGCCTCGACCTGAGCCGCTGGCGCGTGGCGTATTCCGGCTCAGAACCCATCCGCCAGGACAGCCTGCATACCTTCGCCGGCAAGTTTGCCGCCTGTGGCTTCGATGCCAGCAGCTTCTTCGCCAGCTACGGCCTGGCCGAAGCCACCCTGTTCGTCAGCGGCAGCCGCCGTGGCCAGGGCATTGGCGCGCTGGAGCTGGACGCCGAAGCCTTCGCCGCCAACCGCGCCGAAAACGGCAAAGGCAGCGTGCTGATGAGCTGCGGCTACCCGCAGCCGGGCCACGCCGTGCGCATTGTCGAACCTCAGCAATTGCAGGCGCTGGGCGATGATCAGGTTGGCGAGATCTGGGCCGGCGGCCCGAGCATCGCCCACGGCTACTGGCGCAACCCCGAAGCCAGTGCGCGCACCTTCGTTGAAATGGACGGCTACACCTGGCTGCGCACCGGCGACTTGGGCTTCATGCGTGACGGCGAAGTGTTCGTCACCGGCCGCCTGAAGGACATGCTCATCGTGCGGGGCCAGAACCTTTACCCGCAAGACCTGGAAAAAACCCTGGAGCGTGAAGTCGACGTGCTGCGCAAAGGCCGCGTGGCGGTGTTTGCCGTTGACGATCAGGGCGAGGAGGGCATTGGCGTGGCGGTGGAAGTCAGCCGCAACGTGCAGAAGGCCGTCAAACCCCAGGACCTGATCAAGACCCTGCGCCAGGTCATCGCCGACGCCTGCCGCCAGGCACCGGCGGTGGTGCTGTTGCTCAACCCGGGTGCGCTGCCCAAGACCTCCAGCGGCAAGCTGCAGCGTTCGGCCTGCCGTTTGCGCATGAACGATGGCAGCCTCGATTGCTATGCGCGCTTCCCTGAGGCGGCCGAGCCGCGTGCGGCTGCTACAGCGGGCGATGACCTGCAGCAGCGTATCGCTGCCATCTGGCGTGACATCCTCGATGTCGAGACGGTCGCCACCGATGACCACTTCCTGCTGCTGGGCGGCAACTCCATCGCCGCCACCCAGGCCACTGCACGCCTTGCCGATGAGCTGGGCATCCACCTCAACCTGCGCACCCTGTTCGAAGCGCCAACCCTGGCCGACTACAGCAGCGCCGTGGCGGCCATCCTCGCCGAAGGTGGCCAGGCCAGCGCCGCCATCAGTGCCCTGAACCGTGGCCAGGCCTTGCCTCAATCCCTGGCACAAAACCGCCTGTGGCTGCTGTGGCAACTGGAGCCGCAATCGGCGGCCTACAACATTCCTGCCGGCCTGCACCTGCGTGGCGAGCTGGACGAAGCCGCGCTTGAGGCTGCGTTCCAGGCACTGGTCGCCCGCCATGAAGCGCTGCGCACCGTGTTCAGCGAAGCAGATGGCCAGGCCCTGCAGCGCATTCTGCCGCATCAGCCATTCGTGCTGGCTCGGCTGGACCTGCAAGGCCTCAGTGCAACCGACGTGGATGCGCGCCGTGAAGCCGAAGCCCGGCAACCGTTCGACCTGGCCCAAGGCCCGTTGCTGCGCGTAACCCTGGCGCGCCTGGACGACGAAGACCATCAACTGTGGGTAACCCTGCACCACATCATCGCCGACGGCTGGTCGCTGAACATTCTGCTGGCCGAGTTCGCCAAGCTGTACGCGGCCCATTGCCAAGGCCTGGAAGCCAACCTGCCCGCGCTGGCTCTGGGCTATGCCGATTACGGCCACTGGCAGCGCCAGTGGCTGTCCGAAGGTGAAAGCGCCCGCCAGTTGGAGTACTGGAAAACCCGACTGGGCGACGCGCTGCCGGTGCTTGACCTGCACCCGGACCGCCCGCGCACCAGCCAGCCGCAAAACCGCGCCGGGCGCCTGAACCTGAAAGTGCCGGCCAAACTCACCGAAGCCATCAACGCCCTGGCCCGCGACCAGCAGGCCAGCGTATTCATGGTGCTGCTGGCCGCCTGGCAGGGCTTGCTGCACCGCTATACCGGCCAAACCGACATCCGCGTGGGCGTGCCCAACGCCAACCGCCCACGCCACGAAACCCAAGGCATGGTCGGCTTCTTCATCAATACCCAGGTGCTGCGCGGGCAACTCGACGGTCGTCAACCATTCGCCCAATTGCTGGCCCAGGTGCGCCAAACCACCCATGACGCCCAGGCCCATCAGGACTTGCCGTTCGAGCAACTGCTCGAAGCCCTGCCCGAGGCCCGCGAGCAAGGCCTGTTCCAGGTCATGTTCAACCACCAGCAGCGCGACCTGTCGGCCCTGCGCCGCCTGCCGGGCTTGCTGGCCGAAGAACTGCCATGGCACAGCCGCGAAGCCAAGTTCGACCTGCAACTGCACAGCGAAGAAGACCATCAGGGCCGCCTGAGCCTGGCCTTTGACTATGCCGCCGAGCGATTCGACGCCAGCACCGTCCAGCGCCTGGCCCAGCACCTGCTGGCGCTGCTTGAGCAAGTCAGCGCGCAGCCGCAGCTGGCCCTGGCCGATGTGCAGTTACTGGACGAAACAAGCCGCCAACAACTGCTGGCCTGGGGGCAGGCACCCGCCCCGGCGCCCCAGCGCCTGGTGGTAGAGCAACTGAACGAGCAGGCGCGCCTGACCCCGGAGCGCACCGCCCTGGCCTGGGCCGGCGGCAGCCTCGATTACGCCGAATTGCACCAGCAGGCCAACCGCCTGGCCCACTACCTGCGTGACAAGGGCGTCGGCCCCGACACCTGCGTGGCCATCGCCGTCGAGCGCTCGCCGCAACTGCTGGTTGGCCTGTTGGCCATCCTCAAGGCCGGCGGTGCCTATGTACCGCTGGACGTGGACTACCCGGCCGAGCGCCTGGCCTACATGCTGCGCGACTGCCGCGCCAGCCTGCTGCTGAGCACCAGCAGCCAGCTGGGCACGCTGCCGCAGGTGGACGGGGTCAGCGCCATCGCCCTCGACCAGTTGCACCTGGACAGCTGGCCCAGCCAGGCACCGGGCCTGCACCTGCACGGCGACAACCTGGCCTACGTGATCTACACCTCCGGCTCCACCGGCCAACCCAAAGGCGTGGGCAACACCCACGCAGCCCTGGCCGAGCGCCTGCAATGGATGCAGGCCACCTACGCGCTGGATGCCAGCGATGTGCTGATGCAAAAGGCCCCGATCAGCTTCGACGTGTCGGTATGGGAATGCTTCTGGCCGCTGGTCACCGGCTGCAAGCTGGTGCTGGCCGGCCCCGGCGAGCACCGCGACCCGCAACGCATCGCCGCGTTGATGCAAGAGCACGCCGTGACCACGCTGCACTTCGTGCCGCCGCTGTTGCAGGTGTTCGTGCACGAACCGCTGGCCGCAGGCTGCACCAGCTTGCGCCGGCTGTTCTCCGGCGGCGAAGCCCTGTCGGCCAACCTGCGCGACCGCGTGCTGAACCTGCTGCCGCAGGTGCAGCTGCACAACCGCTACGGCCCGACCGAAACCGCCATCAACGTCACCCATTGGCACTGCCAGGCCAGCGATGGCGAGCGTTCGCCCATCGGCCGCCCGCTGGGCAACGTGGTCTGTCGCGTGCTGGATGATTCGCTGGAGCTGGCGGCCCCCGGCGTGCCGGGCGAACTGTACCTCGGTGGCGCGGGCCTGGCCCGTGGTTACCTGGGCCGCCCAGGCCTCACCGCCGAACGCTTCGTGCCCCAGGCCGACGGCGACGGGGCGCGCCTGTACCGCAGCGGCGACCGTGCGCGCTGGCAGGTGCAGGGCGAGGCGCTGGAGTACCTCGGCCGCCTCGACCAGCAGGTGAAGGTGCGTGGCTTCCGCGTGGAGCCTGAAGAGGTGCAGGCCTGCCTGCTTGAACAGCCCGGCGTTAACCAGGCGCTGGTGCTGATTCATCAGGATGCCGTGGGTGCGCAACTGGTCGGCTACTTCAGCGGCCCGGCCAAGGCAGATGTGCTGTTGGCCAACCTGGCTGAACGCCTGCCGGCCTACATGGTGCCGGCCCAGCTTATCGCGCTGGCCAGCATGCCGCTTGGCCCAAGCGGCAAGGTCGACCGCAAGGCGCTGCCAGCGCCGGTTTGGCAGCAGCGTGAACACGTCGCACCGCAAACCGCGCTGCAACAGCAGGTCGCGGCCATTTGGCGCGAGGTGCTCAACCTGCCGCGCGTGGGCCTGCATGACGACTTCTTTGCCCTGGGCGGCCACTCGCTGCTGGCCACCCAGATTGTGTCGCGCACCCGCCAGGCCTGTAACGTGGAGCTGCCGCTGAAGGTGCTGTTCGAGGCCAGCGAACTGGGCGCGTTCTGCGAGCAGATTGCCCGCATTCGCGATGCCGGCGAGCACAACCAGCAGGGCGAAATCGCCCGCGTCGACCGCCGCCAGGCCGTGCCGCTGTCGTACTCGCAGCAACGCATGTGGATCCTCTGGCAGATGGAGCCGGACAGCCCCGCCTACAACGTCGGTGGCATGGCACGCCTGCGGGGCACGCTGCATGTGGATGCCTTCGAGCGCGCGCTGCAGGCGCTGATCGTGCGCCACGAAACCCTGCGCACCACGTTCCCCGCCGTTGATGGCGTGCCGTACCAGTGTGTGGCCGAGCACAGCCCGGTGCAGCTGCAATGGCAAGACTTCAGCGCCCTGGCGCCCGACGCGCGCCAGCAACGCCTGCAGCAACTGGCCGACGACCATGCGCACCAGCCGTTCAACCTGGAGCGCGGCCCGCTGTTGCGCGCCTGCATCGCCAAAACCGAAGACCGCGAGCACTTCTTTGTGCTCACCCTGCACCACATCGTCACCGAAGGCTGGGCCATGGACATCTTCGCCCGCGAACTGGGCGAGTTGTACGAAGCGTTCGTGGACGACCGCGAATCACCGCTGGCGCCACTGCCGGTGCAGTATCTGGATTACAGCGTGTGGCAGCGCCAATGGCTGGAAAGCGGCGAGGGCGCCCGCCAGCTCGCCTACTGGAAGGCCCGCCTGGGCGATGAGCACCCGGTGCTGTCGCTGCCTGCAGACCGCCCACGCCCGGCGGTGCAGAGCCACCGTGGCGAACTGTTCCGCTTCGACCTCGACCCGGCCCTGGTCGCCCGTGTGCATGCCTTCAACAGCCAGCGCGGGCTGACCTTGTTCATGACCATGACCGCCACCCTGGCCGCCTTGCTGCACCGCTATAGCGGCCAGCGCGACCTGCGCATCGGCGCGCCGGTGGCCAACCGTATCCGCCCGGAAAGCGAAGGGTTGATCGGCGCCTTCCTCAACACCCAGGTGCTGCGCTGCGAGGTGGACGGGCAGATGACCGCCGCCGCCTTGCTCGACCAGGTGCGCCAGGCGGCCATCGAAGGCCAGTCGCACCAGGACCTGCCGTTCGATCAACTGGTCGAAGCGCTGCAACCGCCGCGCAGCAGCGCCTATAACCCGCTGTTCCAGGTGATGTGCAACGTGCAGCGCTGGGCCTTCCAGCAAAGCCGTGAACTGGCCGGCATGCAGGTGGATTACCTGGTCAACGACGCCAGCGCCACCAAGTTCGACCTGTACCTGGAAGTGACCGACCTGGACGGCCGCCTGGGCTGCTGCCTGACCTACAGCCGCGACCTGTTCGACGAACCGCGCATCGCCCGCATGGCCGAACACTGGCAGCAATTGCTGGTCGGCCTGCTGAACGACCCGCAACAACGCCTGTGCGAGTTGCCGATGCTCGACGACGCCGAGCAACAGGTGCTGGTCGGCCAACTGCAAGGCGAGCATGATTTTGCCCTGGACCAGACGATCCACGGCCTGTTCGCCGCCCAGGCCGCCCGCACGCCGCAGGCCGGCGCGCTGACCTTTGCCGGCCGGCACCTGAGCTACGCCGAACTCGACCAGCAGGCCAACCGCCTGGCCCGCGCCCTGCGCGAGCGTGGTGTCGGCCCGCAAGTGCGTGTGGGCCTGGCGCTGGAGCGCTCGCTGGAAATGGTCGTGGGCTTGCTGGCCATCCTCAAGGCCGGCGGCGCCTACGTGCCGCTGGACCCGGAATACCCGCTCGACCGCCTGCGCTACATGATCGAGGACAGCCGCATCGGCCTGCTGCTGAGCCAGCGTGCGCTGCTCGACACCCTCGGCGAACTGCCCGAAGGCGTGGCCCGCTGGAGCCTGGAGGACGATGCCGCACAGCTGTCGGTCTACAGCGATGCGCCGCTGGCCAACCTCAACCTGCCGCAGCACCAGGCGTACCTGATCTACACATCCGGCTCCACCGGCAAGCCTAAAGGCGTGGTGGTCAGCCACGGTGAAATCGCCATGCACTGCCAGGCGGTGATCGACGCCTTCGGCATGCGCAGCGACGACTGCGAGCTGCACTTCTATTCCATCAACTTCGATGCCGCCAGCGAGCGGCTGCTGGTGCCGCTGCTGTGCGGCGCGCGCGTGGTGCTGCGTGCCCAGGGCCAGTGGGGCGCCGAGGACATCTGCCAACTGGTGCGCGAGCAGCAGGTGAGCATCCTTGGCTTTACCCCAAGCTACGGCAGCCAGCTGGCTCAATACCTGGCCGGGCAGGGCGAGCAACTGCCCGTGCGCCTGGTGATCACCGGCGGCGAAGCGCTGACCGGCGAGCACCTGCAGCGCATTCGCCAGGCGTTTGCCCCGCAGCAGTTCTTCAACGCCTACGGCCCGACCGAAACGGTGGTGATGCCACTGGCCTGCCTGGCACCGGACACCCTGCCTGCCGACGCCGGCAGCGTGCCGATCGGCCGGGTGATTGGTGCCCGCAGCGCCTACATCCTCGACGAAGACCTGGCCCTGCTGCCGCAGGGTGGCATCGGTGAGCTGTACGTGGGCGGCGCCGGCCTGGCCCAGGGCTATCACGACCGCCCGGGCCTGAGTGCCGAGCGCTTCGTCGCCGACCCGTTCAGCCAGGGTGGCGGGCGCCTGTACCGCACCGGCGACCTGGTGCGCCTGCGCGCCGATGGCTTGGTGGAGTACGTTGGCCGCGCCGACCAGCAAGTGAAAATTCGCGGCTTCCGCATCGAACTGGGCGAAATCGAAAGCCGCCTGCAAGAGCATGCCGATGTGGACGAAGCGGTGGTGCTGGCCCTGGATCTGCCCGGCGGCAAACAGCTGGTGGGCTACCTCGTGTGCAAGCAGGCCGCTGCCGACAAAGAGGCCCAGGCCCTGCTGCGCGAGGCGGTGAAAGCCGATGCTCGCCAGCACCTGCCGGACTACATGGTGCCCGCGCACCTGGTGCTGCTGGGCAGCCTGCCGCTGATGGGCAACGGCAAGCTCGACCGCCGTGCCCTGCCAATGCCGGACCTGGAGGCGGCACTCCAGCATTACCAGGCCCCGGCCAGCGAGTTGGAAACGCAGTTGGCCCAGGTGTGGCGCGACGTGCTGAACGTGGCCCGCGTGGGCGTGCAGGACAACTTCTTCGAGCAGGGCGGCGATTCGATCCTGTCCATCCAGGTGGTCAGCCGCGCTCGCCAGCTGGGCTTGCAGTTCACCCCGCGTGACCTGTTCCAGCACCAGACCATCCAGACGTTGGCCACCGTGGTCACCCGCAGCGAAGCCGACAGCGGCATCGAGCAGGGCGCGCGGGAGGGCAAGAGCGGCCTTACGCCGATTCAGCACTGGTTCTTCGACAGTGACGTGGTGCAGCCGCAGCACTGGAACCAGGCCGTGTTGCTGGCAGCGCGCCAGCCGCTGGCGCGCGACACGCTGCAGCACGCACTGGCCGCGTTGGCCACCCATCACGACAGCCTGCGCCTGCGCTTCAGTCAAAGCGCTGGCCGCTGGCAGGCCGAGTTCGCTGCCCCTGCAGACCAGCAACTGCTGTGGACCGCCACCGTCGCCAATTTCGACGACTGCCAGGCGCTTTACACCGACGTACAACGCAGCCTCGACCTGCAACAAGGCCCGCTGTTGCGTGCGTTGCTGGTCACCGACGGGCAGGGCGCCCAGCGCCTGTTGCTGGCGATTCACCACTTGGTGGTCGACGGTGTGTCCTGGCGTGTGCTGCTTGAAGACCTGCAGGCGCTCTACCGTGGCCAGCCACTGGCGGCCAAGACCCACGCCATGGCCGACTGGGCCGCACGCCTGGTCAACTACGCCGGCAGCGATTCGCTGCGTGACGAGCTGGGCTGGTGGCAAAGCCAGCTGGGCAGCGTGCGGGTTGAGCTGCCGTGCGACCACCCGCAGGGCGGCAACCTGCACCGCCATGCCAACACCTTGGCCATCAGCCTGGACGTGGAGCAGACCCGCCAACTGCTGCAGCAGGCCCCGGCGGCTTACCACACCCAGGTCAACGACCTGTTGCTGACCGCCCTGGCCCGCACTCTGTGCCGCTGGGCTGGCGATGAAGAGGTGCTGGTGCAGCTTGAAGGCCATGGCCGTGACGGTTTGTTCGAGGATATGGACCTTACCCGCAGCGTCGGCTGGTTCACCAACGCCTACCCACTGCGCCTGAGCCCGCAAGCGGGCGAGGACGAAGGGGCGCGCGCCACCTCGATCAAGCGCATCAAGGAACAGTTGCGCCACGTGCCGCACAAAGGCCAGGGTTATGGCGTGCTGCGTTACCTGGCCGACGACGCCACCCGCGAACGCATGGCCGCGCTGCCCCAGGCGCGCATTACCTTCAACTACCTCGGCCAGTTCGACCAGCAGTTCGACAACGCTGCACTGTTCCAGCCGCTGGATGCCCCGGCAGGTCTGGCCCACGACCTGGATGCGCCGCTGCCGAACTGGCTCAGCGTCGACGGCCAGGTATATGGCGGTGCGCTGCAGTTGCGCTGGACCTACAGCACCGAACGCTTCAATGAGCCAACCATTGCCCGCCTCGCCGATGCGTATCGCCAGGAATTGCTGGCCGTGGTGGCCCACTGCCTGGCCGACGGCAACGGCAGCTTCACCCCGTCGGATTTCCCGCTGGCGCACCTGGCCCAGGAGCAGATCGACGCGCTGCCGGTCCCGGCCGCCCAGATCGAAGACGTGTACCCGATGACGCCGATGCAGGAAGGCATGCTGCTGCATACCCTGCTGGAGCCGGGCACCGGCATCTATTACATGCAGGACCGCTACCGCATCAACAGCGCCCTCGACCCGCAGCGCTTCGCCCAGGCCTGGCAGGCCGTGGTGGCGCGCCACGAAGCCTTGCGCGCCTCGTTCAGCTGGAACGCCGGCGAAGCGATGCTGCAGATCATTCACAAACCGGGCAACACACCGGTGGATTACCAGGACTGGCGCGTCCTCGACGAGGCCGCCCAGGAAGCACGCCTGCAAGCCCTGCACAAGCAGGAGCGCGAGGCCGGCTTCGAACTGCTGCACCAGGCCCCGTTCCACCTGCGCCTGGTGCGCGTGGACGATGAGCGCTACTGGTTCATGATGAGCAACCACCACATCCTCATCGATGCCTGGTGCCGCTCGCTGCTGATGAACGATTTCTTCGAAATCTACCAGGCCCTGGGCGAAGGCCGACAGGCCCAGTTGCCGGTGCCGCCGCGCTACCGCGACTACATTGGCTGGCTGCAGCGCCAGGATCTGAACGAAGCGCGCAACTGGTGGCAGGCCAACCTGGCCGGCTTCGAACGCGCCACGGCGCTCCCCAGCGACCGCCCGCTGCGCAACGACCACGCCGGTGATGGCATGGTGGTGGGTGACTGCTACACCCGCCTTGATGTGAGCGATGGCGTGCGCCTGCGTGAACTGGCCCAGGCCCACCAGCTGACCATCAACACCTTTGCCCAGGCGGCATGGGCCCTGGTGCTGGCCCGCTACAGCGGCGAGCGTGACGTGGCCTTTGGCGTGACCGTGGCCGGGCGCCCGGTGAGCCTGCCGCAGATGCAGCGCACCGTCGGCCTGTTCATCAACAGTGTGGCCCTGCGCGTGCAGTTGCCGGCACCGGGCCAGCGCCACAGCGTGCGCCAGTGGCTGCAAGGCCTGCTGGAGCGCAACATGGAGCTGCGCGAGTACGAATATCTGCCGCTGGTGGCGATTCAGGAGTGCAGCGAACTGCCCAAGGGCCAGCCGCTGTTCAACAGCCTGTTCGTGTTCGAAAACGCCCCGGTGGAAACCGCGGTACTCGACCACGCCCAGCACCTGAACGCCAGCTCCGACTCGGGCCGTACCCACACCAACTTCCCGCTGACGGCGGTGTGCTACCCGGGCGACGACCTGGGCCTGCACCTGTCGTTCGACCAGCGTTACTTCGACTACCCGACTGTCGAGCGCCTGCTGGCCGAGTTCAAGCGCCTGCTGCTGGCGCTGGTGCAGGGCTTTGATGGCGAGGTAAGTGCGCTGCCGTTGCTGGGCGAGGACGAGCAACGCTTCCTGCTGGACGACTGCAACCGCACCGAGCACACCTACCCGCTGGAGCAGAGCTACATCGCCCAGTTCGAGGCGCAGGTGGCCGCGCACCCTGAGCGCACCGTGGCCCGTTGCCTGGAAGCGCACTACGACTATGCCGGACTGAACCTGGCGGCCAACCGCCTGGGCCATGCGCTGGTCGCGGCGGGTGTGGCTATCGACCAGCCCGTTGCCTTGCTGGCCGAGCGCGGCCTGCCGCTGCTGGGCATGATCGTCGGCAGCTTCAAGGCCGGCGCCGGCTACTTGCCGCTGGACCCGGGCTTGCCGCCCGCCCGCCTGCAGCGCATCGTCGAGCTCAGCCGCACGCCGGTGCTGGTGTGCAGCGCGGCCTGCGCCGAGCAGGCGCGCCAATTGCTGGACGACCTGGCCGGCGTGGCACGGCCGCAACTGCTGGTGTGGGAAGAAATCCAGGCCAGCAATGTGGCCAGCCACAACCCGGGTATTCACAGCGGCCCGGACAACCTGGCCTACGTGATCTATACCTCCGGCTCCACCGGCCTGCCCAAGGGGGTGATGGTCGAGCAGCGCGGCATGCTCAACAACCAGCTGAGCAAGCTGCCATACCTAGCGCTGAGCGAGCGCGACGTGATCGCCCAGACGGCCTCGCAGAGCTTCGACATTTCGGTGTGGCAGTTCCTTGCCGCGCCGTTGTTCGGGGCCAAGGTCGAGATCGTGCCGAACGCCATCGCCCACGACCCGCAGGGCCTGCTGCAGCACGTTCAGGCAACAGGCATCACCGTGCTGGAGAGCGTGCCGTCGCTGATTCAGGGCATGCTGGCCAACGACCACCAGGCGCTCAGCGGCCTGCGCTGGATGCTGCCGACTGGCGAAGCCATGCCGCCAGAGCTGGCCGCGCAGTGGCTGCAACGCTACCCGGACATTGGCCTTGTTAACGCATACGGGCCAGCGGAGTGCTCGGATGACGTGGCGTTCTTCCGCGTCGACCTGGCCTCGACCCGTGGCAGCTACCTGCCGATCGGCACGCCAACCGATAACAACCGCCTGTACCTGTACGGCGAAGACCAGACGCTGGTGCCGCTGGGCGCCGTGGGTGAGCTGTGCGTGGCCGGTACCGGCGTGGGCCGTGGTTATGTCGGCGACCCGGTGCGTACCGCACTGGCGTTCATCCCGCACCCGCACGGCGCACCGGGTGAACGCCTGTACCGCACCGGCGACCTGGCACGCCGCCGCCCTGACGGGGTGCTGGAGTACGTCGGGCGCATTGACCATCAGGTGAAGATCCGCGGTTATCGCATCGAGCTGGGCGAGATTGAAGCCCGCCTGCACGAACAGGTCGAGCTGCGTGATGCCGCCGTGGCTGTGCAGGAGGGCGCCAACGGCAAGCACCTGGTCGGCTACCTGGTGGCGCACCAGGGCGTGGTGGCCGATGCCGTGCTGCTGGAGCAGGTCAAGCAACGCCTGCGCGCCGAATTGCCGGAGTACATGGTGCCGCTGCACTGGGGCTGGTTCGACAACCTGCCGCACAACGCCAACGGCAAGCTGGACCGCAAGGCCCTGCCGGCCATCGACATTGGCGGCCAGCACAGCCAGGCCTACCTGGCACCGCGTGACGCGCTGGAGGAAACCCTGGCCGGTATCTGGGCCGATGTGCTCAAGGCCGAGCGGGTAGGGGTGCACGACAACTTCTTCGAACTGGGCGGGCACTCGCTGCTGGCTACGCAGATTGCCTCACGGGTGCAGAAGCAGTTGCAGCTGAATGTGCCGCTGCGGGCGATGTTCGAGTGCAGTACGGTGGAGGAGTTAGCCGAGTATGTGCGCGGGTTGCAGGGCAGTGCGCTGGATGAGGGCAAGGTGGATCGGTTGAGTGACCTGATGGCGGAGCTGGAGGGGCTGTAGAACGCTGGGGGCGCTTTGCGCCCCATCGCGGATAAATCCGCTCCTACAGGTGAGCGCGATTCCCTGTAGGAGCGGATTCATCCGCGATAGGGCTGCAACGCAGCCCCAGCATTCTAAAACTCACCGCTTACCCAAAATCTTCCCCAACATCTCCGGCCGCGGCGCCCCTTGCTGGCTCTGCAAATTCCCCTGCTCATCCTGATAGAAAATCGCTGGCGTAGCCTGCAACCCCATCTCTTCCATCAACGCCAGGTTCGCCGCCAGCTTCTGCTGCACGGCCTCGGGCACCTTCTCCAGTGGTTTCAGCGTACTGCCCTTGCCCGCCTTCTCATGCTGCTCCAGCGCATTGGCCGGGTCCTTGGCGGCCAGCAACGCCGCCGATTTGCCGGGGCTGTCCTCGCGGATGATCCCGACCATGATGTGGCGCAACTGCACCTTGCCCGATTCCACCCATGGCCGGGCCTGTTGCCAGAACATGTTGCAGTACGGGCAGTTCGGGTCGCTGAACAGGTACACCTTGCGCGGTGCATCGGCCTTGCCGTCGGCAATCCAGGCGGTTTTTTCAAGCTTGGCCCAGATGGCTTTGCTCATGGGGCCGTACACCAGTTTTTCCAGCGGTTCGGCGCTTAGATCCTTGCCTTGCTCGTCGAACAGGCTGCCCACCAGCACGTGCTTGCCGTCCGGGGTGAGGTACAAGGCAATGCCGTTGTTCTGGTACTCGGCGGCATAGCCGCGCAAGCCGTTGGGCGCATCGAAGCTGCCCTTGATCACGGCGCCTTTGGCCTGGATCTGCTGGATGGCCTTGGGCAGTTCTTCAGCCTGCACCAGCGGAGCGGCCAGCAGGGCCAGGGACAGGGGCAGCAGTGCAGTCAGTCGCATGTCAGTTTCCTTGTGCGGCAGGGGCGGGCGCGGCGGCCCGGTCGAAAGGTTCCAGGGCATGGCGCAGGCTGGCCCGGGACAGCTCGCCCAGGTGGCTGCCGATCAGCCGCCCGCTGGCGTCGTAGAACAAGGTGGTGGGCAGGGCCATGGAGCCGACGCGTTGGGCCAGCAGGCCGGTGCCGTCGAACAGCACGTGGGTCAGGCTCAGGCCGGTGGTAGCGAGGAAGGTGCTGACGTTTTCCGGCGTTTCACCCTGGTTGACGAACAGGAAGGTCACGTGGGGATATTCGCCCTGTGCCTGTTGCAGCACTGGCATTTCTCGGCGGCACGGCGGGCACCAGGTGGCCCAGATGTTGATGACCAACGGCTTGCCACGGTAACTGTGCAGCGCCACCGGTTGCCCGCCGGCATTGCTCAGGCTCAGCTCTGGCAACTCGGTGCCTTTGCTGTACAGGTGGCCACCCAGGCTGGCCAGGCCCCAGAACAGCGCGCCGCTGAACAGCGCCCAGCCCAGCGGGCGGCGCAGGCCGGGCTGGCGCCAGCCTTGCCACACGGCGGCCAGCACGATGCCGAGCAGGCCCGTCCAGAACAGGAAACCGCCGTCGCGAATGTCGATCATCTGCAGTGGGTCATCGCGGTACATCGGCCAGTAGGCCAGCACGAAGCCCAGGCGGGCGCACAGCAGGCCGATCAGGAACAGGTTGAACAGCGCCGACTCCGGGCTTTCGCCGCAACGGCGGGCGACCCACCAGCCCACCAGGCAGGCGATGCCCAGCGCGGCGAGCATCAGCAGGTGATTGAGCGCCATGGTCAGGGGGCCGAGGGTAACCGTCAGCATCAGCCTTGGCTCCTGGTCTGGGCCCAGTGCTGCAGGAACGCGGCGGCGTCCACTTCACCGGTGATGCGCCGTGCGCGGCGTTCTTCGCCTTCGGGGCCGAGCCACAGGATGCTGGGCGGGCCGGGCACCTGGTAGCGTTGCAGCAGGTCGCGGCTGGCCGGGGCGTCGGTGGTTACATCCAGGCGCAACAGGTGCACGCCGGCCAGGCTGGCCTGCACGTCGGGGCGGGCGAACACCTGCTTTTCCATGACCTTGCATGACACGCACCAGTCGGCGTAGTAGTCCACCATCACCCATTGGCCCCGGGCCTTGGCGGCGTCCAGTTCCCGTTGCAGGTCTTGCGGGTTGCTGACCGTGACGAAGCGGTCCTCGGTATGCTGGGTGGCAGTGTTTACCGGGCCACCGGTGAACGGCCGCAACGGCTGCCACAGGTCATCGCCACCGGCGGCGGCGCCGATCAGCAGCAGGCCACCCCACAGGGCGCCGAGCAACGGCATGGCACGCAGCGCGGGCAACCGTTGCAGGGCCGGCCACGACGCCCAGGCCAGGGCAATCAGCCAGGCGCCACTCAGGGCCAGCAGCAGCGGGGCGGCCAGCAGGCTGCGCACGGTGTACAGGGCCATGGCCAGGAACACGAAGCCGAACACGCCTTTGACGCGGTCCATCCAGGCGCCGGGGCGCGGCAGGTAGCGGTTGCCTACGGTCACCAGCAACAGCAGCGGCAGGCCCATGCCCAGGCCCAGGGTAAACAGTACCAGTGCCCCGTGCAGCACGTCGCCACTCTGCGCGATGTACAGCAGCGCCCCGGCCAGCGGCGCGGTCATGCACGGGCCGAGCAACAGCCCCGACAGCGCACCCAGCAATGCTGCCCCGTACAGGCTGCCGCCGCGTGTCTGCTGGCCGGCGCGGTCCAGGCGGTCGCGCAGGGCGGCCGGCAGTTGCAGTTCAAACGCGCCGAACATCGGCAGGGCAAGGATCACGAACAGCGCCGCCAGGCTGCCCAGCAGCCACGGTTGCTGCAACCACGCCTGCAGGCTGGCGCCAAGCAGGGCGGCGACCACGCCCAGTGCGGCATACACCAGGGCCATGCTCAGCACATAGACGCTGGCCAGCACCCAGCCACGCCGCGCGCTGGCGCCATTACCCAGCACGATACCGGCCAGAATCGGCAGCATCGGCAACGAACACGGGGTGAAGGCCAACAGCAAGCCCAGGCCGAAGAACGCCAGCAGGCTCCAGGCCAGGCTGCTGCTCTGCAGGCCGCTGGCCAGTGCCTGATCGCTGGCCTGTTCGGTAGCGGCCGGGGCCGGGGCACTGCCGCCCAGGTCAATCACGGTGGTTTGTGGCGGGTAGCACAAGCCGGCGTCGGCGCAGCCTTGCCAGCCCAGGCGCAGCTGGCCCTGAGCGTTGGCGGGTATCACAAGTTCCAGTTCATCGCGGTACACCGCACTGTCGCCAAAAAACTCGTCGTGGTGGTTGAGCGCAGCAGGCAGCGGCGGGTGCTGGTCGGCGGGCAAACCGTCGAACTTCAAGCGCTTCTGATACAGGTAATAGCCCTGCTTGATCTGGAAGTACAAGCGCATCTGGCCGTCGGCCTGGCGGTCGTGGGTGAGGACGAACGCCTGGTTGACGGGCAGGAAATCGGGTTTGACTTCAAACGGGTTGGCCTGCAACGGGCCGGCCAGCAGGAATGTCAGCAAGAGCAGTAAAACGCGCATGTCTTCGCCTTGGCAGTGCTTTGAGTGGGGCCATGCTGGATGGGGTTGATTAACCCAAGGTTAACCCAGTCCTACACAGCTGGGCGATGAAGCGTTTCAGCCTGGAAACACCGCGACATACTGTCGGCTTGACTTTGCCAAGGGCACTTTTTCCTGATATAAAATTGACTTTATAGTCAGCTTTTCGGCTGGCCACGCGAAAGATCCACCTCTCTCGATTCACTGATACCCGAATCAAAAATCATGGGTAGGCATCGTTCTGCCCAGAGGAAACTGCATGTCCAACCGTGATATTTCCCGGCGCTCCTTCCTGCAAGGCGGCCTGATCGCTGGCGTGGGTGTAACGCTGGCGCCGCTTGGCAGCCAGGCGTTCGCCGCACTGATGGAAGAACGTGTCACCACCTCGCCGCAAAAGTGGATGAACCACGACGGCAAGGCGCGCTTCCGTAACGACGCCTTGTCCAAGGTGTGCGGCAACAAGGTGTTCGCCCGCGACATCCGCGCCAAGGACATGCCCGGCTGGCCCACCCAGCAGGGGCATGCCCTGTTGCTCAAGACCACCAAGGCCGATCGCATCTACGCCGGCCACGACCTGAGCTGGCTGGGCGCCGACCTGCAACCGGACCGCGTCGTCACCGCCGCCGACCTGGCGCAGGACGGCATCGCCTGGCCAGAAGCCCATTCGCCCGACCCATTGCTGCCCCCCGGCAAGGTGCCGATGTTCATCGGCCACCCGGTGGCGATTTTGATCTGGCATGACTTCGAGCGCTTTCGCAAAGCCAAGCGCCAGCTGCAGTTCAACGACAAGGCCATCCGCTATGGCGCCCAGGCGCCGCTGTACCAGGGCGACCCCTACGGCAGCTTCCGTTTCGTGCGGGTGGGCGGTGCCACGCCGTTCGATGACGACGAGTTCTCCAGCCTGAAGAACTCCATGCTGTTCCCGACCATCCTCAACCGCAAACCGGTGTGGTCCAAACAGCCCAACCAGCACGGCGACCTGACCGAGCAGGGCTTGTTCTACGCCAAGCGCATGGGCGAGCAGCTGGACAACCCGCCCGAAGACTGGCTGGTGTTCGACGAACGCTACAAAACCCCGTCCATCGAACCGGCCGCGCTTGAGCCGGACAACGGCAATGGCTGGTACGACCCGGCCACCGGCACCCTGCATTTCGTGGTGGCCACCCAGTGCCCGTTCGAAGTGGCGCAGGAATGCGTGCACATGATCAAGCCGTCGCGCTTTGCCCTCAAAACGCTGAACGTGCACCCGGGCTATACCGTGGGCTACGGCTCCAAAGACAACAACATCTTCGTCTTCTACGCCGCCGTTGCCGCGCTGTACGGCGCCGGCGTGCCGATTCGCCTGGCCAACGACCGTTACGAGCAGTTCCAGAGCGGCATCAAGCGCCACGCCTTCGACATTCGCTACCAGTTGGCGGTGGACAAGAAAGACAACAGCTTCAAAATCTTCCGCGCCGACATGAGCTGCGACGGCGGTGGCCGCATCAACTACAGCCCATCGGTAGCCGCGGTGGGCGCCACGGCGGCGCAGTCGATCTATTACATGCCGCAGAACGACCTGTCGGTTACGGCCTACCACTCGCGCGGTGTCGAGGCCGGCTCCATGCGCGGCTACGGCACCCTGCAGACCATGGCCGCCACTGAAATGATGGTGGACGAAATTGCTGGCCGCCTGGGCGTGGACGCCATCGACCTGCGCCGCGCCAACGCGCTCAAATCGGGCATGAAAAACACCCAGGGCGCGGTCCCTGCGGGTGCCCTGCGCCTGCACGAAATTCTCGACAAAGCCGCCACCCACGACTGGTGGCGCAACCGTGATGCGCGCAAGCGCGAAATGGACGCCAAGGACCCGGACCACTGGTACGGCGTGGGCTTTGCCATTTGCCAAAAGGACTTTGGCACCGGCTCCGAAGCACCGATGGCCAGCATCGAGTTCACCGCCGATGGCCGCATCAGCCTGCGCCACATCGGCACCGAGCTGGGCACCGGCATGTCGACCTCCCAGGCGCTGGTGGTCAGCGACTTCCTCGGCCGTTCGGCGGATGAGGTGAAAACCGCCGCCACCGAGTGGCCCGAGCTGCAACTGACCACCAGCGGCAACCCGTACCTGATCAGCCAGGCCGAGCAGGACACCGCATTGCGCAACCCGCGCTGGGTCGGCAAGCTGGCCTCGCCATCGTCGGCGACCAACTCGGCGTTCTACTTCAGCCACGCCACCCGCGAGGCGGCGCGCGTGCTGTTCAACCACGGTTTGTGGCCTGCGGCCATGGCCCTGTGGCGCCAAGGCCCCTATGGCGGCCAGGCCAACCCGCTGGTGGTGCGCCGGGAAAACGCGGTGTGGGTCAATGGCGAACTGACCGGCAACGGCCTGTCGCCGATCCCGTTCGCGGAGCTGGCAAAAAAGGCCCACGAAATGGGCCTGGTGACCGGCGTAAGCGTGCACGGCTTCAACCGCTGGAGCTGGGCCGAGGCCGATTTCGTTATCGACGGTGTGCGTGAGCGCTTCCCGCTCGACGCACTGGCCGTGAAGTACGGCGACGGTGCAGCCAACGCCAAGAAAGCGCAGATGACCAGCAACGGCTTCCACTTGCTTGACCGGCAGAACGCCGCGTACCCGGCCACCCAGCTGAACAATGCCATGGTCACCTACTACAGCCCGGTGGCGACCATCGTTGAGGTGAAGGTGAACAAGGGCACCCGCGAAGTGCAGGTGCTCAACCACCACAGCTGGGTCGAATGCGGCCGCGTGCTGGTGCCGGAACTGGTCAAGGGCCAGCTCGAAGGCGGTATCGCCATGGGCATCGGCCACGCGCTGACCGAGGAAATGCCCCTGCACGAAGGTGGCCCGGGGGAGGGCGACTGGAACTTCAACCGCTACCGCCTGCCGTTCGCCAAGGACGTGGCGGTGTGGAAGCAGACCAGCGAGATCCTGCCGCCGCTGTCACCCACCGACCCGTCCAAAGGCATCGCCGAGGTGGTGATGATCCCGGTGGTTGGCGCCATCGGCAACGCCGTGGCCCACGCCATCGGCAAGCGCGTGCGCGACCTGCCCATCACCCCAGCCCGTATCAAGGAGGCCCTCAATGGCTAACCGTCCGCTTCAACTGACCCTCAACGGTCAACCTGTCGGCCCAGTCGAGGTCCCCGATGACCTGGCGATGATCGACTACCTGCACGAACACCAAAACCTCACAGGCTCGCGCCTGGGCTGCGGCCAGGGCATCTGCCACGCCTGCGTGGTGATCGTCGACAACCCCGACGGCACCAGCGAGGAAGTGCGCACCTGCATCACCGGCGCGCACTACTTCGAGGGCAAGAAGGTGCGCACCATCGAAAGCCACGCCAGCCAGGACGAGGCCGGCAACCTGACACTGAACCCGATCCAGCAGAAATTCGTCGACCTGTTCGCCTTCCAGTGCAGCTACTGCGCACCGGGCTTCGTCAACGCCGCCACCGTGCTGGTGGAAAAGGCCCAGCGCCAACCCCTGAAGAAAAGCGAAGTGGAAGACAGCATCGAAGCCAGCCTTGGCCACCACATCTGCCGTTGTACCGGTTACGTGCGTTACTACGACGCCACGCGCACCGTGCTCAACGACCTCGGCCTGGTCAAGGAGGGTTAAGCATGGGCTACGTTCGTTCCGGCCTGGCGCTGGCGCTTGGCCTTGCCCTGTCGCTAGGGGCCCAGGCCTCCGATGAGGCGTTGGTGAAGAAGGGTGAATACCTGGCCCGCGCTGCCGACTGCATGGCCTGCCACACCGCTGAAGGTGGCGCGCCCTACGCTGGCGGCCTGCCGATCCATTCGCCGTTCGGCACCATTTATGGCAGCAACATCACCTCCGACAAGCAGTACGGCATCGGCAACTACACGGGCGACGAATTTTTCGCCGCCGTGACCGAGGGCAAGCGCAAGGACGGCGCCAATCTGTACCCGGCCATGCCCTACACCTCGTACCACCTGATCAGCCGCGAAGATTCGGACGCCATCCTGGCGTACCTGATGACCATCCCGCCGATCAACCGCCCGGCCCCGGAAACCAAGCTGAGCTTCCCGTTCAACGTGCGCCTGGGCCTGACGGGCTGGAACATGCTCTACGGCAAGAGCGTGCAGCTGCAGCCCACCGAAGGCAAAAGCCCGGCCTGGCAGCGCGGGCAGTACATGGTCGAAGTCATGGGCCACTGCGGCGAATGCCATACCCCGCGCAACCCCATCGGCGCGTTGCAACAGGACAAGCGCCTGACCGGCGGCCTGCTCGGCGGCTACCTGGCGCCGAGCCTGCTGGCCCAGGACTTGGCCGACCGCGGCTGGACCCAGCCCGACCTCACCACCTTCCTCAAGCACGGCATCAGTGCCCAGGGCAGCATGTTCAACGAGATGTACCCGGTGGTGCACCACAGCACCCAGCACCTGGAAGACGCCGACCTGTCGGCCATGGCCACCTTCCTGCTGGGCGACCAGCCGCCCAAGGCCAAGGTGATCGAGGCGGTGCCGTTTGCGCAACTGACCGAAAGCGCCCAGCGCGGCCACCAGCAATACCTCAATGTGTGCGCCGGTTGCCACGGCGTGGACGGTGAGGGCAAGCCGCACATCGCTGTGGCCATGCAGGGCAACACCGTGCTGCGCCAGGCTGATTCACGCAACCTGGTCAAAGCCATTCTCGACGGCATTCGCGAACAGCAGTTCACCGGCTTTGAGCGCATGCAGCCGATGCCGGGCTTTGCCGACAAGCTCAATGACGACCAGGTCACGGATATGGTCAACTACTTGCGTCAGGCCTGGGGTGGATTGCCCGGTGACCTGAGCGTGCAGCAGCTCGCCGAGCTGAAGGCGGAGTAAACCGTGCAGCATCTTGATCTGCAGGTCGTGCGGCAGGCGTTGCAGTGGTCGGGCAACGGCCAGCGGGTGTGGTTGTGCACGGTGCTTGCCACCTACGGCTCGGCGCCCCGCGCGCCGGGCTCGTTGCTGGCGGTGAACGACAGCGGGCAGTGGGTGGGCTCGCTGTCGGGCGGCTGTGTCGAGGACGATTTTCTCGAGCGCGTGGCGCTGGGTGAATTCCCTGAGCCGGTGGCGATCGTGCGTTATGGTGACGGCACCGACCGGCGTTCCAGCATCCGGCTGCCCTGCGGCGGCGTGCTGGAAGTGTTGGTGGAAAACCTGCCAGCGGAATGTGAGGTGCAGGCCCACCTGCGTGAATTACAGGGTGCGCTGCAGGGCCAGCGCCGCCTGCTGCGTGAAGTGAGCCTGCCCCATGGCGTGCGCCAGTTGCACGACGACTCCAGCCAGGGCCCGCGGGTAGAGCGCGACAGTGCGCGCGTGCTGTTGCGCGTGGGGGCTGCCCAGCGCTTGCTGCTGGCCGGTTACTCCAGCGTGGCGCATTATTGCGCCGAGTTTGGTAAAGGGATGGGCTTTGAAGTGATTCTGTGCGACCCGCGCGATGAAGTGCTGGAAGGCGTAGTGCTGGCCGGCATCGAAATCCGCCGCGAACTGCCGTCGGAGTTTATCGTCAACGGTGGGTGCCATGCCGACACGGCCGTGGTGGCCCTTACCCACGACCCGAAAATCGACGACCTGGCCATGCTCGAAGCTGTGCGCACCGATGCTTTCTACATTGGCGTGATGGGCTCGAAAACCACCTCTGACAAACGCCGCGAACGCCTGCGTCGCATTGGTGGCCTGGGGGACGAGGAGCTGACCCGCATCCACGCCCCCATCGGTCTCAATTTGGGCAGCAAGACGCCGGCGGAGATCGCCCTGGCCGTGCTGGCCGACATCTTGCGGCTGCGCAACGGCATCGGGCGGGCGGCATTGTGAGCGTGGTCGCGCTGGTGTTGGCGGCGGGAAGCAGTGTGCGCTTTGGTGCCGACAAGCGCCGCGCGCTGCTGGCCGATGGTCGCAGCTTGCTGGTGCACAGTGTCGAGCGTGCGTGCGCCGTGTTTGAGGATGTGCGCGTGGTACTGCGTGACGGCGAGCGGGGCGAGGCGTTGGGGTTGCCGGCTAACTGTCGGATCGTTGCAAGCCCTGATTCGGCGTTGGGCATGGGCCATAGCCTGGCGGCAGGCGCTGCTTCACTGGTCGACAGCGATGCTGTGGCGGCGGCGATTCTTTTGGGGGACATGCCTTGGCTGGCCCCGGAAACGCTTGTCCAACTCGTTTGCGCGGCCGACGCTACGCGCATCGTCTTGCCCTTTCATGATGGGCAGCAAGGGCACCCGGTGCTGTTTGGTCGCGATTTCTGGGCGGCGCTTTCCAGCCTGAAGGGCGATGAAGGCGCGCGGTCAGTGGTGAAGGCGCACCCGGCGAGTTGCATCAGGCTTGAAATGCAGGACGCCGGGATTTTGCAGGATGTGGACCGGCCTGAAGCGATGCGCCCTTGAGCGCGCGGGTTGCGTTTTACTCATCTTCCTCTTCGTCGAGTTCGTAGGGCTCAAGGTTGGCCAACTGGGAGAGAATGATGAGATGCACTTCGGCATCGAGCCGCTGAAGGCGGTCCAGCGTGGCGGAACCCCCCAGCATCAGGGCAGGCACGAAGCCGTACATCTCGTTGGCCTGCAGGTCGCCCAATGTTTCCCTGGCTTCGTCGAAAAGATCCAGGCCGATATTTTCGGTCATGGCCCACATGAGCAGGCTCTGAATCTTGTTGTCCCGTTCTTCGTCGGTTGAGCTGGGCGCACTTATGAAGTACCGCGAATGGTAGGCCGCAATGGTCAGCATGGAGCCGGTTTTTTCCCCCCATAGGTACAACTCGCCGAAAGCGCTGCGGGCGATGAGGTGGTAGGTGTCGTGGCTGTTGCCTCCCACCCAGGCATCCACTACGCCCTCGTATTCCCGTGGGTCGACCAGCCAGAAAAGCCCGCCGCCGTAGCCGCACCAGCCGTGTTCTTTCCAGTACTCGAGGAGTTGGTTGGGGAGTTTGCCTTGGTAATGCTCCACGGCCGAGGGCGGTACGGGCCGAGAGGCGATAGGGGCGCCAAGTGTTTCAAGGAAAATGCTGAAGATTGCATCCATGGTGTAGTCCTTTTACGTTGGGTTAGAAGTCCGAGAAGCTGTAGGGTTCGAGCGGGCAAATCTGAGAAAGGATTAGGCTCTGTACGAAAAGAGATGTCGCAAACATCGCATGGAACAAGCCAGCGAGACCATGGCGGCATAGCTTTTTGCGAGCTTGTCGAAGCGTGTCACGATCCGGCGGTTCTCTTTCAGCCAGCCGAACATGCGTTCGATGATGTTGCGCTGTCGATACTTGGGGCGGTCAAACAGCCTGGGTAAGCCAGGCTTGGGCTTGCGCTTCATCGAACGCATCGGAATGACGGGTTGCATTCGATATTGGTCGCAGTAGCGGCGCAGCGCTTCGGCGTCGTAGCCCTTGTCGGCAAGCAACCACTTGCAGCGTTTACGCGGGCGGCCTCGTTGGCTCGATGGAATGCTGACTTCGTCCAGCAGAGGTTGCGCGTAGCTGATGTCACTGGCTTGGCCGCCAGAGAGGAGGAAGCGCAACGGTGTCCCGTTGGCGTCGCAGAGCATGTGAATCTTGGTTGTCAGGCCACCGCGACTGCGGCCTAGAGCGTGATCGGCAGGCTCGTCAGGCCCCCTTTTTTCCCGGCGCCAGAAGAGGCTCGGGTTGCGCGTACTGCGGTTGAGTCGATCATCCAGGTTTGCAAATCAATCAAGCCTTGCTCATTCAGTCTCAGGTGCAAGCGTTTGAGCATCTGATCGAATGTGCCCTGGTTTCGCCAGCCCCGGAACCGTTGATACACCGTTGACCAAGGGCCAAAGCGTTCCGGCATATCTCGCCACGCTGCACCCGAACAAAGTACCCAAAGCACGCCATCGAGCATCAGACGGTCGCTCAGGCGGGGCCGCCCCCGGCAATGGGTTTCTGTGAAGAGATCGGCGACCACAGTCCAAGCCTCATCCGAGAGTTCGTAACGCTTTGCCATCACAGAATTCCTTTCCGTAGATGGCCGGGAACCCTACAGAAATTCAGCGTCCGAAGGGTGGCGATTGGGTTTCTCGGGATTTCGTACAGAGCCTAGTAAATGCTCGACAGCGTTAACTTTTTCGAGGTGAGCAAGGTCGCATGGTCCGCCGAATGTTAGAGCGGGGACGAAACCATACATTTCAGTAGGATCTAGGATGCCGAGTTTTTTCTTCGCTGGTTCGAACATGTCATCGAAGTCGACAGATTCTTTATCTTTGCTGAGGAAAAAGCTTTGGACTTCCCTGTTCATGTCATTCGCCGTCAACTGATATTCGCTTCCTCTGTATCGCGATAGGTGAGCCAGAATTTTTACGGAAAAACCTGTGTTCTCTCCAAATAAGTACAGATCGCCAAACGCGCCGCGCGCGACAAGGTGATATTTGTCTCTGTTTTCTAATTTTGAGCCATTGATGAGTGAGGCGATGACCCCTTCATATTCCTGAGGGTCGACAGTCCAGAATAGCCCTTCACCATATCCACACCAACCATGCTCTTTCCAGTATTCCAGCAATTTTTCCGGCATTACTCCTTTGTACCGTTCCATGCTCGAAAGAGGTACTTCCTGTCGGAATACAGGTTCACCCATTTGTTCGATAAATAGGGAGTAAGCTTCATCCATGACAGAGCCCTCGATGCTTAGCGGTCAAAAAGTTTAACATTGGGTGTGCCGGGCGATGGGGTGCTGATTTCAGAGTGAGTGCTGAAGATAATATTCATCGTGTAGTCCTGTGCGCCGGGTTAGAAGTCCGAAAAACTGTAAGGTTCAAGCTGAGTGATTTGCGAAAGCAGGATGAGGTGCTCAATAGCCTTTACTTTTTCCAAGTGCTTGAGATCTACTTTTCCTCCAAGTGCCAAGGCTGGAACAAAGCCATACATTTCATCAGAGGCCAGCGGGCCAAGCTTTTTATTAGCGGGCTCGAAAAGTTCATCGAAATCATTGGCGTCTTTGTCTACAGATAAAAAGAAATTTTGCACCGCTCGATCCATTCCGATTGCACCGATGTCGATGTCGTTGCCAATGTAGCGAGAGAGAGGGCTATCGATACTTAATGAAAATCCGGTTTTTTCACCAAATAGATAAAGGTCGCCAAAAGCACTGCGGGCAATCATGTGGTACGTGTCACGTTTCTCCAGGTGCGTGCCCTGTATCCAGGACGCCACGACACCTTCGTACTCTTGAGGATTTACTGTCCAGAACAAGCCGTCGCCATATCCGCACCAGCCATGTTCGGCCCAATAGCGCAAGAGTTGAGAGGGTAGTCTGTTTTCGTAGCGTACAATGCTTGAGGGTGGTACTTCCCTTCTGGAGTTCGAGGCTCCAATTGTTTCAATTAAGGTTGAGAAGATTTCGTCCATTGTGATTGTCCCGAGAACTAGCACTTGTGCAGACGCACATTCATGTGGGTGGTTTCGCTACTCGATGTCTCCGCCCTCTCTGCAGCTGCTTTCATTGCCTGAATCTTGCTCTTCCATTGTGGACCGATGGTCGAGTTAACCTGCCGGTCGCCAAAATCCGTAATGGCATCTCTCCCTCCCGCGATGAGATCGGGGTTATGCAGTGCTGCGAGCGAGGACATTGTCTCTTTAGCTTGCTCAATTGACAGTTTTCTTGCCTCGCTGGGGCTCATTTTTGTCGATAATTCGCTCTGCAATCTGCTTTGTAGATTGTGTTCAAACTTTATTCGTTCTCGTCTGGCGATGGCAGGGTTTCGATGCACAGGGTTGTTGATATTTTCCAGGAATTCTTCAACCGTCAGCCGGTTCAACCCCTCCTGCTGCCCCTTCAACTGCCGCTCGAACTCGGCATGCTTGGACACCGGCAAGTTGTCCGCCTTGAAACACGCCACCGTATGCAACGGCATGCTACCGGGCTTGCCCGTGGAAGGCTCCTTGTCTTTACTCGCTGGCCGATTGGGCTGCGGCTCATCCACCGCCCCCGTGCGCCGCTCCTGCCTTTGCAAATCCGGCCGCTGCTTCAACCCCTCTTCATGCTTGAGCATCCACTGCCCCAGCCGTGCCCCTTTGCTGCTGGCCGCCATTTCCTGCGCTAGCACCCTCGCATCGCCACGCCCACGGGTGAGGTACGCCACAATCCCGCCCAGCAACAGCACCACCATCTCCACATGGCCGAGGGCAATGTGGTGGGTGGCCTTGGAGATCGCGAACGGGTCGTCGCGGCACAGCGGGCCGGCGCTTTCATGGCCACAGGTGCCTTCCCAGGCCGCGTGGATGCCATTGAGGTAGTACTCGCCGATACGCGGCAGGTCGTCGATGAAGAACTCGGCAACCGACGCCAGCCCGAGCACGCCGAGGATCCAGCCGCTCACCGTAAGCCCCATGGCCGCGCCCGCGCCGGCAAAGGGGATGACGCCGGCACCGGCGGTGAACAGCCCGGCCCCGGCACCGATCAGCCCGCCGGTGATGGTGCTGCCGGCGACGATCATCGCCATCTGCGCCACCACCTTCAGCAACTCGTCGACGATGCTGTTGATGTCCAGTTCGGCAAAGCGCTGGCGCAGCAGGTGCGCGGCCTGCCATTCGGCCCGGTTGAACGCGGTGCGCACCGCGCCGACCCGGCGCAGGTTCAGGCCGAGGGTGGCGACTTCTTCATTGTTGGGGCCGCGAAAGTGGCCACCGGTCTGGTAGCCCATTTTGTCGATGACACGAGATTCGATCTCGAGCCATGAGGGCACGAGGTGGTGCAGATACATGAAGTGTCTCCCTGACAACGTGTGCAGGGGAAATCACATCATGGAATCGTCTGGGAAATTTCTGGGTTGTTTGTAGGAAAATTCCACTTTTTAGGGTTTTATCGATGATTTTCGGTTGCTCAGGTGGGTAGGCCGTTGGGTAGTTGTTGGTTTTGAGATCGCGCGCCGCCCGCGCGGCGCATCGCGGATTCATCCGCGATGCGCCGCGCGGGCGGCGCTCGATCTCACAGGCGACGAACACCTCAAGGCGAACATCTCAATGCAAACACCTCCAAGCCAAACCCCCGACAAAAGCCCATAATCCCCTCTTAATCCCCCCATAGTGCAATGCCAGCCACACCATACCGGGAGCCCCACCATGCACGTTCTGCTCTGCGAGGACGACGACCTGATCGCCAGCGGCATCTGCGCCGGCCTTACTGCCCAGGGCCTGACCGTCGACCGCGTGGCCAACGCGGCGGGCGCCCGGGCGATGCTGCAGGCGGCGCAGTTCGACGTGATGATCCTCGACCTGGGCCTGCCCGACGAAGACGGCCTCAAGCTGCTGCGTCGGCTGCGCCAGCAGGGCATCGACCTGCCGGTGCTGGTGCTCACCGCGCGCGATGCAGTCACCGACCGGGTCGATGGCCTGCAGGCCGGCGCCGACGACTACCTGCTCAAACCCTTCGACCTGCGTGAACTCGCCGCTCGCCTGCATACGCTGCTGCGACGGGTGGCGGGGCGGGCGGTTAACGTGATCGAGCATGGCCCGCTGCGATACGACCCGAGCAGTTGCGAAGCCACTTTGGCCGGCCAGCACGTCGACCTGTCGCGGCGTGAGCAGGCGCTGCTGCAGGCTTTGCTGCAAAACCCCGGCCGGGTGCTGTCCAGCGAGCAGCTCAAGGATTGCGTGTACGGCTTCAGCGATGAAGTCGAAAGCAACGCCCTGAACGTGCACATCCACCACCTGAGGCGCAAGCTCGGCAACAGCATCGTCGAGACCGTGCGCGGCCTGGGCTACCGCCTTGGGCCGGCGCAAGCGCCGGAGGAAGCGGCATCATGAGCCTGCGGGTACGCCTGAGCCTGATCCTGGGCACGGCTTTCATCATCATCTGGGCGCTGGCGGCGGCGTGGATGCTGCGTGACCTGCGCCAGCAGATGATGTTCTCGCTCGACCAGCGCCTGGTGGCGTCGGCGCGCATGGTCGCCGGGCTGGTCGACCAACTGCCGCAACCGCTTGCCGCCAAAGGCGAGGATGCACACTTTTCCGCCGACCAGTTCAGCGTGCCCGACGGCATGGCCTGCCAGGTGAGTTCGCTGCGTGGCGAAATCCTGGCCAGCAACCACAAGCACGACGGCGCCATGGATGACGAGCGCAGTGGCTTCCGTGACCAGACCATCGACGGTGCCTCGTGGCGCACCTTTACCTACAACCATGGTGATGTGCGCATCACCACTGCCGACCGGCACATGGAGCGCGAAGCGCTGAACCAGTCGATTTTGCTGGCGGCTTCCGCGCCGGTGCTGATGGCTTTGCTCGGTAGCCTAGGGCTTTTGTGGATAGGCCTGGGCAAAGGCCTGGAGCCGCTCAACCGCATGCGCGATGCGCTACGCAGGCGGCGTGCAGACAGTGTCGAGCCTTTGCAGGTGGCGGGCTTGCCCAGTGAACTGCAACCGTTGCTCGACACTCAGAACCAGCTGTTTTTGCGCATCGCTCAAACCATCGAGCGTGAACGCCGCCTGACCGACGACGCCGCCCACGAACTGCGCAGCCCACTGACGGCTATCAAGACCCACCTGCAGGTGGCCCGCATGACCGATGGCGCAGTGCGCGAGCAGGCGCTGGAACATGCCGAGCAGGGCACCGACCGCATGCACCGCACGCTTGAGCAACTGCTGATGCTGGCGCGGGTGGAAGGCAGCCTGTCGTTCGAGGATGGCGTGCAGTGCAGCGCCGAGCAGGTGGCCCGCCAGGCGGTGCAGGATGCCGGCGGCGGGGACAACCGGCGGATCGTGTTGCACCTGCCGGAGCAGGCCGCGCAAATTTACCTGAGCATGCCCGCCCCCTTGGCGGTGGCAGCGCTGCGCAACCTGCTGGACAACGCCTTGCGCCACGGCGGAGACACGCAAGTGGAACTGGACGTGCAGATGGCCGACGGGCAAGTGGGTTTCCTGGTACGCGACCATGGGCCGGGGATTGCCGAGGGCGATTTGCAGCACCTTACCGAGCGCTTTTGGCGCAATGGCCAGAGCGGTGGCTGCGGGTTGGGGTTGGCAATCGTGCAGGCGATTGTGCAGCGCTGTGCCGGGAGCCTGAAGTTCGACAGCCCGGGGGACGGGTTGCGGGTGTGTTTGCAGGTGCCGGCGCGTTCAGGTAGTTGAGTGTGATTGCCTGTTCACCGATGTGCAGGCAATTCGATCACAAACTGCGTCCAGCCATCGCTGCATTCGGCCCGGATGCTCCCGCCGTGGGCTTGCACGATGGACCGGGTAATCGCCAGCCCCAGCCCTGCATGCTCGCTGCTGCCTTCCTGGCGTGCCGGGTCTACGCGATAGAAACGGTCAAACAGCCTCGGCAGTGATGCCGCGTCAATCGCGGCACCGGTGTTTGCCACACAGATGCGAACCCCCGGCTCCAGCTTCACGCAAATTTGCCCGCCCGCCGGGGTAAAGCGCAGCGCGTTGTCGAGCAGGTTGGAAAGCGCGCGGCGCAGCATGTGCCGATCGCCCTGCAACAACGCCTCACCTTCCCGGGCCAGGTGCACATGGCCATCATCCGCCAGCGGTGCGTAGTATTCCAGCAGCGCATCCACGTCTTCATGCAGCGCCAACGGCGCCTGGCCCGGCACCAGCAGGCCGTGGTCGGCCTTGGCCAGGAACAGCATGTCGTTGATCATCTGTGCCATCCACTGCAGTTCCTCCAGGTTGCCATGCAAGGCCTCGCGGTATTCCTCCAGGCTGCGCGGGCGGGTGAGGGTAACCTGCGTGTGGGTAAGCAGGTTGGACAGGGGCGTGCGCAGTTCGTGGGCGATGTCGGAAGAAAACGCCGACAGGCGCTGGAAGGCGTCGTCCAGCCGCTGCAGCATGGCGTTCACGGTATTGGCCAGTTCCGCCAGTTCTTCTGGCATCTGCTCCACGGGCAAGCGTGTGGTCAGCGAGCGTGCTGAAACGCTGCTTGCCACCTCGCCCATCTGCCGTAACGGGCGCAACCCACGGCGGGCCGCCCAGGCACCGAGTAAAGCCGTGGCCAAGGCCGACAGGCCGACAGTGAGCCAGATCAGCCGCTGCATGCCTTGCAAAAAGTGCTGGTGGTGGGTGATGTCCAGAAACAGAGTCAGGCGAGGGCCGTCGGCTGGCTGCTGGGCGAGGCTACGATAATCGGTGCCGTTGGCATGCAGGGTGCTCAGGCGCGTGGTGCCTGGCGTTGCGGGCAGTGCCTCACGGCTGGCGTACCAGAGGCTGCCGTCGCTGCCACTGATGCGTACGGCCAGGTCGGCCTGGTGGCTGAGTTCATTGCGCAGCGCGGGCAGGCGGGCCTGAAGGTCGGTGGGGGTTTTAACCCCTGACAGCTGAGTGCCCAGCAATGACAGGCGCGACTCCAGCAACTGTTGGTCCAGTTCGATGAAGTGCTGTTCGCTGGCGCGGCTGAACAGCAAACCGGCGCCCAGGGAAACCGCCGCCGTGCAGGCAGCGAACAGCAAGGCCAGGCGGTTGGCGAGTGAAACCTTGCGCATCAGTCCTGGCGCTCTTCGAGTACATAACCCATGCCGCGCACGGTGTGGATCAGCTTGCGGGTGTGTGGGTCGTCGATTTTCAGCCGCAGGCGGCGGATGGCAACTTCGATCACGTTGGTGTCGCTGTCGAAGTTCATGTCCCACACCTGCGAGGCGATCAGCGATTTGGGCAGCACTTCGCCCTGGCGCCGCAACAGCAATTCAAGCAGGGAGATTTCCTTGGCGGTCAGGTCGATGCGCTGGCCGGCGCGTTCGGCGCGGCGGCGGATCAGGTCCAGGCGCAGGTCGGCCAGGCTCAGGGTGGTGTCCTGGCTCGGGTTGGCGCCACGGCGCAACAGGCTGCGTACCCGGGCCAGCAGCTCGGAGAAGGCAAAGGGTTTGACCAGATAATCGTCGGCACCCAACTCCAGGCCATGCACCCGGTCCTCCACGGCGTCACGGGCAGTGAGGAACAGTACCGGGGTATCGAGCCCGGCGCTGCGTACCGCCTGAAGAATCTGCCAACCATCGCGACCGGGCAGCATCACGTCGAGGATCAGCAGGTCGTGATCGCCGGTCAGCGCCAGGTACTGGCCGGTTTCGCCATCGGCGGCCAGCTCCGTGGCAAAACCCGCCTCATTGAGGCCTTGGCTGAGGTATTGGCCGGTCCGGGCCTGGTCTTCGACGATCAGCAGTTTCATGAGCTATCCAGGGTGTGCACTGCTGAAATGATACGTGACTATCCCGGCCGCCGCCCAAGCTGACAAAGTTGTAATCTTGCCGTCAGGTAGCTGCCAGCCCCTGCTTTCTAGAGTGGCTACATTCCGTTGCAAGCCTTGGAGACACAATGAAATACCTGTTCATCGCCGCCGCCCTTGCCCTGACAAGCCTGCCCGCGTTCGCGGACGAGGCCAAAACCTTCGCGTTCGGCGAACCGGCCCCGGCAGCCAAAGCCACCCGCACCGTCGAAGTGGTGCTCAAGGACATCAGCTTCGAGCCTAATAACCTGCAGGTAAAGGCCGGCGAAACCGTGCGCTTCGTGCTGATCAACGAAGGCAAACTGCCCCACGAATTCAACCTCGGTGACAAGGCCATGCACGCCGAGCACCAGAAGGAAATGATCGCCATGCAGGGCAAGCTGTACACCGCCGGGATGAATCACGAAGGCATGGACCACGGCCAGATGAACCATGGCGCCCATGGCCATGACGCCGGCAACACGGTGCTGGTGCAGCCCGGCCAGCGCGCCGAACTGACCTGGACCTTCCGTAAGTCGGCGCCCATCGAGTTTGCCTGCAACGTGCCGGGGCATTACCAGGCCGGCATGGTCGGGCCGTTGACCATCGAGTGACAAGCGCTCCAAGGCGGGGTGCAAAAGCGGTAGACTAGGGGCAATTTCGAACCTTCAGGTCAGTTTGCATGCATCCCGCCGCCGAACATTCCCCGCTGGGCAAGTCCAGCGAATACATCGCCACCTACACGCCTTCGCTGCTGTTCCCGATCCCGCGCACGGCCAAGTGGGCGGAACTGGGCGTCACCGCCCAGACCTTACCCTGGCAGGGCGTGGATTACTGGAACTGTTTCGAACTGTCGTGGCTGTTGCCGTCGGGCAAGCCGGTGGTCGCCATTGGCGAGTTCGCCATCCCGGCCGGCTCGCCGAACATCATCGAGTCGAAGTCATTCAAGCTGTACCTCAACTCGCTCAACCAGACCGTGTTCGCTTCGATCGAAGAACTGCAGGCGTGCCTGGTGAAGGATTTGTCGGCGGCCGCCGGCAAGCCGGTGGGTGTACAGGTGCGGACGCTGGCCGATGTGGAGGCGCAAGGTGTGGTGGCGCTGCCGGGGCAGTGCATCGATGCGCTGGACGTGGCCATCAGTAACTACGAACAACCTCAACCCGAGCTGCTGCGTTGCAACCCGGATCGGGTGGTGGAAGAGACGGTGCACAGCCACCTGCTCAAGTCTAACTGCCCGGTGACCGGCCAGCCGGACTGGGGCAGCGTGGTGGTGGAGTACAAGGGCAGGGCGTTGGACCACGGCAGCTTGCTGACTTACCTGATCAGCTTCCGCCAGCATGCCGACTTCCATGAGCAGTGCGTGGAGCGGATTTACCTGGACTTGAAAAACCTGCTGCAGCCGGAGCACCTGACCGTGTATGCGCGGTATGTGCGCCGGGGTGGGCTGGATATCAACCCGTATCGCAGCATGGGGGCGATCAGCCCGGTGAATGGGCGGTTGGTTCGGCAGTGAGGCATTGGGGCCGCTTTGCGGCCCTTTCCGACCGGTCCGGCGCCCCGGCAAGGCCGCTCCTACAGGCGATCACGTATCCCTTGTGGGAGCGGCCTTGTGTCGCGATAGGGGCGCAAAGCGCCCCCAGATATTCAAATCCCCATGCTGTGCAGCGAGTTGGCAATACTGCGCAGCGTGGCGGTCAAATCCGGGTGTTCGGCCTCGAAGCGTTCGATGGCCAGGTTCACCCCATCCACCAGGTTGTTGTCCGGCGTGGCTTCTTCAAGCTTGAGCTGCGCTTCGATCTGCCTGGCCTCTTCATGCAGTGCGGCCAGTTCTTCATCCGTAAGCGGCACGTTACGGTCCAGTTGCTCGCGCAGGCTGTTCAAGCGCTCTTGCAATTCGCGGGCAGGCATTGGCTGTTTCTCCATCAATGGCTTGGCAAGGCATGGACCTCTGGCAAGTGCAAAAGGTTCTTGCCTGCCTCAAGCGTAATCCACTCGCCAGCGCTTTGCATGGTCGACATCAACCGGGCTGTATCAGGGTTTTTCACCTTTGCGGCGGCGTTGGGCGATGTCTGCCAGGCAGGTGTCCAGGGCTTCCAGGTGGTCGATCACCGAGTGCACGCCCAGGCTAAACAGTGCCAGTGTGGCCTTGCCACGGGCCAGGTCCTGTTCTTGCTGGCTCATGGCCTGCCACTGCTGCGAGCCGAGGTCGCAGGAGGGGCTGCAGGCAGCCAGGCCGATGGTCCACAAGCCGGCGTTCAGGCCCGATTGCAGCAGGTGGGGTTCGCCGCTGACCAGCACACAGCCATCCAGGCGCTCGGTGGCAAGTGACATCAGCGCCTGCCAGCAGGCGTTGGGTGCCGGCCAGCGCACACCGTTCACCGAATGCCCGGGCAACCAGTCTGGCAGCACGGCGGCCAATCGCTTGCTCTGGGCTCCGCTCAGGTCGTCAAGCCAGATGCATGGCACCTGCTGGCGGCGCAGGCCTGCCAGGGTGTCGAGCGCGCCGGGGGCGGGCAGGGGGGGGCCATCGGCCGCCTGTACCAGGCAACCGCGCAAGCCGAACAGCACAGCGGTAAAGGCAGGTGCATCGTGCATGGCAACGTCCCCAAATAGTCCGCAGGCTATGGGCCGATTGTTACGCCGGGATGACACGCAACAGTTGTTCACAAAATATTGAGCAAAAATGTGTAAGGCTGTTTATCGGGCCGCAAGCCTCTATACTGCCGCCTTACCAGCAGCGCGCCCTTTGCGCTAGCGGCCAAGAATTCCGATGGAGAAACATCTATGCGTAGGATCGGTGCCAGTGGGCTCAAGCGAGTCACCCAGGCCTGTGTCTGCGCCAGCTTGCTGCTGGCGCCCGTGGCAGCCACCCAGGCTGCTACCGAGGAAGACCCTTGGGAGGCGGTCAACCGGCCGATCTTCCGCTTCAACGATGTGCTCGACACCTATGCCCTCAAGCCATTGGCCAAAGGTTACCAGGCCGTCACCCCGCAGTTTCTTGAAGACGGCATTCACAATGTCTTCAATAACGTCGGCGACGTCACCAACCTGGCCAACAACGTGCTGCAATTGAAGTTCCACAACGCGGGCGTGGACACCGCACGGATCATCGTCAACACCACCTTCGGCCTGGGCGGCTTCTTCGATGTGGGCACCAAAATGGGCCTGCAGCGCAACGACGAAGATTTCGGCCAGACCCTCGGCTACTGGGGCGTGCCCAGCGGCCCGTACGTGGTCATCCCGCTGCTCGGCCCAAGCACCGTGCGCGACGGCATTGCCAAGTACCCGGACACCTACACCAAACCGTATCGCTACATCGACCATGTGCCGACCCGCAACTCGATCTTCGCGCTGGACATCATCGACGCGCGCGCCAGCCTGTTGCCGGCCGAGAAGCTGATTCAAGGTGACAAGTACATCTTCATCCGCAATGCCTACCTGCAGAACCGTGAGTTCAAGGTGAAGGATGGTGAAGTCGAAGACGACTTCTGATTGACAGCAAAAGGGCCGCTCAGCGGCCCTTTTGCTATGCCAGCCAATGTGGGCAGCCTGCGCATACGGTTGTGCTGGACGCCTTTCTTATAACTACCAGGTCTTTACCCGCTAAAGAGCACTCAACTCGACCTACGCATGCTTGAAACGCCTGGCGGATGGGAGTACCGTCTGCGCCTTACGAGGTACCTTTGCCGGTTGCCTGGTCAGGGATCCTGGCCTACAACTCAAGTAGAGTGTTACCACAGAGTATTCCAGCAGCCGGATGTCAGCCTTGCGGACACCCCTGCACCCACCCAATTCGGCGCCGTTCGCCCACATGCAGAAAATCAGTGCAACACTGCTGATCATCGATGATGACGACGTGGTCCGTGCGAGCCTCGCCGCCTATCTTGAAGACAGTGGTTTTAGCGTCCTCCAGGCCGGGAATGGCCAGCAGGGCCTCCAGGTCTTCGAAGAACACCAGCCTGACCTCGTGATCTGCGATCTGCGCATGCCGCAGATGGGCGGCCTCGAACTGATCCGCCAGGTCAGCGAGCGCGCGCCGCAGTTGCCGGTGATCGTGGTGTCGGGTGCCGGCGTGATGAGCGACGCGGTCGAGGCCTTGCGCCTGGGCGCCGCCGACTACCTGATCAAACCGTTGGAAGACCTGGCGGTGCTCGAGCACTCGGTACGCCGGGCCCTTGACCGTTCGCGGCTGGTGCTGGAAAACCAGCGCTACCGGGACAAGCTTGAGGCGGCCAACCGCGAACTGGAGGCCAGCCTGCACCTGTTGCAGGAGGACCAGACCGCCGGCCGCCAGGTGCAGATGAACATGCTGCCCGAAAGCCCTTGGGTTGCCGGCGAATACAGCTTTGCGCACCAGATCATCCCGTCGTTGTACCTGTCGGGTGATTTTTGTGACTACTTCCGCGTGGATGAGCGGCGTATTGCCTTCTACCTCGCCGATGTGTCCGGGCACGGTGCTTCCTCGGCGTTTGTGACCGTGCTGCTGAAGTTCATGACCACACGGCTGCTGTTCGAGTTCAAACGCACCCGCAATCGCGAGTTCAAGCCCTCCGAGGTGCTCAGCCACATCAACCGTGGCCTGATCAACTGCAAGCTGGGCAAGCACGTGACCATGGTGGGCGGGGTGATCGACGAAGACACTGGCCTGCTGACCTACGCCGTGGGCGGCCACCTGCCGCTGCCGGTGCTGTACACCCCGGGCCAGGCCCGCTACCTGGAAGGCCGCGGCCTGCCGGTGGGGCTGTTTGACGAGGCCACCTACCAGGACCTGGTAATGGAGCTGCCGCCTCAGTTCAGCCTGACCTTGATGTCCGATGGCATTCTGGACCTTTTGCCGGGCGACACGCTCAAAGATAAAGAAGCTGCCTTGCCGGACATCGTCAAAGCAGCGGGGGGTAGCCTGGATGGGCTGCGCCAACGTTTTGGATTGGCTACGCTTGGGGAGATGCCGGATGATATCGCCCTATTGGTGTTGAGCAGGAACCTTCAATGAGTACCGGTAGAATCCAGTTTGCCGAGCAGAGCGGTACCTTTGTACTGAAATTCGTCGGTGAAGTGCGCCTGACCCTGTGTTCGGCACTGGATGCGACGATCGAGAAGATTTTCACCGCGCTGAACTTCTCGGCCATCGTCATCGACCTGACCGAAACCGAAAGCATCGACAGCACCACCTTGGGCCTGCTGGCCAAGCTGTCGATCCTGTCGCGGCAGAAGGTTGGCCTGTTGCCGACCGTGGTCACCACCAACCCCGACATTTCGCGCCTGTTGCAGTCGATGGGCTTCGATCAGGTGTTCAACATCGTCGATCGCCCAGTGCCATGCCCGGATTGCCTGTCCGACCTGCCGTCGCAAGACCAGAGCGAGGACGTGGTGCGCTCCAAGGTGCTGGAGGCGCACAAGATCCTCATGGGGTTGAATGACTCCAACCGCGAGGCGTTCCATGACCTGGTGAGCGCGCTGGAACGCAGCTGATCACTCCCGGCGCGCGAACTCCGTCGCTTCGCGCCCATCGGCATTCAACTGGTACACGCGCGCAGGCCGCCCCTGCTCATCAAAAAACACCCGCCCCAGCCCCGCGCTGTTCCAAAGCCGCTCCCCGGCCATGCTATGGCTGGGCGTGCGTGGCACCACCTCCATTTGTCGGCGCTTGGTAAACCAGTTCAGCGGTGAGCGTGGTGAATACAGCCAACGGTTCAGCCGGTCCAGCACATCCAGCAAGCGCCGCGGGAACTCGTTCTTGATGCCGCTGCTGGTGACCTGCCACAGGTGCGGGCTGCGCTGGCGATGGCGAATCAGCACTTCGTACACGAAGGAATAATGCACATCGCCCGACAGAATCACGTAATGCCCCGGCGTGCGTGAGTGGCGGAAGATGTTCAGCACCACCTGCGCGGCGCCGCGATGGGCCATCCAGTTTTCGGCGTCCACCAACAAGGGGTAGCCAAGCCAGCTGAATACCCGCTGAACCGTTTCGATCAGCTTGACCCCGAAGATCGGCGCCGGTGAAACGATGATCGCAGAAGGATGGTCCAGTAACTGCTGCTGAAGCTCGCTGAGTGCTTCCCAGTCCAGCAGGCCGGAAGGCTTGGCCAAATCGCTTTCGCTGCGCCAGCGGCGTGTGCGGGTGTCCAGCACCAGCAATGGCGGGTTGCTGGGCAAGCTGAACTGCCAGCCCTGAAAGCGCAGCAGCTCGGTAATCAGCTCATCCCGTGGCTGCTGCCATTGCCCGATCAGGCCATTGCACGCATCGGGGTCGTTGCCCCATGCCTGGCACAGCAGGTAGCCCAGCAGCGCGTTGCCGATGATGCGCCGTGAGAAGGGGTGGCCGTAAGCGGATTCTTCCCATTGTGCCGAGAGGTTCCAGTCGTCGGTGATGTCGTGGTCATCGAAGATCATCAGGCAGGGCAGGTGAGCCATTACCCGGGCCACCGGGCCAAGGTTGGCGGCAAATGCCTCGATCAGTGGCAACTCTTCCCGGTAGCGTGCCTGGCGCTGGTCGCTCAGCCCCTCCGGCATGGCCAGGTTCACCAAGGTCCAAGGCGTAGGCGACCACACCAGCAGGTACATGGCCATCACTTCGGCGAGCGTGACCAGATGGTTGTCGGCGTTGCTGGACGAAAAGATCGGCTTGCGCTTGCCACCGAAAAACCGCTCGCGCAGGGTTTCATTGGTGTGCTGGGCCGGCAGCAGGTCGGCGCGGTGGTAGTAGCAGGCCGGGTGGCGGTACAGCGCCTGGCTGTCGGGCACCACTGCGCCTTGCAGGCTTTCATCGAACAGGCCCAGGCATTCAATCAACGAATGAATGGCCCGCAGCATCGGGCCGGCGACGTCGTCGGCATAGACTTGGTCGCCCGTCATCAGCAATACCGCAGGGCGTTCTTCGGGTTGTGTGCAGGCTTGCAGCAAGCGGTCTGCGCAAAGCAGGCCGTCCGGCGCCGGGTGGTGTGGCTTGCGGCAAGAGCCGTGCAGCAACTGGTCAAGGCGCTCGCGCAGAACAAAGCTGGGTGTGTGGCTGCCCGGGTAAAGCAGGTGCGGCGCCCAACTGGCGATGCCTTGGCCGTTGATCAGCAGGTCGTATTCAAGCTCGACGTTGCTGGCTAAAGGGGCGTCGAAGTGAATGTCCAGCAAATGGACAAAGGCATGCTCACCTATCGCAATGACTTGGCAACCCACCGTTGCCGCAGCGTCGATACTGAATTCAGGTTGCAGCGGCTGCGTTCCGACCAGCCAGATGGCCAGCCGCTGAGGTTCCAGCCGGCGCAATACCGGCCCGGCAAGAACAAGAGGCAAAGGAGTGGGGGGATTCATCGACTACTCTGGTGGACACGGCACCCTGTAGGAGCGGATTTATCCGCGATAGGGCCCTCGAAATAAAAAAAACCAACAAAAACGGGCGGAAAATGCTGAACACTTCCCGCCCGCTTGGCAACCGCGATATGTGTCAGGCTTTGTCAGCCATCAACTTCTCCAGCTTCTCCTGGTCCCGCGCAAACTGGCGAATACCCTCGGCCAGTTTCTCGGTGCCCATGGCATCTTCGTTCATGGCCCAGCGGAACTGGCTTTCGCTCAGTTGCTGCTTGGCTTCGCCCGTATTGCCCGGCTTGAGAACACGTGGCAGCTCGCCCTGGTCATCGCTCAGCTGCTGCAGCAGTTCCGGGCTGATGGTCAGGCGGTCGCAGCCGGCCAGCTGTTCGATCTGGCCGATGTTGCGGAAGCTGGCGCCCATGACCACGGTGTTGTAGCCATTGGCCTTGTAGTAGTTGTAGATGCGGGTAACCGACTGCACGCCCGGGTCTTCGGCGCCGACATAGTCCTGACCGGTGCTTTTTTTGTACCAGTCGTAGATGCGGCCCACGAACGGCGAAATCAGGAACACCCCGGCATCGGCACAGGCCTGGGCCTGGGCGAAGGAGAACAGCAGGGTAAGGTTGGTCTGGATGCCTTCCTTTTCCAGCTGCTCGGCGGCGCGGATGCCTTCCCAGGTTGAGGCCAGCTTGATCAGCACGCGGTCCTTGCCGATGCCGGCGGCATCGTACAGCCCGATCAACTGGCGGGCCTTGCTCAGCAGCGCCGGTTCATCGAACGACAGGCGCGCATCCACCTCGGTGGAAATGCGCCCTGGAATGACCTTCAGAATGCCCGCGCCCACGGCCACCGCAAATTTGTCGCAGGCCAGGTCGACATTGCCCTTGGCATCGCTTTTTACCTGCTTGAGCAGGTCGGCGTAGCCCGGGATGGCGGCAGCCTTGAGCAGCAGCGACGGGTTGGTGGTGGCATCGACCGGCTTGAGGCGGGTGATGGCGTCCAGGTCCCCGGTGTCGGCGACCACGGTGGTGAACTGCTTGAGTTGTTCCAGCTTGGAAGTCATGGGCGTGCTCTGTCCTGTGCAATGACTCGACATTACCCGAGGCCCGGCAGCCGCTCAAGGGGCTGACGGAAAGGCGTCGAAAGTGAGGATTCGAGTCACCAGCCTGCGGGAGGTTCCCAACTGTAGGAGCGGATTCATCCGCGATGCGCCGCGCATGCGGCGCCCGGTCTCAAAGACGCCGTGTAACCCCTAACGCCCCTGCATCAACTCCGCCGCCTGATCAAACACCACCAACGGCTCCGCCGCCTTGTGAATGTCCGCCGACAACAATTGCCGGAACTTGCGCGCCCCCGGGAAGCCCTGGCCCAGCCCGAGAATGTGCCGGGTGATGTGGTGCATCGCGCCGCCGCTTTCCATGTGCGCCACAATATAAGGCCGCAACTGTGCCAACGCCTCGCTACGGCTGACCACCGCCGCCTCGCTGCCAAACAGCTGCTGGTCCACTTCCGCCAGCAGGTAAGGGTTGTGATACGCCTCACGCCCCAGCATCACCCCGTCGAAGGTCTCAAGGTGCGCCTGGCACTCGGCCAGTGTCTTGATGCCACCGTTGAGCACGATTTCCAGGTCGGGGAAGTCCGCTTTCAGCTGCGCGGCCACGTCGTAGCGCAGCGGCGGGACTTCACGGTTTTCCTTCGGCGACAGCCCTTCGAGAATCGCGATCCGCGCATGCACGGTAAAACTGCGGCACCCGGCCTCGCGCACCTGGCCCACGAAGTCGCACAGCTCGGCATAGCTGTCGCGGCCATTGATGCCGATGCGATGCTTGACCGTGACCGGCGTCGAAACCGCGTCACGCATGGCCTTCACGCAATCGGCCACCAGCGCCGGGTGGGCCATGAGGCAGGCGCCGATCATGTTGTTCTGCACCCGGTCGCTTGGGCAGCCCACGTTGAGGTTCACCTCGTCGTAGCCGGCCTGCTCGGCCAGTTTGGCGCAGGCGGCCAGGTCGGCCGGCACGCTGCCACCCAGTTGCAGGGCCAGCGGGTGCTCGGAAGCGTCGTGGCGCAGGAAACGGTGGGCGTCGTTGTGCAGCAGGGCGCCGGTGGTGACCATTTCGGTGTAGAGCAGGGTGTGTTTGGAGAGTAGGCGCAGGAAGAAGCGGCAGTGGCGGTCTGTCCAGTCCATCATCGGCGCAACGCTGAAGCGGCGGGATGGCTCAGGGCGCGTGGTTTGTGGCATTGAAGCTGATTCTAGTGGCATTGGGCTGTATGGCAGAATTCAGAGCTGGGAAAAAGGCCGATACGGCTGTGTGGAGTGATCCACCAGCCCGACCTGCAGAAGATGGCCTTAGGTTACCAAAACCCTCAAATCCGCGCCCGGCAATGAGCATTCCGCCGACGTAACGACCGATTTCTGTCAGCGTCCTACAAATTCACAATCAGATTTTCCCTCTAGCTTGTAGGACGTTTCTGAATCATCCTCTGCGGGCCTCCAAGCCATTGCTATGGAATTCCGAGCCCTCTAGTCTCGCCGGGTCGCTGCAAATTCAGCGGCCGGGTCTGCAAGCCCGAATCTTGGTTGGCTTCAGCTTCCATTGGCTGTGTTCAATGGTGGCTGCGTGCGGGTGGCTTTCGGGCCAGCCGGATATATGGCCTCCAAGTCCGGTCTTGCAGGCCCGCACGTAGCCGCCACCCAATCATCTGCAAGTGATCAGGCGACGGCATCACCCGAATCGATTGGAGTTGCCATGCTGAAAATAGTCCCCGACCCACCATTCTCCCCCGACACCTCCCACTACCTCGAAGACACCCTGGTCGAAGCCAGCGAGCACCTGAACTGTGGCCTTGAAGTGGCTCTGCAGGCCGTCACCAAACTGCCCAAGTCTACAGCCACGGTCATGACCCTGGCCGTGATGCATGAGATGGAAGCAGTACGCACGTTGCTGGAATCGGCGATTGCGCAGGTGCAATTGAAGGGGCTGCGGCAGGTGCAGACGCTGCATTGATGTGTAGGTGAGTGTGCCTGCGTGGGGCTGTGGTAGTGGCCGGGGTTTGTGGATGATGCAGCGGGTATTGGGGCTGCTTTGCAGCCCATCGCGGCTGAAGCCGCTCCTACAGGGGTTCAGCGTCAGCCATCTACCGCGTCTTTAGCGCCGCGCAGTTGGTCTGGGCTTCGCATTACTTGTGCTCGATGGCCAAGGCGCTGATGGACGATGCGCACATGGGGTTGCGCAAGGGCGGCTGAAGAATGATGTGAGCGGCGGCATGGAGATGGCGCAATGTCATCTCCCTGACCGCGGGAAATGCCAGGGATTTCAGGCGTCCTTGCGCTGTCTGCTTGCTCAATCGCTCAAACCCTTGCCACTCTCGTTGTTCCTGGTCTGTGCAGCAGCTCGTCGAGTCGTCGCGCTCGTTGCCCTGCCCGCAGACGTCCGCTTAGGGCTGGCGCCGCGTGCAGGAGATTTAGCTACAGGTGTGTGCTGCCCCAGCGGTGGCGTGTACGTGGTTGGGGCTCTCATGGTCAACCCTAAGCGGAGCCCGAATTTCCTCAAGATGTCCTCAATGGTTGAGAGGGTAGGGTTGCCCTTGTCATTTTCAATCAGGTACAGCGCCTTGATCGACATGTTGCACATCGTGGCAAAGGTTTGCTGGTCGAAACCGGTCACCTCAAGCCGTAGTCGACGGATAGAGGCTCCCAAGGTTTCATTTCCCCGCTCATGCTGCTGCATAATGTCTTCAATAAGCTGTTTGCGACGCTCTGGCGTGATCGCGTTCATCGAAGCCCCCAACTATCCAAGTGCAGGTCCAACTTGTTCAGTGGCACAGATTGGGCCTGCCTGACTTCTCCAGGAAGCTCGGTCAATAGATCCGGCAAAGCCCGGAACACTTCTGCTGCCCCGAGTAAACGCTCAAAGAGTGCGTCTGGGCTGACTAAATGCTGGAAATACCCACAGATTGCTTTCCAGTCCGGGTTTCCCTTGTTCTCGGATCTCCACTTGGTAACGCGTGTGACACCTTCCGGGTCAAGCACCATCGGCGCGAGGTCGTAGATCGGTGCCAGCTCAAATTTGCCTCGATATCTGGAAATGGCCGTATTACGTCCATGGTTGTCCGAGTTTCCGAGGATACGGTTAAGCAGGTCGCGCCTCAGGTACTCGAAAACCAGCTCTTCGAGTTCGTCCTTCTGCCCATTCCTGACCCATAGACTGATCAGGTTGTTGATAACGTCCTCATGATTCATCTTCGAACCGGGAACCGTATTCCCACAGACCGAATAGATTGACTCGATGGGTATCCTTTCCACTTCACCCTGAGTAATTCTTCGATCAAAGCGTGGCATCCATAAGCTCGGCTTCTCAGCCTCTTCAAGCACAAGCCCGTCTGTAGATACCGTGTTCAAACCCAGTTTCGAGACAGCTTTGTAGTAGTGGTATTCAGCCCGCAGGATGTTTTTGTCGCGTTCTGTAACCTGGTTGCGAGCAAACTTCACCAGCCAATGGCGGCGAGCATGCTCGTCAGGAAGCATGGCGTCGGCATAAAGAGCACCATCTGCCCCTTCAACCATGATCAGTTTCGGTGCTTCTCCTTGGGCGCCTGTAGCGCCGCCAAGCGCGGCGCCAGATTCATAGGCGTATTCCAGAAAGTCGTTGGTTCTGTCTACGACCTCCTTGCGCTGAAAGGCTTCATTGCGTGTCTCATCAATATGCTCGACAGATTCCTTCACACGCAGGTGCCCAACGGGCGATGGCGTGCAGCGGCTCAAGAGGAAAAAATCCATGTCCATCTGGTCGGGCTTTTCGCCAGAGAAGCGTTTCAATAACGACTTGCGTGCTGCGCCAGCTGGCATGATGTCGTATACAAACGGGGGGTAGCCTTTACTGTCAACGGCGTTCCAGGTCAGCGGAAGATTAACGCTGATAGCGGGTTCGAGGATCGTCTCGAGTCTATCGATGAAATCGACAAGGTAGTGTGGGTCGTAAGACACACTGCACTGAGATGCTTCCACGTTCCGAGTATCTGATGAGGAAAGCACAAGGGCATCTCGCCATTGGCCCTCAACGTGAGTCTGGATAGTGATGTGCCCCTGCATGATGCGCTTGACCCAATCGGTATTATGATGCCGGTATTGTGCGCTGATCATTGATTTTCAGCAATATAATTCTGGTTATCACGGAATATGGCGTTAAATAGGTAATACAATGCCGATTATCCCCCGCCTGCAGAAATGTACGCCATTGCTCTAAAAGCCACATCGGCCATTGGCGATGCCCGTAGCTAACGCCCCACATTCCACGTCGGTTTCAGCACACCCCTGGTCGCTCCCACACAGCGCCACCCCCAAACAAGTGCCATGCTTGTTGGATGCCCATGCCCCAGTGCGCGCAGACGCACGGCCATCGGCAAGGAGGCTACCGGTAACCACGCACCCGTGACGTGGCCGGTGTGCCACAGCAGAACACGCCGGTGACCTGCCCCCATAACAATTCAGGCAGGGCCGTGATGCCGAGGTCCGCTGTATGCCTGATGAATTGCTGCACCTGCCCGAGATCCAGCGCATCCTGGAACGCGACAAAGCCACCCCCGGTGCGCTGTTGCCGATCCTTCACGCCATTCAAAACAGCATCGGCTTCATCCCCGATGCGGCCGTCCCCGAAATTGCCCACGCCCTTAACCTCAGCCTGGCCGAAGTGTGTGGGGTGATCAGCTTCTACCACGACTTGCGCACCGCGCCGCCAGCCAGGCATACCCTGCGCCTGTGCCGCGCCGAGTCCTGCCAGAGCCGGGGCAGCGAGGCCTTGGCCAGGCAACTGCGTGAGCAACTGGCACTGGATGACCACGGCACCAGCGCCGACGGTGCCATCAGCCTGCGCCCGGTGTATTGCCTGGGCGCCTGCGCCTGTTCGCCGGCCCTTGAACTGGATGGCCAGCTACACGCGCGGCTGACGCCCGAGCGGCTGCGGGCGCTGGTGAACGGTTGCCTGGAGGAAACGCCATGCTGAAGCTGTTCATCCCGTGCGACTCGGTGGCCCGGGCTGTCGGCGCCGACCAGGTGGCCGACGCGCTCCAGCACGAAGCACAGCGCAGGCAGTTGCAGGTCGACATCCAGCGTACCAGTTCCCGTGGCCTTTACTGGCTGGAACCCATGCTGGAGGTTGAGAGCGGGCAGGGGCGCCAAGGCTTCGGCCCGGTCACCCCGCAAGACGTCCCCGCACTGCTGGATGCCTTGACTACAGTACCTGGTGGACACTCGCTGGCGCTGGGCATCGTTGACGAAATCTCCTACCTCAAAACCCAACAACGCCTGCTGTTTGCCCGCGCAGGCATCACCCGGCCGCTGTCGCTGGACGACTACCGCGCCCATGGCGGTTTCAAAGGCCTGGAAAACGTCGTGGCCCTGGACGGCGCCGAAGTGGTCGCCGCCGTGCTCGATTCCGGCCTGCGCGGCCGTGGCGGTGCGGCATTCCCGGCAGGCATCAAGTGGCGCACCGTGCGCGATGCCCCGGCAGGGCAGAAGTACATCGTCTGCAACGCCGATGAAGGCGACTCCGGCACTTTTGCCGACCGCATGCTGATGGAGGGTGACCCGTTCCTGCTGATCGAGGGCATGGCCATCGCCGGCCTGGCCGTGGGCGCCGACAAGGGTTACATCTACGTGCGCTCGGAATACCCGGACGCCATCCGCGTGCTGAATCAGGCCATCGCCATTGCCCGGGAGGCCGGATATTTGGGGGCGGATGTCGCACGCAGCGGCAAAGCCTTCGAACTGGAAGTGCGGGTTGGCGCCGGCGCCTACATCTGCGGCGAGGAAACCGCGCTGCTCGAATCGATCGAGGGCAAGCGCGGCATCGTGCGCGCCAAACCACCGTTGCCAGCGCTGCAGGGCCTGTTCGGCCAGCCGACATTGGTGCACAACGTGCTCACCTTGGCCTCCGTGCCGACCATCCTGGCCAAGGGCGCGCAGTTTTACCGCGACTTTGGCATGGGCCGCTCGCTGGGCACCATGCCGTTTCAACTGGCGGGCAACATTCGCCACGGTGGCCTGGTGGAACGGGCCTTCGGCCTGACCCTGCGCGAGCTGGTGGAAGGCTACGGCGGCGGCACGGCCAGTGGCCGCCCGCTAAAGGCCGCGCAAGTGGGCGGCCCGCTGGGCGCCTGGGTGCCGCCCAGCCATTTCGACACACCACTGGATTACGAAGCCTTCGCCGCCATGGGCGCGATGCTCGGCCACGGCGGTGTGGTGGTGGCCGATGACACCCTGAACATGGCCAGCATGGCCCGCTTTGCCCTGCAGTTTTGCGCCGAAGAATCCTGCGGCAAGTGCACGCCGTGCCGCATCGGCTCGACCCGCGGCATCGAGGTGGTCGACCGCCTGATCGCCAGCACCGATTTTACCGAGCGACACGACCAGGCCCTGCTGCTGCGCGACCTGTGCGACACCCTGCAGTACGGCTCGCTGTGCGCCATGGGCGGCATGACTGCCTACCCGGTGGCCAGCGCCCTGAAGTACTTCCCCGCCGATTTTGGGCTGACCACCCAGGAGGCCGCGCAGTGATCAATTACTTCGACCCCGAAACCGACCTGGGCACCCCGGCCCGCAACAGCGACGTACAGGTGAACCTGAACATCGACGGGCGCAGCATCAGCGTGCCCGCCGGCACCTCGGTGATGCGCGCCGCCGCGCTGCTCGGCACCAGCATCCCCAAACTGTGCGCCACCGACAGCCTGGAAGCCTTCGGCTCATGCCGTATGTGCATGGTCGAGATTGAAGGCATGCGCGGCTACCCGGCCGCGTGCACCACGCCGGTTACCGAAGGCATGGTGGTACGCACGCAAACCCCGCGCCTGGGCGACCTGCGGCGCAATGTGATGGAGCTGTACATCTCCGACCACCCGCTGGACTGCCTGACGTGTTCGGCCAACGGCAACTGCGAGCTGCAGACCGTTGCCGGCCAGGTAGGCCTGCGTGAAGTGCGCTACGGCTATGACGGCGCCAACCACCTGGCCGAGCAGAAGGACGTGTCCAACCCGTATTTCGACTACGAACCCAGCAAGTGCATCGTGTGCAGCCGCTGCGTGCGGGCGTGCGAGGACATCCAGGGCACCTTTGCCCTGACCATCACCGGGCGCGGCTTCGAGTCGCGGGTGGCGGCTGCCGGGGGCGAGAACTTCCTCGCGTCCGAGTGCGTGTCGTGTGGCGCCTGCGTGCAAGCCTGCCCGACCGCGACCCTGACGGAAAAAAGCCTGGTGCAACTGGGCCAGCCCGAACGTGCGGTGATCACCACCTGCGCCTACTGCGGCGTCGGCTGCTCGTTCCGCGCCGAGATGAAAGGCGACCAGCTGGTACGCATGGTCCCCGACAAGAACGGCGGCGCCAACCACGGCCATGCCTGCGTCAAGGGCCGCTTCGCCTGGGGTTACGCCACCCACCCGGACCGCATCACCAAACCGATGATTCGCAAGCGCCTCGAAGACCCGTGGCAAGAGGTGAGCTGGGACGAAGCGGTGACCTACGCCGCCAGCGAGTTGCGCCGCATCCAGCTCAAGTATGGGCGCGATTCCATTGGCGGCATCACCTCCAGCCGCTGCACCAACGAAGAGGCGTATCTGGTGCAGAAACTGGTGCGCACGGCGTTCGGCAACAACAACGTCGATACCTGCGCGCGCGTGTGCCATTCACCCACCGGTTATGGCCTGAAGCAGACGCTGGGCGAATCGGCCGGCACCCAGAGCTTTGACTCGGTGATGCAGGCCGATGTGGTGCTGGTGATGGGCGCCAACCCCACCGATGCCCACCCGGTGTTCGGCTCGCAACTCAAGCGGCGCCTGCGCCAGGGCGCGCGGCTGATCGTGATCGACCCGCGGCGCATCGACCTGGTCGACTCGGCCCATGCCCGTGCCGACCTGCACCTGCAACTGCGCCCGGGCACCAACGTGGCCATGCTCAACGCCCTGGCCCACGTGATCGTCACTGAAGGCCTGCTGGCGCAACGTTTCATCGACGCCCGCTGCGAAACCGAAGACTTTGCCCGCTGGCGCGAGTTCGTCAGCCAGGCGGACAACGCCCCCGAAGTGCTCGGGCCAGTGTGTGGCGTGCCCGCCGAGCAAATCCGCGCCGCCGCCCGGCTGTATGCCAACGGTGGCAATGCGGCCATTTACTACGGCCTGGGCGTGACCGAACACAGCCAGGGCAGCACAGCGGTGATGGGCATCGCCAACCTGGCCATGGCCACCGGCAACATTGGCCGTGAAGGGGTAGGGGTGAACCCGCTGCGCGGGCAAAACAACGTGCAGGGCTCGTGCGACATGGGTTCGTTCCCGCACGAACTGCCCGGCTACCGGCACATTTCCAACGCAGGCGTGCGTGCCGAGTTCGAGCAGGCCTGGGGCGTGACCCTGCAGCCCGACCCGGGCCTGCGCATCCCCAACATGTTTGAAGCCGCACTGGACGGCAGCTTCAAGGCGCTGTACTGCCAGGGTGAGGACATCGCCCAGAGCGACCCCAACACCCAACACGTGACCGCTGCGCTGCAGGCGATGGAGTGCGTGGTGGTGCAGGACATTTTCCTCAACGAAACCGCCAAGTTCGCCCACGTGTTCCTGCCGGGCAGCTCGTTTCTGGAGAAGGACGGCACCTTCACCAACGCCGAGCGGCGCATCTCGCGGGTGCGCAAGGTCATGGAGCCGCTGGCCGGCAAGGCCGACTGGGAGGCGACCGTGGCGTTGGCCAATGCCTTGGGCTACCCCATGCGCTACGGCCACCCTTCCGAGATCATGGACGAAATTGCCCGCCTGACCCCGAGCTTCCGCCGGGTCAGTTACGCCGAAATCGACCGCCACGGCAGCCTGCAATGGCCGTGCAACGACGCCGCCCCCGACGGCACGCCGACCATGCACATCGACCAGTTCGTGCGGGGCAAGGGGCGTTTCATGCTGACCGGTTACGTGCCCACCGACGAAAAGGTCAACAACCGCTACCCGCTGCTGCTGACCACCGGGCGCATCCTCAGCCAGTACAACGTCGGCGCCCAGACCCGGCGTACCCGCAACGTGGCGTGGCATGACGCCGACCGCCTGGAAATCCACCCCACTGACGCCGAGAGCCGCGGCATCCGCGACGGCGACTGGGTCGGCATCGGCAGCCGTGCCGGGCAGACGGTGCTGCGCGCCAAGGTCAGTGCGCGGGTGGCGCCGGGGGTGGTGTACACCACGTTCCACTTCCCCGAATCGGGCGCCAACGTGATCACCACCGACAACTCCGACTGGGCCACCAACTGCCCGGAGTACAAAGTTACGGCGGTAGAGGTGGTGAAGGTGTTCCAGCCGTCGCAATGGCAGAAGCGCTACCAGGATTTCAGCGATGAACAGCGGCGTTTGCTGCAGGAGCGGCGCAGCGCGGAAAAAGCCGAGGTGCGCCGATGAGCCATGAAAACCTGGTGAAGATGGCCAACCAGATTGCCCATTACTTTGACAGCGAGCCGGACCATGCGCTGGCGGTGAAGGGGGTGCAGCAGCATTTGCAAAGCTTCTGGACGCCGGCGATGCGGCGGCAGTTGGGGCAGTGGATTGCGGCCAGTGGCGGGGAGGGGGTGGACCCGAAGGTGGTGGAAGCTTTGGGTTAAGGGGGCTGTGCCGACCTCATCGCGGATAAATCCGCTCCTACAACGCACCCCTGTAGGAGCGGATTTATCCGCGATGAGGCCAGCACAGGAAGATGAAATGTCCGTCATCTACCCCTGTCCCACCTACTAGCAATGCTACGCTCGCCAAAACCCTGGCAATCGGATACCCACCATGGACATGAACTGGCACCAGGCCTTGCAAGAGAGCCTGAGCTGGCTGGCAATCGCCTCGTTCATCACCTTCATCGGCTTCACCGCCGCCGCAACCCTGGCCGTGCGCTACACCCGCTGGGGCAGGCAGTTCTGGCAACTGGCCGGCCCGTATTTCACCTTCAGGCGCAGTTGGCGGCCTTTGCTGGTGTTCGCCCTGCTGCTGGTGCTGACGCTGTTCTCGGTGCGCCTGAACGTGCTGTTCTCGTTCTGGTACAACGGCTTCTACAGCGCATTGCAGGGCCTGGACCAAACGGCCTTCTGGTACATGCTCGGCGTGTTCGCGGTGCTGGCCACCATTCACGTGCTGCGCTCGTTGTTCACCTTCTACGTCACCCAGGCATTCAGCATCCGCTGGCGGGTATGGCTTACCGAACGCTTGACCGGCGACTGGATGCGCGGTGACGCCTATTACCGTGGCCAGTTCCTCGCCGAACCGGTAGACAACCCCGACCAGCGTATCGAACTTGACGTGAATGCCTTCGTCACCAATTCCGTCTCATTGGCGTTGGGCGCGGTCAGTGCGCTGGTGTCGCTAGTGGCATTCACCGCTATCCTCTGGGGCCTGTCGGCACCGCTTACGGTGGCGGGGGTCGAGATCCCCAGGGCAATGGTGTTCGCGGTGTACGTGTACGTGCTGATCGCCACCTGGATCGCCTTCCGCCTCGGGCAACCGCTGATTCGGCTGAACTTCCTGAACGAAAAACTCACCGCCAACTTCCGTTATGCGCTGATGCGCCTGCGGGAAAACGCCGAAAACATCGCCTTCTACCAGGGCGCACAGGTAGAGCGGGCGACCTTGCTGGGCCGCTTTGGCGCCTTGATCGTCAACGTCTGGGCGCTGGTGTTTCGAAACCTCAAATTCAGCGGCTTCAACCTGGGCGTCAGCCAGGTGGCCGTGGTGTTCCCGTTCATCTTGCAGGCGCCTCGGTTCTTCAGCGGGGCGATCAAGCTGGGTGACGTGATGCAGACATCGCAGGCGTTTGGCCAGGTGCAGGATTCGCTGTCGTTCTTCCGTGAATCCTACGACACGTTCGCCCAATACCGCGCCACCCTCGACCGTTTGACCGGCTTTCTCGATGCCAATGAAAAGGCCAGCGCGCTGCCCCGTGTGCTCACCGAAGACCAGCCCCAGGCGCTGGACATCGTCGGCCTGCAGGTCATGCGCCCCGATGGCCATGCCCTGATCGCCAACCTCGACCTGCGCTTGCAGGCCGGCCAGGCGCTGCTGATCAAGGGCCCGTCGGGCAGCGGCAAAACCACTTTGCTGCGCGCGCTGGCGGGCTTGTGGCCTTATGCCGAAGGTGAAGTGCGACGGCCAACGGGCAGCCAGGCGCTATTTCTGCCCCAGCGGCCCTATCTGCCGTTGGGCGACCTGCGGGCCGCCATCGCCTACCCGGCCGACGCCCGGCCCGAGGATGAAGCGCGCATGCAACAGGCCCTGCGCCAGGTCAACCTGGGGCACCTGGCCGAGCGGCTGGCGGTGAGCAGTGACTGGTCGCACATCCTGTCGCTGGGCGAGCAGCAGCGGCTGGCGTTCGCCCGGGTGCTGTTCAACCGGCCGCAGGTGGTGTTTCTCGACGAGTCCACGTCGGCCATGGATGAGGGGCTGGAGCACGCGCTGTATTCGCTGTTGCGCACGCAAATGCCGGACACCTTGCTGGTCAGTGTGGGGCACCGCAGTACCTTGGCGGGGTTCCATACCCATCGGCTGGAAGTGGACGGGCAGGGTGGCTGGGCGCTGCTGGAACAGCAGGCGGCGGGCGAGGTGCTGGCGTAGGGGCTGGCAGGTGTGCTGGCGGGCAAGCCCGCGCCTGCGGGGGCGGGTTCAGAAGGTCGCCGGTGTGTTGATCCACAGAATGCGGGCGATGCTGGCCGAGGTGTTTCGGTAGCCGTGCGGGATCGTGCTCGGGAAGTGAAAGGAGTCCCCCGCCTGCAGGGTGTAGGTCGTTTCACCCAAGGTCAGCTCAAGGCTGCCTTCGATGACATAGCCCATTTCTTCGCCGGCGTGTTCGATCATTTCGCTGACCATGCCGGGCGACACGATGTGGATATCACCCTGCAACAACCCGCCCTTCTGAATGTGGGTGATGCGCTCCAGGTCGATGAATTCCTTCTTGGCACCTTTGGCAAAGCGGTTGATTTGCCGGTCTCCCGCGCGCAGGACCGGCTCCGGGGACACCCAGTCCTCGCAGGTGAGCTCCGACACGTTGCTGCCCAACGCCAGGGCCAGCCGGTGCAGCATGGCCAGCGAAGGGGATGCCGCGTCGTTTTCCAGCTTGGAAATCAGGCTTTCCGAACAGCCGGCGGCTTGCGCAACCTGCTTCAGGGTAAGGCCCGCGACCTTGCGCGCGTGGCGCAAGCGTACACTCAAGCTCGGCAGGCCATTGGCGTGCTGGGCTTTGGGGGCAGGCGATTGGCTGTTAGTGGACATGCATTCCTCGGTGATGCGGGCAAAAGGCCAGGCGACAAGCATCCTAGGGCCACGGACGCCTGTCGTCTACGGGGGCGTTGCGCGTCAGGCGTGAATCGAGAAGGTGACTTCCACCGGGTTCAGGTCATTGATGGGCACGATGTCCTGTGGGCAGGCCGACATCACGACGATGACGTCCATTTCGGCACGGATTTCCACGTAGTCGCCGGCCTTGGATACCGGTGGCAGCCACTGCACCGTGTAGTCGGCGCTGACCGGGATGTTCATCCACAGGTTGAATGGCTGCGGGACTTCCCGGGCACGCAGGCCGATGGCTTGCAGGGCCAGGCGCATGTTGTCGGCGCAGCTGTCGTGGTAACCCTCCACACCCAGGTTGGTGTAGCGATGCAGGTCGCAGGCGGCCATCAGCGTGTCGTGAACACCTGGCGAGGTGTCGGTCACCAACGTGCCGATTGCCCGGCGGCGGTTGCTGAACAGCGCGTCACCGGGCTTGGGGATGATGCGGTTGCAGTGGGCGCGGGCATGCTCCATGGACAGGAATTCGCTCATGTCCTCGGTGTTGAACAGCCAGGTGTCGCATACCTGGGTGCCGTGGGTGTTGACGATGCGAATGGTTTGGCCAGCTTTCAGGCGTACGGCGCGGCCGCAGCGGGCGGGCACGGTGTACTGCTCGTTCAGCACCGGGGTGCCGTCGGGCGAGATCGGCGCTTGCAGCGTGGCGTTGATGCCGAGCGAGGCGCCGTTGTCCGGTTGGCAGCAGGCTGGGAAGTCGTGGCTGTGGGTGACGTGGTTCATGTCGATTCCTTGGGTTTCAGGGTTGTTGGGCAAGTGAAGCCAGGCTCCAGGCCAATGCCCGGGCGCCTGCTTCAAGTTGCGCAGGTTCAGTGAATTCCAGCGGGTTATGGCTGATGCCATCGCGGCTGGGCACAAACAGCATGGCGGTGGGGCAGTGCTCGGCCAGGTACATGGCGTCATGGAACGCCCCCGAGCGGATCGGCTGCCAAGGCAGGCCGGTGGCGTTGCAGGCGTCTTCGAGCACGGCAATGAGCGCCGCATCGAACACAGTGGGTGCGTGGCTGAACAGGCGGGTGAATTCAGCGTCGGGCGCCAGGCAGTGGCCCAGGCCGGCATCGAACGCCTCCAGCACGGCCGGGTCGGCGTGGCGGAAGTCGATGCTGAAGGTGACTTCGCTGGCGATCGTGTTGATGGCGTTGGGGAACACGCTCCAGCGGCCGAAGGTCAGGCGCTTGTCCTGGCCTGCCAGGTCGTTGGCCAGCGCGTCGATACGCGCCAGTGATGCCATGGCCATCAGCACGGCATCACGGCGCATGTGCGCCGGGGTGGTCCCGGCGTGGGCGGAGGCACCCTTGCACACCACCTGATACCAGCGCACGCCCTGGATGCCGGACACCACGCCCAGGGGTACCTGGGCTTGCTCCAGCACAGGGCCTTGTTCGATGTGCAGTTCGACAAAGGCGTGGGTCGCGATCTTTTCGCGCCGTGGCAGGTGCGCGAAGCGCTGGGCATGGGCATCCAGTGCCTGTGCCACGGTGGTGCCTTCGGCGTCGCGGTTGCCGCGGTACTGCGCCACGCGCTGCGGGTCGACGTAAGCGCTGGAACCCATGGCACCCGGGCTGAAACGGCTGCCTTCTTCGTTGGTCCACACCACCACTTCAATCGGGCGGCGGGTCTGAATGTTGGCGTCGGCCAGGGCGTGCAGGCATTCCAGCCCGGCGATCACGCCGTAGCAGCCGTCGAGCGTGCCGCCGGTGGGTTGTGTGTCGATGTGGCTCCCGGTCATCACCGGCGGCAGGTCGAGCAAGCCTTCGCGGCGGATGAACAGGTTGGCGCAGGCGTCTGTCCACACCTTGCAGCCAAGTGCCTGGGCCTGGTCGATCAGCCACGCCCTGGCCTGGAAGTCTTCTTCCGACAGTGCCTGGCGGTTCATCCCGCCATTGCGGCCCGGCCCGAAGGTGGCCAGGGTGGCCAGCAAGCCGTGCAGCCGCTCGGCAGACACTGCGTTCATGGTGTGCAGGGGGATCATGGCGTCACCTGCGCAGCCGGGGTCAGGCTTCGGTTGAACCAGGGCGTGAGGAATTTCTTCAGGCGCTCGGTGCCGGGTGTGTTGAACAGGGCCAGAGGGGCGCCGGTTTCGACGATTTTGCCGGCCTCCATGAATACGACCTGGCTGGAAATCTGCGCCGCGAAGCTCATCTCGTGGGTGACCATGACCATGGTCATGCCATCGTTGGCGAGGCTGCGGATCACCTGCAGCACTTCTTCGACCAGCTCCGGGTCCAGGGCTGACGTCGGCTCGTCCAGCAGCATCAGGCGCGGCTTCACTGCGAGTGCCCGCGCTATGCCCACGCGTTGCTGTTGCCCGCCGGACAAGCGGGCGGGGTAAGCATCGGCCTTGGCGGCAAGACCCACCCGCGCCAGTGCTTGGTCGGCCAGCTCGCGGGCCTTGGTTTTGTCGAGTTTCTTGCCCAGCACCAAGGGTGCGATGACGTTTTCCCGCACGGTCATGTGGGGCCACAGGTTGAACTGCTGGAACACCATCGACAGCGGGTTGCGCACTTCATCGATCTTGGCTTCGCTATCACGGTCGGCCGGCCGCCGTCCGCTGCCGCTGTAGCCCAGCAGCTGGCCATCGATCCAGATTTCGCCTTCGTCGTACTGTTCGAGGAAGTTCATGCAGCGCAGTGCGGTGGTCTTGCCCGAGCCGGACGGGCCAATCAGCGAGACGATCTCGCCGGGTTGCACGCTGAGGTCGAAGCCGCTCAGGACGCGGTTCGCCCCATAGGACTTGCCGACGCCGCGCAGCTCAAGAAGCGGTAGGTTACTCATCAGATCAGCCTCGCAGGTAGCGTGTCATGCGCTGCCCGAGCGCGTTGGCCAGGGCCGCGACCATCGAGGTCAGCAGCCAGTAGCACAGCACCAGCAAGGCGTAGGGCAAGACATAGGAAAAGGTAGTGGCGACGATGCGCCCGGCGGTCATGGTCAGTTCCGGGACGGTGATGATCGAGGTGACGGCGCTTTCCTTGATGGTCAGGATCACCTGGTTGCCCAGTAACGGCAGGGCAAAGGCAATGGCCTGCGGTGCCTGCACATGCCAGAACGCCTGGCTGCGTGACAGGCCATGCACGCGTGCTGCCTCCACCTGCCCCTTGGGTACGCTGGCCCATGCAGACCGGAACAATTCGGCGAAGTAGGCCGCGCTGTAGAGCGCCAGGGACAGGATGCTGGCTTCGACGGCATCCAGCCGAACGCCGACTACCGGCAGGCCGAAATAGATCACCGCCAGTTGAGCCAGAAACGGGGTGCCACGAATCAGCCACACGTATACGCGGTAGATGGCAGCAAAGGCCGGGGTGGCGATACGCAAGGCATTCAGGGTAAAGCCCAGTACCAGGCCGAGCCACGCAGCGGCCAGGCTGATGCCCAGCGTCACCAGCAGGGCATTGGCAAAATCGGGTAGGTAGCTGATGATTTCTTGCATTAGTTGCGCTCCTGCCAACGCCGCTCCAGTTGGCTCCCGAGCAGGCTCAGGAGGCTGGTCAGCGCCAGATAGAAAAGGCCTGCCACCAGGTACACCTCAAGCGGGCGATAGGTTTGCGAGACCAGTTGCTGGCTGACGCGCATCAGGTCGGTGATGGAAATGACCGAAACCACGGCTGACACCTTGATCACGTCGATCAGCTCGGAAACCAGCGCTGGCGATGTAAGGCGCAGCACCTGTGGCAGCTGAATGTGGACGAGCCTGTCGAACTTGCCGATGCCGAACACCGAGGCGGCTTCCATCTGCCCTTGCGCGATTGCGGCAAACCCGCTACCGAGGATCTGTGACTGGTAGGCGGCCGTGTTCAGTGCCAGCGCGGCCACGCCTGCCACCATCGGCGGCACGTCAAGCCCCAGGGCTGACGGCAGGTAGAACAACAACAGCAACTGGGCGAGCATGGGCGTGCCGCGAAAGAAGCTGACGTAGACTTTGGTGAAGGCAACGCCCAGGCGGCTGCGGCCGGTGGCCAGGAGGTGGAGCACCACCCCCAGCGCAAAGCCCAGCAGCATCCCCATGGCGCACAACCACAAGGTGGTCCATGCGCCCTCCATCAAGGCAGGCCAGTACGAGGCCAAGCGGCTGCTGAAATCGTTCATCATCAGCGGCTCAGATGCTTGGCGCCGGCATGGCGTCGGTTGGCAAGTCCATGGTGAAGCCGAACCACTTCTGTTGCAGCGTCTTCAGCGTGCCATCCGCGGCTGCGCGGGCGATGCCGTCACTGAACAGTTTGACCAGGCTGGCGCTGTCGGCGTCCTTGCGGCCAACCCAGCCGAAGTAGGTGGTTGGGCCGACCATTTCCGGCAGGGTGCTGAACAGGCCCGGGCGCGCTTTCATCAGCGGGCCAAGGTTCGCCAGCGACTGTGCAACGCCATCGAGCCTGCCGTTTGCAAGGTCTGCGTAGGCTTCGTCGAAACTGACGTATTCCTTGATTTGCGCGATGCCGGGTTGGCCTTGGGCTTTGAGCTGGGTGTCGAGCGCTTTCAGTACGGCCAGTTGCCCCGAGCCTGTCTGCGAGCCGATGACCCGCCCGTTGAGGTCGGCCAGTGTCTTGATGTTGCCATCGTCCGCGCGCTTGAGCAGTGCCACGGTGGACTCGGCGATTGGCACGGTGAACGCAAACTGCTCGAAGCGTGCCTTGTTGACCGTTACCGAGGTCACCACAAAGTCGAACTTGCGGGTGTCGAGCCCAGGGAGGATGCCCTGGAACGGCAGGTCCAGCTGGCGCACCTTGACCTCGGGCAGGTCTGCGCTCAGCACGTAGTGCATGAGGTCGGCGCCATAGCCGACGATCTTGCCGTTTTCCACCGACTCAAACGGCGCAAAGCGCGCCTCGGTGGCGACCACGATCTGGTTTTTTTCCTTGATGCGTTGCAGTAGGTCGTCTGCCTGCGCCATTGAGATGCTGCACAGGGTTATCAATGACAACGACAGCGTTTTGAGCGAAAACCGATTCATCCTGGAGCCCCTTGAATTGATGGTGATCTTTATTCAAGCTACTTGAATGAATGGAAATAAGCATGAAGCGTGCCATGGGCTGATGGCCGCAGATTGAGTAGGAAAATTGCCGTGTAGGCAGAGGGGAGGGCACTGATTTCGCGCAAGGGGGCAGAATGTGCCTTCAGCTGGTGCGCCTTGAGTGCCCTGTGTCAGGCCCGGCGGGTTTGCCCCGCGATGGTGTACGTGCCAGCAACGCAGCACTCAAGGCTTATATAAAGCGTCCTCCATCACGATCAACTGCGCCCCTTCATTACGCACATTGCCCACCGCCTTGCCCACCGCAAACCACTCGAACGCCTCCACCGGCAGGCACTGCTCCCGCGCCAGGCGTTCGGCCTCATCGGCAGGCACCTCAGGGTCGATCCAGGCCCGCGCGTACTCCGGCGCCAGCACCAGCGGCCGGCGGTCATGAATATCGACCATGCCGGCATCACTGGCCGCTGTGATGATTACAAAGCCATCGCCTTCGTTCGGTTCGAGCCCGGCATGCACCTCGGCCAGCGCGGCCATGAACATCGGTGCCTGGCTTTTAAGGCGGATGAAATAGGGTTGTTTGCGCTTGGGGTCGTTTGGGTCGGTAACCCATTCGTACCAGCCATCCGCCATCACCAAGGCGCGGCCTTGGGGCCATAACGCCTTGAAGAATTTGCCGGTGGTCACCGTTTCCACCCGTGCATTGATGGGGGCCGGCCGTTTGCCGGTGGCCCAGAACGGTGCCCAGCCCCAGTGGCAAGGGTCGATGCGCAGGCCGTCGGCTGTATTGTGCAGGATCAGCACGCGGCTGCCGGGGGCGACGTTGTAGCGCCCGATGGGCACATTGTCGTAACCGCTGACCACATCCTGCTCGGCGTTCAGTTCACGCAGGTAATCGGCCAGGCCCTGAGACTGGGCGAAGCGTCCACACATGGCATGCCCCCTTTTGTCGAAATTTCCTACTCGGGATTGACCGAGTGCCCGCAACAGCGCTTAACTGTATATGCATACAGTTTAATTTCAAGGCCGTCGCATGACATCCATTCTGGGCCCGATCACCCACGCCAGCGCCATGCTGGGGCGTTACCTGTTCCGCGTGCCGGCAGGCTTCCCGTCGCCAGCGGCGGACCACATGGAGCAGCCCATCTCGCTGGACGAGCTGTTCAACCTGCGCGCGCCGCACATGTACCTGGTGAGGATAGACGGCGACAGCATGCAGGGTGCCGGCATCTTCGACGGTGACCTGGTGCTGGTCGACCGCTCGATCGAGGCACGGCCGGGCCATATCGTGATTGCGGCGGTCAACGGCGAACCGTTGTGCAAGCGCCTGCAACGCAACGGCGCGCAGGTGGTGCTGCGTTCGGAGAACCCACGGTATGCGCCACGCTACATCATGGAGGGTGACGAGTTGATGATCTGGGGCGTGGTGACGTTCAGTGTGCGCAGCCACGATCCGAAAGCCATGTCACACCCGCCAGGGTGATGCCGGCGAGCCCCGCGCCGACCAGAAACGTTGCCTGAAAACCCGCCCCGTCCCACAGCAACCCGGCCACCACGCTGGCCACCAGCAGGGCCACGCCGGTGAGCAGGTTGAACACGCCGAAGGCGGTGCCGCGCAGGTCGGCTGGCGCGCGGTCGGCGATCAGTGCGGCGAAAATGCCCTGGGTGAAGCCCAGGTGCAGCCCCCACGCCATCACGCCCAACCCCAACCCGGCCCAGCCTGGGCACAGGGCCAACAGCAGGTCGGCGACGGCCAGCAGCCCCAGCCCGGCCATCAGCACGCCGCGCCGGCCCACGCGGTCTGACAGGGCCCCGGCGGGGTAGGCCGATAATGCATAGGCCAGCGCCATCAGCACCATCACCGCCGGTGCCCAAAGCGGGGCCAGGCCCATGTCCTGGGCGCGCAGCAGCAGGAACGCTTCGCTGAAGCGGGCCAGGGTGAAGACCATGGCCAGGCCGACCAACCGCCAGTAGGGCGGCCCCAGGCGGGAGAGTTCGCCTGACGCCAGGGGCCAGCGCACAGGGCGCGTTTGCGCTGGCGTTTCGGGTTCGCGCACGAAGGCGACCAGCACACCAACGGCAATGCAGGCCGGTATCACCGCTACCCAGAACACCGTCTGGAAGTGGCTGGCGGTCAGCCACATCAGTGCAATCGCCAGCAATGGCCCGAGAAACGCCCCCACGGTGTCCAGGGCCTGGCGCAGGCCGAACGCCGCGCCGCGCAGTTCGGTGGGGGTCACATCGGCCACCAGTGCATCGCGCGGCGCGCCACGAATGCCCTTGCCGACCCGGTCCACAAAGCGTGCGCCAATCAGCCATTCCAGCCCCGAGGCCATGGGGAACACCGGCTTGGTCAGGGCGCCCAGGCCATAACCCAGCACCGTGAGCAACTTGCGCTTGCCCAGCCGGTCGCTGAGTGCACCGGAAAACACCTTGGTGATCGACGCCGTGGCCTCGGCAATACCTTCTATAACGCCTACCGCCACCACCGAGGTGCCCAGCACGGTGACCATGTACAACGGCAGCAGGGCGTGGACCATTTCGGAAGAAATGTCCATGAACATCGACACGAAACCCAGCGCCCAGACGCTGCGTGGGATCCGCGCCAAGGCAGTGGTGGTTTTGCTGTGCTCGGGTTTTTCGACGGTGTGCATCGGGGGCGGTCCCGGCAGGGTTGACCTGTTCGAAACTGTAGGCGGCATTCGGACAAGCGGGTAGAGCGGCGGTGTATATTTCATGTACTGTATGCGTATACAGTATTGATGGTGCTGCCTGATGCCCGCCACACCCGTTTTCGCGTTGATCGACTGCAACAGCTTCTACGCCAGTTGCGAGCGCGTGTTCCGCCCTGACCTGGCGCGCACGCCCATTGTCGTGCTCAGCAACAACGACGGTTGCATCATCGCCCGCAGCGCCGAGGCCAAGCCGCTGGTGAAGATGGGCCAGCCGTATTACCAGGTCAAAGACCTGTTGCGTCGCCACGGGGTGGTGGCGTTTTCGTCCAACTATGCGCTGTACGGTGACATGAGCCAGCGGGTAATGACGGTGATTGAGGGCATGGTCCCGGCGCTGGAGGTGTACTCCATCGATGAAGCCTTTGCCGAGCTTGGCGGCATGCCCGGCAACCTCGACGGGTTGGGGCGCAGCATCCGTGAGCGGGTGCTCAAGTACACCGGCATTCCTGTTGGCGTAGGCATTGCTGGCACCAAGACGTTGGCCAAGCTGGCCAACCATGCGGCCAAGCGCTGGGCGGTGCAGAGCGGCGGGGTGGTCGACCTGCGCGATCCGCACCGGCGTGAATGGGTGCTGAAAAAGTGCGACGTGTCCGACGTCTGGGGCATTGGCAACCGTCTTACCGCCCACCTGCAGGGCCTGCACATCCGCACCGCCTGGGACCTGTCCCGCGCCGACCCTGGCCTGTTGCGCAAAACCTTCAGCGTGGTGGTGGAAAAGACCGCCCGTGAATTGGCGGGCACCCCCTGCCTGCACTTGGAGGACGTCGAGCCACCGCGCCAGGAAATCTGCTGCAGCCGCATGTTCGGCCAGCGCCTGACCGAGTTGGCGCCGATCAAGGAGGCAGTGGCCACCTACGTGATGCGTGCCTCGGAAAAGTTGCGTGGCCAACAATCGCTGGCGCGGCGCATGCGGGTAAGCATTCGCACCGGCATGTTCAACCCGGACGAACCCCGTTATGCCAATGGCGTGGTGGTGCAGTTGCCATACCCCACCGACGACGAGCGCCTGCTGACGCGCATGGCGCTGGAGGCGGTAGAGCGGGTGTATCGCCAGGGGTTTCGCTACAGCAAGGCAGAAGTGCTGCTGATGGAGCTGTGCCAGCGCGGGGAGTACACCACCGACCTCTTCGCGCCTTCGCAAACGTTGCAGGCCGAGCGGGTGATGGCGGTGATCGATGGGGTGAATGGGCGTTGGGGCAGGGGCACGCTGCGCAGCGCGGCGGTGCCGGCGGCTGCGCAGTGGGCGATGCGGCGGGAGATGATGAGCCAAAGTTTTACCACGTGTGCGGATGGGCTTTGGCGGGTGAGGTGAGGAGCTACACCCTCTTTTTGGGGTTGGCAAGTCAGTAGGTAGTCCTGCCTACTAGAATTTCGGTGTAAAATTTTTCTCCGAGATGAGATGTGTTTATAGACGATAATGCCAGGCTGTTGCTGCTTGAGTTTAATTTATATTCAACTTTCAATAAGCCGTAATTTGCAAGGAGCTGAGCTGTTGGTGCATCAACGGCCATCATTCCCTTGATTTTATAGCATTGCGCCATTTGTCGCTGTAAATAGGGGTTCAGATTTTTTATAATGTGAGCGTAAATGTCGAATTCCTGTTTGCCTATTGCGCCGATAGTCAAGAGTGCAAAGGCGCGTCCAAGCATTGCAGCTAGCTTGGGATGATCAATCTTGTCTAGAATCATCAGCGCTACTTCTCCCACGTTCTCGACGCCAGACTCATCAGAGCAGTTCTGATTTAGGAAATCAATACGTGTGTGGCTGGGTACCTTGTTAATCTCAGCAAGGAAGGTAATCATTTTTTTCGCAAAAAAATAGGCTGAAATTTGGTTGCCAGCCTTATATAAGCTTATTGCAACATTGAGGATGGGGATGTCCTTCAGTACTCCTTCAATTCCAAGTTTGTCTTCCAAGGCAGCATCGATAGCTACCTCTCCGCCATCTTTAAATATTTCTAGTGCTTGATCGCTATTCTTGATGGTGGTCACGAAGTTTCTAATTGCGCCCATGAGGTTCTCCGCTGGCAAGTCAGTCAGGGTAGTCGCGATGACGCTAATCGGCTACAGCTGGTCTTGAGGGTGTCGTCTAGCTGGTGAATGATTTCGTTGTAAAGCTTGTATTGAAAATGCCGAAGACTTTACTTGCTTTGTTGTGATGGTTAAACGTTTTCATAAATGAGTGGTTTTGAAAATATTTTGACACCTAATGCTTGCTTGAGTAATGTGCGGCGCCGCAGTAGATTCTGCGGTCCGGGATTGGCGTCCCGGTTTCGGAAGCGGACACGGTCGCACCTGCGATTTTCGTGTCCCGCATGGCTGCACCCGTTATGGGCGGGCCGTGTGTGGGAGCCTTCGGGCTCACCGGCCCTCCGACCGGCACGCCAACCCGCACGGTTCCGCTCACCCATATTGGCGTATGGGCGCGGAGCTTTCTTTCGGAGGAAAAGCAAGGAGTCGCACCATGCCAAAGAAGATCGTTCCTGATCCACCATTCAAGCTGTTCCGCGTCTCTCCACTTGCAAGGCGAGAGGTGGCCTCATGAGTCAACAAAGCGCTGTTGAAATCAGCACCCGCAAACCCCGCCCTTTGACGGGCCAATCCCATTTCGGCACGTGCCATAGTGCACACGGTCCCATGTTTTTGGTATGCGCAGGTGTCGATGGCGAGGATGCGCTGGTCTGTGCTGTGGCGGCACTTAAAGCCGCCTATGAAACCAACGCATTGGCGTTGGAGAAGGCTAAGGAGCCGATGCGTAGCTTGCTGACTGCAACGGAAAATTCGTTGGAGAAAGGGTTGGCGCTGGCAGAGGCCGTGCTCGAGGGCCTGGAGCAGGATTGAGCCGCAGACGCGGCCTGTTTGATGTGGCAGAGGTCGGAATTGCCGGGGCTGCGTTGCAGCCCATCGCGGATAAATCCGCTCCTACAGGGGGGCGCGTCTGTAGGAGCGGATTTATCCGCGATGGGGCCGACCCAGGAGAACGCTTCAGAAGCTTAACCGCACGGCCAACGCCGCCAACGTCACCAGCAACACCGGCACGGTCAGCAGCACCCCGACCTTGAAGTAATACCCCCAGCCAATCACCACCCCCTTGCGTGCCAGCACGTGCAACCACAACAAAGTCGCCAGGCTGCCAATCGGGGTGATCTTCGGCCCCAGGTCGCAACCAATGACATTGGCGTAGATCATCGCTTCGCGCACCACCCCTTGGGCATCCGAGGCATGGATAGACAATGCCCCGATCAGCACGCTGGGCAGGTTGTTCATCACCGACGAAAGCAGCGCAGCAATCAACCCCGTGCCCAATGAAGCGGCCCACAGCCCGTGCCCGGCCAGCCAGTCAAGCGCGCCGGTGAGCGAGTCGGTCAGGCCTGCATTACGCAGCCCATACACCACCAGGTACATACCCAGCGAAAACACCACGATCTGCCAAGGTGCCTCGCGCAACACGCGGCGGGTGGAGATGACATGGCCACGGGCAGCCACAGCGAACAGCACGGCGGCGCAGGCCGAGGCCACGGCGCTGACCGGGATGCCCAAAGGCTCAAGCACGAACAGGCTGGCCAGCAACGCCACCAGCACCACCCAGCCAACGCGGAAAGTGGCGCGGTCACGCACGGCCATGGCGGGCAGCTTGAGCTCATCAAGGGCATATCGCTGCGGGATGTCACGGCGAAAATACAGCCACAGCACCAACAGCGTGGCGGCCACCGCCACCAGGTTGACCGGCACCATCACGGCCGCGTAGTCGTTGAAACCCAGCCCGAAGTAGTCCGCCGAAACAATGTTCACCAGGTTCGACACCACCAGCGGCAAGCTGGCGGTATCGGCAATAAAGCCAGCACCCATGACGAACGCCAGCGTCGCGGCCGGGGAAAAACGCAGCGCCAGCAGCATCGACATGACGATCGGGGTAAGGATCAACGCCGCGCCATCATTGGCGAACAACGCCGAAACGGCCGCCCCCAGCAACACCATGAAGGCAAACAACCGTTGGCCACTGCCACGCGCCCAGCGCGCCACATGCAGCGCCGCCCACTCGAAAAAACCGGCCTCGTCGAGCAGCAGGCTGATGATGATTAGCGCAATGAACGTGGCAGTGGCGTTCCAGATGATCGCCCAGACGGTGGGGATGTCATGTAGCGAAACCACGCCGAACACCAGCGCCAGCACGGCACCGAGCGTGGCGCTCCAGCCTACACCGAGGCCTTTGGGTTGCCAGATGACCAGAGTGAGCGTGAGCAGGAAGATCAGGGCCGCTGGGAGCATTATGGGCAGGCATTCCAAGGTTTATCGTGTGCCGACGTCGAACATGCGCGCGTCGTACATGAAGTCGTAAATTTCAACCACCTTGACCTGCTTTACCGCCGGGTGGTCCGGGTTGATCACGATGTTGCGTTCCAGCGGCAGGATGGCGGAGGGGATGATAAGCCCGAGGTGGCTGTTCGACTTCAGCCAGGCGGTACCGAATGCCATGCTCGGCCGGTCCGCCGGCAAGCTGGCCCAGCCTTCTGGCAGGTCGATTGCTTCGATGTGCTGATACAGCGAGGCGTCGTTCGGTAGCTCGAAACAGGTGATCTTCAAGGGGAAGGTCGGTTGCCCAACTGCATGCACGAAGGTTTCCAGGCAACAGATGGCGGGCGTCAAGCCCATGTACACGGCAGGTACATCCTGGTCGTTCCATCGGCCGCCTTCGATGGCTGCGCCCTTGCCAGTCAAATCGGTGGCTCGCTTTTCCTTTGCTATGCGCCACGCTCGCATCAGGCAACCCCGCCCCATTCCAACGCCTGCAGCACCCGGCGCACCTGTTTGGCACCGATTTCGGTTTCGCAGAGCAGGATCGGTGTGTCGCCGCCGAGCGCCTTGTTGGGGGCCGACATCCATTGCGCGGCAGCATCCCGGCTTTCGAATACCTCTTCAGCCTGGTGGGAGACCGAAGCAATGCGGTCCAGGCGTTCGGAGGCCACGGTGTCGAGCACTTCATGGTCCCGCACACGCCGCTCCAGAGTAGAGATGGAGGCGTTCAGCAGCAGTGCCAGGCTGAGCTCTTCAAGATTGAAGGTGTAGCGCACAGCGCGGAACAACTGGGCGGAGAAACCAATCTTGATCTGCACCAGCCGCTCAGATTCGTTAAGGGCATGACGGCTTGCACTGAATGCCCAGAATTCGTTTACGGCTGCACAGCGCGGGTCATCTTTCTTCGTTTGCTGGCGCCGCTGGACTGTTGATGGTGTCATCGTGCCTCCGTCATTTGATGGGATTGCATGCGTCAAATGAAGTATAGGCATGATCCACAGGCAAATGACACTACCGCCTGGCATTCCAGCAAAGTTCCGTTACAAACATGTAAAGTTCGTAAATAAGATTTAAACTCAATTGAGAATCACTATATTCACCATCCCTGTTGGCCCCCGAATACGGTTTCGAGGCCGGTGGGCGAGGGCTCCCGGTTTCGTGGCCGGGGCGCGCCTTTTTGCTCATCAATCGCAGGGAGATGTACCGATGCAGTCCAGAACTTCACCTAACAGCCTGGCCTTGGCCTTCGTGGCATTGGCAACGCCGGCCATGGCGGCAACGGCCGCCGAGCCCCAGGCACAAAATGCCGGTGAAGTGCTGGAAGTGCCAGTGGCCGAAAACGCGCTGGTGATCCAGGACACCCTGGTCACCGCCGAGCGCGAGGCGCGTCAGGCGCTGGGCTCGTCGATCATCACCGAAGAAGACATCAAGCGCCACCCGCCGGCCAACGACCTGTCCGAACTCATCCGCCGCGAGCCGGGCGTTAACCTTACCGGCAACAGTGCCAGCGGCGCGCGCGGCAACAACCGGCAGATCGACCTGCGCGGCATGGGCCCGGAAAACACCCTGATTTTGATCGACGGCAAACCCTCCAGCGCCCGCAACGCCGTGCGTTATGGCTGGAACGGTGACCGCGACACCCGCGGCGAAACCAACTGGGTACCGGCCGAGGCGGTCGAGCGCATCGAGATTCTGCGCGGCCCGGCGGCAGCGCGGTATGGCTCCGGCGCCATGGGCGGGGTGGTCAACATCATCACCAAACGCCCTACCGACGAATTCAAGGGTAACGTCACCCTTTATACCCAGATGCCCGAAGACAGCGCCGAAGGTGCCAGCCGCCGCGCCAACTTCAACCTCAGCGGCGGGCTTACCGAAAACCTTGGGTTCCGCCTGTTCGGTGGCCTGGCCAAGACCGACGCGGACGACCTGGACATCAACGCCGACCACGCCAACAGCGCCCTGGTTGCGGGCCGTGAGGGCGTGCGCAACAAAGACATCAACGGCCTGTTGAGCTGGAAACTCAACGACGAGCACCGCCTTGAAGCCAGCGCTGGCTACAGCCGCCAGGGCAACATCTATGCCGGCGACACCATGAACAGCAACGGTGGCAGCAACGTCGACCTGATCTCCAGCCTGTACGGCCACGAGACCAACGTGATGCAGCGCAACACCTACGACCTGACCCACCTGGGCGACTTCACCTGGGGCACCAGCAAAACCAGCCTGGGCTATGAGTATGTGCGCAACTGGCGCCTGAACGAAGGCCTGGCCGGTGGGCCGGAAGGGGCCATCAACGATTCCGGCGCGGCCATGTCGCGCCTGCGCAACACCCGCCTGAGCAGCGAGCTGAACCTGCCGTTCGCCATGGGCAGCACCGAGCACGTGCTGACCCTCGGTGGCGAGTATCTGTATGAATCGCTGAACGACCAAGGCTCGTTCCGCCCGCAAAGCTTTGACCCGAGCGGTTCGGGCAGCGATGTGATCAGTGGCTTCGACCGCAGCAACTCGAAGATGACCGCCAAGAGCTACGCATTGTTCGTCGAGGACAACATCATCATCGGCGACACCACCGTGACCCCGGGCCTGCGATTCGACCACCACGAAAAGTTCGGCGACAACTTCAGCCCCAGCCTCAACCTGTCGCACAAGCTCACCGATGAGTGGACCGTCAAAGGCGGTATCGCTCGCGCCTACAAAACGCCGAACCTGTACCAGTCCAACCCCAACTACCTGCTGTACAGCCGTGGCAACGGTTGCAGCGTGGAGCAGACCAACTCGGGTGGCTGCTACCTGCAGGGCAACGCCGACCTCAAGCCTGAAATCAGCGTCAACAAGGAAATCGGCCTGCAGTACGACCGCGGCACCTGGCGTACCAGCGCCACCTACTTCCGTAACGACTACAAGAACAAGATCATCGGCGGCACCGACGTGCTCTACGCCATCAACAGCGGCCGCCGCGTGACCGAGTGGGAAAACGCCGGCAAGGCGCGGGTTGAAGGCATCGAAGGCAACCTGTTCGTTGAACTGACCCCGACCCTGGACTGGAACACCAACCTGACCTGGATGCTGGACAACGACAACCGCGAAACCGGTGAGCCGCTGTCGGTGATCCCGGAGTACACCGTCAACTCCACCCTCGACTGGCGTGCTACCGACAAGCTGTCGTTCCAGGTGGCCGGCACCTATTACGGCAAGCAGAAGTCGCCGACCTACAACTACCGCACCCAGGAAAGCTACGACGAAGTGGCCCAGCAGGACGTCGAGGCCTATGGCCTGGTGGACGTAAGTACCGGGTACAAGTTCAACGCCAACTATGACGTGCGCGTTGGGGTGAACAACGTGTTCGACAAGCAGATCTACCGGGGCGGCAATGCCAGCAGCTCGGGGGCCAACACCTATAACCAGCCAGGGCGGGCGGTGTTTGCGTCGCTGAACATTTCCTTCTGATAACCGGGGGCGGTGCGGCGCCCCGATAAGCCCGCTCCTGCAGGTACAACGCGGTCCCCCGGGGCCGCGCGGTACGTGTGGGAGCGGGCTTGCCCGCGAATGGCTTCACAGATTTCTTCAAGGAAACCTCATGCCCAGATCCCCCGCCTGGCTGCAAATCCTTTCCCGCTGCGCCGCCGCGCTGTTCGGCGGCTACGCATTTTCCTACGCCGCCACCGCCTGCCTCGCACGGCTGTTGCCCGTATCACCCGCCGATGCAGTGATCATCTCGACCTTGCTTGCATTCATCTTCTACACCATTGCCATCCTCTGGGCCTTCGCCAGCCGTGACGCCTTGCGCGCCTGGGCACCCGTGGCCGTCGCGGCACCCTTGATGCTGGTCGGTTTCTGGCCCCAGGCCCTGGAGTGGCTGGCATGAAAAACACCTTCACCCAATCGATGGCCTGGCTGCACACCTGGGCCGGGCTGATCTTCGGCTGGTTGCTGTTTGCCATCTTCGTCACCGGCACCCTGGCGGTGTTCGACAAAGAGCTCAACCACTGGATGCAGCCGGAAATCCCCGCCAGCGAAATATCCCAGGCCGATGCGGCGGGGCGTGCCATCGCCTACCTGCAAAGCCACGAGCCGCAGGCCGGCAACTGGCGCGTGAACCTGCCCACCGAGCGCTCGCCGGGCTTGCAGGTGGGCACCGGTGACCGCCGTGGCGGCAGTAGCGTACAGCTCGACCCGCAAACCGGTGAGGTGGTTGAAGTGCGCGACAGCGTGGGCGGTAACTTCTTCTTCCGCTTCCACTTCACCCTGGACTTGCCGCGCAACTGGGGCATCTTCGTGGTGGGTGCGTTGGCGCTGGTGATGCTGGCCGCGCTGGTGACTGGCATCGTGATCCACAAGAAGATCTTCAAGGAGTTCTTCACCTTCCGCCCGAACAAGGGCCAGCGCTCGTGGCTGGATTTTCACAACGCCAGCGCCGTGCTGTTGCTGCCGTTCCACCTGATGATCACCTACACCGGGCTGGTGATCTTCATGCTCATCTATATACCGGCGGGGGTCGACGCGCTGTTTGCCGGCGACAACCGTGCCTACTTCCAGGCCCAGGGCAGTGCACGGCTGGAGCAGCCGCGCGGCCTCACGAAGCAGCCGGGCGAACTGGTCGACGTGGTGCCGCTGCTGGCCCAGGCCGAAGCGCGGCTGGGGCCGATTGCCGGGTTCAACGTCAGCCATCCCAATACCGCCGGTGCCCGCATCGAAATTCGCCCGGAGTTGGGTAACCGCATCGCCTTGTCCAAAGGGCAGGCGATGGTGTTTGACGGCGTCAGCGGCGAACTGCTCAGCGATGTGACAGAGTGGCGGGCAGCACCATTGACCCAGCGGGTGATGGTGGGGCTGCATTTTGCCCAGTTCGGCGGCTACCCGATGCGTTGGCTGTACTTCATTTGCGGGGTGGTCAGCTGCGTGATGATCGCCAGCGGCCTGGTGCTGTTCTGCGTGAAGCGTGGGCGCAAGTACGCCACGGCCACGGCCGATGCGTCGGCACGCCGTTGGTACCGCGTGGCCGAAGTGTGCAATGTGGGCTTTATTGCCGGGCTGTTGCTTGCTTGCGTGGGGTTGTTGTGGGCCAGCCGCCTGTTGCCGGTTGAACTCGCACACCGGGAGGCGTGGGAGGTGCGGGCGTTCTTTGGGATGTGGCTGCTGGCGCTGCTGCATGCGGGCATCCGGCCGGCGCGGCGGGCGTGGGTCGAGCAACTGGGGCTGACCACGTTGCTGTGCCTTGGCCTGGCGCTGTTCGGCGGGCTGGACGATGCCCTGCGCCTGGGCGTGGCGGCGTGCGGCGGGGTGCTGGGCCTGTTGTTTGGCCTGGCCGCCGTGCGGGTTCACCGCGCCGTTGCGGCGGCGCCGAGGGGCCGGGCCAAGCCGGGCGTGGAGGCACGCGCATGATGATGCTGATCACAGGCGGCGTGCTGTTCGCCTACGCCGGTATGCTCGGCCTTTGCCAAGGGCTGGAGCGTCATTACAAACAGGTGTGGAACACGGCGTGCCCAGTGCCGTTGCGCCGGCTTTTGCGCGGTGCGGGGTGGTTGGCATTGGCTATCAGCCTGTGGCTCTGCGCGCAGGCCTGGGGCTGGGCCATGGGGCCGGTGGCCTGGTTTGGCGCCATGTCGCTGGCTGGGTTGCTGCTGGTGGTCGTGCTGCCGTACTGGCCGCGGCTGGCGGTCGGCCTGGCAGTGGCCGTGCCGGTCTGGAGTGTGTTGCAGTTGTTCGCCTGACCTGAACGGGGCGGGGATGTGTTGTTGTGCCGCGCGAAGGCAGGCATGCTGCAACCGTCCCCGCTGTCGTGAGCGCTTTACTGGTGAAAGCCGTACACCTGACCCTTGTTTGCCATGCCCTGACACATGCCCAGAAAACCGGCCGTTTGCCTGTTGCCGACGATGCTGTTTTGCCCTTGGGCGAGCCATCCGTGCTTGAAGCGCCTGATGTGCAGGTGCTGACAGCGCCAGAGCGTCGGGCTTGTGAGACGGCAGCCATATTCGCGGCCCACGCCCGCATCGAGCCGCAGTTGGCTGATTGTGACCTTGGCAGTTGGCAGGGGATGACGCTGAAGCAGTTGCAGGCTGAGCAGCCTGAGGCATTGGCGAAATGGCTGAATGACCCCGACAGCGCACCCCATGGTGGCGAATCGTTTGCCGCGCTGTATCAGCGCAGTTCAGCGTGGTTGCAAGCGTTCGACCGGCCAGGCAACTGGCTGGCGGTGACCCACCCGCTGGTGATTCGCGCCTTGCTGGTACACGTGCTGGGTAGCCCGTTGGCAGCGCATCAACGTATCGATGTGCTGCCCTTGTCACGTATCGCGCTGAGCTTTACCGGGCAGTGGCGCCTGCGCCTGGGCTGACGCAGTTCAGAACGCCAGCTTGTAACCAATCAACAGCAGCATCGCCGCCAGGCAGGGGCGCAGCACGCGGTCGGAAATGCGCCCGGTGAGGTGGCTGCCGAAATAGATGCCAGGCAGCGAGCCCAGCAGCAGGTAGCCCAGCAGCGACCAGTCCATGTTGCCCATGCCCGCATGGCCCAAACCTGCTACCAAGGTCAGCGGCACGGCGTGGGCGATCTCGGTGCCCACCAGGCGGCGGGTGACCAGGAACGGGTACAGCAGGAACAGCGCCACGGTGCCCAATGCGCCGGCACCGATCGAGGTGAGGGTGACCATCACGCCCAGCACCACGCCGGTGACCACGGTGAGGACGGTCAGGGTGCGGTCGCTGAGGTGGTAGTGGTCACCGGCATGGCGGTTGGCGAAGGCCTGCAGGCGCGACTTGAACAGGATGGCCAACGCAGTGAGGATCAACACCACCGCCAGGCCCTGCTTGATCACGGCATTGAGTGCCGAAGTGTCGGCATGCAGGGTGCTGAGGAACCACAGGGTCAGGGCCGCTGCCGGTACGCTGCCCAGGCTGAGCAGGCCGGTGATGCGCCAGTCGATGTTCTTGTTGCGGCCATGCACCCAGACGCCGCTGGCTTTGGTAATGGCGGCATAGAGCAGGTCGGTGCCCACGGCGGTGGCCGGGTTGATACCGAACCACAGCAGGATCGGCGTCATCAAAGAACCGCCGCCCACACCGGTTACGCCGACGATGAAACCTACAACCAGCCCCGCAATGGTGAAACCGAAAGAACCTACATCCATACGCTACTCGACTGCCCAGCTTTGCCCGTTATCGGATGCAGCCAGCATATAGATTTTTTTATAGCCAAATAGACTTGTTCGTTATTAGGTTATAACCGGGTTTGCTGCGGGATTAGGCGCCGCTGGCGCGCCCGGTTATCCCATCATCAAATCCTGAAACTCCCCACCAACTGCTTCAACCGCCCCGCCTGCTGCGCCAGCGCATCACAATGCTGCAACGTCTGGTTAAGGTTCTGCACCCCTTGCTGGTTCAGCGCGTTGATCTGGGTAATGTCCAGATTCAGGCTTTCCACCACGGCGGTCTGTTCCTCGGTGGCGGTGGCCACCGACTGGTTCATGCCGTCGATCTCGCCAATGCGCCGGGTCACGCTGGCCAGCCGCTCACCGGCCCGGTTGGCCACTTGCACGGTCTGCTCGCTGGACACCTGGCTGGTGTTCATGGTGTGTACCGCCTCGCGCGAGCCCACCTGCAGGCTGGTGATCATGCGGTGGATCTCTTCGGCCGATTCCTGGGTGCGGTGCGCCAGGTTGCGCACTTCATCGGCCACCACGGCAAACCCGCGCCCGGCCTCGCCGGCACGGGCGGCTTCGATGGCGGCGTTGAGCGCCAGCAGGTTGGTCTGCTGGGAGATGCCCTTGATCACGTCGAGGATCTTGCCGATTTCGTCGGTGCTGGCGTTGAGCGTTTCGATCTGCTCGCACGAGTCGCTGATGCGCTGTGACAGGGCGGTCATGGCGTTGATTGCCTGTTCGACCACTTCACGCCCGTCGTTGGCCTGGTCACTGGCGCCGCTGGCGTGCTGGGAGGCATCGGCGGCGTTGCGGGCGATTTCCTGGGTGGCCGCGCCCAGCTCGTTGATGGCGGCGGCCACGCTGTTGGTGCGCATGCTTTGCTCTTCGGAGCCGATGATCGATGCATTGGAGGCGTTGACGACCTTTTCCGACAGGTCGTGGACCAGGCGTGTGGCCGAAGACACCTCGCTGATCGACGCGTGAATACGCTCGACGAAGCGGTTGAACGAGGTGGCCAGCTCACCGAATTCATCCTGCTGCTGCACGCTCAGGCGGCGGGTCAGGTCGCCTTCGCCTTCGGCGATGTCACGCATAGCGCGGCCCATGGCGGTCAGCGGGCGCATCAGCACCGGGATCAGCAGGCCCAGCACGGCGGCGATGGCCACCACGGCAATGAGCATGGCGATGATCGCCGAGGTACGGAACTGGCTAAGCGCGGCGTAGGCCTTGTCCTTGTCGATCGACAGGCCGATGTACCACTGCGCTGATGGCAGGCCAGCGACCGGGGTGAAGGTAATCAGGCGTTGCTGGCCGTTGAGGGTGACATCCTGCATGCCGGGTGCCACTTGCAGGCCGCTGCCAGGGTAGATGTCCTTGAGGTTTTTCATCACCTGGTCTTTGTCGGGGCTGACGATCACCTGGCCGTTGCTGTCGGCAAGGAAGGCATGGCCGATGCCGCCAAAGTCCACGGAGTTGATGATTTCCACCAGGGTGTCGAGGGTGACGTCGCCACCGACCACGCCGACCAGCTCACCGGTCTGCTTGTTTTTTACCGGGGTGGCGATGGTCACCATCAGGCCGCCGACGGCGCCTTGGTAGGGGGCGGTGAGCACGGTTTGCCCGGCGCCGGTGGCGGCGCTGTACCAGGGGCGCTGGCGTGGGTCGTAACCCGCCGGCATTTGCGCCTCGGGCCGCTGGGTGAAGATACCGTTGGCCTGGCCCAGGTAGGTGAACAGGAAGTTGCGCGTGTAGGAAGGCTGGCCGATCAGCCCGTTCAAGGTCTCGCCTGCGCCTTGTTCAGCGATGTCCTGGGCCAGGTTTTCCAGCACCAGGATGCGCCCGCTCATCCAGTTTTGCACACTGCTTGCGGTCAGTGCGCCGGCTTGCTGCACCGATGATTCGATGTTCTGGCGGATGGTGTTGCGTTGCAGGTAATCGTTGTAGAGCGTGAACAGCGCAAATGCCAGCACCACGACGCCGCAGGCGCTGAGCAGGATTTTGTGGCGAAATTTCAGGTTCATGTTTCGAGACCTTGGGCCAGGGAGGGAAGGGCGCCGCGTGCTTTTGGCGCGGTGGCGGCCTGTCATCCCAGATATCGGCTTGGGGTGTAAAACATTGAAATGCCTACAGCATTCTCTTCGGGTTGTGTCGACGGACGGTATTTGGCCTGTGCAGGCCTCTCGCGGATGAATCCGCTCCTACAGGGAACGCGTGTAGGAGCGGATTTATCCGCGATGAGGCCAGCACAGGCATCCCCGTCACGGCGGCAACCTGATCAATAGCGGCTCTTGCTGCTCTTCCACCCGCGGCGCACTGCCCAGTAAACTGTCCTCCACCTGCCCCGACAGGTAATACACCCCGGCCATTGCCCCACTCTGGCGGTTTTCCATCAGCTCCTGCCATTCCTGGTTCAGCGCCACGTTGAGGATCACCCGTAACTGCTCGACCATCTGCGGCTGTTCACGGTCATGAGTGACCATGCCGTACCCGGCGGCGGCAATCGAAATCATCGCCCCGGCCACCTTTCCCACCGCACTGGCCACGGCGCTGGCGATGCCGCGCGGGGCCAGGGTGGCGCCAAGTTTTTCGCTGGCATTGGTGGCCACCGATGACAGCCCCACGTCCGTCCTGCCTGGCCCTTTGCTGGCTTGCTCGTGCAAGTGTTCACGCAGGGCCAGCCACGCTGGCTGCTGCTCCAGCGGTTTGGCGCGCAGCAACTGGTACAGCGAGGCGTTGCGGGCGTCGGGCGGGCCCAGGTGGATGGCCGGGATGCGGTTCAGGCGCTGGCTGACCTGCTCGGGTGCGGCGTTGTAGCGCTGGATGATCGCGGGCAGTTGCTGGCCAAACAACTGCACATACAATTCGCTGGCGCGGTCGCGGATGCTTTCGGGGTTGATCTGTTCGGCCACCGGCTCGATCACCCGCTCGTGATACTGCTCTTGCAGGTAAAGGCCCAGGCGCTTTTCTGCCGGTTCCCGGCCTTCGCCACTGTCGAGCTTGTACCAGGCCACTTTCAGGGTCAGCCATTGCTGAGTCCAGTAGCCGGTGAACCAGGGGATGAAGTCTTGCTCGGTGCGTTGTTGCACCTGCTCCTTCCACACCCGCATGGAGCGCCGGGCATAGTCGTTGGCCGAACCGGCGGCACCCACAGAGGCATCGATCAGTTCCTGGTCAATGCGTTGCCAGGTGGCCGGGGTCAGCACGGCGGGCGGCGGCGGGGCAGGCGCAGGTTTGCTTGCGCAGCCGCCAAGGGCCAGCAGAAGGCAGAGCATGCAGGTAATTCGAGTGCTCACGCGGCCGCCTCCCTGGTAGAGGCTGGGGTGGTTCCCGAAGTATAGCGACGCTGCCCGGGGTGGGTCAGGCCAGGTCGAGCTTGTCCTCCAGCCGGTCCAGATGCTCATGCATCAGCGCCAATGCCGCATTGCCGTCGCCCGCTTCCACGGCATCGATGATGGCTGCGTGTTCTTCCCACGCACAGTGCTCGCAGCAGGGCGCCTCGTACCGGGCAATGATCAACGAGGTCATTGGCACCAGCCCGTTGAGAAACCGCGCCAACGGCGCATTGGCCGCCACTTGCGCGAGCTTCAGGTGGAATTCGCCCCCCAGGCGGATGGCCGCGCAGCGCTCGCCACGTTCATGGTGCTGGCGCTCACGCTCCACCAGCTGGCGCAACTGGCGCACCTGCGCCGGCCGCGCACGCTGGGCGGCCAGGCTGATCAGCGTGGTCTCGGCCAGGCGCCGGGCGCTGAGCACCTGGCGCGCCTGCTGCGGGTCGGGCACCGCCAGGTGGGCCGTGTGGCTGGGGCGCTGCACCACCACTTGCTGGTCCGACAGGCGCCCCAGCACCCGGCGGATCACCGTGCGGCTGACGCCAAAGGCGTTGCCTAATGCCTGCTCGGGCAACAGGCTGCCGGGCGGCAGGCGCTGTTCGAGGATGGCATCGAACAGGCGAGGGTAGATCTGGTCTGCCGACAGGCGGGTTTCGCCGGCGGCAAGCAGGGCAGGCAAGTGGGGGGCGGCGTGGGCGCAGGCGGTCATGGTCGCTCTCCTGGAGTCATGGGCCGGGGTGGTCGTCCGGGATGTTCAGTTCAATGCCCATGCGCTGGCCTTCGGCCAGGATGTGCCGGCGCATCTGGGCGCTGGCCTGGGCGCTGTTGCGGTCGCGAATGGCGCGTACCACGGCTTCGTTTTCCTTCAGCCGTGCGGCCAGGTGCTCGGGCGATTTGCGCAGCATCTCGGCACTTTGCTTGAGGGCATTGCCGGTTTGCTGCACCACGCTCTGGAAGATCGGGTTGGTGGTCAGCGCGAACAACCCTTCATGGAAGGCGATGTAGGCATTGGCACCGGCTTCGCTGTCTTCGGCGTCCAGTGCTTCGCGCAGGTCCATCAAAATGAGGCGCAACTGGCCGATGTCCTGGCTGTTGGCCGACTGCGCCACCAGGCCGACGATGAACGGTTCGAGGGTGTAGCGCAGCTCCAGCACATCGGCCAGGCTGGCCGAGGCAGTGCTGTCGTGGCTGGCATCCTGCAGGTTGGCATCGGCGTCCAGCACCAGCACGCCCTTGCCCGGCAGCGAGCGCACCAGGCCCAGGGTTTCCAGCACGGTCACCGCTTCACGCAGGCTGGGGCGGCTGATGCCCAGCTGTTCGGCCAGTTCGCGCTGGCCGGGCAGCATGTCACCGGAGCGCCACTGGCCTCGGGCCAGGGCCTTGCGCAGTTTATCCACCACTGAATTGACGACGGTCGATGAGCTGATCACGGTTTTCTCCTGAAAGGGCCGGCGCAAGCGCCGGCCGCGTGGGCTCAGAATTCCTGTTGATGGGCAGTGGTTGGCTTGCGTGGCACGGGAGCGAAGCCGGGTTTGCCGTCCAGCACGTTCTGCGCGCGCTCAAGGTCGATGTCTTTCTCCCAGCGGGCGATGGCCACGGTGGCCACGCAGTTGCCGATCAGGTTGGTCAGCGCCCGGCCGATGCCCATGAACCAGTCCACTGCCAGCACCAGCACCAGGCCCACCACCGGGATCGCCGGCACGGCGGTGAGGGTGGCGGCCAGGATCACCAGCGCCGAGCCCGGGATGCCGTGCGCACCCTTGGAGGTCACCAGCGACACCAGCAGGATGGTCAGCAGGTCGGTCATTGCCAGCGGTGTGCCGGTGGCGTTGGCAATGAACACGATGGCCAGGGTCAGGTAGATGGAGAAACCGTCCAGGTTGAACGAGTAGCCGGTGGGGATCACCAGGCCCACGGTGGAGCTGCCGATGCCCAGGTGCTCGAGTTTGCGCATGATCTGCGGCAGCACGGCGTCGGATGATGCGGTGCCCAGCACGATGGTCAGCTCTTCACGCAGGTACTTGATGAACGGCAGCAGCTTGAGGCCCGACAGGCGCATCACGGTGCCCAGGATGATCAGCACAAAACCTGCGCAGGTCAGGTAGAACAGCGCCACCAGGCCGCCCAGGTGCTGCAGCGACTCCAGGCCGTATTTGCTGGTGGTGAAGGCGATGGCGCCGAATACGCCGATGGGTGCCAGGCGCACGATCATGCCCATGATGCGGAAAATCACATGGCTCAGTTCGTTGATCAGCCGCGAAATGCCCGCGGCCGACTCACCGACAAGGTTCAGGGCGCTACCGAACAGCACCGAGAACAGCAGCACCTGCAGGATGTTGTTGTCGGCGAAGGCACCCACCACCGAGGTGGGGATCAGGTCCATGAAGAACGCGGTGGCGCCGTGGATGTGCTGGCCACGCTCGGCCAGGCTGCTGGCGTCGGCGCTGGACAGCTGGTCCAGGTGGATATTGGCGCCGCTGCCGATGCCGCTGGAGAACGCGAGCACCAGGCCGATCACCAGGGCGATGGTGGTCAGCACTTCGAAATAGATCACCGATTTCAGGCCGATGCGGCCAACCTTTTTCAGGTCGCCGGCACCGGAAATGCCACTGACCACCACGCAGAAGACGATCAGGCCGATGAGCATCTTGATCAGCTTGATGAAGCCGTCGCCCAGGGGTTTTAGCTGCAGGGAAAGGTCAGGGAAGCTGAGGCCGCAGGCTATGCCGAGGGCCAGGCCCAGCACGACTTGCAGAAAGATCGAACGCGAGCACCATTTGAGCATGGGAGGGATCTCAGATCGGTGTCCTTGCTTCGGTGCCGCACGGGGCGAAAGAGCGCAGGACTTAATTATTGTGGTCTTACCGGTTTGTTCAGCGCGCTGTCATAAAAGCGCGATTAATCCGACTTGGCAAGGGATTTTGGCCTTACCGGTCTGACCAGTTGTGGTGCGATTCGGCGTGTGAGGCTCTAGTTCGGTGCGTGCGTCGATAGGGCGCTACAGACAAACGGAGGCGTCAGCCGGGCACTGTGGCCAGCGTTGCAAGCATCTTGCCAATCGGTGTGACCGGTCAGACCAGTTGGGCGCTGCGCTTCACCGAGGCCAGCTCGGGGTGCGCCACCAGTTTGTCGATGTGCAGGGCGTCGTCGTTCATCCAGCTTTCGGTCAACACCCGGTAGTGTTCCATGTCGCGGCAGCGCAGGCGCAGGCTGTAGTCGAAATGGCCGCTGATCAGGTGGCAGTCGTGCACTTCGGGGCAGGCATTGATGGTGGCTTCGAACGCCTTTTGCGCGGCGCGCCCGCTTTGGCCGGACAGGGCAACCAGCACCAGCAGCGAAAGGCCGGGGGCGACCTTCTGTTCATCGATGATGGCGCTGTAGCCGCGGATCACGCCGCGCCGCTCCAGCTTGCGCACGCGCTCCAGGCAGGGGCGCGGGCTGAGGTGGACCAGCGTGGACAGTTTTTCGAAGGTGATGCGGCCGTCCACGCGCAGCACGTTGAGGATGGCTTCATCGATGCGGTCCAGGGGTGGGGGAGTGTCCATGCGCTTGGCTTCTTTGAAGAAGGGGGCATGGACAGGGTAGGTGGTGTGGGGTTGGTTTGCAGGTTTGGCGCCGCTGTGCGGCGCATCGCGGCGGTGTGGGAGCGGCCTTGTGTCGCGAAAGGGCTGCGCAGCAGCCCCGGCAGCATTTGCTGCGAAGCTGGAATCCTGGGGCTGCTGCGCAGCCCTTTCGCGACACAAGGCCGCTCCCACAGGGTAAGCGACACACTTGCTGCCGCAGTTCCCTGTGCGGCAGCGCAGCCCGAATGGGCTGGGTAGCCTCCTACACGCAGGCGGTGCCTACCTTTAGGGCGGATCGCATCTCCACCACCCGCGGCTGCAACAGCGCAAACAGGTCTTTGGGGTTTTCCAGCGACGGCACCAGCGCAATCCCCTGGCCAATGTTAAGGGCGCGCGCCGTGTCCAGCACATACCGCAGCGCCGAGTAATCCTCCAAGGCAAACCCGACCGAGTCGAACAGGGTTACCTGCGCAGCGTTCTCACGGCCCTTGGCAGTGCCTGCCACCACTTGCCAGAACTCGGTCACCGGCGAATCGGCCGGCATCTGCTGGATCTCGCCCTCTACCCGGCTCTGTGGCTCGTATTCGACGATCACCCGTGCCCGCTCGACGATGTCACGGTGCAGCTCGGTTTTGCCAGGGCAATCACCACCCACGGCATTCAGGTGCATGCCGGGCTCGATCATGTCCGGGGTCAGAATGGTGGCATAGGCCTTGTCGGCAGTCACCGTGGTGACGATGTCAGCCCCACGCACCGCTTCGGCCACCGAACTGGCCACGATCAGCTTCAGGCCCGGCCGGCCCGCCAGGTTGGCCACCAGTTTGGCGGTGGCTTTGGGGTCGATGTCGTATAGGCGGATTTCATCGATGCCCAGCAGGGTCTTGAAGGCAATGGCCTGGAATTCGCTTTGCGAGCCGTTGCCGATCAGCGCCATGCTGCGGCTGTCCTCGCGCGCCAGGTAGCGGGCCGCCAGGGCCGAGGTGGCGGCGGTGCGAATGGCCGTGGTCAGGGTCATTTCGCTGAGCAGCACGGGCGCGCCGGTGCCGACGTCGCTCAGAGTGCCAAAGGCCATCACCGTAGGCAGGCCGTGGCGGGTGTTTTTCGGGTGGCCGTTGACGTACTTGAAGGCATACAGGTTGGCGTCGGCCACCGGCATCAGCTCGATCACGCCGTCCGCCGAATGGTTGGCCACCCGGGCGCATTTCTCGAAGGCCTGCCAGCGCAGGTAGTCCTGGCGGATGTATTCGGCCATTTCCACCAGGCAGGTGGCCAGGCCTTTGCGGTTGACCAGGCGGGCGAGGTCTTGCACATCGATATAGCGGGTCATGGGGGTCTCCCTGCGGGATCGCGTCCAGAGTGGGCTCTGGGTTATTGTCCGGCGGGCAGGGCGGCAATGCTGGCTGAAGCGGGGGCTGGCGGCAGCGGGCTCGGCTGATTACGCGCACGTCACAGCCGAATCGGCTGTGACGTTTCTGCCATCAGTGTTCGCGCAGGCGTTTGTACAGGGTGGTACGGCTGATGCCCAGGTCGCGGGCAACCGCGGACAGGTTGCCCTTGGCATTGTGCAGCAGTGCCTGCAGGTCGTCGGTGGGCGGCGCAGCGTTGAGCGTGCCCGGCGCTTGGGCTTCGGCGAGAAAGCCTGAAGGCAGGTGTTCGAGGGTGACAGGCGCGTTGCCCGCTAACGCTAATGCTACCTGCAGCACGCTCACCAATTCGCGCACATTGCCCGGCCACGGGTGGCGGTCGAACAGCTCAAGGATGGCGTGCGACAGCCGTTGCGGTTGCCCGGGGTCACGGTAGCGCGCATGCAGTTGCTCGATCAACTGGCGCCGGTCACAGCGTTCGCGCAGCGGCGGCACGACCACCGCCAGGCCGGCAATGCGGTAGTAAAGGTCCTGGCGGAACCGCCCAGCGCGCACTTCGCCCGCCAGGTCGCGGTTGCTGGCCGAGACCACGCGAATGTCTACGGCCACCGGTTCGCCACTGCCCAGCGGTTGAATGCTGCGTGACTGCAGCGCGCGCAATAGCCGGGCCTGGGTGGGTAGCGGCATGTCGCCGATTTCGTCCAGGAACAGCACGCCCTGGTCGGCCTTGCGGATCAGCCCAACGTTGCCTTTGTGGTGCGCGCCAGTGAAAGCGCCCTTGTCATAACCAAACAGCTCCGACTCGACCAGTTCGGCGGGGATGGCCGCGCAGTTGACCGCAATCAGCGGCTTCGCTGCGCGGCTGCTGGCGCGGTGCAGGGCTTCGACGAATACCTCCTTGCCGACCCCGGTTTCGCCCTGCACCAGCACCGGGATGTCTTTTTCCAGCAGCAGGCGGGCTTGGGCCAGGGCCTTTTCCAGGCGTGGCTCACCGTGGGTGGCCGGTGTCGCAGGCGCAAGGCGTTGCTGCGGTGCCTGCCATTGGCAGTGGAAGCGGTTGCGCCCCGCGGCTTGCAGGGCGAAGGGCTGCTGCTGCGGCTGGGCGAGTAACTGGCGCAGGGGCATCTGGAACAGCTGCTCAAGGTTTTGCTGCAGCGGGTTGGCGCCGAGCAGGCTGTCGGCCCGGTGGTTGGCCGCCAGCACCCGGCCGCGCTCATCGAACACCAGCAAGCCCGCCCAGGGGCTGTCGAGGTTGTCGGAGGCGCTGTTGAACAGCAGGTGGGCGTGCTGGCCAGCGTATTGGGCCAGGATCAGCCGGTTTTCCAGGCTCTGGCCCATCATGCGCACCAGGCCCAGCGTCTGGGCGGCAGGCAGGTAGCCGTCGCTGGCCACATCCAGTACGCCCACCAGTTGCCGCTCGGCATCGAACACAGGCGCGGCGGCACTGGCCATGTAGCGGTTCTGGCGCAGGAAATGTTCGTCCTGGCCCACGTGGACGGGTTCGCCGCACACCAGTGCCGTGCCGAGCGCATTGGTGCCCACGCCCCGCTCATGCCAATGGGCGCCCGCGTGGAAGCCATGCTGCTGGTGCGCATCCACAAAGCGACGCGAGCCCCAGGTATCAAGCAGGCAACCGCTGGCATCGGCCAGCATCACCAGGTAACTGGCGTTGCCCAGCAGGTGGGCGTATTGCGGCAGCACCTCCTCGCGGGTAAGGCGCAGCAGGGCTTGGCGCCTTTCCAGCAGGGCGCTGAGTTCGTGAGGGGTGAGGCAGTCGAAATCCGGCGCGCTCTGGGGTTGCAGGCCATGCTGGCGGCAGCGTGCCCAGGAAGCCTGGATCAATTGGGCGTGGGGCGTGGTGGAAGTGGCCATGGGCCCGTCCTGTGCTTGTAGTTGTTATCAGGGACCGCACTTGAGTGTTGTTCACCGCTGTTCATTGTCAAACCGGCAAGTGTTCAGTTGTTCAGCGAATCTGTTCACTTGTGAATCGGCAAATGTGAGCGGTATTTGGCAAAGCCCTGCGCCAGAGCGTTGTGCTTGAGCTGGCACGGTTCTGGCTCTGTGAGCGGCACAACAATCACAAAAAGGCCACGCCATGTCGCTGGTGCTGGAGCAGGTCAGTCGCAGTGTCGATAACCAGGCCTGGGTCGTCGATGCCTCCCTGCGTTTCGAGCCGGGCTCGTTCAATGTGCTGCTGGGCCGTACCCTGGCCGGCAAGACCAGCCTGATGCGGCTGATGGCCGGGCTCGACCGCCCGGACCGTGGCCGCGTGCTGATGGATGGCCAGGATGTGACCGGGGTGCCGGTGCGTTTGCGCAATGTGTCGATGGTGTATCAGCAGTTCATCAACTACCCGACATTGAGCGTATTCGAGAACATCGCCTCGCCCTTGCGCCAGGCGCGCATGCCGGAGGCCGAGATTCGTCGGCGGGTGCAGGAAACCGCCGAGATGCTGCGCATTTCCCCCTTCCTGCAGCGCTTGCCCCTGGAATTGTCCGGCGGCCAGCAGCAACGCACGGCCATGGCCCGCGCGCTGGTAAAGGATGCTTCGTTGATCCTGTTCGACGAGCCGTTGGTCAACCTCGACTACAAGCTGCGCGAGGGCTTGCGCCAAGAACTGCGTGCGCTGTTTGCCGCGCGCAACTGCATTGCCGTGTACGCCACCACCGAACCCAATGAGGCACTGGCGCTGGGCGGCACCACCACCTTGCTGCATGAGGGGCGCATCGTGCAAAGCGGCCCCACCACTGAGGTTTACCAGCGGCCCTGCAGCGTGCTGGCTGCCGAGCTGTTCTCCGAGCCGCCGATCAACCTGATACCCGGGCGCGTGCATGGCAACGAGGTAAGCCTGGCCCAGGCAGTGCACTTTGCCCTCAATCTTGACCTGCAGCACCTGGGCGATGGCGATTACCGCTTCGGCGTACGCCCCAGCCACATCACCCTGGTGCCGGCCCATGACGATGATCTGGAGCTGGCCGTGCTGGTGGAACTGGCCGAAATCAGCGGTTCGGAAACCTTCCTGCACGTGCGCAACGAGCACTGGCGGATGGTGCTGCACCTGCCGGGCGTACACGAATACCCGGTGGACACGCCGATCCGGGTGTTCATCCCCACCCACAAGCTGTTTGTCTTCGACAGCGCAGGTTTGCTGGTGCAGGCGCCGGGCCTGCGCCAGGCGAGGAGTGCCTGATGGCCGAAATCCACCTGCGCCAACTGGCGCACAGTTACAGCCGTCACCCTGCCAGCGAGGGGGACTATGCCCTGCACGAGCTTGAGCATGTGTGGGAGCAGGGTGGTGCGTATGCCTTGCTCGGGCCTTCCGGGTGCGGAAAGTCCACGTTGCTCAACATCATCTCCGGGCTGCTGACCCCCTCCCACGGCGAGGTGCTGTTCGACGGTAAGGCGGTCAACGACCTGTCGCCGCAGCAGCGCAACATTGCCCAGGTGTTCCAGTTCCCGGTGGTATACGACACCATGACGGTGTTCGACAACCTGGCCTTCCCCTTGCGCAACCAGGGCCTTGACGAGGGCAGGGTACTGGCCCGGGTGCAAGAGATTGCCGATGTGCTCGACCTGTCGGCGGTACTGCACAAGAAGGCACGCAACCTCAGCGCCGACGAAAAGCAGAAAGTCTCCATGGGCCGTGGCCTGGTGCGCGACGACGTGTCGGCCATCCTCTTCGATGAACCGCTGACGGTGATCGATCCGCACCTTAAATGGAAGCTGCGGCGCAAGCTCAAGCAGATTCACGAGCAGTTCAACATCACCATGATCTACGTCACCCACGACCAGCTGGAGGCCTCGACCTTCGCCGACAAGATCGCGGTGATGCATGGCGGGCGCATCGTCCAGTTTGGTACCCCGCGTGAGTTGTTCGAGCGGCCCCGGCATACCTTTGTCGGCTACTTCATCGGCAGCCCCGGCATGAACCTGATCGACGTGCGTGCCGAGGCGGGCGGGGTGGCATTCGGCGATGTCCATCTGCCTTTGCCTGAAGGCTTGCGCGAGCGCCTGGCAACGTTGGGAGGCGGGCGGCTGCAAGTCGGCATTCGCCCGGAGTTCGTGCAGCTGTGGGACGCGCCGTTCGAAGATGCCCTGGCGGCCCAGGTGCTGGACATCGAGGACCTGGGCACCTATCGCATCGTCACCCTGAAGCTGGGCGGCGCCACGTTGAAAGCGCGCCTGGCTGAAGACCGCCCGCTACCGGCCGAGCAGGCCTGGGTAAGCCTGCCAGCGCAGTGGTTGATGCTGTACGTGAACGACCTGCTGCTGGAGGCCGGGCCATGAACAAGGTGCCGAACAACAAGGCCTGGTGGCTGGTACTGCCGGTGTTCCTGCTGGTGGCCTTCAGCGCCGTGGTGCCGATGATGACCGTGGTCAACTATTCGGTGCAGGACATTTTCGACCAGTCCAACCGCTACTTCGTCGGCGCCGACTGGTACCGCCAGGTATTGCGTGACCCGGCCCTGCACGATGCCCTGCTGCGCCAGTTCATCTATTCGGCCTGCGTGCTGCTGATCGAGATCCCGCTGGGCATCGCCATCGCCCTGACCATGCCGACCAAGGGCCGCATGGCCTCGGTGTGCCTGATTGTCATGGCGATCCCCTTGCTGATCCCGTGGAACGTGGTGGGCACCATCTGGCAGATCTTCGGCCGCGCCGACATCGGCCTGCTCGGGGCCACGCTGGCCAAGCTGGGGGTGAGCTACAACTACGCCGGCGACCCGTTCGATGCCTGGTTGACCGTGCTGGTGATGGACGTGTGGCACTGGACGTCGCTGGTGGCCTTGCTGTGCTATTCGGGGCTGCGTGCCATCCCGGATGTGTATTACCAAGCCGCGCGCATTGATCGTGCATCGGGCTGGGCGGTGTTCCGCCACATCCAGCTGCCCAAGTTGAAGAACGTGCTGCTGATCGCGGTGATGCTGCGCTTCATGGACAGCTTCATGATCTACACCGAGCCGTTCGTGCTGACCGGCGGTGGGCCGGGCAATGCCACCACGTTCCTTAGCCAGACCCTCACGCGCATGGCGGTGGGGCAGTTCGACCTGGGCCCGGCGGCGGCGTTTTCGCTGGTGTACTTCCTGATCATCCTGCTGGTGTCGTGGTTGTTCTACACCGCCATGACCCACGCCGACAAGGACTAGGCCATGAGCACACGCAAGACGCTGGCCCTGCTGCTGTATTTCTTCTTCCTGCTGGTGCCGATCTACTGGCTGCTGAACATGTCGTTCAAGAGCAACACCGAGATCCTTGGCGGCCTCACCCTGTGGCCGCAGGCGTTCACCTTGGACAACTACCGGGTGATTTTCACCGACGCCAGTTGGTACAGCGGCTACATCAACTCGCTGTATTACGTGTGCCTGAACACGGTTATCTCGCTGCTGGTGGCATTGCCGGCGGCCTACGCGTTTTCGCGGTATCGCTTTCTGGGCGACCGGCACCTGTTCTTCTGGTTGCTGACCAACCGCATGGCGCCGCCGGCAGTGTTCCTGCTGCCGTTCTTCCAGTTGTATTCGTCCATTGGCCTGTTTGACACGCACATTGCCGTGGCCCTGGCCCACTGCCTGTTCAACGTGCCGCTGGCGGTGTGGATCCTGGAGGGGTTCATGTCTGGCGTACCGAAGGAGATCGACGAAACGGCCTACATCGATGGCTACAGCTTCCCGCGCTTCTTCGTGAAGATTTTTATTCCGCTGATTGGCTCGGGCATCGGCGTGACGGCGTTTTTCTGCTTCATGTTCTCGTGGGTCGAGTTGCTGCTGGCGCGCACCCTGACCTCGGTGAATGCCAAACCGATTGCCGCGGTGATGACCCGTACCGTGTCTGCCTCCGGCATTGACTGGGGGGTGTTGGCGGCGGCGGGGGTGCTGACCATTTTGCCGGGCATGCTGGTGATCTGGTTCGTTCGCAACCATGTGGCCAAGGGCTTTGCCCTGGGCCGGGTGTGAGGAGGCGTACGTATGGAGTGGATGGCCTGGACCCTGCCCACGGCGCTGTTCTTTGCCGCTGTCGGCGTGTTGTTGCTGTGCATGACCTTGCTTGAGCTGCGCCGCCCGTGCGTGGAGCGGCGCGGTTTTTTGCCGATCGTCACCAGCCGTGGCGACCGGTTGTTCATCGGCCTGCTGGCCAGCGCCTACCTGCATCTGCTGGTGGTGGGGCTTAGCGACTGGCCGTTGTGGGTGGCCTCGCTGCTGTCGCTGGCCTGGCTCGTGGTGGTGCTGCGCTGGGGCTGAGCGCAAGGCTCCGGGGAATAACTCAATCGGGAGATCACAATGTTCGATAACAATCACAAACGGCGACATTTGACCCTGGCCGCATTGCTGGTACTGGCCGGCATGCAGGGCAGCGCCTGGGCTGACCAGTACGAGGATGCGGCAAAGAAGTGGCTCGGCAGCGAGTTCAAGCCGTCCACCCTGTCACCTGAGCAGCAACTTGAGGAGCTCAAATGGTTCATCAAGGCCGCCGAGCCGTTTCGTGGGATGAAGATCAACGTGGTGTCGGAAACCATCACCACCCACGAATACGAGTCCAAAGTGTTGGCCAAGGCCTTCAGCGAAATCACCGGCATCCAGCTGACCCACGACCTGCTGCAGGAAGGCGACGTGGTGGAAAAGCTGCAGACGCAGATGCAGTCGGACAAGAACATCTATGACGGCTGGGTCAACGATTCCGACCTGATCGGTACGCACTTTCGCTATGGCAAGGTGGAATCGATTACCGACCTGATGGCCAACGAGGGCAAGAACTACACCTCGCCCACGTTGGACCTGAAGGATTTCATCGGCATTTCCTTCACCACCGCACCGGATGGCAAGGTGTACCAGCTGCCGGACCAGCAGTTCGCCAACCTCTACTGGTTCCGCGCCGACTGGTTCGAGCGGCCAGACCTCAAAGCCAAATTCAAGGAAAAGTACGGCTACGAATTGGGCGTGCCGGTGAACTGGTCGGCCTATGAAGACATCGCCAAGTTCTTTACCGAAGACGTCAAGGAAATCGACGGCAAGCGCGTTTATGGCCACATGGATTATGGCAAGAAAGACCCGTCACTGGGCTGGCGCTTCACCGACGCCTGGTTTTCGATGGCCGGTGGCGGCGACAAAGGCCTGCCCAACGGGTTGCCAGTGGACGAGTGGGGCATCCGCGTGGAGGACTGCCACCCGGTGGGTTCCAGCGTGACCCGCGGCGGCGACACCAATGGCCCGGCGGCGGTGTATGCCACGCAAAAGTACGTGGACTGGATGCGCGCCTACGCGCCTAAAGAAGCCCAGGGCATGACCTTCTCCGAGGCTGGCCCCGTGCCTGCCCAGGGCAACATTGCCCAGCAGATCTTCTGGTACACCGCGTTTACCGCCGACATGACCAAGCCGGGCCTGCCGGTGGTGAATGCCGACGGCACGCCGAAGTGGCGTATGGCGCCGTCGCCCAAAGGGCCGTACTGGGAGGAGGGGATGAAGCTGGGGTATCAGGACACCGGTTCATGGACCTTCTTCAAGTCCACCCCCGAAAAACAACGGCTGGCGGCCTGGCTGTACGCGCAGTTTGTCACCTCCAAGACCGTATCGTTGAAGAAGACCATCGTCGGCCTGACCCCGATCCGCGAGTCGGACATCAACTCCCAGGCCATGACCGACCTGGCGCCCAAGCTTGGCGGGCTGGTGGAGTTCTACCGCAGCCCGGCGCGGGTGCAGTGGACGCCCACCGGTACCAACGTGCCGGACTACCCGCGCCTGGCGCAGTTGTGGTGGAGCCACATCGCCGAAGTCGCCAGTGGCGAGAAGACCCCGCAAGAGGCGCTGGACGGCCTGGCCCGCGATCAGGACCGCATGATGGAGCGGCTGCAGCGGTCCAACGCCCAGGCCACCTGTGCGCCCAAGCTGAACGCGGAAAAGGATGCCCAGTACTGGTTCGACCAGCCGGGCGCGCCGAAGCCAAAGCTGGCCAACGAGAAGCCCAAGGGCGAGACGGTCAGCTACAGCGAGCTGTTGAAATCGTGGGAGGCGGCGCGCAAGTGATGGTCTGAGCGCCGCGCTGGCTTCTTCGCGGGTAAATCGCAGCGGCGAAGAGGCCAGCAAGATCAGTGGATGAATAACAGGCAAAAAAAACGGCACCTGCCAGAGGTGCCGTTCTTCTTTACTTATGCAACTCTTCGGCCGCATACAGCGTGTTTTCCAGCAAACACGCCCGGGTCATCGGCCCGACGCCACCCGGCACCGGGGTGATCCAGCCAGCGCGGGGCAGGGCGGTCTCGTAAACCACGTCGCCCACCAGCTTGCCGTCTTCCTGGCGGTTGATGCCCACGTCGATGACGATGGCGCCTTCCTTGATCCACTCACCCTTGACCAGCCCTGGCTTGCCGGCGGCCACGACTACAAGGTCGGCACGGCCGACATGGCCGGCCAGGTCCTTGGTAAAGCGATGGCAAACGGTGACGGTGCAGCCGCCGAGCAGCAGCTCCATGGCCATCGGCCGGCCAACGATGTTGGAAGCGCCGACGATCACGGCGTTCATGCCGTACAGGTCCTGGCCGGTGCTTTCCAGCAGGGTCATGATGCCTTTGGGCGTGCACGGGCGCAGCAGCGGAATACGCTGGGCCAGGCGGCCGATGTTGTACGGGTGGAAACCGTCGACGTCTTTGTCCGGGCGGATGCGCTCGAGCAGCAGGGACGCGTCCAGGTGCGCTGGCAGCGGCAATTGCAGCAGGATGCCGTCGACGGCCGGGTCGTCGTTGAGGCGGTCGATCAGGTCGGTCAGGGCTTGCTGCGTGGTATCGCTGGGCAGGTCGAAGGCCTGCGAGATGAAGCCGACTTCTTCGCAGTCCTTGCGCTTGTGCGAGACATAGACTTGGGAGGCGGGGTCGGTGCCGACCAGGATCACCGCCAGGCCCGGCGTGCGCAGGCCTTGCTGGCGACGCTCCTCGACACGTTGAGCGATCTGCTTGCGCAGGTTGGCGGCGATCGCCTTGCCATCGATAAGGTGTGCAGTCATAGACGCGTGATTAACCATCGAGAAGGAACAATAAAGAACGCGCATTCTCGCACGACACGGGCCGAGGGCAAAGGCGCGTGGTCGGGCAAATTCCCTAAGCCCTTCAATAATTTAAATTTTTTAGAGAAAGATATTGACGCTACCCCCGCTCGTCTATAAGATTCGCCGCACTTGTCGGGTACGACCTGGTGCTGGTTGGCGAGGTCGGGCAGAATGAGCGGTTTGATGGCTTGTTCGGCTAGGCAGAATGCTTATGCGCCCGTAGCTCAGCTGGATAGAGCATCCGCCTTCTAAGCGGATGGTCGCAGGTTCGAGTCCTGCCGGGTGCGCCATTAGGCTGCTTGGGCAAGCAAGTAGAAGTTGCATAGCGTTATGGTGGGCGTAGCTCAGTTGGTAGAGCGCTGGATTGTGATTCCAGTTGTCGTGGGTTCGATTCCCATCGTCCACCCCATCTTTTACAAAGATGCTGTGGTTGAGTGTCTTTGTTATGCGTTATGCGGACGTGGTGAAATTGGTAGACACACTGGATTTAGGTTCCAGCGGCGCAAGCTGTAAGAGTTCGAGTCTCTTCGTCCGCACCATGTTTCTGTAAGGTGGTACCGCAACATCGTTTTATGGTGGGCGTAGCTCAGTTGGTAGAGCGCTGGATTGTGATTCCAGTTGTCGTGGGTTCGATTCCCATCGTCCACCCCATATTTTTCGAAGGCGCCTTGATCGTGAGATCGGGCGCCTTTGTTGTTTCTGCCGTCCGGGCTTTTGCGTCGACGTATTGAAAAGGCAGTCAGTGAATTGCCTATCTGAGCGTTAGTGGGTGTTCCGTTCGGTTTCAAGTGGTGATGTGCTCGGGCAGCAGGCGTATCTCAATACGTTGCCCGAGTGCGCGCGCTGCACTTGCCAGGGTGGCCAGCGTCATGCCAGGGTCATTTTCGTCCAGGGCTCGATCGACTGCAGTGCGGCTGGTGTGCATGCGTTCGGCAAGGGCCTTTTTGGTAACGTTCTGAGCTTTCATGGCTTGCGTGATCTGCCAGGCAATGACTCGCTTCAGTGCTGCGGCAGTCACTTCCTCCGCAAGGCCCTGTTCGCAGAGGAAGTCGTCGAACTCGGATCCGATATGGGGGTTCATGGTGTGTGGCTCTCCAGCGTGATTCGGCGGTTTCTGGCGGTTTCAAGTTCGTTGGCGGGTGTTCTCTGGCTTTTCTTGATGAAGCCGTGGAGTAGTATCATCCGGCCGGATTCAACAGTAAAAAGCACTCTTGCCGTTGTGTTGCTCAGGTTGATCCTGACTTCCCAGAGTCCTCGTTCCAGCTTCCTGACGAGAGGCATGCCGATCGGCCACCCAATCTGAGCTGCTTTGATTTCCGTGCCTATGACCCGTTTCTCGTCGCGGGTCAAGGTGTTTAGCCAGTCCCGCACCGGTTCGGCTCCCGATGCCGTGCGATAAAAACTGGCAGGTAACGTGGGTTGTTTTCTGTCCATGAAAGTGTACCAAAAAAGGTGCTTCATTCAAGCCCTGTTGGCCGCATCTTGCTAGAGGTTGCTTCCTCGTCGTCTGTAGGAGGTATCTGTGGGTTGAAAAGATGCTTTCCGGGTCTTGTAATCTGCTGGTGGCGCCCTAATAAAAGCTGTTAGATTTCAGCCGCTTGAATCCCGGCCATGTGGCTGGTGGAGGAGCAACCCCCATGATTGCAAAAGAAGCCCGCCAGGCCCTGGCACTGCAGCGCTTCACTGAAGCAAACCCACAGCTGCTCGACGAAATCCGCGAGCTCGATGCGCGCGAACAGGCCCAGCAAATCGAATGGGCATTCGAGGATGCCGCTGACGAGCAAGGCATTCAGCCTTGGGAGCTGGCGCTGCAGCTGATCGCCGAAAGCCCCGAAGAGTTGCAGGCCATGCGCCTGGAAACCCATCGCGAAGTGGCCGAAGCGCTGGGCATGGAGTGGGAGGAGTACTGCCAGTTCAATGAAATCGACCCGGAATAAGGGTGTTTCGGCGGCTGCAGTTAGTATGACCAGTTATTTCGGTTGCGTGGCGCCGTTGGCACTGCGCGGCCTGCTCATATAGGCGGGGCCATTTGGGGCCTTGCAAACCAATCGACCGGCGTGCTTTCCCGTCGTCCTGGGTGGGGTGACTTCTGGTGAATGACTCACTAGAATGTTTGCCCTTGATTCTGGAGTCGGGCTATCGCCGGCTAACGTCTGTGCAACGAGGAATATCCATGCAAGTTTCTGTTGAAAACACTTCCGCTCTCGAGCGCCGCATGACCATCGCCGTTCCGGCCGAGCGCGTCGAGAACGAAGTCAACAAGCGTCTGCAGCAGACTGCCAAGCGCGCCAAGGTTGCCGGCTTCCGTCCGGGCAAAGTGCCGATGAGCGTGATTCGTCAGCGTTTCGAAGCCGATGCCCGTCAAGAGGCTTTCGGTGACCTGGTCCAGGCTTCCTTCTACGAAGCCATCGTCGAGCAGAAGCTGAACCCGGCTGGCGCCCCTGCTGTTGAGCCGAAGTCCTTCGAAAAGGGCAAGGACCTGGAATTCGTCGCCATCTTCGAAGTGTTCCCGGAGTTCACTGTTGCCGGCCTGGAGTCGATCAATGTCGAGCGCCTGACCGCCGAAGTGGCTGACGCCGACCTGGACAACATGCTGGAAGTGCTGCGCAAGCAGAACGTCCGTTTCGAAGCTGCCGAGCGCGCTGCCGAGAAAGACGACCAGGTCAACATCGACTTCGTCGGCAAAATCGACGGTGAAGCCTTCGCCGGTGGTTCGGCCAAGGGCACCCAGCTGGTACTGGGTTCCGGCCGCATGATCCCGGGCTTCGAAGACGGCCTGGTTGGCGCCAAGGCGGGCGAAGAGCGCGTTGTCAACGTTACCTTCCCTGAGGACTACCAGAACCTGGACCTGGCCGGTAAGGCCGCCGAGTTCACCATCACCGTCAACAGCGTATCGGCACCGGTGCTGCCAGAACTGAACGAAGAGTTCTTCGCCCAGTTCGGCATCAAGGAATCGACCCTGGAAGGCTTCCGCGCCGAAGTTCGCAAGAACATGGAGCGTGAACTGCGTCAGGCCATCAAGACCAAGGTCAAGAACCAGGTCATGGACGGTCTGCTGGCTGCCAACCCGATCGAAGTCCCGAAAGCCCTGCTGGAAAACGAAGTCAACCGTCTGCGCGTTCAGGCTGTTCAGCAGTTTGGTGGCAACATCAAGCCTGAGCAACTGCCGGCCGAACTGTTCGAAGAGCAAGCCAAGCGCCGCGTTGTGCTGGGCCTGATCGTCGCCGAAGTGGTCAAGCAGTTCGAGCTGAAGCCGGACGACGCCAAGGTTCGCGAGATGATCGAAGAAATGGCTTCGGCTTACCAAGAGCCTGAGCAGGTCATCGCCTGGTACTACAAAAACGACCAGCAAATGAACGAAGTGCGTTCGGTTGTGCTGGAAGAGCAAGTTGTAGATACTGTTCTGCAGAAAGCGACTGTGACCGACAAGTCGGTCTCGTACGAAGATGCCGTCAAACCAGCCCAGGCTCCTGCCGACGCTGAGTAACTGGCTTCTCTCGTAGGAAACCCCCACAAGCCAGCTTTCGAGCTGGCTTGTGCGTATTCAAGCCATGACTATTTGGGAGTGAGCGCAGGACATGTCCCGCAATTCTTATATTCAGCAGAGCTCTGACATCCAGGCCGCAGGCGGCCTGGTCCCGATGGTTATCGAGCAGTCCGCCCGTGGCGAACGTGCCTACGACATCTACTCGCGCTTGTTGAAGGAGCGAGTAATTTTCCTGGTTGGCCCGGTAGAGGACTACATGGCCAACCTGGTGGTGGCGCAGATGCTGTTCCTTGAAGCGGAAAACCCGGACAAGGATATCCATCTTTACATCAACTCCCCAGGCGGCTCGGTTACTGCTGGCATGTCGATCTACGACACCATGCAGTTCATCAAGCCGGACGTTTCGACCATCTGCATCGGCCAGGCCTGCAGCATGGGCGCCTTCCTGTTGGCCGCCGGAGCCAAGGGCAAACGCCACTGCCTGCCGAACTCGCGCGTGATGATTCACCAGCCGTTGGGCGGCTTCCAGGGCCAGGCGACCGATATCGAAATCCACGCCCAGGAAATCCTCAACATCAAGGCACGCCTGAACGAGCTGCTGGCCTACCACACGGGCCAGGATCTCGAGACCATCAAGCGTGACACCGAGCGTGACAACTTCATGAGCGCCTCGCGCGCGGCCGAGTACGGCCTGATCGACTCGGTCTACGACAAGCGGCAACTGGTATCCTGAGCCCAGGTGCCAGAGCAGGTAGGTGCCGAAAGCGCCTACCTGCGGACTTGAAAAAGCCCGCAATTGCCTTCATCTTGTGTTGCAAGCCTACCGGATTGGATCGATCGAATGACTGACACCCGTAACGGCGAGGACAGCGGCAAATTGCTTTATTGCTCCTTCTGCGGCAAAAGCCAGCACGAAGTGCGCAAACTGATTGCCGGGCCCTCGGTATTTATCTGCGACGAGTGCGTCGACCTGTGCAACGACATCATCCGAGAGGAGGTGCAGGAAGCCCAGGCCGAGAGCAGCGCGCACAAATTGCCTTCGCCGAAAGAAATCAGCGGCATCCTGGACCAGTACGTGATTGGTCAGGAGCGCGCGAAGAAGGTGCTGTCCGTAGCGGTGTACAACCACTACAAGCGCCTGAACCAGCGTGACAAGAAGGGTGACGAAGTCGAACTCGGCAAGAGCAACATCCTGCTCATCGGGCCTACCGGCTCGGGCAAGACCCTGCTCGCAGAAACCCTGGCGCGATTGCTGAACGTTCCGTTCACCATCGCTGACGCCACCACCCTGACCGAAGCCGGTTACGTGGGTGAGGACGTCGAGAACATCATTCAGAAACTGCTGCAAAAGTGCGACTACGACGTGGAAAAGGCCCAGATGGGCATTGTCTACATCGACGAAATCGACAAGATTTCGCGCAAGTCGGACAACCCGTCCATCACCCGTGACGTATCGGGCGAGGGCGTGCAGCAGGCGCTGTTGAAGCTCATTGAAGGCACCGTGGCTTCCGTGCCGCCGCAAGGTGGTCGCAAGCACCCGCAACAGGAATTCCTGCAGGTTGATACCCGCAACATCCTGTTCATCTGCGGTGGCGCCTTCTCGGGCCTGGAAAAGGTCATCCAGAACCGCTCCACCAAAGGTGGCATCGGTTTCGGCGCCGAAGTACGCAGCAAGGAAGAGGGTAAAAAGGTCGGCGAATCGCTGCGCGAAGTCGAGCCGGACGATCTGGTGAAGTTTGGCCTGATCCCCGAGTTCGTGGGCCGTCTGCCGGTGCTGGCAACCCTCGACGAGCTGGATGAGGCTGCACTGATGCAGATCCTCACCGAGCCGAAGAACGCCTTGACCAAGCAATACGCCAAGCTGTTCGAGATGGAAAGCGTCGACCTCGAGTTCCGCAGCGATGCGCTCAAAGCCGTTGCTCGCAAGGCCCTGGAGCGCAAAACCGGCGCCCGTGGCCTGCGTTCGATCCTCGAAGGCGTGCTGCTCGACACCATGTACGAAATTCCTTCGCAGAAGGATGTCAGCAAGGTGGTGATCGACGAAAGCGTGATCGAAGGTTCGTCGCAGCCGCTGCTGATCTACGAAAACAGCGAGCCGCAAGCCAAGGCCGCACCCGACGCCTGATCCAGGCGGTTGCCGGGTGATGGCGGCAAGCGAGAAGGGGGCCTACGGGCCCCTTTCTGCTTTTCCTGCCTAAGCGCTTGTAATTTCCCAAGCCTGCCCCCACATTAGGTCCAAGCATCATTTCCACCGGTTTCCGGCCATAAGGCCGCTGTAGAGGCGAAATCATGAAGACCACCCTCGACTTGCCTCTTTTGCCATTGCGCGATGTCGTTGTTTATCCGCACATGGTCATCCCGCTGTTTGTGGGGCGTGAGAAGTCCATCGAAGCCCTAGAGGCTGCGATGACGGGCGAGAAGCAGATCCTGCTGCTGGCCCAGAAGAACCCCGCCGACGATGATCCGGGCGAAGACGCCCTGTATCGCGTGGGTACCGTCGCCACCGTACTGCAACTGCTCAAGCTGCCAGATGGCACCGTCAAGGTGCTGGTGGAGGGCGAGCAGCGCGGTTCCGTCGAGCGTTTCAATGAAGTGGAAGGGCACATCCGTGCCGAAGTTTCGCTGATTGACGAGACCGACGCCGCCGATCGCGAGTCGGAAGTGTTCGTGCGCACGCTGCTGTCGCAGTTCGAGCAGTACGTGCAGCTGGGCAAGAAAGTGCCTGCCGAAGTGCTGTCGTCGCTGAACAGCATCGAAGAGCCTGGGCGCCTGGTCGATACCATGGCCGCGCACATGGCACTGAAAATCGAGCAGAAGCAGGAAATTCTCGAGATCGTCGACCTGACGACGCGGGTCGAGCACGTGCTGGCGCTGCTGGATGCCGAAATCGACCTGCTGCAGGTGGAAAAACGCATCCGTGGCCGCGTCAAGAAGCAAATGGAGCGCAGTCAGCGCGAGTACTACCTGAATGAGCAGATGAAGGCCATTCAGAAGGAGCTCGGCGATGGCGACGAAGGCCACAACGAAGTCGAAGAGCTTAAAAAGCGTATCGAAGCCGCCGGCCTGCCGAAAGACGCCCTGGCCAAGGCCCAGGCCGAGCTGAACAAGCTCAAGCAGATGTCGCCGATGTCCGCAGAAGCTACCGTGGTGCGTTCGTACCTCGACTGGCTGGTGCAAGTGCCGTGGAAGGCCCAGAGCAAAGTGCGGCTGGACCTGACCAAGGCCGAAGAAATCCTCGACGCTGACCATTACGGCCTGGAAGAGGTCAAGGAACGTATCCTTGAGTACCTCGCCGTGCAGAAGCGCGTGAAAAAAATCCGCGGGCCGGTGTTGTGCCTGGTCGGCCCGCCCGGCGTCGGCAAAACCTCCCTGGCCGAGTCGATCGCTGCCGCCACCAACCGCAAGTTCGTGCGCATGGCCCTGGGTGGCGTGCGTGACGAGGCTGAGATTCGTGGCCACCGCCGCACCTACATCGGCTCGATGCCGGGCCGCCTGATCCAGAAGATGACCAAGGTGGGTGTACGCAACCCTCTGTTCCTGCTCGACGAGATCGACAAGATGGGCAGCGACATGCGTGGCGACCCGGCCTCGGCATTGCTGGAGGTGCTGGACCCGGAGCAGAACCACAACTTCAACGACCACTACCTGGAAGTCGACTACGACCTCTCGGATGTGATGTTCCTCTGCACCTCGAACTCGATGAACATCCCGCCGGCGCTGCTGGACCGGATGGAAGTGATTCGCCTGCCGGGCTACACCGAAGACGAGAAGATCAACATCGCGGTCAAGTACCTGACCCCCAAGCAGGTCAAGGCCAACGGTTTGAAGAAGGAAGAGCTGGAGATCGACGTCTCGGCGATTCGCGACATCATCCGTTACTACACCCGCGAAGCCGGTGTACGGGGGCTGGAGCGCCAGATTGCCAAGGTCTGTCGCAAGGTGGTCAAAGAGCACACGGGCCAGAAGCAGGTCAAGGTCAAGGTTACCGGCGAGCAGCTTGAGCACCTGCTGGGTGTACGCAAGTTCCGTTATGGCCTGGCCGAGCAGCAAGACCAGATCGGCCAGGTGACCGGCCTTGCCTGGACCCAGGTGGGCGGTGAACTGCTGACCATCGAGTCGGTGGTCATCCCCGGCAAGGGCCAGCTGATCAAGACCGGCTCGCTGGGCGATGTCATGCTCGAGTCCATCACCGCCGCGCAAACCGTGGTGCGCAGCCGTGCCCGTAGCCTGGGCATTGCCGCCGATTTCCACGAGAAGCACGACGTGCACATCCACATGCCTGAGGGTGCAACGCCGAAGGATGGCCCAAGCGCGGGTATCGGCATGTGCACCGCGCTGGTATCGGCGTTGACGCAAATTCCGGTTAGGGCCGATGTTGCCATGACGGGTGAAATCACCCTGCGTGGTCAGGTGCTGGCAATTGGCGGATTGAAAGAAAAACTGCTGGCGGCTCACCGTGGCGGCATCAAGACGGTGATCATTCCCGAGGAGAATGTTCGCGATTTGAAGGAAATTCCTGAAAATATCAAACAGGATCTTCAGATCAAACCGGTCAAATGGATTGACGAAGTCCTGCAAATTGCGCTGCAATACGCGCCGGAGCCCTTGCCAGATGTGGCTCCCGAGATTGTCGCGAAAGATGAAAAGCGCGATGGCGATGCGAAGGAAAGAATCAGCACGCATTAGTAGTTTCTGGCTGGGGGGCTTTCCTTGACAGTTTTTTCGAGGCCTTGCTATAAAGCGGCACGTTATTGTCAACACGCCACCCAGCACACGTTTCAACGCTTTTCTTTACATACTTAGAAACAAACTCAATAGAGATATAAGGGGACTTAGAGTGAACAAGTCGGAACTGATTGACGCTATCGCTGTATCGGCTGACATTTCCAAGGCTGCCGCCGGCAAAGCTCTGGACGCTGTGATCGACTCCGTGACCGGTGCCCTGAAAGCAGGCGACGACGTCGTTCTGGTTGGCTTCGGTACCTTCTCGGTCAAAGAGCGCGCCGAGCGCACTGGCCGTAACCCGCAAACCGGTAAGGCGATCAAGATCGCTGCTGCCAAGGTTCCAGGCTTCAAGGCCGGCAAAGGCCTGAAAGACGCCGTCAACTAAGTCGTCTTTCAGCCGGACCCGGCCTTGCCAGGTCCGAGCACGGTCATGGCGGGTCGCAAACGTTCCCGCCTGACACGTTTGCTAAGTAAAGGCGCATCCTCGGATGCGCCTTTCTTTTATCAGGATTCTACCCACGCTCCGCGGTTGTCGATGCAGTGGTAACAGCCGTTTCTGGGGGACGCATGCTGCAAAATATCAGGGACAATTCAAAAGGTTGGATTGCCAAGTCCATCATCGGCCTCATCGTCGTATTGATGGCGTTGACCGGTTTCGAGGCTATTTTCCAGGCCGCCACCCATAGCCAGGACGCCGCCAAGGTGAACGGCCAGACCATCAGCCAGAACGAGCTGAGCCAGGCCGTTGACCTGCAGCGCCGCCAGCTGATGCAACAGCTGGGCAAGGATTTCGACCCGGCGCTGCTGGACGAAAAGCTGCTGCGTGATGCCGCGCTGAAAGGGCTGATCGATCGCAAGCTGCTGCTGCAGGGTGCAGAGGAGAACAAGTTTGCCTTCTCCGAGGCCGCACTGGATCAAGTGATTCTGCAAACACCGGAATTCCAGGTGGATGGCAAGTTCAACGCTGACCGCTTCGATCAGGTCATCCGCCAGTTGGGCTATGGCCGTATGCAATTCCGCGAGATGCTCGCCGAAGAAATGCTGATCGGCCAGGTGCGCACCGGCATCGCCGGCAGCAGCTTTGTCACCGACCAGCAGGTTGACGCCTTCGCCCGCCTGGAAAACCAGACCCGCGATTTCGCTTCCCTGACCTTCAAGGCCAACCCGGCCGCGGTCAAGGTTGGCGATGACGAGGTCAAGGCGCACTACGACCAGCATGCCAAGGAGTTCATGACCCCCGACCAGGTGGTTATCGACTACGTGGAAGTGAAGAAGTCGGCGTACTTTGATGAAGTCAAAGTGACCGATGACGAACTCAAGGCGCAGTACGAGAAGGAAATCGCCAACCTCGCCGAGCAGCGCCATGCCGCGCACATCCTCATCGAGGTCAACGACAAGGTCACCGATGCGCAGGCCAAGGCCCGTATCGAAGAGGTCAAGCAGCGTCTGGACAAGGGCGAAGACTTCGCCAAGCTGGCCAAGGAGTTCTCGCAGGACCCAGGTTCGGCCAATACCGGCGGCGACCTGGGCTTCGCTGGCCCGGGTGTGTACGACCCGGCCTTCGAGGACGCCCTGTACAAGCTGGGTGATGGCCAGGTATCGGCACCGGTGCGCACCGAATTCGGCTACCACCTGATCAAGCTGCTGGGCAAACAGGCGCCGGACGTGCCTAGCTTCGCCAGCCTGAAGGCCAAGTTGACCCATGACCTGAAAATGCCGCTGGTCGAGCAGCGCTATGTCGATGCCGCCAAGCAGTTGCAGGACGCTGCTTACGAGGCTTCCGACCTGGCTCAGCCGGCTCAGGACCTGAACCTCAAGGTACACACCTCCGCGCCGTTTGGCCGCGAAGGCGGCGAGGGCGTGACGGCCAACCGTGCGGTGATTCAGGCGGCGTTCTCCGAAGAAGTGATGGACGAGGGCGCCAACAGCAGCGCAATCGAACTGGACCCGGAAACCACCGTGGTGCTGCGCGTCAAGGAGCACCGCAAGCCTGAGCAAATGCCGCTGGAAGCCGTGGCCAAGAACATCAGCGAGCACTTGGCCAAAGAGAAGGCGACTGCCGAACTCAAGACCAAGGCAGACAAGCTGATTGCAGGCCTGCGTGATGGCTCCATCGCAGCCGGTGCCGCTCAGGACGGCCAGAGCTGGAAGGCCTTCGAAGCCGTTACCCGTGGCCAGGACGGCATTGACCCGGCCGAACTGCAGGCGCTGTTCCGCCTGGCCAAGCCGCAAGACAAGGACAAGCCGGAATACGGCAGCGTAGTCCTGGCCGATGGCAGCCTGGTTGTACTGCAGCTCAAGGGCGTGAATGAAGGTGCCGCCGCCAGCGACGAAGAGAAGCAGCAGATCCGCCGCTACCTCGCTTCGCGCGCTGGGCAGCAGGACTTTGCGGCGTACCGCAAGCAGCTGGAAGGCAGTGCCGACATCACCCGATACTGAGTGATGGATGCATGACAAAACAGGCCGCGATCAGCGGCCTGTTTTGTTTTCTGTAAGGATCAAAGCGCATGCCCCGTGTGGTAGCGACTGTCTTGTGTACAACCTAAAAGCTGACGCGATCTTTGTGGGAGCGGCCTTGTGTCGCGAAAGGGCTGCGCAGCGGCCCCGTCAATATCGGCTGCGAAGCTGCAATCGATGGGGGCGCTATGCACCCTTTTCGCGACACAAGGCCGCTCCCACAAGACGTATGTCGCGCTAGCGCTTTTCGCCCTCATAATTATCCAGCGTATCCCGCGCAATCTCCCGCCCCAGAGCAATCAGCTCCGGCGCCTTGTAAAACTCGAAAAACCGGCAAACCCGCTTCGGCACGTTGATCAGCACATCCGGCGGATAACCCGCGATCTTGTACTGCGCCAACGACGTCTGCATCACCTCGAAGCTCTGGTTGATCAAGTCCAGCAGCGACGCTGGCCCAACGTTATCGATGATGAACGAGCCGGTAGCGGATTTCGGAGCGCCTTCACCCTCTGGAGCCGCAGCCGGTTGCTGGGCCTCAGGGCTTGCTGCATCGGCGAGCCACGGGTTGGGCGGCGTGACGATCTCCTGTTCGATACGCATCAGTTCTTCCGCCGGTTTGCGCCGAAATGGCAAACGCGAGCCCAGCGAGCTGAGCAGCGCATCAAAGCGCATCTTGAACGCGGCGGGCCGCTCGATCACCGGCAACTGATAGTGCTTCTGGTTGGTTGAGTTCAGGTTGACCGCGATGATCAGGTCGCAATGGCTCGACACCACCGGCACGATCGGCAGCGGGTTGAGAATGCCGCCATCCACCAGCATGCGGTTGCCTTGCACCACCGGCGTGAACAGGCTGGGTATCGCCGCCGAGGCGCGCATGGCCTGGTGCAGGCAGCCTTCCTGAAACCAGATTTCCTGCTGGTTGGTAAGGTCGGCTGCCACCGCCGTGTAGGGGATGCGCAGCTGCTCAATGTTGATTTCGCCGACGATCTTGCGGATTTGCCCGAACACCTTGTCGCCGCGGATGGCGCCAAGCCGGAAGCTGACGTCGACCAGCCGCAGTACGTCCAGGTAATCCAGGCTCTCGATCCAGTTGCGGTAGTCCTTCAGTTTGCCCGCAGCGTAAATGCCGCCGATGACCGCCCCCATGGAACACCCGGCCACGCAGGCGATGTCGTAGCCGCGCCGTTCGATCTCTTCAATGACGCCGATGTGGGCATAGCCCCGAGCGCCCCCCGAACCCAGCACCAGTGCAACGCGTTTGCCCATGAACATTCCCCCAGCTGTGTAGCGATGCTCCTACAATGCACCGAGCATTGCCTGTGCTTCAATGTAGACTCTAGGTAAAGCACGCCGAGCAGGGCACTTTTATGATGCCTGACCGTCGAACAGCCACTCTATTTCAAACCTTTGAGGTGTTATTGATGAAAGCCTGGATCTGCCTTCCACTGATTGCTCTGGCCCTGGCTGGCTGCGCGGGCAAGACGGCCTACCGTGACAGCTGCGCGTCGCAGCTGGACGCCGCCTGGAAGGAACTCGACCTGGCCAAGGCAGAAGGTTTTGCCGGCACTGTGAGCTATTCCAAGGCGTTGTCGCTGCTGACCGGTGCCAAGACCCAACAGCAATTCGAGGGTTTTGAAGGGTGCACCAAGAAGGCCGAGAAGGCGCGCTTCTACATCCGTGAGTCGCGCGCTGGCCGTTGACCGAGGATCGTCCCATGCTCGACCACGTGGTTGCACAGATCCTCGCCTTGCAGGTGCGCCTGCTGGCGTGCCGCGAGCGCCTGGCGGCGGATACCGACAGCGAGGCGCTGCATGACCTGCGCATCGGCCTGAGGCGTTTGCGCAGCCTCTTGAGGCCCCTCAAAGGCTTGCCGGGGGTTGAGCAACTGGAGGCGGCAGCGAAAGCGCTGGGCACGCTGACCACGCCCCTGCGTGATCGCGAGGTGTTGGCGGCGGAGCTGATCGAGCGTGGCCATACCATCGCCGGGCAGCGTCGGCAACAGGGGCGGGCCACAACCTTCGCCAGTGTGGCCGGAAGCCCGCAGCTAGCACGTGTAATGGCGATACTGGATGCGTTTCCGCTGTTCTTGCGCGCGGCGGACCGCGAGGGGCTGGCCAAGTCGTTAGGCAAGCGTGTGGACAAGCGCTTGGTCAAGCAATGGCAAAAGCTGCAAGAGGCCCTGCAAGACCCCGCCCACGACCGTCATCGGCTGCGCCTGTTGATCAAGCGCGTACGCTATGGCGACCAGGCCTACCCGCAGCTCGACCACGCGGGCAAGAAGCTGCAAGGTTTGCTGAAAAAAGCCCAAGGCGACCTGGGCAACTGGCACGACCGGCTGCAATGGCTGCTGCAGGCCGAAACCCAGCCCGACCTCGCAGCCTGCAAGGCCGATTGGGAGCAGGAACTGCACGAAGCCGAACGCAAGTCGGACGCCACGCTGGATGCGCTGCAGGCCGCCCTTGAGCAGCGCAAGCCCGGCAAATGACCGAAATGCGGGCTGATTGCGGCGGGTTTGCTGGCTAGTATTGGCAAACCCCTTATTGCTGCCAGCAGGAGCCAGCCCATGAACTTCAACCAACTGCTCGAAGCCGTACGGGCAACCCCGGGTAATGTCAGCATTCCCTCGACCTGGGCACAGGGCCGGGCTGTGTTCGGTGGCCTGATGGCTGCCCTTGTCTATGAAACCATGCGCTCGAAGCTCTCCGATAACCGCCCGGTACGCTCGCTGGCGATTAGCTTTGTTGGGCCCGCGTCGCCGGATACGCCCATTCAGTTTGAGGCCGAAGTGCTGCGCGAAGGCAAGGCCGTCAGCACGGTATTGGGGCGCGCGATTCAGGATGGCCAGGTGGTGACGTTGGTGCAGGGTAATTTCGGCGCGGGGCGGCCCTCGGCGGTCAACGTCCCGGCGTTGCCAGCCATGGCGATGAAACCGCTGGAGGAGGCGGCTGCGGAGCTGCCTTACATCAAGGGCGTCATCCCTGAGTTCATGCGCCATTTCGCCTTGCGGTGGGCCGTAGGAGGCTTGCCGTTCAGTGGCAACGATTCGCGTCAGATGGGCGGCTGGGTTCGGTTACGTGACGTTGAGCAGCAGCAGGCCACCGAGGCCCACTTGCTGGCACTGGTGGATGCGTGGCCGCCGAGCCTGATGCCGTTTCTCAAGCAGCCGGCCGCAGGCAGTACGCTGACCTGGACCATTGAATTCGTCCAGCCGGTGCCGAGCCTGTCGACGCTGGACTGGTGCCGCTACTGCGTCGAAACCGAGCATGCCCGCGACGGCTATGGGCATGCCGCCGCGGCATTGTGGACGGCTGAAGGCGAGTTGCTGGCACTGAGCCGGCAGACGGTAACGGTATTCGCCTGACCTGCCTCAATGCCGATGCTTGTGCCGCTCGCGCCATGCCTTCCACCAGGCGCCACTGAGCACGAAGCGCGGGAAGGTGACGAACTGTTCGGTGAGCAGCCGTTGCACGGCGTCCTTGCGGTTGGCAAACGGCTCGGGCTGTTCAGCCTCCAGCCGGTGGCCCTGGCGCTGCATGCCGAGGCCGGCGATCAGCGAAATGATGCCGACAGCGATCTGGCTCAAGTCCAGTGCAAACAGCCCGGACAGCACCAGCAGCGCGCCGAGGATGAACAGCGGCACGGCAATCAGGTGCAGCACCAGGTTGGTCGGGTGTCGATGATTATGGTGGTAACTTCGCCATTGCCAGGCGGGTAAATTGGGCAGTCGCTTGCTCATGGGCATTTCCTCTCGGTCATGCCCAAAGCTTAGTGCGGCACCGGTGAGGCAGCCAATCGACGCTGCCTATAGTGACTATAGCTTGAGCTGGCCAATGGCTTTGTTCAGCTCTGCGGCCAAAGTTGCCAGCTCGTTGCTGGTGGTGGCCGAGCCGACGGTCTGTTGCACCGTGTTCTCTGTGACGTCGCGGATGCTCACAACCGCGCGGTTCATCTCCTCGGCCACCTGGCTCTGCTGTTCGGCAGCGACGGCAATCTGCGTGTTGCTTTCGCGCATCTGCGCCACGGCGCCCGTGATCTCGGCCAGGGCCGTACCTGCCTCCTGTGCCTGTCGGACACAATCATCGGCCTTGTAGGAACTCTCCTGCATGAATTCCACTGCGTCGCGGGTACCGGCCTGCATCGAGGTCACCATGGCGGTAATCTCGTCGGTAGAAGCCTGCACCCGCTTGGCAAGGTTGCGCACCTCGTCGGCCACCACTGCAAAGCCACGGCCCAGGTCGCCGGCACGCGCCGCTTCGATGGCGGCGTTCAACGCCAGCAGGTTGGTCTGCTCGGCAATGCTGTGGATCACCCCGACCACGCCGTTGATCTTCTGGCTGTCGTCGGCCAGTTGGCGGATCATTTCGGCGGTTTGCTGTACGCCACTGGATAGCCCGGCAATCGAGTCCTGTACCCGGCTGACCACGGCCTGGCCGCTGCCGGCGAGGGTGTCGGCCGTCTGGGACAGGTCGCGGGTGGCGCCGGCATGCTGGGCGATATGGTGAACGGTGGCCGACATTTCGTTGATTGCGGTCGCCGCCTGATCGGTCTCGCTCTGCTGGCCGAGCATGCCGTGGCGAACATCGTTCATGCTCACTGCAAGGCGAGCGGCGCCAGAGTCCAGTTGCGCGGCAGTACGGGCCACCGTGCTGACCACGCGGTGATAGGTAGCCTGCATGGCGTTGAAGGCCCCGGCCATCTGGCCAACTTCGTCTGCACACGCCAACGGCACGCGGGCAGACAGGTCGCCGGTTTTCTCTACGTGCAGCATCACGTCCTTGAGGGTGTTGAGCTGGCTCAGCAGGAAGCGGATCAGCAGCTGCGAGGCGGCAAGCATCGCCAGCATCAGGATCAGGACGCAGACGGCATAGTTGGCGAAGCGGTCGACAAACACTTCGCGCAGGCTGGGCGCCGGGGCCGGTTCGGCCAGGTGCGGTTGCGGCTGGCCCGCGGGCCAGGCCGCCAACAGCTGTGTCTGGGCTTGGGCAATGGCCTGGGCAGCCTCCGCCCGCGCCTGTTGTTCCAGGTGCACCGCATAGAGCACCAGCAGCAGGGTTGTAACAAAGGCCACCGCGTTGACGGCCCAGAATTTGTACTTCAGGGAAATGTTGCTAAGCCAGGTACCCATGGGCAGGTCTTCTCTGAGTTGAGCGGAAACAGCATTGGCAAGGTGCCATCATTGTGATCGCTCAAAACAGAGGGGTGTTGATGTGAATCAACGAAGTGTTTATGCCGGCACAGCCTCAGGTGATGTTGAAGAATGCCCGGCCAGCAGCCGTCGTATGCGCCGCCGTCACTTCAACCGGCTCACCCCGATGCAGCGCCACCTCGCGCAGCACCTCTGGCAAAAACGCCGGCTCGTTGCGCCCGTTCTTGGGCTTGGGCCGCAAGCTGCGCGGCAACAGATACGGCGCGTCGCTTTCCAGCATCAGGCGCCCCTGAGGAATATTGCCCATCAGCGGATGCAGGTGCGTGCCGCGTCGCTCATCGCAGATCCAGCCGGTGATGCCGATGTGCAGGTCCATGTCCAGGTAGGCAAACAGCGCCTGGCGCTCGCCGGTAAAGCAATGCACCACGGCAGCGCTCAAGTGGTCGCGGTAGTCCTTCAAGATGGCCAGTAGCCGCTCGCTGGCGTCACGCTCGTGCAGAAATACTGGCAACCCTGTTTCGGCGGCCAGTGCCAATTGCGCCTGAAGGGCTTTCTCCTGCAGTGGGCGAGGGGAGAAGTCGCGGTTGAAATCCAGCCCGCATTCGCCCACGGCCCGTACTCGCGGTTCGCTCAGCAACTGGCGCAGTTGTCGCTCGCTGTTGGCATCCCAGCTTTTGGCGTCGTGCGGGTGTACGCCAGCGGTTGAATACAGGTGGTTGCCATGCGGGTCCAGCTGCTGGCAAAGCTCCAGGGCTTGCTCGCTCACCTCAAGGCTGGTGCCGGTGAGGACCATCTGCACCACGCCGGCTTCGATGGCGCGCTCGACGATGGCGGCCTGCTGGTCGTGGAAACTGCTGTTGGTCAGGTTGACGCCGATATCGATCAGTTGCATGGTGCTACCTCGTGCCGCGGGGCGGCCAGCATAGCAAAAACCGCGATATTCGGAAAAAAGCCAAGAACTTCAGGCTGTTGCCGTGGTCTTTTGCGGTCATTTATCACCAAGTGCCCGCACCACATGGACGCCGCCCACCGACCTCGGACACGATTGCACATGCTGCGATACCTGCTGACTCTGCTGCTGTTGCTCGGCCTGGCCACTGCTGGCCCGGCCCAGGCACGTTTGCCGGGGCCGCAGCAGCATGCGCCGGCGGCCAGTACGCGTGACCTGCCGCAGGTGCGCAGCAGCAAAGTGCTGCGGGTGTTGGTTAACCAAAGCCGCAACAGCTCCGGCGAGGTCAAGGGCGAGCCGGTCGGGGTCGAGTACTACCGCCTGCGTGCGCTTGAGCACTACCTCAATGCCCGTGCCGGAGACGGCCAGCAGATCAGCATCAGGCTCATACCCCGGGCCAAAGAGCAACTGCTGGGCGCCTTGCAGCGCGGAGAAGGCGACCTGGCCGCCCCCGGCGAATTACTGGACCCAGCCTTGGTAGTGGGGGTAAACAGCAGCGCACCGGTGGTGGACCAGGTACCTTTGTGGCTGGTCGGGCGCAAGGGCGGGCGCGGTTATAGCAAGGTGGAGCAGTTGTCTGGCCGAACCGTGGCACTGACCAGTGGCAGCGCCGCCGGTGTGCTGATCCAGCAAGTCAACCAGCAGTTGGCGCTGCGCAAGCGCCCACCAGTCAAGATCGAGTGGGTGGATTCGACACTGGCGGTCGAAGATGTGCTGGAGATGGTGCAAGCCGGGATCTACCCGCTCACCATTGTCGAGCGCCCCATCGCCCTGCGCTGGGCCAGGGTGATGCCGCGCCTGCGCCTTGAAACTCGCCTGCAACTGGGCCAGCCCCAGGCCGTACGCTGGTATGTACGGCGTGACGCGCCTCTGTTGCTGGCGACAGTCGACCGCTTTCTGCAGGGGTACCGAGCGCCAGAGAACCAGGACGCCGCGTTCGAGCGTATCTATCGCCGTCAGTACCGCGTGCACAACCCGTTGGCCAGCAAGGACCGCCAGCGCCTGACGGCCTTGCGCCCGGTGCTGCAAAAGCATGGCCAGGCACAACAGATCGACTGGCTGAACCTGGCGGCGCTGGCGTTCAAGGAGTCGACCCTCAACCCCGCCGCGCGCGGCAGTGGTGGCGCCCACGGCCTGATGCAGATCACGCCGTCGGCGGCGCAGCGGGTGGGCGTGAGCAACACCGCCACGGTCGATGGCAATGTTCAGGCCAGCGCCCGTTACCTGGCGTTGATACGCCGCAAGTTCTTCGCCAGCCCGCAAATCAATGAGCGTGAACGCATGGCCTTTGTGCTGGCGGCCTACAACCTGGGGCCGGAGCGGGTGCAGGCGATGCGGGCCGAAGCGCGCAAGCGCGGGCTCAACGGCAACCAGTGGTTCTTCCAGACCGAGCGCGTGGCCATGGAGCAGGTGGGCATGGGGCCGGTCAATTTCGTCAACAGCGTGAACAAGTACTTCCTGGCGTTCAACCGTGAACGCGCTGCCTTGGAGCGGGTTGCCAAGCGCTGACAAATCGATTTTGTCGATTGTTATGTTGGGTTTTTTGCGATTTTCATATTTGATCGATCGATTATTATGGCGCCCATCCCAACACAACATCGCAATTTCAAGGAAGCTCACACATGAACAACGCAATCACCTCCGTCATCGCCACCCGCGCCGGCCTGGGCCTGACCGTCGTCCGTATCCTGGTCGGTGTCATCTTCATGGCGCACGGCGCACAGAAGCTTTTCGGCGCCTTTGGCGGCTATGGCCTGGAAGGCACTGGCCAGTGGATGGAAAGCATCGGTCTGGCCCCGGGCTACCTCATGGCCCTGCTGTCCGGCAGCGCCGAGTTCTTCGGCGGCCTGGCCCTGGTGGTCGGCCTGCTGGCCCGCCCGGCTGCGCTGGCCCTGACCGTTACCCTGGTGGTGGCGATCTTCTCGGTACACATCGGCAACGGCCTGTTCATGTCCAACAACGGTTATGAGTTTGCCCTGGCCCTGCTGGCGGGCAGCGTGGCAGTGCTGATTGAAGGTGCCGGGCGCTTCTCGCTGGACCGGCTCATCGCCCGCTGAGAGCGAGCCGACAGCAAGCCTCAAGCTGATCAGTTTCAGCTTGAGGCTTGCAGCTTCTCGCCAGTCGCTCTAGGATACCGCCTGCGCCGATTTAAACAGCTACTTGCGGGGCGCAGGATTGCCCCCACTCCGGGTCGTCCGAAATACCGCTAAAGCGCTGGTTCGGTGACGCCTCCCACCGCTGCCCAGCGGGATTTGCGAGGCGGAGAAAAACTCCATGAGTTGCCCACGTACCAGTGTTTGCCTAGCCCCATTGCCTGCCAGCCAGGCCTCCCGTACACCGCGCATCCTGCTCGGTGGCCAGCATCAGCCTACCTTGTTGCGTCACCTTGAAGGTTTGTCGCGCCGCAAAGGCCAGGCCCGTGCCTTTCTCATTCAGTTTGCCGAAACCGCCTGCGGCCTTGAGCAGTACGGCAATGACCGTTTCGACCTCGCGGTGATCCAGGCGCCCGCCGCGCACGAGGCGGCGCAAGTGATCGGCCACCTCACCCGCATCGCGCGCCAGGGCCTGATTACCCGACGCTGAGGACTGCCGTTGAGCACCAACATCATCACCACGGAAGGCCACGAAGCCCTGAAGAAGGAGCTGGACCACTTGTGGCGGGTGTATCGCCCGGAAATCACCCAGAAGGTGGCCTGGGCCGCCTCGCTTGGTGACCGCAGTGAGAATGCCGACTACCAGTACAACAAGAAGCTGCTGCGCGAGATCGACCGGCGCGTGCGCTACCTGCGCAAACGCCTCGAAGACGTCAAGGTGGTGGCCTATTCGCCGCAGCAGGAAGGCAAGGTGTTCTTTGGTGCCTGGGTCGAGATCGAGAACGATGAAGGCGAAACCCTGAAGTTTCGCATCGTCGGTTACGACGAGATCTATGGGCGCAACGATTACATCTCCATCGATTCGCCCATGGCCCGTGCCTTGCTCAAGAAGGAGGAGGGTGACGAGGTGGTGGTCAAGACGCCGACCGGGGATGCGACCTGGTATGTGAGCAGCATCAGCTACGGGCAGTGAACGGGTGGTTGTCGACTGTAAGGGCCTCTCGCGGATGAATTCGCTTCTACAGGGGTACGCGTGTAGGAGCGGATTTATCCGCGAGAGGCCCGCGCAGCCAACACATCAACGCCGCCTAATGCGTCCGGGCATCCGCAGGCATTTGCACCTGAACCAACATCGATTCGAGCATCACGCGCAACGCTTCGATTTCATGCATCGAGGCCATCATCAGGATCGAAGCCGGCGAGCGGGGTTGCAGCAGCAATGCCTGATGGATCACGGTCTGCGCGCACAGGGCGTAGTCGGTGGCCTGGATCAGGGTGTCTTCGAGGGAGTGGGGACTGTTGGGTGGATCGGGGACGATCCTGAGCATTGCATAGTACCTGTTTTGGGGCTGCGCCCGACTGCTGTCAAACAGTAGGGTGGCAGCTGTACGTGGGTTGACAGACCGGCGGACTATGCAAGTTCCGGCGCACGCATGCGTGCCCGCACGTACAGCCGCCATGAAAGGTCAGCTGCATGCACAATACCGTTACGGCCTGTCAAAGCCGTGCCGTTGATTTGCAACGACGCGCCGAGACTATTGCGCAGGCTGAAGGACCGCAACGGGCGGGAGTATCTTTGGGAAACGTCCTACAAAAAAGGGCTTTAATCTGATTTTTCCAGGCTTTGGGCATCTAAAGCGGCTGGCGGGCAATAAAGTCAAACCGGTGCCAATGCTTGATGCCTCGCAAACTCGGGCCGTCGAATCAATGAGGAGGGGGGAAGTGCTTCGAGCGTTTCGAAGCGCTGGTGTGCGGTACTGAGCGTTGAATCGGGATGATCCTTGCCAATGGCCGTAACCATTTCGATGGCTGCCTGATCCTGATCAACAGCCAACACCTGCCAGCCCGCTTGCAGCAATGCGCGGGTGTCGTTGCCGGAGCCACAGCCCAGATCCACGGCATGCCCAGGGGCTACCAAGTCAAGGGCCGTGCGCAGCAGTGCGCAGGCGGGGCGATCTTTATGGTGCTCGAAGTAGGCTGCCCATCTGGAGGGTGGGGGTGGTGTGTGGTTGTGCATTGGATGATGATTCTCGGTTGATGTTGCCTGTGCGGGCCTGTCGCGGATAAATCCGCTCCTACAGGGGCGCGTGTAATCGATGGACTCGCCCCCGCCGAGGCATCACAGTGCCACGGTGGCGTTCGAAGAAGCCAACGGCAGCGAGGGCGAGACCATGAAAAAGCATAGTTCGAAGCACGATTCCCTGTCTTCCACTGATGTGGAGCTTTGCACAACCATCTGCGTAGACTTGGCCAAACAGGTCTTCCAGTTAGCAGGCGAGGATGCTACCGGTCGGGTGATCTACGAAGATCGCATCAAATCCCGACAGGCTTTCCATGATTTCCTACTCAAGGTGCCAGTGACGGTAACTGTCTTGATGGAGTGTGGTCCGGGTGCGCAAGCCTGGGCCAGGTTGCTGCAGGCCAAGGGTAATCCGGTTCGCATTCTGCCTGCGCAACGCGTGGCCGAGCACCGCAGTGGCGCCAAGAACGACCGTAACGACGCTCATGCCATTTTGCGCGCTGGTCGCGACAGCAGCATCGCCTCGATACCGGTCAAGAGCACCACAGCACTGACTATTCAGGCGCTGCACCGTATCCGGCGCGGCAACATCAAGCGACATACAGCGCTGGGTAATCAGATGCGTGGCTTGCTGCTTGAGCATGGTGTATCCATGCCCCAAGGTGATACCGCGATCAGTACACATGTACCGCGAGCTCTTGAGGATGCCTCCTTGCCCCTGCCTGATTTGTTGCGCGAGTTGCTCGATGAACTGCTAGCTGACTGGCTCTTTCTGAGTGAGCGCATTGCGACGCTAAGTGCGCGGCTCGAAGCGACAGCCCAAGAGGATAAGGTCGCACAACGGTTGATCACCATTCGTGGTGTCGGCCCCATCATCGCCACGGCGATCGTGGCGAAAGAGACAGAACCTGCACGCTTCGCCAGTGGCCGGATGTTTTCTGCTTTCTTCGGTGTCGTGCCCGACCAGCACAGCAGCGGAAACAAAATCAGGCTGGGCAGAATGAGCAAGCGAGGTGACGGCTACATACGCAGCTTGATGATTCAAGGCGCGCATGCTGTCTTGAGTCAGCTAAAGCCTGATTCCGATCAGCCAGATGATCGCCGCCTCTTGCGCTGGCTATCCCGCCTTGGGCGCAAGGAGGCGGCGATCAGACTGGCTAATCGAAATCTGCGCATTATTTGGTCACTGCTGCAAAGTGATCAGGTTTATCAACGCAAACCGAAAGGTCATGAGGAGGCTGCCATGAGCAGCTGATCAACCGAGCAATGCCACCGGGGCGCTGCGCGCCCCAACCCCTGCTAGTGAACATTGCCCCTTGGTAAGACCGTCGCAGAGAAATGCCTCCGCTCCTACAGGCCCGGCAACATTATGGCCTCAATGTAAACGGCAAACTGCGAGCTCACCACGATGTTGGCCAGAAGCGAAAAGCTTCCTCGAATAGGCCTGATACATAGATGCAACCGGGTTCCTATGTTCAAAAAGCAGCTAGACAGTGTGGGCGAGTCCATACATAGGAGCGGATTTATCCGCGAGAGGCCCGCACAGGCAATACACATTCACCCCTCCCGCAAGACCGCCAACGGGCTCGCATTCAGCGCCCGGCGTGTTCCCAGCACCCCGGCCCCGCCCACCAGCAGCGCGCCCAGCAGTGGCAGCACCAGCAACCACGGGTGCGGGCTCCATTGCAGGTCGAACGCATAGCGATACAGCACCAGCGTAATCAGTTCGCAACCCAATGCCGCCAACGCGCCACTGGCCGCGCCCAGCAAGCCGAATTCAATCCGCCGGGCCTTGACCAGCAACGGCCGCGCCGCCCCGAGTGCGCGCAGCAGCGCGCCTTGGCGAATGCGTTCATCCAGTGTGGCCTGCAGCCCCGCGAACAGCACTGCCAACCCTGCTGCCAGTACAAACAGCAGCACATACTCCACCGCCAGCGTCACCTGGGCGAGAATACTGCGCAGCTGATCCAGCAGGGCGTCCACCTGCAGAATGGTCACGGCCGGGAACGCGCGAGACAGCGCCACGACATCCAGGTCATGGCCCGGCGCCAGGTAGAAGCTGGTCAGGTAGGTGGTTGGCAAGCCCTGCAGCGTGCCGGGCTGGAAGATCATGTAGAAGTTCGGCTGGAAGCTGTCCCAATGCACGCTGCGCAGGCTGGTGACGCGCGCCTGATGCTGCTCGCCGCCGATGTCGAAGGTGAGCAGGTCGCCCATCTTCAGCTTCAGGCTGGTCGCCAACTCAGACTCCACCGACACCCCCGGCACGCCGTCCTGTGCAGGCTGTGCTTGCCACCACTGGCCGGCGGTGAGTGCATTGCCTTCAGGCAAGTCGGCGGCCCAGGTCAGGCTCAAGTCACGCTGCACCGCGCGCTCGCCAGCCGAGTCCTTGCTGACGATTTGCTGCACCGGCTGGTCGTTGATCTGCACCAGGCGGCCGGGGGTGACCGGGTACAAAGGCGCCGAAGCGGCGTTCACGGCGTGCAGACGCTGGGCGAACGGTTCGCGGTCGTCGGGCAGGATGTTGAGGGCGAAATGGTTGGGCGCATCCTTCGGCAGCTGCGCCTGCCAGGTGTCCAGCAGCTCCGCGCGCAGCAAGGCGACCAGTGCCATGGCCAGCAGAATCAGGCCAAAAGCCAGCGCCTGGCCGGCAGCGGCGGTCGGGTGGCGCAGCAGTTGGCCCAAGCCCAGGCGCCACGCCAAAGGCGCGCCTGCCAGCAAGCGCCGTAGGCTTTGCAGGCCAAGCAGCAGCAGGCCGCCGAGCACCAGCGCCGCGATAAGGCCGCCGCCCAGCAGGGCGAAGGTGAGCAGCAGGTCGAGGCTCAGCCGCCACATGATCAGGCCGAGCGCGAACAGGGCCGCACCGTACACCAGCCAGCTGCTGGGTGGCACGGGCAGCAGGTCGCGGCGCAGTACGCGTAATGGTGGTACCTGGCCCAGCGCTGCCAGCGGCGGCAGGGCGAAGCCGGCAAGGGCGACCAGGCCGGTGGCGATGCCCGCCAATGCCGGGACGATACCGCCGGGCGGCACCACGCTGGGCAGCAGGCCGTGCAGCAGGCGGAACAGCCCCAGCTGCGCCAGCCAGCCGAGCAGGGCGCCAGCCAATGCCGCCACCAGGCCGAGCATGGCCAGTTGCAGGCAATAAAGGCCAAGTGCCTGGTGGCGAGACAAGCCCAGGCAGCGCAGCAGGGCGCTGGCGTCCAGGCGGCGTGCGGCATAGCGGCTGGCCGACAGCGCCACCGCAACGCCCGCCAGTAGCACCGCCACCAGGCTGGCCATGTTCAGGTAACGTTCGGCCTTGCCCAGCGCGCTGCCGATCTGCCGGTTGCCGTCGCGCGTGTCGCGCAGGCGCTGGTTGGCCGCGAGGTCGTTTTCCACCGATTGGCGGTACTGCGTCAGCGCCTCGGCGTCACCCCGCCACAATTCCCGGTAGGTGACGCGGCTGCCGGGCTGGATCACCCCGGTGGCCGGTAGGTCGGCCAGGTTCATCATCACCCTGGGTGTCAGGCTGTAGAAATTGTTGGCGCGGTCCGGTTCGTAGGTCAGCACGCGGCTCATGCGCAGGGTTTTCATGCCCACGTCGATGCTGTCGCCAACCTTCAGGCCAAGGGCTGCCAGCAGGCGTGGCTCCACCCAGGCTTCGCCGGGCGCGGGGCCGCCACCGGGTGTTTCCGCGCCATAGGGTGCGGCGGCGCTGCGCACCTGGCCACGCAATGGGTAAGCGCCATCAGCGGCCTTGATGCTCGACAACTGAATGCCATTGTCGCCCCCCACCACGCTGGTGAATTCCACCACCTGGGCATGGCGCAGGCCCAAGGCCTTGCCGGTGCTGATCTGTGCGTCCCGGGCCGGCGCGCTGCCTTGCAACACCAGGTCGGCCCCCAGAAACTCACTGGCGCGCAGTTGCATGGCGCCGTTGAGGCGGGCGCCGAAGTAGCCGATGGCCGTGCTGGCGGCCACGGCCACCAGCAAGGCAAAGAACAGCACGCGCACTTCGCTGGCGCGGATGTCGCGCAGCAGCTGACGCAGCGCCAGGCCGCACAGGCGGGACAGCGGCATGTGTGTCATCAGGCCTCCACCGGCGCCACCAGGCGGCCTGCGTCCAGGCGAATGTGCCGGCGGCAGCGCCGGGCCAGGCGTTCGTCGTGGGTAACCAGCACCAGGGTGGTGCCGCGCTCTTTGTTCAGTTCAAACAGCAGGTCGCTGATGCGTTCGCCGGTGTGGCTGTCGAGGTTGCCGGTGGGCTCGTCGGCAAACAGCACGGCGGGCTGCGCGGCAAACGCGCGGGCGATCGCCACCCGTTGCTGTTCGCCACCCGACAGTTGGCGCGGCGTGTGGGTCAGGCGCTTGCCCAGGCCGACCCGTTCGAGCAGGCTGTGGGCGTGTTCGCGGGCATCGCGGCGGCCATCGAGCTCCAGCGGCAGCATCACGTTTTCCAGGGCGTTCAGGCTGTCGAGCAACTGGAACGACTGGAACACAAAGCCCACGTGCTCGGCACGTACCCGGGCGCGCTGGTCTTCATCCAGTGGCCCAAGGTCGTGCCCGGCCAGGATCACCTTGCCGGCGCTGGGCTGGTCAAGGCCCGCCAGCAACCCCAGCAGGGTCGACTTGCCCGAGCCGGAGGCGCCGACAATGGCCAGGCTGTCGCCTTGGGCCAGGTCGAGGGAGAGTGCATGCAGAATGGTCAGGTCACCTTCCGCGCTGGGGACCACTTTGCTAAGGTGCTGCGCAACGAGAATGCTGGGGCCCATGGAGAATCCGATGCGAGTGTGGTGGTTGAGTGCCGGCCTGGCCCTGTATTGCCTGGCCCAGAGCGCGGCGGCGGGAACACTGCTGGTTGTTGGCGATAGTATCAGCGCCGGTTTTGGCCTGGATACCCGCCAAGGGTGGGTCTCATTGTTGCAGACCCGCCTCAAGGACGAAGGTTTCGACGATAAAGTGGTCAACGCCTCCATCAGTGGCGACACCAGTGCAGGTGGCCGGGCGCGGCTACCGGCGCTGCTTGCAGCGCACAAGCCGGGTGTCGTGGTGCTGGAATTGGGGGGCAATGACGGCCTGCGTGGCCAACCGCCAGCTCAATTGCAACAAAATCTTGCCTCGATGATCGACAGTTCGCGCAAGGCCGGTGCCAAAGTCCTCTTGCTTGGCATGCGCCTGCCACCCAATTACGGGGTGCGCTACACCACCGCTTTTGCCAATGTCTATGAACAGCTGGCCACGGAAAAACAGGTGCCGCTGGTGCCGTTTTTCCTCGAAGGCGTTGGTGGGGTGCCAGAGCTGATGCAGGCCGATGGCATCCATCCGGCGCAAGGTGCCCAGCAGCGCCTGCTGGAAAATGCCTGGCCGGCGATAAAACCCTTGCTGTGATGCTTTAAACGGGGCTGGGTTTCGGCTAATGTTGCGCCCCCCGTTTAGAGAGCCCCCGATGCCGCGCCCTGCCTGGTCCTTGTACGCCTACCAACTGATCGAGCCCGATGAGCAGCTCGACCTGTTCGCCTGCCAGGAAATCCGCGTTCACCTCGTTGCCCGCCAGCTCGAACTGGGTGTGCCGGTCGACCGTACCCTGTGTGGCGGCCTGCTGCCGGCGCAACCGCGCTGGTCTGGCGTGCCGCGCGCCATCTACCGCGACAACCGCCTGTGTGACCTGTGTCGGGCCATTCTCGATGCCCAGCGCCGCGGCATGCGCCCGATCTGGCCAGAGCTCTGAGCAGGAACTTCACGCACCTTTCATCATCTGAAACGCTTGTGGCTCCCGCTTGCCCCGGGGCGGGTGTACAATCGTCGGTCTTGACCCATCTTTCGAAGGATTTACCGGATGTTGCCGCGCTTTCCCGCCGTCACCCGCAGCCTGACCCTGGCCGCCCTGCTGGTTGCAGGGCCTGCCGTCGCGCTGGAGTTGCCACTGCCGCCGCCCGGTGAAGACATCGTGGGCCAGGTGCATACCATCAAGGCCAAGTACGAAGACACCTTCGCCGACATCGGTACCGCCAACGACCTCGGTTACCTCGAAATGATTGCCGCCAACCCGGGCGTCGACCCGTGGCTGCCGGGTGCCGGTACCGAAATCATCCTGCCGACCCGCTACATCCTGCCGCCGGGCCCGCGTGAAGGTATCGTCATCAACCTGGCGGAATACCGCCTGTACTACTTCCCGAAAGGGCAGAACGTGGTACACACCTTCCCGCTGGGTATCGGCCGTGAGGGTTGGGGTTCGCCGATCGCCAACACCAAGATCACTGCCAAGACGCCAAACCCGACCTGGACGCCACCGGCCTCCATCCGTGCCGAGCACGCTGCCGATGGCGATATCCTGCCCGCGGTAGTACCAGCCGGGCCGGACAACCCGCTCGGGCCGTTCAAGTTCACCCTGGGTGTGCCGGGCTACCTGATTCACGGTTCGAACAAAAAGTTCGGCATTGGCATGCGCACCAGCCATGGTTGCTTCCGCATGCTCAACAACAACGTGCTTGAACTGTCGAAGATGGTGCCGGTCGGCACACCGGTGCGCATCATTAACGAGCCTTACAAGTTCGGTATCAGTGGTGGCAAGGTTTACCTCGAGGCGCATACGCCGCTTGATGACCACGGCAACCCGTCGGTGGTCGACAAACATACCGCGGTCATCAACGCGCTGCTCAAGCGTGAAGACATGGCCAATAACCTGCGCATGAACTGGGACATGGTGCGTGATGTGGTGGCGGCTGAAGATGGCATGCCTGTGGAGATTGCCGTGCCGGTCGGTAACCAGGGCGCCGCGCCCATGGTGTCCAGCATTCCGGACGAACTTCAGTAAGCGCATGCAAGTGCATAAAAGGCCCTTCGTGGGCCTTTTTTGTTGGGTCGGGTTTTGTGTTGGTGCGTAGATCGGGCGCCGCCCGTGCGGCGCATCGCGGATAAATCCGCTCCTACATTTGTTGCAACGTGCCTGCCTGGTTGGTGTACGCCTGTAGGAGCGGATTTATCCGCGATGCGCCGCGCGGGCGGCGCTCGATCTCCCAGGCGACAAACATCTCAAGGTAAACCTCGCCCAATAAAAAAGCCGACCCACAAGTGGGTCGGCTCCTTAACAATCCGTGAGGACTATTATTTGCGGCTGGCTTTGTCCAGCATACGCAGGGCGCGCTCGTTGGCTTCGTCAGCAGTTTGCTGAGCCTTCTGAGCGGCAGCCAGAGCGTCGTCAGCCTTACGGTAGGCTTCGTCAGCACGGGCTTGAGCGCGAGCTGCTGCGTCTTCGGTCGCAGTCAGGCGAGCTTCGGTTTCTTTGGATACGCTGCTGCAACCGGTAGCCAGAACTGCGGCCAGAGCCAGAGCAGAGAATTTCAGAACGTTGTTCATCGTGTTCCCCTTCAAGGACTTTCTATTAAATTAGCCATCTCTCGGAAAAGAGAAACTGGCCGGCGTACATAGTACCCATTACTTGTAGTAAGTAAACTGACAGAGCGCAAGAACTGCAAAAAAAATGTTGCCGATGGGATGGCCGACAAGGTTTTTAGGGGTTTTGTGAAAAAACCGTACAGGGAACGCAAGCGATTGTAGTACGGGAACTTTTTTGTTGAACTAACGGTGACTTTAACTGTCGGTTTGCGTCTTAAGCCCTAGATCATCCGGTTGCAGTTGGGGGCGTGCCTGGGCGGTATCGTTCCTGTCACATTTTTAACCTCGGCCAGCTTGAGTAACCCCGCTTTCGGCGCCTACTATTTGGGGGTGCCCGGCCCGGCAGAACGATTCAGATCGGCGTGCGGTCCAAGGGGGCAAGAGGTGGCGTAGAGGCTCCTGCGCCGGATAAACCATCATCGGTCAAGGCATGGGCCTGCCAGAAAGGCCTGCGAGGAGTAGTGATGAGTGAAGCGCTGACCATCCACCATGACCAGGCCGGTCATCAGTTCGAGACCAACGTGGACGGTCATCGTGCCTACCTGACGTACATGGACCTGGGCAAGCAGACGCTGGACATCTATCGCACCTTCGTGCCCAACGCCCTGCGTGGCCGCGGGATCGCTGCAGCGCTGACCGAGAAGGCGCTGGAGTACGCTGACCAGATGGGCTACACGGTGATCCCGTCCTGCTCGTACGTGGAGCGCTACATGGAACGCCAGCAGCGGCACTCGAGCAAGGCCTGAACAGGTTAACCATCCTCATACGAAAACGCCGGGCAATGCCCGGCGTTTTGTTTTACGGCAACCTTCAGCTGCGTGTGCGCTGGGGCAGCACGTCCTTCAGCTTGGCGCGCATGCTGCGCAAAGTCTTTTCGGTTGCCGACCAGTCGATGCAGGCGTCGGTGACAGACACGCCGTATTGCAGATCTTCCAGATTCTTCGGAATCGACTGGCAGCCCCAGTTCAGGTGGCTTTCCACCATCAGGCCGATGATCGACTCGTTGCCTTCGAGGATCTGGTTGGCGACGTTCTCCATCACCAGCGGCTGCAGGGCCGGGTCCTTGTTGGAGTTGGCGTGGCTGCAATCGACCATGATGTTGGCCTTGATCTTGGCCTTGGCCAGGTCCTGCTCGCACAGAGCGACACTGACCGAGTCATAGTTGGGCTTGCCGTTGCCGCCGCGCAGCACCACGTGGCCATACGGGTTGCCCTTGGTGGTGACGATGGACACGCCGCCTTCCTGGTTGATGCCGAGGAAGCGATGCGGTTTGGACACCGACTGCAGCGCGTTGATGGCCACGGTCAGGCCACCGTCTGTGCCGTTCTTGAAGCCGACGGCCGACGACAGGCCCGAGGCCATTTCGCGGTGGGTCTGGGATTCGGTGGTGCGGGCGCCGATGGCCGACCAGCTGATCAGGTCCTGCAGGTACTGCGGGGAGATCGGGTCGAGCGCTTCGGTGGCGGTGGGCAGGCCCATTTCGGCCAGGTCCAGCAGCAGCTTGCGGCCGATGTGCAGGCCGTCCTGAATCTTGAACGAGTCATCCAGGTACGGGTCGTTGATCAGGCCTTTCCAGCCGACGGTGGTGCGTGGTTTTTCGAAGTACACGCGCATCACCAGGTACAGGGTGTCGGACACTTCCTCGGCCAGCACCTTGAGGCGCTCGGCGTATTCGTGAGCGGCCTTGATGTCATGGATGGAGCAGGGGCCGACCACGACGAACAGGCGATGGTCCTTGCCGTCGAGGATGTTGCGCACCACTTCACGGCCGGCAGTGACAGTCTGCAGGGCTTTGGCGCTGAGGGGGATTTCCTTCTTGAGCTGATCGGGGGTGATCAAGGTCTCGTTGGAGGCAACGTTCAGGTCGTCGATCGGTAAATCAGCCATCGTGTTACTCGTCAGGTCACGGGTGCCGGCCGCCAGCGTTCCCCGTGCGGCCCAGCAGCAATAATATTCGCAGCGGGGAGCCGAACCTTAGCGCGTTACAGGGGGCGCGACAATGGCCAGCACCCGGTTGGCGCAGGGTTTTTCCCTGCGGTGGCGGGCAAAAGTGGCGGGGGATGGCTTTAGCGGTGTAAAAAATGCCATCGACACTCATAGATGGAGAACAGCATGGCCGACCGCAAACCCCGTATCGGCATTATTGGCAGCGGCGCCATCGGCGGCTTTTACGGGTTGATGCTGGCGCGTGCCGGCTTTGATGTGCACTTTTTGCTGCGCAGCGAATATGCCGCCGTGCGCGAACATGGCCTGAAGCTGGACAGTGCCGTGCATGGCCAATTGCAGATGCCGGTGCAGGCCTATGCCAGTGCCGCCGACATGCCGCCCTGCGACTGGTTGCTGATCGGCGCCAAGGCCACCAGCAATGCCGAGCTGGCACCATTGATCGCGCAGGCCGCCGCGCCGGATGCCAAGGTGATATTGCTGCAGAATGGCCTGGGGGTTGAAGAGCAGTTGCGCCCGAACCTGCCTGCCCACCTTCACCTGCTCGGTGGGCTGTGCTTCATCTGCGTCAATCGCACCGGCCCCGGGGAAATTCGCCATCAGGCGCTGGGGGCGGTGAACCTGGGCTATCACAGCGGCCCGGCCGACGACGGTGGTGTGGCCATTGTGGAGGAGGGCGCCGGGCTATTCCGGGCGGCTGGCATCGACTCTCAGGCAATGGAAGACCTCGGCCAGGCGCGTTGGCAGAAGCTTGTGTGGAATGTTCCCTACAACGGCCTGTCGGTGTTGCTGGGGGCCAGCACCACGCCGCTGATGGCGGACGCCGACAGTCGCGAGCTTATCCAGGCGCTGATGGCTGAAGTGGTACAGGGTGCCGAGGCCTGTGGCCATGTGCTTCCAGCCGGGTATGCCGACCACTTGTTCCGTATCACCGAGCAGATGCCCGACTACTGGCCGAGCATGTACCACGACCATGCCCAGCAACGGCCGCTTGAACTGCAGGCCATTTATGCCGAGCCTTTGGCGCGCGCGCAGGCCGCGGGTTGCCGCTTGCCGCGCATGCAAATGTTGTATCAGGCGCTGGCCTTCATCGACCGCGGTAACCGCCCTGGCTGAAAGCGCTGCAGCCCGCGGTGGCTGTGCGCCGGACGGCAGAGCGAGCCTTCGGCGCACTGCTAAGCTGAAGCTTGCTCTGCCGCAACGGCAGTCAAGGAGGTCGAATGATCCGCTCCATGCTGTATGCCACCGACCTCGGTGTCTACGCGCCTTTTGTGATGCAACATGCGCTGGCCCTGGCCCGCACTTTCAATGCCGAACTGTATGTCATCCATGCCGTGGAGCCCATGGGGCAGTTCGCCGAATCCCTCCTGCAAAGCTACCTCGACGAACAGACCCTGGATGAGCTGCACAGCGAAGGCGTGAATACGGTAATGGCCAACATCGAGCAGCGGGTGCTCGAAAACTTTCGTGACGAATTGGGTGAGGACGCCGACCTGGCGGTGATCAAGGCTGTACGTGTACGCCAGGGTGACCCGGCGCAGGTGATTCTGGAGCAAGCGCAACGATTGAGTGTGGACTTGCTGATTTTTGGCAGCCATAGCGCCGGTGCCGGGGTGGATGTGCCGATCGGCCGCACGGCGGTGCGCCTGCTGCAATTGTCACCGGTGCCGGTCTACATGGTGCCGCTCGCACAGCACCTTGGACGTAGGAAAACGTAAAGCTGGCTGTAGGCCATTTCGGAGGGGCGTGTAACAAAATAGTTCTAGTTTTATTTCGAGAACCACTAATATAGTTATATCTCGTCGCTGCCTGCTGCCGCTGACCTACCGCTGATTCGAGGGAAACCTATGAAGCTTCAACAACTGCGCTACATCTGGGAAGTGGCGCACCACGACCTCAACGTGTCCGCGACGGCGCAGAGCCTGTACACGTCGCAGCCGGGGATCAGCAAACAGATCCGCCTGCTTGAGGATGAACTGGGTGTTGAAGTTTTTGCCCGTAGCGGCAAGCACCTGACCCGTGTAACGCCGGCTGGCGAACGCATCATCAACACCGCTGGTGAAATCCTGCGCAAGGTCGAGAGCATCAAGCAGATCGCCCAGGAATTCTCCAACGAGAAGAAGGGCACGCTGTCCATCGCCACCACCCATACCCAGGCGCGCTATGCCTTGCCGCCGGTGATCAGCAGCTTCATCAAGCAGTACCCGGAAGTGGCGTTGCACATGCACCAGGGTTCGCCCATGCAGATTGCCGAAATGGCCGCTGACGGTACTGTCGATTTTGCCATCGCTACCGAGGCGCTGGAGCTGTTCGGCGACCTGATCATGATGCCGTGCTACAAGTGGAACCGTTGCGTGGTGGTGCCGCAGGGCCACCCGCTGACCAAGCTGCCGAAGCTGACCCTGGAAGCGGTTGCCGAATACCCGATCGTGACTTACGTGTTCGGCTTTACCGGCCGTTCGAAACTGGACGAAGCGTTCAACCACCGTGGCCTGACGCCGAAAGTGGTGTTTACCGCGGCCGACGCCGACGTGATCAAGACGTATGTGCGCCTGGGCCTGGGCGTGGGCATCGTGGCCAAGATGGCCGTGGATACCAAGCTGGACAGTGACCTGGTGGCGCTGGATGCCAGCGAGCTGTTCGAGGCCAGTATTACCAAGATCGGCTTCCGTCGTGGCACCTTCCTACGTGGCTTCATGTGCGACTTCATCGAGAAGTTCGCGCCGCACCTGACCCGTGAGGTGATGGCCAAGGCGATTCAGTGCCACAACAAGCAGGAGCTGGAAGAGCTGTTTGACGGGGTTGAATTGCCGGTGCATTGAGCTGCGAATGCGAGGGGCCGCTTCGCGCCCCTATCGCGGATGAATCCGCTCCTACAGGATTACGCGATCCTCTGTAGGAGCGGATTTATCCGCGATAGGGGCGCAAAGCGGCCCCAGCCATTTACGCCTTGCTAATCAGGTTGCCCGCGTGCAACCCACATTCCTTCTGCGTCGACTCTTCCCACCACCAACGCCCTTCGCGCTCGTGCTGCCCCGGCAACACCGGGCGGGTGCACGGCTCGCAACCGATGCTGATGAAACCACGCTCATGCAGGCTGTTGTACGGCAGCTCCAGCATGCGGATATAACCCCACACTTCCGCGCTGGTCATCTGCGCCAGCGGGTTGAACTTGTACAGCGTGCGCTCAGGCGTGGAAAACGCCCCGTCGACTTCCAGTGCGGCCACTTGGCTGCGAGTGCCCGGGCTCTGGTCGCGGCGCTGGCCGGTGGCCCAGGCGCTTACCGTGGCCAGCTTGCGGCGCAGCGGCTCGATCTTGCGAATGCCGCAGCACTCGCCGTGGCCGTCCTTGTAAAAGCTGAACAGGCCCTTTTCCTTCACGAACGGGTCGAGCTTGGCGCGGTCGGCGCTGAGGATTTCGATCGGCAGGTTGTACTGCTCGCGCACCTGGTCGATGAAGCGGTAGGTTTCGGGGTGCAGGCGGCCGGTGTCCAGGCTGAACACCTTGACCTGCTTGTTGAGCTTCCAGGCCATGTCGACCAGCACCACGTCCTCGGCGCCGCTGAACGAAATCCACAGGTCGTCGCCGAAGTGTTCGAAAGCGAGCTTGAGGATGTCCTGCGGGGACTTGTTGGCGTAGGTCGCGGCCAGGGCGGCGACGTCGAAGGGTTGGCTCATCAGGCGGTTTCCATCTTGGCTGTGGCGCTGTGCGCTCGTAGTGGTGTGATGGTAACAAAAAATGGCGGGGTAGACGGGCTGATCTAGGTGTGTGCTTCATCGCGGTTGAAACCGCTCCTACAGTTTCACGTGACTTGTAGGAGCGGTTTCAACCGCGATGCAGGCACTGCCGATCACAGGCTTTGCAGCGTTTCCATCAACACCCGCACCTTGGCGATCGACTCTTCATATTCCGCCTGCCACTGCGAATCCGCCACCACTGCGCCACCGCCCCAGCAACTCACCTGGCCATCTTTCACCAGCAAGCTGCGGATGGCGATGGAGCTGTCCATTTCCCCGCGCACGTCCACGTACAGCAGCGAGCCGCAATACAGCGCGCGCCGGGTAGGTTCCAGTTCGTCGATGATCTGCATGGCACGGATTTTCGGGGCGCCGGTGATCGAACCGCCGGGGAAGCTGTCGCCAATCAGGTCCAGCGCGTCCTTGTTGCTGGCCAGTTGCCCGGTGATGCTGCTGACCAGGTGGTGGACGTTGGGGTAGCTCTCCAGGCTGAACAGCTCCGGTACCCGCACCGAGCCAATCTGGCAGCTGCGCCCCAGGTCGTTGCGCAGCAGGTCGACGATCATCAGGTTTTCCGATCGGTCTTTGGGGCTGACGCGCAGCTCTTCGGCGTTGCGGGCATCCTGTGCGGGGTCGGCCGAGCGCGGGCGGGTGCCCTTGATCGGGCGGGTTTCCACCTGGCCTTGGCTGACGCGCACGAAACGCTCCGGCGAAAAGCTGAGCAAGGCGCTGCCGTCCGCCAGTTGCTGGTAGCCGGAAAACGGCGTGGGGCAGGCTTTGCGCAGTGCCTGGTAGGCGGCCCAAGGGTCGCCCTCGCAGGGGGCGCGAAAGCGTTGGGTGAGGTTGATCTGGTAGCAGTCGCCGGCCTGGATATAACGCTGCACCTGGTCGAACGCGGCTTTGTACTGCTCGGGCTGCAGGTCGCCCTGCATGGCCGCGTGCAAGTGGAAAGTGCCGGTTGCGCTACTGTCGGTCGACGCAAACAGGGCGATCAGGCGTTCACGCTCGCCATCGGCAAGGCTGGGGTGGAACACCAGCTGGCTGGTGCCGAGCAGGTGGTCGCTGACCAGGGCCCAGGCGTACAGGCCAAGCTGCGCGTCAGGTAGCCCGAGGTCATCGCTGGCCAGGCTGGGCAGGTGCTCCAGGCGGCGGCCGAAGTCGTAACTGAAGTAACCGATCAGGCCGCCAGCAAAGGGCAGTGGGCAACCTTCGGGCAAATCCGCGCTGCCCAGGCATGCCAAGCCGTCGCGCAGGCGCTGCAGGAATACACGGCCATCTTCCTCGGGTTGGGCTTGCAGGTGCTGCAACGGCCAGGCGCTGAGCAGGTCGAAGCGGCCGCGTTCGGCGCCGGGGCGGGCGCTGTCGAGCAGGATCGCGCCGGGGGCCTGGCGCAGGCGCGCAAAGTAAACGGCGGGGTCGGGCTGGTAGGGCAGGGGGTGCAGCGTACAGGTTGGCATCAGTGTGGACGGCGATGTCAAAAGCGAGGTGGGCGATTGTAGACCTGTGTAGGAAAAGCGACTAGCACTGGGTGCGACATTAAACATTTGGGTTAAGGGCGCCTCGCGGATAAATCCGCTCCTACAGGGTCAGCGATGGCCTGTAGGAGCGGATTTATCCGCGAAGAAGCCTCAGCGCGGATGCACGTGCCCGAACAACCCTTGTGCCACCCGCACACGCTGCTCGGCATCTTCGGTAATGCCGTCTTTCGCCAATGCTTCGATATGCGCCTCGATGGCATGGGTGCGCTGGGTCAGGCCGGTGTCGTTGGCAATCTGGATGTTCAACCCGGGCCGTGCGTTGAGTTCGAGAATCAACGGCCCCTTGTCCTGGTCCAGCACCATGTCCACGCCGATGTAGCCCAGCCCGCACAGCTCGTAGCAGCCGGCGGCCAGCTTCATGAAGCCGTCCCAGTTCGGCAGCTGCACGCCGTCCACCGCATTGGTGGTGTCCGGGTGCTTGCTGATGATGTTGTTCAGCCAGGTGCCGCGCAGGGTCACGCCGGTGGCCAGGTCCACACCCACGCCGATGGCGCCCTGGTGCAGGTTGGCCTTGCCGCCCGACTGGCGGGTAGGCAAGCGCAGCATGGCCATCACCGGGTAGCCCATCAGCACGATGATGCGGATGTCCGGTACGCCTTCGTAGCTGATGCTCTTGAAGATCTGGTCGGGGGTGACACGGTACTCGATCAACGCACGGTCGCGGTGCCCGCCGAGCGAATACAGCCCGGTGAGGATGCTGGAAATCTGGTGTTCGATTTCTTCGTGGCTGATGATCTTGCCCGACACCGTGCGGTAACGGTCTTCGAACCGGTCGGCGATTACCAGGATGCCGTCACCGCCGGCGCCCTGGGCCGGCTTGATGACGAAGTCGCTGCGCCCGCCGATGATCTGGTCGAGCTTCTCGATCTGCTTTTCGGTTTCGATGATGCCGTACATTTCCGGCACATGAATGCCGGCCGCCAGCGCGCGCTCCTTGGTGATGATCTTGTCGTCGACGATCGGGTACAGGTGGCGCTTGTTGTACTTCAACACGTAGTCCGCGTTGCGCCGGTTGATACCCATGATGCCCCGGGCCTCCAGGGCTTTCCATGTCTTGATCAGGCCAAACATCAGGCGTCAGCCTTCTTCAGGAATGCCTTGAAGCGCACCAGCTCGGTCAGGCGGTAGCCGCGGTAACGGCCCATCGCCAGCATGAAGCCCACCAGAATCAGCAGTACCGCCGGGAAGGTGAACACGAAGTACACCAGCTCTGGCACGGTCATCAGCAGGTGCGCCAGCGATGCCGCGAACAAGGTGCCGATGGCCACTTTCATGGCATGGCCACCACCACGCTCTTCCCAGGTGATGGACAGGCGTTCGATGGTCATGGTCAGGATCACCATCGGGAACAGTGCCACCGACAGGCCGCGCTCAAGCCCCAGCTTGTGGCTGAACAGGCTGATGGCGGCAATCAGCACCACCACGAAGGTCAGCACCACCGACAGGCGCGGCAGCATCTGCAGCTTCAGGTGCTCCAGGTACGAACGCAGTGACAGGCCAAGTGCCGTGATCACCGTGAACAGGATGATGCCGAAGCCCAGCTGGGTTTCGCGGAAGGCCAGGGCGATCAGGACCGGGGTGAAGGTACCCAGGGTCTGCACGCCGATCAGGTTGCGCAGCACCAGAATCACCAGCACGCCGATCGGGATCATCACCATGATCATGAACGTTTGCTGGGTTTGCAGCGGCAGGCCGTACAGCGAGTATTCCAGGAAGTCGGCGTCGGTGTTCTCGTCGGTCAGCTTGGCCAGGCGGATGGCGTTCATCTCGCTGTTGTTCATGCTGAAGGTGACGTTGGCTTTTTTGCCGCCATCGACGGTGATCAGGTTGTCGTCACCGGTCCACCACAGCAGCCGGTCGCTGGGCAGGCCCTGTTCGCCGGTGTCCGGGTTGAAGTACAGCCAGTCGTTGCCGTTGAAGCTGCGCAGCCACAGTTCAGGGGTTTGCGGGGTGTCGGCCACCAGGCGGATGGTGTGCACTTTCTCCAGCGGCACGTGGGCGATGGACAGCAGCAGGTCGATCACCTGGGCTTTCTTCATCGGTGATGTGTCGCCCGCCAGCAACAGCTTGACGTTGTCGTCGTTGAGGTTGTTGACGCGCTTGATGGTCTCGCTGACGAAGGTTTCAACGTCGGCCGAGTGCTGGCGAATCGGCGCCAGCAGCGCCTCGGCGGCAATCTTCTCGGGGCCTTCGACGGCCAGGCTGTCGCGGAAGGTTGCGCCTTTGATGGTGGTTTTTTCGTTGCTGTAGCGCTTGGTCAGCACCAGGCGGTAGTAGAGCGTCTGGTTACCGCTGGCGCGGCGTGCCGACCAGGTGACCTTGCGGTTACCGTCGGCACGGTTGACGCTCACGCCGTAATTGTTGGAGATGAAGCTCTCGTTCAGGCTCACGAAGTCGCGGTTCAGCGGCGGCACGAACATCTGCACCTTGACCGGGTCTTTGGCGCTGGCGACGAACTCGACCTTGGCGTCGATGTTCCACAGGTCGTCGGTTTCGTCTTCGGTCACCGGGATGCCGAGGAAGAAGATCTGATAAGCCGTGACCGCCACGCCAAGCAGCACCAGCACGGTGATCAAAACTTTCAGATGGAGGGTAAGAGAGCGCATCGGGGTTACTCTGCTTTGGGAGCTTCGGTGGCACAGGCAGGTTTGCCGGCCGCGTATTTAAGGCTTGGGTCGACCAGCGCGTCGAAGTGCTTGAGCGCCTCGGAGCCGATCAGCAGCGGGAACTGGAACGCGCTGCGGTCGGTGAGGTTGACTTCGATGGTGCGCAGGGCCTGGCCCATGCAGATTTCGAGTTCGATGACCGGGCGGGCCGTGTAGGCCTTGCCGGATTCAGCATCATAGTCGCCGGCGCGGCGCTTGATCTTGCTGACCCGTGCCAGCGGGCGCTCGATCGGGTGCGAGTGCGCGGCGTCGATGGCCAGGTAGAAGCGTACCCAGCTTTCGCCGTTGCGCTTGAACCGTTTGATGTCGCGGGCGCTGAGCGAGGCCGTTTTGGCGCCGGTGTCGAGCTTGGCGGCCACTTCAAGGTCCAGGTCGCCAAGGCGTGCGTATTCGTTCAAACCGTACACGGTCTTGCCCGCCGCCTGGCCAAGGGCCGGCAGCAGGGTGAGGCAAAGCAGCAATAAAACGGGTGTAAGTCTCATAGTCCTGGCGCGGTGCTGTGCAGGGTTGGGGCAAGGCGACTGGCAACTACAGCGCAAGCTTCCTCGTTGATCTGTCGACAACATGAAACGACGACAGAAACGCTATCCATACTCCGTTGGAGGCGCGGCATTCTATCACGCCGGTGTCTTGACGCCAGCGCGTCGCGATCTGACAACGCCATCACGGGGTAAGTTCGTTCTTAGACGATTGTCGACAATGTTCATTTTGTCTTTGACTGGGTACGTCTGTTTAGCTAGTTTTGGCGTAAGGTAATTGCAAGGTGTCGACAATATGCTGGACCTCAGCACGCCCAGCCCGGCAGAATCGGATGAAACGGAAACCTTGTCCGAGAATGTCTTCAGGCGTATCCAGGCGGCCATCGTAAAGGGGGAAATCGCCCCGGGCAGCAAGATCTCCGAGCCTGAGCTGGCGCGCACCTATGGCATCAGCCGCGGCCCGCTGCGTGAGGCCATTCACCGCCTGGAGGGCCAGCGGTTGCTGGTGCGGGTACCGCACGTCGGCGCGCGAGTGGTGTCGCTCAACCATGCCGAGCTTATCGAGCTGTACGAAATTCGCGAGTCGCTCGAAGGCATGGCCTGCCGCCTGGCCGCGGAGCGCATGAGCCAGCAGGACATCGACGAGCTGCGAAGGGTACTCGATACCCATGAGCGCGATGCCGCGTTCCAGGCCGGTGTCGGCTACTACCAGCAGGAAGGCGACTACGACTTCCATTACCGAATCATTCAGGGCAGCGGCAACCAGACCCTGGTCAAGATGCTCTGCGGCGAGCTGTACCAGCTGGTGCGCATGTACCGCATCCAGTTTTCCGCCACGCCCAACCGGCCGCGCCAGGCTTTTGCCGAGCACCACCGCATTCTCGACGCCATCGCCGACCGTGACGGCGAACTGGCCGAACTCCTGATGCGCCGCCACATCGGCGCGTCCAAGCGCAATATCGAGCGTCACTACCTGGACGCCAACAACAACAGCCCACGAGGTGAGAAATGACTGTGAAGAGCACACCCGGCCAGCGTTTTCGCGATGCCGTTGCCGCCGAGCACCCGCTTCAGGTGGTCGGCGCCATCAATGCCAACCATGCGTTGCTGGCCAAGCGTGCCGGGTTCAAGGCCATCTACCTGTCCGGTGGCGGTGTGGCCGCGGGCTCGCTGGGCCTGCCGGACCTGGGCATCAGCAACCTGGATGACGTGCTGACCGATGTGCGCCGCATCACCGACGTGTGCGACCTGCCGCTGCTGGTGGATGTCGACACCGGCTTCGGTGCCTCGGCCTTCAACGTTGCCCGTACCGTGCGCTCCATGAGCAAGTTCGGCGCTGCCGCCATCCATATCGAAGACCAGGTGGGAGCCAAGCGCTGCGGGCACCGCCCGAACAAGGAAATTGTGTCCCAGCAGGAAATGGTCGACCGCATCAAGGCGGCCGTGGATGCCCGCACCGACGACAGCTTCGTGATCATGGCGCGCACCGACGCCCTGGCGGTGGAAGGCCTGAACGCCGCCCTTGACCGCGCCGCCGCCTGCATCGAAGCCGGCGCCGACATGATCTTCCCCGAAGCCATCACCGAACTTGCAATGTACAAGACCTTCGCCGACCGGGTGAAGGCGCCGATCCTGGCCAACATCACCGAGTTTGGTGCCACGCCGCTGTACACCACCGAGGAACTGGCCTCGGTCGATGTGTCGCTGGTGCTGTACCCGCTGTCGGCGTTCCGCGCCATGAACAAGGCCGCCGAAAACGTGTACACCGCGCTGCGCCGCGACGGCACCCAGAAGAACGTGATCGACACCATGCAGACGCGCATGGAGCTTTACGATGCCATTGGTTACCACGCCTTCGAGCAGAGCCTGGATGCGTTGTTTGCGCAGAAGAAAGGGTAAGCCTGTGCTGGCGCCTCGCGGATAAATCCGCTCCTACAGGAACGCAACCGTTTGTAGGAGCGGATTCACCGATGCGTCGGACCGCCGCGATGAGGCCCAACAGGCAACACATTTCCATAACAATTCCAAGAAAGGAGAAACACCATGGCCGAAGCAAAAGTACTCAGTGGCGCAGGCCTGCGTGGCCAGGTGGCCGGCCAGACTGCCCTGTCGACCGTGGGCCAGGCCGGTGCCGGCCTGACCTACCGTGGCTACGACGTCCGTGACCTGGCCGCCGGCGCCGAGTTCGAAGAAGTCGCCTACCTGCTGCTTTATGGTGACCTGCCGGGCAAGGCCGAACTGGCTGACTACAAGCGCAAGCTCAAGGGCCTGCGTGACCTGCCCCAGGCGCTGAAGGAAGTGCTCGAGCGCATCCCTCGTGACGCCCACCCGATGGACGTGATGCGCACTGGCTGCTCAGTGCTGGGCACCCTGGAGCCCGAGCTGACCTTCGAATCCCAGCGCGAAAAAACCGACCGCCTGTTGGCGCTTTTCCCGGCGGTGATGTGCTACTGGTACCGCTTCACCCACCATGGCGTGCGCATCGATTGCACCAGCGACGAAGACACCCTGGGCGGCCACTTCCTGCACCTGCTGCACGGCAAGAAGCCGAGCGCCTTGCACGTCAAGGTCATGAACGTGTCGCTGATCCTCTACGCCGAGCACGAATTCAACGCGTCCACCTTCACGGCCCGGGTCTGCGCTTCGACCCTGTCCGACTTGTATTCCTGCGTCACCGCCGCCATCGGTTCGCTGCGCGGCCCGCTGCACGGCGGCGCCAACGAAGCAGCCATGGAGCTGATCGAACGCTTCCAGAGCCCGCAGGAAGCCACCGCCGAGCTGCTGCGCATGCTGGAGCGCAAAGACAAGATCATGGGCTTTGGCCATGCCATCTACAAAGAGTCCGACCCGCGCAACGAGGTGATCAAGGGCTGGTCGAAGCAGCTTGCGGACGAGGTGGGCGACAAGGTGCTGTACCCGGTCTCCGAAGCCATCGACAAGACCATGTGGGAGCAGAAGCGCCTGTTCCCCAACGCCGACTTCTACCATGCCTCGGCGTACCACTTCATGGGCATCCCGACCAAGCTGTTCACCCCGATCTTCGTCTGCTCGCGCCTGACCGGCTGGGCCGCGCACGTGTTCGAGCAGCGCGCCAACAACCGCATCATCCGCCCGAGCGCCGAGTATGTCGGCGTCGAGCAACGCCAGTTCGTGCCCATCGACCGGCGTTGAGATTGTTGGGGGCGCGCAGCGCCCCCAATGGCCTGACCTGCCTACCGAATACCGTGACCGAGCCTGATAACGATATGAACACTGCCTACCGCAAGCCCCTGCCAGGCACCACCCTGGACTATTTCGACGCCCGAGCAGCCGTCGAGGCCATCAAGCCGGGTGCCTACGACACCTTGCCATATACCTCCCGCGTGCTGGCCGAAAACCTGGTGCGCCGCTGTGACCCGGCCACCCTCGACGCCTCGCTGGGCCAACTGATCGAGCGCAAGCGCGACCTCGACTTCCCGTGGTTCCCGGCCCGCGTGGTGTGCCACGACATCCTTGGCCAGACCGCTCTGGTGGACCTGGCCGGCCTGCGCGACGCCATCGCCGACAAAGGCGGTGACCCGGCCCAGGTCAACCCGGTGGTGCCGGTGCAACTGATCGTCGACCATTCCCTGGCCGTGGAGTGTGGCGGTTTCGACCCGCAGGCGTTCGACAAGAACCGCGCCATCGAAGACCGGCGCAACGAAGACCGCTTCCATTTCATCAACTGGACCAAGAAGGCGTTCAAGAACGTCGATGTGATCCAGCCCGGCAACGGCATCATGCACCAGATCAACCTGGAGAAAATGTCGCCGGTCATTCACAACGACCATGGCGTGGCCTACCCGGACACCTGCGTCGGCACCGACAGCCACACCCCGCACGTCGATGCCCTGGGTGTGATCGCCATCGGCGTGGGTGGCCTTGAGGCCGAAAACGTCATGCTGGGCCGCGCCTCGTGGATGCGCCTGCCGGAAATCGTCGGCGTCGAGCTGACCGGCAAGCTGGCACCGAACATCACCGCCACCGACCTGGTGCTGGCCCTGACCGAGTTTTTGCGCAAGCAGAAGGTGGTAGGCGCCTACCTGGAGTTCCACGGCGAGGGCGCGCGTGCCCTGACCCTGGGCGACCGTGCAACCATCTCCAACATGGCCCCGGAGTACGGCGCCACGGCGGCGATGTTCGCCATCGACCAGCAGACCATCGACTACCTCAAGCTGACCGGGCGTGACGACCAGCAAGTGCAACTGGTGGAAACCTACGCCAAGGTCGCCGGCCTGTGGGCCGACAGCCTGGCCAAGGCCGAATACGAGCGCAGCCTGAGCTTTGACCTGTCGAGCGTGGTGCGCAACATGGCCGGCCCGTCCAACCCGCATGCCCGCGTGGCCACCAGCGAGCTGGCGGCCAAGGGCATCGCTGGCTCTTGGCAAGAAGTGCCGGGGCAGATGCCTGACGGCGCGGTGATCATCGCCGCCATCACCAGTTGCACCAACACCAGCAACCCGCGCAACGTGATTGCCGCAGGCCTGCTGGCGCGCAACGCCAACAAGCTTGGGCTGGCGCGCAAGCCGTGGGTGAAGTCGTCGCTGGCACCGGGCTCCAGGGCCGTGCAGCTTTACCTGGAAGAGGCCGGGCTGGAGCAGGAACTGGAGCGGTTGGGCTTCGGCATCGTCGCCTTCGCCTGCACTACCTGCAACGGCATGTCCGGCGCGCTGGACCCTGTGATCCAGCAGGAAATCATCGACCGCGACCTGTACGCCACCGCCGTGCTGTCGGGCAACCGCAACTTCGACGGGCGTATTCACCCCTATGCCAAGCAGGCCTTCCTGGCCTCGCCGCCGCTGGTGGTGGCGTACGCCATTGCCGGCACCATCCGCTTCGACATCGAAAAGGATGTGCTGGGCGTGGTTGATGGCAAGGAAATCCGCCTTAAGGACATCTGGCCCAGCGACGAAGAAATCGATGCCGTGGTGCGGGCGTCAGTCAAGCCGGAGCAGTTCCGCAAGGTGTACATCCCTATGTTCGCCGTCGAGGAAGACCGTGGGCCGAAAGTCGCACCGCTGTACGAATGGCGGCCGATGAGCACCTACATTCGCCGCCCTCCCTACTGGGAAGGCGCCCTGGCCGGTGAGCGCACGCTGCGCGGCATGCGCCCGCTGGCGGTGCTGCCGGACAACATCACCACCGACCACCTGTCGCCGTCCAACGCCATCCTGCTCGACAGCGCTGCCGGCGAGTACCTGGCGAAGATGGGCCTGCCGGAAGAGGACTTCAACTCCTACGCCACCCACCGTGGTGACCACCTGACCGCCCAGCGCGCCACCTTTGCCAACCCCAAGCTGTTCAACGAAATGGTGCGCAAGGACGATGGCAGCGTGAAGCAAGGCTCGCTGGCGCGGCTTGAGCCGGAAGGGAAGGTGACGCGCATGTGGGAAGCGATCGAGGCTTACATGGAGCGCAAGCAGCCGCTGATCATTGTTGCCGGTGCCGATTATGGCCAGGGCTCGTCGCGCGACTGGGCAGCCAAAGGCGTGCGCCTGGCGGGTGTCGAGGCCATCGTTGCCGAAGGCTTCGAGCGTATTCACCGCACCAACCTGGTGGGCATGGGCGTGTTGCCGCTGGAGTTCAAACCGGGCACTGACCGCAACACGCTGGGCCTGGATGGCAGCGAAACCTACGACGTGCTGGGTGAGCGCAAACCGCGGGCGACGTTGACACTGGTGGTGACACGGCGTGATGGCGAGCAGGTGGAAGTGCCGGTGACGTGCCGGTTGGATACGGCTGAAGAAGTGTCCATTTACGAGGCGGGCGGGGTGTTGCAGCGCTTTGCCCAGGATTTCCTTGAGGCGACGGCGTAGTTGATGGGGCCGCTTTGCGGCCCATCGCGGATTAATCCGCTCCTACAGGTGAGCGCAGCCTGTAGGAGCGGATTTATCCGCGATGGGCTGCAAAGCAGCCCCAATCGTCATTTGCATCCACAACAGGACAGCGCACCCATGGCACACCCCCCACAAATCCGAATCCCCGCCACCTACATGCGTGGCGGCACCAGCAAAGGCGTGTTCTTCCGCCTGCAAGACCTCCCCGAAGCAGCCCAGGCCCCCGGCCCGGCCCGTGATGCGCTGTTGCTGCGCGTAATCGGCAGCCCCGACCCCTACGCCAAGCAGATCGACGGCATGGGCGGCGCCACCTCCAGCACCAGCAAGACCGTAATCCTTGGCAAAAGCACCCGGCCCGACCACGACGTCGACTACCTGTTCGGCCAGGTCGCCATCGACAAGGCCTTCGTCGACTGGAGCGGCAATTGCGGCAACCTGTCGGCAGCAGTGGGTTCGTTTGCCATCAGCAATGGCCTGGTGAAGCCTGAGCGTATTCCACACAACGGCGTCGCCACCGTGCGCATCTGGCAGGCCAACATCGGCAAGAGCATCATTGCCCATGTGCCGATCACCGATGGCCAGGTGCAGGAAACCGGTGACTTCGAACTGGATGGCGTGACTTTCCCGGCTGCTGAAGTGCAGTTGGAGTTTCTTGACCCTGCCGCCGACGAAGACGGAGATGGCGGGGCGATGTTCCCCACGGGCCAATTGGTGGATGATCTGGAGGTACCCGGCATTGGTACGTTCAAGGCGACGTTGATCAATGCGGGTATCCCGACCATTTTCGTCAACGCTGCCGATATCGGTTACACCGGTACCGAGCTGCAGGATGCCATCAACGGTGACCCGCAGGCACTGGCGCGTTTCGAGACGATCCGTGCATATGGCGCCGTGCGCATGGGCCTGATCGAGCACGTCGATCAGGCCGCCGGGCGTCAGCACACGCCCAAAGTGGCTTTCGTTGCGCCGCCAAGCGCCTACACTGCGTCCAGTGGCAAAACGGTTGCCGCGGGTGACATCGACTTGCTGGTGCGGGCGTTGTCCATGGGCAAGCTGCACCACGCGATGATGGGGACCGCTGCGGTGGCCATCGGTACCGCCGCTGCCATTCCCGGCACGCTGGTCAACCTTGCCGCAGGTGGGGGCGAGCGCAGTGCGGTGCGCTTTGGGCACCCGTCCGGCACCTTGCGGGTCGGGGCCGAGGCGCGGCATGTGGATGGCGAATGGAGCGTGACAAAAGCAATCATGAGCCGCAGTGCTCGTGTGCTGATGGAGGGCTGGGTGAGGGTGCCTGGCGACAGTTTCTGAGGCACTGACAGCGCTTGGCTTTCGTTTGCAGGGGCCGCTTTGCGGCCCATCGCGGATGAATCCGCTCCTACAGAAGATAGGCGCTCTCCTGTAGGAGCGGATTTATCCGCGATGGGCTGCACGGCAGCCCCAGCATTTCCGAAGGGAGATAAAAATGAGCGCCAACGTAGACCTCAACGACCGCCCGGATTACGACACGGTCCTGCAAACCCTGGCCGACTACGCACTCACCTACCAGGTCGAGTCCCCCGAAGCCCTCAACACCGCCCGCAACTGCCTGATGGACACCCTCGGCTGCGGCCTGCTGGCCCTGCGCTTTCCCGAATGCAGCAAACACCTCGGCCCCCTGGTAGAAGGCACCATCGTCCCCCATGGCGCCCGCGTGCCCGGCACCTCATACCGCCTCGACCCGGTCAAGGCGGCCTGGGACATCGGCTGCACCGTGCGCTGGCTCGACTACAACGACACCTGGCTTGCCGCCGAGTGGGCACACCCCTCCGACAACCTCGGGGGCATCCTGGCGGTGGCCGACCACTTGTCGCAAAAGCGCGTGGCCAACGGCGAGCTGCCGCTGCGCATGCGCGACGTGCTGGCGGCCATGGTCATGGCGCACGAAGTGCAGGGTGTGCTGGCGCTGGAAAACTCGTTCAACCGGGTGGGCCTGGACCATGTGATTCTGGTGAAGGTGGCCTCCACCGCCGTGTGCGCCAGGTTGATGGGCGCCAATCGCGAGCAGATGCTGTCGGCCTTGTCCCACGCCTTCGTCGACGGCCAGGCCTTGCGCACCTATCGCCACGCGCCCAATGCCGGGTCGCGAAAGTCGTGGGCGGCGGGCGATGCTTCCAGCCGCGGCGTGCGCCTGGCCGATATCGCCATGCGCGACGAAATGGGTGTGCCTGGTGTGCTCACTGCACCCCAATGGGGGTTTTACGAGGTGTCGTTCAGCCACACCAACAAGGATTTGGCGCTCAAACCTGCGGGGCAGTACGAGTTGCGTATCCCGCAGGCGCTGGGCAGCTATGTGATGGAAAACGTGCTGTTCAAGGTCAGCTTCCCGGCCGAGTTCCATGCCCAGACGGCCTGCGAGGCAGCGGTGCTGTTGCACCGGCAGGTGCGCAACCGGCTGCATGAGGTCGACCGCATCGTGATCACCACTCAGGAATCGGCGATCCGCATCATTTCCAAGGTCGGCCCGCTGGCCAATGCCGCCGACCGCGACCATTGCCTGCAGTACATGGTGGCGGTGCCGCTGATTTTCGGGCACTTGGTGGCCGAGCATTACGAAGATGCCTTCCATGCCGCCCACCCCAGTATCGACCGGCTGCGCGAGAAGATGGAGGTGGTGGAAGACCCGCGTTTCAGCCGCGAGTACCTGGAGCCGGACAAGCGCTCGATTGCCAACGCCGTGCAGGTGTTTTTCAAAGACGGCACGAGCACTGAGCAGGTGGTGGTGGAATACCCGGTTGGACATCGGCGGCGGCGGGAGGAGGGGATACCGTTGCTGGAGGCCAAGTTCAGGGAAAACCTGGCAACGCGCTTTGTACCGCAGCGATGTGAGCGGATTTTTGCGTTGTGCAAGGATCAGCAGCAGTTGGAAGGGATGGCGGTGCAGGGGTTTGTGGATTTGTTCGTGATTTGAGGTTGCCCGTACCGGCCCTATCGCGGATAAATCCGCTCCTACAAGGGCGGTGTAGGAGCGGATTTATCCGCGATAGGGCCCGCACAGGCAAAACAAAAAACCCCGGCATTTCTGCCGGGGCTTTTCTTTTACAGCTTACAGCTCAGCTTACGCCTGAACCACAGGGATCTTGGCGTTGGCAGCCGCTTCGCGGAACTCGGCGATCTGGTCGAAGCTCAGGTAGCGGTAAACGTCGGCAGCCATGCTGTCGATGTCTTTCGCGTACTGCATGTACTCTTCAACGGTCGGCAGCTTGCCGATGATCGAAGCCACAGCAGCCAGCTCGGCCGATGCCAGGTACACGTTGGTGGCGTCGCCCAGGCGGTTCGGGAAGTTACGGGTCGAGGTGGAAACCACGGTCGAACCGGTCTGCACACGTGCCTGGTTACCCATGCACAGCGAGCAGCCTGGCATTTCCATGCGCGCACCGGCCTTGCCGTAGATGCCGTAGTAGCCTTCTTCGGTCAGCTGGTGGGCGTCCATCTTGGTTGGCGGGGCCAGCCACAGACGGGTAGGGATGCCGCCCTTGACCTTGTCCAGCAGCTTGCCGGCAGCGCGGAAGTGGCCGATGTTGGTCATGCACGAACCGATGAACACTTCGTCGATCTTCTCGCCCTGTACCGAAGACAGCAGGCGGGCATCGTCCGGGTCGTTCGGCGCACAGAGCACAGGCTCTTTGACGTCGGCCAGGTCGATTTCGATGATTTCGGCGTACTCGGCATCGGCGTCGGCCGACAGCAGCTCAGGCTTGGCCAGCCAGGCTTCCATGGCCTGGGCGCGACGCTCCAGGGTGCGTGGGTCGCCGTAGCCTTCGCCGATCATCCAGCGCAGCAGGGTGATGTTGGACTGCAGGTACTCGGCAATGGCCTTCTCTGGCAGCTTGATGGTGCAACCGGCAGCGGAACGCTCGGCCGAGGCGTCGGACAGCTCGAACGCTTGCTCGACGGTCAGTTCGTCCAGGCCTTCGATTTCCAGGATGCGGCCGGAGAAGGCGTTTTTCTTGCCTTTCTTCTCGACGGTCAGCAGGCCTTTCTGGATGGCGTAGTAAGGGATGGCATGCACCAGGTCACGCAGGGTGATGCCGGGTTGCAGTTTGCCCTTGAAGCGCACCAGGATCGACTCTGGCATGTCCAGCGGCATGACGCCGGTGGCGGCGGCGAAGGCCACCAGGCCGGAACCGGCCGGGAACGAGATGCCGATCGGGAAACGGGTGTGCGAGTCACCACCGGTGCCGACAGTGTCCGGCATCAGCATGCGGTTCAGCCAGCTGTGGATGATGCCGTCGCCCGGGCGCAGCGACACGCCGCCACGGGTGCGGATGAAGTCTGGCAGGGTGTGGTGGGTGGTGACGTCGATCGGCTTCGGATACGCCGCGGTGTGGCAGAAGGACTGCATCACCAGGTCAGCCGAGAAGCCCAGGCACGCCAGGTCTTTCAGCTCGTCACGGGTCATCGGGCCAGTGGTGTCCTGGGAACCGACGGTGGTCATCTTCGGCTCGCAGTAGGCACCTGGGCGTACGCCCTGGCCTTCTGGCAGGCCGCAGGCACGGCCGACCATTTTTTGCGCCAGGGTGAAGCCCTTGCCGGTGTCGGCAGGTTGCTCTGGCTTCTTGAACAGGTCCGATGGGCCCTGGCCGAGTTCGGCACGGGCTTTTTCGGTCAGGCCACGGCCGACGATCAGCGGGATACGGCCGCCAGCGCGGACTTCATCCAGCAGCACTTCGGTTTTCAGCTCGAAGCTGGTCACCAGCTCGTCGCTGCCGTGGCGGCGAACTTCACCTTTGTACGGGTACACGTCGATGACGTCGCCCATGGCCAGGTTGGTGCAGTCGAATTCGATCGGCAGGGCGCCGGCGTCTTCCATGGTGTTGTAGAAGATCGGGGCGATTTTGGTGCCGAAGCAGAAGCCACCGGCGCGCTTGTTCGGCACGTACGGGATGTCGTCACCGAAGAACCACAGCACCGAGTTGGTGGCGGATTTACGCGAGGAACCGGTACCGACCACGTCACCGACGTAGGCAACCGGGAAGCCTTTGGCCTTGACCGCTTCGATCTGGGCCAGCGGGCCGACCGAACCTGGCTGCGAAGGCTCGATGCCGTCGCGGGCCATTTTCAGCATGGCCAAGGCGTGCAGCGGGATGTCAGGGCGCGACCAGGCGTCCGGGGCAGGGGACAGGTCGTCGGTGTTGGTTTCGCCAGGCACCTTGAACACGGTCAGGGTGTACTTGTCGGCGATGGCCGGGCGGGCGGTGAACCACTCGCCGGCAGCCCAGGAGGCCAGCACGGCCTTGGCGTGGGCGTTGCCCGCCTTGGCTTTCTCGGCCACGTCGTGGAAGGCATCGAACATCAGCAGGGTGTGCTTGAGCTGTTCGGCCGCGACGGCGCCCAGTTCGGCGTCATCCAGCAGTGCGACCAGCGTTTCGATGTTGTAGCCGCCCTGCATGGTGCCCAGCAGCTCGGTGGCGTGCTTGCGGTCGATCAGCGGGGATTGGGCTTCGCCTTTGGCGACGGCGGACAGGAAAGCGGCTTTGACGTAGGCAGCTTCGTCGACCCCTGGCGGAATGCGGTTGGTGACCAGGTCTACGAGGAAGGCTTCTTCGCCGGCCGGCGGGTTTTTCAGCAGCTCGACCAGGCCTGCAGTTTGTTCGGCGTTCAGCGGCTGGGGCACGATACCCAGGGCGGCACGCTCTTCGATGTGTTTGCGGTAGGCTTCAAGCACAGTTATTACCCTCATCAGTGGTCCCTAAAGGGAGTCCGGGACGCTCATCCAGCATTCGATGCACCCATGCGCTGCCACGGCTTTGTGGGCCGCCCAGCCAGAGTCGCAAAGAATCCTTACAGAAGCTGCTTTCAAAGTTTTACGCCTGCAGAACGGGGAGCTGATGAGGGCTGGCGCGGGCATGCGAGGGGTGCATGGCCCGGGCCAACGCCGTTCTACCGGATTAACTGTGCTCGTGACGCTTTGAAAACAGCTTCCAACGGACATTGTTGCCTTTGAAAAGGCGGGATGATTCTACGGCAAAAAAAGCCCGAAGGTAAGGCGCTGAACATGACTTTAACGGGTGACCCTGGTTAGACAAAGGGCTAACATGGCCCGGTGTTCCCCCGCCAAGCCGTTGTTTCCCAATGTCCAACCAGTCCATCAAAACCCCTTGCGTCGGCCTCTGTTCCACTGTTTACGGGGACACCGTGTGCCGTGGCTGCAAGCGTTTTCACCACGAAGTGATCAACTGGAACGGTTATGACGACGAGCAGAAGCGCGCCGTGTGGCTACGCCTTGAGCAGTTGCTGGTGCAGGTGATGATGGCCAAGCTCGAAGTGTTCGACAAAAACCTGCTGCGCCAACAATTGCAGCAGCGCTCGATCCGCTTTGTGGAGCATCAGTCGGAATATTGCTGGGCGTACCAGCTGATTGCCCGCGGGGCGCGGATGATCCGTGAGCTGGAGGCCTACGGGATGGTGTTGCTGCCGGAGTTTCGCGACTGGGAACTGCCGCAGTTGCGCGATGCCATCGACCGGGAGTTTTTCCTGTTGTCGGAGGCGCATTACCAGCGCTATATCGCGCCGAGCTTTTTGCGCGATGCGATGGACCAGGGCTAAAGCCTATGAGGCCGCATCGCGGATAAATCCGCTCCTACAGGACGCATACCGTTGTAGGAGCGGATTTATCCGCGATGAAGCCAACCAATATCCGGCTCAATCCCCAGTGTATTCACACCCGCTGGTGCAGGTTTCATGAATCCGCACCTTGGACAACTCGGGCATCAACGGCTTGACCTGCTCCCAGATCCACTTGGCGATCACTTCACTGGTCGGGTTTTCCAGGCCAGGGATGTCGTTCAGGTAGTTGTGGTCCAGTTGCTCGTAGATCGGCTTGAAGATCGCCTTCACCTCGGCAAAGTCGCGGATCCAGCCGGTGTGCGGGTCGAGCGGGCCGGTCAGGTGCAGGCCGACCTTGAACGAGTGGCCATGCAGGCGGCCGCATTTGTGCCCTTCAGGCACGTGGGGCAGGCGGTGGGCCGATTCGAATGTGAATTCCTTAAAGATTTCCACGCTGTCATAACTCTATGTGAATCAACAATGCGCGCAGTCTACCAGTATGCCCGCTACAAGGCTTGCAACCGTTCATGCAGCCGCCCGGTGGCGATCAGCTCCAGCAACTCGTCCCCCAGCCGCTGGCTCTCGGCAATGGCCTTGTACCAGTAGCGCTTGCGGCTGGGCGCATCGCCCATGAAACGCTTGAAGTCGTTGCGGTCGGGCAGCTTGCCAAAGGGCAGGGCGGCCAGGTACTGCGGCGACGGGGTCATCAGCAGCACGTTCTGCAGGCGCGTGGCGTCGCCTTTGCGCCACGGCAGGGCCTTGTCGAACCAGCCCGGCACCACCTTGTCGGTGAAGTGCGGGTACAGCACCAGGTCGTCGCCCCGGTAAGGCAGGTCGAGGTGGTAGTCCAGCAGCCCGCCGTCGCGGTAGGTGCCGGCACCGGCGCCGGGGATGTCGCGCACGCCTTCCATCACCATGGGGATCGAGCCCGAGGCCAGCAGGGCATGGCGCAGGTTGGCCAGGTCCAGCGGCAGGCACCGCGACGGGAAGTCGGTCAGCGCGTCGAGCGGCGGCTCGGCGCGCTGGTCGTGCAGGATCACCCGCTCGAAATGCCGGCCCAGGCGTGCGCGGCCCAGCAGGTTGCTGGCGATGACCGAACCCAGCCCCATGCCCAGCCGGCCACGGTGGTCGTGGGCGAGTTGGCCGTGGCTTTTGACCACCAGAATGTTCAGGCGGTAATGCCGGTTGGCAAGGATCTGCCCGTCGCGGCCCTGCAGCAGGTCGTCGAGCATGCGCTGGCAACTGTGGCTGATCTGGGCCGGGGTCACGCCCTTGGCAAAATCCTGCTCGGTGTACAGCTCGCCCAGGCGGCGGATGCCGGCGACCGTGTCGTCCAGGCACGCGCTGGCGAAGCGCCAGGAGCCGATCGAGGCGCCGATCAGCGAGCGTTGGCGGGGCGCCGACGGCAGCCATTCACCGAACAGCGCCAGGTCCAGGCCCTGAATGCCCAACGGCTTGGGGCCGCCCGCGGCACCGGGCAGCACGCCGACGTCCTCGGCCCGCAAACCCCGCTCGCGAATCTGGCGCAGCGCGCGTTGGCCGGCCTTGAAGGTGAGGGCGGGGTATTTGATGTGAATGGCGCTCATGGCGGACCTCGCGGGCTACAAGCGGGTCATTATAGGGCCTGATCCCGGTTGGCGGGCTGCGCTATCATGGCGCCTGCACGTTTCAGGTTGAATTAAGGACCGCTGGTTAGTCTTAACTCCGTAGACAACTTGCACATCGCTCAGGAGACACCCCATGAAAACCTTGACTGCCCTGTTCACCGCCGCTGCCCTTGCCCTGGGTGCCAATGCCGCCTTTGCCAAAGACGTCCAGCCGGACGAAGTGGTGAAGCTGGTCAACGCCAAGACCATCAAGTCGCTGGACGAGCTCAAAGCCGCCGCCGTGGCCAAGCACCCCGGCGCCACTGTCACCGACTCGGAGCTTGAGGACGAGTACGGCCGCTACATCTACAAGGTCGAACTGCGTGATGCCCAGAACGTCGAGTGGGACGTGGACCTGGACGCCAAGACCGGTGAAGTGCTCAAGGACGAACAGGACCGCTGATGATCCACTTGCCCCGGCCAGCGCGATACCTGGCGCTGTCATTGCTGGCCGTTTGCTCCCTGGCTGCCGCCCGTGACCTGGACCAGGATGAAGCCCTGAAGTTGCGCCAGAAGGGTGTCATCCTGCCGCTCGAGCAACTGCTGGAAGCCGCCCTGGGGCGTTACCCCGGGGCGCGCTTGCTGGAGGCCGAGCTGGAAGAAGACGACGACCGCTACGAATATGAAGTGGAATTGCTGACCACGGACGGCGTGGTGCGCGAAATCAAGCTCGATGCCAGCTCTGGTGCCCTGCTCAAAGACGAGGAAGACGATTGATATGCGCCTGTTGCTAGTCGAGGACAACGTGCCGCTGGCCGATGAGCTGACCACCGCTCTGCAGCGCCAGGGCTACGCCGTGGACTGGCTGGCCGATGGCCGCGATGCGGTGTACCAGGGCCAGAGCGAACCCTATGACCTGATCATCCTCGACCTCGGCCTGCCCGGGGTGCCGGGGCTGGAGGTGCTGGCACAATGGCGTGCGGCCAGCCTGGCCACGCCGGTGCTGATCCTTACCGCACGCGGCTCGTGGGCCGAGCGCATCGAGGGGCTGAAGGCCGGTGCCGACGACTACCTGAGCAAACCCTTCCACCCCGAAGAGCTGCAATTGCGCATTCAGGCACTGTTGCGCCGGGCCCGTGGCCTGGCCAACCAGCCCACGCTGGAAGCGGCCGGCCTGCACCTGGACGAAAGCCGCCAGTGCGTGAGCCGTGATGGGGTCGACATCCAGCTGACGGCGGCCGAATTCCGCCTGCTGCGTTACTTCATGCTGCACCCGCAGCAGATCCTGTCGAAAAGCCACCTGGCCGAGCACCTGTACGACGGCGAAACCGAGCGTGATTCCAACGTGCTGGAAGTGCACGTCAACCACCTGCGCCGCAAACTGGGCCGCAGCGTCATCGAAACCCGTCGCGGGCAAGGCTACATCTACGCGGGGAGCACCGGGTGAAGTCGATCCAGGCTCGCCTGAGCCTGGGCCTGGTGGCCGTGCTGGTGGTGGTCGGCGTGGTGCTGGCGCAACTGACCCTGTGGCTGTTCGAGGCCGGCTTGCAGCGCTACCTGGAAAACGGCCTGCGCAAGGAAAGCGAAAACCTGCTGGTGGCGCTGGTGCGCGGGCCGTCCGGCCTGCAACTGGATGAGCGGCGCGTGTCTGCCGCGTATCAGCGGCCGTTTTCCGGTTATTACTTCCGCATCGATTTCGACCAGGGCACCTGGCGTTCGCGCTCGTTGTGGGACCTGGACATGCCCAAACCCTCGGCGCCGGGTTTGTCCGACAGCCACGAGCTGGGCCCGGAAGGCCAGCAGTTGCTGGCGCTGCGTGCCGACTACCGGCGCCTGGGGCAGGACATTTCGATCAGCGTGGCGCAGGATTACTCGCCTGTGCGCCAGGGCTTCCGGCGCCTGCAGCAAATCGGCCTGGGCATGGGCGCGGTGGCGTTGCTGCTGGTGCTGGTGCTGCAGCGCATCACGGTCACCCGCTCGCTGCGCCCGCTGGAGCGTGCGCGCCAGCAGATCGCCCAGCTGCAGCAGGGCAAGCGCTCGCAACTCGACGCCGAAGTGCCCAGCGAACTGGCGCCGCTGGTCAACCAGATTAACCACCTGCTCAGTCACACCGAAGACAGCCTGCGCCGCTCGCGCAACGCGCTGGGTAACCTGGGCCATGCTCTGAAAACGCCGTTGGCGGTACTGTTGAGCCTGGCCTCCAGCGAGCGTCTGAAAGACCAGCCCGAGGTGTGCGAGCAACTGCGTGAGCAGTTGCAGCAGATCCAGCAACGGCTGGCGCGCGAGTTGAACCGTGCGCGGCTGGCAGGCGATGCGCTGCCTGGCGCGCAGTTCGATTGTGATGCCGAATTGCCGGGGCTACTGGCGACGCTGGGCATGATCCATGGCGAAGGCCTGTTGCTGGCGCGCGATGTGCCACCCGGGTTGCAGCTGCCCTGGGACCGTGAAGACGTGCTGGAGCTGCTCGGCAACCTGCTGGACAACGCCTGCAAGTGGGCCGACAGCGAGGTGCGGCTGAGCATTGCGCCCATCACCGATGGCTACCGGCTATGGGTGGACGACGATGGCCCTGGGATCCCGGAGGGCCAGCGCTTGCAGGTGCTGGAGCGCGGATCGCGGCTGGATGAACAGGTCGACGGGCACGGTTTGGGGTTAGGTATCGTGCGTGACATCGTAGAGGCCTGGGGCGGGCAGCTGGCGCTGCTGGACAGCCCGACGGGCGGGTTGCGGGTGAGTATCGAGTTGCCACGGCGGCGCTGAACAAGCGCGTTGCATGAAAATAATTGCAGCCACCGCGCATTATTTTGAATTGGCCCACCGCACCCCAGGCCCGGCACAATCCGCGTCACAAACCTGTTCAAACAATCAAGAATTCATCCCCCCATGCACCGCTTTTTACCTGCCTCCCTGAACATCCCGCCCAGGCAATGGCTGCGCGCCAGCCTCGGCGCTCTCATCGCCCTGTTTCTGGCCGGCTGGCTCACCAGCCTGGCCTTCGGCCCAACTATTGCCCTGCACCTGCTCGGCCCCCTGGCTGCTTCGGCGGTGCTGGTGTTTGCCGTGCACTCCGGCCCGTTGGCGCAACCCTGGCCGGTGCTGGGCAGCTACGCGCTGGCCGGTGTGGTGGGCCTGGCCATGCGTGAAGGCCTGGGTAGCGAACTGTGGGTAGCGGCAGCGGCGCTGGGCATTTCGCTACTGGTGATGTGCCTGCTGCGTTGCCTGCACCCACCGGGCGGGGGCGTGGCGGTAAGTGCCGTGCTGGCCGATTCGGGGCTGACGGCGATGGGCGATCACTTGCTCGAGCCAATCCTGCTCAATGCGCTGATCCTGGTCATCGTAGCGGTGATCTATAACCGCCTCACTGGTGTGCGTTACCCCAAAGGCCCATTGCCGCGCAAGGAGGCTCACCACACCCACGACCCGCTGCCCGGCGAACGGGTAGGCGTCAGCGGCGCCGACCTCGATCAGGCGCTTGAAGAACTAGGCGAATTCGTCGACGTCAGCCGCGACGAACTGGAACGCATCATCATGGCCACCGAACAGCACGCCCTGCGGCGCAGCCTCGGCGGCATCACCGCCGCTTCAGTGATGGCCCGTGACGTACAGTTTGCCTCGCCCGACACCACCCTGCACCAAGCCTGGCAAATGCTCACCGCCCATCACCTGAAAACCCTGCCGATCCTGCAGCAGGGCAAGCTGGTTGGCATCGTCAGCCTCAGCGACCTGGTGGGCCCGGCCATGCAGCAGGGGCGCTTCAATTGGCGTGGCCTGTGGCGCCGCAAGCCCGTGCGCATGGCCCAGGTGATGAGCCGGCAAATCACCAGTGTGGGTAGCCAGTACCCGCTGGAGCGCCTGTTGCCGTTGCTGTGCGAGCAGGGCCTGCACTGCCTGCCGGTGGTGGACGGCGAACAATTGGTGGGCGTGGTCACCCAGACCGACCTGATTGCCGGCCTCAAGCGGCAATTGCTCAGCCGCGCTTCAGATCAACGGGTCCCAGCGCTGTGACCAGTCGCTGACGCCATCCGCCACCAGCCGGCGCAACACGGCAAAGGCCTGCTGCAGCGCTTCGCTGTCGCGCTCGCGCGGGTACACCAGGTACGTCGGGTAAGTGAACTCGGGCGCCTGCGGCACCCGCTCGAACACGCCGCTGTCCAGGTAGGCCTGCACCACGCGGGTACGGAAGTAACCGCTGCCGCCCTGGTCCAGAATGAATTGCAAGGCCAGCGGCCCGAGGTTGAAGCTCAGCGCCGGGCGCGCGCAGTCGGGCAGGGCGGCGTCGTGCTGGCGCCGGAAAGCCTCGCCCCAGTCGATGTACACGTACGGCTCGGGCCGGTCGACCCGGCGCACGCGAATCAGTTTTTCCTCCATCAATTGTTCCACCTGCAGGCCCGGCCCGTAAGTCGGCTGGTAAACCAGCGCGGCATCCAGCAGGCCCATCTCCACCCGGCGCAGCAGCCCTTCGCCATCACTGACTTCGCTACGAATGGCATGGCTGGGCAGCTCACGGTGCAAGGCGCTGACCCAGTCGAGCAGCATCGGGTTGCCCAGGCTAACCTCGGCGCCCACGTGCAGCACTTGCTGGCACCCCTGTGGCAACGGCAGGTCGCGGCACGCGGCTTCCCAGGTTTGCACCAGCTGGTTGGCATAGCTGACAAAGGCCTCACCATCGCTGGTCAGGCTGGCGCCGTGACGGCTGCGCACGAACAGCTGGCAACCCAGTTGCTGCTCCAGCCGCTGCACCCGCGCGGTGATGGCGGTTTGTGACACGAACAGGCGTTCTGCGGCGGCCACCAGGCTTCCGCAACGTACGATTTCCAGAAAGGTTCGGGCCTGATCGATGTCCATGGGCTGCTCGGTGGAAAAGGGCGCTCTATTCTAGAGCCTTTGCACGGGTTTGAACCGTGCTGCAAATTTGCAGGTCGGTTGTGACTTTAGTCCCATGGCGGCCCCGGTGTGGCGGGCCATACTGATAGTTCGCCCTTCAATAACAACAAGTACCGGGTTCCCTTCGCCATGACTTACCAGCACAGCTACGCCCATTCCATTGCCGACCCTGCTGCCTTCTGGGCCGAACAGGCTGACCACCTGGCCTGGTATCGAAAGCCTTCCCTGACCCTGCAGGAAAACCCCGACGGCACCCACCGTTGGTTCGCCGACGGCCGCCTCAACAGTTGCTACCTGGCGCTTGACTACCAGATCGAGCAAGGTCGCGGCGAGCAGACCGCGCTGATCTACGATTCGCCCGTGACCGGCGTACAGCAGGCCTTTACCTACCGTGAACTGCACGCCGAAGTGGCGCGCCTGGCGGGTTTGCTGCGAAGCCTGGGCGTCGAAAAAGGCGATGGCGTGATCATCTACATGCCCATGGTGCCCCAGGCGGCCATGGCCATGCTGGCCTGTGCGCGCATTGGCGCGGTGCACTCGGTGGTGTTTGGCGGCTTTGCCGCCAACGAACTGGCCCTGCGCATCGACGATGCACGGCCCAAGTTGTTGCTGACCGCGTCGTGCGGGCTGGAGTTCGACCGGGTAATCGAGTACAAGCCGCTGGTCGACCGCGCCCTGCAACTGGCCCGCCATCAACCTGGCCATGTGTTGGTGCTGCAACGGCCGCAGGCACAGGCCAAGTTGCAGCAGGGGCGCGACCTGGATTGGCAGGCAGCGTTGGCTGATGCACAAGCGGTGCCGCCGATGGCACTGGATGCCGCTGACCCGCTTTACATCATGTACACCTCCGGCACCACCGGCAAACCCAAAGGCATCGTGCGCGAAAATGGCGGCAATGCGGTCGCCCTGATGTACGCCATGCGCCATATCTACGGCATGCAGGCGGGCGATGTGTGGTGGGGCATTTCCGATGTCGGCTGGGTGGTGGGCCATTCGCTGATCGTCTACGGGCCGTTGATGAGCGGCTGCACCACGGTGTTCTACGAGGGCAAGCCGATTCGCACGCCGGACGCCTCGGCATACTGGCGGGTGGTGGAGCAATACAAAGTGAACGCGCTGTTTTGCGCCCCGACTGCCATGCGCGCCATCCGCAAGGAAGACCCCGATGGCGAGCTGATCCGGCGCCATGACCTCAGTTCCCTGCGCCAGCTGTTCCTGGCCGGTGAAAAGCTCGATTCCAGCACCCACGAATGGCTGGAACGGGTCAGCGGCAAGCCGGTGCACGACCACTGGTGGCAGACCGAAACCGGCTGGCCGGTCACCGCACCCTGCGTGGGCCTGGAGGGCAGTGCGGCGCGGCCGGGGTCGAGCAACCGGGCGGTGCCGGGCTATCACGTGCGGGTGCTGGATGACGACGGCAAGCTGCTTGGCCCCAACCACCAGGGTGCCATCGTGATTGCCTTGCCTTTGCCGCCCGGCTGCAGCCAGACGTTGTGGGGCGACCACGAGCGCTACTTGCAGGCCTACCTGCGCACCTATCCGGGGTACTACCACACCGGCGACGGTGGCTACCTGGATGACGATGGCTTCGTTTACATCATGGGGCGCACCGATGATGTGATCAACGTGTCTGGCCACCGCCTGTCCACTGGCGAAATGGAAGACCTGGTGGCCCGCCACCCGGCCGTGGCCGAGTGTGCGGTGATTGGCGTGCACGATGATATCAAGGGCCAGGTGCCGCTGGCGCTGGTGGTGCTCAAGGACGGGGAGGGGATTGCCGAGGCGCAGTTGCTGGTGGAGCTGGTGGGCCGTGTGCGTGAAGAGATCGGCGCGCTGGCGTGCTTCAACCGGGTGCGGCTGGTCAAGCGTTTGCCCAAGACGCGCTCAGGCAAGATTTTGCGGGCGGTGCTGCGCAAGATTGCCGATGGGCAGGCGTATGTGCCGCCATCGACGCTGGATGACCCGGCGGTGCTGGGGGAAATAGAAGCGGTGCTGGCAGACCTTCCTCGGGCAGGCTGAAGAACGCCTGTAGGAGCGGATTCATCCGCGATGGGCTGCAGCGCAGCCCCGGCAATGGCCCGGCATATACTTAATTCGGGGCCGCTTCGCGCCCCATCGCGGATGAATCCGCTCCTACAATGAAAGGAGGTTCAGCCCCAAGGAGGTAGCCGCCGGATGTACAAGGACCTCAAGTTCCCCATCCTCATCGTCCACCGCGCCATCAAGGCCGACAGCGTCGCCGGCGAGCGCATCCGCGGTATCGCCGACGAACTGGCCCAGGATGGCTTTGCCATCCTCGCCGCCGCCGACTACGCCGAAGCGCGCCTGGTGGCCGCCACCCACCACGGCCTGGCTTGCATGCTCATCGCCGCTGAAGGCGCCGGCGAAAACACTCACCTGTTGCAGAACATGGCCGAACTGATCCGCCTGGCCCGCCTGCGGGCGCCCAGCCTGCCGATTTTCGCCCTGGGTGAACAGGTCACGCTGGAAAACGCCCCCGCAGAAGCCATGAGCGAACTCAACCAACTGCGCGGCATCCTGTACCTGTTCGAAGACACCGTACCGTTCCTGGCCCGTCAGGTGGCCCGGGCCGCGCACAATTACCTCGATGGCCTGCTGCCACCGTTTTTCAAGGCGCTGGTGCAGCACACGGCGCAGTCCAACTACTCCTGGCACACGCCCGGCCACGGCGGTGGCGTGGCCTATCGCAAAAGCCCGGTGGGCCAGGCCTTTCACCAGTTCTTTGGCGAAAATACCCTGCGCTCGGACTTGTCGGTTTCCGTGCCGGAATTGGGCTCGCTGCTCGACCACACCGGCCCCTTGGCCGAAGCCGAAGCACGCGCAGCGCGTAACTTCGGTGCCGACCACACCTTCTTTGTCATCAACGGCACCTCCACCGCCAACAAGATCGTATGGCACGCCATGGTGGGCCGCGATGACCTGGTGCTGGTGGACCGCAACTGCCACAAGTCGGTGGTGCACGCGATCATCATGACTGGCGCCATCCCCATCTACCTGTGCCCCGAGCGCAACGAACTGGGCATCATCGGCCCGATCCCGCTCAGCGAGTTCAGCGCCGAATCGATCCAGGCCAAAGTGCAGGCCAACCCCCTGGCCAACGGCCGTGCGCCACGCATCAAGCTGGCGGTGGTCACCAACTCCACTTACGACGGGCTGTGCTACAACGCCGGGCTGATCAAGCAGGCGCTGGGGGGCAGTGTCGAGGTGCTGCATTTTGACGAAGCCTGGTTCGCCTATGCGGCTTTCCATGAATTCTTCACCGGCCGTTATGCCATGGGCACCCCCTGTGAGGCCGACAGCCCGCTGGTGTTCAGCACCCATTCGACTCACAAGCTGCTGGCCGCCTTCAGCCAGGCGTCGATGATCCATGTGCAGGACGGTGCCCAGCGCCAACTTGACCGCGACCGCTTCAACGAAGCGTTCATGATGCACATCTCCACCTCGCCGCAGTACAGCATCCTGGCCTCGCTGGACGTGGCCTCGACCATGATGGAAGGCCCGGCCGGGCGCTCGCTGCTGCAGGAAATGTTCGACGAGGCGCTGAGTTTTCGCCGCGCCCTGGCCAACCTGCGCGAGCACATTGCCGCCGATGACTGGTGGTTCAGTATCTGGCAGCCGCCGGCGACCGAAGGCATTCACCGCCTGGACGCACAGGACTGGTTGTTGCAGCCCGGCGCGGACTGGCATGGTTTTGGAGAAGTGGCGGACGACTATGTGCTTCTCGACCCGCTCAAGGTCACCTTGGTGATGCCGGGGCTGAATGCCGGTGGGGCACTGGGCGAGCAGGGCATCCCGGCGGCCGTGGTGAGCAAGTTTTTGTGGGAGCGGGGGCTGGTGGTGGAGAAAACCGGGCTGTACAGCTTCCTGGTGCTGTTCTCCATGGGCATTACCAAAGGCAAGTGGAGCACGTTGTTGACCGAGTTGCTGGAGTTCAAGCGGCATTACGATGCCAACACCGCGTTGAGCGCCTGCCTGCCCAGCGTCGTCGCGGTGGATGCGCAGCGCTATCAGGGCATCGGCCTGCGCGAGCTGTGCGACCAATTGCATGAGTGCTACCGCGCCAACGCGACGGCCAAACAACTCAAGCGCCTGTTCAGCCGCTTGCCGGAGGCGGCAGTCACCCCGGCGCGTGCCTATGACCAGATGGTGCGCGGCGAGGTCGAGGCGGTGCCCATCGAGGCCTTGCTGGGGCGCGTCGCGGCGGTGATGCTGGTGCCGTACCCGCCGGGTATTCCACTGATCATGCCCGGCGAGCGGTTCACCGAGGCCACCCGTTCGATCCTCGACTACCTGGCGTTCGCCCGTGCCTTCAACCGTGGCTTCCCCGGCTTTGTGGCCGACGTGCACGGCCTGCAGAACGAAACCGGCACCTACACCGTGGACTGCATCAAGGAATGCGAATGATCTCGACGCCGGTGCGCGCCAGCTCGAAACGGTCTTCACCCAGGTGGTTGACCTTGTCGCCAATGGCCAGGCGGTAGGTAATGATCGGTGCGCCCAGGGCGCTGCCGTCGGTCTGTAGGGTGGACTCCTGGAATTCGTGGACGGGATAGATGCGGCCTTCGGCGTCTCGGGCGTGGAACTGGCCGACCATTACTGCTGCCATTTAGGTGAAAACCTCTGAATTACGTGGGAAATGTCTGCAGGCATAGACCGTCGATTGTTGCGGGAGTTTTCAGGCCGGGCAAAAAAAACCTAAGGCCCGAGGAATGGTCATCTATAACTACAACGTCTCTTGAACCCGTAAAGGTTGGATATCGCCATGAGCCAGGTGTATTCGGTAGCTGTCGTCGTCGGCAGCTTGCGCAAGGATTCCTACAACCGCAAAGTGGCCCGCGCCCTTGCAGAGCTGGCGCCGTCCAGCCTTGCCTTGAAAATTGTCGAAATCGGTGATTTGCCGCTGTACAACGAGGATGTCGAAGCCGCTGGCGTGCCAGCCCCGTGGCAGCGCTTTCGCGACGAGATTCGCCGCAGCGATGCCGTGTTGTTCGTTACCCCGGAGTACAACCGTTCGGTGCCCGGGTGCCTGAAGAATGCCATTGACGTGGGCTCTCGGCCCTATGGGCAAAGCGCCTGGGGTGGCAAGCCGACCGCCGTTGCCAGCGTGTCCCCGGGTGCGATTGGCGGCTTTGGCGCCAACCATGCCGTGCGCCAGTCGCTGGTGTTTCTCGACATGCCCTGCATGCAGATGCCCGAGGCATACATTGGCGGGGCCGCCAGCCTGTTCGATGACAGCGGCAAATTGAGCGACAAGACCCGGCCGTTTCTGCAAAGCTTTATCGACAAATTTGCGTCCTGGGTGAAGCTGAACAGGGCGGTTTGATTTACAACCATTCGCGGGTAAACCCGCTCCCACAGGTTCCGCACAACCCTGTGGGAGCGGGTTTACCCGCGAATGGTCTCACGCCGTTTTATCAGTCCGCCTGCGGCATCTCCCCCTTGGCCAACCGCCGGTTGATGTCGGCAATCACTTCCGGCAGCTCATTGATGGTATCGATCAGGTAATGCGGGCGCGAGCCTTCAAACAGCGCGTGAATGCGCTTGCGCTCGCTCTCCAGCTTCTCGGCGCTCAGCGCCCGGTAACCCTCCCAGGTAAGCCCCAGGGCGTTGCCCGAGCACACCAGTGCCACGGTCCACATGCCGGCACGGCGGCCTTCGAGGATGCCTGGTACGGTGTCGTCAACCTTGACGCACGCCGCTACGTCATCAATCCCCAGCGCAATCACGTTGGCCAGCGCCTGGGCCGGCCAAGGGCGGCCATTGGGGGTTTCGTCGGTGGCCACCACGTGGTCGGCAACGTAACCATTTTTTGCCGCCAGCTCGACTACCTTGTCCATCACCACTTTCGGGTAGCCCGAGCACGAACCGATCTTCAGCCCGCCCTGGCGCAGGCCGGTAAGCGTGTCCAGGGCGCCGGGGATCAGTGCCGAGTGCACGGCGATCTTGGCGATCTGCAGGGGCATGAAGCGGTTGTAGATTGCGGTCACATCATCGTCGGTCGGGGTGCGGCCGAACACCTTGCGGTAGCGCTCGGCGATTGCCGGCACATCGCACAGGGTTCGGATGTGGTCCCATTTGCCCATGCCCATCGGGCCGCGCGCCTCGTCGATGGAGACTTCGACGTCGAATTCGGCAAAAGCCTCGACAAAGATCTGCGTGGGGGCGAAGGAGCCGAAGTCGACCACGGTGCCGGCCCAGTCGAGGATGGCAGCTTGCAGCTGGGTGGGGTTGCTGTAGTTCATGTGCGCAGTTTCCTGAATTGGGGTAGGCAAAGGGTCAGATGTCCAGCACTTCCATTTCCCGCAGCACTTCGGCCACGGCATTGACGGCGGCCTGCATGCCGTCGGCACCCACCACGCCGATGCAGCCGACGCGGAAGGTTTCGACTTGGGTCAGCTTGCCCGGGTAGAGGATGAACCCCTTAGCCTTGACCCGCTCGTAGAAGTCCTTGAACTGGTAACGGGCATCGTTGGGGGCGTGGAAGGTAACGATGATCGGTGCCTGGATGTCGGCCGGCAGGAAGCTGCGCAGGCCGATGGCAGCCATGCCGTCGAGCAGCGTCTTGCAGTTGTCGGCGTAGCGTTGGTGGCGGGCGGGCAGGCCGCCTTCCTCAACGTACTGCTGCAGCGCCTCGTGCAGGGCGGCCACCACGTGGGTAGGCGGGGTGAAGCGCCATTGGCCGGTCTTGGCCATGTAGGCGTGCTGGTCGTGCAGGTCCATGGCCAGCGAGTGGGCGTTGCCTTCGGCGGCGGCCAGGGCGGTTTTTTCGGCAAAGACGAAGCCCATGCCGGGTACGCCTTCGAGGCATTTGCCGGAGGCGGCGATCAACGCTTCGAAGGGGATTTCGCGGGCATCGATGGGCAGTGCGCCGAACGAACTCATGGCGTCGATGATCAGGCGTTTGCCGTGGCGCTGGATGACCTGGGCAATTTCCGGCAGCGGGTTGAGGATGCCGGTGCTGGTTTCGCAGTGGATCAGCGCCACGTGGGTTATGGCCGGGTCAGCGGCCAGCAGGCGGTCGACGTCGGCGGCGGTGGTAGGCTGGTCTTCGGCGGTTTCGAAGGTGCTGTAGGTGCGGCCCAGCACCTTGCAGATCTTGGCCAGGCGCTGGCCGTAGGCACCGTTGATCAGCACCAGCACCTTACCGTCGCGCGGCACCAGGGTGCCGATGGCGGCTTCGACGGCAAAGGTGCCGCTGCCTTGCAGAGGCACGCAGTGGTGGCTGGCGCTGCCGTCGATGATGGCCAGCAGCTGCTCGCAGACGCTGGCGGTGAGTTGGTTAAAGTCGCGGTCCCAGGAACCCCAGTCCACCAGCATGGCTTGGCGGGTACGCAGGGATGTGGTCAGTGGGCCGGGGGTCAGCAGGATCGGGGCGTTGCTCATTCCGTGGTTCCTCACATGCGGTGGGCTGAAACTACGGGGCCTAGGTTGCAATTCGCCAAGCTATCAATCAAATTGTTTGCTGTTATGCCAGCCATAAGTCAGGCCGATGCAAAATGAACTTGTTCCAGTTACGCGCCTTTGATGCCGTGGCCCGAGAGGGCAGCTTTACCCGCGCCGCCGAACGCCTTTTCATCAGCCAGCCGGCGGTGACCGGCCACGTCAAGGCGCTTGAAGAGCACTACCAGATCACCCTGCTGCGGCGCACGGCGCGGCGGGTTGAACTGACCGAAGAGGGCATCCGCCTGGCGGCAATTACCCGGGCGATGTTTGGCTTGGCCGAGGAAGCCCAGGCCATGCTTGAAGCCAACCGGCAGCTGCTGACCGGGCGCCTTGAGGTGGCGGCGGACGGCCCGCACCGGGTCATGCCCATGCTGGCGCAACTGCGTGAGCGCTATCCGGGCATCACCGTCAACCTGCGCCTGGGCAATGCCCAGGAAACCCTGGCCTCGCTGTTGTCCGAACATGCCGATGTGGCCGTACTGACCGAAATCGAACCGCGCAAAGGCCTGTACCTGCAAAACCTGTGTGAATCACGCCTGTGTGCGCTGCTGCCCGCCGGGCATGATTGGGCCAGGGGCGAGGGCGATTTGCCCTTGGCCGCGCTGCATCAGCAGATCATGGTATTGCGCGAGCCAAGCTCAACCACCCGGCGCACGTTCGACAAGGCCTGTGCTGAAGCGGCGGTACAACCGCGGGTGTTGCTGGAGCTGGACAGCCGTGAAGCGGTGACCGAGGCCGTGGCCGCGCAACTGGGCATCGGCGTGGTGTCGTCCACCGAGGTTGCCAACGACCCGCGCGTGCTGGCGCGCCCTTTGGCAGGCGCTGGTTTGCGCAATCAGCATGTGGTCGGTTGCCTGGAGCGGCGCCGTGAATTGCGCCTGATCCAGGCTTTTCTAGACTTGGCCGCGGGCCTTTGACGGGGCGTTGATGAGCGAGAAAGACACCATCTCCATGCAGCTTGTGCGCGAAGCACTGTTGCAGACATGCCCGGCCGGCGAGGCTGATGCCGCGCTGTTGGCCCGTGCCGGTATCGATGCCGGGCAGTTGAAACTGGCCGAGGCCCGGGTCAGCGCCGAGGCATATGCCCGGCTCTGGCGGTTGCTGGCCCGGCGATGCAATGACGAGTTCTTTGCCATGGACAAGCGTGGCCTGCGCAGCGGCAGCCTGGCGTTCATCGCCCGCAGCGCCATGGCGCAACCGACGCTGGGCGACGCGCTGGACAACATGCTGGCATTCCTCTCGCTGATGCTGGACGACCTGCACCCCAGCCTGGTACGCCAGCAGAGCCTGGCTGAAATCGTCATCAACGAGCCCAGCGATCAGCCGCGCCGCGCCTTCACCTATTTCACCTTCTGGATGATTGTGCATGGTGTGGCGTGCTGGCTGACGGGGCGGCGCATTCCCATCCTGGCCATCGACCTGCGCTGCGCCGAGCCGCCGTTTTGTGACGACTATCGGGTGATGTTCTCGGAGAACCTGCAGTTTGGCCGCCCGCGTACGCGGATGATTATTGCCGCCGCCTGCCTGGATGTGCCGGTGCGCCGTAGCGCAGAAGACCTGCAGCGTTTTCTGGCCGAGGCGCCTGGCAACATCCTGGTGAAGTACCGCGACCCTGCCAGCCTTGCGCGGCGCATCCGCCAGCAGTTGCTCGGTGTACAGCCAGGGGCGTGGCCGGATGCTGCGCAGGTGGCGGCGCACCTGCACTTGTCCCTGTCGACCCTGCGTCGCCGGCTGGCCGATGAGGGGCAAAGCTACCAAGGCATCAAAGACAGTGTGCGGCGCGAGCTGGCCATTGCCTGGCTGGCCGAATCGCCAACCGGATTGGGCGAAATTGCCGAGCGCCTGGGGTTTGCCGACAGCAGTTCGTTCTACAAGGCCTTCCGCAAATGGTTTGGCTGCAACCCGGGGCATTACCGGTCGCTGATGATGCACGACCACGAGGGTTGAAGGCCGGGGCCGTTTCCCGCTGAGCAATGCCGGGTGAATTAAGCACTGTGGGTGCCATTTCAAATGGCCGAGGTGCCCAGGACATGAAACCCGTAACCCGTTCCTTGAGCGAACTTTCCGATATTCAGCGCTCCCAAGGGCTGACAGACACCTTCATCCGCAAGCGATTGCCGACTTGGCTGACGCAAGTGCCGGTCAACCGGCTTGGCAGCCTGCACGAGGCGATCCTGGCGCACGACAGCGCGGCCAGGGCACTGGCGCAGGCAACCGAGGCGCTGGAGGCGCCGCAGCATTTTGCCGAACGGTTGTTCCAACCCCTGCTCGGCTCGGTCCTGCCACAGGGGGTTGCGCTCGATGACGTGCAGTGGCTCGAAAAATGGTATGTGCCGTCATCGATCATCAGTACGCCCACCGTTGAAGAGCATTCACTGCGCACGTCGGTGCTGCTGCGCATGATGCAGAACTTTCCGCAGGTCAGCGCACCTTTCGACAACACCGGTATCACGCTGGCCGGGCAAGACTCTGTGCTGGTCAGCGATAGCAAAATCATCGAGCCCTGTCGCACACTGGACGCCGGCAAGCAGTACCAGGCGGCACTCGATCAGGTGTTTACAGCGGGCACACTGAAGCTGCTGGCCGATCATGAGCGCCTGGCCTTTGCCATGGCGGTTGAGCTTGCCCTGTGCGCCCAGCGCATCACCCCGGCCCAGTACGATGCGTTGAGCCCGTTGTGGGCCGGTGGCACTGACGACCCGCAGCAGCAGTTGTTCGCCAGCGCGGGCGAGTTGACCCTGCTGGGCTACACGGTGAACGACGCGCTCAAGATTCAACTGCGTGATGCAGACGGGGCGAGTCAGGGGGTCATGCTGTATGTGCCAGACGACCCGCAACAGGCCTTGCGGAGCTTCGAAAGCCTGCCGGCGTTGAGCCAGTACCTTGTCGCGTCGCTGGCCGATACCGCGCAGCAACGGCTGTACCGCAACCGGGTGCGTCTGCGCGACCGCTCCGGCTTTCAGCACCTGCTGCAAACGCGCTTGAGTGACGAAACGCCTGACCTGCAAGTCGACGGCATTGCCCCCGTTGGTGGTCTGTTCAGCACCTTGGCCAAGAGCCACGTCGAGCGCTTGAAAGACGATGGGCGCCTGTTGCTGGTGTCGACCGCTGATGCGGATCGCAACGCGGCCATGCTGCAACTCAAAGCCTGGGAAGAGGTGGGCCTGACCGCACTGGGGCTGGCAGGGTTTGCCGTGCCTGCAGTGGGGCTGGTGTTGTTCGGGGCCATGGTGGTGGATACCCTTGGCCACGCGTTCGAAGGTGTTCGAGATTGGCGTGAGGGCCATCAGCATGAGGCCCATGAGCACCTGTTCAAGGTGGCCGAGACAGTGGCGATCACGGCCGCTACCGCTGCCGGGGTGGGGGTGGTTGCGTACGGTTTCAGGCGCAGTGCTTTCGTCGACGCACTGGAGCCGGTGAACACCGACCAAGGCGCGCGCTTGTGGCTGACCGACCTGCAGGAGTACGAGTCGGAGCCCGAGAACCCGCAATTGCAGGACAACGGGTTGTACGCCGTGGGCACCCGACGCTGGCTGCGCATTGAAGAGCGCTATTACGAAGTGCACCAGGAGGCTCCCGGCAAGGCATGGCGTTTACGCCATGCCACGGACCCGAACCGTTTCGGGCCGGCGGTGGACTTCAACGGTGAACGCTGCTGGCGTATCCGCTCGGAGCGACCGTTGGAGTGGAGCAATGCTCCCTACATGCTCAATCGCCTGTGGCCGATGAGCCCTGCGCTGGACGCTGAAACCGCGCAACAGGTGCTCCGTGTCACGGGTACCGATGTGCAGACCCTGCGTGGCGTGCTGGTGGAAAACCGGCCTGTACCGGTGAACCTGCGCGACACAATGCGGCGTCTGATGGCCGCGCGCAGGGTGGACGGTGTGTTCGAGCAGCTGCAAAGCGCAAGCAGCATGCCCGGTGATGCCCAGGTACTGGCCTGGTGCAAGGCGCATGATGCCATGCAGGCGCTCGATGAACCGGCCATGGTCAGTTATCTGAAGGCAAACCGGGCGCAGTTGCGCCCGGCACTGTTGCAGCACTTGGCGGAAGGTGTGCCGCTGCACGACGAAACCCTTGGCCTGCAGCCGGACCCGCTGGCGCCGACGGATGACCTGCAACTGCAGCTAAGGCGCATGTTCCCCGGGCTGCCGCGCGCCTATGTGGATGAGGCGCTGGCCGATATTGATCCAGCATTGCAAACGGTGGCCGGAACTGAAGGGCGTGTGCCGCAGACGGTGATGACGCGAGCGGCAGCGTTGCTGTCCACGGCGCGGCTGACACGGGCACTGGAGGGCTTGTTGCTGGGTACAGATTACAACGACGGGACTGGTGAACTGGTGATGGCCCTGTTACCCAGGCTCGACAACTGGCCATTGGCACTCAACATCGAACTGCGCGAAAGCACGCCTTATGGCCGACTGATTACCGTCATCGATCCGCAAGGAGCAGCCGACGAGCGTTCGATTCTGGTCTGGCGGGAAGGGCAGTTTCACCTGTACGACAGCCATGGCATGGAACTGGAGGCCGAGATCAAGGCGCCGGGCGAGCTGTACCAGGCGCTGCTGGCGCTGATGAATGCCAGCCACCGTCAGACGCTTGGCTTGACGGGTGAAGACCCGGCACAGCAATTGCGTCAGGCCATCATCGACAAGCTGCCGGCCCACCATGACAAGGTGCTGGCCCGGCTTGGCTGGCGGGCACCCAAACCGTGGTTCAACCCCTTGACCCGGCTGTCGGGGGGACGGGTCGGCTACCCGCTGGGGGGCTCACTATCGCGCCCGATGGGCATGATGGAATCGCTGCGTAGAAGGGTGCGCACGCTCTACCCGGCGCTCAGTGTGGCAGAGGTCGACACCATGATTGTCGAATGGATCGACGAAGGGCTGGACCCCTACGAAGAGTTGCTCGCCGAAGAGCTGAACTATGGGGACTTGGATGACGTATTGACCCGTTGGGAACGTGCGGCACAAGGCTACGGTTTGCGCGCCCGGCGCCGGCAGTTTTCCAACCGCTTGCGGGCGGCCTGGCGTTACGAAGGCGAAGTGGTCAACAGTGCCGACGGGCGGACCACCGGGCGCTTGCTGAGCATTGAAGGCTGGCGTGTCGGTACGCTACCGGGCTTGCCGGCGAATGTGGACTTCAGCCACGTTTACGAGTTGAGAATGTCCGGCATGGACCTTGAGAGCATCCCTGCCTACTTTCTGCGGTGTTTCCAGTCCGTGCACAGCCTTAACCTGAACAACAACCTGCTGATATCGATACCGGCGGAAATTGCCCGCCTGCCTAACCTGAGGACGCTGGAGCTGCGTTCCAACCGCATCCGGATGGACGCCGCGGGCGTTGAAACCCTGTCGGGCCTGAGCCGGCTGCAGACACTGGTGCTGGACTACAACCCATTGCGCACGCTGGACCTGGACTTCGCCAGGTTGGCACAACTGACGACGCTGCGGGCCAATCGTTGCTCCTTGCGCAACTTGCCCCAAGGGCTTGAACGTGCCCCCCAGCTGGCCTTGGTGGACCTGCGCTTCAACCACATCTCGCTCGTCCCTGATGCCGTGCTGGCTATGCCGCGAGGTTTCAGGCGAGGGATCAACCTGGAGGGCAACCAACTGGCCATGGGGGACATCGCCCAGTTGCTGGCTGCCGATGAGCCCGAGCCTGAACCGGTCATTGCCGATCAGCCAACGCGTGATCAAGCCTTGCAACGGTGGCTTGAAACCGGCGCTACCGAGCTGAGGGAGCCGCGCAGGGCCATTTGGCAACGGGTTGAACAGCTGCCTGGCAGCAGCGCGCTGTTTCAACTGCTCGGCAGGTTGACTCAGGCGAGGGATTACAGCCTTTCACCCGCCTATATCGGCAACCAGGTCTGGGAACTGCTGCAGCAGTTGAACCTGCACGAGCCCTTGCGCAGTGCCATTTTCGACCATGCGGGTGAGCAACTCACGTGCCATGACAGTGTTGCCGAACGCTTCAGCCGTTTGTGGTTGCGGGCCTTGGTGCGCCAGGCCAGGCACCTGGCGGCCACTGGCCGCGGTGGCATCCAGTACTTCGACCTTGGCCGGGCACTGTTTCGCATGGACCGCCTGGATGCATTCGCCCTGCATGAGGTTGCCCGCCGGGAGGCTGCCGGGCAGGTGGTCGACGAACTGGAAGTTGTACTTGCCTTGCGCATCAGCCTGGCATCGCGGCTCGGCCTGGTAGGCCAGCCACGGTCGATGCTGTTCCGCGGTATCGCCAACATCACCCCGGAGCTGGAGCAACAAGCCTTCGACACCGTGATGGCTGAGGAAGGCCGCGGCATGCTTGCGGAAAACCTCAGCGGGCGTGAATTTTGGCGCGACTACCTGAAGCTGCGTCATGCAGCGCTGTTCGAACGCTACCTGAGCCCATTCACGGCAAGAGGCTCCGCGCTGGAAGACCAGCAGGAGGCCGGCGAACTGAGCGAACAGGGCTACCTCGAAGCCTACAACGCCCTGGGGGCCGAGCGGGAGGCGGCAGAGCATCATCTGATGCGCCTGCTCAGCCGCGAGGCTGTGGAACTCAGGGCCGAGGGTGCTGCGCTGGACCTGGATGAAAGCGACAACAGTGATGCCAGCTCGGAGGATTCAGAAGACGAGCAGTGACAGCGTTCGCCACCGACAGTGTTGGGGGTTCCCTCTTAATTGGATGCCGCTGGGCTTTCACCATGGGGCGCTGAACCCTCAACCTTCGGAGCATGCATGTCGACACTTGTTTCCACCACACGGCCAGCCGACCCAGCGCTTGCCGCCGCCACCCATGATTTCATCGCCGCGCGGCTGCCTGCATGGCTGTCACGGGCATCCGTCGGGCAGATCCGGCGCTTGCGGGCCAGTTTCACGACACACCAGTCCAGCCAGGCGCGCCTGCGCGCGATGAACCTTGCGCTGCAACCGCCTGCGCAGTTTGCCGTAGGGTTGTTCAAGACACTCTTCGCAACGCCGCTGCCCGCGGGGGTGGAACTGGAGCAGCTGGAATGGCTGGTCGTGCAACCCTGGATCGGCCGCCTCGGCAGCTCCGAGCTGCAGGGGTTCGGTTACAGGGCGTCGCGAAGCGCAGGGTTGTTGCGTTTGATGGCCAACTTCGAAGCCGGGAGTACGTATTACGAGGGTTCCGGCCTGGTAGCGCCGGGGCGCGATCAACTGCTTTCAGCGAACACCGACGACCTGATAAGCGCCTGTCGCAAGCTGGATGTGGGTGGCCAGTATCAAACGCTGTTGAATACCGTGTTCAACACGTTGTACGTAACTACCTTGTCTGCCGACAAACGTTCTGGCTTGGCGCTGGCAGCGGAAATTGCCGCGCTCAAGGGCGACATCGGCAGCGATGTGCAGCTTGCCCTTCGCGAGGTTGCCAATGAACAGCACCATCTTGAACAAAGCGGTTTGAGGGGTTACCCGGGCGCTTTGGAGGTGCTCGGTCACTTCGCTGGTGATGGCATGATCATTCGCTTGCGCGACGTTGAACAACAGCTGGCGGGTGTGGTGTTGTATCTGCCGAGCGACCCGGTGCGGGCATTGCGGCATTTTGCTGATGACGCCGCGATGTACAGGGAGCTGGTAAAGCTGCTTGGGCAGGAAAGCTACCGCCAGTACTTCAGCCAGCTGATCGCGCTGGAGCATCGGGCAGCGTTTGTCAGTTTGTTGAAGCAGCGTTTGAGCGACCCCGCACCCGACCTTCAAATCAAGGGCAAGGTCCAGCAAGGCAGCATTTTCGACTTCATGGCTGCCGAGCAGGTCCAGCGCGTGAAGGATGACGCCAGGTTGCTGCTGGTGCCCACTGCCCAAGCCGACGCCACCGCATCCCTTGCCAGGCACAAGGCCTGGAAGGCGATGGGTTTGAACCTGATTAACCTGGCTGGCCTGTTCATACCCGTGGTGGGTGCGATCCTGCTTGGGCAAATGGTGGTCCAGACGCTGTCCGAAGTGTTCGAGGGCGTGATGGATTGGCAGGAGGGGCACCGGCACGAAGCGTTGGAGCATCTGCTCAACATTGCAGAGACGGTGGCACTGACCGGGCTTACCGCCGTAGGGGTGACAGCGGGGCGCAACGCGTTTGTCGAAAGCTTGGTGCCAGTCACCGTAGAAGGCAACCAGCAGCGCTTGTGGGCTCCCGACCTTGAGCACTATGCGTCCAGCCCGGAAGACATCGCGTTGGCTGGCAACGGGCTTTACAGCGACGGCAGCCAGCATTGGTTCCGCTGGCAGGGGCGTTACCTGGAGGTGCACCGCCCTGATGCGGATGGCCCCTACCGGCTGCGCCATCCGCAGCGTGCCGAAACCTTCGGCCCTGTTGTTTTGCACAATGGCGAGCGTGGTTGGCGGCTGATGTCGGACCGGCCTCAGGCGTGGAGCGACACTGCCCGGATGCTTGACGTGCTATGGCCCCAGCATCCCGCGCTTGAGGCCGGGCAGGCCGCGCAGGTTTTGCAGGTTGCCGGCGTTGACGAGGACGAATTGCGCGGGATTCTCGTGGACAACATGCCCGCCCCCGTCAATTTGCGCGAAACGCTGCGTTGCTTCCAGAGTTGTGCCCGGATCGAGCGGTTTTTTGAACACGTCGAGGGCAAGAGCCTGAGCAAGGAAGATGAAGGCTTGCTGATCTGGTGCGAAAAGCAACCGGATGTTGGCCAGGGCTGGAGCAATGTCCTGGCCAGCAAACAGGCATTGCGCAAGCCGTTGCTGGCGCACCTGACAAACCTGCCACTTTCCACCGATCCGTTGTCCGTCTTGTTGCGGCGTGATTTTCCTGGCCTTGGTGAAGCCTATGGCCGCGCACTGACGAGCGAAGCGGGCCAGTACGGCGTGACCGGCCAAACCGGGAAATTACCTGAAGCCTTGGCGCAGCGGGTGCCGTCGCTGCTGCGCATGGCCAGGATGAACCGCATGCTGGCTGGGTTGTATTTGCCCGGTGCCTACACGAATGAAACGGGCCAACTGGTTTTTGCGCTGATGGCCGAAATGCAACCGGAAAGCGTCGATCTGGCCCTGCACGAGGGCAGTTTCGATGGCCGGCGTATCGCTCGGGTCAGCGCAGAGGGTGAAAGTGTCGGGCTGAGGGTGCTGGTTCACCAAACGGAGGGCTTCGCGCTCTATGAAGCGAACGGGGAGCGTATCAACATCCAGCTGGAGGACCCCGGCGATGTATTCGAAGCCGTCATGGCCGGGTTGTCGTCAGCTCAGCTGAGCGAACTGGGCATGAAGCGAGGTGACCCCCCAAGCGTACTGCGTCATAACCTGGTTGAGCACCTGCCAGACACTCACGACACCATCGCTCGTATGCTCGGCTGGGCAGACCAGAACCGTTGGTTCAACCCGGGGCGCAGGCTTGACGATGGCCGGGTTGGTTACCCACTCGATGGTGCCCCCCAAGGTAACCGGACCCCGGCAGAACTGTTGCGCGATGCCCTGCAACGCTACTTCCCCGGCTTGAGCGTCGAGCGGGTTGGGGAGGAGGTACAGCGGATGCTGGCCGGAGCCGAATCGGTACATCAGCTGCTGTTGAACTTGCAGAGCGATTACCAGCAAGTGCTGCGTAGCCTGAACCGCTGGGTGGGCAGTGAGCTTAATGGTGCGCGGCGTCAGGCCCGCCAGTATTTTGCCGACCAGTTGCAGAGGGCGTGGGGCGCGCAGGGGCAGGCCTTGCCGCGCGAGCCGGGTGGGGCGCAAGGGTTACGTGTGGTTCTGAACGGGTCGGGGATTACAACCCTGCCGGAGTTCCCGCTGCAGATTGATTTTTCCTACCTCACCTCGTTGGTCATTTCTGGAACGGCGATCAACGAACTCACCACTGCTTCGTTGAGAGCTTTCACGGCCTTGCGCGAATTGAACCTCAGCGGCAACCAGCTGCTGCGAGTACCCGAAGGGATCGGCTACCTGACTGAACTGCGTCGGCTTCGCTTGAGCCGTAACCGCATACGTCTCGACGCCGTCTCTTTGCAGCGCTTGCAAGGGTTGCCACGCTTGACCCACCTGGACCTGAGTTACAACGCATTGGGGCAGTATGCGTTTCGCTACAGCCGCTTGCCTCACCTGGTCAACCTGAATCTGCGCGCCTGTGGTTTGGTGACCTGGCCGGAGGGCATCGAGCTGTGCGGCTTTCTGGAATATGCGGACATGCGGGACAACCAGCTTGGCTCCCCGCCTCAAGAAATGCTGCAAATGCCCTATGATTTCCGCCGCGCCTTCGAGGTATCCGGCAACCGTCTCAGTGGCGCGAGCCTGCAGCGCCTGTTTGCTCTGGATTCGTTACCGGAGGAAGAGCCGACATCGCTGGACACACCGTTGACTGCCGTGGAGGTCCGCGATTGGTGGGTGGGCACAGACCCGGCCAGCATGGGGGCGCGTGGCGAGCGTTGGGACACGGTCACACAGGCGACGCCTGGCCTTGCAACCTTGCTTGCCGAACTCGTTCCTCTGGAAAACTACAGCTGGCCGCGGGCTTTCATGATCGATCAGGCCTGGCAGCTCATGACCTTGATGGAAACCGACGATGCGCTGGCGCGTCAGGTTGGGCAGTTGCTGGTGCCGGTACGGCAAAATGACAACGCCTCGGTGGAGTGCTTCAGTCAGCTGTTGCTGCGCATGACGGTCAGCCAGGCTGAGGTTGCAGCCAATCGAGGCAGCCAGTTGGTTTCGTTGGGGCGTAGCTTGTTCCGGCTGGATTGGCTGGACGTGGTGGCACGCCAGGACATTTCCCGGCGTATTCAGGCCAGGGAAGCCGTTGACCGTGTGTCCATCCTGCTCTCGTACAGGGTTCAACTGCGGCTGCGCCTGGGCCTGCCTGGCCAGCCGCATGCCATCCGCGCAGTGCCGGGGGGGGAGGTGACGGCCGAGCAGGCATTGATCGCGCGCAGAAGCCTGCGTGCATCGGAAACGGTCGAAACCCTGGCCCCCAGCCTTTGCCGACGTACGTTCTGGCAGCGTTTCCTGCCCTTGCATGACACTGCCCGGTTTGACGAGTTACGTCAGGTGTTCGAGCTGCGCAGGTCGTCACTTGAGGCGCAGCGCGCGCAGGTGGGGGAGGCGCAGTACCAGCTGACCCTGGAGGAAATCAGGCAGGACGAGGTAACGCAAACCTATGGCCTCAGGCTGCAGGTCACCCGCGAATACCTGCTGGGGCTGGAGCGTGGGCACGGCTGATGCGAGGCCTTGCGGACAAATCGCTCAGTCACATTGACGGGTTTGGCCATTGTCCACACCAGTGAGCAGCGCGAATATCGTCAGACCGATGGTGCACTCCAACAATAAAAAGCCAGGAGTCTGACGATGCGTGAATACGCCGAGGCCGTTCGTTCGTTTGCCTATGACCAGGTTGCTGCTCACGCCCTGCAGGGCAACCTCGACGCACTCAATGCCTGTGTCGAATGCTGCGACCGCCATGTGGGTGGCAACAAAACCGCGCTTGTCTGGTTGGGGCGCGAGGGCGACAGCCAGCGTTATACCTTCGAGCAACTGCAGCAACAGGCCAGCCGTTTTGCCACTGTGCTCAAAGACCAGGGCGTGGTCGCCGGTGACCGCGTCGCCGGTTTGATGCCACGTACGCCAGAACTGCTGGTGACCATCCTGGCCACCTGGCGCCTGGGCGCGGTGTACCAGCCGCTTTTCACCGCCTTTGGCCCTAAGGCCATCGAACATCGCCTGGCGCAATCGCAGGCCAAGGTGGTGATCACCGACACTCATAACCGGGCCAAGCTGGATGATGTTCACGCCTGCCCGACCGTCATCACCGTCAACGCCCGCTCGGGCGAGCTGGATTTCCACCAGTGCCTGGCCGCGGCGCCAGGGGCGAGCGAGCCCGTGATGCGCACCGGCGACGACCCGTTCCTGCTGATGTTCACGTCAGGTACCACCGGCCCCGCCAAGCCCCTTGAAGTGCCCCTGCGCGCCATCGTCGCGTTTCAGGGCTACATGCGCGACGCCATCGACCTGCGGCCTGAGGACAATTTCTGGAACCTGGCCGACCCCGGCTGGGCCTATGGCCTGTATTACGCGGTCACCGGGCCGTTGGCCCTTGGCCATGCCACCACCTTTTACGACGGCCCGTTCAGCGTCGAAAGCTGTGCTCGGGTCATCGACCAACTGGGCATTACCAACCTGGCTGGCTCGCCGACGGCCTATCGGCTGCTGATTGCCGCTGGCCGCGGGTTTGCCGAGCCTGTCAAAGGCCGCCTGAGGGTGGTCAGCAGCGCCGGTGAACCGCTAAACCCCGAGGTGATCCGCTGGTTCGCCGATGAGCTGGGTGTGAGCATCCATGACCACTACGGGCAGACCGAACTGGGCATGGTGCTGTGCAACCACCACGGCCTGACGCACCCTGTGCACCTTGGGTCCGCAGGCTTTGCCATCCCCGGCCACCGGATCGTGGTGCTGGACGAGCAGGGTGTGGAACTGCCCGTCGGGCAACCCGGCATCCTCGCCGTGGACCGTGAGCAATCACCTCTGTGCTGGTTTGGCGGCTACCACGGTGTGCCGACCAAGTCGTTCGTTGGCAAGTACTACCTCAGTGGTGACACCGTCGAACTCAATGCCGATGGCAGCATCAGCTTTGTGGGCCGCAGCGACGATGTGATCACCACGTCGGGCTACCGGGTAGGCCCGTTCGATGTGGAAAGCGCATTGATCGAGCACCCGGCCGTCATTGAAGCCGCCGTGGTGGGTAAACCCGACCCGGAGCGTACCGAACTGATCAAGGCCTTTGTGGTGCTCGCCCAAGGCGTGCCAGGCACCGCCGAGCTGGAAGAGGCACTGCGCCAGCATGTGCGCCAGCGGCTCTACGCCCATGCCTACCCCCGTGAAATCGAATTCGTCAGCGAGCTGCCCAAGACCCCGAGCGGCAAGCTGCAACGCTTCATCCTGCGTAACCAGGAAGTGGCCAAACAACACGCGCAACAGGCCACCCCTGCCAGCGCCTGAACAGGAAACCGATCATGCAGCTAACCAACAAGCACTTCATCGTCAGTGGCGCCGCCTCCGGGCTGGGGGCGGCCACCGCGCAGATGCTGGTCGAGGCCGGCGCCAAGGTCATGCTGGTGGACCTCAATGCCGAGGCGGTGCAAGCCAAGGCCCGCGAGCTGGGTGACAATGCCCGCTTCGCGGTGGCCGACATCAGCGACGAGCACGCCGCCCAGGCGGCGGTGGACGCGGCGGTCAGTGCCTTCGGCGGTTTGCACGGGCTGGTCAACTGCGCAGGTATCGTTGGCGCCGAAAAGGTGTTGGGCAAACAAGGGCCGCATGGCCTGGCCAGCTTCGCCAAGGTCATCAACGTCAACCTGGTCGGCAGCTTCAACCTGTTGCGCCTGGCGGCCGCTGCAATGGCCGAGGGGCAGGCGGACGAGGGCGGCGAGCGTGGGGTGATCATCAACACCGCCTCGATCGCCGCTTATGACGGGCAGATCGGCCAGGCTGCCTACGCGGCATCCAAAGGTGCCATCGCCAGCCTGACGTTGCCCGTCGCCCGTGAGCTGGCGCGCTTCGGCATCCGCGTGATGACCATCGCCCCTGGCATTTTCGAAACCCCCATGATGGCCGGCATGACCGAAGAAGTGCGCGCGTCGCTGGCCGCCGGTGTGCCGTTCCCGCCGCGCCTGGGGCGCCCGCAGGAATTCGCCGCGCTGGCCCGTCACATCATCGAAAACAGCATGCTCAACGGCGAGGTCATCCGCCTGGATGGCGCGCTGCGCATGGCTGCCAAGTAAGGAGACCGAACATGACCCTCGCCAACGACCCGATCGTTATCGTCAGTGCCGTGCGTACGCCCATGGGCGGCCTGCAGGGCGACCTCAAGAGCCTGACCGCGCCTGCGCTGGGCAGCGCGGCCATCCGCGGCGCGGTCGAACGCGCCGGCATCGATGCCGCCAGCGTCGAACAGGTGCTGTTCGGTTGCGTACTGCCAGCGGGCCAGGGGCAGGCCCCGGCACGCCAGGCGGCACTTGGTGCCGGGCTGGGCAAGCACACCACCTGTACCACCCTGAACAAGATGTGCGGCTCGGGCATGCAGGCGGCCATCATGGCCCATGACCTGCTGCTGGCCGGCAGCGCCGACGTGGTGGTGGCCGGTGGCATGGAAAGCATGACCAACGCGCCATACCTGCTCGACAAGGCGCGCGGTGGTTACCGCATGGGGCATGGCAAGATCGTCGACCACATGTTCATGGATGGCCTGGAAGATGCCTACGACAAAGGGCGCCTGATGGGCACCTTCGCCGAGGACTGCGCCCAGGCCGGTGGCTTCAGCCGTGAGGCTCAGGACCAGTTCGCCATTGCCTCGCTCACCCGTGCCCAGCAGGCCATCAGCAGCGGCCGTTTTGCCGCCGAAATCGTTCCGGTACAGGTTACCGAAGGCAAGGAACAACGCCTCATCAAAGATGACGAACAGCCACCCAAGGCGCGTCTGGACAAGATCCCACAGCTCAAGCCAGCGTTTCGCGAGGGTGGCACCGTCACGGCGGCCAACTCAAGCTCGATTTCCGATGGTGCTGCCGCGCTGGTGCTGATGCGCCGCTCCGAGGCCGACAAACGCGGCCTCAAGCCTTTGGCGGTGATCCATGGCCATGCAGCCTTCGCCGATACGCCGGCCCTGTTCCCCACAGCCCCCATCGGGGCCATCGATAAACTGATGAAACGCACAGGCTGGAGCCTGTCGGATGTCGACCTGTACGAAATCAACGAAGCCTTCGCCGTGGTCACCCTGGCTGCCATGAAACACCTCGACCTGCCGCACGAGAAGGTCAACATCCACGGCGGTGCCTGCGCCCTGGGCCACCCGATTGGCGCCTCTGGCGCGCGCATCCTGGTGACCCTGCTGTCGGCGTTGCGCCAGAACAACCTGCGCCGTGGCGTGGCGGCCATTTGCATTGGCGGCGGCGAAGCCACGGCCATGGCCGTCGAATGCCTGTACTGAGGTGAACCATGCTGGTAACTGACGAACAACAACAAATCGCCGACGCCGTACGCGACTTTGCCCAAGAGCGCCTGCGGCCATTCTCCGAGCAGTGGGACAAGGCTCATCGCTTCCCCCGTGAAGCCATTGACGAGATGGCCGCCCTTGGCCTGTTCGGCATGCTGGTGCCGGAGCAATACGGCGGCAGCGACACCGGTTATGTGGCCTATGCCATGGCCCTTGAAGAGATCGCTGCGGGCGATGGCGCCTGTTCCACCATCATGAGCGTGCACAATTCGGTGGGTTGCGTGCCGATCCTCAAGTTCGGCACAGAGCAACAGAAACAGCAGTTTCTTGCGCCATTGGCCAGCGGCTCGATGATCGGCGCGTTCGCCCTGACCGAACCCCAGGCCGGCTCCGATGCCAGCAGCCTGAAAACCCGCGCGCGGCTGGACGGCGATCATTACGCGCTCAACGGCAGCAAGCAGTTCATTACCTCCGGGCAGAACGCCGGGGTGGTGATCGTATTTGCCGTCACCGATCCGCAGGCGGGCAAGCGTGGGATCAGCGCTTTCATCGTGCCTACCGACACCCCCGGCTACCAGGTGGCGCGGGTTGAGGACAAGCTTGGCCAACACGCTTCCGACACTTGCCAGATTGTCTTCGACAATGTGCGTGTACCGGTGGCCAATCGCCTGGGCGAGGAGGGGCAGGGGTACAAGATCGCCCTGGCCAACCTGGAAGGCGGGCGCATTGGCATTGCTTCCCAGGCCGTGGGCATGGCCCGCGCCGCCTTCGAGGTGGCTCGCGACTATGCCAACGAGCGTCAGAGCTTTGGCAAGCCGCTGATCGAACACCAGGCGGTTGCCTTCCGCCTGGCCGACATGGCCACCCGCATCGCCGTGGCCCGGCAGATGGTGCTGCACGCCGCTGCCCTGCGCGATGCGGGGCGGCCGGCGCTGGTTGAGGCCTCCATGGCCAAGCTGTTTGCCTCTGAAATGGCCGAAAAGGTCTGTTCGGATGCCTTGCAGACCCTGGGCGGTTATGGCTATCTGAGTGACTTCCCGCTGGAGCGGATCTACCGCGACGTGCGTGTCTGCCAGATCTACGAAGGCACCAGCGACATTCAGCGCATGGTCATTGCGCGCAATCTTTGAAGGAGCAGCCTGCATGGCATTCGAAACCATCCTGTTGGACATCCATGGCAAGGTCGGCCTGATTACCCTCAACCGCCCTCAGGCGCTCAACGCGCTGAATGCGCAGATCGTGGGTGAAATCAACCAGGCACTGGATCAACTGGAGAAGGACCCGAACATCGGTTGCGTGGTGTTGACCGGCTCGGCCAAGGCGTTCGCGGCTGGTGCTGACATCAAGGAAATGGCTGAGCTGCAATACCCACAGATCTACGTCGATGACCTGTTCAGCGACGCTGACCGCATTGCCAATCGCCGCAAGCCGATCATTGCCGCGGTGGCCGGCTTTGCCTTGGGCGGGGGCTGCGAGCTGGCGATGATGTGCGATTTCATCCTGGCTGCCGACAACGCCAAATTCGGCCAGCCTGAAATCAACCTAGGGGTGTTGCCTGGCATGGGCGGCACCCAGCGCCTGACGCGCGCGGTGGGCAAGGCCAAGGCCATGGAACTGTGCCTGACCGGCCGCCTGATGGGGGCCGAAGAGGCCGAGCGCGCAGGCCTGGTGGCCCGAATCGTGCCGCAGGCTGAGTTGGTCGAGGAGGCCTTGAAGGTGGCCGCGACCATTGCCGCCAAGTCGATCCCGGTCAGCATGATGGTCAAGGAAAGCGTCAACCGTGCCTTTGAGGTCACCCTGAGCGAAGGCGTTCGCTTTGAGCGCCGGGTCTTCCACGCTGCCTTCGCAACCGAGGATCAGAAGGAAGGCATGGCGGCATTCATTGCCAAGCGTGAAGCGCAGTTCAAGGACCGATGAGGGCGGTGGGGCGCCGGCAATCGGCGCCCCCTCGTATCAGAGGCTGAAGAAGTACCGTTCGGCTGCGGCCAGGTCGATCGGGCTGCGGTAAACGTCCACCGTATGGCCTTTGCCATCGTCAGTGGTGCGCCCCCGGGCCATGCGCTGTTCGGCGGTTTTCAGGTGGCCGGCGGTGAACGCCGCCTTTGCCGAGTCCGGGCCGGAATAGTGAAAGTGCGCATACCAAATGTCTTCGCCTGCATGGCGGATGGTGTATTCATCCAGGTAATCGTCTGCCCGCCCGGGTAACTTGGCCAGGCGCTGGCGCGTGCCTGGGGCGTGAATTTGTACCTGATCGTGCTGCAGCAGCAAGCGCAACTCGCCCATCCTTGGCTTTTGCTTCAGTGCCGCGCGGATGCGCAGTTGCGTGGCTTGAACGGCCAGCGTGGCGCACAGGTCCTCCAGCGCCTTGATGCTCAACGCGGCATCCCCACCCGCGCTTGCCTCGTCGGTTTCGTTGTCTCGGGTCAGGTTTTGCTCAATGGCGAGGCGTTGGCCGTCGAGCGTGTCACGGTGATGCAAGAGGATCTCCTCGATCTCCACAGGCAGGTAGGTGCTGGCATTTGCGGTTTGCATCAAGGCCAGGTCCTTGCGCGCGCTGGCCAGGTATTTGTCGGTTTGCCTGAGCAACGCCTTGAGCTTGGCGGGCGCGGGGCGGGGCGGCCTGGCCGGCGCCGCGGTGGCGACCCACTGCCCCTGTTCACGTTTGTAGCTACGCGTGATGCTGCCTTCGCTGACGCCGGGTATGTCGACGATATCCTCGTCTTCGGCGCGGGGTTGCCCGAGCATCAGGCCGTCTTCCGCTGTTTCGATCAGCCCGGGTAGCTGACGGCTTAGCTGGGTGATGGAATTGGAGGGGGGGAATTCGGGGTACTCGGCCAGCTCGCTCGCCACTTCGCTGCCATATTCGTTCAGATCGACCTGCAATTGCAGCAACGCCGGGGGCACGGCGGCGGCGTCGAAATGCTGTTTCAGGATCGCCAGCCGACGCTTTGCGGTGGCCAGATGCCCGGCAATGCTGTCGAGCAGGCGGCGCCTGATCTCGTCGCCGGTGTTTTGCTGTTTGGCCAGTTGCAGGCGCTGGCTTACGGCCAGCTCGATGCTGCCCCAGAACCGGTCGAGCCAATAGCTGCCGGTTTCGTCAAGGTCGGCGATCGCGATGCGGTTGGTACAGGCCTCGATACGCATGTGGCGCCAATACAAGGGTGGCCAGTTACCCATCTTCTGCTGGACGCTTTTGTACATGCCGGTGGCATTGGGCAAAGAGGGGCTGGCGAGCTGGCGCAGTTGTTCGAGCCTTTGCTCAAGGGCAACGGCGTTATCGAACAGTTGATCGGACAGCGTCGACAGCGTGTCGAGGCGAGTGGTCAGGATGGGGACATCGTCTTCACCGATCTCGTCCTTGTTCTCGATCATTTCGGCCAAGCGGGCGCGTTCGGGCTTGTGCAGGCGCATCAGGATGACGCGGATGCCCAATTGGCAGTCAAGCAGGTGGGTCAGGGTGCCGGCGCGTTTGGTCTTGTAGCTGGTAACCGGCGTGAGTTCGTTCAATTCGTGCATGCGCAACAGGTGTTCATTCAGGAAGGTCTCGAATGCCTGCAGCTTCTCCAGTGCCACGCGCAGCAACCGGGGATCTTCGGCATGCCGGATTGTTGCCCTCACTTTGTCGAGGTACTCCAGGCGCGTGACGATGCTCTGGGAGTCTTCGGCAACGCGGGTAAGCAGCGTGGCAACCCGCGCTTGCCGGGCTGCTTTCAACTGGGCCAAACGGCTGGAGGTTGGCAGGCCGCCACGCAGGCGCAGGCCAAGGTCGAAGCGCCAGCGGCCGACTTCATCACGTTCGATGAAGGGGCCGGGTGTAGCGCCGTCGGCTCCGCCGGTAATGCGTGGCTGATCCTGCTCGGTGTCCATGCTGACGTGATAGGCCTTACCGGCGATCGCCACCCAGAAGCTGTTCTGGTGCCAGAAGAGCCCGCGCATCGGGCCTGACGGTACAGGTGGGCCAAGCTCGGCCAGGTTCACGTCGGCCTGCAGTACGGCCAATGCATCGGCCTGATTCTGGCTGAGTTTGAGTGAGGGGGACGACCAAGTGAAGTCCAGTACGCTCGGGGCCTGTTGGGCCAGTATGACCGGGGTCGGCGCCAACACGTCACCAAGGCCGGGTGGCAAGCTGGCATCCAGCGGGTGTTCGGCGTCCAAGCGTCTCATGACGTGGGTGAAAATCAGGAAGGCTACGTTGACCAGCAGTTCGATCCAGCTGCCTGTACGGTCACTGGCCTGCTGCGGTTGCTGGTCATCCAGCAGCCGGGCGAGTGCGGTTTCCATCTGTATCAGCCACACAGCCTGGGTTAATGGCCCTTCGGTAAATGGCAGCAGGGTATTGAGCAGCAGCCAGCCCAGATGCTGCCAGCGCTGGAAGCGGGTTTGCGCGCTGCTGGCTGATTGCTCGGCGAAGTTGCTGAGGGTTTCGTCCACACAGGCCTGATAGATCGCACCGGCGGGGTCTGCCATTGCGGTTTCGCGGGACAGCGTGACCGGCGCAGGGGTGCCAAATGGCACGGCCCAATCGTCCTCGTACGGGTGGAACAGGTGCGGCTCACGAAAACCACCATGGGCATACACGCGTCGGTCTTCTACAGGCAGACGATGGAGCAGGTCCTCCTGCAATGCGCCGGGCTGGCTGATGGCCTCCAGCAGCGCCGGCCGGTCAGCGAACAGCAGCAAAGGTGCGCTGTGCATCGGGCGGTACAGCAGGCAGGGTGAGGACGGCAGGCTCGCGTCCTCGATCAACCACGTGTTCTGCGGATAATCGGGCGGAGCATCGAGCGTACGCAGCAGGCCCAGGGCCTGCAGTTGCCAGGTGCTCTGGCGCCCGGGCAGGGGGGCGAAGACCTGCTCAAGGGCAACGACGGCTGCCAGGCTCAACTGGCCATCTCGCAGGTAGGCGGTCATTGCCTGTGCTGGCAGCTGTGTGCTCAGCTGGTTGGCGAACAGTTGCTGACGCTGGGTGCGTTTGTCATGGTCGTCGAGCAGCTCCTGACGCAGCCGACGCGGGTAGGCAGCCCCCACATCGGCTTCTGTGATCAGGGCTCGCAAAGTGGCTGTGTCGAACCAGGTCGGTATGGCCTGGCCGTCGATTGCCTGCAAAGTCACGCTGCCGGGTTTGAGCAGGTTGAGGTTGGCAATCGCCAGTTCGGCGAGGGTGAAGGTGACTGGCTTTACGTCGCCCGCTTCGACCAATTGGCCGCCGACGGGGATCGCGACACTGGTGGTTTGCTGGTTGAGCACCCGTATGGCGTGAAGATCGAGCGTGGACTCGGGGTGGTCGCGGTGAATCAATTCTGCGAGCCGGTCATAGGCGAAGGTTTGGGCATCCGGCACGCCATCGAGCCAGTTGCCGCCATTGGCGTCAGCGGTGGCCTGGGCGATGTCGGTCAACATCGAGCTGAAGACGAGCAGGGCCCTTGGATTGGCATCTTTCATCCAGCCCGGTAATTGAGCCTGTAATTGGGCATGGCTGGCCAGGTCACCCTCGCTGCAGAAGTTGGCCATTTCGGTCAGTTTATCCAGCGCATTGGCCAACTGGATGGCCCGGTCCTGGCCGTGATACGCCCGCGCGGCAACCTCCGTGGCTTTGAGTTGTTGACCAAGCAGACCCAGGGCTTGGGCCTGGAACAGCGAATGCTGAGGTGCGCTCACGCGGACAGCGGGGGGCGCCTGGTCGATAGCGGGTGGCCAGTGCCGGGCGATGGCTTGCAGCAGCTGCTCACGCGACGCAAACGACATCAGTTGCCCGGTCGAGGTGAACAGCAATGTAAGGGCGGTGTGGTGGGCAGATGCAGGGCGTTCGATAAGCAAGGCGCAGGACAGGCTTGGGTCAAGCTGCCAACCGACAGAGATGTCGGCGTAGACCAGCTGTATCGTGATGCCCTCAACGGCTTGCAGCCTTTCAAGATCGCTTTGCTCGACAGGGCCACCGGCCAGATGCCCAAGCACGTTGCGGGCAGCGGCCAGTGGCCCGTCTTCAGGTATTTGTTCAATGGCACCCTTCATCAAGGCCTGAAGATGCCGGGTGTACCATTGCCAGGGTGTTTCTCCGTTCAGGTCCGATGTACACCAGAATTGGGTAATCAACGATTGGTAATGCTCCAGCAGCAGCGGGCCGCACTCGTTCAACAGCAACTCGAATGCATGCAGCGCCACGGGCACAGGTTCATCATCGTTCGTCGAACTGGCACGGCTGATCGTATCCTGACCGGGTGTGAGGTTCAGCGTGCCGCGCATGCAATAACGCTCGACCAGCACCTGATGCAACGGCCGAACGTAGGCAATGCCCGGCACCAGGCCAAAACTGACAAGCTCCAGCTCCAGCGGGTCGAGCTCCGGCGCAAGTTCGCGTAGCTGCCATTGTTCTGCCAGTATTCGGGCCGCGACTTCGAACAGCGTGGGGCGGGCGGCAAAGCGCTGGGCGACGGCGCAGGGCAGTGTAGTGCTGCGGGGTAGTCGTGTCGGGGTGAGCATCGTGGCACTCTCGAATCGGGGCTGGAACGCGATTGAGCCGTGCGCAGGCTATTTCAAGGTGTTACAGATTTAGCACCCTTACCCATGCCGATAAGCGGAATCCACGTCATTTCGGTCATTTCCAGCTTCAATGGTGTTGCCCCTGGCGACGTGGCGCCTTAGACTGCCGCCCCCTGTAAAAGAGTGCCGGTTGGCGCTCGAAAAATTCCGTTGCCGAGGTTTTTGCCCCGGCGGCACCTGAATTGCCCAAATGCACCTATTTTCATAGAGAAATCGATGACCAAGGAACAGTTGCTGGCCATGTCGGCCGATGACTACATGAACGCTGACCAGCTGGCATTTTTCACTGCCTTGCTGCAGGCGATGAAAGTCGAAACCCATGAGCGCATCGAGCTGAGCCGTGCCACCATCGAGGGCCTGGATACCCCTTCGGACCCTGCCGACGTGGCTTCGGTCGAAGAGGAGCGCAGCTGGCTGGTAAATGCCATCGACCGCGACCAGCGTTTGCTGCCGCAGCTGGAAATGGCCCTTGACCGCATTGGCGACGAGAGCTTCGGCTGGTGTGACGACAGTGGTGAGCCGATTGGCCTGAAGCGTTTGCTGATCAGCCCGACCACCAAGTACTGCATCGAAGCCCAGGAACGCCACGAGCAGCTCGACCGCCACCAGCGTCAAGTCTGACGCGGCGTGCTGTGCCAGGCCCCATGGAGCAATCCCTGGGGCTTTTTGCGTTTGTTGAGCCGCAAGCGTTTATTGCTGTCTGCGTAACACTGCAGTGCCGGGACGGGCTGTTTCCCGCGGATGAGCCGGCGTATCATGCCCATATAGTTAGGGTGCTAATTATATGTTGGAGGGCATGATGGGCAGTCGCGTCGATGTGGCGGTGATGATCGGTTCGGGTGTGCCGGCAGCGCTGCAGGCACAGGGCAAGCGTGTGTGCTGGGTAGTGCTGGTCAACGGCGAGCGCCGTGGCACGGCATTCGCTACCCGTGCCGAGGCGTTGGAGTGCCAGGAGGCCTGGGAGCAGCTATTGCTCAAAGGCCAGGCCGCCTGACAGCTACTTACGGTTCCAGGCTGCGGGCCAGCGAACAGGCATCCTGATGGCGCTGACGAAAGCCCTTTACCCTGCCAGTGGCGCTCTCTGTCACATGAAAAAACTTCTTACCAGCGGGAATTACCACGTAGCGCGGTCGTTCGCCGATGCAAGGCGGGTAAGAAATGTTGATTCCCACTCGACGGATTTCGGTGTTTTCGTGCATATTTCTTCCCCGGTAGTTTTTGTTGGATTCCAGGGCCCGTTCTCCAGAGGGGCCTGCCGTTATCTATCGCATCTTTTTTGGCAGGTTGGTTGTAAGCGTTTACGCTTCCCGTTGGGGAATAATGCCGAAAGCCCTTCTTGAAGGCAGATCTGGCAATACAGGGTAAAAAATCCTGCAAGTAGCATCGTCACCGGGCACAGACGACGTGTTCGGCGCTTGATTACTCTCATTGCCTAACAAATAGAATTTGCTGCGCCTCGTCGTACCGATGCGGGCGTGGATGTCACTGGTTTGAGGATTACTTCTTTGGCAGTCAGTACACTGGATACCCACGCCTTGTTCGCACTTGGGGACTTGCGCGGTAGGTTGGCCAAATTGTTTCAAGGCCGTTTTATCTATGTCACCGAACAAAACCCCGAAGGCTTGTACATGGCCGAGATCGACACCGAAAGCGCATTGGTGGTCGATGACAAGCAGCGCCTGGAATTGAAAGTGGGCGACCATTTTCGTGCTGCAGTGCTGCCCAGTCGTGAGGGCGGCAAACTGGAGATGCGCTTTCGTGACATCAAACTGAATGTGTACGGCGTGGGCGACTACGCATTTGTCTCGGTGCCGGAAGGCGAGGGCATCGTGTTTCGGGAAGGGCAGGGCGTAATGCTGGTCTTTGCCGCTCAGCAACAAGTGCAGGAAGGGTTGGGCAAACTGCTCAAGGCAGTAACCGGTAAAGTTGCCAAATGGCGCAAGGGCGAGCTGACAACCTTCAAGGCCAGTGAATGAGCGAAGCTGCACAGGCAACTGGCTCACGCGCCGAGTTTCATCTTCAGCACCAGGTTCAGGCCACTGCGCTGGCCAAACAGCTACTGGCGCAGCGTGAGGCGCTGCAAGGGGGCTGGTTGAATTGGGTTGCGGCCCAGCTCTATCAGCTGAGCCCTCCCCACTATGCCTCGATGGTGCGGCGCGAGTTGCAGCGCCTCAGTCAAGGGTAACGCTGGCGCTTTCAGTTGCCGTTATCCCGCCCGCTGCTGACTTCTTCAGGTACGGCCTCCCTGGACATGCGCTTGCGGAACAGTGCTGCTCGGGCCAACAGCAGTGTGGTGACCGGCACGGTAATCGATAGCAGAATCGGGATCAGCCAGGCATGCAGCACCGGGCCTTGCTTGAGCCACGAAAAGTAGATGATCGAGGCCAGTGCGACGCACCAGGCGCCGATGGTCGAGGCCAGCGCAGGCGGGTGCATGCGCTGGAAGTAATCCTTCAGCCGCAACAGGCCCAGCGCGCCTATCAAGGCAAACAGGCTGGCAATCAGCAACAAGGCCGCGGTGAGCAATTCCAGCCAGAAAGGCAAAACGATGGCGTCGGTCATTCGATCACCTCACCGCGCAGCAGGAATTTGGCCAGTGCGAACGAGCCCACAAAGCCGAACAGGGCAATGAGCAAGGCACCTTCGAAGTAGGTGTCGCTTGCGTAACGGATGCCCAGAATCAGCATCATCAACATAGCCAGGATGTACAGGTAGTCCAGCGCCAGGACCCGGTCCTGGGCGGATGGGCCGCGAAATAGCCTGATCAGCGTGAGGCCCATGGCCAGCGCAAAGATGAACAGGCTGGCGAGAACGGCGTTGGCGAGCAGGCCTGTCATTCGAAAATCTCCATCAGCGGGCGCTCGTAAGTGGTTTTGAAGTGCTCGATGAAGGCTGGCTCGTCATCAAGGTCGAACACGTGCAGCAGCAATACGCTGCGGTCCAGTGCCAGTTCCGACCAGATGGTGCCCGGCACCACGGTGGTGATCATGGCCAGCGCGGCCAGGCCGTGGGCATCTCGCAAGTCCAGGGGGATGTGCACGAATGTCGAGCGGGGCTGATGGCTCCCTGCACGCAAAACACCTTTGGCCACTTCCAGGTTGGAGTGGATCACATCAATGCCTACCCGGCCGATCAGCCTTGCAATCGTCAACGGCCTGCGCACACGAGCGTGCTGAGGGCGAAGCGGTGCCATCAACAGGGGGGCAAGAATGCCCAGTGCAGCGCCGAGCAGCAGGTTGCCGGGGCTGACTGACAGGTTGAGCACCAGCCACAGTGCGAACAGCGCAACAGACAACAAGGGTGCGGGGAACAGACGGCTCATGGCTGCACCTGTGCGTCGAGTGAAGTGGGGCCTGGTACCGGGCGTGCAGCCATTACCGCCTGAATGTAGGCATCAGGTGCCTGCAGGCTGGCGGCAGTGTCCTGGGTGTAGCGCAGCAGCGGTTCAGCCTTGAAGCTGAGGATGATGCACAGGGCGAGCAAGATGACCACCGGCAGGCATTCGTACCGACGCAGTACGGGTGACGGACGCTCTTCGGGCTTCCAGAAGCGTTGGATGCCCACGCGGCCGAAGGCGATCAGGGAGGCCATGCCTGAAAGGATGAGCAGGGCCACCAGCGCCCAGCCAGCCCAGCCCAGCGGTTGCTCGGCCGGCACGCCCAACCCCAAAGGGTTGAACAGCGCGCTGATGAGATTGAACTTGCCAACGAAGCCAGACAGCGGCGGCATGCCGATGATCAGCAGGGCGCAGGCAATGAAGCTCAAGCCCAGGAAGGCCATGGTCCACGGGATGATCTGGCCGATCACTGCTTTTTGCTCGTCGTCGAGGTTGATGCCTTTGGGCGGGTGCAGTGTTTCAAGCGGCGAGGGAATGGCGTCTTCCTCGTCGTCCAGCGGCGCTTCGTTGGCCGAACGCGAGCGTTCGATCAGCTCGGCCAGCAGGAACAGGGCGCAGAGGGCAAGGGTGGAATTCACCAGATAGAACAGTGCGGCACCCGTGAGTGCCGGCTGGGCAAAGCCAACTGCGCCAAGCAGCGTGCCGGCGGAGACCAGAATGCTCAAGGCTGCCATGCGCTCCAGGCGCTGGGCGGCCAGGATCGACACCGCTGCCACTGCCAGGGTGACCAGGCCGCCATAAATCAGCCATTGCCCGCCAAACTGCGCCGACGCGCCCGCCTGCCCGGAAAACAGCAAGGTCCACAGGCGCAACACGGCATACAGACCAACCTTGGTCATGATCGCGAACAGCGCCGCCACGGGTGCGCTGGCCGACGCGTAGGCGGGCACCAACCAGGAGTTGAGTGGCCAGATGCCGGCCTTCACCAGAAACGCAATGGCCAGGATGGCAGCGCCCGCATGCAGCAAGCCACGGTCGGCTTCAGGCACCAACGGGACCTTCAGTGCCAGGTCGGCCATGTTCAGGGTGCCCGTGACGCCATAGAGCATCGCCGCTCCCACCAGGAACAGGGACGAGGCGAACAGGTTGATGGCAATGTAGTGCAGCCCCGCACGTACCCGTGCCCGCCCCGAACCGTGCAGCAGCAGCCCGTAAGAGGCTGCCAGCAGCACTTCGAAGAACACGAACAGGTTGAACAGGTCGGCAGTCAGGAAGGCCCCGTACAGGCCCATCAGCTGAATCTGGAACAGCGCATGAAAACTTGAGCCTGCACCTTCCCATCGGGCCCGGGCGAACAGCAGAGCGCTTACCCCGACGACGCCGGTCAGCGTCAGCAGCAGTGCCGACAGGTGGTCCAGCACCAGCACGATGCCGAACGGCGCGGGCCAGTTACCCGGCAGGTAGACGCCGATCGACTCCGCCTGGCCCTGGGTGCGCACCCACAGCAGCAGGCTGATGGCAATGGCCAGGCCCACAAGCGTGGAAAGCAGGTTGATGCGCCCTTTGAGTTGGCGATGCTTCTCGCCAATCAGCATCATCAGCGCCGCCGTCAGCAATGGCAGCAGGATGGGCGCGATGATCAGCTGGCTCATGCCGCTCATTCGTCACGCTCCCGGCCATCCACGTGGTCGGTGCCGGTCAGCCCGCGCGACGCCAGCAGTACCACCAGGAACAGCGCGGTCATGGCGAAACTGATGACGATGGCCGTAAGTACCAGCGCCTGGGGCAGCGGGTCGGTGTAGTGCAGCAAGTCCTGGGGGACACCGTCCTTGATGATCGGCTCCTTGCCGATGAACAGGCTGCCCATGCTGAAGATGAAAAGATTGACGCCGTAGGACAACAGGCACAGGCCCATGATGACCTGGTAGGTTCGCGGGCGCAGTATCAGCCACACCCCCGAGGCAGCCAGTACGCCGATGGCAATTGCAATGACTTCTTCCATCAGGCGGCTCCTGCTTGGCTGGTTTTGGATGGGTTGCCCGGGCGGTACGCGCGTACCGACTGGTGCGCCAGGGCGGTGAGGATGAGCAGGGTCGAGCCGACCACCACGGTGTATACGCCAATATCGAAGAACAACGCGCTGGCCACGTGCACGTCCCCGAGCACTGGCAGGTGCAGGTGGGCAGTGTGCGTGGTCAGGAACGGGTAACCCAGCAGCATCGCGCCACCGCCCGTGAGCGTGGCACAGAACAGGCCGGTGCCCATCCAGCGCAGGGGCCGCAGGCTCATCTGCGCCTCGACCCACTGGGTGCCGGCAACCATGTACTGGAGGATGAACGCCACCGACATCACCAGGCCGGCCACGAAGCCGCCACCCGGCTGGTTGTGGCCGCGCATGAACAGGTACATCGATACCAGCAGGGCAATCGGCAGCAGCAGGCGTACCAGTACCGCTGGCACCATCATGAACCCCAGTGCGGTATCGGTGGCGTGGCGAGGGTTGACCAGGTCGGTGACCACGTCAGGTGCCAGCTGGCGCTGTTGTGCTGGCAGTTGCATGCTCTCTTTGGGTGGGCGGAAACGACGCAGCAGGGCAAATACAGTCAGCGCGACCGCTACCAGCACGGTGATTTCGCCAAAGGTATCGAAGCCACGGAAATCGACCAGCATCACGTTGACAACGTTGGTGCCGCCGCCTTGCGGCAAGGCCCGGCTCAGGTAGAACGACGAGATGTCGTTGGGCGTCGGTCGGGTCAACATGGCGTATGACAGCACTGCCATGCCGCCACCGACCAGCACGGCCAGCAACAGGTCGCGCAGACGCCGCATGCGGGCGCGGTCGAGGCTGCCGGGCAGGGGCGAGACGCCTTCGATCCGCCGGGGGAGCCAGCGTAGGCCCAGCAGGATCAGCACCGTGGTCACCACCTCTACCACCAGTTGGGTCAGGGCAAGGTCGGGTGCCGAGAACCAGACGAAGGTGATGCAGGTCATCAGGCCGCACACGCCGACCATGATCAACGCTGCCAGCCGGTGGTACTTGGCTTGGTATGCCGCGCCGATGGCACAGGCGATGGCGATCAGCCAGAGGGCAACGAATATGCCTGAACCGGGTATCTTCGGCCGGTCACCCCAGCTCACGCCGCTGTACAGCAACGGCACAAGGCCGGCTACGAATGCAGCCAATACCAGCATGAACAGCTGCGACTGCAGGCGGCGTGTGGTGAGCGCGCGCTCGATGTGCCGTGCCAGCAGCATCAGCCTCACCTGGCCGTGTTCGAACAGGCGCTTGCCATTGAAACGTTCGATCACTGGCGGGTAGGGGAAGCGGCCGCGGCGCAACTGGTTGCGAAGCAACAGGTACAGCAGGATGCCGCCGCTCATGGCCACCAGGCTCATGATCAATGGGGCATTCCAGCCATGCCAGATGGCCAGGCTGTATTCAGGCAGCGTGCCACCCACTACAGGCAGGGCGGCCGCAGCCAGTAGCGGGCCGACCGATTGCGCCGGGAAGATGCCCACCACCAGGCAGGTAAGTACCAGCAGTTCAACCGGTGCACGCATCCAGCGCGGTGGCTCATGGGGGGTATGTGGCAGGTCCTGTGCGGTGGGGCCGAAGAACACGTCTACCGTGAAGCGCAGTGCGTAGGCCACGCTGAACGTGCCAGCAAGGGTGGCGATGATCGGCAAGGCCGCCTCGACCCAGGCGGTGGAGCTGATGAACACCGTTTCGGCAAAGAACATTTCCTTGGACAGGAAACCGTTCATCAGCGGTACGCCGGCCATGGAAGCACTGGCCACCATGGCCAGCGTGGCGGTGTAGGGCACCAGCCGGATCAGGCCGCTCAGGCGGCGGATGTCACGGGTACCGCTCTCGTGGTCGATGATACCGGCGGCCATGAACAGCGATGCCTTGAAGGTGGCATGGTTAAGGATGTGGAACACCGCCGCGACGGCCGCCAGCGGGCTGTTCAGGCCCAGCAGCAAGGTAATCAGGCCCAGGTGGCTGATGGTCGAGTATGCCAGCAGGCCCTTGAGGTCATTCTGGAACATGGCGGCGAAGGCGCCCAGCAGCAGCGTCAGGGCGCCGGCGCCGCCCACGATCCAGAACCACTCTTCGCTGCCCGACAGCACAGGCCACAGGCGCGCCAGCAGGAACACACCGGCCTTGACCATGGTGGCCGAGTGCAAATAAGCGGAAACCGGTGTAGGTGCCGCCATCGCATGGGGCAGCCAGAACTGGAAGGGGAACTGGGCGCTCTTGCTCAGCGCACCGATCAGGATCAGCGGCAGTAGCACCGGGTACAGGGCGTGCTGGCGAATGATGTCGCCGGCGGCCAGCACCTTGTCCAGGTCGTAGCTGCCCACGACATGGCCCAGCAGCAGCGCGCCAACCAGCAGGCACAACCCCCCGGCGCCGGTGACCATCAGTGCCATGTATGCGCCGCGGCGGGCGTCGGCGCGGTGGTGCCAGTAGCCGATCAGCAGGAACGAGAACAGGCTGGTCAGTTCCCAGAAGAACACCAGTTGGATGAGGTTGCCGGAAATCACCAGGCCCAGCATGGCGCCCATGAAGGCCAGGAAGAAGGCGAAGAAGCGCGGCACCGGGTCCTGCGGGGACATGTAGTAGCGGGCATACAGCGAAACCAGTGTGCCGATGCCCAGCACCAGCAACGAGAACAGCCAGGCAAAGCCGTCCATGCGCAGCACCAGGTTCAACCCCAGGCTGGGCAGCCAGAGGAATTCCTCACGAATGACGCCGCCATGGGCAACCTGCGGATACAACAGTGCTACCTGGACGGTACCGACCAAGGCCACGAGCCCGGCGAGAATGGACTCGGCGTTACGTGCGTTGTGCGGCAGCACGGCTGCCAGGCAACTGCCCACGAACGGCAGAAGCAATAGCACTATCAATGACATAGCGTTCTATTCTGGAAAGGTTTGCCAAGGATCATACGTGCCGAAGACATGATCACCAACACGCAAGCTGTCGCAGAATCGTACAAATGGGGTGTTACAGACTGTTTTTTTATAACAGTTTCTTACAGAGCATAGCTGGACTTGGGCGTTTTACAGGCGCGCCTCGCCCTCATCGCTCACTGCAATGGCATCCCTGTGCGGGCGGGCACGGCGCACCTTCAGCTCGCTCACCACCACGGCCACCACGATCAGCACGGCGCCGATCAGGGCCACGCCCGGCAAGCGTTCACCGGCGATGCGCCCGACGATCCCTGCCCATACAGGCTCGCCCGCATAGATCAGCGTGGCGCGGGTGGGCGAAACCGATTTTTGCGCCCAGTTCATGGCCACCTGAATCACGGCGCTCATCGCACCCAGGCCAAGCGCGCTCAGCACCAGCAGCCAGGAGAAATCGGGCAGGCGCTCCTGGGTAGGGACGATCATCAGGAAGGAAAGCACTGAGGCTGTGGCCAGTTGCACCACGGTCACCCGGCGTACATCGACCTGGCCTGCGTACCGGCTGATCAGAATGATCTCGGCGGCAATGGCAACCGCACTCACCAGGGTGACCAGTTCGCCCTCGCTGAAGTGCAATGCCCCGCCTTCCGGGCCGGCAAGCAACATCAGGCCGGCGAATGCCAGGCAGATGCCGAGGCTGGGCATCAGGCCCGGGCGTCGCCCCAGGACCACCCACTGCAGCAGCGGAACAAAAGGTACATACAACGCGGTGATGAAGGCTGACTGGCTGCTGCTGATGGTTTGCAGGCCCATGGTCTGCAAGCCGTAACCCAGCATGATGGACACGCCGATCAACACGCCCGCCTTTAGCTCGGTCAGTGTCAGGCCAGACAGCGCCCGCGCCGAAACCAGGCCCACGAACAGGGCGGCTGCCGCAAACCGCAGGCCAACGAAGAACATGGGCCCGCTTACGGTCATGACGTTATGCACCAGCAAGAACGTGCCCCCCCAGAGCATGGTGATGAATACCAGGACCATTTCGGCCTTGCTCAGGCGAAACGACACGGTAGGCTGTGGGCTATTGGCGGTTTTGCTCATGGTATTGCGTACTCGGAGGGGGCGGCGCACAATCGCCGCAAAGTGGGCAGTATACTGCGCAAATGAATGAAGTGAGCAATATAGTGCACAAAGATTCCCCGCACCGGGCCTCGGTGCTGCAGCATGTCAGCCTCAACGTGCGTGGTTTGCGCAATGCGTCGGGGATGAGCCAGGCGGCGTTGGCCGAGCGATCCGGGGTCAGCCGGCGGATGCTGGTGGCGATAGAGGCCGGCGAAAAAAATGTCAGCCTGACTACCCTGGACCTGATCGCCGAGGCCTTGGGCGTTGCTTTCAGTACCCTGATTCAGGCCCCGGACCAGCGCGACCCCAGCCGCATCGACGAGTTGGCATGGGCCGGTGAGCACCCCCAGAGCCAGGCTGTGCTGCTGGCCAGCAGCCCTGCCCGGCGGGAGGTGGAGATCTGGGAATGGACCCTGGCGCCAGGTGAGCGCTATGCCAGTGAAGCCGATGCCGAAGGCTGGAGCGAGCAAATTTATGTCGCCGAAGGCCAGCTTACGTTGATCATCGAAGGGGTCGAGCACTCACTTCAGGTCGGTCAGTTCCATGTCTTCCCCAGCAATTGCCGTTATGCCTACCGCAACGATGGCGCCGTGCCCACGCGCTTTGTGCGCAATGTGGTCATCTGAGACCGTGCGGTGCAGGTTTCAGTGAGCCAATAGATCATCGGTTGCCACCACCTTGGCGTATGCGAATGCCAGGGCGGCCATCGTGGATGCGTGTACATCCGCCGCGGTGACCTGCTTGCTGTGGAAGGCCAGTGGCAGGGTGGCACAAGCGTCATGTGCCACGGTGACGTCGTAGCCGAAGTCGGCGGCCGCGCGGGTGGCCGCATCGATGCACATGTGGCTCATGCTGCCGACGATGGTAAGGGCGGTGATGCCGTGATCATCGAGGGTGCTTTTGAGTGGCGTATCACGGAATGAGTTGACGTTGTGCTTGAGCACCACGGGTTCATTGTTTGCAGGGGCCACCTTGGCGTGGATCTGCGCCCCTGCCGAGCCTGGGGTGAAGAAAGGGGCGTCGGCACTTTCGAATTCATGCCGTACATGTACCACCAGGTCGCCGCGAGCGCGCGCTGCGGTCAGTAGCCGGGCGGCGTTGTCGGCAGCCTGGTCGGCCCCTTCGAGGGCCCATTTGCCACCCGGAAAGTAATCGTTCTGGATGTCGATGATGATCAGTGCGTGCTTGCTCATGCTGCCTCCTGTGGCAGTAGTGACTGGATGCCGATAGTTATAGGCTGAGCGCATCTGGGTGAGAATTGGCGCAAACGACACAATGAAGGCAAAAACTGACAGCCGTGCGAGCCTGGAGTTTGGCTTGTTGCTTTACCCGGGCGTGCAATGGGCAGCCGTGCATGGCCTGACAGACCTGTTCCAGGTGGCCAACCGGGTGGCGGCCGAGTTGGGTGCCATGCAGTTGCCTGTGCTGCGTGTCAGCCATTGGCGGGCCGATGACGCGGGAGTGTTGCAGGTGGCAGAGGACAGCCTGCCCGGCGCCTCCCACAATGTGCGCGTGCTGATCGTCCCGCCGAGCCTTGAGTCTGCGCCGCCAGACGGATTGCTTGCGCGCCACCGCGCCCAGTTACGCGAATGGCATGGCCAGGGCGTCGTGCTGGCGTCTGTGTGCATCGGGGTGTTCTTCATTGCCGCCAGCGGCCTGCTGGACGGAAGGCCCGCCAGTTCGCACTGGAATTATGAATCGGTACTGGCCCAGCGTTACCCCAATGTGCGCGTGCAGGCCAATCAACCCTTGCTTGACGAAGGGGACATCATTACCTCGGCGGGCCTGATGGCCTGGACTGAACTGGGCTTGCGCCTTGTAGATCGCTACCTGGGCGGCTCGGTGTCTTGGGAAACGGCCCGTTATCTGTCGGTTGAACCTGTGGCCGCACCTTTGCCCGGGGCGCTTTTCAGCCCGCGCCTGGAACATGGCGACGAGGCGGTACTGAAAGTTCAGCACTGGTTGCAGGCCAGCAGCGCACGCGACGTCGATGTTGCCGCAATGGCAATGCGTGCCGGGCTTGAGGAACGGACGTTTTTGCGCCGTTTTCGCGCTGCCACGGGGTTGAAACCCACCGAGTATTGCCAGCAGGTGAGGGTGGGGCGGGCTTGCCGTTTGCTTGAATTTACCCGGCGTACTGTCGAACAGATTGCCTGGGGTGTCGGGTATCAGGACGCAGGTGCGTTTCGCAAGGTGTTCCAGCGCATCACCGGCATGACCCCAAGTGACTATCGGCGCCGTTTCGCTTTGCCGGGCCAAGTGATGCCTTAGTGCAAATGGGGCCCGGGCCCTTCCTCGGCCAGATGGTCTTGCCGATTGCGCAGCGGGCACTCCTTGAGCGACATGCAGCCGCAGCCGATACAACCGTCCAGTTGGTCGCGCAGCCTCACCAAATCTTCAATGCGCCGGCTGAGGTCATCGCGCCAACGTGCCGACAGCTGTTGCCAGTCCTCGGCCGTGGGCGTGTGGTCGTTGGGCAGCGTGGCCAGGGCGCTGGCAATGTCGGCCAAGGGGATGCCCAGGCGCTGGGCCATTTTGATCACGGCAACCCGTCGCAGCATGGCGCGAGGGTAGCGGCGTTGGTTGCCGGCATTGCGGGTGCTGCGGATCAGCCCCTTGGTTTCGTAGAAGTGCAGGGCGGTCACGGCCACGCCGCTGCGCGCAGCCAGCTGGCCGACGCTAAGGAGTTTGTCCTGAGGTGCGCGCGGTTTGTCCGGCATGTGGGAAAATTCCTTGACCTTGAGTTAACTCGAGGTTTTACCCTGCTGGCCATCGCGCTGCAAGCGTACGGAGCAAGGAGAATACCCATGACGGCCATGCCGCATTCCCTGTGGTTCACCCAGATGATCGAGTACGAAGTGCCTGCTGCCCGCCAGGCGGCGCTGGCCCAGGCCTTGGTGTTGCGTAGCGAGCAACTGGCTGCGCGGTGCGAGGGCCTGCAAGGGGTGAGCATTCAGGCAAGCGATGATGGCAGCCGAGTGCTGCAGTATCTGCAATGGCACTCGCGCCAAGCCTGGGAGGCTGCCGCGGCTTGCTTTGTCGAAGAGCCGTTTCTCGAGTTGCTGAGCCGTCACCACGCACGCGGTGCCAATTTTGCGTCCTATCAGGCCGTGCGCAGCCTGGTGCGTGGGGTGGATGGTGGCCTGCATTGCCAGGTGGCTGCGCGAGGTTGATCGCGGTTTTGTAGGAAACATGCCGTACCCAGAGGGCGTCACGGGCATTGCATGCCGTGCCTTGGCCGTCATGATTGCAGGGGCGTGGCTGCTGTTTCATTATCGTCGGTCTGGATTAACCACGAAGTATTCGCAGGAGTGCGCATGAACGTTCAGACCACGATGGGGCAAAGTGTGCCGGAGCGCCTGGCGCGCATGCGTGAGGTAATGGCCAGTCAAGGCATCGATGCCCTTCTGGTGCCGTCGGCCGACCCACATCTGTCCGAATACCTGCCGGGGCACTGGCAGGGGCGGCAATGGTTGTCAGGTTTTCACGGTTCCGTTGGCACCTTGGTGGTGACAGCCGACTTTGCAGGCCTGTGGGCAGACAGCCGGTACTGGGAGCAGGCCGATCAAGAGTTGGCCGGCAGCGGTATCGCGTTGATGAAGTTGCAGCCGGGCAAGCCGGGGGCGTTGGAGTGGTTGGGTGAGCAAGTTGCCTCGAACGGTGTGGTGGCTGTCGATGGTGCGGTCATGGCATTGGCTTCGGCGCGACAGCTGGAAGAGCGCTTGAGCACGCGAGGCATCCGCCTGGACACGAGTAAAGACTTGCTCGACGAGGTATGGCAGGAGCGCCCGGTACTGCCCGTCAACCCCGTGTACCAGCATCTGCCGCCACATGCCACGGTCAGTCGGGCGGCGAAGCTCGCGCAGTTGCGCGAAACGTTGGCTGAAAAGAATGCACAGTGGCACTTCATTGCCACGCTCGATGATATCGCGTGGTTGTTCAACCTGCGCGGCAGCGATGTGTCCTACAACCCGGTGTTCGTCTCCTTTGCGCTGATCAGCCAGCAACAGGCGATCTTGTTTGTGCAGGACGGGAAAGTGGACGAGCACCTGCGTCAGGTGCTGGCAGTCGACGGCATCGAGGTGCGTGACTACGCGGCGGTCAGGCAGGCGTTGTCGCAGGTGGCGGCCGGTGAACGCGTGATGATTGACCCTGCGCGTGTAACCCGTGGCCTGCTTGGCAATCTTGATGGCGGCGTTCAGTTGGTAGAAGGGGTGAACCCGACCACATTGAGCAAGTCGCGCAAAGGGGAAGGCGATCTTCAGCATATCCGCCGTGCGATGGAGCAGGATGGCGCCGCCCTGTGTGAGTTTTTTGCCTGGTTCGAAGCACATCAGGGGCACGAGGTCATCACTGAACTCACGGTTGATGAGCGTTTGAGCGCCGCGCGCGCCCGCCGGCCCGATTTTGTCTCATTGAGTTTTTCTACCATTGCTGCCTTCAATGCCAATGGTGCAATGCCACATTACCGGGCAACCGAGCATTCGCATGCTGTTATTGAGGGTGATGGCCTGCTGCTGATTGACTCGGGGGGGCAGTACCTGGGTGGCACTACCGACATTACCCGGATGGTACCGGTGGGTATGCCAAGCCTTGAGCAGAAACAGGATTGCACGCGGGTGCTAAAAGGCATGATTGCCTTGTCCCGCACCCGGTTCCCCCGCGGCATACTTTCGCCGTTGCTCGATGCGATAGCGCGGGCGCCGATTTGGGCGGATCAGGTCGATTACGGCCATGGGACCGGGCATGGCGTGGGTTATTTCATGAATGTGCATGAGGGGCCGCAGGTCATTGCCTACCAGGCAGCGACTGCGCCTCAAACCGCGATGCAGGAAGGCATGATCAGCTCCATTGAACCAGGCACCTACCGCCCCGGCGCCTGGGGGGTGCGAATTGAAAACCTGGTGGTCAATCGCGATGCTGGCAAGAGTGCCTTTGGTGACTTCCTGGATTTCGAAACCCTGACGCTTTGCCCGATTGATACCCGTTGCCTGCTGCCTGAGTTACTGACCGAGCAAGAGCGGGGCTGGCTGAACGCGTATCACGAGACGGTGCGCGAGCGACTGACGCCCCTGCTGAAAGGCGATGCGCTGGCGTGGCTCGAGGCGCGCACCCAGCCGCTGACGTGAATGCAGAAGGGCCGCTTTCGCGGCCCTCCCTTTATTACTTGCAGATGATGATCATGCTGCGGCTGGTGTAGCCAGCCGGGTTGATACCGAACAGGTAATCGCCTGGTTCTTCATCGGTATCGCCCGAGCGGGCGATCACTCTGTAGCCGCGCGTGCTGCACGACGTAGCCGCCTTGGCGTAGCACTTGTCCCAAGAGGACGAAAGGCCCGAGCAGTTGATATGCAGGCCTTTTCTACCTTTCTTGACCTCGGTCTTGGCCGTTGCGGCGCATCCCGCCACAGCCAGGACAGCCAGGATGAGCAAAATACGTTTCATTCCTGTCCTTATGCAGGGCCGATCAGTTGTCAGCCACTGTCGTTATCGCTTCAGCTATCTCCGGGGCGCGCCCGGATTTCGTGTCCGCACAAGTAGATAGCGTGAAGATGATGATTTTGTGACAGCTTAATCAGCAGGATGGAATGCCACAATGGCTAATCCTGTTCCAAATGAAAATATTTCTCAAATCAGTCGGCCGCGACGGGGGGATTCACCTCTCTGCGCATGGACAACGTTGCGCCTATGGAGGCAGCGATGATGGCAAGGATGGCCAGCCATTGGGTGAGGCTCAGTACCTCGCCGAGGAACAGCAGGCCCGACAAGGCGCCGATGGCAGGCTCAATGCTCATAAGCGTACCGAAAGTGCGGGCAGGCATGCGGGTGAGGGCGACCATTTCCAGGCTGTAGGGCAGGGCGGTTGAGAGAATGGCGACGCCCAATGCCAGTGGGATCACCGCGGGTGTAAGCAATGCGCTGCCCGCGTGTGCAATGCCGATGGGGGCCACGAAGAGCGCTGCCACCACCACGCCCAGCGCCGCGCCCTGGATGCCATGGTCCGCGCCTGCGCGCTGGCCGAATAGAATATAGAGCGCCCAACACACGCCGGCACCCAGTGCGTAGGCTACGCCCTGCGGGTCCAGCGGCTGGCTGCCGTGCCCGACAGGGAGCAGTAGCAGGAGCCCTGCAACTGCCAGCGCGATCCACAGGAAGTCGATCGCTCGACGGGAGGCAAACAGTGCGACCGCCAGGGGCCCTGTGAACTCAAGGGCTACGGCAATCCCCAGTGGCGTCGTTTGCAGTGCCATATAAAAGAGGAAGTTCATGCCGCCCAGGGCCATCCCGTAAATGACCACATTTCGCAGCGTTCGGGCTGTGAGGCGAGCGCGCCAGGGGCGAAGAATCAGCAACATGATGATACTGGCGAAAATAAGGCGCAGCGCAGTGGTGCCTTGCGCGCCGATCAGCGGAAACATGCTTTTGGCCAGTGAGGCACCGGATTGAATCGAGGCCATGGCAATCACTAGCAGGCCTATCGGGAAAAGCGTGGAGGCCAGGCTGCGTGGCTGGTTGTTCATTTCTGTGCAACTGTCCTAGGGGATGAGGTGTGCAATATAGTGCGCAAAGGCAAGGGCGTTTGCCAGCGTATCTTTAACTTCTTCGTTTTTAAGGCTTGACGCATTTTCGAATCTCCTTATAATGCGCCCCACTTCCAGCGTAGCCGGAACGAAAAACTCCTTGTTAATCAACAGGTTGAGCGATTCGGTCGAAACTGAAAGGTTGTAAAGAGGTGGTTGACAGCGTTTTCGAATGCTGTATGATTCGCCTCCCGCTACGAGAGATCGCAGCGAGTCAAGTGTTTGAAGCTAAACGAGTTTCTCGCAAAAAACTTCAAAATAAACGCTTGACAGCAAATGAGGAAAGCGTAGAATGCGCGCCTCGGTTGAGACGAAATGCTCTTAACCAAACGCTCTTTAACAAATCGAATCAAGCAATTCGTGTGGGTGCTTGTGAGTACGGACTGATAGTCAAAAAGATTATCAGCATCACAAGTGGCCATGCGAGAAATCACATAGTCATTTGAGATTGCTGAGCCAAGTTTAGGGTTTCTTAAAAGCCCAAGCAGTATTGAACTGAAGAGTTTGATCATGGCTCAGATTGAACGCTGGCGGCAGGCCTAACACATGCAAGTCGAGCGGATGACGGGAGCTTGCTCCTTGATTCAGCGGCGGACGGGTGAGTAATGCCTAGGAATCTGCCTGGTAGTGGGGGACAACGTTTCGAAAGGAACGCTAATACCGCATACGTCCTACGGGAGAAAGCAGGGGACCTTCGGGCCTTGCGCTATCAGATGAGCCTAGGTCGGATTAGCTAGTTGGTGGGGTAATGGCTCACCAAGGCGACGATCCGTAACTGGTCTGAGAGGATGATCAGTCACACTGGAACTGAGACACGGTCCAGACTCCTACGGGAGGCAGCAGTGGGGAATATTGGACAATGGGCGAAAGCCTGATCCAGCCATGCCGCGTGTGTGAAGAAGGTCTTCGGATTGTAAAGCACTTTAAGTTGGGAGGAAGGGCAGTAAGTTAATACCTTGCTGTTTTGACGTTACCGACAGAATAAGCACCGGCTAACTCTGTGCCAGCAGCCGCGGTAATACAGAGGGTGCAAGCGTTAATCGGAATTACTGGGCGTAAAGCGCGCGTAGGTGGTTTGTTAAGTTGGATGTGAAAGCCCCGGGCTCAACCTGGGAACTGCATCCAAAACTGGCAAGCTAGAGTACGGTAGAGGGTGGTGGAATTTCCTGTGTAGCGGTGAAATGCGTAGATATAGGAAGGAACACCAGTGGCGAAGGCGACCACCTGGACTGATACTGACACTGAGGTGCGAAAGCGTGGGGAGCAAACAGGATTAGATACCCTGGTAGTCCACGCCGTAAACGATGTCAACTAGCCGTTGGAATCCTTGAGATTTTAGTGGCGCAGCTAACGCATTAAGTTGACCGCCTGGGGAGTACGGCCGCAAGGTTAAAACTCAAATGAATTGACGGGGGCCCGCACAAGCGGTGGAGCATGTGGTTTAATTCGAAGCAACGCGAAGAACCTTACCAGGCCTTGACATGCAGAGAACTTTCCAGAGATGGATTGGTGCCTTCGGGAACTCTGACACAGGTGCTGCATGGCTGTCGTCAGCTCGTGTCGTGAGATGTTGGGTTAAGTCCCGTAACGAGCGCAACCCTTGTCCTTAGTTACCAGCACGTAATGGTGGGCACTCTAAGGAGACTGCCGGTGACAAACCGGAGGAAGGTGGGGATGACGTCAAGTCATCATGGCCCTTACGGCCTGGGCTACACACGTGCTACAATGGTCGGTACAGAGGGTTGCCAAGCCGCGAGGTGGAGCTAATCTCACAAAACCGATCGTAGTCCGGATCGCAGTCTGCAACTCGACTGCGTGAAGTCGGAATCGCTAGTAATCGCGAATCAGAATGTCGCGGTGAATACGTTCCCGGGCCTTGTACACACCGCCCGTCACACCATGGGAGTGGGTTGCACCAGAAGTAGCTAGTCTAACCTTCGGGAGGACGGTTACCACGGTGTGATTCATGACTGGGGTGAAGTCGTAACAAGGTAGCCGTAGGGGAACCTGCGGCTGGATCACCTCCTTAATCGACGACATCAGCCTGCTGATGAGCTCCCACACGAATTGCTTGATTCAGATGTAAAGGCGATTAAGGTCCTGCGTGGATCTAATGCTTTTCCTGTTCAAAATTTAGAAATGAGCATTCAGTTTGAATGTTGATTTCTGACTTTTGTCAGATCGTTCTTTAAAAATTCGGATATGTGATAGATATAGACTGAACACCAGTTTCACTGCTGGTGGATCAGGCTAAGGTAAAATTTGTGAGTTCTGCTCAGTAATGAGCGAAATGCGAATTTTCGGCGAATGTCGTCTTCACAGTATAACCAGATTGCTTGGGGTTATATGGTCAAGTGAAGAAGCGCATACGGTGGATGCCTTGGCAGTCAGAGGCGATGAAAGACGTGGTAGCCTGCGAAAAGCTTTGGGGAGTCGGCAAACAGACTGTGATCCAGAGATCTCTGAATGGGGGAACCCAGCCAGCATAAGCTGGTTATCTTGTACTGAATACATAGGTGCAAGAGGCGAACCAGGGGAACTGAAACATCTAAGTACCCTGAGGAAAAGAAATCAACCGAGATTCCCTTAGTAGTGGCGAGCGAACGGGGACCAGCCCTTAAGCTGGTTTGAGATTAGTGGAACGCTCTGGAAAGTGCGGCCATAGTGGGTGATAGCCCCGTACACGAAAATCTCTTGCCAGTGAAATCGAGTAGGACGGAGCACGAGAAACTTTGTCTGAACATGGGGGGACCATCCTCCAAGGCTAAATACTACTGACTGACCGATAGTGAACCAGTACCGTGAGGGAAAGGCGAAAAGAACCCCGGAGAGGGGAGTGAAATAGAACCTGAAACCGTATGCGTACAAGCAGTGGGAGCCTACTTTGTTAGGTGACTGCGTACCTTTTGTATAATGGGTCAGCGACTTATATTCAGTGGCGAGCTTAACCGAATAGGGGAGGCGTAGCGAAAGCGAGTCTTAATAGGGCGTTTAGTCGCTGGGTATAGACCCGAAACCGGGCGATCTATCCATGGGCAGGTTGAAGGTTAGGTAACACTGACTGGAGGACCGAACCGACTACCGTTGAAAAGTTAGCGGATGACCTGTGGATCGGAGTGAAAGGCTAATCAAGCTCGGAGATAGCTGGTTCTCCTCGAAAGCTATTTAGGTAGCGCCTCATGTATCACTGTAGGGGGTAGAGCACTGTTTCGGCTAGGGGGTCATCCCGACTTACCAAACCGATGCAAACTCCGAATACCTACAAGTGCCGAGCATGGGAGACACACGGCGGGTGCTAACGTCCGTCGTGAAAAGGGAAACAACCCAGACCGTCAGCTAAGGTCCCAAAGTCATGGTTAAGTGGGAAACGATGTGGGAAGGCTTAGACAGCTAGGAGGTTGGCTTAGAAGCAGCCACCCTTTAAAGAAAGCGTAATAGCTCACTAGTCGAGTCGGCCTGCGCGGAAGATGTAACGGGGCTCAAACCATGCACCGAAGCTACGGGTATCACCTCTGGTGATGCGGTAGAGGAGCGTTCTGTAAGCCTGTGAAGGTGAGTTGAGAAGCTTGCTGGAGGTATCAGAAGTGCGAATGCTGACATGAGTAACGACAATGCGAGTGAAAAACTCGCACGCCGAAAGACCAAGGTTTCCTGCGCAACGTTAATCGACGCAGGGTTAGTCGGTCCCTAAGGCGAGGCTGAAAAGCGTAGTCGATGGAAAACAGGTTAATATTCCTGTACTTCCAGTTATTGCGATGGAGGGACGGAGAAGGCTAGGCCAGCTTGGCGTTGGTTGTCCAAGTTTAAGGTGGTAGGCTGAGATCTTAGGCAAATCCGGGATCTCAAGGCCGAGAGCTGATGACGAGTTGCCTTTAGGCGACGAAGTGGTTGATGCCATGCTTCCAAGAAAAGCTCCTAAGCTTCAGATAACTGGGAACCGTACCCCAAACCGACACAGGTGGTTAGGTAGAGAATACCAAGGCGCTTGAGAGAACTCGGGTGAAGGAACTAGGCAAAATGGCACCGTAACTTCGGGAGAAGGTGCGCCGGTGAGGGTGAAGCACTTGCTGCGTAAGCCCACGCCGGTCGAAGATACCAGGCCGCTGCGACTGTTTATTAAAAACACAGCACTCTGCAAACACGAAAGTGGACGTATAGGGTGTGACGCCTGCCCGGTGCCGGAAGGTTAATTGATGGGGTTAGCGCAAGCGAAGCTCTTGATCGAAGCCCCGGTAAACGGCGGCCGTAACTATAACGGTCCTAAGGTAGCGAAATTCCTTGTCGGGTAAGTTCCGACCTGCACGAATGGCGTAACGATGGCGGCGCTGTCTCCACCCGAGACTCAGTGAAATTGAAATCGCTGTGAAGATGCAGTGTATCCGCGGCTAGACGGAAAGACCCCGTGAACCTTTACTATAGCTTTGCACTGGACTTTGAATTTGCTTGTGTAGGATAGGTGGGAGGCTTTGAAGTGGGGACGCCAGTTCTCATGGAGCCATCCTTGAAATACCACCCTGGCAACTTTGAGGTTCTAACTCAGGTCCGTTATCCGGATCGAGGACAGTGTATGGTGGGTAGTTTGACTGGGGCGGTCTCCTCCCAAAGAGTAACGGAGGAGTACGAAGGTGCGCTCAGACCGGTCGGAAATCGGTCGTAGAGTATAAAGGCAAAAGCGCGCTTGACTGCGAGACAAACACGTCGAGCAGGTACGAAAGTAGGTCTTAGTGATCCGGTGGTTCTGTATGGAAGGGCCATCGCTCAACGGATAAAAGGTACTCCGGGGATAACAGGCTGATACCGCCCAAGAGTTCATATCGACGGCGGTGTTTGGCACCTCGATGTCGGCTCATCACATCCTGGGGCTGAAGCCGGTCCCAAGGGTATGGCTGTTCGCCATTTAAAGTGGTACGCGAGCTGGGTTTAGAACGTCGTGAGACAGTTCGGTCCCTATCTGCCGTGGACGTTTGAGATTTGAGAGGGGCTGCTCCTAGTACGAGAGGACCGGAGTGGACGAACCTCTGGTGTTCCGGTTGTCACGCCAGTGGCATTGCCGGGTAGCTATGTTCGGAAGAGATAACCGCTGAAAGCATCTAAGCGGGAAACTTGCCTCAAGATGAGATCTCACTGGGATCTTGAATCCCCTAAAGGGCCGTCGAAGACTACGACGTTGATAGGTTGGGTGTGTAAGCGCTGTGAGGCGTTGAGCTAACCAATACTAATTGCCCGTGAGGCTTGACCATATAACACCCAAGCAATTTGCGCATGCCTCTGAACAAGAAGCGCCAAATTGTGGTGGTGAAGACGAAAGACCCGAAAGTTCGCAACATCACAAATCGCATATCCGAATTCGCTAGGCTGTCCAGCTGGACATTCTGGCAACAGAATTTCTTGACGACCATAGAGCATTGGAACCACCTGATCCCATCCCGAACTCAGTAGTGAAACGATGCATCGCCGATGGTAGTGTGGGGTTTCCCCATGTGAGAGTAGGTCATCGTCAAGATTCATTTCGCAAAACCCCTATCTGCGCGAGCAGGTAGGGGTTTTGTCTTTTAGCCCTTGGCTAACTCTGCGAGGTGCGCGGTGGCTTCTTCGCTTTTCAGAACCAGCACATCGCCTTCCAGCGAATCGAGCACGACTTCGGAAGTATTCCCTATCAGGGCACCGGAAATGCCGGTGCGTGCGACCGTCCCAATCACCGTGACCACGGCTTTGTATTGTTTCTCTACATAGGGAATCAGCACATCCGCAGGTCCTTCCTCGATATGCAAACGGTCTTCAGCAATGTCGTACTCAGCCTGGAATGAGAGGCACGCTTCCCGATAGCGCTCTTCGATGGTCTCGCTGCGCTGATATACCGGATCCGAGGCAGATAACATGGGGGAGGGGTGCGCCGTGATTACATGCAGCTCACCTTTAGCCAAGCCAGCTATAGCGTAACCATGGTCGATGATGCTCGCATGCAACCGGCGATGATCGTCGTCTTGGTTACCCACATCCACTGCAGCCAGGATCACACCACCTGTCCAAGGCGTTTCACTCCTGACCATCAGCACCGCGCAGGGGCATAGACGCAATAATTTCCAGTCGCTCGGGGTAAGCAATGCTTTTTTAAGCGGGTTGTCAGGCCTATGCTCCTTGATGACCAGCTCACAACCTTCGGCCTGCTGCACATTGATGATGGATTCATGCAGGGAATCATGCCAGGCCTGCTCGTGGGTCACGTTGTCATACCCATCATCATGCAACTGACTGCTCAAAAGGCTCAGCAAAGCGCTGTGATCATGCTTCTTGTCGCACATCAACAAGTGCAGGCGAGCACCTGTCACCCCGGCAATCAATTTCGCCCGAGTCAACGCACGGCTATGTGCGTGCTCAGGGTCCAGAACCACAAGTATGCTGCGAACGGCTTGCATGGGCATGAACTCCCTTCAAAGGTGGCGATCAATGCCTGACTATAGTCGGCCACCGTTGCGCCACCGCTTGATGTACATCAAGCATAGCCACTGGCACTCCTTGGCGCCGCCGGTATAATCGCCGGTCCTGCCTGCACTGTGTGATTGCCCCTTTATGTCCCTGATCCCCGAAATCGACGCCTTCCTGGGTTGCTCCACGCCCGATGCCTGGATTGAAGCGGCGCTCGCCGACCAGGAAACCCTGTTGATCGACCACAAGAATTGCGAGTTCAAGGCTGCCAGCACTGCGCTGAGCTTGATTGCCAAATACAACACTCACCTCGACCTGATCAACATGATGTCGCGCCTGGCCCGCGAAGAGCTGGTGCACCATGAGCAGGTGTTGCGCCTGATGAAACGCCGTGGCGTGCCATTGAGGCCAGTGTCGGCGGGGCGCTATGCATCCGGCTTGCGCCGTCTGGTGCGTGCCCATGAGCCAGTGAAGCTGGTGGACACGCTGGTAGTGGGCGCGTTTATTGAGGCGCGCAGCTGTGAGCGCTTTGCAGCGTTGGTGCCGCATCTGGACGAGGAACTCGGTACTTTCTACCACGGCTTGCTCAAAAGCGAGGCGCGCCATTATCAGGGCTATCTCAAGCTGGCACATCAGTACGGGGAAGAGGCTGACATTGCGCATCGTGTAGCGCTTGTGCGTGAAGCAGAGGCCGATCTGATCCAGTCCCCGGACCAGGAGCTGCGTTTCCACAGCGGCATCCCCATGGCACAGGCCGCCTGACAGGCGACCCACACCAGGATCATCTTCAGTATCGGCGGCCCAGCAACAAGCCAATTACCAGGCCAAAACCGGCGGAAACGGCCACGGTCTGCCAAGGGTGGCCACCGATATAATCTTGCGTGGCGTCCACCACTGGTTGCGCCTTGGCGCGGACCTGGCCGGCAGCCTCGCGGGCCTGGCGCAGTTTCAGGCTGACCTGCGCGCGCAAGCTGTCCGCTTCTTCGCCCACCAGGGCAGCGCTGTCATTCAGCAGCTTTTCCGACTCTTCTATCAATGCCTGCAGTTCACTGAACACTTGGTCCTTGATCTGATCGCTGTCGGCCAGTGCGGCGGTTTTTCGGGCCATGAACACGTCCTCGTTGATGGGGTAGTTAAGCAATGGATACCCGCGCGCCGGGAAAGTTGCGATGGCTTTCCGTTACGGCACCGTCACAGTGTAAGATAGCGGCCAATTTTCACTGGCAGGTATCCCATGAGTTTCAATCTGGCCAACATGAGCTTCGAGGAACGGGCACAGATCGAGGCAGAAAAGGCCCGCTTGTTCGAGATGTGGCAGAACAATCTCGGCAAGGCCAAAGGCGAAGCGGCGCGGCTGATCGCCGAAAAGCCCCGGCGCAAGGGCAAGTGGGCCGAATGGGTCCGGGCCGAGTTGGACGCCATGTCGCCACCAGAGTACGCCGGCATGGTGCGCAGCGAAGTCAACAAGATGATGGCCGCCGCCAGCGCCAGCCGCTGAGCAACGTCACCAGGCCAGGCTGCCACCCTTGGGCAGGTCCAGCTTACCCTCGTCCGTGAACCGCACTGTACCCAGTGGGCCCCCCGCCAGTTTGCCCTTCAACACGTACGGCATGCCCTGCAGTGAATCCAGCTTGCCCAGGCCATAGGCCTGACGCAGGAATGCGAATGCCGTGATGCTGACCGGTACCGTGATCACCGCCTCGCCGTAGCGGCCGATATGCCCCCGCTGGTCGCTCACGCCAGATGCCAATGGTTGCCCATTGACGTCCAGTTTCAGTGCAATGCCGTTGTAGTCGACTGCGGTCTCGTTGGGGTTTTGCACCCGCATCTTCACCGCCATGCGCATCTCCAGCTCCTGGCCGGGAAGCGGTTCTATGCCGATCACGTTGATGGTCAGCGGGTCACGGGCCTGAAACAATGCGCAGGCACTGAGCACACACACCATCGAAAGTGCCAGCAAACAGCGAGCGTAACGGAATAGACGGGCAGCCATGGCGGTTAACCTTGTTACTTGAACGAGCCATGAGTGTGACAAAAGCACGGGAGCGTTGAAAGAAGGGGGTTAATGAATAATACTGCTTCGCATTAACGCCCGATAACACTTCCTACTGGCGATCCATCCCCTCATGCTGACGTCTCCCGTGTCCGGTCTGCTGGCAAGTTTCCAGGAGCACTACGATGACCTGCTGCAATTTCTGACCCGGCGCATGAATGACCGTCAGCGCGCTGCCGATGTGGCCCAGGAGACCTACCTCAAACTCGCGAACATCGACGAACAGGCAGTAACCGTACTGCACGCGCGTAGTTTTATATTCCGCGTCGCGGGCAACCTCGCCATTGATGCACTGCGGCGTGAACAGCGGCTGGCCGCCAGCCATGAAAGCAGCGAAGGGGCAGAGGCGGTGGCTTGCCCGGCACCGGCCCCCGAAGCGACATTGCTGGCCCGTGAACGCTTGCAGATACTGGACGAAGCGCTGCTGCAATTGCCCGACAACGCTCGGCAAGCCTTGTTGCTCAACCGCATCGAAGGCCTGACCCAGGCGCAGATTGCACAGCGGTTGGGCGTTTCGGAGAGCATGGTGGCAAAATACATCGGCCAAGCCTTGCGTCATTGTCGCGACTGGCTCAAACACAACCATGACTGATTACGCCCCCATGCAAGCACCACAGCCCATCAGTGATCTGTCCGACGATGCCATTGACTGGCAGGTGTTGCTGCATTCGGGCAATGCTTGCGCCGCAGACAGGGCCCGTTATCAGCGCTGGTGTCAGTTGAGCCCGGCCCATGCCGAAGCGGCGCGTGACGCTGAGGCGCTCTGGCAGGACATCGGTCATACACCCACCGCCCAGCATGTTCAGGCCTCCCCGGCACCGCGTAAGCGACAGTGGCTGGCCGGTATCGCTGCTTCCCTGATGCTGCTGCTGGCAGGCTACAGCGGCTGGCAGCAGGCGCCGGCGTGGCTGGCGGATTATCACACCGGCATGGGCGAGCGGCAGCGCATCACATTGGACGATGGCACCCAAGTGCTGCTCAATAGCGCCAGTGCACTCAGCGTCGCATACACCGCCACTGAGCGGCGGGTGCGCTTGCAGGCAGGGGAGGCGTTGTTCGAAACCACACCAGATGCCCGGCCATTTGTGGTCGAGACAGCACATGAGGCGGTAAGCGCGGATGCGGCCACCTTCAGTGTGCGCCGGGATGGCCAGGTGGTTTTGGCCAAAGGTGAAGCCAACGCAGGCGGCCACGCATTGGCTGTGGCGCCCGACGCCAGCGCACAAACTGCCTGGCAGCGGGGCAAGCTGATTTTCAACGGCAAGCCTCTGGGGCAGGTGCTGGCAGAGCTTGAGCGGTACCAGCACGGCCGTATTCTGTTGCCTGACAACAAGCTGGCGGCCCTGGAGGTCAGCGGTGTCTTCGACCTGAACGAGCCTCAGGCGTTGTTGCGTACCCTGGAGCAGCGCTACGGCCTCAAAGTCACTTACCTGCCGTGGTTGGCGGTGGTGCACTGAGCCAACTGTAAATAATCGGATTTTTTCAGGCCAGCACTGCAAGTTCGTGCAAGCCAGATCGTCGTAGTGGGACTGATCAGCAACCCATTCTCATTTACGACTTGTCTGGAAGCTCACTCGTGCCGCTCATGTTCAAGCCTATCCACCGCCCCGCCGGGCGTCTTCAACACGCGTTGCTGTCCTGCAGTGCACTGGCCATGCTTGCTGGCCCATTGCACGCCTGGGCCGCCACCCCGCTAAACCCTGCTGCCACACAGGCGCGTCAGGTCCAACTCGACGTGCCAGCACAGCCGCTGGACCAAGCCCTGACTGCGTTCGCCGACCAGGCCGGCCTGCACTTGCTGTACACCACGGGCGACGTTGCCGGCATGACCAGCCCTGCGCTAGAGGGCAGCTTCAGTATCGAGCAAGCCTTGCAACAGCTGTTGGGCGGCAGCGGCATGGTCTGGCAGTTCAGCGACGCGCGCACGGTCACTTTGCGCAAAGGCGGGCCGGCGCCTCAGGCCGTCAACCTCAAGCCCATCGAGGTCAGTGTTGCCTCCCGTACCAGCACGGCAATCAGCGAAATCCCCGGTACCGTCTGGGTAGTGGACCAACAGCAATTGCGCGAGCAGCTCGACAGCGGCGTAAGCCTGAAAGAGGCGATCGGCAAGTTGGTACCGGGCCTGGACCTGGCGCCGGAAGGGCGTACCAACTATGGCCAGAACATGCGCGGGCGTAACGTGCTGGTGATGATCGATGGCGTGAGCCAGAACAGCTCGCGTGGCCTTTCACGCCAGTTCGACAGCATCTCGCCGTTCAACGTCGAGCGTGTCGAGGTACTGTCGGGGGCCAGCGCGATCTACGGCGGTGGCGCAACCGGCGGCATCATCAATATTGTGACCAAAAAAGGCGAACCCGGCCCGGCGCGCTTTGAAACGCAGTTGGGCGCCAGCAGCGGCTTCAACAACAGCGACGACCTGGCCACCCGGTTTGCCCAGTCGATCAGCGGTGGCAACGAGCAGGTCAACGCTCGCCTGGGCATTTCTGGCGAACAGAACGAGGCCTTTTATGACGGGGCCGGTGACCAGATCTTCATCGACAACACCCAGACCGACCTGCAATACAACCGCACGATTGATGTGCTTGGCACCCTCGGGCTGAAGCTCTCGGACGTACAAAGCCTCGACCTGCTGGCCCAGTACTACGACTCCGGCAACCACGGCAGCACGGGTATCTACTTCCCCAACCTCAACCACAACGCTCCGTCCGACCTGGAAGATGCCGAGCTGCGTAGCGGCTATTCCTCGGACCTGGAACCACGTACCCGGCGCCTGCTGCTGAACACCAACTACCACCATGCCGATGTACTGGGGCAGGACTTCTACCTGCAAGCGTCCTACCGCAAGGAAGATGACAATTTCTACCCGTTCCCGTATTACAACCGGGCGACCCCGACCGGCTCGAAGGGCGTTTACTTCGCGGCGTCGCAACAAAATTTCGAAGTAACCAGCCTTAAGGGCCTGTTCGCCAAGCAATGGGACGCATTGAAACTGACCTACGGCGTGGATCTTGATCGTGAGCGCTTCAACGCCGAGCAGACCACCTTCGACGCGCTTGCCTCGTCTGACAGTGGTGGCCTGGAGATGGACAAGGCCAGCAAGGCGCCACGCTACCCCAGTTACCGGGTCGATGGCGTTTCGATTTACGCCCAGCTGGATTGGCATGCCACTGACAACCTGACCTTTTCCGGTGGTGCCAGGCGCCAGCAGATGGATGTGGACGTCAGCGATTTCAAAGGGGTACCCGGCGGCAGCAACGATTACCAGGTCAACCTCTACAACATCGGCGCCATCTACGACTTCAAGAATGGCCACCAAGTCTGGACCAACTACGGTGAAGGCTTTGACCTGCCTGACCCGGCCAAGTACTACGGCAAGCCAGGGTTGAGCGTAGCCGACAACCCGCTGGCCGGCATCAAGAGCCGGCAGGTGGAACTGGGCTGGCGATACGCCGACCTGGACTGGGACGCGCAGGCCGCGCTGTACTACATCTGGTCCGACAAGATCATCAACGTCGACTCGCAGACGCTGACCATCAATGTGCAAGACCAGAAGAGTCGCGATTTTGGGTTTGAAGGCGCCCTGACCCGGCACTTCCAGAGTGGCTGGGAGGCTGGCGGCACGCTGCACCTGACCCGCTCCGAGGAAGAGGACACCGAAGGCGGCTGGATCAAGCGTGATGCCCGCTATGCATCGTTGTCAAAAGCCACCGGCTTCATCGGCTGGAAAGCGGACGGCCGCAGTGCGCGGCTGCAGGCCAACCACGCGTTCAGCCTGAAGGATGACGCTGACCACGAAATCGACGGCTACACCACCTTTGACCTGCTGGGCAGCCAAGAGACGGGCTTCGGGACCTTCAGCGCCGGCATTCAAAACCTGCTGGACAAGCAGTACAGCACTGTATGGGGGCAGCGGGCAACGTTGTTCTATGCACCCACCTACGGGCCGGCCTACCTGTATGACTACCAGGGCCGCGGGCGTACCTACACACTGACCTGGAGCATGGCGTACTGATTCACTCAGCCTGATGGCCTGTCATGCCCCTGCAATCACTGCCGAGTAGCAATGTCCGCTAACCGTTAAACAGGAGCGCGGCCATGGAACTGTGTGTGATCGGGGCAGGGTATGTGGGGCTGGTGACGGCGGCCTGCTTTGCCGAAATGGGCAACCGCGTCGTGTGCCTTGAGCGCGACGCGCACCGCCTGGCCCAGTTGCGCCAAGGCCTGTGCCCGATCCATGAACCCGGCCTGCAGGTGTTGCTGCAGGCCGGGATGCAGCGCGGGGTACTGAGCTTCAGCGATGACTGGCAAGCGTCACTGGCCAATGCTCAGGTGGTGTTCGTCGCCGTCGGCACCCCCAGCCACGAAGACGGCTCGGCTGACTTGCAGCATGTGCTGGCCGTGGCCGACAGCCTGGGCCAGCATCTTTCTCATAGCTGCCTGGTGGTGAACAAATCCACCGTACCGGTCGGCACCGCCGAACGTGTAGCCACGCACATACGGCAAGGCCTTCGCGCTCGCGGGGCGGCAGGGGCCATCGACGTGGCAAGCAACCCGGAATTTCTCAAGGAAGGCAGTGCAATCGACGACTTCATGCGGCCAGACCGCATTATCGTTGGCACCAACAGCCAGGTCGCTGCCCAAACCCTGCAGCGGCTTTACGCCCCCTTTGTGCGTAATCGCGAGCGCATTCTGGTGATGGCGCCACGCGCCGCCGAGTTCACCAAATATGCGGCCAATGCTTTTCTCGCCACCAAGATTTCCTTCGTCAACGAATTGGCCGGGCTCTGCGCACAGCTGGATGTGGACATCGAACAGGTACGCAGGGGCATCGGCAGCGACCGGCGCATCGGCAGCCACTTCATCTACGCCGGTTGCGGCTATGGCGGCTCCTGTTTCCCAAAGGACGTACGTGCTCTGATACGCACTGCCGAACAGCACGGTTACACGCCCGCCATCCTGCAGGCGGTACAGGCGCGCAACGAACAGCAGAAAACCTGGCTGTTCAACGCCTTGCAACAACATTTTGGCGGTTTTTTACGCGGGCGGGTGGTCGCGCTGTGGGGGCTGGCATTCAAACCAGGCACCGATGACTTGCGCGAAGCACCCAGCCTGGTGTTGCTCGACGCCCTGTTGGCGGCAGGTGTAAGGGTGCAAGCCTGCGACCCGGCGGCACTGGCCGGTATCGCCGAGCGTTATCCGGTTGCCTTGACCAACGGCCAATTGAAGTTGTGCGACGACCCCTACGCCTGCGTAGAGGGCGCCGACGCGCTGGTACTGGTGACTGAATGGAAGCAGTTCCGCCAACCGGATTTCCCGCGTGTACGGGGCTTGATGCGCATGCCGGTGGTATTCGACGGGCGTAATATTTACGATCCATCGGAACTATCTACACTGGGTTATCTCTATCATGGCATCGGTCGGCCGCCGGTGGGGCATTGTAAGGTGACCGCCGCCTGATTAGACTGCGCCGAATTCCACACGCCCAGCCTTTGTTTAAGGACGTATATGATCAAGAAATGCTTGTTCCCGGCAGCCGGCTACGGCACCCGCTTCCTGCCTGCTACCAAAGCCATGCCCAAGGAAATGCTGCCGGTGGTCAACAAGCCACTGATTCAGTATGGCGTTGAAGAGGCACTGGATGCCGGTCTGAACGAGATCTCCATCGTTACTGGCCGCGGCAAGCGCGCGCTGGAAGACCACTTTGACATCAGCTACGAGCTGGAAAACCAGATCAAGGGCACCGACAAGGAAAAATACCTGGTCGGTATTCGCCGCCTGCTCGACGAGTGCTCGTTCTCCTACACCCGCCAGACCGAAATGAAAGGCCTGGGCCACGCCATCCTCACCGGCCGCCCGTTGATTGGCGACGAGCCGTTCGCCGTGGTACTGGCGGACGACCTGTGCGTCAACCTCGAAGGTGACGGCGTGCTGGCGCAGATGGTCGCGCTGTACAAGAAGTATCGCTGCTCGATCGTCGCCATCCAGGAAGTCGATCCGCAGGAAACCAACAAGTACGGCGTCATTGCCGGTGAAGAGATCAAGGACGGCATCTTCCGTGTCGACTCCATGGTCGAGAAACCGAAGCCAGAAGATGCACCATCGAACCTGGCAATCATCGGCCGTTACATCCTGACCCCGGATATCTTCGAGAAGATCGAACAGACCGAGCCGGGCAAGGGTGGCGAGATCCAGATCACCGACGCGCTGATGAAGCAAGCGGCCGAAGGTAACGTGATCGCCTACAAGTTCAAGGGCAAGCGTTTCGACTGCGGTGGTGCCGAAGGCTACATCGAGGCGACCAACTTCTGCTTCGAAAACTTCTACAAGGCTGGCAAGGCTTACTGATAAGCCCTGTTGGTCATAGAGAGCCACCCTTCGGGGTGGCTTTTTTGTATGCGGCGCCCAACGGCGTTATGCTGGCCGCCTGCCTAGGAGAGTGAATACATGGCCTACGATTTTGATCTTTTCGTGATTGGTGCCGGGTCCGGCGGTGTGCGCGCGGCGCGTTTCGCTGCAGGCTTTGGTGCAAAAGTGGCAGTGGCCGAGAGCCGCTACCTGGGCGGCACCTGCGTCAACGTCGGCTGTGTGCCCAAGAAGCTGCTGGTGTACGGCGCTCATGTCGCGGACGAACTGGAACAAGCCGCCGGTTACGGCTGGAGCCTGGAAGAGGGCCATTTTGACTGGGGCACGCTGATTGCCAACAAAAACCGCGAAATCGAGCGGCTCAACGGCATTTACCGCAACCTGCTGGTCAACAGCGGCGTAACGCTGCTGCAGGGCCATGCACGTATTACCGGCGATCACGAAGTGGAAGTGGACGGCCAGCGCTACAGCACCGAACGCATCCTGATCGCCACCGGTGGCTGGCCGCAAGTGCCGGACATTCCGGGCAAGGAACTGGCCATCACGTCCAACGAGGCGTTCTACCTCAAAGCCCTGCCGCGTCGTGTACTGGTGGTGGGGGGCGGGTACATCGCGGTCGAGTTCGCCGGCATCTTCCAGGGCCTGGGCGCCGACACCACGCTGGTTTACCGCGGCGAGCTGTTCCTGCGCGGGTTCGACGGTTCGGTGCGTATGCACCTGAAGGAAGAACTTGAAAAGCGCGGCCTGAACCTGCAGTTCAATGCCGACATCCAGCGCATCGACAAACAGGACGACGGCAGCCTCAAGGCCACCCTCAATGATGGCCGTGAACTGGTCGCTGACTGCATCTTCTACGCCACGGGCCGCCGCCCGATGCTCGACAACCTCGGCCTGGAAAACACCGGCGTTGAGCTGGACCCGCGTGGGTTCATCCGCGTCGACGATCAATACCAGACCACCGCACCGTCGGTCCTGGCCATCGGTGACGTGATTGGCCGCGTGCAGCTCACCCCGGTGGCGCTGGCTGAGGGCATGGCCGTGGCGCGGCGCCTGTTCAAGCCTGAGCAGTACCGCCCGGTGGATTACCAGAACATCCCCACCGCGGTGTTCAGCCAGCCGCCGATCGGCACCGTTGGCCTGACCGAAGAGCAGGCGCTGGCTGCGGGACACAAGGTCCAGATCTTCGAGAGCCGTTTCCGCGCGATGAAGCTCACCCTTACCGACATTCAGGAAAAGACCCTGATGAAGCTGGTGGTGGATGCCGACACCGACAAGGTGCTGGGTTGCCACATGGTCGGGCCTGATGCAGGCGAGATCATTCAGGGGCTGGGTGTGGCCCTCAAGGCCGGTGCCACCAAGCAACAGTTCGACGAAACCATCGGCGTACACCCCACTGCCGCCGAAGAGTTTGTCACGATGCGAACAGTGACCCGCTGAGGCATTTGGCGAGGAAACATGACCCTGAATTCACCGGGCCATGTTTCCTACAGATGTAGTGGCTGTTTCCGTTGTCTGACTGTTGAGTCACCCTGCATTTTTGCTGTGTCACCTTTCTGATACTGCACCGCGCCGCACAGAGCGGTTGCCGCCTGGCATCGAATGCCAGGCGCCACTTATCAGAACTTGAAAGGTGACTATGAACACTTTCTCGAAAACCTTGCTTGCCAGTTGCTGTGTTTTGCTCGCTGGCGTTTCAACGGCGCAGGCCGATTACGGCGAAATCAGCCTGTCCGGGCGCGTACTGGCGCCAACCTGCACCATCAACGGCGGTAATGGCAACCTGCCTGTCAGCCTGCCGGACGTGAATGCGGCACGGCTGGTGAACCCAGGGCAAACCGAAGGCCCGACGCCGTTTGTGTTGAATCTCAGCAACTGTTCCCCCGGTATCTCGCGGGTGTCGACCTATTTCGAGCCTGGCGCAACGATCAGCCCGGAAGGCCGCTTGATTGTCGACGCGGGCGGTAGCACCAATGTACAGGTGGAGCTGCTCAACGACACCCAGGCACCGATGAACCTGGCTGCCCCCAAGGGTTCCCAGAACTCTCAGGTGGTAGCGATTGTGGGCGGCAATGCAACGCTGAACTACACCGCACGTTACTACTCCACAGGCGCAACTACCCCCGGGCTGGTGACCACCCGCGTGCAGTACTCGCTGGACTACCCGTGACATCCCTTTAAAAAGGCAGCCCGTTCCAGGGCTGCTTTTTCTTTAGCCTTCTGAGCACAACCATCATGCATTTGTCTTTCAACGCCTTGCTGCGGGGCGCGGTGCTGGCTGCCTGTCTGGTATCGCCACACGTTGCCGCGAGCGTGGTTATCGCCACCACTCGGGTAGTGTTCCCGGCCGATCAGTCAGAAGTCACCGTCAAGTTGAGCAATGTCGGGACTACGCCCTCGCTTGTTCAGGCTTGGGTCGACGATGGTCGCCCGCAGGATCCACTGAACGATCTGCAAGTCCCGTTCAGCGTGATGCCCGCCATGTTTCGCCTGGACGCAGGCAAGGGGCAGAGCTTGAGGGTTTTCCACGAGGGCGGCGCCATGCCTGTTGACCGTGAAAGCCTGTTCTGGCTGAACGTGCTCGAAGTACCACCCAAAGGTGTGGGCAATGCTCTGCAGGTGTCGCTGCGCTCACGTATCAAATTGCTTTATCGCCCTGACGGCCTGCAGGGCAAGGCCGTTGACAGCCACCGTTCGGTCACATGGCAATTGCTCCGCGAGGGTGAACGTTGGGTGTTGAAGGCTACCAACAATGGCCCCTTCGTAGTCAATCTGGCCAGTTTGTCGTTGCAGCACAACGGTCAGCCGCCGCAGACGCTGGACCCTAGCCACGTGTTGCCGTACTCCAGCTCCCGTTTCCAGGTCGGGCGCCTGGCAGGTCAGGCTTCCATCATGCTGCGTTATGCGTTCATCGATGATTACGGTGCGGTGCGTGAAGCACCCGAGCCTGTGACTGTGCGTCAGGCAGACTAGGGCGCGCTGCACGATGCACTTCAAGTCCACCAGGGGTAACTCCTACCGTTATGCCGTCGCGGCTCTGCTGGGCGGGCACCTGGCAAGCCCTGTGGCTGCCGTTGAGTTTGATGCTGGATCGCTGAGGGATGGGACGTCACGCGACCTGCACCGTTTCGAAAAAGAGGAAGTGGTACCCGAGGGCACCTATACCTTCGATGTGACGCTGAATGAGCGTTGGATAGGCCGCCATCGAGTACCGCTGCAGGCGCAGGGGCACCCGGTGGCGGCCCCGTGTTACAGCGAAGCACTACTGAAAACCTTGGGTGTGGACCTGCGTCGGCTCAGCCGTGAAACCCGCCAGCAACTGGCCCGTGAAGGGGCCTGCGCAGCATTGGCGGTCATTGAACCGCAGGCCAATGAAACCTTGGATTTCGGTAACCTGGCACTGCACCTGGTGGTCCCGCAACAAGCGTTGTTGCGCCTGCCAAGCGGATACCTGCCCCCTGAAAACTGGGACAGTGGCGTTACAGCCGGCTTTTTCGACTATCGCTTGAACCTCTACGACCAGAAAAACCTGGATCAGGGCGAGACGATTCGCCAGGGTTACCTGGGTGTGCGCATGGGCATCAACACCGGGCCGTGGTACTGGCGCCACGAAGGCGGTTATCAAGTTGGCCAAACTTCCCGCTATCAGCCCATGACCACCTCGGTCCGGCGGGACATTCCCGGTTGGTCCGCGCAGTTGACGCTCGGTGATGGCTACAGCGGAGCAGGCGTGTTTGAGGGTAGTGCCATGCGCGGCGTGCTGCTGGCCAGTGATCCGCGCATGCTGCCTGAAGAGCAGCGCGGTTTTGCCCCGGTGGTGAGGGGCGTTGCCAACAGTGTGTCGCTTTTGAGCATTCGCCAGCGCGGGGTGCTGCTGCATGAGTCGACTGTGGCACCTGGGCCTTTCGAGGTGGACAACCTGTATGCCAGCGGCCTGAACGATGACCTTGAAGTAACCCTGCGCGAGGCTGATGGTCGCGTGCGCACGTTCTTTCTGCCTTATGGCGCAGCGCCACTGGCACTGCGCCCGGGTGTCAGCCGTTTTGAGTTGGGCAGCGGCGCTTGGCGTGATGCACTGGGGCAAACGGGGCCAGGTTTTGTGCAGGGGAGCTGGCAGCAGGGCCTGAGCAACCATTTCAGTGTTCACGGCGGTACCTGGGTTGCCGAGGACTACCTGGCCAGCGCCATGGGCGTTGCCATCAACAGTGCATTCGGGGCCATCGGGCTGACGGGGTTTCACGCCAGTGCTGCGCCAGCCGAGTCTTATCAAGCCCGTGGCCAGGCTTGGCGCCTGAGCTGGCGACAACGCCTGAGCGCCACTGCGACCGACCTGAGTGCGACCCTCACGCGCAGCACAGGGCCTGATTACTACAGCTTCAATGACTTTGCCCGGGTGAACGCCGGTGAGCGTGTCGACCCGCTGCACTGGCAACTGGGCCTGGGGCTTGAGCAGCAACTGGGGGAACGCGCAGGCCGCTTCAGCCTCAGTGCCAGCCTGCGCCAGAACCATGTGGGCAGTAGCAACAAAAGTTACACGGCCGGTTACAACAATCACGTCGGAGCACTCAGCTACGGCATCACGTTCAGCCGTGAATTGCGCAACACTGGGGAGCCTTTCCAAACTGTCATGTTCAATGCCAGCCTGCCCTTGGGCGAGCGCCGACGGTCTTCGTTAAGCGCCACCCACAGCACCGATTCACGGGGTCAGGGCAGGTCCAATCTGCGCTGGAGCGGCACTGCAGGTGATCACGGGCAGTGGGGCCATGGCCTGGCACTGGTGCGCCAGGACGGTGAACAGGCAAGCAGTGGCTACGATGCCAATGTGCTGCACCGCAGCGCCAGCGGCGAATTGATGGCCAGCGTATCGGGTGGGCGCGGCTATCGCCAGGCAACGCTGGGGGCGAACGGGGCGCTGGTGGCTCATGCTGGCGGTGTCATCGCCGCGCCACCGCTGGGCGAAAGCTTTGCCATCGTGCACGCTCCGCACGCTGATGCCGCCCGCATCCGTCAGCATGTCAACGTGCAGCTTGATCGCCGTGGCTATGCGGTGGTGCCAGCGCTGTCCCCCTACACCATCAACACGGTGGAGCTTGACCCCAAAGGCATGTCGCGTGACACCGAACTGCTTCTGGCTGCCCAGTCGGTGGTGCCGCGCGCCGGCGCAGCCACGCTGTTGCATTACCCCACCCGCAGCGGCCGTGAAATCGTCCTGCAAGCCCGTTTGAAGGACGGTACGGCGTTGCCGTTTGGCGCTCAGGTGCTGGATGCCCAGGGTAATGAATTGGGCATGGTTGGCCAGGGCAGCCGCCTTTATGTGCGCACCCATGACACCGCCGGCACGCTCAGGGTGCAGTGGGGGCGCGGCGACGATGAGCAATGCGTGGTTGCCTACGATGCCGGTGCAGCGGCAACACGGTCGGCGCTGGCCTGCGGCGGTTGAACGGGTGTTGAAATCAAAAAAGCTATCGAAGCGGTGAGCTTATAGCCAAAACCAATCAAGAGCATGAGGTTTGCCAATGAGCCTTCGTGGCGACCAGCGGTTAGGATTCTCTCCGTCAACAGATTTCAACCCTGAATTCAAACCCCCTGAAGGAGCGTCTCTCATGCCTATCATCAACAGCCAGGTCAAACCGTTCAACGCCACCGCCTACCACAAAGGCGAGTTCGTGCAGGTCAGCGAAGCCGACCTGAAAGGCAAGTGGTCTGTCGTGTTCTTCTACCCGGCCGACTTCACCTTCGTTTGCCCGACCGAACTGGGCGACCTGGCCGACAACTACGCCGAATTCCAGAAGCTGGGCGTGGAAATCTACGGTGTGTCCACCGACACCCACTTCACCCACAAAGCCTGGCACGACACTTCGGACACCATCGGCAAGATCCAGTACCCGCTGATCGGTGACCCTACCCACATCATCTCGCGCAACTTCGACGTGCTGATCGAAGAAGCAGGCCTGGCCGATCGCGGTACCTTCGTGATCAACCCGGAAGGCCAGATCAAGATCGTCGAACTGAACGACGGTGGTGTAGGCCGCGATGCCGCCGAGCTGCTGCGTAAAGTGAAAGCTGCCCAGTACGTGGCCGCTCACCCAGGCGAAGTTTGCCCGGCCAAGTGGAAAGAAGGCGAAGCCACCCTCGCGCCGTCGCTGGACCTGGTCGGCAAGATCTAAGGCCATGTGCAAGTCGTGGGCGGTAGCCAGCCGCCAAAGCTGAAGTAGTTACCGCCCCGTAAAGCGCCCGGGCGACCTCGCCTGGGCGTTTTTGTATCCGAGTTTTGAAAAAGGAATCGCCCGTATGTTGGACGCCACGCTTAAATCGCAACTGAAAACCTACCTGGAGCGGGTCACCCAGCCGATCGAGATCGTTGCCTCCCTCGACGACGGCGCGAAGTCCCGCGAATTGCACGACCTGCTGGCGGAAATCGCCGGCCTGTCGAACCTCATTACCTTCAGCGCGGACGGCACCGACGCACGTCGCCCCTCGTTCTCGCTGAACCGCCCGGGTGCCGACATCAGCCTGCGCTTCGCCGGCATCCCCATGGGCCACGAATTCACCTCGCTGGTGCTGGCGCTGCTGCAAGTGGGTGGCCACCCGTCCAAGGCCAGTAGCGAGGTGATCGAGCAGATCCAGGCGCTGGAAGGCGAGTTCACCTTCGAAACCTACTTCTCGCTGTCGTGCCAGAACTGCCCGGACGTGGTCCAGGCGCTCAACCTGATGGCGGTGCTCAACCCTAATGTGCGCCATGTGGCCATTGACGGTGCGCTGTTCCAGGATGAAGTCGAAAGCCGCAAGATCATGGCGGTGCCGAGCATCTACCTGAACGGCGAAGTGTTTGGCCAGGGCCGCATGGGCCTGGAAGAAATCCTCGGCAAGATCGATACCAATGCCGGTGCCCGCCAAGCGGAGAAAATCAACGCCAAGGACGCCTTCGATGTGCTGGTGGTTGGCGGTGGCCCAGCCGGTGCCGCCGCAGCCATCTATGCCGCGCGCAAAGGCATCCGCACCGGCGTGGCCGCCGAGCGTTTCGGTGGGCAGGTGCTGGATACCCTGGCCATCGAGAACTTCATCTCGGTGCAGGAAACCGAAGGGCCGAAGCTGGCCACGGCGCTGGAAGAGCACGTCAAGCAGTACGACGTCGACATCATGAACCTGCAGCGCGGTGAAGCGTTGATTCCGGCCACCGACGGCGGCCTGCACGAAGTGCGCCTGGCCGGTGGTGCCTCGCTCAAGGCCAAGACCGTGATCCTGGCCACCGGTGCCCGCTGGCGCGAAATGAACGTGCCGGGCGAGCAAGAATACCGCGCCCGCGGTGTGGCCTACTGCCCGCACTGCGACGGCCCGCTGTTCAAGGGCAAGCGTGTGGCGGTGATTGGCGGGGGCAACTCTGGCGTGGAAGCGGCCATCGACCTGGCCGGTATCGTCGCCCAGGTGACGCTGATTGAGTTCGACAGCCAGCTGCGCGCCGACGCCGTGCTGCAGCGCAAGCTGCACAGCTTGCCGAACGTGAAGGTGATCAGCAGTGCACTCACCACCGAAGTGGTGGGTAACGGTGAGAAAGTGACCGGCCTGCGTTACAAGGACCGCACCACCGACGAGCTGCATGACCTGGCGCTGGAAGGCATCTTCGTGCAGATCGGCCTGCTGCCGAACACCGATTGGCTCAAAGGCACGGTCGAGCTGTCGCCGCGTGGCGAGATCATTGTCGATGCCAAGGGCGCGACCAACATCCCGGGCGTGTTTGCCGCGGGTGACGTGACCACCGTACCGTACAAGCAGATCGTGATTGCGGTGGGTGAGGGTGCCAAGGCTTCGCTGGCGGCGTTTGACCACCTGATCCGTGCGTAAGCCTGCACTGGCCATTCGCGGATGAATCCGCTCCTACAGATAGTGTGGTATCCCTGTAGGAGCGGATTTATCCGCGAAGGGCCGGCACAAGCAAAGCATTACCTGAAGGTGTCTATCATTACGGCAGACACCTTCAGGAGCTTCAACATGACCCTGATCAGCCGCGAACCCTGGTGGCTAGTCCCCCCAAAGCCCGGGCAAACAGAGCAGGACCTGCACTGGGGCTACCTCGAAATTTACAAAGACGGCCGCACCGTATTCGTCGACCAGCGCCCCAGTGACCGGGAGCTGGCCGAGCGCAAGAGCTGCCGCAACTTCCCCGAAGCCGACCCGTGAGCGGTCAGCCCTCCAGTTCCGCCAGGCGCGCTTCAAGCGCTGCGATCCGGGCCTCCAGCGCTTCGATGCGCTCTTCCGATACATTTGTGCTACCGCTGCGTGTGCCGCCGTCCTGCTGGCGCGCCGCCAGAATGGCTTCGATCTCCGCCGGGTCGCCGAGGGCGTGGGTGTAGCGGTCTTCACGCTGCCCGGCCTGGCGCGGCAAGTGCAGGGCCAGGTCACGCGAGATCAGGCGTTCAAGCTGGTGCTGAATCTGCTCGGTGTCATCAAAATCGTGCAGGCGGTTGCTGCGTGTGAGCAGCTCGTTGAGGGTTTGTGGCCCGCGCAGGAACATCAAGCCCATCAACACCAGCTGCGCCGGCACCAGTTCCAGGGCTTTGTCCACCCGCTGCTCCCAGCGGTCGGCGCGGCTGCCCATTTGCAGGCGGGTCATGTTCTGGCTTTCCAGCGCGCGCAGCGCTTGGCCCACCTGGCCTTGGGTCAGGTTCATCACCGGTTCACGGCTGGTTTTCTGGTTGCAGGCCAGCAGCAGGGCGTTGAGGGTCAGCGGGTAGCTTTCCGGGCTGGTGGCCTGCTTCTCGATCAGCGCGCCAAGGATGCGGATTTCGATGCTGCTGAAGCGACCTTCGCCCGGGGTTTCGTAGTCTGACATGGCCCTGTCTCATTGCGAGGAAAAGGCCATTAGCGTAGGTAATGCCGGCGAGTAAGGCAATTGGGGCCGCAACGCGGCCCCACAATCTCAAACGCTGCGCCGCTCCTCAGCCTGGCACGCCGCCGCCGTGAACAGCACATCGGTCGACGAATTCAACGCCGTCTCCGCCGAGTCCTGCAGCACCCCAATGATGAAGCCTACGGCCACTACCTGCATGGCAATCTCGCTGGGGATACCAAACAGGCTGCACGCCAGCGGAATCAACAACAGCGAACCGCCCGCCACACCGGAAGCGCCGCACGCGCACACCGCCGCCACCACGCTCAGCAGCACCGCCGTAGGCAGGTCGACCGGAATGCCCAGGGTGTGCACCGCCGCCAGGGTCAGCACGGTAATGGTGATGGCCGCACCGGCCATGTTGATGGTGGCACCCAGTGGGATCGACACCGAGTAGGTGTCTTCATGCAGCCCCAGGCGCTCCGACAGCGCCAGGTTGACCGGGATGTTGGCCGCCGAGCTACGGGTGAAGAATGCGGTGATGCCGCTTTCACGCAGGCACAGCAGGGTCAGCGGGTAGGGGTTGCGGCGGATTTTCCAGAACACGATCAACGGGTTCATCACCAGCGCCACGAACAGCATGCAGCCAATCAGCACCGCCAGCAGGTGCAGGTAGCCGAGCAGGGCGCTCAGGCCGGACTGGGCCAGGGTAGCGCTGACCAGGCCAAAGATGCCCAGTGGCGCAAAGCGGATGACCACCCGCACGATCAGGGTTACGCCGTTGGACAGGTCTTCGACCACGCCACGGGTGGTATCACTGGCATGGCGCAGCGCCACACCCAGGCCGATGGCCCAGGTCAGCACGCCAATGAAGTTGGCGTTGAGCAGCGCATTGACCGGGTTGTCGACAGCGCTTAGCAGCAGGTTTTGCAAGACTTCGGAAATGCCGCCAGGGGCGCTAAGCGCGGCATCACTGGTGCTCAACGCCAACTGCGACGGAAACAGCATGCTCGCCACCACTGCAACCACCGCCGCTGCAAAGGTGCCGAGCAGGTAAAGCCACAGGATCGGGCGAATGTGGGTTTCCTGCCCATGACGGTGGTTGGCAATCGAGGCCATCACCAGGATGAACACCAGCACCGGCGCCACGGCCTTCAGCGCACTGACGAAGACCTTGCCGAGGAAGGCCAGATCCAGGGCGATGGCTGGCGCGATCAGGGCCAGGGCGATACCGGCAACCAGCCCGATGACGATCTGGGTCACCAGGCTGAGGCGGTTGATCAGGCGAAGAACAGGGGTCATCTGCAGCAACATCTCGTTATTGTGAAAGGGCGCGACTTTACCATAGACGGCCCCCCACCCGCGTCGGCCCGGTTGCCGCAGCTTACCAGTGGAACAGTTCGCGCCGGGCGCCCTCGGTGATGGCCACGATGCCCGGATGCTTGACCTTGCGCTCCACCGAAATGGCGTAAAACGACTCCTGCACGGCCTCGGTCTGCCCGATCAAGGTAACGCCATACTGGCGGCACACTTCATCGGCAATCACGCTGGGTGCAACGAAGATGCCGCTGCCCGACTGGCCGAACGCCTGCATCAAGGCACTGTCATCGAACTCGCCGATGATCCGCGGCTGCACCTGCTGCTCGCCCAGCCAGCGCAGCAGGCGGCTGCGTACCACGGTTTCCTGGCCCGGGATCAGTAGCGGCGCATCGTGCAGGCAGGCGGGGAAGCTGCCCGCGTGTTGCCCCGCGAGCGCGGCGGTGGCGAAAAAGCTCAGGCCGCACTCGCCCAGCTTTTGGCTGTAGCCCTTGATGTCCAGGTGGCTGGGCATCGGGCTGTCGGAAATAACCAGGTCCAGACGCTGGATCGCCAGGTCTGCCAACAGGCGCTCGAGCTTGTCCTCTCGGCAATTGATGCGCAGCACGTTGTCCAGCTCCATGGTCGGCGCCAGCAGGCGATAGACGATGGATTTGGGCACCACATCCGCAACGCCTACGCGGAACAGGATCTGCTCCTGCGGGCCGGCACGCAGCAGGGCTTCCAGTTCACTGCCAATCTGAAACATCTGCTCGGCATACACCAGTGTGTGCCGCCCCGTCTCGGTCAGCTCCAGCTGGCGGCCCACGCGTTGGAACAGCTCCAGGCCATAGGTTTGCTCCAGCAGGCTGATCTGCCCGCTGATGGTTTGCGGGGTCAAGTTCAGTTGCTCGCTGGCGCGGGCGATGCTGCCGGTCTTGGCCACGACCCAGAAGTAGTGCAACTGGCGGTAGTTGAGCATTGCAGCTTTACTCAGTTCGTAAAAAGCGAAGTATAACCGCTGAAAATACGAATTTTCCGGATGTGTCGGCGTCTTTAGAATGCGGCTCTATCAGGCGCGGTGCGCGCCGCCGGGATATCGACAAGCGAGGACCCCATGCTGCAACTCAAATCCATTGGCACCCCTCTGGTGCTGGCACTGGCCCTGTTCAGCCTGGCCGGCTGCGATCAGGCCGAAAAGTCCGCCCAGAAAATGCTCGATCAGGCGGCCGAATCGGCCAAAGAGGCGATCGACGATACCAACAAGGCGGCTCAGCAAGCATTGAGTGACGCCATTGGCATCGAGGGCGAAAAAGCCAAGGACGCCGAACAGAAAGACAAAACCCAGGACATCTGACCCAGAACCGCCGCAGGATTGAAAAATGGAATATTTGCTGGAACTCGCCGCAAGCCCCACCGCCTGGGTAGCCTTGGCCACCCTGGTGGCCATGGAAGTCGTACTGGGCATCGATAACCTGATCTTCATCTCGATCCTGACCAACAAGCTGCCAGTGGAGTACCGCTCCAAGGCCCGCCGCATTGGTATCAGCATGGCGCTGATCATGCGCCTGGCACTGCTGAGCACCGTGGCCTGGATCGTGCAGCTGACCGACCCGGTATTCGAAGTGTTCGGCAATGCGTTCTCCTGGAAGGACGTGATCCTGATCGCCGGTGGCCTGTTCCTGCTGTGGAAGGCAACCAAGGAAATTCACGAAAACGTCGACCCGCACGGTGCCAAGGAAGAAGCCAAGGTTTCGTCCACGGTCACCCTGGGCTTCGCTGCCGCGATCTTCCAGATTCTGCTGCTCGACATCGTGTTCTCGGTTGATAGCATCATCACCGCCGTGGGCATGACCGAGCACCTGCCGATCATGATCATTGCCGTGATCACTGCCGTGATCGTGATGATGGTGGCCGCCGACCCGCTGGCCAACTTCATCAACGACAACCCGACAGTAGTCATGCTGGCCTTGGGCTTCCTGATCATGATCGGCATGACCCTGATTGCCGAAGGCTTCGGCGCCCATGTACCGAAAGGTTACGTGTATGCGGCGATGGCGTTCTCGACGGTGATCGAGATCCTCAACATCCTGGCTCGCCGGGCGCGCATCAAGCGTGAGGCCGCTGAAGGCTGATGCGGTAAAAGAAGCGGTAAAAAAAGAGTGGGGCGCTATGCGCCCCATTTCATTTGGCTAGTGCGCCCCGGCATGCCGCCGTGCCCTGCGCACCGGCTGTTTGGCTTGCCCCTGAGCGGGCAGGTGATGGTGGTGCGAATGGCGCCGCACGATACGCAGAACACCCCACAGCATGGCGGCAGCGACGCTAAGCCACATACCTACCAGCATGAGGATTGCCATAGTCAGGCTCATGGTGCCTCCTTCTCTGCGGCCAACCCAAGGTTTGCCCTACAGACACTGCTTTAGTCTAGCTCCCCGCCCGTGACGTTCCATTGACCGAAGGTCTATTGCTTGTGCCGATTGGTTCCAAGCCTGCGCCGGGCTATACCCGCGCGCTCAGGCGCCCTATGATCGTTGCCCAGAGCCGGGCGCTGCCTGCCTGGCGTTGGAACAAGCGAGTGACCAAGGTGCAAGACTCCCTCAAGTGGTGGGCCAAGGGCCCACGTCGGCTGCTGGCGGCCTGCCTGATGGCCGCAACCCTGGCGGGCTGCGCGGGCACCCCGCCGGCCACGCTCAAAGGCCTGCCGCAGCGGGTCGAGATCAGCAGCGTGCCGTTCTACCGCGGCAATGCCAACCACAGCGGTGCCATGGCCCTGGCGGCCTTGCTGACGCAACAGGGCGCGCCGATCACCCCAGGGTTGCTGGACAAACCGTTAGGCCTGCCTGAAAAGGCCGAGGCGCTGGGTACCAGCATCCCGCGTGTGGCACGGGACTATGGCATGGTCGTGTACCCGCTGGAAAAACAACTGGATGCGCTGCTCACCCAGGTGGCCGCAGGCAACCCGGTGCTGCTGCGCTATGAGGAAGGCTCGGCCTGGTGGAGCGAACCGCGTTATGCCGTGTTGGTCGGCTACGACCGTTACAAGCAGCGGGTGCTGCTGCGTTCGGGGATGCAGCGGCGGCAGATGATGGCCTTTGACGACTTTACCTCGGCATGGGCGAAGGAGGGGAATTGGGCGGTGCTGGTGCAACCGCCACGGCAACTGCCTGCCCAGGTGGACCGGCAGCGCTGGCTGCAGGCGGCGGATGAGTTGGCCCGGGCGGGGCAGGAAGTCGCCGCGAAGCAGGCGGTGAATAGCCTGGGGCGGTGATCGCCCCGCGGCAGGCCAGCCGTTAATCGCCGCCGCGCCAGATCAGCTTGCTGGTGTCATAGCCCTGCTGGCGGGCCACCGCCAGCAGGTGCTCGCGCGTTTGGTCGGTCACCGCCGGCGTGCGCGACAGCAACCACAGGTATTCCCGGTTCGGGTGCCCCACCAGCGCCACGCGGTAGTCCTTGTCGTGGTACAGCACCCAGTAGTCACCTTTGGTAAGGTCCGGTGCCAACCGGCTGAACCAGTTGTCAAAGCGTACCCAAAGCTTGTCGGTCTTGCCCGGCTGCTGCGGCTCGGCAACGCCTTTGGCCTCGTTCCACTGGCCGTCCTTCTCCTTGCAGCGGTTGGTCACGTCGATACGTCCGTCTTCGCGCAGGCCGTAGTGCGCCTCGGACTGCACGCAGTTGCGCTGGAAAAACATTGGCAGCCGTGCCAATTCGTACCAGGTGCCCTGATAGCGTTGCAGGTCGACCTGCTGTGTGGTGGGCGGGGTGCGGTGGTCGTCGCTTGCGCCCGCGCAACCCAACAAGGCCAGGGTCAAGCAGGAAAACACCAGCGCTTTGCGCATCGGCATGGCAAACCTCCTGGAAAGGGAAAGGTGCTTACCTGAGATTCGATGCGGCAGTGGTGCAAAAGTTGTATTTGCATGGTTTGAGTGATGCGGAGCGCCGCTCGCGGATAAATCCGCTCCTACAGGTATTGCGTCGTTTTTGTAGGAGCGGATTTATCCGCGATGCGCCGCGTGAGCGGCGCTCAATCTCACAGGCGCAGAATACCCCATGACATACCCCCCAACCCCAGTCCCGCTTTTGGCACAAGCACCGCCATGCCCCTGGGTTACCATCCCAACCTGTGAACCTTTTCTCCACAGGAGTACCGCCCGTGACCGAGTACAGCGCATTCAAGGTTGAACTGACCGATAACATCGCCCATGTGCAGATCAACCGCCCGGAAAAGATCAACGCCATGAATGCCGCCTTCTGGGAGGAAATCGTCGATATCTTCCAGTGGGTCGACGACACCGATGCCGTACGTGCCGTGGTCATCAGTGGCGCGGGCAAGCATTTCTCTTCCGGCATCGACCTGATGATGCTCGCCTCGCTGGCCGGGCAGATGGGTAAGGACGTGGGCCGCAATGCCCGCCTGCTGCGCCGTACCATCCTGCGCCTGCAGGCGTCGTTCAACGCCGTGGACAACTGCCGCAAGCCAGTGCTGGCGGCCATTCAGGGCTACTGCATCGGCGGTGCCATCGACCTGGTCTCGGCCTGCGACATGCGCTACTGCAGCCGTGACGCGCAGTTTTCGATCAAGGAAATCGACATGGGCATGGCCGCCGATGTCGGCACCTTGCAACGTTTGCCACGTATCATCGGCGACGGCATGATGCGCGAGCTGGCCTTCACCGGGCGCAATGTCGAGGCCGACGAGGCGCTGCGCATCGGGCTGGTCAACCGGGTCTATGATGATCAGGCCGCATTGCTCGACGGGGTCTTTGCCATCGCCCGCGAGATTGCCGCAAAATCGCCCATTGCCGTAGCCGGCACCAAGGAAATGCTCAGCTACATGCGTGACCATCGCATCGACGATGGCCTGGAATACATTGCCACCTGGAACGCCGCGATGCTGCAGTCCGAAGACCTGCGCGTGGCTGTGGCGGCACACATGAGCAAACAGAAACCGACGTTCGCCGACTGACAGGCTCGGGGGACGCGCCGTACAGGAACCCCGACATGTCAGCGCGCTGGACTACCGCAGTACTCGACCCACAACTGACCGGGGGGCTGGCAGTGGCCCGCAGCCCGGAAGGTTTTCTGGTGGACGCCAACGGCGCGCTGTTCCCCCGAGAGTGGCTCAAGCGCCAGGACCTGGACGTGCTGGCCGAACACGGCATCGGCCACTTCGATGGCGAGCCGGTGTTCCTGCTGGAGCTGCGCAGTGCGGCCGATTTGCCGGGCTGCAACTGGCGCGGCCTGCGCACCTTCATGCTTGAGGGCGATTTCGATACCTACAAAGTGCTGGGCTACGCCGCGCAAATCGGCACCTGGGCGCGTGAGCACCGTTTCTGTGGCAGCTGCGGCCAGCCGATGGCGCAAATCCGCTGGGAGCGGGCAATGTATTGCCAGCCGTGCGACCTGCGCAGTTACCCGCGCATCTCGCCCAGCATGATCGTGCTGGTCACCCGCGGTGACGAGATCCTGCTGGCGCGCTCACCCCGTTTCGTGACCGGGGTGTACAGCACCCTGGCAGGTTTTGCCGAGCCGGGTGAGTCCGCCGAAGATTGCCTGGTGCGCGAAGTGCGCGAAGAGGTGGCGGTGGAGGTGCAGAACATCCAGTACATCGGCAGCCAGTGCTGGCCGTTTCCACATTCGATGATGCTGGGTTTCCATGCCGAATACGCGGGGGGCGAGATCGTGATGCAACCGGACGAAATCGAAGACGCCAAGTGGTTCAACGTGCACGACCTGCCGCCACTGCCGGCCGGGCGGTCCATCGCCCGGTACCTGATCGACCTGTATGTTGCGCGCAGGTTAGGGTTGGCCGAACCAGTGCTGCCACGCTAAACGCACGGTCAGTGCCAGCACCACGGTAATGAACACCGGGCGGATGAACTTGCTGCCACCGCTGATTGCCGTGCGTGCACCGAAAAAGGCACCCACCATCACCGACAGGCCCATGCACAGGCCAACGATGTAATCCACCTGCCCGGACAGGATGAACACCGTCAGCGCCGCGATGTTGCTGACGAAGTTCATGCTGCGTGCCACGCCGCTGGCGCGCACCAGGTCGATGGGGTAGAGCAGCAGCGTGCTCACGGTCCAGAACGCGCCGGTCCCGGGGCCGGCCACGCCATCGTAGAAGCCCAGTGTAAAGCCCTGCGGAAACTGCCACTTTTTCCTGATGGGCGCATCGGCGTCCAGCGGCGCCTTGGGCGTGCCGCCGAACAGCAGGTAGATGCCACAGGCGAACACGATGACCGGCAGCATCTTGTTCAGCCACTCGGCGGGCATGTAGTGGGCCACCACCGCGCCGACCGAAGCGCCCACCAGGGTGCTGAGCAAGGCCGGGCGCCACTGCGCCGGGTGGAACAGTTTGCGCCGGTAGTAGGTGATGCTGGCCGTGGCTGCGCCAAAGGTGGAACTGAGCTTGTTGGTGCCCAGCACCAGGTGCGGAGGCATGCCGGCGGTCAGCAGCGCCGGGGTGGTAAGCAGGCCGCCACCGCCGGCGATGGCATCGATGAAACCGGCGACGAAGGCGACCAGCACCAGGATCAGCAGGGTCAAGGGTTCTACGGTGAGTTCGAAGGGCATGGGGTTTCAGGCTGGCAGGAAAGGGCGCTATGGTAAGCCCGCGCAGTCATTACAGGAACCACCGATATTCTCGCGCACTGACTTCCTGCATGAATGCAAGGTGATCCTGGCGTTTGTTCTCGCAATACACCTTCACGAACTCCGGCCCCAGGCTCTCGTTCACCGCTGGGTGCCCGCGCATGGCCGCCACTGCAGTCAGCATGTCCTTGGGGAAATCGACCCCGCTGTCGCGGTTGTCATTCAGCGGCGCAATCGGCTCCTGCCCTGCATCCAGCCCATGCTCCATCCCGCACAGGATCGCCGCCAGCACCAGGTACGGGTTGGCATCGGCCCCGGCCAGGCGGTGCTCGATGCGCAGGTTGCGCGTATCCGATTCGGGTATGCGAATGCAGGCGTCCCGGTCCTCGAAGCCCCAGCTCGCCCGGCTGGCGGCATTGACCATGGCGCCATAACGGCGAAACGCGTTGTGGTTGGCGGCAAACACCGGCATGCAGTGCGGCAACAGGGCCAGGCAACCCGCCACGGCATGGCGAAGCGGGCGTTGCCCGTTACTGGCCAGCACGTTGTTGCCGGCCTGGTCGTACAGGCTCACATGCACATGCATGCCGCTGCCCGGCGCTTGCAGGTAAGGCTTGCTCATGAACGATGCGCGCAGCCCGTGCTTGAGTGCCACCCCGCGCGTGCTGCGGCAGAACAGGGCTGCCCAGTCCGCGGCGCGCAGGCCGTCTTCGCAGTGGCCGAAGTTGATCTCGAACTGCCCCGGCCCCAGTTCGGCGGTGATGACGTTGGCGTCGACACCTTGGGCGTTGGCTGTTTCGACCATGTCCCGCAGCACGTCACTGAACCGCGACAGCCGTTCGATGTGCATGTTGGGCTGGTCGTCGGGGTCGTCGCTGAACGGGTCGCGGGGGAACTGCGGTTGGCCATGCTTGAGTGCACGGTCGAACAGGTAGAACTCCAGTTCGAAGGCCACCACCGGGCGGATGCCCTTGCTGGCCAGGCGTTGCAGCACACGGGCCAGTACTTCCCGGGGTTCGAACTCGATGGGCGCGGCGGTGCCATCGGAGCTGATCAGCATTTGCCCCAGCGGTTCGCGTTCCCAGCTGACCGGCTTGAGCGTGCCCGGGATCAGGCGGCGCAGGGCATCCGGGTCGCCGTCGTTGAAGCAGTAGTCGCCGATCGGGAACAGCCCGCCTTGCACGCCTAGCAGCACGCAGTTCTGCGGCAGTTTGAGCGGGCTGCCAGCGGCGACTTTTTCCAGCATGTCGATAGGGTAGCGCTTGCCGTAGAAGTGCCCGGGGATGTCCAGGCTGAGCAGGTCGACATAGCGCACATCGGGGTAGCGGGCGCGGAAGGTGCGCACTTCGTTGAGCAGGTCGGCGGATGGCGTGGTCATGCTGCGTTCCTTGGGGTTGGCACCGGCTGCGCCGGTGATCGCGGCTGAAGCCGCTCCTACAGGGGGAGTGTTTGGCGTGTGAGCTGTCATCTGAAGACCCACAGCACGCGGGTCGGTTGGCCGGTCAGGTTGGCGTAGCGAAAACGCCGGTTCGGCGGCAGCTGGAAGCTGTCATTGGCACGCAGGGTTACCGCGTCCTCGCTGCCATCCAGCCATAGGGTGAGCTCACCTTCGAGCACGAACCCCCCCTGTTCGGAGCTGTCGTTCAGGTGCCCCTCGCCACTGCTGGCACCCGGCGCAAGGTGGCTTTCGAGCATGGCAAAGCCGCCGTTCAGGGTCGGGGAGACAAGCACGTCGCTGATGCCTTCGGCGTAATAGATCGTGCGCCGCTCACCGGGCCGGGTGACCCAGTCCAGTTCGCGGGGCTGGCTGGCCTGATAAAAGTAGGTGGTGGGCACCCGCAAGGCTTCGCTGATGGCCGTCAGGTCAGCCACGGTGGGCTGCGACAGGCCGCGCTCGACCTGGGACAGAAAGCCCAGCGAGCGCTTCACCTTGCCGGCCAGTTCGTCGAGGGTAAGCCCACGGTGCTTGCGCAGGTCACGGATCAGCAGGGCCAGGGCCTGGGCGTCTTCACACATGGTCGCGCATCCTGTACCAGGCCTTGGCTGCCGCTTCCAGCGGGGCTGCCAGCAAGTCGCCGCCGGGGAAGCGGCCGTTGTCGATGCCTTGATAAAGTGCCAGCAGGTCGTCGTTGCCCAGGATCGCATCGCTCACGGCGCGGGCGGCGGCCAAGGTTGGCAGCACCCCGTGGCCGGAGAAGCCCTGCAGCCAGTAACAATCGCCGTCACGGCCAATGTCCGGCGTACGCCGGGTGCTGCAGTCGATGTGGCCACCCCAGGCATATTCGATGGCTACCCCGGCCAGTTGTGGGAATACCTGTTCCAGGTAAGGCCGGGTGGCGCTGGCCACGTCCTTGGGGATGCCGCCCAGGTAAGTGCAGCCGCCGCCAAACAACAGGCGGTGGTCCGGCGTGAGGCGGAAGTAGTCGGGCACGAACTGGTTGTCGATTACGCAGCTGTTGCGCGGCAGCAGGGTGCGCGCGAGCTCGACGTCCAGTGGCGCGGTGGCCACCTGGTAAGACCCAACGGGCAGCAGCCGGCTGGAGAGGCGGCGGTCGAGCCGGTCGATGTAGGCATTGCAGGCCAGAACGAGCAGGCTGCTGCGCACCTCGCCGTGCGCGGTGCGTGCCACGAAGCCATTAGGGGCCTGCAGGTAATTGAGCACCTGGCTTTGCTCGAAAATCTGCCCGCCCGCGGCCTCCACGGTGGCGGCCAGGCCTTGGGCCAGTTTCAGCGGGTTGAGGTGCGCGCCTTTGGCGTCAAACAGTGCCGCCTGGTAACGCGGGCTGTCGATCCATTGCGGCAACTCGTCGCGGCCGATCAGCCGCAGGGCGTCGTAGCCCCATTTTTGCTGGGCATCGTGCAGGGCCTCTTCGAGCATTTTTACCCGGCGCGGCAGCACGGCGGTCCACAGGCTGCCCAAGCGGTAATCGATGTCGAAGCCGTGGCGCCGGGGCAGGTCGCGCAGTTCGTCGGCGGCCCAGCACATGCTGGCCCACAGGCGCCGGGTGCGCTCCACTCCCAGGGATTTCTCCAGGGGCGGCATGTCGCATGACCAGCCCAACAGCGCCTGGCCGCCGTTGCGCCCGGACGCGGCCCAGGCCACGCGGCTGGCCTCCAGCAGGGTCACGCGTTTGCCGGCCACGGCCAGGCGCAGTGCGGTGTGCAGGCCGCTGAAACCAGCGCCGATGATCAGCACATCGGTGTCGTGGGCACCTTGCAGCGTGGGGCGCAATGGGATTGTGGCGGGGTAGGTCTGGGCGTAGTAGCTGGCGACGTGCTGGGCGGATTGCTTGAACATGCCAATGCCTCGTGAAATTTATTGTGATTATTTTCATGAAAATTTAGCAGGTAATTTTCATTGCGCCAGGTCGTTCGTCTTTCCTGTGGCGTGAGTTGTATGATCCGGGGGCCGATGCCCCGACAGGAAAACTCGATGCGCCGCCTGCCTTCCCTGACCGCCCTGCGCACCTTCGAATGCGCCGCCCGCCATGGCCACTTCGGCCGCGCCGCCGCCGAGCTTTGTGTCACTGACAGTGCCGTGAGCCATCAAATACGCCAACTTGAGGAGCAACTTGGCGTCACGCTGTTCGAGCGTGTCGGCCGCCAGGTTCGCCCCAGCGCAGAAGCTGAACGCCTGCTGCACCACCTGCAGCAAGCCTTCGAACTGATCGGCAAAGCCTGTGACGAGTTGCGTGACCCGGCCTCCCAGGCCGTATTGCGCGTTGCCGTCACCGCGGAGCTTGCGCAAAAGTGGCTGGTGGCACGGCTGGCCGACTTCAGCAGCCGCTACCCGCACATCACCCTGCATCTGCACGAACAGCCAATCAATGCCGGCGCCCCGGCGCTGGACATCGACCTGGCCATCACCTACGGCACCAGCGCACTGGACGCCAGCACGCACTTCGTGCGCCCACTGCCGCTGTTGCAGTTCTTCCCGGTGTGCAGCCCGGGCCTGTTCAACCAGGGCAGCCTCAAGCGCCCGCGTGACCTGGTGCGCCACTGCCTGCTGCATGACGATCAGGACGGCCGCACCTGGACAACCTGGCTGGCCACCCATGCCGAAGACGCACTCCCCACGCGCCAACTGTATTTCCCCCATGCCGCCCTGGCACTTGAGGCCGCCGCGCTGGGGCAGGGTGTGGCCATGGGCGACAACCTGACCTGCCAGGCCGACCTGCAAAGTGGTCGCCTTGTGAGGCCTTTCGCTGCCAGCGTGACCGCCCAAGGGCAGTACGCGTTGGTGTGCGAGCGCCTGCGCCTGGAGCGTGTGGCCGTCGCCGAATTCATCGAATGGTTCATCGAACAGTTGGGTGATAGCTGAATTCAGTTCAACTATCGCTGAGTTTTCATCGTTGGAAGCCAGCCGCGGGCGGGCGTAGCGTGCAGTCATCACTCCCTGACACGAGGTTGACCCATGGCACGTTCGCTTACCACTACTCCAAAGGCCGATGGTTTCCGCCTGCCCGGCGAATTCGAGCGCAAGGCTGGTTGCTGGCTTGGCTGGCCGGAGCGCCCGGATGTGTGGCGCAACGGCGCCAAGCCTGCGCAGAAGGTCTGGGTCGACATCGTCACGGCCATCGCGTCAAGCGAGCCGGTCACCGTCTGCGCTTCGGCAGCCCAGTACGCCAATGCCCGGCGCCTGCTACCGCCTCACGTACGGGTGGTGGAAATGACCTGCAACGACACGTGGTTCCGTGACAGCGGAGCCTGCTTCGTGGTCAACGACAGCAGTGGCGAAGTGCGGGGCGTGGACTTCGAGTTCAATGCCTATGGTGGCCTGGACGGCGGCCTGTATTACCCGTGGGACAAGGATGACCAGATTGCCCAGAAAATACTCGAGATCGAAGGGCTGGACCGCTACCGTGCGCCGCTGATCGCCGAACTGGGCGGCATTCAGAGCGATGGCCAGGGCACCTTGCTGACCACCGAACAATGCCTGCTCAACCGCAACCGCAATGCCCACCTGGGTAAGGCCGAGGTGACACGTCGGCTGGAGGATTACCTGGGCGCGGACCAGGTAGTCTGGCTGCCGCGCGGCTGCAAGTTCGATGAAACTGACGGCCACATCGACGACCTGGCCTGCTTCGTACGGCCCGGTGAAGTGGTGCTGCAATGGACCGACAACCGCGACGACCCGCAATGGGAGATCTACCAGGAAGCCTACGACATCCTGCGCGGCACCCGCGATGCCCAGGGCCGTGAACTCAAGGTGCACAAACTGCCGCAGCCCGACGTGTTGCAGTGGACGGCCGAAGAGGCCGCCGGGCTCGACCAGGTGGAGGGCACGCACCTGCGCGAAGCGGGCACCCGTATCTGTGCTTCCTACATCAACTATTACGCCGGCAACACGGCCATCGTCGTGCCACTGTTCGGCGACCGAAACGACAGCATCGCCCAGGCGACCTTGGCCGAACTGTTCCCTGGGCAGCGCATCATCGGCATTGAGAACTCTCGCGAAATCCTGCTGGGCGGTGGCAATGTCGCCTGCATCACCATGCCGCAATATGCCGGAGGTCGCCGCTGATGAACCGTTTCCTGCTGGCCGCTGCTGCCTTGGGCTGCGCTGTGTCGGTGGCCCAGGCAGCCGACGCACCACAGCCCACCGTCAACCTGTACATCTGGGGCGAATACCTGGCCCCGGACACCTTGAGCAACTTCGAAAAAGAAACCGGTATCCGCGTGGTCGCCGACCACTTTGACTCGCTGGAAACCGCCGAGACCAAACTGCTCACCGGGGGCAGCGGTTACGATGTGGTGCTCAGCGCCGGCCAGCATGTGAGCCGGGCAATCGCCAGTGGCGCGCTGCAGCCGCTGGACAAGGCTCGGGTGCCGCACCTGGCGGGCGTTGGCGAAGAGTTTCGCCAGCACATGGCGCTGTTCGACCCGGGCAACCGCTATGCGGGCACCTACGCCTGGGGCACGACCGGTGTGGGCTACCAGCAACAGGCGGTAGCCACCCGGATGGGCGATGCGCCGCTGGACAGCTGGGCGATGCTGTTCGACCCGCAGGTGGTGTCGAAATTCGCCGATTGCGGGGTGAGCCTGCTCAACGACCCCAACGAAGTGTTCGCTGCAGTGATGCGTTACATGGGGTTGGATATCAACCAGCAGCGTATTGAAGACTTGAAGGCGGCCGAGGCGCAGTTGCGCAAGATCCGCCCTTACATTCGCTACTTCGACAATGACCGCAACATCAATGACCTGGCCAATGGCGAAACCTGTGTGGCCATGTCGTGGAACGGCAACGTGGCCATCGCCCAGGCCCAGGCGCAGCAAGCGGGCAAGGCGTTCAAGCTGGATTACAGCATTCCCAGGGAAGGAACGTTGATTTGGCTGGATGCATTGGTTGTACCCAAGGATGCACCACACCCCGAAGCAGCCTGGCTACTGGTGGACTACCTGATGCGACCCGAGGTGATAGCGCCGATCACCGACAGTATCCACTACGCCAATGCCATCACGGCGGCGGATGGGCTGGTGGATACGGCGATCCGCAACGCGCCGGGGACGTATCCGCCGGCTGACGTGCGAGCGCGGCTGTATGGGAAAAATGACAATGGCAAGGCGTTCAACCGGGAGTTGACCCGGGCGTTCAGCCGTTTGAAGAGTGGGACCTGATTTGTAGTGCCTGTACCGGCCTCATCGCGGCGGTACAGGTAACCTTTCAACTTGAAGCTTTACGCCGTGGCTGCCTCGGTTTTTTGGGGGCTGCCTTGCCCTTTTCGGTACTACGCCGCTTCTTCTTCCAAGGCGCCGCCTTGCCCACCGCAGGCCCACTGATAGCCAGGCGCATGCCACTGCAACGCTCCACCAGCTTGCCCATCCACGCCGACTGCCGGGCAACGAACTCCTCCAGGCTCATTTCCCCGCTCTGCACCATGTCCAGCGCCTGCTCCCAGATCGCCGTGGTGCCTGGGTCGGCGATGGCGCGGGGCACAGCATCGATCAGGCTGAAGGCGGCGGGAGTGGCTGACAGCGCCTTGCCGTTTTTCACCAGATACCCGCGGTCCAGCAAGCCCTGAATGATGCTGGCGCGGGTGGCCTCGGTGCCAATGCCGGTGGTTTCCTTGAGCTTCTGTTTGAGGCGTGGGTCATCCACCAGTTTGGCGACGTTCTTCATTGCCTTGATCAAGTCGCCTTCGGTGAACGGTTTGGGCGGTTGGGTCCACAGGTCTTTCAACTGCAGGCCCTTTACCATGCAATGCTGGCCCTCGTGCAATGAGGGCAACACCTGTGCCGGTGGCGCTTCGCGGCCTTTGGCAGGCGTCAGGGCCTCGGGCAGGGCACGGCGCCAGCCGGGTTCGACGATCTGCTTGCCGACGGCGCGCAAGGCATGCCCGGCGCAGTCGAACTCGGCCTGGGTGCGGTCGTATTCGTGGTTGGGCAGGAACTGCGCCAGGTAGCGCGCGCGGATCAGCGTGTACACGGCCTTGTGCTTGGCCGGCAGCCGCGCAGGGTCGCTGGCGGCGGCGGTAGGGATGATGCCGTGGTGGGCGCTGACTTTGGCATCGTTCCAGGCGCGCGAGCGGCGTTGCGGTTCAAGGTAGGGTTGCAGAGGCGCCAGGCTGGCATCGGCGCGTTGCAGGGCCGCGAGGATGGCAGGTGCTTCGCCGTGCTGGCTTTGCGGCAGGTAGCCGCAGTCACTGCGTGGGTAGGTGATCAGTTTGTGGGTTTCGTACAGCGCCTGGGCAATGTCGAGGGTTTCCTGGGCACCGAGGCCGAATTTTTTCGAGCACAGTTCCTGCAGGGTACCGAGGTCGAAGGGCAGGGGCGCTGCTTCGCGCACGCGTTCGGTGGCCACTTTCAGCACTTGCGCGGTGCCCGCATTGCCCATGTCGGCAGCGGCCTGCCGCGCCAGGGCTTGATTCAGGCAACGGCCTTGGTCGTCGCAGGTGTCTTCCGGTGCGCGCCATTGGGCATTGAAGGCCTGGCCTGCGTGCTCAAGCTGTACGTCAATGGCCCAGAACGGTACCGGCACGAAATCGGCAATGCTGCGGTCGCGGTCCACCACCAGGCGCAAGGTCGGGGTTTGCACGCGGCCCACTGGCAGCACGCCTTGGTAGCCAGACTGGCGGCCCAGCAGGGTGAACAGCCGGCTCATGTTCATGCCGATCAGCCAATCGGCCCGTGACCGGCCCAGCGCCGAGTGATACAGGGTGAATGTCTGCTGGCCGGGCAGCAGGCGTGCCAGGGCCTTGCGGATTGAAGCGTCGTCCAGCGCCGACAACCACAAGCGCTGGATCGGCCCGCGGTAGCGGCAATGCTCGACCAGTTCGCGGGCGATCATCTCGCCTTCGCGGTCGGCGTCGGTGGCGATCACCAGCTCCCGTGCCTCGCCAAGCAAGCGTTTGACGGCCTTGAACTGGCTGGCGGTCTTGGGTTTGACCAGCATCTTCCATTTATCGGGGATGATCGGCAGGTCGGCGAGGTTCCAGCGTTTGTAGCGCGCGTCGTAGCTGTCGGGCGGGGCGGTTTCGAGCAGGTGGCCGATGCACCAGGTCACGCATACGTCTGTGCCTTGCCAGCAGCCGTCGCCCTTGCGGGTGGCGCCTAGTACCTTGGCGATGTCTTTGGCCTGGGAAGGTTTTTCGCAGAGGAACAGGCGCATGGCCGGAAACGCTTTATCGGGAAAGATGGGTCATAGGATGCGCAAGCGGGGGCGCAGAGGCAAGTTTTATCTGGATGGATGTACAGGTTTTGTGAGAGTGGGTGTTGCAGGCCTGGCCTGATCGCGGATAAATACGCTCCTACAAGGACCGTGTAGGAGCGGATTTATCCGCGATGGGCCAGCAATCAGGCGCGCGAGTCGCGCACCATCTCCACGTGCGGAATGCCGGCTTCGAGGAATTCCTCGCTGACCACCCGGAAGCCCAGCCGCTCATAGAACGGCGTGGCGTGCACCTGGGCGCTGAGCATTTGCTGCTTCAGGTCGCGGTTCTGCGCTTCGGCAATTACCGCCTGCATCAGCGCGTCGCCCACTTTCAGCCCGCGCCAGTCCTTGAGCACCGAGATACGGCCAATGGTGCCATCGGCCAGCAGGCGGGCGGTACCGATGGGGTAATCACCTTCAAGGGCCAAAAAATGCACGGCGCCCTGGTCTTCGGAGTCAAACTCAAGCTCAGGCGGAATATGCTGCTCGGCCACGAACACGGCGGTGCGGATGCGGTGGATATCGGCGTTGTCTTTGTGCCAGTCGGCCAGGCGAACGCGGATCTTATTCATTGGCAAACCCCAGGCTTCCTTGTTTGACCAGTTGCTGTACCAGCATAAGGCCATCTTCGTCCTGCAACCACGGCTCAAGGTTTTCAATATGTAAGGCGTCGGCCGAGCACACCAGCTTCAGCAGCTCGCGCAGTTTGGCCGGCAGTGGGCAGCTGCGGCCGCTGGCGAACAGCATCAGGTCGTCACCCAGCTCCGACCAGGCCATGCGCGCGCTCGGGTTGCGGATGAGGATGGCGCCGTCTTCCAGGGCTTCGACGAGCTCTTCTTCGTCCAGCTCTTCGCCCACGACTTGCTCCGGGTAGCGTGGTTCGGTCATGAACTGGCCGAACCAGGTCAGCAGCAGGTCCTTGTCGCCCATGTGCTTGTCCATCAGCGCCTTGAGGCGATCCAGGGCGTCGTGCTGGATCTGGTGCGGGTCGCTGGCCGGCTGGGCGTCGGCGTCGCTGTAGCGCTCTTCGTCCGGCAGGAACTGGCCGAGGAAGTCGGTGAAGTGGGTGAGTACTTCAGCGGCGCTTGGGGCGCGGAAGCCGACCGAGTAGGTCAGGCAGTCGTCCACGGCCACGCCGTAGTGGGCCAGGCGCGGTGGCAGGTAGAGCATGTCGCCCGGCTCAAGGGTCCATTCTTCGCTCTGCTCGAACTCGGCAAGGATGCGCAGGTCGGCGTGGGGCAGCAGCGGGCTTTCGTTGCTGCACATCTGGCCAAGCTTCCAGTTGCGCTTGCCGTGGCCCTGAAGCAGGAACACGTCGTAGTTGTCGAAGTGCGGGCCGACGCTGCCACCGGGGGCGGCGAAGCTGATCATCACGTCATCGATACGCCAGCTAGGCAGGAAGCGGAAGTGCTCTAGCAGCTCGGCCACTTCCGGGACGAACTGGTCAACGGCCTGCACCAGCAGGGTCCAGTCCTTTTCCGGCAGGTCGGCGAAGGTGTCTTCCTCGAACGGGCCGCGGCGCAGTTCCCATGGGTGGGCGCCGTGCTCCAGTACGATGCGCGACTCGATTTCCTCTTCCAGGGCCAGGCCGGCCAGCTCGTCGGGGTCGATCGGGCTTTCGAAGTCCGGGAATGCCTGGCGCACCAGCAGCGGTTTCTTCTGCCAGTAGTCGCGCATGAATTCGCGGGCCGAGATGCCGCCGAGCAGCTGCAGTGGAGTATCAGGATTCATGTTCAACCTATTGAAAAAACGTAATTTTCGTCCGGGAATAAAAACGCCCGGCCAGGCCGGGCGTTGTACGCGACGGTCAGCTTAGATGCGTTTGGCCTGGGCTGCCGCGTTACCAATGTAGGTAGCGGGGGTGAGCAGCTTGAGCTCGGCCTTGGCGTCGGCTGGCATGTCCAGGCCGTCGATGAAGGTCAGCAGCGCTTCAGGGGTGATGCCCTTGCCACGGGTCAGCTCTTTGAGCTTCTCGTAGGGGTTCTCGATGTTGAAGCGGCGCATCACGGTCTGGATCGGCTCGGCAAGTACTTCCCAGCAGGCGTCCAGGTCGGCGGCGATGCGGGCTTCGTTGACTTCGAGCTTGCCGATGCCCTTCAGGCTGGCTTCGTAGGCGATGACGCTGTGGGCAAAGCCCACGCCCAGGTTGCGCAGCACGGTGGAGTCGGTCAGGTCACGCTGCCACCGCGAGATCGGCAGCTTGCTGGCCAGGTGCTGGAACAGCGCGTTGGCGATGCCCAGGTTGCCTTCGGAGTTTTCGAAGTCGATCGGGTTGACCTTGTGCGGCATGGTCGACGAGCCGATTTCGCCGGCAACGGTCTTCTGTTTGAAGTAGCCCAGCGAGATGTAGCCCCACACATCGCGGTCGAAGTCGATCAGGATGGTGTTGAAACGGGCGATGGCGTCGAACAGCTCGGCGATGTAGTCGTGCGGCTCGATCTGGGTGGTGTACGGGTTGAACTGCAGGCCCAGTTCGTCTTCGATGAAGGCGCGGGCGTTCTGCTCCCAGTCGATCTGCGAGTAGGCCGACAAGTGGGCGTTGTAGTTGCCCACGGCGCCGTTGATCTTGCCCAGCAGCGGCACGGCAGCCACTTGAGCGATCTGGCGCTCCAGGCGGTACACGACGTTGGCCAGCTCTTTGCCCAGGGTGGTCGGCGAAGCCGGTTGGCCGTGGGTGCGCGACAGCATTGGCACGTCGGCGTGGGCATGGGCCAGGGCGCGGATGGCGTCGGCGATCTGGCGCATCAGCGGCAGCAGCACGTCGTCACGGCCGGCGCGCAGCATCAGGGCGTGGGACAGGTTGTTGATGTCCTCGCTGGTGCAGGCGAAGTGGATGAATTCGCTGACCTTGGCCAGCTCAGGCAGCTGGGCGGCCTGCTCCTTGAGGAGGTATTCGATCGCCTTGACGTCATGGTTGGTGGTGCGCTCGATTTCTTTCACGCGTTCGGCGTGTTCAAGCTTGAAGTCGGTGGCCAGGTTGTCCAGCAGGGCATTGGCTTCGGCGGAGAACGCCGGCACTTCGCCGATCTGCGGGTGGGCGGCCAGGCGCTGGAGCCAGCGTACTTCGACCAGGGCGCGGAAACGGATCAGGCCGAATTCGCTGAAAATGGGGCGCAAGGCCTGGGTTTTGCCGGCGTAACGGCCGTCTACAGGGGAAACCGCAGTGAGCGAAGAAAGCTGCATGGGGTGTTCTCGGACAGTCAGGCTTTTGGAAGGGCGCATATCATACATGAAATTTGCTTGTGGGAGCGGCCTTGCGTCGCGAAAGGCCGCTCCCACAGGCCGCTCCTGCACAGAGCAACGTGCGCTTGTCAGCTTGGCGCGCGCATCATGTCGTACAGCTCGTTCAGCAGTTTGCGGCGGCTGAACACCAATTGCCAGCGGTGACCGCCCAACTGGCGCCACAGGCGCGCGGCGCGGATACCGGACAGCAACAGGGCGCGAATTTTCGAGGCATTGTTGGGTTGCTGCAGGAAACGCATGTCGCCATGCACCTGAATGCGCTGGCGCAGGGTGCTCAGGGTGTCCTGGTACAAGGCGCCACTGGAAGCGATGACGTTTTCGTGTACCAGGCCGAAATGCTCGGCCTGGGACTGGATTTGCGGCAGGCGGTTGCCGATGGTGTCGAGCAGGTCGCCGCGTTTGTTCAGCTGGCGCTCCAGGCCCAGCATCGACAGGGCATAGCGCAGAGGCTCGCGCTGCAGGCTGCTGGGGTCGCGCTCGAGGGCGCCGACCAGCGCCCGGTAGCCGTCGCGCAGGTTGAGGTCGTCGCCACCGAACACTTCCAGGGTGTTTTTGGGGTCGCGCACCAGCAGGCTGCCCAGCATGCAGCCGATGTTGGCCTCGCTGGCCTGGCCGGTGCGGGCAATGCGGTCGACCAGCACGGCGGCCTGGAACACGCCGCCCAGGGCAATCAGTTGCTCCTGAAGGTTGCTCATGCGCGTGGGCTCCACGGCTCGGCGGTCTCGATCACGCCGCCGCCCAGGCACACTTCGCCGTCATAGAACACCACCGACTGGCCCGGGGTCACGGCGCGCTGCGGTTCGTCGAACACGGCGCGGTAGCCGGTTGCGGTGCGCTCCAGCGTGCAGCGCTGGTCGCCCTGGCGGTAGCGCACCTTGGCGGTGAGTGGGCGTGGGCTGCTCAAATCGATGGGGTTGACCCAGAAAATCTCCGAAGCGAGCAGGGCGCGGGAGAACAACCACGGGTGTTCGTTGCCCTGGCCGACCACCAGCACGTTGCGGGTCAGGTCTTTGTGCAGCACGTACCACGGCTCGTCGCCGGCGTCTTTGAGGCCGCCGATGCCCAGGCCCTGGCGCTGGCCGATGGTGTGGTACATCAGGCCATGGTGGCGGCCGATCACTTCACCTTCGGTGGTTTCGATATTGCCTGGCTGGGCCGGCAGGTATTGCTTGAGGAAGTCGCTGAAGCGGCGCTCGCCAATGAAGCAGATGCCGGTGGAATCTTTCTTCTTGGCGGTAGCCAGGCCGTGTTTTTCGGCGATGGCGCGCACCTCGGGCTTTTCCAGCTCGCCAACCGGGAACAGGGTGCGGGCGATTTCCTTGCCGCCCACGGCGTGCAGGAAGTAGCTCTGGTCCTTGTTCGGGTCCAGGCCCTTGAGCAGTTCGGTGAGCGCGCCGGTGTCGCGGCGGCGCACGTAGTGGCCGGTGGCGATCAGGTCGGCGCCCAGCGACAGGGCATAGTCCAGGAAGGCCTTGAACTTGATCTCGCGGTTGCAGAGGATGTCCGGGTTGGGCGTGCGGCCGGCCTTGTACTCTTCAAGGAAATGCTCGAACACGTTGTCCCAGTACTCGGCGGCGAAGTTGGCGGTGTGCAGCTTGATGCCAATGCGGTCGCACACGGCCTGGGCGTCGGCCAGGTCTTCACGGGCGGTGCAGTATTCGGTGCCGTCGTCTTCTTCCCAGTTCTTCATGAACAGCCCTTCCACCTGGTAGCCCTGCTCCATGAGCAGAAGGGCGGAGACGGAAGAGTCCACGCCGCCGGACATGCCGACGATGACGCGGGTCTTGGCGGGGTCTTTGAGTGCTGGGCTGGTCATGGGTACCGGTGTGTATCAAGGGGAAAAACGCCGATTCTATCAAAGCCGGGGCTGCGCGTCAGTCGCGCAGCAGGGCCAGGCTGTGCAACGGGCCTTCGAGGTAGTCGTCCAGGCAGCGTGGTACCAGCTCGCTGCGCCAGCGTTCGGGGGTTGCCAGCAGTTCGTCGCGGGTCAGCCACACGGCGCGCACGATGTCGCTGTCCAGCGCCAGGTCGGCGTGGTGGCGCACCGGGCGGGCGGCAAAGCAGATGCGCTGGTAGGTTACGCCGTTGCTGGGGGCGGTGTAGAGGTAGATGCCGACCACGCCGGTGAGCTCGACTTCCCAGGCGGTTTCTTCAAGGGTTTCGCGCAGGGCGGCCTGGGCCAGGGTCTCGTTGGGCTCGAGGTGGCCGGCGGGTTGGTTGAAGACGTGCTGGTTGGCTTTGAATTCTTCGACGAACAGGAATTTGCCGTCGTGTTCGACGATGGTGGCGACGGTGATGTGGGGTTGCCAGGTCATGGGTTTTTCCTACTGTTGGCGAGGGCCTTGTGGGAGCGGCCTTGTGTCGCGAAAGGGCTGCGCAGCGACCCCGGCAATCTGTGCATGGGCTGAGATTTTGGGGCTGCTGCGCAGCCCTTTCGCGACACAAGGCCGCTCCCACAAGGCCCGCGTCTTTCCTGCAGAAAACACAAACCCCGGTGCGTGGCCGGGGTTTGTGCTGTTACTTCAAGCGAACCTTACAGGGCGGCAATGGCGCTGTTCAGGGTCTGGCTTGGGCGCATCACCTTGGCGGTCAGCTCGGCATCCGGGGCGTAGTAGCCACCGATGTCGGCCGGCTTGCCCTGAACGGCGTTGAGCTCGGCGACGATGGTCTCCTCGTTCTCGGTCAGGGTCTTGGCCAGTGGGGCGAAGCGCGCCTGCAGGGCGGCGTCGTCGCTCTGGGCAGCCAGTGCCTGGGCCCAGTACAGGGTCAGGTAGAAGTGGCTGCCGCGGTTGTCGATACCGCCGACTTTGCGCGAAGGCGACTTGTTGGTGTCGAGGAACTTGCCGGTGGCCTGGTCCAGGGTGTTGGCCAGCACTTTGGCACGCGGGTTGTCGTAGGTGTTGCCCAGGTGCTCCAGGGAAGCGGCCAGGGCCAGGAATTCACCCAGCGAGTCCCAACGCAGGAAGTTCTCTTCAACCAGCTGCTGCACGTGCTTCGGTGCCGAACCGCCAGCGCCGGTTTCGAACAGGCCACCGCCGTTCATCAGCGGCACGATCGACAGCATCTTGGCGCTGGTGCCCAGCTCCATGATCGGGAACAGGTCGGTCAGGTAGTCGCGCAGCACGTTGCCGGTCACCGAGATGGTGTCCTTGCCTTCGCGGATGCGGGCCAGGGAGAACTTGATGGCCTCGACCGGTGCCAGGACGCGGATGTCCAGGCCAGCGGTGTCGTGGTCCTTCAGGTACTTCTGCACTTTTTCGATCATCACGCCGTCGTGGGCGCGAGCCGGGTCCAGCCAGAACACCGCCGGGGTGTTGCTCAGGCGGGCACGGTTGACGGCCAGCTTGACCCAGTCCTGGATCGGCGCGTCTTTGGTCTGGCACATGCGGAAGATGTCACCGGCTTCGACGTTCTGCTCCAGAACGACCTTGCCCTTGCTGTCGACCACGCGCACGACGCCATCGGCCTTGACCTGGAAGGTCTTGTCGTGGGAGCCGTACTCTTCGGCTTTTTGCGCCATCAGGCCAACGTTCGGCACGCTGCCCATGGTGGTCGGGTCGAAGGCGCCATTGGCTTTGCAGTCTTCGATGGTGGCCTGGTAGATACCGGCGTAGCAGCGGTCCGGGATGATCGCTTTGGCGTCCTGCAGTTCACCGGCGGTGTTCCACATTTTGCCCGAGTCACGGATCATGGCCGGCATCGAGGCGTCGACGATGACGTCGCTCGGCACGTGCAGGTTGGTGATGCCTTTGTCGGAGTTGACCATGGCCAGGGCCGGGCGCTCAGCGTACAGGGCCTGGATGTCGGCTTCGATCTCGGCCTGCTTGTCGGCTGGCAGGTCCTTGATGCGGGCGTACAGGTCGCCGATGCCGTTGTTGGCGTTGAAGCCCACGTCAGCCAGGGCGGCCGAGTGCTTGGCCAGAACATCGCCGTAGAATTCTTCGACGATGACGCCGAACATGATCGGGTCGGACACCTTCATCATGGTGGCTTTCAGGTGCACCGACAGCAGCACGCCGGAGGCCTTGGCATCGGCGATCTGCTCGGCGATGAAGGCTTTCAGGGCCTTGCGGCTCATGGTGGCGCAGTCGATGACTTCGGCGGCCTTGACGGCGGTTTTTTCTTTCAGGACGGTGGTGGTGCCGTCTTTGCCGACCAGCTCGATGCGCAGGCTGTCGTCAGCCTCGATCAGGGCGGCTTTTTCGCTGCCGTAGAAGTCGCCGTTGCTCATGTGGGCAACGTGCGACTGGGAGTCGGCGGCCCAGGCGCCCATTTTGTGCGGGTGCTTGCGGGCGTAATTCTTGACCGACAGCGGCGCGCGGCGGTCAGAGTTGCCTTCACGCAGTACCGGGTTCACGGCGCTGCCCTTGATGCGGTCGTAGCGGGCGCGGGAGTCTTTTTCTTCGGCGGTGGCCGGCTCGTCGGCGTAGTCCGGGATGTTGAAGCCTTTGGCTTGCAGTTCCTTGATCGCGGCCTTCAGCTGCGGGACCGATGCGCTGATGTTAGGCAGCTTGATGATGTTGGCTTCAGGGGTGGTGGCCAGCTGGCCCAGTTCCGCCAGGTGATCGCCTACCTGTTTCTCGGTGCCCAGTTGCTCCGGGAAGGCTGCAAGGATACGGCCCGCCAGGGAGATGTCGCGGGTTTCTACGGCGATGTCAGCCGAAGCGGTGAACGCTTCGATGATCGGCAGCAGCGAGTAGGTGGCGAGGGCAGGGGCTTCGTCGGTGAAGGTATAGATGATCTTGGAACGGGTGGGCATGCGGGTTAACTCTCTATGTGCTGAGCGTACTCGAGTCTCGAGGTGCGCAGGGTAGGCGCTTCGCCCTGGCGACGCCATGAGCGGATAGTCGAGAGGCTGCGAGCGGTGATGGTGGATGCATCAGTCGAGCGTCAAGTGCTGGGCTGCGGTAACAACCCAGGCTGTCTGGCCATTCCTGGCCGAGGGCGAGCCGCATTTTCCAAGGGTTCGCCCCGATGACCCTTCGGTCGCGGCGCAGTATATCAAACCAATCGGGCTATTCAGCAAGGCGAAGTGACATCGGCGCCATTTATAAGACCAAAGACGTAGGGGCAATGTGGTGAGTTGTCGCAGTGCTTGCGCGTCAGCGGATGTGGTTTAGGCTCAGTGGGATCGCATGATGTCCAATCACACCCGAACGCGGAGTAGTGCAAGCATGGGATACCAGAAAATCAAGGTTCCGACCGACGGCACCAAGATCACCGTCAATGCCGACCATTCGCTCAATGTGCCTGACCGCCCGATCATTCCTTATATCGAAGGTGACGGGATTGGTGTCGATGTGTCGCCCGTCATGATCAAGGTGGTGGATGCTGCCGTGCAAAAAGCCTACGGCGGCAAGCGCAAGATCGCCTGGATGGAGGTGTATGCCGGCGAGAAAGCCACCCAGGTGTATGACCAGGATACCTGGCTGCCGCAGGAAACCCTCGATGCGGTGCGTGAGTATGTGGTGTCGATCAAGGGGCCTTTGACCACGCCGGTGGGTGGCGGCATCCGTTCGCTGAACGTGGCCCTGCGCCAGCAGCTGGACCTTTATGTATGCCTGCGGCCGGTGTTGTGGTTCCAGGGCGTGCCGAGCCCGGTGAAAAAGCCGGGTGACGTGGACATGGTGATCTTCCGCGAAAACTCCGAGGACATTTATGCCGGCATCGAATGGAAGGCCGGCTCGCCCGAAGCCAACAAGGTGATCAAGTTCCTCAAGGAGGAAATGGGCGTCACCAAGATCCGCTTCGACCAGGACTGCGGCATCGGCGTCAAGCCGGTCTCCCGCGAGGGCACCAAGCGCCTGGTGCGCAAGGCCCTGCAGTACGTGGTCGACAATGACCGCGAATCGCTCACCCTGGTGCACAAGGGCAACATCATGAAGTTCACCGAAGGGGCCTTCAAGGACTGGGGCTATGAAGTGGCTCGCGACGAGTTCGGCGCCGAGTTGCTCGATGGCGGCCCGTGGATGAAGTTCAAAAACCCAAGGACCGGCCGCGAAGTCATCGTCAAGGACGCCATCGCCGATGCCATGTTGCAGCAGATTTTGCTGCGCCCGGCAGAGTACGATGTGATTGCCACGCTGAACCTCAACGGTGACTACCTTTCCGATGCCCTGGCGGCGGAAGTGGGCGGTATCGGCATCGCGCCGGGGGCCAACCTGTCCGACACCGTGGCCATGTTCGAGGCCACCCACGGCACCGCGCCCAAGTACGCCGGGCAGGACAAGGTCAACCCAGGGTCGGTGATTTTGTCGGCAGAGATGATGCTGCGGCACATGGGCTGGACCGAGGCGGCCGACCTGATCATCAAAGGCACCAATGGCGCGATTGCGGCCAAGACCGTGACCTATGACTTCGAGCGGCTGATGGAGGGGGCCAGGCTGGTGGGCAGTTCAGGGTTTGGCGACGAGATGATCAAGCATATGTAAGCCAATCAAAAACCGGCCGCCTTGGGTAAAGAGGCGGCCGGTTTTTTCGTTTCAGGCACTGGATGGCGCGATTCAGACCGTCACGGGAACGTTGTTTTTCGTTGTTTCGCCGTTGCTGGTCGTCACGCTCGCGCTGGTGATGTTCACCGCGTGCAGTCCTTTGGGGCCCTGGACGATATCGAAGTTCACGGCCTGGCCAGCCTTGAGCGTCTTGTATCCGTCCATCTGGATTGCGGAATAATGGGCGAACAGATCAACGTTGTCTTTGCCCTCTTCAAGCACGAATCCGTAGCCCTTGGCATTGTTGAACCACTTGACTTTACCGCTTGCCATCCCTATGTCCCTCTGCAAAGGACTCCATCACTGGAGTATCATCCACGTCATCCGCATACGAACCATGCGAAAAATCTGGTTGACTGCGCGGATCTTTATCGACCACGGTGGGTTCTTATTGGTTGTAACACCGTTTTGCCGATAGTCAAGGCCGCCCGGCGCCTGCGCTGGGGGCGGCTTGTGCGGTCAACCCATAACCCTAACTTGCCGATCATGATGAAATTCTTTCCATGCATGCACCTAGCGAGATTCGACTAACATTCAATCAGGATCGCCCGCAATCGAATGAGGACGACGGCTCGGGGCTTGCGGTACAGGAAGCCAAGCCGATCCTGCAGGCGCCACCGATGTACAAGGTGGTTTTGTTCAACGATGACTACACACCGATGGATTTCGTCGTCGAAGTGCTCGAGACGTTCTTCAATCTGAACCGCGAGCTGGCAACGAAGATCATGCTGACCGTCCATACAGAAGGGCGGGCAGTGTGCGGATTGTTTACCCGTGACATCGCCGAAACAAAGGCCATGCAGGTCAACCAATACGCCAGGGAAAGCCAGCATCCGCTACTCTGTGAAATCGAGAAGGACGGTTAATCGCCGACCACTTGGGTATGAGGTGAAGCTATGTTAAACCGCGAGCTCGAAGTCACCCTCAATCTGGCCTTCAAGGAGGCTCGTTCGAAGCGTCATGAGTTCATGACCGTCGAGCATCTGCTGCTGGCACTCCTTGACAATGAGGCTGCCGCGACCGTTCTGCGCGCCTGTGGCGCCAATCTCGACAAACTCAAGCACGACCTGCAAGAGTTCATCGATTCCACCACGCCGTTGATTCCAGTCAACGACGAGGACCGTGAAACCCAGCCAACCCTGGGCTTCCAGCGTGTGCTGCAGCGTGCCGTGTTCCACGTGCAAAGCTCCGGCAAGCGCGAAGTCACCGGCGCCAACGTACTGGTGGCGATTTTCAGCGAACAGGAAAGCCAGGCCGTGTTTTTGCTCAAGCAGCAAAGCGTGGCCCGCATCGATGTGGTCAACTACATCGCTCACGGCATCTCCAAGGTGCCGGGCCATGGTTCGCATGCTGAAAGCGATCAGGAAATGCAGGACGAGGAGGGCGGCGAGTCGTCGTCTTCCAGCAACCCGCTGGATGCCTATGCCAGCAACCTGAACGAACTGGCACGGGCTGGGCGTATCGACCCGCTGGTGGGGCGTGAGCAGGAAGTCGAGCGTGTGGCGCAGATCCTTGCCCGTCGCCGCAAGAACAACCCGCTGCTGGTGGGTGAGGCCGGTGTAGGCAAAACCGCCATCGCCGAAGGCCTGGCCAAGCGCATTGTTGATGGCCAGGTGCCTGACCTGCTGGCGCAAAGCGTGGTGTACTCCCTGGACCTGGGCGCACTGCTGGCCGGTACCAAATACCGTGGTGATTTCGAGAAGCGCTTCAAAGCGCTGCTCGGCGAGTTGCGCAAGCGCCCGCAGGCGATCCTGTTCATCGACGAAATCCACACCATCATCGGTGCCGGTGCGGCATCGGGCGGGGTGATGGATGCGTCCAACCTGCTCAAGCCGCTGCTGTCGTCCGGCGAGATCCGCTGCATCGGCTCGACCACCTTCCAGGAGTTCCGAGGCATCTTCGAGAAAGACCGTGCCCTGGCGCGGCGCTTCCAGAAGGTCGATGTCAGCGAGCCATCGGTTGAAGACACCGTCGGCATCCTGCGTGGCCTGAAAGGCCGCTTCGAAAGCCACCACAACATCGAGTACAGCGATGAAGCCCTGCGTGCAGCGGCCGAACTGGCCTCGCGCTACATCAACGACCGCCACATGCCGGACAAGGCCATCGACGTGATCGACGAGGCCGGTGCCTATCAGCGCCTGCAGCCTGAGGCGAACCGGGTCAAGCGCATCGATGTGCCGCAAGTGGAAGACATCGTCGCCAAGATCGCGCGTATTCCGCCGAAGCATGTCACCAGCTCTGATAAGGAGCTGCTGCGTAACCTGGAGCGTGACCTGAAGCTGACCGTGTTTGGTCAGGACCAGGCCATCGATTCGCTGGCCACGGCCATCAAGCTGTCCCGCGCGGGCCTTAAATCGCCAGACAAACCTGTCGGTTCGTTCCTGTTCGCCGGCCCTACCGGTGTGGGCAAGACCGAGGCGGCGCGGCAGTTGGCCAAGGCGCTGGGCGTGGAGCTGGTGCGTTTCGACATGTCCGAGTACATGGAGCGTCACACCGTGTCGCGCCTGATCGGTGCGCCACCTGGCTACGTCGGATTCGACCAGGGCGGCCTGCTGACCGAGGCCATCACCAAGCAACCGCACTGCGTGCTGCTGCTCGATGAAATCGAGAAGGCCCACCCCGAAGTCTTCAACCTGCTGCTGCAGGTGATGGATCACGGCACCCTGACCGACAACAACGGGCGCAAGGCGGACTTCCGCAATGTGATCCTGATCATGACCACCAACGCCGGCGCCGAAACCGCCGCGCGGGCCTCGATCGGCTTCACCCACCAGGACCACGCGTCCGACGCGATGGAGGTGATTCGCAAGAGCTTCACGCCGGAGTTCCGCAACCGTCTGGACACCATCATCCAGTTTGGTCGCTTGAGCCACGAGACGATCAAGAGCATCGTCGACAAGTTCCTCATCGAACTGCAGGCGCAGCTGGAAGACAAGCGTGTGCTGCTGGAAGTCAGCGATGCCGCCCGCGGCTGGCTGGCTGCCAGTGGTTACGATGTGCAGATGGGTGCGCGGCCGATGGCGCGGCTTATCCAGGACAAGATCAAACGGCCGCTGGCCGAGGAGATTTTGTTTGGCGAGCTGGCCGAGCATGGCGGTGTGGTGCACATCGACTTGCGCGATGGCGAACTGGTGTTCGACTTCGAGACCACGGCTGAGGTTGCATGACAGCGGGGCCGCTTTGCGGCCCATCGCGGCTGAAGCCGCTCCTACAAGGGGGCGCATGGGCCTGTAGATAACGGGGCCGCTTTGCGGCCCATCGCGGATGAATCCGCTCCTACAGGGGGTATGGGCCTGTAGGAGCGGCTTTAGCCGCGATGGCCGCGACGCGGTCTTGAAGGCACAAAAAAGCCCGGCACATGGCCGGGCTTTTTCATGGCTTGAGCTTAGCGCGCACGGTAAGTGATGCGGCCCTTGCTCAGGTCGTACGGCGTCAGTTCGACGCGGACCTTGTCGCCAGTGAGAATACGGATGTAGTTCTTGCGCATTTTGCCAGAAATATGCGCGGTTACGACGTGCCCGTTTTCCAACTCCACGCGGAACATGGTGTTGGGCAGGGTGTCGACGACAGTACCTTCCATTTCGAAGCTGTCTTCTTTCGACATGCAGTAGAGCCCTCGGATCCAGTGTTGGCCCGACGCATATCCGCACCGGGCAAAAAAGTGGCGTGGATTATGCCCGAAAAGAGTGTGTCAAGCCAATGCTTTCAATTGAGGGTGACCCAACGCTGGTTGATCAGCAGCTCGATGGGGCGGTACTGGGTCTTGTAGTTCATTTTCTTGCAGTTTTTGATCCAGTAACCCAGGTACACCGCTTCCAGGTCCTGGCGCAGGGCCTCGGTGATTTGCCAGAGGATGGCAAAACGCCCCAGGCTACGGCGTTCCTCATCCGGTTCATAAAAGGTGTACACGGCCGAAAGCCCGTTGGGCAGCAGGTCGCACACGGCAATGGCCAGCAGGCGCCCGGCCAGGCGGAACTCGTAGAACCAGCAGAACGGCAGGTCGCGCACCAGGAAGGTGGAAAACTGGTCGCGGCTCGGCGGGTACATGTCGCCGTCGGCATGGCGTGTTTCGATATAGCGCCGGTAAAGGTCGAAATATTCTTCCTTGAACGCCGGCCGGGCGGCGGTCACGGTCAGGTCGGCATTGCGCTTGAGGATGCGCCGCTGCTGGCGGTTGGGGATGAAGCGGGCCGCGGGGATGCGCGCCGGTACGCAGGCGTTGCAGTTCTGGCAATGCGGGCGGTACAGGTGGTCGCCGCTGCGGCGAAAGCCCATTTCCGACAGGTCGGCATACACGTTCACGTCCATCGGCTGGCTGGGGTCGAGGAACAGCGTGGTCGCCTGCTCGTCCGGCAGGTAGCTGCAGGAGTGGGGCTGAGTGGCATAGAACTTCAACCGCGCCAGCTCTGTCATGATCAACCCCTCGGTGAGACTTTGCTTTAAGTGTAAGCCAGCTGGCAAAACTCGCCTAGCAAACCCAGGTGGCGCTGTTGGGCTGGTCGAGGTGGCCTTCAAGGTAGCGGGCGAACTCCGGGCGGCCAATGGCGCGGGCGCCCAGGCTGTGCAGGTGATTGGTCGGCATCTGGCAGTCGATCAGCACAAAGCCAGCCTCGCGCAGGTGGTTGACCAGGGTGACGAAGCCGACCTTGGAGGCGTTGTCGGCGCGGCTGAACATCGACTCGCCAAAAAACAGCTGCCCCATGGCCAGGCCGTAGAGGCCGCCGACCAGTTCGCCGTCCTGGCGAACCTCCACCGAGTGGGCAATGCCGCGTCGGTGCAGTTCGCAATAGGCATTGCGCATGGTGTCGGTGATCCAGGTGCCGTCGGCGTAGTCCCTGGGCGCGGCGCAGGCGGCGATCACGGCCGGGAAGTCGCTGTCGAAACTGACCTGGTAACGGCCCTGGCGCATCAGTTTGGCCAGCGAACGCGACACGTGCAGCTCGCCCGGGAACAGCACGGTGCGCGGGTCGGGCGACCACCACAGGATCGGCTGGCCATCCGAGTACCACGGGAAGCAGCCATGGCGATAGGCTTGTACCAGGCGGTCGGGGCTCAGGTCACCACCGGCCGCGAGCAGGCCGTTGGGGTCGTGCAGGGCCTTTTCCAGGGGCGGGAAGGTCAGCGAGTCGCGGGTCAGCCAGGTGAGCATGGTCTATCGTGCGGTGGGGGAGGGGAGCGGGCAGCATGGCGTGGGTGGCAGGCAGGGTCAATGCCTTTGGCCTGAGGCGGTTTCCGCTGACATCACAATAGGCAATTTCCTACACATTCATGAAACCTTAGGCACCATCCGCTACCTTTGCTGTCACACCTGTGCAAAAACACAGCATAAGCCTTTGTCACAAAAGAAAATGCATGCTCAAATTGCAGGTATACGAAAGTCGCCCCCGCCAACGTGCCATATGGCGTGCCGCCATGGCAGGCGTTGGGCAGTAATGTTAAAAGTAGTGGTTCATTGGCCAGACACCGGCCGATCATTACTGGACGCGCAGTACGCGCAGGAATAGACGCGTTTTGAAGAAATCCACCGCAACTCCAGCCCCTTTGCCCGTGCCCCTGTGGCGACAGCAGTTGCATTACCGCCTCAAGGAAGGTGCGTTGATCGCTGTCGGCGCCATGTGCCTATACCTGTGGATGGCACTGCTGACCTACGACAACGCAGACCCGGGCTTCAGCCACACCGCCAGCAACGTCGACCAGGTGCAGAACGCCGCCGGGCGTGCTGGCGCCTATTTTGCCGACATCATGTTCATGGTGCTGGGCTACTTCGCCTACATCTTCCCGCTGCTGCTGGCGATCAAGACCTGGCAAATCTTCCGCGAACGCCACCAGCCCTGGCAGTGGAGCGGCTGGTTGTTCTCCTGGCGGCTGATCGGCCTGGTGTTCCTGGTGCTGTCGGGCGCGGCCCTGGCGCACATTCACTTCCACCCGCCGGCCAGCCTGCCGTTTTCCGCAGGCGGGGCGCTGGGCGAAAGCCTGGGCGACCTGGCGCGCAACCTGCTGAACGTGCAGGGCAGCACGCTGATGTTCATTGCCCTGTTCCTGTTCGGGCTGACCGTGTTCACCGACCTGTCGTGGTTCAAGGTGATGGACCTGACCGGCAAGATCACCCTCGACCTGTTCGAACTGGTGCAAGGTGCGGCCAGCCGCTGGTGGGAGGCGCGCAACGAGCGCAAGCGCCTGGAGGCGCAGCTGCGTGAGGTTGATGAACCGGTCTTCGACCTGGGAGCCAAGGCCGACAAGCGTGATGTGGCCAAGCCGCAGCCGCGTGAGCGAGCCGAGCCTGTGGTTTTGCGCGACGAGCCGTCGGCGCGGCCGGTTGCCCCACGTGAACCGACAATTTCCCGTGAGCCTGTGGTGCCGCGCGAGACGATCGTGCCCCGCGAGCAGCCTGCAGCACCGGTCATCATCCCGCCAGCTGCACCAAAGGCGCCGGAGCCAAGCAAGCGGGTGATGAAGGAAAAGCAGACCCCGCTGTTCGTGGACAGCGCCGTGGAAGGCACCTTGCCGTGTATTTCGATCCTCGACCCGGCCGAACAGAAAAAAATCGAGTACTCGCCAGAATCGCTGGCGGGCGTCGGCCAGTTGCTGGAGGTCAAGCTCAAGGAGTTTGGCGTGGAGGTCGCGGTGGACTCCATCCACCCGGGCCCGGTAATTACCCGATACGAAATCCAGCCGGCAGCCGGCGTGAAAGTCAGCCGCATCGCCAACCTGGCCAAGGACCTTGCCCGCTCCCTGGCGGTGACCAGCGTGCGTGTGGTCGAGGTGATTCCCGGCAAGACCACCGTGGGTATCGAAATCCCCAACGAAAACCGGCAGATGGTGCGCTTCTCCGAAGTGTTGTCCACGCCGCAGTATGACGAGCAGAAATCGCCGGTCACCCTGGCCCTGGGCCATGATATCGGCGGCAAGCCGGTGATCACCGACCTGGCCAAGATGCCCCACCTGCTGGTGGCCGGTACCACCGGTTCCGGTAAGTCGGTGGGTGTGAACGCGATGATCCTGTCGATCCTGTTCAAGTCCAGCCCGGAAGACGCGCGGCTGATCATGATCGACCCGAAAATGCTCGAACTGTCGATCTACGAGGGCATCCCGCACCTGCTGTGCCCGGTGGTCACCGACATGAAAGACGCCGCCAACGCCCTGCGCTGGAGCGTGGCCGAGATGGAGCGGCGCTATAAGCTGATGGCGGCCATGGGCGTGCGTAACCTGGCCGGCTTCAACCGCAAGGTCAAGGACGCCCAGGAAGCCGGCGAAATCATCCACGACCCGCTGTACCGCCGCGAGAGCATGGATGACGAGCCTCCGGCCCTGAAAACCCTGCCGACCATCGTGGTGGTGGTGGACGAATTCGCCGACATGATGATGATCGTCGGCAAGAAGGTCGAAGAGCTGATCGCCCGTATCGCGCAGAAGGCGCGGGCCGCGGGCATTCACCTGATCCTCGCCACCCAGCGCCCGTCGGTGGACGTGATCACCGGCCTGATCAAGGCCAACATCCCTACGCGCATGGCGTTCCAGGTGTCGAGCAAGATCGACTCGCGGACCATCATCGACCAGGGTGGCGCCGAGCAACTGCTGGGCCACGGTGACATGCTGTACATGCCGCCGGGCACCAGCCTGCCAATTCGTGTACACGGTGCGTTCGTGTCGGACGATGAAGTGCACCGCGTGGTGGAAGCGTGGAAGCTGCGCGGCGCGCCGGACTACAACGACGACATCCTCAACGGCGTCGAAGAGGCCGGCAGCAGCTTCGAAGGTGGCGGCGGCGGTGGTGATGGCGAAGATTCGGAAAGCGATGCCCTGTATGATGAGGCCGTGCAGTTCGTGCTGGAAAGCCGCCGCGCGTCCATTTCGGCGGTGCAGCGCAAGCTCAAGATAGGTTACAACCGCGCCGCCCGCATGATCGAAGCCATGGAAATGGCCGGCGTGGTCACCCCCATGAACAGCAACGGCTCGCGGGAAGTGATTGCCCCGGGCGGCCCGCGCGACTGAAGTACACCCTGCCGGGCGCCAACGGCGGCGCCCGGCCAATTCAATGCTCAATGAGGATTCCCATGCGCGCGATTCGCATGCTGTTGGTTTCTGCCCTGGCCCTGGGCTGCGCTTCGGCATTTGCCGGTGAGCAGGACGTGCAACGCCTGACCCAGTTGCTGGAAAAGTCGCAGACCATCGAGGCCAACTTCTCCCAGCTGACCCTGGACGCCGGCGGCACCAGCCTGCAGGAGACCAAGGGCAACATGACGGTCAAGCGCCCGGGCCTGTTCTACTGGCACACCGATGCGCCCCAGGAGCAGGTGGTGGTGTCGGACGGCAAGAACGTCACCCTGTGGGACCCGGACCTGGAGCAGGCGACCATCAAGAAGCTCGACCAGCGCCTGAACCAGACCCCGGCGCTGCTGCTGTCCGGTGATGTGTCCAAGATCAGCCAGAGCTTCGACATCACTTCCAAGGAGCAGGGCGAAGTGATGGACTTCACCCTCAAGCCCAAGACCAAGGACACCCTGTTCGATTCGCTGCGCGTGTCGTTCCGCCGTGGCCTGATCAATGACATGCAGCTGATCGACAGCGTCGGCCAGCGCACCAACATCCTGTTCAATGGCGTGAAGGCCAACGGGGCAGTGCCGGACAGCAAGTTCAAGTTCGACATCCCCAAAGGCGCGGACGTCATCAAGGAGTAACCGGAACTCGCCATGGACCTGTTTCGAAGCGAACCTGTCGCCCAGCCCCTGGCCGCCCGGCTGCGTCCGTCCAACCTGGACGAGTACGTGGGCCAGGAGCACCTGCTGGCGCGTGGCAAACCGCTGCGCGAGGCGCTGGAGCAGGGTGCGCTGCATTCGATGATCTTCTGGGGGCCGCCCGGCGTGGGCAAGACCACGCTGGCGCGGCTGCTGGCGCAGTTTTGCGATGCGCATTTCGAAACGGTGTCGGCGGTGCTGGCCGGGGTCAAGGAGATCCGCCAGGCGGTCGAGGTGGCCAAGCAGCAGGCCGGCCAGTATGGCCGGCGTACCATCCTGTTCGTGGACGAAGTGCACCGTTTCAACAAGTCCCAGCAGGACGCCTTCTTGCCCTATGTGGAAGACGGCACGCTGATCTTCATCGGTGCCACCACCGAAAACCCCTCGTTCGAGTTGAACAACGCCTTGCTCTCGCGGGCGCGGGTGTACGTGCTCAAAAGCCTGGACGAAGCTGCGCTGCGCAAGCTGGTTGACCGGGCACTGAGCGAGGAGCGCGGGCTGGGCAAGCGCAACCTGAGGGTGGGCGACGAGGCGTTCAGGATGCTCATGGCCGCCGCCGATGGCGATGGCCGGCGCATGCTCAACTTCCTCGAAAACGCCTCGGACCTGGCCGAAGACGGTGGCGAAATCGGTGTCGATCTGCTGCAAAGCCTGCTCGGCGACAGCCGCCGCCGTTTCGACAAGGGCGGCGAGGCGTTTTACGACCAGATTTCCGCGCTGCACAAATCGGTGCGTGGCTCCAACCCGGATGGCGCGCTGTACTGGTTCGCGCGCATGCTCGATGGCGGCTGCGACCCGCTGTACATCGCCCGGCGCGTGGTGCGCATGGCCAGCGAAGACATCGGCAATGCCGACCCGCGCGCCCTGAGCCTATGCCTGGCGGCCTGGGATGTGCAGGAGCGCCTGGGTAGCCCCGAGGGCGAGCTGGCAGTGGCCCAGGCCATCACCTACATTGCCTGCGCGCCCAAGAGCAACGCCGTGTACATGGGCTTCAAGACCGCCCTGCGCGAAGCGGCCGAGCACGGTTCGCTGGAAGTGCCGCTGCACCTGCGCAACGCGCCGACCAAGCTGATGAAACAATTGGGCTATGGCGACGAGTACCGTTATGCCCATGACGAGCCCGATGCCTACGCTGCCGGTGAGGATTACTTCCCGGAGCAGCTGGAGCCACGCCAGTACTATCAGCCCGTGCCCCGGGGCCTTGAACTGAAAATTGGCGAAAAACTGCGCCACCTGGCCGAACTGGACCGCAACAGCCCCCGCCAACGGAGAAAACCGTGATTGCACTCATCGCCGCCGTCAGTGCGGGCGGCATCGCCGGCACCTTGCTGCGTTTTGCCACAGCCAACTGGGTCACGGCCCACTGGCCTCGGCACTTCTACCTCGGTACGCTGGCGGTCAACCTGGTGGGTTGCCTGCTGATCGGCCTGTTGTACGGGCTGTTTCTGCACAAACCATTGGCGCCGGTGGAACTGCGCGCCGGCCTGATCGTGGGCTTTTTGGGCGGCCTTACCACTTTTTCTTCCTTTTCGCTCGATACCGTGCGCCTGATGGAAAGCGGGCAAGTGCCCCTGGCCGTGGGCTATACCGGTATTAGCGTGATGGGCGGGCTGTTGGCCACCTGGGCCGGCCTGTCCCTGACCCGACTCTGAACCAACCTAATACACATAACGAGAGAACGACATGCTCGATTCCAAACTGTTACGCGGCCAACTTCAGGAAGTGGCGGACCGCCTGGCCTCCCGTGGCTTCAGCCTGGATGTCGCGCGCATCGAATCGCTGGAAGAGCGCCGCAAGGCGGTGCAAACCCGCACCGAACAACTGCAGGCCGAGCGTAACGCCCGTTCCAAGTCCATCGGCCAGGCCAAGGCCAAAGGCGAAGACATCGCCCCGCTGATGGCGGACGTCGAGCGCATGGCCAACGAGCTGGCTGCCGGCAAGGCCGAGCTGGACGGCATCCAGGCCGAGCTGGACGGCATTGTGCTGACCATCCCCAACCTGCCCGATGAAAGCGTGCCGGTCGGCGCCAGCGAAGACGACAACGTTGAAGTGCGCCGTTGGGGCACGCCGCGCGCCTTCGACTTCGAAATCAAGGACCACGTCGCCCTGGGCGAAGTCAGCAAAGGCCTGGACTTCGAAGCCGCCGCCAAACTGTCCGGCGCCCGCTTTGCCGTGCTGCGCGGCCCTGTTGCCCGCCTGCACCGCGCACTGGCGCAGTTCATGATCAACCTGCACACCGGCGAGCACGGTTACGAAGAGCACTACACCCCGTACCTGGTACAGGCCCCTGCGCTGCAGGGCACCGGCCAGTTGCCGAAGTTCGAGGAAGACCTGTTCAAGATCACCCGCGAGGGCGAGGCAGACTTCTACCTGATCCCGACTGCCGAAGTGTCGCTGACCAACCTGGTGGCCGACCAGATTCTGGATGCCAAAGAGCTGCCGAAGAAACTGGTTGCCCACACCCCGTGCTTCCGCAGCGAAGCCGGCGCGTCGGGCCGTGACACCCGTGGCATGATCCGCCAGCACCAGTTCGACAAGGTCGAGATGGTGCAGGTGGTCGAGCCGTCCAAGTCGATGGAAGCACTGGAGGGCCTGACCGCCAACGCCGAGCGCGTCCTTCAGCTGCTGGAGTTGCCGTACCGCGTGCTGGCCCTGTGCACCGGCGACATGGGCTTCGGCGCTGTGAAAACCTACGACCTGGAAGTATGGGTGCCAAGCCAGGACAAGTACCGCGAGATCAGCTCCTGCTCCAACTGCGGTGACTTCCAGGCTCGCCGCATGCAAGCCCGCTGGCGCAACCCGGAAACCGGCAAGCCGGAATTGGTGCACACCCTCAACGGCTCCGGCCTGGCGGTGGGCCGTACTCTGGTGGCGGTGCTGGAGAACTATCAGCAGGCCGACGGTTCGATTCGCGTGCCAGAGGTGCTGAAGCCGTACATGGGCGGCGTCGAGGTTATCCGCTAAATGGATTACCTGCCGCTGTTCCACAAGCTGCAGGGCGGCCGGGTATTGGTCGTCGGCGGCGGCGAAATTGCCTTGCGCAAGGCGCGCCTGCTGGCCGATGCCGGCGCCGCGCTGCGGGTGGTGGCGCCGGACGTCGACGGCCAGCTGGCCGCGCTGGCCCGCGAAGGGGGCGGCGAGGTGCTGGTGCGTGGCTATCAGGCCGATGACCTGACCGGTTGCCGGTTGGTGATCGCGGCTACCGACGACCCTGGGCTCAATGCCCAGGTGTCGGCTGATGCCCAGGCACACAGCCTGCCGGTGAACGTGGTGGATGCGCCGGCCCTGTGCACGGTGATCTTCCCGGCCATCGTCGACCGTTCACCTTTGGTGGTGGCGGTGTCCAGCGGCGGCGACGCCCCGGTGCTGGCGCGCTTGATCCGCGCCAAGCTCGAAGCGTGGATCCCGTCGGCCTATGGCGAGCTGGCAGGGCTGGCGGCGCGCTTCCGGCACAAGGTCAAGGCCTTGTACCCGGACGTGAACCAGCGCCGTGGCTTCTGGGAGACCGTTTTCCAGGGGCCGGTTGCCGAACGCCAGTTGGCCGGGCAGGGGGCCGAGGCCGAGCGCTTGTTGCAGGCCATGGTCGATGGCGCACCGGTGCAGCAGGGCGGCGAGGTATATCTGGTAGGCGCGGGGCCGGGTGACCCGGACTTGCTGACCTTCCGCGCCTTGCGCCTGATGCAGCAGGCCGACGTGGTGCTGTACGACCGGCTGGTGGCGCCTGCCATCATCGAGATGTGCCGGCGCGATGCCGAGCGCATTTACGTGGGCAAGCGCCGTGCAGACCATGCCGTGCCGCAGGACCAGATCAACCGCCTGCTGGTGGACTTGGCCAAACAAGGCAAACGCGTACTGCGCCTCAAAGGCGGCGACCCGTTCATCTTCGGCCGGGGTGGCGAAGAGATCGAAGAGCTGGCCGATGAGGGCATTCCGTTCCAGGTGGTGCCGGGGATTACGGCAGCCAGTGGTTGTTCCGCCTATGGTGGCATTCCGCTGACCCATCGGGATTACGCCCAGTCAGTGCGGTTCGTCACCGGGCACCTGAAGGACGGTACCAGCAACCTGCCTTGGGATGATTTGGTCGCCCCCGCCCAGACTCTGGTGTTCTACATGGGCCTGGTCGGCTTGCCGACCATTTGTGCCGAGCTGATTCGCCATGGGCGTGCGGCAAGCACCCCGGCGGCTTTGGTGCAGCAGGGGACCACACGTAACCAGCGAGTGTTCACCGGTACCCTGGCAGACTTGCCAGAGCTGGTGGCACGCCATGAAGTGCATGCGCCGACCCTGGTGATTGTCGGGGAGGTGGTGCAGTTGCGCGAGAAGCTGGCGTGGTTTGAAGGGGCGCAAAACAGCTGAAGGCTGGCTTCGGGCTACGCTGTCCGGCCGCAAACGCGACGCGTACCCTGTGGCAGCAACTGTCTTGTGCTGATTGTGCCGGCCCCTTCGCGGCTAAAGCCGCTCCCACAGGTTCAGTGCTTACCTCAAGGCATGCGCAATCCCTGTGGGAGCGGATTTATCCGCGAGGCAGCCACCGCGGTGGATGGCACCGGCTTTGCCGGTGTTCGCGGCTGAAGCCGCTCCTACAAGGGTTTGCGGCAAGCTACACGTCAGAACAACGGCACCGAGTAACTCACCGTCAACCGGTTCTGGTCCTGGTCCCACTCACTCGGCACCCCGCTGCGCAACATGCCGTTGCGCCAGCTAAACCCCAGCCCCTTGAGCGTACCGCTCTGCACCACATAGTCCAGGGCGATATCACGTTCCCATTCCTTCTCGTCACCACCTGACGTCATGCGAATGTGCGTGCCCTTCAGGTAGGTCACCGACGCAATCAACCCCGGCACCCCCAGCGCAGCGAAGTTGTAACCATACTGGCCAAAGGTGGTGCGCTCACCCGCGCGGGTGAAGCTGGTCACCAGGCGGTCGGTGAACAGGTAGATGCTCGACCCTGCCGCGCCTTCGCCGGTATTGCCCTGGTTCAACTGCACGAAGTTGCCGCTGTCGGATACCCGCTGGTGGCCGAGCAGCAGCGAATGGCCGCCTACGGCGTAGGTGAACATCGCGCTCCAGGTGTCGTTGTCGATCTTGCCGGGCGTATCGGCAAGGCCGCTCACCTGGTAGCCCGCCGCGCGCCCGTTGGCCGAGTCGTTGCGCCCGTCGGCATCGGTCTTGAAGTAGCGCAGGTCGGTGGTCAGCGACTGGTTGTCGGCCAGCGCCCAGGTGTGTACCAGGCCGGCGAAGTGCTGGACGTAATAGTCCTCGAGTTGCGCGGCGTAATACTGCAGCTTGAGGGCCTGGGTGAGTTGATAGTCGGCGCCGGCAAAGAGAAATTCGTTGCTCTGGCGGGTGCCGCCGGCCACGGCAAGGCCAGAGCGGTTGGTCGACCCCCGGCCTGTGGTGTGTTCCAGGCGCCCGCCAGTCAACGTCAGGCCGTCGATTTCCCTGGAGGTGACCATGCCGCCCTCGAAGGTTTGCGGCAGCACGCGGCCGTCGTTGGCGACCAGAATCGGCAGTTTCGGTTGCAAGGTGCCGTAGCGCGCCTCGGTTTGCGAGAAACGCAGCTTGCCGGTCAGGCCCAAACGGCTCCATTCATCCACGGCGCTGCCGTCGCTGTCGTCGGGAATCATCGAGCTGCCGCGATGATTGCCAGCGCCGCCGTCCAGGCGCACACCGAGCATGCCGAGCGCATCCACGCCGAAACCGACGGTGCCGTCGGTGAAGCCCGATTTGTAGTCGAGCACGAAGCCTTGGGCCCATTCGGCGGTCTTGCTCTGGCCGGCAGCGCCGGCGCGGTCACGGAAATCGTTATTGAAGTAATAGTTGCGCAAGTTGAGGTTGGCTTTGCCGTCCTCGATGAAGGCGGCCTGGGCGGTGGGCAAGGCCAGGCTCGTGGCGGTCAGCAGGTACAGGTGTACAGGGGCTTTTTTTGTCATTGTTGTTTCCTGAGGGCAAAAGGGCGCCCGAAACCACCGGGCGCAAAGGGCGTGGTGCAGCGTTGAATCAATCGGGCAGCCATTCCTGCAAGGTGAGTTCGACGGTGATGAACGACAGGTTGCGGCCGCGTTGCAGGCGGCCGGCGAAGATGTTGCCGGCGGCGTCGGCCAGCACCGCCTGCAGGCGGCTTTGCCCCGCGACGATTTCGCCGCTCAGGCTGAGGATTTCGATGCCCGGGCCGGGTACATGGATATCCTGCATGCCCTGGCGGCCCAGGTAGTGCAGCTCGCCGTCGATCAGGCTGCCAAGGCCGCCGCGCACCACGGCGCAAGCAATGCCGTGGCTGGCGCACAGGGCTTCGGCGCTGTCGATGATGTCTTCGTTCGGCTTGAGCCGCGCGACCACCAGGCGGCCCAGTTGGCCGCTTTGCACGAGGGATTCGACGTTGTCTTGCGGCAAAGTCATGAGGCCTCCTTGAGCACGGGATGCAAGAGGTTGAACTGGGTTTCCGGGTCTGGCTGCACCTGGTAGGCCACCTGGTCGAACAGGCACAGGCGCAGCACCAGCGGCTCGTTGCCGACGATCAGCCGGTCGAGTACCAGGTGGCCGCCGTGTTGATGGCCATCGCGGTCAATGAAGCCGGCATGGCAATGCAGCAGCGGTGTGCCGCTGGCACTTTGGCCAACGGTAATGGCACCGCTGATGAAAGTGATATAGCCATCCAGCACCACCGGCTGGCCGTAGTCGTAGGGGCGCTGCTCATTCTCGGTGGTGACCATGCGGTGGTAACTCAAATGCGCCGCGCCGCCACACAGGATGCGCCCGACGGCGCTTTGATAGCGGCAGCCTTGCAACACTGCCAATAAGCCTTCGGCCACATTGCAGGCCAGCGGCAGCTCCACGCGCAGCTCCTGGCTGTGTGCCACCTCGCAGTCAAGCAGGCGCGGCTGCTGCGGTTGGCCGCCGTGGATGAAGTGGCGCACGCCGCCACGGGTTTCGAAGTGCGGTGTCATACCGGCTGCTCCTGGCCCGCTTCGAGCAGCGTGCGGATGTGTTTCTTGACGATTTTGCCGTAACCGGACTTGGGCATTTCGTGCCAGCGCACAAAGCGTTTGGGCCACTTGTAGCGGGCCAGGCGCGGCTCCAGATGGGCCAGCAGTTGCTCGTCGCTGACCTCGCCCGTGGTCACGATCACCGCACAGCCGCACTCGCCCCACTTTTCGTCGGGCATGCCCAGCACCGCCACCTCGTTGACCGCCGGGTGGGTGAGCAGGGCTTCCTCTATCTCCCGTGGGTACACGTTGGAGCCGCCCGAGATGTACATGTCCGAAGCGCGGCCAGTGATGAACAGGTAACCCTCGTCGTCCACATGGCCGAGGTCGCCGGTGTGGAACCAGCCATGCCGGAAGCACGCGGCGTTGGCGTCGGGGTTGTTGTAGTAACCGGCGAACACCGCCGGGCCGCGCACGCAGATTTCACCGTCGCTGCCGGTGGGCAGTTCGGTGCCGTGCTCATCGAGGATGGCCACCTGCATGCCGGTGCGCGGGTAGCCGCACGAACCCACCTTGGCCTGGGGGCTGTCTTCGGCGTCGTGGCAGTCGGCTGGCAGCACGGTGATGTTGCCGGTGACTTCGCCCAGGCCGTAATACTGCACCAGCACCTTGCCCAATGTGCGCAGGGCATGGCACTGGTCGGCGCGGTACATAGGGGCGCCGGCGTAGATGACGTAGCGCAGGCTGCTGTGGTCGTAGCGCGCCACGGCCGGGTCTTCGGTAAGCATCTTGACGATGGTCGGCACGGTGAACAGGTTGTCGATGCGGTGCGTTTGCACCAGGCGCCAGGCTTCGTCGCAGTCCAGGCGGTCACCGGCAGGCAGCACGCAGGCGGCGCCCCGGGCGACGTTGACCAGGGCATGGATACCGGCGCCGTGGGACAGCGGCGCCAGCACCAGCGAGCGCGACTGGTGGCTGAGGCCGGGCATCAGGTCGGCGAGGTGGTTGTTGACCACGAAGGCCATTTGCCCGTGGGTGAGCACGCCGGCCTTGGGGTGGCCTGTGGTGCCGGAGGTGTAGAAGAACCACAGCGGGTCGTGGTAACGGACCTCGGCCGGGCGGAACGCAGCCTGCAACGGTGCGCCTTCGTCGAGCAGGGCGTCATAGCCCAGCTCACCGCTGCGTGGCGTGCCGATGGCGATGACCGTTTGCAACGCAGGCGATGCCTCGCGCACGGCGTCCACGTAATGAGCGAAGCCCTCGTCGTAAAGCATCGCCACCGCACCGCTGGAGCTGCCCAGGTAAGCGGCTTCCGGTGGGGTGATGCGCACGTTGGTCGGCACCCACACCATGCCCAGGCGAAACGCCACCCAGGCACTTTCGAACAGCTGCAGGTTGTTGCGTGAATGCACCAGCAGCCGGTCACCCTTGGTCAAACCCCGGGCGCGCAAAGCCGCAGCCACGCTGTCTACCCGCTCAAGCAACTGGCGCCACGGCACACACTGCTCACCGCGAATGAAACCCGGCGCGTCAGGCAGGCGGCGGGCCACCTGGGCCAGCAACTCGCCCAGGTTCATCACGTTGTCGATACCCGTCATAGCACGGCCTCCAGGATGCTCACGTAGTTGGTGACAGCCGCGCCGCCCATGTTGAATACCCCGGCACGGTCGGCGCGTGGCAGCTGCATGTCGCCTGCCTGGCCGCTCAGTTGCATCGCTGCCATCACATGCATCGAAACCCCGGTGGCACCAATCGGGTGGCCTTTGGACTTCAGCCCGCCGGACGGGTTGACCGGCAGCCTGCCGTCCTTGTGGCTGATGCCTTCGGCGATTACCCGCGCGCCCTGGCCGCGTTCGGCCAGGCCCATGGCTTCGTATTCGAGCAGTTCGGCAATGGTGAAGCAGTCATGGGTTTCGACCAGCGACAGGTCATCAAGCGTCAGCCGGGCCTGCGCCAGCGCCTGTTGCCAGGCCCGCGCCGCGCCTTCGAACACCGTGGGGTCGCGGCGCGACAGGGGCAGGTAGTCGTTCACCTGCACCGCCGCACGAAAACGCACGGCTGGGCCGCTACGGTCGTGCTGGTCGGCGCGGCTGATCACCAGCGCAGCGGCGCCATCGCTGATCAGCGAACAGTCACTGCGCTTGAGCGGGCCGGCGACAAAGGGGTTTTTCTCCGAAGGCGTGCGGCAGAAGTCGTAGCCGACGTCCCGGCGCATGTGCGCGTAGGGGTTAAGGGCGCCATTGGCGTGGTTCTTGGCGGCGATCATCGCCAGGGCGTCGGACTGGTCGCCGTAGCGGCCGAAGTAGGCGCTGGCGATATTGCCGAACACCCCGGCAAAGCCGCTCTCGATGTCGGCTTCTTCGCGGGCGTAGCAGCATTTGAGCAGGATTTTGCCTACCTCGGCGGTGGGCAGGCCGTTCATTTTCTCGAAGCCCACCACCAGCGCATGCCGCGATTGGCCGCTGAGCACGGCGTGCAGCGCCGAATGGATGGCCGCAGAGCCTGTTGAACAGGCGTTTTCAACACGCACGGCCGGGGTAAAACGCAGCGCAGGCAGGTGGTTGGCCAACAGCGCGCTGGGGAAGTCCTGGTACAGGAAGCCTGCGTTGAAATGGCCGACATGCACGCTGTCGATCTGCTGTGGGTCCAGCCGGGCATGGGCCAGTGCGCCAATGGCGGCGTCGGCCATCATGTGTTCGGGGTCGATGTCGGGAAACTTGCCGAAGGGGGCGTGGTACCAGCCGCTGATGAGGGGTGAATCCATGAGGTGAATCCTCGCTCGATGGGTTTGCGAGGTCGATGGCAAGAACGGTGCCAGCCACTTGGCGAGGCCTCTGCGCCGTGGCTTTGCGAGTATGGGCGGGGTGTAGGCCGGTAGCAGGCGCGGTGCTACAGGTGTCGCCCTGAGCGGCCAGGCGACAGTTCAGGGAGACACCTGTTACACCTGCCGTATCACCGCAGCCAGGCATTCACAATTTGATACATCGGCGCTGCGCACGCTTCTGCCCATGTAAATCAGTGGGTTAGGTGGCTTTAGCTGCGCTTGCGGGCATCAGGTCGGGCAGCCTGGGGCCGGTGGCACTCCAATTGCTATGTCATGTTCACCATCGCCGTATCCCACTCGATCAATAAGAACAAATAGGTCAGGAGAGCTTCATGAGCGATTTCACCCGCCGTTCCTTCATCAAAACGGCCTGCATGGCATCTGCCGCGGTCGCCGCCGCAGGCCTTGGTTTGTACAGCCCCGGTACTCGCGCTGCCGACTTCAAACTCAAGTTCGCCAACAACCTGCCCATCAGCCACCCGATGAACGTGCGGGCCCGGGCCATGGCCAAGGCCATCAAGGAAGAAACCAACGGCGCGCTGACCGTGCAGGTGTTCCCCAGCAGCCAGCTGGGCAGCGATACCGACACCCTGGCCCAAGTGCGTTCCGGCGCGGTGGACCTGTTTTCGCTGTCGCCGGTGATCCTCGGCACGATGGTACCCTCGGTGCAGATCAGCGCGGTAGGCTTTGCCTTCAAGGACTACCAGCAGGTGTGGAGCGCCATGGACGGCGCGCTGGGTGAACACGTGCGGGGCGAAATCGCCAAGACCGGGACGCTGTTCGCCTTCGACCGCATGTGGGACAACGGCTTCCGTGTGACCACCACCAGCACCCGGCCGGTGACCAGCCCCGATGACCTGCGCGGCATGAAACTGCGCGTACCGCCCAGCCCGATCATCATGTCGATCTTCCGCGCCCTGGAGGCGGCGCCCACCAGCATCAACTTCGCCGAAGTGTATTCGGCGCTGCAGACGCGCATCGTCGAAGGCCAGGAAAACCCCATGACCCTGGTGAGCTCGGCCAAGCTGTACGAGGTGCAAAAGTACTGTTCGCTGACCAACCATGTGTGGGACGGCTTCTGGATGCTGGGCAACAGCGCTTCGTTTGCCCGCCTGCCAGCGGACATGCAGGCCATTTTGCGCAAGCACATCAACGAGGCGGTAATGGGCCAGCGCGAAGACCTGGCCAAGCTTGAAGGCAGCACCCGCGACACCTTGAAGGGGCAGGGGCTTGAGCTGGTGGAAGCGCCCGCCGACGCCTTCCGCGACATGCTGCGCAGCGCCAACTACTACGCCGACTGGCACGGCAAGTTCGGCGACGAAGCGTGGGCCATCCTTGAGCAGTTCTCCGGGAAGCTGGCGTGATGCGCGCCCCCGCGCTACCGGCCTCCACCGTTTCGCAGCGCCTGCCGGCCCGGGTGCTGATCTGCCTCAACACCTGGGCCATGCGCCTGGTCGGGGTGATTGCCGTCGCCTTGATGGTGATTGAAACCTTTGTGCTGCTGGCGGGGGTGATTGCCCGCTACGTGCTGCACAGCCCGCTGATCTGGTCTGATGAGCTGGCCTCGTCGCTGTTCATCTGGCTGGCGATGTTTGGCGCGGTGCTGGCACTGGACCGTGGCGAGCACATGCGCATGTCGGCGCTGGTGAACAAACTGCCCGCCACCTGGCGCGGGTTCAGCGAAACCTTGTCTGCATTGATCGTCTGCCTGTTCGTGGCCATGATCATTTCGCCCGCCATGCAGCATTCCCACGAACAAATGTGGATTACCACGCCCGCACTGGGCATCCCCGACGGTGTACGAGCGGCGGCCTTGCCGGTAGGCGCGGTGCTGATGCTGCTGGCGGCCGTGGCGCGCATGGCGCGCTATTCGACGGTGCGCCAGTTCATGGCCGGGTTGGCGGTGGTTGGTGCGGTGGCGGCTGCGCTGTGGCTGGCGCAGCCGCTGCTGGCGGCCATGGGCAACTACAACCTGGTGGTGTTCTTCCTGGTGTTGCTGGGCGCCTGTGTGTTTGGCGGCATCCCGATTGCCTTTGCCTTCGGCACCGCGACCATGGCGTACCTGGCCCTGGCCACCCATGCGCCGCTGTCTATCGTGGTCGGGCGCATGGATGAAGGCATGTCGCACATGGTGCTGCTGGCGGTGCCGCTGTTCGTGCTGCTGGGCGTGGTGCTGCAGCTGTCGGGCATGGCGCGCACGCTGATCGACTTCATGGCCTCGCTGCTGGGCCATGTGCGCGGCGGGTTGCAGTATGTGCTGCTGGGGGCGATGTTCCTGGTGTCGGGCATCTCCGGCTCCAAGGTCGCCGACATGGCGGCCGTGGCCCCTGCGCTGTTCCCCGAAATGAAGCGCCGGGGCTCCAAGCCCGAAGAACTGGCCGCGCTGCTGTCGGCCACCGGTGCGATGACCGAAACCATCCCGCCAAGCCTGGTGCTGATCACCATCGGCGCGGTGTGCAGCGTGTCGATTACCGCGTTGTTCATCGGCGGGTTGATGCCGGCGGTAGTGGCCACCCTGGCCATCGCGGTGGTGTGCTGGTGGCGCTCACGCAAGGATGAAGGGCCGGCCATCGAGCGTGCACCGTTGTCGCGGGTGGCCAAGACCTTCCTGTTCGCCTTGCCGGCGCTGGCCTTGCCGCTGCTGATTCGCGTGGCGGTGCTGGAAGGGGCGGCCACGGCCACCGAGGTGTCGACCATCGGCGTTGCCTACGTGGTGTTGGTGGGGCTGGTGATGCACCTGTTCATGCGCCATATCGAATGGCGCCGGCTGTACCCGATGCTGCTGGAAGCGGCCGCGCTTTCGGGGGCCATTCTGCTGATTATCGGTATGGCGTCGGCCATGGCCTGGGCGCTGACCCAGTCGGGCTTCTCGCAGTCGCTGGTGGAGCTGATCGAGGACATCCCCGGTGGCGTGATCGGGTTCATGGTGGTGACCATCCTCACGTTCCTGATCCTGGGCAGCGTGCTGGAGGGTATCCCGGCCATTGTGCTGTTCGGCCCACTGATGTTCCCGCTGGCCGAGTTGCTGGGCATTCACCCGGTGCATTACGCCATGGTGGTGATCCTGGCCATGGGCGTGGGCCTGTTCGCACCGCCGCTGGGGGTGGGCTTCTACGCCGCCTGCGCCATCAGCAAGACTTCATCCGACCACGTTATCCGCCGCGTCTGGGGTTACCTCGGCGCGTTGCTGGTGGCGTTGGTGATCGTTGCCTGTTTCCCGTGGATTTCCATCGGTTTCCTTTAAGAGAGCCCTGACATGAGCCAAGCTGCGAAAACGACTTTGCCTGTATCCGCCCATGGACGTGTGGCGCTGGTGACTGGTGCCGCGATGGGTATCGGCGCGGCCATCGCCGAACGCCTGGGGCACGACGGCCACACGGTGGTGGTGGCCGATATCAACCTGAGCGCCGCCCAAGAGATGGTTGCCGGCCTGCAGGCCCAGGGCATCGATGCCCTGGCACTGGCCATCGACATTGGTGATGCAGCCTCGATCAGCGCGCTGTTCGCCACCCTGCGAGAGCGTTGTGGGCGCTGTGATGTGCTGGTGAACAACGCGGGCATTGCCCGCACTCAACCCTTCCTGGACACCGAGCTGGAGGGCTGGCAGCGGCTGATGAACGTCAACCTCACCGGCACCCTGCTGTGCAGCCAGCAGGCGGCGCAGCTGATGCGCGAGCAGGGGTGGGGGCGAATCATCAACGTGGCGTCGATCAGCGGCATGCGGGCCAGCATGGGGCGCACGGCGTATGGCACGTCGAAGGCGGCAGTGATCGGCCTGACCCGGCAGATGGCCATTGAGCTGGCCGAGCATGGCATCACTGTAAATGGCATTGCGCCGGGGCCGGTGGACACGCCATTAACGCGCACGCTGCATTCGGCGGCAACGCGTGAATCGTATGCCCGCGCCGTGCCGCTGCGGCGCTATGGCACGCCGGCGGAGATGGCTGGAGCGGTGGCGTTTCTGGCGTCGGAGGATGCGTCGTACATCAGCGGGCATGTGATCCCGGTGGATGGCGGGTTCATGGCATCGGGCATCCTCGAGATCTAGCACAACGCGATCGGTGTAATCGATGGACTCGCCCCCGCCGAGGCATCACAGTGCCACGGTGGCGTTCGAAGAAGCCAACGGCAGCGAGGGCGAGACCATGAAAAAGCATAGTTCGAAGCACGATTCCCTGTCTTCCACTGATGTGGAGCTTTGCACAACCATCTGCGTAGACCTGGCCAAACAGGTCTTCCAGTTAGCAGGCGAGGATGCTACCGGTCGGGTGATCTACGAAGATCGCATCAAATCCCGACAGGCTTTCCATGATTTCCTACTCAAGGTGCCAGTGACGGTAACTGTCTTGATGGAGTGTGGTCCGGGTGCGCAAGCCTGGGCCAGGTTGCTGCAGGCCAAGGGTAATCCGGTTCGCATTCTGCCTGCGCAACGCGTGGCCGAGCACCGCAGTGGCGCCAAGAACGACCGTAACGACGCTCATGCCATTTTGCGCGCTGGTCGCGACAGCAGCATCGCCTCGATACCGGTCAAGAGCACCACAGCACTGACTATTCAGGCGCTGCACCGTATCCGGCGCGGCAACATCAAGCGACATACAGCGCTGGGTAATCAGATGCGTGGCTTGCTGCTTGAGCATGGTGTATCCATGCCCCAAGGTGATACCGCGATCAGTACACATGTACCGCGAGCTCTTGAGGATGCCTCCTTGCCCCTGCCTGATTTGTTGCGCGAGTTGCTCGATGAACTGCTAGCTGACTGGCTCTTTCTGAGTGAGCGCATTGCGACGCTAAGTGCGCGGCTCGAAGCGACAGCCCAAGAGGATAAGGTCGCACAACGGTTGATCACCATTCGTGGTGTCGGCCCCATCATCGCCACGGCGATCGTGGCGAAAGAGACAGAACCTGCACGCTTCGCCAGTGGCCGGATGTTTTCTGCTTTCTTCGGTGTCGTGCCCGACCAGCACAGCAGCGGAAACAAAATCAGGCTGGGCAGAATGAGCAAGCGAGGTGACGGCTACATACGCAGCTTGATGATTCAAGGCGCGCATGCTGTCTTGAGTCAGCTAAAGCCTGATTCCGATCAGCCAGATGATCGCCGCCTCTTGCGCTGGCTATCCCGCCTTGGGCGCAAGGAGGCGGCGATCAGACTGGCTAATCGAAATCTGCGCATTATTTGGTCACTGCTGCAAAGTGATCAGGTTTATCAACGCAAACCGAAAGGTCATGAGGAGGCTGCCATGAGCAGCTGATCAACCGAGCAATGCCACCGGGGCGCTGCGCGCCCCAACCCCTGCTAGTGAACATTGCCCCTTGGTAAGACCGTCGCAGAGAAATGCCTCCGCTCCTACAGGCCCGGCAACATTATGGCCTCAATGTAAACGGCAAACTGCGAGCTCACCACGATGTTGGCCAGAAGCGAAAAGCTTTCTCGAATAGGCCTGATACATAGATGCAACCGGGTTCCTATGTTCAAAAAGCAGCTAGACAGTGTGGGCGAGTCCATACATAGGAGCGGCTTCAGCCGCGATTGGCCTGCGAAGCAGCCCCAGCAATTTCTGCGGTTGTGCTGACACCTCAGGGCCGCTGCGCGGCCCTATCGCGGCTGAAGCCGCTCCTACACCGACCGTGTGGGCTGAGGGTCTTCCTCCAGGCGCCGGGCCTCATCCTCCCGCGTCGCCTGCTCCCCGGCCTGCAGCGCCGTTTCCACGAACGTGGCAATGCACGGGTTGTGGTTGTCGGCCTTCCACACCGCCACCACCTCGATCACCGGCGCCTGGCGCAACGGCCGGAAGCTGGTGCTGGCCAGGCGCATGTTGCGCATCGAGCGCGGCACGATGGCCACCCCCAGGCCTTCGCCCACCAGGTTGACGATGGTCTGCTGCATGTTGATCTCAAGGCCGATGTTGGGCGTTACGCCGTGTTGCAGGCAGTAGTTGCAGATCATGTCGTGCAGGGCAGGGGCAATGCGCCGGGGGACGATGATGAAGGTTTCGCCCGCCAGCTCGCGTGGCTCCACCACGGCCTGATTGGCCAGCCGATGGCCGGGTGGTAGCACCAGCGTCATTTCCTCGCGGTAGAGGGTAACCGTTTCCAGCCCCGTGCAGTCCTGTGGGCGATACATGATCGCCACGTCCTTGTTGCCGCTGCTGATGTCCTGGGCCAGGTCCAGTGGCAGGGTTTCCGTCAGCTTGAGGTTCACTTGCGGGTACAGCGCGGCGTAGCGCCGGGTGATGGCCGGGGTGATGCTGTAGGCCGTCGACATCATGAACCCCACCGACAACTCGCCGGCCGCACCCCGCGCCGCCGCCAGCGCATTGCGCTTGGCCTGCTCGAAGGCGGCGAACACCGTGCCGGTGTCCAGGTAGAAGCGTTGGCCGGCCTCGGTCAGCTCCACCCGCCGCCGTGAGCGGTCGAACAGTTTGACCCCCAATTCCTCTTCCAACAGTGCGATCTGCCGTGACAGCGGCGGCTGGGAAATATGCAGCCGCTCGGCCGCGCGGCCAAAGTGCAGGGTTTCGGCCAGGGTACGAAAGTACTGTAGGTGACGTAGTTCGATCATGATGCTCACAAAGGTATCAGTCGATGCTGGATTATGTATTGGAAAATATAACTGCGCCTCCCTAATGTGAAGGTGCAACGCCCCTCCGGCCCCGGCCGCGCCACAAGCGCTGCCCGCCGGCATAGTCACAAGCTATAGAACAAGAAAAAGGTGACGCTGATGACCGCTTTGACCCGCCCTGGCCACCCGTGCCTGCCCGCCGTACCCGAATGCGATATTGCCCACGACAGCGACCCGCTGGTGCGCCAGGCCTTTCGCCGCGCGCTGCGCCTGATGGAGCGTGGCATTGCCGTGCTGATTCGCGGCGAAACCGGCACCGGCAAGGAAATTCTTGCCCGCGCCCTGCATGCCCACAGCCAGCGCCAGGCCGCTCAATTGGTGGCGCTCAACTGTGCCTCGATCCCCGAAACCCTGATTGAAAGCGAATTGTTCGGCTACACCCGTGGTGCATTTTCCGGTGCGCTACCGGGGGGCAAGAAGGGCAAAGTGCAGCAGGCCGACGGTGGCACGCTGTTTCTGGACGAAATCGGCGACATGCCGTACGAGCAGCAAACCCGCCTGCTGCGGGTGATCGCCGAGCGGGAGGTAACGCCGCTGGGGGCAGAGCGCAGCGTGCCGGTGAACTTCGCCCTGGTCTGCGCCACCCACCAAGACCTGGCCGCCCGGGTGGCCGACGGCAGCTTCCGTGAAGACCTGTTCTACCGCATCGCCACCGGCGTGGTGCATTTGCCACCCCTGCGCGAGCGCAATGACCGTGGCGAACTGCTGTGCAACATGGTTGCCTTTGAACTGCCAGGCTGCGACCCGCGCCAGGTACTGAGTGAGGTGTGGGCACTGTTGCTGGCGCACCCTTGGCCGGGCAACCTGCGCCAGATGCGCGCGGTGGTGCGCTATGCCTGCGCGGTGATGGAAGGGGCGCGGATCCAGCGCAGTGACCTGCCGCTGGACTTCCTCGGCCAGTGCCAGGCGCCACGCCCGTTGCCCGCCAACATCACGCCGATCCGCCGCCCGGTGCCGCAAGGCGATGAGCGTGCCGACGTGCTCGACACCCTGCAGGCCTGCCGCTGGAACATGTCTGCCGCTGCCCGCGAACTCGGCATCTGCCGGCCTTCCCTGTACCGGGTGATGCGCCGGCTGGAAATACCGCCGCTCAAGGAACAGCTGGCAATGGGCAGCTACGGCACCGCCTGACTCCGTTTTCGTTCGCACATTCGCATCACGCCCTTTGCATCGCAGAGGGCGCGCCTGGCTACGGCCTTCTGAAGGGATTACCACCATGAGCAACACGGCTGCTGTGCACACTGCAATCAATTTCACCCTGGCCGGGCGCACCGCGCTGGTGACCGGCGCCGCCCGTGGCATCGGCCACGCCATCGCGGCGGCCTTGGGCCATGCCGGTGCGCGCGTCGCCCTGGCGGACCTGGACCCGGGCGCTGCCGAACTGGCCGCCGGGCAGCTGCGCGAGCAGGGCGTTGAAGCGATCGGCGTGGGCGTGGATGTGGCGGATGAGGGGCAGGTGCAGGCGATGATGGCGCAGGTCGAGGCGCAGTTGGGGGGCGTGGATATTCTGGTCAACAACGCCGGTATCGTGTCCACCGCGCCGCTGCTGGAGTTGACCACGGCGGAATGGAACCGGGTGATGGCCATCGACCTCAACAGCGTGTTCTTCTGCGCCAAGGCCGTGCTGCCCGGCATGATGGCGCGCCGTGGCGGGCGCATCATCAACATCGCCTCGGTGGCCGGCAAACGCGGGGGCGGGTTACTGGGCAACAGTTGCTACGCGGCCGCCAAGGGGGCGGTGATTGCGTTGACCAAAGGCTTGGCGCGTGAAGCGGGGCCTTATGACATCACCGTCAATGCCGTGTCGCCCGCGTTGACCGACACCGAAATGACCAGCGTGCTGGCGCCGCAGGCGAGGGCTCAGGTGCTGGCGCAGATGCCATTGGGGCGCGCCGGGACGCCACGGGATATCGCGGCGGCGGTGTGCTTTCTGGCGTCGGCCGAGGCGGGATTTGTAACGGGGGAAATCATGGATGTGGACGGCGGGTTCATGCGCGATTGAGCATGGCCCGCCGTTGGCTCAGTTGCTGCCCCAGATGCCCTTGCCTGGCAGACGTGCCCGGTCGTGGGGCTGGGTGAAGTCCTGCAGCGGGCCCTTGGGCACGATCCCGGTGGGGTTGATGGTCTTGTGGCTCATGTAATAGTGCTTCTGGATGTGCTCCATGTTCACCGTCTGCGCCACACCCGGCCACTGGTACAGTTCGCGCAGCCAGTTGGACAGGTTGGGGTAGTCGCTCAGGCGCCGCAGGTTGCATTTGAAGTGGCCGTGGTAAACGGCATCGAAGCGCACCAGGGTGGTGAACAGGCGCACGTCGGCTTCGGTCAGGTATTCGCCGGCCAGGTAGCGGTTGCGGCCTAGCAAGCCTTCCAGGTAATCCAGTTCGTTGAACACCTCGTCGAATGCCGCCTCGTAGGCCGCTTGCGTGGTGGCAAAGCCTGCGCGGTACACGCCGTTGTTCACTGCCGGATAGATGCGGGCGTTGAGTTCATCGACAAGGGGGCGCAGCGGTTCGGGGTAGAGGTCCAGCGTATTGCCGGTCAGCTCGTCGAAGGCGCTGTTGAAGATGCGGATGATTTCGGACGATTCGTTGTTGACGATGCGTTTTTCCTGCTTGTCCCACAGCACGGGTACGGTAACGCGCCCGGTGTAATGCGGGTCATCCTGCGTGTAGCGCTGGTGCAGGTACTGCAGGGCATCGAGGTGGTCGCCGCTGGAGCCTTGCTCTTGATCGAACGTCCAGCCGTGTTCCTGCATGAGCCAGCTGACCACCGACACATCGATCAACGGCTCCAGGCCTTTGAGTGCGCGCACGATCAGGGTGCGGTGGGCCCATGGGCAGGCCAGCGACACGTACAGGTGGTAGCGGCCGGCCTCGGGGGCGGGCAGTTGATTACGGCGCTGGGCGTTCTCGCGCTTGAAGGTGCCGTCCTTGCCGTTTTCGTACCACTGGTCATGCCAGCGGCCGTCGATCAAAAGGCCCATGATTGAGCTCCTTGGAACAAAAGTGTTTGTCGTTGGAGCCCAGTCTAGGGGAAATCGTTCGAAGAACTAGCGCAAAGAACGCCTAAGAATAATCTACTTATTCGATTGGTTGCGTGCGGCCCAGTAACCGCGCGCGCTGCTGAAGGCTTGCTCGCGGTTTTGGCCCAGGCCGCGCAGGGCAAGGGCCATGGTTGCCACCACGGCCATTTCGCCGTAGCTGTCTTCCGCCTCGCCATGCCACACCGCCAGCAATTGCTCTGGCTGCAGGCTTGCCGGCTTCACGTGGCGGCGCTCGCTGAGGGCTGGCCATTCCTCGTCCCAGGCTTCGCCGCCTGCTGTGCCATACAGATGGCTGATGACATCGGGGTTGACCTCGATCTCGCCGCCATCGCCCTTGATTACCACGGCATGATCACCGAGCAGGCGGCTGGCCTCGCGGTGCACGGCCTGGTAGCCGGGGTGGAAGATGCTTTGCAGGCCGCAGCGTGCATTCAGCGGGTTGAGCACCCGTGCCAGCGAGTGAATGGGCGAGCGAAGGCCCAGGGTGTTGCGCAGGTCGATCATGCGTTGCAGTTGCGGCGCCCAGTCTTGCAGCGGGGCAAAGGCCAGCTGGTGCTGGTCAAGCGCCTGGCTGACGGCTGGCCAGCCGCGGCACAGCGGGATCTCCAGCAAGGCCAGCAGTTGTTCGGTATACATACGCCCGGCGGTATGCGCGCCGCCGCCATGCAGCAGGATGCGCACGCCATTGTTGGCCAGGCATTTGGCGGCCAGCAAGTACCACGGCAGGTGGCGCTTCTTGCCCGCATAGGTGGGCCAGTCGAGGTCGACCTTGATCGCGGGCGCGTGCAGGTGAGCGCGCACGGCTTCGGTGAAGCCGGCCAGCTCGTCGGCGCTCTCTTCCTTGTGCCGCAGCAGCATCAGGAAGGCGCCGAGCTGAGTGTCCTCGACCTTGCCTTCCATCAGCAGGGCCATGGCGGTGCGGGCTTCTTCGCGGGTGAGGCCGCGGGCGCCGCGTTTGCCTTTGCCCAGGATACGCACGAACTCGGCGAACGGGTGTTCGGCAGGGGTTTGCAGGGTGAGCGGGCTAACGTCGGTCATATGCAATTGGTCGGCTTTGGCAGGCCCGCCAGCTTGGCGGCAAGTTTGGCGGGCGTGCCGTTGAACAGGCGGTTGAGGTGCGGGCTGTTGCCCTTGTCCGCGCCCAGCTTGAGCGCGGTGTACTTGATCAGCGGACGGGTGGCCGGCGACAGCTGGTACTCGGCATAGAACTGGCGCAGCACGTCGAGGATTTCCCAATGCTCGGGCGTCAGGGCAATGCTTTCGCGTTCAGCCAGCGCCTCGGCCACGGGCTGGGACCAGTCTTGCAGGTCAACCAGAAAGCCGTCTTTGTCCAGTGCGATCGACTGATCGCCGACAGTCAGGGTGCTCATAGCCAGCTGTTCACCTTGTCGTACTGCAGCGACAGGGCAACGAATGCCTGATAGTCCACGGCGTTGGCCAGGCTGCTGATGATGGCGCGGGCTTGCAGGTCTTCGTCCAAGGCAAACAGGCGCTGTTCAAGCTTGGCGTTTTGCAGTTGCTGCTGCGTTTCGGCACCGTCGCGCAGGGCGTACACGGCATCGCCACACAGCAGCAAGGCATCGTCGCTGCCCAGCAGGCGCAGGCAGCTGCCCAGGCGATCATCGCCAAAGGGGGAGTGGGATATCACATGCAGGGTTGGCATCAGAGCGTCACCACTTGGTCGAAACGGGCAATCAGGGCCTTGAGGGCGGCATCGTCCAGTGCCTCCACTGGCAGCGCCAGGGCATCGGGGGCAAGGCCGCGGCGTTGCAGGCTGGTTTGGCAGGCGAACAGCTCCTCGACACCGAACATGGGCAGTGCCTGCAGGTTGGCGGCGAGGTCTTTTTGTTGCACGGCGCCGGGCTGTTGGCCGGAGGCGAGTTGCAGTACACCGTCATCAAGGAACAGCATCGCCAACGGCAGGTCGAACGCGCCGCCAGCCAAAGCGATGTCCAGCGCTTCGCGGGCGGACGGGCCATTCCACGGCGCCTGGCGGCTGATGATCAACATGGATTTGGCCATTTCAGTCGCCTCCAAAGCAGACAAGCCGATCGGCCATTTGCGCCGCTTCGTGCAATTGACCCAGGCCCGACAGCTCCCAAGGCTTGGGCAGGTTTACCGCCGGGCGCTGATAGCGGCTGGCTTCGGCTTCATCCAGCACACCACGGCGCAGGGCAGCGGCGATGCACACCACGGCGTCAAGCTGGTGCGCGGTAATGAATGCGCGCCATTGGGCAGCGATGTCCTGTTCATCCTGAGGGGCGACCACATTGGCCGAGGCGCTGTGCACGCCGTCCTGATAGAAGAACAGCCGGGCAATCTCGTGCCCGCTGGCCAGCACCGCCTCGGCAAAGCGCAGGGCGCGGCGCGAAGAGGGCGCATGGGCCGGGGAAAAAACCGCGAGGGCGAATTTCATGGGCAACTCATATAAAGGAATGTGGCCATGATAAAGCAAAAAGCCCGCGCAGGTGGGCGCGGGCTTTTGCGGTGAAGCCGCCTGTATCAGGCGTGTTCCTTGCTCTCGGGCAGGAACCAGTTCAGCACCAGCGCACAGATGCCGCCGGTGGCTACGCCCGACTCCAGCACATTGCGGATGGCGGCTGGCATGTGCGCCAGGAACTCAGGTACCTGCGCCACACCCAGGCCCAGCGCCAGCGACACGGCAATGATCAGCAGGGCGCGGCGGTCGAGGCGGGTGCTGGCCAGAATGTTGATACCCGACGCAGCGACTGCGCCAAACATCACCATGGCGGCACCGCCCAGTACCGGCTCAGGCACGGCCTGGATCACACCGGCAACGCTCGGGAACAGGCCCAGCACCACCAGCATCACGGCAATCCAGATGCCGATGTGGCGGCTGGCAATGCCGGTCAGCTGAATCACGCCGTTGTTCTGCGCAAAGATCGAGCTCGGGAACGTGTTGAACACACCGGCCAGCAGCGAGTTGGCGCCGTTAACCAATACGCCGCCCTTGATGCGCTGCATCCACACCGGGCCCTCTACTGGCTCGCGCGATACCTTGCTGGTGGCCGTGACATCGCCAATGGCTTCCAGCGACGTCACCAGGTAAATCACCAGCATCGGGATGAACAGTGCCCAGGAGAAGCCCAGGCCAAAGTGCAGAGGCATCGGCACCTGGAACAGCGCGGCCTCGTGCATGCCGGTGAAGTCCAGGCGGCCAAGGTAGCCCGCCAGCGCATAGCCCACGGCCAGCGCGATGACGATGGCACAGCTGCGCATCCAAACCACCGGAATTCGGTTGAGGAGGACGATGATCGCCAGGACCACGCCCGACAGCAGCAGGTTTTCGCCGTTGGCGAAGGTGCCATTGGCCATGGCGCCAAAGCCGCCGCCCATGCTGATCAGGCCGACCTTGATCAGCGTCAGGCCGATCATCAGCACCACGATGCCGGTTACCAGTGGGGTGATCAGGCGTTTGACGAACGGCAGGATGCGCGAAACGCCCATTTCAACGAACGAGCCGGCAATGACCACACCGAAGATCGCCGCCATGACGCTTTCGACCGGCGTGCCCTGCTTGACCATCAACGCGCCGCCGGCAATCAGCGGGCCGACAAAGTTGAAGCTGGTGCCCTGAACAATCAGCAGCCCCGCGCCGAACGGCCCGAAACGCTTGCACTGTACGAAGGTGGCAATCCCGGAAATGACCAGCGACATCGACACGATCAGGTTGGTATCGCGCGCCGAAACACCCAGCGCCTGGCAGATCAGCAGGCCGGGGGTAACGATGGGCACGATGATCGCCAGCAGGTGTTGCAGCGCTGCCAACAGGCCGATTGTCAACCGAGGTTTGTCCTCAAGGCCGAGTACCAGTTCGTTGGCAGGCGCCGTCGCGCCTGGGCTGTGTTCGTGTGAGCTCATTGCAGTCAGCTGCCCCGGGAGAAAAAAGGAGCGCATTCTACGGGGTGAAGCGGGATTGGGGTAGGGGCAAGCGAGATGGCGGCATGATCGGCGACTATTTGCCTGGATTTCTGACTTTTAGGTTAGTTTTTGAGTGCGCATCGCGGATAAATCCGCTCCTACAAGACATACCCCAAGGCTAACAACCATGGCCACATTGCAACAGATGTAGGAGCGGATTTATCCGCGATGCGCCGCGCGGGCGGCGCTCGATTTCACAGGCGCCAAACACTTCACGGCGAACACCCCGCAGCCCCACACCATTCTCAAGACGAAAAAAAGCCCGCCGAAGCGGGCTTTCTCCAACTGCACTCGAGCGGTATCAGTCGTCGCTGCTCATGATGCCAAACAGCTGCAGCAGGCTCACAAACAGGTTGTAGATCGACACATACAGGCTGATGGTCGCCATGATGTAGTTACGTTCGCCACCGTGGATGATCGCGCTGGTCTGGAACAGGATGCACACCGACGAGAACAGCACGAAGCCAGCGCTGATTGCCAGTTGCAGGCCGCTGATCTGGAAAAAGAAGCTCGCCACCACGGCGCCCAGCAGCACGAAGAAGCCAGCAGTGATGAAGCCGCTGAGGAAGCTCATGTCCTTGCGGGTAATCAGCACGTACGCCGACAAGCCACCGAATACCAGTGCGGTCATGGCAAACGCCGAGCTGACCACTTCCGCGCCACCGGCCATGCCGAGGTAGCGGTTGAGGATAGGGCCGAGGATGAAGCCCATGAAGCCGGTGAGGGCGAAGGTGGACACCAGGCCCCACGCCGAGTCACGCAGCTTGTTGGTGAGGAAGAACAGACCATAGAAGCCGATCAGCACCACGAAGATGTTCGGGTACCCGACACGCATCTGCTGGGCCACGAAGGCCATGACACCGCTGAAGGCGAGGGTGAGCGCCAGCAGGCTGTACGTGTTGCGCAGGACCTTGCTGACCTCCTGCTGCTCGACCTGCTGGCCGTGGTGAACGGCATAATCCTGTTCGCGCATGGCGACACTCCTGTGGTTTGAAACATTCAGATGCGATCGAGTCTATCAGAGCTACGGCAACCCGCGACACAGAGAGTTTGACAGCGTGTTTCATTAAGGTATTATGGCGCCCGCAAAACGAGCTGGAAGCGTGGCCGAGTGGTTTAAGGCAACGGTCTTGAAAACCGTCGATGGGCAACTATCCTAGAGTTCGAATCTCTACGCTTCCGCCATATTCAAAGCCCTGATTATTCAGGGCTTTTTGCGTTTTTGGGGTGTGGAAATCGCCGCTTGGGACCACCCTTGGGAACGATTCACTTCGTAAGCGCTTCCAGCACTTTCTTTGTTTGGTTGATTTCGCGGGCGTGCATGTAAACGTCAAGCCGTAAAGGCCATGTCTCAGCGCTGCCCTTCCATAGCAACGCACGGCGTCAGCGACAACACCCCACGCTCCGGTGAGTTGAACATCGACTGAAGATTCTTCTCGATGTTCCGGCAAAACTCATGAGTACGAATGCTGTGCTGGCCATGCCCGAATGGTGCTTGCAGGTCGGTGCCAATTCGCTCCATGGCCAGCAGCATGCAACCTACCACCGTGGAGACGACTGGGGTGAACCAGCCCAAGGAGGGCACCAGGCTGAGCGGCATGATCACGCAAAACAGGGTGCTGAATATCCTGGGGAAGTAGGTATACGGGTAGGGGAGTGGCGTATTGGCAATCCGTTCCATTCCGCCTTGCCAGTTTGAGATATCGACCAACGTGGACTCAAGGCGGGCCAGGCGGATGCTGTCCAGGCGGCCTTCCTGAAACTCCCGGGCGATGATCTCTGCGGAGCCGCTGAGGATGTCGTTTGGTAAATTGCTCGCTGAGGTGAGCAGTTGCAGGTCGTGGTCGGACAGCAGCGGCGCTAATACAGAGATGTCCCGTTTCCCTTGAAGATGCATCCGCAAAGCCTGCAGGTAAGCTACGTGACGCTGAATAAGCCGGGCCTTGACCGGATTGGCGTGCTGGTCATCGTCGATCAGCGTCAGCACCTGGCGGCCATAGCTTCTCGAACTGTTGACCATCGACCCCCACAATGTGCGTGCTTCCCACCAGCGGTTGTAAGCGCTGGAGTTGCGGAAACTGATCAGCACCACCAGCGCTGAACACAGCAGTGTCAGGGGCATCAATGGCAGCTCGAACCCGTAGCCCGCCACGAGCATCGCATCCAGCGTGACGGCGACGTCCCACAGCAATAGCCAGAACAGCGCCCAACCCACATACGTGATTGTCCGAGCCAGGCATTTCCATTTCTTCGCCAGTGCAGCTTCCATGTCGCATCTCTCCTCATCAACCGGGCGCGGGGCTCATTGCCTGATTGAGAAGACTACGGCGCGATCCTTAACAGGAACTTAATGCCTGAGCGCATCCATGCCCCAGCCGTCATACAGCATGAATAGCCTTGAGGTTTCTCCACAACAAGACTAATACTTAAGTCATGCCCGATGAGGGATGATCATGCAGATACGCTTTGTTGTGGTTCCCGCTGTACCCATGGAAAAAGAGGTTTTTCCTCGCCGCATCGGCGTTCCCCGCGATTCTGGGGTAGGCTTCGACCTCTACGATAATCACAACAAGACCCGGCTGACCTTGAACTTCCCTACGCGTGCCGAGGCTGACTACGAATGTGCCCGTCGTAACGGCCAGTACGGCGCGAATGGAGCAACCGATACGGAAGATCGCTCACGGTTTATGGCATACGAGTCGTACCCTGAAGAGGCGGGATCCAGGTGTGCAGGCCATGGCTGAAGCTACTTGCCAGAACATTTGCAGCTCGATCACCGTCCTGAGCGCCTACACGGTCGATCTTTTCTTGCCACACACACTTTCCGACTGAACCCTAACCGTGACGGCCAGGTCGCATGCTTCGCATTCCCGGCAAAAAGGATGTTAGCGATGAAAGCGATGACTCGACTGTTCACTGGCCTTGCATTGGTTGGTGCCATGGGGGCTACTTCTGCATGGGCTGATACGCCCGGTGCTGACTGGAAGGTGAACAAGGATCAGGCTGAGGCCACCTTGAAAGGCGCAGGCTACACCCAGATCACCAAGATCGAAGCCGACGATGGCCACTGGGAAGGCGAGGGCCTCAAGGCCGATGGCAAACGATACGAATTCCAGGTTGATCCGCACGACGGCAAGATCATCAAGGATGAACTGGATAACTGATCACAGTGTGATTTGGGCCTGCCCGCGCGCTGGAGCGTTAAGTTCCACCCCGAAGTAGATACTGACCTCAGGCAGCTCGGTACTGCCGAGGCGAGGAGAATCCTGAAGGTGGTGCGCGAGCGCATTGCGGAAGGTGAACCCGATAAGCTCGGTAAGCCCCTGAGGGGTGTGCTGGCTGGATGCCGCCGTATACGGGACGGGCGATGTTCGCGTCGTCTACCGTATTCAGGGTACTGAAATCGTTGTGGTCCTGTGCGTCGGGGCTCGACGTGATGATGAAGTCTATGAGGCCGCCTTAAGGCGAGTCTGACTCCGAACCCCGCATATGCGGGGTTTTTTTAGGCTAGCGCCGCGATCGCCTTTGCGCCACGCAAGCGAGAACCGAACACGGTACAGCCCCCTGTTCGGTATCGCCGCCAGCCTACCCGTACTCAGTCCGCAACCTGCTCCACAGCACCATCGCCCACCGGCGCCGCAACACTCGCCTTCGCCTTCGCCCGATTACGCCGCTCCTGCCCACGCTGCTTGAACGCCTGCTGCTTCGCATACTGCGCCTGAGCCGCCGTAACCGTGCCCGCTGCCTGCCCATTCAGGTCCAGCCGCGCTGCACCTTCAACCATGCTTGCCCAGTACCGGGCGCCGCGGCACCAGGTGGAGATGCCGAGCTTGAGTTGTTCAGCGGTGATGCCGAGCAGCTCCAGGTGTTGCTCGGCGTCCTTGAAAATGCCTTCCTTCAGGGGAACCTTGGGCGCCGGGTTGACCGGGAAGGCCAAGGGGAAATGCTTCTGCAATGGCCAGATCGCTGCCACCGCCGGATCCTGCTCACGGGGCTTGGCCTGTGCAGCGGGCTTGCGCTTCACCTGGGGTGGGCGCTCGGCCTTGGTTTGCTCTTTTTCAGCCCGCAGGCGGTCACGGAGTGCTGCTAGTTGTTCAAAACCCATCGTTCAATTCACTGCTTCGAAGTTGATTGCGTGGTGCAAGGATATGCCATGCAGCCCTTGAGAGCAGCCTAAACAAGATAAATTGCCGCTGCTTTCTTGGGCGCAAGGCCCTGGCAACCCACTCAGGCAACGCTTTTGGCCTGTTGTTCCAGGTGCACCTGCAACGTCGGGTCGATCTGCAGGGCGCTGGCCAGGTCGTCAAGGTAGGCCCGTTCGGCGGGCTGCTGGTCATCCACCAGCATCACGCTGGCGAGGTACATTTCCGCTGCCATGGCCGGGTCCTGGGCCGACTGCGCCACCTCGGCTGCATCCAGTGGCTTGCCGACTTCGTCATCCAGCCATTGCTGCAGTTGCGGGTCGCTGGTGTGGCGCTTGATTTCAGCGTAGATCAGCTGTTCTTCCTGCGGGTCGATGCGCCCGTCAGCCTTGGCCGCCGCAATCAGTGCACGCAAAATGGCGTGGCTGTGCTGCTCGGCCTCGGGGCCAGCCAGCTGATCGACGGTACGCACGGCCTGCTGCGGGGCGGCCGCAGCCTGGCTGCGCTGCCAGCTTTGAAAGGCCTGGAACGCCATCATGCCCAATGACGCCAGCGCGGCGTAGTTCATCCCGCCTGCGGTGCGCCCCTGGGTGGCGCCGCCCGCGTTACCGCCCCCCAGCAGGCCACCGAGTAACCCGCCAAGGCCAGCGCCGCCACCGCTTGCGTTGCCGCCCCCGAGCAGGCCGCCCAGCAAGCCGCCCAAGCCGTCTTGCGATGGCATGCCACCGCGCCCTTGCTGCGCTTGCGAGCCTTGCCCGGCCCGAAGCAGTTGTTCGAGTAGATCACTGGTGTTCATGGCATCGCCCTCGGTCGGTAGCCGTTGCCCAGACAAGCAACGATAGCTGCCTGCGGGCGGTTCGGCATGACCGTCTGGCCGCGAGTGGGGCTTTAAGGCTTGCCCCGCGCCGCGTGCGTCAACCCCCGCGTGGCCGGCCCGATTGCGCAGTTACACCAGGCTGATAAACCAACCCATCAATGCCGCCCACGCCAGCACGATGGCGCCGGCCATCACCCACCGCCCCTTGAACACCACCTTCTGACCTGCCAGGCGCTCTGCCTCGGGCCGGCACTGCGCGAGCATCGCCGGGGGGATCAGCCGCAAGGCCAGGGCAATGCCCAAAGGCAGCAGAATCACATCATCCACAAACCCCAGCACCGGGATGAAGTCCGGGATCAAGTCGATCGGGCTGAAGGCGTAGGCCACGGTTGCCAGGCTCACCAGCCACGCCAGCTTTGGCATGTGCGGCTGGCGCAGGCACAGCCACAATAGGATCAGGTTGCTTTTCAGGCGGCGGGCCCAGGTTTTGAGTGAGGCGATCATGGGGCATCCAGGTTGGCGAAGCAGGCCTGCCCGTGGAACACGAACGGGCGGGCTGGCAGGGTGGTGAATTCGGCAATCAGCTGCCGGTATTCGTGGTCCGGGTCGAGGTCGGCAAAATGCTGCGGCCAGAACAGTTTGGCCAGCCACTGCGCCCCAACGATGTTGAACACGCTGTTGTAAAACTGGTGGTTCAGGCCTTGCACGCAGGCATCTGCTGCCGGTGCCAGGGCCGCAAAGCCTGGCCGCTGCATCAGCCTTTGCAAGGCCGTGTGCACGTCGGCCGTGCTGGCGCCGTAGCCGAACGGAATAGCCGTCACGCCATTGCGCACGCGTTGGGTGCCGGTCATCAGGTACAGGTCGGGTTTGCTGAGGATCAGCGTTTCCAGCGCGACGTCTGCCGAGGCGCTGCGCAGGTACTGCGAGCCGAGGTTGATGCCACCGACATGCTGCACCAGCAAGCCCCAGCCGCTGTCGCCCTGGGTATGGCAGCAGCCACCGGTGCCGGCCTGGCCGGCCCGTGCTTCGACGAACACCCGGGGGGCGGGCAGCCCGTGGGCGGTTGCGAGCAGGGTGCGCAGGCGCTGGTCGTAGGCCGTCAGATAGGCCTGCGCCTGGGCTTCCCTGGCCAGCGCCTGGCCCAGCAGTGCCACGCTGCGCGGCACGTGCTGAAGCGGGTCTTGTTCGTTGTCGACATACAGCAGCGGGATGCCCAGCCGTTCAAGCACGCTGTACAGCACGGTGTTTTCAATGGCGGGCTGTGCCTCCAGGCGTGCGATAACCAGGTCCGGGTGGGTGCGCAGCAGGCCTTCGATGTCGATCTGGCCGCTTTGCATGAATTCGACCTGGCGGATGTGCGTGGCTTGCGGCCAGCGCTCGGCCACCACGTGCCACAGCGCCGGGTCGGAGCTGGCCAGGTTGTTACCCCAGGCTATTACCCGCTGCAGCGGGTTGTCGCGGTCGAGCAGGGCGAGCGTCAGCAGGTCGTTGCTGTCTTGCAGCAAGATGCGCTGCGGGGCGTGCTGCAGCGTCACCTGGCGCCCGGCCAGGTCGGTGACGGTGCGCGGGTAGGTGGCGGCGTGCAGTGGCAGGCACAGCAGTAGCATCAGCCAGATGGCACACCGGATGGTGGCCAGCGTCATGACACAGCCCCGTCCACGAGGATTTGCACACGTCCTTGGGTGCAGGCTTCCACCCGTGCCTGCACTCGGTACACCTCGGCCAGCATGCGCGGGGTGAGGGTATGCACCGGTGGGCCGGCGGCATGCAGGTGCCCGTTCTGCAGTACCACCAAGCGGTCGGCCCAGCGTGCGGCCAGGCCCAGATCGTGCAGCACCACAATGACCAGCCGGCCTTCGTCGGCCAGTGAACGTGCCGTGGCCATTACATCGTTCTGGTAGCGCAGGTCCAGCGCGCTGGTGGGCTCGTCGAGCAGCAGCAGGCGAGGTTGGCGGATCACGGCCTGGGCCAGGCTGACCATCTGCCGTTGCCCACCCGACAACGCGTCCAGCGGGCGCAAGGCAAGGTGCAGAATGCCCAGCCTCTCCAGCACGGCGTAAGCGCGTTCCTGCTGCTGGCGGGCATTGCCCAGCGCGGCGCGCGGGTCACCGCCACGCAAGGCGCCGAGCAGGGTTTCCAGCACGCTCAGGGCAATGCCATCGGGCAGCGCCTGGGGCATGAAGCCAAGCACCTGTGCGCGTTCGCGGCGGTTGGCACGCAGCAGGTCGAGGGTGTCGAAGCGTACGCTCCCGTGAGCACTTGGCAGCAGGCCGGCAAGGCTGCGCAACAAGGTCGACTTGCCCGCGCCGTTCGGGCCTACCAGCGCCACCAGTTCGCCTGCCGCCAACGCAGGCAGGGTGATGCCGTGCAGCACTGTGTTGCGCTTGTAGCCCACCGTAAGGTCGTGCACATGCAGGCTGCTCATGGGCGCCCCCGCTTCAGGATCAACGTCATGAACAGCGGTACGCCGACGATGGCGGTGACGATACCCACCGGCAGCACCACGCCGGGTATCAGCTGCTTGCTGACGATGGCCGACAGCGACATGATCAGTGCCCCGGTCATGGCGCTGACCGGCAGAAAGTAACGGTGGTCCTCGCCAATCAGCATGCGTGCGATATGCGGCCCCACCAGGCCGATGAAGCCGATGGTGCCGACGAACGCCACTGCCGTAGCCGCCAGCAGGCTGATGCGCAGCAACGCGCCAAAGCGCAGCCGGGCTACGTCGACCCCCAAGGTTTCGGCACGTTCCTCACCCAGGCGCAAGGTAGTCATCTGCCAGGCTGCCCGCAGGCTGAACGGCACCACCAACAGCAACACCACCCCCAGCGTCTGCACCGCCGGCCAACTGGCCCGGCTCAGGCTGCCCATGCTCCAGAACACCAGCTGCTGCAGGGCATCGGCGCTGGCCAGGTATTGCAGCAGGGCAACCATGGCATTGAAGCTGAACACCAGCGCGATACCGAACAGCACCAGGCTTTGCACGCCGCCGGTGAGCCCGGCCACGGCCTGCAGCAACAGCACCGAGGCAAAGGCAAACACGAAGGCATTGGCAGTGACCAGCGCACCGCCCGGCACCCCCGGTACACCCAGGTCGAGCACGATGGCCAACGCGGCCCCCAGCGACGCCGCCGACGACACGCCCAGGGTGAATGGGCTGGCCAGTGGGTTGTTGAGGATGGTCTGCATCTCGGCACCGGCCAGCGACAGCGCAGCGCCCACCAGCACGGCCATCAGTGCGAAGGGCAGGCGCAGTTCGCGCACGATGACCAGCGTGTCCGGGTCTACCGACGGGCTGCCGAGCAAGGCGTGCAGCACGTCGATCGGCGCAAACGCGGTGCTGCCCAAGGCAATGTCGCCCAGCAGGCTACCCAGCAGCGCCAGGGCCAGCGCCCCGCAAATCAGCAGGCGCCTGCGCTGGATGCCACGCCACGCCAGGTGCAGGGAGGCCGGCGCGGTCAAAACTTCGCACTCACGGTGGCCACCAGTTCCGCCGGGTCGCCTGCATAGTTGCCATCAGTGCCCGCGACGATTTCGATGTACTTGCGGTCGAACAGGTTGCGGCCATTGAGCGACACCCGCACGTTTTCGTCGATGTCGTAGAACACGCTGGCGTCAACGCGGGCATAGCCGCCCACGTCGTAGGTGTTTTCGATGTTGCCCTGGCGCTCGCCCACCGCCGTGACCCCGGTACCAAAGCCAAGCCCCGCCAGCGGGCCTTCCTGCAGCTGGTAGCTGCTCCACAGCGAGCCACTCATGATCGGCACGCCTTCCAGGCGGTTGCCTTCTTCGATGACGGTGTCCTGGGTGACCTTGGCCTGCAGCGCGCTGATGTTGCCGATGATTTCCCAACCCGGCAGCGGCGTGCCGCTTACGTCCAGCTCGATGCCGCGCACGCGCTGCTCGCCGGTTTGCACCGAGTAGTTATCGTCGGCGGGGTCGGGCGCGGCGACGTTCTCGCGGGTGATTTCGAACACCGCCAACGTGGCACTCAGGCGGTCCGGAATCAGGTCGAACTTGGCGCCCACTTCATACTGCGTACCTTCCTCGGGGTCGAGCACGCTGCCACTGCGCTGGATGTCGTTTTGCGGGGTAAAAGAGGTGCTGTAACTGGTGTACAGCGCCAGCCAGTCGGTGGGCTGATACACCAGGCCTGCCCGGGGCGACACCTTGCTCGGGTCGAGGTCGGTGCGGGTGACTTCGTAGTCGGAATTGGTGGTGGTGTTGCGCTGGCGTGTGTCGTCGTAACGCGCGCCCAGCAACAGCTTCCACTGGCTGCTCAGGTCGATCTGGTCCTGCAGGTAGAAACTGTAGGACTCCAGGTTGTACTTGGACTTTTCATTGAAGCGGAACGGCCCCGGCAGCGCACCGTATACCGGCTCGTAAATATCGATGGAGGCCAGTGAAGCGCGGTCGCTGGCGACCACGCGGCGGCCGTCGATGTATTCGATACCGGCCAGTGCCGTGTGCTGAATGCCGCCAGTGTCGAAGCGGGCAATGGCCTCGAACTGCGCGTCGAGGGTGCTGATGCGTTCGTTGCCGTCGGTGGCGCGGCGTGCCAGGGTACGGCCGTCACTGCCGATGCCGCGCAGGTCGACCACGTAACGGTCTTTGTGCGACTGGTCCCAGCGGGTCATCTGGCGCAGGGTCAGCCAGTCGTTGACGTCATGTTCGGCCTTGTACCAGGCCGAGAACTTGTCAGCCTTGTCGCGCGACCAGGGCTCGTGCAGGAAACGGTCGGCGGGCATGTTGATCTTGCCGTTCTGCGGCAGCAGGCCGCGGTCGAACGGGCTGGTCTGGTTGATGAAGTCCAGGCCGGCATCCACCCGCGTGGCGTCGCTGGGTGCCCAGCGCAGGGTGGGCGACACATAGGTGCGCTTGCTGTCCCGGAAGGTGTCGCGAAAGCCACGGTCGGTCTGGGTGGCCATGGTCAGGCGGCCGGCCAGGGTTTTGTCGGCGTTCAGCGCGTTGCTGGCGTCGGCCTCCAGGCGATAGAAGTCGTAACTGCCCACCTGTGCCTTTACCCGTGCCTCAGGTTCGAACGAGGGCTGGCGGGTGACCAGGTTGATCAGGCCGCCCGGGTTGCCGCGCCCGTACAACACCGACGCCGGCCCCTTGAGCACCTCTACGCGCTCGACGTTGGCCAGGTCGCGCAGCGCTTCCGGGCGAGACACCAGCGGGTTCATGGCCATGCCGTCGATCGCGTAGGTGTTGGCCTTGAAACCCCGGATCACGAAGGCTTCCGACGAGCCACCGTGGGTGTTGCCGCGCTGCACGCTGCTGACGTTGGCCAGCACCTCGCCCAGGCTGTTGGACTGCTGGTCCTCCATCACCTGGCGCGACACCACCTGGATCGATTGCGGGATGTCGCGCAGGGCGGTGTCGGTCTTGGTACCGGTGGCGCTGCGGGTAGCGCGGTAGCCCTGCACCGGGCCGTCGGCGCGCTCCACATAGTGGTTGGCGTTGACGGTGGAGGGCGCCAGGTTCAGCGCACCGTCCTGGGTAACCGGGTACAGCAGCAAGGTGCGCTCCGGGGTGAGCGACCAGCCCAGCCCCGAACCTTGCAGCAGGCGTTGCAGGGCGTCGCTTTCCGAGAGCTGCCCATTCAACGCCGGGGCCATGCGCCCCTGCGCCAGCGCCGCGTCGAAACTCAGCTGCAGGCCGTTCTGCCGGGCAAACTGCGCCAGCGCACTGGCCAAGGGCTGCGCCGCCATGGCATAGGACGCAGTGCGTCGTTCAGCGGGGGCTTCGGCAGCCCAGCCGGTGTTGATCGGCAACAACAGCACCAGTGCCAGGGACGGCAGCGGGTAGAAACGCGGCATGGTATCGATCCTTCATACGTCTGAGTTTCATTTGAGACAAATTCTCAAAAGGACGTTGAAAGACGACGTGCTCGCGGATTTTTTTCAGCCTGACGAAAAAAAACTTAAAAATCGCCCACTACGCGTACCCAAGGGGTGATTTGCCGTGCGCGCGTGCCCAGTGATTGCGCCAGCGCGGCGTAGGCCCGTTCGGGGTTACGCACGTCAAACACCCCGGTGATGCGCTTGTCGCGCAGCGGTTCGGCGACGATCACCCAGCCGCCGCTGTAGCGTTGCAGCTGGTTGGCAAGTTCGCGCACGGGCATGTCCTCCACGAACAGGTCACCGGTGCGCCAACTGGCGACTTGGGTTGGCGCCACCTGGGAGCGCTCGACACGGCCGGAGGGCCAGCTGAAATCCAGGCGTTGGCCTGGGGCCAGGCGTTCGCTCAAGGGGTAGGCGCGGCTTTCTGCCTGCACCGAGCCTTCCTCTAGCGCAACCTCGGCATGTTGCGCCGCCAGCGAGAGGTCGAAGGCGGTGCCCAGCACCCGCACCGACAACTCGCCAGCCTGGGCAGTAAAGGGGTGCGCGGCGTCGTGGGCGACCTTGAAGTAGGCCTGGCCTTGCAGCAGTTCGACAGCCCGGGGGTTGTCGCTGTCCACCTTCAACGCACTGTGCGGCGCCAAGGTGATGCGTGAGCCATCAGCCAACCGCACTTCGCGGGTTTCGCCGCTGCCGGTGCGGTAGTCGGCTTGCAGCGCAAGCTGTGCCTGCGGTGCGCTGAGCACGGCCAGCCCGGCGATGCTGGCCGCGGCAGCCAGCGCAGGCCAGCGCCGCTTGCGCCGGGCCACCACTGGCGGTGTCGGGGCAGGGTTTGCCTGCGGCAGTTCGCCCAAGGCGCCCCACAGCGTCTGCATGCGCTGCCAGGCGGCTTGGTGGGCGGGGTCGCTTGCCAGCCAGGTGTCGAACTCCACCCGGCAGCCCGGCTCCTCCTGCAAACGCAGGTGCCAGTCGGCGGCTTGCTCCAGCACCTGCGGGTCAAGCTTCATGGCTGCCCCCGCCCACGTCGGGCTCCTCGACTTCCTCGGCCAAGCGGGCAAGGGCGTCGCGCAGCAGGCGATGCGCGGTGCTCAGGGAAACGCCCAGGCGCTCGGCGATCTGCGCCAGGGTGCAGCCACCAAAGCGGTGCATTTCCAGCGCCTGTCGGCTGGCTTCGGGCAGGGCTTGCAGGGCGGTGTTGAGGCGGTCGAGCAGCATGCTGTGCTGGCAGTTGTCAGCGGGGTCCGCGCCTAGCCCGGGTTGCAGCCAGGCCGGGGCCGTGGCCTGGCGTGCCTGTTCGCGGCTGCGGCTGCGTTTGAGGTCCAGCGCCAGGTTGCGCACGATGCGGTACAGGTAGGCCACCGGCTGTTCGACCGCGGCGGCGGGGGTGAAGCGGATCCACGCTTCCTGCACGATGTCTTCGGCCTGGGCGCGGTCACCGGTAATGGTGGAGGCGTAACTCACCAGCTCCCGGCGTACGCCGAGGAACACTTCCAGTTGTGTCGATGGGTCTGCCATTGCCGTGCCTCAAGCCCTGTGGTCGCCGATGCGGCGCGGCGGCAGTGTGAAGCAATCGAGAATGGTTTTCAATTGTGCGATGCGGCGCTTTACTCCGATCGGCTTTGCTCCAGGTGTACCGCCGCCATGAACGTCTGCATGGCCGAGGAGTGCACGCGATTGCGCCGGGTGATCAAACCGTACGGCGGCAGGCGCGGTTCAAGCTGGATGGGCAGCACGGCTAGCAGGTGCCGCCCCGGGTAGTCGTCGACCACCGAGCGGGGGGTGATGCCGATCATGTCGGTTTGCTGCAGCAGTGACAGCAGGGTCATGATCGAAGTGGTTTCGACGATGCTGCTGGGCAGGTCGATGCGCGCATTGTGGAACGCCTGGTTGACGATGGTGCGCATCGGGCTGGGGTGCTGCTGCAGCACCCAGGTCATGTCCTGAAGCTCGGTCCAGGCCAGTTTTTTCTGCTTGGCCAAGGGGTGTTGGGCGCCGGCGATCACGCACAGGTCTTCTTCACCCAGGCTGTCGAACTGCAGGTCGTCGGTGCGTGCGTTGCTGGGGATGCGCCCCAGTACCACATCCAGTTGGTCCTGCTGCAGGGCTTGCACCAGCACGTCACTGGTGTCCACCTGCAGGCTCATCGACAGGCGCGGGTGGCTTTGCTTGAGCGTGGCAATGGTGCGGGTGAGCAAACCCGAAGCCAGCGCCGGGATGGCGCCGATGGTGACCCGGCCCAGGTTGCCTGACTCCAGGGCGACCATTTCCTCGCGCATGCCCGACAGCTCGGCAAAGATCATGCGTGCGTAGTAAATCAGCGTTTCGCCAAACGGGGTGGGGCGCATGCCGCGTGCCAGGCGTTCGAACAGCTCGACGCCCAGCAAGTCTTCGGCTTCATGCAGCATCTTGGTTGCGGCCGGTTGGGTCATGCCGATTTCCTCGGCGGCGCGGCGCAGCGAGCCCAGCTCATCCAGGGCCAGCATCAGGCGCAGTTGCCGCAAACGCAGGCGGCTGTGGATGATGTTGGCGTCGGGGATGCGGGACATGGTCTGGCTCGTGGTCATGGGGAGGGCCAAGATTGACAAGAATTGGGGGAGGGCGCCAGCCGCGCAGGGGCACAGGAGCTCCCGCGCGGTGGCGGGTCAGGCGATGCGCCGGGCCAGCGTGCGGCCAAGCAAGGTACGCAGGCCGCTGATGCCTTTGGCCAGCAACGGCCAGCACAGCATCAACAGCGCCGCGCAGGTCAGGCTGCCCACCAGTGGGTTGGACCAGAAGATCGACAACTGCCCGTCCGAAAACAGCATCGACTGGCGGAACGCATCCTCTGCCTTGTCACCCAGCACGGCGGCCAGCACCAGCGGTGCGATGGGGTAGCCGAGTTTCTTGAACAGGTAGCCCAGCGCACCGAACACCAGCATCAGGCCCACGTCGGTCATCGAGTTGTGCACCGAGTAGGCACCAATGGCGCAGACCATGATGATGATCGGCGCAATGATCGAGAACGGGATGCGCAGGATCGAGGCAAACAGCGGCACCGTGGCCAGCACCACGATCAGGCTGACGACGTTGCCCAGGTACATGCTGGCAATCAGGCCCCAGACAAAATCGTGCTGTTCGACGAACAACGTCGGCCCCGGGTGCAGGCCCCAGATCATCAACCCGCCCAGCATCACCGCTGCCGTGGCCGAGCCGGGGATGCCCAGGGTGAGCATCGGCAGCAGGGCGCTGGTGCCGGCACTGTGGTCGGCGGTTTCCGGCGCAATCACGCCTTCCACCTCGCCACTGCCGAAGCGCTCGCGGTTTTTCGAGAAGCGCCGCGCCAGGCTGTAGCTCATGAACGACGCGGCCGTCGGGCCACCCGGGGTCACACCCATCCAGCAGCCGACCAGGGCGCTGCGCAGCCAGGTCAGCCAGTAGCGGGGCAGCTTGGCCCAGGTGCGCAAGATCACCATCGGCGTAATGCGTGCCCGCTCACCACGGAATACCAGGCCTTCTTCCACGGTGCAGAGGATTTCGCCGATGCCGAACAGGCCGATCACCGCCACCTCGAAGCTCAGGCCCGACAGCAGCCAGGGTTGGTCGAAGGTCAGGCGCAGTTCGCCGCTCACCGTGTCCATGCCCACCGCGGCCATGCCAAAGCCGATCATCATCGCCACCACCGTCTTCAGCGGCGGGTTCTTGCTCAGGCCGATGAAGGTGCAAAACGCCAGCAGGTACACCGCAAAGAACTCCGGCGAGCTGAACTCCATGGCGAACTTGGCAATGTGAGTAGACAGGAATGTCAGCAGCAACACGCCCACCAGCGCACCGAGCAGTGCCGAGGTGAACGCCGCCGTCAGGGCTTCGCCGGCCTGGCCGTTGCGGGCCATGGGGTAGCCATCGAAGGTGGTCGCCACCGATGACGGCTCGCCGGGGATGTTGAACAGGATCGAGGTGATCGAACCGCCGAACAACGCCCCCCAGTACATGCACGACAGCAGGATGATCGCCGACACCGGCTCCATGGTGAAGGTCAGCGGCAACAGCAGTGCCACGCCGTTGGGTGCACCCAGCCCCGGCAGCACACCGACCAGTATGCCCAGCAGCACGCCCACCACCATCAGGCCCAGGTGGTGGGCGGTGAGGATCAGGCTCATGCCCTGCATCAACGAATCGATTTCACTCATGGCCGCAGCCCTCCCAGGTAGCTCGCCAGGTCACCCAGCACACCGGCCTGCAGCGGCACCTTGAACCACAGCGCAAAAATCAGGTAACTGGCGAGTGCGGCGCAGCAGGGGATCAGCACGATGGTCAGCCAGCGGTGGCCTTGCCCGGCCTTGCGCGCCCGCCACATGAACCCGCCGATGAACAGCACCGAAGCCAGGTAGATGCCCAGCAATGGCATGGCCGCTACGTACACGGCAATCGGCACGAATACGGCCAGCACCTGGGCAAACGCCCGGCGCCCGACGAACGCTTCGGCCATGGCCTGGCGCCGCACCACGGCCAGCAGCAGGTTGCCCAGGCTGGCGCAGCTCAGCAGCAGGCCGATGTAGAACGGGAAGTAGCCCGCCTCTGGCCCGGCATCGCCCCAGCCAATGCCGATGGCCAGGCTGCCGTACATGAGGGTGCCGCCCAGCGCGGCGGTGAACAGGGCCAGGCCGATTTCCACCCAGCGGGTGGCAACCAGCGGCGCGTCGTTGGTGGTGGACATGGTGGTCTCCCTTGTCACGCTCACTGGCGCAGCCAGCCGGCGTCCTTGAACAGTGGCATCACGCGTTCACGGTCCTGTTCGATGTAGCTCACCAGCGCCTGGCCTTCGAGGAAGGTCGGCGCCAGCGCCGAGCGCTCGATGTAGGCCTTGAACTCTGGCGTCTGGCTGACTTTGCGCAGCACCTCCACATAGAACGCCCGCTGTTCGTCGCTGATCCCGCCGGGCAGGAAAACGGTACGGGGGAAGCGGTATTGTTCGATGGCCAGGCCCTGTTCATGGCAGGTAGGGATGTCGGCCCAGGACTGCTCGGCGGTGACCTTGTCGCGGTAGATCATGCGCTCGCGGCTGAACACGCACAGCGGCCGCACCTGGCCGCCGCGCCACTGGCTGAGGCTTTCGGCCGGGTTGTTGAGGTTGGCGGCAATGTGCTTGCCGGCCAGCTGGATGGAGGCCTCGCTGCCGCTTTTGAAGGGGATGTAGGTGAGCTTGCTGCCCACCTGCTGGCCAATCAGCAGGGCCAGGGTCTGGTCCACATCCTTGGACTGGCTGCCGCCAAAGCGCATCTTGCCGGTATTGCTTGCGAGCGCCCCCTTGAACGCGGCGGCGTCACTCCACGGGGCGTCCTGGTAGGTCCAGAGAATGAAGTCGTCTTCGGCCACGGCGGCCACCGGGGTGAGGTCGGTCCACTGGTAGCCCAGCTTGGCTACCAAGGGCAGCAGGTACACGTTGTTGGTGCCGATCACCAGCTTGTGGGCATCGCCCTGGGCCAGTTTCATGTCGAGGAAGGCTTCGGCGCCGTTGCCACCGCCTTTGTTCAGTACCACGGTGTTGACGTCCAGCAGGTGATGCTGGCTGATCGCTTGCTGGATCAGGCGCGCCAGCTGGTCGGTGCCGCCGCCGGGGCCACCGGCCACGACGATCTCGACATTCTTTTCGGGCTTCCAGGTGTCGGCAAGGGCGGGCAGGGCGGTGACACACAGCAGGCCGCAGGCGGCCAGCAGCGACGAAATGTGACTTCGCATGGGGGACCTCTTTGTTGTCTTTGTTATGGGTCACCGAAGTCTGCGCAGCTAACCGATAAGCGTCCACTCAAAGTTACGCATACACCGATAGCCTGCGGTTATAGCTGAGCGATAACCACAGGCAATGGCTCTATGAGCAGCTTTGATTAGACGGTTATCGACGGCCCGGCCATAGTGGCACTGCCGGACATCACCGGCTTACAACAATAACAAGCAGAGGTACCTCCCATGGCTCAGGCACACACCACTGTGCTGCACGCTGGGCAATCGGCCGACACGCCTGTCGCGCTGAAGGCCAGCAACGTGCGCTGGCGCATCTTCGCAATCATTTTTGCCCTGACGGTGATCAACCTGATCGACCGTGTTTCGCTGTCCATTGCCATGCCCACCATTGCCGCGGAGTTCGAGCTTTCGCCGAGTATGCAGGGGCTGATCCTCAGCAGTTTCTTTTGGGCTTACGCGTTGTTACAAATCCCCGGTGGCTGGTTGATCGACCGCTTCGGCCCGCGCCGGGTCATTGGTTGGTCCACCGGCCTGTGGGGCGCGTTCCAGACATTGGCGGCGTTCGCCACCGGTGGCCTGTCGCTGATGTTCGCCCGGGTTGCCCTGGGCGCTGCGGAGGCGCCCTTGTTCCCCTCGGGCGGCAAACTCAACTCTTTGTGGCTGGGCGCCAACGAGCGCAGCCGCGGCGCGGTGCTGATGGATTGCGGCGGCCCGCTGGGTGCGGCCTTGGGCGGCTTGATCATCGCCTACCTGATCGCCGTGCTTGGCTCGTGGCGCATCGCCTTCTTCGTCGCCGGTATCGCCACATTGGCCATGGCCTGGCTGGCCTGGCACTACCTGCGCGACAACCCCGCCGAGCATGCCGCCGTCAATGCCGCCGAGCTGGACAAAATCAACGACGGCCGCGCTGTACCGTTGGCCGAGGCGGCGCAACGGCCGGCCAAGGGGCTGGGCATCGCGCCCCGTTCGCTCACCGGCATCCTGTTGGGCCGCGCCAGTTGGGCGATGGTGTTCTTCGGCTTGCTGACCTGGGGGCCGAGCTACCTGGCCCATGCCCGTGGTTTTGACATCAAGGGTATCGGGGCGGCCACGTTCATCATCTTCCTGTGTGGCGCGGTGGGCTCGCTGGTGGGCGGCTTCCTGTGCGACACCCTGATCCGCAAGGGCGTGCGCCGTGGTTTGGCCGCCAAAGGGCTGCTGACGTTCTCGGGCCTGGTGGCGCTGTGCGCCTTCCTGCTGCTGCCCGGCCTGAGCGACGCCTACGCGGCTGTGGCGCTACTGTCGCTGACGGCGTTCTTCCTGATGTGGGGCAGCTTGTACTGGAGCTTCCCGGCGTTGCTCGCGGCACCGTCGCGGGTGGGCCTGATCGGTGGGGTGATGAATCTGGCCGGCAGCCTGGGCGGCATCGTGGTGCCGATTCTGGTGGGCGTGCTGTTGCAGCATCTGGGCGGCTACCCGGCCGTGCTCGGCTTTTTTGCCCTGTGCTCGGGGCTGTTCATCGTCGGCACGCTGTTGATCTCGCTGGACAAGACCGAGGTACACCATGGCTGAGTTGTACGAAGGGCCGATCGTCGATGCCCATCATCACTTCTGGGACCCGCTGAACAACCCGCACCCGTGGCTGTCGGCCAGCCAGAACATTCCGTTTCGTTACGGGGATTACACTGCCATCAAGCGGCGCTACTTCCCCGAGGATTACCTGCGTGATGCGGGCACCCATCAGGTGGTCGAAACCGTCTACGTGGAAACCGAATGGGACCCGCGTGACCCCGTGGGTGAAACGCGCTTCATCCATGGCCTGGCAGCCCGTTACGGGGCGCCCAATGCCGTGGTGGCCCAGGCCTGGCTGGATGCGCCGGACGCCGCCCGGGTGCTGGCCGAGCAGGCGGCTTTCGAGCGGGTGCGCAGCGTACGCCACAAGCCCGGCGGGCCATCGTGCCCCGCGGAGGTCGGGCGCCTGCACAGCCTGATGAGCGACGTGAACTGGCGCGATGGCTATGCGCAGCTTGCGCGCCATGGCCTGCATTTCGACCTGCAGACCCCGTGGTGGAACCTCGATGAAGCGGCCCGCCTGGCGCGCGACTTCCCCGACACGTTGCTGATTCTGAACCACGCCGGCCTGCCGTCGGACCGCAGCCCCCAGGGCCTGGCGGACTGGCACGCGGCCATGGCGCGGTTTGCCGAATGCGACAACGTGGCGGTGAAGATTTCGGGCATAGGCCAGGCCGGCCAACCCTGGCGTGCCGAGGACAACGCCTGGATCGTGCGCCGGGTCATCGCGTTGTTTGGCAGCGAGCGGGCGATGTTTGCCAGCAACTTCCCGGTCGATGGCCTGTGCGGCAGCTTCGACACCATTTATGGCGGCTTCAAGCAGATTGTCGCCGACCTGCCGCACACCGCCCAGCAACAGCTTTTCTACAGCAACGCACGGCGCCTGTACCGCACCGTGCCCGACACCTTGCGCGTCAATCAGGTGTTGCCCCACACAAGGACCCCCGCATGAACAAGCCAACCTTTCCACGCCTGGCCATGGTACTGGGTGACCCGGCCGGTATCGGGCCTGAACTGATCGCCCGCCTGCTGGCCGAGCCCGAGGTACGCGGCAAGGCGCACGTGGTGCTGATTGCCGATGAGCAGGAGATGCGCCGCGGCATGCAGATCGCGGGTTGTGAGTTCCCGTACCGGCGTATCGATTCGCTCGACGTACTGGATTTTGCCGATGACACGCCGCTTCTGTTCCCTTATCGCGGCGCTGCACAGGGTGAGTTCCCGCGTAGCGAAGCCAGCGTGATTGGCGGGCGTTACAGCCTCGACACCTTGGCCGTGGCGCTGGAGCTCACCGACACGGGCAAGACCGACGCCATCCTGTTCGGCCCGCTGAACAAAACCTCGCTGCACATGGCCGGCATGGGCCACAGTGACGAGCTGCACTGGTTTGCCGAGCGCCTGAATTTCAGCGGGCCGTTCTGTGAGTTCAACGTGCTCGATGCCCTGTGGACTTCGCGGGTGACCTCCCACGTGGCATTGGCCGAGGTGCCCGGCATGCTCAGCCAGGCGCGAGTGCTCGAAGCCATTGGCCTGATCGACACCGCGCTCAAGCGCAACGGTTTGCAGCGCCCACGCATCGGCGTGTGTGGCCTGAACCCGCACAACGGCGACAACGGCAGCTTTGGCCGCGAAGAGCTGGACATCATCGGCCCGGCGGTGCAGCTGGCGCGCGAGCAAGGCATCGACGCCGACGGCCCCTACCCGGGGGACACGATCTTCTTGAAGGTGCAGGGCGATGCCCAGGCCTTTGACGCGGTGGTGACCATGTACCACGACCAGGGCCAGATCGCCATCAAGCTGATGGGCTTCTCTCGGGGTGTCACGGTGCAGGGTGGCCTGCCGATCCCGATCACCACCCCGGCCCACGGCACCGCATTCGACATTGCGGGCCAGGGCAAGGCCAATGTCGGCGCTACCCGCCAGGCCTTCGAGATTGCCTGCCGCATGGGGCGCAACGCCTGCTTATAGGTATTGGTCGCCTGTGAAATCGAGCGCCGCCCTTGCGGCGCATCGCGGATAAATCCGCTCCTACACGGGCCCTTGTAGGAGCGGATTTATCCGCGATGCGCCGCAGGGCGGCGCTCAATCTATACACCAACATCCACCTCAAACCGAACACCCCCAAACCATCCGATAACCCCACCACCCCCGAACCGCAAAAAGGTATTACCCCAGGCTATCGATGGATACGCATAAGTGATTATCCAGCCAGGCCTTCCCCCTCTAAAGTCGCCCCAACACCAACAACAAAAAGCCCGCCCCAAAGCGTCCCGGGGCACACAGGGCACCAACGGGGACACCTCCATGAGCGATCACGCCAGCTCCCTGGCTTCGGCCATTTCCACCAGCCGCGCGCGGCTACTGCCCTTTCTCATCCTGATGTACGTCCTGGCCTTCATCGACCGCGCCAACGTCGGTTACGCCCGGGCCTTCCTGCAGGCTGACACCGGCCTGAGCGACGTCGCCTTCGCTTTCGGTGCCAGTATCTTCTTCATCGGCTACGCCTGTTTCGAGGTGCCCAGCAACCTGATGCTGCACCGGCTGGGCGCCCGCGTCTGGCTGTGCCGCATCATGGTCACCTGGGGCCTGGTCAGCGCGGCGATGATGTTTGCCGACAACGCCACCACCTTCTACGTGCTGCGCTTCTTGCTGGGCATTGCCGAGGCCGGCTTCTTCCCCGGCATCATCCTCTACCTCACCTACTGGTTCCCGCAGCGCAGCCGCGCCCAGGCGCTGGGCCTGTTCTACTTTGGCCTGCCGCTGGCGCTGGTGCTGGGTGGCCCGTTGTCGGGCTGGCTGCTGGAGTTTCATGACGTGTTCGGCCTGCGCAACTGGCAGTGGCTGTTCGTGGTTGAAGGGCTGCTGGCTTCGCTGGTGGGCATTGCCGCCTACTTCTACCTGGTTGACCGCCCACGCCATGCCCGCTGGCTGAGCGATGCGCAAAAGGATGCACTGGAAAGCCAACTGGCCGAAGAAGACGCACAAAAGCAGGCCCAAGGCCCGCACGGCTTCCTGGGCGCATTGCGCAACGGCCAGGTGATGAAGTTCTGCCTGGTGTATTTCACCGTGCAGATGAGCGTGTACGGCGTGGTGTTCTACCTGCCGACGCGCATTGCCAGCTTCCTCGATGGCGAGGTGGGCCTGAGCGTGGGCCTGTACACCGCCATCCCCTGGGCCTGCGCCCTGGTGGTGACGCGCCTGGTCACCCGCCATGCCGACCGCACCGGCAAGCATCGCCAACTGGCGGTGGCCATGTTGGCCATGGCCGCGGCGGGCATTGCTGCCTCGGCACTGGCCGGCAGCCTGCCACTGGTGGTGCTGGCGTTCTGTTTCGCCGCCGCAGGCTTTGTTGCCGTGCAGCCGCTGTTCTGGACCTTGCCCACCGGCTACCTCAGCGGCGCGGCCGCCGCCAGTGGCATCGCCCTGATCAACTCGCTGGGCAACCTCGGCGGCTTCGTGGCACCCAACCTCAAGACCCTCACCGAAACCCTGTTCGCCGACCCGCGCGCGGGCATGTTCGCCCTGGCGATCGTGGGCGTGCTGGGGGCCTGGCTGCTGTCCCGGCTCAAATCCTCCAAACCCACGCCTGCCGCGCTGGAACCGGCGCAGGTTGGCTGATCAACACGCTCTATTGAAAGGAACCTGCAAGCATGAAAATCACAGCCGTTCGTACCCGTGTTTTTGAATGGAAAGGCAAGGTCGTGCCGCCCCAGGCGCACTTCTGCACCAACGCCAGTGACATCCTGTTCGAGCGTGGCGATGCCATGGGCTCGTTCCGCTTCCACGGCTGGCTGGTGGTCGAGATCGAGACCGACACCGGCATCGTCGGCATCGGCAACTGCGCCCTGGCACCGCGCGTGGCCAAGGAAATCATCGACCTGTACCTGGCGCCGATCTGCATTGGCGAAGACCCGTTCGACAGCGAGTACATCTGGCAGAAAATGTACCGCCGCACCCACGCCTGGGGCCGCAAGGGCATCGGCATGGCGGCCATTTCGGCAATCGACCTGGCGATCTGGGACATCATGGGCAAGGCGGTGAACAAGCCGGTGTTCAAGCTGCTGGGTGGCCGCACCAAGGAAAAGATCTGGACCTACGCCTCCAAGCTGTACGCTAACGACAACCTCGACCTGTTCCTCGAAGAAGCCCAGGGCTACCTCAACCAAGGCTTCACCGCCCTGAAGATGCGCTTCGGCTACGGCCCCAAGGACGGCCCGGCCGGCATGCGCCGCAACATCGAGCAAGTGCGCGCCCTGCGTGAACTGGCCGGCCCGGACGTGGACATCATGCTCGAATGCTACATGGGCTGGACGCTGGAATATGCCCGCCGAATGCTGCCGAAACTGGCCGAATTCGAGCCGCGCTGGTTGGAAGAGCCAGTCATCGCCGACGACATCGAAGGTTATATCGAGCTGAAGAAGATGGGCATCATGCCGATCTCCGGCGGCGAGCACGAGTTCACCGGCCACGGCTTCAAGGACCTGCTCGAGCGCCGTGCCGTGGACGTGATCCAGTACGACACCAACCGCGTCGGCGGCATCACTGCCGCGCGCAAGATCAACGCCATGGCCGAAGCCTGGTCGGTGCCGGTCATTCCCCATGCCGGGCAGATGCACAACTACCACCTGACCATGGCCAGCACCGCCTCACCGATGGCCGAGTTCTTCCCGGTGTTCGACGTAGAGGTGGGCAACGAGTTGTTCTACTACGTGTTCAAGGGCGAGCCGCAGCCTGTCAACGGCTACATCCAGCTGGACGACGACAAGCCGGGCCTGGGCCTGGAAATTTCCGAAGAGTACCTCTCGGACTTCAACATCATCGAATGAATGCGCGGGGGCACCCCGGCGCGGCGGTGCCCCGGCCAGGCAAGGAGAGTGACACATGCGGTTGATTCAATTCGAAGACGCGGCCGGCCAGCGCCGGGTGGGCGTGGTGGAAGGTGCCCAGGTGCACACCGTGCGGGCAACCACCAGCACCCGCGAGCTTGCCCTGGCGGCGATCCGTGCCGGGCATGGCCTGGTTCAGCAAGTGCTGGCGCGTGGCACTGACCCCGGCCCCGACTACGCCGGGTTGCTGGAAGCGGGCAGGGTACTGCCGCCGCTGGACCACGAAGACCCGGCCCATTGCCTGGTCAGCGGCACCGGCCTGACCCACCTGGGCAGCGCAGCGACGCGCGACAAGATGCACCAGCAGGGCGAGCAGGATGAAACGTCGCTGACTGACACCATGCGCATCTTCAAATGGGGCCTGGAAGGCGGCAAACCGGCAACGGGTGAGGTTGGCGCGCAACCGGAGTGGTTCTACAAGGGGGATGGCAGCATCGTCGTGCGCCCCGGGGCCGACCTGCCGCTGCCGGCCTTTGCCGAGGATGCCGGCGAAGAGCCGGAGCTGGTGGGCCTGTATGTGATCGGCGATGACGGTACGCCCCACCGCCTGGGGTATGCCTTGGGCAACGAGTATTCCGACCATGTGATGGAGCGGCGCAATTACCTGTACCTGGCCCATTCCAAGCTGCGCGCCTGTGCCTATGGCCCGGAGTTGCGGGTGGGCGAACTGCCGGCGCACCTGCAAGGCAGCAGCCGTATCTGGCGTGATGGCAAGGTGCTGTGGGAGCGTGAGTTCCTGTCTGGCGAGCAGAACATGTGCCACAGCCTGCAGAACCTGGAGTTTCATCACTTCAAGTACGCGCAGTTCCAGCGGCCGGGTGACGTGCACGTGCATTACTTCGGCACGGCCACCTTGTCGTTTGCAGACGGTATCAAGGCCGCGCCGGGCGATACCTTCGAAATTGCCATCACGGAGTTCGGCGCGCCGCTGCGCAACGGCATTGTAGAGGCGCAAGCGCCACGGGTGCCGGGGTCGGTTGCCATTCTCTGAGGTGGAAGAGGTCGTTATGCTCAATCTACTTGGTTACAACTACATCGCCGGGGGCCGCAGTGCTGCCGGTTGCGTGGAGCTGCACAGCGTCGATGCCTGCACTGGCGAAACGCTGCCATACCGGTTTACCCAAGCCACCCCTGACGAGGTGGACGCCGCTGCGCAGGCTGCCGAGGCGGCGTTTCCAGCCTACCGGAGCTTGCCACCCGAACGGCGTGCCGCGTTCCTCGACGCCATTGCCGAAGAAATTGACCTGCTGGATGACACCTTCGTTGCCCTGGTGTGCCGCGAAACAGCCTTGCCCGCAGCGCGCATCAAGGGCGAGCGGGCGCGCACCAGCAACCAGATGCGCCTGTTCGCCCAGGTGCTGCGCCGCGGCGAGTGGCTAGGGGCGCGTATCGACCGTGCCCAGCCCGAGCGCCAGCCATTGCCGCGGGTGGACCTGCGCCAATGCCGGGTCGGCGTTGGGCCGGTGGCGGTGTTCGGGGCCAGCAACTTCCCGCTGGCGTTTTCCACTGCGGGCGGCGACACCGCCGCGGCGCTGGCAGCGGGTTGCCCGGTGGTGTTCAAGGCGCACTCCGGGCATATGGCCACTGCCGAGTGCGTGGCCGATGCCATCGTGCGGGCGGCCCAGCGCACCGGCATGCCTGATGGCACCTTCAACATGATTTTTGGCGGGGGCGTTGGTGAGCAGTTGGTCAAGCACCCGGCAATCCAGGCCGTTGGCTTTACCGGTTCGCTAAAGGGCGGCCGTGCCCTGTGTGACATGGCAGCAGCCCGGCCGCAGCCGATTCCGGTGTTCGCTGAAATGAGCAGCATCAACCCGGTGGTGCTGCTGCCCGGGGCGCTTGAGCAGCGCGGCGAAACCGTGGCCACCGAGCTGACGGCGTCGGTGGTGCAGGGTTGCGGGCAGTTCTGCACCAACCCCGGGTTGGTCGTCGGCATACGCTCACCCGCGTTCTCGCAGTTTGCCGAGCAATTGGCGGCGCGCATGGCCGACCAGCCGGCGCAAACCATGCTCAATGCTGGCACGTTGCACAGTTATGCGCAGGGCGTCGCGGCGTTGCAGGCTCTGGCCGGCGTTCGCCACCTGGCCGGTCGCCCGCAACAGGGCCGGCAGGCGCAACCGCAACTGTTCCAGGCCGATGCAGCGCTATTGCTGGCCGGGAATGAGCGGCTGCAGGAGGAGGTCTTTGGCCCTTGTACCGTATTGATCGAGGTGGCTGACCCGCTTGAGCTGCGCCGTGTGGTGCAGGCGTTGCAGGGGCAATTGACCGCCACCCTGATTTCCGAGCCGGGCGACCTGGCGGCATTTGCCTGGCTGGTGCCCGAACTGGAGCGCAAGGCCGGCCGGCTGTTGCTCAACGGCTACCCGACCGGTGTGGAGGTGTGTGATGCGATGGTGCATGGCGGGCCTTACCCGGCAACCTCGGATGCCCGTGGCACGTCGGTGGGCACGCTTGCGATCGACCGTTTCCTGCGGCCGGTGTGTTACCAGAATTATCCCGATGAACTGTTGCCGGCGGCGCTTCAGGATGCCAACCCTCTGGGGATCATGCGGTTGGTTGACGGTGAAGTGAGCAGGGCGGTGATAAGCCGCGGTTGAGGAAGCGGTGCGGCCGCTCTCATGGAGCTGCACATAACCTGTTGAATTAGCAGGGACATGTGGGAGCGGCTTTAGCCGCGAAGCAGGCGACGCGGTGGATGGCACCGGCTGCGCCGGTGTTCGCGGGTAAACCCGCTCCCACACCGACCGCATCCGTTGAACAAAGCAGCCCGGAAGGGCTGGGTACCCTCCTGCCGGTGACCTCCTCACTGCAACGTGGGTGGTTTCATCTCGTCCGGCAATCTTGCCAGCACGTTTTCCATCTGGGCGATCTTCTTTGCCAGCCGCTGCGCCTCTTCCACTTTGCCTTGCTTGAGCAAGCGGTCCCGCTCACGGCGCAAGGCCAGGAGGTTTTTCTGCAGGGCCAAGCCTGAACGGTTGAACTGGTCCATGTTTCTCTCTGCTAAGGGCATCCGTGCGGTTGTAGGAAATTTGGACCGTAGCAGGTCGAAACTCCTCCGAACAGCGCGCTTTCGTACAGTATTGTGCAGTTACGTGGCAATTGCCTACATGACTTGGTAATGATTCCTACAAAAGTGTGATGTGAATGTTTCTTTTCATGTATCCGAAGAGCAGGGCAGAGCCTGACAGCCGCTGGGTTTTACCCACTTGGCGTCGGATTAATGAAGTGGCGTGAAGTTCTGGCTGGGTGGGTGGGCGTTGAAACTTCGTGTTGCAATTACTGCACTGATTGGACACATGGCGGGCGTGCTGCATCTGATCCGGTTTTTTTGTGACAACCTGCCTCTGTAACCGTATCAGCTCAGGCGCGACAATCTGGCCATCCAACATCATGTCGAAGAGGTTCTGATGGGCAAGCTCGCGCTGTTTCTGGGTGGCTTTCTGTTACTTACCGTGCTGATCGGCCTGCTGGGCACCATCCCGCCGAGCTGATCACCCCCTCCTTGCGGCCTGTCCCATCCGTGGACGGGCCCGTTCCCCGCCCAAGTGCTACCCGGTTGCACCACTGGACTAGTGGTCGCTGCAAGTCATTCTCAAGTGCAAACTGCTCGTGTACTCTCCCTGCGTCATAACAGGTCGCAATAGCGGGCCGTCCTTTTGCCTTGGAGACGAAATATAGATGGAATGCAAGAAGGGCACTTCAGCCATGCTGGAGTGGCGTAGCCGTTTTCTCACTGCCGAGCTTCTGGAAGAGGATCAGTATGACCAGGCATTGCGCAGTGCCGAGGCGCTCGAGCAATCAGGCGTGATCAGTTCGGCCGAGTGGATCGAGTTGGTGAGGGCTGCGAATGCAGCGCTGTTGCGTGTGCGGTAAGTCCTTCTTCGCGCGGGGAAATCTGTCCACAAAAAGCGTGGGTAGGTCTGTGGATAACGTGCTGTAAGCCAGGCCTGCGGCGGGTTCTGTTAGATTGAGCAGAATTTGAGCAGCCTTTAACGGGCCTGCCGAGTCTGTGCTTCACCGGCCTGGCGCAAGGCCAGCAGCAGCTCACGCACACGTGCCGGGATGTCGCCAGCGGGGTAAACCGCGTGCATCTGCGGGTCCTGGCCGGTGCTGGAGGTCAGGCGGTACTGAGGGCACACGCGCACCAGGCGCCCCGCCGCGACCTGAGGCTCGGCGGCCCAGTCGGCCAGGCGGGCGATGCCCGCCCCGGCCAGGGTGGCGTGATACACCGCGTCACCAGAGCCCAGGCGCAACCGGGGGTGGGGGCGCAGGCTGCTGATGTGCCCGTCGCGGCAAAAATGCCAGGCCTTGAGGATGCGCGGGGCGGTGTGCAGGATCAGGGCGTGACCAGGCAGGTCTTCCGGGTGTTGCGCCAACCCGCTGAGGGCAACGTAGGCCGGGCTGGCATACAGATGGCGCCGATAGCGCCACAGCGGAAAGCCAATCAGCTCGCTGGATTGCGGGAACGCTCCGCGCACCACGAAGTCCAGCTTGCCCTGCAGCGGGTCAAGTGACTGATCACTGTAGTGCACGTCCAGGGTCACTTGCGGGTGGCGCCGGGAAAACGTGGCCAGCACGCCTGGCAACACCTGCTCGCCGAGCAATTGCGGCACGGCGAAGCGTATCCAGCCTTGCGCTGTACCGCTCAAGGCCGCCAGTTCATCGGTGGCGTCACGTTGCACATCCAGCAAGCGTTCAGCATGTGGCAGTAGCCGCTCGCCAGCTTCGGTGAGGGTGACCGCGCTGGCGCTGCGGTTGAGCAGTTTGCACCCGGTGTTGTCTTCGAGCATTTGCACCGCGCGAGTCACCGCACTGGGTGAGCGGCCCAGGGCGCGCGCGGCGGCCACGAAGCTGCGCTTGTGCGCCACGCTGACGAATGCCTGGATTTCACGCAGCATGTCCAATGCCATGAAGGGGTCCTCGTTGCAGTTTGTGCAATATGGCATTTCAACATAACCGGGTCGCTTTGATTAGCCTTGCAGCCTGCAATCACTGTTTGGACCTGCACGTCATGATGGATATCGCCGTACTTTCCCTGTTCGCTTTTGCCGCCGGCCTGATCGACGCTGCCGTTGGCGGGGGCGGGCTCATTCAGATCCCGGCGCTGTTCAACGTGCTGCCCACCGCGCAACCCGCCGCGTTGTTGGGCAGCAACAAGCTGGCGTCGGTTTGCGGTACGGCGTTCGCGGCGCGCTCGTTCATCCGCAAGGTGACGCTGGACTGGGGCCTGATTGTACCGGCGGCGCTCAGTGCGTTCGTGATGTCGTTTGCCGGTGCCGCCACTGTGTCGCTGGTGCCACCCAGCGTGATGCGGCCCGCAGTGCTGGTGCTGATCGTGCTGATGGCAATCTATACCTTCTGCAAGAAGGATTTTGGCACCTTGCACAAGCCGGCGAAGATTGGCCGCAAGGAGCAATGCCTGGCGGTGTTGATCGGCGGGGCCATCGGCTTTTATGACGGCCTGTTCGGGCCTGGCACCGGTAGCTTCCTGATCTTCTTGTTCATCCGCTTTTTCGCGCTGGACTTTTTACACGCGTCGGCGTCGGCCAAGGTGGTGAACATTGCCACCAACCTCGCTGCGCTGGTGTTTTTCGTGCCTTCGGGCAACGTGCTGTACGCGATTGCCCTGCCGATGGCCGCGTGCAACATCCTTGGCGCGCTGACCGGCACCTGGCTGGCAGTGCGCAAGGGCGCAGGTTTTGTGCGGGGGCTGTTCCTGATGTTGCTGTGTGTACTGATCGCCAAGCTGTCGTGGGATTTGCTGATGGGCTAAGTCACGCGTAGCTGGCGTTGCGGTTCTGCCTGCTCCACGCGGTTGCGGCCATGGGCCTTGGCGCGGTAGAGCGCCTGGTCGGCGCGTGCCAGCAATTCGTCCAGGCTGGGCGCCGGTACACCGGCGGCGCAGCCGTCCAGGCCAATGCTTACCGTGATCTGCAGGCGTGCATCGCTTTGCACGACGTGCAGGTCTTGCACCGCGCGGCGCAAGCGCTCGGCGGTGAACGTGGCGCGCTCCGGTGCCAGGCCGGGCAGCAGCACCACAAATTCCTCCCCGCCCAGGCGTGCCAGCAGCTCGCCGTCGTGCAACTGGTCTTGCAGCGTACGGGCGAACTGGCGAAGCACCTGGTCGCCCACCGCGTGGCCATGGCGGTCGTTGATGGCTTTGAAGTGGTCAATATCCAGCATCATCAGGGTAAGTGGCAGTTCCTGGGTGTGTTGTTGGCGGCTGTCGAGCAAGGCGTTGGCGCGGCGGGTGAAGGCGCTGCGGGTCAGCACACCGGTCAGGTGGTCGATGGTGGCCTGGTGCGCCAACCGTGCCAGCAGGCTGCGGTTGGCCTGGCTGACGCAGGCGACCACCAGCGGGCCGAGCACCAGCATGGCAATGCCAAGGCGCGCCGACATCAACGTTGCCACGCCCGTCTCGCTTTGCGGCACGATGAAATGCATCAGGTTTTGTGCCACGGCAACGATCAGCGTGCTGCCTGCCGTCAGCGTCAGCAGTGATACCAGAAACGGCGAATAGGTCCAGGCACACCAGAGCAGTGCGGCAATCGGGAAGGCAATTGCACCCGGCCCGCCGAAGAAGATGCTGAAGGCCAGCGAAGCGATCAGTACTAGCAACGGTGCAAAGCGAATGGCCTGGGTGCTGCTACGTAAGACGGCACGGGTGGAGGGCGCGGTAAGCAGCACCGGCAGCACCAGCACACTGGTCGAAAACTGCTCGCTGAACCAGGCCAGCCACGTGGCCCGCAGTGATTGTTCGAACCACGGCGCGGCCATCACGCAGGCCAGGCTGGCAGCCACCGCCGCGCCCGCGGCGCACGCCGTGAACACGGCAAGTACGCCAAACGGTGTGCGCATGCGCCGATGCACACGGGGCAAACGCGACAGCAACTTCCAGACCGTCACCACCACGCCAAGGTTGCACAGGTTGAACCACAGTGCAGGTGCCCAGGTGCTGCCGCACGCGAGGTCGGCGGCGACCATCGCCAGCCAGACCAAGGCAAACCCCGTGGGTGTGGCCTGGCGCGGAAAGCGTAACAACACGCCGGCCAGCACGGCGTTCACCGGCCAGAACAGCGACAACGATTCGATTGGCCGGGCCAGAATGCCGCCCAGCGTCAGGGCAAGGGTCAGGCCGAACAGGGCCGCGTAGGGCAACAGGCGCGATTGGGCTGCAACAACCATAGGCTCGACCGGCAAGCGGAGGCGAAATCCAGGACAACGGCTGTAGGCACCTGGGGTGATGCGCGTCAGTTTGGATCCACTGGCGGGTTGATGTCAATCTGCTGCGATCTTGCAGGATCACGGCCCCAAAGGGTTTCGCTACAGCCCGTAGAACCACGGCACCATGAGCACTGCCACCGGCATCACCAGTACCGTGAACGGCACGCCAACCTTCACGAAATCGGCAAAACGGTACTGCCCAGGCCCAAGCACCAGCGTGTTCACGGGGGACGACACCGGCGTCATGAACGCCGCCGAAGCTGCCAGGGCAACCGTCATGGCAAACGGGTAAGGTGACAGGCCCAGCTGAGCTGCCGTGCTCACCGCCACGGGGGCCATCAACACGGCCGTGGCGGTGTTGGAGATGAACAGGCCGATCACCGCCGTCACCATGAACAGGCAGGCGAGCATGGCATAGGGCCCGGCCCCCCCGAGCAGCTTGACCAGTGCACCCACCGCCAAGTCGATGCCGCCGGTTTGCTGCAGGGCCAGCGCAAACGGCAGCATCCCCACGATCAGCACCAGGCTTTGCCAGTGGATGGCCCGGTACGCGCTGTTCATGTCGATGCAGCGCCCGGCGCCCATCAGCAGGCAGCCGATCAGGGCGGCGATGACGTTGGGGACCGCGCCAGTGACCATCAACCCGACCATCACCGCCAGGCTGATCAATGCATAGGGTGCGCGGGCACGGGCCGGCGCAACCTGGTCGATCTCGGCCGGCAGGCTCAGTACCAGAAAGTCCCGTGGCTGGGCCTGCAATTGGCGTACGGCCTTCCAGGGGCCGACCACCAGCAAGGTGTCCCCCAGACGTAGCTTTTCTTCCACCAATTGCTCGTCGATGGCTGCCTGCTCACGGCGCAACCCCACCACGTTGAGGTCGTAGCGGCTGCGAAAGGCCATTTCCAGGATGCTCTTGCCGATCAGTTGCGAACCCGGCGGCAGCGAAACTTCTGCCATGCCCAACTCCTGGGACTGGTCGATGAAATAGGCGGCCTTGAAGTGCAGGGGTTCCAGCTGCATGGTCTGGCACAGGCTGCGCAGGTCGTCGCGGTTGGCGAACAGGTCGAGCAGCAGCACATCCCCTTGGTGCAGCACGGTGCCGGAGTCGGCGGCGATCACCCGGGTGGTGAATTTGTGCTGGCGTTCAATGCCAATCACGTTGGCGCCATGGCGGGTGCGCAGTTCCAGTTCACCCAGGGTGTGGCCGATCAGTGGTGAATGCGGGCGAATGCGCAGGCGGCGTTCGCGACCATTGAGTTTGTAGTCGAGCACCAGGTCCAGCAGGGTGCGGCGGCTTTCTACCCGGCCATCCTTGCGCACCTCGCCATTGAGCCAGTGCCGGGTCAGCAGCATGTAACCGATACCCAGCACCAGCACCACCAGGCCGAACGGGGTGAAACTGAAGAACGCGAAGCCTTGCTCGCCCTGGCGCACCAGTTCGCTGTGCACCACCACGTTGGGCGGGGTGGCCACCAGGCTGAGCATGCCACTGATCAGGCCGGCGAAACTCAACGGCATCATCAGGCGGCTGGGCGAAATTTGCAGGCGCGCGGCAATGCTCAGCACCACAGGGATGAAAATTGCCACCACCCCGGTGGAGCTCATCACCGAGCCCAGCCCGGCCACTGAAACCATCAGCAACACCAGCAGGCGCGCCTCACTGTTGCCCGCCCGTTCGCTCATCCACTCACCGATGCGGTAGGCGATGCCGGTACGCACCAGGCCTTCGCCGATCACGAACAGTGCGGCAATCAGCACCACGTTGGGGTCGCTGAAGCCTGCCAGCGCCTGCTCCACGGTAAGGATGCCGGACAGGGGCAGGGCGAGGATCACCAGCAGGGCAACCACGTCCATGCGCGGGCGGTTGATCACGAAGAGGACGACAACGACAGCCAGCAGGCCGAGAACCCAGAGCAGTTCCTGATTCATGGGGGAGGGGTGTTCCTTCACTCAAAGGGCACGAAAGACGGTAGCAGTCAGTGTGGCAGCTTGCCGTGAAGGCGGTGTTGATGTGTTGCAGGGTTTTGGGCGATGGGTGCAAAAGAAAGGGCCGCGAATGCGGCCCTTGGTACGGCGGGGATCAGTGACGGTGACGGCGATGCTTTTTGCCGTTGTTGTCACCCAGGTGGTTGCCGATGGCACCACCGGCTGCGCCGCCCAGGCCGGCACCGATGGTCGAACCGGTCGAGCCGCCCACCTTGCCACCCAGCAGCGAGCCACCAGCCGAACCCAGGCCGCCGCCAATGGCCGCTTCGGTGCGGTTGCCCTTGCGCGCGGCGACTGCGCTGCCTGCCGCGCCGCCCACGCCGGCACCAATGGCCGCGCCGGTGCTGCCGCCGAGCTGTTGGCCGACAACGTTACCCAGGGCGCCACCCAGGCCACCGCCAAGGGCGGCAGTACCGTCACCGGCGAAAGCGCCCTGGCACAGCAGCAGGCCAAGGGCGAGGGAAGGCAAAGTCAGACGCATGTTGGAAGCCTCGGAAGAATCATCAGGTTGAAGAAGTTGGGTGCAAAGACGTCTTAGCGGTAATCGCGGTCACGGTAGCGGCGATCATCATCGCGGTCGTACCGATGGTGGTGACGGTGGTCACGGTCGCCATCACGCCAGCCATCGTCGTCATCGTGGTAACGATGGTGGTGGCAACCGGCAAGGAGCAGGACGGCGGCGATCAGCGTGCAGCCAGCAAGGCGAGTCATCACGGTATAGGTCCTTGATCTGCAAAGGTTTACAGGGCACTTGCTGAGACTGGGATCGATCCATTTGGTTTCATTGCCGCGCAATATTTTGTGGTGCCGGTGATGAATGGCTGCTGTTCTGTCCCGCTCGGTCATGGTCTGCAGGCAACGCGGGACCTAGACTCCTGCACAAGCCGCGCTGAAGACGGCCATCTGCCACACGGTGAATCACGATGATCGCCCACACCCCCACGCTGTTCGCCGCCGTTGCCCTGGTTGCGACCATCCTGGCGTTTTGCCTGCTGCTGGTCGGCCAGCGCAACCGCCGCGATAACCTCTGGCTGACCGGCTGCGGGCTGCTCGCCCATGCATCGGCGTACGTCTGTTACACCCTGTACGGCCATGCGCCGCTTTGGCTCAGCTATGGCGTGGGTAACAGCTTGTTGTCTTTGGCGCTGGCATTTTACGCCGCCAGCCTTTTCTGGGTGCGCGAGCAAGCGGTGCCGTGGCGGCTGATTTTCAGTATTCCGCTGCTGTTGCTCGTGGGGCTGTTGCTGCTGCTCGACACGCTGGAGCCGCGTATGTTGCTGGCAACCTTGGTGTTGATGCTGCAGTGTTCGATGATCCTGTACTGGGTGAGGCGGCGCAGGGCGTGGGCGGGCAGCGCGCACCTGCTGCTGGTGATCGGGTCGCTCATCAGCCTGGTCGGTTTGGGCATGCGCGCAGTGGCGGTAATCGGCGGCACGGCGGTGGACATGCGCTACGACACCAGCAACCTCAAACAGAGTGTTTCGGTGGCCATCGGTACCGCCACGGTGATGATGTACGCGATTGGCCTGGTGCTGATGGCCAAGGAGCGCAGCGAAACGCGCCTGCAGCATTTGGCGCTGCGCGACGTGCTGACAGGCACCTTCAACCGCGGGGCGATCCTCGAACGCTTCTCTGCCGAGTTTGACCGTGCCCGGGGCGAGCAGCGCAGTTTGGCGGTGGCCATGATCGACATCGACCATTTCAAGCGCATCAACGACCGTTACGGGCACTTGGCGGGTGATGAAGTGCTGTGCCACTGCGTGCGCCAATTGCTCCAGCGCATACGCCAAACCGACAGCCTTGGGCGTTATGGCGGTGAAGAGTTTTTGTTGCTGCTGCCAGACACTGATCGGGAGGGGGCACTGCAAGCGTTGCATGGCTTGCGGGAGGCCATTGCCTGCAGCCCCGCGCACTTTGCCGGTGACGAGATTGCGCTGCGCTTCAGTGTGGGGTTGTGGTGCGGTGTGCCCAGCCCCCAGCACAACCCCACCAGCTTGCTGGCCCAGGCCGATGCGGCGCTGTACCAGGCCAAGGCGGCCGGGCGCAATACCGTGCAGATGGCGGCGCTGTGCTAGAGTCGCCTTCTTTTTTGCCTTGGGGATGGAACATGCGAGCAATTGCTCCGATGGTTGCGGCTTTGGTGTTGGTAGGGTGCGCTTCGGCGGCCATGGACGCGGCGCGCAGCGGCAAGCCAGCGGCACAACTCGATTCACGCAAGGCACCGGAGCTGGTGGCGCAGTGCATCCAGTTCAGCTGGCAGAAAGAAGACAGCTTCGGTGTGGACGCCAGTGGCTACATGGAACCGCGCAAGCAGGGTGGCTTCACGGTGTACACGCGTGAGGCAGAATCGTTTGTGGATGTGTATCCGCAGGCAGGTGGCACGCGCGTTGACTACTATGCGCAGAAGAACGACAGCATGGCCTTGCAACGCCGGGCGGCTGCGGCGACCTGTTTGTAACGCCAGCCCACGGCGGGGCCCACAACCCCATACAACATCAAGGATGAACCCGATGAGCCAGTCCCACCAGCTGAACCGCGCCAGTTGGGATGAACGTGCGCCGTTGCATGCCGCATCGGTGGATTATGAAGTCGAACGTCTGGTCAGCGAGCGGAGCCACCTTTCGGAGACCGTGCGCTTCGACCTGCCATTGCTGGGCGACATCAACGGCCTGCGCACCGCCCACCTGCAATGCCACATCGGCACCGATACGCTGTCGCTGGCACGGCTGGGTGCCCACGTTTGTGGCCTGGATTATTCGGCTGCATCTCTCGCCGAAGCGCGGCGCCTGGCTGCGCGGTGCGACACGCCCATCGACTACGTGGAGGCGGATGTCTACCAGGCTGACCAGGCCTTGCCGGCAGGGCACTTCGACCTTGTATACACCGGTATCGGCGCGCTCTGCTGGCTCCCGCGCATCGAACCATGGGCCCGTGCCGTGGCGGCGCTGCTCAAGCCGGGCGGGCGCCTGTTCCTGCGCGATGGGCACCCGATGCTGATGGCGGTGAACGAGGACCATCAGGACCGCCTGCAACTGGAGTACCCCTACTTCGAGCACGAGGCGCCGACGGTGTGGCACACCGACCAGACCTACGTCGAAACCGACCAGCGCCTGACCCAGACCGAAACCCACGAATGGAACCACGGCCTGGGTGAAGTCATCACCGCTTTGCTCGCCCACGGCCTGCAGATAACGGCGCTGGTCGAGCACCAGAGCCTGCCGTGGGAGGCGCTGCCGGGGCAGATGGTCAAGGGCGGCGATGGCGAATGGCGCTTGCGCCACCAGCCCGAGCGCCTGCCGCTGAGCTACACCTTGCAGGCCATCAAAGCCTGATCAGGACAGGTAACCCCCGTCCACGTTCAGCGCAGTGCCAGTGGTATAGCTGGACGCATCGCTGGCCAGGTACAGCACGGCGCCGGCCATTTCCTTGGGGTCGGCCACGCGCTTGAGCGGGATCACCTGCAGCGCCGCCTTGAGGATGGCTTCGTTCTTGACCAGGGCCGAGGCGAACTTGGTGTCGGTCAGGCCCGGCAGCAGGGCGTTGCAGCGGATGCCGAACTGCGCGCACTCTTTGGCGAACACTTTGGTCATGTTGATCACCGCCGCCTTGGTCACCGAATAGATGCCCTGGAAGTGGCCAGGCGACACGCCGTTGATCGATGCCACGTTGATGATGCTGCCGCTGCCGTTTTCGCGCATCAGCTTGCCGGCTTCCACCGACATGAAGAAGTAGCCGCGGATGTTCACGTCCACGGTTTTCTGGAATGCGCTGGGGTCGGTGTCCAGCACGTTGCAGAACTGCGGGTTGGTGGCGGCGTTGTTGACCAGGATGTCCAGGCGCCCGAACTGCTCACGGATGCCGGCAAATACCTGCTGAATCTGCTCCAGTTCACCGATGTGGCACGCCACCGCAGTGGCCTTGCCGCCCGCCGCGATGATGGCATCGGCTACATGCTGGCACCCTTCGAGCTTGCGGCTGGAAACAATCACATGCGCGCCTTGCTGGGCAAGCAGGTGGGCGATGGCTTCGCCGATTCCGCGGCTGGCACCGGAGACGAAGGCGATTTTGCCGTCGAGGTCGAACAGGTGGGTCTTGGACATGCTGTTTTCCTTGTTGTCTGCCGTCAGAGCGTGGACTTGGCGATAACCTGCAGGCTCATCTGCTCCAGCAGCCGGTTCATGTGGATGAACTGGGCGAAGCGTTTGTCCTGGGTCTGGCCGTGGTAGTAGCGGTAGTAGATTTGCTGGACGATGCCGGCCAGGCGGAACAGGCCATAGCAATAGTAGTAATCGAAGTTGTCGAGCGTGATGCCGGCCCGCTCGGCGTAGTAATCGACGAACTGGCGCCGGGTAAGCATGCCCGGGGCGTTGCTGGGCTGGCGGCGCATCAGTTGCACCGGCGCCGGGTCGCTGGCTTCGATCCAGTACGCCAGGCTGTTGCCCAGGTCCATCAGCGGGTCGCCGAGGGTGGCCATTTCCCAGTCCAGCACGCCGATGATGCGCATGGGGTTGTCGGCGTCGAGGATAACGTTGTCGAAGCGGTAGTCGTTGTGCACGATGCCCGGGCGTGGATGGTCAGCGGGCATCTTCTCGCGCAACCAGCTGATGACCTGCTCCCAGCGGGGCGCATCGGGCGTCAGAGCCTTTTCGTAACGGCTGGTCCAGCCTTCGATCTGGCGCTGCACATAGCCTTCCGGCTTGCCCAGGTCAGCCAGGCCGCAGGCGGTGTAGTCCACCTGGTGCAGTTCGACCAGGCGATCGATAAAGCTTTTGCACAGGGCCTCGGTGCGCGTGGCGTCCAGGTTCAGTTCGGCAGGAATGTCCGAGCGCAGGATTACGCCCTTGACCCGTTCCATCACGTAGAACTCGCCGCCAATCAGCGATTCATCGGTGCAGTGCACGTAAGCCTTGGGGCAGAAGGGGAAGCCGCTGTTCAACTGGTTGAGAATGCGAAACTCGCGGCCCATGTCGTGGGCCGATTTGGCTTTGTGGCCAAAGGGTGGGCGGCGCAGCACGAACTCGCGGCCCGGGTAGGCGACCAGGTAGGTGAGGTTGGAGGCGCCCCCCGGAAACTGGCTGACAACCGGCATACCCTCAAGCCCGGGGATATGGTCTTTCAGGTAAGGGTCGATGACGGCCGCATCAAGTTCTTCGCCTGGGCGTACCTGGGTGGACTGGTCGGTGATCGTCATGCGTTTTCCTTATTATTGATCGCAAGGATTATTGGCTAATCTAATGGGCGCGCAGCGTTGGAACAAGCGTGCCAGTGGCCAAATAGGTGCGGGTGTTGCCGGCCGATCAACTGGCTTGATAGCGCGATTGGCAGGCAAAAAAAAACCGAAGCCCCTTGAGGCTTCGGTTTTGCTATCGCGCGGTGTACCCGGCACTCAGGACGGGAACAGCTCGCTCAGTTTCATCGACAGCATCATGTCGCCTTCAACGCGCAGCTTGCCGCCCATGAAGGCCTGCATGCCGTCGGTTTCACCGCTGACGATGCCCTTGAGGGTTTCGCTGTCCATGACCAGGGTGCAGTTGGCATCCGGGTTTTCGCCTTCCTGCAGGTCGCAGGTGCCATCCTTGACGATCAGGGCGTATTGCTTGTCTTCGTCAGTAATGTTGAAACCGAACACCAGGTCCAGGCCGGCGGCAGCGGACGGGTTGAACTTCTCTTGCATCTTTTTAACGGCATCAGCTACGGAGGTCATGGCGCATTCCTTATTGAGTGATTTCGCGTCCCCGCAGGGACCAAACAGGCCGGGCTCATCGGTAGGTAATGAGTTCCGGCGCCTTCAACAGCTGCACATGGGCCTGGCTGTTGAAGGAAGCCAGTGCCACGTCGCGGCCGCGAAACTTCAGTTGGCTGAGCGACGTGTTGATGATTTGCCAGTTCAGGGTAAATGCCTGACCGGGGGTGATACGGGTAACCAGGTGGAGCAGGGCGGCAATGGTGCCGCCCGAGGTGAACACGGCAATGTTGTCGCCGCTGCCGGCAGTATCCAGCAACCGCTGCAGGCCTGCTTCGACCCGGCCAGTGAAGGCTTGCCAGGTTTCCAGGCCATCGTCGGCATGCTCACCGTCGTGCCAGCGCTGCACCATCAGGGCAAACAGGCGCTGAAACTCGCTGCGGTTTTGTGTGCCGTTGCGCAGGATGTCCCGGGCGTGCGGCTCGTCGGCCATAAGGCCCGGGAGCAGGGCGCGGATCACGCCATCGGCATCGAACTCGTTGAAGGCCGGGTCGGTCTCGATGGCCGGTATTGCCGCACCGCCTGCCTGCAAGGCTTGCAGCGCAAGCCGCGCCGTATCTTGCTGACGGCGCAGGCTGCCAGCCACGCAACGGTCCAGCTGCAGGCCCAGCTGCGCCAGGTGCTCACCGAGCGCCTGGCTTTGCCGAACGCCCACGGGCGACAGGACGTCATAGTCGTCGGCACCAAAAGAGGCTTGGCCATGTCGGATCAGGTACAGGTTGCCCACGAAGTCATCCGGCCGGTTGAAGGTTGCTGCGAGGTTAGGATGCGGCACACGGGCTGTCAACGAAAAAACATACAAGCGTTTGAAAAGGTTGTTTGAACTGTGTTGCCAGCGTTTACCTTGGCTGGCAGCGCCGCAGGCGCACCGGTATGCTTGCATCAGTTTCGCGCTGTTTGGGCGCAGGTCTTAAAAGGAGTCAACGTGGAGTTTCTTGCCGAATACGCAAGCTTTCTCGCTAAAACCGCCACCCTGGTGATTGCCGTGCTGGTGGTGTTGTCCGCCATTGCCGGTTTGCGCGGTAAAGGGCGGCGCAAGGCAGGTGGCCAATTGCAGGTCACCCGCATGAACGAGTTCTATAAAGAGCTGCGCGAGCGCCTGGAGTCGGGCCTGCTCGACAAGGCCCAGCTCAAGGCCCTGCGCAAGCAGCAGGCCAAGGCTGAAAAGCAGCAGAAGAAGGGCAAGGCCGAAGACGAAAAGGGCCGCGTGTTCGTGCTCGACTTCGACGGCGACATCAAAGCCTCCGCCACCGAAAGCCTGCGCAACGAAATCACCGCACTGCTTACCCTCGCCACCTCGCGTGACGAAGTGGTGCTGCGCCTTGAAAGCGGCGGGGGCCTGGTGCACAGCTATGGCCTGGCCGCTTCGCAGCTGGCGCGCATCCGGCAGGCTGGCATCCCGCTGACCGTGTGCATCGACAAGGTGGCGGCCAGCGGCGGCTACATGATGGCCTGCATCGGCGAGAAAATCGTCAGTGCGCCGTTTGCCGTGCTCGGCTCCATCGGCGTGGTCGCCCAACTGCCTAACGTCAACCGCCTTCTCAAGAAGCACGACATCGATTTCGAGGTGCTGACGGCCGGCGAGTACAAGCGCACGCTCACCGTGTTCGGCGAAAACACCGAGAAGGGCCGGGAGAAGTTCCAGGAAGACCTGGACATCACCCACCAGCTGTTCAAGGATTTCGTCGCCCGCTACCGCCCGCAGCTGCACATCGACGAAGTGGCCACCGGCGAAGTCTGGCTGGGCATTGCCGCGTTGAACCGCAAGCTGGTGGACGAGTTGCAGACCAGCGACGAATACCTCAGCACCCGCGCCCGCGAGGCCAACCTGTTCCACCTGCGCTATGCCGAACGCAAGAGCTTGCAGGAGCGCATTGGCGTGGCGGCGAGCGGCGCGGTGGAGAATACGCTGGTGGGTTTGTGGAGCAAACTTGGCCGGTTGCGCTAACACCTTGAACCCCTTGAATATTTTTTCTGCTCAGGGGGTTGCAAGGTGTGAAGAATGCGGACATAATGGCGCCCATCGAAACGCAGCAAACTTTGAAAAAGGTGCGGTGTTTCAAGGAGATAGTGAAGCGTAAGCTGCTAGATCCGAACTTTGAGGCCGAGTAGCAAAGTGGTTATGCTCCGGATTGCAAATCCGTCTACGCCGGTTCGATTCCGACCTCGGCCTCCATCATTCGAAAGCCCCGCAGATTAACGTCTGCGGGGTTTTTCTTTGTGGGTTGGAAAAGTCCATGAGTTCCGAAACTTTAAGGGTGGAGTTCCGAGACTTCAGCCTTTCGAAGGCTTCGCGATTCCATTCCGTGTTCCAGACATCAGCAAGTGCGACGGCCGGCAGATCGTGAATTTACCAGGCTAGGGCTGGCTGTTCGGCAATGATTACCACGGCCTGTTGGGTGATAGGCACGCCGGGTCGTGATAAACAATTTGCTGCAAAAAGCTCAGGCAGGCACTATTGAGCGGCTTGATGCGAGGAAGCGCATCTGATAGCCGATAAAATAGAATAGGGCTTGTTCTTTGCAGAGTTCAAATATTAAATACCTGCCGCAGGTTGATCAGCTCAGGGCTGTAGCGGCCATCTGGATTATTCTGTATCACTCAACGCAATTAATCGGCTCCGTCATGCTGAATGGAGTATGGTTTAGCCCTCAGCCGTGGCCGATAACTACATCGCCCCTGACATCGCTCGTAGTGGAAGGGCATTCAGCCGTAGCATTGTTCATGGTTTTGAGCGGCTTCATTTTTACCTGCGGCGCCTACGGGAAGGAGATTAAATATTCCAGCTTCATCTATAACCGATTTGTTCGAATTTATCCTTTGTATTTGGTTGTACTGCTGCTCTCAATTTCCGCGTCAGCCGCACAATTTTCCATTTCTGATTTAGCCTCGGTTATCCTTCCTCTGGCGGATGTCGGAGGCCTGAAAGGAAACGCCATTGCAGGTATGTCGTGGGCCGTTGCAGTAGAGTTTCAATTCTATTTGATCTTCCCATTCATCCTGGCGTCGCTGAACAAATCACCCGCTAAAACGGTTATAGGTATCATATGCGTGGCGGTTCTGCTGCGGGTTGTGGCCTACGGTAACGGGGCCAGCCCGAGGGAGCTTTCCTATTGGCACCTAGCGGGCAGAATAGACCAATTCATGCTGGGCATGGCGGCAGCGGTTGCACTGAAAAAACTCGCTCACCATAGGGCGGCTTTGGTTGCAGTGTTGGCCTTTTCCTCTGTCGCAATCGTATCAATGCTGTTTCTGCTCAATATAAATGGCGGGTGGTATTCAGACTCTGTCTGGAAGCTCTTTTATCCTACTGTTGAAGGTTTTGTGTATTGTCTGTTTATATTGGGATTTGTCGGCACGAAAAATATATTTCCCGATATGTTTTCCAGAATGATTTGCAAGTTGGGAGAGTGCAGCTTTTCGATCTACCTTCTGCATTTTCCAATCGTTACGATGATCGCCAAGAAGCCGGCTTTGCAAATTCATTTCTTTGAGTCACCTTTTGCCAATCTGCTTGGCACCATAGCATTTGTAGTCATCCCTTTGACGCTGGCATTGGCGTTCCTTACTTATCACGTCGTTGAGCTGCCGTTCTTGTCCAAGAGGAAGAGATACTTATCGTCATGAGTCTCACCGAGACTACCCAGCCCGCCCAGTGCGGGCTTTTTTACGTCTGGGGAAGGCACCGGGAATCTGGCCTCGTCCACGCTGCTGAGGCTGCTCAACGCAGATGACTATGCGGGTGCCGCTGAGCAGTTCCCGCGCTGGAACAAGGCGGGTGGCAAGGTGCTGCCCGGGCTGTCCCTTCCCGCCGCACTCACCCGGCCACTGCTCCAAGTTGCCAAGCAGGGGAATTCTGCTTGAATGAACAGGCCAGCAGCTTGGATCTCTGTAGGCCTGCGTTGTCGAAAACCAACAATATCAACCTATGGAGCAGGGTGAGTCATGCGCGAAGAAGAAACCGCTGAGTTCTGGGGAGGGTTTGCAAAAGACGATCTGATGCAGCGCTGCGCGTCGTTACATCAGATGCGCAGGGAGGCACAAGAAGCCAAGGGCGCTGAGGAGATTCAAGTGGTCCGGCGTACTATCGCCGAGTTGTTTGTTAGCGGTAAGGGAATTGAGGTTGGAGCAGGATCTCGCCCATTTCCAATTCCGAATCATGCCTCCTGTTTTTACGGAGATGTTCGGGACCGTTCTGAACTGGCAAAATATTTCAGCACTGACCAGGTTACCTTCACAGGCCATATCGATGCGCAGACGCTTGAGGGGATCCCTGATGGTAGCCTTGATTTCATCATCTCGGCTCACGTCATAGAGCATCTATTTAACCCGCTTGGGGCTCTGCATGAATCTATCAAGCGATTGCGGTCAGGAGGGGTATTGGTTCTGGTTGTGCCAGAGCTGACTCAAAACTGGGACCGTCGTCGGCCACCCACGACGCTCCAGCACTTGATAGGCGACATGGCGGACAATGGTGAGAGCACCCGTCTTCAGGCATACATTGAGCATTGCCGCTACGTTCATCCTGAGATGACAGGTGAAACCATACAGGAGAGCGAGATAGAGCACCTTGCGAGACAAACCATGGCACAAGGCATGGATCTGCACGTTCACGCTTGGCGCGAAGAGGATTTCTGGCAGGTCATTCAACATGTGATTTCGGTCGAGGACTGTCGGGTAGAGGCACGCTTGTCTGCTGTAAATGAAAATATCTATGTGTTGCGAAAGGGGCTGTAACCTTTGGTTCAGGCAGTTCAACGGCAACTCGAACCCCCGCAGATTAACGTCTGTGGGGGTTTTATTTGTGGGCTGGAAAATCCGGAACTACCAAAACGCCTCATATCCTAAAGCTTGTACTGAATGGTGTAAGACTCATCCGGTCTGGGCTCTATCGTAATAGGAATACCAAAGAGCTTCCCTCGACAATCACTGACAACACAGCGATAAACCGTGCCCTGCCGAAGCTGGGCCCATAAGCCTTCGTCATGTATCGCGATACTCAACACGCGGTTGTTTGGGTCTTCTCTGACCTGAGCAACATGGTGGTCCAGGTCGCACCCGAATTCAGCAGTGGTGAACTCTGGATCGTAGCCGATCAGCACACCGTGCCTTTCCAAGTCGTCCCTGATGCGCTCAATCACGTCGTCTGCTTCTTGTTTTAGCATGATCGTTATCTCGCGGTGCTTGTACTCATCAAAACTCTAGCTGACCCTGATGATTTTGGTTCCATCATTTCGACGAGGGCAGGATTGACCGATGGCGGCGAGCCGGCAGGGGCAAGAACCGGGTAATGATGCAAGAATGCCATCATTTTGGTGCTGTCACTGATCGGTACTGTTAAAGTGCCGGCATCATCAAAATGGGAAGGAGATCCCGCGTGAAGTTCGCACAACTACTGACGCTTGCAATGGCTGTTTCAGCGTCCCTCTCGGGCTGTGTTGTTCAAAGCACATACAGCAAATCGGTGGCAGTGACGAGAGATGCCGAGGGGCGAGTGGTTCAGACAGTGGAAACCGAGACTGTTGTTCAGCCGGGGCAGGGCTACCCGATGCGGCTGGAGAAGATCAAGGGTGTTCAGCCTCAGTGATGAGTCGCCGAGGGGCTGGCTAGCTCTGATGGCTAGATAACGCTGGGGCCGCTTTGCGGCCCTTTCCGACCGGTCCGGCGCCCCGGCAAGGCCGCTCCCACAGGGCACTGCCCTCAAGGCCTGTACAAATGCTGCAGTACTAGCAACTCCACCACAACTACGACAACGCAAAGCGCGATAAAACCGGGGCTGAATACCCGTTTGCGATTGGATGAGCCGCCACCCAGGCCAGACACGTCCGCGCCTTCGGATACCAGTGCCAGCAATGCTGCCAGCCCTGCATAAGCCCAAGCCTTCTTCCAAAACCCCTCAGATCGCCACTGAGTCATTTGTACTCGCTCTCACTGCTGATCATCACTTCACGCTCAACTCGTCTTGGTGTGCGACCAGCGATACATCCTTCGGATACACATTAATAAACGCACTAATCACCGGCGAATCCTGATCACTGATCTGTATCTTCGGCGTCTGCCCCGACCGGCTGATCTGCGAAGCGAACTCCGCAGCCTTCATCGCCTTTTCAATTTCCTGGCTCCCGGCGCTGTTATAAACCACCACATGCGTGCCGGTAGCCTCTTTGGTCAACATCAATTGCTTGATCTGAACCCGCACCCCGGCCTTTGTCAGCGCCACGGTAATCTGCTTGGCAAATGCCAGCGCCTCGTCATCATTCTTGACGATGTTCAACAGCACGGTCGGGTGGGCTTTTTCCTTGGCTAAATCCTCCGCCAACACCTTGAACGCTGCCTGGGCCTGTGCCGTGAGCTTACGCGGTTGCAACCGGGACTCGATTTTCAAGCGGGCCTGCTTTTCGGCCTGCAACTGCGCAGTCAATTCCCGGTTCTGCTGTATCAGCGCAGCGATTTTCGCTTGGGATTGCGCAGCAGACTCATTCGCTTGAGAAACAAGCTGGCTGGCATTGGCAATGGACGTATCCGAGTGCTTGCTTTGCACCTCGGAGGTCAATTGCGCGACGATGATGGCGCATGCCGCTATGAGCGCCGCAATAATGGCGGTTGCAGTAGCAAGGGTATGAACCAGGCTGGCATTGGCGGCTGAAATCTCGGGTATTGGCATTTTCTTGAAGTTTAAGAGTTTCATGGTGAGCGCTGTCAAAAATCGTGGCAGATTGCCACAAGTTTTCGATATGAGCGACCTGTTGCGGCGTTTATATCCATCAACTGTAAAGAATTGGAAAAGCTTGCCCAGCACGCGTGAGTAGGGAAATAGAATGCCAACGCTGCCCGGCCTGTTGCAGGCGCAGGGTCAGGTTCTGTTTTCTGGAGTGCTGTAATGAAGTTGAAGAACGTTTTCCGCGCAGCGCTGGTGGTTGCGCTGGTGTCTACGCTGGCAGGTTGCTGGATGTTCATGCCGCCAGGTGGCGGAGGTGGCCACGGTGGTGGTCACGGTGGCCCAGGTATGGGCATGGGGCATGGCGGTGGGCCGCGCTAAGCGGGCGCCTGTCTCGATGGCATGGGGCAGTCCGTCAGCGCGGGCTGCCACGCCGGGCCAGCAATTGGCTTGGGGCATGTTTAAAAGTCCTTTTTCAGCGCAGTGCGCCAGCTGCCAAGGCAGTGGCGAATCATCGGTTGCCGTTGATCCTTGCAGCAACCACCCTCAGTTCATCCGCTACTTCATCAATCGACCTGATGTGAGCCTTCACATCCAGCCCCTCGGCCGAACTGCCTCTGGTTTCCATGAACACCGCGTGCCCGCTCATGGCTTTGCTGAGTTGGTCCAGGTGGTTGGCGGTGCGGACAAGGTCCGACTTTATATCCTGCAGCGATTCCATGGTGCCAGGCGTCCTCCGTGATGCGTTCGTGTGGTCGAACAGCAACCGTTCTAGCATGAGCCTTCCCGAGGCTCAAGGTTTGTGCCGGCCCAGAAAAAGAAAAACCCGCCAACAGGGGCGGGTTTAAAAGAACGTACGAAGCAGGCTTAGTGTGCCAAGGCGTTTGTCAGAAATTCGTGAAGGGTATGTGATAGGGGTGTAACCGCGGGATAATGTGGCCACCTCTAATGCGGCAGAAAAAAGCCCGCCACAAAGGCGGGCAAGGAACGTTTGAAGGGAGAGCCTCCAGCCTGACCACGCCCGGTTAAGCCATCGTTAAACGATTGACCTCAACCGCTCAAGCGCCTATATACGCTTGCCCGCCAACCCTGGAATCACCATGCACGACGAAGACGACACCCACGAACCCGAGCACGATCACCTGCTCGATCATGAATTCCTGTACGACGACTTCGAGCCAGAGGCCGACGCCCAAGGCGCCGAGGACGACGTTGAAGAAGACGAAGACCTGCTGGATGACCTGGACGACGAAGAGGGCGATCACCCAGCCTGGCTTGACGACCCGGACGACTGATTCAGCGCCCGTCCACCGAGTACCGCCCTGGGCCGCTGACGGCCAGCAACAGCAGCCCGCCGACGATGCTCAGGTTTTTCAGGAACTGGGTCATGTTGGCGGCCCGCTCCGGGTCGACCATGTTCCAGAACGGATGGCCAAGCAGCGCCGTGCCCAGCACGAACAGGGCAAACAGGAATGCCAGTGGGCGAGTGTAGAAGCCAAGGATCAGCACGATGCCAACGAAGAATTCCATGATCACGGCCACTGCTGCAGCCAGCATGGGAGCAGGGGCGCCCAGTGAGGTCATGTAACCCACGGTGCCCTCGAAACCGGTGAGCTTGGCCCAGCCGGAGACGATGAACAGGATCATCAGCAATACGCGGGCAATCAGGATAATGATGTCGCGTTGGCCATCGAACAGGGAGTAGCGCATGGTGGCGTTCCAGTGGACGGGGACAAACTCCACTCTAGCAGTTGCGCTGCGGATTTCCGGCGGGCAGCAAAAAGGCGCCGCGAGGGCGCCTTTTACAGAATATGGTGCGAGTGGCGGGACTCGAACCCGCAAGGCTCACGCCGACAGATTTTAAGTCTGCTGTGTATACCAATTCCACCACACTCGCACGCTTGAAAGGGCCGCGGGGGCCGGCGCGCTTCTAGGCAGAAGGGCCTGTCAATCAAGCGCGCTTTATAACCCATTGTTATAGTTGAGTCAACTCCAGCACCTATGATCAAGGGGTGAACCGGCGATTGACACGATGCTGTCATTAAGCCACTGTTGCTCGATTGATTGGATCCAATGGGTGCAGCGTCATGTCTGAAGGCCCGCTCGCCACAGAGCGTTCGCGTATCGTTCGGCCGAAACTGCTATGGCGCCTGCTGTTCGCTCAGGTGTTGCTGATGGGGGCATTTTTGTTCCTGTGCCTGATGTGCCTGGGCGGTTACCTGCTGATGCTGGGTTTTGACGCCGGCCACCCGCAGCCGCAACGCTGGATGGCGCTTGTGGGGGGTGGCCTGATCCTGCTCGTGGGCCTGTGGTTGTTGAAAGTGGCGATGCCGCGGCGAATCAGCCCGGTGCTGGTTGAGCGCGAGCGCTAACAAGTCGCTGCACGGGAAGCGCCAAACGCGTACTCTTGGCTAATCTCACTACCACCTACCTGCTGTGCCAGTGGAGTTTGCATGGTGTCAGCCGACTGCATCGACCAACCTGTAATGCCCGCCAGCCGCTATGAGCAGCTGGTGCAATCGGTGGTGGACTACGCCATCTACATGCTCGACCCGAGCGGCCGTGTGGTGTCGTGGAATCCGGGGGCCGAGCGCATCAAGGGCTACCGTGCCGATGAAATCATCGGCAGGCACTTTTCGCTGTTCTTCACCCCACAGGACTGCCTCGACGGGCGCCCCGAGCGCCTGCTCAAGCAGGCGCTGGAGCAGGGCGTGGCGCAAGATGAGGGTTGGAGGGTCCGCAAGGACGGGACGCAGTTCTGGGCGCTGGCTGCCCTGGATGTTATTCGCGATGAACATGGCCAGGTTATTGGCCTGGCCAAGGTAACGCGGGACATCACGGACCGCCGTGAGTCGGCGCTGCAGCTTGATGCCATGCGCGCCCAGCTGTTCCAGTCGCAGAAGCTCGACGCGTTGGGCCAACTGACCGGGGGCATGGCCCACGACTTCAACAACCTGTTGACCATCATCCTCAGTTCTGCGCGAATGGCGCTCACTGCGCCAGACCCCGCCCGGCGGCAACGCCTGATCGAGCATATCCTCGACGCAGGCCAGCGCGGCACCGAGTTGACCCAGCAGTTGCTCAGCTTTGCCCGGCACCGGCAACTGGACGTTACCTTGCTCGCGCCAGTGGATGTACTGCGTGCCACCTGTGGTTTGCTGGAGCACGCGTTGCCACGGGACATCGTGCTGCAGGAATGCCTGCAGCCGGATTTGCCCCTGATCGAAGTGGATGCTGGCCAGTTGCAGATGGTCTTGCTTAACCTGCTGTTCAATGCGCGCGATGCGATAGGTGAGCGCGGCACCATCAGCATTCAGGTTGACGCTGTTGAACTCAATGGCGAGGTGGAGGGGTTGCGAGGCACTCATGTGTGCTTTGCCGTGACCGACAGTGGTGCCGGTATCCAGCCGCAGGTGCTGGAGCGCATCTTCGAGCCCTTCTTCACCACCAAACCCTTCGGCAAAGGCACCGGCCTTGGCTTGAGCCAGGTCTACGGCTTCGCCAAACAAAGCAATGGCGCAATCAACGTGCACAGCAAGCTTGGCGAGGGTACCTGCATGCGCTTGTACTTGCCGGCCTGTCAACGCCAGGCAGATGACCAACTTCACAGGTAGGCAATTATGGTTCAGGCACTGAAGCGGCTGTTGACAGGTATCGAAGGGCTCGATGCGCTGCTCAAGGGCGGCCTGGTGGCAGGCGCCTCCTACATCATTCAGGGGGCGCCCGGTGCAGGCAAGACCATCCTTGCCAACCAGTTGGCCAGCAACCATGTGCGTGATGGCGGCCGGGTGCTGGTGGCCACCTTGCTCAGTGAATCGCACGAGCGCTTGTTCCAGTACCTGGCGACTTTGGACTTTTTCGACCCGACACTGGTCGGTGACCAGATTCAATTCGTCAGCGCGTTCGATACCCTGGAGCAGGAAGGCCTGGAGGCAGTGGTCAAGTTGTTGCGCCAGGAAATCGGCCGCCAGCAAGCAACCTTGCTGATAGTCGACGGTGTGCTCAATGCCCGGGTGCGTGCCGAAACGACGCTGGATACCAAGAAGTTCGTTTCAGAACTGCAAGGCCATGCAGCGTTTGCCGGCTGCACCGTGTTGTTGCTCACCAGCGCGCGGCTGGATGAAGGCAGCCCCGAGCACACCATGGTCGACGGGGTGGTCGAGTTGGGCGAGCAGTTGGTCGGCAGCCGTGCGGTGCGTCATGTGCAACTGCGCAAAACACGCGGTAGCGGGGCGTTGTCCGGCCGCCACGAATGCCTGATCGATGAAGCGGGGATGCACGTCTACCCGCGCCTGGAATCGTTGTACAGCCACCCCAGCCAACTGGGTTCGGCAAGTTTGCACAAAGTCTCCACCGGGGTCGCGACGCTGGATGAAATGCTGGGCGGTGGGCTGGCCACCGGCTCCGTCAGCCTGTTGATGGGGCCATCGGGCATCGGCAAGACGTCTTTGGGCTTGGCGTTTCTGGGGGCCTCGAGCGCTGAGGCACCAGGCCTGCATTTCGGCTTTTATGAAACACCGGCACGGCTGAGGCTCAAGGCTGCATCGTTGGGCTACGACTTTGAGCGGCTCGAACGGGAGGGCGCGCTGCAGTTGTGCTGGCAGCCCACCACCGAGGGCCTGCTGGACCAGGTAGGTGCGCGCTTGCTGGCGCGTGTGGAGCAACTAGGCAGCAAGCGGGTGCTGATCGACAGCCTGGGTGCGTTCAGCCGCCTGGCGGTCGACCCCGCGCGGCTCAATGCGTTCTTCCGCGCGCTGGCAGGCGAACTTCGCGCCCGTGATGTCAGCGTCATGCTCACTTGGGAAATGCGCGACATCTTCGGCTCGGAAATCACGGCCCCGGCGCCGGATTTGTCGAGCATCGTCGATAACCTGATGCTGATGCGCTTTGTCGAGCTGGATTCGCAGCTACGGCGCATGCTATCGATTCTCAAAGTGCGCGACAGCCAGCATGACCCGGCCTTGCATGCGTTGCACATCGGCCCGCACGGCATCAGCCTGTCAAAAGCATTCGAGGGCGCCTGTGGCGTACTCTCGGGTACACCGGTGCCGCAAGGAGGCGGGTGAGCATGGCCACCTCATGAACACCATCCTCATCGTCGATGACGAGTATCTGATCGCCGATATCCTGGGCTTTGCCCTGGAGGACGAAGGTTTTTTGGTGGAGAAGGCAAGCAACGGGCGCAAAGCCCTGGATGCGTTGAAAGAAAAGCGCGTGGAGCTGGTGATCACCGACTACATGATGCCAGTGCTCAATGGTGAGGAGCTGGTGATGGCCATTCGCAAGGAGTTGGAGCTGGCGGATTTGCCGGTCATCCTCATGAGCGGCGCCCAGGCCAGCCAAGGACGCCCCGAGCTGTTCGCCGCCGTATTCGAAAAGCCGTTCGACATGGATCAGATGATCAGCAAAGTGCGCGAACTGCTGAACATGTAAGGTCCAGCAGGCCAGCCTCGCTCAAGCGCATCCGTGCGGCCTGGAACGAGTTGCCTGGTTCAGTGTTGATCGCCGGACTTTTCCGGTGCCGGGGAGCCGGCCTGGATACGTTTGAAGATTTCCTCACGGTGCACCTGCACATCTTTCGGTGCATCGATGCCAATCCTCACCTGCATCCCTTTAACGCCCAGAATGGTGACTTTGATGTCATCGTTGATGACGATGCTTTCGCCAACCTTACGGGTGAGTATCAGCATGTAGTTCTCCTTGGTGATGTAGAAATCCGACAGGTCAGAATGCCTTATCGGTGGGAGCTTGTCCCTCTTCCTTCTCATTAAAGACGCTTTCGGCGGATAGTAATTCCCTGAAAGACAAATTCTGTTGCGTGTCTTTAGTTGCAGGTGCCGAAGTCAGTACGCACTAAACGTATCGGCGAAGGTGCTCGGTGGCAAGAATAGGGGGCTTCGGCCTGTAAGGGAAATTTCTGTGCATGATGGCGTGGATAGTCGGTATCAATCAGCCGCCGTTTCCTCAAGGGCTTGCAGAAACAACAGCAACGCCACCTCCTCAGGGTCCAGCCCCTTGCGCACCCTTCGCCCCGGCAGTTCGGCAAGGCGCCCCAGCGCATAGTGCTCGATGACTGCCGGGTGAATGTAGCACCGCCGGCAGACAGCAGGGGTGTTGCCCAGCCGCGAGGCCACCTGTTTGACGATGGCCGCAACCTGGCGTTTGGCTTCGCTCTCTGGCTCCCAGGCCAAGGGTTTGAGCAGGCTTAACGCCAGGCTGCTGCCGGCCCAGGTGCGGTAATCCTTGGCGGTAAAGTCGGCGCCGGTCAGTTGCTGCAGGAACTGGTTCACTTCACTGGAGCCAATGCTGTGCCGTTGGCCGTCGTCGTCCAGGTACTGGAACAGCGCCTGGCCCGGCAGCTCCATGCAGCGCTTGAGCAGGTTGGCCAGGCGGCGGTCGCGCAAGGTCACATTGTGTTCCACCCCACGCTTGCCACGGAACTGGAAGCGCACCGTGCTGCCTTCGACTTTCACGTGGCGGTTGCGCAGGGTGGTCAGGCCGTAGGACTGGTTGTCGCGCAGGTAACGCTGGTTGCCGATGCGAATGAGCGTGTGGTCCAGCAGGCTCACCACCAGTGCCATGACTTTTTCCCGGTCCAGGCCGGGCCGGGCAAGGTGCTGCTCCAACTGCGCACGCAGCTTGGGCAGGGCCTGGGCAAAGGCCAGCATGCGGCTGTATTTGTGCCCGTCGCGCAACTCGCGCCATTGCGGGTGATAGCGGTACTGTTTGCGCCCGCGGGCATCGCGGCCGGTGGCTTGCAGGTGGCCTTGCGGGTCGGCGCAGATCCACACATCGGTGTAAGCCGGCGGGATTACCAATGCGGCAATCCGTGCCAGCGTTTCGCTGTCGCGGATACGCTGCCCGTCAGCATCGAGGTAGATGAAGCGATCCCGCCAGCGGCGGCGGGTCAGGCCGGGCTGGCTGTCATCAACGTAGTGCAGGGTTGGGGGCAATGGGCAGTCGAGCATTGGCGGCTGGCCTCGATCAGGTTACTGATCAATGGACAACAGCCAATCGCGGGATGCTCAGCCCAACAGCGCCACCGATTTGATTTGCGCGTACAGCGCCTGGCCCGCGTGCAGGCCGAGTTGGTCGGCCGAAAAGCGCGTAACGCGAGCCAGCAACGCGTTGCCGCCAGCGTCCAGGCTGACCAGCACATGGGCCGGGTTGTCCGCAGGGCGGGTTTCGCGCACACGTACCGGCAGCCGGTTGAGGATGCTGGAAGTGCTGTCGGCCGACAACGCCAGGCTGACATCGCGGGCCTGGACCTTGACCCGCAAGGTGCTGCCCATGCTGTGGGCCGGGTGGGCAATTCTGAGTACAGCCGCTTCGCTGCCTGGCAGGCGCAGGTCGAGCAGGTCGTAATGTGGGTCGTGGCCGACTACCAGGCCTTCGAACACCACACCGGCGTCTTCGCCCTGAGCCAGCGAAAGGTCAAGGCGCGCCAGGGTTTCGCCAATCGGCCCGCTGGCCATGGCACAGCCTTGTTCCAGCAGCACAAGATGGTCGGCCAGCCGTGCCACTTCGTCCTGGGCATGGCTTACGTACACCACGGGGATGTCCAGTTCGTCATGCAAGCGCTCAAGGTAAGGCAGGATTTCGCGCTTGCGTGGGCCGTCCAGTGCCGCCAGCGGTTCGTCCATCAGCAACAACCGCGGGCTGCTGAGCAAGGCCCGAGCGATGCCAACACGCTGCGCTTCGCCGCCAGACAGAGTGGCCGGCTTGCGTGCGAGCAAATGGCCGATACCCAGCAGCTGGCAGGCTTGCTCAAGGCTGACTTTGCGCTCGCTCGCCGCGATGCGCCGCCAGCCGAACTCCAGATTGCCGCGCACCGACAGGTGCGGGAACAGGCTGGCCTCCTGGAAGACATATCCCACCGGGCGCAGGTGCGGAGGCTGGAAAAACCCGTTGGCGCTGTCCTCCCAGACCTCACCGTTAACCTCGATGTACGCGCTGGCCGCCCGCTCCAGGCCGGCCAGGCAACGCAGGCAGGACGTTTTGCCCGACCCCGAATGGCCGAACAGCGCGCTGATGCCACGGCCGGGCAGTTGCAGGTCCACATCCAGGGTGAAGTCATCACGCGCCAGCTTCAAGCGCGCCACGATCGATGCCGTCATATCAACTCCAGCCCGCTTTGCCGCGGCGCCCGGCATACAGCAACAGCAGCACCACGAACGAGAACACCAGCATGGCCCCGGCCAGCCAATGGGCCTGGGCATATTCCATGGCCTCGACGTGGTCGAAGATCTGCACTGAAACCACGCGGGTCTTGTCAGGGATGTTGCCGCCGATCATCAGCACCACGCCGAACTCACCCACGGTGTGGGCAAAGCCGAGGATGCTGGCCGTGATGAAGCCGGGGCGGGCCAGTGGCAGCACCACATGGATGAAGGTGTCCCACGGGCTGGCGCGCAGGGTGGCGGCAACCTCCAGCGGGCGCTGGCCGATGGCGCCGAAGGCGTTTTGCAGCGGCTGGACCACGAAGGGCATGGAGTACACCACCGAGCCGATCACCAGCCCCGTGAAGCTGAACACCACGGTGCCCAGGCCCAGTGCTTGCGTGGCCTGGCCGAGCCAGCCATGTGGGCCGAGGGCCAGCAGCAGGTAGAAGCCGATCACGGTCGGTGGCAGCACCAGCGGCAACGCTACCACCGCACCGATCGGCCCGCGCAGCCATGAGCGCGTGCGGGCCAGCCACCAGGCGATGGGGGTGCCAACGACAAGCAGAATCAGCGTGGTCAGGCTGGCCAGTTTAAGGGTCAGCCAGATCGCGCCCCAGTCGCTGGCATCCAGTGGCATCAGAGTTCGTAGCCGTAGGCTTTGATCACCGCAGCGGCTTTCGGGCCTTTGAGGTAATCGACCAAGGCTTTGGCTGCCGGGTTGTCCTTGCCTTTGTTCAGGATGACTGCGTCCTGCTTGATCGGGTCATGCAGTTCTGCCGGTACAATCCAGGCCGAACCGCTGGTGACTTTGCCGTCTTTGTAGATCTGCGAAAGGGCAACAAAGCCCAGCTCAGCGTTGCCGGTAGAGACGAACTGGAACGCCTGGGTGATGTTCTGGCCTTCGACAATCTTGCCCTTGGTGGCGTCGGTTAGCTTCAGCTTGTCCAGTACCTGGGTAGCGGCCAGGCCATAAGGCGCGGCTTTGGGGTTGGCGATGGACAGGTGCTGGTAAGCGTTTTTCTTCAGCACTTCGCCTTTGTCGTCGACATAGCCTTCTTTCGCCGACCACAGCGCCAAGGTACCGATGGCGTAGGTGAAGCGCGAACCCGGGACGATTTCTTTTTCCTGCTCCAGCTTGGCTGGGGTGCTGTCGTCGGCCGCCAGGAACACTTCGAAGGGCGCACCGTTCTTGATCTGCGCGTAGAACTGGCCGGTGGCGCCGTAAGCGGCGACCAGCTTGTGGCCGGTGTCTTTCTCGAAGTCTTTGGCGATGGCCTGGATCGGCGCGGTGAAGTTCGCGGCGACCGCGACCTGAACCTCGTCTGCCCAGGCGCTGTTGAGGGTGACAAGGCTAGCCAGGGCGGTGATGGCCAGGTGGGACAGGCGGATACGCATGAAGACAGCTCCTCGGTGGTTATCGTTATGTCGTGAACTATATAGCGATAAGCCACTGGTCTGGAAGGGGGGGCTGCAGGGTAAGCGTTTCAGCAGCCAACCCGTGCCAGAGCCTGCCGTGCGATCTCCCGCGTCAGTTGCTCGGCGGGCAGCTGTTTGCCCAGCCGCAGGGCCTGGCCGGCCCACAAATTGCTAAAATCGGCGTTGCCTTGCGGGTCGGTAATGGCCCGCAGCGGCATGAGGGCACCGCCTGCCAGCGGGAAGCGTGGCGCCAGGTCACTCATGGGGCCCAGTTCGCGCATGATGCGGTTGTTGATGCCGCGTGCCGGCCTGCCGGTGAACAGGTTGGTCAATGCCGTGTCGCTGGCCGCAGCGGTGGCCAGCGCATGCCGATGCGCCGGCGATACCCTGGATTCGGGGCAGAACAGGTAGGCGGTGCCGATCTGCACTGCGCTGGCCCCCAGTGCCAACGCGGCGATCAAGCCACGGTGGTCAGCGATGCCTCCGGCGGCAATGACCGGTAACTGCACGGCGTCGGCAACCTGCGGCACCAGGGCGAAGGTGCCAATCTGTGTGGTGATGTCGTCGCTGAGGAACATGCCACGATGGCCGCCGGCCTCAACTCCCATGGCGATGATTGCATCGCAGCCGTGGGCTTGCAGCCAAACGGCTTCTTCCACGGTGGTGGCGCTGGACAGCACCTTGGCGCCCGTCGCCTTGACGCGCTGCAGCAGCGCGGCATCGGGCAGGCCAAAATGGAAGCTCACCACTTCAGGGCGCACATCCTCTACCAGTTGGCAGCTTTGCTCATCGAAAGGGGCGCGGTTGGAAACCGGAGTAGGGGCGTCGAAGTCGGCACCCACTTCCGTGTAATACCGCTTCAGCGCCTGCTTCCAGCGGCCTTCACGTTCAGGGTCGGGCGCAGGCGGCTGGTGGCAGAAGAAATTGAGGTTCAGTGGCAGCCCTGGGCAGGCGGCGCGAAACACTTCGATCTCGCCACGTACCTGTTCACCGGTAAGCATGGCGCAGGGCAGGGCGCCCAGGCCACCGGCCCGAGCTACGGCAATGGCCATGGCCGAGCCGCTGGCGCCTGCCATGGGCGCCTGGAGGATGGGCAACTGGATGCCCAGCAGATCGAGAAGTCGACGGTCGGGCCAGTTGCTCATGCGCTGCTCCTTGGGGCTTTTACAGGGCTTTACTGACCTGGATGTCGCTGATCTTGTCGGCGTCTTCGCCGTGGATCTTGCGCAGGGCATCGAGCGCCTGTTCCAGAGACGCATCGGGCATCACGGCGAAGTCCCAGCGGCGCTGGCCGTCGAGTTTGTACTTGATGACGTATTTGGTGTTGGTCATGGCGGGGGTTATCCGAGTTTCGACGAAGAGCGGCGTACGATTTTGATCTTGTGGGTGAGCGCAGGCTTGCGCGTTACCGAAATCGGCCGGGTGGTCACGGTATCGATGGTGATGTTCCAGAAGCCGGTGCTGGGCACGGTGATCTTGGCTGGGAAGCGCTCGAAGTGGCCACCGTGGTAGGTGTGCCGGCCGCCGTTCTTGAAGCTGCGGAAGTTGGCGTCGTTCATCAGGCGGATGTTGCAGCGCTGAGAACACTCGATCACGACAATGTCGTCCTCGTTCAAGTGCTCGCGCTGGTGAATGAATTTCATGGGGGGCCCCGCAAGGTTGGGTTCAGCAAAGGCGAACGATACCACGATGTCACCATGCACTGCCGGGCGTGATGGCGCGCGGGTAGATAAATCCGCCAAACCACGGAGCAAAAACGCCTTTTCGTTGTCCTAGCAGGTTCGTGATAGCAGAGGTGCTGCAGATGAAGTCGATGGTAGCGGCGTTGGCCTTGGTAACGCTGGGTGGCTGTGTGAGTGTTTCAGAGCTGGAGCAGTCCCGCGAGACCCTGGATGTGATGTCTGGCAAGACGCCGCGCGAGTATGCCGATTGTGTCAAGCAAGGCTTGGCGGATACGCGAGACCCGCTGGTGGAAGAGCAGCTTGGCGAAAACGGCCTGCGCCTGATCGTGCCGCAAAAACTGACCTCGGGTGCCGGCCCGGCAGCGCTGGTGGACATTGACAAGCGTGGCAGCGGCAGCAGCATCAAGCTGCATGAGCGCCTCAACAACTTCCCCCTGCGCCTGGGCGATGTGCGCACGGTGGCCACCGAGTGCATCTCCGGCAGTTGACCTGGCTCAAATTGCGAATTGCCCTACAGGGCTAGTATCCATTTGCTTATGTTTTTTAGGCTTAAGCTTATAACAAAAGAAATGGAGATTCGTGATGTCCTCTTTGAGCCGCGTCGTGATCGGCAGTCTGCTGATCCTGGCCTGGCCAACGGTGCATGCTGCCGATGGCCAGAAAGTGTTCACCCAGGGTGGGGCCGACCCCGCCGCCATGGCCTGCCTGGGCTGCCATGGGCCGGACGGCAAAGGCATTGCCGCCGCAGGTTTCCCTCGTTTGGCCGGCTTGCCTGCCGGTTACCTCAGCAAGCAACTGCACGACTGGCGGGCCGGCACCCGCAAGCAGCCGGTCATGGGGCCACTGGCAGCAGCCCTGACGGATCAGGAAATCACGGCAGTCAGTGCCTATCTGGCGAGCCTGCCCGCTGACCCGGTGCCCGCCATCCACCGCCAGCAGATGGCGACCGATGCCATTACTCGCCTGGCCCTGTATGGCGACTGGAGCCGACAGATTCCCGGGTGTGTGCAATGCCACGGGCCGGGCGGCGGTGGTATCGGTGAGCATTTTCCGCCATTGGCCGGGCAACCCGCCGTATACCTGATGGCGCAACTCAATGGCTGGCGAAACGGTAGCCGCAGCAACGACCCCAACCAGCTGATGGTCGGCGTGGCCAAGGCCATGACTGACGATGAGATCAAGGCAATTGCCGAGTTCTTCGCCAAACCTGTCAGCGTGGAGGCACAGCCATGAGAGTTCTGGCGCCACTTGGCTTGCTGATGGCCATGGGCAGCGCACATGCCACGCCGATTGTGATGGAAGACCAGTCCCAACTGAATGCCCCCGCTGCCCGGGCTGCCCCTCGCTTCAACCCCCCGGCCGAAAGCGAATTGCCCGATAACGCCTTCGGCAAGATGGTCCGTGAGGGCCACGCGCTTTTCGTTGATACCCGGCGGCTCATGCCTGAAGCCGTGGGCAACGGCATGAACTGCAGCAACTGCCATCTTGACCAGGGGCGCCAGGCACATTCGGCGCCCCTGTGGGGGGCATACCCGATGTACCCGGCGTATCGAAAGAAAAATGACAAGGTCAACACCTACGCCGAACGCATTCAGGGTTGTTTCCAGTTCAGCATGAACGGCAAGCCACCGGCGGCCGATAGCCCGCAGATGACAGCGCTTTCAGCTTATGCCTACTGGCTTTCGGCAAGCGCACCTACGGGAGTGGCGATAGCAGGGCGTGGCTACCCTGAGGTGGCACAGCCCGAAGGCGGTTATGACTTCAAGCGGGGCCAGCAGGTTTACCGTGAGCAATGTGCGATTTGCCACGGCGCCAACGGCGAAGGGCAGAAAGTGGCCGGCGACTATGTAATGCCGCCGTTGTGGGGTAAGGATTCTTACAACTGGGGCGCCGGCATGCACCGGATCAACACTGCCGCGTCTTTCATCAAGTACAACATGCCCCTGGGCAGGCCAGGCAGCCTCAGTGACCAACAAGCGTGGGATGTGGCGGCCTGGCTGAACCGCCATGAACGGCCGCAGGACCCGCGGCTGGTGGAGGGCTCCATCGAGAAGACACGCGTGAAGTTCCACGCCGATGACGGGGTCAATCTGTACGGGCAGGAGGTTGATGGGGTGCTGATCGGGCAGGGCACGTAGAGGCGGGGGTAAACGCCCACAGCACATCTTCCACGAACGCCCGTTGCGCCTCGCCCGGTTCCCGCCCTCGGTGCCGGGCCAGTGTAAAGGGCACGGTGAAGTCCAGTTGCGGGTCCAGCGCCCGCAACTGGCCCTGTGCCTCCCAAGGGGCTGCGCAGTGGCACGGCAGAAAGCCGATATGCCGCCCTGACAGAATGAACGTCAGCACACTCTCGATCTGCTCGGCCGTCGCCAGGCAGCGCTGGCTCTGGAAGGGCTCCCCCCCTTTGAGAAAACGGTACGGATGGCGCACCTGGTCGGCCTCCAGCAACTGCTTGTGCGTCACTTCGTCAGCACGGAACAATGGGTGCTCTTTACCGCAGTACAGCCGTTGACGCTCTTCGAACAAGGGTTGGTAGTCAAACGCTGCCTGGTTGCCGGAGAAGTAGCTGATGGCGTAATCCAGGCGCTGCTCCAGCAACAACCGCTCCAGTTCCGCGGGCGGCGCACTGATCAGCTCCAGTTGCACGGCTTCATCCCGTTCACGAAAACGGGCAATGGCGCGGGCCAGGCGCAGGCTCACGCTGGTGTCCTGGCTTTCCGCCATGCCGACGCGAACCGTGCCCAGCAAACGCCCGCCCACGCCGTTGGCCTGCTGGCGAAACTGTTCGATGTTCAGCAGCAGGCCGCGGGTTGCCTGCAGCAGCAATTCGCCCTTTTCTGTCAGGCGAAACCCGCCTTTGCCACGGCTGCACAGGCGATAACCCAAGCGCGCCTCCAACTGCGCCATGCGCTGGCTGATGGTGGGCTGGCTTAGCCCGGCCACGCCCTGCGCGGCGCTGAAGCCACCGGCCTCGACTACAGTGACGAACAGCCGCAGCAGGTGCAGGTCAGGGTCATGCAGTTGTCCGAGCATCACATTGCTCCTGATGAATGTCAGCTTTCAAAAGTTGCCATTCTTGCAATGTAACCCGGCTGGCATGCTGGCGGCATCCACCCATTTGCCGAGGTGCCGTCATGCGTAGATCGTTGTGCCTGTTGCCGCTGATTCTGGCCTTGCCGCTGCAGGCCGAAGAAAAATTCGTGAATCTGTACAGTTGGGCTGACTACGTTGCCCCGCAAACGCTCCAACGCTTCGAGCGCGAAACCGGATACAAGGTGCGCTACGACACCTTTGACACCACTGAAGTGCTGGAAACCAAACTGCTTACCGGCGGCAGTGGCTACGACGTGGTGGTGCCATCGTCCACCGTGCTGGCCCGGGCGCTCAAGGCCAATGCGCTGCAGCCACTGGATGCCCAGGGTATGCCCGGCTACGCCAACCTCGACAAAGACCTGCTGGCCAAGCTGGCCGAGGCCGACCCCGGCAACCGCTATGCGGTGCCCTACACCTGGGGCACGCTGGGCCTGGCGGTGAATGTGGAGGCTGTGCGCCAGCGGCTGGGTGATGTGCCCCTCGACAGCCTGGACCTGTTGTTCAAACCCGAATACGCCAGCCGCCTGAAAGATTGCGGCATCGCCATGCCCGACTCCCCCCAGGAGGTCATCGGCCTGGCCCTCAATTACCTGGGCAAAGACCCATACAGCCAGAACAAGGCCGACCTCACGGCGGCGCAGGCCCTGCTGAGCCAACTGCAGCCCTCGATCAGCTACGTCGCCAACGGCCGGCAAATCAGCGACCTGGCCAACGGCAGCGTGTGCCTGGCCCTGACCTACAACGGTGATGCCGCCATGGCCGCCGACCAGGCCCGCCGCGCGGGCAAGCCGTTCGAGCTTATCTACCGCATCCCGCGCGAAGGCACCCTGGTGTGGCAGGACAACCTGGTCATCCCCAAGGACGCGCCGCACCCCGAAGCAGCCCGGGCATTCATCGCCTTCATGCTCAAACCAGAATCCGTTGCCGCACTGACCAACACCTTGTTCTTTGCCAACGCCAATCAGGCCGCAACCCCGATGGTCGATGACGCCGTGCGCAACGACCCGGATATCTACCCGCCGGGCAGTGTGCGTGAGCGCCTGTATGCCGACCGCAGCATGGCGCTGTCCGACCTGCGTCAGCGCAACCGGTTGTGGACTGCCTTCCGTACCCGTCAATAACCAGAAAGGAGCCAAACCGTGGAGCAAGCCTTCAGCAACGACCAGGCCATCACCCGCGACAGCCTGTATGGCACCGCCGCCGAAAGCACCTACGCCGGCATCACCAGTTTCTCCCGCCGGCGTTACAGCCGCGACCTGCGCGGTGTGGACGTGGTGGTCAGCGGTGTGCCGTTTGACACGGCCACCAGCAACCGCCCGGGCGCGCGCTTCGGGCCGCGGGCGATTCGCGCCGCGTCGGTGCAGCAGGCCTGGGCCCGCCATTGGCCGTGGGCGTTCGACCCGTTCGACCACCTTGCCGTGATCGACTATGGCGACTGCGCCTTCGACAGTGGCACGCCGCAGTCGGTACCCGACAGCATCGAGGCCCACGCAGAGCACATACTCGAGGCCGGTTGCGCCATGCTCACGCTGGGTGGCGACCATTTCATCAGTTACCCGCTGCTCAAAGCCCATGCCCGCCGCCATGGCCCGCTGGCACTGATCCACTTCGACGCCCACAGCGACACCTGGCCGGACGAGGAAGGCAAGCGCATTGACCACGGCACCATGTTCTGGCACGCCGCCCGCGAAGGCTTGGTGGACCCGTCCTGTTCGGTGCAGATCGGCCTGCGCACCACCAATGACGACAGCCAGGGCTTTGCCATCCTCGATGCCCGCCAAGTGCACCGCCAGGGCACCGAGGCCATCATTGCCGCGGTCCGCCAGCGCGTCGGCGAACGGCCGGTGTACCTGACCTTCGACATCGACTGCCTTGACCCTGCCTACGCGCCAGGCACCGGCACGCCGGTGTGTGGCGGGCTGAGCACGGTGCAGGCGCTGGAGATCCTTGGCGGCTTGCGCGGCATCAACCTGGTGGGCATGGACCTGGTGGAAGTGGCGCCGGCCTACGACCATGCCGACATTACCGCACTGGCCGGCGCCACGTTGGCCATGGAAATGCTGTGCCTCTACGCCGCACGGCACAAGGTCGATCGGCCATACTGAAACATCAGGAATCGCATTCACTCTTTTGCCGCGAACCCCTCGCGCCTTAGGCTATCCAACGCACAAGGCGCGCCTTTTCGTACAGGAGGTGAAGCATGAACCCGAAATTGCCAATGCTGGCCATCAGCCTGTTGCTGTGCCTTCCGGTGCAGGCTGCGCCCGTGCAACCGCTGCAACTCGCCGCCAGCAACAACAACCCGTACAACAGCCCCATCCAGCGCGCCAACCCCAACAGCCGCCAAGGCAGCATGCCCGCTACCCCACCCGTACGGGGCCCGTCTACCGAGCCGATTCACCGCACGCCCAGCCTGGACAACCGCGGCATCGGCAATGGTGACAACCTGCGGCGTCAGCAGCAAACCCCGAACCTGGAACCCACCCGGCCGCCGCGCGATACCCAGCGTGTACCTTGAGCCCGCACTGAAAGGAACTCTGCATGACCCGAGCTACCTGGCTGACCACCCTTGCCGCTGCCGCCTTGCTGCCGCTTGTGGCGCAAGCGGCTTCCGAAAAGCAGTACCCGAGCGAGGAGGGGCAACTGACCGTCAGCACCGTTGCCGACGGCCTGCGCAACCCGTGGGCGCTGGCGTTTTTGCCGGGGGGCAGGGACATGCTGGTCACCGAGCGCAGTGGCAACCTGCGGCTGGTCAATGCCGAAGGCAAGGTCGGCCCGCCCATCAGCGGGGTGCCCAAGGTCTGGGCTGAGGGGCAGGGTGGTTTGCTCGACGTGGTGCTGTCCCCTGAGTTCGGCAAGGACCGAATGGTTTATTTGTCGTTTGCCGAGGAAGGCAGCGATGGCAAGGCCGGCACGGCGGTCGGCCGGGGGCAGTTGTCCCAGGACCGTGCGCGGCTGGAGAACTTCACCGTGATCTTCCGCCAGCAGCCCAAGCTGTCGGTGGGCAACCACTTCGGCTCGCGGCTGGTGTTTGACCGGGAGGGCTACCTGTTCATTGCCCTGGGTGAAAACAACCAGCGGCCAACGGCCCAGGACCTGGACAAGCTTCAGGGCAAAATTGTACGCATCCTGCCGGACGGTGAGGTGCCGAAGGACAACCCCTTCGTTGGCAAGGCTAACGTACGCCCGGAAATCTGGTCATTCGGCCACCGCAACCAGCAAGGCGCGGCGCTGAACCCATGGACCGGCAAACTCTGGACCCACGAGCACGGCCCGCGCGGCGGTGACGAGATCAACATCCCGCAACCGGGCAAGAACTATGGCTGGCCGGTTGCCACGCATGGCATCAATTATTCGCTGCTGCCCATCCCCGAGGCCAAGGGCAAACAGGTCGATGGCATGGTCAACCCCCATCATGTGTGGGAAAAGTCACCCGGCATCAGCGGTATGGCGTTCTATGACAGCCCCACCTTCAAGGCCTGGGACCACAACCTGTTCATTGGCGCGCTGGCCACACAGGAGGTGATTCGGTTGCAGCTTGATGGCGACAAGATCGTGCACGAAGAACGCTTGCTGGGTGACCTGAAGGCGCGTATCCGTGACGTCAGGGTGGGGCCCGACGGCTACCTGTATGTGCTTACCGATGACAAGGATGGCGCACTGTTGAAAGTTGGCCTGAGCGGGAGCTGACCGGCAAAGCCTTGGCTGGCCTGAGCGCTGGGCCAGCCCTGTCTTATCCAGCCATGCGCTCTACACTCAACGGTATCCGGCGATGCAACTGTGAAGGAGCATAACCATGGACCCGTTGTCGCACCATCTGCTGACCCAGGCATTCAACAATGGCTGGGCCAATCACCGCCTGTACAAAGCCTGCCTGCAACTCACCCATGACGAATTCGTCGCTCCCCGGTGCAGCTTTTTCCCCTCGATCAAGGCCACGCTCAATCACCTGTTGACGGTGGACTGGTTTTATTTGCACATGCTGGAGTGTGAACAGCGCGGCGAGGCGCCGATGCCCGATGGCGAGCGCTTCTTCGACCCGGAGCAGCCATTTGCCACCTGCACCGACCTGCATGCCGAGCAGGCCCAGACCGATCACCGCCTGATTGCTTACTGTGGTGGGTTGCACGACGACCAGCTGGCCCGGTATGTAAGCATCGTGCGCCCCGACCGCGTGCAGCGCGAGCCGAGGCTGCGGTTGCTGGCGCACCTGTTCGAGCATCAGATCCACCACCGTGGGCAGGTGCACGCGATGCTCAGCGACACGGCGGTGCGCCCACCCCAGCTGGATGAGTTTTTCTGCGAAGAAGAGGCCGCGCTGCGCGCCCAGGACTTTGCTGAACTGGGCTGGACCGAACAGCAGGTATGGACGCGCTGAAGGCCAGTTGTCTTGCACAGCCCTTTGTGCAGGAGCGGCTTCAGCCGCGATCACCGGCAAAGCCGGTGCCAGGCACCGCGTCGCTTGCTTCGCGGCTAAAGCCGCTCCTACAGGTATTGCGCATGCCTTGCCGGTATCAAGGCCGCTGCAACCACTCGATCAGCGTCCGGTTGAAGCGCTTGGGCTCTTCGATCTGGGGTGCATGCCCCATGCCTTCGAAGGTGATCAGCTCACCTTGCGGGATCAGCTTCGCCACCTGCGGCCCAAGCTCTTTGTATTTGCCCAGGTTCGCTTTCACTTCTGGCGGGGCAATGTCACTGCCAATGGCCGTGGTGTCCTGGTCGCCGATCAGCAGCAGGGTCGGCATCTTCAAATCCTTGAACTCGTGGTACACCGGCTGGGTGAAAATCATGTCGTAGATCAGCGCCGAGTTCCACGCCACCGCCTCATGCCCCGGGCCTTGGTTCAGGCCCACCAGCATCTGTACCCAGCGCTCGTACTCGGGCTTCCAGCGCCCGGCGTAGTAGGTTTTGCGTTCATACTCGCGCACGCCCTCGGCATCGAGTTTGAGTTCGCGCGCGTACCATTGGTCCACCGTGCGGTACGGTACGCCCATGGCTTTCCAGTCTTCCAGGCCGATCGGGTTGACCATGGCCAGCCGTTCGACCTGCTGCGGGTACATCAGTGCATAGCGCGTGGCCAGCATGCCACCGGTAGAGTGGCCAAGGATGATGGCATTTTCGATACCGAGTTGTTCGAGCAGGGCGTGGGTGTTGCTGGCCAGTTGCTGGAAGCTGTACTGGTAATACGCCGGCTTGCTCGACGTGCAGAAGCCGACCTGGTCCGGCGCGATAACCCGGTAACCGGCCTGGCTCAACGCGTCGATGGTGGTTTCCCACGTGGCGGCGCAAAAGTTCTTGCCGTGCATCAGCACCACGCTGTGGCCGTTGGCCTGGCCTTTGGCGGGCACGTCCATGTAGCCCATCTGCAGCGCCTGGCCCTGGGACTGGAAGTCAAAATGTTTCAGAGGGTGAGGGTAGTTGAAACCTTCGAGCTGTTTGCCATAAGTGGGGGCATCGGCAGCGATGGCCGGGGCGCCGACGAGGCAGGCCAGGGCCAGGGCAGTTGTGCGCAGCATGGGGGCACTCCATGTAGGGCCATGTAGGAAATGGCGACTTTAACAGTCAGTGCACATCCTGAAACGTTAAAGGTGTTACCAAGCGTGAAACCAACCCAGGGTCACCATCGCCACCACGCTGTAGCGGCCGGCCTTGGCCAGTGTCACCAGCAACAGGAAGCGCCAGAACGGCTCACGCATGATCCCGGCGATCAAGGTCAGTGGGTCGCCGATCACCGGCATCCAGCTGAGCAGCAGCGACCATTGCCCCCAGCGCTGGTAGCGCTGCTGGGCACGTTCAAGCTGGGCGGCGCTGAAAGGGAACCAGCGTTTGTCGCGCAGATGCTCGATCGCCCGGCCCAGCACCCAGTTGACCACCGAACCGAGCACATTGCCGACCGTGGCCACCAGCAACAGCGTCAGCCAGGCGTCGGGCTGGCGCAACAGCAACCCCACCAGCACGGCTTCCGATTGCAGCGGCAGCAGGGTGGCGGCGCCGAAGGCGCTGAAAAACAGCGCCCACAAGCTGAGCATCAGTAAGTGGCAACCACGGTGTCCTGGCCCTCCTGAGTCACACCGATGACCTGGTAGGCGTCCTTGTGGTCGCCCATTTCCATGCCGGGTGAACCCATGGGCATGCCGGGTACGGCCAGGCCTTTGAGGTCGTTGCGTTTGGCCAGCAACCGGACCTGCTCGGCCGGTACGTGGCCTTCGACGAACTTGCCATTGATCACGCCGGTATGGCATGACGCAAGGCGTGGCGCCACGCCCAGGCGCTGTTTGACGGCACTCATGTTCGGTTCGACATGGTCATTGACGGTAAAGCCGTTGTCGCTCAGGTGCTTGATCCATTGCTTGCAGCAACCGCAGTTGGGGTCGCGGTAGACATCGATGGTTTCGCCCGCCTGGGCCAGGCCGGTGGCGGCCAGCAGGCCGAGGGTGATCAGGTGTTTACGCAGCATGGTCGAATAACTCCGTTGCAAATGCAGGCGCCGGCCTGCCTTGGGCCTGAGGTGTGGCTTCCCGATGCCGACGCTATCACAGCAACCCCTAGCATGTGACCTACCTAACGCATTGGCGGACTCATCATCATGACTAAAACCCTGGTTTCACTGGCGTACTCAGACGCAAACCTCATCGGCCTCGGCGCAAATCTTTCGGAAGAAGAGCTTGGCGACGTGCAGTGCCTGCTCAACCATGCCGAATCATTCGCCGACCGCTCATACAATCGTCACGAGCTCTGGAAGAGTTGGTTTGATCACGTGCGCAACCGCATGGAAAAACACGGTTGCACTCGCTTGGCCACCCTCGAGCATCCAGCGCAGGTCATTAATGACTTTGCGGATTTCGATGATCAACTGGCCCCCATTGGCGCAGGCAGCACACCGGCAGTGCTGGCAGCGCTTGCGCGCGATGCGCTGGGTGAGTTGCGCGGCACGCAGGATGCCAAGCGGTTTCTCGAGAGGGGAACGGAGGATGGCCGGTCTTCGACATTCTTGGTCACGCCCTGCCAGAAAGATGAGGACGGCCAGATCCATCTGGCGGTCTATGCCTTTCGAATGAACGCGTCGGTAGAAATTCGCGATTTCGATTTCTGGAGCGAAACCCAGCGTGAGATTGTGGTGTGGAACATCGGCACCGCCTACCGCTTCGACCCGACGCGCTTTGCGAATGTTCGCGAACAGCTCTTGCTGGACCTGGCCAGGTGGTCATGCCACTCACTCACCCGGATCAAACTGAAATAGTCACGTGCCTGTGTGCAGGTCACGCAGAAGCAGGCCATACGCCAACGGCACCTGCTCGGGCACCGGCAGGTAAACCGTATGGCCATCGCCAGGCGCCACCTGGACGGCCTGTTGATGCGAGCCGCCCATGTACTCAAGGGCAAAATGGTAATTGCTGGCGGGTGTCATCAGCTCCAGGTGGTCCCCCACGGCAAAGCGGTTCTTCACCTTCACTTCGGCAAGGCCGTTCACTCGCGTGCCAGTCAGTTCCCCGACGAACTGCTGGCGTTCGGATGCCGAGTTTCCGCGCAGGTAGTTTTGGTATTCATCGTGCACATGGCGGCGCAGGAACCCTTCGGTGTAGCCGCGATGGGCCAGCGATTCCAGGTTGCCCATCAGCGTCCTGTCAAAAGGCCGACCGGCCGCGGCGTCGTCAATGGCCTGGCGATAGGCCTGCACGGCGCGGGCGCAGTAGAAATGCGATTTGGTACGGCCTTCGATTTTCAGCGAATGCACGCCCATGGCGGCCAGGCGCTCCACGTGCTGGATGGCGCGCAGGTCCTTGGCGTTCATGATGTAGGTGCCGTGTTCGTCTTCGAACGCTGGCATTTCGGTGCCCGGGCGGTTGTTTTCCTGCAGCAGGAACACCTGGTCGGTGGGGGCGCCCAGGCCCAGCGTTGGCTCGACCACGTGGACGATGTCTCCCGTGGTGTTTTCCGTGGCGGGCGTAGCTTCGTACTTCCAGCGGCAGGCGTTGGTACAGCTGCCCTGGTTGGCATCGCGTTTGTTCAGGTAACCGGACAGCAGGCACCGGCCTGAATACGCCATGCACAAGGCACCATGGACGAACACTTCCAGTTCCATGCCCGGTACCTGTTGGCGGATTTCCCCGATTTCCTCCAATGACAGTTCCCGCGACAGGATCACCCGGCTCAGGCCCATCTGCTGCCAGAACTGCACGCTGGCCCAGTTGACCGTGTTGGCCTGCACTGAAAGGTGCACCGGCATGTGCGCGAAGTGCTGGCGCACCAGCATGATCAGGCCAGGGTCGGACATGATCAGTGCATCCGGCGCCATGTCGATCACCGGGGCCAGGTCTTTGAGGAAGGTCTTGAGCTTGGCGTTGTGCGGGGCGATGTTGACAACAACGTAAAAGCGCTTGCCCAGGCTGTGTGCCTCCTGGATGCCCAAGGCCAGGTTGGTGTGGTCGAATTCGTTGTTGCGCACCCGCAGGCTGTAGCGCGGCTGCCCGGCATAAACCGCGTCGGCACCGTAGGCAAAGGCGTAGCGCATGGTTTTCAGGGTGCCGGCGGGGGCCAGCAATTCGGGCTTGGCGGGAAGGGTCATGGGTGCACCGGGGCAAAAGCGCGGATGCTAAGGCGTGGCGACGGGTGGCGTGTTGATCTGAATCAAGGGCACAGCGGCACTTTTGCTGTGATGGCGCGCACTAATATCCATGACACTCAAGGAACTGCCATGAACGAAGCCGCTTTACAGAACAGAGCCCTCGCCGTGTTGCTGGCGCTGGTTTCGATAGCTTTTGCCTGGATACTGCTACCGTATTACGGCGCAATCTTCTGGGCGGTGATTCTCGGTATCCTGTTTGCGCCCTTGCAGCGCCACCTGCTGATCCGCTTTGGCCGGCGCCGCAACCTGGCGGCGGCCACCACGCTGCTGGTGTGCCTGCTGGTGGCCATTTTGCCGGTCATCATCACCAGCGCACTGTTGGTGCAGGAGGGGGCCACGTTGTACCAGCGCATCGAAAGCGGGCAGCTGGACATTGCCGGTTATGTGGAGCGAGGCAAAGACATGCTGCCGGCGTTCGCCCAGCATGGCCTGGACAGCGTGGGCATGGGCAACCTCGACGGGCTGCGCGAAAAGATCATGAAATGGGCCACCCAAGGCAGCCAGGTGCTGGCCAGCCAGGCGTACAGCTTTGGCCAGGGCACGTTCGAGTTTCTGGTCAGCTTTGGCATCATGATGTACCTGTTGTTCTTCTTTTTACGCGAAGGCCCGGAACTGGCGCGGCGTGTGCGGTTGGCGGTGCCACTGCCGGAGCATCAGAAGCGCCGCCTTCAGCTGAAGTTCAACCGCGTCGTGCGGGCGACGGTGAAGGGCAATGTGCTGGTGGCCATTACCCAGGGGGCGCTGGGCGGGTTCATCTTCTGGGTGCTGGATATCCCCAGCGCGCTGGTGTGGGCGGTGCTGATGGCGTTTCTTTCGCTGCTGCCGGCGGTGGGGGCGGGTATCGTCTGGGCGCCGGTGGCGGCTTACTTCGTGCTGACCGGCGCGCTGTGGCAGGGGATTATCCTGACGGCCTTCGGCGTGCTGGTGATTGGCCTGGTGGACAACGTGCTGCGGCCGATCCTGGTGGGCAAGGACACGCGGATGCCGGATTACCTGATCCTGGTGTCCACCCTGGGCGGGTTGGCGGTGTTTGGGCTGAATGGCTTTGTGATCGGGCCGTTGATTGCGGCGTTGTTCATTTCGAGTTGGGGTATTTTTGCGGCGACCAAGCCGCAGGTGCAGTTGCCTTCGTGAAATATTGGCGCCGCATCGCGGATAAATCCGCTCCTACAGCGCCTGTGTAGGAGCGGATTTATCCGCGATGCGGCGCGCAGCGGCGCTCGATCCCCCAAACCTACCGAAAACTATACGAAACCCCCGCATACACCCCAAAACTCTCCCCAGGCGTAGACCGCGCAACATCCTGCCCCGCATCGTCATACCCCGGCGTCACCGTCGCCGCATAACGCTTGTTGGTCAGGTTGCGCAAATCCAGCCAGGTTTGCCAATCCTGCTTCGGCGAGTTCCAGCCCAGCCGCGCACCTAGCAGGGCATACGCGTCGGCGTGGTAGCTGTTGGCGTAGTCCACCTGCACCTTCGACGCCATCTGCGTGTTGACCCCGGCATAGAGCCCACTCGGCCAGTCGTAGCGCAGTTCGGCCTGGTAGTAATGCATGGGGATGCCCGGCAAGCGGTTGTCGCCGAACTCATCATCGTCCCGGTAGTGGAAGTCGCTGAAGGTATACGCCTGGCGCAGGCTCAACTTGCCGGTGCCGGGGCGTTCCCACAAGGTGCTGTCCAACCCGGCTTCCACCCCCTGGTGCACGGTGGCGCTGGCGTTGAACTCCTTGGCCGGCAGGCCTTGCACGATCTCCACGGCCAGCAGCTCATGGCGCACTTGCGAGTAGTACCAGGCCAGGTCCCAATGCCCCAGGGCCGAATCGCCGCGGGCGCCCAGCTCCAGCGTGGTGGCGGTCTGGTTCTGCATCTCGATCGGCTGGGTATTGGAGGTGGAACTCCAGATCAACGACCATGGGTGCGGCGGCTCAACCGAGCGGCTGAGGTTGCCGTATACCTGCAGTTGCGGGTTGATGTCATAGCGCAGGCCCAGGCGCGGTGCATAGTCCCAGTCGTGCTGGCTGACCTTGCCGCCGGTTGCCGGGTAGGTCACGTCGCTTTCGCGGCGGGTGTAGATCATGGCCAGGCCCGTGGTCAGCCACAGGTCCGGGACCAGTTCCAGGTCATTGCCGGCATGCAGCACGGTATCGGAACCCTGGTAGCTGAAGTCGCGGCTGCGGGCACCAAAGTTGTCGCCACTGGTGCGGGCAAACTGCGAGGCGCCGCTATTGGGCAGGTGCTTGGTGGTGCGCCAGCCCACGGTAGTCTTGCTTTCGTGGCCGAACAGGGTGTCGCGGCGCAAATAGTTTAGCGTGCCGCTGACGTCGGTGTAGGCGACTTTCAGGCGCATCGGGCCTTCGCGCAGGTCCATCGGGAAGTCGTGGTACACCAGCCCGGCTTCCACGCGGGCGTCGTCATCGAGGTAGAAGGTAGTCTTGTTGCCCACCCAGGTGCTGCCCGGTTGCGGGCGGCTGTCGTCGCGGGCCAGGTAGGCGGCGTTGGCAGCGCGCGGGTCGTGTTTGATCTGGTCTTTGGTCAGGCGGCCGGCCAGTTCGTTTTCCGTTTCCCGGTAACGCAGGTAGAAGCGGGTTTCCAGGTTGGGGTTGAAGCGGTAGCCGACGTTGGCCGCAATGCCCTTTGAGCTGCCGCTGCTGTGCGCCTGGTAGCCGTCGTACTCCGAGTCGGTCAGGGCCACGTAGTAGTCGAGGTTGCCCAGCACCTGGCCAGAGCTGATGTGCCGGTGCTGATAGCCGCGGCTGCCCACCTCATAGCGCACCTGCAGCGGCGCGGCATCGTAACCGGTGTGGGTGACGTAGTTGATGGCACCGCCGAGGGCCAGCGAACCCTGGTCAAAACCATTGGCACCGCGCAGCACTTCGGCGCGGCTCAGCCACAGCGGCTCGAACAGCTCGTACGGGGTGCCGCCGGGGCCGGTCAGCGGCAGGCCGTCGAACATCGTGTATACGCCCGAACCATGCGCGCCCGGCGCCCGGTTGATGCCCGAGCCGCGGATCGACAGCTTGATGCCATCGTTACCGGCCGACTGGGCGAAAACGCCGGGTTGGTAGGCCAGCACATCCTGATTGCTGGCCACGCGGCCTTGTTCCACTTTGCCCATGTCCACCAGGTTGCTGGCACCGGGGATTTCGTGCAGCCGCTCGGTGGCGCTTTCCAGTTCGGTCTGCTGTTTGTCCTCGATCAGTACCTGGTCGAGTTCGATGCGGCCGGCGGCCTGGGCAGTGCTGGCGACGAACAGGGCCAGCAGGGAATACGGGAGGGTGGGGCGCATGGGGGCGAGGTTCCAGATCGAGTGCGGGAGTCTGACGCTGCAAATGGCAGACGAAGCACAGTGATCGATCTGTAATGCCCCACAAATGAAAAACCCCGCCGTAGCGGGGTTTTTGCATCAGCCGATCAGCTGTAGGCCAGCCTGCTGAACCATTTCCAGCAACGGCTGCGGGTACACACCCAGCACGAAGGCGAGAATGGCGATGGCCAGCAGCATCACGCCGCCGGTGCGCTGTTCCCACTTCAGCGGGGCATCGTGGCGACGCAGGTTCGGCTCGACCAGGTACAGGGTGACCATGACGCGCAGGTAGTAGTAAACGCCGATGGCGCTACCGATCACCAACGCACCCACCAACCACCACAGGTGCGACTCAACGCCCGTGGCGATGATGTAGAACTTGCCAATGAAGCCCGCGGTCAGCGGGATACCGGCCAGCGACAGCATCATCACGGTGAGTACGGCGGTCAGGTACGGGCGGCGCCAGAACAGGCCGCGGTACTCGTACAGTGCGTCGGCGTCACGGCCAGCGTAAGGCGACGACATCAGGGTGATCACGCCGAATGCCCCGAGGCTGGTGATCACGTAGGTGACCAGGTACACGCCCATGGCTTCCAGGGCCAGGCCCTTGCTGGCGACCAGTGCGATGACCAGGTAACCGAAGTGGGCGATGGACGAGTAACCGAGCAGGCGCTTGAGGTTGCTCTGGGTCAGCGCCAGCAGGTTACCGACCAGGATCGACGCTACGGCGATGACGGCCAGCACGGTGCTCAGCACGCCGCTGCTGGCGGCAGGGGAGAGCATGAACAGGCGTACCACCACGGCGAACACGGCAACCTTGCTGGCGGTGGCCAGGAAGGCGGCAACCGGCGCCGGGGCGCCTTCGTATACGTCCGGGGTCCACAGGTGGAACGGTACCAGCGACAGCTTGAAGGCCAGGCCGACCAGCATCATGCCCAGGCCCAGCTGCGCCAGCATGCTCGGCATGCTGGTGGCGGCCAGGGCTTTGCCCAGCTGGTCGAAGGTCAGGCTGCCGGCATCGGCGTACAGCAGCGCCATGCCGAACAGCAGGAAGGCCGAACCTGCGGCCGACAGCACCATGTACTTGATGCCGGCTTCCAGCGAGCGCTTGTTGAAGAACGCATACGCCACCAGGCCGTACACCGGCACCGACAGCAGCTCCAGGCCGATGAACAGGCCAGCCAGGTGGTTGGCGCTGACCAGCACCAGGCCACCCAGAGCCGACATCAGCAGCAGCAGGTAGAGTTCTTCACGGTTGCCCGGGAAACCCTTGGCCCCTTCGCCCAGGTAGGCGTGGGCGAGGGTGACGCAGGCCAGTGTCGCCACCAGGATGATCGCCATGTACAGGCAGGCGAACTTGTCGATGGTCACCAGCGAGGTCACCGCCAGCGGCGCGACCTTCAGCGCCGGCAAAATCGACAGCAGGGCCAGGTTCAGGCCCACGGTGGACAGCAGGAAGGTTTGCGAGTGGTTGCGCTTCCAGGCGATCGCCAGCATCACCACCACCGTGGTGATGGTGGTGATCAGCATCGGCGCCAATGCGATGAAGTGTTGAGTGGTGAATTCCATAGCGCTCTTACCGTGCCGAAGCGAGTTGAGTGAAAGCGGAGCCGAGCCACTGCTGCACACCGCTCATGGTGGCGGCAGAGGTGTCGAGGAACGGCTGCGGGTACACGCCCAGCAAAATCAGCAGCACCGCCAGGCCCAGGACCATGATCAGCTCGCGGCCGTCCATGCCGGCCAGCACCGCGTCGGACTTGGCCGGGCCGAAGTAGGCGCGGTGGATCATGATCAGCGAGTACACCGAACCAAACACCAGGCCGGTGGTGGCGATTACGGTGATCCACGGTACATGCACGAAGCTGCCCAGCAGGATCAGGAACTCGCCGACGAAGTTGCCGGTGCCAGGCAGGCCCAGCGATGCGGCGGCAAAGAACAGGCTGATGGCCGGCAGGTAGGCGATGCGGTGCCACAGGCCGCCCATCTGGCGCATGTCACGGGTGTGCAGGCGCTCGTACAGCTGGCCGGACAGGATGAACAGCGCGGCAGCCGACAGGCCGTGGGCCAGCATCTGGATCACCGCGCCTTGCAGGGCTTGCTGGCTGCCGGAGTAGATACCGATCAGCACGAAGCCCATGTGCGAAACGCTGGAGAAGGCGATCAGGCGCTTGATGTCGGTTTGCGCGAAGGCCAGGAAGGCGCCGTAGAAGATACCGATCAGGCCCAGGGTCATGGCGATTGGCGCAAACTCGGCCGAGGCGTTCGGGAATAGCGGCAGTGCGAAGCGCAGCAGGCCGTAGGCCGCGGTCTTCAGCAAGATACCCGCCAGGTCCACGGAACCTGCGGTCGGTGCCTGGGCGTGCGCATCAGGCAGCCAGGAGTGGAACGGCACCACCGGCAGCTTCACCGCGAAGGCGATGAAGAAGCCCAGCATCAGCAGGTACTCGGTACCGGCCGGCAGTTCGGCCTTGAGCAAGTCGCTGTAGTTGAAGGTGATCACGCCGGTGCTGTTGTAGTTGACCAGTACCAGGCCGAGGATCGCCACCAGCATGATCAGGCCGCTGGCCTGGGTGAAGATGAAGAACTTGGTCGCCGCGTAGATCCGGGTCTTCTTGCCATCCGCCGAGCTATGGCCCCAGAGCGCGATGAGGAAGTACATCGGCACCAGCATCATTTCCCAGAAGAAGAAGAACAGGAACAGGTCGAGGGCCAGGAACACACCGACCACGCCGCCCAGGATCCACATCAGGTTGAGGTGGAAGAAGCCGACGTGGCGCTGGATCTCTTTCCAGGAGCACAGTACCGACAGCACACCGAGCAGGCCGGTGAGCAGGATCATCAGCAGCGACAGGCCGTCCAGGGCCAGGTGGATGCTGATGCCGAAGCGCTGGATCCACTGGACTTTGTATTCCAGTGCCCAGGCAGGCTCGGCGCCCGGAGCGGGGGCCAGGGTGTAGTCGCCGGTGCCCCACAGCCACAGGCCGATGCCGAGCAGCAGGGACATGGTCAGCAGCGCGATCCAGCGCGGCAGGGTGGCGCCGAAGCGCTCACCCAGCCAGCACAGGAAGCCGCCGATGAAGGGGATCAGGATCAGCCAAGGCAAAATCATGACGGGTTGGTTTCCTTTGGCAAAGTCGCAAGATTCAGAGTCATACCGCAGCCACTACCACGGCGCCGAGCACCAGCACGGCACCCACGGCGATAGAAGCGGTGTACCAACGCAGCTGGCCGGTCTCGGTCTTGCTCATGGCGACGTGGCCGCCACGTGCCATCCGAGGGATCAGGCCGATGCTGCGGTCTACCGGGTCCTTGCGCAGGATGTGGCAGATCAGCAGGTACGGTTTGACGAAGAGCTTGTCGTAGATCCAGTCGAAGCCCCAGGCGGCGTACCACCAGGCCGACAGGACGCGGCCGATGCCGCTGTTGGCAATGCTGCTGACGAAGCTGCGCTTGCCCAGGAACAGCACTGCAGCCAGCAGGATACCGGCGATGGCGATGGCGCCCGAGGCGATTTCCAGCGAGTGCTTGGCTTCGCCGCCAGCATGGCCGGCGCTTTCAGGCAGTACACCGGCCAGTGGCGGGTGGATCATGGCGCCGACGGCGGTCGACAGCACGATCAGCACGCCCAGCGGCAGCCAGTGGCTGATGCCGTGGCCAGCGTGGGCCTCGGTCTTGGCTTCGCCGTGGAAGGCGATGAAGATCAGGCGGAAGGTGTACAGCGAGGTCATGAACGCACCGACCAGGCCGGCGTACAGCAAACCGGTGTGGCCGCTGGCGAAGGCTTCCCAGAGGATCTCGTCCTTGGAGTAGAAGCCCACGGTGACGATTGGCAGGGCTGCCAGGGCAGCGCCACCGACCACGAAGCTGGCGTAGGCCAACGGCAGTTTCTTCCACAGGCCGCCCATCTTGAAGATGTCCTGCTCGTGGTGGCAGGCGTTGATCACCGCACCGGAGGCAAGGAACAGCAGCGCCTTGAAGAAGGCGTGGGTCATCAGGTGGAAGATCGCCGCGTCCCAGGCACCCACGCCCAGGGCCAGGAACATGTAGCCGATCTGGCTCATGGTCGAGTAGGCGAGGATACGCTTGATGTCGGTTTGCACCAGCGCGGCGAAGCCGGCCAGTACCAGGGTCACGCCGCCGACAACGCCGACCAGGTGCAGGATGTCCGGCGCCAGCAGGAACAGGCCGTTGGTACGGGCAATCAGGTACACACCCGCGGTCACCATGGTGGCCGCGTGGATCAGCGCCGAAACCGGGGTAGGGCCGGCCATTGCGTCGGCCAGCCAGGTTTGCAGCGGCAGCTGGGCCGATTTACCGACCGCGCCACCCAGCAGCATCAGGGTGGCCAGTACCATCCAGGTGTCACCTGCCTGGAACTTCTGCGGTGCCAGCACCAGCAGCTCCTGCACGTTCAGGGTACCCAGCTGGGCGAACAGGATGAACAGGCCGATGGCCATGAACACGTCGCCGATGCGGGTGACGATGAAGGCCTTCAGTGCTGCGTTACCGTTGTTGCGGTTGCTGTAGTAGAAACCGATCAACAGGTACGAGCACAGGCCCACGCCTTCCCAGCCGAAGTAGATGAACAGCAGGTTGTCGCCCAGCACCAGGAACAGCATGCTGGCGATGAACAGGTTGGTGTACGAGAAGAAGCGCGAGTAACCGGCTTCGCCACGCATGTACCAGGAGGCGAACAGGTGGATCAGGAAGCCCACGCCGGTGACCACCCCCAGCATGGTGACCGACAGGCCATCCACGTACAGGGTGAAGTTCGGCGCAAAGCCGTCCACCGACATCCACTGCCACAGCAGCTGGCTGTACGCGCCACCTTCAGGCGGCGCGACGTTGAACTGCCAGATCACGTAGGCGGCCACGGCCGCCGAAAGGCCCACCGAGCCAACGCCGATCAGCGCGGACAGGTTCTCCGAGAACCGCCCCCGCGAGAACGACAGCAGCAGGAAGCCGATGAGGGGGAAGACGAAAGTCAGGAAGATAAGGTTCATCCGCGCATCTCACTGGCAGCATCGATGTCGAGAGTGTGGAAGCGGCGATACAACTGCAGCAGGATCGCCAGGCCAATACTGGCCTCGGCGGCTGCCAGGCTGATCACCAGAATGAACATCACCTGGCCGTCGGGCTGCACCCAACGGGCACCGGCGACGATGAACGCCAGGGCAGAGGCGTTCATCATGACTTCCAGGCTCATGAGCACGAAGAGGATGTTGCGGCGGACCATCAGGCCAACCAAGCCTAAGCAGAACAGGACACCGGCGACCGCCAGGCCATGCTCGAGAGGGATAGCACCCATGATTTACTCCTTCGCCTCGTTGCGGCCCAGGTGGAAGGCGGTGACGGCTGCCGCCAGCAGCAGCATCGAGGCCAGTTCGACCACCAGCAGGTAAGGCCCGAACAGGCTGATGCCCACGGCCTTGGCGTCCACGGTGGTGCCGCTGATGGCCGCGCCGCTCGGGGCGACAAACAGCACGTACAGCAGCTCCGCCAGCAGCAGGGCTGCGAGGATCACCGGCCCGGCCCAGATGCCGGGCTTGAGCCAGCCCCGTTCCTGGGCGACCGAAGCCGGCCCGAGGTTGAGCATCATCACCACGAACACGAACAGCACCATGATGGCGCCGGCATAGGCGATCACTTCCAGGGCGCCGGCAAACGGCGCACCCAGGGCGAAGAAGATCATTGCCACGGAAATCAGCGAAATGATCAGGTAGAGCAGGGCGTGCACGGGGTTGGTGCCGGTCACCACTCGCAGAGTGGAGACCACGGCGATCCCGGATGCAAAGTAGAAAGCGAATTCCATCTTTCTGTCCTTATGGGAGCAAGCTCTTCACGTTGATCGGCTCGGCTTCGTTCTGCGCAGAGCCTTTCGGCTTGCCAGCGATGGCCATACCCGCAACACGGTAGAAGTTGTAGTCAGGGTTTTTGCCGGGGCCGGAAATCAGCAGGTCTTCTTTCTCGTACACCAGGTCCTGACGCTTGAACTCGGCCATTTCGAAATCCGGAGTCAGCTGGATCGCAGTGGTCGGGCACGCCTCTTCACACAGGCCGCAGAAAATGCAGCGCGAGAAGTTGATGCGGAAGAACTCCGGGTACCAACGGCCATCCTCGGTTTCGGCCTTCTGCAGCGAGATGCAGCCAACCGGGCAGGCCACCGCGCAGAGGTTGCACGCTACGCAGCGCTCCTCGCCATCGGGGTCGCGGGTGAGGACGATGCGGCCGCGGTAGCGCGGCGGCAGGTACACGGGCTCTTCGGGGTATTGCAGGGTGTCGCGCTTGCGGAACCCGTGGGAGAACACCATGGCCAGGCTGCGCAGCTGGGTGCCGGTGCCCTTAACGATGTCGCCGATATATTTGAACATGGGTCAAATCCTCACTGGGCCGCGACGGCTGACGTGTTGTAAAGCACGATCGCAGCGGTCACCAGCAAATTGATCAGGGTCAGCGGCAGGCAGAACTTCCAGCTGAAGTCCATCACCTGGTCATAGCGCGGGCGCGGGATCGAGGCGCGCAGCAGGATGAACAGCATGATGAAGAACGCGGTTTTCAGCGCGAACCACAGGAACGGCACTTGCGGCAGGATGCCGAACGGGCCGTGCCAGCCACCGAAGAACAGGGTTACCAGCAGCGCCGAGATGAGGATGATGCCGATGTACTCACCGACGAAGAACATGCCCCATTTCATGCCGGCGTACTCGATGTGGTAGCCGTCTGCCAGTTCCTGTTCCGCTTCCGGCTGGTCGAACGGGTGACGGTGAGTCACGGCAACGCCAGCGATGAAGAAGGTGCAGAAGCCAAAGAACTGCGGAATGATGAACCACAGGTTCTGGGCCTGGTATTCAACGATGTCGCGCATGTTGAACGAGCCCACCTGCACCACCACGCCCATCAGCGCCAGGCCCAGGAACACTTCGTACGACACGGTCTGCGCCGAGGCACGCAAGCTGCCCAGCAGGGCGTACTTGTTGTTCGACGACCAGCCGGCGAACAGCACCGCGTACACCGACAGGCCGGCCATGGCGAAGAAGAACAGCAGGCCGATGTTCAGGTCGGCGACGCCCCACAGCGGGGTGATCGGGATGACGCAGAACGCGATCAGCAGGGCACTCATGGCCACGACTGGCGCCAGGGTGAAGATCATGCGATCGACGAAGGGCGGGTTCCAGTCTTCCTTGAAGAACATTTTCAGCATGTCGGCGGCGATCTGGAACATGCCGAACGGGCCGACACGGTTCGGGCCGTAGCGGTCCTGCCACCAGCCCAGCAGGCGGCGTTCGACGAAGCTGAGCAGCGCGCCGCAGACCACCACCGCGAGCAGGACCACGACGGCCCGAACCACGGTGAGGATCACATCGATCACTTCGGGGGTGAACCAGCTCATTGTGCTGCCTCCTGCAGGCCTTCTACGGATGCACCGAAGATGGCGGGCGGAATGCCGGCCAGGCCTTTGGGCAACGCAACCAGGCCAGCGCCCAGCTCTTCATTGATACGCAGCGGCAGGCGCAGCGCAACGCCGCCGACGTTCAGGCTCAGCAGCGCGCCGTCGTTGACGCCCAGGCGGTCGGCTTCGGACTTGGCCAGGCCAACGTAGGCCGCCGGGATGCGCTCTTGCACCGGGGCGGCGCGCGACGAGCTTTCCTCGCTGCCGAACAGGTGGAAGAACGGTACGGCGGTCCAGGTGCCGCGGGCCGGGTTGAACGCGCCCGGGATGGCGGTGAACCAGGCCAGCTTGTCACCCTCGGATTCGATCAGGCGCACGCCCGGGTCACCGGCACGCAGGTGGCCACCGACCTCGTCCTGGAACTTGTTCCAGGCTTGCGGCGAGTTCCAGCCCGGCGACCAGGCGAACGGCACTTGCTGGCGCGGTTCGGCAGAACCCGAGTAGCCTTCCATCGAGAAGGCGAACGCGGTGTCCTTGTCTTGCGGGGTACGCGGCTCGTGCACGCTGATATTGGCGCGCATGGCGGTGCGGCCGGAGTAGCGCAGCGGCTCACGGGCCAGTTTCATGCCCTTGATGCGGAACGCGGCGCTTGGCGCGGCGTTGACGATGCCGGCCAGTTGCGGCGCTGCTTCGGCGCAGGCGCTGGTGACGTGGTCCAGCTGGGTCCAGTCGACCGGCTTGTTCAGCAGGGTGGCACGCAGGGCGTGCATCCAGCGCCAGCCTTCGTGGACCTGGATGCTGCTGTCCAGGTATTGCGGGTCGAACACCTGGAAGAAACGCTGGGCGCGGCCTTCCTGGCTGACCAGGGTACCGTCGCCTTCGGCGAAGGAGGCGGCCGGCAGCACCAGGTGGGCGCGGTCCAGGGTGGCGGTTTTGGAGTGGTCGGCAACGATCACCACCTTGGCCGCAGCCAGGGCAGCGTCGACCTTGGCGGCCGGTACGCGGGCGTACAGGTCGTTTTCCAGTACCACGATGGCATCGGCCTTGCCGCTGATGACGGCGTCCAGGGCCGCATCGACGGATTCACCACCCATCATGGCCATGCCGAGGCTGTTGGCCTCCGGCACCACCAGGCTCAGTGAGCCGTTCTTCTCGCGCAGCTTCAGGGCTTTGGCGATGTTGGCGGCGGCTTCGATCAGGGCCGGGTCGGCCAGGGAAGTACCGGCAACCACCAGTGGGCGCTTGGCCGCTACCAGGGCGTCGGCGATACGCTGGGCCAGTGCCTTCGCTTCGGTGTCCAGGCCTTCAACAGCCGGGGCGCTCGGGTCGATGGCATGGGCCACGGCGAAACCGATGCGGGCCAGGTCGGCCGGGGCGGCGTGCACGCACTCTTCGGCAACGTCGTCCAGCTTGGTTTCAGCCAGCGAGGCAATAAACAGCGGGTACAGCGCGTGCTGGCCGATGTTTTTCACGGCGGCGTCCAGCCACGGCTGAACCTTCATGGCCTCGGCCATGGCTTCGGCCTTGCCTTTGGTGGCCTGGCGCACGGCCAGGGCAACGCGGGCAGCAGTCTGGGTGAGGTCTTCACCCAGCACGAACACGGCGTCGTGGTCTTCGATGTCGCGCAGGGTTGGCACCGGCAGCGGGCTGTTGTTCAGCACGTTCAGGGCCAGGCGCACGCGGGCCAGCTCACCAGCCTCCATGCCCGAGTAGAAGTAGTCGGCGCCGACCAGCTCGCGCAGGCCGTAGTTGCTTTCGAGGCTGGCGCGTGGGGAGCCGATACCGACGATGGTGCGGCCGCGCAGCAGGTCGGCGGCCTTGTCCAGGGCGGCGTCCAGGCTCAGCTTGCTGCCGTCGGCCAAGCGTGGCTGGCGTGGGCGGTCGGTGCGGTTGACGTAGCCATAGCCGAAGCGGCCACGGTCGCACAGGAAGTACTGGTTCACCGAACCGTTGAAGCGGTTTTCGATACGGCGCAGTTCGCCGTAGCGCTCACCTGGGCTGATGTTGCAGCCGCTGGAGCAGCCATGGCAGATGCTCGGGGCAAACTGCATGTCCCACTTGCGGTTGTAGCGCTCGGAGTGGGTCTTGTCGGTGAACACACCGGTCGGGCAGACCTCGGTGAGGTTGCCGGAGAATTCGCTCTCCAGCACGCCGTCTTCAACGCGGCCGAAGTACACGTTGTCGTGGGCGCCGTATACGCCCAGGTCGGTGCCGCCGGCGTAGTCCTTGTAGTAGCGCACACAGCGGTAGCAGGCGATGCAGCGGTTCATCTCGTGGGCGATGAACGGGCCGAGGTCCTGGTTCTGGTGGGTACGCTTGGTGAAACGGTAGCGGCGCTCGTTGTGGCCGGTCATTACCGTCATGTCCTGCAAATGGCAGTGGCCGCCTTCCTCGCACACCGGGCAGTCGTGCGGGTGGTTGGTCATCAGCCATTCGACGACGCTGGCGCGAAACGCCTTGGACTCGTCATCGTCGATGGAGATCCAGGTGCCGTCGGAGGCAGGGGTCATGCAGGACATGACGATACGACCACGGGTGTCGTTCTCGTCGGTGTACTGCTTGACCGCACATTGCCGGCAAGCACCGACGCTACCAAGCGCCGGGTGCCAGCAGAAATAAGGGATGTCGAGGCCGAGCGACAGACAGGCCTGTAACAGGTTGTCTGCACCGTTGACTTCGAGCGTTTTGCCGTCTACGTGGATAGTGGCCATGGTTCAAAGTTCTTCGTTGGCCCGCGTGAGCGGGCGTGGCTAATGGAAATCGGTGGGCCTGCGGCGCGCGTCAAGACGCGCGCCTGCGAGGCCGGCGGGAGGCACGGACCACCCGCGTTTCATCTTGTTATGCGCCGACCACAATCGGCTTCGCCAGATTCGGGCGCAGGGCATCGGCAGCACTTGCTGGCGCGACACCGGCCTCGAATTCCGACCGGAAGTATTTGATGGCACTGCCCAGCGGCTCGACGGCACCCGGTGCGTGAGCACAGAAGGTGCGGCCTGGGCCGAGGAAGTTGACCAGGCCCAGCAGGGTCTCGATGTCTTCGGCGCGGCCCTGGCCTTTTTCCAGGGCGCGCAGCATCTTGACGCTCCACGGCAGGCCGTCACGGCATGGGGTGCACCAGCCGCACGACTCGCGGGCAAAGAACTCTTCCATGTTGCGCAGCAGCGAGACCATGTTGATGCTGTCGTCCACCGCCATGGCCAGGCCGGTACCCATCCGGGTGCCGACCTTGGCGATGCCGCCGGCGTACATCTGGGCGTCGAGGTGCTCGGGCAGCAGGAAGCCGGTACCGGCGCCGCCTGGCTGCCAGCACTTGAGCTTGAAGCCGTCGCGCATGCCACCGGCGTAGTCTTCGAACAGTTCGCGGGCGCTAACGCCAAATGGCAGTTCCCACAGGCCCGGGTTCTTCACCTTGCCGGAGAAGCCCATCAGCTTGGTGCCGTGGTCTTCGCTGCCTTCGCGGGCCAGCGACTTGTACCAGTCGTTGCCGTTGGCGACGATGGCCGGCACGTTGCACAGGGTTTCGACGTTGTTCACGCAGGTCGGCTTGCCCCACACGCCCACGGCGGCAGGGAAGGGCGGCTTGGAGCGCGGGTTGGCGCGGCGGCCTTCCAGGGAGTTGATCAGCGCGGTTTCTTCACCGCAGATGTAACGCCCGGCACCGGTGTGCACGAACAGCTCGAAGTCGAAGCCCGAACCGAGGATGTTCTTGCCCAGGAGGCCGGCGGCCTTGGCTTCGTCGATGGCGCGGTTGAGGTTTTTCGCCGCGGTGGTGTACTCGCCACGCAGGAAGATGTAGCCACGGTAGGCCTTCAGGGCGCGGGCGCTGATCAGCATGCCCTCGACCAGCTGATGGGGCTGTTGCTCCATCAGCATGCGGTCCTTCCAGGTGTTGGGCTCCATTTCGTCCGCGTTGCACAGCAGGTAACGGATGTTCATGGATTCGTCTTTGGGCATCAGGCCCCACTTCACGCCAGTGGGGAAGCCCGCGCCACCACGGCCCTTGAGGCCGGAGTCCTTGACGCTTTGCACGATGTCGTCGGCGGACATCTGCGCCAGTGCCTTGCGGGCAGCGGCGTAGCCGTTCTTGGCCTCGTATTCGGCCAGCCAGACCGGCTCGCCGTCATCACGCAGGCGCCAGGTCAGCGGGTGGGTTTCGGCCGAGCGCGCGATGCGGTTGGCCGGGCCGAAGGAAGTGATGGTCATACGTAACCCTCCAGCAGTTTGGTAACGCCAGCAGGCTGCACGTCGCCAAAGGTGTCGTCGTCGATCATCAGCGCCGGGGCCTTGTCGCAGTTGCCCAGGCAGCACACCGGCAGCAGGGTGAAGCGGCCGTCCGGGGTGGTTTGGCCCAGGCCGATGCCCAGCTCGCTCTGGATCTGGCTGACCACGGACTCGTGCCCGCCGATGTAGCAGACCATGCTGTCGCACACGCGGATGATGTGGCGGCCGACCGGCTGGCGGAAGATCTGGCTATAGAACGTGGCCACACCTTCGACGTCGCTGGCCGGGATGCCCAGCACCTCGCCGATGGCGTGGATGGCGCCGTCCGGCACCCAGCCACGTTCCTTCTGGACGATCTTCAGGGCTTCGATGGACGCCGCGCGCGGGTCCTCGTAGTGATGCATCTCGTGCTCGATGGCCGAGCGCTCGGTTTCGCTCAGGGCGAAACGGTCGGTTTGGATAAGCGTGCTGTTCATGCTTAGCGGTCCACGTCAGCCATAACGAAGTCGATACTGCCCAGGTACGCGATGAGGTCCGCGACCATGCTGCCTTTGATCACCGAAGGGATCTGCTGCAGGTGCGGGTAGCTCGGGGTACGGATCCGGGTGCGGTAGCTCATGGTGCCGCCATCGCTCGTCAGGTAGTAACTGTTGATGCCCTTGGTCGCTTCGATCATCTGGAACGACTCGTTGGCCGGCATGACCGGGCCCCACGAGACTTGCAGGAAGTGCGTGATCAAGGTTTCGATGTGCTGCAGGGTGCGCTCTTTCGGCGGCGGCGTGGTCAGCGGGTGGTCCGCCTTGTACGGGCCTTCCGGCATGTTGCGCAGGCACTGGTCGATGATGCGGATACTCTGGCGCATCTCTTCGACACGGACCATGCAGCGGTCGTAGGCATCGCCGTTGTGGGCCAGCGGTACTTCGAACTCGAAGTTCTCGTAGCCGGAGTAGGGGCGCGCTTTACGCAGGTCGAAGTCGCAGCCGGTGGAGCGCAGGCCGGCACCGGTGGTGCCCCATTCCAGCGCTTCCTTGGTGTTGTAGGCGGCGACGCCGATGGTACGGCCCTTGAGGATGCTGTTTTGCAGTGCGGCCTTGGTGTACTCGTCCAGGCGCTTGGGCAGCCACTCGACGAAGTCCTTGACCAGCTTGTCCCAGCCGCGGGGCAGGTCGTGGGCGACGCCACCGATGCGGTACCAGGCCGGGTGCAGGCGGAAACCGGTGATCGCTTCGATCACGGTGTAGGCGCGCTGGCGGTCGGTGAAGGTGAAGAACACCGGGGTCATGGCGCCGACGTCCTGGATGTAGGTACCCAGGAACAGCAGGTGGCTGGTGATGCGGAAGAATTCGGCGAGCATGATGCGAATCACGTCGACCTTCTGCGGCACCTGAATACCGGCCAGCTTTTCCACTGCGAGCACATACGGCAGGTTGTTCATCACCCCGCCGAGGTAATCGATACGGTCGGTGTAGGGGATGAAGCTGTGCCACGACTGGCGCTCAGCCATTTTCTCGGCGCCACGGTGGTGGTAGCCGATGTCCGGGACGCAGTCGACGATCTCTTCACCGTCCAGTTGCAGCACGATACGGAACGCACCGTGGGCGGACGGGTGGTTGGGGCCGAGGTTGAGGAACATGTAGTCCTCGTTGGCGCCCTGACGCTTCATGCCCCAGGCTTCCGGGTTGAAGCGTGCCGATTCCTCTTCAAGCTGCTGCTTGGCCAGGGTCAGGCTGTAGGGGTCGAACTCGGTGGCGCGGGCCGGGTAATCCTTGCGCAGCGGGTGACCTTCCCAGGTGGGCGGCATCATGATGCGGCTAAGGTGCGGGTGGCCGGCAAAGTCGATGCCGAACATGTCCCAGACTTCGCGCTCGTACCAGTTGGCGTTCGGCCAGATACCGGTCACGGTCGGCAGGTTCAGGTCGCCTTCGCTGAGCGACACCTTGATCATTACGTCGCTGTTACGCTCAACCGACAGCAGGTGGTAGAACACGCTGAAGTCGGCGGCAGGCAGGCCGCGGCGCTGGGTACGCAGGCGTTCGTCGACGCCGTGCAGGTCGTACAGCATGCTGTACGGTTTGGCGACGCCACGCAGGAAGCTCAGCACTTCTTTGAGCTGGGCGCGCTTGACCCACAGCACGGGCATGCCGGTGCGGGTTTCCTGGGCGACGAATGCTTCGGCGCCAAAACGGTTGTGCAGTTCGACGACCACATCCTGGTCGTCTGCCTTGTAGGGCGGAATATAAATAGCGTTGTCCGCTGTCATGGTCTCGGTCGCTTTGGGTCAACGTTAAGAATGAAGCCAGGCCGCCGGCTCGTTCGGGAGCGGGCGGCAGGTCGCTGGATCAGACTTCGTCGGGGCTGCGCAGGTTGGTCACGGCAATGCGCTGCTCACGACGCAGGTCTTTCTGGGCTGGCATCTCGGCACGGTAAATACCTTGATCACCAACAACCCAGGAAAGCGGGCGTCGTTCTTGGCCGATCGACTCCTGCAGCAGCATCAAGCCTTGCAGGAAAGCCTCAGGGCGTGGCGGGCAGCCAGGCACATAGACGTCCACGGGGAGGAACTTGTCGACCCCCTGAACGACCGAGTAGATGTCGTACATGCCACCGGAGTTGGCACACGACCCCATGGAGATGACCCACTTCGGCTCGAGCATCTGCTCGTACAGGCGCTGGATGATCGGCGCCATTTTCACGAAGCAGGTACCGGCGATGACCATGAAGTCGGCCTGACGCGGCGAGGCCCGGATGACTTCGGCGCCGAAGCGGGCGATGTCGTGGGGTGCCGTGAAGGCCGTGGTCATTTCCACGTAGCAGCAGGACAGGCCGAAGTTGTACGGCCAGAGGGAGTTCTTGCGCCCCCAGTTGACCGCGCCACGCAGCACATCTTCGAGTTTCCCCATGTAGATGTTCTTGTGGACCTGGTCCTCTAGCAGTTGGTCAGTGACGGTTTCCCGATCACCGACCGGATACTGCTCGTTGGGTGCATCCGGATCGATTCTGGTGAGATTGTATTGCATGACAAAGCCTCATTGTTTCAGCTTCGCTTGCCGCTTGCGGCGACCTTCGGGAGCCCAGTCAAGGGCACCGACACGCCATAGGTAGACAAGACCCGCCAACAGAATTGCTATGAAAATGAGAGCTTCGACGAATCCGGTCCAGCCGCTTTCGCGGACGGACACAGACCATGCATACAGGAATAGGGCTTCGATATCGAAGATCACGAACAGCATCGCGACCAGATAGAATTTGGCGGACAGGCGCAGGCGGGCGCTGCCGACGGGCAGCATGCCGGATTCGAAGGGCTCGTTCTTGGCGCGGCCCCAGGCCTTGCTACCAAGCAGGCTGGACAGGCCGAGCATGAAGGCACACAGGCCGACGACACCCAGAAGGAAGATGGCAAAGCCCCAGTTGTGGGCGATGAGTCCTGCCGAATCGGACATGCTAGAAATCCTTATACAGAGACCCGGCTCTGCAGTCTGAAATAAGTAGAGCGGCGACGTGGTGTCGCAGGTGCAGTGACCAAATGTCGCAGCTGAATCAATCGCGCTGATTTTATGGGTAAACCCGGTGCAAGTAAATTTTCCGTTGCAAATTTATTCGTAGGATTAAGTACAAAAGGCGCTTGTAACTGGCTGAAAGCCTTGAGATTCGGGCATTGCGCGCGGTTTTGTTAATTATGTTTCTTGCGTGATGTAACGAAATGCTAAGTTCGTAATGATAATTAATAGCATTTGAACTGATGCCTGAAACTTCATCTTTTCTGCTTCTTGCAAAGTTCATCTGCGCTGACCCCCTCTTGCAAATGCGAAAGACTCTTGTTCTAGCAGTTTCCGGCACCTCGCGCACCGCTCTGGATCAATGGTTTATCGATTACGCTTGAACTCCCAGATGAGGCGATTGCCCACTGGCCCAGCCAGTAGGCAAGGATGATCAGGTAGGGGGCGGCAGCGAATGGGCTGACGAACTTGTCGATGCCGATCAGGCTGTCCGAAAAGACGAACAGGCCGGCACCGAGGGTGGCCAGGCCGCCGCAGGCCAGCGCCCGCCAGAGCATGGCGCTGATGGCCAGGGCGTAAAGTGCTACCGGAATCAGCAGCGTCCCGAGACCATGGCTGGCCAGCACTGCAAAAAGTGCCGTGCCGATGAGGCCGCTGAGTATCAGGGCGGGCAGGGCCGGGCGCAGGGTTTTGCCGCAATAGGCGCGCAGGTAGGCCAGATGGGCGCACAGGAAGGCGGCAAGGCCGAATGCGAACAGGTCGGCGGGGATGGCCAGCAAGATGTCGCCCAGTACCGAGAAGGCCAGGCCGATGATGATCCAGCGGCGGTAAGCGGTGGCGGGTGTGGTGCTCAGCCAGGCAATCAGCGCCAGCACCGGGACGGGCTTGGCCAGCAGGGCGAGCAGGGTGTTGCCGGTGGCCAGTGCATATAGATAGAAGGCAGCGGCGGCCAGGGCGATGACGATCAGGTGGCTTGGACGAAGCATGGGCGGTCCTTGCTACTTGTGCTGACACAAGCATAGACCTGATCGTGGGTTTTGCTTTTGCCTGTGCCGGCCCCTCGCGGATGAATCCGCTCCTACAAGGGCAGTGCATAACCTGTAGGAGCGGATTTATCCGCGAGAGGCCGCCACAGGCAACAAAAAAGCCCGGGGCTTTCGCAAGCCCCGGGCCTCCAGTATCAGCACCCCACTATCAGTGGAACTGCTCTTCCTCGGTCGAACCGGTCAGCGCGGTCACCGACGAAGCACCACCCTGAATCACGGTGGTCATGTCGTCAAAGTAGCCGGTACCCACTTCCTGCTGGTGCGCCACGAAGGTGTAGCCCTTGCTGGCATCGGCAAATTCCTGCTCCTGCAGCTTCACGTAGGCGGTCATGTCGTTGCGGGCGTAGTCGTGCGCCAGGTTGAACATGCCGTGCCACATGTTGTGGATGCCGGCCAGGGTGATGAACTGGTGCTTGTAGCCCATGGCCGACAGCTCGCGCTGGAACTTGGCGATGGTGGCGTCATCCAGGTTCTTCTTCCAGTTGAAGGACGGCGAGCAGTTGTACGACAGCAACTGGTCCGGGTATTCCTTCTTGATGGCTTCGGCGAAGCGACGGGCTTCGTCCAGGTCCGGTTTAGCGGTTTCGCACCAGATCAGGTCGGCGTACGGGGCGTAGGCCAGGCCGCGGGCGATGGCCTGGTCGAGGCCGGCGCGTACCTTGTAGAAGCCTTCACGGGTGCGCTCGCCAATCACGAACGGCTGGTCGTACGGATCGCAGTCGCTGGTCAGCAGGTCGGCGGCGTTGGCGTCGGTACGGGCCAGGATGATGGTCGGCACGCCAGCAACGTCAGCTGCCAGGCGGGCGGCAACCAGCTTCTGCACGGCTTCCTGGGTCGGTACCAGTACCTTGCCGCCCATGTGGCCGCATTTTTTAACCGAGGCCAACTGGTCTTCGAAGTGCACGCCAGCGGCGCCTGCTTCGATCATGTTCTTCATCAGTTCGTAGGCGTTCAGCACGCCGCCGAAACCGGCTTCAGCATCCGCTACGATCGGGGCGAAGTAGTCGATGTAGCCATCGTCGCCCGGGTTCTTGCCGGCTTTCCACTGGATCTGGTCGGCGCGGCGGAAGGCGTTGTTGATGCGCTTGACCACGGTCGGTACGGAATCGACCGGGTACAGCGACTGGTCAGGGTACATGGACTCGGCCGAGTTGTTGTCTGCGGCCACCTGCCAGCCGGACAGGTAAATGGCCTGGATGCCGGCTTTTACCTGCTGCACGGCTTGGCCGCCGGTGAGGGCGCCCATGCAGTTGACGAAATCTTTTTCAGGGCGGAAGGACGGGTGGGCACCTTGGGTGACCAGCTTCCACAGTTTGTCTGCGCCTTCACGAGCAAAGGTGTGCTCAGGCTGCAGCGAGCCACGCAGGCGAACGACATCGGCGGCGGTGTAGGTACGGGTCACGCCTTTCCAGCGCGGGTTCTCGGCCCAGTCTTTCTCGAGGGCTGCAATTTGCTGTTCGCGTGTCAGTGCCATGGAAATAAACCTCGTCGCATCGATCTTGGGGTAATTGTGCTGATGCTCGGAGCAGATCAGGGGGCCTGGCGGCTGTCCTGTTCGGGGGAGTGCGGCGGCGAACGCGAAGGCTCGAAGGGGGAAGGAGGTGCAGGCCAGGCGCAAGGTGGCTCCGGCAGGTCGGCTCGTGGTTGCCTTGCTGCGGTGCTACGCGATTGCCAGTACTGCGGTGATGCGCTTCCGTCCCTCGGGACAACTTCTTCGTTGCAGTCGCAATCCCGTCGAACCGCCTTGTGGGCCGTATAGACACGAGGTGCCTCCAAGGGTGGTAGGCGTGCACCTCGAAGGCCCTTGCCAGGGCCCCTGATTAGCGGGAGCGAGGCCATCATGCCCTTGGGAAAAAGTGCCTGTCAAATGTTTTGTAGTGCTTTTTCTTCCTTACTACATCTTTGGTCTAATGCGACTTGGCGGTCAGTTTCAAGGCCTTGGGTCGAGGCCTTGAATTGCCTGGGTTTAGTCCAGAAGGTCGACTTTTACCCGCAAAGTCATGTTTTCACCCCGTTGGGTGCTGTAAGTACGGCTTGACGGGTCGCGGTCGGCTTGGCTCTGCTGGTTGTAGCCAGCCAGGGTGATCCATTCCCCGAGCCTGCCGGTGATGGTTGTGTCGGTGCTTTGCACTTTCACTACATCGGCACGTTCCTGGCTCATTCGGTCATTATTGGTGCTTATTTGCAGCCGAACCGTCTCGCCGCTGAGGCTGGGCGTGACGTAGAAACCCTGGGTGACATTGCGGTATTCGGTATCGCTCTGGATGCGCCCGTAGCCGTCGGTGCTGGTGCTGGTGATCGGGATGCTCTGGCCGATCTGGATCAGTGCCGGCTGGCCCTCGCTGGCCTGGATCTGCTGCATGCCGCCTTCGCGGTTGCTGGTGCCGTAATGAATCACGCGCCCGTTACCACGGTTGTCCTGGAAGTTGCTGTCATTGTTGTCGACGCTGATCAGCAGGCGTTTGGGGGCGGTATCGAGCTGTTGCAGCAGGGTGCGCAGGTCATCGATGCGCTCGGGGCTGGCGTTGACGATCAGTTTGTTCTCGAAGGCGCTGACAGTGCCATCCTTGCCGATGAAGGACTGGGCGGCGGGCAACAGCTCGGCGCTGCTGCGGTGCTGCAGCGGCACCACTTCGGTGGCGGCCTGGGCAAGCAGGCTGGTGGCCAGCAGCAGGGAGGCGAAAAGGGGGCGTAGCGGCATGTCCATGATCTCCGCGGGTGGAATGATCATGATGGCAAATTTGTCAGGTTTCTGCCGGGTGTGAGTCACAGGTTATGCGATGCCACCAGCCGAAGGTGGCTGCTGCTGGACAAAGCCCGTAACATCGCGGCCTTTGACTCATTGAATTGTCCATTTGGACTTCCCTACAGGATGCCCATGAAACCCGCTCGACTTCGCGCCGACGTGCTCGCCGGCCTGACCACTTCATTTGCTTTGGTGCCCGAGTGCATCGCCTTTGCCCTGGTAGCCCACCTAAACCCGCTGATGGGCCTGTATGGCGCGTTCATCATCTGTACCCTCACCGCGCTGTTTGGTGGCCGCCCCGGGATGATTTCCGGCGCTGCCGGCTCCATGGCGGTAGTGATCGTCGCCCTGGTGGTGCAGCACGGCGCGCAGTATTTACTGGCCACGGTGCTGCTCGGCGGGGTGGTGATGATCCTGTTCGGCGTGCTGCGCCTGGGCAAACTGGTGCGATTGGTGCCTTACCCGGTGATGCTCGGCTTTGTGAACGGCTTGGCCATTGTCATTGCCATGGCTCAGCTTGAGCATTTCAAGGAAGGAGAGCACTGGCTCAGCGGCGCGCCGCTGTACCTGATGGTCGGCCTGGTGGCATTGACGATGCTGGTGGTTTACGTGCTGCCGAAGCTGACCCGCGGGGTGCCACCTGCGTTGGTGGCCATCCTGGGGGTTGGTTTGCTGGTGTACCTGCTCGACCTGCCAACCCGTACCTTGGGCGACATGGCGCACATCGCCGGTGGCCTGCCGACGTTGGCCTGGCCGGATGTGCCATGGAATCTGGAAACCCTGAAAATCATCGCGCCTTATGCGGTGCTGATGGCCATGGTGGGCCTGCTGGAAACCCTGCTGACCCTCAACCTGACCGACGAAATCACCGAAAGCCGTGGCTACCCTGACCGCGAGTGCGTGGCGCTGGGCGCGGCCAACATGGTGTCGGGCCTGTGCGGCGGCATGGGCGGCTGCGCGATGATCGGGCAGACGGTGATCAACCTCAGCTCCAATGGTCGTGGCCGGCTGTCGGGCGTGGTGGCCGGGGTGATGATTCTGTTGTTCATCCTGTTCCTGTCGCCGCTGATCGAGCAGATCCCGCTGGCGGCGCTGGTGGGCGTGATGTTCGTGGTTGCCCAGCAAACCTTTGCCTGGGCCTCGTTGCGTGTGTTGCACAAGGTGCCGGTCAGTGATGTGCTGGCGATCATTGCCGTGACGGTGGTGACGGTGTTCACCGACCTGGCCACGGCGGTGCTGTTCGGCATTGTGATCGCGGCGGTGAACTTTGCCTGGCAGCATGCGCGCGAGTTGTATGCCGACAGCCATGAAGACGGCGAGGGGGCCAAGCATTACCAGGTGCATGGCACATTGTTCTTTGCCTCGACCACGCCGTTTCTCAACCAGTTCGACCCGGCCAATGATCCGGCCAAGGTGACGCTGGATTGCCAGCATTTGAGCTTTGTCGATTATTCGGCGATTGCGGCGTTGAAGACGTTGCGTGAGCGGTATGCGAAGGCGGGTAAGCACCTGCGGGTGGTGCATTTGTCGGAGCGGTGCAAGAAGCTGTTGAAGCGGGCGGGCGAAGAATAGCCGGTTACAGTGCTGGCCGCATCGCGGATAAATCCGCTCCTACAGGAATAGTGTAGGAGCGGATTTATCCGCGATGCGGCCGGCACTGTCACCAGCTATTCCCCCCGATTCTTCTTCACGATGCCATCTGCAATGCTCGCCGGTGCCTCGGCATACTTGGTGAACTCCATCGAAAAGCTGGCTCGCCCCTGGGTCATGGAGCGCATCGAGGTGGCATAGCCAAACATCTCGCCCAGCGGCACCTCGGCACGGATGACCTTGCCGGCCGGTGTCTCGTCGCCATCCTGGATCATCCCGCGGCGTCGGCTCAGGTCACCCAGAATGTCGCCTTGATACTCTTCGGGCGTGACCACCTCGACCTTCATCACCGGCTCCAGCAGCACCGCGCCACCTTTTTGCGAAAGCTGCTTGGTGGCCATGGAGGCGGCAATCTTGTAGGCCATTTCGTTCGAGTCGACATCGTGGTACGAGCCATCGAACACCGCTGCTTTCAAGTTGATCAGCGGGTAGCCAGCCAGCACACCGTTCTTCATCTGCTCTTCGATGCCTTTCTGGATCGCGGGGATGTATTCCCGGGGCACCACGCCGCCGACGATTTCGTTGACGAACTCCAACCCTTCCTTGCCCTCGTCGCCCGGCGCGAAGCGGATCCAGCAATGGCCATACTGGCCGCGCCCGCCAGATTGACGGACGAAGCGGCCTTCGATTTCGCAGGTGTTGCGAATCTTCTCGCGGTACGCCACCTGTGGCTTGCCGATGTTGGCCTCGACGTTGAATTCACGGCGCATGCGGTCGACGATGATGTCCAGGTGCAACTCGCCCATGCCGGAAATGATGGTCTGGCCTGTTTCTTCGTCGGTCTTGACCCGGAACGAGGGGTCTTCCTGGGCCAGCTTGCCCAGGGCGATGCCCATTTTCTCCTGGTCGCCTTTGGTTTTCGGCTCCACCGCCACGGAAATCACCGGGTCAGGGAAGTCCATGCGTTCGAGGATGATCGGTTTGTCGATGTCGCACAGGGTATCGCCGGTGGTCACATCCTTCATGCCGATGAGCGCGGCGATGTCGCCGGCGCACACGTCTTTGATTTCGGCACGTTGGTTGGCGTGCATCTGCACCATGCGGCCAATGCGTTCTTTCTTGCCCTTGACCGAGTTGAGTACCGCGTTGCCGGAGCTGAGCACGCCGGAATACACGCGGGCGAAGGTCAGGGTGCCGACGAAGGGGTCGGTGGCGATCTTGAAGGCCAGGGCAGAAAACGGCTCGTGGTCGTCTGCGTGGCGTTCCAGGTGCTTGTCTTCGTCGTCGGGGTCGGTGCCCTTGATGGACGGGATTTCCGAGGGGGCGGGCAGGTAGTCGATCACGGCATCCAGCATCAGCGGAACGCCTTTGTTCTTGAATGAGGAACCGAGAATGGTCGGTACGATTTCGTTGGCGATGGTGCGCTGGCGCAAGGCGGCCTTGATTTCGTCGATGCTCAGCTCTTCGCCTTCGAGAAACTTCAGGGTGAGTTCGTCGTTGGCTTCAGCAGCAGCTTCCACCATATGCGCACGCCATTCATCAGCCAGGGCCTGGAGTTCGGCGGGAATGTCTTCTTCTCGGTAACTGGTGCCCTGGTCGCCTTCGTTCCAGTAAATGGCTTTCATCTTTACCAGGTCGATCTGGCCGATGAAGTTCTCTTCACTGCCTATGGCCAGCTGAATGGGCACCGGGTGGTGGCCCAGGCGCTGATCGATCTGCTTGACCACCCGCAGGAAGTCGGCACCCTGGCGGTCCATCTTGTTGATGTAGGCCAGCCGCGGCACGTGGTACTTGTTGGCCTGGCGCCACACGGTTTCAGACTGTGGCTCCACCCCGTCGGCACCACTGAAAACCACCACCGCGCCATCAAGTACGCGCAGCGAGCGCTCCACCTCGATGGTGAAGTCCACGTGCCCGGGCGTATCAATGATGTTGAAACGGTACTTGTCGGCAAACTGCTTGGTCGAGCCTTGCCAGAAGGCCGTGGTGGCCGCCGAGGTGATGGTGATGCCGCGCTCCTGTTCCTGGGCCATCCAGTCCATGGTCGCGGCGCCGTCGTGCACCTCGCCCATCTTGTGGTTGACCCCGGTGTAGAACAGGATCCGTTCGGTGGTGGTGGTTTTGCCAGCATCCACGTGAGCGACGATGCCGATGTTGCGGTACAGCTCGATGGGCGTTGTACGGGCCATGACGGACTCCCTGCGGCGGGGCGGATTCTCCCACGGTAGCAGACCGGGAAAATCCTGCTTCGCCGCCGGGCCGTCAGTCGGCCTGGGCTTGCAGCATCCATTGGCCGTCCACTTCGCGGGCCAGGCCGCTGGCGGGCAGCAGGGCCAGCAGGCGGCCGTGCAGGGTTGATTCAGTGAAGGTCTTGAGGGTGGCCAGGTCCAGAGCGCCGATCAGGTTCAGGTCGGCCTTGGTATACGAAAGCCAGGCTTTTTTCAGTACCTGAGCCACATCGCTGCCGGCAGTGCTGGCGAAACGGCGGTGGTGCGGGCGGCCCTCGAAGGCAAAATTGTGCGCGTGGCTGTAGGTGCTTTCGTCGGCGCCCTCGGCACAGCGGTGGCAGCGGCACGGGCCTTCGCCAAAGGCATTGCGCAAGTAGGTGTTGAAGTCCACCACGGGCTTGAGGGCCAGGCGTTTGTCGACTTCGAACAGGTCGGCGATCAGGGGTTCTTCGGCGCTCACTGGGTGTCCTCGTGTGGTGTGGCGTGCATCGGCGGGCACCCTAACAGATTGGGGCGCCTTTTGCAGGCCCGGCCTCTTCGCGGGTAAACCCGCTCCCACAGGTAGTGCACCGGCCTTGAAGTCGCGCCTTACCTGTGGGAGCGGGTTTACCCGCGAAGAGGCCGGTAGAGACAACAGAAGCTGCCTGCCGTACTCTACGCGCCTTTAATGCCCAACCCCCTTTTGAGGTAACCCCGCTTGAGCACCAAGTACCCGTACACCGCCACCGTCACCGTCAGCGCCGAAGACCGCGGCGGTGACACCGAAGCTTCGGAGAACCCGGGCATGCGCGTCGGCCTTGAAGCGGTGACCGAAACGCTGAAAAAGGTGCATTTCGTCGGTACGCTCGCGGCGCCTGAAAAAACGGCAACGCATATCTGCGTCACGCTGGAGAACGGCCTGACCTACTACGGCCCGATCGTCAACGGCCATGCCGAACTGGAAGGAGGCTGGATCGCCTTCGAGTCCGACATGCTCACGCCTGAAGAGCTGGGCCTGTAAGCCTCAGCCAACTTCCGCCAGGCACTGCTCGAGGATGGCCAGGCCTTCTTCGAGCACTTCAGGTTCAATGGTCAACGGTGCCAGCAGGCGAATGATGTGACGCGCCTTGCCACTGGGCATCAATAGCAGCCCTTTGGCCCGGGCGGCGTCCAGCACGTTGGCCAGCAATGCAGGCGCCGGGCTGCCATCGGCATTCACAAGTTCGATGCCGCGCATGGCACCCACGCCGGTCAGGCGTCCTACAAACGGGTAGCTGGCCTTCCAGCGCGCAAAGCGCTCGGTGATGGCCTGAGCCTGCTGCTCGCCCCAGGTGGCGATATGTTCGTCGGTCATCTGGGCAAGGCTGGCCAGGGCCGCCGCGCAGGCAATGGGGTTGCCTGAGTACGTACCGCCCAGGCCACCTTTGGGCAGCGCTGCCATCAAGCCCTTGCGCCCGACCAGCGCCCCCAGCGGCATGCCGCCGGCAATGCTCTTGCCCAGCAGCAACAGGTCTGGCTCGATGCCCAGGCGCGGGAAGCCGAAGCGCTGGCCCGTGCGGCCAAAACCAGACTGGATTTCGTCGATGATGATCAGGATGCCATGTTCATCGCAGAAGCGGCGCAGTGCCTGGGCGAAGCCTGGGTCCAGGGCGAGGAAGCCGCCTTCGCCCTGCACGGGTTCAAGGATGAACGCTGCCACGTCTTCCACGGCCAGTTCAACGCTGAACAGCCGCTCCATGGCCTTGAGTGCCTGTTCGCAGCTGACGCCCGTATCGGCACTGGGGTACGGCAGGTGGTAGACCGGCCCCGGCAGTTCGCCAACCCGTTGCTTGTACGGGGCGACTTTGCCGTTGAGGTTGAGGGTGGCCAGGGTACGGCCGTGAAAGGCCCCGTCAAACGCAATGATCGCCCGTTTGCCGGTAGCGCCCCGGGCCACTTTGAGTGCGTTTTCCGCAGCTTCGGCGCCGCTGTTGGTGAGCATGCCGGCCGGCGGGTAGCTCAGTGGCACGAACTGGCACAACTGCGCCATCAGGCTCAGGTAAGGCCCATGGGGCGCGGCATTGAACGTGTAGTGGGTCAGGCGTGTGGCCTGGGCCTGGATGGCCTCCACCACGGCGGGGTTGCAGTGGCCCAGATTGAGCACGCCGATACCGCCCACGAAGTCGATGTAACGTTTGCCATCGGTATCCCAGACTTCGGCATTGCGGCCATGGGAAAGTGTAATCGGGTGAACGATGGCGATGGATTGGCTGATACTTTCCAGGTTCATGGGGCACGCGGACCTTGTTCATGTTTTTAATATCGAAGCGTGCCTGGCCGTTATTGCGCAAACGAATTATTTGATTGCGATCATTCCCTGTATTCCTGAAGTTGGTGGCTGGCCTTAATCACCCTCGGCAATCCGCTCCTGAATCCACTGCACGAAAGCCCGCACCTTCGGCACCTGTGCGGCATGTTCGGCATGGGCAATGAAATGTCGGCCATTGCTCGCCACCGGGTGGTCCCAGGCCACCACCAGCTTGCCCTCGCTCAGTTCTTCGGCCACCAGGTAACGCGGAATCAGGGCGATGCCGCACCCGGCAATGGCCGCCCGAATGCACAGGTAGAACGTGTCGAAGCGCGGCCCGTGGTAGCTGTTCTGGCTGTGCAGCCCCAGGCCCAGAAACCACTCATGCCAGGCCTCTGGCCGTGACGCGCATTGCAGCAGGCGATGTTCGGTCAGTGCCTGGGCGTTGTCGAACGGGTGTGCGGCCAGCAACTGGGGTGCACACACCGGCACCACTTCCTCGCTGAACAGCTCGATGCAGGTGGCGCCGGGCCAGGTGCCCTGGCCAAAGAAGAATGCGATATCGGCCTTGGCCTGCACCAGGTCGAACGGTTCCAGCTCGTTGCGGATGTCCAGGTGAATGCGTGGGTGGCGGTCGCCGAAACCCTTGAGCCTGGGCACCAGCCAGCGCGCGCCGAAGGTGGGCTGGGTAGCGATGCGCAGCACCTCGGTTTCATCCCCGTAACTGAGGATGTAGCGGCTGGAGATGTCGATCTGGGTGAGGATCTTGTTCACTTCGGTCAGGTACAGCGCACCGGCCGGGGTCAGGTGCAGGCGCCGGCGAATACGCTGAAACAGTGAGTGCGAGAGCATGTCTTCAAGCTGTGCCACCTGTTTGCTGACGGCGCTTTGGGTCAGGTGCAGCTCTTGCGCCGCGCGGGTAAAACTCAGGTGACGGGCTGCCGCTTCGAAGCATTGCAGGGCGGTGGTGGAGGGCATCAGGCGTTTGGACATGGCGGCGCGTACCGAGCAAAAAAGTCAGGAGTTCATTCCGTAATGGAATTATGTGCTTCGAAAAGGTCGTTTGTTGACCCGGGCCTATAGATTAATACTGGCCTGGATCAACGATTACAACCGGTGCTGCGAAGAGGAGGGAAGTGCAAGGCCGGCAACTTCAAAACAACAACAAAGAGCAATACGACCTACACGAATTCTGCTCCGACTTTCAGCCGTCAGTGCGGCGGCCGACCCATTCGAGGGTTCCCCATGGTTTCGCAACACAACAAGAAACAGCGTTCCTTGCAGCACGGCCTGACTTCCCGTCAGGTGTCCATGATTTCCATTGCCGGCATCATCGGCGCGGGCCTGTTCATCGGCTCGTCCAATGCCATCGCCACGGCCGGCCCGGCCATTCTCATCTCCTACGCCATGACCGGCCTGCTGGTGCTGCTGGTAATGCGCATGCTCGGGGAAATGGCCATCGCCAACCCCAACAGCGGGTCGTTCTCCACCTATGCCTCTGAAGCGATCGGCCCTTGGGCGGGCTTTACCATCGGCTGGCTGTACTGGTGGTTCTGGGTATTGATCATTCCGGTGGAGGCTATTGCCGGGGCAGACATCCTGCATGCGTACTTCCCCGCGGTGCCGTCGTGGCTGTTCGCGTTCCTGATCATGGTCGTGCTGTCGGGCACCAACCTGATCAGCGTGAAGAACTTTGGCGCGTTCGAGTACTGGTTCGCTTTGGTCAAAGTGCTGGCGATCATTGCCTTCATCGTAGTCTGCAGCCTGGCCGTATTCGGTTTCTGGCCGTTGGCCGAGGTGTCTGGCGTCAGCCGCTTGTGGGAAAACGGCGGCTTCATGCCCAATGGCTTTGGCACGGTGCTGGGCGGGGTGCTGATCACCATCTTCTCGTTCTTCGGGGCCGAGATCGTGACCATTGCCGCCGATGAAACGGCCAACCCCAAGGACAAGATCCGCCGCGCCACCAACCTGGTGGTGTACCGCATCGCGATTTTCTACCTGGCATCGATCTTCCTGGTGGTGTCGCTGGTGGCATGGAACGACCCGGCGCTAAAGGCAGTGGGCTCGTTCCAGCGGGTGCTGGAGGTGCTGAATGTGCCGGGTGCCAAGCTGGTGGTTGACCTGGTGGTGCTGGTGGCGGTGACCAGCTGCATGAACTCCGGCCTTTATACGGCCTCGCGCATGCTGTACTCCCTGGGTGCACGCGGCCAGGCGCTGAGCATGACCAAACGTATTTCCGGCGCTGGCGTGCCGACCGTGGCGGTCATCCTGTCGACGTTGGCAGGCTTTGCCGGTTGTTTCGTCAACTACGTGTTCCCCGGCAAGGTATTTGGGTTCCTGCTGTCCACCACGGGGGCAATCGCCTTGCTGGTGTACCTGGTGATCGCCGTGTCCCAGCTGCGCATGCGTGCGCGCGCCGAGCGTGAAGGGCGGCCGCTGGAGCTGAAGATGTGGCTGTTCCCGTGGCTGACCTGGCTGGTAATCGGCACGATCGTGATGGTGTTGGGCTATATGCTGTTCAGCGACGCTTACCGCTATGAAACCTTGATGACCGCAGGCGTGACGCTGTTCATCCTGCTGGTGGCGCTTACCCAGCGGCGCGGCCGAGCGGTTGCGCAAACGGCATAAGCAATGAGGGGCGCGTGATGCGCCCCTTTTGCATTTGGCGGTAATATCGAGGCTTGCATCCCTTCCATTCCAACAAGTACAGGAAGCGTATGAACCCACAAGCACTCTCGCTGCAGGCGCTGGCCGCGCCTGACGGCACCTGCTACGGCTGCGGCTGCTCGCACCCCGGCGGCCTGCACATTGAAAGCCACTGGGACGCTGACGGCATCCACCTGCTGAGCCGGCACTCCCCCGACAGCACATTCATCGGTTGGCCCGGCCTGGTTTACGGCGGCTTGCTGGCGATGCTGGTCGACTGCCATTCCAACTGGACGGCCATGGCCTACCACTACCGCGCAGAGGGGCGCGAGGCGGGCAGCTTGCCGCGCATCGATTGCGTTACCGGCAGCCTCGGCCTGAACTACCTCAAGCCAACGCCCATGGGTGTCGAGTTGCTGCTCAAGGCGCGCGTTGAAGGTGAGGTCGGTCGCAAAACCCGTGTGCTGTGCGAGGTGTGGGCCGGTGATGTACTGACCGTCAGCGCTGATTCGGTGTTCGTCCGGGTAGACACTGAAAAACTGAAGCTCAAGGCCCACGGCCTGGGCTGAACATGATCGTAAGGCCCACCAGCTGTTGAAATTTCCCGCAGTGCTTGGGGAATATGCCTTATAGGGGCGACTCGCTTTTCGGAATAGTCTGGCCGCGTTTTCACTACAAGACGCCCAGAATGTTCATTGTTACTCCCTTCACGCTCCTCCCTAACCCGCCCTGCTGACGCGGCTGGGGCTTTTGCGAGCATTCTGGACCCATTCCAACCTTCTGCAATGACACTCCGGCCACGGCGAATGCCGCGTGCCCAACGTGTCGCAGGCGCATACAAGGAGATCCTTCATGCGTGCCAGATTCATTTCCAAAGCGTTGCCAGCTGCCGGGTTCTTGATGCTGCTGGGCGGTTGCGCCAGCGCCATCGTCCCCAGCGAGCAGATCGAGTTGACCCGCAGCGCCGTCAACCGGGCGGTGTCTGCCGATGCCACGCAGTACGCACCGGTGGAGATGCGCGCAGCGCAGGACAAACTCAGCGCCATGGACCGCGCACTGGGCCAGCAGGACCTCGAGACCGTTCGCGACCTGGCTGAACTGGCCGAGGCCGATGCCCGCCTTGCCGAGCGCAAGGCACTGGCGAGCAAGAACCAGGAGCAACTGGAAAATGCGCGCAAAGGCATCGATGTGCTCAAGCAAGAGATGCTTGAAGCGCCGCAGGGCACCCCGGCCGATATCACTCAATAAAGGTAGCGAACATGTCCAAGATCAATCTGTTGCCTGCAGTGTCACTGCTGGCACTGGTGCTGGCCGGCTGCAGCACGACACCTGAAAACGCCAAGCTGCTGGAAGCGCGTGAGGCGTTCACGCAGTTGCAGGGCAAGCCGGCCTCCAGCCGTATAGCTGCCCTGGAAACCCAGGAAGCCAGCGTGGCGCTGACCAAGGCTGAAGCGCAATCGCTGAAAAATCGCAAGGCTCCTGAAGTCGAGCACCTCGCCTATCTGGCCCATCGCAAAATCGAAACCGCCGAACAGACCATTCTGCTGCGCCAGGCGGAAGTCGGCCTGCAGGGTATCGAGGCGCAGCGCACCCAGGCCCGCCTGGACGTTCGCACCGCGCAACTGAAGGCGCTGCAGGCACTCAAGGCCAAGCAGACCGAACGCGGCACAGTGGTTACTTTTGGTGATGTGCTGTTCGACACCGGTCGTGCCGAGTTGCGTGGAGGCAGCCAGCGCAATATCCAGCAGTTGGCCGAGTACCTGCGCGCCAACCCGGAACGCAAGGTGCTGGTGGAAGGCTTTACCGACTCCACCGGCGGCGACGCCTTCAACCAGCAACTGTCCGAGCGCCGGGCCGCTTCGGTGGCTAATGCATTGCGCCGCCAGGGCGTGTCGGCTGAGCGGATTGCCAGTGCTGGTTATGGCAAGGAGTATCCGGTAGCGGGCAACGCGGATGCTCAATCGCGGCAGCTGAACCGTCGTGTAGAAGTGGTCATCTCGCAAGGCGCCGATGCAGTAGCTCCGCGCTTCTGATGGTTGCCAGGGCGCGGTGCAACGCCGCGCCTTTGGCCGGGATGGTCAAATGGCAACATTGTCCCTAAAGTGGCTGCTTCCACTTTTGCAGGGACCGAGCATGACTGATCTGAGCGCATTCCCCATCACCCGCAAATGGCCGGCGCAACACCCCGAGCGCCTGCAGCTTTACTCCTTGCCAACCCCGAACGGGGTCAAGGTGTCGATCATGCTGGAAGAGATCGGCATGCCTTACGAGGCGCACAAGGTCAGCTTCGACACCGATGACCAACTGACTCCCGAATTCATCTCCCTGAGCGCCAACAACAAGATCCCTGCGATTCTGGACCCCAATGGCCCGGGCGGGCAGCCGCTGCCGCTGTTCGAGTCAGGCGCCATCCTGCAGTACCTGGCAGAGAAGAGCGGCCAGTTGCTCAGCGCCGACCCGGCCATTCGTTACCAGACGCTTCAGTGGCTGATGTTCCAGATGGGTGGCATTGGGCCAATGTTCGGGCAGGTAGGCTTCTTTCATTTCTTTGCCGGTAAAGACTATGAAGACAAACGGCCTCGGGACCGTTATGTAAACGAATCAAAGCGTTTGCTGGGTGTGCTGGACCGCCATCTGCAAGGCAAGGAATGGATGGTGGGCGAGTACAGCATCGCCGATATCGCCATTTTCCCCTGGGTGCGCAACCTGGTGGAACGCTACAACGCGCGTGAGTTGGTCGGTTTCGATCAGTTCAAGGACGTACAGCGTGTTCTGGCCACCTTCCTGGAGCGCCCTGCGGTACAAAGAGGTCTGAAAATTCCGGGCTGACGCTCACGTCGAACAACGGCGATGTGGCGAGCTGGTTTCAGAAAACCTGGCTCAGAAGCCAGTAAAGGCCACCCGCCAGTATCATCGCCGCTGGTAATGTCAGTACCCACGCCATCAACAAGTTGATCAGTGTCCGCTTCTGAACCCCCGAGCCATTGGCCACCATGGTTCCGGCCACGCCAGAGCTCAACACATGGGTGGTCGACACCGGCAATCCGAACATGTCCGCCGCGCCGATGGTGCACATGGCAACCACCTCTGCCGAGGCGCCCTGGGCGTAGCTCAGGTGCGTCTTGCCGATTTTTTCGCCTACGGTGACCACGATGCGCCGCCAGCCGACCATGGTCCCCAGGCCCAGGGCGATGGCCACGGCAACCTTGACCCAAAGGGGGATGTAGCGGGTGGCATCGTCCAGCTGGGCCTTGAACAGTTGCACGTGGCTGCGGGTGTCGGCATCGAGCGCCACCAACTGATGCTTGTCGATCAGGCGAATGGCTTCGCTGGTCAGGTACATGTCGTTGCGCACATTGGCCATGGCTTCGGCCGGCACGCGCTTGAGCGAGCCGTAGCCTTTGACTTCTTCACCGATCATGCCGGTGAGTGCAGCCAATGCTGGCACCAGTTGTGGGCTGGGCTTGGGTTCGGTAATGAACAGCGTCAGCGCTTGACGAGGGTCGGCGGGTGCAGGGTGCGGGTCGCTGCGTACCAGCGCCTGGCGTGTCACTTCGGCAATGGCGGAGAACTGCAACGCCTGTTCGTTGGGCATGGTCTTGTTCAGGGCATAAGCCATGGGCAGTGTGCCGACCAGAATCAGCATGATCAGGCCCATGCCTTTTTGCCCGTCGTTGGAACCGTGGGCGAAGGAAACGCCGGTGCAGGTCAGGATCAACGTGCCGCGGATCCACCAAGGGGGCGGGGTGCGGCCTTCCGGGGCCTGGTAGAGTGCTTTGTTCTTGACCAGCGCGCGCAGGGCCAGCAGTAGCAAGGCCGCGCAGGCAAAGCCGATCAGCGGTGAAAACAGCAGCGCGTAGCCCACTTTGCTGGCCTGGGCCCAGTCCACGCCGCTGGTGCCGTCACGGCCATGCATCAGTGCGTTTGCCACGCCCACGCCGATGATCGAGCCGATCAGGGTATGTGACGAGGAGGCCGGCAAGCCCAGCCACCAGGTGCCGAGGTTCCAGATGATCGCGGCCAGCAGCAGGGCGAACACCATTGCAAAACCCGCGCTGGAGCCTACCTGCAGAATCAGCTCGACGGGCAGCAGGGCGATGATGCCGAATGCCACCGCGCCGCTGGAGAGCAGCACGCCCAGAAAGTTGAAAAAACCGGACCAGACCACCGCCACCGGCGCCGGCAGTGAGTGCGTGTAGATCACCGTGGCCACGGCATTGGCGGTATCGTGGAAGCCGTTGACGAATTCGAAGCCCAGCGCTATCAGCAGTGCCAGCCCAAGCAGCAGAAAAGGGGTGGCAGTCGTGATCACCGTACCGCTGGCAGCAACATCTTGTTTAAGGCTCCAGGCTGTGTAGGCAACACCGGCCATCAGCAACGCGAAAAACAGAAAGAGGGTGACGCGCCCGGGTTTGTGTGACAGTTGCGGGCGGGAATGGGCCAGTTGCGGCTGGCTGGCCAGTGACGGGGTTGCCATGGTGGCTCCGGTTGGCGAGGGGCAAAGGTGCCGAAGGCACTGAGCATAGAAACAAATCGAAACCTGGGCGTGACCTCGGTCAATGGAATGCCTAGGCTTTGGAGAGGTGGTGGGAGTGAGTGAGTACCTTGATCTGCAAGCAAGCTGTCTATGGCCATTGAATTGAGGCGCGCGACCGATCGTCAGCTCGACTTTGCCCGTGACCTGACCCGTCGGGCGATGTTGCCGTATTACCGTGAATTCGACCTGTTGTGGATTGAAGAAGCGTTCAATGAGGCCTGGGGGTGGCGTGAGCAGTGGTTGGTGGTTGAGGGTGATACGCTGATGGGGTATTTCAGCCTGAGCCAGGATCGCCAGGCGTTGTTCATTCGGGAACTGCATTTATTGCCTGAGTATCGCGGGCGCGGGGTCGGTAGCTGGGTGCTTGAGGCATTGGCGCGTTGGACGCAGGAAAGACAGTTACCGTTGTTGCGATTGATGGTGTTCAAGAGCAACCCGGCGCGAGAATTGTATGTGCGTCAAGGGTTTGTGGTGATGGGCGACGATGGTTGTTTTGTACGCATGCAGCGTGTCATCGCTGGTTGATGGCCTACTAATGGCTTGCGGCGTCAGCACTTGGGCGGCATAGTGACCGCTCAGTCTGCATCTGCTCACAGGAACGTGAGCGGTATCCAGTGACGATAAGGGAAGAAGGAGAAACGTCATATGAAAGGACTCGGTCCGCGCCTAAGGGAAGAGCGTGAGCGGTTGGGCATGACCCAGCGGGTATTCGGCGATATCGGTGGTGTCGAGCCCAATGCTCAGGGGAAGTATGAGAGCGGCGAGCGTACGCCGAGAGTGGATTATCTGGCGGCATTGGCGGCCAAAGGTGTGGATGCGTCCTACGTGCTGAGCGGCCAGCGCACGCCGGCACCACTGGAGAGCCTGACCTCGGATGAAACCGCTCTACTGGGCGCGTTTCGGCGATTGCCCGCAGAAGACCAGGCCGCCTTCTGGCATTTGCTGGGGCGTGTGCTGGGGGCGGGCAGCCGGCCGGAAGCATCACCGCCAGTGCGCGCAGTGCGTCAGACGTTTCTTAAGGAAGTATTACGCTAGGTCCGCTGTGAAATTTTTTGTTAAGGTGTCGGGATCCAATCGCCCTGTTGACGAGGTGTCCGCTTGATTAGGGTCCTAGTGGTCGATGACCACGATCTGGTACGAACCGGTATTACCCGCATGCTGGCCGACATCGACGGGTTGCAGGTGGTGGGTGAAGGGGATTCGGGCGAAGCGGCACTCAAGCTGGCCCGTGAACTCAAGCCGGATGTCGTGCTGATGGACGTCAAGATGCCTGGGATCGGCGGCCTTGAAGCCACCCGCAAACTGCTGCGCAGCCACCCGGACATCAAGGTGGTTGCGGTGACCGTGTGCGAAGAAGACCCGTTCCCGACCCGGCTGATGCAGGCCGGCGCGGCAGGCTACCTGACCAAGGGCGCGGGCCTGGATGAGATGGTGCAGGCCATCCGTTTGGCTTTTGCCGGCCAGCGCTATATCAGCCCGCAGATTGCCCAGCAGCTGGCGCTTAAATCGTTCCAACCCCAGGGCTCGCCATTCGACGCGCTGTCGGAGCGGGAAATCCAGATCGCCCTGATGATTGTCGGTTGCCAGAAGGTGCAGATCATCTCGGACAAGTTGTGCCTGTCCCCCAAGACCGTCAATACTTACCGTTATCGGATTTTCGAAAAACTCTCGGTCACCAGCGACGTCGAACTGACGTTGCTGGCCGTTCGCCACGGTATGGTCGACGCAAGCCTGTAAAAATTCATGTCACACGTCTTTGATGCCAGCGCTTTCCTGGCGACCTGCAGTGGTCGCCCGGGCGTGTACCGAATGTTCGACGCCGAGGCGCGGCTGCTCTACGTGGGCAAGGCCAAGAACCTCAAGAAACGCCTGACCAGTTACTTCCGCAAGACGGGCCTTGCGCCGAAGACCGCTGCGCTGGTGGGGCGGATCGCGCAGGTCGAAACCACCATTACCGCCAACGAAACCGAGGCCCTGCTGCTTGAGCAGACGCTGATCAAGGAATGGCGGCCGCCGTATAACATTCTGTTACGCGACGACAAATCCTACCCGTATGTATTTTTGTCAGACGGTGAGTTCCCTCGCCTGGGGATTCACCGGGGGGCCAAAAAAGCCAAAGGGCGGTATTTTGGCCCTTATCCCAGCGCCGGCGCCATCCGCGAGAGCTTGAACCTGCTGCAAAAGACGTTCTCCGTGCGCCAGTGCGAAGACAGTTATTACGCCAACCGTACCCGCCCGTGCCTGCAATACCAGATCAAGCGTTGCAAGGGCCCCTGTGTGGGCCTGGTGGAGGCGGCGGAGTATGCAGAGGATGTGCGTCATTCGGTGATGTTCCTCGAAGGGCGTAGCCAGCAGTTGGGTAACGAGCTCAACGTCGAGATGGAAACGGCAGCCATGGCCCTCAACTTCGAAAAGGCCGCAGAGCTGCGTGACCAGATTGCCCTGCTGCGCCGCGTGCAAGACCAACAGTACATGGAAGGCGGCTCGGGCGATGTGGATGTGGTAGCTGCCTTCGTCAACCCCGGCGGCGCCTGCGTGCACCTGATCAGCGTGCGCGGCGGGCGCGTGCTGGGGAGCAAGAATTTTTTCCCGCAGGTGGGGATTGAGGAAGAAGTCGCCGAAGTCATGTCGGCGTTTTTGTCCCAGTACTACCTGGGTAATGCCGAGCGCGAGCTCCCGGGCGAGTTGATCGTCAACGTGGTGCACGACGATTTCGAGGCCATCCGCGAAGCCGTGCACACATTGCGAGGCCGCGAGTTGACCATCAGCCACCGCGTGCGCGGCACGCGCGCACGTTGGCAGCAACTGGCCGTGACCAATGCCGAGCAAGCACTTAATGCGCGGCTGGCCAATCGTCAGCACATGGCCGCACGCTTCGAGGCCTTGGCCCAGGTGCTTGAGCTGGATGAAGTGCCGCAACGGCTGGAGTGCTATGACATCAGCCATTCCAGCGGCGAAGCCACGGTGGCCAGCTGCGTGGTGTTTGGCCCCGAAGGCCCGATCAAATCCGATTACCGCCGTTTCAATATTGAGGGCATCACCGCTGGCGATGATTACGCTGCCATGCATCAGGCCCTGACCCGCCGCTATGGGCGCATCAAGGATGGCGAAGGCAAACTGCCCGATGTGCTGCTGGTGGACGGCGGCAAGGGCCAGTTGAACATGGCCCGCGAAGTGATGCAGGAACTGGCATTCACCGACCTGACCTTGCTTGGCGTGGCCAAGGGGGTAACCCGCAAGGCCGGTTTTGAAACCCTCTACCTCAATGACGTGGCCCACGAGTTCACCCTCAAGGGCGACAACCCGGCGCTGCACCTGATCCAGCAAATCCGCGATGAAGCGCACCGTTTTGCCATCACCGGCCACCGCGCCCGCCGTGGCAAGGCGCGCCGCGTGTCGAGCCTGGAGGACGTTGCCGGGGTAGGGCCCAAGCGCCGCCGCGACCTGCTGAAACACTTCGGCGGCCTGCAAGAGCTCAACCGCGCCAGTATCGATGAAATCGCCAAAGCCCCCGGCATCAGTAAAAAGCTTGCCGAGTCGATTTATGCCAGCCTGCATAGCGAGTAGAATGCCGGGCTCAACCCGCAGCCAGTCGTACCGATGAATATTCCAAACCTGCTCACCGTTCTACGCGTCCTGCTCATCCCGATCTTCATCCTGCTGTTCTATGTGCCCTATCACTGGAGCTACATGGCCGCCAGCACGGTGTTTGCCATTGCCGCCGCCACCGACTGGCTGGACGGCTACCTGGCGCGTCGGCTGCAGCAGAGCACGCCCTTTGGCGCCTTCCTCGACCCGGTGGCCGACAAGCTGATGGTGGCCGTGGCATTGGTGCTGCTGGTGCAGGTGCATGCCAACTTCTGGCTGACCTTGCCGGCGGCGGTGATCATCGGCCGTGAAATCGTGGTGTCGGCCCTTCGCGAGTGGATGGCCGAGCTGGGGGCGAGGGCGCATGTGGCGGTGTCCAACCTGGGCAAATGGAAGACGGCGGCGCAGATGCTGGCGCTGGTGATTTTGCTGGCCAACCCGCCGGCCGTGAGCTTCTGGGTGATTTTGGGCTATGGCTTGCTGCTGGTGGCCGCGGCGCTGACGTTGTGGTCGATGGCGCATTACCTGCTGGCCGCCTGGCCGCACCTGCGCGAAGGCTCCGAGCAGAAATAAAAGTTTTTTTGAATCAAGGGGTTGACGCCGTTTTAGATATCGCTAGAATGGCACCCATCACGACGCGGGAATAGCTCAGTTGGTAGAGCACGACCTTGCCAAGGTCGGGGTCGCGAGTTCGAGTCTCGTTTCCCGCTCCAAATATAGGCTTGTAGATTTCCACGGAAATTTGTAAGTCGTCGAAAAAAAGGGCCGAAAGGCCCTTTTTTCGTTCCTGCGAGTTGGCGCTTGTGCTGGCCAGGTTGATCCCGCCCGGTGCTCATTGCATCGCACCCCGCACAAGGCTGTCGAGCTCAGCGATGCTGCCATTGAACACATCGAAGTCCGCAGGTTTCGGGCTTCCATAAAACTCGTTGGCACGTTGCCAGAAGGCGAACCTTGTCCAGGCAGGCGGCAGTCGGGGCTCCTGCGCGCCGGTCCAGTCGGCAATCCACAGTGGGTAAGTGCCGAATTGCGGGTGATCCAGGTAGCGGCTGCCCATGTTCCAGTTGGTGTATAGCAACGGCGTGCACTGCATGAGCTCTTGCACTCTGGTCAGGGCGCGGATCAGTACCTGACGGACGTGGGCGACATCAGGCGCTGGCGTGCGCGAGGGCAGACTCTGTTCTTCGAAGTCCAATGCCAGGCACAGGTCGCGCGGCCGTGCCTCACCGATTGCGCGTACGGCGATGTCGACCTGGGTGACAGGGTCTTGGTCAATACGCAGGAACAGGTAAGCGCCGCGGTACAGGCCGTTACGGCGCATGAGCCGCCAGTTGATGGCGAACTCCGGGTCCAGCCGTGTGCCGAAGGCCACGCGGGTGAATGCGAAGTCGATATCCGCAGCAACGTCCAGCACCGTTTCGGCACCGGACTTGCCTGAGCCGGACCACTGCGAGACGTCCAGCCCCCGAGGTAAGCTCCCCAGGGCAAGTGCAGTTCTATCGGGTGCTGGCGCGGAACCTGTAGCGGGGGCGGCGACTAGAGGCGTGCCAGTCACTCGTGCCGGTTGGGCCTTGTGCAGGTGGTCATTGGCGTAAATGCCGAGCGCCGCAGCGAGGCATGCGATCAGCAGGCCACTGATTGCAAGGAGCAAGCCGTTACTGAGAATCCAGTGGTGCTGGTGTATTTCGCCGACCTGCGCGTCGGTAGGCAGGTCGACGTTCTCCGAGTGTTGGGTGGTGGCTGTCGAGTGGGTGAGAGGAGGGCGTAGCCTGACCTTTTCGAGTCGAGCCTGTTGCTGGGGGCTTGCCAGCCTGGCCAGCAGTTGCACACGCGCGCAGGGGCGAATCTGTAACAGCCCATGCGTGGCGGCTTGCATGAGCTCATAGGCGTCCGATTGCAGGCCGATGCTGCGGTACAGCACCTGGCCCTGTCGATTGTTGATGGTGGATGGATCGTCGGTGTAGTCGCCGTTGTCGTTCAGGATGATTCTGGGTTTGTTGTCCAGCATCTCGACTCGGGGTGTACCGAAAGTGGCACCAATGTAACGCAACTCTTGGTTCGCTGGCACGAGGGGGCGATGGACCAGCGCCAGGCCTGAGGTGACGAGGCGTTCCAGGAGCATGGCAATTTCCAGGGTATGCGCCAGGGCATTCGCCGCTTCGCAGAACATGGTCTCTGGTACGTAGAGGAATGCACTGCCATGGGACGGTTGAAGGATCAGTGATCGCTGGGATGCATCGTCAAACCAGCTGTCACGCCACAGATGCCTTAACGGTATTGGGCCGCTGCAGGTCATTTCGAGAAGGGTGCCGAGCCAGGCACGCTCCCGATGGTTCAGGGCAGTGGGGAGGTCATCGTTACGCTCTGCTTTCATGGGGGCCTATCTCCGAAAGACGGCGAGCCAGCGTGATGAGTGTGGGGGCCACCCATCACGCTGGAGGGTTACAGCGCGTTGCCCCGGTGGAGTGAGGATGTGCTGAACGGCGCCGGGGTAGCGTTGGCGTTCTGTACGTCAGTCCCCGCTGCCGTCCCCGCTGCTGCCCCCTGTGGTGCTGGAGCTGCTGGAGCCACCGGAGCCACCGGCCGGGCCAGCGTCATCGGCCGAAATGCTGATGTACTTGTTGGGGTAGTACTTGGCCATCCAGGCCTGAGCCAATTGCGAGGCGGTAATGCGCTTGAGGTAGTAGGTGATGGGGGCGCCGATATTGCCAGCAAGGCATTTCTGGATGTAGTCGTCCAAAGCGTCCATCATCGAATTGGTGTCGATGACCTTGTTCGCGCCATCGTCGATATCCGACAGCGCCGACAGGGCACTCTCCATCTGGTTCGACTTCATGGCCATGAACTCCTGGCCGGTGCGCGCCCGGTCGGCGGCTGACGACACCGACTCCTGGTCGGTCTGGGTCACGCCCTGGAGTTTGAGCAGCGCGGTCATCGACGAGGCACCGTCGAAATCGGTGAACTGCTTGACGCCCATCTTCACCTGGTTGGACTTGATCGACGGGATCGAGCCCACCGTGGTCAACGTGCAATGGGAGGTGACATTCTGCGACGACAGCAGCGCCTTGGCGTCATCGCTGAAAGAGCTGTTGACGCCGAAGCCACCGGAAACGCTTGCAAACCAACCAGCGACCTTGAATTGGGTCTGCAGCGACGAGGCGACACTTTCCATTGTTTCGCTGCTGCGGGTGTCGGTGGTGTTGAGGATGTGCACCATGCCGATGAAGCAGGAACCCATGGTCGCCCCGGATAACAGGGTAAGGGCTTTCTCTTCCTTGGTGTTGGCCTGCTGCGCGACCTTTTGCATCGACGCGATGGAGTCGGTCTTGATCATGTTGTCGGGGAAATAGGCATTGAATGCACGAATGCCCTTGTCGACGTCGAGGATGAATGGTGCCAGCAGCACAGCATCCTTGTGCGTACAGGTAACGCTGATCACCAAGGTGCCGGAGATGCTGTGGTTCTGTACCTGGCTATTGACCTGGCTGGCTGCCGATCCCGAGGCCTGGGAGGCGAATTCGTCGCCGAAGATACCGACCTGGCCGCTGATGAATGAGGCGATCTTGGACGCGTGGGTGCCAGACTGTTGGCTGTTCTGGTCGAGGCTGAAGTACTGCACGTTCATCCGCAGGCCGTCTGCCGACAACGGCATTTGTTTGATCTGGGTGCGGTTGTAGTCGACCGGGCTTTCCACCGAATCGCTAATGCCGGCCATCTTTGCCTTCAACGGCTGAATGGCCTTGATGGCATCTACCTTGGCTTTGGCGAACGCTTGAGCGGCCGTGGACACATCTTTGCCGACACCCGCCGACTCGGTGTCGACGTCGGTTGTGTCGATGCCCATCCCGGCCAGTTCCTGGGACGTCATGTCCAGTGAACGCTTGGCGGCGATCAGTGAGTTGAGGGTGTCTTCGGCTGCGTCGGCTGGAGCCTGGGCGGCGGCGATCTGTTCCAGCACATCAAGCCGTTCGAGGCTGACCAGATTGCCCAGTGCCAGGGCCGGGTCGTAGGGAATTGTGGAAGGCATGGGGGTGCTCCTGCATGGTGGGTTGAGTTGCGTTCTGCAGTGGGTACTACGACAAGCGGCTGGCGAATGAGCCAGCTTGGGCCGCCAGGGGGCGGTAAGTCTTGAGTTGCCGGCGTGAGACGCCAAACGTGGCGTGCAGCGCCTCTGGTGTCCAGTCCTGGTTCAGGGCCAGGCGAATCGCTGCACGGCGCAGGGCGAGGAACAGCCCCCAGACGCTGGGGATGTCAATCTGGCCGTTGACATCGGCCAGGTCGCGCCACTGGGCGTAGGTGGTTTCGGGGACGTCCAGGCCGGTCTGCTGGAGGAAACGTTGGGGTCGGGTCGGCAGGTAGAGGCGCCTGCCGCCGTGGGCGTTGACCAGGTCGAGGATCAGGGCGAAGTCGGTGTCTTCGGCGATCTGCGCCAGTGAGCCGGGCAGGCAACCGATCACCAGTTCACGGTTGCGCTCGCAGAACTCCAGGCACATCAGCCGTGAGTCGCCGGTCATCAGTGCTGCGCCACCCAGCAGATAGAGGAAACACTCACCTTTGCTTGCGGCACTTTCCAGCCATTGTTCGCTTGTGGTTTTTTCCATTTCGCTTTCCCCTCGGATTTTCCTTGTGATCCGACGAGTTCACGCTAGCGATGTGCCATTGTGCAAAGTAGGGGAACAAAAACCCCTGTTTGCATTGCGCGCTCAGGCAAGTGGGGCGACGTTGGTCCGGCAAATTGCATGATTCAGGGAGCATCGATCCCCTACCGGCCTGGCGGGATGGACGCCACGCTCACCCCACCTTTTCCCTGATCGGTCAATGAGGGGGGAGGTGGCAGATGGTCGATGATCGGCCATTCAGGTATCCATCAAAAGGACGACACCATGCTTCGTATCTTGGAAAAAGACTATGCCAATGCCCTGTTCGAGGCCTACAAGGGCTTCAAGCCGGGTACACAAGGCGACGGCAACTTCGATTCGGTCGTGCTGCGCGCGGTGAGTGACATCCTCCACGCGCACCCAGCGACCGGGATTCCCCAGCTGGGCAGCGATCAGAAGTCCAATAGTGTGTCGAAACCGGCGACTGCTACCGCGGCCAACCTGCAGAGCTTGTTCACTGGGGCGGCCACGCCCTCGTACAACGTCATCCTGCTAGGTGAGGCGCACAACAGCCAGGCCGACATTGCCCGCGCCAATGGCCTGCTGGCCGCACTCGCCACTCACCCTGCGACCCTGACGGCAAGCATGGCGGTGTTCGAGCGGGGCATGCCATACAAGACACCTTCGTCTGATGTCATTGCCAGTGTCTTCGAGGAGGTCATCGTCAAACCCGACAACGTCCCGGTGTCGACGCCGGCCAGTTGCCCGCGAGGTCTTTCGGCCTTCTGTGCCGGGTTGACCGCCAGCCAGCGCTCCATGGCAGTGGCCGGCTACATGGCGGCCTGCGCGGGGGCGGGGCCGCAAGGTGCCAAGGCGGATTTCCTGGTGTTCTTCGGTGCCAACCACCAGGACATCCTCACGTACTTCGAGAAATTCGTCACCCAGTGCGGTGTGCCATTCATGTGCAAAGTCCAGCGCAACTACACGTTCGTGCAGTCCAGCGTCTGACCTGAGGTTGCTGGCAGCGCGGCATGCGCTGCCAGCGCTGCACTGTGGTGATGCGTTGCTCTACGATCACGACATCAACGAGAGGTTTGCACAGCACCTAACGCCTCGTCCGCCGCTCGTAAGCCGCCAGCACGATTCGCTCCGACTGCACCAGATACCCCTCCAGCATACGTGTCGCATCCTCGGACCGACCCTCTTCGACGCAGCGCAAAATGGCAGCGTTCATGTCCAGGTAGGGCAGGTGCAGGAACTCGGGGTCGTTGAGTACGCCGAAGGCCAGGCGCAACTCGGCCGAAATCTGCCCATAGAACACCAACAGCCGCGGGCTGTCGGCCAACTCGACGATGGCACGGTGGAACAGCATGTTCGCCGTGCCCACCCCCACCCAGTCCTTGGCTTCCCGGGCCTGCATGCCGGCCTCCACGGCCTGGCGCATGTTCAACGTGCCTGGGTGCAGGGGGAAGCCTTGGGCAATGGCCTTGCACTCGATGAAGCGGCGCACCCGGTAGATGTCGATGATCGAGGCCATGTCCGGCTCGGCCACGGTAACACCGCGGTTGGGTTCGTGCTTGAGCAGCCCTTCACGGGTCAGTACGCGAAAGGCTTCGCGCAGGGTGTTACGGGAAATCTGCAATGTTTCCGCCAGGGCCGCCTCGGACAGGCGCTGCCCGGGTACCAGTTCGCCCTCAACCAGCATACGGCGTATGTCCTTGGTGATGGATTCACCCAAGGTACGCGGGTGGGAGGCAGCAGTGTCGTTCATGGGCGATCCAGAGTGGAGGTGACCGCGAAGATGTTCCCCGAGAGCCGTGTGCGAGGCAAGTGCCTGAGGCCTCAAATGCTCCATCAGGTAGCACGGGTGAGTTGAAGTGTAACAATCTGGCGCATTGTGCTCACTCATCCAAATTAGATTGTTCAACAATCTAGACTGCGTAAACCCTCACATTCAGGCTATTTTGTAAAACATGGCATGGCGCTTGCTCTGCGAAGGTATCTCTCATTGTAGGAATGCTGCTGTGACACAGACCGCTTTAGAGTTCAGCAAGGCCCGGCGCTCGTCCCTGATCGCCGCGATTTTCATGATGGCCACCTCGGCCATCGGCCCGGGTTTCCTGACCCAGACCGCCACCTTCACCGCTACCCTGGGCGCCGCATTCGCCTTTGGTATTCTTGCCTCGATCCTGATCGACTTCGTCGTGCAGCTGAACGTGTGGCGCATCGTCACCTTGACCCGCATGCGCGCCGCCGACCTGGCCAATACCGCCATTCCAGGTTCGGGCTACTTGCTGGCAGTGCTGGTAATCTTCGGTGGCCTGGTGTTCAGCCTGGGTAACATCGCCGGCGCCGGGCTGGGCCTGAATGCCCTGACCGGCCTCGACCCCAAATGGGGCGGCGCCCTCAGCGCGCTGGTGGCCATCGGCATCTTCTCCTCGCACCGCGCCGGCATTGCCATGGACCGCATCATGATCGTGCTGGGCATCTTCAAGATCGCCCTGATCATCTTCGCCGCCTGCTCGACCCACCCTCCGCTGGGTGAAGCGCTGCGCCAGGCGGTGTGGCCTGACTTCGTCGACTTTGCTTCGATCACCACCATCGTCGGCGGTACCGTCGGCGGCTACATCACCTACGCCGGCGCCCACCGCCTGCTGGACAAAGGTACCGTCGGCGTGGAAAACATCGAGGTGGTGTCCAAGGCCGCACTGACCGGCATCCTGGTCACAGGCATTGCCCGCTATGTGCTGTTCCTGGCCATCCTCGGCGTGGTCGCCAGCGGTATCGTCATCGATGTTTCCGGCCAGGGCGCCAACCCGGCTGCACAAGCCTTCGGCGCCGCTGCCGGCGAAACCGGCATGATGGTGTTCGGCTTGGTGCTGTGGGCCGCGGGTATCAGCAGCGTGATCGGCGCCTCGTACACCTCGATGTCGTTCATCACGGTATTCTCCAACCGCATCACCGAGCGCACCCGCCACCTGGCCACGGTCGGCTTCATTCTGGTCGCGCTGGCCGTGTACCTGACCGCCGGCAAGCCGCCTGCTGCCCTGCTGGTTTTCGCCGGTGGCTTCAACGGCTTGATCCTGCCGCTGGGCCTGAGCATCTTCATGTACGTCGGCTGGCGCCGTTCGGATTTGATGGACGGCTACCACTACCCGCGCTGGCTGCTGGTACTGGGCGTGCTGACCTGCCTGTTGTCGTGGTACATGGCGTATAAATCCGCCGGCGCCATCTTCGCCTTCATCAACGCAGCCTGAGACTGCCACGGAGACCCTTTTCATGCCTGCCATCGACCTTAACAGTGATTTGGGCGAAAGCTTTGGCGCCTGGAGCATGGGTGACGATGCCGCGATGCTCGACATCGTCACCAGCGCCAACGTCGCCTGCGGCTTCCATGCCGGTGACCCGGCCGGGATCCTCGGCACGCTCGAAGCTGCCGCCGCCCGTGGCGTGGCCATCGGTGCCCACGTGTCCTACCCCGACCTGGTCGGTTTCGGCCGCCGCAACATGGCCGTGCCGGCCGAGCAGCTGTGCGCTGACGTGATCTACCAGGTCGGCGCGCTGCAAGGCCTGGCCCGCAGCGCCGGCACCCGGGTCAGCTACGTCAAGCCCCACGGCGCGCTGTACAACACCATCGCCCAAGACCCGGTACAAGCTGCGGCGGTGATCCAGGCCGTGCTGCGCGTCGATCCGCAACTCAAACTGGTGTGCCTGGCCAATTCGCCGCTGATCGGCTGGGCCACACAGGCAGGCCTGAGCTGCGTGGCCGAAGCCTTCGCCGACCGCGCCTACACCGCGCAGGGCACACTGGTGTCGCGCAACCGCCCAGGCGCTGTGCTGCACGATGTCGAGCTGATCGCCCAGCGCATGCTGCGCCTGGTGCGCGACGGCGAGATCGAGGCCGAGGACGGCCAGGTGATCCGCCTGCAGGCCGACTCGATCTGCGTACACGGCGACAGCCCCGACGCGGTCGGCATCGCCCGCACCGTCAAGCACCGCCTGCTAGAAGCCGGCACCACCCTGCGCGCATTCACTTGAGGTTGACCATGAACCCGTTCCAGCAAGCCCGCGAAGCCGCCGCTGCCGCCCGTGCCCGTTACCGTCAGGGGCTGGTGTCGCCCACCGCCGGCCACGCCCCTGGCCTTACCCAATGCAACATGATCTGCCTGCCCCGCGAGTGGGCCTACGATTTCTTGCTGTTTGCCCAGCGTAACCCGCAGGCCTGCCCGGTGCTGGATGTGACCGAGCCTGGCGAATACAGCACGTTCCTTGCTGCCGACGCCGACCTGCGCACCGACTTGCCGCTGTACCGCGTATGGCGCGACGGCCAGTTGGCAGAGGAGGTGAGCGACGTACGCGCACTGTGGGCCGAGCACGACGACTTGGTCAGCTTCCTGATCGGCTGCAGCTTCACCTTCGAGAACGACCTGCTCGAGGCCGGCATCGATGTGCGCCATATCAGCGAAGGCTGCAACGTGCCGATGTACCGCAGCAATCGCGCTTGCCGCCCGGCGGGCCGGCTGCAGGGCAACATGGTGGTGTCGATGCGCCCGGTGCCGGCCGAGCGGGTGGCCGACGCCGCCCGCATCACCGCGCGTTACCCGGGCGTGCACGGGGCACCGGTGCATGTAGGGGAGCCGGCGTTGCTCGGCATCAACGACATCGCCCAGCCGGACTTTGGCGATGCGGTCAGTATCAAACCGGGCGAGATCCCGGTGTTCTGGGCCTGCGGCGTAACCCCGCAATCGGTGGTGATGGCCTCGAAGGTGCCGTTCGCGATTTCCCACGCACCGGGCCACATGTTCATCACCGACGTCCCCGACAGCCAATACCACGTGTAGGAGTGGATCATGCGTTTCTACCCAGTCAGCCTGGATGCATTGCTGGTGGAGCTTGCCGACCTGGACGAGACCCTCGCCCTGTTCGATGCGCTGCAGCAGGCGCCCATCGTTGGCGTGCAGGAAGTCGTGCCCGCCGCACGGACCTTGCTGGTGCACTTTCGCCCAAGCCAGGTCAGCCGCGAGGCCCTGGCGGCGCAGATCGCCGCGCGTGACATCAGTGCCAGCCAGCGTCAGGCCGGCAAGCTCATCGAGATCCCGGTGCACTACAACGGCGAAGACCTTGCTGATGTCGCGCAAGCCCTGGGCATCAGCTGCGAGGAGGTGATCCGCCGCCACACCGGCAGTGACTACAGCGTGGCCTTCTGTGGCTTCGCCCCAGGCTTTGCCTACCTCAGCGGTGGCGCCGGCTTTGTGGTGCCCCGGCGCAGCACGCCGCGCACGCGCATCCCGGCCGGTGCGGTGGCGCTGGCCGGCGGCTTCAGCGGCATCTACCCGCAGGCCAGCCCCGGTGGTTGGCAGATCATCGGCGTCACTGGCACGCGCATGTGGGACCTGGACCGCGACGAACCGGCGTTGCTGCAACCGGGCTACCGGGTGCGTTTCGTCGATGCCGGCCCGTCGGCAGCGCAGCGCGTGTCGGTGGCGGTACCTGGCCGTGCGCAAGCGGCCGGCGGCAACTGCCTGGAAATCCGCGCGCCGGGCCTGCAAACCCTGCTGCAAGACCTTGGCCGCCCAGGCCGGGCGGGGCAGGGGGTTTCGGCTTCCGGCGCCATGGACCGGGGTGCGCTGCGTGCCGCCAACCGCGCCGTCGGCAACGAAGCCGGCAGCGCCTGCCTTGAAGTATTGATGGGCGGGTTGAGCTTGACCTGCCATGGCCACACCGTGGCGGCCGTTACCGGGGCCACCGCGCAGCTCGAAGTGCTGAGCGCCAACGGCCAACGGTTGCGCCCGGCCCTGTACACGCCGTTCACCCTGCAGGACGGCGACCAGCTCAGCATCCATGCGCCCAGCGCCGGGCTGCGCAACTACCTGGCGATCCGTGGTGGTTTCAACCACGCCCCGGTGCTGGGCAGCCTGGCAACCGACACCCTGGCCCAGGTCGGCCCGGCGCCACTGGCCGCCGGCGATCGCCTGGGCTTCAATGCGCGCATCGGCGGCGCTGCGGTCTCGCTCGACGAGCAACCCGCCTTCGATATGCCTTGCGCCGACCAGGTCATCACCCTGGACGTGGTGATGGGCCCGCGTAGCGACTGGTTCACCGCTCAGGCCCAGGCCTTGCTCGCAGCGCAGGCCTGGCAGGTAACACCGCAGTCCAACCGTATCGGCATCCGCCTGGCGGGCGAACAGCCACTGCAACGTGCCATCGACGGCGAGTTGCCCAGCGAAGGCACCACGGTCGGTGCCATCCAGGTGCCGCCCAGCGGCCAGCCGGTGCTATTCCTGGCCGACCACCCGCTAACCGGTGGTTATCCGGTGATCGGCGTGGTGGCCCCGCACCACCTGGACCTGGCCGGGCAGATCCCGGTCAATGCGCGTATCCGCTTCAACCCGCTGGGCGCCTTTGAGCCCGTGCGGCCTGCCCCTTACAACGAGAATTCTGCCCGATGAAAAAGGTCCTGATTGCCAACCGTGGCGAAATCGCCGTGCGTATCGCCCGTGCCTGCCGTGACTACGGCGTGGCCAGCGTGGCGGTGTACGCCGACGCCGACATCGATGCCCTGCACGTGCGCCAGGCCGACGAGGCCTACGCCCTGAACGGCCAGCGTCCCGCCGACAGCTACCTGAACATCGACAAGCTGCTGGCCGTCGCCGCCCGCTGCGGCGCAGACGCCGTGCACCCCGGCTACGGCTTCCTTTCCGAGCGCGCCGACTTCGCCCGCGCGGTGCTGGCTGCCGGCCTGACCTGGATCGGCCCGAACCCGGACACCATCGACGCCCTGGGCGACAAGGTGCAGGCACGGCGTATCGCCCTGAAGGTAGGTGCACCGCTGGTGGCTGGCACCGAAGACCCGGTGAAGGACGCTAGCGAAGTGCTCGCATTCGCGCAGCAACACGGCTTGCCGATCGCCATCAAAGCCGCTTTCGGTGGCGGTGGCCGAGGCCTGAAGGTGGCCTGGCAGCTCGATGAAGTCAGCGAGCTGTACGAGTCCGCCGTGCGCGAGGCGGTCACCGCCTTCGGCCGTGGCGAGTGCTTCGTGGAGCGTTTCCTCGACCGCCCGCGCCACATCGAGGCGCAGGTCATCGCCGACCGCCATGGCCGCGTGGTGGTGGTGGGTACTCGCGACTGCTCGCTGCAGCGGCGCAACCAGAAGCTCATCGAAGAAGCCCCGGCGCCATACCTGGACGATGCCCTGCGCCAGCGCATCCACGACTCGGCCCGCGACATCTGCGCCGCAGCCGGTTACGTGGGGGCTGGCACCGTGGAGTTTCTGCTGAGTGCTGACGGCACCTTGTCGTTCCTGGAGGTCAACACCCGGTTGCAGGTGGAGCACCCGGTCACCGAAGAAACCAGCGGTGTGGACCTGGTGATCGAACAGCTGCGCGTGGCCGATGGCCTGCCACTGTCGTTTGAAGGCACCCCGGCGCCGCGCGGCCACAGCTTCGAGTTCCGCATCAACGCCGAGGACGCGGGCAACGGCTTCCTGCCCACCCCGGGAACCATCGAAGGTTTCCAGCCGCCGAGCGGCCCCGGCGTGCGCCTGGACACCGGTGTGGTCGAAGGCTCGCGGGTATCGCCCAACTTCGACTCGATGATCGCCAAGCTGATCGTTACCGGCGCCACCCGCGAGCAGGCCGTCCGCCGCGCCCGCCGGGCGCTGGCCGAGTTTCACGTGGACGGCGTGGCCACCGTGTTGCCGTTCCACCGTGCAGTAATGGATCACGCCGACTTCACCGCAGAAGGCACCTTCGCGGTACACACCCGCTGGATCGAAACCGACTTCGCCGAACAGGTGAGCATCGCCCCGCGCAGCGCCACACAAGCGGACCCGGGCGTGCTGCGCACCTTTGTCGAAATTGACGGCAAGCGCCACGAACTCGGCCTGCCGGCGGCCCTGCTGGCGGGCATCAGCCTCAACGGCGCAGCGCCCGCGGCAGACCTTGCCGCCGCCGAAGCGGTGGATGAGAAAGCCGTACTCACCCCGGTAGCCGGCAACCTGCACGCCTGGGTGGTCGAAGAGGGCGCCAGTGTGCAGGCTGGGCAGGTCATCGCGGTGATGGAGGCGATGAAGATGGAAACCTCGATCCTGGCGCCCTGCGCCGGCACCCTGAGCATTGCCGGGCAACCTGGCAGCTACTTCGAAGCGCGGGCCAGCATCGGCCGCATCGACTGATACACCCCGCTTCATCCTGAACCACCACGCGCACTCGGGTCTTCGGACCTGAGGGGCTGCGTGTTGCCGGAATTTCCCCCTCCGGCGCTGTTGCACACATAACAAGAACGTTCATTGACCCTCCTGCCACTACGGAGCATGCCAGGCATGTCGTCAAACAAGACCCTAGCAACCCTTGGTTCGTGCGCATTGTTGTTCCCATTGGCAGCCTCGGCGGATTTCATCGCCGACAGCACTGCCGCGCTGGAACTGCGCAATTTTTATTTCAACCGCGATTTTCGCAACGGCCCGCCAAGCGCCCAGCGCGACTCGGCCGCCGAGTGGGCGCAGGGCGCGATGTTCCGCTTCACCTCGGGCTACACCGAGGGCACCGTGGGGCTGGGGCTCGATGCCCTGGGCATGTACGGCTTCAAGCTCGACGGTGGCGATGGCTCGGGCGGTACCGGCCTGTTGCCGGCGGACCTGAGTTCCGCCAACGGTCGCGGCTCGCAGAGCGAGTACGGCAAGCTGGAGCTGACCGCCAAGGCCAAGGTGTCCGACACCGTGTTCAAGGTGGGGTCGCTGGCCTTTCGCAACCCGGTGGTGCAGAGCAACGACACCCGTCTGTTGCCGTCGACCTTCGAAGGGGCGATGGTCACGTCCAGCGATATCGACAACCTGGCATTGCAGGTGGGCAAGCTGCGGCAAATCAAGTTCAACAGCTCAAGTGACTACCAGGACTTCACCGGTAACCGCATCGGCGGGGTGAGCGATGATTTTCGCTTTGCCGGGGGCACCTACAGCTTCGGCAAAGGGCTGAGTACCAGCCTGTTCTACGGCAACCTGGAGGACGTGTACAAGCAGGTGTTCGGCGGCGTGGTCTTTGAGCTGCCGCTGGCTGCACAACAGTCGCTGAAGTTCGACCTGCGTTATGCCAAAAGCCGCGAGGACGGCAGTTTTCGCCCGCTCGACAACCGCTCGGCCAACGGCCAGGTGGCCTATACCTTGGGTGGCAACATGTTCACCGTCGCCTACCAGCACATGAGCGGGGATGACCCGTTCCCCTATATCGCCAACAGTGACCCGTACCTGGTCAACTTTGTGCAGATCAACGACTTCGCCAATATCGACGAGCGTTCGTGGCAGGTGCGTTACGACTACAACTTCGCGGCCATCGGGGTGCCGGGGCTGACCTTCATGACCCGCTATGTCAGTGGCGACAATGTGCTGGTTGGTGGCGGGCATGGCGGCAAGGAGTGGGAGCGCAATACCGATATCGGCTATGTGGTGCAGAGCGGGGCGCTGAAAAACCTTGGCGTAAAAGTACGCAATGCCACGGTGCGGTCGAACTTCGGCAATGATCTGGATGAGACGCGCTTGATTGTCAGCTACACATGGGCGCTGTGGTAGAGGCCCGGCGATCAATGGCGTTGGCGATGGTGGCATTGATGCGCGGCCAACCCCTTTCGTAAACTGTCGTCATCACGCGGGGGCTCGCCCCCGTAGGGCGTCATTGCGAGCAGGGGTCCCGTGGCAAGAAAATCCAGAAGAGAACTGGCCAGCAGCACCGAGCAGGGCGAGTTGCCGGTTACCGTCATCGATGTGGCGCGTGTTGCGGGTGTGTCGCCGATTACTGTGTCGCGTGCCCTGCATCGTCCTGAACGTGTCAGCGAAGCTACCCGGGAGCGTGTTCTTGAAGTGGTCAAGGCCATGGGCTATGTGCCCAACCTGCTGGCCGGCAGCCTTGCGTCGAGCAAGAGCCGACTGGTGGCGATTTTGCTGCCAACCATCGCCAACTCCATCTTTGCCACCGCCGTGCAGGCAATCATGGACCGCCTCACCGAGGCAGGCTATCAGTCGCTGCTGGGCCCCACCGGCTACTCCCCCGAAAGGGAAGAAGTGCTGCTGGAGGCGATTCTCGGTCGTCGCCCGGACGGCATTGTCCTTACCGGCACCCTGCACACCGACGGCAGCCGCGCGCGGCTGGCGTCGGCGGGCATCCCGGTGGTCGAGGCATGGGACCTGAGCGAACATGCCCTGGACATGCAGGTGGGCTTTTCCCATGAGGAGGTCGGACAACTGGTCGCTGATCACTTCCATGCCAAGGGCTACCGGCGTTTTGCCGTGATCACCGTGGACGACCCTCGCGGCCTGCGCCGCTGCAATGGCATGACCCGGCGCTTGAAGCAGTTGGGCATCCATGACATGCCGGTGCAAGTGTTGCCATTGCCGTCCACCTGGCAAGTCGGCAGGGAAGGGCTCAAGCGCCTGCTGGGTAACGAACAGCCACCGCAGCTGGTTTTCTGCAGCTCCGACACGGTAGCGCTCGGCGTGCTTGCAGAGGCCGCGGCCCGGGGGCTGCGGGTGCCTGAAGACATTGCCGTGCTGGGCTTTGGAGACACCACCGACAGCTGTTTTGCGCAACCGGCGTTATCCACCATCAGCGTCAACTCGGCGCAGATGGGGCGGCAGGTGGCAGAGGCCCTGCTGCGCCGCCTGGCGGGTGGAAAAGACCTTGAGCGGCATGACACCGGCTTCTCGCTGATTGAGCGCGCCAGCACCTGAAAGTCAGCCGTTCGACCAAAAACCTGTTTTTGCCACTTGAATGATAACGTTATCCATACGATGATAACGTTATCGTTGTACGACAACCTATGTCTTCAGCGAGACCTGCCTGTCTACCCGCACAACAATAATTCGTGGGAGTGTTCCAGATGCAACCTGAACCCAAGCAGACCCGCGTCCGCTATTTGATACTGCTCATGCTGTTTTTGGTGACCACGATCAACTTCGCTGATCGCGCCACCATTTCCATCGCCGGCTCCAGCATCCAGAAAGAGCTTGGCATTGATGCCATCACCCTCGGCTACATCTTCTCCGCCTTTGGCTGGGCCTACGTGCTCGGCCAGATCCCGGGCGGCTGGCTGCTTGATCGCTTCGGCTCCAAGCGGGTGTATGCCGCCAGCATCTTCACCTGGTCGTTCTTCACCTTCCTGCAGGGTTTTGTCGGCGAGTTCGGCGTGACCACGGCGGTGGTGGTGTTGATCCTGCTGCGCCTGTCGGTAGGCCTGGCGGAAGCGCCGTCATTCCCGGGCAACTCGCGAATCGTCGCCTCGTGGTTCCCGACCAAAGAGCGCGGCACGGCCTCGGCGGTGTTCAACTCGGCGCAATACTTCGCCACTGCGCTGTTTGCGCCACTGATGGGCTGGATTGTGTACCGCTTCGGCTGGGAGCACGTGTTCATCATGATGGGCGTGCTGGGCATGCTGTTCTCGCTGGTGTGGCTCAAAGTCATCCATAGCCCGCGCAAGCACCCGCTGGCCAACGCCGCCGAAGTTCAGTACATCGCCGACAACGGCGGTCTGGTCGATATTGACGACCAGAAGCAGCAGAAGGCCGCCGGGCCGAAGTGGGCGCACGTGCGACAGTTGCTCACCAACCGCATGATGGCCGGCGTTTACCTGGGCCAGTTCTGCATCAACTCGCTGACGTATTTCTTCCTGACCTGGTTCCCGGTGTACCTGGTGCAGGAACGCGGCATGACCATCCTCAAGGCCGGCATCATCGCCTCGCTACCGGCGCTCTTCGGCTTCCTGGGCGGCATTCTCGGCGGCGTGTTCTCCGACTTCCTGCTGCGCCGCGGCAATTCGCTGAGCGTGGCGCGCAAGACGCCGATCGTGCTGGGCATGGTCCTGTCGATGTCGATGGTCATCTGCAACTACGTCGAAGCCGACTGGATGGTGGTGGCGTTCATGGCCCTGGCGTTCTTCGGCAAGGGTGTCGGCGCGCTGGGCTGGGCGGTGGTTTCGGACACATCGCCCAAACAGATTGCCGGCCTTGCCGGTGGGCTGTTCAACACCATCGGCAACCTGTCGTCGATCTCTACCCCCATCGTCATCGGCTACATCATCGCCGCCACCGGCTCGTTCAAGATGGCGCTGGTGTTCATTGGCGTGAATGCGCTGATCGCCGCCATCAGTTACCTGTTCGTGGTCGGCGATATCAAGCGCATCGAGCTGCGTGGCCTGGAAGAACCCGCACCGAACAGCACCGCAACCCCCTCGGTTACCGCCCCGACTTCGCGTTGATTACAACGATAAAAAGGAACCCTCGATGAATGCTCTGACTTCGACCCAAGCCACCCGTGGTGCCCCGATCATCACCGACCTGCACGTGGTGCCGGTGGCCGGTCACGACAGCATGCTGCTTAACCTCAGCGGCGCCCACGGGCCGTACTTTACCCGCAACGTGCTGATCCTCAAGGACAACGCCGGGCGCACCGGGGTAGGGGAGGTGCCGGGTGGTGAAGGTATCCGCAAGACCCTCGAAGACGCCCGCGACCTGCTGGTGGGTCAGTCGATCGGCAACTACCAGAGCCTGCTGAACAAGGTGCGCACAACCTTTGCCGACCGCGATGTGGGTGGCCGGGGGCTGCAGACGTTTGACCTGCGCATCACCGTGCATGCGGTCACGGCGCTGGAGTCGGCACTGCTCGACCTGCTCGGCCAACACCTCGAAGTACCGGTGGCGGCCTTGCTTGGCGAAGGCCAGCAGCGCGACGCCGTGGAGATGCTCGGTTACCTGTTCTATGTGGGCGATCGCACGCGTACCGACCTGCCGTACCGCAGCGAGGACGATGCCGACAACGCCTGGTTCCGCGTGCGCAACGAAGAAGCCCTGAGCCCGGAGCGGGTCGTGCGCCTGGCCGAAGCTGCGTATGAGCGTTACGGCTTCAAGGACTTCAAACTCAAGGGTGGCGTGCTGCGTGGCGCTGAAGAAATCGAGGCGGTGACCGCGCTTTCAGAGCGCTTCCCGGATGCACGCATCACCCTCGACCCCAACGGCGCCTGGTCGCTGAAGGAAGCCATCGCCTTGTGCCGGGACCAGCACGATGTGCTGGCGTATGCCGAAGACCCCTGTGGTGCGGAGAACGGCTACAGCGGCCGCGAGGTGATGGCCGAGTTCCGGCGCGCCACCGGCCTGCGCACCGCCACCAACATGATCGCCACCGATTGGCGGCAGATGGGCCATGCCATCCAGCTGCAGTCGGTGGACATCCCGCTGGCCGACCCGCACTTCTGGACCATGCAGGGTTCAGTGCGCGTGGCGCAAATGTGCAACGACTGGGGCCTGACCTGGGGCTCGCATTCGAACAACCACTTCGACATCTCGCTGGCCATGTTCACCCACGTCGCTGCCGCCGCACCGGGCAATGTCACCGCCATCGATACCCACTGGATCTGGCAGGACGGCCAGCGCCTGACGCGTGAGCCGCTGAAGATCGAAGGCGGCCTGGTGCAGGTGCCGGCCAAGCCGGGGCTGGGCATCGAACTGGACATGGACGCGCTGATGAAAGCCCACGAGACTTACCGCAACATGGGGCTCGGTGCACGGGATGACGCGGTCGCCATGCAGTACCTGGTATCGGGCTGGGCCTTCGACAACAAGAAACCCTGCCTGGTACGTTGATCAGGTGAGGAAGCGGGGAGCCTGGGCGGTAGAAGAACTGCCTTCAGGCTCCTCACCGAAGGCTGACGGCTGCACGCCACGTCAAAGGGCTTTATCGCGGCAGTGCAGAGGGCATCGCGGATCATCGCATTGACCAGCGCTGGAGACACCCCAAGGATCTTGGCGATTTCTCGCGCCAGGAAGGCGAGGTGCGCTCCCAGGGCGTGGAGCTGGGGTGACTACACCTTCCAGGGCGGGCCGCTCGAAGGCCTGCGCCTGGGTGCCGGTGCCCGTTATGTCGGCAGCACTTTCGGCGATTCGGCCAACAGCTTCAAGGTCGACAGCTACACCGTCGTGGATACGCTGGTGGCTTACCCGTTGGGCAAGCTCGACCACTCCCTCGATGGCCTGGAGGTCTCGCTGAACGCGACCAACCTGTTCGACGAAGAGTATGTGGCCGGCTGCTTCAGCACCGTCGGTTGCCAGTACGGCCAACAACGCACCGTTTACGGCACAGTCACCTATGAGTGGTGATTGCCTGAATGCAAACGCCCCGACTCGTTCGGATAATGCAGTTCACTCAAGATCGCCGGGGCTGCGCAGCAGCCCCGGCATTCTTAAGTGAATAGCATTACGTACGAGTCGGGGCGTTTTCAGGCATCGAGCACCAGCCGTGCACCTCGACACCCCGACACACAGGGCGCTATCCACTGCCCACTGGCGCGTTGCTCTGCGCTGAGGTAGTCGTCGCGGTGTTCGGGTTCGCCCTCGATGACACGGCTGACACACGCGCCGCAGATGCCCATGCCGCATGACACCGGCAGCGCTACACCCACCCGTTCTGCCGCTTGCACCAGGCTTTCTCGTGGTTGCAGTTGCACTTCCTTGCCGCTGCGCTGCAGCACCAACAGGCTTCCTTGCTCGCTGGAGACCGCAGGTGCACTGGACTGGAAGTGTTCGCGGTGCAAGGCGCCCGTTGGCCAGCCGCGCGTAAGCGCCACGCGCTGCACGCAGTCCATGAAGCCTGCCGGGCCGCACGTGTACAAGCTGGCCTCACACGTCCAGCCCGGCAGTTGGTCGGCCAGGCAGTCGGCAATCTGCTCGGCGCCAAGGCCGGCGTAGTGCTCAATGTGCGCATTCAGGCGCGCGATGAACGGCGCCGGGTGGGTATCGCGGGTGAAGTACAGCAAGCGCACCGGCCGCTGCTGGGCACGGCATTGATGGTACATCGGCAGCAGTGGGGTGATGCCGATGCCGGCCGCCACCAGGGTGACCGGCCCATGGCCGGGTTGCAGGGCGAACAGGTTGCGCGGTGTACCCACGTCCAGGCGGGCGCCGAGGCGCAACTGCTCATGCAGCCAGCGCGAGCCACCCCGTGAGGCCGGTTCGCGCTTGATTCCCAGGTACAGGTGGCCGCTCTCCGGCAGGCTGATGATCGAGTACTGGCGCACCACGCCGTTACCCAGGCGCAGGTCCACATGGGCGCCGGGCGACCAGTCGAAGGGCAGCGGTGCCGCCTCTGGCGCGACCAGTTCAACACCCAGCACGTCCTGGCTTTCCAGGCGCAGTGCCTGCACTTGCAGCGATGTCCAGCTCATGCCCGTAACCCCGCAGCACGCTGCAACTGCAACACGGCTTGCCGCGCCTGGTGCTGCAGTTGTGCCAAGTCGAGCCCTGGCAACTGGTCGTCCATAACCCGCAGCCGACCACCTACCAGCAAGGCTCGCAGGGTTGGCCTGCCGCCGCCCACCACCGGGGCGATTCCCAGGTCGTGCAGGCCGAAGTAGCGGGGCTGGTCCAGTTTATACAGGGCAAGGTCCGCCGCCATGCCCACTTGCAGCGTGCCCACGGCGTCAAGCCCGAGCACCTGTGCGCCGCCAGCGGTGCCCCAGCGCACCACGTCTTCTACCTGAGCCACGTGGGCGCCGCCTTCGTGGTCGCCACCCTGGTAGCGGGGCAGGGCGCGTTCGCCAGCCTTGGCCCGTTGCAGCAGCCAGGCGGCGTGGGTTTCGCTGATCATGTCGCAGGCCTCGTTGGACGCCGCGCCATCCACGCCGATCGACACGGCCATGCCCGCCGCTTCCATGGCGACGATATCGGCGATGCCGCTGCCCAACCGGCCATTGCTCTGCGGGCAGTGGGCGACGCCGGTGCCGGTGGCGCCCAGCAGGCGGATTTCCTCGGGGCTGAGCTTGACCAGGTGAGCGAACCACACGTCTGGCCCGAGCCAGCCCTGTTCGGCGCAGAACGCCACTGGCGACATGCCGTGGTGGCTGTGGATGTCGTGCTGGTACTCGACGGTTTCGCTCAGGTGGCTGTGCAGGCGAATGCCCAGCTGGCGTGCGACCCGCGCGGTTTCGCGCAGGTGCTCAGGTGGCATGGAGTAGGGCGGGCTGGTGGGCGCCATGACCACCCGGCGCCAGGCGTCGGCGGCGGGGTCGTGGTACTCGCGCACCAGGCGCTGCACGTCGTCCAGGTATTGGCCGAGGGTTTCCGGCCCGGCGGCAGCGGCGCCCTCGGCCTGGCGCACCTGGGTAGCGCCGCCCCGGCACAGGACGAAGCGCAGGCCCAGTTGTTCGGCTTCTTCGAAAAGGATCTGCGCGCCATCAAACGCCATGCCCGGCAAGTACAGGTAGTGATGGTCGGCTAACGTGGTGCAACCGGAGCGGGCCAGCTCCACCAGGCCGATGCGCGCGGCCAGCCGCAAGTGCTCGGCGTTGAACAGCCCGCGGTAGCGATAGGGCACCGCGCCCAGCCAGCCGCCCAGGCTCTGGTCGATGCCGGCCGGGATGCCCTTGAGCAGCGACTGGAACAGGTGGTGATGGGTGTTCACCCAACCGGGGTACACCACGCAATCGGTGGCATCAAGCACCTGCTCGCCCGGCATCGGGGCCAGTGAACCGAGGGCGGCGATGCGCCCCCGGGTGATGCGGATGTCGGGCCCGGCATGGCGTGCGGCGGCGCCGCGCAGGCCGGTGAGGATGGCGCTGGCATTGCGGATCAGCCAGCTGTCGGCGTGTTTCATGTTCGGCTCCATGTCGATTCAGCCCAGTTCGCTTTCGTGCCAGTGGCGCAGGCTCAGGCGGGCGAGCAGCGCCATCAGGCTGAACAGCGCGACACCGGTCAAGGCAATCAGCACCAGGGCTGCAAACAGCCGTGGGATGTTCAGTTGAAAACCGGCCTGCAGGATTTGATAGGCAAGGCCCGCACCGGTGCCCCCGGTCCCCGCGACAAATTCGGCCACCACCGCGCCGATCAGCGCCAGGCCGCTGGCGATGCGCAGCCCTGCGAAGAAGCATGGCAGCGCGCTGGGAATGCGCAGGCGCAGCAGCACCTGCCAGCGGCTGGCGCGGTTCAGGCGGAACAGGTTGAGCAGCCCGGCGTTGACGCTGCGCAGGCCCAGCACGGTGTTGGCGATGATCGGGAAGATCGCCACCAGGGTCGCGCAAATCACCAGAGCCAGCGTGGTGTCACTGCACCAGATGATGATCAGCGGTGCGATGGCCACCACCGGGGTCACTTGCAGCAGGATGGCATAGGGGAACAGGCTGGCTTCAAGCACGCGGCTCTGCACGAACACGAATGCGGCCAATGTGCCGATGACCACGGCCAGGGCGAATGACAGGAAGGTGATCTTCAACGTCATCCACAAGGCCCCCAGCAGCAGTGGGCCATCGGCCACCAGTGTACGGCCGATGTCGGCAGGCGCAGGCACCAGATACGCCGGCACCTGCCAGGCAACGCACGCCATCTGCCACAGGCCAAGCAGCACCAGGCCGACCAGCAGCGGTGAGGCAATGCGCAGCACGACGGGGTTACGCAAGGTATGTTTCATGGTCATGCCCTCAGCAATGGCCGCTGTTGGCCTGGGCCAACAGCCGGGACAGATGTGCGCACTGCTCGATGAACGCCGGTGAGGTGCGGTAGGCCTCGTCGCGCTCCAGCGGCCCGTCGATGGCCACATCGGCGATCACCCGGCCGGGGCGCGCACCCATCACGATCACGCGTGACGACAGGTACACCGCCTCGAAGATGCTGTGGGTGACGAACACCACCGTCAGGTCGCGTTCGGCCCATAACTGGCGCAGGTCGCTGTCGAGCTTGTTGCGGGTGAACTCGTCCAGCGCGCCGAAGGGCTCGTCCATCAGCAGCAGGTTGGGCTCGGTGGCCAGCGCCCGGGCGATGGAGGCGCGCATCTGCATGCCGCCGGACAGCTCGCGGGGGTAGACATTGCCGAAGTTGCCCAGGCCAACCAGTTCCAGAGCGGCTTGCACCCGGGGCTGGCTCTGGGCTTTGGGCAGGCCGGCAAGGTCCAGGGGCAGGCGCACGTTGTCGTGAACCTTGGCCCAGGGCATCAGGGTGGCTTCCTGGAACACCATGGCCAGGCCTTGGCCCGGGGCATCCTTGCCCCACCAGCGCACATGGCCGGCGCTGGGCTGTTCAAGCCCTGCGAACATTTTCAGCAAGGTGCTCTTGCCGCAGCCTGACGGGCCCAACAACGAGACGAATTCACCGCGCTGGATCGCCAGCTTGACGCGGTTCAGGGCATGGGTACCGTTTGCGTAGGTCTTCTCCACCTGGTTGGCGAACAAGGGGGTGTCCAGCCCGACGGCGGTAGACAGGGGCTGCGGCTGGGCCGCGGCCGTGGACAGGGTCTGCATCAACATTTCGCTCTCCCCGTGGGTCATGAGCGCTGATGAATGCCCCGGCGCACCGGGGCGTTGAACGGCGGTTCAGTGGCTGAGAAACACTTCGCTCTCGCCATGGGCTTCGAGCAGGCCCAGCAACTGGCGGCGGATCACCAGCCCGGGCTTGTCCGAAGGCATGTGCAGTTCGACCCGGCGGCGGGTGTCGACGCAGGCGTCCGGGTCGGTGGCCTCGAGAATGTCGCGGTCCTCGGCGGTGATTGCCGCGTCCCAGTCGATCAGTTCCTGGGTGGAGCATTGGGCTTCGCTGTCGTTGCGGTACAGCCACTGCACCAGCATCAGCCGGCCGTCGTCGATGGGCGTGGCGCAGTTGTAGATGATGTGATGGATGCCGCTGTCCGGGTACATGCAGCCAAAGCGCCGGGAGAACGGCAGGTAGTAGCGGTTGACCAGGTGGCGCTGGGTGATCGGCGCCGTGGTGCCGGTGATGCGGAAGCTCTGCTCGGGGTTGCGGATCGGCACCCGGGTTTCGGCCTCGAAGCCGTAGTCGGTTTCGCGAAATTCGTAGCTGGCCGGCTGTGGCTGGTCGAAAAGGCCGAAGTTGGCCTTGTGCACGAAGGAAAAATGCGAGTTGTCGAAGGAATTTTCCATCACCCGCAGCGGGCTGGTTTTCCACTCTTCGTAAAACTGGAAGATGCGCCGGTAACCGGGGGCGCCGTCTTCAGGGAAGTCCGGGATCGGTTGCAGCGGATCGTCCAGGGCGACCCAGGCGTAACCGTAGCGGGCCTGGCAGTGGTAGGCCTTGACCGCGGCGCCTGGGGGGATGGCGCCGTCCGGGTTCTGCGGGATTTTCACGCAGGTGCCGCTGCAGTCATATTCCCAGCCGTGGTAACCGCAGGCGATGTTGCCGTCCTCGCTGACGAAACCTTTGGAGAGCCGGGCAGTGCGGTGGCAGCAGCGGTCACGCATCGCCACCGGGGTGCCGTCGGGGCGTTTCCACAGCACCAGTGGCTCGCCCAGCAGGGTGAAGGGCTTGGGGCCGTCGTCCAGGTCGGTCAGCGGCAGCAGGGCATACCAGAAACGGCGCAGTACAGGTTGTTTGGTGACCAGCATGATCAGGTGTCCTCAAGGCTTTTGGCTTTTGTTATGGGGTTTCAGCGGCTGGCGGCCTGTTCGGCGCTGGGCAGCACGTTCAGCTGTTGCACGAAGCGGGTGGTGTAGGCCTTTTGCCAGGGCGCGGTGGCGCCCAGCAGGCCGGCCTCGACCATGAAGTCGCGGGTGGCCTGCCAGCGTGCGTCGCTCATGGTGCCGATGCCCTGGCTTGCCGCCTCGCCGCCGGTTACCAGGCGGTACTGCTTGAGGGTGGAGACGCCCCAGGCCAGCAGTTCGTCGCTCATGTTGGGGTTGTCGCGCTTGATCAGTGCGTTGCCGGCAGCGGGGTTTTCCAGGTAGCGCTTCCACCCTTCCATCGAGGCACGCACAAAGCGCTGCACCCGCTCGGGGTGTTGTTCGATCAGCTCCTGACGGGTCGCCACGGTGGAGCCATAGGGTGGGTAACCGGCATCGGCGAACAGGAAGAAGTTGGGGTTTGCGCCGGCCTTGGTGGCCTGGAACAGCTCGGAGCTGGCATAGGCCTGCTGGGTGGTTTGCGGGTTGGCCAGGAACGGCTGCAGGTTGAAGGTGTAGGGCCGAGCCTGGTCGTCGGCCAGCCGGTATTTGCCCTTGAGCCACGGCCACCAGGTCTGCTGGCCAGAGGTGGACACCAGCACCTGCTTGCCGGCCAGCCCGTCCAGGCCGCCCACGTCGGCGTGGGTCATCAGGCCTTGGGGGTCGCCCTGGAACGGCGCGGCCACCGCCACCACCGGCAGGCCCTGTTCAACGCTCTTGAGGATCTGCAGGTCGTAGTTGACGATGAAGTCGGCCTGCTTGCTGACCAGCAGCTGCATGCCGTTGACCTGCGGGCCACCCATGCGGATGGTCACATCGAGGCCTTCCTGCGCATACAGGCCGTCGGCCAGCGCCTGATAGAAGCCACCCTGTTCGGCCTGTGCATACCAGGAGGTCAGCAGCACCACCGGTTCATTGGCCAGGGCATGGGGTGTGATCGCCAGGCTCACGGCAGCCAGCAGCGAGTGAAGCGGGTGACCCAGGGCAAAGCGAGTGTTCATGTTGTGTTCTCCACCTCGATTCCAAGATCGCCGTGGGGTGGGAACGCGGGGAGAGAGGGGTGTAGCGGGGTGAAGCTGCTCTCTTGCCCGCCGCCATCAAGGCTGCGTTCAACCATCCGCACGGATGAACGCCCCCAACGGGGGCGCAAGAGCAATGTCCCATGCCGGCATCGGCACTGACCGCTTCTACTCGGCAACGGATGTAGCCAGAAGCGTGCCAGTTCGCTCAAAGCCCTCAAGCCAGCGCTGCCGGGGCCTGCAAGTGCATGGAGGGTGTGCGGGCGTGATTCGTGACGGTGCAGATGCAGGCGCAGAAGCGCCAATAAAGTGCGCAATCTTGATTGTTTGAGTGTTCAATAAATACTCAGATTGCTTACAATCCTTGCTTCATGTGTATTCGATCAGTTGGCACGCCCCGTGCTTGTGGCTGACCTGAGTAGAAGCGGTCAGTGCCGGTAACGGCATGGGACATTGCTCTGGCGGCCTTGCGCCGCCCACCCGGCAAGGGTGGCGCCTCGGCAACGGCCGGGGCCAGGGGAGTGTTCGTCCGCTGCGCTGCATCCTTTGCCGGGTCCACCTCAACGATCAGGACCAAGGGATGCACATGAAACCGAACCGTCTTTGCACGCTGCGCTGCCTTCCCCTGCTGGCCATGGCCGCTGCCAGCGCCCAGGCAAGCCCGCTGCTGTGGAGCGACAACAGCCTGAGTTACCTGTACGGGCACAATTACAAAGTCGATGGCACCGGCAACGACATCCAGCAGACCATCACCTACGAGCATGCCAGCGGCTGGACCTGGGGCGATGTGTTCCTGTTCGTCGACAACAAGTGGTCCAATGGCCTTTCCGGGAATGACGGCCACACCTACTACGGCGAATTTTCGCCGCGCCTGTCGCTGGGCAAGGTCAGCGGTCACAAGCTGCGTTACGGCATCGTGCGGGACGTGCTGGTGGCGGCCACCTACGAGCGCGGCGAGGGCCGCAACCGCAAGTACCTGCTGGGGCCGGCCGTAGACCTGGACCTGCCCGGCTTCGACCGCTTCTCGCTGAACACCTACTACCGCAAGCCCGATGGCATTACCGGCAAAGCCTCCGGGCAGTGGCAGATCAACCCCACCTGGGCAATGACGATTCCGCTGGGGCGTTCGGACATTCTGTTCGACGGCTACCTGGAGTGGTACGTCAACGACGTGGGCACCAAAGGCACGCCGGACTACGTGGCCAAGAGCTTCCACTTCAACCCGCAAATCAAGTACGACGTGGGCAAGGCCGTGGGGCTTGCGCCGAAGCATTTTTATGCCGGTATCGAGTGGGACTACTGGTCGGACAAGTACGGGATCGAGGACAGCCATGGGTTCCCGACAGACCAGAATGCGTTGAGTGCGCTGGTTAAAGTGCATTTCTGATACTGCCAGCGTGGTGGTTCGCAAGGGCTGCATGAACATGTGCCCTTAGCTAGCACCACGCTCATCCGCTACGTGAGCGCTTCTTCGACTACCTCGATCCAATGGCGCACCGGGGTACGCCCGGCGCTACCAAGGTGGGCCTGGCAGCCGATGTTGGCGGTGACGATGACCTGCGGGTTGCCGCTTTCCAGCGCGTTGAGCTTGTTTTCCCGCAACTGCAGGGCGAGCTCGGGCTGCGTCAGGGAATACGTGCCGGCCGAGCCACAACACAGATGGCTATCGGGTACAGCCGTAAGGCTGAAACCCAATCGGCCGAGTACGTCTTCGACGGCGCCACCGAGCTTCTGTGCATGCTGCAGTGTGCACGGGCAATGGAAGGCCAGGCGCTTGTGGGCTTCGATTTCGAGCTTTTCCAGCGGCTCATCGCGCAGTACTTCAACCAGATCACGGGCCAGCGCACTGACCTTGGCCGCCTTGGCGGCGTAGGCCGTGTCGTGTTCGAGCAGGTGGCCGTAATCGCGCACGAAGGCGCCACAACCGCTGGCGGTCTGCACGATGGCTTCGGCACCTGCTTCAATGGCTGGCCACCAGGCGTCGATATTGCGCCGGGCGCGCGCCATGCCTGTTGCCTGGGCATTGAGGTGGTAGTCCACCGCGCCGCAGCAGCCGGCTTCGGGCGCGGGCGTGACCGAAATGCCCAGCCGATCGAGTACCCGAGCTGCCGCCGCATTGGTGTTGGGTGACAGGGCTGGCTGCACGCAGCCTTCAAGCATCAATACCCGGCGCGCATGCAGCGTTGTGGGGCGCGGCCTGGCCGCAGGCACCTGGCCCGGCAACTTGGTACGCAACGCTTGTGGCAGCAGGGGGCGCACAGCCTTGGCGGTGCGGGCCAGGGCCTTGAACAGGCCAGGGCGCGGTACCACGGCGCGCAGCCCCTCGCGCACCAGGCGCTCGCCAAGCGGGCGCTGCACTGCTTGCTCGACCACGGCGCGGCCGATATCCAGCAAGTGGTGGTACTCAACGCCGGAAGGGCAGGTGGTTTCGCAATTGCGGCAGGTCAGGCAACGGTCCAGGTGCGCCTGGGTCTTGGCGGTGACAGGCTGGCCTTCGAGCACCTGCTTGATCAGGTAGATGCGCCCCCGTGGCCCGTCCAGTTCGTCGCCCAGCAACTGATAGGTAGGGCACGTGGCCGTGCAGAACCCGCAGTGCACACAAGAGCGCAGGATGCGCTCGGCCTCTTCGGCGCGCGGCAGGTGTTTGGCTTGTTCGCTCAGGTTGGTTTGCATGGCGTGCTCACACGTCGGCGTACAGGCGGCCAGGGTTGAAGATACCCTGGGGGTCGAGTTGCTGTTTCAGGTTGCGGTGGTAGCGCAGCAGCGGGGCAGCCAGCGGATGGAAACCTGCCGGGTCCAGCCGGTGCAGCGTGGCGTGGCCACCGGCCTTGGCCACCACTTCGCGGATTTGTGCAGCGCTGGCGTCGGATTTCAGCCAACGTTGCGCGCCGCCCCAGTCCAGCAGTTGTCGGCCGGGCAGAGGCAGGGGCGGGCAGTTGTTTGGCAGCGATAACCGCCACAGCGGTTCGTCACCGGCAAAGAACGCCAGGCGCTGCTCGCGCAGGTCTGCCCAGTAGCGGCTGTCCAGCGCGTCACCTCCAAGACGGTCAGCTGCCGATGCGACCGAACCTGCACCGCCCTCCAGGCGCAGGTGCAAGGCTTCGCCATCGTGACAGGCAGCGGTGATCGGTAGGGGTTGCTGCCCCCATTCGGCCAGTTCAGCCAAGGCCTGGTCCACCGCCATTGGCAAGCGCAGGCTGTGGCTGGCGCGTGGTTTGGGCAGCACTTTGAGCGACACATCGACCAGTATCCCGAGGCAGCCGAAGCTGCCGGCCATGAGGCGCGACACATCGTAACCGGCGACGTTTTTCATCACCTCACCACCGAAGCGCAGCAGCTTGCCGTGCCCGGTAATGACCCGGGTACCCAGCACGTAGTCGCGTACCGAACCTGCCCAAGGTCGGCGAGGCCCCGACAGCCCCGCTGCAACCATGCCGCCAAGCGTGGCATGGCCACCCAGGTGCGGGGGTTCGAACGGCATCATCTGGCCTTTGGCTTCCAGCGCTGCCTCGATTTCGACCAGCGGCGTACCGGCCCGCGCGGTGAGTACCAGTTCGGTCGGGTCGTAGCTGACGATGCCTCGATGAACACGGGTATCGAGCACTTCGCCCGTGACGGGGCGGCCCAGCATGGCCTTGCTGTTGCCACCCTGGATCCTTAGCGGGGTGCGCGCGCTCAGCGCCTGATTGACCTGGTCCAGCAGTGCGGTGCTGGCGTCGTGATCGTGTGGCATCAGAAGCGCTCCAGTTCCGGAAACGGTAATTTGCCGTGGTGGATGTGCATCGAGCCGAACTCGGCGCAGCGTTGCAGCGTGGGGATGTTCTTGCCCGGGTTGAGCAGGCCGTGCGGGTCGAAGGCATGCTTGACGGCGTGGAACAAGGTCAACTCGTCGCTGTTGAACTGGGCGCACATCTGGTTGATCTTCTCTCGGCCCACGCCGTGCTCGCCGGTGATGCTGCCGCCGACGGCCACGCACAGTTCAAGGATCTTGCCCCCCAGCGCTTCCGCGCGTTCCAGTTCGCCGGGTTGGTTGGCATCGAACAGGATCAGCGGGTGCATGTTGCCGTCGCCCGCGTGGAACACGTTGGCGACCCGCAGGCCATACTCCGCGCCAAGCGCAGCGATGCCCTTGAGCACCTCAGGCAGTGCTCGCCGTGGGATGGTGCCGTCCATGCAGTAATAGTCCGGGGAAATGCGCCCTACGGCGGGGAAGGCGTTCTTGCGCCCGGCCCAGAACCGCGCGCGCTCGGCCTCGTCGCAGGCCAGGCGCACCTCGGTGGCACCGGCGGCCTTGAGCACAGAGTCGACGCGCTCGCAGTCGTCCCGAACATCCGCTTCCACGCCGTCGAGTTCGCACAGCAGGATGGCGGCTGCCTCTACCGGGTAGCCTGCATGAATGAAATCTTCGGCGGCGCGGATAGACAGGTTGTCCATCATCTCCAGGCCGCCGGGAATGATCCCGGCCGATATGATGTCGGCCACCGCGCGGCCGGCTGTTTCCACCGAGTCGAAGCTGGCCAGCAGCACGCGCGCCACCTGAGGTTTTGGCAGCAGCTTGACGGTGACTTCGGTAACGATGCCAAGCATGCCTTCGGACCCGGTGAACAGCGCCAGCAAGTCAAAACCCGGGGTATCCAGCGCATCGCTGCCCAAGGTCATGAACTCGCCCTCAATGGTAAGGATGTCGACCTTGAGCAGGTTGTGCACTGTCAGCCCGTATTTCAGGCAGTGCACGCCACCGGCGTTTTCAGCGACATTGCCACCGATCGAACAGGCAATTTGCGAGGAAGGATCGGGGGCGTAGTAGAGGCCATGCGGCGCGGCTGCCTGAGAGATGGCCAGGTTACGCACGCCCGGTTGCACCCGAGCGAAGCGCCCTTGCGGGTTCACCTCGAGGATACGGTTGAAGCGGGCCATCACCAGCAAGATACCTTGCTCCAGCGGCAGCGCACCGCCGGAAAGCCCGGTACCTGCACCACGGGCCACCACGGGAACCTTCAGTGCATGGCACAGCCTCAGCAATGCCTGGACCTGATCGATGCGGTGCGGCAGCACGACCAGCAATGGCACCACCCGGTATGCGGACAACCCATCGCATTCGTAAGGTTTGAGGTCTTCCTGTGCGTGGAGGATTTCCAGGTCGGGTATGGCACTGCTCAAATGGTTGAGCAGCGCGCTTTTGTCCACCCGGCCAAGTGCCCCGTCGACGCGCTCGTCGTAGAGAATGTTCATGGTGCTCACGTCTTTCTTGTTTTTGTTTTCAGAGCCACTGCCAAGCTTCCTTTGCGGGCAGTGAAGCTACAGGGCTCCCCAGCTACCTCAAGGATAGCCAGCCTGGCATCAAGCGCCTAAATCACGAACCAGCAGAGCCGTAGCCAACGCCACTGCCAGCAAGGCGATGGCAGCGCCAACCCAGCCCAGTGTAGCCAGGCCCAGATGCTCGATGGTCGCACCGCCTATGGCCGCGCCCACGGCGATCCCGCCGTTGGCGGCGGACACGTTGAGGGTGCCAGCCAATGCTTGCGCCCTGGCCCCCGCGATCATCACCCGCACCTGGCAAACAGGGAAGAGTGCGGTATAGGCAATGCCCCAGGCCGCCAGGGCCACCACCAACAGCCACGTGCTATCGACCGCTGGCGCTGCGCCAGCCATCCCCACGCCGAGGGCGATCAACAACAAGATGGTCGCGCCAAGCGGGCTACGGTCCACCAGCCGGCCACCGACGGCATTGCCGAGCATGCCCACGGCGCCGAAGCCCATCAGCCACCAGCCAACTTGAGCAGCAGGCACGTGTGCAAGCCGTTCAAGGATATCGGCCAGGTAGGTATAGGCCGTGAACATGGCGCTGAACACCACCACGGACAGCAGCACATGCAGCACAAACCCGGGGTCTTTCAGAATCACCGTCTGCCGCTCGCCGGCAGGCCGTTTCGGTACTGTTGGCAGTTGCGGCAGCAGTGCCCACATCAGTAGGGCAATCGCCAGGCAAAGGCCGGAAATGAGCCAGAAGGTGCCGCGCCAGCCAAGGGCATTCGCGGCCAGCGTACCCAGCGGGATCCCGAACACGAAGGCCGCCGTAATGCCCAGATAAACCCGGGCAACCGCCTTGCCTTCATTGCCTTTGCCTGCCAGTTGCGCCGCCGATTCACTGGCCGTGCCCCAGAATACCGGTAGCAGGGCCGCCGCCAGCACCCGTGACAATGCCATTGCCCAGAAGCCCGTGGCCAGGGCAGACAGCGCATTGGACACGGCAAAGATGATCAGGATGCCGATAAAGAGCTTCTTGCGGTCCCAATGGGAAATCGCCGCCGTCAGAAACGGGCCCACCAGCATCACGGTCAGCGCAAACACGCTGACCAGTTGGCCCGCTTTGGCAATGCTGATGTCAAGGTCCTGGGCCAAGCCGGGGAGGATGCCCAGGATGATGAATTCGGTGGTGAGTACAGCGAAAGCTGCGAGGGTAAGCATGAGGATACTGATGTTTGCACGAGCATCAGTTGCCTCGGGTATTGGCGCCGTGGCGGCATGCATGAGCGGGTACTCCAGACCGAAATTTTCGGCAGGAGGTTATACTGGAAAAAAATTACCATCTTCGGTATTTAAGCAATAATCAATGCGAAAAAAATTCAACAATGGGTGAGGCGTGCTGAGCGAGCAACGTTTTAAGGGTTTGGTCGTGTTTGTGTGTGTCGCCGAGGCGGGCAGCTTCACGGCAGCGGCCGAGCGCCTGAGCCTGACCACGTCCGCCGTCAGCAAAAGCATCGCGCGCCTGGAAGAACGGCTGGGCATCAAACTGTTCGAACGCACTACCCGGCGCCTGGCCCTGTCAGACCCGGGGCAGAACTACTACCAGACCTGCAAGCGCATGCTGGCTGCGCTTGATGAGGCCGAACTGGACATGCACGCCGACCAGACCGAGCCCCGTGGCAGGGTGCGCATCGACCTGCCTGCGTCATACGGCAAACTGCGGGTCATGCCAGTGCTCATCGACTTTATCGCCGAGCATGAATTGCTCATGCCGCACATTACGCTCACCGATCGCTTTGTTGACCAGGTGGAAGAGGGCATAGACGTTCTGGTTCGCATTGGCGGCCCTGAAACCTGGCCGGCCGGGGTTGAGCGGCGCCTGATCGGTGTTCAGCGCCAGATCTTTTGCGCGGCCCCCGATTACCTGCAGCGCAAGGGCGAGCCAACCACCGAGCGAGACTTGCATGAGCATGGCTGCGTGCTCTATGGACGCAATGACGGCGGGGTGTATCCACTTCACTTCCCGGGTCCGCAGGCTGGCGATGGCGAACAGCGAATCATCCCGGGGCGCATCGCCATCGGCGACGCCCAAGGCCAGTTGGCGATGGTGCTGGCCGGGTTGGGGATTGCCCAACTGCCCACCTGGCTGGTGCAAGCGCACTTGGATGAAGGTACGTTGGTTCACATCCTGCCTGAACTGACCACCAGCGGTTTACCTATCAATATCGCCTGGCTCAAGAGCCGGCAGTCACTGCCCAAGGTGCGCGCGTTGGTGGATACCCTGTACAACGCACTGTCCAATTGACTGCGCGTTCAGACGCCAGGCTTGCCGAGGTGCTCCATGAACTGCAGGCAGCGCTGCAGCAGCGGGCTGACATCACCCTTGCGCCGGCTCAGGATGATCGGGCTGACTGCGTCGGCGTCCGCCAGGGTTGCGTAGGTGATGTCCGGGCGGTGCTGCAGGCGCACCGCCGCGGGTGCCATCGTTACGCCCAGGCCAGCGGCCACCAGGCCCAGCGCAGTCTGCAGTTCGTTGCTCCACTGGCACACCGTGATACTCAGGCCGTGGTGTGCGAATAGCGCAAGGATGTGGTCGGCATAGCTGGGGCGCGGGGTGGCGGGGTACAGCACGAAGGGCTCGCTGGCCAATTGTTCCAGGGTCAGCACGCTGCCCGACAGCGGGTGCCCGGCAGGCAATACGGCCACCAGCGGTGTTTCGCACAGCACTTGCTGGACAATCGCCGGGTCGTCGATGCGAATGCGCCCGAAACCGATGTCGATGTGGCCGCTTTTCAGCGCGTCCACCTGTTGCACCGTGGTCATCTCTTTAAGCCCAAGCTGCAGTTCCCCGTCACGGCGCAGTTCGCGAATCAGCTCTGGCAACTGGTCATACAGGGTTGATGGCGCAAAACCGATGCCCAGCCACTGTTGCTGGCCCTGGCCGATGCGCCGGGTGTTGGCCTCGATGTGTTCCAGTTGGCGCAATACCGTGCAGGTCTGCTCGTAAAAAAAACGCCCGGCCTCGGTCAGGCGCAGGGGGCGTTCACGTTCCACCAGCAGGGTGCCAAGTTGTTCCTCAAGCTGGCTGATCTGCCGGCTCAAGGGCGGCTGGGCGATGTGCAGCAGTTCGGCGGCGCGGGTGAAATTCAACGTTTCGGCCAGCACCTTGAAGTAGCGCAAGTGGCGAAGTTCCATCATACCCCCAGGGTATCGTGGCAGATGAACTCGATATTGGACCGTGCCAGGCCGGTTGCGCAATCCTTTGAGAACTCAACAGCACACTGGATACCCTGACCGATGAGCATCAGCCTGATCGAGCGCCTGGAGACGTTGATCGTCGACCTGCCGACCATTCGCCCGCACAAGCTGGCGATGCATACCATGCAGCAGCAAACCCTGGTGGTGATTCGCCTGCGCTGCTCCGATGGCAGTGAAGGCATTGGTGAGGCCACCACCATCGGCGGCCTGGCGTATGGTTACGAAAGCCCGGAGAGCATCAAGGCCAACATCGATGCCCACCTTGCGCCAGCCCTGGTCGGCCAGCCGGCAGACAACATCAACGCGGCCATGCAGCGGCTCGACAAAATCGCCAAGGGCAACACCTTTGCCAAATCAGGTATCGAAAGCGCGCTGCTCGATGCTCAAGGCAAGCGCTTGGGGCTGGCGGTGAGCGAACTGCTGGGCGGGCGCGTGCGCGACAGCCTTGAGGTGGCCTGGACGCTGGCCAGCGGTGACACTGCCCGGGACATCGCCGAGGCCGAGCACATGCTGGAAATCCGCCGCCATCGGGTGTTCAAGCTGAAGATCGGCGCCAACCCGCTGCAGCAAGACCTCAAGCATGTGCTGGCGATCAAGCGCGAGTTGGGCGAGCGCGCCAGTGTGCGGGTGGACGTCAACCAGCACTGGGACGAGTCCCAGGCCATTCATGTGTGCCGGGTGCTCGGCGACAACGGCGTCGAGTTGATTGAACAGCCGATTGCGCGCATCAACCGGGCCGGCCAGGTGCGCCTGAGCCAGCGCAGCCCGGCGCCGATCATGGCCGACGAAAGCATCGAGAGCGTCGAAGACGCTTTCAGCTTGGCGGCGGACGGTGCGGCCAGTGTATTCGCCTTGAAGATTGCCAAAAACGGTGGCCCGCGTGCTGTGTTGCGTACGGCGCAGATTGCCGAGGCGGCAGGCATTGCGCTGTACGGTGGGACCATGCTCGAAGGCACGATTGGTACCCTGGCGTCAGCCCATGCCTTCCTGACCCTGAAGCAGCTGACCTGGGGCACCGAGTTGTTCGGCCCATTGCTGCTGACCGAAGACGTTGTCAGTGAGGCGCCGGTATATCGCGACTTCGAATTGCATGTGCCGAACACGCCTGGCTTGGGCCTGGCCTTGGACGAGGCACAACTGAAGCGCTTCGCCCGCCATTGAAGAAAACACCCAGCCCTGTAGGAGCGGCTTCAGCCGCGATGCAGGCAACTCGGTGGATGGCACCGGCTTCGCCGGTGTTCGCGGCTAAAGCCGCTCCTACAAGGCCCCGGCCATTAATGATGATGCAAGGAGATTCCCATGCTGTTCCACGTGAAGATGACGGTGAAACTGCCGCATGACATGGACCCGGCCAAGGCCGCGCAACTGAAGGCCGACGAGAAGGAACTGGCCCAGCGCCTGCAGCGCGAAGGCACCTGGCGCCACCTGTGGCGTATCGCCGGGCACTACGCCAATTACAGCGTGTTCGATGTGCCGAGCGTAGAAGCACTGCACGACACGTTGATGCAACTGCCGCTGTTCCCCTACATGGACATCGAAGTGAATGGGCTGTGCACCCATCCTTCGGCCATCTGAGGACGGAACGCGCCAGCGGCCGGGCGTGTGGCGATTCGCGAGGCTAACGGGTATCGTGCTGCGTGCAGGTGATGCTCACCGCTGCTCCTCGTCAACGCCTCAAACCCGGACCCGCCATGACCAAGAAACCCCCTGCCACCCCGCCAGCCAGCGGTGCAACTGGCACTAAAAAGGGATCCGCGCTGACCTTGATCGACGTGGCCAAGGTTGCCGGAGTATCTCCGATCACCGTGTCCAGGGCGTTGAACCGGCCGGAAGTCGTCAGCCAGAAGATGCGCGAGAAAGTGCTCGAGGCCGTTCGGCAAACGGGGTACGTCTCGAACATGCTGGCGGGCGCGCTGGCCAGCAACAAAACCCGCCTGGTCGCGATCTTCTTGCCAACCATCGCCAACTCGATCTTCGCCGAAACCATTCAGGCCCTGATGGACCGGCTGGACGAAGCGGGCTATCAAACCCTGCTGGGCTTGACCGGCTATTCGGCCGAAAAAGAAGAAAAGCTGCTGGAAACGGTGCTGGGCCGCCGCCCTGACGGGGTTGTGCTGACCGGCACACTGCACACCGAGGCAAGTCGCCAGCGCCTGGTGCAGTCCGGCATACCCGTGGTCGAGGCGTGGGACTTGAGCGACGCGCCACTCGACATGCAGGTGGGGTTTTCCCACGAGGCGGTAGGGCAGGCGATTGCCAGGCATTTGCTGGGCAAAGGCTACCAGCGCTTCTCGGTTATCACCCTTGGCGACCCGCGCGGCTTGCGCCGCTGCAACAGCCTGGTTGCCGAACTGGCCCTGCACGGCGTCCATCAGGTGCCTGTACACGTGCTGCCCCCACCTGCAACGCTGGAGGTCGGGCGAGAAGGGCTGCGCCAACTGCTGAGCACCGGTGAAACGCCCGAGGTGGTGGTGTGCAGTTCCGACACCATCGCCCAAGGTGTACTGGCCGAGGCGGCGAGCCGCGGTATTCTGGTGCCGGCAGGCATGGCGGTGATGGGCTTCGGTGACCTGACCAGCGCCGCCCAGGTTTACCCGGCGCTCTCCACTGTAAGGGTTGACGGCACCCACATTGGTAACCAGGTGGCGCGGGCACTGCTCGACCGCTTCAAATACCCTGCCGGGGTAGCAGACCCGGTTCAGGTCGATACCGGTTTTACCCTGGTGGATCGCCAGAGCTGCTGAGGGCCTTGGCCTGTTTCGGGTGTCGCCGTCAGTGGGCGGCCGCTCCCTTGCCGGCGCCCACGATGCCCTGCACGAAGCGCATCATCTCGTCGCGGGCATTGGCAACCTCACCCCATTGAACCTGCCCGCACAACAAACTCAGCACAGCCTGGGCAATGGACCGCGCCAAAGGTGCCGAGGCCGGCCCGCGCAGCCGGCATTCGGCAGTGACAATCTCGCTCAACAGTGCGCTGTATGCAGACTTCAGCAGTTCCACCTGGCGGGCTTGCTCTGCATTCAGGTTCACCGCTTCCCGTGTCAGCAGCGTCAGTTTGTCGGGATGTGCCTGGCGGTAGGCCATGAAGGTTTGCACAAAGCAGCGCAGGCGCTCATCGTGGCTACGAGCACCTTTGAGGCTCTGCCGGGTTTCGTACAGCAGGTCGGTGAGGCTCGACTCGATCAACTCGAACAGCAGCCCCTGTTTGCTCTCGATGTGGTGGTACAACGAGCCGGCGCGAAGGCCCAGGTGGCTGGCCAGGTCGCGCAAGCCAATGGCTTGGTAGCCGTGGCTGGCGAACAAGAGCGAAGCGGTATCCAGCAAGCGGTCACGGGCATCTGGGTTGGCTGCGGGCGAGAGACGCGAGGCGGGCATGGCGAGACCTGACGGCGATTTGATGTTTGACCAAATGTAAGACAACAGGCATCTTACGTAAAGACTCAATCGCAGAGGTGTTCCATGGAAAATCAAACGGTGGTGATCGTAGGTGGTGCTTCGGGTCTGGGGCTGGAAACAGCCCGCCTGATGGTCAAGCGGGGCGCAGGCAAGATCGGCCTGATCGACCGCAACGAGCAGTTGCTCGCGCAAGCGGCGGAGTTGTTGGGCGCAGAGGGCGCACAAGTGGCCATTGCGGTGGGTGACATTGCCCGCAAGGATACCGCCCATGGCGCTTTCAATCAGATCGTCGAGCAGTTGGGGCGGGTCCATTGCCTGGTCAACAGCGCTGCGATCTACCCGCGCAAGGACATTTTCGAGATCACCGACGACGAGTGGGACCTGGAGAACGCCGTCAACATCAAGGGCACCTACCACATGATGGTCGCTGCCGTGCGCCACATGCAGCAGTACGTGGCGGCGCCCGCAGTCACCGGGCGCATCGTCAATGTCACCTCGGTGGACGCCTTCAAGGCCCACCCGCAAAACGCCCATTACGCCGCGACCAAGGCGGCCGTCGTGAGCCTGACCAAGTCGTTCGCGCAGGCCTGTGCCAAGGACCAGATCCTGGTCAACTCGGTGGCGCCGGCCGGTTTTGCCACCGAGCGCGCCAAGCAACTGGGCTTCCTCGGCGAACTGGCGGCGGCCAACCCGCTGGGCCGCGCGGCAGAGCCTGCCGAAATCGCCGAGTGGATCGTGATGATGGGCAGCAGCCGCAACAGCTACGCCACCGGCGAGAACGTGATCGTGAGCGGGGGCTACATCTATGCCTGAGGCCGCCTACCCGCAGGGCTACCAACGCGCCCTGGTCACCGGAGCCACCAGCGGTATCGGCAAGGCCATCGTGCTGGCGCTGCGCGACGCCGGCCTGCATGTCATTGCCGTGGGCCGCAGTGCCGAAGCGCTGGCCGAACTGGCCCGCGAGCCAGGTGTGACCACGCTGCAGGCCGATGTGCGTGACTACCGCGCCCTGGCCGCCGCGCTGGAGGGGCAGGCGGTGGATGTGCTGGTCAACAATGCCGGCATCCTGTCGACGCGCGCCGCATTCCAGGACATCGACGAGGCCGAGATCGACAACATGCTCGATATCAACCTCAAGGCGCCCCTGCACCTGGCCCGGCAAGTGCTGCCCGGCATGGTCGGGCGGGGCAGGGGGCACCTGTTCTTTATCGGCTCCAGTGCCGGCCGCGCGCCGCACCCGGGGGCGGCGGTGTATGGCGCGTCCAAGGCGGGCGTAAGCCTGTTCTGCGATGCCCTGCGTTGCGACCTGTTGGGCAGCGGTGTGCGGGTGACCGAAATTGCGCCGGGCAGGGTGCAAACGCAGTTGTACAAGACGGCCATGGGTATGCAGGCCGCCGGCAGCGAACTGTACGATGGTTATGAATCGATCCAGCCGCAAGACATCGCCGAGTTGTTGCTGGCTGCGCTGAAAATGCCGCGCCAGGTAGACGTATCACGGCTGGAGGTGTTCCCCACGGCGCAGGCGGTCGGTGGCGGGCGGATGGTCAAGACTGCAGGCTGATTCGGCCTGGGTTGAGTGTGCTGGCCCCTTCGCGGGTGAACCCGCTCCCATGGCGGGGCTGCGCGAAGGGGCAGACAACGCAGATTTCAGCAAACAGGTGCTTGACCACCTGTAAGACAACATATAACTTACATGAAAGCCGCTTCAGCGGACCGGTAATAACGACAAGAGCATTGCAGGGGATATGACGATGACAGCGACATCATGCCGGGTCGGCGTGGACATAGGCGGTACCTTCACCGATATCGCGCTGGACGTGAACGGCGTGTTGCATTCCACCAAGATCCTGACCGACTACGCGCTGCCCGAGCGGGCCATCCTCACTGGCGTTCGCCAGGTGGTGGAGCAGGCTGGCCTTGCACTTTCGGACATCGATCAACTGATCCATGGCACCACCCTGGCCACCAACGCCCTGATCGAGCGCCGTGGCGCGCGCACCGCCTTCATCACCACCGAAGGCTTCCGGGATACCCTGGAAATGCGCACCGAAAACCGCTTCGAGCAGTACGACATCAACATCGTACTGCCGCCGCCGCTGATCGAGCGCGAACACCGCTACACCCTGCGCGAGCGCCTGGGGGTCAAGGGCGATGTACTGATCGCCCCGGCACAGGCCGACATCGACGCCCTGGTGGAGCGTATTGCCGAAGGCGACTACCAGAGTGTGGCCATCGGCTTCATCCACAGCTACGTCAACGGTGCCCACGAGCGCCAATTGCGTGACGCCCTGCAGGCGCGCTTGCCGCAGCTGTCGATTTCCATCTCCAGTGAAGTGTCGCCGCAGATGCGCGAGTTCGAGCGCTTCAATACCGTGTGTGCCAACGCTTACGTCAAGCCGCTGATCAAGTCGTACCTGGACCGCCTGGTGGTGACGCTCAAGCAAGCCGGCGCCGATTGCCCGGTGTTCATGATCCATTCCGGTGGCGGCATCATTTCTGTTCAGAGCGCTGCCGAGTTCCCGGTGCGCCTGGTGGAGTCCGGCCCGGCCGGCGGCGCCATTTTTGCCGCCGACATTGCTCGCCGTTACCAGTTGGAGAACGTGCTGTCGTTCGACATGGGCGGCACCACGGCAAAAATTTGCCTGATCGAAGACCAGGTGCCGAAAACCGCCAAAACCTTCGAGGTGGCGCGCACCTACCGCTTCAAGAAGGGCAGTGGCATGCCGATTTCCATCCCGGTGGTGGAAATGGTCGAGATCGGCGCCGGTGGCGGCTCCATCGCCAGCATCGACAGCATGCGCCAGATTCGCGTGGGCCCGCACAGTGCGGCATCCGAGCCTGGCCCGGCGTGCTACGGCCGCGGAGGCCTGGAGCCGACCATCACCGACGCCAACCTGTTGCTGGGCCGCCTGGATGCCGACAACTTCGCCGGTGGCGCCCTGCGCCTGTCCACCGACAGTGCCGCCAATGCCATGGCCCGCGTCATCGGGCAGCCGTTGGGCATGCAGGCCGATACCGCCGCCTTCGGCGTGTGCGAAGTGGTTGACGAGAACATGGCCAACGCCGGCCGCGTGCATGCGGTGGAAAGCGGCAAGGACATTGCCGACTACACCATGATCACCTTCGGTGGCGGTGGCCCGCTGCATGCGGCGCGGCTGTGCGAGAAGATGGGCGTGTCGCGCTTCATCGTCCCGGCAGGTGCCGGTGTGGGCTCGGCCATCGGCTTCCTGCGCGCGCCGTTCGGCTACGAGGCCGTGCGCAGTGCCTTCGTGCGGCTGTCCGAATTCGATGCCGTGGGCATCAACCGCCTGATCGAAGAAATGAAGGACGAAGCGCTGGGCTTCTTGCGCCAGGGGATGCCCGAGGGCGAGCCCGAGATGGAGTGCACGGCCTTCATGCGCTATGTGGGCCAGGGCTGGGAGATCCCGGTGGCGCTGCCTTTCAAGGCGTTCAGCAAGGCTGACACGACGCAGTTCAAAACCCTGTTCGAAGAGGCCTACACCCGCTTCTTCGGGCGCCCCATCGAAGGGCCGGACATCGAAATCGTCAGCTGGTCGGTCAAGGCCAGTTCGCCCCTGCCGCCGGCCACTCTGATCGAAACAGTGGGCGCTGCCTACCGCGCCCATGAAGTGGCTCGGCGCCAGGTGTTCGACGTGGCCGCGGGCGGTTTCGTCGAGGCGGGCATCCACCCGCGCGAAGAGCTGCAGGTGGGTGCACTGGTCGACGGCCCGGCGATCATCGTCGAGCGTGAAACCTCCACCTTCGTCACCTCCAATTTCACCGCCACGGTTCAGCCAGACGGCTGCCTGCTGGTCGTGCGTCGCTAATACCTGATCCGGAAGACCTGAACATGAGCGATACCCTGATCGATATTCAAATGCAGGTGATGTGGAACCGCCTGGTCTCGGTGGTCGAGGAGCAGGCCCTGACCCTGATCCGCACCGCATTTTCCACCAGCGTGCGCGAGGCTGGCGACCTTTCCGCCGGGGTGTTCGACCGCGCCGGCAACATGCTGGCCCAGGCGGTGACCGGCACCCCTGGCCACGTCAACACCATGGCCGAAGCGGTGGTGCATTTCATCAATGACATTGGCGAAGACAACATCTTCGAAGGTGATGTGTACGTGACCAACGACCCGTGGAAGGGCACCGGCCACCTGCACGACATCACCATCGTGTCGCCGTCGTTTTACAAGGGCAAACTGATCGGCTACTTCGCCAGTACCGCCCACGTGGTCGACATCGGCGGCCGCGGCTTTGGCCCGGACGCACGCGAGGTGTACGAGGAAGGCTTGTTCATCCCGATCATGAAGCTGTTCGAGCGCGGCAAGGTCAACCGCGACCTGATCAACATCCTGCGCAACAACGTGCGCGAGAATGATCGGGTGGTGGGCGATTTCTATGCCCTGTCGGCCTGTAACGAAACCGGCCATAAACGCCTGCTCGACATGCTTGAAGAGTTCAAGCTCGATGACCTCGATCACATCGGCGGGTTCATCCTGGAGCACAGCCGCCGGGCCACGCTGGAGTGCTTCAAGTCGCTGCCTTATGGCACCTACAGCAACAGCATGACCCTGGACGGCTATGACGTGCCGGTTACCCTGGCGGTGACCCTTACGGTCGGCCCGGATGGGATCAAGAGCGACTTTACCGGCACCTCGGGCATGAGCCAGTTCGGCATCAACGTGCCGCTGGGCTATGCCAAAGCGTATGCCTGCTATGGCCTCAAATGTATCGTCGCGCCGGAAATCCCCAACAACACCGCGTCGCTGGCGCCCTTCGAGGTCACTGCGCCCGAAGGCTGCATCCTCAACGCCAAGCACCCGGCACCGGTGTCGGTACGCCATGTGCTCGGCCACTTCGTACCCGACCTGGTGCTGGGGGCGCTGCACAAATGCCTGCCCGGCAAAGTGCCTGCCGAAGGTGCCAGCGCCTTGTGGAACCTGCACCTGAGCGTGCGCCCGCTGGAGAGCAACCCGAACGGTCGCAACGCCGAAATGCTGATGTTCAACAGCGGCGGCATGGGCGCGCGCTCGGCCATGGATGGCCTTAGCGCTACGGCGTTCCCCAGCGGCGTGCACACCATGCCGGTGGAAGCCACCGAACATGCCGGCCCGGTCGTGGTGTGGCGCAAGGAGTTGCGCGAAGGGTCCGGTGGTGCCGGCCAGTTGCGCGGCGGCCTGGGCCAGGAAATCGAAGTGTCGGCGGCTGAAGGCTACAGCTTCCGCTTCAGCGCCATGTTCGACCGCATTCAGCACGCCGCACGCGGCCTGGAAGGTGGCAAGGCAGGCAGCGAAGGCTACGTGGGCCTGGACGACGGCACCTTGTTGCGCGGTAAAGGCCAGCAGTTCGTGCCGGCGGATCGCCGCCTGGTGCTGCGCCTGCCCGGCGGCGGTGGTTATGGCGACCCCCGTCAGCGCGACCGCCAACAGGTCGAACGTGACGTGCGCGCCGGTTACATCAGTGCCGAGCAGGCACGCAGCGACTACGGCTTCGATGCCGCACAGGAGCGTTAAGCCATGCAGATCCAGAGCAGCCGCGTGCGCGCGGTGAAAAGTTCGCCCAGCATGGCCGTGTCGGTGCTGGCCAAGCAGATGCTCGCCAAGGGCGAGCCGGTGATCAACCTGAGCCTCGGCGAGCCGGACTATAACGTCCCGGCTCACATCATCGAGGCGGCCCACCAGGCCATGCTGGCGGGCAACAACCACTACACCAGCCCCAACGGCCTGGAAGTGCTGCGCCAGGCAATCGTCGACAAGTTCGCCCGGGAAAACGACCTGGTCTACGGCCTGGACGAAATCTGCGTGGGCAATGGCGCCAAGCAGTTGCTGTTCAATGCCTTTCTGGCCACGTTGGAGCCGGGTGATGAAGTGATCACTCCCGCACCGTACTGGGTGTCCTACACCGACATGGCCCTGCTCAATGGCGGTGTGCCCAAGGTGATCCCGTGCGGCGCCGAACAAGGCTTCAAGCTGTTGCCCGAGCAACTGGAAGCGGCCATCACCCCGCGTACCCGCTGGGTGATGCTCAACTCGCCGAACAACCCCAGCGGTGCCATCTTCACCCGTGAAGAGTTCGCTGCCCTGGGCGAGGTGCTGGATCGGCACCCCCACGTGTTGATCATTTCCGATGAAATCTACGAACACATCGTGCTGGGCGAGCAGCCGTTCGTGTCCTTCGTCACCGCCTGCCCGCAGTTGCGTGACCGTACGTTGCTGATCAACGGCGTGTCCAAGGCGTATGCCATGACCGGCTATCGCCTGGGCTATGCCGCCGGTTCCAAGGCCTTGATCGATGCCATGAACAAGACCCAGTCGCAAACCACCACCTGCCCGTCGAGCATTTCCCAGTTGGCAGCGGTGGCGGCATTGAACGGCCCGCAGGCGTTTGTGCAGCAGGCCAATCGCGAGTACCAGGCGCGTGGTGCGCTGGTAGTGCGCGGCCTGGCCGAGATTCCGGGGCTGACGCTGGAGATGCCGCAAGGCGCGTTTTATGCCTTCCCCAATGTGGCGGCCTTCATTGGCAAGCGCGCTCCGGATGGCCAGGTGATCGACAACGACGCAGCCCTGTCTGCCTACCTGCTGCGGGTCGGCAAGGTGGCCACGGTGCCGGGCTCTGCATTTGGCGTGGAGCCCTACATTCGCCTGTCGTTCGCCACGTCGCGACAGGAACTGGAACAAGCCCTGGGCCAGCTGCGCGACGCGTTCGCGGCGCTGGTCTGAGCAAACGACTGCATTCGAGGTAACCCGATGAGCAAACCTTTCAAACGCCTGCTGATCACCGGCGCTGCCGGACGCCTGGGCAGCGTGTTGCGCAAGCACCTGGCCGACTTTGCCGATGAGCTGCGCCTGACCGACATCGCCGACCTGGGCCAGGCCGCGCCCCATGAGCACCTGGTGCGTTGCGACCTGGCCAACTTCAACGACGTGCTGGCGCTGGCCGAAGGCGTCGACGCCATTGTGCATGCCGGTGGCGTGCCGGTGGAGGACACTTTCGACAAGATCCTCAATGGCAACATCGTTGGCACCTACAACATCTACGAAGCGGCCCGGCGCCATGGCGTGAAGCGGGTGGTGTACACCAGCTCCAACCACGCCATCGGCTTTTACGACCGCACCGAAACCATTGATGCCACCGCCGCGCACCGCCCCGACAGCCTGTACGGCGTGAGCAAATGCTTTGCCGAGGACCTGGGCCGCTATTACTGGGACAAGTTCGGCATCGAGTCGGTCAACCTGCGCATTGGCTCGTCGTTCCCCGAGCCGCTGGACCGGCGCATGCTCGCCACCTGGCTGTCATTCGACGACTTCGCCCAGCTCACCGAGCGCTCCCTGCTGGCGCCGCGCGTGGGGCACATGATCGTCTACGGCATGTCGGCCAACCGCGAAAGCCTGTGGGACAACCGGCTGGCATCGTCCATCGGTTATGCGCCCAAGGACAGTGCCGACGATTACCGCGAAAAGGTACTGCGTGAGCACCCGCCACTGGACCCTAACGAGCCTGCGGCGCGTTACCACGGCGGCAACTTCGCGGGTGCCGGGCACTTTGAAGACCCGAAATAACGGCCACATCTGAAGAGAGCATTTCCATGGCTTCCAGTGCAAAACAACAGAACTACGATGTGGTAATTGTCGGCGGCGCCGTCAATGGCAGCGCCACCGCCTACTTCCTGGCCAACAACCCGGACTTCAACGGCTCGGTGCTGGTCATCGAGCGTGACTGGACTTACAACAAGTCCGCCACCGCGCTGTCCAGCAGCTCGATCCGCCAGCAGTTCTCCAACCCCATCAACATCGAAATCTCCAAGTTCGGCGCCGAGTTCGTGCGCTACTTCCCGGATGTGATGGAAGTGGATGGCGACCGCCCGGACCTGGCCTTCCACGAAAACGGCTACCTGTTCCTCGGCGATGACAAAGGCTATGAGGTGCTGCGCCGGCTGCACGACACCCAGGTGTCCCACGGCGCCGATGTGCACTTGCTCGACCCCGAGCAGCTGCAGCGCAAGTTCCCTTGGGTGAACATCGACAGCCTGGCCGGTGCCAGCTACGGGCGTAGCGGTGAGGGCTGGTTCGACAGCCTCGGCATGCTCAACGGCTTCCGCCGCAAGGCCCGCTCGATGGGCATCGAGTACATCGAGAACGAAGTGGTCGGCATCCAGCGCGAAGGCGACCGCATCACCGGCGTGCAACTGGCCAGTGGCGAGCGCATCGGTTGCGGGCTGCTGGTGAACTGTGCAGGCACCCGAGGCACCAAGGTTGCGCGCATGGCCGGGCTGGATATCCCGGTCGAGCCGCGCCGGCGCTCACTGTTCGTGTTCGACTGCCGCACGCCGCTGGAAGGCACCGTGCCGCTGACCATCGACCCGACCGGCGTGTTCTTCCGCCCCGAAGGCAAGTTCTACCTGGGCGGCACCTACCCGAAAAACGACCCGGAAGTGGACTTCGAAGACTTCGACGTGCTGCACGATGAGTTCGATGAAGAGGTGTGGCCGATCCTGGCCGAGCGCGTGCCGGCGTTCGAGGGCATCAAGGTGGTCAACTTCTGGGCCGGGCACTACGACTTCTGCGTGCTCGACCACAACGCCATCGTCGGGCCGCACAACGAGGTGGGCAATTTCCTGTTCTGCAACGGGTTCAGCGGCCACGGCCTGCAACAGGCGCCGGCCATCGGGCGCGGCCTGTCCGAACTGATTACCTACGGTGGCTATCGCTCGCTTGACCTGGGCGCGCTGTCTTACCAGCGGGTCATCGACAACAAGCCGTTCCTGGAAGATTCGGTCATCTAAGCCCACGGCCTGAAGGAGAACAACAATGAGTAACGCGCAAGTCAAGCGCAGCGGCGGCCAGGTGCTGGTGGATGCCCTGCGGGTCAACGGCGTTGAACGCGCCTTTTGCGTACCGGGCGAAAGCTACCTGGCGGTGCTCGATGCGCTGCACGATGTGCAGGATGAGATCGACCTGATTGTCTGCCGCCAGGAAGGCGGTGCGGCCTACATGGCCGAAGCTTACGGCAAGCTCACCGGCAAGCCGGGCATTTGCATGGTCACGCGTGGCCCCGGTGCCACCAATGCATCGGTGGGCGTACACACGGCGTTCCAGGATTCCACGCCGATGATCCTGTTCATCGGCCAGGTCGCCCGCGACCAGATCGAGCGGGAGGCTTTCCAGGAGGTGGACTACCGCCGCATGTTCGGGCAGATGGCCAAGTGGGTGGTGCAGATCGACGATGCAGCGCGCATCCCCGAGCTGGTCAACCAGGCATTCCAGCGCGCCATCAGCGGCCGGCCAGGCCCGGTGGTGGTGGCGCTGCCGGAAGACATGCTCACGGACCTGGTCGAGGTTGCCGACGCCCGCCCGGCGCAACGCGTAGAGGCAGCGCCGGCGCCTGAAGCACTGGGAGAACTGCAGCAACTGCTGAGCAAGGCTGCCAAGCCGTTGGTGATTGCCGGTGGCGGCGGCTGGAACGATGCGGCAGTGGCCGACCTCAAGCGTTTCGTGCAGGCACAGAACCTGCCGCTGGCGGCCTCGTTCCGCTGCCAGGACCTGTTCGACAACACCGACCCGCACTACGCCGGTGACCTCGGCCTGGCCGCAGGCCCGGTGCTGGTGGATGCGGTGAAGCAGGCCGACCTGCTGATCGTGATCGGCGCCCGCCTGGGCGAGATGACCACCGGCGGTTACGCGTTGGTCGATATCCCTACGCCTAAACAGGCCTTGGTGCATGTGCACGCCAGCGCCGAGGAAATCGGCCGCGTCTACCAGCCGACCCTGGGCATCAATGCCGGGCCGGCCAGCTTCCTGCGCCAGGCGGCGGCGCTGCCAGCGGTGCGCCCGCAGGCATTCGCCGACTGGACCGGCAGCCTGAACAGCGGCTATCGCGGCAACTTCGAAACTCCGCGCTCGCCCGGTGATGTGCAGATGAGCGAAGTGATCGCCTGGCTGAACACTACCCTGCCGGCTGACAGCATCCTCACCTGCGGCGCCGGCAACTACACCGGCTGGGTGCACCGTGGTTATCAGCACCGGGTATTCCGCACGCTGCTGGGGCCTACCAACGGCTCCATGGGCTATGGCGTGCCGGCGGCGGTGGCGGCCAAGCTCACCTACCCGCAGCGCACCGTGGTGGCCTTTGCCGGTGACGGTTGCTTCCTGATGAATGGCCAGGAGCTGGCCACGGCGGCGCACTACGATGCCCGGCTGATCACCATCGTGGTCAACAACGGCATGTACGGCACCATCCGTATGCACCAGGAGCGCAGCTACCCCGGCCGCGTTTCCGGCACCGAGCTGCACAACCCGGACTTCGCCGCCCTGGCGCGGGCCTACGGGCTGCACGGTGAAACCGTCACCCGGACCGAGGACTTCGCAGCCGCGTTCGAGCGCTGCCAGGCCTCGGGCAAGCCTGCGCTGATCGAAGTGCAGGTCGACCCCGAAGCCCTGACCCCACGCATGACCCTCAGCCAGATCCGCGACAAGGCCTTGCAGGCCCAGCGCTGATTCACCTCAGGTGGGGCGCGGTCCGGCCCCACCTTTTTTCTTTTTTCGAACGAGCCAATCGACATGAATCTTGCCGATCACGATCTGCTGCGCGAGTGTTGCTACATCGATGGACAATGGCTGGCGGCGGACAGCGGCCAGCGCATTGCCGTGACCAACCCGGCCAATGGCCAGGTGCTGGGCCATGTACCGCGCATGGGCGCCGACGAAACCCGCCGGGCCATTGTGGCCGCCGAGCGCGCCTTGCCGGCCTGGCGGGCACTGACCGCCAAGGAGCGGGCGGCGCGGTTGCAGGCCTGGTTCCGCGAGATCCTGGCGCACCAGGAAGACCTCGCCCGCATCATGACCGCCGAGCAGGGCAAGCCGCTGGCCGAGGCGCGCGGCGAAATCGCGTTCGCGGCGGCCTACGTGGAGTTTTATGCCGAGGAGGGCAAGCGCCTGTATGGCGATGTCATTCCCTCGCCCAGTGCCGACCGCCGCTTGCTGGTCACCAAAGAGCCGATTGGCGTGTGTGCCGCCATCACGCCGTGGAACTTCCCGGCCGCCATGATTACCCGCAAGGCCGCCCCGGCGTTGGCCGCCGGTTGCACATTGGTGCTCAAGCCCGCGTCGCAGACCCCGTTCAGCGCCTTGGCGTTATGCGTGCTGGCGGAGCGCGCCGGCATCCCGCCCGGTGTGCTGAGCGTGGTCACCGGGGACTCGGCGGCCATTGGCGGCGAGCTGACGGCCAGCCCGGTGGTGCGCAAGCTGTCGTTCACCGGCTCCACGCCAATCGGCATCCAGTTGCTGCAGCAGTCGGCGGCAACCGTGAAAAAGGTCACCCTGGAACTGGGCGGCAACGCGCCGTTTATCGTGTTCGACGACGCTGACCTGGAAAAGGCGGTGGAAGGTGCGCTGATCGCCAAGTTCCGCAACAGCGGGCAGACCTGCGTGTGTGCCAACCGTTTCTACATTCAGGACGGCATTTACGAGCGTTTCATTGCGCGCTTTGCCGAACGGGTGGGGGAGTTGATCGTGGGGCTGGGTGATGAGCCAGCGACCCAAGTTGGGCCAATGATCGACGGGCGTGCCGCCAGCGGTGTGGAACGGCTGGTGGGCGAGGCGGTGGAGGCCGGGGCCAGGGTGGTGGCGGGTGGGCGCAGGCATGCGCTGGGCGAGGCGTTTTTCGAGCCGACCTTGCTGGCGGACGTGACGCCGGACATGCGCGTGGCACGTGAGGAAATCTTCGGGCCGGTGGCGCCGATCTTCCGCTTTGCGAGCGAAGAGGAAGTCATTGCCCAGGCCAATGCCACCGAGTTCGGTTTGGCGTGCTACCTGTATGCGCGGGATGTGGGGCGTATCTGGCGGGTGTCCGAAGCGTTGGAGTACGGCATGGTCGGGGTCAACGTCGGCGTGGTGGCCACGGAGGTGGCGCCGTTTGGCGGGGTTAAGGCTTCGGGCCTGGGCAGGGAAGGGGCGCGGTACGGGATCGAGGATTATCTGGAGATCAAGTACGTGTGCCTTGGGCTTTGAGTTGCCCCTGAAAAGCTTGTAGCGCTTGCGCCGGCCTCTTAGTGGCTAAAGCCGCTCCTACAGGAGCTTTACAGATTCCAACATCTGTACAAAACCTGTAGGAGCGGCTTTAGCCGCGAAGAGGCCCTGGCAGGCCACCGCTCAGCCCTTGCTGTCGAGCACCCGCTGATACCGCGACAGGCTTTCTTCCAGGTGCTTGCGCAGCGCCGTGCGCGCACTGGCCACATCGCCCATGCTGATCGCCGACAGGATCGCCCCGTGTTCACGGCCGATTTTCTTGATATGGGCCTGGCGGTTCTTGCCCGTCACCTGGCCATGCTTGAGGTTCAGGTCGAGGATGATGTCCGGCCCCAGCGCCTCCAGCAGTTGCGTGAAGTGCGGGTTGCTGGTGGCGCGGGCGATGGCCAGGTGGAACTCGAAGTCTGCCTTGGCTTCTTCTTCCTGGCTGGCGCCATCCAGCGAGTTGAAGCGGTCGAACGCCTCGGTGATGGCTGCCATGCTGGCCGGGCTGCGGCGCTCGGCGGCGCGGGCCACCGATTCGGTTTCGATGCCCAGGCGCAACTCAAGGATTTGCGCGGCGGCGCGCACGTCATCGACCACGCTGTCGATGGCAAAGCCGATGCGTTTGACGTCTTGCTCCACCACGAACACGCCCACACCCTGGCGCGCCACCAGGCGCCCACCCAGGCGCAACGATGCCACTGCCTCGCGGATTACCGGGCGGCTGACGTTGAATTCCTTGCACAGCTCCTGCTCGGACGGCAGCTTGTCGCCCGGGCCATAGGTGCCGTTGTCGATCCGGCTGGACAGCTCCTGGATCACGGTTTCCGCCAGGTTGGCGCGGCGCGTGCCTAACGACGCATTCATAAAAGTGTTGCTCCTGAAACTGATTGGCTCTTCACGGTGGTTTCCCGCCCGGTTGTGCGCAGCCCGTAAGCCCTAAACGGCGGGATCCGTGGCCAACCAGCGGTGATGTTGTTGCCATATGTTATCAAACATCTGACCAGTTGGCCGGGCGATCCTCGTTTCGAGTGGCGCTGGCCGTGTGTCGTTCACGGGTTTTTTTTACCGACAAGGCTAGCATACACCCATTGACAGTTGCCTGCTGACTGTTATCTTACAAGTGCGATGGCGTTCCGGCCAATTCGTATGCGGTAAGCGATGTCGAGGTTCGTCCAATTACTACTGGGAGCTGAGCATGAACAAGAAAAACGCAGGGCCTGCAGCCCTCGCGACCGCGGTAACCTTGCTGATGGCCATGGGGACGGCGCAGGCAGCAGACACTCAAGTGGTCAGGGTCGGTTTTGCCGGCCCGTTGACCGGGCCTTCGGCGCATCAGGGGCAGGATGTCGAGCACGGCATCCAGATCGCCGTGGAGGAGGCCAACCAGCAGCAACTGAAGATCGGCGACAAGGTGGCCGAGTTCAAGCTGGTGTCCGAAGACGACGTGGCCGACCCGCGCACCGGCACAGCCGTGGCGCAGCGCCTGGTGGACTCGAAAGTGGCGGTGGTGATCGGCCATTACAACTCCGGCACCAGCATTCCCGCCTCCAAGATCTACGCCGCCGCCGGCATCCCGCAGATCTCGCCTTCGGCCACCAACCCGACCCTTACCCGTCAGGGCATACCGTCGGTGTTCCGCGTGGTCAACGACGATGCCACTTTGGGGCGTTACGCCGGCACCTACCTGGTCAGCCAGCTTGAAGCCAAGCGCATCGCCATCTTCGATGACCGCACCGCTTACGGCCAAGGGCTGGCCGACGAGGTCACCAAGGCGGTCAAGGCAGCGGGTGGCAACGTGGTGGTGCGCGAGTACACCAACGACAAGTCCACCGACTTCAACGCCATCCTCACTACCGCCAAGGCGCAAAAAGCCGATGCCGTGTTCTTCGCTGCCCTGGACTACCAGGCCGCGCCCATGGCCAAGCAGATGAAAAACCTCGGCCTCAAAGCGCGCTTCATGAACATCGGCAACTTGCCCAACGACTCGTTCAAGCAGATGGCCGGCAGCGCCGCCGAAGGCACCTACGCCTGGAACTACGGCACTCCGTTGCTGGAAATGCCCAAGGGCGCGGCCTTCGAGCAGAAGCTCAAGGACAAGTTCGGCGTGGGCGTGGTGCAGTCGTCGCCCGCCGCCTACGACGCTACCTGGGCCGCGATCAACGCAATGGTCAAGGCCGGCTCCGCCGACCCCAAGGCCTACCTGCCCGTGCTCAAGCGCGAGAGCTATGACGGCGTGACCGGCACCATCGCCTTCGATGACCAGGGCAACCTCAAGAGCCCTGCAGCCACCGTGTTCCAGTTTGAAGGCGGCGGCTGGAAAACCCTGGCCGTGCAGCGCGACTAAGCGCCCGGCCCATAACAAGCGGGCCTAAGCCCGCGACATAACAAGAAGACTTTTTCCCACCTGCCAGGCCAGTTGGCGCACGGCGCTGCCGCGCTGTGCGCCGACGACAATGCAGTTTCGAGGATTCAGCTCGTGGACGGTAATTTCGATATCTTGTTGCAACAGGTGCTCAATGGCCTGGTGCTGGGCAGCATCTATGCGTTGGTAGCCCTGGGCTACACCATGGTCTACGGCATCATCGGCCTGATCAACTTTGCCCATGGCGAGGTGGTGATGGTGGGCGCGATGGTGACCATTTCGGTCCTGACCCTGTTGGCGGGCGCAGGCTTTGCCCCCGGCATCATCACTTTGTTGCTGGCGATCATGGCCGCCGTGGTGGTGTGCATGCTGCTGGCCCAGGGCATGGAAAAGTACGCCTACCGGCCGCTGCGCAAGGCGCCGCGGCTGACCCCCCTGATTCTGGCCATCGGCATCTCCATTGCCCTGCAGAACCTGGCGATGATGATTTGGGGCCGGGGTTACAAAACCTTCCCCGAAGTGGTCGAAACCCAGCCCGTGGACGTGTTCGGCGCCACCGTCACCAACGTGCAACTGTCGATCATGCTGATTGCCGTGGTGATCATGCTTGGCCTGTGGCTGCTGGTGGACAAGACCCGCCTGGGCAAGGCCATGCGCGCCACCGCACAAAACCAGGAAGTCGCCGGGCTGATGGGCATCAACATCAACCGGGTGATCAGCGCCACGTTCCTGATCGGCGCCAGCCTGGGGGCCATCGCCGGGGTCATGCGGGCGGTCAACTACGGCCAGGCCGATGCCTACATGGGTTTGCTGCTGGGCCTGAAGGCGTTCTCGGCGGCGGTGCTGGGCGGTATCGGCAACCTGTTCGGGGCCATGGCCGGCGGTTTGCTGCTGGGGCTGATCGAGTCGCTGGCGGCGGGCTACACCGGGCAGCTCACCGGCGGGTTTCTGGGGGCCAACTACCAGGACATCTTCGCCTTTGCCGTGCTGATTCTGGTGCTGTTGATCCGGCCTAACGGCCTGCTCGGTGAACGCCAGGCCGATCGGGCCTGAGGGGGCAGTCATGAAGCATTTCAACACCCAATACCTGTTGCTGATTCTCGGTTTCATTGCCTTGCCGTTTCTGGTCGAGGCCATCCCCATGCTCGGCCCCACCTGGGTGCGCATTCTCGGCTTTGCCATGCTTTACGTGTTGCTGGCCCTGGGCCTGAACATCGTGATCGGCTACGCCGGTTTGCTCGACATGGGTTACATCGGCTTCTACGCCATCGGTGCTTACCTGTATGCCTTGCTGGCTTCGCCCCACCTGAACATGGCGGGGCTGGCCAGCGGGGTGATGGACTGGCCATTGTGGGTGATCATCCCGCTGGCCGCCGTGGCGGCGGCGATCTGTGGCGTGCTGATCGGCGCCCCGGTGCTGAAGCTGCGCGGCGACTACCTGGCCATCGTGACCCTGGGCTTTGGCGAGATCATCCGCATTTTCATGAACAACCTGGACCAACCGGTGAACCTCACCAATGGCCCTCAGGGCATCAGCAACATCGCGCCGTTGCACATCGATGGCGGGGCATGGATGCATGCGCCGGGCGAAGGCGCGGCACCGTTGTTGTCGCTGCAGCAGGGCTGGAGCCTGTTCGGCCTGCACGTGTCGCCGGTCATCAGCTATTACCTGTTCTTCCTGGCCATCGTCATCCTGTGCATTGTCCTGTCCAAGCGCCTTGAAGTCTCACGCATCGGCCGCGCCTGGATGGCCCTGCGCGAAGACGAAGTGGCCGCCGAGGCCATGGGCCTGAACAAGCGCAACCTCAAGCTGCTGGCGTTTGCCATGGGCGCAACCTTTGGCGGGGTATCCGGGGTGCTGTTCTCCAGCTACCAAGGCTTTGTCAGCCCGGAGTCCTTCACCTTGATGGAATCGATCATGGTGCTGGCCATGGTGGTGCTGGGCGGCATGGGCTCGATTCGCGGCGTGGTGCTGGGGGCGTTGATCCTCTCGGTGATGCCGGAGCTGTTCCGCGACCTGGTCAACTGGATACAGCCATGGGTGATGGACAACGTCACCTTCATCAGCCGCGACATCCTGCGCAACGTGCTGGATGCCTCGACGCTGAGGATGCTGGTGTTTGGCCTGGCGTTGATCCTGGTCATGCGTTTTCGCCCCGAGGGCCTGTGGCCGTCCGACCGCCGCCGCGCCGAACTGCACGATGGTGACCCGCAGCCGCCTGCGCTGCCGGCCGCACTGGCCACGGCGGTGCATGCGCCCGCTACCGACGCATCCTTCGAACTCCCGGTGAAACAGGCGGACAAGGCATGAGCGATATCCTTCTTGAATTGCATCAGGTCAGCAAGTTTTTCGGTGGCCTGCAGGCCCTGCATGGCATCGACCTGAGCATTCGCCGCGGCGAGATCCGCGGCCTGCTGGGCCCCAACGGCGCCGGCAAGACCACGCTGTTCAACGTGCTGACCGGGCTCTACCGGGCCGAACAAGGGCGGGTGATGTTCGACGGCAAGCCGCTGCGCATCAGCAAGCCGCACAAGGTGGTGGAGGCGGGCATTTCGCGCACGTTCCAGAACATCCGCCTGTTCCACAACATGACAGCCCTGGAAAACGTGATGATCGGCCGCCACGTGCGTACCCGCAGCGGCGTGTTTGGCGCCATCTTGCGTACCCCGGCCTGCGTGCGCGAGGAGCGCGAAATCCGCCAGGCCGCCCGCTACTGGCTCAACTACGTGGGCATTGGCCACTTGGCGGGGGAGTTGGCCAAGAGCCTGTCCTACGGCGACCAGCGCCGCCTGGAAATCGCCCGGGCCCTGGCCACCGAACCCAAGCTGATCGCCCTGGACGAACCGGCCGCCGGCATGAACGCTTCGGAAACCGAAGGCCTGCGCCAGTTGATGTGCAAGATGCAGGCGGATGGCAAGACCGTGCTGCTGATCGAGCATGACGTGAAATTGGTGATGGGCCTGTGCGATCACATCACAGTGCTGGAGTTCGGCCGCAAGATCGCCGACGGCCTGCCGGCCGACGTGCGCAAGGACCCGCGGGTAATCGAGGCCTATCTGGGCGCGGAGGCAGTGGCATGAAAAGCATTCTGCAAGTGAACGACCTCAAGGTGTCCTACGGCGCCATCCAGGCCATCAAGGGCATCAACCTGACGGTGGGCGAGGGCGAAATGGTGGCGCTGATCGGTGCCAACGGCGCCGGCAAAACCACCACCCTGAAGACCCTCGCCGGGCTGCTGAAGCCCAGCGACGGCAGCATCACCTTCGACGGCAAGGCCCATGCGGCCATCAAAAGCCATGACCTGATCCGCGAAGGCCTGGCGCTGGTGCCGGAGGGGCGGGGCATCTTCCCCAAACTGACGGTGCACGAAAACCTCGAGATGGGCGCCTTCAGCCGCCGTGACGGCAGGGACGCCATCGGCGCCGACATCGAGCACATGTATGGCGTGTTCCCCCGCCTGAAGGAGCGTGCCTTCCAGCTGGCGGGCACCATGTCGGGCGGTGAACAGCAGATGCTGGCCATTTCGCGGGCGTTGATGGGCAGGCCCAAGTTGCTGTTGCTTGACGAGCCGTCCATGGGCCTGGCGCCGATCATTGTGCAGAAGATCTTCGAAACCATCGTCGAGGTGGTCAAGGGCGGAGTCACGCTGCTGCTGGTGGAGCAGAACGCCCGGCTGGCGTTGCAAACCTGCCAGCGCGCCTATGTGATCGATGGCGGGCGCATCAGCCTGGAAGGCTGTGCCAAAACCCTGCTGCACGACGATCAGGTCAAGAAGGCCTACCTCGGGGAGTGACGGCTGCATGACCCGCGCCTGATTTTTTATACCTTTCGCCGCCACCCCGGTGGTGGCGAAGTCGATCGAAGGTTTCAGATGAATTCGTCACAACAACAACACGGTTCCCTGCAACATGGCCTGACCTCGCGCCAGGTATCGATGATCTCCATCGCCGGCATCATCGGTGCCGGCCTGTTCATCGGCTCTTCCAAGGCCATCGCTTCGGCGGGCCCGGCCATTCTCATTTCTTACGCCATGACCGGGCTGCTGGTGCTGCTGGTCATGCGCATGCTTGGTGAAATGGCTGTCGCCCGGCCCGACAGCGGCTCGTTTTCCACGTACGCGGGCGAAGCCATCGGGCCGTGGGCAGGCTTTACCATCGGCTGGTTGTACTGGTGGTTCTGGGTGCTGATCATTCCGGTCGAAGCCATTGCCGGTGCCGATATCCTGCATGCCTGGTTTCCTGCCGTGCCGTCATGGCTGTTTGCGTTTCTGATCATGGGGGTGCTGGCTTGCAGCAACCTGGTCAGCGTCAAGAATTTCGGCGAGTTCGAGTTCTGGTTCGCCTTGGTCAAGGTGTTGGCAATCATTGCCTTCATCGTCATCGGCGGTATGGCGGTGTTCGGCTTCTGGCCGTTGGCGCAGGTTTCCGGTGTCAGCCAGTTGTGGGCCAGTGGCGGGTTCATGCCCAACGGCTTTGGCGCTGTGCTGGGTGGCGTGCTGATCACCATTTTCTCGTTTTTCGGCGCCGAGATCGTCACCATCGCGGCGGACGAAACCAGCAACCCGCAAGCCAAGATCCGCCGCGCCACCAACCTGGTGGTGTACCGCATCGCGATTTTCTACCTGGCGTCGATCTTTTTGGTGGTGTCGCTGGTGGCGTGGAACGACCCGGGCCTGGAGGCGGTGGGGTCGTTCCAGCGGGTGCTGGAGGTGCTCAACGTCCCAGGGGCCAAACTGGTGGTCGACCTGGTGGTGCTGGTGGCGGTGACCAGCTGCATGAACTCGGGCCTCTATACGGCGTCGCGCATGCTGTATTCGTTGGGCGCCCGGGGCGAAGCGCTGCCCGTCGTCAAACGGGTTTCCGCCAGCGGTGTGCCGGTGGTGGCGGTGTTGCTGTCGACCCTGGCCGGTTTTGGCGGTTGCATCGTCAACTATGCCTTCCCAGGCAAAGTTTTCGGCTTTTTGCTGTCCACCACCGGCTCAATCGCCTTGCTGGTGTACCTGGTGATTGCCGTCTCGCAATTGCGCCTGCGCGCCCGCGCCGAGCGTGATGGGGCGCAGCCGGACTTTCGCATGTGGTTGTTCCCTTGGCTGACGTGGCTGGTGATCGGCACCATCCTGGTGGTGCTGGGCTACATGCTGTTCAGCGATGCCTATCGCTATGAGGCCTTGATGACCACCGGGGTAACGCTGCTGATCGTGCTGGTTTACCTGGCCCGCCAGCGTGCGCCCGGGCTTGCGTGGCGCACGCAGTAGCGGAGCGCTTGCCGGGCGCCAGGGTCGCCATTGTGTTTACCCCGTTTGAGCTGGCGGGGGCGTGTTCTGGCATCATGTGCCGAGCCTCCCCTTGCACAGCTGAACCTTGCCCATGACCGACACTGCCAAACCCAACCGCATGATCTACGACCTGGACATGCTTCGCACCGTGGTGATGGTGGCCGACTGTGGCAGCTTCACCACCGCCGCGGCGCGGCTGCATTCCACCCAGTCCACGGTCAGCCAGAAGGTGCGTCGGCTGGAAGAAATGGTCGGGCAGCCACTGCTTGATCGCAGCAATCGCGAAGTTCACCCGACCGACGCCGGCGAAACCCTGCTGGGGTATGCACGCCACCTGCTTGAGGTGAGCCATCAGCTGAGCGAGGCACTGGCTGGTGGGGTGATGGTCACGGTGCGTATCGGCCTGCCGGACGATTTTGTCGCTGGCAAGACCATTCAGGCACTGGCAGCCTTCAACCGCCAACACCCCAAGGTCAAGCTGGAAATCACCGGCGGCCTCAGCCGCGACCTGATGAGCGCCTACGACCGTGGCGAGCTGGACCTGGTGCTGGTCAAGCAACGTCGGCACAGCCGCGAAGCCAATGCCTGCCAGCCCGAGCGCATCGAGTGGGTGGACAGCACCCGGTTTCCCTGTTTTGCCCAGGACCCGATCCCGCTGGTGACCTTCCCGCCCCGAGGCCTGTACCGCGACGACATGATTGGTGCGATAGAGGCCATGGGCCGCAACTGGCGCATCGGTTTTACCAGTTCGAGCCTGGCGGGTATCCAGGAGGCGGTGGCCAACGGGCTCGGTGTCAGCCTGCTGCCGTTTCGGGTGGTGACGCCAGAGCACCGGGTGCTGGGGGCAGAGCAGGGGTTCAAGCCGATCAAGGTGTTCGAGGCGGCGATCTTCCATCGGCCAACGGCCGATCCGATGGTCACCGCGCTGGCCGAAATCCTCACCGGCATCCTCAGGGCCGAAGCGCAGTAACCCCGTCGGCCATTTTCAGTGGTGCAGTGCCGTGGCGAACTGCACCGCTTTCAGCTCAAGGGCTGCCGGCCGCCCCCAGAATTCGCCGTGGCGCACGATCACCCGCTCGTGCAACGCTGCCGCCACGGCTGCGGCGGCATTGGGCGCCCGAAACAGCACAAAGCTCGCCTCATTGCCCACCTTCAAACCGTAGCCATGCTTGCCCATCACCTCGGCGCCGGCTTCGGTGGCCATGTGCAGGGCTACCCGCAGTTCTTCGTCGGTGTTGAAGCCTGAGCGATAGCTCACCAGCATGGCCCGCTGCAACATGTCGCCGTTGCCGTAGGGCCACCATGCATCCTGAATATTGTCGTTGCCGGTGAATACCCGCACGCCGCCGGCACGCAGGCGCAGCACCGGCGGGAAGGCATGCTCACCGGGGGCGTTGGTCATGATCGAAATGTCGGCGTTGGCCAGCAGGTGGGCCGTGCGGTCGACCACGCTGTCGCTCACATCACCCAGGCCATAGGCGTGGCTGACCGCCACCAGGCCTTGCATGCCCAGCGCCTGGGTGCGTGTGGCGATGCGTTGGAGTTGGGCGATGCAAATGTCGCCAGGTTCGTGCAGGTGAATATCGACCTTCACGCCGTGGCGGTCTGCGATGCCGAAGACAATGTCCAGTTGGGCATCGGCGTCGCCGTCCAGGGTGGTCGGGTCGATGCCGCCCACCACCTGCACGCCCTCGCGCACCGCGGCCTCCATTACCTCGGCGCTGCCGGGGCAACTCACCACGCCGGCCTGGGGAAAGGCCACCAGTTCGATGTCGATCAGGTCTTTCCATTGCTCACGCGCGTGCAGGATGGCGTGCAGGTTGTGCAGGCCCGTGGTGGCGTCCACGTCCACATGGCAGCGCATGGCCACGGTGCCGAACAGGGCGGCCTGGCGCATCAATGCATCGGCGCGCTGGGCGATGGGCGGGGCGCTGGCGAGTTCGCGCTTCTCCACGGCCAGCCGTTCACGCAGGCTGGCCACCGGTTGATGCGGGCGCCAGCGGTCGCCCACGAAACTCTTGTCCAGGTGAATGTGGCCGTCGACGAACCCCGGCAGTGCCAGCAGGCCTTCGAGGTCGATGGTTTCACGGGCGGCAACGCTTGCGCGTTGGGGGCCGACATGGGTGATGCGCCCGCCGCTGACGGCAATGTTCAGGGGGTGGCCATCCTGGTCGATGGCATTGACGAACTCACGGTCGTTCATGGCTTGGCCTTTCTGCGATCAGGGCCGGGTCGACAAACGCGCGTAGGCGGGCGATGGCCCCTTGGTTATCGGTAACGGTGCTTACGGTAGGGAAGTCGCGCGCCGGTCACCAATTAATTATCCGGATCGAGTGCAGTGGGTTTGTGGATGCCCTTTCGTTAGCCCGGCATAGGCCCGCTCTCTATTAAAAAACGCACTGCACCCGATTTCGATTATTAACTTTCAACGCCCGTGAACAGGCCCCAGGATTGCCAACAATAACAACAAGCATGTCGGGGCCTTGTGATGTTCAATGATTCCAAACTGCTGCGCGCAGCCCTCATTTTCATTGCCTGTACGTCGTTTATCGTCTGTGGCGTACAGCCCATCTTCATGGGGCTGGTCACCGAGCGGCTGAACTTGCCGCTCGACATGCAGGGCTGGGTCGTGTCGGTGGAACTGATCGGCATGACGTTGGGCACCTTGCTGTGCCCATTGCTGATCAAACGCCACGGTGGGCGCAGCCTGTGCCTGTTGTTTGGCCTGCTGTGCGTGGTGCTGAGCATTGCCACCGCGTTCGCCACTTCCCACATGCTGTTGCTGCTGGCGCGCCTGGCAGCGGGCACTTGCGCGGGGCTTGTGTATGCCTACGCGGTTTCGACACTGGGCCGGCTGCCTGGCCAGGACCGCTCGTTCGGGTTGATGCTGTTGCTGCAAACACCCGAGTATTCGCTGTTTTCTGCCGCGCTGCCGTTGCTGGCGGCGCAGGCTGGGGTCGTGACGGCGCTCTGTTCATTCGGCCTGTGGTACTTGCTGATCTGCGGCGCCAGCCTGGCGCTGCCACGTCGCCCAATCCTTGCATTGGCCGGCGGCGAAGGTTCGCCCGCCCAGGGCGGCTCGGCGCGCACCGGGCGCAGCGCGCTGCTGGGCATGCTGTTCATGCAGATCGCCATTTATTGCGTGTGGGGCTTCATCGACCAATTGGCGCGTGATCAGGGCATTGACGGTGTCGACATCGGTTGGGCGTTCGGCCTCTCGGCCATCGGCGGTCTGCCGGGGGCGGCGTTGCCAAGCCTGTTGGGGGCGCGGGTAAGCCGCCAACTGATGATTGCCGTGGGCCTGGTGGCGGTGTTCATTTCCATCGCCATGCTCACCGGCCATACCCGTACGCCGATGCAGTTGTTCGTAGCACTGCTGCTGATCAACTTCGGCTGGGTGCTGGCGCTGTCTTACTACATGGCACTGATTACCACCAACGACCCCTCCGGCAAGCTCACACCGCTGGTGAGCATTACCTTGATGGGAGCCGCTGCGGTGACCCCGGCATTGATTGCACTGCTGGTGGAGGGTTCAAGCCAACAGTTGATCTTCCTGCTGGGCACTGGCGCACTGGTGATAGCTTTTGCCGTCACTTGCCTGGGTGCAGTGGCCAAGGGTGTGCACTCAGGCGCCCACGGCTGACCTGGCCGCCTGCACCAAACCCTCCAGCCAGTCCTGATGCCCGTTGATCATCGGGTTGGGCCGGGCGGTGGCCAGTGCTTCGGCCGGTTTACCCTGCTGAGTTTCCTGAGTGAGGATGCGTACCCGGCCTTCGCTCAGGTCTTCGATCAGCCAGGCGTGGTGAACGTCCAGGCGGGTATCACCTTCGCCCGCCCAGCCATGCCAGGCGATGCGCCCGGGTTGGCCGTTGCCGGGTGCGGTGAACTCGTTGCACTGGGCTTGTACCGGGAAGCCGAACGTTTCGAAGTAAAAGCGCACGCCGTTTGCCAGCTCCGGGCCGTGGCCCTCGGCAATAGTGACGTTGGCCGAGTTCGGGTAATAGCCGGGCCAGCGGTGTGGGTGGCTCAGCAGCGGCCAGATGTCCGCGGCGCTGAGGCCGGCAACGATCACTTCATTCGATGCGAAGTTGTCGGCGAAACCAGGGATAAAGCCTGCTGGCCAGTGGATGTGATTCATGAGCTGCGCTCCAGTGGATGGACTGCCCGCATCATGGGCGCTACGCTGATATAGCGCCAATCGCCATTACTGATCATTTGCATAATGAAGCCTGATATCAGAAACCTCGACTTCAACCTGCTCAAGGCCCTGGATGCGTTACTTGACGAACGCAGCGTGACCCGAGCAGCTGAGCGGCTTGCACTGACGCAGCCGGCCGTGAGTGGCATGCTCAACCGGCTGCGCGACAGCTTCGACGACCCTCTGTTCGTACGGGCCCAGCGCGGCATCGTACCCACGCCAAGGGCTCAGCAACTGGCAGGCCCCGTCAAACAGTTGCTTAGCGACATCGAGTCGATGCTCAGGCCCCAGGCGTTCGACCCCGCGCTTGCCGACCTGACCTTCACCATCGCCGCCACCGACTATGCGCTCAAGGCCGTCGTGGTGCCGTTCATTCACCGGTTGCGGCCATTGGCGCCAAACGTCCGCGTTGCGGTCCGCGGTGTTGATCAGCAAACCCTGGTGACTCAATTTGAAGACGGCACAGTGGACCTGGCATTGCTCACTCCAGAGACGCTGCCAGCCGGGCTGCATTCGCAGCAGCTGTTTGAAGAGTCCTACGTGTGCCTGCTTCGCGAAGGGCATCCGCAGGCCAGGGCCGAGCGGTTTACGCTGGAGGTTTTCTGCGCGCTGGACCACGTGTTGGTGTCGATGGCTGGCAATGCATTTCACGGGGTGACAGACGACGCCCTGGCACGCGTCGGGCGATCGCGTCGGGTGGTCACCTCGGTCTCGAGCTTTTTGATTCTCCCGGAGTTGCTGGCGGACAGCGACCTGATTGCGGTCGTGCCACGGCGCCTGGCGCAGCACGCGTCAGGCTTGAGCAGCCTGGAGCCGCCTCTGGCGATTCCGGGCTTCTGCAAGACCATGGCCTGGCATGGGCGAACCCACAGCGATGCAGGGCAGCAGTGGCTGCGTGCGCTGCTGGCCGATACCTGTGCGCTCACGCCGACACATTGAAGTAGTACAACAACCCACCCAGCGTCAGCAGCGACCCCAGGGTCGACAACAGAATGGCTTTGGATATCGCCCCCGCTTCACGGTTGTAGTACTCCGCCAGCATGAACGGCCCGGTGCCGGTCGGCAGTGCGCTGAGCAGCACGGCCGAAGTGGCCCACAGCGGTTGCAGGCTGAACACCTTGAACGCCAGCACCCAGGTGAGCAGCGGCTGGCCGATCAGTTTCATCGCCACCAGCGGCCACGGGCTGGCGTTTTGCGCAGGGGCTTTCTGTGCCAGGAACAGCCCCAGCGAAATCAGCGCGCAAGGGGTGGTGGCCGCCGCCAGTATGTCGAGGAAGTGCATCACCGGCAGGGCGATGCCCAGGCCCGTCGATGCCCATGCCGCACCGGCCAATGGCGCAATCACCAGCGGGTTTTTCGCCAGTGCACACAACACCTTGGTGATCGCCCGGCCAACGTGTTTTTCCTGCTGCAGGCCGACTTCAATGCAGATCACTGCAATCGCGAACAGCACGCACACCACGATCAGTGTGGAGATCAGTGCTGGCTGCAGCCCCGGCTGGCCAAACAGCAATGCACACAGCGGGATACCGATGTACCCGGTGTTGGAATAGCCGGCGCTCAGCCCATCGATGCTGGCACTGGCCAGGCTGTGGCCGCTCAACAGGCGCCAGATCACCGTGGCCACGAACATGGCCAGGGTGCCGATGCCAAACGCCAGGATGAACCCTGGTTGCCAGATTTCTGCCCAGGTGGCGGTGGCCGTAACCTTGAACAGCAAGGCTGGCAGGCACAGCCACACCACCATCAGGTTGATTTCGGAGGCCGCCTTGGGCCCAAGTTTGCCGGTTTTGCGGCAGATAAAACCCACCAGAATGAGCGCGAAGATGGGGAGTACAACCACGAGAACGGTGTGCATGAAGGATCATCGGTAGCGATTGAGGCCCGGCAAGCTTAAGATGCGCCAATCATGCAGTCCAATGACTTCCAATCACCTCATTCATGTTCAGGGCGTATCGATGATTGACTACCGGCAAGTTCGTTACTTCCTTGCCCTGGCTGAGTATCTGCACTTCGGTAAAGCGGCTGCCAGCCTGCACCTGGCCCAACCTTCGCTCAGTCGGCAGATCGCCGCTCTGGAAGAGGCCTTGGGCTGCCAGTTGGTCTTGCGCAGTTCCCGGTCGGTGGCGTTGACCGCAGCCGGGCGGGAGTTGCAGCGAACTGCCAGCCAAGTGGTTGCAGGCTTTGACTCGGCGATCCGCTCAACCCAGGCGGTGGCCCGGGGTGACCGCGGTGAGTTGAAGATCGGCTTCACCTCCATGGTGGCCTGGACCGGCTTTCCCCGCATGATGCGTGAATTTTCCGACGCCCATCCTTCTGTGAACCTGGTGCTGAACGAACTGCTGCCCAATGACCTGGCGCGCTCGGTCGAAACCGGCGAAAACGACCTTTACCTGTCGTTCAAGCCGCTTGGCCAGAGCACCCTGCAGTACCACGCGCTGCAAGCGGAAACGTTGTGCATTGCCTTGCCGGCTGACCATCCCCTTGCGGGCAATGCGCGCGTTGCACTGGCCGACCTGAGCCACAGTGGTTTCATTCTCAGCCCCCGCAGCACGGCGCCGGCCTTGTTCGATCAGATCATGGCGCTGTGCCAAGGGGCGGGGTTCGAGCCGGTGGTTAGGATGCACACCCACCTGCAGGGTACGATTCTCAACCTGGTGGCGGAAGGGCTGGGGGTGTCGATCGTGCCTCAGGCCATGGCGAAACCGGGGTTTGCGGGAGTGAGGTTTTTCCCGGTGGCAGGCTCGCCGGAAATTGAGTTGGGCGTGTCGTGGAGCGGCGCGAACAGTAACCCGTGCCTGCGGGCGTTCTTGCGCGGCATAGGCGTAGCCACCGAAGCTCGATGCCGGTAACCGTTCCCTGTAGGAGCGGCCTTGAGCCGCGAACACGGGCGAAGCCCGTGCCATGCACCACAGTGCCCACCAGTAAAGACTCATGACTGTTCGTTCCTGGTCGCCTTGGCACGAGCCTTACGAGCCTTCCGCTCAGGCCGCTTGCCTGGCTTGAGCTCCCAACGATCGGCGTTGGCAAGCAGGCGTGCCTGGATCTCTGGCGGGTAGTCGCTCAGGGTGGTCACCGGCGGCACCGGTTTGCCCGGCATGCCGGCTTCGCGGATGACCTTTGGCCAGCGCGGGCGCCAGCACAGCATCAGGCTGACCCAATGGGCGGTGCCGACGATCACGAAGGCAGGCCAGAGCAGCAGCAGACAGACTTTGAATAGCCAACTGCTGTTGCGCACGAAACGGCCCAGGCCTTCGAACTGGGCGCTGAAGGCCTGAATCGGGGAGGGTAGATGAGTGCTCAGGCGCGGTCGGGGGACGGCGTGTGGGCCTTCTTCCATGTAGCGGCGGATGAATTCCCATTCGTCGCGCAGTTCGCTGCCGCCTTGGCCTTGTTTGCCGACCATCGCTGACTCCAGGTGAGGCAGGCCGGTTTTGCTGGGGTGCCAGATAAGGCCCAGGCGCATGCCGACGCTCAAGTGGTCGTCCGCGGGGTAGATGGCGGTGCTGCCTGTGGTGTGCCAGGGGAAGGTAACGATGCCACCGCAGGATTTGGGGCGGTGTAGGTGGACTTGTTGAGTGATTCTGTTGAAGCGAACAATCAGGTGGCGGCTGGTTAACATCTCAAGTCGGGTAATCTGCAATCCATAGGTGTAGTAAAGGTAAATTATTCCAGCGCTGAGCCCGGTCATTAGCAGTGCCAGGAGTACTCCCACTATTGATCTTGTGTCAGGTGTGGTTATATCTTGATAAAGCCATCCAATGCCGGATGTGCCTGTGACTAAAATGCTTGGTAATACGCCCCCTAATGTCATTAGAGATATCATTCCGCGAGCCTCCTCTAAAGCCCCGCAGCGCATTTCCATATAGCGCTCATTGAAGGAAAAAACAGGGCCGCGAGAGTGTGCTTTATCGCTTACTGAGTTGAAGTGTACATCTTCGGATAAGTCACTATCATAAAAATCTTTGTCTGCCCGTTTTTCGGATGGTGATTTATCCGCGTCCGTTTTTTTGCGCTCTGCAGCTGTTTCTGTTGCGATTCGCCAAAGGCCACATTCAATCAGGTACATTATAAGACCTCGCTGAATGCTGAATGTAATGCTGATAGTTCTTCGGCTTCGTCATAAGGACTGGATTTTTTGTTTATACGATACGTGGATCGCTTGCACCATTTCTCTAGCGCGTCGTCTTCAAGAATCATGATGATGATTGTCAGTGCCAGCCCAATCCAGAAAGTGCCAAGAATTAAGCGGGAAAGTAAAAGTCGTGCAGCTTGTGTTCCTAATTTTTTTGCAAGAGAGCCCATGGATTTTCCCAGTAGTCTCACTAATCTATGATTGCCATTTTGCGCTAGGCGATCAAAAAATGGTTTAGCTATTGCAATCGCAGTTGCTGCTTCTGCCAGAGATAACGATATGGTGGCAATGCCGCGCATCGCATAGGCTGTAGCTAAAAACCTCGAACGCCTGACTGGAAGGGCTGGGCGACCGTCCAAACTCTCGTTTGAATGCTTGTCCCAGTCCACAAAATCCCACCAAGCCAGCACCAAGCCGCCCATCCCTGCCAAACTGGCCCCCCACAACTTCAACCGCCCCAACACCACCGAAGCCCCTTTCCCCGTCACGCTGCCAGCCCCGTACCTGGTCGCTACCTGCTCCACATAACTGGCCCCCACCTCGAACCCTGCCGCCGCTGTGGTCATGGCCATGGCCAGCAGTTCGGTCTTCACCCGGGCATCGCTGTCTGGCAGTTCTTGCGCCTTGTACGCCATCAACATGCCTTCAAGCAGGCACACCAGTGCCGACACGCGCACTTTGTAAAACTCGCTCTTGTTCGCCTGCATCAGCTCTTCGGCCCAGGCCTGGTCCAGGTAGCGCGCCACTTGCCCGGCACTGCGGCGCGGGTTGATCGGTTCGGCGCTCTGGGCTACTTCGGCCACGCGAATGTCGACGGCGGTTTGGTGCACGGAGGCGAACAGGGTCAGGCGCAGGCCGTGGTGCAGGGCGCGGTCCGCGCTGTTGGGGGCCGCCGTGCGCAGCACCTGCCGGCCCAGCAGTACATACCAGGCATGCAGGCCGATGCTGTCGGTGCTGCCCTGTGCGTGCAATTGCTCATACAAGTTGTTGATGCGCCCGAAGGCATTGGCGGCGACATGCGCTTGCCGGGCCACGGCTGCTGGCACTTCCAACATGGATTGCGAGGCCGGTACGGCCTTGGCCGCTTCACGCAAGGCCACAAGCTCGGCACGCAGGTCGTCCTGGTTGTAGCTGAGGCCACCGATCAGCAGGTTGGAGCGGTCTTCCCAGTCGTGGTGCCACCAATGCTCGATAATATGGGCACCTGCCTTGCTCTGCTCCATGCCGATCACGCAGCGGCCGGTCTGTTCGGCAAAGTCCAGGCTGTTGACCAGGTCGCTGTTGTCAAAGCGATCCAGCGCTTGGCGTAAGGGTTCACTGATCAGCCAGCGCAGGTGATCGCTGGCGCGCTCTTCTGCACGTGTTTGTGCCTGCTGCATGACTTCTTCAAACGCCTGAAGCTGCAGGTGCATGGCATCGCGGTCGACCAGCTGGCCGTATTTTTCATCAAACCTGGCTTTGAACTCGCCGCCGTCCTGGCGCTTTTTCACCTTCGCCCGTACGTCACGTTCGAATTGCTCCAGGTGCGGCTTCATGCGGGCGTCATGGGCGTCTGCTGCTTGGCGGGCCCGCTCGGAAAAGGCGTAGTAATCCACGGGTGTGCCCAGCTGGTTGCGCACGGTCTCGGCCATCACTTTGCGCTTGATGATGTCTTCGGCGACCATCTGCGGGTACAGGGTTTCCACCTCCAGAAACGATTGCGCCACCAGCAGCTTGCGTTCGTTGTCCACGCCGGGTTCCACCACCCGTTGCAGCCATTGGGTTTTCACGTCTTCGATGGCGGCGTTGCGCCAGGCGTTGAGCTCCTGGGTGATACCGATGGCATCTTCGATGACGATGGCCGCACCTTGCGGCTTGCTTTGCCCCACGGCAGGGGCCAGTGCTTGCTGCGAGGCGTGGGGCGAGACGATCTGGGCGTGGTTGAACGGTTGCCGGTCCAGCAGCGCTTTGAGTTGCGGATCTGCCTGGGCCTTGAAGTCGGCGACCCAGCCGAGCTGGTCGTGCTTGAGCACGTGCGCCTGCGGCGGTGCGTCGGCGGGCTGGATGAAGCGTGCGATGTCGATCACCGGCAGGGTGTTGCGGTATTCATCTTCGAGCAACCGGTAGTTGTCGAGAAGGCACGGTCTTGTGCTGGAAGATGCGCCAGTTCGAGCGCAGTGCGGCGCGGGCCAGTTGGGGTTCTACGCGGGCGTGGTAGTAAGTGCGGTGGAAGCCGCTTTCGCCCAGGCTGAAACGGCTGACCAGGCCATGGACGTAACGCACTGGGCGTTCATCGCGCCACACGGTAAACAGCACCGGCTTGTCGAGCAGGTGGCCGAAGTCCACCTTGTGTGTGTAACTGATCAGCACCAGGTCCAGTACAAAGGGCTGGCTCAAGGTTTCTTCGAGCTTGAACGACACGACTTCGAAGTCAGCTTTGCCCACCAAGGGCTGAAGGCTATAGCGCAGGTCAGATTGGCTGGGCATTTGAATACCTTTCCCGCTGTCAGGAGAAACGAGAAGCTCGGGCAGGCTAAGCCCACCCGGAGCATTTCAGGTGATCAGGCGGCTGGTGCGCGCCAGTCGTCGGAGCCTTCGGTGTTGGCGACGTCGTGCGCCCAGGTGATTTTCCGATAGGCCAGCGCAACCTCGATCAGTTGCGTGTAGTTTTCGTTTTCCTTGTCCTGGGCATGAGGCAGCACGGTGTTGATGCTGACGATGGTGGCGTCTTCAAGCTTGGTGGTGAAGAAATGCTCCTGTTTGCCTTCTATCGAGGTGCGGTACCAGTTGATCTCGACGGTGGGCAGCATTTCACCGGTGGCCAGTGCCTGGTACATCAAGGGTGTGGCCTTGTTCAGCGAACTGGTGAACATCAACGGCTTGTGCACCCGTTGCCCGGTGGGCTGGCCGCTTTGCGGGTCGGTTGGCGTGGTGACTTCATGTTTGATTTCCTGCACCAGAATTTCGTCTTCGTGGCCCTGCTGGTAAACGTTACCGACCGAGTCCGCGGTAAACGCGCCAGCGGTGATGTTGCCTTGGGTTTGGCCAATGATCTTGATGTAAGCGGGTGTTGCCATGGCAGTGACTCCTGCGTCCATGTGGATAAAACACGCACACCACGGGTGGCGCGGCCATCGGGAACGATGGGCTTGTCAGCGGGGCATTGGCCCCGCCAATTCGGTTGTACGGGTTGAGGCGGTCACATCTGCAGAATGCTGTTGAGTGACTCCACCACTTCGGCGGTGATCAGGTGCAGGCGGTAGCTGTAGTAGCCGTACACTGCGGCCATGGCCACGGCGCTGATCACCAGTGGGCTCCACCAGGGCCATTGGCGTTTCATGCGCAAGCTGCGTGGGGCCACGTTGCGGTACGGGTCACAAACGTTCTCTGGTACCGGACCACGCAACTCGCTAATGACCTGGTACAGTTGCCTGATCAAATCGTTCAGGGTTTCTTCACCCCGGGGCGCAATGGCGTACTTGCCCTTGAGGCCAAGGCACAGGCACAGGTACATGAACTCCAGCACGTCCTGGTAGCGCTTGGGTTCCTGCATCAGGCGAGCCAGCACGCTGAAGATCTTTTCCCCGCCCCAGGTTTCATGGTGGAAGATGCTGAGCAGCGGCTCCTGGCTCCAGCAGCAGCTTTTGCCCCACGGGCGATCCATCACGGCCTCATCGATGTACAGGCACAGGGCGTATGAATAGGCCAGCAATTGGGTCTGCTCATAGTCGTGCCGCCGCATCTCTTCGAGAATTTCTTCGATCTGAATGCGTACCTGCTTGTGTACGTGTGCGATCTGGGGCAGTGCATCCAGCGTGCGCAGGCGCATGACCAGGCCAAAGAGTGGCATGGCGGCATCGACCATCTGATTCGCAAAACCGCCGCGCAGTTGAAAGTCCGGGTCGGCGCTATAGCTTTCAGGGGGCTGCTCGGTCTTTGTCTCTGCTGGTGGCGCATTGCCGGGTGGAAGCTCGGGTGTGCCAGCGGTCTGCGTATGATTGAAAACTTCGCGCAGGCGACCACTGCCTGCATGGTAGGTATCTTCCATGTCATTCGTTCCTGATTGCCCAGAACTGCAGTTCAAGCCCTGGGAACGCTCCGGCGATATGGAAGCCAAACCCGGTGGCCTCCTTCATGCACGCCCAGGCGGGGTTGCGCTGATCCAGTTCGAAGTAGCTGAAACCGGCATGAAATGGCAGGTCACGCGGTGCCACCGGCAGCGGCAACAGCGGGATGCCCGGCAATTGCAGTGGCACCAGTTCGTTCAACGCTTCAAGCGAGGTTACTTTCACCTTCTGGATAAATTGCTGGCGTAGCGTCTCCGGCGGCAGGTCGGCGCGTACGGCCAGGATGAATTGCGCCTCGGCGATCAGGCGGCGGTCGTCGAGTGCGGCGCTCATCACGCCAAACTCGAGGGTTTTGATCGGCACGGAGAGGGCGCGCGGCTGCAACACCGTGCTCAGCACACGGCGCAAGGTGTCCTGCAAGGGTTTGAACGACACGTGCAGCGCCGTGTGGTGATAGACGGGGAACTCCTGTGGCAACCGGGTCTCGTCAGTAAACGTCACCAGCTCGCCGCAGGCCTGGCTCATGCTCAGGTAGAGGTGTTCCGGGTGTGTTTGCGCCTGGCGGGTAAAGTGCTGAAAGCATGGCCACCAGCGATTCATCGCCTGCAGCAAGTTGAAATCACGGATGTCGGCCACGCCTGACTGGCTGGATGTGCCAATACGCGCTGCCAGGTTGCGTGCCCGCTCGCGCAGGGTGTTGGTGATCTCCTCAAGGAACCGGTGCAATGCCGGCACCGCCCTGACCGAGACCGCGGTGGGGTAGAACGTTTCATCGAGTTGCAGGCTGCCGTCAGGGCGCCTTTCCAGTATGCGTGCCAAGGGCAGACGCGTGTAGGCACTACTGTCGTCGGTGTTACGTTTGAGCTGCAGGTTGGGAACGGCAAGGTCCACCTTGACCAGGTCGCCATCGGCGGTGTGGGTGTCCTTGATCTCCTGCGCCTGGGCGTTGAAGCGGAAGTTGGCTGCGTTATCGGGCCAGCTTACCTCGCGGCCACCCTCGGTACGCAGTGGCAGGCACAGGTAGATTTCGCTGTCCTTGCAGCCGTCGTCACGGATTTCCAGTGGCGGAGGCGGTGCGAGGTCTGCCGGGATGTCGAACACCGTCCCGTCCGGCATGATGCCCCTGGCCCGTGTGATGGCGACCCGCCCAAGGCTCAGGTACTCGTCATTGAGGTGCAGCTCGGTGAAACCGTAGAAGGCCGCGTTGATGCTGCTCAGGCGCTGGTGAAAAGCGGCTTCACTGGCCCGCGCTGCCTGCTGGAAATGCTGCGGCTTGACGAACAGGCCTTCAGGCCAGAGGACGGGGTTGCGGGAACTCATGGGCGCTCCGAAATGGCGTGGGGGTGTATGAGCAGGCGGGTGCAGGCAGAGGCCATCAGTCTTCCTCCTTGAGCACGAGCCGGGTGTCGTTGAGTAGCACCGACAGCACCATCTGGCGGCCACGGGGCACGATGCGCAGCACCTGCTGCCAGGTGGTCTGCTCCGGGTTTCTGTAGTCGGCGATGATGGCGATGAAGCGGGTATCGGCGTGGACGGGTTCGAACGGAAGGAACTTGAACTGACCGGGAAGCAGCAGGTAATCGTCATCGCGGATATAGGTGCTGCGCAGTGCCTTGGCCGGTGCCTGGTTCAGCATCTGGAACGTGGTGTTGCGCAACAGTGAGTCATCGCGCAGTTGCAGGATCTTGATGGCCATGGGCGTTGCAATCTGTTCCGTTACCCCAGGTGTCGCAGTGGGCAGATGAACCTCTACGGTGGAGTCGTCGTAATGGCCCGGTGCGCCTTCTTCCAGTGGTGAGCGTGGCAGTGGGTTGTCCTCCATGTCCTGCGGCACAGTCAGGGAAATCGCGGGAAACTGCGCTTGCAGGTACGCCAGCAGTGTCCCGACTTTTTCGGTCAGGGCGTGTGGGCCTGCGGCACTCAGGCTGACGGAATAGGCGCTGGCCTCAGGCGTGTCTCGTGGCTCGGCCTGTGCCTCGACACTGTTGGGGTTGCCGTTAAGCGTGGGGCTGGCATTGATGCTGAACGCGAGCTGGGTAGGTTCATCCTTGGGGGCCCCGACCGGAACGGACGGGTCCATGATGACCTTGCCTACTTTGCTCAATGCCGTGCAGCCCACGACCCCCACAACGGCCAGCAGCAATATCAGCTTCAGTATTGGCCGACGGATCATGAACGCCCCCGTATGCGTACGACGGGGCTGGCGAGGCCATGCCTGTTGTCGATGTAGCTGGTCCACCCCAGATGTGCACCCTGGCTGCGGCTGAGGCAGAAAGGTGACAAGGCATCCGGTTTTAATCGCAGCTCCAGGTCATAGGCCATGCCATCGCGCAGCAAGAAGTCGATCAGGGCACGCAATCGGTTGAAATTGACGCCACTGGGCAGCAGCGCACGCAGTTGTGTCTGGTCCAGGTCACTGATCAGGAGGGTGAACTTGCTGCTGCGTGTGCGTGTACGGCTGCCGACCATGAACGTGCTGCCCAGGCAACCATTGGCGTGGCCAAGGCGCACTATCTGCTGGGCCGCACTGGGTACCAGGCGCGTGTCGAACTCACGGACCTGCACGGTCTTGAGGTCAAAGCAATGGGCAATGATACCGGCCACGCTTCCCGGTGCCCGGCTGCGGCTGGCGATCACACCGGCAAAGCTCAGCAGGCGGCTCCAAGGTAATGCCGTGTCGCCGCGTAACTGGCGATTGTTGAGCCCGATAAGGGCGAACACATAGTGAGAAAACTGGTCACTGGCACCCGCCTGAAAGCGGATGTAGTAGCGGTATTTGCGCCAGATGCGGTGCAGCAGGCCAAGCAGGTAGTGATTGAAGAAGTCAAAGAACGCCGGGCGTACGCCAACACCGTGTGCATGCTCATAGGCCAGCTGCTCCAGGTAGTACGTGGGCAGTGGCGAGTCCGTGCCATGCAGCCCCATGAAGGTGGTGCACACGCGGTAACGCTCGGTTTCACAAGGCATGCGCTCGGCGCTGAGCACGTCTGCAACCGGAAAGGTCAGGCGCGGGTCTGTTGCCAGGCGAACACGCAAGCGCGTCGCCGCGTCCGGCCAGCGTGGTTCCAGGTTGTCCCCGTGCAGGCCATGCAGGCGTTCCAGCAACTGGAAAAAGTTGTACTGGTGCGCCTTGGCGAGCAGCGTATCGGCTAGATCAGCGGTTGTTTGCCGGTCATCAGAGGCCATGTGTAGTGCTCATTGTTGGTGGTGTTGATCACTTCCAGCCGATGGAAGGAGTTGATGCTGGCGTACAGGGCGAAGAAGTGCGCGAGCACACAACTGAACAGGTACAAGTCGCCTTCGCAGAGAAACGCAGCCTCGTCGAGCATTAGCCGGCTACGTAGCCCGCGTATGGGTTGGCCGTGGATCAACCAGTCCATGGGAGCGGTGTGCACGTCGCTGATCCCGGCCAGGCGCTTGTGTGTGGTGCGCGCCTGCTGGATGTCGTGCAGTGCGGCGAAGTCGTAGGCACAAATCACGGCCTTGAGCGAATCTGCCGACAGCAGTGACAGGTAGTTGAGCGAAAGGTTGGACACCAGCGCCCACTGCAGCTGGCCATCAAGGGCCGGTCGGTAAGGGCGGGTAGGGCGGCAGATGTTGCTGTAGGTAACCAGTGGCGGTGTGTCATCGGTGATCACGTCGATGTCGCCAATGCTCAGGGCAAGCGGTAGATCACGGTTGGTACAGGTCAGGTCGATGGAGGCGGTTTCCCGTTCACCGATGTAGGCATTGGCATCGGCACGAACGAAGGCGATCTGGTGGATCACGCCGTCCCCGCGCAGGGAGTCTTCCATCTGGCAACGGTAATAAAGCGCGGTTCGGCCATGGACGTGTTCGATCTCGTGGGCGAACGATTCGAAAGGGCGAAAGTGACGCAACATTTCCCCCAGGCTGCCGTCGGCGGTGGTGCGGGTGCTGATGACCTGATCGACACTGAAAATCTCATAGGCATGCTGCAAGGAGGTCTTGGGCTTCAGTACGGATTGCGCGTTTTGTGCAGAAAGGTCGATGGGCTCGGCGCTGTGCTGGAACAGGTTGACTGCGGGCGTGCAGAACAGGCTGAAATCGTTGAGGCCGATGCGCATCGAACTCGGCAACTGACGTGTGAACTGAAAGTCGATGTGTACCTGTTGGCTTTCCTGTGCAGGCCACACCTTGTCCAGCCCGGTCAGGCTGAAAAAATGAAAACGCTGCGGGAACATGAAGTACTCCTGCAGGATCCGGTAGCCATCAAAGACGTTCTGCGGGTAGGGCAACAGTGCTTCGCCCGGGCTGAAACCTGGGAATTTGAGGCTGCTGGCCGGCAGCTTGCGTACTTCGCCGTCAATGGTCACGCTGATGGAACAGACGTACTGCGATAACCACAGGTACAACGTGCGGGCGCAGCGGTCATCGCCGCTGAGGTGGAAATCCAGGCTGCTGCAGCCCAGTGCATCCAGCGGTCGTTTGACCAGCGTGTCCAGGCTGATGCGTGCAACGCAGCTGTCCAGCGTCTGGGTGGTATTCACCGCGCTGATCGCAAAAGGATGGACGTTCACTTCGGTACAGGTGCGGTACTCGCACGCAATGCCGTCAACAGGCCGCGAGAACAGCCGCGCGCCCTTGGGGATGCTGAGTGCCTGGCTGAGCGTCTGCTCTTGGGGCGTAAAACGAATGATCGTGGCGCTTGGCAGCGGCCGCAGGTAGTTGGGCCACAGCAGCTGCAACATGGGCTGAGTCAGCTCAGGCAGATCATCTTCGAGTTTCAGCCTCAACCGGGCAGTGAGGAAGGCGAAGCCCTCAAGCAACCTCTCGACATCGGGGTCGCTGCTGTCCTTGCCCAAGTACCGCGCAAGCTGTGGATTGTCCTTGGCGAAATCCGTGCCTAGCTCGCGCAGGTAGCGAAGTTCTTCGCTGAATCGCTCTTTCAGTGGCATGGGTTACCTCACACGGGTGTAGCGGTTGTGCCCGTTAACCAACAGTTCGATCTGCAACTGCTCGGCGTGGCTGTTAACCTGCACTTGGCAGTCCAGCCGAAAATGCAATGCCTGCGGCGAATGGGCATCGGGCAGAGCCTTCAGTGCACGCAACGTAATGCGGGGCTCGAAGTGTTGGAGGGTATGGCGGATGTCGGCACTGACCTGACGCAGCAGGTCTTCATTTCCCTGGTCATGGCTGTTGAAATCACGCAGGCCCAGTTCAGGGCTGCTTTGCGAGCAACCCTGGCGCGTGTTGAGCAGTATCTCGAGGTGGCGCTTGATCACCTCGAACTGGTGCCCCGGGTTTTCGTAACTGGAAAGTGCCCGATTGACAGTTGCCTGGGATGCCATGCGCTCGAAAAGGCCACTCATTGCGTGTCGAGCCTGCCAACCAGAGAAATCTCGAAGTTCGCGCCCATGTATTTGAAGTGAGGGCGAACCGCCAGCGAAACCTGATACCAGCCCGGGTCCCCGGCAACATCCGACACTTCGATTTTGGCGGCCCTCAGTGGTCGGCGGCTGCGCACGTCCGCCGAAGGGTTTTCCTGGTCGGCGATGTACTGCTTGATCCACTTGTTCAGTTCGGACTCAAGGTCGCGCCGCTCCTTCCAACTGCCTATCTGCTCGCGCTGCAGCACTTTGATGTAGTGCGCCAGGCGGTTGACGATGAACAGGTACGGCAACTGCGTGCCGAGTTTGTAGTTGGTCTGAGCCTGCTGCCCCTCTGGGGTCTTGGGGAAAGACTTGGGCTTTTGTACCGAGTTGGCGGAAAAGAACGCGGCGTTGTCGCTGTCCTTGCGCATGGTCAGCGCGATGAAACCCTCTTCGGCGAGCTCGAACTCCTTGCGGTCGGAGATCAGCACTTCGGTGGGAATCTTGGCCTGCAACTGGCCCAGGGATTCGTACAGGTGAACGGGCAGGTCCTCAACAGCCCCGCCGGATTGCGGGCCGATGATGTTCGGGCACCAGCGGTAGCGGGCAAAGCTGTCATTGATGCAGCTTGCCAGCAGAAATGCGGAGTTGCCCCACAGGTAGTTGTCGTGCCGGCCGTCGATGTTCTCGTCGTAGTTGAAGCTTTTTATGGGTTGCTCCTGCGGGTGATAGGCCGAGCGGAGCATGAAGCGGGGCCCGACCAGGGCCGTATGACGGGCGTCTTCGCTTTCACGGAATGCCCGCCATTTGGCATGCCGCGGCCCGGCGAAGATGTCCTTGATTTCTTTGAGGTTGGGCAGGTCTTCGAAGCTACGCAGGTTGAAGAACTCGGGTGCGGGGGCTGCCACGAAAGGTGCGTGCGACATGGCGCCGACAGAGGCCAGGTAACTCAACAGCTTGATGTCCGGCGACGATGGGCCAAAGCTGTAGTTGCCAATCATCGTCGCCACCGGTTCGCCGCCGAACTGGCCGTAGCCTGCGGTGTAGACATGTTTGTAGAGCCCGCTGCAGGTAATGTCGGCGGCATTTTCGAAGTCGTCGAGCAGGTCGTCCTTGCTCACATGCAGCACTTCCAGCTTTATGTTCTCGCGAAAGTCCGTGCGCTCGACCAAAAGCTTGAGGCTTCGCCAGGCAGACTCCAACTGCTGGAAGTCAGGCTGATGGAGGATGGCATCCATTTGCTTGCTCAGTGCCCGGTCCACTTCGGTAATCATTTGGTCAACACGGTATTTGTTGATCGATTGAGCCGGGTCATTGCTTTTCAGGATGTCGGAAATAAAAGCCGCCACGCCTTGCCGGGCAACTTGGTAGCCCTCCTGAGTCGGCACCAGGCGGGTTTCTGCCATTATCTGGTCCAGCAATGTGGTGGCGCTGGAAGTGTGAGTGGAAACTTCCGTGGTCAGGGTCGAGCTATTCTGCTTGGGCATGGGGGCGCTCCGCCATCTCAGTTTTGTTCCGGCGCGTCAAGCACCAGGTCAAGTTCGTGCGCAAGTTGGTTGCGGGCTTGCTCGTCATTGAGCAGCAGTTGCAATTGCTTGCGAAAATTTGGCACGTTGCCCATTGGGCCTTTGAGCGCAACCAGTGCCTCGCGAAGCGCCAGCAGCTTGTTCAGTTCAGGAACCTGCCGGGCGATGCTGTCTGGCCCGAAGTCCTCTATCGACCGGAACTGCAGGGCCACGCCCAGCTCGGCATCGGCCGTGGCGGCAAGCGTGCAGGGCACGGACATCGTCAAGCGCACATCGGCGTCGTGCAGTACGTTGTTGAAGGTGTGCTTGTCCACCCGCATGACCGGTCGATCCTCAAGGGAGCGATGATCGTGCTGGCCGAAATCACCTAGTACGAGCATTTTGTGAGGCAGCTCTACTTCAGCTTGCTCATCGCCGGTAGCCGGTACGTACTTGATGTTGATGCGCTCTTTTGGCGCGACGGCTCCACTGTTCTTGGACATTGTTTATCAACTTCCTGTTGTTTGTAGGACGCTTCCTACAATTGTGTTTATTTGTCTGTTTAATTTGTGGCTTATGAGTGTAGGAAATTTCCCACATATGAACGGCTCATTCCTCGGGTGAGGTTAAGTGTTCGTGGGTGCTAAAAAACCATGCATTGGAAAGTGTCCCTCGGTCGAGGGGCAAGATGTAAAAAAATATTTTTATGTATATGTTCGTGATGATGTAATAGTCTCGTTGCCAATTCGTCTTTTCGGATTGTCTCGCTATTCGTAACATGTAAGAAAACGCGAACGGTCATGTAGGAACTTTAAAACTTTGCAGGGAGAGCTTGCGATGATTACCCGCTATGCCCATGGCGCTGGCCTGGCGTTGATGTTGTGTTGTGAGCCAGCGTTGGCGGGTGATATGCGGGACTGCCCGCAAATTGTGTCCAACCTGCAACGCCTGGCGTGTTTCGATCAGGCAGCAGGAACACCAGCACGGCTTGAGGCGCAATCGTGGTCCGCGCCCGAACAGGACGCACCCACGGTTCGCAGGGTGATGGCCAGTGAGGCCCGGCGGGCGCCGGACGACCTGACGTTCCGTTTGAGCGCAGACGGAAATGGAGCGCCCGGGCAAGTCCGACTGCTGATCACTGCCCCCGCCATCGCGTCCACAGAGCCCAAAGCCTATCTCGCAATCAGTTGCGTACAGAACATCTCGCGGTTGCAACTGATCACCGGGCAACCGGTCGATGCGCGTCGGGTCAGCGTACGGCTGCACAGCGAGCGTGGTGCCACAGAGGCCACGCCGTGGCAGGTGATGGAGGCTGGCCAGGTGCTGGACGCCGGCCGTGGGCTGCCGGCCATCGCGCAGATCAAGCAGCTGTTTGCCGCCCACCGCATCCAGGTCGAAAGCGATCATCCTTCATTCGACGGCCTGAGTTTCGACGCTCAAGGGCTGGACCCGTTGCTCGGCAAGGTGCGCCACGCATGTCGCTGGTAGCGCCCGTCTCGGCGCAAGAGATTGCACGCCTGCTTGCGCCGGTGGACGCCGACGTGCCAGTGGGCCTGTTTGATGTAGAAGACGAAACCTACCAGGCGATTGATCAGGAGATGGTCAAACTCGGAGGGCTGCAGGAGGCAACAATCGATTGGGCCTACATCGAAGAAGCGTCCCGCCTCTACCTGACTCAACGGTGCAAGCACCTGCGGATTGTCGGGCATCTGAGTGTTGCCTGGTTGCGCGATGGCAGCTGGGAGCGCTGGGTGTTCACGTTGAAACTGCTGGGCGGGATGCTCGACCGTTACTGGGAAACTGCCCACCCCAAGCCCGGCCCGAAAGGGTTGTTGGGCAAACGCAAGCTGGTCGCCCTGATACTCACGCGGCTGGTCGATGCGTTGCCCCGCCTGGATCGCTTCAGTTACACCCCAGGCCATGGGGACGATGGCCAGAAGGCTCTGCTGGCGCTGCAGCAGTCGATGGCGCAGGCACACATCGAATCTGACGCGGTGGTCGAACTTGAGCAATTGTTGCTGCGGCAAGTGGAGTCGGCAGGTGAAATCGAAGCACCGGCGCCCGCCAAAGCTTCGCGTACCCGGCATGAACCAGCACCGCTGGCAGAGGTGTTTGCGCCCCCCCACGCCAGCCTTTCGCTGGGCAACGAGCGCGAGACCCGCCGTGCCGTGCTGAGCATGGCCGAGTTCGTCAACCAGCAGGATGCCTATGACCCGACAGGCTACCTGCTGCGGCGCTTTGGCTTGTGGGCGCACCTTCAGGCGGCACCTGCCGCCAGGCAGGATCGGCGGACGGAGTTGATGATGGTGCCGCTGGAAATTGTCAGCGTCTATGAAGATGCAGTTGCCGCCAGTGCGGCTGACCTGGCACTTCTGCTGAAGGTCGAGAAAAGCGTCACGGCATCACCTTACTGGATTCGCGGCGGCTTCCTTGCCGCCACGATTGCCTCTGGCCTGGCGATGGCCGAGGTCGCCGAGGCCATTCGCAGTGCCACGGCACGCTTGGTTAACCGCCTTCCGGCATTACAGCAACTGCGCTTCAGCGACGGCACGGTATTCGTGGACGATCAGTGCATGGCTTGGCTCAAAGGGGCTTCGGGCCGGCCTGAGCAGGCTGCCACGCAAGGCTTCGGCAGCTTGCGTGAAGAGCTGGTCTGCCAGTTGGCGGCCGGCGGTGTCGAGCCGGTACTGCTCAAGTTGCAGAGCCTGCAAGCCAGCCATCGCTCCCCGCGAGAGCGGTGCCATGCCACGGCGATTGCCGCCGACCTGCTGGCCGAACGCGGTGTGGCCTGGCTCGCCCAGGACCTGTGCGCCAGTGTTGCCCTGGCCATGCAACACACCACCGCTGATGCCTGGGAGCCGGAGGTGTTCCAGCGCCTGTGGCAGCTTGGCGCGCCTTCGGTGTTCATCGATCAGAGCAAAGACAAGGAACCTACATGAGTCAGATCTGGACGTTGTTCAAGCGCTGGGGGCTGCCCCTGGCCAGGCGAGTGGGCCTGGCGATGCCCCTGCTGTTGGCCGTGGGGGCAGCGTTGCTGCTGATTGCCATCTGGTGGCTTGGCCCGGATTGGACGTGGCGCGGCCAGCAACCGTTGTCGAGCATCGCGCTACGCAGTGCCGCCAGCCTGCTGTTGCTGGTACTGCCGTTGTTGATTGGATTGATCGTTCTGCGAATGCGGTTCCGTCGCTTGCAATCGCAGCATCGGCAGGAGCAGGCAACGCTGGTCGACCCTTGCCTGACGCATGTCCAGGCGCAGGAGCGGGCGCTGGGCCGGTGCATGGCGAGTTTTCTCGACAATGTCGGTGGTCGTGGCGCCTTGTACCGGTTGCCGTGGTACCTGGTCGTGGGGGCGGAGCGGGCCGGCAAGAGCAGCTTCATCGAAGCGACTGGGCAAAACTTTTCCCTGACCCGCATCGACAATGTCCAGACCCGCGCGCTGCAGGCTGGGCCCACGGCGTTTCCGGTGGGCTGGTGGATCAGCGATGATGCCGTGATCATTGACCCGCCGGGTGGGTTTATCACTCAGCCTCTTGCAGATCAGGTGCCGCCCGATGCGTCAGGCGCTGAAGTGGCGCCTGCCAGCACCCAGGCACGGCTTTGGAATCACCTGCTGCAATGGCTGGTGCGCAATCGAAGCCGCAGAGCCATCAACGGCTTACTGTTGGTGGTGGACCTTCCAGCCTTGCTGCAAGGCTCCCCCGCACAACGTCGTGCGTTGGCCCAGGTACTGCGCACACGCCTGCATGAGGTGAGCTGCGAACTGGGTGCGCGCTTGCCCCTGTACGTGGTACTGAGCAAGTTCGATCAACTGGACGGTTTCGACCCGTTTTATGCTCGCCTTTCTGCCGAAAAGCGAGAGGATGTGCTGGGCTTTACCTTTGAGCCAGATGCCACCGCAGCATTCGACGCCTGGCTTGGCGAGTTTGCCGAACAGTACGACGGTTTGCTCGCACGGGTGCACGAACAGGCCATGGCTTTGCTACAAGCCCAAACTTGTGCAGAGCCACGTGCACGAATGCTGTCCTTGCTGACGCAGTTGAATGGCTTGCGTCCACTGCTGCTGAAGTTCCTGCGTGAGACGCTGGCGAGCGACCCGTTCAACACGCCTGCCTGGGTCCGTGGTGTTTACTGGTCATCAGCAGTGCAGCGAGGGGAATTGTGCAATGCGTTTGTGCGCAAGGCTGCGCAGCCCTACCCAACAGGGTTGCCGGAGGACGAAAGCCGGGCACGGGAACAGACGTTGCCCCATTTTATCCAGCATGTCTTTGCGCGGGTCATCTACAAAGAGTCCGGGCTGGCGGGCGATAACGAGCGGGTTGCGCGCAGCAAGCAGCGCTTGTTGTGGGTCGGTTCCGGCGTTGGTGTACTGGCGCTTGCCGTGGCTTTCGCAGGCTGGCGCAGCTATTTCGAGAGCAATGCCACCAATGCGGCTGCGGTACTGGCCAAAAGTCGTGACTTCAGCCAGTCCGAGGTGGATCAGCGGCTGGACCCGACCGGGCGTAACCTGCTGCTGCCACTGGATCGGATCAGCAACGCGGTGGCGGTGTTCGGGCAGTATCGCGAGGCTTGGCCCGGGGTCGCGGACCTTGGGCTGTACCAGGGGCGGGTGATCGGCCCGCTCGTCGACGAGGTCTACCTGAAACTGCTCTCGCAACGCTTCTTGCCGGCAATTGCCAGTGGTGTTGTCGAGGCAATGAGCGCGGCGCCGCCCGGTAGCGATCAACAGCTGGAAGCGTTGCGGGTCTATCGCATGCTTGAGGATCGACAAAATCGCCGGCCAGCGGTGGTGGAACAATGGATGGCCACACAGTGGCAGGCCGCGTACCCGGGGCAGGGGCAGTTGCAGCGTGATCTGATGAGCCATCTGACGTATGCCCTGGCTTACGCTGACGCCGAGCTGCCGCAGTTCCGTCAGCCTGTCAGTGAGGTGCAGCAATCCCTGCGTGAAGTACCTCTGGCGCAACGGGTGTATGACAACCTCAAGCGGCAGTCCCTGAGCGACCTGCACGCGGGCCTTGACCTGCGCAAACAGGTTGGCCCGGCCTTCGACAGCATTTACCAGCCGGCCTCGGCGACACAGCGCGATGAAGGCAGCCTGCTGTTGATGCCCATGCTCACGGCAAAGGGCCTGCGCGATTATGTCGAACCCCGTAGCCAGCAACTCACCGACATGGCGATGATCGACCAGTGGGTACTGGGTGAACGCAGGCACATTGACTACTCGACTGCCGACCGTAACGCGCTGGCCGAGCGCGTTCGCAGCCTCTACAGCAGCGATTACATAGACCGTTGGCAGCGTGCGCTGAATGCATTGGTCGTGAAGGATTTTCGTGATCTGGACCATGGCGTTGTGGTGCTTGAACAACTGATTGGCCCTGCAACGCCGCTGCGCAGGCTGCTGGAGACCGTGCAGGAAAACACCCGGTTCCCGTCATTACCCACGGTAACGGCAAAAGGTGAGTTGGCCGCAATCAGCCCAGGTCAGGCAGCTCAGGCTCAGGGTATTCACCGGGCATTCGCGGACCTCAACGGCTTGTTGCAACCGAAGGGAGAAAAGCCCAGCGAGTACGAAGACACGATCAGCGCCATTGCCAATGTTCATGATTTTCTCAGGGCTATCCAGGGCAACCCCGATCGGGGCGATGCCGCGCTGCAGGCGGTGATGCAACGCTTCTCGATGACTGCGCCTGACCCGGTCGGCGCATTGCAACGGGTTGCCACGGGGTTGCCGGCCCCCATCAATCATCAAGTCAGAAAAGTCGCCGAACAGTCAGCCCGCGTGCTGAACATCGAAGCGATACGCGAGCTGGACCGCCGGTGGGATGCAGAGGTCTACAGTTACTTCCAGCAGCGACTGGCGGGGCGTTATCCCTTCGTGATTCAGGCGCCGGATGCCTCGCTGGATGACTTTGAAGCGTTCTTCGGCCCTAAAGGGCGTTTGAAGCGGTTTCAGGATCAGTACCTGAAGCTGTTCCTCACGCAAAACTTCGAAGCCTTGCGCGCAGACCAGCAGGGTGGCTCCCTCATTCGCACAGATGTGGTGGAACAGCTGGAAATTGCAGACCGTATCCGTGAAACCTTCTTCGACCAGCGCGGTAACCTCAGCGTGCAGTTCAGCATCGAGCCGCTGGGCCTGAGCACCAATCAGCGCACAAGCCTGCTGGACCTGGATGGCCAACTGATTTCCTATACCCACGGGCCAGGCCAGATTACCGGCATCGTGTGGCCGAACACGTTGGGGCGCCAGGTACGCAGTAACCTGACCCTGCTCAGGCTCAACGGCCAAAGCAGTAGCCTGGAATACCGTGGCCCCTGGTCGATGTTCCGTTTGCTCAGCCGCGGGTCACTCAATGGCCGTACAGAAACCAGCGTGGACCTCAGCTTCAGGACGGCAGACGGTGTGATGCGCTATCGCCTGAGTGCGCAGAAGGCCTTCAACCCCATTACCCAGCAGCCTTTCAAGGACTTCCGGTTACCACGGGGCTTGATGCATCAGGCTGGATTACACGCAGAGCGGCCTGGCAGGCTGGACGCTTCAGTGCAATGAACGGGCGATTCATTGACAGGGCAGGTTGATTCGCCGGTGTCACGCAGGTGTCACAATCACCTGCCACGCTGCACCTCCCGCATATCTGCCACAAGGCATCGCCTCCGTGTCCTTAGGCAACACCCGCACACCTTTCATGCTGCGCTCCGGCAACATGCGCAGCGACGAGTTCGCTGCCAGCTTCATGCAGTTGTTCGGTACGCTTTACGCCGACATGCCGACGCTTGCGCAAGACATCGCCATTGGCGGCGTGTATGGCCGGTTTGCGGGCATGAGCGTGCGGCAAATGCACTATCAGGGGGACTTCACCCTCAAACTGCCCACCCCCCAAGACGAAATCACCTTCGTGTTGCCCACGGCGGGCAAGATCATGTTCGACCACCGTGGTGAATCCATTGGCGGTGCCCAGGTGGGGCTTGCAGTCGACAAGCTGGGCCTGCGCTCGGTGAGTTTTGCAGAGGGGCACGCCCAGTGCGGCATGTCGATTGGTCGCGCGGTGTTTGCCGAGCGGCTGTCGGTGCTGCTCGGCCGGCCATTGGCCGAGCCCATTCGTTTTGTACCTGTGGTGGAGCTTTGCCAGCCGGCCCTCCAGGGGATTCGTGCGTTGCTGGAACTGGCTACCGGCAACGAGTTTGACCCCCTGATAAACAGCGGGCTGCTGATGCCGGCGCGGCTGCAGGACATGCTCGTCGACGCGGTGCTGGAAAACTGGCCGCACAACCACAGCCAGGCCCTGCACAGCCCGGCCCCGGCGCTGGCTCCCCGGCATGTGAAACTGGCGATGAGTTACCTGCGTGACCACCCGGATACACAGGTTTCCGGCAGCGAGCTGGCGCAATTGGCCAATGTCAGCTTGCGGGCGTTGCAGGATGGCTTTCGGCGCTTTGCCGGTACTTCCATCGTCGGGTATCAGCGGCAGGTGCGCTTGGAACAGGCGCGCGAATGGCTGCTGCGTGGGGAGGGGGCGTCGGTGGCGGAAGCAGCCCTGCGTCACGGGTTCAGCAACGCAGGGCGGTTTACCCAGTATTTTCAGCAGGCGTTTGGTGTCAGCCCGGCGCAGGTACGGCGTCAGAACGCATAACTGGCCTTGAGGCTACCGTTCACGCCATGGCTGCCCCCACCGCCTGTGGCCGCTACCTCGGCACCGAGGCTCAACGCGCCAAGGCTGGCCATCAGGTTGACGCCGCCCGTGAACTGTTCGCTGTTGTCGAAGGCGGCACGCTGTTCGATATCGAGCCCCAGCAGGTGGCCTTCGCTGTCAACTTCGTGCTCACCCAATGCGCGCTCGTAACCCACTTCAACCCCTGGCACCAACGCCCAGTTGCCTAGCCTGACCGGTACAAAAGAGGCCTTCAGGTTGGCCACCGCCGCGCGTCGGGTTTGCTTCAGGTCGTCCACCTCAAGGGCGACTTCACTGCCTTTTTCGGTAAACCCGCCAAGGTCCACGCGGCTGACCCTGAACCCCAGGCTCGGTTCCAGCGCAAGGTCACCTGTTGCAAAGCGATAGCCCAGTGCCAGGCTGCCACCCGCCAAGGTGCCATGGCTGTCACCTTTGGCCGCGCCAAGGCCTGCGCCAAGTTCGCGCTTGCTGCTGTAGTCAAGCCAGCCGGCGCTGAGGTCGGCGTCGACGAACAGGCCTTGTTCAAGGCCACCGGGGGCAAAGCGGGTGCCGAGGGTAAGGAAGGTCAGGTCAGTGTCTGCTTCACCACCGGCGCCCCCGACGTTGCCGCGGCTGTAGCCAAAGCCCGCGTGGGCACTGAGCTGTTCGGAAAAGCGCTGGGTCAGCCCCACCACCAGCCCTTGGCTGTGTTCGTTGCTGCTGGCAGCGTGAGCGGAGCCATCGGTGCCAAGGTAGCCCGCCAGCGCCGTGCTCCACAGGCGCGACTGGCCCACCTTGAGATCGCTGCCGTCGGCAAAGGGTGAAACGGCGCGATCGATCATGCTGCCCTGGCGCAACAGGTAGCTGGCAGCATCGGCGTGCACCTGGCCGCCGACTCTGGATTCCACGCCGCCCAACGCGCCTGCGTCAATGGCCGATTGCAGGTAATAGTTGTAGGCACTGTAGGTTCCGGAAAGCGAAGTGTCCTGCAGTTGCCGCAACAAGCGTGCACCGGCTGCGGCGTTGCCCATTAGGCTCGCTTCACCCGGCAGTGTGCTGTAACGCACCATTTTGCCGCGCAAAACGTAGATCGTTTCCTGAGTCAGGCCCAGGCCCTGTTTGAGGTAGTTATCCATGCTGCCGTACTGGGCCGTGACTTCATCCAGGCCGGCTTGCAGGTAGCTGGCTTCCACGCCCAGCAGGGGGGCGTAGATTTCGGCCATGCTCGCAGGCATCGCCGCCAGGGTGGCTGCCACGCGCGCGGCGGTGTAGTCGTTGGTGGCCAGGTAGTTGCTCATGATGGTGGCGTCATCGACCCCGGCGATACTCAATAGCACGGCGGCAGTCCAGCCGGTGCGGTCCTTGCCGGCAGTGCAGTGGAACAACGCCGCGCCGTCGGCGCTGGCCAGTTCGTTGAACAGCACGGTGAACTGGCCGCGCATACCGGCATCGTTGACGAAGGCGCGGTTGGTGTCCTGCATCATGGCCCGCGCCTGCGCCGCACTGGTAAACGACAGGCTGGTGATGTTCGAGCCCGAGGTGGTGCTGCCGATGATGTCGATGTTCAGGTAATCGGCACCTGCCGGCAGTGTGTCGGGCGTGCTGGCGATTTCGCTGGGCGTGCGCAGGTCGTAGACGTTGCTGATACCCAGGCCGTTGAGAATGGCCAAGTCCGCAGCCGTAGGGGTCAAGGCGTTGGAGCGATAGAACACACCGGCGCGCATCGTGCCGTCGTGTTCGGTAGTGTACGCCGTGGTGGTGCCGGCGAGGTCGCGGAAGTTGTCCATTCCCGTCAGTCGCGGCGTGGCGAGTGAATCGGCGTGGGCAGTGGCGATGGCGATGGAGAGCAGGGATACGGAGTAAAACACACGTTGCAGCACGGCATTGGCCTCGGGAGTAGCGGTTGGGCTGCTGAATCTCCCGTATCAATATGAAACTGAATGTTACATAACAGAGCGCGACGCAAATGCCTGCGCGATTTGTCTGTCAGGTGCGTTTTCTGTCCAGTCGCTTATCTAGCATTTTGCATATTAGGTTAGATCTAAAATCAATTTAATTTATTGTTCGGCGCCCGCTACATTCTCGGTTCCCCAAGGACTCACGAGGACCAGCGGATGTCCATCCGATCCCGCCTGTTGATCATCGCCACGGCCACACTGCTGGCCACCCAGGCATTCGCCGCCGAACGCCTGGCCCTGCGTATCGGCGACCAGAAGGGCAACATGCGAGCCCAGCTCGAAGCCGCGGATGCCCTACGCGACTTGCCCTACGACATCCACTGGGCCGAGTTCCCGGCCGCCGCCCCGCTGGCCGAGGCGCTTAATGCGGGTGCCATCGACGCCGGCATCATCGGTGATGCACCGTTGTTGTTCGTGCTGGCCTCGGGCGCCCCGGTGAAGGCGGTGGCGGTGGACAAGTCCGACGCCTACGGCACGGCGCTGCTGGTTCGCCCCGATGCCTCCTTCGCCAGCGCGGCCGACTTGAAGGGCAAGCGTATCGCCACCGGCCGTGGTTCTATCGGCCATCACCTGGCCCTCAAGGCGCTGGCTCAGGCGGGCCTGACGGAGAAGGACGTGGAGTTCCGCTTTCTTGGCCCGGTCGATGCCAAGATTGCCCTGGCAAATGGTTCGGTGGACGCCTGGTCCACCTGGGAACCCTACACCGCGCTGGCCGAGCTGAGCGGGCAGGGCAAAGTGCTGGTCAATGGCCGGGGCCTGTCCACCGGCAACAGCTTCCTGGCCGTAACCGACAAGGCGCTGGACGACCCGGCCCGGCGTGCCGCGCTGCAGGATTACCTGGCCCGCCTGGCGGGTGCTCAGGTATGGGCCTACCAGCATCTGGACAGCTATTCCAAAACCCTCGCTGCCATCATTGGCTTCCCCGAAGACGCCGCGCGCCTGCAGTTCCAGCGCCGCCAACTGCGTTGGCAGGCTATTGATGCCACGACCGTCGCCGAGCAGCAGGAAACCGCCGACTTCTACCACGCCCATGGCCTGATGACCCAGCGCCTTGACGTTACCCCGACCTTCGCCGACGGCTTCACCGTGCCCGCCGCCGCCGCGCTGGCCCAACACTGACCCGGAGTCTTTCCCATGCCGCACCGCAAACGCCTGCGTCATCTGGCCCTTGGCCTGTTGCTCGGCGGCCTGATGCCGTCCATTGCCAGTGCCGAGCAAACCCTGCGCATCGGCTATCAGAAGTCCTCGACCCTGCTGACATTGCTCAAGGCCCGAGGCACCCTTGAACAGCGCCTGCAGGCCCAGGGCGTGCGCATCAGTTGGCACGAGTTCCCCAGTGGTCTGCCGTTGCTGGAAGCCCTGAACCTGGGCAACGTCGACCTGTCGGCAGACGTCGCCGACACGGTGCCGGTGTTCACCCAGGCGGCCGGCGCCAGGCTTACGTACTTTGCCCGCGAAGCCCCTTCGCCGCTGGCCCAGGCCATCCTCGTGCCCGCCGGTTCGCCGCTCAAGACCCTGGCCGACCTAAAAGGCAAGCGGGTGGCCGTGACCAAGGCCGCCGGTAGCCACTACCTGCTGATTCAGGCACTGGCCAAGGCGGGGCTTAACTTCAAGGACATCACCCCGGCCTACCTGATTCCGGCGGATGGCCGGGCTGCATTCGAAAATGGCAAGGTCGATGCCTGGGTCACCTGGGACCCTTACGTGGCCAGCGCCCAGCGCCAGCAAAACGCCCGGGTGCTGGCGGACGGCAGTGGCCTGGCCAGCTACCAGCGTTACTACCTGGCGGGCAGCGACTACGCCAAGGCACACCCTGAAGTGCTCCAGGCCGTTTACCAGGCCTTGCACGAGGCGGGTGAGTGGACCAAAGCCAACCCGGCAGCGGCGGCCCGCGTGCTGGGGCCGTTGTGGGGTAACCTGGACAGCGCCACCGTACAGCAGGCCAACGCGCGGCGTAGCTACGACGTGCAGCCGGTGCGCCTGGAAAACCTGGGTGAACAACAGCACATTGCCGATGCGTTTTACCGCGAAGGCCTGCTGCCAAAGCCCGTGGATGCCCGCGCGGTAACCCTGTTCGACCCTCAGGCGAAGAACTGACTGGGCGTCGTGCCGAACTGGCGCTTGAACATGCTGGCAAAGGCGCTGGGGCTGTCATAGCCCAGCGCGCCCGCCACATCGATGATGCGCTCGCCCTGGGCAATGCGTTCCAGCGCCAGCATCAGCCGTGCCTGTTGCCGCCATTGGCCGAAGGTCATGCCGGTTTCCTTGCGGAACAGGCGCTGGATGGTCTTTTCGTCGATACCCAGTTGCTGCGCCCAGTCGGCCACGGTCGACGGGTCGTCCGGCCGGGCCTGCAAGGTGCTGCAGATGGCCTGCAAGCGCGGATCGCCCGGTTGCAGCAAGCGCAGGGGCAAGGTTGGCAACACACTGATTTCGTCGAGAATCAGACGCATGATGCGGGCTTCTCGCGAATCCTCGGCAAAGGCGCCGGTGATGTCGATCGAGGCCTTGATCAGCTCACTCAGCAGTGGGGAGATGCTGATGGCTTTGCTGTGCAGCGGCAGCACGGCAGCGGTGTCGGGGCGCACGAACACGCTGCGCATCTTCACATCCCCGACACAGCGGATGGCATGCACCTGCCCGCAGGGCATCCAGATGCCACGGCTGGGCGGTACGGTCCAGCGCTCGGCCAGGGAGTGCACCACCATCACGCCCTTGATGGCATAGATCAGCTGATGCTTGGCGTGTGAATGCGGCGCAATGTACCAGTCGGGCGGGTAGTCGGTTGCCCGGCTGCCCACCTCCCAAGTCCATTCATCCACTTCCACCAGCATGTCTTTCAGCGGTTTGAGCATGGCCTTCCCGTGCAACTGAAGCGTTCAGCGGCCATCTTAACAGCAGGTTGCCGGCCGGGCCTTGGAGCGGGTCGCCGGCAGTAGCGCGGTGGCCAGCCCAAGCAGCGGCAGGAACGAGATCACCTGGTACACCCAGACGATGCCATGCAGGTCGGCCAGCTCACCCAGCCCGGCGGCGCCAATGCCGCTGATGCCGAACATCAGGCCGAACATCACCCCCGACACCATGCCGACGCGGCCCGGCACCGCCTCTTGCGCATACACCACCAGTGCGGCAAAGGCCGATGACATCACCAGGCCAATGGCCACCGCCAGCACGGCCGTCCAGGCGAGGTTGGCGTAGGGCAGGGCCAGTGCAAACGGTGCCACCCCAAGGAACGACACCCAGATCACCGCCTTGCGCCCGATGCGGTCCCCCACCGGCCCGCCGGCAAAAGTACCCAGTGCCACGGCGGCGAGGAATACGAACAGGTAAAGCTGGCTTTGCTGCACGCTAAGGCCGAAGTGTTCGATCAGGTAGAACGTGAAGTAGTTGGTGAATGAGGCGATGTAAACGAATTTGGCGAACATCAGCAGGGCGATCACCCCGACGGCGCGCCACATGGCGCCTTTGGAGAGGCCTGGGGCCTGTTGGCCGGCGAAGCTCTTCAGGTGCGTCTGGCCATGGCGAATGGTCCACCCAGTCACCCGCAGCAGCACGAAAACCGCCAACGCCGCTGCGAGCATGAACCAGGCAATGGCCGTTTGCCCATAGGGCATGACGATGGCGGCGGTCAGCAACGGGCCAATCGCCGAACCGGTGTTGCCGCCCACCTGGAAGGTCGATTGCGCGGTGCCAAAGCGCCCGCCAGAGGCCATGCGCGCCACCCGCGAGGCTTCAGGGTGAAAGGTTGCCGAGCCCACGCCTACCACCGCAGCGGCTACCAGCAGCATCGGGTAACTGCCGGCGAAGGCGAGCAGGGCGATGCCGACCAACGTCACCAGCATGCCGGCCGGCAGCAGGTAGGGTTGCGGGTGCTTGTCGGTGTACATGCCGACCCACGGCTGCAGCAGGGAAGCGGTTACCTGATAGATCAGCGCAATCCAGCCGATCTGGGCAAAACTCAGGGAAAAGTCGCTTTTGAGCATGGGGTAGATCGATGGCAGCACGGCCTGGATCAGGTCGTTGAGCAAGTGTGCAAAGGCAGCGGCACCGACGATGCGCACCAGAAAGCCTTGGGGCCGGGCAGCGTCGGTAGTCGGGGAGGCCAATGTGGCGGCAGGTGTCGTCATGGGCATGGCTCTTTTGTCGTGAGGTTACAAGGCATTGCCGCGGCAGGATAACCAGCGTGTCAATGCCTGTCTCACGTCGAACAGGCACCCACTAGCGCGAATCGGACATTGCGTTTTCTTGTCGGGCCATCCACCTGAGCAGCGCAGCAATCGGCACCTGGCGATGCACTTCCTGGCGCTGCGGTTCACCTTCGCCATAGCGTTCCCGGTAACGGCTGAGTACAAGGTGGCGGCCATCCGCGGAAACCCGCACTTCCAGTTCGTGCAGCAGCAAAGGCTGGGGCTGTGCCCCGTGCAGGCGGCGAAACAGGGTCATGGCGGTTTGCCCGTCATTCATGGTGGCTGCCCTCGCAGTGGATCGTTTGGCCCGCCTTGCCTTCGGCCACCACCGTGGCGCGCTGCAGGGCGGTGAAGTTGCGCATGGCCAGGTAGCTGTCAGGCGCATTGAGCAGCAGGTCGGTCACTGGCAGCGCGGCGGCACGGGCGTCCACCATGCCCCCGGCGGTCGCCACGGTGTTCAGGGTGGCGAGCGTGTGGCTGTAGTCGCCAATCGGGTTGGCGACCCAGGTCAGGGCCCGGCCACCGGCATCGCGCAGGTTGCTGGAGCCCAGCACTGGCAGCTCGACGATCGGGCCGTCGGCCACGCCCCATACGCCGAAGGTTTGCCCGAAGTCCGACGTGTGTCGCGGTAAACCCATTTCACCAGACACGTCGATCAGGCCAGCCACCCCGAAGGTGGTGTTGAAGATGAACCGCGCCAGGCTGGTCATGGCCCACTGGCCGTTGCCCTGCAGCAGGTCGTTGACGAACACCACTGGCTCGCCGAAGTTGGCACTGAAGTTATGGACGCCCTGGCGGGTAAAGCCTGGCAGGGCCTGATAGCCGCGGGCGGCCGGCGCCATCAGGTAATCGTCAAAACCGCGGTTGAAGGCGAACACTGCGCGGTTGACAGGTTCTACCGGGTCGCTGATCTGGTAGGTGGCCGGGCCGCAGATGCTGGCAGGGGAGCGTTGGCTACAGCCACCGGCGGTGAACAGGGTCAGGGCCAGTATCATGGTGCGGACTGAAACAGGGGTGGGCATGGGCACGTTCCTGAAAAAAACTGGCGCCGATGCTGCCGGGAATTGATTGCCTGGGAATGTCCGCTTTGCTTCGCCGCCGACACTTTGTTGCCGGATTGAAATAAATGACGTTGGGCTGGTGATGGCCTTACAGTAATCAGCCAATACCTATGTTCGTGGTGCCCGTGCGTGAGCCATTTGCTGATTGTCGACGATGACGCCGAAGTGCGTGACCTGCTGCAGAGGTTTCTTTGCCAGCATGGCTACGCGGTCGATGTGGCCAGCGATGGTCAAGGCCTCTGGCAGGCCATGGCGCGACAGGTTCCGGACTTGGTCATCCTTGACGTGATGCTGCCGGGCGATAACGGCCTGGTGCTGTGCCAGCGCCTGCGCGCCGAGTACAAGGTGGGCGTGATCATGCTGACGGCCATGGGCGAGCTGAGTGACCGGGTGGTAGGGCTGGAGCTTGGCGCGGATGACTACCTGACCAAACCGTTCGCTGCCCGGGAACTGCTGGCCAGGGTGCGGGCGGTGCTGCGCCGGGCAGGCGAGCCTGACAGCCCGGCGGCCGGCAGCACGCGCACGCAGTTCGAGTTCTCCGGGTGGCTGCTGGACGCCATGCGCCGTGAGTTGCGCTCGCCGGAGGGGGTGATGATTCCGTTGTCTACCGGCGAGTTCGAGCTGCTCCGGGTATTTGTTGAACACCCCCGGCGCGTGCTCAGCCGCCAGCAACTGCTGGACCTGGCGCGCGGCGCAAGCCATGAAGCCTACGACCGCAGTATTGATGTGCAGGTGAGCCGCCTGCGGCGCAAGCTCGAGACGGACAGCGGCGACGAGCCGTTGATCCGCACCCTGCGCAATGTCGGCTACCTGTTCACTGCCCATGTAACCCTGCGATGAACCTGCTGGCAAAAACGCGCAACGCCCTGCTGAGGCCGCGCATCACCATCGCCCGCTGGATTGCGCTGACCACGCTGGCTGCGATGCTGGTTTTGCTGCTGGTGCTCAAAGGCCTGATGAGCCTGGTAATGGGGGTGTGGGCGCAACCGCCGTTGCTGGAAAGCGGCCTTATCGAAAAGGTGGCTGCCGTGGCGCGCATTGTCGATGCCGCGCCTGAAGCCCAACGCCCGCTCATTGCAGCGGCTGCGGGCGATGCGTCTTACACGGTGCAGTGGCTGCGCAACCATGCGCAGGCCGGCCTGCCGACCGGCGCCACCAGCGAGCAGGGTGAAGGCGCGCAGCGGTTGCGGGCGCTGCTGAACCGCCCGAACGCACGCTTTGAGGTGTTCGAACCCGCGGACCTGCCAGCGCCAGACGGGCAACGTGGTTACGCCCTGTTGGTGGAACTGAGCGATGCGTCCTGGCTGCTGTACCGCGTCAACAGCCGCAGTTGGGGGCTGGATGAGCTACCCCGCAACCTGATTGTGGTGGTGTTGATGGTGCTCACCAGCCTGGTCATTGCCCTCTTTGCCACGCGCTATCTGGCTCACCCGCTGGAGCGTTTTGCTGCAGGCGCACGCCGCTTTGGCAAGGACTTCAACGCCCCGCCGATTCCGGTGGTCGGGCCGCACGACTTGCGCCAGGCGATTCTGGCGTTCAACGCCACCCAGGCCCAGCTCAAGCATTTTCTCAACGACCGCACGCAGATGCTGGCGGCGATCTCCCACGACCTGCGCGCGCCATTGACCCGCATGCGCCTGCGCGGCGAGTTCATCCAGGACGCCGAGTTGCAGGCCAAGCTGTTCCAGGATGTGGACGAAATGCAGGCCATGGTGGACGCTGCCTTGCAGTTCTTTCGTGACGATGCCCGACTGGAGCCCGCCACCACCTTTGACCTGGCTGCGTTGCTGCTCACAGTGGTGGACGGCTTCAAGGACGCGGGCGTGGAGGTGGATTTCACCGGGCCGCGACGTTGCGTTTACCTGGGGCGACCGATGGGTATCAAGCGGGTAGTGGTCAACCTGATCGAAAACGCTGCCAAGTATGGGCGTGAGCCAGCCGTGCAACTGGTGGTTACTGCCGAGCAAGTCGTCATCCGCGTGCTGGACCGTGGGCCAGGCGTTGCCGAGCACTTGCAGGAGCAGGTATTCGCGCCGTTTTTCCGGATCGAGGGGTCGCGCAACAAAAACACGGGTGGTGTTGGCCTGGGCCTGCCATCGGCCCGCGCCATTGTGCAGGAGCAGGGCGGCAGCATTACCCTGCGCAACCGCCCGGAAGGTGGGCTGGAGGCCAGGGTAACGCTGCCCGTGGGGTAACGGCCGGAGCGCTCAGAGCCCCAGGTCGCTCAGCCCCGGGTGGTCGTCCGGGCGACGCCCGAGCGGCCAGTGGAATTTGCGCTCAGCTTCGCTGATCGGCTGCTCGTTGATGCTCGAATGGCGGTTCTGCATCAGCCCGTCCTCGGCAAATTCCCAGTTTTCGTTGCCATGGGCGCGGTACCACTGGCCGCTGTCGTCGTGGTACTCGTAGGCGTAGCGCACGGCGATGCGGTTGCCGGTGAAGGCCCAGAGTTCCTTGATCAGGCGGTATTCCAGTTCGTGGTTCCACTTGCGTGTCAAAAAGGCCTGCACCTCGTCGCGGCCCTTGGGGAATTCCACCCGGTTACGCCAGCACGTGTCTTCGGTATACGCCAGCGCAACCTTGGCTGCATCGCGGCTGTTCCAGCCGTCTTCGGCCAGGCGGACTTTTTCGACCGCGGTTTCGCGGGTGAAGGGCGGGAGTGGTGGGCGGGACATGGTGGAAACTCCTTGTGAGGGTGGGCAGGAAGGAGCGTAGTACCTCAGGGGCACGTTAGAGAATCCACGCGAGCAGCACTTCATTGTTTCGCGCAGTGGAATGCTGGCGATGGCTGGTATTTCGGCCAGCGCCAACTAATGTCTCAGGATTGTCCCGTGAGGCATCCCTATGAACAGCACGTCATGCGCCGCGATCAGCCTGCTGATCGTGAGCCTGGCCGCGTCGGCGGCGGAAAACGAGCGTGAAGGTGATTACTGGTACGTGCAGACCAGTGCCTACACCAAGCACTGGACCCACGACCCGGACCACAATAACCACCAGGAACTGGTCGGCATCGAGCGCATCTACACCGACGGGCTGCTATGGGGCGCTGCAACGTTCAAGAATTCGTTCTACCAGCGCTCTTTTACTACGCCTATCTGGGCAAGGTCTGGGAGCACGAGCGCTACCCGGTGTACGTCAAGCTCAGTGCCGGGCTGATCGAGGGCTACAAGGGCGAGTATGACGACAAGATCCCGCTCAACCACATGGGCGTGGCGCCGGTGATCATCCCCTCGTTCGGCGCCCACTGGGGGCCGGTGGGCGCCGAGTTCGTGGTGCTGGGGGCAGCAGCCGGGATGATCAATGTGGGCTTGAGGTTCTGACGAGCGGCCTCAGTCCCACTCAGGCGCCAGGCCGTCAGGGCTCACCTCGCGGCCGTTGCGCTCCAGCGTGGCAATGCGTGCCATGTCCTCTGCATCCAGGCGCAGGTCGCGCGCCAGCAGGTTGCTGGCCAGGTTTTCGCGTTTGGTGGAGGACGGAATCACCGCATAACCCAGTTGCATGGCCCAGGCCAGGGCAACCTGGGCCACGGTGGCTTTGTGCTTGGCGGCAATCTCCGCCAGTACCGGGTCTTTCAGCACCTTGCCGTAGGCCAGGGTCATGTAAGAGGTGACGGTGATGCCTTGCTCTTTCAGGTACGCAGCGAGATTGCTGTTTTGCAGGTAAGGGCTGAGCTCGATCTGGTTGGTGGCGATTTCCCCCTTGCCAACCACTTCGACGGCTTGGCGCGTCAGCTCTATGTTGAAGTTGGACACACCAATCTGCCGGGTCAGGCCCAGTTGTTTGGCTTCGGCCATTGCTGCCATGTACTCGCGCAGTTCAACGCCATTGCCGGGCGCCGGCCAGTGGATCAGCAGCAGGTCGACGTGGTCGGTGCGCAATTTGGCCAGGCTTTCGCGCAGGCTGGGGATCAGCTTGTCGGCGGCGTAGTTGTCTACCCAGATCTTGGTGGTGATGAACAGCTCGGCACGGGGCACACCGCTTTCGGCGATGGCCTGGCCTACGTCGGCCTCATTTTTGTAGATCTGTGCGGTGTCGATGGCGCGGTAACCCAGTGCCAGGGCAGATTTCACCGAGTCGATGACAGCTTGGCCGGTGAGGCGGAAGGTGCCGAGGCCGAATGCGGGAAGGCTCATGGGGGTACTCCTGAAAGGTGAGGGTCAGCGTTGGTCGCAGTGTGCAGGTTTCACAGGGGCTGAATAAGGCGCTGCCGAGCCAAAGTCATTTGCGTGACAGTCACGAATGTGTTGCCGGGGCGTGCCTTCGCTACATAAGTAGCCCCTGGGTGGCAGGGATAGTTGGTCATCTAGCGCTTTTTCGAGCATAGAGGCTAGCCCATGTCCACCCCTTCCATTCCCGATGAGTCCATCGACGCATTGATCGCCCACCAGTTGCCCGAGTGGCTCACGCGCGCCGCCCCTGCGCAGTTGGGCTTGCTGCGCACGGCCATGTTGCGCCAGCAGACGGCGCAGGATCAGCTCAACGGCCGGCTGGCGGCAATCATGCCATTGGATGAATTTGCCACCCGCTTGCTCAAAACCGGCCTTGCTGGCAGTGGCATCGTGCTGGCAGAGCCGCAACTGGCTCAGGTGAAGACGGTCACCCTGCAACCTGCCCCCCCGATATCACCGGCCTTGCCGGTGACCTGGACGCGAATCGAGGCAACCCAAAACCTGGTTGCGGCTGCCCTGCACAATTTTCATGAGGCAGAAACCCGGCCGGACCATTTTGCTTCGGGTTCGCAGCTGACAGACCCACTGGGTAAGGTTTTGCCTTTGAGCGTGGGGGATTTCGCCAGCCTTTGTCGAAGGCTTGACATTGGCCGGCACTACCAAAGCCATTTGCAATCGCAGCTCACGCCCGACGGGATGGCTGGGGCGGTGGTCGAGGCCATCATGGAGGAAGCATTGATGGCCAGCCTGGAGTTGGCGGCTGTGCTCGCCAGGGTCAAGGATGTGCTGGATGAAGCTGCCCTGCAGCAGATTTTGCGCCTGACCAGCCAAGACCCAGCCCAGCCGTCCGACGGCAGCAGCCTGAAGTGCCATACCCTGCGCTTGCTGGGCAAACGGATCATCGGTGCGCTCGCCATCGAAGTGCGCCAGGATGCGCGGCTGCTGGGTATTGTCGCCTGGTTGCCAGATGACCCGTACGCACCGGTGAGCTGGCACATCAACTGGTCGTTGCTGTACATGACTTTGGGGATGCGCTTGCGTGACCGAGCGTACCGCGGGTACTTCCAGCGCTTTATCGCCGAACGGGACCGAGTGGCGTTCGCCAGCGCGCTCAAACCGTTGTTGAACCACGGCTCCAGCGTGCTGCCGCTGCCATTGGATGGCCGGCATTTTGCGGTCGAGGGTGAGGTGTTCGCCACCTTGGCAAAGGGCCAGATCGAGAAAATGCTGGATGACGCGCGTGTGCTGGCGGTGTCGACCGGCGATGAGGACGCGGCAGACCGCCGCGCACGGCTGCAAGGGTATCTGGACATTGGCATGAACCTGTTGGGCCTGGCCGCCCTGTTCGTGCCAGGGTTGGGCCAGGTCATGCTTGCCGTCACGGTCGAGCAGCTGGCAAGCGAGGTGTACGAAGGCTATCAGGACTGGCAGTTGGGTGACCGCAACGCGGCACTGGGCCATTTGCTGAATGTGGCCGAGACGGTTGCGCTGGGCGCGGTAACCGCCGCTGGCGCCACCGCACTGGGCAAGTTGGCAGAGCGGGTGGCCCGGGTCGATGCCCTGGTGCCCGTCCGCGCGGCTGATGGCCGCTTGCGCCTGTGTGACGCGGACCTCTCCATGTATCAACATGAAGGGGTTGAGCTGCAGCAGGGGCAGGCCGTCAGGCAAGACGGCCGCACGTTGCGGCGCCTGCATGACGGGGTATATCAAGTGAGTGAGGGGGAGGACGGGGTATGGCGTATCTGTCACCCTCACCGGCAGGCGGCTTACAGGCCTGCACTTGAGCACAACGATGCAGGCGGCTGGTTGCATGAGTTCGAGGCCCCGCAGGCCTGGCAGGATACTGCCGCGATGGTACGCCGCCTGGCCAGCCGTACGGCGAACGTTTCCGATGATGCCGCTACCACGGCCCTGCAGATCACCGGCATTGATGCTGACCGCCTGCGCCGCTTGCTGCTGGAAAACGCGCCGCCGCCGGCGCGCCTGCTCGATGCCCTGGAGCGGCAGCAATTGCATGCTGAACGCCCGGCATTACGCGGTGCTGCTTTCGAAGAGGTGTTCAATGATCGACAGGTGCACCCCCAGGCAGCGGATCAAGTGCTGTTGCGCGATTTCCCTGGCCTTACGCCCCGCAGTGCGCGGGAAATCGTTGATCAGGCCAGTAGCGTTGAACTGGACAGTTTGATTGACGCGGGGCGGGTTCCCCTGACGTTGGCGGAACGTGCCCGTTGGGCGCTGCGCGACAGCCGCATCGACCGTGCCTGTGCCGGGTTGCGCCAGGCTGAAGCGGCCAATGATGACACTGCGTCGTTGGCGCTTGGGCTTGTCGAGGCCATCGCGCCATGGCCTGAGAACGTCAGTGTAGAGTTGCCACGCGGCAACCTGCTTCAATCCTTGCTGGAGCAGTTGGACAGCCGCCAGAAAGTGCTGCTCGGGCATGCTGAACTGACCGAGCAGATGCTGGGTGAAAGGCTTGGGCGCCAGGCAGTCACGGACCGCGAAGCCGCAGCCAGGCTCATGGGGCTAGCGCCGGTGGGGCAGGGCATTCGCCCACCCCTGCGAGAGCTGGACGGCCGCCTCGGTTACCCACTCAGCGGGCGCCGGGAGGGAAGCCGCCAGGCATTGCGGCGTGGGATGCAGCAGTTTTTCCCGTTGTACAACGGCACCCAGCTGGACGCTTACCTGCAAAGCCTGAGGTTGCGGGGCATCGACCCCTGGAGCCACTTCAACGAGCTGCACCTCGCCAAGGCCAGCCTCAAGCAAGCCTTGCAGGCCTGGCGCAACGAGCCGGGCCTGGGCATTGTCAGGCGCCTGCGGCGGGTCTGGGTGGCCAGGCGTGTGCTGGAAAGCTGGCGGCGCATGCACCCAGGCCCGGTGGCAGGAGATTTCACATTGCGCCTGGCCAGCAACCGGGTAGGTGGTTTACCGGCCTTGCCGGCTCAGGTGAATTTCAACCACATCACGCACCTGACCCTGCGCGACATGCAGCTGACAGCCCTGGAGGCAGATTTCCTCGGGCGCTTCAGCGGCGTGCGTGAGTTGGACCTGCGGGACAATCAGTTGGTACGCATTCCGCCAGGTATCGAACAGCTGACGGAGTTGAGAAGCCTGCGGCTCGGGGGTAACCGAATCGTACTCACCACGGAGGATAACCAGCGCCTCGCCCAACTTGCGGGCTTGCGTCGCCTGGACCTCAACGGCAACCCGATTGCGCTGCTGCCCCCCTTGGCATCTTTTCCATTGCTGCGGCGACTGTCATTGCGCAACACCGGTTTGGGCGCATTGCCGGCCGACTTGGGCAGGCACGGCAATCTGGCCTTTCTGGACATGCGTGACAACCAGATCCAGACGCTGCCTGAAGCGCTCTCCGCCTTGCCGCTACGGTTGCTGCAGGGGCTTGAACTGCACGATAACCCGCTCTCCGACGAGACCGTGCAACGGCTGCAACTGGCCAGGGCGGTAGCCAGCGTGCCAGCACGGCAACAGGCTGTTCACGTGCCATTCAGTGCCAGTGCCGCCAGCCCTTGGCTTAGCGGATTCACCGCACCCCAGCGCCAGCTGCGCCTGGCGCGTTGGAACCGGCTGAGCCAGGAGGCGGCCTCTACAGACCTGTTCCGCCTTATTTCGGATTTGCAGGGTACGCGGGATTACCATACTCAACCTCGGGACCTCCAGGCGCGTGTATGGAACATCATTGAGGCGTGCGAACAACACGCCGAAGTGCGCGAGCGCTTGTTCGAGCAAGCCAGCCGGCCGCGCAGTTGCAGCGATGAACTGCTGCTGACGCTGAGCGAGCTGGAAGTCGGGGCGATGGTTGCCAGGGTTACTGCGTCGGCAGCAGGCCAGAACGCCGAGCTGCCATTACTGAAGCTGGGCCGCTCCCTGTCACGCCTGGACAAGGTCAATGCCATCGCGGCAAGGCACATTGCCGAAAACCTGTCGGACGACCCCGTCGAAGTGTACATGGCCTATCGGGTCAAGCTGGCTGACAGCCTTGACTTGCCCGCGCAGTCTTCGCACATGCATTACGAAAGCTTCAGCGGCGTGGGTAACAGGGATGTGAATGCGGCACGTGCCGAGGTGCTGGAAGAAGAAACCCGGGAAACCCTGGCTCAGGCGTTGGCCGACCGGTCGTTCTGGCAGGACTATGTGCAGGCGGGGCAGGCCGAGCGCTTCGACAAACTGGACGAGCCATTCCAGGTACAGCTGGACGCATTGTTCGAACAGGCTGACACGTTGGCTGATGATGACTACCTGCAACGTATTGAACAAGTGTCTGGCGAACGCAAGGAGGCGCAAGCGAAATTGATGCTTGAACTGACCCTGAATGCACTGCAACGGCATAACCTCTAGAGCCATCACACGTAACATATTGAACTAGCAGGGACCTGTAGGAGCGGCTTTAGCCGCGAACACCGGCAAAGCCGGTACCAGGCACCGCGTCGCTTGCTTCGCGGCTAAAGCCGCTCCTACAGGATTCGCGACACATGCGTCGCCCGCGCCGTGTCAAACACCCCGGCGCACATGCTTGACCAACACCTTCTCCAGCAATTCCCACATGGCCGGGTCGGTACTGAACGCCACGTTGAAACGCATCCACCCGGTCGGCTTGGCATCCACCATGAACAATTGCCCGGGGCCAAGCATGATGCCTTTCTCCAGCGCATCGTCCAGCAGCGCCGCGCTGTCGGGGATTGCCGGGTGGCGGGTCCAGATGTACATGCCTTCGTCCGACTCGATGAACAGCTCGAAGCCCAGCCGGTGCAGGTGCCGGCCCACCTCCTGATGCGCCTCGGCCAGGCGTTGGCGCAGGCGCTTGAGGTGCTTGCGCCAGCGGCCGTCGATGATCGCGGCATACACCACGCGCTCCATCACCTGCGAGGTGGTCAGGCCCGAGCGCATTTTCAGGTGCAGCAGCTTCTGTGACAGCTCCGGGTTGGCCAGCAGGTAACCGACCCGCACATTGGGCGAAATGCTTTTGGAATAACTGCCCACGTATACCACCTGCTGCAGGTGATCGAGGCTGGCCAGGCACGGTTGCGGTTCGGCAACCATGTCAGCGTACAGGTTGTTCTCCACCAGCCGGAAACCGTGTTGGCTGGCCAGTTGCAGCAGCCGGTGCAGTTGCGGCAGTGGGGTGCGCGAACAGGTGGGGCTGTGCAGGTGCGGCTGGGTGAAGAAGGCCGTGGGCTTGTGGTGGGCGAGCAGCTGTTCCAGGTGGTTGAGGTCGTAGCCGGACGGAGTGCGTGGCACACCAATCAGGGTGGCGCCCTGGGTGCGCAGGATACTCATCAGGTTGGGGTAACCGGGGTCGTCCACCAACACCACGTCACCGGGGCGCACCAGCGTACGCACAGCCAGGTCCAGCGCCTGGCTGGCGCCGTGGGTCAGCATCAATTGCGCCGGATTGGCGACGATCGACAATTCTTGCTGCAAGTTCTGCGCAGTCAGGGCGCGCAGTTCCGGCAGGCCCATCGGGTCGCCGTAGCCGGAAAGCTCCAACGGGCTACCCGCCACCTGGCGCAGGCCGCGGCGCAGGCCATCCTCGTACATCCAGTCATTGGGCAGCCAGCCACAGCCGGGTTTGAACGGCAACTGGCGGGTTTCGAAGATTTGTTGCAGGTACCACTCGGAGTTGAACGATGGTCGACTGGCGTCGGCCTCGGTGCTGTGGTTGTCCAGCAATTCCCCCGTGGCCCGGGTGACGAAGAACCCTGCATTGCCCCGGCTGACCAACAGCCCTTGCGCCACCAGGCGGTCGTACGCCTCCACCACTGTGAACGTGCTCACCGAATAGGTTGCGGCAAAGGCGCGGATCGACGGCACCTTGGCGCCTGGCTTGAGCGTCTGGTTGTCGATCAGCTCGCGCAGGCCGTCGATGATCTGGTTGACCAACGGCGTCGGTGAGTCTGGCTGTAATTCAAGCATTCGGGGGCCTTGAGGGGTGCGTAACGCCAGGCGCTGACGCGGTGTATTGCATCGGCGGCCTGTACAGTGCAGTGCGAGATTCATGCCACTGTGCATGGCTCTCTGTGTCGGACATTTTTACATTAGGTGTCAGATATCGCCACATAAAGCATGTTCAGTTCGCCACAGGCGCAAGCCCTGGGGCGCGTCAGCAGGCCGCCACGGAAGGCCTGCGTGTGTTTGCAGCACACCATCCTGCCCGCATTAGCACTGATGTACAGGTGAGACCGATAGCCGTCGGGCTTTCACAGTTTTCCTTGGATAAAAAGAAGCACGGGGTACACAACTGATGGACGCAACATCCACAACCACCACCGCGAAAAGCGGGCACGAGAGCAAGCTCAGTGCCTCGCTCAAGTCGCGCCACCTGACGATGATGTCGATCGCCGGGGTTATTGGCGGCGCCTTGTTCGTCGGCTCCGGCAGCGTGATCCACAGCGCCGGCCCGGCGGCTGTCCTGGCCTACCTGGCGGGCGGCATCCTGGTGGTCCTGATCATGCGCATGCTCGGCGAAATGGCCACGTCCTCGCCGGACACCGGCTCGTTCTCCACTTACGCCGACCGCGCCATCGGCCGTTGGGCCGGTTTCACCATCGGCTGGCTGTACTGGTGGTACTGGGTCATCCTGATGGCCTGGGAAGCCTACGTGGCAGGCAAGATCCTGCACGGCTTCTTCCCCGACGTAAGCGTCAACGTGTTCGTGCTGGCCACGACCCTGCTGCTGATTACCGTCAACTTCTTCAACGTCAAGCACTACGGTGAGTTCGAATTCTGGTTCGCGCTGATCAAGGTGGTGGCGATTGTCTGCTTCCTGGTGGTGTGTACCGCCGCCGTGATGAACGTGTGGCAGTACGGTGAGGTGCGCGGCATCACCCACCTGACCGCCGAAGGCTTCATGCCCAACGGCATCACCACCGTGATTGGTGCGTTGCTTGGGGTAATGTTTGCCTTCCTGGGCGCCGAAATCGTCACCATCGCCGCCTCCGAAGCCAAAGACCCGGCCACCCAGATCGTCAAGGCCACCAACTCGGTGGTGTGGCGTGTGTGCCTGTTCTACGTCGGTTCGATCTTCCTGATCGTCTGCCTGGTACCGTGGAACGATCCGCACCTGGGCGTCTCCGGCTATGGTGCCTACCGCCGCACTCTGGAGCTGCTGGGCGTGCCGTATGCCGAGCTGCTGATGAACTTCGTGGTGCTGACCTCGGTGAGCAGCTGCCTGATTTCGGGCCACTACACCGCCTCGCGCATGCTGTTCTCCCTGGCCCAGCGCGGTGACGCGCCGCGCGTGTTCAAATTTACCCGTACCGGCACCGGTGTACCGGTGAACGCGATCATCGGCTCGTGCCTGGTGGCTGTGTTCTGCGCGCTGATCAATTTCAGCGACACCCTGCGCCCGAAAGACGTGCTGGAAACCCTGATGAACACCACTGGCATGATTGCCCTGCTGGTGTACCTGGTGATTGCCTTCTCGCAGCTGCGCATGCGCCGTAAGCTGATTGCCGAGGGCAAGGAAGTACGCCTGAAGATGTGGCTGTTCCCCTGGCTGACTTACCTGGTGATCGCCTTCATCATCGCCGCGCTGGTGACCATGGCCTTCATGCCTGACTACCAGATTCTGGTGATCTCCACCGGCATTGCCGCCGCAATCGTGGTCGCCATGGGCGTGGTGCATCAGATCCGCACTGGCAAGCAACAGCACTAAGCCTCAAACGCTGTCAAAGACGGCCGGCTCCCAGTGGGGGCCGGCCGTTTTGCGTTCATGTGCCGATGTTTTCTGCTCGGGCATGTGGAAGCGCTGGCTCATCCACGGTGAGCCGAGCAGGGCCGCGGCGGCAATCAGGGCGAGCAGCGCAAGGGCCAGGAACAGCTTCACCCGGTTCACTGGGCCTGTTGTTGAACAATTACCGTCTGCGCCGGCATCGGGGCAGGGAAGCCAGCTTCACCGAGGGCATCCTTGATGGTGCGGTTGGTGTCGAAATACACCTGCCAGTAGTGCTCATTGTGGCAGTACGGGCGCACAGCCAGTACCGGGCCTACCAGGTTGAACTCGAGGATCTCCACATCCACGGCCGGCTCGGCAAGCACATTGGGCAGCGCCGCGATGCGTTGCTTGAGCAGTTCGGCGGCCGCTTTCCAGTCTGCCGCGCCGGACAACTGAGCCTGCAGGTCGACCCGTCGGAACGGGTTGTGGGTAAAGTTCTGGATGTTGTCGCTGAAGATCTTGTTGTTGCCAACCAGGGTCTGCACGTTGTCTGGCGTGTTGATGGTGGTGGCGAACAAGCCGATTTCAGTCACCGTACCGGTTACGCCACCGGCATTGATGAAGTCGCCGACCTTGAACGGGCGCAGCACGATGATGAAGGCCCCGGCCGCGAGGTTGGCCAGCAGCCCCGACCAGGCCATGCCGATGGCCAGGCCAACCGCCGCGAGCAAGGCGGCGAAGGTGGTGGTCTGCATGCCCAGGTAGCCGAGGATGGCGATGACCAGGATGATGTTCAGCGTCACGGTGATGACCGAGCCGACGTAGCGCAGCACGGTCGGGTCGATTTGTTGCTTGCTAAGCGCCTTTTGCACCATGCCGACGGCAAAACCGATCAGCCAGCGGCCAATGATCCAGAAAGCAATGGCACTGATGATCTTGACCGCGAAGGCGGCGCCGTAAGCTTGCACGACTGCGATCAGTGCATTGAACTTCGAGGTGGTCACACTAACGATGGACTCGTCCATGGCTGCGGCTCGACAGGGAAGGGATGACCTCAAAAACGCTAGCACACGCCGCGTGCCGCGCCATAAATTAGGTTAGAGTGCTTGCCGAAGTCTGTTTGCCGGGCATTAGTGACGTATGAATCGACCGCTGTTCGTTTCGCTGGATGGGCCCAAAGGTGCCGGGAAAACCACCTTGCTGGAGGCTGTTACCCGAGTGCTGAGGGCTGACGGTAACAAGGTCATTCGGCTGTGCGAGAGAAAGAGTGACCCCTTCAGAGGCGAAACAATGGCGCTTGTCAACCAACTTGCCCGAGCGCCTAGTCAGGACCTGGAGTGGGACGTGTGTGGGCGGCTTGCTGATAGCCGCCGCTGGATTTCGCAGGAAGTTCTGCCCCGCCAGCCTGCAGACAGCATCATCCTGATCGACCGCTGGTACCCCTCTGATGCCGCGTTTCGCCGGCTGGTGCCCTTTGCAGACATTCTGCAGTTGAACATGGACCGGGGCGTGCGAGTGCCAGACCTGCATGTTGGCGTTGTCACCGCCCCTGAAACGTCGTGGGCAAGGGCCATGGCGCGCGCTCGGGGCTTGAGCAGCACGGTGATCCATCGGCTGGAAGAACACGTCGCCTGTACCCGGGCATTTGAACAGGCGGCCACCGAGCAAGGCTGGGTGTTGTGCCGTAACGAAGGCACGGTGCTGGACGCGACGATGCACGTCGTTGCCGAGATTTATGGCATGCCTGGATTGCAACGCCTTCATACGCAGCCAGCTAGATTGTAACCAGTCAGATGCTTTGTTCGCCCTAAGGAGCCCTTGATGGCCTGGTCCGCTACCCAGTATTCCCTCTTTGAGAACGAACGCACCCGTGCCGTGCGCGACTTGCTGGCTGCGGTGCCGCCCAGGCCGGTCCGCCACGCCACCGACCTGGGCTGTGGCCCGGGCAATTCCACCGAAGTGCTGCTGCATCATTGCCCTGACGCGGTGGTGGTTGCACTGGACAGCGACAAGGACATGATCGAAAAGGCGCGCGAACGCCAGCGCCTGAAGGTTCCGCGGGTGCGCTGTGAAATTGCCGATATCGGCAAGTGGACCGCGCCGGAGCCGCAAGACCTGATCCTGGCCAACGCTTCCCTGCAATGGGTGCCCGACCACGGTACGCTGTACCCGCACCTGGTGCGCCAGTTGAGTGAAGGCGGCAGCTTGGCCGTGCAGACCCCAGACAACCTTGAAGAACCGGCCCACCGGCAACTGCGGGAGGTCGCAGGCCGTGGGCGCTGGGCAGACAAATTCGCCGACTTCATGCTGCCACCCCGGCATAACGCCAGCTTCTATTACGACTTGCTCAGCCCGTTATGCGCCCGGGTTGATGTGTGGCGCACCACGTACCATCACCCTTTGGACGGTGGCGCCGAAGCGGTCGTGGAGTGGTTCAAAGGCTCGGCCCTGCGCCCTTACCTGGCCAGGCTGGACGAGGATGAGCAGGTGGACTTCCTGCAGATGTACCTGCAGGCGATGCAGCGTGATTACCCGCCGGCCACGGATGGCAAGGTGTTGTTGCCCTTCCCGCGGTTGTTTGTGGTGGCCACCCGCTAGCGCTGGCGACAGCGCCAGATCACGTAGCCGTAGATGGCCAGGTTGAGCAACAGCGCAATGCCTCCGAGCAGCCACTGCAGTTGTGGCGTCAGCCCGGCAGGGTAGATCAACGGCCAGATGTAGTGCTCGACGAAGCCGCCGTGGTAGCCCGCGTCACCGGCGGCAAGGCGCATGCGGTTTTCCCAGGCGGTGAGCGGGCATTGCAGGTGCAGGCCTTCCACCGCCAGGCCCCAGGCCAGCGCGGGGAGGTGGATGAACAGGGCAGGGCGCCATTTGAGCACCAGCAGGCCGCCGAACAGCACCAGCAGGATGAAGGCCAGGTGCAGCAGCACCAGGCTGTCGGCAGCCAGGCGAAAGAGCATTACAGTTCCCCCTGCACAATCTGTAAAAAGGTCGCCACTACACGCCGCGTACGCTGCTCGCTCAGGCACACCAATGTTTCGGTCAGATGCCGCTGGCAATCCACGATCGGCAGCGCACACACCCGCGCATCGGCACCAAACTCCGCTGCCGACACCACCCCCACGCCAATCCCCACCACCACCGCTTCGCGCGCGGCCTCGCGGCCTTCCACCTGGATGGCCGGGCGGATACGAAGGCCGGCGCGTTGCATTTCTTCTTCCAGCGTCTGGCGCGTGACCGAGCCGGGTTCGCGTAGCACCAATGGGGTGTCGTCCAGGTCTGCCAGGCTGATCGAGCCACGGCTGGCCCATGGGTGGTTGTGCGAAACGAACGCCACCATCGGGTCCCGCCGCAATGGCACGCAGTGCAGGCGCTCATCGTCCACGTCGCGCCCAAGCAGCGCCAGGTCCGCCTGGTAGCTGAAAAGCCTGGCCAGGGATTCGTCGGTGTTGCCGGTTTCGATCTTCACCTGGATGCCCGGGAAGCGCTGGCAGAAGCGCGCCACCTGCGGCAGCACATGCACCGGTGCATCCACCGCCAGCACCAGGCTGCCGGTGTGCAGGGCACGGGAGTCCTGCAGCAGCTCCAGGGCTTCGCCCTCGCAGGCGAACAACCGCTGGCTGATGCCCAGCAGGCGCTCGCCCAGGTCGGTCAACTGCACCGACCGCTTGTTGCGGTGGAACAACAGCACGCCAAAGCGCTCCTCCAGCTTGCGCACCTGGTCGGACACTGCCGGTTGGGTCAGAAACAGCTTTTGCGCGGCGCGGGTGAAGCTGCCGTGCACCGCCACCGCATGGAACGCTTTGAGTTGAGCATGGGAAACCGACATCGTTACTCCAGTAACAAGCTGGGCTTATGTGTGAAATACGATAAATCGATTTTATTTATCAGTCAGCAACTGTTTCCATACCGATCAGCCCCAAGCCGCCGCCACAAGCGGCAGGCGGGCCATGGCGCGCAACCCCGTGCCATCTGACCAGATGACGAGCCCACGTCATGCAGTGCGCAACACAACAACAAGACAGGCGTTTTTTCACATTCTGCCGGCACACTTGAGCAAGAGGTCAGAGTCAATGAATCAATCCCTAGCCGCGTTCAAACGCTGGCGCATCCAGATTTTTGCCATCACCTGGCTGGCCTACGCCGCCTTCTACTTCACCCGCAAGGCCTTTTCGGTGGCCAAGCTCGGCATTGGTGAAGACCCGACATTCATGCTCGACAAGGCCGCCATGGCCAACCTCGATGCCATTTACCTGGCGGCCTATGCCGTGGGCCAGTTCACCTGGGGCATGCTTGCCGACCGCTTCGGCCCGCGCGTGGTGGTGCTTGGCGGGCTGCTGATTTCGGCGGTGGCGGCCGTGGTGATGGGCAGTTACGCAACCTTCCCGATCTTCGCCACCTGCATGTTGATCCAGGGCCTGGCCCAGTCCACCGGCTGGGCCGGGTTGTGCAAGAACATTGGCAGTTTCTTCCCGGCCTCGCAGCGCGGGCGGGTGCTGGGGCTGTGGAGTTCCTGCTATGCCTTTGGCGGGCTGGTGGCGTCGCCGTTTGCCGGTTGGTGGGCCTATACCCTGGTCGGCAGCTGGCACGCGGCGTTCTTCTCCAGCGCCGCGGTGGTGGCTGGCGTGGCCGTGCTGTTCTTCTTTCTGCAGCGCAACAAGCCGGAGGACGTTGGCCTGCCAGCGGTCGAACCCGAACCGCAGAGCATGGCCCCGGGCGGCAACCTGTGCAGTGTGTGGGCGCCTTTGCGCGACATCTTGCGCAACCGCACGGTGCTGACCCTGGGCCTTGCGTACTTCCTGCTCAAACCGGCGCGCTACGCCATTTTGCTGTGGGGGCCGGTCATTGTCTTCGAGCAGATGCCTTCAGTGGGCAAAGTGGGCGCTGCGATCATTCCCACGGCCTTCGAACTGGCCGGCTTGCTGGGGCCGATCATCATCGGCCTGGCCTCCGACAAACTGTTCGGCGCGCGGCGCATGCCGGCTTGCGTGATCAGCCTGGTGCTGCTGACCGTGGCCCTGGCGGGGTTCATGGCGGCCATGCACAGCGGCAGCATCGTGCTGGTGGTGGGGCTGCTGTTCGTCATGGGGCTGACCCTGTACGGGCCGGACTCGATGATCAGCGGCGCGGCGGCCATCGACTTCGGCACGGCCAAGGCCGGCGCCACGGCGGCGGGCTTCGTCAACGGTTGCGGTTCCGTCGGGGCGGTGCTGGGGGGCTTGCTGCCCGGTTACTTCGACAGCGTGACCGTGTTCATCGTGTTTGCCGGTTGCGCGCTGTTTTCGGCCCTGGTGCTGCTGCCGCACTGGAACAGCCGCCCGGCCAGCGCCCCCCAGGCTGAGGATGTGGCCCCCAACACCAGCATGGCTATAAAGCCACTGCGTACCTAAAGGAAAGCGAGCGAATGAGACCCTTCTGGCTGCAACAGGCCCTGGCCACGGAACAGGACGCGGCGTGCCCGCCATTGCAAGGCGATGCCCGCTGCGATGTGTGCATCGTCGGTGGCGGCTACACCGGCCTGTGGACGGCACTGATGCTCAAGGAGGCCGCACCGGCGCTGGACGTGCTGCTGATCGAGGCCGACATCTGCGGCGCCGGGGCCAGCGGGCGCAACGGCGGCTGCGCGCTGTCGTGGTCGGCCAAGTACTTCACCCTCGAGCGCCTGTTCGGGGTGGCCGAAGCAGTGCGCCTGGTGCGGGAGTCAGAGCGCAGCATCGGTGCGATTGGCGACTTTTGCAGCGCCAATGGCATTGATTGCGACTACCGCCTGGATGGCACCTTGTACACGGCCACCAACCCGGCTCAAGTCGGCGCTACCGATGCAGTGATCGCTGCGTTGGCGCAGAAGGGGATCAACTCGTTCGAGCGCCTGCCGCTGGACCAAGTGCAGCGTCTGGCAGGTTCGGCACGGCATCTTGAGGGTTGGTATTCGCCCGCTGCCGCGACCGTGCAGCCCGGCCGCCTGGTGCGCGGTTTGCGCCGGGTGGCGCTGCAGAAGGGGGTGCGCATCCATGAGGGCACTGCCATGACAGGGCTTGAGCATGGCACCCCTGCGCAGGTGCGTACGGCTTTTGGCACCGTACGTGCCGACCGCGTGGTCCTGGGCCTGAATGCCTGGATGGCGCGGGCCTTCCCGCAGTTCGAGCGCAGCGTGGCGATTGTCTCCAGCGACATGGTGATCACCGAGCCGTGCCCCGAACTGCTCGGCCAGATTGGCCTGAACAGTGGCGTCAGCGTGCTGGATTCGCGGATTTTCGTGCATTACTACCACAACACCTCCGATGGCCGGCTGATGCTCGGCAAGGGGGGCAATACCTTTGCCTACGGCGGGCGCATGTTGCCCGTATTCGACCAGCCATCGCCGTACCGCCCGCTGCTGCGCGAAACACTGGGTGAGTTCTTCCCGGCGCTGGCCGAGGTGCCACTGGCGGCAAGCTGGAATGGCCCGTCGGACCGCTCGGTGACCGGGTTGCCGTTCTTTGGCCGCCTGGACGGGCAGGGCAATGTGTTTTATGGCTTCGGCTATTCCGGCAGCGGCGTCGGGCCGTGCCACATGGGCGGGCAGATTCTCTCGTCGCTGGCGCTCGGGCTGGACAACCCCTGGACCCGTTCGCCCCTGGTCAAAGGCCCGCTGGGGCTGTTCCCGCCCGAGCCGATCCGCTACCTGGGCTCGCTGATGGTACGCAACGCCATCCGTCGCAAGGAGCACGCCGAGGACCGTGGCGTGCGGCCGCGGCGGCTGGATGTGCGTCTGGCGCGGTTCGCGGCGGCGGCGGGCAAAGCCGACAAAGCGTGAGATTACTTGTCGATCCACCGCTTGAGGGCGTATAAACTGCACCCACTTTTGGCCGGTCGCTTCCTGAACCGGCCGCTGAAACAAAGAGAGTCGACATGGGCGCACAGTGGAAAGCCAAACATAGAGAAACAGCTGCCAATGCCAAGGGCAAGATCATGGGCAAGCTGTCCAAGGAAATCCAGATCGCGGCCAAGTCGGGTGCCGACCCCGACATGAACCCGCGTCTGCGCCTGGCCATCGTGCAGGCCAAAAAGGCCTCGATGACCCGCGAGACTCTGGACCGGGCCATCCGCAAGGGTGCCGGCCTGGACGGCGATGCCGTGCAGTACCACGCGGTGAGCTACGAAGGTTTCGCGCCACACCAGGTGCCGCTGATCGTCGAGTGCCTGACCGACAACGTGAACCGTACCGTTGCGCAAATCCGCGTACTGTTCCGCAAGGGCCAGCTGGGCGCCAGTGGCTCGGTGGCCTGGGACTTCAACCATGTGGGCCTGATCGAAGCCACCCCGGAAGGCGATGCCGACCCGGAGATGGCGGCCATTGAAGCCGGTGCCCAGGACTTTGCAGAAGGCGAAGAAGAGGGTTCGACCCTGTTCATCACCGACACCACCGACCTGGACGCCGTGCAGAAGGCGTTGCCTGAGCAAGGCTTCACCGTGACTTCGGCGAAGATCGGTTACACCCCGAAAAACCCGGTGAGCGCTGCCAGCCTGAGCGCCGAGGCGCTGGCCGAGGTTGAAGCGTTCCTGGAAGCGATCGACGAGAACGATGACGTGCAGAACGTGTACGTGGGGCTGACGGCCTAAAAGCGGGGCCGCTTTGCGGCCCATCGCGGCTGAAGCCGCTCCTACAGGGGAGTGTGTTCTTCTGTAGGAGCGGATTTATCCGCGAAACGAGGGCAAAGCCCTCGCCAGCCATCCGGAGCCGTACGCCAATGCCCCCCACCTTCGCCTCCCTCAGCCTGGCCCACCTGCGCACCCTCGATCACCTCCTGCACCTGAAAAACCTCAGCCACGCCGCCGAACGCCTGGGTGTCAGCCAATCCGCCCTGAGCCGCCAACTTGCCCATTTGCGCGAGGCCTTTGACGACCCGTTGCTGGTACGCCAAGGCCGCGGCTACGTGCTCAGCGAGCACGCCGAAGCCCTGATTGAGCCCCTGCGCCAGGTACTCGAAGAACTCCAGGCCTTGCGCCAACCCGCCGTATTCGACCCGGCCCGCTGCGAGCGGCGCTTCTGCATTGCAGCCTCGGACTACGTGGCCGAGCACATGCTGCCACTGCTGGTGGCGGCGCTGGAGCAGGAGGCACCGGGCGTTGCCATCGACTACCGCACCTGGCAGGCGGGCCAGTACGCCATGCTGGCCAGTGGCGAGATCGACCTGGCCACCACCTTGTTCGACGAGTCCCCGCCCAACCTGCATGGGCGCCTGCTGGGGGAAGACCGGGCGGTGTGCCTGATGCAAGGCGCACACCCGTTGACGGCCCGTGAAACCTTGAGCCAGGACGATTATCTGGGCTTCAAGCATGTGCGTATTTCCGGGGGCGGCGACAAGGACAGCTTCATCGACCGCCACCTGCGCGCCCAGGGCCTGCAGCGGCGGGTCAGCCTTGAGGTGCCGTTTTTTTCGGCGACCGTGCAGGTAATCGGCAACAGCCAAGCGTTGGCCACCGTGCCCGAGCACATTGCCCGGCAGTTGAGCCGCTTGCATGGCCTGGCGTGGCGGCCTCTGGGCTTTGTCGAGCATACCCAGCGCTATTGGGTGGTGTGGCACCAGCGGTTGCAGGCGTCGGCGGAGCATCGCTGGCTGCGCAACCGGGTGTTCGAGTTGTGGCGCCAGTCGCAGTTCGGGGTGCAGGGCGGGGCTGCGCAGTTGCCATAGCAGGTATGCGTCAGGCGGGGTTATTCGCTTGGGGATTGGCGCTTAGACTGGCCACAGACAATCGCCAGGAGCCTGCCCGTGACCCCCGAACAATTCCGCCAGTACGGCCACCAACTGATCGACCTCATCGCCGACTACCGGCAAACCGTAGGCGAGCGCCCGGTCATGGCCCAGGTCGAGCCCGGCTACCTCAAGGCGGCTTTGCCCGATGCGGCCCCTCAACAAGGCGAGCCGTTCGAAGCCATCCTTGAAGACGTCAACCAACTCGTCATGCCTGGGCTGTCGCACTGGCAACACCCGGATTTCTATGGCTACTTCCCCTCCAACGGTACCTTGTCGTCGGTGCTGGGCGATTTTCTCAGCACCGGCCTGGGCGTGCTGGGGCTGTCCTGGCAGTCCAGCCCGGCGCTGAGCGAGCTGGAAGAAACCACACTGGACTGGCTGCGCCAGCTGCTCGGCCTGTCGGGCCAGTGGAGCGGGGTGATCCAGGACACTGCTTCCACCAGTACCCTGGTGGCGCTGATCAGCGCCCGCGAGCGCACCACTGATTACGCCTTGGTGCGCGGCGGCCTGCAGGCCGAGGCCAAGCCGCTGATCGTGTATGTCAGCGCGCATGCGCACAGTTCGGTGGACAAGGCCGCGCTGCTGGCCGGTTTTGGCCGCGCCAACATTCGCCTGATCGCCACTGACGCACAGTTCGCCATGTGCCCTGAAGCGTTGCAGGCAGCCATCGAGCAGGATCTGGCCGCCGGTAACCAGCCTTGTGCGGTTGTTGCCACCACCGGCACCACCGCAACCACTGCCCTCGACCCGCTGCGCCGGATCGGTGAAATCGCCCAGGCCAACCAGTTGTGGCTGCACGTCGACTCGGCCATGGCCGGTTCGGCGATGATCCTGCCGGAATGCCGCTGGATGTGGGACGGTATCGAGTTGGCCGATTCGGTGGTAGTCAATGCGCACAAGTGGCTGGGCGTGGCGTTCGATTGTTCGATCTACTACGTGCGTGATCCGCAGCATCTGATACGGGTGATGAGCACCAACCCGAGCTACTTGCAGTCGTCGGTGGATGGTGAGGTGAAGAACCTGCGTGACTGGGGTATCCCGCTGGGGCGCAGGTTCCGGGCGTTGAAGCTGTGGTTCATGATGCGCAGCGAGGGGGTAGAGGCGTTGCAGCAGCGTTTGCGGCGTGACCTGGACAATGCGCGGTGGTTGGCTGAACAGGTTGAGGCGACGGATGAGTGGGTGCTGCTGGCGCCGGTGCAGTTGCAGACCTTGTGTATTCAGCATCGGCCGGCCGGGCTGGAAGGGGAGGCGCTGGATGTGCACACCAAGGCTTGGGCTGAACGGTTGAATGCGTCGGGGGCGGCGTACGTGACGCCGGCGGTGCTGGAAGGGCGGTGGATGGTGCGGGTGTCGGTGGGGGCGTTGCCGACTGAGCGGGAGCATGTGGAGAGGCTTTGGTTGAATTTGCGAGAAGTGGTTCAAGGCTGAAACTGCTGGGGCCGCTTTGCGGCCCATCGCGGATAAATCCGCTCCTACAGGGGTTGTAGGAGCGGATTTATCCGCGATGGGCTGCAAAGCAGCCCCAACGTTCTATCAGTGGCTCACCGCCTGAAAGCTCCCCTTGCGGCTGGCTTCATAGGCTTCCTTCTCCATCGGCGTGGCCTGCGGGTTGCCCAGGTCTTCCATCGCCAGACGATGGGTTTCCGGTGCGATGTAGGCCGCCAGCGCACAGATGCAGGTGATGAAGAACGCCAGCCCGCCGACCACCAGCGGAATGTTGTCCGAACCCGGCGGCGCCACCAGGGCGAACAGCGCAGGCAGCATGGCGGTCAGCATGGTGCCGATGTTCTGCGCGATGGCCATGGCCGAAACGCGGTAGCGGGTGTGGAACAGCTCAGGGTAGAAGCTTGGGAACACTGCGTTGTAACCCTGATACACCAAGCCCCACATCACGATCGAAGCGGTGAAGGCCAACGGCACGCTCTGGATGCTGATGGCATACAGGTAAACGAAGGCCAGCAGGCCCGAGCCCAGGCAACCGGCAATCATGGTCGGCCGGCGGCCGATCTTGTCGGACAGGTTACCCACGAACGGGATCACCAGCACCGCGACGATGTTGCCCACCACCGGGATCCACAGGTACACGCTCTTGTCGAAACCAATGCCGTAGGCCGGTTGCACCGCGTAGGCCGCGCCGAACACGGTGGCCACCACCGGGATCACGTTCATCAGGGCCATGAACATCACCAGCACCATGTGCTTCCAGCTGTGACGGAAAGCTTCGGTGATTGGCGATTTGGCGACTTTGTCCTGCTTCTCTTCCTTCACGAAGGCAGGGGTTTCATGCACTTCCTTGCGGATGATGAAGCCGGCCAGCAACACGAACGCGCTCAGCAGGAACGGAATCCTCCAGCCCCACTCGTTGAACGCTTCACTTGGCATGAAGTAGGCCAGTGGCAGGAACACGGCGGCTGCCAGTACCTGGCCGGCCTGCACACCCTGCAGGGTAAAGCTGGCGTAGTAGCCGCGCCGGCCGAACGGCGCATGCTCCATGATCATCGAACTGGCACCGGAAATTTCACCGGCCACCGCAAAGCCTTGTACCAGGCGCAACAGCACCAACAGCGCCGGCGCAAGCATGCCGATGTCGTGGTAGGTGGGCAGCAGGCCAACGGCCATGGTCGACAGGCCCATCAGGAACATGCACAGCAGCAGTACGTTCTTGCGCCCACGGGTATCACCCCAGTGGCCGAGTACGAAGGCGCCCACCGGGCGGGCCAGGTAGCCGACACCATAGGTGGCCAGCGAAGCGATGATGGCCATTTTCGGGTCGGTGTTGGGGAAGAAGATCTGCGGGAAAATCAGCGCAGCAGCCTGGGCATAGATGAAAAAGTCGTAGTACTCGAGTGCCGAGCCTACCCATCCGCTGGCGGTCGCTTTCTTGGCTTGAGAGCTGGAGTGGGCCATCGTTGTCTCCGTTATTTTTGTGGGTGACCGCGCAGCAGGCAGCGTCAGCTGACGGCCGGTGGCGGTGACTGTCTGGAGTGGCTGTTGGTTTACGGGGCGATTGATCGCAGGCGGGGCCTGCAAAGGGAGAACGAACGAGCAGGTGCGGGTCGCAAGGCGATGGAAGTGTGCATAGGTCAGTACCGGGTTTATTGAACTTATTATTTGGGTGACGCTGGTGATTCCATGGTTGCCCACGGTTGGCAGTGAATCAATTCGCCGAAAACGGTTTTGTTCGATAATCGAACGCAAAACTAACCATTTCGTACAAAGAGATTGATAGCGCGACTTTACCTGCGAATAATCGACTGTGCCAAGAAGTCTGAAATACCGTTGCCCCGTAGCCCCCAATAACAAGGAACTCCACCATGCAGCGTTCAATAGCCACCGTATCCTTGAGCGGGACCCTGCCGGAAAAGCTCGAAGCCATTGCCGCCGCCGGCTTCGACGGTGTCGAAATCTTCGAAAACGATTTGCTCTATTACGCCGGTAGCCCACGCGAAGTGCGGCAGATGTGCGCCGATTTGGGTCTGGCCATCACCCTGTTCCAGCCGTTTCGCGATTTTGAAGGCTGCCGCCGCGACCGCTTGCAGAAAAACATCGACCGCGCTGAGCGCAAGTTCGACCTGATGCAGGAACTGGGCACCGACCTGGTGCTGGTATGCAGCAACGTGCAGGCCGATGCGCTGGGTGATGAGCAGCTGCTGGTGGACGACCTGCGCTTGCTGGGTGAACACGCTGGCAAACGTGGCCTGCGTATCGGCTACGAAGCGCTGGCCTGGGGCCGCCACGTCAACACCTATCAGCAGGTGTGGAACCTGGTACGCCAGGCCGACCACCCGGCGCTGGGGGTGATTCTCGACAGTTTCCACACCTTGTCGCTCAAAGGTGACCCGGCGGCGATCCGCGATATCCCGGGCGACAAGATCTTCTTCGTGCAAATGGCCGATGCGCCGATCCTGAACATGGACGTGCTGGAGTGGAGCCGCCACTTCCGCTGCTTCCCGGGGCAGGGCGAAATGGACCTGGCCGGTTTCCTCGCACCGATCCTGGCCACGGGCTACCGCGGCCCGCTGTCGCTGGAAATCTTCAACGACGGCTTCCGCGCGGCGCCACCCCGGCAAAACGCCGCTGACGGCCTGCGCTCGCTGCTGTACCTCGAAGAACAAACGCGCCTGCGCCTGGAGCAAGAAGGCACTGCCATCGAGCCGGGCGTGCTGTTTACCCCGCCGGCCGCCAGTGCATACGAAGGCGTGGAGTTTCTCGAGTTCGCCGTGGACGAAGCCGTAGGCGCACGCCTGGGCAGTTGGCTCAAGCGCCTGGGCTTTGCCGAAGCCGGCAAGCACCGCAGCAAGGACGTACGCCTGCTGCGCCAGAACGATATCAATATCGTGCTCAACGCCGAACCTTATTCCTTCGGCCACAACTTCTTCGAGGCCCACGGCCCGTCGCTGTGCGCCACGGCCCTGCGCGTCAAGGACGAACACGCGGCCTTGCAGCGGGCCACCGACTTCCGTGGCCAGCCGTTCCGCGGCCTGGTCGGCCCCAACGAATGCGAAGTACCGGCCGTACGCGCCCCGGACGGCAGCCTGATCTACCTGGTGGAGCAGGGCAAGGAAGGCCCGTCGCTGTACGACACCGACTTCCGCCTGGACGCGGCCGCTGCTGCCACTGGCGGGCTGCAACGCATCGACCACATGGCGCTGGCACTGCCAGCCGAGTCGCTGGACAGCTGGGTGCTGTTCTACAAGAGCCTGTTCGACTTTGCCGCCGATGATGAAGTGGTGCTGCCCGACCCCTACGGCCTGGTCAAGAGCCGCGCTCTGCGCAGCCAATGCGGCAGCCTGCGCTTGCCGCTGAACATCTCGGAAAACCGCAACACCGCCATTGCCCACGCGCTTTCCAGCTACCGCGGTTCAGGCGTTCACCACATCGCCTTCGATTGTGCGGACATCTTCAAAGAAGTGGCCAGGGCCAAGGAATCCGGCGTACCCCTGCTGGAAATTCCTTTGAACTACTACGACGACCTCGCGGCGCGGTTCGATTTCAACGACGAGTTCCTGAGCGAGTTGGCGTACTACAACGTGCTGTATGACCGCGATGCCCAGGGCGGCGAGCTGTTCCACGTGTACACCGAGCCGTTCGAAGAGCGTTTCTTCTTCGAGATCATCCAGCGCAAGGGTGGCTATGCCGGATACGGCGCGGCGAACGTGGCCGTGCGTCTGGCGGCGATGGCCAAGCGCCGCAGTGGGGCGGTGCGCAAGCCGGTGTTGTAGCTGCGGCTGCAAGTGTGCCGCGTCTCTTGTAGGAGCGGATTTATCCGCGAAGCAAGCGACGCGGTGCCTGGCACCGGCTTCGCCGGTGTTCGCGGCTAAAGCCGCTCCTACAGTGATCGCGCCGGCTTTTAGTTTTTATGCAATACAGTTGCTTCCACAAGTTGTTCAAGGTGAGTGAGAGTACCTGCGATCTAACAGCCTGCTTCCCTGCACAGCCCCGCTCACGGATAATCCCTCACTTATTCCAATAAACAGCCTGTGAGTGGGTATGAGCAATCCCGTAGTCAGCCTCGGCCAGCCTGAAACCGAAGGGGTGCGCAAGTCGCGCAAGAACAACCCCGAAAAAACCCGTGAGGACATCCTTCAGGCCGCCATCAACGAGTTCGTCCAGCAGGGCCTGGCCGGCGCGCGGGTGGACGCCATTGCCGAGCGCACCGCCACCTCCAAACGCATGATCTACTACTACTTCGGCAGCAAGGAGCAGCTGTACGTCGAGTGCCTGGTCAAGTTGTACGGCGACATCCGCAAGACCGAGCAGAGCCTGGACCTGGGCTCGCTGCCCCCCGAACAGGCCATCTGCCGCCTTACCGAGTTCACATTCGACCACCACGACCGCAATGTCGATTTCGTGCGCATGGTTTGCACAGAGAACATTCATTACGGCGAATACGTGAAAAAATCGCCGGAAATTCGCCAAATGAGCAGTCTGGTGCTGCAGGCGCTGGGCAGTACGTTGCAGCGCGGCGTGGCCGAGGGCGTGTTCCGCCCCGGCATCGAGGTCATCGATTTGCACATGCTGATGAGTTCGTTCTGCTTCTACCGGGTGTCCAACCGCCATACCTTTGGCGACATCTTCGAGATCGACCTCTCGGACGAGCAAATCAAGCAGCGCCACAAGGCCATGATCTGCGACGTGGTCATGCGCTATATCCGCGCCTGAGCCGCCATCACTCGCCCAGCCGTTGCTCACGCGACGGCGGGTAGCCGAAGTAAGCCGCGTAGCACTTGCTGAAGTGCGACACCGAAACGAAGCCGCACGCCACCGCCACTTCCATCACCGACAGGTCGGAATACTGCAGCAGGCGGCGGCTCTTGGTGATGCGTAGCTCCATGTAGTAGCGGCGTGGCGAGGTGCCCAGTTGTGCCTGAAATAGCCGGTCGATCTGCCGACGCGAGCGGCCGCTGTAAGCGGCGAGCTGGTCGAGGCTGAGGGTTTCTTCCAGGTTGTTTTCCATCAGTTCGACGATGGTGCGCAGGTGCAGGCTCATGGATTTCTTGGCGCCGGGCCCGACCTGGCGATAGCGCGCGCCGGAAAACGACAGGATTTCCTCCACACCTTCGGCCAACCCGTCGCCATACAACCTGCGCACCAGGCCGAGCATCAATTCCATGGCACCGTTGGGGCTGGCGGCAGTGAGGCGGTCGCGGTCCAGGGTGAAGCTGGCCGGGGTGATGCGCGTTTGCGGGCTGCGCTCGGACAGGCTGGCACGCTGCTCGGGGTGAATGCTGCAGCCGTAGTCATCCAGCACCCCGGCGCGGCCCAGAAACCAGGCGCCGTTCCACAGGCCGCCCAGGGCCTTGTCCTGGCTCGCGCAGTCGTCCAGCAGCCGGTCCAGTTCAGGGTACTTGAGCGGCGTACGCAGGCCGCCGCAGATCACCAGCAGGTCCAGTTGCTTCAGTTCATCAGCCGCCAGTTCGTTGGCCACCAGCTCCAGGCCCAGATCGCTCAACACTCGGTCACCGTCCAGCGATAACGGGGTAAAGCAGAAGCTGTCGGCGCGCAGCAGGTTGGCTGTTACCAGTACGTCCATGGCCACCGTGAAACTGGCCATCGAGAAATGCTCCAGCAACACGAAATCCACCCGATACGGCGCCTGGGCGCTGCCCGTGGCGGACTTCAGGCGCAGCATGTTGCTGGTGCTGGTCTTTTTGCTGAACTGGCGTGGGGTGGGCACTCTGGACTCCGCTTCCTGGCTGGCCTGCAGAGTGTGGCGGGTGCCCGTGGGAAAGACAATCGTCCCGGTGTGCGTGTCGTATTCAAGGTCGTGTTGAGGCAACTTCGAAAGGCAATCCAACTGAACCCTCGCCATTTCCCGTAACCCAACCCAGTACATGCCAACGGGAGAGTACTCATGGAAATCGGAACGATCTGGATCATGGTGGCGGCGGTGATCATTGTGCTGGAGATCTTCGCCATCTGGCACATCATCGGCAGCGACCGGCGCGCCGAACGCAAGATGCTGTGGGTCGTCTTCGTGGTGTATGCGCCGTTTCCGGGTTTGCTGTTCTGGGCCTGGCGCGGGCCGCGGGCAGTGAAGGGCAGGGCTGTGTTGCAGGAGAAATGAGGGCCAGGACATCAGGCGCTGGATGGCGCCTGATGTGTTTCAGCGGGGCTCAGGGCACGATGCTGAAGTTGATGGCTGGCCCGAGCCCGTCCACCATCAGGCTGCCGTGAAAGCGCACGCGCGTCAGCACCTGCAGTTCCTTGAACAGTTTGTGGACTTGCCCGCGTATTTCCTGTTCGGCCTCGCTGATGCGCTCGGCCATGCGGGTGTGGAACAGCGGAATCTCGCCCAGCAACGTGGTTTCGATGTGGTGGATGGTGCTCCAGCCGATGTCGCGCATGTACAGGCGGGCTTTGGCGGCAGCGTCTTCATCTTCGGCGGTGCGCGGGGTGATGGTGTAGGCCAGTTGGAAGTTGTGCATGGTCATGGGTATCTCCTTGATGAACGCAGGATTGCGGTGACCGGCCTCCGTGCCGTGGCGCACAATCTAACGCGCAATTCGTGCCAGGGAAACATACGCGTAGTTCAAATTTCACATCGCAATTTAGGAAATTTCCTACACGTTCAACGCAAAGAAATTAGAATCAAAATTTGCCCCGAGCTGCCCTCATGTTGCCCATCGAACTACTCCCGACCACCGTCGATCACGCTGACCTGATCCGTAACCTGTATCAGTTCTATGCCTATGAGTCGTCCGACTGGGAGCAGGAGGATGTTGAGGTGGATGGGCGCTTCTACATCCACGAGGCGCATTTGCAGCGGTACTGGCAAGCCGAAGGCTGGAGCGCCAACCTGGTACTGGCGGACGGCTTCATCGCCGGGTTCGTGTTGATTGAACAAAGCGAACTGCCGGGGATGCACGCTGCCGAGTTGGCGGACCTGTTCATTCTCAAGCGATACCGGCGCCAGGGCATCGGCCGTGCCGTGGCGCAACAGATACTCTGCAGCCCGGGCGACTGGCTATTGCGGTGCCACGTGCTGGACCCGATTGCGGTGGCATTTTGCAGGGCCGTGGTGGCAGACCTGCCGCGCCCGGCCCGGCAAATTGCCCTTGCCGATGATCCCGACCTGTTGAACTTCAACATAACCTCAGCCCTGCACTGATGTTTGCTTGGCAAAATTATGTGAGCCACTTCACAAAATTTACCCAAGCGGCATAATGCCAGCACCTTGATTCAAGACCCGGCCGCCCTGGCTCGGGGTTCTTATTCGTGCACATCGCAGGTTCGGGTAAAACTCATGTCGCTAGTTGCAAGCCCAGACATCATGTACCGGCTGTTGATCCAGAGCGTGGTGGATTACGCCATCTACATGCTCACCCCCAACGGCATTGTTGCCAACTGGAACCCGGGTGCCCAACGGGCCAAGGGCTATGTGGCCGACGAAATTGTCGGCAAACACTACTCGCTGTTCTACAGCGAGGCTGAACGCGAGGCTGGCATTCCCGACCAGAACCTGCGCCAGGCATTGGACACCGGGCGCTTCGAAGAGATCGGCCTGCGCCTGCGCAAGGACGGCACGGCGTTCCATGCCCACGTGGTGATTGATGCCGTGCGTGATGACAGTGGCCAGTTGGTGGGGTTCGCCAAGGTTACCCGTGACATTTCCCAACGTCGGCAGCAGGAGATGGAGTTGCTGCAGGCCAAGGAACTGGCCGAGCAGTACAGCCAGGAAATGACCAAACTGTCGCAGTTTCTCGACTCGGTCATTGCCAACATCCCCGCCAGCGTCATCGTTCAGGACTTGGAGAGCCAGCGCATTCTGCTGGCCAACCAGCAGGCTGAGCGGCTGTTCGGTGGCCGTGGCAGCATGCTCGGCCATTTGCCCACCGAATGCATGGCACCGGCCGCGGCCGATTACCTGGAGCAGCAATTCAGCCGTGGCGCCCGCAGCAGCAAAGGCTTCGCTGCCGAAACACGGGTCGACACGCTGCGCGGCCCACGGACCTTGCGCAGCCGCACTCTGCTCAGCCAGAACCGCGAAGGGCAGGCTGATTACCTGCTGTTCGTCGCTGAAGATGCCACCGAGGAGTTGGCCGCCCATGCGCAGATCCACCACATGGCGCACCACGATGCGCTGACCGGCCTGCCCAACCGCACCCTGTTCAACGAACGCCTGAAACAGGCGCTGGTGCGTGCGGACGACAACGACAAGCTCACCGCCGCCTTGTGCCTGGACCTGGACAACTTCAAGAACATCAACGACTCCCTGGGCCACGCCTTTGGTGACAAATTGCTGCGTGCCCTGGGTAAGCGCCTGCGCCGCGAGTTGCGCGAGCACGACACGCTTGCCCGCCTGGGCGGCGACGAGTTCGCGGTGGTGCTTACCGGCCTGGAAAGCCGTGAGGCGGCGTGCAATACCGCCCAACGCCTGATAGACGCAATTTGCCCACCGTTCCAGATCGAGGGGCATCAATTCACCGTGGGCGTGAGCATCGGCATTGCCATCGCCCCCGATGACAACGAACAGGCCGAGCAACTGCTCGGTTATGCCGACATGGCCCTGTACGAAGCCAAGCGCAACGGCCGCAACCGTTACGAATGCTTCCACCTGGAACTGGATGTGGCCGCACGCCAGCGCCGCCTGGTGGAAACCGACCTGCGCACAGCGTTGCACCTGGGCCAACTGCACCTGCACTACCAACCGGTGGTGGACCAGCAAACCAGCAGCGTCACCGGGTACGAAGCGTTGCTGCGCTGGGAGCACCCGACCCGTGGCATGGTCATGCCCATGGACTTCATCCCCATCGCCGAAGAAACCGGGCTGATTCACGAGCTTGGCACCCGCGCGCTGAACCTGGCCTGCCAGGAAGCCGCCAGCTGGGACAGTGAGCAGACGGTGTCGGTCAACCTGTCGCCGGTGCAATTCAAGAACGCCAACCTGGTGCAGGTCGTCGCCCTGGCGCTGTCCGACTCCGGGCTGCCACCACGGCGCCTGGAGCTGGAAATCACCGAGTCGGTGCTGCTCGGCAACAGCGAGGAAAACGTGCGCATCCTGCGGGCGCTCAAGGACCTGGGCGTCTCGATCTCGCTGGATGACTTTGGCACCGGCTATTCGTCACTGGGCTACCTGCGTTCGTTCCCGTTCGACCGGATCAAGATCGACAAGTCATTCGTGCACGACATGTGCGACAGCCGCGAAGCGATGTCGATCATCCGCGCGATCACCGAGCTGTCCAACAGCCTGATGATCAAGACCACGGCAGAAGGGGTGGAGTCCGAAGAGCAGATGAAACGCCTGGCGGCTGAAGGGTGCTCGCACTTCCAGGGGTACCTGTACGGGCGCCCGGCGCCAGCGAGCGAGCGCTTGAAGCAGGTGACAGTAGCCTAGTGGCAGGGCCTCTTCGCCGGAGCGCCCGCGAAGAGGCCTGCCATGCCTTCAGTTGGTCCAGTCTGGCGCAAACTCCGGATTGACCACCCGCCGATCTTTGGGCAACCCGGCAATCAACGCCCGGTCCTGATCGTCCAGCCGCACGTCCAGCGCCGCCAGGTTGGCCAACTGGTTCGCCCGGCTGCTGGCCTTGGGAATCACTGCCACGCCGTCCTGATCCAGCAGCCATTTCAACGCCACCTGGCTTGGCAGCACGCCGTGTTTGTGCGCAATCTGCTGAATCACTGGCTGCTCAGCCGCCTGGCCACGGGCCAGCGGTGTATAGGCCGTGAGCAGCAAATCGTGCTGGCGGGCGTAGTCGAGCAGCGGTTGCTGGCCAAGCAACACGTGGTACTCCACCTGCACGGCAGACAAGGGCGCGCTGAGGTCTTCGATCACCCGGCGCAGCAGGCCCAGGGGGAAGTTGGCCACCCCGATGTTGCGCGCCTTGCCTTCGTCACGCAGCGCAACCAAGGTTTCGATACTGCGCGCCAAGTCCCAGTCAGCGCCACCTGGCCAATGAATGTGGAACAGGTCGACCTGCTCGGTGCCCAGTGCACGCAGGCTGTCTTCGAGGGACTGGCGCATGGCCTCGGGCGTCAGGCGGTCCCACCACACTTTGGTGGTCAGGTGGATCTGCTCTCGCGGCACGCTGCTGTCACGCAGGGCCTGGCCGACTGCTGCTTCGTTGTTGTAGGCGGTGGCTGTATCGATGTGGCGATAACCCAGTTCCAACGCCTGAAGAACCGCCTGTGTGCACTCGGCACCGGTCATGGGCCAGGTTCCCAGGCCGATGCTGGGCAAGGAAAGGCCGTTGCGGGTGGTGAGCCGTTGCATGAAAACTCCTTGTACGGGTTTGGGGTGCCTGGCCGATGGTGCGCGTTTCACCTCGCGCGAGCCATGCGCAGCGCGTGAAAAGTGGTCGATCAGCGAACGGAAAGCGAAATGCCCTACACAAGACGAGTGAATGATCTTCCTTAAGTTGTCGTATCTCTTCTAGAATTCGCTCTGTCGCACCTGCCTTCCCCTGGCGCAGCATTCAGCCGCGCCGCCGCCGAGAACGCCATGAGTTCCAGTACACCGTTATCCGGAGTCAACCAACCCTTGCGCGGCATCGCTCTGGTGGTGGTGGCAACGTTTCTGTTTGCCAGCCACGATGCCCTGTCCAAATTCCTTGGTGGCCTGTACCCGATCATCATGGTGGTGTGGGCACGCTACCTGGTGCATACCCTGCTGATGGCGGGCATCTTCCTGCCCAAGGCCGGCCTGAATGTGTTGCGTACACGTCGCCCGGTGTTGCAGACGCTGCGGGCACTGAGCCTGCTCAGCACCAGCCTGCTGTTCACCACCGGCCTGCAGTATTTGCCTTTGGCGGAGGCCACTGCCGTCAACTTCCTTGCTCCGGTGCTGGTCACGGCGCTGTCAGCGCCGCTGCTCAAGGAGCGCGTCACGGTCGGCCAGTGGGTGGCGGTGGTACTGGGCTTTATCGGCGTGCTGGTGGTGGTGCACCCAGGCGGTGCCATGTTCACGCCTGCGATTCTCTACCCGTTTGGTTCAGCCCTGGGCTTTTGCTTCTACCAGTTGCTCACCCGCATTCTGGCCGCCCATGACAGCCCGACCACCAGCAACTTCTACGCCGGGTTGTGCAACACCTTGGTGATGAGCGCGTTGGTGCCGTTCTTCTGGGAAGTGCCGCGCTGGGACCACGCCTTGCTGATGCTGGCGCTGGGTGGTTTTGGCATGAGCGCACACCTACTGCTGACCCAGGCATTCCGGCATGCGGCGCCCGCGTTGTTGGCGCCGTTCAGCTATTGCCAAATCGTGTTTGCCGGGTTGTTGGGGGCAGTGATTTACAGCCAGGTGCCGGACCGCTCGAGTTTGCTGGGAATCGGGATCATCTGCCTGAGCGGGCTGGGCGCGGCCTGGATGCAGCGTAAGAAATAAGTGTTCACCGACGTTTTCTCTTTTTTGCGGGCATGGGCGCTTCTTCAAATGCCTCCGGCGGCGGCGGTGCCGCGCGTACGTTGAAGGTGCGACAGATCACGTACCAGCACAGGGCCACGGTGAGGTTGTAGGGGAACAGCACGGCCCAGAAGGGCAATTGCCAGTTCTTCTTGCCCTGCATTTCACCGGGTTCGCCGGTACGCCACGGGGCGTAGTGGCGCCAGGCTTCAGCGGGGGGGAGGCAGATGGCGTGCCAGGGTTTGTGCCACCAATTGGGTTCGCCGGGCGGGGGGAGCTTGTCGGGGCCGTGGTCCATGAAATGGCGCAGGTATTCCCAGACTTCGGCGACGTGTTTCACGCTGGCATCGGTGGGCTCGTTGCTGTCTATCCAGAAGCCGTCTTTCAGATGGAGGGTGCCGTCGGCGCGGTAGGGGGCGAGGGCAAGGGCGTGGCTGGTGCTGAAGGAGGCGCCGCCGAATTCGGTACGGCTGAAGAGGCCGCCGGCCATGGTGGGCCAGTCTAATGTGAGTAACTTGTCTGAATGCTGGCAGTAGATTTTTTTTGTGAGGCGGTTGAAATAGATGCTGGATAGGTTCTTGATGAAATAAATTCGGTAAATTAAGAACGGTGCAAAGGTAAGTGGAAGCAATAACCTAATCACTAGTCCTTCATAGTCACCGTTGAATGGTGCTTGCAGGGTGATTAGTTCAGGGTATGTAAGTGCGGCCATTGTCGCAATCATGGCTGTGTATATTTTTCCCATGAATACTGAGTCAATTGCCCACGGGTTGTGTAAGCTTAGTACGTGATTTGAGATTTTTTTTAGCTGGCCTCCAATGGCTGGTTTAATTCGACTGTCGTGATGAGCGTTGAATAGCCATATTGTAGGCATGAGACTACCTCTCAAGCTTAAATTGTTTGTTGATTTTTATGTCGTCAAGCGAGCCTTGGTTGGCTTGGTATGTTATGTCCAGTATCAATTTCTTATACGTGTTGGCATCGATTTTGATGTTTATGACGAGACCGAAGGGTGTGGTATGGCAATGAGGCGTGAAGCTGATTGAAGTGGGGTGCTCGTCTTGACTGCCATCTCTTAAGGTGGCAGACCACTCACTTTGACCAATAATGAAGTCTCGCAGAATGATCGTGAACTCTGCTGTGCTCCGGGGTAGCTCTTTTTGTTGCGTGGTTTTGTTCCAGTGTGGATTAGGCCGTGACGCACCTTGCTTCCAAGCACTTTCAAGTTTTCCTACGCCTAGGGCTTCAGCCTGATCGGCTGAGATCAGGGTGCCGACCGAATCGGCCTTGTCGCGGAACGGGTTGAACGGGGCCAGGGCCACGTACAGCGGGCTGTCGTGCTGGTCCAGCCATTGCTCCAGGCGTTTAAACCTGCGGTCCTGGTCTTCGGTGCCGGGCGTCGGCTGGCCCATCGGGTGAATCAGCAGGGCCAGGGCAACTTCCAGCCCGCGGGCAGAGAGGCGTTCGTCGCGGTCATAGCAAGCCAGTGCGGCGGCCAGGCTGTAAGGGTTGTCGATTTGGCTGGACTCGGCGGTGGCCAGCCAGGTGTCGTGGTCGTGGCTGGCCTGCAGGGCCCGTTCGCGGTGGGCGGTGATACGTTCCTCCAGCTGGTCGCGTTCGGCCAGAAACTGCAGGTACTTTTCGCGGTCGATGCGCTGCCCCAGGCGGGCGCCGTTCGGGGAGTAACGTTCGTGGGTGAGGGCGTCGTAGCGGGCAGCGGAATCGGACAGCGCCGGCCCTTTGCGCTCCAAACCCAGCCGGAATGCGGCCAGTTGCAGGTTGTCGACATCGTTCGGGTAGAGGCTTTGCAGGGTCTTGTCGAGCAGCATGGCCACCAGGTTGCGGTGGTGAAAGTCCCGGCTCTCGGCGCTCAGCTGCTCGGCATCGAGCCGGAAGCAGGCCGGTATTCGCTGGTGCTCCGGGGCTTCGGCGGGCCTCAGGTGGGGCAGGGGTTGCCTGGGCAGCAGGTCGCGCAGCTCCTTGTACAGGCCGGCGCCGTCGTACTCGTGGATGACCAGTTTCTGGCCCGAACGGCCCTTCATGAACACGTAGACGTAGCCAGGGCGCAGGGCACGCAGGGTGTAGGCCGAATGCTGCAGGGCCGGGAAGCCGTGTTCGAGGTTGAAGCCGGCGTCGGCATAGCGGTAGGCGGGGGCATCGGCACTGCGCGGGACGATGGCGTAGCGCACGGGCAGGATGGGGATGCGCGGAGTGCAGGGTGGGCCGGAGACGGCGCGGCTGACGGTGGCTTCATTCATTTGCGCTTTCCTTTGCGGAGCTGAGCAGGGGCTTGCTCGAAGGCTTCGGGCGGCGCAGGTGCAGGGCGTACGTTGAAGGTGCGACAGATCACGTACCAGCACAGGGCTACGGTGAGGTTGTAGGGGAACAGCACGGCCCAGAAGGGCAGTTGCCAGTTTTTCTTGCCCTGCATTTCACCGGGTTCGCCGGTGCGCCACGGGGCGTAGTGGCGCCAGGCTTCGGCGGGGGTGAGGCAGATGGCGTGCAGGGGTTTGTGCCACCAGTTGGGTTCGCCGGGCGGGGGGAGCTTGTCGGGGCCGTGGTCCATGAAATGGCGCAGGTATTCCCAGACTTCGGCGACGTGTTTCACACTGGAATCGGTGGGTTCGTTGCTGTCGACCCAGAGGCAGTCTTTTTGGTGGAGGGTGCCGTCGGTGCGGCGGGGGGCGAAGGCGAGGGCGTAGCTGGTGCTGAAAGATGAGCCGCCGAACTCGGTGCGTTTGAATACCCCGCCACAGACATTGTTCCAGTCGAACATGAAAAGTTTTTTGCTGCGTTGGTAGTAGATTTTTTCGGAACTGCGATTAAAGTAAAATCCGGACAACCGCTTTATAAAGTAAATCCTATATACCAGAAAGGGAGCGAAAATTAATGGGGCAAGTGCCGTTCCGGCTATGAGCGCGGGATTGAAGGTATAAGGATCCCAAGCCTGCTCAGATAGCAGAAATGGATACAACCCTGCGGCGGATACGATGATGGCCGCGCTATGCAACTTCGCCATGAACACAGCGTCTGTTATCCAAGGGTTGCGCAGGCACAGTATAATTTTGGATGAACTGGTTACCTGTCCTTTGATTGCAGGTTCATGTCCAGAGTGAGAGTGAGCGCTGAATAACCACGTAGTAGCCATTATTGGCGCTCCAGACGAAACGTCAAGGTGACTTCTTTATCTTCAGCCAAGCCTTGGTTGGGTTTGTAGGCAAGATGGAGTGAAGCATGATTTTGACCGGAGATTGTATTCTGAATGTGCAGGATTAGACCGCCCCCTACGATATAAACTTCAGGCGCTATTGAATGAGTAGTCAGCCCTTGGTCTTTATTTTCACTGCTTAAGCTTCCTGACCATTCGCTAGTCCCTAGAATAAAGCTGGGCAGGAATACAGTGAATTCTGCTGTTTCCTGAGGGGTGGGTACTTCGTTGTGTGTTATGGCTGTCCAGCTTGGTGGCGACCAGGCACTGTTTCTGTGCCACTGGGTATCTGTACCGCCAACACCGAGAGATTGTGCTTGCTCAGATGTTAATAATTTAGGCGCGTAATGTTCGTCATGCCAGGCTTCGAGCTCAGCGAGTGGTGTAGAAAATTTAGGCAGTCGCTTTTTATGGTCCAAGGCAATGCCAGAACGAATTTCGCCATCGTTTTTGCGGTTTCCAAACTGGCTACGTGCAGCCCATAATTCGATGGGGGAATGCAGATGTTCATATGCCTTGGCATGTAAATAAAGTCCGCCTGCCATGATGGCTGCCCCGAATAGGAGTAACGCAGCTGCAGCCCAACCGGCGAAGGGAACTACTGACGTTACGCCAGCAATAGCCAACCCTGCCTCAAGTGCAACAACCGAGCCTGCGGCTACTGTAATGCCACCGGCAAATGTATATGTCGCGGCATCAGCGCCGCCGTTATTGTTTTGGCGCCACGCCTTTGCGCTGTCTGAAACAAGCCCCATTATTACTGCGGGATATCCCGTGAGGCGCGCAAACAAATTACTCCCTAGGAACTTGACCAACCCATTGCCAAACGCCATCCCCGGCAAGGTACTGCTCAACTTCAAGATCAACGCTTTCTGCGTCGCTCGAACACTGACCAAGGTCGCCGCCGCCGCGCCGATTACGCCAAAGATTGAAGCCGCAAACCCGGTCGTGTATTCCGGCATGTTGCTTTTCTGCAGGCTGTTGTAGGCATTTTGCAGCGCCACCACATTGAACCAGAGCATGCCCGTGTTCAAAGCCCCGCCGCCGTTGGAGGTGAGCAAGCCGAGAAACGTGGGCTTGGCCCGCGCCGTCGTGGTCATTTCCAGCGTTACGGTCCGGCTGCCTGAGATACGCAGTTGCTTCATCTCCTCAACCTGCGCCATCCCCTGCTTCAAATACCGCTCCACCTCCTGGCTAAACGGATTCTCCCGAATCGCCTGATCGGTAATCTGGTACCTAGCCCCCAATAACCCCAGCGCCTTCTCGGCATTGGCTTCCTGCGATGCTGCCATCACCTGCTGGCGCAAACTGCGGCTGGCATCCCAGCGCGTTTGCCCGCGCATGCGCTTGAGCACCACCGCATGCACCGACTGGGCGGTGAGGTCGGTGATGCCAGCAATCGCCGGAAACCGTCCCGCCAACCCTTCGATCACGTTGTCGCCGCCGCCGAGCAGGGTGCCGACCGAATCGGCCTTGTCGCGGAACGGGTTGAACGGCGCCAGGGCCACGTACAGCGGGCTGTCGTGCTGGTCCAGCCACTGCTCCAGGCGTTTAAACCTGCGGTCCTGGTCTTCGGTGCCGGGCGTCGGCTGGCCCATCGGGTGAATCAGCAGGGCCAGGGCAACTTCCAGCCCGCGGGCAGAGAGGCGTTCGTCGCGGTCATAGCAAGCCAGTGCGGCGGCCAGGCTGTAAGGGTTGTCGATTTGGCCGGACTCGGCGGTGGCCAGCCAGGTGTCGTGGTCGTGGCTGGCCTGCAGGGCCCGTTCGCGGTGGGCGGTGATACGTTCCTCCAGCTGGTCGCGTTCGGCCAGAAACTGCAGGTACTTTTCGCGGTCGATGCGCTGCCCCAGGCGGGCGCCGTTCGGGGAGTAACGTTCGTGGGTGAGGGCGTCGTAGCGGGCAGCGGAATCGGACAGCGCCGGCCCTTTGCGCTCCAGGCCCAGCCGGAATGCGGCCAGTTGCAGGTTGTCGACATCGTTCGGGTAGAGGCTTTGCAGGGTCTTGTCGAGCAGCATGGCCACCAGGTTGCGGTGGTGAAAGTCCCGGCTCTCGGCGCTCAGCTGCTCGGCATCGAGCCGGAAGCAGGCCGGTATTCGCTGGTGCTCCGGGGCTTCGGCGGGCCTCAGGTGGGGCAGGGGTTGCCTGGGCAGCAGGTCGCGCAGTTGATGCTGGTAGGCGGCCACCGACAGGCTCAGGTCCAGCGCCATGCCTTCGGCGTCGGCCAGGGCGACTACCGCCGGCACCTTGGGCTGGGCACCGGGGTAATGGCGGGCGGTGCCGAGCAGCCCGCCGAGGGGCAGGGTGCTGTTGAAGGCGTGGCTGCTCCAGGTCAGGGGCATCTGCTGGTCGGTGGGTTTGTAGTCTTCGACCCAGGTTTGCAGGGCGCTGACTGGCAACACGTGGGGTTGGGTGGACGGGGCCTGGTTGCCGTTGATGAGTTCGGCCATGTCCAACTGGCGCATGTGCCGCTGGCGCTGGGCCACCGAACCGGTGATGCGGGTGGTGACGGCGTTGCTCCACAGGTGCGGGCTGTAGGCAATCCACACTTCCCTGGCGGTGTCCTGGCAGGTGTCGGCCCAGACCCAGCGCATGCTGCGGCTGGCGCGCATGCAGTCGCGGCGGTGGTAGTGCTCCAGGCAGCGGTAGCGCAGCTCCTTGTACAGGCCGGCGCCGTCGTACTCGTGGATGACCAGTTTCTGGCCCGAACGGCCCTTCATGAACACGTAGACGTAGCCAGGGCGTAGGGCACGCAGGGTGTAGGCCGAATGCTGCAGGCCCGGGAAGCCGTGTTCGAGGTTGAAGCCGGCGTCGGCATAGCGGTAGGCCGGGGCGTCGGCACTGCGCGGGACGATGGCATAGCGCACGGGCAGGATGGGGATGCGCGGGGTGCAGGGCGGGCCGGAGACGGCGCGGCTGACGGTGGCTTCATGCATGGGCGTTCCTTACCTGTGTTCGGCTTTTTATCGAGCCATGAACACTAGCGAGGAACAGCGTGCTAGAGGGTTTTTGAGCGTCTGAAAATGCTGTAGGAAGAATCCATGAGATGTCTTCTGATTGTATGAATTGACACGCCAGCCGTCAGGCGCGGCCCTGCAGCAGGGCTTTCAGCGAGGCATCAAAATCCCGCAAGGCATCCGCCTGCACCGCGCGCTCATCGTCCTCGACCTGAGCCACATCGCCGAGCGCCTTGTGCGCCCGCCCTTCGGCACGGCCGATGTAGGTCATTTGTTCATCGAAAAAGCGTGCCACCACCCGGCTCTCGATGTCGGCGCTGGCCAGGCGGCTTTCGGTATCGAGCAGCACGATCACGTCCGGCTGGTCGGCGAGCAGGGTGTCCAGGTCTTCGTAGAACGTGACTTCGGCAAATTCCTGAGCCAGTGAGCGGGCCAGCCAGTCATACGCCTGGCTGCCGCCGTTGAGGGTGGCCACAGGCACGCCTTGAGCGCGGGCGTTTCCGGCAGTTTCACCACGGTGCTGCTGCAGGTAAGCCAGGGTGGTTTCGGCGTTGCGGCCCAACAGCACCGCTACACGCTGCCCCGGTGCCAGCGCCACATTGGAAATGGCCGTGGCGCTGTAAAAGTGCCCGTAAGGTTGTGCACCGCCAGTGGCCGCTGGCGAAGCGCAACCACCGAGGGCGGCGAACAGGGCGAACAGAGCTGCAAGCATGCCGGTTTTCATGGGTGAGGCCTCGTCGATCAGTGAATGCCGCCATCTTCCGCCTGGGCTGCCCCTTGCGGAACTTGATGGCATTCATGGTGGTTATCGACGAAGTCGATGCATCACGCCGGGCTGGCCATGAACTGCAGGATGCGTTCGCGCAACCAGCGTTCGGCCGGGTCGCAGTCCTGGGCACCGCTCCAGACCATCGACAGTTCTGCCTCGGTGATGTCAAACGGTGCCGGGTCTGCACGCAGGCTGCCGTCATCGGCCAGGGCGCAGGCGGCGTAGTCCGGCACGGTGGCGATCATTTCGGTGTTGCGCAGCAACGCGCGCAGGCTGCCGAACTGCGGCACCGCCAGCACCACCTTGCGGCTGCGGCCGATACGCGCCAGGTCGAGGTCGATGTTGCCGCTCATGTCGCCGGAGAACGACACCATCACATGGGGCCTGGCGCAGTATTCGTCCAGGGTCAGCGGGCCGGGGCGGTCATCGGCGCGCAGCACCCGCACGCCGATGTTGCGCAACTTGCGGCGTTTGGCAGTGGCAGGCAGGTCGGTGGTGTAGCTCACGCCCACCGAGATTTCGCCGCTGGCCAGCAGGCTGGGCATCAGCAGGAAGTTGGCGCGGCGCACCACCACGCTGATCTGCGGCGCTTCTTCTTGCAGGGCTTGCAGCAGGGCGGGGAACAGGCCGAACTCGGCATCGTCCGACAAGCCCAGGCGGAACACGTTGCAGCTATTGGCCGGGTCGAACTCGCGGGCGCGGCTGATGGCGGCCGAGATCACGTCCATGGCCGGGCCGAGTTCGGCGAAGATCTGCATCGCCCGTGGGGTCGGCTCCATGGCGCGGCCACTGCGGATCAACAACGGGTCGTCGAACAATTCGCGCAGGCGGGCGAGGGCAGCGCTGACGGTGGACTGGGTGATGAACAGCTTTTCACCCACGCGGGTCAGGTTGCGTTCGATCATCAGGGCCTCGAACAGCACCAGCAGGTTCATGTCGACGCGGCGCAGGTCGTTGCGGTTCATTCAGGTCGGCTCGTTGGGTAAGGAATGGGCGGTGTATTGAAGCATGAGGGCAGGCGTTGTGCCTTGTAGGAATGTGCCCTGACAGAGCCAACCTATCACCCCGCTATAGCCACTCTATTAGAAACCTGCCGATGCTCGGCTAGTCTTCACTCTGGCCCCGCGTATCGGCGGTGTGGCAGCACCTGCGTGCAAGACCGCAATGCCGCGCCGTGACAGCTTCGCAAGCCCCGTGTAGACCTGATGAGGGGTAGGCATGAGCCCGTGTGCTCGGCTGAAAGAACACCTGGCATAGACCGGAAATCTGGATAACCGACCCAAAGGTAACAGCAGATGTCGAACGAATCGAAATGCCCGTTCCATCAAACCGCAGGTGGCGGCACCACCAACCGTGACTGGTGGCCTGACCAGCTCAATCTGAGGATTCTTCACCAACATTCGTCCAAGTCCAGCCCTGACCCGGACTTCGACTACGCCAAGGCGTTCAAGAGCCTGGACTTCCAGGCCTTGAAGCGTGACCTCACCGCCTTGATGACCGACTCGCAGGACTGGTGGCCCGCCGACTTCGGCCACTACGGCCCGCTGTTCATCCGCATGGCCTGGCACAGTGCCGGCACCTACCGCATTGGCGATGGCCGGGGCGGTGCAGGCTCCGGCCAGCAGCGCTTTGCCCCGCTCAACAGCTGGCCCGATAACGTCAGCCTCGACAAGGCCCGGCGCTTGCTGTGGCCGATCAAGCAAAAGTACGGCAACAAGATCTCCTGGGCCGACCTGATCGTGCTCACCGGCAACGTGGCGCTGGAGTCCATGGGCTTCAAGACCTTCGGTTTCTCCGGTGGCCGTGCCGATGTCTGGGAGCCGGACGAAGACGTGTACTGGGGCTCGGAAAAGGTCTGGCTGGGCGGCGACACCCGCTACGGCAAGGAGCAGGCCAAGGCGCAGCCGCCGGGCCAGGGCGACCTCGTGGCCGAACCCGCCAAGCATGGCGAGGAACAAAGCCGCAACCTGCCCCCCGAACGCAACCTGGAAAACCCGCTGGCCGCCGTGCAAATGGGCCTGATCTACGTAAACCCGGAAGGCCCGGAAGGCAACCCCGACCCGGTGGCCTCGGGCAAGGACATCCGTGACACCTTTGGCCGCATGGCCATGAACGATGAAGAAACCGTCGCCCTGATCGCCGGTGGCCACGCCTTCGGCAAAACCCACGGCGCAGGCCCTGCCGACAACGTCGGCCCCGAGCCGGAGGCTGCCGGGCTGGAGCTGCAGGGCTTTGGCTGGGCCAACAAGTTCGGCACCGGTAAAGGCGGCGACACCATCACCAGCGGCCTGGAAGTGACTTGGACCTCCACGCCGACCAAGTGGAGCAACGAGTACCTCAACAACCTGTTCAACTTCGAGTGGGAACTGACCAAAAGCCCGGCTGGCGCAAACCAGTGGCGGCCAAAAGAAGGCAAAGGCGCAGGCACCGTGCCGGATGCCCACGACCCGAGCAAGAAACACGCACCGTCCATGCTCACGTCTGACCTGGCGCTGCGTTTTGACCCGATCTACGAGCCGATCGCCCGGCGCTTCAAGGACAACCCCGACCAGCTCGCCGACGCCTTCGCCCGCGCCTGGTACAAGCTGATCCACCGTGACATGGGCCCGCTTGCACGTTACCTGGGCCCCGAAATGCCCAATGAAGAGCTGCTCTGGCAAGACCCGCTGCCCAAGGTCGACCACCCACTGGTGGGCGACCAGGACATCGCCGCACTCAAAGCCAAAGTGCTGGCCTCGGGCCTGAGCGTTGGCGAACTGGTGGCCACCGCTTGGGCGTCGGCCTCGACCTTCCGCGGCTCCGACAAACGTGGTGGCGCTAACGGTGCGCGCCTGCGCCTGGAGCCGCAAAAGTCATGGGTGGCGAACAAGGGCACAGACAAGGTTCTGGGCGCGCTTGAGAAGATCCAGGCCGAGTTCAACGCTGGCGGCAAGAAAATCTCCCTGGCCGACCTGATCGTGCTGGCCGGTACGGCCGCTGTCGAGAAAGCCGCCAAGGATGCCGGTTACAGCGGTACGGTGGCGTTCCACCCCGGGCGTACCGATGCTTCGCAGGCGCAAACAGACGTCGAATCGTTCGCGGTGCTGGAACCCTTGGCCGATGGCTTGCGCAACTTCACCAAGGCGCGCTACAGCGTCAAGGCCGAGAAGCTGCTGCTGGACAAAGCCCAACTGCTGACGCTAAGCGCCCCGGAGCTGACCGTGCTGATCGGCGGCCTGCGGGTACTGGGCGCCAACCATGATGGCAGCAAGCTCGGCGTGTTCACCGACAAGCCCGGCACCCTGAGCAACGACTTCTTCCGTAACCTGCTGGACATGGGCGTGGAATGGAAGCCGACCTCGGCCGACAACGAAACCTTCGAAGGCCGTGATCGCAAGACCGGGCAGGTGAAGTGGACAGGTAGCCGGGTGGACCTGGTGTTCGGCTCCCATGCCCAGTTGCGGGCGTTGAGCGAGGTGTATGGCAGCAGCGATGGCCAGGACAAGTTTGTCCGGGACTTCGTGGCGGCCTGGGTGAAAGTCATGGAGCTGGACCGGTTTGACCTGAAATAGCGTAATCGCAGGCGCACCCTCCTGTAGGAGCGGATTTATCCGCGATTCAGCCCACGCGGTTGATGGCACCGGCTTCGCCGGTGTTCGCGGCTAAAGCCGCTCCTACAGGATTAGCGCCGGGCCAGCCGTAGGCCATCCCGCCAATTCCAGGTCGGATAGATACAAAAACCTCCTTGTTCGTTCTGTTGCAATGCTTCTCAGGCGGCCGGCCTGAAACAGCGTGCTCTCAACGACAAGGAACACCGACCATGCAAATGCCCCAGACCCTCAAAATCCGTAACGGCGACAAGGTCAAGCCGACCTTCTCTGCGCAAGAGTACGCCGCCCGCCATGCCCGCCTGCGGGCCTACATGGCCGAGCAGGATATCGAGGCGGCCATCTTCACCTCGTACCACAACGTCAACTACTACAGCGATTTCCTGTACTGCTCGTTCGGCCGCCCCTACGCCCTGGTGGTCACCCACGACAAGGTGGTGACGATCAGCGCCAACATCGACGGTGGCCAACCCTGGCGGCGCACGGTGGGCACCGACAACATCGTCTACACCGACTGGCAGCGCGACAACTACTTCGTCGCCATCCAGCAGGCGCTGCCCCTGGCATCGCGCATCGGCGTCGAGTTCGACCACCTCAACCTGCAAAACCACAGCAAGCTCGCCGCCTGCTACCCCCGGGCCGAACTGCTGGACATCGGTGCGCCGTGCATGCGCATGCGCATGATCAAATCGGCTGAAGAGCAGGCGCTTATCCGCCATGGCGCCCGGGTGGCCGACATCGGGGGCGCGGCAGTGGTGGAGGCCCTGCGCGACCAGGTGCCGGAGTACGAAGTGGCGCTGCATGCCACCCAGGCGATGGTGCGCGAAATTGCCAAAAGCTTCCCCGACAGCGAATTGATGGACACCTGGACCTGGTTCCAGTCCGGCCTCAACACCGACGGCGCACATAACCCGGTAACCAGCCGCAAGGTCAACAAAGGCGATATCCTCAGCCTTAACTGCTTCCCGATGATTGCCGGCTACTACACCGCGCTTGAGCGTACGTTGTTCCTCGATCACTGCCCGGACGATTACCTGCGCCTGTGGCAGGCCAACGTCGAGGTGCACGAGGCAGGGCTCAAGCTGGTGCGCCCGGGTATGCGTTGCTGCGACATTGCCCACGAGCTGAATGAAATTTTCCTGCGCCACGACCTGCTGCAATACCGCACCTTCGGCTATGGCCATTCGTTCGGCACCCTCAGCCACTACTATGGCCGCGAAGCGGGGCTTGAGCTGCGCGAAGACATCGACACGGTGCTGGAGCCGGGCATGGTGGTGTCGATCGAGCCGATGATCATGCTGCCCGAAGGTCGGCCGGGGGCAGGGGGGTACCGTGAGCATGACATCCTGATCGTCAATGAGACGGGCGCGGAGAACATCACAAAGTTCCCGTACGGGCCGGAGCACAACATCATTCGCAAATAAAGCGCGTCGCCAGCCTCTTCGCGGGGCGTTGCACGGCCCGCGAAGAGGCAAGCCTTGATAACAACAATAATCCCTGTATGACCACCAGCCCCTGCCTCCAATTAGAACAACCAGAGGGTACCCGTCATGACCACCACCACCCTGAACGCCCCGACCCTCGACGGCGCCGGCCACAGCGCCGAGCGCCACGCCCTGCGCAAAGCCGTCCGGGCCAGTTTCATGGGCAACTTCGTCGAATGGTTCGATTACGCCGCCTACGGCTACCTCGCCACCATCATCGCCGCCACGTTCTTCCCGCAAACCGACAAGACCAGCGCACTGCTGGCCACCTTCGCGGTGTTTGCCCTGTCATTCCTCGTGCGCCCGCTGGGCGGTGTGGTTTGGGGGCACATGGGCGATCGCTACGGGCGGCGCAATGCCTTGTCGTTGTCGATCCTGATCATGTCGATTTCCACGTTCTGCATCGGCCTGCTGCCCACTTATGCGCAAATTGGCCTGTGGGCACCGTGCCTGTTATTGCTGATCCGGTTGGTGCAGGGGTTTTCGGCCTCGGGTGAATACGCCGGTGCTGCTGCCTTTCTGGCCGAGTACGCACCGCCCGGTCGGCGCGGGTTGTACACCAGTATCGTGCCAGCCAGCACCGCCGCCGGCTTGTTGTTTGGTGCAATGTTCGTGGCGGTGTTGCACGAGTTGCTCAGCACCGAAGACCTGCACAGCTGGGGCTGGCGCCTGCCGTTTCTGCTGGCCGCGCCCTTTGGCCTGGTGGGGCGCTATATCCGCATGAGCCTGCAGGACACGCCCAAGTTCCTGGAGATGGAGCAACGCCTTGAGCGCAAAACCTGCATGGCCCCGGCGCCGATCCGCGAGCTGATGAGCCAGCACCGGCGCAGCCTGGCCATCGGCCTTGGCGTCACCTGCCTGAACGCCGTGGCGTTCTACCTGTTGCTTAGCTACATGCCGACGTACCTGTCCACCGAGATGGGCATGACCGAGCGCGATTCGTTCATTGCCTCGACCGTTTCGCTGGCCACCTATATTGGTTTGATTTTCCTGATGGGCAGGTTGTCCGACCGGTATGGGCGCAAGACCATGCTGGTAGTGGCCTCGCTGCTGTTTTTGGGCTTGACCGTGCCGCTGTTCAAACTGCTGGAAGGGCAACCGCTGTTGGTGATCCTGGCGATCCAGATTCTGTTCGGCGCGATGCTGGCCATGAATGACGGCACCTTGCCATGCCTGTTGGCCGAGATTTTCCCCACCCGGGTGCGCTTCAGCGGCTTTGCCTTGAGCTTCAACCTGGCCAATGCCTTGTTTGGTGGCACGGCGCCGTTCATTGCCACGTGGTTGATCCATGTGACGGGCAACAAGCTCGCACCGGCCGGGTACCTGCTGGCGGCGGCACTGGTGGCGTTGGTGGCGATGCTCATGTGCCGCGAGACGGCACATGATGCGCTGAAGGATTAACTGGCCGTAGCCACCTCTTGGCGGGCGTAACCCGGGCAACTGCCGTCCATGCTGGCCGGCATGGCCGGCAGCACTGCAGCTTGCAGCTGTTGGCCAACCGGGTGCTTGAACACCAGGCCTGCGTCAACCGGCGTATCTTCAACAACACGCCCGCCGTTCACCACCACCACCCGCTGGCAAAAGTAGCGCACCAGGCTCAGGTCATGGCTGATCAGCACGAACGCCGTGCCGGTCTGCTGGCGCAAGGCTTCCAGGCGCTGCAACAGTTGCAGTTGCAACACCCGGTCAAGGTTCGACAAGGCCTCATCCAGCACCACCATGCGCGGTGAAATGGCCAAGGCCCGGGCAATGTTGGCCCGTTGCAACTGGCCGCCGCTCAATTGATGGGGCAAGCGGTCGGCATGTTCGGCACCCAGGGCCATCTGGTCCAGCAGTTCTTCGGCGCGGTCACGGCGTTCAGCCTCGTTCAGGCCGCTGAGGTGGCGCAGGGGTTCGGCAATGCTCCAGCCGATGCTGCGTTGTGGGTTAAATGCGCCGGGGGCGTCCTGAAACACCAACTGCACGGTGCGCTGGAAGTCGCGCGCCAGTTCCCCGCGTAATTGGCTGACGTCGCGCCCGGCAAAGCTCACCTGGCCTTCGGTCGGGCGTTCCAGGCCAAGCAGCAACCGGGCGAGGGTGCTCTTGCCGCTGCCACTGCTGCCCAGCAAGCCGACGGATTGGCCGGCATGCAGCTGAAGGTCGATACCGTCCAGCACTTGCAGCCAGCTGCGCGTGTGCAGCAGCCCGCCGGTACGGTAGCGGTGGCTGAGCTGTTGTGCGTGAAGCAAGGTCATGTCGGGCTCCCGCAAAGGGTCTGGTGGGCTTGCAGCAGCAGGCGGGCGGTGGCGCTGGCCGGTTTGGCAAACAGCGCATGCACGGTTTGGCGTTCGACAATGCGCCCGGCGTCCATCACCGCCACCTGAGCGGCGCAGCGGGCAACCACGCCCATGTCGTGGGTCACCAGCAATACCCCCAGGCCACGGTCTTGCACCAGCGTCATCAACAGGTCGAGGAAACGGGCCTGGCTCAATGCATCCAGGTCACTGGTGGGTTCGTCCGCCAGCAGAAACGGGGTTTCGGCCATCAGCGCCAGGGCGATCATCATGCGCTGCAGCATGCCGCCGCTGAGCTGGAAGGCAAATGCCTGCAGCACCCGTGGGCTGTCGCTCAGGCCGACCGCATCCAGGCATTGTTGCATCTGCTCACGCGCGCGCGCCCCGGTGATGCCGCGTTGCTTCAGGGTTTCCAGGCCATGGCTGGCCATGTTGCGCACCGGGTTGAAGGCGCTGCGCGGGTTTTGCAGCACCAGGCTGGCCAGGCGCCCGCGGGCCTGGCTGGCGGCCTGGGAGTTGCCGTCGAGCAGCAACTCGCCCCCCGTGCGGGCCAGGCCTGGCGGGAGCAGGTCGAGCATGCCCAGGCAACTGAGTGATTTGCCCGAGCCGCTGGCCCCCACCAAGGTGAAGACTTCGCCACGGCGCAGCTGCAGGTCCACGCCGTGCACCAGCGTGCCGGCCTTGCTTTCGATGCGCAGGCCACGTATTTCAAGGGTCGAGGGGGTCATCTAGTGGTGCTCCCGGGTGGGGTCCAGCCGGTCACGCAGGGCATCGCCCAGCAGGTTGAAGGCCATGACCGAGAAGAAGATCATCAGGCCGGGCAACAACAGCAACTGCGGGTGGGTCCAGATGAACTCCTTGGCATCGTTGATCATCACGCCCCACTCGGCGGCGGGCGGGGTAACCCCCAGGCCAAGGAACGACAACCCCGACACGTGCAACATCATGTGGCCGATGTCCATGGTCGCCAGCACCAGCAGGGGGCCGGCAATGTTCGGCAGCACATGCTGGCGCAGGCGTGCCCAGCGCGAGGCACCGGCCAGCCGCGCCGCCAGCACGTACTCACGGCCACGCTGGGCGATCACCAGCCCGCGTACCATGCGCGCATACCAGGCCCAGTGAGACAGGGCGATGGCCACGATCACATTGGTCAGGCCGGTGCCCAGCAGGGTGACGAAGAAGAACGCCAGCACCAGGGTAGGGAAGGTCATGAACATGTCGCACAGGCGCATCAGCAGCAGGTCGGTGCGCCCGCCGACAAAGCCGGCCACGCCACCCACGGCGATGCCCAGGGCCAACACCAGCGCCAGGGTGAGCATCACGCTGCCCAACGACAGGCGGGTGCCGACGATCAAGCGCGAGAGCAGGTCGCGGCCCAGGTGGTCGGTGCCCAGCCAGTGGCTGGCGTCGGGAGCTTGCAGGCGCAGGCTGAGGTTTACCAGGTCCGGGTCGTGGGGTGCGAGCCAAGGGCCGAACAGTGCCAGCATGGCCAGCAGGCCGACCAGCAGCAGCCCCAGTATCAGGCTGAAGCGGCCTGCCAGCATGGGCCGGTGCAACTGGGTCAAAGCAGTCATGCGCGGGCACCCTCCAGCCGGCTGCGGGGGTCGAGCCACACGTAGCACACATCCACCACCAGGTTGCAGAGCATCAACAGGCCGGTGAGCAGCAGGGTGAAGCACTGCATCACCGGGAAGTCCCGGTTGAGCACCGCCGACACGGCGAAACGGCCAACGCCCGGCCAGGCGAAGATGGTCTCGATCACCAGTGCACCGCCAATCAGCTCACCTACGTGCATGCCGGTTGCGGTCACGAAGGGCAGCCAGGCATTGCGCAGAATGTGGTCACGCCACACCCGGCGCTCCGGCAGGCCGCGGGCGCGGGCATAGGTGACGTAGCGCTGGCCGCTGGCCTCCAGCAGGCTTGCCCGCAACAGCCGGGCATTGATCGACATAGACATCAGTGCGATGGCCAGCACCGGCATCACCAGGTGCGCGGCACTGCCCCGGCCCAACGGCGGCAGCCAGCCCAGCCACAGCGAAAACAGCGCGATCAGCAAGAATGCCAGCCAGAAATTGGGCATGGACACGCCCAGAAACGTCACCGCACGCACGGCATGGTCAGGCCAACGCCCCTGCCAGCGTGCCGCCAGCAACCCCAGCGGGATCGACAGCAGCAGCGTGCACGCCAGGGCCAGGCTGCCCAATTGCAGGGTGGCGGGCAGGTAGTACAGCAAATCGTCGAGCACCGGCCGGCCCGTGAGGTAGGAGATGCCGAAGTCCAGGTGCAAGGCCTTCCACAGCCAGCTCAGGTATTGCTGGTAAAGCGGCAGGTCCAGCCCGAGGGCATGGCGCACTTCGGCAATGGCGGCATCGGTTGGGGGGATGTGCGACAGGCGCAAATAGTCCAGCGCCGGGTCGGTGCTGCCCAGGTGCAGCAACACGAACACCAGCAGCGACACGCCGAGCATCACCGGCACCAGCAACAACAGGCGCAGGCAGAGGTAACGCAACATGTCAGGGCTCCTGCTTTGGTGTCATGGCTTCGAACGGCACATCGAACAGGGTGCTGCCAAACTGCACGTTGGCCACCGAGTCCCGGCGCACGCTGATGGCGGTGAGGTAGGAAATGGGCAGGTACACGGCTTGCTCGTGCAAGGTGGTGAGGATGTACCGGTACTGCTCGGCACGCTGTTGCTCGTCGGTGCTGGCCAGGACCTGGCCGATGCGTTGGTCCAGCTCGTCCTTGATTGCCAGCCCGCGCTGGGCCATGTAGTCGGCGTGGCCGGCATAGCGCATGGAACTGACAAATGAATGCGGGTCGTAGGGGGCGCCCCAGGTGTCGGCGAAGATCATGCCGAAGTCGCCATCACGTTGCCGGCGCACCAGTGCGCCTTCTTCCACGGCGCGCAGGTCGATTTGGATGCCGACCTTGGCCAGCTCGCCCTGCAGCGCTTCTGCCAGGCTTTTTTGCAGGGCGCTGGTGCCGAGAAACACCAACTCGATGGCCAGCGGTTCGCCGCCCTTGCTGCGCACCGCCTGGTTCGGGCCCAGCACCCAGCCTGCTGCATCAAGGTTGCGTGCGGCCGGGGCCGGGTCGTAGGGGTAGGGCTTCAGGCCCAGGTCGGCATAGGGCATGTTGGGCGCGAACAGGGTGTCTGCGCGTGGCTCCAGGCCGTACAGCATCTTGTCGATCAGGGTTTGCTTGTCCACCGCTTCATTGATCGCCCGGCGCACGGCCAGGTCACGGGTGGCGCCGCGGCCGGTGTTCATTGCCAGCGTACGGGTGGCCAGTGGGGCCGACAGCGCCGTGGCGTAGCCTTGGTCGCGCAGGCGCACGAAGGTGCCGGCGGTGATTTCACCCGCGGCGCCCTGAATCAGCTCGATCTCCCCGGCCTGCAAGGCCAGTGCACGGCTGTTGGGGTCGGGGATGACACGCACCATCACTTCGCCGTAGGCCGGCTTTGGCCCCCAGTAATCAGGGTTGCGCCGGAAGCGGTCGAACTCGCCCAGGCGCGATTCGGTACGTACCCACGGCCCGGTGCCGGCCGGCTGGCCAGGTTTGGCCTGAGGCGAGGCGAAGCGCAGTGGGCGCACTTGGGCCAGTTCCATCAGGGTCGGGTAGTAGGGGTGCTTGAGCACCAGGCGCAGGGTCAGTCGGCCGGGCGCCTCGACACGTTCAAGGGTGGTGACCAGCTCCATCCAGCGGTGGCGTTGGCTGTTGGCCAGCACGGCATCCAGGTTGGCCTTGGCCGCTGCTGCATCAAACGGCGTGCCGTCGCTGAAGCGCACCCCGTCACGCAGGGTGAAGGTGTAGGCCATGCCATCGTCCGATACGTGCCAGGCCGTGGCCAGCCAGGGTTCGACGGTACCGGCGGCGGTGTAGCGCACCAGCGGTTCGTAAACCATGGCCTGGGCGTACATCTGGTTGGGCGAGTAGCCGCGTGGGTCGAGCGGGCCTGCGTTGACGGGCCAGGAGTAGACCAGCGTCGGGCCTGCGGGGTTGCTCTCGCTGGCCTGCGCCAAGGCGCTTGCGACGAGCACGACGAAGCCCCACAGGGCGTGGTTTCGTTTACCTGGCTGTTGCTTCACACGGCGTCCCCAATTCAACGGAGGCCGTAGGCTAGAGAAGGGGGCAAGTGATGTCCATGTAAAATCACGTTGCCGGAAGTTACAAAATGCAACGGGCAACCCCCACGCTTGACGCCTTCAGCGTGGATTGAACTGGTATGACAGCGCGTGCTGGGTAATACTGCCAGCAACCAAGCCCGCCAAGCGCCGTTGTGCAGACAGAGCGGGCAGTATTCCGTGAACCTAGCCGTTTCCTCTGACAAGACGTGGAAGTGACGGATGTTCGAAACAGGCAAGCTCTCTCTACATTCCTGGCGCCTTGCCGGCGCTTTCGTTGCTGCGTTGCTGCTGGCGCTGCCTGCCGCTGCCGCGGAAAAATTCAAGGTGGTGACCACCTTCACCATCATTGCCGACATGGCCCGGAACGTGGCGGGTGATGCCGCCGAGGTGGAATCGATCACCAAGCCCGGTGCCGAGATCCACAATTATTCCCCCACCCCCGGCGACCTGCGCCGCGCCCAGGGCGCCCAGTTGGTGTTGTGGAACGGCCTGAACCTGGAGTTGTGGTTCGAGAAGTTCTTCCAGCGCCTGCAGCATGTACCGGGCGTGGTGGTGTCGGAGGGCATCGAGCCCATGGGCATCAGTGCCGGGCCGTACAGCGGCAAGCCCAACCCGCATGCGTGGATGTCGCCACGCAACGCACAAATCTACGTGGACAACATCCGCGACGCACTGGTGCAACATGACCCGGCCAACGCGGCGGTCTACATCCGTAACGCCGAAGTCTACAAGGCGCAGATCGAAGCCACGGTCGCGCCCATTCGCGAACGTATCGGGCAAATCCCGCCGGCCCGGCGCTGGCTGGTCAGCAGCGAAGGGGCGTTTTCCTACCTGGCGCGTGATTTCGAACTCAAAGAACTGTACCTGTGGCCGATCAATGCCGACCAGCAGGGCACACCCAACCAGGTGCGCAAGGTCATCGACGCGGTCAAGGCCAATGCCATCCCGGTGGTGTTCAGTGAAAGCACCGTTTCCGACAAGCCTGCCCGCCAGGTGGCCCGTGAAACGGGGGCACACTATGGTGGCGTACTCTATGTGGATTCGCTGAGTGCCGCCGACGGCCCGGTGCCCACCTACCTGGACCTGCTGCGCGTCACCACCGAGACCATCAGCCAAGGGCTGAGCGAGGCACCCGGCCAATGAACCAGTTCAACGCGCCCGCCAACGAACACGCCCAGGCCCTGGCAACCGGCATTGTCGTGCAGGGCGCCACGGTCACCTACCGCAACGGCCATACAGCCTTGCAGGATGCCAGTTTCGTGCTGCCCGCCGGCAGCATCACCGCGCTGGTGGGCATCAACGGTTCGGGCAAGTCGACCTTGTTCAAGGCCATCATGGGCCTGGTGCGGTTGGCGGCGGGGCAGATCAGCGTGCTGGGCATGCCTGCCGACAAAGCCCTGCGCCAGAAGTCCACCGCCTACGTGCCCCAGGCCGAGGAAGTGGACTGGGACTTCCCGGTGCTGGTCGAGGACGTGGTGATGATGGGCCGTTACGGTCACATGGGCCCCTTGCGCATCGCCCGCCGTGCCGACCATGCCGCCGTGGACGCGGCGCTGCAGCGCGTTGGCATGGGCGAGCTGCGCAAGCGGCAGATCGGTGAGTTGTCTGGCGGGCAGCGCAAACGCGTGTTCCTGGCCCGCGCTTTGGCCCAGGACAGCCGGGTCATCCTGCTCGACGAGCCCTTTACCGGGGTGGACGTGAAAACCGAAGACCAGATCATCCAGCTGTTGCGCGAGTTGCGTGCCGAAGGCCGGGTGATGCTGGTGTCCACGCACAACCTGGGCTCGGTGCCCGAGTTCTGCGACCGCGTGGTGCTGATCAAGCGCACCGTGCTGGCCAGCGGCCCGACCGATGAGGTGTACACCCGCGCCAACCTTGAGCGGGCATTTGGTGGTGTGCTGCGCCACTTTGCCCTGATGGGGGGCGATGCCCAGTCGCAGCCGCCCGTGACGGTGTTCAGCGATGACGAGCGCCCGCTGATCCTGCGCGATGGCCTGCCCGCGCGCCGTGAGCGGGAAGATGGGGACGACGCATGATCGACCTGCTGCTTGAGCCGCTCGCCTACGGCTACATGCGTAACGCCATGTGGGTGTCGATGCTGGTGGGCGGCGTGTGCGCCTTCCTGTCCTGTTACCTGATGCTCAAGGGCTGGTCGCTGATCGGCGATGCCTTGTCGCATTCCATTGTGCCGGGGGTAGCAGGGGCCTACATGCTGGGCCTGCCGTTTTCCCTGGGGGCGTTTTTTGCCGGTGGCCTGGCTTCGGCGGCGTTGCTGTTCCTGCAGCGGCGCACCCGGCTGAAAGAGGACGTGGTGATCGGCATGATCTTCACCTCGTTCTTTGGCCTGGGGCTGTTCATGGTGTCGCTGTCACCCACGGCGGTGAACATTCAGACCATCGTGCTCGGCAACATCCTGGCCATTACCCCGGGGGACACCCTGCAACTGGCAATCATCGGGCTGGTGTCGCTGGCGGTGCTGCTGGCCAAGTGGCGCGACCTGATGCTGACCTTCTTCGACGAGAACCAGGCGCGCGCGGTGGGCATCCGCCCAACCCGGCTCAAGCTGCTGTTCTTCATGTTGCTGTCGGCCTCCACGGTGGCAGCGCTGCAGACGGTCGGGGCGTTTCTGGTGATCTGCATGGTCATCACCCCTGGGGCAACGGCCTACCTGCTGAGTGACCGTTTCCCGCGGCTGTTGGTGATTGCGGTGAGTATCGGCAGCATCACCAGCCTGGTCGGCACCTACCTGAGCTACTACCTCGATGGCGCCACCGGGGGCGTGATCGTGGTGCTGCAAACGCTGATTTTCCTGCTGGTGTTCGTGTTTGCCCGCAAGCACGGCCTGTTTGCCGCCAGGCGTCGCCGGGCACAGGCGCTGGAGGTGCAGGCATGAGCAGCCTCGACGTGTTGCTGCAACCGTTTCAGTTCGACTTCATGGTCAGTGCGCTGCTCATCGCGGTGCTGATTGCCATCCCGATGGCGTTGCTGTCGTGCTTTCTGGTGCTCAAGGGCTGGGCGCTGCTGGGCGATGCCATTGCCCATGCGGTGTTTCCGGGTGTGGTGATCGCCTATATCGTGAACATCCCCTATGCCATTGGTGCCTTCGTGGCGGGCATGTTCTGCGCCGTTTCCACCGGTTTTCTCAAGCAGAACAGCCGCATCAAGCAGGACACGGTGATGGGCATCGTCTACTCCGGCATGTTCGGCCTGGGCCTGGTGCTGTACCTGAAGATCGAGTCCGACGTGCACCTGGACCACATCCTGTTCGGCGACATCCTCGGCATCAGCACTGAAGACTTGTGGCTGTGCGGCGGCATTGCCTTGCTGACCTGCGTGGTGGTTGGCGCCAAGTGGCGGGACTTGATGCTGCACACCTTCGATGCCGTGCAGGCGCACGCGGTGGGGTTGCGCACCGGTTGGCTGCATTACGGCCTGCTGTGCCTGATTTCGCTGGCGGTGGTGGGCGCACTGAAGGCCTCGGGGTTGATCCTGGCCATCGCCCTGCTGATTGCGCCGGGGGCGATTGCGGCGCTGTGGACGCGGCAGTTCAGCCACATGCTGTGGGTGGCGCTGGTGGTTGCCATTGGCTGCTCGTTCCTTGGCGTATACGGCTCCTTCTTCCTCGACAGCGCACCGGCGCCGACCATCGTGGTGGTGTTCGCCATGGTGTTCATGCTGACCCTGGCCGTGCAGGCCAAAGCGCCCGTTGAGGCAGCACACAAGGAGGGATGACACCCGGCGCAGGCCGGGTGCCAAACCCTTGATCACAGGTGGCTAATCGTCGATCTGCTGGCAAAAGCGCAGCAGGTTGCCGAACGGGTCACGAATCTGCATCTGCAGCCCCCAGTCCACGGGTTCGGCTTCAGGGCGGCAATAGCCATAGCGCTTGTCCTGCAACTCACGCTCCAGCGCACGCAGGTCTTCCACCCGGGCGAATACCGTGGAGCCCGGGCAGGCATCGCCATGGTGCTCGCTCAAATGCAGGATCAAGTCGCCCCGATGCACCTGCACGTACAAAGGCAGCTCCGGGCTGAAGCGGTGTTCCCAGTCAATCTGGAAGCCCAGGAAGTCAATGTAGAACTCTCGGGCTTTATCTACCGAGAAGATGCGCAACACGGGGATGGCGGGGGCGAGGTGCATGGCGGTTCCTTGGCCGGGGGTGGGGACTGACTGTAACGCAGCACCGAAACGGGGCCAAGTGGCGCCTCCTCTTCGAGCATCTGCGTTTGTGTATGCCCCATCCCAGAGCCTCCCCCTGGAAATTTCATTCGCCTTCACCTGCGTAGTTGGCCCGCTCCCTGCTATATCCCAGCCATCGAAACTGATCGAGTAGTCAGGCCGTTCACGCCCGTGCGTGGCGCCCTGAACCTCACAACGGCCAAAAGGCCAGCAAAACCGGGGTCTGTAGGATGTCTCTTGCCTTGCAGGTGGAACAATCTGAATTGCACGAAGGATGGTGCGCCCACCTGCGTTTGCGCTTCGTCGAGCGCAATGGCGTGACCCGTCTTGGTGCGCGCCATCATTTTGGTCCTCTTTTGGTGCAGCGCCCGTTCTATCCGGAAGGCGCGCCGTGCCACGTTTACGTGCTGCACCCACCGGGCGGCATTGTTGCCGGGGACCGGCTGGAGCTGGACATTCACCTGGAGCCGGGCAGCCACGCACTGCTGACCATGCCCGGTGCCAGCAAGTTTTACCGCAGCATTGGGCCTACCGCTTACCTGGCCCAGCGTTTTCATTTGCAGGCTGGCAGCACACTGGAATGGCTGCCCCAGGACAGCATCTTTTTCTCGGGCGCCCGCGCCAGCCTCGACAGCCGGTTCACGCTGGAGCCGGGTGCACGCCTGCTGGCCTGGGAAACCCTGTGCCTGGGCCGCCCGGTCATGAACGAGCGCTTCGACCAGGGCGCGCTGGACAGCCGCCTGCGCATCGAAATGCCCGATGACCCCGGCCTGCACGAACGCCTGCGCATTGCCGGCGGGCAATTGGACAAGGTCGGCGGGCACCCGTTGTGCGCCACTTTCTGTGCCGCACCGGCCAACCAGGCCGTGCTGGAACAGGTGCGGCTGCTGCTGGATGAACTCGACACCCCGGCCGGCGCGACCTTGCTCGGCTCGCTGCTGGTGATCCGCCTGCTGGACCACGACAACCAACACCTGCAACACACCCTGCAGCGCCTGTGGCACGTGCTGCGGCCGGCCGTTCTTGGCCTGCCGGCGTGCCCGCCGCGTATCTGGGCCACTTGAGAGAGCGCCATGGAGCTGACCCCAAGAGAGAAAGACAAACTGCTGCTGTTCACCGCCGCCTTGCTGGCTGAACGGCGACTGGCCCGTGGCCTGAAACTCAATTACCCGGAAGCAGTGGCGCTGATCAGCGCCGCGGTGATGGAGGGTGCCCGCGATGGCCGCACGGTGGCCGAGCTGATGAGCCTTGGCCGTGAAGTGATTGGCCGTGAGCAGGTCATGGACGGCGTCCCCGAGATGCTCCACGACGTGCAGGTCGAAGCCACGTTCCCCGACGGAACGAAGCTTGTGACCGTGCATGACCCCATCGTCTGACCTGGCCAGGAGCCCAGCATGATCCCAGGTGAAATTCAGGTTGCCGACGGCGACATCGAACTCAACGTTGGCCGTGACACGGTCAGCGTCAGCGTGGCCAACCATGGCGACCGGCCGGTGCAGGTCGGCTCGCATTACCACTTTTATGAAGTCAACGACGCGCTGGTGTTCGACCGTGAACCCACCCGTGGCTTTCGCCTCGACATCCCGGCGGGCACCGCCGTGCGCTTCGAACCGGGGCAGTCGCGCACCGTGCACCTGGTGGCCTACGCCGGCAAGCGTGAGGTTTATGGCTTCCAGGGCAAAGTAATGGGTCCGCTGGAGGGCAGGGCATGAGCCGTATTTCCCGCAGGGCTTACGCCGACATGTTCGGCCCCACCGTGGGCGACCGCGTACGCCTGGCCGACACCGCGCTGTGGGTGGAGGTGGAAAAGGACTACACCATCTATGGCGAGGAGGTGAAGTTCGGCGGTGGCAAGGTGATCCGTGACGGCATGGGCCAGGGCCAGATGCTGGCCGCCGAGGCCATGGACCTGGTGCTCACCAACGCCCTGATCATCGACCACTGGGGTATCGTCAAGGCCGACATCGGCGTCAAGCACGGGCGCATTGCCGCCATCGGCAAGGCCGGCAACCCCGACGTGCAGCCGGGCGTGAACGTGCCGGTGGGGCCGGGCACCGAGGTGATCGCCGCCGAAGGCAAAATCGTCACTGCCGGCGGCATCGACTCGCACATCCACTTCATCTGCCCGCAGCAGGTGGAAGAGGCGCTGACCAGCGGTGTCACCACCTTCATCGGCGGCGGCACCGGGCCGGCCACCGGCACCAACGCCACCACCTGCACCCCGGGGCCGTGGTACCTGGCGCGCATGCTCCAGGCCGCCGATTGCCTGCCGATCAACATTGGCCTGCTGGGCAAGGGTAATGCCTCGCAGCCTGAAGCGCTGCGCGAGCAGATTGCCGCTGGCGCGGTGGGCCTGAAGCTGCACGAAGACTGGGGTTCTACCCCGGCGGCCATCGACTGCTGCCTGGGCGTGGCCGAAGAAATGGACATTCAGGTGGCGATCCATACCGACACCCTGAACGAGTCCGGCTGCATTGAAGACACGTTGGCTGCCATCGGCGACCGCACCATCCACACCTTCCACACCGAAGGTGCCGGCGGTGGCCACGCGCCCGACATCATCCGCGCCGCCGGGCAGGCCAACGTGTTGCCATCGTCGACCAACCCGACCTTGCCGTACACGGTCAACACCGTCGACGAGCACCTGGACATGCTCATGGTCTGCCACCACCTGGACCCAAGCATCGCCGAAGACGTGGCCTTTGCCGAGTCGCGCATCCGCCGCGAAACCATCGCCGCCGAAGACATCCTGCACGACATGGGCGCCTTCGCCATGACCTCGTCCGACTCCCAGGCCATGGGCCGTGTCGGCGAAGTGGTGCTGCGCACCTGGCAGGTGGCGCACCAGATGAAGCTGCGCCGTGGCCCGCTGGCCCCCGACACCGACTACAGCGACAACTTCCGGGTCAAGCGCTACATCGCCAAGTACACCATGAACCCGGCGTTGACCCACGGCATCGCCCATGAGGTCGGCTCGGTGGAAGTGGGCAAACTGGCCGACCTGGTGCTGTGGGCACCGGCCTTCTTTGCCGTCAAACCGGCCCTGGTGATCAAGGGCGGCATGATCGCCACCGCGCCCATGGGCGACATCAACGGCTCCATCCCGACGCCGCAGCCGGTGCACTACCGGCCGATGTTCGGCGCCATGGGCGCGGCCCGCCATGCCACGCGCATGACTTTCCTGCCGCAGGCGGCCATCGACCGGGGCCTGCCCGAGGAATTGCGCCTGCAAAGCCTGATTGGCCTGGCCCACGGCTGCCGCACGGTGCGCAAGGCCGACATGCTGCACAACACCCTGCAACCGGTGATCGAAGTCGACTCGCAAACCTACCAGGTGCGCGCCGACGGTGAGCTGCTGGTGTGCGAACCGGCCCGCGAACTGCCGCTGGCCCAGCGTTATTTCCTGTTTTAAAGGAGTGAAGATGATTGTCCTGACCCGCCGGATCGATGCATCCGACACCGTGACCGGTACTGTCACCCTGGACGTCGACAGCCGCATCAAAAGCCGCCTGCGCGTGACCCTCGACGATGGCCGCGACGCCGGCCTGATGCTTGAACGCGGCCACCTGCTGCGTGGCGGCGAACTGCTGGCCGATGCCTCCGGCAGCCACGTGGTGCGTGTACTGGCCGCCCCTGAAAGCGTGTCCACGGTGCGTTGCGACGACCCGCACCTGCTGGCCCGCGCGGCCTATCACCTGGGCAACCGCCACGTGCCGCTGCAGATCGAACCGGGCCTGCTGCGTTACCAGCACGACTATGTACTGGACGACATGCTGCGCGGCCTGGGCCTGACGGTGGAGGCCGAACAGGCCCCCTTCGAGCCTGAGGCGGGTGCTTATCAAAGCGCACCGCACAGCCACAGCCACAGCCACGGCAACGACCACCCCTTCGTGCGCCTGCCAGCCCACTGACCCCGGAGCCCACAATGAAAAAAGCCCTTGCTCTTGCCTTGCTGATGGTCGCGTTGCCAGCCTTCGCCCACCCCGGCCATGATGCCAACCCGCTGCACGATGGCCTGCTGCACCCGCTGACCGGCCTGGACCACCTGCTGATGCTGCTGGGCACCGGCGTGCTGGCGGCGCTCACCCGCCGTAACCTGACCCTGCCGCTGGCCACCCTGGCAGCCATGTTCGGTGGCGCGGTGTGCGGCCACCTGTTCGGGGACGTGCTGGGCATGGAAACGATGATTGCCGTGTCGGTACTGGTAGCCGCTGCCGCCGTGTTGCTGCCGGCCCGTCAAACCGCCCTGGCCCTGGCCATGCCGGTGTTCGCCCTGTTCCACGGCTGGGCCCACGGTGTGGAAGCCACGCCAAGCGCCTTCTGGCTCTTCAGCGCAGGCTTCGTCACCGTCAGCGGCCTGCTGCTGGTGGCCGGTTTTGCGGCGGGTTGCCTGCTGCGTCGCCACAGCGGCCTGCAAAAAGCCTTTGGTGGCGGCCTGTTGGCTGGCGCCGCCGTGGTGCTGGCCGGCTGATGAACAGCGACCTGGCACTGCTGCGCCTGCTGCAACTGGCCAGCCCTGGCCTGCCGGTGGGTGGGTTCACCTACTCGCAGGGCCTGGAATGGGCGGTGGAGGCGGGCTGGGTGCGTGACACCGCCGGCTTCAGCGCCTGGCAGCGCGAGCAGATGCACGACACCCTGGTTTACCTGGACTGGCCGGTCATGGCGCGCCTGTATCAGGCCTGCCTGGCCGATGACGCCGAGGCTTTCGGGTACTGGAGCCGCTTTTTGCTGGCCAACCGCGAAACCGCCGAGTTGCGCCTTGAAGAGCAGCAGCGCGGCTCGGCCTTTGCGCGCCTGCTCGACGGCTGGCAACTGGGCCAGGATCCGGCCTGGCGCGCCAGCCTTGAACTCACCCAACTGGGCGGCATGGCCTGGCTGGCCGCGCACTGGGCGATCCCGTTGCGCCAGCTCGCCCTGGGCCATGGCTTTGCCTGGCTGGAAGGCGCGGTGATGGCCGGTGTCAAGCTGGTGCCCTTTGGCCAGCAGGCCGCCCAGACGCTGTTGCGTGACCTGGGCGCAGTGCTGCCCGAGGTGCTCGACCAGGCGCTGGCGCTGGACGACGACCAACTGGGCGGCGGCCTGCCATTGCTGGCCATTGCTTCATCGCGTCACGAAACCCAATACACCCGTTTGTTCCGTTCTTGAGGACTGCCCACATGCAAAGCTATCAGCAACCCCTGCGCGTCGGTGTCGGCGGCCCGGTCGGCTCCGGCAAGACCGCGCTGCTCGAATGCCTGTGCAAGGCCATGCGTGACCACTACCACATCGCCGTGGTCACCAACGACATCTACACCAAGGAAGACCAGCGCATCCTCACCGAGGCCGGCGCCCTGGAGCCCGACCGCATCGTTGGCGTGGAAACCGGCGGGTGCCCGCACACCGCCATCCGCGAAGACGCCTCGATGAACCTGGCGGCCGTGGAAGCGCTGGCGCGCAAGTTCGGCAACCTTGAGGTCATTTTTGTGGAAAGCGGCGGCGACAACCTCAGCGCCACCTTCAGCCCGGAACTGGCCGACCTGACCATCTACGTGATCGACGTGGCCGAAGGCGAAAAAATCCCGCGCAAAGGTGGCCCCGGCATCACCAAGTCCGACTTCCTGGTGATCAACAAGACCGACCTGGCGCCCTACGTGGGTGCCTCGCTGGAGGTGATGGAGCGCGACACCCAGCGCATGCGCCCACAGCGCCCGTGGACCTTCAGCAACCTGAAAAAGGGCGAGGGCCTGCAGGCGGTGATCGACTTCATCGTCGAGCGCGGGATGCTGGGGGTGCGGGGCTGAGGCCCGGCACTTCCACGCGGTTGCGGCCGTTCTGCTTGGCCTTGTAGAGCAGTTCGTCAGCCTGTTTGAGCACGGTTTCGGCCTGCTCGGTGCCAGGCTGGCGGCAGGCCACGCCGATCGACAGGGTCAGCGTGCCCACGTGCGGCGTGTCGGCCTGCTCCACGGCGGCGCGGATACGTTCGGCAATGCGCCGGGCATCGGCCAGTTCGGTGCCCGGCAGCAGCATGGTGAACTCTTCACCCCCCACGCGGCAGGGCAGGTCGTGGTGGCGTGAGTTCTGCCGCATCAGCCCGGCCAGGTGTTGCAACACCTCGTCGCCCGCATCATGGCCATAGGTATCGTTGACCCGTTTGAAATGGTCGATGTCCAGCGCCAGTACGGCAAACCCTTCATCGCCTTGCATCAAGGTATCCAGTGCCAATTGCAACGCCCGCCGGTTGGGCAGGCCGGTCAGGGCATCGCTGTGGGCTTCGTGGCGCAGTTTGCCGAATTTGTCCTGCAGCAGTTGCTCGGCCGTCAACAGGGCGCTGCGGATGGCGGCGGCTTCGGCGTACCAGGCATCCACGTGGCGCAGGGCTTCCCCCGTTTCAGTGGCGGACAGGTGGCTGGCACCATGGGCCAGCTGGCGCAGCGGCCGGGTCAGGCGGTAGGTCATCCACAGCATCAGGCCAAAACCGACCACGCTGGCAGGCAAAATGTACAACACCATTTTGCGCATCAGCTCACGCAAAGGCGTAAGTGCCAGCGCGCGGGGTTGTTGTGCCACCACGGCCCAGTGCGCCTCCGGCACCGGAGCGAAGCCGGCGAGCATGGGGGTGCCAACGTAGTTGGGGGCATCCAGGCTACCGGTGCTGCCCTGCAAGGCAGCGGCAAGGGTCGGGCTACCCTCTATCTGCTGGCCGATCAGCGCGTGGTCCGGGTGAAACAGCAGGCGCCGGTTGGCATCGGCCACAAAGGCATAGGTGCCATCCTGCTGGTAGTGCTGGCCGATCACGGAGTGCAGCTGGCTTTCCTTTTTCAGAAACACCGAGCCGGCCACGATGCCCAGGTAGCGGCCGTCCGGGGCATGGATGGGTTCTGCTACCAGCACCACCAGTTCGCCGCCGCGCGAGGTATAGGCCGGGCTGATCCAGGTGCTGCGGGCTTGCACGGCCTGGCGCAGCTCGGGCGAGTGTTCGTGGTGGCTGGTGAGCTGGCGGATATCCGGGTAAGCGACCAGTACCTGGCCCTGGGCATCGGCGATGACGATGGAATTGAAGTCTTTGTCCTGCTCTTGCAGGCGCCTGGCTTCGGCTTGCAGCAAGGCACGGTCTTGCAGGCCAGCGGCCAGCAACCCGGCGCTGTAGGCCAGGTGGCTGCGGCTTGAGCGCAGGAATTCGCTGATGCTCAGCGCCACCTTGCTGGCGTAGGCCTGGTTGGCTTGCAAGGTGAATTCCACCAGCGCGTTGTGTTGCACCCGGTAGGCCACGTAAAAGCTGTTGCCCAGCGTTGCAAGGCAGGCCAGCAGGACGATGCCGAGTACCAGGGTGCGCAGGTCGGGCAGGGGCGGGCGTTTGGGCATGGCAGGCCTGTGGCGCATGGGAGACCGGCTCTAGTATGGCCGGTTTCCCATGGCCTGCTGGCTGCGCTGCATCAGTCGTGGCAACAGTGCGGTTTGCCAGGTGCCGTGTCATAACGGTCGTGGTGCCGCACCCAGTCCATGGTGCCGTCTTCGTTGCGCCCCAGCGGGGCGATGTCGAGGAAGTTGTAGGTGTTGACCAGGATGTCGAGGCCGCGCGCGTACGTTGAGTACGTATGGAAGATTTGCCCGTCCTGATCGCGGTAGAAGGCGCTCAGCCCTGGTAACTCGGCTTCGTCGCCGGTGTAGGGGGCGTAGTTGTACTGGCGTTCACCCTCGGTGCCGACGCTGACCCCGAAGTCTTCATTGAAGCCGCTGGCGTGGGACGAATACCACGGGAAGCGCCAGCCCATGCGTTGGCGAAATGCCTGGAATTCGGCGTAGGGTGCGCGCGACACGGCCACCAGCGAGACGTCATGGTTGGCCAGGTGCAGGTTGGCGCCGTCGAAGTGGTCGGCCAGGAACGAGCAGCCCGGGCAACCTTCGCTCCAGCCTTCGGCGAACATGAAGTGGTAGGCCAGCAACTGGCTACGGCCGGCGAACAGGTCGGCCAGCGCCAGTTCGCCGTCCGGGCCTTGAAAACGGTAGTGCTTGTCTACCTTCACCCAGGGCAGGGCGAGGCGGGCGGCGGCCACTTCGTCGCGTTGGTGGGTGAGGGCTTTTTCGTGCAGCCAGAGTTGCTGGCGGGCGGCCAGCCATTGGTTGCGGGAGACGACTGGGTGGTGGGTGCTCATGGGACTGGCTCCGCAAGGGGGATTCAGTCCTGGTCGAGTGGGGTGGGGGAGATTCGACACCCTCGATGCGTAAGGACGACGAATGGACGTGTAGGAGCGGCTTCAGCCGCGATGCAGGCAACGCGGTGCCTGGCACCGGCGGTGCCGGTGATCGCGGCTGAAGCCGCTCCTACAGATCAAGTACAGCTGCTTATATTTTGATCAACACCGACTTCAGCTCGGTGTAATGCTCGATCGCCGCCGCCCCCATTTCCCGCCCGACCCCCGACATCTTGTACCCGCCAAACGGCAACGCCGGGTCCAGCGCACTGTGGCAGTTGACCCACACCGACCCCGACTTGATCCGCGGGATCATCCGGTGCACGGCCGCCAGGTCATTGGACCAGATGCTTGCGCCCAGCCCGTACGGGTTGTCGTTAGCCATGCCGACCACCTCGTCAATCTCATCGAACGGCATCGCCACCAGCACCGGGCCGAATATTTCCTCCTGCACCAGGCGATGGCGCTGGTCGACGTCGACCAGCACCGTCGGTTTCACGAAGTAACCCGGCCCAAACCCTTCACCGCCGCAGGCGAGGGTTGCCCCCAGCTCACGGCCCAGGTTGATGTAGCCGGTAACCCGGTCCTGCTGCTTGGCCGAAATCAGCGGCCCCATCTGCACGGCAGGGTCCAGGCCGCTGCCCAGCTTCATGCCGTTGGCAATGCCGGCAATGTCGGCCACCACGTTGTCGAAGTGCTTGCGGTGCACATACAGCCGGGAGCCTGCGCAGCACACCTGGCCCTGGTTGAAGAAGATCGCGCTGGCAGCGCCGGCGGCGGCTTCTTGCAGGTTGGCATCGGGCATCACGATGGTCGGCGACTTGCCGCCCAGCTCCAGAGTGACGCGGGTCATGTTGTCCATCGCCGCCTTGCCGATGAGCTTGCCCACTTCGGTGGAGCCGGTGAAGGTCAGCTTGTCCACGCCGGGGTGGCGGCTGAGGGCGGCGCCGGCAGTCATGCCAGTGCCGGTGATCACATTGAACACGCCCGCCGGGTAGCCCGCTTCATCCACCAGCTCTGCCAGTTTCAGTGCGGTCAGCGGGGTTTCGTCGGCGGGCTTGAGCACCACGGTGCAGCCGGTGGCCAGCGCCGGGCCGAGCTTCCAGCAGGCCAGCAGCAGGGGGAAGTTCCAGGCCACGATGGCGCCCACCACACCCACGGCTTCACGGCGCACAAAGCCGTGGAACTGGTCGTTGGGCATCAACGGCATGGACACATCGACGGTGCTACCCTCGACTTTGGTGGCCCAGCCGGCCATGTAGCGCAAAAAGTCGATGGCCAGCTGCACGTCCATCACCTTGGCCACGGCAGCGCTCTTGCCGTTGTTCAGGCACTCAAGCTCCGCCAGTTGTTGCGCGTCGCGCTCCATCAGGTCGGCAAGGCGCCACAGCAGGTTCTGCCGCTCGCGCGGGCGCAGGCGGCTCCACGGCGAATCATCAAAGGCCTGGCGGGCGGCCTGCACGGCGCGGTCGACGTCCGCCTGCTCGGCGGCGGGCACTTCACCCAGGATTTCACCGGTGGCGGGGTTGCGAAACGCCAGGGTCTGGCCGCTGACGGCGTCCTGCCAGTCGGCGCCGATGCGCATTTTCAGCTTGCGCTCCAGGAAGGCGCGGGTGGCGGGCAGGATGGGCAGGTCGGAGAGCATGGGGCTGAGCCTCTTGTCATTGGATGTGGCAAGGGCAGGGGCAATGGCCGTGCCAAGGGCTCTGTTCGGGTGCAAGTGGTTGATCTGGTTTGGCTTTGTCATTGTGCAAAGGTGTGATTGCGGGGTTGCCCTGTTGCACATTGAGACGATGTGAGACGGTGGTGATACAGGCTGAGGCGGGGCCGCGCTGCGGCCCTATCGCGACACAAGGCCGCTCCCACAAGGAACTGCGATGCCCTGTGGGAGCGGCCTTGTGTCGCGAAAGGCCTGCACAGCAGGCCCAGTGTCTCAAGCTGAAACACCGAGTCGCGCAATGAAACGCTCCCCCATGCTGCCCCAACGCCTGCAACACGTTCAAAACACCAGCAATACCCTGATTTAAAACATTTTTACCTCACCTGGCACACTTTCTGTATCGCAACCATCACCTGCACCCCAGCTGTACCCAAGCGTGCAAAAAAAACGATAAGAACAACACCGTGGAGGTCTGACCTTGAAGACGACGCGACTCCGGCGCCAAGCGGGCAAACTGGCCTTGATTGCCGCCGCACTGCTGGCCACCCAGGCCATGGCGGCCGAGCCGGGCCCGACCCTGTTGCAGAACAAGTGCATGGGGTGCCATATCCCCGAGGGCAACGACACCTACAGCCGCATCAGCCACCAGCGCAAAACCCCCGAGGGCTGGTTGATGAGCATTGCCCGCATGCAGGTGATGCACGGGCTGCAGATCAGCGATGACGACCGCCGTGCACTGGTCAAGTACCTGGCCGACAAACAAGGCCTGGCCCCCAGCGAAACCGATGGTGTGCGCTACGCCATGGAGCGCCGGCTGAACACGGTCGAGCATTTCGACACGATGCTGGGCGAAACCTGCGGCCGCTGCCACTCCGGCGCCCGTGTCGCCCTGCAGCGGCGCCCGGCGCAGGAATGGGCGCACCTGGTCAACTTCCACCTCGGCCAATGGCCATCCCTGGAATACCAGGCGCAGGCGCGCGACCGCGACTGGCTGGACATCGCCCTCAAGCAAGTGGTGCCGGAACTGGCCCGGCGCTTCCCGCTCGACAGCGCCGAATGGGCCGAATGGCAAAAAGCCAAGCCAACCGCCGAGGCGCTGCCGGGGCAGTGGTCGTTCAGCGGGCACATGCTGGCCAAAGGCGATGTACGTGGCGTGATGACCGTGACCCCGGAGCAGGGCGATACCTTCAAGGTCGAGGTCAAGGGCGCCTATGCCGATGGCTCGCCGTTCAACGGCAGTGGCTCGGCGATCCTCTACAACGGCTATGAGTGGCGCGGCAACGTCAAGGTGGGCGATGCCAACCTGCGCCAGGTGTTTGCCGCTCTGGACGGCGAAATGAAAGGGCGCATGTTCGAGGCCGAGCACGATGAGCGCGGGCTGGACTTCACCGCCGTGAAGGCCGGCAAGGCGCGCCTGCTGGCAGTGCAGCCGGCATTCATCAAGGCCGGTGCCGAAAGCGAGATTACCCTGGTTGGCAGCGATCTCGATGGCAAGCCGGACCTTGGGGCGGGTGTCGAGGTGGTCAGCGTGCTGGAGCAAACCCCGACCCTGGTGCGGGTCAAGGCACGCGCTGCGGCAGATGCCCAGCCGGGCCAGCGCGACGTGGCAGTGGGTTCGCTCAAGGGCGTGAGCCTGGCGGTGTACGACAAGGTCGACGAAGTCAAAGTGGTACCAGCGTTCTCCATCGCCCGCATCGGTGAAAACGGCGCCTCGGTGCCGAAAGTGCAGGGCCGCTTCGAGGCCGAAGCCTGGGGCAAGGACGCCAGTGGCCAGCCGCTGCGCATCGGCTACCTGCCGGCCACCTGGAAGGTCGAGCCGTTCAACGAGCGGGCCATCGAAGACGAAGACGTCAAGTTTGCCGGGCAAATGCAGGCCGACGGCGTGTTCGTGCCCGGCGGAGCAGGCCCCAACCCGACGCGCAAGATGATGACCAACAACGCCGGCAACCTGAAAGTCGTTGCCACGCTGGCGGACGGCGGCCAGACCGGCGAAGGCCACATGATCGTCACCGTACAACGCTGGAACAACCCGCCCTTGCCGTAGGGCTGGGTCAAACAACGGATCGATTCTCGGGAGGTCGCCATGGGCGCACTGTTGAACCTGGTCGAACGCAACCTGCATGAAGTGCAGGTGGATGCCGACCGCATGCTGTTCCATATCCCCAGCAGCTCGCTGTTTGCCGCCGACGCGGTGACCGGGGGCATCATCGACACCCTGCGCCAGCAAGGCTGCTCTGCCGAGGAGCTGATGCAGCGCCTTGGCCAGCAGTTTGCCGGGCAGGACATCCAGGAAACCTTGCGCGAGCTGATCGCGCTGGAGGTGGTCAGCGACGGCTCGCCGCTGACCCCGGAAATCGCCCTCAAGCAGGTCGAACGCACCGCCCTGAATACCGTGGTGCTCAACGTCAACACCGGCTGCAACCTGAGCTGCACGTACTGCTACAAAGAAGACCTCGACAAACCCTCCGCCGGCAAGAAGATGAGCACCGCCACCGCCGAAGCCTCGGTAGAAATGCTGCTCAAGGAATCCCCCGACGAACAACGCTACAGCGTGGTGTTCTTTGGTGGCGAGCCGCTGTCCAACCGGCCACTGATCGAGCACATGGTGGCCTATTGCGAGCGGCGCTTTGCCGAGGCCGGCAAGCAGGTGGAGTTCATCATGACCACCAACGCCACGCTGCTCACCGAAGAAATCGTCGACTGGCTCAATGCCCATCGCTTCGGGTTGTCGGTGAGTATCGACGGGCCCAAGACCGTGCACGACCGCAACCGCATCACGGTGGGCGGGCAGGGCACTTACGATGTGGTGCGGCGCAAGGCCGACATGCTGCTGTCGCGCTACAACAGCCGTCCGGTGGGCGCTCGGGTGACGCTGACCCGCGGCATCACCGACGTGGAAACCATCTGGAACCACCTGTTCAACGAGCTGGGCTTTGCCGAGGTCGGTTTTGCTCCCGTCACGTCCGGCGACATGGCCAACTTCAACCTCACCGGCGATGAACTGGTGCAGGTATTCGTCAACATGAAAGCCTTGGGCCGGCGTTACCTGGAGGCGGCGCTGGAACACCGCAACATCGGCTTCTCCAACCTGCACCAGCTGATCACCGACATCCACGAAGGCCACAAGAAGGCCCTGCCGTGCGGCGCCGGGCTGAAGATGCTGGCCGTGGACCACGAGGGCGAACTCAACCTGTGCCACCGCTTTACTGGCTCCAGCCTGCCGACCTTTGGCAACGTGCACCAGGGCGTGAAACAGGCGCAGCTCAACGACTTTTTGTCCCAGCGCCTGGACCGTAGCAATACCGGCTGCGAAAGCTGCCGCATCCGCAACCTGTGCTCCGGCGGCTGCTACCACGAAAGCTACGCACGCTATGGCGACCCGCAGCACCCCACGTATCACTATTGCGAGCTGATGCGCGACTGGGTGGACTTCGGCATCGAGGTCTACAGCCGCATCATGGCCGCCAACCCGGCGTTCATCGACCGCTACATCACCCCGCGCAAGGCACACTGACATGAAGCACTTGAAGCCCCTGAACAACAAGGCGCGCATCGTCGAGCAGGCCGCTGCCGAAGACCGCGTCGAAGAAGTCATGGCCATGAGCGCGGTGGCCGGTTGCACGGCCACCACAGACCCGGGTTGGGAGGTGGATGCCTTTGGCGGCGTGAGCTCGCTGTGCCAGCCCATGGAGGCCGACCTGTACGGCTGCTCCGACCCGTGCTGGTGGCCTGCCCAGGTGCCGGACATGATGAGCACCTACCAGGACTGGAACGCCCAGGCCACCAATTCCCAGGAAGACTGGCGCAACCTCGGCACCGTGTTCCCGAAAGACAAATGACCGGCCCGACAAGAACGACAAGGGGAAACCGCATGAATGCTGCACGCTGCGCGCGCTTTGCGCTGACCGTGACCACCCTGGCCTGTGCCTGGGCGGCGCAGGCCGAAAGCACCGGCCCGGCCCTGAAAACCGGGCATGAATACCTGATCGCCACCAACTACCCGAATAACCTGCACGTTGTCGATGTGGCCAGCGATACGCTGTACAAGAGCTGCCGAATGCCCGATTCATTCGGCCCCGGCACGGCGATGATGGCGCCGGACAACCGCACCGCCTATGTGCTCAACAACCACTACGCCGACATCTACGGCATCGACCTGGACACCTGCGCCACCACCTTCCACGCCAACCTGTCCAGCGTGCCCGGCGAAATTGGCCGGTCGATGTACTCCTTTGCCATCAGCCCCGACGGCAAGGAGGTGTACGCCACGGTCAACCCCACCCAGCGCCTCAACGACCACTACGTGGTCAAGCCGCCGCGCCTTGAAGTGTTCCGCACCGCCGATGGCGTGGGCGCCAAGCCCGTGCGCACCTTCCCCATGCCGCGCCAGGTGTACCTGATGCGCACGGCCGATGATGGCAGCCTGTTCGTCGCCGGGCCGGACATCTACAAAATGGATGTGAACACCGGCAAGTACGACGTGGCATTGCCGCTGCGCAACTGGAACCGCAAAGGCTACAGCGCCCCGGACGTGCTGTACTTCTGGCCGCACCAAAGCCCGCGCCACGAGTTCTCGATGCTGTACACCATCGCCAAGTTCAAGGACGACAAGCAGGACCCGAATACCGCCGAGCTGCTGTACGGCTACCTGAGCGTCGACCTCAAGACCGGCAAGACCCACACCCAGGAATTTGCCGACCTGACCGAACTGTACTTCACCGGCCTGCGCTCGCCGAAAGACCCGAACCAGATATACGGCGTGCTCAACCGCCTGGCGCGGTACGACATCAAGCAACGCAAGCTGGTCAAGGCGGCCAACCTTGAGCACACCTACTACTGCGTGGCCTTCGACAAGAAGGGTGACAAGCTGTACCTGGGCGGCACCTTCAATGACCTGGCGGTGTTCGACCCCGAGACCTTGCAGAAGGTGAAGAACATCAAGCTGCCCGGCGGCGACATGTCCACCACCACGCCGCAGGTGTTCGTCCGCTGATATAACCCGACCTCCAGTGTTTATAACCACGTTGTCTTGAGTTCCGGCCACAACCGCTTGCCGCTTCGCGCGGCAAGCGGTTAGCTGTTTGCCCCGGCTTGAAGCCACCCACATTCCATGGCGCGCATGCCGCCAGAAGGACCTTGGCTACGCGCTTTGAACAGAGCGCAGACCATGAACACTTCTTTGGATACCAATGCCCTCAAGGCCCGCCAGCAGGCGGCGTGGGCCAGTGGCGATTACGCGGTGGTCGGCACCACCTTGCAACTGGTGGGCGAACGGCTGGCCGAAGCCTGTGACTTGCGCTGGGACGAGCAGGTGCTGGATGTGGCGGCCGGCAATGGCAATGCCACCCTGGCGGCGGCCCGGCGCGGCTGCAAGGTCACCTCTACCGACTATGTGCCAGAACTGCTCAAGCGCGGTGAAGAGCGCGCAAGGGCAGAGCACCTGAACGTCGACTTCCAGGTGGCGGATGCCGAGGCCTTGCCTTTCAAGGATGGCGCCTTCGATGCAGTGGTTTCGACCTTCGGCGTGATGTTCACCCCTGACCAGCCCCGTGCAGCACAGGAGCTGGCCCGTGTGTGCCGCTCGGGTGGCAGGGTTGGCCTGGCCAACTGGACCCCACAGGGGTTTATCGGGCAGATGTTCAAAACCCTGGGCAAGCATGTGCCACCGCCTGCCGGTGCGTTGCCGCCGTCGCGCTGGGGTGACGAAGAGCATCTGCGGGCGATGTTCGGCAACACCATTGGCGCCATGGATGTGACCCGTCAGCACTTCAACTTCCGCTACCGCTCGGCGGCGCATTTCATCGACGTGTTCCGCACCTGGTACGGGCCGGTGCACAAAGCGTTCGCGGCGCTGCAAGCCGATGCGGCGAACGCGCTGGAAACCGACCTGACGGCGTTGCTGAACGAGAACAATCAGGGTGGGGCGGCGTCGTTGGTGGTGCCCAGTGAGTATCTGGAGGTGGTGATCATTCGGCGGTGATCTGTGTGGGCTTCATCGCGGATGAATCCGCTCCTACAGGGGCGCGCTCCGCCTTGTAGGAGCGGATTTATCCGCGATGAGGCCGGCAAAGGTCACGCACTTTCCCGCTCAACCATCTCACACCCCAACACATTCAACCGCTGAACTTCACCCTGGCATGCCAACACCCCCAGCGACTGCAACACCCGCAACGCCGCCACTTCCCCCATCTCCCGCGCCGGTGGGCGTAAGGTGGTAAGACTCGGCAGCAGCATCTCGGCAAATGCGTAATCGCCAAACCCTACGATGGCCATGTCCCGTGGCAGCCGCAACCCGGCTCGCTGACCGGCGAGCAGTGCACCCGCGGCCAGATTATCGTTGGCAAAAATGATCGCCTCTGGCCGTGGCTCGCGGCGGATCAGCGCTTCCATGGCCTGCCTGCCCGCCTCGAACGGCGCACAATCGGCCGAGGGCACGAACACCCAGGGCTCAAGCCCAGCTTCACGCAGCGTTGCGCAGTAGCCGTCACGCCGCTCCAGCGCACTCAGGTCGCCCGCCACGCTGTTCTGCACGAAGGCAATCCGCTTGTGCCCCTTGTCCAACAGGTACCGGCAGGCCTGCACGCCGACCTCATGGTGAAGAAACCCCACTTGCATCGGCGCCCGCTCGGGGCAGTAGTCCCAGATTTCCACCACCGGAATATCCGCCTCGGCCAGCATCTTTTCCGTGGCCGGGCTGTGAAAGCGGCTGGTCACCACCAACGCCGCCGGCGACCAGCCCAAAAAGGCGCGCACGGCGCTTTCTTCCTGCGCTGCGTCGAAGTAACTGGAGGCCAGAAGCAACTGGTAACCGTGGCGGTTCAAGGTGTCACTGAAGGCCTGAATGGTCTGGGCGAAGATCGGCCCGGAGATGTTCGGGATAACCATGCCCACAATGCGACCGCGCGCCGAGGCCAGCCCGCCGGCCACCAGGTTGGGCACATAGCCCAGCGCCTGCACGGCGGCCTCGATGCGCACCCGCAAGGGCGGCGAAACCTGCTCGGGTTGGTTGAAGTAACGCGACACGCTGATGGCGGATACCTCGGCCGCCCGCGCCACATCGGCAAGGGTCACGCGGCCGGCGCCACGGCGTTTGCGGGGGGTGTCCTTGGCTTGGCTCACAGGGTGCTGTCCTGACGAAATGGCCGATGTTAGCGCTAACGGCAGGTCGAATGACAAATAGCTTTATCGCATATCAACAACGTTTTTTAGTATTTGACCTACTAAGCAAGGTGCTTCGATACTTGCTCATGTTAGCGCTACCAAGCGCTGCTGTTGGCAAGCGCCTGCCACTCGCACGAGCGAGACCAGACAACCACAGCAACACCCGTGTCGGCCCTGTCGGGCCTGGTCTGGTCTTTTAAGGCAGTGAGCATCATGCGAACAATCCGTAGCGTATTCCCCTCCGTGCAACGCCACCCCCTGGCCACCGCCGTGCTGCTGGCCGCCGTGGGCCAATGCGCACAGGCCGCCGAACCTGCCGAGCAGGCACCGCAGGCCACCGCGCTGGGCGCGGTCACCGTTACAGCCACCCGCCGCGAGGCCACGCTGAAAGAGGTGCCGGTAGCGGTGTCGGTGGTCGATGGCGAACAGCTGGAGCGTGACAACCGCAACAACGTGGCCAGCATCGTCCAGCAAGTGCCGACCCTGAACTACCGGGCTGGCGCATCGAACAAGGACACCTCACTGTTCGTCCGCGGGGTGGGCACCATTTCCACCTCGCCCGGGGTCGAGCCAACCGTTGCCACCGTGGTGGACGGCGTGGTGTTCGGCCGCCCCGGCCAGTCCACCCTCGACCTGCTCGACCTTGAGCGCATCGAAGTGCTGCGTGGCCCGCAAGGCACGCTGTTCGGCAAGAATGCCTCGGCCGGCGTGTTGAACGTGGTCAGCAAGGCCGCCCCCGAGCAAACCCAAGGCTACGTGGACTACTCGCACTTCGGCGGCGGCGACGAAAACCGCCTGCGCTTCGGCATTGGCGGGCGCCTGAACGAGCAGCTCAAAGGCTCGCTCAGCACCCTGTGGGGCGACTACGACGGTAACGTGGAGAACGTTGCCAACGGCCACGACGTCAACGGCTACGAGCGCAAAGGTGCACGCGGCAAGCTTGAGTTCGAGCCGAACGATGCGCTGCGCCTGACCCTGATCGCCGATTACATGAAGGGCGAAGACACCCTGCCCAGCGGCGTGATCACCCAGGCCAGCACCGCCTTCGCGAGCCAGTTGCAGCCCGTGACGGTCAGCAGCCACAACCGCGACATCAACAGCGACTTCAAAACCCACGTCGAAGACGAGAACCAGGGCCTGTCCGCCCAGCTCGACTGGCAACTGGGTGACTACACCCTGACCTCGATCAGCGCCTGGCGCGGCTGGGACAACACCCAGTACCAGGACGGCGACCGCCGCGCCTTGTTGCCGATAACGGCCTCCCACGACAAAGGCACGGTGGACTACGACCAGTACAGCCAGGAGTTTCGCCTGACCTCGCCCAAGGGGCAGTTCAACGAATACGTGCTGGGCGCCTTCTACATGCACGGCACCTCCAACGAGACCTACCAGCGCCTGTCGGTCAACAGCGGGGTGGCCAACAGCGGCCGGGCCGACTATTCCACCACCAACGACAGCGTGGCCCTGTTTGGCGAAAACACCTTCAACTTTACCGACGATTTTCGCGCGATCTTCGGCCTGCGCTGGACCCACGACGACCTCGAATACGACCACCGCCGGGTGTCCACCTCAGCCACCGCGGTTACCGGCATCCAGCCTTCGACCGCCAGCGCAGGCTCAGTGGACGAAGACGGCTGGAGCGGCCGCACCGGCCTGCAGTACGACTTCAACGACAACCTGACCGGCTACGTGACCTACTCGCGCGGCTACAAGGGCCCGGCCTACAACGTGTTCTTCAACATGCAGCCGCGCGACACCGAAGCGCTCAAGCCAGAAACCTCCGATGCCTACGAAATCGGCCTCAAGAGCACGGCGCTGGACAACCGCTTGATGGCCAACCTGGCGGTGTTCCACACCGACTACGACAACTACCAGGCCAACTTCTACGACACCGTGGCCAACCAGGTGGTCACCCGCCTGGTCAACGCTGGCAAGGTCAAGACCCAGGGCGTGGAACTGGATGCCAGCTTCCAGGCCACCCGCCAGCTCAAGCTGTCGGCAGCCGCTGCCTACACCAAGGCGCGTGTCGACCACTTCAACTGCCCGGCGGGCGCGGCGGCCAACTGCAACATCGATGGCGGCCACCTGCCATTCACGCCGGACTGGAAGACCTACGTACGCGCCGACTACGTGATCCCGCTGGACAACGGCCTGGATGTGGAACTGAGCAGCGACTACAGCTGGCAGGACGCAGTGCAGTTCAGCCTCGACCAGAACCCCGACACCGTGCAGGGCGCCTATGGCATCTGGAACGCCAGCATTGCCCTGGCCGACTACAACGATGGCTGGCGCGTGGCGTTGCTGGGCAAGAACCTGGGCGACAAGTCCTACGCGCAGATGCTGGCCAGTGGTGGGGATTACATCTACCGCTCCGTGCCGCGTGATGACGGGCGCTATTTCGGTGTGCAGGTGCGCAAGGACTTCTGACCGTATCGCGCCCCACTTTTCAAGGAGAACCCAATGCCACGCCAAATGAGCCTCGGCGCCTTCCTGATGGCCACCGGGCACCATGTCGCCGCCTGGCGCCACCCGGATGTGCCTGCCGACCCGCTGGACTTCGCCACGTACCGCCGCGCAGCCCAAATTGCCGAAGCCGCCTGCTTCGACGCGCTGTTCGTCGCCGACAGCGTCGCGGCCCCCAGCGACACGTTGGCCAGCCACACCGCCCGCTCGGTGTATTTCGAGCCGCTGACCCTGCTGTCGGCCCTGAGCGCGGTGACCGAGCGCATCGGGCTGATCGCCACCGCCACCACCAGCTACAACGAGCCGTACCACGTGGCGCGCAAGTACGCCTCGCTCGACCACCTGTCCGGCGGGCGCGCCGGTTGGAACCTGGTCACCTCCGATGCCGCCGCCGAGGCCGGCAACTTCGGCCGTGATGCGCACATCGGCCACGCCGAACGCTATGCCCGCGCTCGCGAATTCCAGCAAGTGGTGCAGGGCCTGTGGGACAGCTGGGCGGATGACGCCTTCGTGCACGACAAGGCCAGCGGCCAGTTCTACCGCCCGGACGCGCTGCGCACCCTCGACCACCAGGGCGAACACTTCCGCGTACGCGGCCCGCTGAACGTGGCCCGCTCACCGCAAGGCAGGCCGGTGCTGGTGCAGGCCGGCTCCTCGGAAACCGGCCGGGAGCTGGCAGCCGAAAGTGCCGAAGTGGTGTTTACCGCGCAGCCCAGCCTGGCGCGTGCCCAAGCGTTTTACGCCGACCTCAAGGGCCGACTGGCCCGCCACGGGCGCAGCGAAGAGGCCTTGAAGGTGATGCCAGGCGTATTCGTGGTGGTCGGCAGCAGCGAAGCCGAAGCACACGCCAAGTACGAACAGTTCCAGCGCCTGGTCGACCCGCGCGTAGGCGTTGCCTTGCTGGGCCGCATGCTGGGTAATTTCGACCTCTCGGGCTACCCGCTGGACGGCCCGTTGCCCGCGCTGCCACCCACCGAAAACGGCCAGCGCAGCCGCCAGCAGCTGCTCACCGAACTGGCCGGCACCGAGCAACTGACCCTGGCCGAGCTGGGCCGGCGTATTGCCGGTGGGCGAGGGCACTACACCCTCATCGGCACCCCCACGCAGATTGCCGACCAGTTGCAGGCGTGGTTCGAAGGCCATGCCGCTGACGGTTTCAACATTCTGGTGCCGCACTTGCCGTTGGGGCTGGAGGACTTCGCCACCCATGTGGTGCCGGAGCTTCAGCGCCGTGGCCTGTTCCGCCGCCATTATCAGGGACGCACCCTGCGCGAGCACCTGGGCCTGCAACGCCCCGCCAACCCTTACTTCAAGGACCGAACCCAACCATGACCTACACCGCCCACCCCGAGCGCTATACGCGCATGCCTTACCGCCGTGTCGGCCGCAGTGGCCTGGTGCTGCCGGCGCTGTCCCTGGGCCTGTGGCACAACTTCGGCGACGCCACGCCCATCGACACCCAGCGCGCCTTGCTGCGCACCGCGTTCGATGCCGGGATCAACCACTTCGACCTGGCCAACAACTACGGCCCGCCCTATGGCAGCGCCGAGGTCAATTTCGGCCGCCTGCTGCGCGAAGACCTGCGCAGCTACCGCGACGAGCTGATCATTTCCAGCAAGGCCGGTTGGGACATGTGGCCGGGGCCGTACGGGCAGGGCGGCAGCTCGCGCAAGTACCTGATCGCCAGCCTCGACCAGAGCCTCAAACGGCTGGGGCTGGACTACGTCGACATCTTCTACTCGCACCGTTTCGACGCCGACACCCCGCTTGAAGAAACCGCCATCGCGCTGGCCGACATCGTGCGCCAGGGCAAGGCGCTGTACATCGGCATTTCGTCCTATTCGGCCGGCAAAACCCGCGAGATCGCCGCGCTGCTGGCAGAACTGAAGGTGCCACTGCTGATCCACCAGCCGTCGTACAACCTGTTCAACCGCTGGATCGAGCGCGACCTGCTGGCCACCACCGAGGCACTTGGCAGTGGGGTGATCGTGTTCACTGCGCTGGCCCAGGGCCTGCTCAGTGACAAGTACCTCAACGGCATCCCCACCGATGCCCGGGTCAACCGCGCCGGGGGTGGTTCGTTACTGCCTCAGCACCTGTGCGAAGCCAACATCGCCCGCGCCCGTGCCTTGAATGAGATTGCCCGGCGCCGCGGCCAGAGCCTGGCGCAACTGGCACTGGCCTGGACGCTGCGCGACCCGCGGGTGAGTTCGGCGCTGATCGGCGCCAGCCGGCCCGAGCAGATCATCGAGAACGTCGCCGCGCTCGACAACCTCGCCTTCACCGCGGAAGAACTGGCCGAAATCGACCAGTACGCCGTGGAAGGCGGCATCAACCTGTGGGAAAAGCCCAGCACGGACTGGAAGGAGTGACCGATGCCGCTATTACGTTACATGCTGCTGGCGCTGCTGGCCCTGAGCGCGGTGGTACAGGCCGCCGACCCGTCCACCTTGCGCATCGGCTACCAGAAGGCCTCCATCAGCCTGGTGCTGGCCAAGCAGCATCGGTTGCTGGAACAGCGTTTTCCAGGCACTCACGTGCAGTGGATCGAGTTCCCGGCCGGGCCGCAGTTGCTCGAGGCCTTGAACATCGGCAGCCTGGACATTGGCTCCACCGGCGATATCCCGCCGATCTTCGCCCAGGCGGCAGGCGCGGATTTGCTCTACATCGCTGCCGAACCGGCCAAACCCAAGGCCGAAGTCATTCTGGTGCCCAAGGGCAGCCCGATTACCACGGTTGCCGGGCTGAAAGGCAAGCGCATCGCTCTGCAGAAGGGCTCCAGCGCTCACAACCTGTTACTGCGAAGCCTGGCCAAAGCTGGCTTGGGTATCGGCGACGTGCAACCGGTGTACCTGGCGCCTGCCGATGCACGGGCCGCATTCGAGCGGGGCAGTGTGGACGCGTGGGTGATTTGGGACCCGTTCTATTCAGCTATCGAGCTGGAAGGCAAGGCGCGTTTGCTGGCGGATGGGGAAGGCTTGGGGCTGATCGGGCCGTTCATGCTGGGGGCGCGCGGCTATGTGCAGGCCAACGGCGATTTCGTGCGTCAGGTGATCGAGGTGATCAGCCAGGCAGAAAGCCTGACGCGCAGCGATGAAGCCGGCAGCGTCCAGGTGCTGGCCGCGTTCATGGGGCTGCCGGAGGCGGTGGTGCAGCGCAGCTTCAGTCACCGGCCAGCATCGCCGCTGCTGCCGGTGAGTGATGAGATCGTGGCGGCGCAACAGCGCACCGCGCAGCTGTTTTATGACAATCGGCTGTTGCCCCGGCCGGTATCGATTGCCGGGGCGGTTTGGCGGGGTGAATGATTCGGCGCTGCTGCGCAGCGCATCGTGGCGGTCCGACGTTTTGGGTGAATCCGCTCCTGCAATCTGCAGGAGCGGATTAATCCGCGATGAGGCCCGCACTGGAGACACCCATTTACAACAGCGCGCTCAAACCCGGAAACCCATCGGGTACCTGGTATTTTTGTCAGTTTCTTAAATCTTCAGTACGGCACATAGTGGTGTCGCCTTTACCACGTTGGGCAATTACGTTGTCTTTCCATCGCGCCTCGGTTGTTGATGATGACGGTGGTGCCCTCCACAACTGAGGATGATCGAAATGGGCAAGCACTCCGTACTGGCTACTTCCTCCAAACCATTGGTTTTTCGAGTTTCACGAAGCGAACGTCTATTACCTGCACCGACGGTGCAGGGGGCCAACGGCAGTGGTGTCATCACCGACCCTGATGGAGGCGCGATTATTGTGGTGCCGGCGGCTGCCAAATTACAGCTGAACGAGAAGGTGCAGGGCGTTTTAGGTAGTTTAATAACTTCAATTGAGACAGTCACCAAGCCCAATGAGGTGTTGCTGATACCAGTATCGGCGGCAATGCTTTGGCGCCTGGAGGGAGAAGGCCAATTGGAGTGGTACTATGAAATCGAGGAAGCAACGGGGTGGAAAGCATCGGATAAAACCCATGTCGAGGTGGCTTATGAGTCCAGCCTGCCGTGGAGCGAACCATTTGAGAAATATCCTGAGCAAGAGTTAAGGGATGGACAGGTTCTTGAGTATGAAGTTTTGTCACTGAGGGTGCGCAGGTCTGAGCGTAGTTGGCTGACGCATCAATTTATGAAGCCGCCGCCTCCTTTTGGTGGTGTGTATGTGTATTTTAATCAGTCGATAGGCGGAGTGTGTGAAATGGATTTTATTTTAAAGCGTAAAGGGCGTTTTTTGGAGTTTGACTTATATAAGTGGGGTTCTGGCATGACAAGAGTTGAGTATTATGACAGTGACTCCAGTGTGGAGCCATTCCATGTTAAAAGTATTCAGGACCCTATTAAGTCTGTAATACCGGTTTCTTATCGCAGTGATGAAAAGGTAATAGCGTGGATTAGGATTTCAAATGCGTTGCGCAGCGGTGACATCTGTTGTGATAACTTTAGATTCAGATAACCTGGCGAGAGTAGAGTGAGGTGCCTTTCCATTAGATAGCAGGCATGCTCGCGTTACACCGGTTGGCCGTTCTACAGGTTCATGCGTTCAACTTCATCCAAACAGGTGCTACCCCAGCGTCTGCAACAGCTGAAGGCCGCCACCGAGGCCGTTAATTTCGGCCAGGGCGCGCCTACGAGTAAGCCGTGCGTTATTGCCGTGGGGCAGCTGGGCCAAAGACGCTTTCGTGCGCGATACGCCGTGAAACGGCGCTAGATCAGCGACGATAGTACCGGTGATCGCCATCATACCGATGGTGCATTGCCCGGTCGTGATGGCGCTCCCAGTCCCGGCGCCGCTCGGCCTCGCGGCGCGCTTGTTCGCGGCGCCACTGCGCACGGCGCCATTCGTCGCGGCGGCGGTCGTCATTGCGGTAGTGCCAGCGGCCGTCATGCCAGTAACGGTCGTCATGCGCCAACAGGGTGGCGGCCGGGGCCTGTACGTTGTGCGCCACGTCGGGGAACGGCGATGGCGCGGCGTGTTCGTTGGGTGTTGCAGATGCCGAGCCCATCGCCGCGAACGCGAACAGGCCAGCAAGGACTATCCGAGGGACATGGAAATTCATGAGCGAAGACAACCTCTGCTTGACTAAGGGGTGTTAGGCCCTGGGGCCTGATCACATAGACCCTCAATCAAGAAAAAGTTCGATAAAACGGTAAGTTACATTCTGTCACGAATCCACACGAGGGGCCGGTCCGGGGCGTCGCTGAGCATTTTCTCGAAGGTTTGCGTCTCAAGCATGGCCTTCAGGTGCCCGGTCAGCGCCAGCAGGCGTTCGGCGTAGCCTGGGTTGAGGCTGCCGCTGTCTTCCAGGGTCAGGCCGCTGCCGTTGTGCTCGATTTCCAGGTGGTAATGGCTGACGACCGAGCCGTCGCCGCTCAGGGTCAGGGTGACCGTGAAACGCGGGCCCAGCAGGGCGGCCAGGCGTTGCTGAACAACGTCGATGGATGGAGCGGATTCGACACGGAGCATCAGGGGTTCCTGCAGCAGGGTTCTATGGTTTTCAGCTTAGGCCAGGGGACTGTGAACTTGGGTTAAGCGGGTGTAAAACTTGGCTTGCACGGCCCCTCTGTGGGAGCGGCCTTGTGTCGCGAAAGGGCTGCGAAGCGGCCCCAGGATTTTAGCTTCGCAGCCAATATTGCCGGGGCTGCTTCGCAGCCCTTTCGCGACGCAAGGCCGCTCCCACAGGCCGTTAGAAGGTTTGCCCCAGCGAGAACTGGAACACTTGCGTCTCGGCGTTTTCCGGCTTCTTCACCGGCGTGGCCAGGCTGAACGTCAGCGGCCCCATCGGGCTGTACCAGGTCACACCCACCCCCAGCGACACGGCCATCTGGTCCAGGCTCACGCTGCCGCAACCCTGGGTCGTGGAGAGGTAGCATTTGTCGGAGAACACGTTGCCCGCATCCACGAACACCGAACTGCGCAACTGGCTCTGGTCTTTGACGAAGGGCAGCGGGAACAGGTATTCGGCGCCGCCGGTGATCAGGATGTTGCCGCCCAGCGCGTCGGTGTCGCGGTCTGAATAATAGGCCTGGCCTTGAGCCGAATAGGCGCCAGTGGCCGGCGTGTTGCGCGGCCCCAGCGAGCCATCCTTGAAGCCGCGCACCGAGCCCTGGCCACCCGCGGTGTAGTTCTCGTAGAAGGGCAGGCTGTCCGTGGAGCCATAGCCGTTGCCATAGCCCAAATTGGTGTGCAAGCGCAGGGAGGTGCGGTTGCTCAGCGGCACGAATGCCTGGCCGCTGTAGTCGATCTTGTAGAACGACAGGTCGCTGCCGGGCGTGGTGGCCATCAGGGTCAGGCTCTGGGAATGGCCGCGGGTGGCCAGTACGCCTTTGTTCAGGGTTGACTCGGACCAGCCGATGGACGCTTTGAGGTTGTTGAAGCTTTCGCCTTCGCGCTGGATGAAGTCGTAGATCTCGTCGGCGCTGTAGGTGCCGGGCGAGATGTCGTCGTGTTGCAGGGTCAGGCCGTAGGTCAGGCGCGAGGTTTCGTTGATCGGGTAGCCAAAGGTCATGCCCGCGCCATAGCTGTTGATGGCGTAGTACGAAACGCCGTCATCGTAGTAGTCGCTGTAGTCGGTGCTGCTGTAGAAGACGTTGTAGCCCAGGCTCACGCCATCGGCGGTGAAGTAGGGGTCGACGAAACCGAAGTTGTATTTGGTCTGGTACTCGGACCGGGTCAGCCCGATGGACACCTTGTTGCCGGTACCGAGGAAGTTGTTCTGGCTGATCGAACCACCGAGGATCAGGCCCGCGCTCTGGGCGAAACCGACCGACGCGGTGATCGAGCCGGAGGCTTGTTCTTCAACGCTGTAGTTCACGTCCACCTGGTCATCCACACCGGCCACGGCAGGTGTCTCGACGTTGACGTCCTTGAAGAAGCCCAACCGCTCCAGGCGGGTCTTGGACTGGTCGATCAGGTAGGTCGAGGCCCAGCCACCTTCCATCTGGCGCATTTCGCGGCGCAGTACTTCGTCTTCGGTCTTGGTGTTGCCGCGGTAGTTGATGCGGTTGACGTAGGCACGCTTGCCCGGGTCGACCACGAACAGGATGTCGACGGTGTGGTCTTCATCGTTCGGTTGCGGCACGCCGTTGACGTTGGCGAAGGTGTAGCCTTCGTTGCCCAGGCGGCGGGTGATCAGCTCGGAGGTGGTGGTCATCACCTTGCGCGAGAACACCTGGCCCGGCTGCACCAGCAGCAGCGACTTGACCTGGTCTTCCGGCACCTTCAGGTCACCGGACAACTTCACGTCGCGAACGGTGTACTTCTCGCCTTCGTTGACGTTGACGGTGATGTAGACGTGCTTCTTGTCCGGGGTGATCGACACCTGGGTGGACGCGATGTCCATGTTGATGTAGCCGCGGTCCAGGTAGTAGGAACGCAGGCGTTCCAGGTCACCGGACAGTTTTTCGCGGGCGTACTTGTCGTCGTTCTTGAAGAACGACAGCCAGTTGGTGGTCTTCAGCTCGAACAGCTGGGCCAGCGTTTCATCGTCGAACACGGTGTTACCGACGATGTTGATGTGCTGGATGGCCGCAACCGTGCCTTCGTTGATCTTGATCTTCAGCGCCACGCGGTTGCGCGGCTGCGGCACCACTTCGGCGTCGACTTCGGCCGAGTAGCGGCCCTGGGCCACGTACTGGCGCTGCAGTTCGTTACGCACGCCTTCAAGGGTGGCACGCTGGAAGATCTCGCCTTCGGCCAGGCCCGACTGCTTCAGGCCCTTCATCAGGTCTTCGGTGCTGATGGCCTTGTTGCCTTCGATCTCGATGCTAGACACCGACGGGCGCTCGACCACGTTGATGATCAGGACGTTGCCATCGCGGTTCAGCTGAATGTCCTGGAAGAAGCCGGTCTTGAACAGCGAACGGGTCGATTCCACCAGGCGGCGGTCGTCGGCCTGATCACCCACGTTCAGCGGCAACGCGCCAAACACGCTGCCAGCGGACACCCGCTGCAGGCCGTTGACGCGGATGTCGGCGATCTTGAACGACTCTGCGTGAGCCAGGGCGGCGTTGAGCAGCAGAAGGGGGAACAGCAGGCGCGGGTATTTCATCGGGGGTTCCAGACGGGCATGAGGGGCAGCCAGGGAAGCGGGCGATGAGGATACGGGCGGGCTGTGTACGGCGCCGTTAACCGAGGGTAAAGATGTGTAAATTTCGCCCGCCGTGCGGTGACAGGGTGGCGGTGCGGGGCGATCATTGCCGCATCCTGAGCCCCAAGCGTACCCACCATGATCCCCGTGCTGCTGGTCGACGACGACTGCGAACTGACTGAAATGCTTGCCCTGTACTTGGCCCGTGAAGGCTTCGCCGCCACCACCGTGGCAACGGGCGAGGAAGGAGAACACCTGGCGTTGACCGGGGCCTACCAGATCGTCGTGCTGGATGTGATGCTGCCGGGGATCACCGGCATCGAAGTGCTGCGGCGTATTCGCGCGCGCAGCCAGGTACCGGTGCTGCTGCTGACCGCGCGGGGTGACAACATCGACCGCATCGCCGGGCTGGAGCTGGGCGCGGATGACTACGTGCCCAAGCCCAGTTCGCCGGGTGAGTTGGTGGCCCGCCTGCGGGCGATCTTGCGGCGGGTGCAACCGCAACCGGTGGTTGAAAGCGCAGCACCCGATGCAATTTGCACGGGTGCGCTCACGCTGTGGCCGGGGCGGCGGCAGGCCCAATGGGGTGAGCAGGGGCTGGAACTGACCGGCACCGAGTTCAGCCTGCTGGAAGTGCTGGCGCGCCAGCCAGGCCAGTTGGTCAGTAAGCAGGACTTGTCGCTCAATGCATTAGGGCGGCCGTTGACACGTTATGACCGGCGCATCGATGTACATGTCAGCAGCATCCGCCAGAAACTGGGGCCGCGCGCCGACGGCAGCAGTTGGATTCAGAGTGTGCGGGGCATGGGCTACATGCTGATCGTCGAATGATGCGCCGGCGCCTGTTCTGGAAGCTGTTCCTGGCCTTTTGGCTGGCGAACTGCCTGACCTTCCTGGTGGGGGCGGGGGCGTTCATGCTGGATGACCTGCGCGGCGACACACCGGCGTTGCGCTCGCTGCTGACCACCGAGCTGAACATGCTGCATCGCTACGGTGAGCAGGCCGGCCGGCAACTGCTGCAGGTGTCGCCACAGCCGCCGGACGTGCAGGTGGGGCTGTATGACGGCACCGGGCACCTGCTGGCGGGCCGGGCCGTGCCCGAGCCACGGTTTGAACGGGCGCTGCTTGACCAGGGTGGTCAGGCGCTGGTGCTACGGGCCTCGGTGGCTACCGAGCTGGACGAGATGCCACGCCCGCGCAGCATGGGCCCACTATTGACCGGCACGTTGATGAGCGCGCTGTTTGCCATGCTCTGTAGCTTCTACCTGACCCGCCCGCTGGCCTGGTTGCGCCAGGCCATGGGCCAGGTGGCCCAGGGCCGTTTTGACGTGCGCGTACGGCCCCGGCTGGGGCGCAGGCGCGACGAGATTGTCGACCTTGCAGAAGACTGCGACCGCATGGCCGGCCAGCTCAAGGCGCTGGTGCAGGCCCAGCAGCACCTGCTGCACGATATTTCCCATGAGCTGCGCTCGCCGCTGACACGCATGCACGCGGCCATCGGCCTGCTGCGTCAACAGCCGGAGCAGCCCGCGATGCTCGAGCGTATCGAGCGTGAGTCACGGCGCATGGACGACCTGATCGAACAGTTGCTTACCCTGGCCCGCGCCCAGTCGCAACAGGGTGAAGGCGAGTGTGCCGAGGTGGACGTTATCGAACTGTTGGCGCAAATCGTCGAGCATGCGCGTTTCGAAGCGGGCATGAAGCACTGCACGGTGGTGCTGAACGCCAAGGGGCCGTTTGTGATGCGCGGGCATGAAGAGCTGTTGTACCGCGCTTTCGAAAACGTGATTCGCAACGCAGTGCGCTTCACCGCCGAAGCTACCGAGGTGCGTGTGGACGCGCAGGTGGACGCGGGTGGTGCCGGGTTGCGGGTGAGCATCGTGGACCAGGGGCCGGGCGTTGACCCGGCCCGCCTGCAAAGTGTCTTCGAACCCTTCGACCGGGGCGCAAGCAGCCACGGTGACGGCTTTGGACTGGGCCTGGCCATTGCCCGGCGCGCCATTACCTTGCACCAGGGCAGCATCACCGCCAGCGCGCCCGAGGCGGGCGGGCTGCGGGTGGTGGTCGAATTGCCGGGTGGGCAGGTTGGCTGAACGCCTCAGCCCTGCCAGCCGCCGCCGAGGGTCTTGTACAGCGTCACCCGGTTCACCTGCTCGGACAGCTGCAAGCTGATCAGCGACTGCTGCGCCGAGTACAGCGAGCGCTGCGCGTCCAGCACATCCAGGAAGCTGCTGGAACCCTGCTTGTACAGCGCCAGCGACAGGTCGTAGCTGGTGCGGGTGGCGTCGGTCAGGTTGCGCTGCGCGTCGAGGCGTTCATTGATGTGGCTGCGTACCGACAGCGCGTCGGCCACTTCGCTGAAGGCAGTTTGCAGGGTTTTCTCGTAGGTGGCGACTTCTATCTGGCTTTGCACCTTGGCCGCGTCGAGGCTGGCGCGGTTGCTGCCGGCGTTGAAGATGGGCAGGTTGATCGACGGTGCGAAGCTCCAGGCGCCGCTACCCGACTTGAACAACCCTGACAGCTGGCTGCTGGCGCTGCCGCCGCTGGCGGTCAGGGTCACGCTGGGGAAAAACGCCGCACGCGCCGCGCCCACATCGGCGTTGGCCGCCTTGAGCGTGTGCTCGGCGGCCAGCACGTCCGGGCGGCGCTGCAGCAAGGTCGACGGCAGGCCGGCCGGCACGCTGACCAGCAGCGCAGCATCCAGCGGCTGGGTGCCGGGCAGCAAGCTGTCAGCCAGGCGCTGGCCGACCAGCAACTCCAGGGCGTTGCGGTCCTGCTCGACCTGGCTGGCGTAATTGGCCGCGTCGGCACGGGCCGACTCCACGGTGCTGCGCGCCTGTGCCAGGCTCACGCCGGATTCACCGCCCAGGCCGTGGCTTTGCTGCACTAGGGCATAGGTTTTCTGCTGGCTGGCGTAGGTGTCGTTGGCCAGCTTGAGCAGTTGCTGGTCGGCGGCCAGGGTCATCCAGGCATTGGCCACTTCGGCCACCAGGCTGATCTGCGTGCTGCGGCGGGTTTGCTCCAGCGACAGGTAGTCTTCCAGCGCGGCGTCCTTGAGGTTGTTCAGGCGGCCGAACAGGTCGACTTCATAGTTGCTGATGCCCAGGCCCACGCTGTACTGGCTGCTGACGGCGGTGCTGCCGTTGGACAGCGCGCGCTGGCGGGTGCCGTCGGCGGTTGCCGAAACAGAGGGGAACAGCTCTGCCCGCTGGATGCGGTACTGCGCTTGCTGGTACTCGACATTCAGCGCCGCCACGCGCAAGTCGCGGTTGTTGGCCAGGGCCAGCTTCACGGTGTCGCGCAGGCGGGCGTCGACGAACAGCGACTGCCAGCTGATATCAGCACTGGTGCTGGTGGAGGTCGCAGCGCTCGGCCATTGTTCGGCAACGGGCGCGGCTGGCCGCTCATAGTCGGGTGCGAGGTTGACGCACCCGGTCAGCAGCATGGCCAGAACAAGGGGGGTAAGACGCATCAGGCTTCTCCTGCAACGGTATCTGCGTGGGTGGCGCGGCGGCCGGCCAGGCGCTGTACCAGCACGTAGAACAAAGGGATGAAGAACAGGCCAAGCACGGTAGCGCTGAGCATGCCGCCCAGCACCCCGGTGCCGATTGCCTGGCGACCGCCCGCACCGGCACCGCTGCTCAGGGCCAGCGGCAGTACGCCGAGGATGAAGGCCAGCGAGGTCATCAGTACCGGGCGCAGGCGAATGCGCACCGCGTCCAGGGTGGCGCTCAGCAGGTCCTGGCCGCGCTCGAACCGTTCTTTGGCGAATTCCACGATCAGGATGGCGTTTTTCGCGGCCAGGCCCACGGTGGTCAGCAGGCCGACCTGGAAGTACACGTCGTTGGACAGCCCGCGCACACCGGTCAACAGCAGCGCGCCCAGGATGCCCACCGGCACCACCAGCATCACCGCGAACGGTACCGACCAGCTTTCGTACAGGGCCGCCAGGCACAGGAACACGAACAGAATAGAGATGGCATAGAGCAGGGGGGCCTGATTGCCCGCCATGCGCTCCTGGTAGGACGCGCCTGTCCAGGCATAGCCAATGCCTTCGGGCAATTGCCCGACGATCTGCTCGACCGCCGCCATGGCCTCGCCAGAGCTGACCCCCTCTGCCGGCTCACCTACCAGTTCGTAAGAGCCAAAGCCGTTGAAGCGCTCAAGCAACGGGGAAGCAGTGCTCCACGAGGTGCTGGTGAACGCTGACAGCGGCACCATGGCGTCGCTGTCGTTACGCACGTACCAGTCGCCGATGTCTTCGCTCTGCATGCGCTTGTCGACCTGGCCTTGCAGGTAAACCTTCTTTACCCGCCCGGCATCAAGGAAGTCGTTGACGTAGCTGCCGCCCATCACGGTGCTCAGGGTGTTATTGATGTCGCTGGACGCAATGCCCATGGCACCGGCCTTGCGGTCGTCGATGTGCACGTTCAGTTGCGGCGTGTCCTCCAGGCCTTGGGCGCGTACGTTGGCCAGGCGTGGGTCTTTGGCGGCCAGAGCAATGAACTGGTCCCGGGCCTTCAGCAACTCGGCGTGGCCAAGGCCGCCCAGGTCTTGAAGTTGAACGTCGAAGCCGGAGCTTTGCCCCAGGCCCTGGATGGCCGGCGGGGCAATGACGAACACGTTGGCATCGAGCATCTTCGACAAGGCCATGTTGGCCCGCCGTGCCACGGCTGCTGCGCTGTGTGCCTCGCCCTGGCGTTCACTCCAGTCCTTGAGCTTGATGAAGGCGCGGCCGGCGTTCTGTGCATTGCCACCATTGCCCAGCCCGCGCACGGTCAGCAGCGAGGCCACTTCCGGCTGTTGCAGCATGTAGTCCTGCACCTCGTGGGTGACGGCCTGCAGGCGCTCATCGGTACCGCCGACGGGCAGGGTCATCTGCATCATCAGCATGCCTTGGTCTTCTTCAGGCAAGAAGGCGCTGGGCAGCTTCTGGAACATCAGCGCCACGCCGCCCAGCACCAGCGCGTACACCAGCAGGGCGCGCAGCGGGCGGGCCAGCACCTTGCCGACGCTGCGCTGGTAGCGCTCGGCGTTGCGGTCGAAGGTGCGGTTGAACCAGCCGAAGAAGCCGCGCTTGGGTTCGCCGTGGTTGTCATGGGGTTTGAGCAGGGTTGCGCACAAGGCTGGGGTGAGGGTCATCGCCACCAGCACCGACAGCGTCATGGCTGCCACCAGGGTGACCGAGAACTGCCGGTAGATCACGCCCGTCGAGCCGCCGAAGAACGCCATCGGCACGAATACCGCCGACAGCACCACGGCGATGCCGATCAGCGCACCGCTGATTTCGCTCATCGACTGGCGTGTCGCTTCACGGGCTGACAGGCGCTTTTCGGCCATGACGCGCTCGACGTTCTCCACCACCACGATGGCATCGTCCACCAGCAAGCCGATGGCCAGCACCATACCGAACATCGTCAGGGTGTTGATCGAGTAACCGAGCATGGCCAGTACACCAAACGTACCCAGCAGTACGACCGGTACGGCAATGGCCGGGATCAGTGTGGCGCGCAGGTTCTGCATGAACAGGTACATGATCAGCACCACCAGGGCGATGGCTTCGAACAGCGTCATCACCACTTCTTCGATGGAGATTTTCACGAACGGCGCGGTGTTGTAGGCCACTTCGCTGCGCAGTTGCAGCTGGCTGGGGAAGAACTGTTCCAGCTCACCGAGCTTGGCCTGCACGGCTTCGGCCACGTCGAGGGCGTTGGCGCCGGTGGCCAGGCTTACGGCCATGCCGCCGGAGGGGCGGCCATTGTGTTCGGCTACCACATCGTAGCTTTCGCTGCCCAGCTCTACCTGGGCGACGTCGGCCAGGGTGACCACCGCGCCGGAACTGGCGTGTTTTAGCACCACCTCGCGGAACTGCGCCGCGGTTTGCAGCTTGCTGCGGGCGCTGATGGTGGCGTTGAGCTGCTGGCCGGCGCGGGCGGGCAGGGCGCCGAGCTGGCCGGCGGAGGTGTCGACGTTCTGCGCCTCAAGTGCGCTGCTCACGTCAGAGGGCATCAGTGCGTACTGCTTGAGTTTGTCCGGGTCGAGCCAGATGCGCATGGCGTAGCTCGAACCCAGCGTGGTCACCTGGCCCACACCCGTCACGCGGCTGATCTGGTCATACAGGGTGCTGGAAATGAAGTCGCTGATGTCGGTGGCATTGACGTTGGGGTTATCCGACACCAGCGAGATGATGATCAGAAAGTCGCTGGCCGAGTTGCGGATCTTGATGCCTTGCTGCTGCACCGTGTCGGGCAGGCGCGATTTGGCCTGCTCCAGCTTGGTCTGCACCAGCATTTGCGCGGTGTTGATGTCGGTGCCGGCGTCGAAGGTCAGGGTGATGGTGGCGCTGCCGGCCGAGCTGCTGCTGGACGACATGTAGGTGAGGCCGTCCAGGCCGGTCATCTGCTGCTCGATGACCTGGGTCACCGAGTCTTCCATGGTCTTGGCCGAGGCGCCGGTATAGGTGGCGCTGAGGGTGATTTGCGGCGGGGCGATGTTCGGGTATTGCGCCAGCGGCAGCTGGAAGATGGCCAGGCCACCGCCGAGCATCACCAGAATGGCAAGTACCCAGGCGAAAATCGGGCGGTCGATGAAGAAGCGTGCCATGTACTACACCTCACTGGCTGTCGTTATGGGCAGTGAGGGCGTTGTCACGCACCTGCACCTGCTGGCCGACGCGGACCTTCTGCAGGCCCTGGACGATCACCTGATCACCGGCGGCCAGGCCTTCGCTGATCCACCATTGGTTGTCCACGGCGCGGGCCAGGGTCAGTTCGCGTTGCTCGACCTTGCCGTCGACCACCACCAGTGCTGTTGCACCGCCGCGTTCATCACGGCTCACGGCCTGTTGCGGCACCAGGATGGCATCGGGCTGCACGCCCTCCTGCAAGGTTGCCTTCAGGTACATGCCGGGCATCAGCAGGCCTTCCGGGTTGGGTACCACGGCACGGAAGGTCACGCTGCCGGTGCTTTCGTCCACGCTCACGCCGTTGAAGGTGAGGGTGCCGGCGTGGGCGTAGGTGCTGCCGTCTTCCAGCTCCAGGCTGATGCGTGTGGCGTCTTTCTGGTCGCTGGGTGCCAGCTTGCCTTCGGCCAGCTCGCGCTTGAGGCGCAGCAACGTGCTGCTGGGCTGGGTGAAGTCGACGTAGATCGGGTCCAGTTGCTGCACGGTGGTCAGGGCCGTGGTCTGCTCTGCGGTCACCAGCGCGCCCGGCGTGACCGATGACGTTGCCGTGCGGCCATCAATGGGGGCGTTGATGCGGGTGTAGCCGAGGTTGATCTGCGCCGTGCGCCGGGAGGCTTCGGCCGACTGTAAACTGGCGCGTGCTTCCAGCAGCGAGGCCTGGGCGCTCTCGTTGTCTTCGGCGCTGATGGCGTCGATCTTCACCAGTTGCGCGTCGCGCTTGGCCTTCAGTTCCGCCGCCTTGAGCGTGGCGCGGGCAGAGCTGACCGTCGCCTCGGCCTGGGCCAGCGTGGCCTGGTAGGACTGCGGGTCGATCTGATACAGCGCCTGGCCGGCCTTGACCGTATCGCCTTCGTTGAACAGGCGCTTTTGAATGATGCCGCCAACCTGCGGGCGGATTTCGGCGATCAGGTGTGCCGTGGCGCGCCCGGGCAGCGTGGTGCTGAGCGCCTGGGGCGTGCTGGTTACCGGGTGGACTACCACTTCCTGAAGTGGCATTTGCGCGGTTGGGCCTTTGCCTTCGCCGCAGCCACCGAGCACGATCAGGCCGGTACTGAGCAGCAGGGCGCGCGCCAACGGCGAGCGGGTGAACATCAGGGATTGAAATAGGGTCGGCATCGTGTGCTCCTGTTCGATGCCATCAGGGTGCTCGGCAAATGTGCAGGGAATGTGCAGAAATATGGGAGATTGCCCGCCACGCCTTGCCCGCCCGGCGGGTGGCACGTTTCAATGGGTGTGGGAGCGGCCTTGTGTCGCGAAAGGGCTGCGAAGCGGCCCCAAGATCTCGATGACAGCATAGATTTTGGGGCCGCTTCGCAGCCCTTTCGCGACACAAGGCCGCTCCCACATTGACCGCGTCGCTTTACGTTTAGAGTTATTCCCTAACCTTCAAGGCCACTGGATGAAAATAAGCCTGTCCACCAAATTCTTCTGCGCCATGCTCGCGGTCTGTGCATTCGCCGTGCTGGGCATGGTGTTTGCCGCGTACCTGAGCCTGAAGTACGGCTTTCTCGGCTACCTCAATCAGCAGGCAGAAGAGCGCATGGACCGCATCGTGCCACGGGTCGAGCAGGCCTACGCCCGGCATGGCAGCTGGGACTTCATCCGCACCGACAAGGACAACTGGTTCGAGCTGCTTCGCCCTGACGAGGCCCAGCCCGACAAAGTCTTCGACCCCAGCCTGCTGACCGTCTCGGACCTGACCGGCGCCTTCGTGCGCTTTGCCCTGCTGGACGCTCAGCGCCAGCCCATCATCGGCTATCAGGCGGCGGCCAGCGACATGCTGTTGCGCCCCATCCACCATCAAGGCCAGGTGGTCGGCTGGATGGCACTGGCGCCGCTGCAGTCGGTCACCAGTGTGGGTGACCGGCGCTTCCAGCTCAACCAACTGCGCTCCAGCCTGCTGATCGGCCTGGCCTGCCTGCTGGCCACGGCGGTGATTGCCTGGTGGTTGAGCCGCGCGTTGTTGCGCCCGGTGCGCGAAGTGGCCGGCGCCACCCACCGCTTGGCGGCGGGCGATTACGCCATTCAACTGCCGGTACGTTCGGCCGATGAAGCCGGGCAACTGGCCGGCGATTTCAACCGCATGGCGGCCACCCTGGCCAGCAACGAGCGCCTGCGCCGCGACTTCATGGCTGACATTTCCCACGAGCTGCGCACACCGCTGGCGGTGATGCGTGCGGAGCTTGAAGCCATGGAGGACGGCATTCGCCCGCTTGACGGCAATGCGCTGCGTTCGCTGCAAGGGGAGGTGGGGGCGTTGAGCAAGCTGGTGGATGACCTGTTCGAATTGTCCTTGGCGGAAGTCGGCGGCCCCACGTACCGACGTGAACGCATCGACCTGCGGGTATTGCTGCCGGTGGTGGCCGACGCGTTCGGCGCCAGCTTCGCCGAGCGTGGCCTGGCCCTGCGCGTCGAACTGCCCGAGCAGCCCTTGTGGGTGATGGGCGACGAGTCGCGCCTGGGCCAGTTGCTGCACAACCTGCTGGAGAACAGCCGCCGCTACACCGATTCAGGCGGGTACACGGTGTTGCGGGCTTTCCAGCAAGGTGACCAGGTGTTGGTACAGTGTGAGGACACCGCGCCGGGCGTGGACAGCGCCTCGCTGGCACGTTTGTTCGAGCGCTTTTATCGTGCCGAACGTTCGCGTAACCGGGCCAGTGGCGGTACCGGGTTGGGCCTGGCAATTTGCCGGGGCATTGCCGAAGTGCATGGTGGCAAGCTTTCGGCCCAGGCGTCGGCCATGGGCGGGTTGTTGCTGGAATTGGCGTTGCCCGTTGCAGGAGAGCAGCCATGAAGCGGATTTTGTTGGTGGAAGACGAGCCCAAGCTGGCGGCACTGGTGGGTGATTACCTGCGTGTGGGTGGCTACACGGTCGATCACCTGGACGAAGGGCTGGCGGTGATTCCAGCGATTCGCCAGCAGCCCTATGACCTGTTGTTGCTCGACCTGATGCTGCCCGGCCGCGACGGCCTGGACATCTGCCGGGAACTGCGTGGTTTCAGCGCCATGCCGCTGATCATGATGACCGCCCGGGTGGATGAGATCGACCGGTTGCTGGGGTTGGAGCTGGGGGCCGACGACTACATCTGCAAACCGTTTTCGCCCCGGGAACTGGTGGCGCGGGTCAAGGCCGTGCTGCGCCGCAGCGGGGCGCAGGCGCCAAGCCTGGGCCTGGAGCTGGATGCCAGCACGTTCCAGGCACGTTACCGTGGGGTGGCGATGGACCTGACCCCGGTGGAGTTCCGCATGCTCGCCGCACTGGCGGCCCGGCCTGGCCAGGTGCTGTCGCGGGACCAGTTGATGAACCACATCTACCAGGACCACCGTGTGGTCGCCGACCGCACGGTGGACAGCCATGTGAAGAACTTGCGGCGCAAGCTCACGGCGATCACCCCGGGGCATGACCCGGTGCGGTCGGTGTATGGGGTGGGGTATAGCCTGGAGTTCGAGTGATTTGCAGGATACTAACCAGCCTTTTGAGCTGCGCTGTCGCCCAGGGAAATGCGGCCTGTAGGAGCGGCTTTAGCCGCGAAGCAAGCGACGCGGTGGCTGGCACCGGCTGTGCCGGTGATCGCGGATGAATCCGCTCCTACACAGGCTGCGCAAGCCTGGCGCGCAGTTGCCTGACCCCTTCAATCTCAAGCGCCTGCGCGCTGTAACACAAGCCAATCCGCCGACGCAGGTCCAACTGCGGCAACGCCTGCACCTCCACGCCGGGATGCTGTTGTGCAAGTGATTGCGGAACGATCGCCCTGCCCACGCCCGCGTCAACCAATGCCAGCGCCAGGGCGAAGGTTTCGGCTTCACCCGCCGGCGCATCGCTGCCGTAGAACGGCAACAACCGCTGGTGGCTGACATGCCCCGGGCAGGTCACCCAGTCGCTGGGCTGAGCGTCGAGGGGCAGGGCAACGACAAACGCGTCGTTGTGCAGTGGCAAAAACAGTTCGTCTTCACAGCGCAGTTCTTCGCTGGCCAGCCTGGCCACGCCCGCGCAACCGCTCACCAGCTGCAAGCGCAACGTCGGCTGCAGTGCGCTTGCGGCCATCACCACCTGCTTGACCACCTGCGCGCCGACGTCCTGCTCCACACCAATCTGCAGGGGTTCACGCACACGTTCCTGCCGAAAGCGGCCGACCAGGCGCGTAGCATCGGCGACCATCCGTTGCGCCTCGGGGTAGAGCGCCCGGGCATCTTCGGTCACTTCCACGCCACGGGCCTTGCGCACGAACAGCGTGGTGCCCAGTGCGTCTTCCAGTGCCTTGATGCTGCCCGACAGGGCCGGCTGGCTGAGGTGGATTGCGCGGGCCGCGGTGGTGATGTTGCGTGCCTCGAACACGGCAATGAATGCCTTGAGCTGCCGATAGTCCATTGCCTTACCCATAACTTTTACCGATGGCAGCCAAAAGAATATCCCATTTTTCGTGCCTTTGACCGGCTTCTATACTCGTTCTGCGGCTTAACCATAGGCATTCTGAATTACAGGACTCGTGCAATGACCACTACCCACAAACCCCTCGTCGTCATTACCGGCGCCAGCTCCGGCATTGGCCTGGCCACGGCCAGGCTGCTTTCAGAGCGCGGCCATGCGCTGCTGCTGATTTCGCGTCGTCTGGAGCCCATGCTGCAACTGGGCCTGCCCAACAGCCTGGCACTGTCGGTCGACATCACCGACCGCCAAGCGTTGGTGGCCGCCGTGGCCCAGGCAGAGAAAAAGTTCGGCCCGGTGGATGCGATCATCAACAATGCCGGCGTGATGCTGCTGGGCAGCATTACCAGCCAGGACCCGAACGAGTGGGACCGCATGCTGGACGTCAACGTGCGCGGCCTGCTCAACGGCATCTTCGCCGTGACCCAGGGCATGGTCGCGCGCCAGCACGGCACCATCATCAACGTCAGTTCGGTGGCGGGGCGCAAGGCATTCCCCAACCATGTAGCCTACGTCGGCACCAAGTTCGCCGTCACCGGCCTTTCGGAAAACCTGCGCGAGGAACTGTCGCCGAGCAATGTGCGGGTGATCACCATCGAGCCCGGTGCGGTGGATACCGAACTGCTGAGCCACACCACCGACGATGCCATCAAGGCTGGCTATAACGACTGGAAGCAGGAAATGGGCGGGGTATTGAGCGCCGAGACCATCGCCGAGGCCATTGGCTTTGCTTATGGCCAACCCCAGTCGGTGTGCGTGCGCGAGATCGTGGTGTGCGCTACTCGCCAGCAGCCGTGAGTACCTTGCGCATGAACACCCGCGCAAAGCCGTGCTCATGCGCCCGGTGGGTTTCTTCAAAACCTTGTTTGCGGTAGATCGCGAGGTTTTCGGTCATGCGTTCGTGGGTGTAGAGGCGTATCGCTTCGCACCCGGCCTGGCGCGCGTGCCGCTCGCACAGTTGCAGTAGCGCCTTGCCAATGCCCTGGCCCTTGCAGCTGGGCAGCACGGCGACGTTGACCAGCAGCATGTCGCCGTCGGCCCGGCCCATGACCAGTACACCGACCACCTGCGCCTGCTGCAACGCTACATACACTTCGGACTGGGCGATCACCTGGCCATAGTCTTCGAGCATGGGGGCCGGCGGCTTGCCGATGCGGGCGATGTAGGGCGTGTAGGCCTCGTTGACCAACGCGGTAATGGCTTGTGCGTCGGCTTGCCCAGCCTGGCGAAAGGTAAGTGTGTGCATCGCTTTACTCCGTGGATTTCATATCCAAGTGGTCAGCTACCCATGTTAGAAACGTGCCCCGTACAACAATAATGACGGGCTTGCCTGCTAAGGAAAACCTGATGTCCCCCTCGGCCCCGGCCACTCATTCACCTGCTCAAGGCCTGTTTGGCTTGTTCTGCCTGAGCAGCTACCTGCTGTCCCTTTCCTACGGTGCCACGTTTCTGCTGGCCATGATGCTGCGTGCCCACGGGGCGAGCGAAGCCGATGCCGGTACGGTCATTTCTGCCGCGATGCTCAGCACGTTCGTGGCCGTTGTGTTTGCCGGGCACCTGACCGACTGGGTCGGCGCCCCTCGGGCCATTGCCGCGGGCGCTGTGTTTTTGGCCGCCGCCTGCCTGGGGTTTGCCGCCGTGCCGGGCCTGGGCAATGCCTTGTTGCTGTTTGGCCTGTTGCTGGGTTTTGGCTGGGGCGTGTTCTACACCCTGGGGCCGATCGTGGTGGCGATGCTGGTGGAGCCAACGCGGCGGGTCAAGTACTTCGCCTTGCTGTCGGGCAGCATGATGACCGGTATCGGCACAGGGCCGCTGCTGGGCCGCTTGGCGCAGGGGCTTGGTTACCCGGTGGAGGCGGCCTTTGTCGTGGCGGCCCTGGCCAGCCTGCTCGGCGGCGTACTGTTTTTACTGATGGGGCCGCGTATCCAGCAGCATCGCAATGCCGTTGCGGTGTGCAAAATTACCCCGTCTGCCGTGGGTGCCGTTCTGTCTTCGAAGGCCGCGTTCGCCATCCTCATGGTGGGGTTGGGCGGTGCGATTTTTGGTGGGCTGTCCAGTTTCCAGACCTCGTTCGCCGCGCTGCGGCAACTGGACTACTCGCTGTTCTTCATCGGCTTCATGTCGGCAGCGATTGCCTGCCGGTTGCTGATTGCAGGCTTTATCGTCAAGCGTGACCCGTACCTGATGGCTTGCCTGCTGACAGGGCTGATGGTGCTGTCGGTGCTGATGTTCATGTATTGGGTGCATGACGCGGCCACCTACGTGCTCGCTGCCATTGTACTTGGGGTGGGTTATGGGCTGACTTATTCGGTCATCAACGGGCTGGCAGCCAACGAAGCGCCCGCCGGGCAGACTGCGCAGGCCCTGTTGCTGTTCAGCCTGGCGTACTTCGTGGGCGTGTTTGGCTTCCCGCTGCTGGCGGGCAAGGTGATCGTGCAGGCGGGGATGGCAGCCTTGCTGCAGTTGGTATTGTTGATTGCCTGCGTAAACTGGCTGGTCACCGTGGGCAGGCTGCTTTGGCGCCGCATGCAGATAGCAGCAGTGGCTTGACAGCAATTGCGCCCCTTTTTCGCGCGCCACTTCAGCCTCGCACTAATAAGGTGCTGATTACGCTGGGGTTTTATCCGTTATCAGGCTAATCGTTAGCCTGCGTACGGGTTGGCGTATTAATTGCTGTCACTTTGCCATTCTGCTGTCGCGTATGGTGAAGATAATGTCGCTTTCAAGTAGCTCTATGCAGTTATCCTCGGCCGAAAGGGGTTGGTTGCCTTGGTTTGGCAAAACCGGAAAGCTCACCTTGGGGTGGTCATGCCGCCTTAATCGGGGCACATACCCGGTGATTGAGCAAACCTTCGAAGCCATCGCCCAAACCCGCATGCGGTTACTGCAGAGTTGGGCCCGTGAGCAATGGGAGCACTTGGCGGAGCTGGCAGAGCAACTGGCGCCGATCGGCAGTGGCATGGACAACCAGCGTTTGCTCGACAAGTTGGCCCAGGCAGCGGACTTTTCCGAGCTGTTTGTCGTCGATACGCCCGGGCAGGTTGTTGCCTCGACCTGGGCACCGCGCGCCGGCCAGCCGACAGGGCAGGGTGAGGCCTTGGCGCGGGGGCTCAAGGCGCCGTTTCTTCATGGCCCTTACCGGGACGAGCTGACCTTGCAGATCGGCCCTTCGTCATCGCGCTTTCATGATGAAGTGACGCTGATGTTCTACCAGCCGCTCACGGCTGGCGGTAAACCCTGCGGCTGCCTGTGTGGTCGTGTGCCCAATGACGTGCTGGGCGATTTGATTCAGCGTGAGGCCGGGCATATCTATGCCGAGTCTGGCGACAACTACCTGTTCATGGTGCAGTCCCGCTTCGATCCTGGTATTCAACCCGGCACGGCCTTGTCCCGTTCGCGGTTTGAAGATGCAACCTTCACCCACGGCGACAACTTGAAAAGCGGCGTGCGAACGCCCTGGACCACCGTGCAAGTCCGCCGCCACACGGAACTGGAGCTGCGCTTTACCGACCCGGCCACCCAAGAGCTGCACCCGGGCGTGCGTGAAACCATCCGCCAGGGTGCCAATCTGTTCGTCACTTACCCCGGCTATTCCGACTACCGCCATGTGCCGGTGGTGGGCAAGGGCGTCACCTTCCAGATGCCCGGGTCACCCGACCGCTGGGGCATGATGTGTGAAGCCGACCTGGAAGAGGTGTACCGCAGGCGCTCACTCAGCCATGCCCTGATGAAACCCTACGCGGCAACACTGGCCGGAGTGTTCGGTTGCAACTACCTGGTGCAGCATTACGCCGGGCTGCCACAGGCGTTGAACGATGCCGTGCTGGCGCTGGGCATGGTCGCTGCCACCTTGCTGTTCAGTGTGCTGGGCCCTCGGCGCCTGGCCGGCCGCATCGATGGCATGACCCAAGTGTTGCGCACCATCGCCGAGGGCGAAGGCAACCTGCGCCAGCGCCTCGACACCTCTACGCTGGCCAACGACGAGACGGGCGAAATGGCCCGCTGGATCAACAGCTTCATCGACCGTCTGGACACGGTGGTGGGGCAGGTGGTCAACGCCAGTCGCACGGTCGGGGCCACCAACCAGATGATGCTGGGGCGTAGCCAGGAGGCCAGCGTCAGCTCCGCCGAGGTGGCCGATGCGGTGCACCAGATGATGGTCATCGTCGAGGACCAGATGGGTGAACTGCAGCAGGCCTCGGTCAGCGCCGAGCAGATGAAGCAGGCCATGGATGAAGTGGTCAGCCGCGCACGTGAGCAATTCCTGGCGGTGCAAGCCGGTACCCAGTCGATTCGTGATGTGGTGGCACGGTCCGCGTCCAGCGTACAGCTGCTGGACAGCCGGATGGCGCAGATCGGCAACATCACCGGGCTGATCAGCGACATCACCAGTCAGACCAACCTGCTGGCCCTGAATGCCGCCATCGAAGCGGCCCGCGCCGGCGAGCATGGCCGTGGCTTCGCGGTGGTGGCCGATGAGGTGCGTGGCCTGGCCGCGCGCACCTCGCGCGCCGCCGATGACATCCGGCATATGGTCGAAGGCCTGCAGGGTGAAACCCGCCAGGCCGTGAATTTCATGGAGCAGGGCGTGAAGAACGTCGACAACAGCCTGCGCCTGGCCGAAGACGCATCGTCGGAGAACGTGCAGTTGCATCAGGCGGTGGAAAGCATGTTCACCATCATCCAGCAACTCAACCAGCGCAGCCTCGCCTATGGCAAGACCATCGAGCAGGTCAACCAGTCCTCCAGCGACATGCGCCAGACTGCCGCCGTGTTGCAAAGCAGCGCGCAGCAGGTGCGCGCCAATGCCGGCAAGTTGCAGAAGCTGGTGGGGCAGTTCGAGGTCAGCAGTGACCGGGCAGCTGCGGCGCCGTTACCGGCTTAGCGCCTGCGGGTTCGCGACCTGTTGCGGCTGGCCGTCGAAAAACGCCACCACGTTCACGAACGCGTCGCCAAAGTACAGCTCGTAGCCGTTTTTCTCCACGTAGCCCAAGTGCGGGGTGCACAGCACGCGCGGGTGCTGCAGCAGGGGGTGGGCAGGGTCCAGCACGGGCTCCTGCTCGTACACATCCACTGCTGCAAACCCGGGCCGCCCCGCATCCAGCGCTTGGAGCAAGGCGCCCGGTGCAATCAGTTCGGCGCGGCTGACATTCACCAGCAGGGCGTCGGTTTTCATGCGGCTCAGGTCTTCGAAGGTGACGATGTGGCGCGTGCTGTCGGCCAGGCGCAAGTTCAGGGTGATGATATCGGCCTCGGCAAAAAACGCCTCTTTAGATGCGGCCGCACGATGGCCGTCAGCCTCGGCGGCGGCGCGGCTGGCTTCGCTGCCCCACACCAGTACCGGCATGTCGAAGGCCCGGGCATAGCGCGCCAGGCGTTGGCCGATCTTGCCGTAGCCCCAGATACCCAGTGCCTGGCCCGCAACGGCGTGGCCCAGGTTGACCTGCCACTGGCCTTGCCTGAAGGCATCGATGGCGGGCACCAGTTGCCGGCGGGCGTTGAGTATCAGCGCCCAGGCAAGCTCGGCAGGTGCTACCGGTGAGCCACGGCCCTCGGTGACCACCACCCCCCGTTCGGTACACGCCTGCAGGTCAAGGTGCGACGACACCTTGCCGGTCTGGCTGATCAGTTTGAGATTGGGCAGGCGGTCCAGCAGGGCAGCGTCGACACGGGTGCGCTCGCGGGTGAGCACCAGGGCATCGGCGTCGGCGAAGCGCGAGGCCAGGGTGTCGAGCGATGCCGGTTGTGGGTCATGGAACACAGTGACCTGGTGGTTGGCCAGCGTCGAGAAGCAGTCGAGCGTTTTCACGACGTGCTGGTAATCGTCGGGGATGACAATGCGCATGGGAAGGTCCGGGCGATTAAGGTGGCAGCCCAGACGATAACCCAAACCACCCCATATGGGGGCGGCTGTACTCAAGCATTTTCAGCACAAACTGCTTACACTCGCGGCAGGTTGCCAGACCACAGAAAACCCTGGAAAGCGAGTTCCATGACTGCCTTTTACCTGAAGTTTCTCATCACCCCCACACTCATGCTGGCCATTTCCCTGGCTGCGCGGCGCTGGGGTACCCAGATCGGCGGTTTGCTGTCCGGGCTGCCGGTGACCTCCGCGCTGGTCATGCTGTTTCTCAGCCTCGAACAAGGGCCGGGCTTTGCCCTCAAGGCCGTCCCTGGTGCGCTGGCGGGGTTGGCTGCCGTGCAGGCCACCTACCTGTTCTATTTCCTTGTCACCCGACGCGTTGGCGCCTTTGCCGGCTGCCTTGCTTCGCTTGCCGTTTATGGCGCCGTTGCTGCGCTGATGAGCCACCTGCACTGGATTGCGCTATCGGTTGTCGTGACCTTGGGCCTGCTGACGCTGATCATCGTGGCAAGCGGTAAAGAGCCCAAGCCTGCCACCACGGGTGTGGTGCCGCTGCCGCGCTGGGTGATCCCGATGCGCATGCTCACGGCCACCTTGTTGCTGGTGGCGATCACCGCCAGTGCCGAATGGTTGGGTCCGGTAGCGAGCGGGTTGCTGGCGCCGATCCCGGTCATTGCCTGGCCGTTGGCGGTATTTGCCCATGTGCAGGGCGGGCGCCATGAGCTGGCGGCGATTGTGCGCGGCAATGCCATTGGCGCGGTGGGCGTGCTGGGCTTTTACCTGCTGCTGCATGCTTCGATCGAACAGTGGGGCACGGCGCTGTCGGTGGCGGCTTCCGTGGTGTTGGCGGTGGTTGCCACCTTCATGCTGGCCAAGGTGCTGGATACCCGCAAGCGCGGCTGACGTGTGTATCACTCTGTATCAGGGGGCGTACACACGCCTTTTGCTTACAAACTCCATTCCCTCCGGATACGCCCCGGATACATGCCTGGGGCCAAATGGGCCAACCCGAACGAACAGCCAGACGGCCTGTTGTTCTGGCCCATAAGCCCAAGCGGCATGACCGCACCTTTACCGGAGAATCACCATGACCCAGTTCCCCAGCAAAACCCGCCTCGGCCTGCTCGGCCTCGCGCTGGTCGGTGGCATCAACCTGACGACCTCGGCCTTTGCCGTTGAAGCGCTGCCCCAGGGCTACCAGCTCGCTGCCGCCGAAAAGGCCGGGGAGGGCAAGTGTGGTGAAGGCAAATGTGGCGCCAGTGGTGCCAAGGCCAAAGCTACCCAGGCCGAAGGCAAGTGTGGCGAGGGCAAGTGCGGTGCCAGCGCAAAAGCGGGCCAGGCCGAGGGCAAATGCGGTGAAGGCAAGTGTGGCGATGCCTCGTTTGCCCGCACCGACGCCGACCATGACGGGCGCGTTTCGCGTGCTGAGCTGCTGGCCGTGGCCCCGGGCGCCAACGCCGAGTTCGATGCCATCGATGCCAACCACGACGGCTACCTGTCCGAAGCCGAGGTGTACCAATTCCGCAAAAACCAGTTCGACAGCAACGGCAAGCCATTCCCCACCGACCTGTACAGCAAGCTGAGCCAGGCCCGGAACTAAGCCCCGTACGCGCCCACCTTGCGGTGGGCGCTTTGCTGGAAGGAGAACACCCGTGAACACTTCTGTTCCCCTGCATGGCGCTGGCCTTGGTCTGCGGCGCGCGATGCTGCCCGATTTGCTGACCATGGCGCCCACGGCCGTGGACTTTCTGGAGTGTGCCCCGGACAACTGGATCGGCGTGGGTGGCTCCTACGGCGAAGGCCTGGCCGCACTCGCCGAGCGCTTCCCGCTGGCCTGCCATGGCCTGTCGCTTTCGCTGGGTGGGCCCAAGGCGCTGGATCACGCGTTCCTGCGCCAGATCCGCGCCTTTCTGGACCGCTTCAACGTGCCGCTGTTCAGCGAACACCTGAGTTACTGCGGCGATGATGGCCACCTGTACGACCTGATTCCCATGCCCTTCACCGACGAGGCCGTGCGCCACGTCGCCCGGCGCATCGGCGAAGTGCAGCACGCCCTGGGCCGGCGTATTGCCGTGGAGAACATTTCCTACTACGCCGCGCCCTATCAGGCGATGAGCGAAATCGACTTTCTGCAGGCCGTGCTGGACGAGGCCGACTGCGACCTGCTGCTGGACATCAACAACATCGTGGTCAATGCCTGCAACCACCGTTACGACGCGGAGGACTTCCTCGCCAGGGTGCCGGCGAAGCGTGTGGTGTGCCTGCACGTTGCGGGGCATTACGACGAGGCCCCGGACCTGAAGATCGACACCCATGGCGCCAGCGTCAAGGCGGACGTATGGAGCCTGCTGGCCAGCGCCTACCAGCATCTGGGGCCGGTGCCGACCCTGCTGGAGCGAGACTTCAACCTGCCGCCACTGGGCGAATTGCTGGCTGAGGTCGACTACATCCGCACCCTGCAGAACACCGGGCAGGGCAGGGCGGTGCGCCATGGCTGACACCTTGCTGGAACAGCAACTGACCATGGCCCGCCATATCCGCGCCCCGCAAACCCACCAACCGCCCCCCGGCATCGAGGCACGGCGGCTGGCGGTGTACCGGCAGCTGTTTTTCGGCAACATGCAGTCGCTGCTGGCCGGGAGTTTTCCGGTGTTGCACGCCTGCCTGAGCGCGGGTGAGTGGCACGCATTGACGGAGCATTTCTATGCCCATCATCGTTGCCAGACCCCGCTGTTTACCGAGGTGGCTGGCGAGTGGGTCGAATACCTGAGCGGCCGGGAAGACTTGCCCGGCTGGATGGCCGAACTGGCCCATTACGAGTGGGTGGAAACGGTGTTGCTGCTCAGTGACCAGACGCTGCCGCCGCAAGGGCCTGAGGGCGACTTGCTGGCGGATGAACTGAGGCTGTCTGGCCTGGCCATGCCGTTGGCCTATGCCTGGCCGGTCAGCCATATTGGCCCGGGTAACGTGCCTGCTCACGCCTCGGGCGAGCCAACGCTGTTGCTGGCGTATCGGGGGGCTGACCTGAAAGTGCATTTTTCACGGTTGGCGCCGTTGGCGTATGCGTTGCTGGTGTCGTTGCAGCAGCAAGGGCTCAGTGGGCGAGAGCACCTTGAGGCATTGGCAGAACGGATGGGTATCGAGTACGGCCAGCTCGGGCGCGACGCACTGGCCATGCTGGAAGGCTTGCACGCTCAGGGTCTCATCACGGTAAACAGGGCGTGTGATTAACCTTCGGCAAATTTCCGCAGCTTGTCCCCGTCCAATCGATAGCGCACCCACTCATCCTGCGGCTCGGCCCCCAGCGACTTGTAAAACCCGATCGCCGGCTCGTTCCAGTCCAGCACGCTCCACTCAAGCCGCCCGCAGCCGTTGGCCACCGCCTCGCGGGCAATGTGGCGCAGCAGGTCACGGCCCGCGCCGCCACCGCGTTGCTCGGGGGTGATGTACAGGTCTTCGAGGTAAATGCCGTTACGCCCCAGCCAGGTGGAATAGCTGTAGAAATACACGGCAAACCCGATCGCCCGGCCATCGCGTTCGCAGATCAGGCTGTGCACGGTGCTGCCCTCGTCGAACAGGCTGTGTTCGATATCGGCGACGGTGGCAACGACCTCGTGGCGGGCGCGCTCATACTCGGCCAGTTCGGTGATGAAGGCAAGGATCTGCGTGGCGTCGCTGCGTACGGCAGGGCGAAGGGTGAGGCTCATGGTGGGCTTCCTTTTCGACTGAATCGGTACAGTCATGTGTATCTGAATAATATTTTATAACTGTACCGGTCGCTGATTCGGCGACTCCGCTAGTGTGACAAATCTGATATCCCTCTTGGAATGCCTGCCATGCTTGCCTCTGCCGACCTGCTGATGGCCTTTGTGCTGTTCGCTTTCGTTTCCTCCATCACACCCGGGCCCAACAACACCATGTTGCTGGCGTCGGGCGTGAACTTTGGTGTGCGTCGCTCAATCCCTCATGCGTTGGGCATCAGCATTGGCTTCATGGTCCTTGTACTGGCTGTCGGCCTGGGCCTGGGCGAGGTATTCAAGGCCTGGCCGGTGATGTACACGGTGCTGCGTTACGTGGGTGCTGCCTATTTGCTGTACCTCGCCTGGAAGATCGCCACTTCCGGGCCGATGAGCGCCGACTCGCCCAATGCACGCAAGCCCATGGGCTTCTGGGGCGCGGCAGCGTTTCAATGGGTCAACCCCAAGGCGTGGGTCATGGCGGTGGGGGCGATCACCACGTATACGCCGGCCCAGGGCTATGTGATGAACGTGATCGTGATCGCCGCGCTGTTCGCACTCGTCAACCTGCCCAGTGTCGGGGTGTGGGTGATGTTTGGCAGTGCACTGCGCAGGTGGCTGCAAAACCCACGCTGGCTGATGCTGTTCAATGTCCTGATGGCCCTGCTGCTGGTGATTTCGCTTTATCCGCTGCTGTTTGTAGAATCGACCTACTGATTAAACCGTCGAGTACAGCAAAGCGATGCAGTTGATACCCTGGTCCTACGATTGCTCAGACGGCTTCACCCTGCGTGGCTGGCGCTCACCGCCCAGTGGCAAGCCGCTGCTGCATTTTTTGCATGGCAACGGTTTCTGCTGCCTGGCCTACCAGCCATTGCTGATGGAACTGAGCGAACACTTCGACCTGTGGTTGTGCGATGTGCAGGGCCATGGTGACAGCGACCACGGCGGCGTGTTCCGGGGGTGGAACCGCACCGCGGCGCTGGCCGTGGAGGCGTTCGAAGCGGGGCGGGGCGAGTATGGCGAGGTGCCGCGTTACGCGGTGGGGCACAGCTTTGGTGGGGTGCTCACCGGGCTGATCCTCGCCGCAAAGCCGGCACTGTTCCAGCGCGCCGTACTGCTCGACCCGGTGTTGTTCAGCCGGCGCATGATCGTTGCCATGGGCATTGCCGCTCGTCTCGGTTTGCACCGCCGTCACGCATTGGCCCGCAAGGCCGCGGGCCGTCGCAGCCTGTGGCCTGATCGCGAGGCGGCATTGGCTTCGCTGCAGGGCAGAGGCATCTTCAAGGGCTGGGCTGATGAGGCGCTGCAGGCCTACGTAGCGCATGCCATAGGCGACTGCGACGAAGGTGTTGTACTCAAGTGCCGGCCCAGCCGCGAGGTGGAGATTTTCAGTTCGTTCCCCGAGCGTATGTGGTCCCGGTTGGCGGCGATTCAGTTGCCGACGCTTGTGCTTTTCGGTGAGCACACCTATCCCTTCGTGCCACGTTCGGCCCAGCGGTTGGCGGCACTGAATGCGCAGGTGACGGCCCGGCAAGTGCCGGGTGGCCATTGCTTCATGCAGGAAGCTCCAGCCCCGGCTGCCGAGCAAGTTGTAGCGTTTCTTCAAGGCTGATCTACTGTCCTGCTGGCAGGACGATCAATGCCATTTCAGCTGGCTACCGGCTGATTGATCTCATTGGTAAGGTGTACCCAGCCAAGAGAGGAGACTTCTCATGAAAACGATTCTGGGTATCCACCGCAGCCCCCACGCCCATTGGGTAGGTGACGGCTTCCCGGTGCGCAGCCTGTTCACCTATGACAACTTGGCCAGCCAGATCAGCCCGTTCCTGCTGCTGGATTACGCCGGGCCGTACGATTTCACACCCACCACGGCCCGTCGTGGCGTAGGCCAGCACCCGCACCGCGGGTTCGAAACCGTGACCATCGTCTACCAGGGCGAACTCGAGCACCGTGACTCCACGGGCGCCGGTGGCTTGATCGGTCCGGGCGACGTGCAATGGATGACGGCCGCCAACGGCATCATTCACGAAGAATTCCATTCCCCGGCGTTCGCGCAGTCAGGGGGCAGGTTGGAGATGGTGCAACTGTGGGTCAACCTGCCGGCTCGGGACAAGCGGGCGGCGGCCGGTTATCAAACGCTGCTGGCAACCGACATACCGGTGGTGCCGCTGGAAGCGGGCACCTTGCGGGTGATCGCAGGGCGTTACCAAGGGCACGCAGGGCCCGCGCGTACATTCACGGCAATGGATGTGTGGGACATGCGCCTGAAGGCGGGGTCGCTGCTGCAACTGCCGGTTGCCGACGGGCGCAACGCGGCGCTGGTGGTGTTGAACGGCAAAGTCAGGGTCAATGGCGAGCGTGAAGTGGGCCCGGCCAGCCTTGTGCTGCTGGAGCGCAGTGGGGAAGGTGTTGAAATCGAAGCGTTGGAGGGTGCCAGTGTGCTGCTGCTCAGCGGCGAGCCGATCGATGAACCCATTGTGGGCTACGGGCCGTTCGTGATGAACAGCCAGGCGGAAATTGCCGAGTCATTCGATGATTTCCATGCCGGGCGGTTTGGAGAGATGGCGCCTGTGCGCGCGTAGGCCGCACGCACAAGCACCACAAAGGCTGGCATGATAGCGCGATGACCCGCTTGCATGCCGTGCACCGCCGCTTCACTTCACCCAGCCACCATACCCTGTGGCTGCGTTATCACACCCCTTACCATTGGCCATCAACCCTGGCCTTCCTTGCCGCCCGCTGCATCCCCGGCATCGAAACCTTCGTTGATGGCCTCTACCGTCGTACGCTGGTCGTCGAAGGCCGGCATGCCGTGCTGGAGGCGCGCCCGGCCAGTGGCAACCGCTTGCGTATTCAACTGTGCGGCGTACCTGCCCGCGCGATCCCTGGCCTGATCCCCCGCATCCGCCGTGTTTTTGATCTGGATGCCGACCCGTCGTCGATACATCAGTCCTTGTCCCGTGACCCGCTCATGGCCAGGCTTCTGGCCGCACGCCCGGGGCTGCGCGTGCCACAAGGCTGGGACGCCTGCGAGCAGGCCATGCGCACCGTGCTCGGCCAGCAGATCAGCGTGGCAGGCGCCATGACACTGGCCGGCCGCCTGGTCGCGCGCCATGGCCAGGCCTTCCATGGCCAGGAAAAGGAGTTGACCCACATCTTCCCGGCTCTCGCAGTGCTGGCCAGCGCCGAGTTCGGCAACATGGGCATGCCCCGTGCGCGCGCCGCCACCCTCGGCACGCTGGCCCGTGCGTTGGTTGAACAACCCGGGCTGTTACGGCAAGGGCAGCCGCTGGACGCCGTGCTCGGCAACTTGTGCCGGCTAAAGGGCATCGGCCCCTGGAGCGCGCATTACCTGGCCCTGCGCCAGGTGGGCGCGGCGGATGCATTGCCGTTGGGCGACGTTGCCCTGATCAAGGCCCTGCGCCTGCTCGAAGGCGCGGACGCGCAACTGGCCGAGCGCTCACTGGCCTGGCGGCCCTGGCGCGCGTATGCCGCCCAGCACCTGTGGGCCTGGCTCGCAGCCCCTGACGAGTGACCGCTCGTCGCATAGTGCCATCATTCGAGTGAACAGCGCTGGCTCGCCACCGTTCTTCCACTAAGGTGCTAAAGGATCTCCCGCATCATCATTGCCCCGGCGCATGGACGGCCGCTTGGGCATGCGCATTATCAATTGGCACCCCGCCGCCCTTGGGCGTACCTACCTACAACAGGCCATCCAGTCCAGAGAGGGTCGTACCATGTCGTTGATTGGCGTTTCTACGTTGGAAATGCGGCAAATCATTGAGCAAGCTTGCCTGCCTGATCGCTGCGAAGTCAGCTGCCCGGACGGCACCAGCCTGACCATCAAGCTGGGCCAGGGGCAAAACCTGGAAGAGGGCGTAACCCTCAGTGGGGTCTCCTTGCAGAGCCTTAACAGCTGCCGGGATCTGGTGAACCTGGTGGGGCAGTTACACGCCCTGCGAGATGCTCCAACGGTGGCCAGCAAGGCGATTGCCTGATTTTGCCTGAATGCCGGCCAGCCCAGCCTGGCCGGTTGCCTATTGCAGCTCCAGCAGCAAGTTCAGCCCACCATCCCCGCATTTACCGTGATCGCGCACCACGCCCCGATAGGTTTGCCCATCCCAGATGAAGGCGACGCTGTGGGCGCGTTCAACTTTGTCTGGCAGAGGGGGGCAGATGTGCAGGCGCAGGGCGGGGCGGCCTTGCAGGTTGAGCGCTGCGAGTTGGCACTGGCACTCCACGCTTTGCGCCACGGGGCCGAACAGGGTGTCGCGTACGTAGTCCAGTTGCACGCAGGTGTTGGGGGCGCGGCCGGGCATTTTCATGGGTAGTGGCGGCTCGGAGTGGTGGGCATACGGGCAGACTGGTTGGGCATGTCGGGCTCCTTGATGAGATGGCGTGAATCACTTTTTTGAGGGTATATGGAGGAAGATGTTCAATAGGTTTTGGGGGCATGTATAGAACGGTTGGTGATTAGTGCGCTGCAAAATGGTTTTGTACCGAGGTTGCGTAACCCCGTATTTTCTCAGGGTCGCTTTACTGTTCATCAAGCTTGACTCCATTAAGCCGAATAACCGGCTTGCGCTTTTTTGCAAATCCACAGATCACATCGTTTTCGTGAGGGAATGCCACATACGGTACGTTGTACTGAATCCATGCCTCGCTACTGTTCATGCAGGCATACAAGAGAAACAGCGTGAGTCGTACAGGTATTGTCAATGGTGCGAATAGCCAGCCATATGGCCCAAGAAGTTCTGCCTTGAAGTCTGCAAGCCAATCTCTGTATGGCTGAATTGCAGCTTGGCGCCGACTCAGTTTTGCCGGCAGTGGGGGCGGCTCAGGTAGGCCTTCTGGCCCCCCGGCCATGTACCATTGCAGATAGGCCCAGAGCGAGCGAGCCGAACGGTCACCGTCAATAACGCCCGAGTTACCGCAGGCAATGCAGATTTCGGTCGGTGGATCCATCGCAGAATCGACGCCCATAAGATAAAGCGGATGGCGAGAGGTGTAACCGTGTGATGTGAAAATGGGGATGAATCCAGCAATGCCTTCTATCTGATCCCAGTCAAGTACATGCATGCGTTTCGGGTCTTTGGGGTAAATGAAATACAGTTTGCGTGTAATGCGGTTGATACGGATAAACGCACCGCGACATCGATGGGCACCGCTGGCGAAGTAAAAAAGCAAGGCAAAGCAGGGCATTGCCGGGCTTGAGGCAAGAATGCCAAGCAGCGTTTCAGAGTCGGTGCCAATCATTGCTGCGATGACAATTGCTGTTATCACCGATGCCACAATTGAAACTCCAATAAAACCCGCACTTCCGCCATTAACCAAGTTCGTGTAGGTTTCCAGTTCGACACATTTTTCGTTGACGCGACGTACTCCGTCCGGTTGTGGATGAATGCATTGGTGCGGACCATGGTGTAATCGAGTTCCTCCAAATCGAAGGCTTTTGGGTAAACGCTTCGTTTTCATCCTGGCACCTTGACAGGGTCGAGTCGGGCAGGGTCGACGGGGTCTGAAAAAAGGTCTGCCGATCTGAGTTCCAGAGGTTCGGGAGCCCCTGATTGAAGAAAATGGAAGTCTGGTTGATCCAGATTTGGGATGAACATGAACTCGAAAAAAACCTTTACCGACTGGTGCATTTGAATAGACCAGCCGCTAGGCCTCCCTGCGTAAAACGTTGGGGTCACCAAGCATTCATGATCAGGGTCGAATGCGCGGGTTGCCGAATCATGAGCAAATGGCCCATTGATTTGCGCCAGCGTTCTCTGGTCACGTTTGAAAGCCAATCGGGTATGAAATGTCTGCTTTGAGGCGTCATCAGTAATGGGAAGTTGGTACGTGATACGCAGTGTGCCCACCCTGAATCCCGACGATTGATGCCAGCCAACGGCAATGCGAGGGCGGTAATACAAACTATGAACCGCATTGAGTTCTTGTTGGTTGGTGTAGTGTTTGTAGTGTTTTCCCCATGCGCTGTGTTTTAACCAAATGTCGACAGGGCCGTGTTTGGTATGGTCAACGCCTGCGACGAAGGCAACGCCTAGCCCTACCGCAATGATTGCGATTACTGCCCAACCTAGTGGGTTCAAGCCGAGCACTGCAACGGTGGCCCCCGCCGTTATACCTGCCGCTGCCGCTGTTCCTCCTGCCCAAGTTGCCAGTGCGACGACGCCCCCTGCCACTGCGGAACCAAAATACATAGCAGCTTGTTCAAAATTTCGATCCTGGATGGAACGCAGTCCTCTAAGTGCGTCAGTAATGGAAATTATCCCAGCACCTCCTGCACCAAAAATTGCAACTCCGACTTTAGCTGATAGATACTTAACTCCAAGGGATCGTAATTTTTCTCCAGCGGCTTGATAAGTCAATGCGAGCACGGTCGTGCCGGCTTCGATGGAAGCACCAATCAAAGTCATGGTGGCTGCAGTAAGATCTATAATGTTGAGGAATTTGTCATTTTCTTGCTTTGCCTTTTTTGCGGCGCTGGAAAAATTGGTTATCGCCAAGTACCCACCGAGTCCAGCCAGTGACGGGCCTAAGCCAGCGCTAATCATGCTGCGCATGTGCGCAAACATATTTCCTGCATTTTGGCGGGCTTGACCGATTGGATTTTCGACTTTAGCTGTCTCAGCATTCTGATAGGTTGTTTCCCCAACCTTCACCAACTCATAAACATGCACCCGCGCCGTTAACGCAAATTGCGCCATTTTCGGCGCCGGCAGCTTCCACGTTTTCAAATATTCTTTCTCCGGCGCATTACCCCGCTGAAACTCCCGCGCCTGACGCATCAAGTCCGCCACTGTTATTTCATGCAGCACAATCGTGGCCGCGAAGCGGATCTCCAGCACGTGCTTCAACCGCGGCACCAGCACATCCGCCCGATGCCCCGCCGGCAGTGCCTGCAGTAGCCCGAGCAGAGCGTTGGTGGCGGGGGTCGCGGCGTACTCCTGCAGGTAGTTGTCCACCACCGCCAGCACGCCCTTAGTGATATCGCCGGCCTTTTCGGCAAAGCGCGTGGCCAACAGCTCACTGCCATTGCTGAGGGCCAGCCAGAACGGGCTCCTTTCCGGTTGTTCCATCACCACCTGCTGCAGGCACTGCCGGCCTTCGGCCGAATGCACCAGCCCGCCCAGGCAATCGAACACCACGGCCTCAAAGGCGTCGGCGAACGCTTTTACCTGCAGGTCGAAGGTACTGAGGGCCATGCCCAGCATGTGCTCAGGTTCGTGATGCATCACCCAGGCCGCGATGTCCTTGACTTGGGCATCGATGGCCAGGGTGCGCTTGGATAATTCCCGGGTGTACTGCTTTTCAAATGCCATCACCCCGTCGTAATCCACCAACTTGCGTTGGCGGGTGAGGGTGTCGGCGGTTTCGGTGTTGGTCCCGGCGGCTTTCTCGACGTTCTTGAAGTAGCCGGTGATGAACTTGGCACTTTGCAGGCGGTGCGCGTGCTGGCCGGTGTAGCGGGTGGCACTCTCGACGGTGAGGGTAGCCAGGTGGTGCAGTTCGCTGAGGATGCCGATGGGGTCATGCAGCGCTACCGCCAGGGGGCTTACACCGGGTTGCGGGCCCAGATTGCAGACCAGGTTGTGCAGCGCCTGGCCGTAGCGGGCCATGAGACTGAGGCGCTGGGTTGCGTCTGGAAAGGCCGGGAAGATTCCCGTCGTGCCACTGGTCTTGAGTTCAGCCACGGCATTGCCCACGTAGGCGGCATCGAAGACGTGCGGCTGCAAGGGCAGTTCGGCGGGCTGCACGGCGGTGGCGAGCTGGCTGCGGATGCCGCCTTCGTCCTGTTCGATGCGCCACAGGGTGGCGTGGCTGAGCAGGGCTTCGCTGATCAGCAGGTAGACGGTATCGGCAATGTGGGTTTCGGGTGCGAGCACGTGGTGAGCGGCCCGCAGGATGTCGGGGACGGCGTGGCTGCCCGGGGCATCGCTGGTGTAGCACTGATCGGTCCACCACAGGTGCGCGAAGCGGATGTCTTCGGTGACCTGGTAATGGCGGGTTTTCATTCGCCCATGCTGGAAGTAGAACAGGTAGACATAGCTGCCGGGGCGCAACAGCCGCAGGCCGTAGGTCTTGGCGGTGTGCAGTGGTGGGTACTGGTCGACGCTGAGGGTCTGGAAGGTTGCGCGATCCAGCGGCTCATCGGCGATGCCGTAGCGCACGGGGTACAGCGGGATGCCGCGCTCGCACGGCGGGGGTGCAATGGCCTGGCCGACGCGTGGGGCGCTGGGGTGGTTGGGTTGCAGGGCGCGTTTGTAGGGGCGGCGCACCGTGTCATTCTTTGTGTAATCCGTCATGAAAACTCCTCGCAGGCAATCCAGGACTCAGCGATAAAAACCAACCACTGAACCCTAACGAGGAATGCATTCACCGAGGAGCTTCGGGCTTCCCAAAGTGCTGTAGGAAAATTCGACTTGTGCGCCGCCACTCCCATAAACGCAATTGAATCTCACCCCCCAATTCGGGGAATCGCCCCGGGTAATCCTCCCCAATTCACTTCACTCCCCGTCATAACCCACTGAAATACCTACCCTTTACCACCTGGCACACACCTTGCTCCACCTCCTCGCAGAGTCCCCGCGTCCCGGAGGTGCAGCATGTCGACCCCGTACAAAGCCCCCGTCCTGACATCACTCGTGCTCGCCCTGATGGGCTGGGAAACGACCAGCGAGGCGGCTGTGCAGTGCCAGCGCACCCTGGTGGCGAATGTGGTGGCACTGGACCAGCCGCTGATGTTCAATCGCCTGGGCGCGCAAAACGCCAACGGCATGATGTTCGCCCTGCGCAGCGATGTGGTGGACGAAAACCAGATACCCCTCAGCAAGGGCGGGGCGGCAGTGCCCGGCAAGGTGACCCTGCGCCCCGACAAGCGCCCGCGCCCGATCGTGCTGCGGGTGGCCGCCGGCGACTGCCTGACGGTGAACCTGACCAACCTGCTGGCCTACCAGGCCAACCCCAACAAGCACGGCTTCGATCACGACGAAAACGAGGTCGAAGGCGAAGAGGGCGAGGAGGGCGAAGAAGCACCGGAAGTGGAAAACGAAGGCGGTGAAAACTTCGTCGCCGACGAACAGGTGACCGACCGCCATGTGGGCTTTCAGGTCAATGGCATGCAGGCGGTCAACAGCATCGCCGACATCGCCGCCAATACCGGCCGCAATGGCAACTACCTGATCGCCCCGGGTTCCTCCCGCAGCTACACCCTGTATGCCGAGCGCGAAGGTGCCTTCGCCGTCACCAGCCAGGGCGCCACCTTTGGTGGCCAGGGCAACGGGGGCAACGTCGCCAACGGCCTGTTCGGCCAGGTGGCGGTCGTCCCCAAAGGTGGGCGTACCTACCGCAACACCCTGACCGAAGAGGAAATGCGCCTGGCCAGCACTGGCCGCGCCGCCACCGGCCAGCCAGTGGTCAATTACGACGCCCGCTACCCGCAAGCCGAGCCATGGATCACCGAAGGCAAGGCTGGCAAGCCGATCATCGCCATGGTCGACGGCAATGAAATTCTCAGCAGCGAAACCGATGCCATCGTCATGGGCCCCAACCCCGACGGCAGCTTCCCACGTTCCACGTACCCGCTGGAAAGCGTGAACAAGCGCAACCCGGCGCTGCCCAACCGGCTGGAGGCGTTCCGTGATTTCGCCTCGCAGTTTGCCGATGAAGTGGCCGCCACCCAGGCGTTCCCCGGCTACTGGGCCGACCCGGTGATGGGCCACGTACTGGAGCCGGCGCGTGACTCGTTCATGATCAACTACGGCTCCGGTGGCATGGGCGCCGAAGTGGTGGCCAACCGCCTGGGCGTGGGGCCGATGCATGACTGCCTGTCGTGCGCTTATGAAGAGTTTTTCCTCAGCTCGCACACGGTGGGTGACATCGGCACACTGGTGGACGTACCGGCCAACACCGGCCTTGAAAACATCCGCCCCGGCGAAACGCCACCGGCGAGCGCAATCGGGGTCAAGGCCAGCATGGCCCTGTACCCATCAGAGCCTGCCAACGTGCACCACAGCTACATTGGCGACTTCACCAAGTTCCGCAACACCCACAACGGCCACGAGCAGCACATCTTCCACCTGCACGGCCACCAGTGGCTGTTCAACCCCAATGACGACAACTCCGACTACATCGATGCCCAGGGCATCGGCCCGGGTGTCGGCTACACCTACGAGATCGCCAACGGCGGTTCAGGCAACCGCAACCGGGTGGCGGGCGACGCCATTTACCACTGCCATTTCTACCCGCACTTTGCCCAGGGCATGTGGGCCATGTGGCGGGTGCACGACGTGTTTGAGGAAGGCACCCGGCTGGAGGTCAGCGGCCAGAGCGAGCAAGGCTTCCACACCACACCGTTCGCCCTGCGCAGCGGCAAACCGGCAGTCGGCGCCCGTGCGCTGCCGGACGGCGAGATCATCGCCGGCACGCCGATCCCGGCCATCGTGCCGTTGCCGGGCAAGGCCATGGCGCCGATGCCGGGCAAGGTCGTGGTGGTGCCCAAGCTTGCCGACACCCTGGTGGCCGAGCACGACGATGACGACGAAGGCGAAGAAGCGGGCGATGATGACCACGGCAACGCCCCGGCCGCTGCCAAAGCGGTGGGCTCGCTGGCACTGGTCGACCGCAGCGAAACCAACCGCAACGCCGACGGCAGCCTGAAAAACCCTGGCTACCCGTTCTGGATCGGCGGCATGGAAAGCAGCGTGGGCCAACGCCCACCCACTCCACCGCTGGACATGCTTGACCCGGCGCTGGCGCGCCAGCTGAAGGACAGTGGCCAGGCCCTGTGGGCCAACCTCGACGGCAACCAGGTTGATGGCTGGGACGGTGGCCTGGGCCGCCATACGCTGGACGGTGTGTCTGCCGGTGGCGAGGCCGAAACCACTACCACCAAGCTGGACTTCTCCAAGGTGGTGCACAAGGCCAAACCCATCTACATGCCTGAAGAGGGCACCGACGTCGAACAGGCCGCCATGCAGTTCCACGCCAAGGCCGAGCACCCCAGCTTTGCGCTGATCCCCGGCAGCCAGCCGGTGGCCAAAGCATTTCGTACCAACGGCGCACTGCCGACTGCCGGCGCGCCGTTCTTCGAGCCGTGCATGGATGACCGTGGCAAGCGCCTGACCCAGTCGTCCGGCGTGGGCGAATTCTTCAGCGGTGAAAGCCTGACCGGCATGAGCTTCCGTGGCGCGTCCACTTTCACCGCCGACCGCCCGCGCATCTACAAAGGTGCCAACATCCAGTTCGACGCGGTGTACAACAAGGTCGGCTACCACTTCCCGCAGGCCCGCATCCTCGCCCTGTGGGAGGATGCCTGGCCGGTGATCACCAAGCAGCGCCCGCCAGAGCCGCTGGTGATGCGCATGAACACCTTCGACTGCACCATGTACACCCACACCAACCTGATCCCGTCGTTCTATGAAATGGACGACTACCAGGTGCGCACCCCCACCGACGTGATCGGCCAGCACATCCACCTGCCCAAGTGGGACCTGACCGCCGCCGACGGCTCGGCCAACGGCTGGAACTACGAAGACGGCATTCTCTCGCCCGGCAGCGTGGTCGAGCGTATCCATGCCATCCGTGCCTTCAACGGCTGCACCGACGGCGACAGCCGCGACGGCACCGCCGCCTGCCCGAAAGCCAAGCTGCACCCGTACTTCGGCCGCTTCGGCCGGGCCGACTGGGTGGGCGCACGCACGGCCATGCAACGCTGGTTCGCCGACCCGCTGGTAAACGTGCACAACGTCGACCGTGGCCTGGGCACCATCTTCACCCACGACCACCTCGGCCCATCGACCCACCAGCAGTTGGGCCTGTACGCCACCGTACTGGCCGAACCGGCAAACTCCACCTGGTACCACGCCGAAACCGGCGAGCAGCTGTACAACCCGGCTACCCGCCAGGACGGCGGCCCGACTTCCTGGCAGGCGGTGATCAAGACCGGTGACCACGACGGCGACGGCAAAAACGACAGCTACCGCGAGTTCTTCCTGGAGTACAGCGACTTCCAGCACGCCTATGAAGCCGGCGTGTACGTAGGCGCCGGCCCCGACGGCATCCCCAATGGCCAGGCTTACCCGGCCACCGCCGACAGCTTCCGCTACGCCATCAACCCGCCCGTGCGCCAGGCCGCGTCGAACCTGCTGGAATCGGTGGTCGAGTCCCGTGGCGGGCTGAACCCGGGCTGCCCAAGCCGCCCCTGCCCGCAGGCGATCTCGGTGGATGACCCCGGCATGTTCGTCGTCAACTACCGCAACGAGCCGCTGGCGCTGCGCGTGTTCGACCCGAACAAGGTTGGCCCGGACGGCAAGCGTGGCATGCAGGCCGACGGCCTCGGCGGCGACCTGGGCTACGCCCTGCAAAGCCGTACCGACCGTGCCATCCCGGCGATGAATCTGGCGCCTGCGGCGATCACCTCGGCGGTCGGCCCCACCGGTGGCACCACGCAGTTCCCGCCCAACATCAACGTGGCCGGCAGCGAACCTGGCGACCCGTTCACGCCGCTGCTGCGTACCTACTCCGGCGACAATGTGCGCCTGCGCATGCACGCTGGTGGGCATGAAGAGGAGCACAACGTCACCCTGCACGGCGTGAAGTGGCTGCAGAACGGCACCGGCTTTGGCATGAGCTCCAACTCGGGCTGGAAGTCGTCGCAGATGATCGGTATTTCCGAGCAGCTGGGCTTCATGGCGCCGGTGTCGATGATCTCCAGTTCCGCGGCTACCAACGGCGACTACCTGTACTCGCTGGACGCCGCCCTGGAAGGCTACTGGAACGGCATCTGGGGCATCATGCGCAACTACACCGCCCAGCGCGCCGACCTGTTCCCGCTGCCCAACAACCCGCAGCCGGTGGCCATGCGCAACACCGTGAACTTCGACGGCATCTGCCCGAAAACCACGGCTAACCCCAACGGCATCGGCACCCGTGCAACGGTCAAGCGCAACTATGAAATCGTCGCCGCGCTGGCCAACGACATCCTGGAAAACCGCCACGGCGTAAGCATCAACGACCCGGCCGGCATCGGCCAGCATGTGGGTGGCCCGCTGAAAGCCAATGGCGGCACCCTGGTGTTCAACAGCCGCAAAACCAGCATCCCGCAAGTGACGGTAACCGACGAGGAGGACGGCGCCACCTTCACCGTGGGCGGCCACAGCGCCCCGCTGCATGACCCGACCGCCGTGCTGTACGTGCGCAAGGCCGACCTGGACACCAGCACCGGTAAGCTCAAGGCGGGCATCCCTGTCGAGCCGCTGGTACTGCGCGCCAACGCCGGCGACTGCATCAGCATCACCCTGGAAAACCGCCTGCCGCTGGTCATGCCCGACCTGCCCAGCACGGCGGTGATGCAGAACGTGGTCAAGCGCGACCGCAACGGCAGCGAAGGCTCCACCGCCTTCAACAACAACCTGATGCGCCCGTCCAGCCACGTGGGCCTGCACGCGCAGTTGCTGGCGTACGACATCACCAAGTCCGATGGCGTGAACGTGGGCCTGAACCCGGTGCAAACCGTGCCACCGCGCAGCGGCAGCAGCGGCGCCTACCCGACCAAGGTGTACCAGTACTACGCCGGGCACCTGGAACGTGAAGGCAAACCGGTGCTGCAACTGGGCCGTACGGTGGACAACATCAACACCACGGCAATCGAGTTCGGTGGCCTGAACCTGACCCCGGCGGATGTGATCAAGCAACCGCAAAAAGGCCTGGTCGGCGCCATGAGCATCCTGCCGCAAACCGCCACCTTCACCGAGGACGCCGCCAGCCGTGCCCAGGCGACCGTCAAGGTCAGCGGCCAGCCCGACTACCGCGACTTCGTCACCGTGTGGCAGCGCTCGTTGAACATGCGCTGGGCCGATGGCCGCCCGGTAGAAGGCATTGCCACCGAAGGCAACGGTGTGCCGGGCGACCCGAAAGACAACGGCAACATGGCCATGAACTACAAGACCGAGCCGCTGTGGCTGCGCTTCGGCCTGGCGCCGGACGCGCCGTTCGGCCACGCCGATGGCTTTGGCTTTGCCGATGTGCCCAACGCCCACATGGCTTACAGCAACGCCCTGGTCGGTGGCGACCCGCAAACCCCGGTGCTCTGGGCCAAGCCCGGCCAGCCACTGCGCAGCCACGTAGTGATGCCCAGCGGTGGCAGCCGAGGCATCACCTACCAGCTTGACGGGCACCTGTGGCCGCTGCACGCCTACCAGGCCGAGAAAAACGACCTGGACGGCTACCCGACCAGCCTGCCAGGCATTGGCTCGGTGCGCTTCGGCTACAACCCGATGTCGATGTACGTGGGCGCCCAGGAGAGCGTGCTGCCGGCAGCGCACTTCAGCTTCATGATCCCCAGTGCCGGGGGCGCTAACGGAATACCGGGCGACTACCTGTTCCGTGACTACGCCGCGTACGGCAACACCTCGGGGCTGTGGGGCATCCTGCGGGTCACCAACGATGCACCGCCGGCAACGGCGCCGGCGCAATAAGATAGGGGGCGCACCACCATGTATAACAAGAAAACCCGCCCTGCCTTGCTGGGAGTGCTGTTGGGCGCGGCGTTGATCGGCCTTGGCGTTGCCTATGAAGAGCTGTGGTGTGACCCCCGCGAGCTGCTGCAGGAACCTGCCGACCCGCAGGCCCTGCACCGGCTCAGCCGGGATGGTGTGACCGTGGAGTTCGAAGCGCGGCCATTGGCCGGCGCCGAACTGCGCGAGGGGGCGTTCGCCAATATCCGCTTCAAGGTCACTGACCAGAACACCGGCCAACCGCTGTCGGGCATGGCGCCGGGGGCCTGGATCGACCCGGCGCAGTCGGCACCGCTGGAGGGCGGTAACCGCGACCAAAGCTGCAAGGCCCGGGTGGCGTTGTTCCTCAAAAGCAGCATCGGCGCCCGGCCATTACTGGACCTGAACAGCTACTTCCTGCTGGTGCTGAACAAGGACGCCAGCCTCACGGTGATAGACCCCACGGTGTCGGTAGGGGGCGTAACCAGCACCATGGCGCGCATCGAGCTGCCGGGGCGGCCCATGGACTGGACCGCCACCGGTGACGACAAGCAGGTGTTCGTGTCCATCCCTGAACGCGGCAAGGTGGCGGTGATCGACACCGAAACCTTCACCCGCGTGGCCACCCTGGACGCAGGCGAGCAGCCGGTACGCGTGGCCCTGCAACCCGATCAGCACCGCCTGTGGGTGGGCAACAACAGCAGCGACCCGGCCAAAGGCGGGGTGACGGTGATCGATGTACCTGGCCGCACCACGCTGAAAACCTTCGCCACCGGCTCCGGCCACCACGAAATCGCTTTCAGCGCCGACTCGCGCTATGCCTTTGTCAGCAACCGCGACGGCGGCACCCTGAGCGTGATCGACATCCCCGACATGCGCCTGGTCAGCACCCTGGAAGTCGGCCCGCACCCGTTGGCCGTGGCGTACTCGGCGCTGTCCCAGGCGGTATATGTGACCGATGGCCAGGAAGGCACCGTGCGGGTGATCGATGCCCGCAGCCATCAGCCGCGCCATATCGTCAAGGCCGAGCAGGGCCTGGGGCCGATGCGCTTCAGCAGTGATGGCCGCTACGGCATCGTGCTCAACACCCTGGAAAACCAGGCCCTGGTGATCGATGCCAGCAACGACCAGTTGATCCATCGCATCCCGGTGGCAGCCGAGCCGTACCAGCTGACCTTCACCAAGGGCTACGCCTACGTGCGCGGCCTGGCCTCGTCGCGGGTCAGCATGATCAACCTCAGCAGCCTGGGCGAAGGGCGCCAGCCGATCATCCAGAGCTTCGAGGCCGGCCCGGCTGCGCCACGTCAGGCAGGTGACCTGCCACTGGCCCAGGGGCTGTCGGTATCGCGCGACGACAACTCGGTGTTCGTGGTCAACCCGGTGGACAACACCACGTACTTTTACGCCGAGGGCATGAACGCGCCGATGTCCGGCTACAACAACCGTGGCCACCAGGCCCGCGCCGCCATCGTCATCGACCGCAGCCTGCGCGAGGTGGCACCCGGGGTGTATGGCTCCACGGTGAAAATGCCGGCCGCAGGCAAGTTCGACGTGGCCTTTTTGCTCAACCAGCCGCAGATCATCCACTGCTTCAGCACCGATGTGGCGGCGGCGCCCGATGCCAGCAAACGCCGGGGGGCGCACGCCGAGTTCATCGGCCTGGACCAGCCGCTGCCACAACACAGCGCTGTTACCGCCAAGGTGCGCATCGTTGGCGATGACGGCCGGCCACGGTTGGGGCTGGACGATCTGAGCCTGCGCTACTTCCTGGCGCCGTCGTCGATGCCGCGCAACCTGCGCCTGGAGGAAGTGGGCGAGGGCGTGTACCAGGCCGCGCTGGTGTTGCCCGAACCTGGCGCCTGGTACCTGCATGTGCAGTCGCCATCGCTGGGCCGCAAATTCACCGAAGAAAACTACACCAGCCTGCGCGTGCTGCCCGCCGCCGCCGCTACCGCTTCCCAGACTGACGTGAGGAGTGTGCAATGAACGCCAAGCCTGCCTGCAAGCTGTTGGCCCTGAGCCTCGCCCTGGCCAGTAACCTGGCCTTGGCCCATGCCGGCCACGACCACAACGCACCCGCCGCCGCGCCGCCCGCCGCGCATTCCGAGAAGGCCAGCGTGCGCTTTGCCGATGTTTCATTGCTCGACCAGACCGGCATGCCGGTACGCCTGGAAAAGGACCTGGTGGGCGACCACCTGGTGGTGATGGGTTTCATCTACACCAGCTGCACCACGGTGTGCCCGGTGGTGTCGTCGATCATGGGCAAGGTCCAGCAGCAGTTGGGCGGCCGGGTAGGGGAGGAAATCCGCCTGGTGTCCATCAGCGTCGACCCCCAGCGTGACGATGCCAAGCGCCTGCAGCAATACGCCAAGGCCTTCCAGCATGGCCCGGGCTGGAGCTGGCTGACCGGCTCGCCCTATGCCATTACCGAAACCCTCAAAGGCCTGGGCAGCTTCAGCGCCGACCTCACCCAGCACCCGCCGCTGATTTTGGTGGGGGACGGGCGCACCGGCCACTGGACCCGCTACTACGGCTTCACCGACCCCAACGTGCTGATTGAAGAGGTCAACCGCCTCAGCGCTCGCCGCGTGCATGCCAAGAGTACAGCCATTGCCGAACATCAGGAGGTGCAACCATGAGCAGCCAAACCGTAGGCATGCGCAGCCTCGACTGGTTGGTGCTGGCCGCCTGCCTGTGGATTTTCGCCTCCATGGCCATGGCCCATGAAGGCCACGGGCAAGCGGCGCCCAGCCCGCAACCGGCGCCGCCGACCATGGCCAGCGGCGGCGGCACACGGGATGCCCAGACCTGGTTCACCGACACCGTGCTCAAGGACCAGAACGGCCGCGAGTTGCGCTTTTACAGCGACGTGCTCAAGGACAAAGTGGTGATGCTGAATGTGATCTTCACTCATTGCACGGACGCCTGCCCGTTGATTACCCGCAAGCTGCGTGACGTGCGCGATGCCATGGGGCCGGCGCTGGCCAGCCAGGTGACCTTCGTGTCGATCAGCAGCGACCCGCTCAACGACACCCCCGCGGCGCTCAAGGCCTTTGCCGGGAAGCAGGGCGTGGACAACCCCAACTGGCTGTTCCTGACCGGCGACAAGGCCAGCGTCGACCTGGTGCTGGGGCGTATCGGCCAGTTCCTGCCCAGCCCCGAGCAGCATTCCACGCAGCTGATCGCCGGGGACGTGGCCGGCAAACGCTGGAGCAAGATCCGCCCGGATGCGCCGCCTGCGGCGATTGCCCAGCGGATGCAGTTGCTGACCCAGCCATTGGCCGGGCGGTAGCCGCCATGAGCTTTTTCTGGACGCACCTGCCCGTAAGCTGGCGCGGCTTTTGTGGGAGCGGCCTTGTGTCGCGAAAGGGCTGCGAAGCAGCCCCGGCGATTCATGCTTCGCTGCGACCATTCTGGGGCCGCTGCGCGCCCCTTTCGCGACACAAGGCCGCTCCCACAGGGGCATGTCAGAGGCTTGCCTGGTTGATGACATTCACCTTCAGCATCGCCTTTCACGGCTCGGCCCTTGCGCTTGAACTCACGCCTGGGGAACAAGCCGGCAAACGCCTCTACCGCGAAGGCCTCTCCACCTCCGACGCGCAACTCACCGCCCGCGTCGGCGCCAGCGGCATGAGCGTGCCCGCCAGCGTATTGCCCTGCGCCGGTTGCCACGGTACCGATGGCCGCGGCCGCCCCGAGGGCAATGTGCGCCCCCCCAGCCTCGACTGGCAGCGTCTGGCCCAGGGCAAGGCCTACACCGACGCCAACCTGGCCCGCGCCATCCAGCACGGCATCGACCCCGCCGGCAACCGCCTCGACCCGGCCATGCCACGTTTCGAGCTGACCCTGGCCGACCAGCGCAACCTTACCGCCTACCTCAAGCGCCTGGGCGAAGAACGCGATCCCGGCGTGGAGCAGAGCGTGCTGCGCCTGGGCACGCTGCTGCCCGCCAGCGGGCCGTTGGCGGGTGCCGCTCACGTGGTGCGCGCTGTGCTGGAGGACGCCATCGCGCAGTTGAACCAGAACGGTGGCATCCACGGCCGGCGCCTGGAACTGGTAGTGCTCGACCCCGGTGACAACCCTGCCAGCGCCGAACAGGCCCTGAGCCGCCTGCTCGATCAGGAGCAGGCCTTCGCCTTGATCGCCCCCATGGCGCCGATGCTTGACCAACGCCTGGCCACGCTGCTCGAACAGCACCGCGTGCCCTTGGTCGGCTCGACCCCGCGCAACGGCGGCAGCCTGCAGATCTTCGACCCCATGCCCGACCTCGCCACTCAACTGCTCAGCCTGGCACTGCACGCCCGCGATGTGCTGGCAGTGCCCGCCGATGGCTTGCGCGTGGTTTATGCCGGTGACGAGCAGGCGCCGCTGGCTGAGCAGGTGCGCGAGCGCCTGCAACAACAAGGTCTGGCCCCCGCACCGGTTCAGGCGTTTGACGGCCAGCCGGTGGACGGCGAGGGCATTCTGTTCCTGGGCCGCGCCCAGTCCTTCACCGAGCTGGCCCAGGCGCTGCAAGCGGCGGGGCGCCATCCTTACCTGTTCGCAGCCTCCAGCCAGGTGGCCGGCGGCCTGGTCAAGCTACCGGCGCAATGGTCGCAGCGTGTGTTGCTGGCGTATCCGTTCGTGCCCGGCGACTGGACCGCACAGGGCCAGGCAACGCTGGCCGGCCTGCAACAACGCCAGCACCTCGACCCACGCCAGGCGTCGCTGCAGGTCAGCACGCTGTGCGCCATGCGCCTGCTTACCGAAGCCTTGAAGCAGATCGGCCGCGACGCCAGCCGCGAGCGCTTGATGGCCGCGCTGGAGGGCCTGTACGACGTGGACACCGGCCTTACCCCGGCGCTGAACTTCGGCCCCGGGCGGCGCCAGGGCATGGCCGGGGCCCATGTGGTGGCGGTTGAGTTGCCCGGGCCACGCTTCACCGCCGTTGCCCCGTACCGGCCGGTGCCGGTCAACCCTTGAAAGGAGGTCAGCATGCGAACCCTGTGGTTGTGCCTGTTGTTGTCACTGGCCGGCGCCAGCTGGGCCGATGTGCCGGCGGCTCGGGTCAACGGCGTGGACATCGGCGTGATGCGCCTTGAACGTTACTTCAGCGACTACCTGCAGGCTCAGGGCCGGGCGGTGACCAGCATCCGCAACCCGACGCTGTACAAACGCCTGCGCGGCCAGGCGCTGGATGAGCTGATCGACAAGGAGCTGCTGTGGCAGGAAGCGCAACGCCGTGGCATTGTCGTCGACGACGCGCAGGTGTCGAAACAGGTGGGTGAGCTCGAAGCCGCGTTCGGCAGCCCCGCCGTGTTCGAGCGGCGCCTGGCGGATGCAGGTTTCGACCGGGCAGGATACGCTGACTACATGCGCCACGAACTGGCCGCGCAGCAGGTGTACGCCGAGCTGAGCGCGGTCACGCCCCCCAGCCAGGCTGAAGTGGAGGCGTTCTACCAGGCCAACCAACAAAAACTGCAAGGAGCACCGAACCAAAGTGCTAACACTTCGGTCGTACGGGAACAGGGCCTGGCATTGGCCAGGGCCGCGCTCATCGGGCAACTTCAGGCGCAAGCGCGCCGCGACGTACGCCAACGTTTGCGCGAATCCGCTACAGTGGAGGTCGCCGACTGAAGCCCCCGACAGCGCTTCCCCAATGCTGGGGAATAACGGCTTGGCAATGTGCCATCACTTTCCCCGGTTGTGGGGAAGCGTGGGCACGGCCGCCCTGGATGTAGTGGGTGTCAGCAATAAGATCAATGACTTACAGCGGTGCAACATGAATCATCATGCCTGGCACGAAGCCTGCTCAAGCCTGTACAAGGGCGCACTTCGCAGACCGGGGAACCGGGCAGTTCTTGGGAGTCGACCTTGGTGAACAGAGTATTGGTAGTCGATGACGAACAGACCCTTGCGCAAAACCTGCAAGCGTACCTGCAGGCGCAAGGCCTGGAAGTTCATGTTGCCCACGACGGTGCCAGCGGCATCGCACAGGCTGAACGCCTGGCGCCGCAGGTGATCGTGCTGGATTACCGCTTGCCCGACATGGAGGGGTTTCAGGTTCTGGAGGCTGTACGCAAGAACAGGCAGTGCCACTTCGTGCTGATCACCGCTCACCCGACCGCCGAGGTCCGTGAGCGGGCCGCCGAACTGGGAGTGACCCACGTCCTGTTCAAGCCGTTCCCGTTGGCGGAACTGGCCCGTGTAGCCTTCGACCTGATGGGCATTCAGCGCCAGCGCAGGGCCACGGACAACCCGGCAGAGGGGTTCGTCGAACGACGCCAGAACAGGAACCAATCGTTCCCCTTGCAGTTGTTCGATGGCAGTTGGGTGCTTGCAGACCGTCGCCGTAATGGCGCCAAGCCCCCAGGCACAGACGACGACCAACTGCTCACCGGGGAATAGCGGCGCCCGCGGCCCTGAGTGATCCAGCCTGCGACGCGCCCCTGAGCGGAGTCGCAGGCCATGTCCGATGTACGCGATACTGTAGGAGCGGATTTATCCGCGATCGGTCTCCCCCCGATCCCCCGACCAACCGCCTACCCCCGCGACCTGCTGGCCCAGGCCCGCCTGCAAGCCAGCGACGAGCGCTTGCTCAACTGCCTTGAACGCCTGGCCGCCGACACCCCCGACACGTTCCTGCAACGCCTGGGCGCCACCCTGCATTACCCGGTGCTGGCCAGCCAGGCCCTGCTGGCCAGCCACCCACGTTTCGACAAGGTCAGCCTGGCCCAGTGCCTGAAACGCGAGTTCGTGCTGATCGAACAGGGCGGTGAACTGCTTGGCGTGTTCGCCGACCCCTTCGACCACGCCCGCCTGGCCTGGATCGATGACGTGCTGCAAGGCGCGCCACTGTACCTGGCCCACGCCGCCGACCTGGCCACCTTCCTGGCCCGCCACGAAGAAAGCTTCCACGCCGTCGACGCCCTTGACCACGAGGCCGAGGCCAGCAGCGAGGCCGACCCGCTGCAGCGCCTGTCGCTGACCAGCATCAGCGAAGACCAGAGCAAAGTGGTCAAGCTGGTCAACTCCACCCTTTACGACGCCCTCAAGCAGCACGCCAGCGACATCCACCTGGGCATGACCGGTCAGGGCCTGACCATCAAGTACCGCATCGACGGCGTGCTGAACGGGGCCGGCAAGGCCAGCGGCAGTGCCTTTGCCGACCAGGTGATCTCGCGTATCAAAGTGATGGCCGAACTGGACATCGGCGAAAAGCGTGTGCCCCAGGACGGCCGCTTCAAAGTGGCGGTGGGCGAGCGGCAAATCGACTTTCGCGTGTCGATCATGCCCAGCATCTTCGGTGAAGACGCCGTGCTGCGGGTGCTCGACAAACAGGACCTGTCCGACCGCGTCAGCGGCGTGCAACTGCAGGCCCTGGGCTTTGCCGACGAAACCCTGCGCGCCCTGCGTCGTCTGGCCGCCGAACCCTACGGCATGATCCTGGTCACCGGCCCCACCGGCAGCGGCAAGACCACCACCCTGTACGCCATGATCAGCGAGATCAACCACGGCGTGGACAAGATCATCACCATCGAAGACCCGGTCGAATACCAGCTGCCGGGGGTGCTGCAGATCCCGGTCAACGAAAAGAAAGGCCTGACCTTTGCCCGTGGCCTGCGCTCGATCCTGCGCCACGACCCGGACAAGATCCTGGTGGGTGAAATCCGCGACCCCGACACCGCGCAAATCGCCGTGCAGTCGGCGCTCACCGGCCACCTGGTGTTCACCACCATCCACGCCAACAACGTGTTCGACGTGATCGGCCGCTTCAGCCAGATGCAGGTCGACCCCTACAGCTTCGTTTCGGCGCTCAACGCCGTGCTGGCCCAGCGCCTGATCCGCCTGGCCTGCCCGCATTGCTGCACGCCGTGCGAAGCCGATGACGAAACCCTGGCTGCCTCGGGCCTGACCCGTGAGGCGGTGGCTGGCTGGCACTTCGTGCGCGCCCAGGGCTGTGGCCAGTGCCGTGGCAGTGGCTACCGCGGGCGCAGCGCCATTGCCGAACTGCTGCACCTGGACGACGACCTGCGGCAGATGATCGTCGAACGCCGCCCCCTGTCGCAGATCAAGGCGCTGGCCTGCCAGCGCGGCCTGCGCCTGCTGCGTGCTTCGGCCCTGGACCTGGTCCGCGAGGGCCGCACCACCCTTGAGGAGATCAACCGTGTCACATTTATCGCCTGATCGATTCTGCGCCGTGGTCGGCGCTGAAGGTGTCGGCCTGGGTCGCTGGCACGCCACTCAACCGCAATGGCTGGGCAGCCGCGCATTCACCTGCGACGCCGCGCAACCGGCGTGGGAAGCCGCCCTGCAGGCGCTCAGCGCACTGCTTGCAGAACACGCCGTGCGCGGCGCCGAGTTGCGGGTGCTGCTGTCGGCGCGCTACAGCCGCTTCTGCCTGGTGCCCTGGAGCGATGCCATAGGCAACCCGCGCGAACTGGACGCTTACGCCCGGGCCTGCTTCGAAAACCTCTACGGCCAGTCGCTGGACGACTGGCGCATCGTGCTGTCGCCCGAGCCTGCCGGTGCCGCGCGTATCGCCACGGCGCTACCCCAAGCCCTGCTGCAAGGCCTGCAGGCGCTGAGCCGGCATAGCCAGCTGAAGCTGCGCTCGGTGCAGCCCTACCTGATGGCCGCTTTCAACCGCTGCTCGGCGAAGCTGGCCCAGGGCGACTTCCTCTTCGTACTTGCCGAACCCCGCCGCAGTGTGCTGATGCTGGCCGCGGGCGGTGCCTGGCAACAAGTGCTGGCCCAGGGCTGCGCCGACAGCGACCAGGCCCTGCAGGCACTGATAGACCGCACCTGCGAACTGTATGGCGAGCACATGCCACCGGTGTACCTGCATGCGCCGGGCCGGGGCGATGTGCCGCAGTTGGAGGCCGTGCAGCTGTGCCAGCCGGCCGGCGACAGCGACCCGCTGTGCGCCATGTGGCGGGCGGTGGCCTGAGATGCGCCGCCTCGACCTGGAATTTCAGCCCCGGCGCAGCGGCGCGCTGGCCTGGTCGCTGCTGGCCCTGGCCTGCGCCGTGGTGGCGCTGCTGGTGCTGGTGCAGCAGCACCTGCAAGCCGAACAGGTTGGCCTTGAAGCCCGCGTGCACAGCCTTGAACTGCAACTGGGCCGCCGCCCGGCCACCGCCGCACCGCAAAACACCGCCGCCAGCCGCGAGCAGGCCGAACGCCTGGCGCAGATGCGCAACGTGTCGCAGCAACTGCAGCGGCCCTGGCAGCAACTGTTCGGCATGCTCGAAGCGCAACCGCAAGAGGACGTGGCGCTGCTGAGCCTGACCCCGGACGCGCGCAAAGGCCAGGTTCGCATCGCCGCCGAGGCACGCAACCTCGAAGCAATGTTGCAGTACCACCAACGCCTGGAACAAAGCGCCGAGCTCAGCGACGTGTCGCTGCTCAACCATGAGGTAGTGGCCAACCAGCCCGAACACCCGGTGCGCTTCAACCTCACGGCAACCTGGGAGACCGGCCATGCGCGTCCCTGAACTGATCCTTCACGAGCAGCTGCGCCGCATCGGCCCGGTCGGCCTGGCCGGCGCTGCTGTCGCCGCCCTGGCGCTGGGTGTGGCACTGGCGGGCGTGCTGCCACAGTGGCAAGCCCTGCGCGAACTGCAGGCCAGCGAGGCGGATGCCAGCGCGCAGGTGGAGCGGGTCAAGCGGGGCGAGCTGAAAATTGCCGTCAAGCCCGAGCAACAGGCGCTGGACAGCCTGCGCCAGCAACTGCCGGGCCAGCCGGAGGCCAGCGAACTGATCGAGCGCCTGTACCACCTGGCCCGTGCCGAAAATATCAGCCTGGCGCGCGGCGAGTACGCACTGGGCGTCGACCCCAAAACCCAGCTTGCGCGCTACCAGATCGTGCTGCCGGTGCGTGGTAGCTACCCGCAGATCCGCGGCTTTCTCAAAGGCCTGCTCGGCCAGTTGCCGACCCTGGTGCTCGAAGACCTCGAGCTGCAACGCAAACGCATCGGCGACAGCGAGCTCAACGGCCGCCTGCGCATGACCCTTTACCTGTCGAGGTCGTGATGAACATTCAGCGTGCGGTGGTGTGGGCGGGGTTCCTCGGTATTGCAGGTGCACTGGCGTGGGCGCCGGGGCATTGGTTCGGGCAGGAGGACGAGGTGGCGGCCATCGCGGATAAATCCGCTCCTACAAAGTCCCCTGTAGGAACGGCTTCAGCCGCGATGGCGTCGGCACAGGCCTCCCGCAACCTGTTCCCCACCCAGCAATGGACCAAACCCCAAACCCTGGCCACCGTCACCGAACAACCGGCAATCGCCACTCCCGTCGCCGCTGCAGCCCCCACGGCCCCGGCCCTGCCATTCCAGTTCGTTGGCCGCATCGGCGACCGCGACGACCTGCAGATCTTCCTGCAGAGCGGCGAAAAACTCTACGTCGTGCGCCAGGGCGACGTGATCGACGACACCTACCGCCTTGTCCGGGTATCAGCCAGCGAGCTGGACCTGGTTTACCTGCCCTTGCATCAGTCACAGACCTTGTCTGTAGGGAGCGCACCATGAAGCCATCGAAGCCGTGCAAGCCTGCTCCGTTCCTGCTGTTGGCCCTGTGCGTGGCCATCGCCGGTTGCGGTAGCAGCGCGGTGCGCAAGGACAGTGACGAGCTGATGAAGGAGGGCCAGTACGAAGCCGGTATCGCCCGCCTCGAAGAGGCCCTGCGCGACGACCCGCGCGACACCGAGCTGAACATCGCCCTGGCCCACGGCCGCCAGACCGCCGTCGAAGCGCTGCTGAGCCAGGCCGACAGCGACCGCATTCGCCACGACTTCGCCGGTGCACGCATGGGCTATGGCCGGGTGCTGACCATCGAGCCGAACAACCGTCGTGCCCAGGAAGGCATCCGCCAGATCGAGCTGATCCGCACCCTCGACGAGCGCGTGGCCTTGGGCCAGGCGGCGCTGCGCCAGGGTGACCTGTTTGGCGCCGAGCGCTACATGCGCGAAGTGCTGCGCCTGGACCCGCAAAACCAGAAGGGCATCATGCTGCGCAGCGACATCGAGAACGTCCAGGCGCGCACCGCGCAGCCGTTCCCGCAGCTGCGCAGCAAGCTGGAGCGCCCGGTCACTCTGGAGTTTCGTGACGCCGCGCTGAAAACCATCTTCGAGGTGCTGGCGCAGGTTGCCGGCATCAACTTCATCTTCGACAAAGACCTGCGCCCCGACATGAAAGCCACCATCTTCGTGCGTGACGTGCGCATCGAAGACGCCGTGGCGCTGCTGCTGGAGCAAAACCAGCTGCACCAGAAGATCGTCAACGACAACACCTTGCTGATCTACCCCGACTCGCCGCAAAAGACCAAGGACTATCAAGAGCTGGTGATGCGCACCTTCTACCTCACCAGTATCGACGCCAACACCGCCCTGAACATGGTCAAGACCATGCTCAAGACCCGCGACGTGTTCGTCGACGAACGCCTGAACACCCTGACCATGCGCGACACCGCCGATGCCGTGCGCATGGCCGAGAAGCTGCTGCAGTCCCAGGACCAGTCCAACCCCGAAGTGGTGCTGGAAGTGGAGGTGATGGAGGTGGCCCGCTCGCGCATCCTCGACCTGGGCCTGCAATGGCCCAACACCTTCGGTGTGCTCAGCGATGACGGCAGCCCGGTGAGCGTGCTCGACCAGTTGCGCGGCATCAATTCCAGCCGCATCAGCATCTCGCCGGCACCCCAAGCCAAGATCAACGCCCAGGACAAGGACATCAACACCCTGGCCAGCCCGGTGATCCGCGTCAGCAACCGTGAGCAGGCGCGCATTCACATCGGCCAGCGCGTACCGATCATCAGCGCCACGTCCGTGCCGTCCACCCAAGGCCCGGTGATCACCGAAAGCGTGACCTACCTGGATGTCGGTCTGAAGCTCGAAGTACAACCCACCGTGCACCTGAACAACGAAGTGGCGATCAAGGTGGCGCTGGAGGTCAGCAACGCAACGCCCCTGGAAGCCACCCGCCAGGGCACCATCCCGGTTCAGGTCGACACTCGCAACGCCCAGACCAGCCTGCGCCTGCACGACGGCGAAACCCAGGTGCTGGCGGGCCTTGTGCGCAACGACAAGACCTCCAGCGGCAACAAGATCCCGGGCCTTGGCGACATCCCCGGCCTGGGCCGGCTGTTCGGCAGCAACCGTGATGACATGAGCAAGTCCGAGCTGGTGCTGGCCATCACTCCGCGCATCGTGCGCAACCTGCCGTACCAGAGCCCGTCGGACATGGAGTTCTCCACCGGTACCGAGTCGAGCCTGCAGGTGCGCCAGGTGGCGCCATTGCCCGCCCGCGAAGTACCAGTGGACGACACCGACAATGTGCCGGCCACCACCAGCCAGATGGCGGTGGTGCCAGGCACCGTGAGCCCACGGCCATGAAACGCCGCCAGCAGGGCTTCAGCCTGATCGAAGTGGTGCTGACCCTGGCACTGCTCGGGCTGCTCGCCAGCATGGCGGCGCCGCTGACCGAAACCGTGGTGCGCCGTGGCAAGGAGCAGCAGCTGCGCGAAGCGCTGTACCAGATTCGTGATGGTATCGACGCCTACAAACGCGCCTTCGACGCCGGCTTCATCGAAAAGCGCCTGGACGCCAGCGGCTACCCGCCCAACCTGCAGGTGCTGGTGGACGGCGTGCGCGATGTGCGCAGTGCCAAAGGCGCCAAGTTCTACTTTTTGCGGCGCATCCCCCACGACCCGCTGGTGGCGGCCAAGGACGAAGACGCCGGTGGCTGGGGCCTGCGCGCCTACGACAGCAGCCCCGACAACCCGCGTGAAGGGCAGGACGTGTTCGATGTGTATTCCCGGGCCCGCGGCAAGGGCCTCAACAACATCCCTTACGGGCAATGGTGACGGCCATGAAACGCAGCCGAGGCTTCACCCTGATCGAATTGCTGGTGGTGATGGCGATCATCGCCACGCTGATGACCATCGCCATGCCGCGCTACTTCAACAGCCTGGAAAGCTCCCGCGAGGCCACCCTGCGCCAGAGCCTTTCGGTGCTGCGCGAGGCCCTGGACCACTACTACGGCGACACCGGCCACTACCCGGACTCGCTCGAGCAACTGGTGGAGCAGCGTTACCTGCGCAACACCCCGGTGGACCCGATTACCGAACGCAGCGACGCCTGGCAACTGGTGCCACCGCCAGAAGGGGTGGCGGGCGGCGTGGCCGATATCAAGAGCGGTGCAACAGGGAGGGCGCGTGATGGCAGCCTCTTCGCAGAGTGGTAAGGCCTGCGCCGGCTTCACTTACCTGGGCGTGCTGCTGCTGATTGCCGTCAGCAGCGTGGCCCTGGCCGCCAGCGGCACGGTGTGGTCCAGCGTGACCCAGCGCGAGAAAGAGCGCCAGTTGCTGTGGGTGGGCGGCCAGTACGCCCAGGCCCTGCGCAGCTACTACCGCGCCTCGCCGGGCCTGGCGCAGTACCCGCAAGACCTGGCCGACCTGCTTGAAGACAACCGCTTCCCGCAGGCCCGCCGGCACATCCGCAGGCTCTACCCGGACCCGATCACCGGCAGCGACGACTGGGGCCTGCTGCGCGCCATCGACGGGCGTATCACCGGCGTGCACAGCAAGTCCGACGCCACCCCGTTCAAGCGCGGCAACTTCGACACCCAGTGGTCCGGCTTCGAAGGCCTGGAGCACTACAGCGACTGGCAGTTCGTCGCCGAGCAGGCGTTCAACGAAAGCGCCAGCGGCACCCGCGTACAGAGCGGTAAAGGAGATACGCCATGAAGCGCCTGATCGCCCTGTGCCTGAGTTTTGTCATGGCTGCGTTGCCCAGCCTGATTCGCGCCGCAGCCGAAGAAGAAATGATGGGCTTCATCGTCGACAACACCATCTCGCACATCGGCCACAGCTTTTACAACGATTTCACCGACCGCCTGCGCGCCACCAGCCGCCTGGACTTCAACCTGGTGGTGCGCGAACGCCCGGATGCCCGCTGGGGCAGCCTGGTGACCGTGGAGTACGAGCGCGAAGTGCTGTACCGGCGCTTTTTGCCGCCCAACGTCACCGAATTAAAAGAAGAGGCCGTCACGGCTGCCGACTCGGTCAAGCAGCAGATCATTCAACGCAAGCTGCAACGCCTGCTGCAGGACACCACTGATCTGGAGAGGGATGAGCTATGAAAACGCGCACTGCGAACTGCATCGCCGCCTGCCTGCTGGCCGGCACCTTTGCTGCCCAGGCCACGGAGCTGGTGTACACCCCGGTCAACCCGGCGTTCGGTGGCAACCCGCTCAACGGTACCTGGCTGCTGAACAACGCCCAGGCGCAGAACGACCATGACGACCCCGACCTCAAGGACCGCAGTTCGGCCTTTGCCGGCACCTCGGCCCTGGAGCGCTTCAGCAACCAGCTGGAGTCGCGGATGTTGTCGCAGCTGCTGGACAACATCGGCAATGGCCAGACCGGGAGCATGGCCACCGACGCGTTCCTGATCGACGTGATTGACGACTCCGGAGCCTTGAGCATCCAGGTCACTGATCGCGCCACGGGAGAAATTTCGATCATCGAGGTCAGCGGCCTGAACCCCTGAGAGGGACGGCTGGTTACTTGGGGAGAGCACACCATGAAACGTCTGCTGAGCACTTTGCTGATTCTCGCCACCTTGCAGGGCTGCGGCCTGCGCGAGCCGATGCCGGCCGAACAGGACTCGGAAACCCCGACCCTGACCCCGCGGGCCTCGACCTACTACGACCTGATCAACATGCCCCGGCCCAAAGGCCGCCTGATGGCGGTGGTGTACGGCTTTCGCGACCAGACCGGGCAGTACAAACCGACCCCGGCCAGCTCGTTCTCCACCAGCGTCACCCAGGGTGCGGCGAGCATGCTGATGGATGCCCTGAGCGCCAGCGGCTGGTTCGTGGTGCTGGAGCGCGAAGGCCTGCAGAACCTGCTGACCGAACGCAAGATCATCCGCGCCTCGCAGAAAAAACCCGACGTGCCGGAGAACATCCAGACCGAACTGCCACCGCTGCAGGCCGCCAACCTGATGCTCGAAGGCGGCATCATCGCCTACGACACCAACGTGCGCAGTGGCGGGGAGGGTGCCCGTTACCTGGGTATCGACATCTCCCGCGAGTACCGCGTCGACCAGGTGACCGTGAACCTGCGCGCGGTGGACGTGCGTACCGGGCAGGTGCTGGCCAACGTGATGACCAGCAAAACCATCTACTCGGTGGGCCGCAGCGCCGGGGTGTTCAAGTTCATCGAGTTCAAGAAGCTGCTGGAGGCCGAGGTGGGGTACACCACCAACGAACCGGCGCAGTTGTGCGTACTGTCGGCGATCGAGGCGGCGGTGGGGCATTTGCTGGCCCAGGGCATCGAGCGGCGGTTGTGGCAGGTGGCGGGGGATGCCGGGGAAGGCAAAAGGCGGGGGTGGAGAAGTATTTGAGCCAGTATCAGCAGGAATGAACCGGGCGCCGCTGTGCGGCGCATCGCGAATAAATTCGCTCCTACACGGTGAACTGCGCCCCGCATTCCCGGCGAAACCAGCGCCGCTCTTGTAGGAGCGGATTCATCCGCGATGCGCCGCACAGCGGCGCCAACATCGTTGAATTCACACCCAAATCGCATCCCAGTGCGGATAATCCCCCAGCTTCTGAACCAGCCCCGCCCTCAGCGGGTTCGCAACAATGTACCTCGCAACCTTCACCACATCCTCTTCCCGACGCAGCGCGCGATCGTGATAGCCGGCCTGCCAAACGGCCGCTGTAACGCCGCCTGCCTTGCGCAACATCTGGCTGGAGCGGGCCTTGAAATGGCGCATCAGCGTACTCAGCGCCACTGCCTTCAGTTCAATTAACCAATGCACATGGTCAGGCATCACCACCCAGGCCAGTGACCGGCACGCTTGCTCGCGGTCAAGCAGGCGCAAATGGCTGATCACCATACGTGCGCAATGGAACTCAAGGAACAAGGGCTTTCGATGCCGAGTGACGGTGGTCAGCAGGTAGAGCCTGCCGGGTTCCGAGTATCGCCCGCGACGCAGCTGATGGCCATTTGGAAAGGGCATGTGGGTCGTCCATGATTGGCAAGACCTGTAGCAGCCTAGCCTCGAAGACACAGAGGTGATTGGGAGGATTTTTTCAGGATGTTAGGGCGCCGCTGCGCGGCGCATCGCGAATAAATTCGCTCCTACAGGTATTGCGTCGTTTTGGGGCGTATCGGCGCCGGCGCCGTTCAATGCGTCAACCGCGAAACCAGCGCTGCCCTTGTAGGAGCGAATTTATTCGCGATGGGCCTAGCCTGCCTTGCGCAACGTCAAATTGATTCGCCGTTCCCCCATCCGCGGATGCTCGCCTGGCTTGATCGGCAACACCCCATGAAACCGCAACCGGTCCTCTCCACCCCATACCAGCACATCCCCATGGCTCAACGGGATGCGCTGGGTGCGGTCCGCACGCTGCAATCCACCTAGCAGAAACACCGCCGGCAACCCCAACGAAACCGACACGATCGGCTGCCCGAAATCCCGCTCGTCGCGGTCCTGGTGCAGGCTCAGGCGGGTGCCGGGCAGGTAATGGTTGACCAGGCAGGCATCAGGCACGAAGCCGTCGAAGCCAGCCGCTGCGGCGGCGCGGCTGGCGAGGCCGAGCAGGATCGGGGGCAGGGCGGGCCAGGGGTTGCCGCTGACCGGGTCGGTGGGGCTGTAGCGGTAGCCTTTGGCGTCGCTGACCCAGCCGAGCGAACCGCAGTTGGTCAAGGCTACGGCCATGTTCAGGCCGCCTGGCGTTTGCATATGCCGGAACGGGGCCGCGCGCAGCACCGGGCGCAGGGCGTCGAGCAGCGGTTCGATCTCGGCCAGGGCGAAGCCGGGCAGCAGCACGGTGTGGCTGGCCAGACGTTGTGGCTGGGGGCCGAACAGGTCGAGGTCGGACTGGATCATGGCATCAGTGCGCTTTAGGCGATGAGCGATTGTAACGCTCCTACAGAAACCGGGGATGCATAAAAAAGGAACCGCGGCGCCAGGGAGAGGAGACGCCGCGGTTCAAGGGGGGAGCCGTTAACGCTGGGTAGCGGTGGCGGTGTTGCCATTGCCCATCTGGGTGATGGTGGCGCTCTGGTTGGCGCCGGCCTGGTCGACGAAGGCCTGGTTGCCGGTGCCGCCCTGGGTCACGTAGGCGACGTTGGCGGTGTCGGCCTGTTTGATGTCGGCGCTGTTGCCACTGCCATAAAGCTGCGTGGTGTGGCTCTGGTTGGCATAGCCCGACTGGTCGAGGGTGATGCTGTTGCCGCTGCCGTTGGACGAACCGGTGGCGTAGTTGTCGCTGCCGCGCTGGTCGGCAACCAGAATGTTGTCGCTCCCGTTCTGGTCAAAGTACAGCTCGTTGTTGCTGTCGGCCTGCTTGGTCTGCATGCTGTTGTTGGTGCCTTTCTGGGTCAGCGTGGCCAGTTGATAGGCGCCGTTCTGGGTCAGGTTGACGCTGTTGCCGGTGCCTTTCTGGTCAATCAGCGCAGTTTGGTTATTCCCGAACTGGCCACCGAGCTTCTCACCCTTCCAGTTGCTGGCCATCACCTTGTTGCCCGTGCCCTGGGTGGTCACGGTCAGGCTTTGGTTGTCGCCGGTCTGGTAGGTGTAGTGCAGGTTGCTGTTGCCGGTTTGGGAGATGTTGGTGGTCGAGTTGTTGGTCTCGAACTGGTCGGCCCAGGTGGCGTTGGACTTGCCTTGTTGATACAGGTAAGCGGTGTTGTCCTGGCCAAAGCTCTGGTCGATGACGCCTTCGTTGAGCTGGCCGTTCTGGTTGACGGTGGCGTGGCTGCCTTGCTGGTTGTCCTGCCACACCTCCACCGAGTGGCCAGTGCCGTACTGGTCGATGGCGATGGTGCCGCCAATGCCGTCGCGCTGGTCACCGTAGGCCCAGTTTTGCTTGCCTTGCTGGTAGATCTGGATGTCGCCGTCGGTGTGCGTCAGGTGCTCGGCGGCGGCGTAGTTGTCCTGGCCGTCCTGGTTGATGACGCTGCGGTTATTGCTGCCGCCGAACAGCTGCTCGACCACCGCTTCGTTGCGCTGCCCGTTTTGCTGGGTGGTGGCCTGGCTGCCTTGCTGGGTGTCCTGCCACACAATCGAGCGGTTCTCGCTGCCTTGCTGCATCTGCAGCGACTGGTTGCCTTCACCCACCGACTGGCTGGCAAAGGCGTCGTTGAACGAGCCACTGGCCTGCTGGGTGATCTGGCTGCCGTTCTCGTACAGCTGCTCGGCGTAACCGGCGTTGTACTGGCCGGTGGCGCTCTGCTGGATGTCGCTGGTGCTCTCCTGCTGCACCGCCAGGTGGTTGTGGCCCTTGCCGGTCTGGGTCTGGGTGGCCGAGGCGAACGGGGCGACGGTTTGCTGCACGTCGGCGATGTTCTGGTTACCGGTCTGGGTCTGGTTCGAGGTGCTGTCGTCAGCCATGACCTGGCCGGCCAGGGCCAGGACGATGGCGGCACTTAAGGGAGCGAGCTTGAACATGGTGGTGCCTCCAGGTCTATCGGAATTGGGTGATCTGAACATGCTGGCCATTGCCGGCCTGGGTCACGGAGCTGCTGAGCCCGGAGCCGGCCTGCACGATGCTGGCGCTGTTGTCGTTGCCGATCTGGTCGATGCTGGCGCTGTTACTGGTGCCGCTCTGGCGGATCGACGCACTGTTGCCATTGCCCTGCTGGCTGATGCTGGCCATCAGGTCACTGCCTTCTTGCAGGATGTACGCTTCCTGCGCACTCCCGGCCTGCACGATCTGGCCCAGCAGGGCCTGGCCGTTCTGGTCGAGGGTGGCGCGGTTGCCAGAACCCTGCTGCTCGATCACCGCCACCTGGCCGGCACCGGCCGGCAGCAGGCGGATGATCACCGGGTCACCGAGGTCGTTGCCGGCGGCAAGGTCGGCGTTGTCCATCAGGTCGTCGGCCTGTGCCGGGCCCACCAGGGCCAGGCACAGCAGCAGCGGGTACAGGCGGTTCATGGCGTTCTCCTGGCCTTACTGCACGGTCACGTTGACGGTGCGGGTGGTGCCTTGGCTGCTGGTGATGGTCGCCTGCGGCGCCGCCGTCGGGATCACCGTGGTGCTGTTGCTCACCGTCAGCCGCCAGCGGCCGGTCACCGGTACCGTGGTGGTGCCGAGGGTTTGCACGCCGGTGGTGGTGGTCACACGCACGGTGATGGTGTTGCCGGTGGTGACCGAGGACGTGCCACTGATGTCCCAGTTGTACCGGCCGTTGGAGCGTGCCAGCACCGTGGCGGCAGTCACCGCGAAGGTCTCGGCGGCTGGCCGTGGCTGCACGTTGACCGTCACCGTGCCGTTGCCCGACACCGCACCCAGCGCATCACGCGCCTGGTAGGTGAAGGTGGTGGTGAACGCCGAGGTGACGCTGGTCGGCGGCGTGTAGGTGACGCTGGTGCCGTCGGTGCTCACCGTGCCGCGCCCGGCCGGGGGTTGCGTGAGGTTGGCCACGGCCAGTGGCACGTTGCCTTCCGGGTCGGTGTCGTTGGCCAGCACGTTGATGGTCAGCGGTACACCCAGGGTGGTGACGGTTTCCGGGTTGGCGGTCGGCGGCTGGTTGGGCGCGACGTTGATGGTGACGTTGGCCGGGGCCGACTTCAGGCCCTTGGCGTCCATCGCCCGGTAGGTGAAGGTGGCCACCAGCGGCTGGGTGGCACCGGCCGGCGGGGTGTAGGTGACCGCGGCGCTGCCGTTGAGCACCACTCCGCCCAGGCCGGTACCCGGCTGGGTCAGGTCGGTGATGCTCAGTGGCACGTTACCGTCCGGGTCACTGTCGTTTTGCAGCAGGCTCAGGGTCAGCGGCACGCCAACGGTGGTGCTGCCGACATCGGCCTGAGCCAGCGGCGGCTGGTTGGCGGCTTCGACCGGTGCGTTGCCGACGATCACCACCGGTTCCACGTCGCTGCCGCCGTGGGCGGACTTGACGGTGATGGTAGCCGGCGGCTGGGCCAGGTCGTTGATGGTCAGGCTCTGCAGCGTGCCGGACTTCGACAGCCGGCCATACCCTTGGGCAATGATGTCGGGGATGACCACTTCGTCGCTGGAACGTGCTTCGATGGTCAGCCGTTTGTTCGCCCATTCATAGCGTGCGGTACTCACCTTGACCACGTCGGACAGCTTGCTCGACAGGGCCGTCGGCTGGGTGTTGGCAGCCGTGTTGCTGGCCGTGACGACCACCACCGGGGGCGGCGCGGCCTGGCTCAGTTGCTGGTTGAAGAACAGCCCGTTGTTGTCTGGCGTAAGGCTGAACTGGCACGGCGAGGGTGGCGTGCCGACCAGCGCCAGGCCATTGCGCATGCACAGGCTGGCGTTGTTCGGCGCCTTGGCGAAGACTGCCACGCGGGTGCCGCTGCCGTTGCGCGAGTAGGTGGCACGTTCCAGGGTGACCGGGGTTTGCGCACGTTGGTCAAGGACCTTGCCGGACACCGTGAACAGGTTGGTCTGGATGGTCCCGGCCGGGCCCTGGATGCGCACGAAGTTGGTACCGAACGGGCTGCCGATCACGGCCTCGGTGCGGTTCGGGTCGCCGATGTAGGTTTCGCTGGCACCGGTGTCCGGGTTGACCTCGGTGTACGGCCCGGTGGCACTGCGCAGGAACGGCCCCAGCGCGCCGCCCAGCGCACCGGTGAACACCCCCGGCGCGCCGATGCCGATGTCGCGGGTGATGTTGATCGCCCGGCGGCCCGGTGCAGCCACGTTCACCGTTTCCACGCCATAGGGGTGGGTGATGGTGTAAGTACCGGCGGTGGGCACCGACACCCGGATGCGGATGCGCGCAAAGCTCTGCTGGTCGCCATCCACCGGGTTCTCGGCGGCGAAGGCAGCCTCCAGCCCCGCGACATAGGCATCCAGTTCATAGCCACTGTTGCCCACCGCCGGGATGGTGGCCTCGGCCAGGAACCAGAACATCTCCGGCGGCCAGTTGTCGGGGAACACCAGCGGCAGTGCATCGTCGTACACGCCCGGTTCCGGCAGCAGGGTGCACATGTAGTTGGTGGCACCGGGCACCCGCGAACTGGTGGCGCGCGACTGGCACAGCTCCAGCTTCAGGCCGTCGCCGTCCTCGTACCACATCGGGTAGCCGCCGGTGGCGAAGGTGTAAGGGCCCGGGTCGACATCGCTCAGCGCCGCGAAAGCCGCGCTGGTGACGGTGAGTGAAAAACCGGCGGCGAACAGCGCACGGCGTGGCCAAGTATTCATGCGGCCTCCTGGAAGGCTGAGCCTTTGTCTGTTCATGGCAGCAGCACCACGTCTTCGCTGTCGCTACCGCCGTTGCTGCTGGTGACCTGCACCTTGGCCGGCGGGATGGGCGAGAGGCTGGTACTGAGGGTTTTCAGCGCGCCGTCGCCGCTGAGGTTGCCGATCAGCGCCCCGTTGCCGGTGTGGGCGGTGAGGGTGGGCGGCGACGTTTCGTCGCTGGTGCTGGCCACCAGGGTCAGGGTGCCGTTGGCCAGGCTGTACTCGGCGCGGGTGATGGTCACCAGGTCAGTCAGTGGCAGGCTGGCACTGGTGACGCTGCTGGTGGGGATTGCCGCGCTGTTGTCGGCGCTGATCAGCAGGTTGGTGCCCGGTGCCGGGTTGAGCACCGACTGGGCATACCAGGCACCGGTGCCGTTGGCTTCGGTCAGCGACAGGTTTGGCGTTTGGCTGGTGAGGGTGACGGTGGCCGGTGGCGGCGGGGCCATCACGAACATGTCCTGCTGGGCATGCAGGTCGCCGTTCTCGGTGCGCCGCGAATACGTGCTGCGCAGCGGCATCAGCGGGGTGGGGCGGGCCACCTCGGACAGCTTGCCGGAGATGGCGAACAGCTCGGTGCGCAGGTCGATGCCGCCAGGGCCTTCAATGCGTACGAAGTTGGTGTTGAACGGGCTGCCGGTGACGCGCTCTTCCAGGTTGGGGTCGCCGATGAAGCGCTCGTTGCCTTCTGTGTAAGGCCCGTTGACGCTGCGCAGGAACGGCCCCACATCGCCCTTGAGCGCGCCGCTGAAGTCGCCGGCGCCGGCAATGCCGATGTCGCGGGTCATGTTGATTGCACGGCGCCCGGCGGCGGGTACGTCGAACACTTCGACGCCGTAGGGGTGGGTGACCACATAGGTGCCGGCGGTGGGCACATCGACGCGGATGCGCACCCGGGCAAAGCTCACCTGGTCGCCTTCGACCGGCTCTTCGGCGGCGAAGGCTGCTTCGATGGCCGTGCCGTAGCTCAGGTCGATGCCGCGCGCGGCGTCAACGATGGCGGCGTCGGCGGTGAACCAGAAGGCTTCATCCGGGAAGTTGCTGGGGAAGTTGATCGGCTGGGTGTCGTCGAACACGCCGGGGGTGGGCAGCAACGTACACATGTACGAAGGTGCCCCCGGTGCGCCAGGCACCCGCGAGCTTACGGCTTTGGTCAGGCACAGGTCGAGGGTTCGACCGTGGCTGTCCTGGTACCAGGCGGGGAAGCCGCCGTTGGGTTGGGTATAGGCCCCTGGGTCGACTGCATACAGCGCAGCCTGGGCCGGAAGCTGGAGCATGCCGGCGACGATCGCCACTGCCAGCGGGTTGGGTATCGGTCGGTGCATGAGTCTATTCCTCCTGCAAACGGGCCCATGGACTTGGGGCGTCTGAACAGGAGTCGGCAACAGTCGTGCCAGGTTGTTTGCTTTTGGCTGCAGGCCATATGGGACGCGGCTTCCAGAGTAGGGGTCGTTGTTGGCCTGAAGGGCGGGGGTGGGTTGCGTTCCCCAAGGTTGGGGGCGCGGTTGGGTTTGCGAACGGGCGCCGCTTTGCGGCGCATCGCGGATAAATCCGCTCCTACAGTTGCAACGTGTCAGCCCTGACGCACACCCTGTAGGAGCGGATTTATCCGCGATGCGTCGCAACGCGACGCCCGATCTCACAGGCGCAATGATGACGCCCAACCAAATCTCCCGCACACTGCCCAAAAAAACCAAGCCCGATGCCCCGACCGTGAGGCGGCATAGCTGGAGTAGAACATGGCGCGACAATTACCCATAACAAACGCCGAAGACCCGCTGCACGAAGCCCGCCAGGCCCGCCTGCGCCTGGCCAGCGAAGGCGAGCTGCCACTGGGCATGCTGCGCGAAGAAATCGACGCCTCCTGGCGCCGCAGCCTGGGCCATGGCCTGGATTGCCTGCAGGGCGAACAGGTAGGCCTGGGCCTCGAACAGGGCCACGACCTGCGTACCTTGCTGGCCCGCAACCGCCTGCTGCTGGACGCCGTCACCCCCGAACTCGACTACCTGGTGGCCCGCCAGGGCAAGGCCGGCATCATCATCCTCGGCGACGCCCAGGCCAACGTGCTGGCCATCGAAGGGCAAAAACACGTGCTCAACCGCGAAGGCCTGCGCGACCTGCACCCCGGCAGTTGCTGGAGCGAATCGCTGCGCGGCACCAACGCCATCGGCACGGCAGTGGTGGAAGGGCGCCCCACCTTGATCAATTGCGGCGAGCATTACCTCGACCGCCTCAGCCCGTTTTCCTGCACCTCGGTGCCCCTGCGCGACCCGGCGGGCGAGGTGATCGGCGTGCTCGACATCACCCGCGAAGGCGTGATGGCCCAGCCCCAGGACAGCCTGTCGATACTGATGATGGCCGCTGGAAATATCGAAAGCCGACTGTTCGGCCTGTACCACCCCGAGCACCTGGTATTGGCCTTTCACAGCCGCCCGCAGTACCTCAACAGCGCCTGGCACGGCCTGCTGGCCCTGAGCCTGGACGGCGAAGTGCTGGCGGCCAACGACAACGCCTGCCAACTGTTGCAGGTGCCTCGCCAGGAGCTGGTGGGTCGGCGTAGCAGCGACCTGCTGGGCGAGCGCTCGCCTGCCTTCATCGCACGGGTGTTGCAAGGCGGTGTAAGCAGCGTGCAAACCGCCAAGGGCGAGTTTTACTTCCGCGCGCTGCAGCTGCCGCGTCACGGCCAGTTGAACGGGGCCGCGGCGCCCGGCAAACCTGCATCCACAGCCAAATCACCGGCCCTGGATGCCCTGGCGGGCGGCGATGTTCGGTTGGCGCGCAACCTGCGCATGGCCCGTCAGGGCTTGGGCAATGGCCTGCCGGTGCTGCTGCTGGGCGAAACCGGCACCGGCAAGGAGGTGGTGGCGCGGGCACTGCACCAGGCCAGCCCGCGCGCAGACAAACCCTTTGTAGCGGTGAACTGCGCGGCAATCCCCGAAGGCCTGATCGAATCCGAACTGTTCGGCTACCGCGAGGGGGCCTTTACCGGTTCGCGCCGTGGCGGCATGGTCGGGCGGCTGATGCAGGCCCATGGCGGCACCCTGTTCCTCGATGAAATCGGCGACATGCCCCTGGCCTTGCAGGCGCGGTTGCTGCGCGTGTTGCAGGAACGCCGGGTGGCGCCCTTGGGCGCCGGCGATGAACAAGAGATTGACGTGGCGCTGGTCTGCGCCACCCACCGCGACCTCAAGCGCCTGGTGCAAAGCCAGCACTTTCGTGAAGACCTGTACTACCGGGTCAACGGCGTGTCTCTGCGCTTGCCGGCCCTGCGTGAGCGCGATGACCTGGCGGCCCTGATCGAGGACTTGCTGGCCAAGGCCGGCAGCAAAGGCGTAACCCTGGACCCGGCGTTGAGCGCACTGCTGGAAGGCTTCGACTGGCCAGGCAACATCCGCCAGCTGGAAATGGTGGTGCGCACGGCGCTGGCCATGCGCGAAGACGGCGAGCAGGTGCTCACCCTCGACCACCTGACCGACTGCCTGCTGGATGAACTGGCCAGTGGCTCGCCACCTTCGGGCAGCCTCAAGGACAACGAGCTGGACATGATCCGTGGCGCATTGGCGCGCCACCAGGGCAATGTGTCCGCCGCCGCCGAGGCGCTGGGTATCAGCCGGGCGACGCTGTACCGCAAGCTCAAGCACTTGCGGGGTTGACATGGGTAACCTGTTCGCAAGGCTGGTGGAAACCAGCGACCCGGCACTCATGCGCCAGGCTTTGGCCTGGCTGTACGGCTTCGTGCGCCCGCACCGGCGCGCCATCGGTGTGCTGCTGGGCCTGTCGTTGGGTGCCTCGCTGCTGGCGCTGGCGCAGCCTTGGTTGGTCAAGACGCTGATCGACGAAGGCCTGTTGGCCAAGGATTACCAGACCCTCTGGCACATGGCGGCAATCATGATCATCGCCGGCCTGCTGGGCACCGTGCTGGCCGGGGTCAACCGCTACCTGCACACGCGGCTGTCGGGCCGCATCCTGTTTGCCCTGCGTGATGACCTGTACCGCCACCTGCAGCAATTGTCGCCGACCTTTTACGGGCGCCGGCGCACCGGGGATATCCTCTCGCGGCTGGACGGCGACGTGGCGGAAATCCAGCGGTTTGCCGTGGATTCGCTGTTCTCGGCGGTGTCGGCGGTGATCGGCCTGGTGGGGGCGGTGGCGTTGATGCTGATGCTGTCGTGGCAATTGTCGCTGCTGCTGGCCCTGCTGATCCCCATCGAGGTGCTGTGGCTGCGCTGGATGCGGCGCAAGGTGGAGCGCGAGGTACGCAGCCTGCGCGAGCGCTCGGCGGATGTGTCGTCGTTTCTGGTGGAGACGCTGCCGGCCATGAAATTCATCCAGGCCACCGGCCAGCAAGGCCGCGAAGCCGGGCGCCTGGACCAGCTGGGCCAGGGTTACATGCGCCAGTTGCTCAAGGTGCAGGTCACCGAGTTCTTCACCCAGGCGGTGCCTGGCACGCTGACCTCGTGGTGCCGGGCCTGCGCGTTTCTGGTAGGGGGCTGGTGGGTGATTCAGGGCACCTGGCAACTGGGTGCGCTGATTGCGTTTTCCACCTACATGGGCATGGCCGTCGGCCCTGTACAGAGCCTGCTGGGGCTGTATGTGGCGGTGCAGCGCATGGCGGTGAGCCTTGGCCGGGTGATGGAACTGAAGCAGGAGGCGGTTGCGGTACAACAGGCATGTTCACCGCAAGCGATGCCGCAAGGGCCGGGCGAAGTGCGCCTCGAAGGGGTCAGCTTTGCCCATGACGGCCGGCACGGGGCGGTGCTCGACGGTGTTGACGCCTGTGTGCCGGGTGGCCTCAAGGTGGCCATCAGCGGAGCTTCCGGGGTGGGCAAGTCCACCTTGATCGACTTGCTGCAGCGCTTCTACGACCCGCAGGTCGGGCGCATCCTGCTAGATGGCGCCGACCTGCGCGAACTCGACTTGGTGGCTGTGCGCCAGCGCATTGCCGTGGTCAGCCAGGACATCGTGCTGTTTCGCGGTACCCTGGCCGACAACCTGGCCTACGGCGCCCCCCAAGTCAGCCGTGATGAGCTGGAGCGGGTAGCACGGCTGGCCTGCCTGGACAGCTTGATCGCCAGCCTGCCACTTGGCCTGGACACGCTGCTCGGGGAGCGCGGGCAGCAGTTGTCCGGGGGGCAGAAGCAGCGCATCGCCATTGCCCGCGCGGTGCTCCAGGCACCAAAGATCCTGGTGCTGGACGAAGCCACCTCGGCGGTGGACGAGGCCACCGAGCGCGAAGTGATCGCCGCCATCGACACGCTGTTTGCCGGGCGCACGCGGATTGTGATCAGCCACCGCGCCTCGACGCTGGCCGATGCGGATTTGCACCTGCACCTGCAGGGCGGGCAGTTGCGAGTGCTGGCGCAAGAGGCCGCCAAGCATGGGCAATGAAAGCGTGCGGGTTGGAGTGGTCGACAGCGGCTGCGCACCAACACAGGTGCTGGTGGGCGGGCAACGGTTCTGGCTGGAGGACGGCGTGCTGTGTACCGGCGAGCTACAGCCGGACCGGCTCGGCCACGGCAGTGCGGTGCTGGCATGTTTGCAACCGCAGGCCGCAGGGGTGCCGGTGTTGTTGGCTCAAGTGTTCACCGAGCAGGGTAGCACCAGCGCCTTGCAGGTGGGGGCTGCCCTGTTCTGGCTGGCGGAGCAGGGCGCACGGGTGATCAACCTCAGCCTCGGGCTGCGTCAGGACCGGCCCGTGCTGCGTCAGGCCTGTGCCGAGGTGCAGGCGGCGGGGGTGCTTTTGTGCGCGTCGAGCCCGGCACAAGGGGCGCCGGTGTACCCGGCCAGTTACCCCGGGGTGATTCGCGTGACCGGCGATGCCCGCTGCGCACCCGGGCAGTGGTCGTGGCTGGGTACTGCCCAAGCTGACTTTGGCGGCCCTGTAGGTTCGCCCGGCATGGCCGGTGCCAGCCTGGGCTGTGCAGCGCTGGCCGGGCGAATCGTGGCGCTCTTGCAGCAGAGGCCCGGGCTTGAGCGTGAGCAGGTGGTGGCGTGGCTGAAGGCACATGCCGCCTATACCGGGCCGGAGAGAAGGGCATGACCGAACCGACCATTGTGGTGCTCGGCGCAGGGCCGGCGGGTGCGGCAACCGCGATCGGCCTGCGCCGCCTGGGCTACCACGTTACGGTGGTGTCCGACTGGCGGCGTTTCGCGGCGGTGGAGGGGGTGTCGCAGCGGGTGCTCGACGCCTTGCGCCATGCGGGCCTGGGCAATGCCTTGCAGGAGGCTGTCACACCCGCCTCCCGGCACGTGCGCTGGAATGGCCAGCATTTGCGGATGAATCAGGAGTTCTTGATTGACCGGCAACGGTTCGACCAGGCCCTGCGCCGGGATCTTGCCCGGGCCGATGTCACGGTGCTGGAAGGGCGCATCCGCGAGGTGGCCTACGGTCAGGCGCCCTGGGTAAGCCTGGAAGGCGGGCAAGTGCTGAACCCCGGTTTCGTGGTCGAAGCCCGTGGCCGCCAGGCGCCGCTGTCGGCCTCACGCCTGCGCGGGCCGGAAACCGTCAGTTTGCTCAACCTGTGGCAGGGCCAGCCGGGTGAACCGGTGTCGGCTGTGGAGAGCCTGGACGAGGGCTGGGCGTGGATGGCCAGGCTGGCCGATGGCCGCTGCTACTGGCAAATAACCCAAAATGCCGAGGGCTTGCCGGGCAGGGCGCTGCTGCCGGCCTACTGCGCCCGCCATCGTCAGGCGTCCCGCTTGGTGAGCGAGTTGTTCGACGCCCAGGCCCTGGCGCCTGCACAGGTACATGCACGCAGCAGCACGGCGATACTGGCGGGCGAGTGCGTTGGCGATGGCTGGATTCGGGTGGGGGACGCCGCCATGGCGGTTGACCCATTGTCGGGGAACGGGGTTTTTCAGTCGTTGTCGTCGGCCTTGCAGGCGCCGGTGGTGGTCAACACCTTGCTGCGCAGGCCCGAGCGTGCCGAACTGGCGCGGCGGTTTCATCAGCAGCGGGTGGAGCAGCTGTTTTTGCGGTTTGCGCGCATCGGCCGGGACTTCCATGGTCAGGAACAGGACCGCGCAGGGCAGCCGTTCTGGGCGCGGCGCCGCGGATGGCCGGATGACCAGCCACTGCATCTTGCGGCAGATTGGCGGGCGGTTCGCGTTGAGCGCCGGCCTGTGCTGCGTGATGGTTGGGTGGATGAGGCCGAGGTGGTGGTGACAGCCGACCAGCCCTTGGGTGTCTGGCACCTGCAAGGGGTGGCGCTGGCACCACTGGTGAGCAAGCTGTTGGCCGGGCACAGCCTTGACGGTGTATTGCAAGGCCAGCCCTTGCCGCAGCAGGGCATGTTGCGGCAATGGTTGGCAGGCCAGGGTTACGCCGGGTAAGTCACGCCTGCATCGTGGCGATCAAGTCCCACAGCCGGGCATCCTCGAAATCGTCCACCACCAATTGTGCGCCGGCCGCCATCAGGCGCTCTGGCGTTTGCGTGGTGGCAATGCCCACGGTGAAGATCCCGGCACCACTGGCCGCCTTCACGCCCGGCAACGAGTCCTCGAACGCCAATGCTTGCCCGGCTTGCGCACCCAGCCGCTGCAGGCCGGTGAGGTAGGGCAACGGGTCGGGCTTGGCGCGCGGCAGTTCTTCGGCCACCAGCACATGCTCGAAGCGCGGGCGCAAACCCATGGCCGACAGCATGTGCTCGGCATTGAGCCGGGGCGCGTTGGTCACCACGCACATGCCGATGCCGTGGGTGTCGGCATGGGCCAGCAGGCGCAGCAGGCCCGGCATGGGTTCGAGCGCCGGGGCCAGCTCGCGGAACAGCGCCTCCTTGCGGTCGGCAAGCTGCTGGCATTGCGCGGTACTGGCACCCGGAAACAGCTCGGCAAACAATTCACCATTGGCCCGGCCGCTGACCTGCGCATCGAATTGCGCCTGCGTCAGCTCGCGGCCGTCCTGCTCGCGCAGCAACTGGCGGAAGGCCTGCAGGTGCAGGGTGTCGGTGTCGGTCAGGGTTCCGTCGAGGTCGAACAGCAGGGCAGTGAGCATCAGGCATCCAGGCATTGAAAGCATAAACACCCGGCGATGATAGCGGATGACGGCGACGAAGGGGGCTGTTCAGTGCGTGCCGAAAAGAGTACAAATGTACTCCATGGACAATCTCACCCCCAAACGCCGTGCAATCCTCGACTTCATCCGCGAGCGCATTGCCGACCATGGCCAGCCGCCGAGCCTGGCCGACATTGCCAGCCGCTTCGGTTTTGCCTCGCGCAGTGTGGCGCGCAAGCACATCACCGCGCTGTGCCAGGCCGGCTACATCGATGTCACGCCGAACCAGGCGCGGGGCATCCGCCTGGCCGAGCCCTTGCGCCGCCCGGAAATCCTCGAAGTGCCGGTGCTGGGCCGGGTGGCGGCCGGTGCGCCCATTGGCCCCGACCTGGATATTCACGAGCAGTTGTTGCTCGACCCCAGCCTGTTCCGCAGCACCCCGGACTACCTGTTGAAAGTGCGCGGCGACTCGATGGTCGGCGACGGCATTTTCGACGGTGACCTGGTGGGCATTCGCCAGCAGGGTGACGCCCGGGATGGGCAGATCGTGGTGGCCCGGCTGGACGGTGAAGTCACCATCAAACGCCTGCAACGCCTGCCCGGTGGCTATCGGCTGTTGCCACGCAACCCGGCCTACGCACCGATCGACGTGGGGCCTGAACACGAGTTCTTCATCGAAGGCGTGTTCTGTGGCCTGCTGAGGCGTGACTGATGGGCGCGGTGGTCGAACTGGACCGCTTGCTGGACCAGCGCCATGTCTGGCGTGGCCGGCAGGCCCAGGCACGGCCCGTCGGCCTGCAACCCACTGGCCATGCGGTGCTGGACGAGCGCCTGCCGGAAGGGGGCTGGCCTGCCGCCGCACTCAGCGAGCTGTTGCTGGCCAGCCCCGGCTGTGGCGAACTGCAACTGCTGTGGCCCACGCTGGCGCGTTTGAGCGCAGAAGGCGGGCGAGTGGTGCTGGTGGCGCCGCCATTCATACCCTATGCGCCTGCCTGGCAAGCGGCAGGGGTAGATCTGCGCTGGCTGACCCAGGTCGATGCCAGCCAGGCTGATGCGCTATGGGCCGCGGAACAGTGCCTGCGTTCAGGCAGTTGCGCGGCGGTGCTGTGCTGGCCGGAGCGTGCCGACGACCGTGCCCTGCGGCGCTTGCAGGTGGCGGCCGAAACCGGCCTGGCGCTGGCCTTTGCCTGCCGGCCGCAACAGGCGGCCAGCAACCCGTCACCGGCCGCGCTGCGCATTGCCATCGACCATCGCCCGCCACAGTGGCGCGTGCTCAAGTGCCGGGGTGGCCTGCCACCGGCCGTGCCGCTCGCCTGCCCGGGCAGGGGCTGATGCACCATGCTCTGGGCCTGCATTCTGTTGCCACAGCTGGCGCTGGACGCGGTGCTGCGTGACCGCGATGACGCCGAAACGCCCCTGATCATCCTCGGTGGCCCCCAGCAGCGCCGGGTGTTGCAGGCCGTCAACCCGGCGGCAGCCGCGCTTGGGCTAAAGGCAGGGCAAACGTTGACGGCCGCGCGCGCCCTGGCGGATGGCTTTCACTGTGTCGAGGCCGAGCCTGCACGTATCGAGCAGTTGCAGCAGTTGCTGGCGGCCTGGGCCTATCGCTTCAGTGCCCAGGTGAGCCTGCATTACCCTCGTGCCCTGTTGCTGGAGGTCGGTTCCAGCTTGCAGCTGTTCGGGCCATGGCCGCTGTTCGAGGCCCGTTTGCGCCAGGAGCTTGCGGCGCTGGGCCTGTGCCAACGCATTGTGCTAGCCACCAACCCCGTTGCGGCGCGCATGCTGGTCAACGGGCATGATGGCCTGGCACTGACCTGCCCCAACGACACCCGCGCAGCACTGGCGCAGATGCCCATCGACCGTGTGGGCCTGCCTCGGGAGGCCGCAGAAGCCTTCGCCCGCATGGGCCTGCGTAAGCTTGGCCAGGTGCTGGCCTTGCCGCGCGATGCCTTGGCCAAACGTTTTGCCGCCCAGGTGCAGTTGCACCTGGACCAGTTGCTTGGCCTGCGCACCCTGGCGCTGGGCTTCTACCAACCACCGGACCGTTTCGAAACCCGGCTGGAGCTCAATTTTGATGTCGAATCCCATCAGGCGCTGCTGTTCCCGCTACGGCGCATGCTCAACGACCTGGCGGCCTTCCTGGCCGGGCGCGATTGCGGGGTGCAGCGTTTCTGTTTGCATCTGGAGCATGTCGAAGGCCCGGATACGTTATTGCAGGTAGGGCTGCTGGCCGCGGAACGTGACCCCGCAATGCTCTTCGAACTGGCCCGCGGGCGCCTTGAGCCACTGCGTATTCCGGCCCCGGTGCGTAACCTGCGGCTGGTCGCCGACGACCTGCCACCGTTCGTGCCCCAGCATCAGGCGCTGTTCGACCCGCGGGCCAACCAGGCCCAGCCTTGGGAGCAACTGCGCGAACGCTTGCGTGCCCGCCTGGGCGATGAAGCCGTGCAAGGTTTGCGTGCCGAAGCGGACCACCGGCCCGAACAGGCCTGGCAGCGGGCCGAGCAGGGCGGGCAGGGCAGCCTGGAGGTCGCGCCGGGGAGCCGGCCCGGCTGGTTGTTGCCTGCACCCCAGGCACTTGCCAGCAGCGGCCATCGTCTGCTGGGGCCTGCCGAGCGCATCGAGTCGGGCTGGTGGGATGGTGGTGATGTGCGGCGTGACTATTACCGCATTGAAACCCGCGAAGGGATGCGCGGTTGGGCCTATCACGACCTGGCCCAGCCCGGCCCGCTGTGGTTGCAAGGCTGGTTCGCATGAGTGCGCCGGGCTACGCCGAATTGCACTGCCTGTCGAACTTCAGCTTCCAGCGCGGTGCATCCAGCGCCGAAGAACTGTTCAAACGGGCCAAAGCGCAGGGTTACCAGGCGCTGGCGATCACCGACGAATGCACGCTGGCCGGCATCGTGCGGGCCTGGCAGGCCAGCAAGGCGCATGACCTGCGCCTGGTCGTCGGCAGTGAAGTGCAGGTGCAGCAAGGACCCAGGCTGGTATTGCTGGTGGAAAACCTTGCCGGTTATCAAAACCTCTGTGCGTTGATCACCCTGGCACGACGGCGGGCCGAGAAGGGCAGCTACCAATTGCTCGCCGAGGATGTGCAAAAACACCATGACGGCCTGCTGGCGCTGTGGATCGCGAACGATACCGAAAGCACAGCCCCAGGCCAGTGGTTGCAGCAGGTGTTCGGCGAGCGTTTGTGGCTGGGCGTGCACCTGCATCGCGGCCCTGATGACGCGGCCCGTCTCACACGCCTGCGTGCCCTTGCTGCGCAGTTGGGCATTCGCGCCGTGGCCTGTGGCGATGTACACATGCACGCCCGCGGCAGGCGCGCGTTGCAGGATTGCATGGCCGCCATCCGCCACCACTGCCGTGTGGCCGAGGCGGGGCATGTGTTGTTCGCTAATGGTGAGCGGCACCTGCGCAGTGTGGAGCAACTGGCCGAGCTTTACCCGGCCGACCTGCTGGCCGAAACCTTGAGCATCGCAGGCCGTTGCCACTTCGACCTGAGCGAACTGCAGTACCAATACCCTCGCGAGCTGGTGCCTGAAGGTCATACCCCTGCCAGCTGGTTACGCCAGCTGTGCGAACAGGGCCTGCCCGGGCGTTGGCCGCAAGGGTCGAGCGACAAGGTACGCAATGTCCTGGCCAAAGAGCTGGCCTTGATCGAAGAGCTGGGCTACGAAAGCTACTTCCTGACCGTTCACGACATTGTCGCCTTCGCCCGCAGTCAGCACATCCTTTGCCAGGGGCGCGGTTCGGCGGCCAACTCGGTGGTGTGCTTCGTGCTGGGTATTACCGAACTCGACCCGATGCAACACCGGCTGTTGTTCGAGCGCTTTCTTTCCCGCGAACGGAATGAGCCACCCGACATCGATGTGGACTTTGAACATGACCGCCGCGAAGAAGTGATCCAGTACGTGTTCCGCCGGTATGGCCGGCATCGGGCCGCCCTGACCGCCGTGGTCAATACGTATCACGCTGCCGGGGCGGTACGGGATGTGGCCCGGGTGCTTGGCTTGCCGCCCGACCAGGTGGATGCACTGGCCAAATGCTGTGGCCGCTGGAGCGACCGCATCCCGGATGCACAACGGCTGGCCGAAGCGGGTTTTGAGGCAGGCAGCCCTTCGCTGCAACGCATCCTGGCACTGACGGCCCAGTTGATCGGCTTTCCCAGGCACCTGTCCCAGCACCCGGGTGGTTTTGTCATTTCCGAACAACCGCTGCATCAGCTGGTGCCGGTGGAAAACGCGGCCATGGCCGAGCGTACGGTCATCCAGTGGGACAAGGACGACCTCGACATGGTCGGCCTGCTGAAAGTGGACGTGCTGGCCCTGGGCATGCTCAGTGCCTTGAGGCGCTGCTTCGACCTGCTGCAACATCACCGGGGCCGGCACCTGACCCTGGCCACTATTCCGGCCGAAGACCCGGCCACCTACGCGATGATCAGCCGCGCCGAGACCATGGGCGTGTTCCAGATCGAGTCGCGGGCGCAGATGGCCATGTTGCCCCGGCTGCGGCCCAACACCTTCTACGACCTGGTGATCGAAGTGGCCATCGTGCGCCCGGGGCCGATTCAGGGGGACATGGTCCACCCTTACTTGCGCAGGCGCCTGGGGCAGGAGCCGGTCACCTACCCGTCGCCCAAACTGGAAGCGGTGTTCGCCCGCACCCTGGGGGTGCCGTTGTTCCAGGAACAGGTGATGGAACTGGCCATGGTCGCTGCTGATTACAGCCCGGGCGAGGCCGACCAGTTGCGCCGCAGCATGGCCGCCTGGAAGCGCCACGGCGGCCTTGAGCCACACCGCGAGCGGCTGGTGCAGGGCATGCTGTGCAATGGCTATGATCTGGCGTTTGCCGAGCGCATTTTCGAGCAGATCAAGGGCTTTGGCAGTTACGGTTTTCCCGAATCCCATGCGGCCAGTTTTGCCTTGCTCTGTTATGCCAGTAGTTGGCTCAAGTGCCATGAGCCGGCCATTTTCACCTGTGCCTTGGTCAACAGTTGGCCGATGGGGTTTTACAGCCCCGACCAGTTGTTGCAGGAGGCGCGTCGACAGGGCATCGAGGTGCGGCCGGTGGACGTGTTTCACAGCGAATGGGATTGCACCCTGGAGCCGGAGCCAGGCGGCGTTCTGGCCATTCGTATGGGCTTGAGGCTGATTCGTGGGCTTGCCGAAGCCGATGCCCGGCGGCTGGAGCAGGCGAGGGCGCACGGGCCGTGGCGCAGCGTGGAGGACCTGTGTGTGCGCGCCGGGCTGGACAGCCGTGCCCGCGCGCGGCTGGCCGATGCCGGGGCGCTGCGGGCGTTGGCGCGTGACCGCCACCAGGCCCGTTGGCAGGTGGCGGCGGTGCAGCCGCAGTTGCCCTTGTTTGCCGAGGTGCAGGCCGAATCCGAGGCACACGTTGACCTTCCGGTGCCTACGGTGGGCGAAGACCTGGTTGCCGACTATGACACCTTGGGCACAACGCTGGGCCCCCACCCGTTGCGGCTGTTGCGTTCGCGCTTGCGGGCATTGGGGTGCCGCAGTTCGGCTGAGTTGGCGGGCGTGGGGCATGGCGATGCGATTGCCGTGGCCGGCCTGGTGGTGGGGCGGCAGCGGCCGCAGACTGCCAGCGGGGTGACCTTCGTCACGCTTGAAGATGAACACGGCATGGTCAACGTGGTGGTCTGGCGGGACCTGGCCGAGCGGCAACGGCGGGCGTTGGTGGGGGCGCAGCTATTGAAGGTAAGCGGGCGGCTGGAACAGGAGAGTGGCGTGCGCCACCTCATTGCCCGGCGGTTGGAGGATGTCAGCGTGTTGTTGCAGGGGCTGGATGTACGGAGCCGCGATTTTCATTGATCCGGCGGGCCTGTCGCTGTTTGTGTGTGGAAGCAACTGTCTTGTATAAAACCTAAAAGCTGACGCGATCCCTGTGGGAGCGCCCCGGCAAGGCTGCTCCCACAGGTTGTGCTTACCTCAAGGTATGCGCTCACACACAGTAATGATCTTTCCTTAGCCGTCATCAGCACCGCGTCTATCGTTGAATGCAATATTCAAGGGAGAGCGGACATGGAAAGTCCAAGTTCCAACCTACTGCGGCGCGGTCGCTGGTCCGAACCCGGACGCCTTTACCTCGTTACCACCAATACCCGAAATCGCGTGCCACTGTTCCGTGATTTACACTGGGCCAGAACTGTCGTGCTTCAGTTGCGTAAAAGTGATGAAGATAGGGCGTGCAGGTCTCTGGCGTGGGTGCTGATGCCTGATCATTTGCATTGGTTGATCGAGTTACATGATCTCGGCCTTAGTGACCTGATGTGTGCATTCAAATCGCGAAGCAGTTGCGCACTTTACCGGGCGGGTGCTGACCGGCGTCGTATCTGGCAACCCAGTTTTCATGACCGGGCTCTACGTCGCGAGGAAGATATGAGGGCTGTGGCCCGGTACATCATCGCCAATCCTATCCGCGCGGGATTAGTCAAGCATGCAGGTGAGTATTCACATTGGGATTGTGTTTGGCTGTAAGACAGTAGGTGAGGGCTGCGCCCGTTGTGGGAGCGGCCTTGTGTCGCGAAAGGGGTGCGTAGCGCCCCCATCGATTGCAGCTTCGCAGCCGATATTTCCGGGGCTGCTGCGCAGCCCTATCGCGACACAAGGCCGCTCCCACACACACACATCCCCCCACACACAATCCGCGTTCAGACCATGGCCAAATGCTGTTTGCGCGTCGGCGCCGCAAATGCCCGGTCGATTGCACGCAGGTCTTCACTGCTCAAACTCAGCGCCCCAGCCGCCGCATTCAGCCGCACATGCTCCGGTGCCACGGCTTTCGGGATGGCAATAACCCCGTCCGTACGGGTGACCCATGCCAGGCTCACCTGGGCAGGCGTTGCCCCATGGCGCTCAGCGATCTCGGCCATCACCGGATGCTGCAAAAGCCGCCCTGCCTGGGCCAACGGGCAATAGGCCATGGTTGGCATCTGGCGCTTCAAGCTCCACGGCAGCAGGTCGAATTCGATGCCGCGCTGCGCCGGGTTGTATAACACCTGGTTGGTGGCGCACTCGGCGTTGTCCAGTTCGCGCAGGTCATCCACATCGAAATTCGAAACACCCCAACGGCGGATTTTGCCTTGCTCGCGCAAACGCTCGAATGCCTCGACGGTTTCCTCCAGCGGGTACTGCCCACGCCAGTGCAGCAGATACAGGTCGATCACATCCGTGCCCAAGCGCTTGAGGCTGCGCTCGCAAGCGGCGGGCACGCCACGGGTGCTGGCGTTGTGCGGGTACACCTTGCTGACCACGAATACCTGCTCGCGCCGCCCGGCAATGGCCTGGCCCACCACTTCCTCGGCACCACCTTCGGCGTACATTTCGGCGGTGTCGATCAGGGTCATCCCCAGGTCGATACCTTGCTGCAAGGCCTTCACCTCTGCAGCCCGGCGGCCTGGATCCTCGCCCATGTACCAGGTGCCCTGGCCAATGGCCGGTACTTCACAACCTGCCAGTTTCACGTAACGCATGTCACCTCCGGAATCTGTGTGTGGGTAAGCAGTACCTCAAGCAGCGCCTGCGCTGCAGTGGAAAGCTTGTGGTCACTCAAGGCCATCACGCCAATGCGCCGTTCCACCGTTGGCGAAACCAGTGTCACGCAGCGTGCGCCCAACTCCTGCATCTGGGTGATGCACAACGCGGGCACCGCGCTTACGCCCAGGCCACTGGCAACCATGCGGCCAACGGTCGACAACTGGTGGCTTTCGAAGGCTACGGCCAATTTACCGTGTGATGCCGCCACATTCTGCTCCAGCAACAGGCGCACGGCTGAAGGGCGTTGCAGGGCGATGAAGTCCTCGGCCAGCAACTGCGCCCAGGTGGCTTGCGTTTGTTGAGCCAGGGGCGAGTCGGCGGGCACCACGGCCACAAAGCGGTCCAGGTACAACGGGTGAAAGCTCAGGCCTTCCATGTTGTCCGGCTCAAAGCCGATGCCCAGTTCGACGCGGCGGTGTCGCACCAGTTCCAGCACCTGCTCGTTGATCACGTCGTGTACCGTGACATTCACCTTCGGGTAGTGCTGGCGGAACACCTTCAGCGATTGCGGCAGCAAGTTGCCGGCAAAGGCGGGCATGGCGGCCACCGCTACCCGCCCCAGTTGCAGGGTGAAGCGCTGGCGCAGCATCTCTTCGGTGTCGTCCCAGTCGGCCAGCAGGCGCCGGGCCAGCGGCAGCAGCACCTCGCCCTCGGCGGTGAGGCTGACGCTACGGGTGGTGCGTGTGAGCAGGGCGCCGCCGAGGTTGTCCTCCAGTGCCTTGATGGTCAGGCTCAGGGCCGGCTGCGACACGTGCAGGTGTTCGCCCGCCTGGGCAAAGCTTTGGTACTTGGCCACGGTAACGAAGGCGCGCAACTGTTTGACGTTCATGGCGGCTCGCGGGTTGTTTTGGAAAATTTATCAATCGATGATTAAAACAAAATTAACAAATCAGTCGCCAGCGGTGAAGATGCCTGCACACGCTCACCGACAGCCTCGTCGGTTCAACAACTACAAAAGGCGGATCAGCATGGCCGGACTGGACAAGCGCGTTGCAACCTATGAGCAGGCCCTCGAAGGCCTGACCGACAACATGACGGTACTGGCCGGCGGCTTTGGCCTGTGCGGCATCCCTGAAAACCTCATCGCCGAAATCAAGCGCCGTGGCGTCAAGGGCTTGACCGTGGTCTCCAACAACTGCGGTGTCGATGGCTTTGGCCTGGGCGTGCTGCTCGAAGACCGGCAAATCCGCAAGATGATTGCTTCCTACGTAGGCGAGAACGCCGAGTTCGAACGCCAGTTGCTCAGCGGCGAGCTGGAAGTCGAGTTGACCCCCCAAGGCACCCTGGCCGAGAAAATGCGCGCGGGCGGTGCCGGCATCCCGGCGTTCTTCACCGCCACCGGCTACGGCACCCCGGTTGCTGACGGTAAGGAAGTGCGCGAATTCAAGGGCCGTCAGTACATCCTTGAAGAATCCATCACCGGCGACTTCGCCATCGTCAAGGGCTGGAAGGCCGACCACTACGGCAATGTGGTGTACCGCAACACCGCGCAAAACTTCAACCCGTTGGCCGCCACCGCCGGCAAGATCACCGTGGTGGAGGTGGAAGAGATCGTCGAACCCGGCGTGCTGCTGCCCAGCGAAATTCATACCCCGGGCATCTATGTAGACCGCGTGATCGTCGGCAGCTTCGAAAAGCGTATCGAAAAACGCACCGTCAAGGCGTGAGCGCCGTCCATCAGAACAACAAAGAGATTTCGACCATGGCATTGACCCGCGAACAGATGGCACAACGCGTCGCCCGTGAACTCAAAGACGGTTATTACGTCAACCTCGGCATCGGCATCCCGACCCTGGTGGCCAACTATGTACCCGCCGACATGGATGTGATGCTGCAATCGGAAAACGGCCTGCTGGGCATGGGCGAGTTTCCTACCGAAAGCACCATCGATGCCGACATGATCAACGCCGGCAAGCAGACGGTTACCGCCCGCCGTGGTGCGTCGATCTTCGATTCGGCGCAGTCCTTTGCCATGATCCGTGGCGGCCACGTTGACCTCACCGTGCTGGGTGCATTCGAAGTGGATGTGCAGGGCAACATTGCCTCATGGATGATCCCCGGCAAGCTGGTCAAGGGCATGGGCGGAGCCATGGACCTGGTGGCCGGTGCCGAGAACATCATCGTCACCATGACCCATGCCTCCAAAGACGGCGAGTCCAAGCTGCTACCACGTTGCAGCCTGCCGCTGACCGGTGCCGGTTGCATTCGCAAGGTGTTGACCGACCTGGCTTACCTGGAGATCGAAGACGGCGCCTTCATCCTGCGCGAAACCGCGCCGGGGGTGAGTGTTGAAGAGATCATCGAGAAGACAGCTGGCAAGCTGATCGTGCCGGACGATGTGAAGGAAATGACCTTCTAACGGCGTTACCTCAGCCCCTGTGGGAGCGGGTTTACCCGCGAATGCGATGGTGATCTTACCGCCGCATTCGCGGGTGAACCCGCTCCCACAGGGTTTTTCGTTGTATTTGAAAAATCCTACAAAACCAATAAAAGGAATGCCCCCGTGGCCGCTGAAATTCAAGACAGCCGCTCCGCCCGCTTTGCCCTGCGCTGCTCCAACTGGGCCGAGCGCTGGTTCCCCGACTCCTGGGTGTTCGCCGCGCTGGCCGTGATGCTGGTCAGCCTCGGTGCACTGGCCATGGGCGCCAAGCCCACCCACACTGCCAAGGCCTTTGGCGATGGCTTCTGGAGCCTGATCCCGTTCACCATGCAGATGGCCTTTGTGGTCATTGGTGGCTATGTGGTGGCCAGTTCGCCACCGGCTGCACGGCTGATCGACCGACTGGCCCGCCTGCCCAGGAACGGCCGTTCGGCCGTGTGCTGGGTCGCGTTGATCTCGATGCTGGCCTCGCTGCTGAACTGGGGGTTGTCGCTGGTGTTCGGCGGTTTGCTGGTCCGTGCGCTGGCGCGGCGCAGCGACCTCAAAATGGACTACCGTGCCGCAGGTGCGGCGGCCTACCTGGGCCTGGGCGCCGTGTGGGCGCTGGGGTTGTCGTCATCGGCTGCCCAATTGCAGGCCAATCCGGCCAGCCTGCCACCGTCGATCCTGTCCATCACCGGCGTGATTCCGTTTACCGAAACCATCTTCCTTTGGCAGTCCGGTGTGATGCTGGCCGCCCTGGTCATTGTTTCGCTGGTGATCGCCTACGCCACGGCCCCGGGCCCGAACAGCGCTCGCAGCGCCGAGGATTGCGGTGTCGACCCCAGCTTCACGGCACCCCCTGCACCCGCACGTACCCGCCCCGGCGAGTGGCTGGAGCACAGCCCGATCCTGATCCTGCTGATGGTCGCGCTGGCCGGGGGCTGGCTTTATCAGGAATTCGCCACCAAACCGGCCATCACCGCCATTTCCGGGCTGAACACCTACAACCTGCTGTTCATCATGTTGGGTGCATTGTTGCACTGGCGCCCGCGCAGCTTCCTTGATGCCGTGGCCCGTGCCGTGCCAACCACCACGGGCGTGCTGATCCAGTTCCCGTTGTATGGCTCGATTGCCGCCATCCTCACCCAGGTAAAGGGCGTTGACGAACAGACCCTGGCCCACCACATTTCGTTGTTTTTCACCCAGATCGCCACCCATGACACTTATGCCGTGCTGATGGGTGTTTATTCGGCGGTGCTGGGCTTCTTCATCCCTTCGGGCGGTGGCAAGTGGATCATTGAAGCGCCTTACGTAATGCTGGTGGCCAACGACTTGCAGTACCACCTGGGCTGGGCGGTACAGATCTATAACGCGGCCGAGGCGTTGCCTAACCTGATCAACCCGTTCTACATGCTGCCGCTGCTGGGGGTGCTGGGCCTCAAGGCGCGGGATCTGATCGGGTTTTCGTTCGTGCAGTTGCTGGTGCATATTCCGTTGGTGCTGGTGTTGCTGTGGGCGTTGGGGACAACGTTGCAGTACGTGCCGCCGGTGATGCCTTAAAGGAAAATGGGCGGCGCTTTGCGCCGCATCGCGGCGCTCAACAGCCTCTGTTACAGGTTTTGTAATAGTTTTGCGCTATCAGTAAAACCTGCTGTGCTTGTAGCATCGTCCTCCCTACTTTTAATCAAGGTCTATATGAGCACCTTCGCGGAGCCCCCCAGTCTTCGGCCCTCCCGGCCATCCTTCCTCCGTCCTTGTGACGCTTCCCTCGTGAGTACCCGCTAATGGAATGGCTAGCCGACCCCACGGCCTGGCTGGGCCTGTTGACGCTTATCGTCCTCGAGCTGGTGCTGGGTATCGACAACCTGGTGTTCATCGCCATCCTGGCCGACAAACTGCCGCCCCATCAGCGCGACCGCGCGCGGGTGATCGGTTTGACCCTGGCCCTGGTCATGCGCCTGGGCTTGCTGGCCAGTATTTCCTGGATGGTCACGCTCACCGCCCCGCTGATCGACATCTTCGGCAAGAGCTTCTCGGGCCGTGACCTGATCATGCTGTTCGGTGGTGTGTTCCTGTTGTTCAAGGCCACCATGGAGCTGCACGAACGCCTGGAAGGCCATGTGACACAGGCCAGCGGTGGCGTGCGACATGCTGCGTTCTGGCCCATCGTGGCGCAGATCGTGGTGCTGGACGCGGTGTTCTCGCTGGACGCGGTGATCACGGCCGTCGGCATGGTCGAGCAGCTGTCGGTGATGATGATCGCGGTGATCTTCTCGATCGGCATCATGATCGTGGCCAGCAAGCCGCTGACCCGCTTCGTCAACGCCCACCCCACGGTGATCATGCTGTGCCTGGGCTTCTTGATGATGATCGGTTTCAGCTTGACCGCCGAAGGCCTGGGCTTCCACATTCCGAAGGGCTACCTGTACGCGGCCATCGGCTTCTCGATCCTGATCGAGCTGTTCAACCAGTTGGCCCGTGCCCGCCGCAAGCGCAGCTTGCAGCAGCACCGGCCGCTGCGTGAACGCACCGCGCATGCCGTGTTGCGTTTGCTGGGCGGCCGCCGGGTCGAGGCGGACGAGGTGGGCGAAGAAATTGCCGACCTGGTCGAAGGTGGTGACGAGCAGGTGCTGTTCGACCGCCGTGAACGGGTGATGATCAGTGGTGTGCTGAACCTGGCCGAGCGCCCGATTCGCACAGTGATGACGGCCCGCGCCGAAGTCGATGTGATCGACCTGGCGCAACCGGCCGAAGCCATCACCGAAGCGTTGGCCAACTCGCCTTACTCGCGCCTGCCGTTGATCCGTAATGGCCGTATCGAAGAGCCGCTGGGCTTTGTACACAAGAAGGAGCTGCTCAAGGAGTACCTGTCGGGCAGTGAGCCGAGCCTGGAGCGCCTGGCCCATGCGCCGTTAAACCTGCTGGAGAGCTTCAGCATCCTCAACGCGCTGGAGCAGATGCGCGGCCAGTCCACGCACATTGCCTTTGTGGTCAACGAATTCGGTGACTTCACCGGCCTGCTGACCATGACCGACATCCTTGAGTCGATTGCCGGTGAACTGCCCGACGCCAGTGAGGTGGAAGGCCCGGCCATCATTGAGGAGGGTGACAGCTTTGTGGTCAGTGGTGCCCTGAACCTCAGCCAGGTCCAGGCCCGTACCGGCTTCAGCGCTCGCGCCACCGAGGACTACCAGACCCTCGCGGGCCTGGTGATGAGCTTGCTGGATCGCTTGCCGGTGGTGGGTGACCACCTGGCCTGGAACGGCTGGACCATGACCGTGGTGGCTGTGGAGGAGCGCCGGGTACGCCAGGTGCGCCTTAAACAGAGCGCCGACGTTGACGCAGCAGGTGCTTGAAGCCCTCAAGCACCAGCACCAGGACAGCGGCCCAGATCGGCAGGTACGTCAACCATTGATCCGGGCCGATGGTCTCGCCCAGCAACAGCGCAACGCCCACCAGCAGCACGGGCTCCACGTAGCTGAGCAGCCCGAACAGGCTGAACGGCAACAGGCGGCTGGCCAGCACGTAGACAATCAGGGCCGAAGCACTGATTGCACCGAGCAGCGGGATCAGCCCGTAAAGGCCAGGGTGTTGCTGCAGGTCGGCGCCCGATAGCGGCCCCTGAGTCACGAAGTACACGGCCCAGGGCAACAACAGGCACATGTCGCACCACAACCCGCCCAGGTGGTCGGTGCGACAGCGTCGGCGCAGCACGAAATAGATCGGGTAACCGATCATCACCAGCAAGGTTTCCCACGCGAAGCTGCCGTGCTGGTACAGTTCGTGTGCCACCCCGAGCGCGGCAAACCCAACCGCCACTTTTTGCAGGCGCGACAGGCGTTCGCCATACACCAGCCGGCCAGTCAGCACCATCGCCAGCGGCAGCAGGAAGTAGCCCATCGACACCTCAAGGCTGCGCCCGTGCAGCGGCGCCCAGAGAAACAGCCACAGCTGCACCCCCATCAACCAGGACGTGCCGACCATGCCCAGCAGTAGCACCGGCGTTTGTCGCACGCGCCCCAACAGTTCGCCCACGCGCTTCCAGTCCTTGCTCAGCAGCATGAACAGGGTTAGGCAGGGCAGCGTCAGTAGCGTACGCCAGCCAAAGATTTCTTCGCCGTCCAGCGGGGTGAGCAAAGAGGTATAGAAATACATCACGGCGAACAAGCAGGACGCCATGACCGAACAGATGATGCCTTTTGACACGAATGCCTCGGATAGGGGAGTGAGCGGGTGGATCAGCCGCGCATGATCTCAGGGGGCGTGCCTTGGGGCAACCGGGGAGCGCTGTTCTGGCTATTGGCCAGGGCCTGAAGAAACTCGGCGGCGGGCATGGGCCTGGCGAACAGGTAGCCCTGCTGGAAGTCCACCCCATGGCGCGCCAGGTAGTCGCGCTGGATGTCGGTTTCCACACCCTCGGCCACGATGCCGAGGCTGAGCTTGCCCGACAGCTCGATGATGCTGTCCAGAATATGCTGTGACAGTGCATCGCTGCCGATCATGGCGACGAAACTCTGGTCGATTTTCAGGTAGTCGACCTTGAACTGGCGCAGGTAACTGAGGCTGGACTGGCCGGTGCCGAAGTCGTCCAGGGCGATCATCACGCCCATTTCGTGCAATTTTTCGAACAGATCGAGGGTGACTGGTGTTGCTTCGATCAACTTGCGTTCTGTCAATTCCAGTGTCAGCACTATGCGCCCGGGCGGGAAGTGCTGCAGGAATGTGCGGCAATCGTCGAGCAGGTCCAAGTCCCGGCAATGGTCGGCAGTGATATTGATGCCGATGTGAAAGCCATCCTCCAGCAGCGCTGCGTAAGGCGCCAGGCTTTGCGCAGTATGCAGCATGAGCGCACGGGTCATGGCAACGATTTGCCCACTGTGCTCGGCATAGGGGATGAACAGGTCCGGGCGCACAAGGCCTTCGCGCGGGTGGTCCCAGCGCATCAACACTTCCACCCCGGCCCAGCGGTAATCACCTTTGCGCACCACCGGTTGGTAGTAGGGCAGAAATTCGTCGGCTTCCAGCGCCCGGCGCAGTTCGGCGCGTGGTGAGCTGGCCCGGCGAATCTGCCAGTGGCAGATGGTGCCGGCCACTGCGCCGAGCACCAGCAACAGGCTGAGCAGGGCCGGGTAATGGCCGAGCAGCAGTTCAGCCGGTTTGTTGGCGTCGTAACCGCCTTGCACGCTGAAGGGGTAACGTGTCGAGCTCAATAGCACGTTTGCCGTGGGCGCAGCAGGTGGAGGGCCCTCACGCACAATGCCATCCTTGCCAAGCCAATGGTTGCCTACCCGAACTTGCAGGATCTGGTCCGGGCCGATCAGGCGCAGGGCGGTCAGCAGGTGTTCACCATCCACCGTGGTGATCGCGCCGCGGTCCCCGTCGCTGCCGCGGTACACCAGCAGTGGGTGGCCGGGGGTTACCGAGTTGCCGTCCATCAGCCACAGTTTGCCGTCGGTGTAGTCATTGGCGTCGACGGGCTCGTCGAAGTCACCAAACAATGAGCTGCAATACAGGGTGTTGTGCTGAAACAGGTTGGTCGAACGTACGAATGCGTTGCGCGTCACCTGGCTGCGCAGGTTGAGTTGGGCCTGCTCGCACGGGCTGCCCGCCAGCGGAATCAGGGCCTGGGCGGCGGCCGACAGGTTGTCGAGCATGCGTTCCACATGGGCCACGACCTGTTGCGTGGTGGCCTGGCTGCTGAGCTGCAGTTCGCGTTGTGTCTGCCAGTGCATCACCGCCAGGCCGCAGGCCACCGGCAACACACCAATGCCCCAGGGGAGCAGCGCTCGCCAGCTCCAGCGGGCGGGACGTTTAACAGTGAGCGGCATGCTGGCCTAATCTTCCTGAACCGGTTGTTGACAAAAGAATAGCCGTTTGTCGGAACCGGTAACCGACTAAAAACGCGACAAAGGAATTTACGCACTGTAGAATCGGTTTACGAATACAACAATAAGGTCTTCCGCTGTCGGAAGGCCAACCCGCCGAGAAGGGTTCATATGAAGTATCACGGGTTCAAGCTGATCTTTGGTGACTTCCTCGCCCGCAGTGTGCGCGGTATCCCGTGCTCGCCGCCATTTCAATTCCACATCCCGCGCTTTCATTAATCTATCGCTGCAGATGAGGACACGAACATGGCTGATATCTTTGACAACCCAATGGGCCTGATGGGCTTTGAATTCATTGAACTGGCTTCGCCGACCCCCGGTGTGCTCGAGCCAGTCTTCCAGATACTGGGTTTCACCAAGGTGGCCACCCATCGCTCCAAGGATGTGCACCTGTATCGCCAGGGCGGCATCAACCTGATCCTCAACAATGAACCCAAGAGCATCGCGTCGTACTTTGCCGCTGAACACGGCCCATCGGTATGCGGCATGGCCTTCCGCGTGCGCAACGCTCACGAAGCCTATGCCCGTGCCCTTGAGCTGGGCGCCCAACCCGTGGAAATCGAGACCGGCCCGATGGAGCTGCGCCTGCCGGCGATCAAGGGCATTGGTGGTGCGCCGCTGTACCTGATCGATCGTTACGAAGAGGGCAGTTCGATTTATGACATCGACTTCAACTACATCGAAGGCGTCGACCGTAACCCGAAAGGCGCGGGCCTGAAGGTTATCGACCACCTTACCCATAACGTTTATCGCGGGCGCATGGCCTACTGGGCCGGCTTCTACGAGAAACTCTTCAACTTCCGCGAAATTCGCTACTTCGACATCAAGGGCGAATACACCGGGCTGACGTCCAAGGCCATGACCGCTCCAGACGGTTTGATCCGCATTCCGCTCAATGAAGAGTCTTCCAAGGGGGCGGGGCAGATCGAAGAATTCCTGATGCAGTTCAACGGTGAAGGCATCCAGCACGTGGCATTCCTCACCGATGACCTGCTCAAGACCTGGGACGCGTTGAAAGGCTACGGCATGCGCTTCATGACGGCACCGCCGCAAACCTATTATGAAATGCTTGAAGAGCGCCTGCCGGGCCATGGTGAACCCGTAGACCAGTTGCAGGCCCGTGGCATCTTGCTGGATGGGGCCTCCGAGGCCGGTGACAAGCGCCTGCTGCTGCAGATTTTCTCGGAGACCCTGTTGGGGCCAGTGTTCTTCGAATTTATCCAGCGCAAGGGTGACGATGGCTTTGGCGAAGGTAATTTCAAGGCCTTGTTCGAGTCCATCGAGCGGGACCAGGTACGTCGTGGCGTGCTGAACGTCGAGTAACGTCAAGTACCGTCGTCGTTATTTTTGGCGGCGGTACTGCCACGCTTGATGCGGTGGTTGCTCATTCCCCAAAAAAAGACCACTCCTGTGAAGATCCCGACCAGCGCCAGGGATGGCGCTACCTGCAGGATGGTATTGCGTGCCTCCTGGGTCGAATAGCCAGCTGGATAACCCGCTACCACGGTGTAGCCGAATTTGGCCGACACGCCTGTCGTCCTGTATTCGGTTTGCGATGGTCGGCGTGGGTCACGGCTATCGCCGGACGCTGTTATGTACGTGTCACCAAACTCCAGAAGCAGTATCAGGCCGTCCTTGAAGGCGCGTAATTCATTACGCAGTTCCAGGCCGTAAGCCAACGCGATGACACTGCTTTTTTCGTGCAGAAGTTGATAAGCAATCAACACTGCATTGGGCGTTGAAAATGGGTCGACGACCAGGCTGACCGGCGATTTGAAAGCCACTGGCTGAGCACTGTCGTAAAGCGGAGATGGCATTGTGCTGCAATAGACAATTTCGTCTTTTGCCAACATCAATCCTTGCAGGCTTTGCAAGTTGGAGACCAATTTAACCAGCTTGTCTCGTGCGATGTCGCAGGAGGTTTGAGCTAATGGCAGTGCCGTGACGGCCGCTGTGTGCATACGCTCCAATGCCAGGTCCACCGAATGGATGGCCTCCGTCACAGAAACCCGCGCATTGTCCTCAAGCTTTCGATCCTGCTGGTAGATCATGACCATCAAGCCCGACGCGATGGGTAGGCAGCTAATAAACACCGTCAGCATCAGTTCCAGCACTGTACGACGATGAAAAGTAAATCCCCACATAGGCTGAGGCCCTCCAGTCAATTGCTGCCCAAAATGGTCAGTGACTAGAGAGCGTAGGGATTCAGCGCCTTCAAGGCTGTAATCCACAGCCGGGTTTGCTGGTTAATCCGGGGCAACCGGACGTAAGACGTATGCCTAGCCAGACGTCTTGAGTGCGCCTATCACCTTTTCAGCAAGCAGGGCCGTTGATGCGGGGTTCTGCCCAGTCATGACGCGCCCGTCGCACACCACGAAGGGTGCCCAAGGGTCATCATGCCTGGTGTACTTGCCGCCTCTGGCCCCGAGTTCGTTTTCAGTCAAAAAGGGTACGACTTTGTCCAGTTCGGCCAGTTTTTCTTCAACGTTGGAGAAACCGGTTACCTGACGTTCCCTGAGCAGCAAGCTGTTGTTGCTGAGCTTGATGTTCAGAAGGCCCGCCACCCCGTGGCATACGGCTGCGACTATGCCGTTGCTTTCATAGATACGGCGGGCAATGTCCTGCAACTGATCATTGTCCGGAAAGTCGTACATCACCCCATGGCCGCCTGTGTAATAGATGGCGCAATACTCCTCGGCCTTGACCTTTGAGGGTGGGTGCGAAGCGCCCAGACGGTTCATGAACGCTTTGTCGTTGTACCAGTTCCAGTCGGTTTCTGGCGCCAGCTGCAAACTGTGAGGGTCAACGGGTACGTATCCACCGCCGGGGCTTACGTAATCTACGGTAAACCCGGCCTTCTGAACTATATCGACGAAGTGCACGGCCTCGCCCAACCACAGGCCAGTGGCCCGATTCAAGGTTGGGTACTTGGCAGTATTGGTCAACACAACCAGTATTTTCTTGCTCATCACCACGCTCCCGTTTGTCGGTAATAGGGGAAATCAGTCCATTGCGCGGGAAAACCTACAGAGCATAGTTTGTGGAGGCATACCTGCATGCTGGCCCTGTGCTATTTTTCTGGGTGGGCCAGGGTTAAACACCTTAACCCGTTACTGCGATGTTGTTCTCATCCTGCGCTTGCAGCGCTGTGCGGTGAAGACCATGATGCGTGAAACCTTCTTTGAGCACGGTGGGAGTCTGAACATTGTTCGCTGATGGCAAGCCTCTCAAACCCAGGCGGCCTCGTGCCAAACTGGCGCCTGAACGGATGTTCGTGGATGCCATGGGCGAACACATTGCCAAGTTCGACTGGCAGCGCACCGAACTGGGCGCTTTGCCACTCTGGCAGGCAAGCTTGCGCATCGCTGTGGATACGATGCTGCTTTCACCGTTCCCCAGCGCTGTGGTCTGGGGGCCGGGGATGACCGTGGTGCACAATGATGCCTATTTGCCGTTGCTGAACGGCATACAGCATGGCTTGGGCAGGGGCTTCGATACGCTGTGGGGAAGCATGTGGCCAGAGCTGGGCCCTTGGGTGTTCAAGGCGTTGCAAGGCCAAGCCAGTTTCGTTCAGGACGAGCCCCAGCGGATCGAGTGCGCTACAACCGGCGTAAGTGGCTGGTTCAGATTCAGCTATACACCTATCCGCGACGAGCACCATGACGTGGTGGGCTTCCTGCACACTGCCATCGAGACCTCTGCCAGTGAGCACGTTCTTGACCAGTGGCGCGAGCAGACCATGGCATTCGAGCGGCAGATAAAGCGCTACATGGATGACCTTGAGTACATGTGGCAGTTGTCACGCGACGCCATGGTCACGGTAACGCGTGACTTGCGACTGCAAAGTGCAAACCCCGCCTGGTATCGCATTCTAGGGTGGCGCGAGGACCAGGTGCGCGATATGCCAGTCTTGCAACTGATCCACCCTGCCGACAGGGCCGAGGTCGAAGTTGCCGTCACCAAGTTTGTGGGCGAACGGATTACCGACGTGTTCGAGACCCGAATGCGTCACGCAGACGGGCACTACCGGTGCTTCCGTTGGACTGCCAAGTTCGATGGTGCGCTGCTGACGGCCGTGGGGCGTGATATCACCGACGACCGTGAGGAGGCCATGCGCCAGTCCAGGGCCTTGATTCGCGATACCCAGCGGCTGGAAATGGTCGGCCAGTTGGCGGGCGGCATGGCCCATGAAATGAACAACCTGCTGTCCGGGGTAGGCGGTAGCCTTGAACTGCTGCAACGGCGGTTGGCCGAGGGCCGTCTTGACCGGATTGACAGCTATGTGGAACTGGCTCGCGATACAGTGAATCGCGCCATGACGCTGACCCACCGGCTATTGGCGTTTTCCCGGCATCAACCGTTGTCGCCCAAGCCCTTGAATATCAACCATCAGCTGTCTCTGATGGAGCCCCTGCTGTTGCAGGCACTGGGGGCGGAAATGCACCTGGCATGGGAGATGGACGTATCGCCTTGGGCCGTTTGCCTGGATGTCACCCAGCTGGAGAGCAGCTTGATCAATTTGTGCGCCAATGCCCGCGATGCCTGCCTGGAGCGCGGCACGGTCATGATCCGCACCATGAACACGCGCCTGGCCGCGCCATTCCCTGACGAAAAAGGGTTACCACCGGGCGATTATGTTGCGCTGCAGGTAGAGGACGATGGCCATGGCATGCCGGCCGACTATCTTAACAGGGCATTCGAACCGTTTTTCACCACCAAGGCGGTGGGCCGTGGCTCGGGGCTTGGCTTACCCATGGTGCATGGCTTCGTACGCCAGTCGGGGGGCTATATCTGGATAGATTCAACGCCCGACCAAGGGGCAAAGGTCTGCATGCTGTTCCCGCGCATCAGTATGCCGGTTGCCGAGGAGCCGGTGGTATGTCTGCCCCGGGTCACCGAGGCCACAGGGCAGCGCCTGTTGCTGGTCGACGATGAACACGGCCTGCGGGGGCTTATTGTCGAATATTTGCGTGAAAGGGGCTTCAACGCGTATGAAGCAACGGACTCGACCAGTGCCCTGGAACGCTTTCGCAACGAGGGGCCATTTGACCTGGTGATTACTGATGTCGGTTTGCCGGGCGGGTTCAGTGGGCGTCAGCTGGTGAAAACGATGCGCATGATAAAACCCGAGCAGAAAGTCCTGTTCATTACCGGCTATACCGATTTTTCGTTGGATGCGCACCAGTTGCAGGGTGCAGACACTGCTCTGTTGCTCAAACCCTTTCAGCTGGAAACCCTTGCCAATCAGATACTTCTGATGCTCACGGAGTAACCTGCTCAGTGTTTGCCCAGCATCAACTTTACGCGCTCTTGCAAGTGCTTGAGCTCGAAAGGCTTGCCGATCATTTGCATGCCTGGCCCGAGAAACCCTTCACGCGACATCGCCGTCTCGGCGTACCCGGTGATGAACAGCACCGGCAGGTGTGGTTTTAACTTACGGGCAATTTCCGCCAGTTGCCTGCCATTCATGCCGGGCAGCCCGACATCGCTGACCAGCAGGTCGATGGGCTGTGACGACTGCAGCAATTGCAGCGCTTCAGCAGCACTGCCCACGCTCTGGCAGATAAAACCGTAGTCCTGCAATGCTTGCGTCAACAGCTGGCGTACAGGGTAATCGTCCTCCACCAACAACACATGCCGGCCCACGCTTTCGGGCTGGGGCACAGGCAACGCAGGGTGTGGCTTGGGTTGGTCCAGATGCCTGGGCAGGTAAAGGTCTACCTGAGTGCCTTGGCCTATCTGGCTTTTCAGCAGCACGTGGCCATGGGATTGTTTGCTGAAGCCATAGACCATCGACAAACCCAGGCCAATGCCCTGGCCGATCGGTTTGGTACTGAAGAAGGGCTCGAAGGCATGTTCGAGCGTACCTTGCGACATGCCCTGGCCATCATCGATGATGCTCAGGCAGGCATAATCGCCATTGGCCAGGCCGGAACCGGCAAAATCTTCTGCTTCGACTGGCTGGTTACGGGCCTTGATGCTCAGATCGCCACCGTTGGGCATGGCTTCGCAGGCGTTTAGCAGCAGGTTTTCAAGGGCTTCCTGCAACTGCCCTTGGTCGGCCTGTACGGGCCACAGGTCGTTGGCGAGGTCCAGATGCAGGTTGACCGTGTACCTGGCGTCCAGCTTCTGCGCCTGCAGCATGGCCTGCAGGTCGATGCGCTGGCTGTGCAGCGATTGGCGCGACGAAAACGCGAGCAAGCGATGGGTAAGCCTTGATGCCCGCGACACGGCTTCCCGGCCCATGTGCAGCACGCTCTCCAACCCTTGTGTGCGCCCTTGCTTCAAGCGCCGGTCGATCAACTCGAAACTACCGCCAATACTGGTTAGCAGGTTGTTGAAATCATGCGCTACGCCGCCGGCCAACTGGCCGATGGCTTCCATCTTGCGGGTTTGTTGCAGGGCCATCTCGCTGATGTGTTCCTGTTCGCTGCGAGTATCGAGCTCCACGCGGTACTGCAACGCCGACAGCTGATCGCGAGCTTGATACTGACGGCGTCGGTTGCGCAAAGCCGTCTGGCTCAGTTGCACCAGCTGCGTTTCTTCGTAGGGTGTCACCAATAACGTGAGGTTGCCCAAGGGGTGGTCGCAAGGGGTTGTAGCGGTGGTGGCGACCTGAGTAATCATCACGATAGGCAGGTCGGACCAGCTGGGCTGACCTTTGATGAACGCATGCAGCCCGTCCTGGGTAAAGGTATCGAGCGTGTTTTGCGCAATGATGGCCAGCCCGGCACCTTCTGCCAGGCCAGCTTCGAATTTATCGATGTCGCCGGTGCAAAGGCAGGTTATACCGGCGTTGGCCAAGAGCGCAGCGGTGTCAGTGGCAAGCTGCGTCGGTGCCATGATCACGGCACGTTCGTCCAGCGACAGCGAACTGGCCAATGCACATCTCCCGTATCAGTGGGCGAGGCCGATGCTTGGCCTTGCCGCTGGTGGTCCGATATTCACTGGACATCACGCCATCACTGGGGGTTCAACGCAATTACAGGCCTTGCTGCAAAAATGGATCGTCGGGGTTTTGCCGCTCCAGCTCCGCGAGCAGCACCTGCACATTCTGCAGCTGGCCGGTTTCTTTCCAGTACTGGATCAACAGCACCCGTGCCTTGCGGTTGGCGGGCTGCCGGCTCAACAGGTTTTCCAGCTGCTTCTGGGCGGCATCGGCCTGGTCCAGGTCGTGCAGGGTGACGGCAAGGGTGTAGCGGTAGTCGGCGTTGTCCGGTTCCAGTTCAACCGCACGCGAGAGGGCGAGCAACGCGTATTCGCGCTGCTCGTGGCGGTTGAGCCACAACCCCAGCTCATGTTGCAAAAAGGCCGAGTCCGGGCGCAACGCCAGCGCTTTGGCAAGTACCTGGCGTGACGGGTCGTGCTGGCCCTGGCGCTCCAGCAGGCGTACCTGCGCGGCCAGGGCATCGAGGTTGTCCGGGGCAACCGCCAGGGCGCGCTGCAACGCTGCGCCGGCTTGTGGGTAATCGTTCTCGTGCAGGTACAGGCGGGCCAGGTGCACCTGTGCATCGGCGTCATCAGGCCGTTGCGTCAACACCGCCTGGTATTGCTCAAGGGCAGCCTGAAGCGGGCCGAAATACAGGCCGATCGCATCCGGGGTCAGCCCGAGCAGGGCATCCACCGTGGCAAAACGCACGCTCTGGTCATCATCATCGAGCAACGGGCCCAGCACCAGGCTGCGCTGGGCTGCGGGCAGCAGGCGGCGAACGCTGGCGATGGCGGCGCGGCGCACCAGTGGGTCAGTGTGCTGCAGGTCTTGCCGGGCGAGCTTCAGGGCTTGGGGTGACGGGTAATTGGGCAGTTCGGCGTACAGTGCGGCGCGGCGGATTGCGGGCAGGTCGGTGCGCTGCAGTTGCTGGTAAAGCACCCGCGCAGCCCCGGGCTTGCCGTCGTGGGCCTGGCGCAGGGCTTTGCTGTAGCTGTGTGGCGGTACGCTGGGGGCAGGTGGTGGCGTGTCGCGGTGCAGGTAGCCGATGGTGACCGGTACCAGGATCAGCAACAGCAAGGCGATCAGGTAGCGGTGGCGTTTGGGCATCGTGCGGTCCATGGCGGTGGGAAGGCAGAGCTTGGGGGAGATTGGGTTGGGGTGCAAGGTGTCTGCCCCAAGTTGTGGGTTGCCTTTGAGATCGAGCGTCGCTTTGCGACGCATCGCGGATGAATCCGCTCCTACAAGTGATGCGCTGCCCTTGTAGGAGCGGATTCATCCGCGATGCGCCGCAAAGCGGCGCTCGACCTCACAAACAACAAACACCTCAAGGCGAACAAAAAAATGCCCCACAGGCCAGGGGCCTGCGGGGCAAACGGTTGGGAGAGTAACCAACCAAAGGAGCTGTGTGTACGTTCAGCGCGTGCTGGCTACCGTTTCAGGCTGCCAGCCACCGCCCAGGGCCTTGTAGATCGAGACAATGCCGCGGTAAAGCTCGACCTCGCCCACGGCCTGGGCATCTTCGGCGCTCAGGCGCTCGCGTTCGGCGTCCAGCAGCACCAGGTAATCCACCGTGCCTTCGCGGTAGCGCACCGAGGCCAGGTCGGCCGCCTTGCGGCTGGCCTCGCTCTGGCGAATCAGCGACAGCAACCGTTGCTGAGTCTTGTCGTAATCGCTGAAGGCATTGGCCGATTCCTCCAGGGCAAGCAGTACCTGCTGTTCATAGCTGGCCAGCGCACCTTCGGCATCGGCCTTGGCACCGCGCAGGCGGGCCCGCACGCTGCCCAGGTCGAACGCGGCCCAGGTGATGCTCGGGCCCAGCGCCCAGGCATTGGCCGCCGAGGAGCCGATCTGCGAACCCCGGGCGGCGGTAAAGCCCAGGAAGCCGCTAAGGCTCACCCGCGGGAACAGGTCGGCGGTGGCCACGCCAACATTGGCGGTGGCCGCCGCCAGTTGACGTTCGGCGCTACGAATGTCCGGGCGGCGGCGCAGCAGTTCGCCCGGGTCGCCAACTGGCAGGGCTTTGGCGATGGCAGGCAGGGCCTTGGGCGACAAGTCCACGCTCAAGGCGTCCGGGCGCTGGCCGAGGAGGGTGGCGATGCGGTGCCGGGCGCGAGCTTGTTCGGCCTGCAGCTGTGGCACGGTGGCTTCGACGCCGGCCAGGCGTGCATCGGCGCGCACCACATCCAGTTCGTTGCCCACGCCGGCATCGCGCAGGGTGACGGTGATGGTGCGCGATTCCTGCTGGGTCTTGAGGTTGGCCACGGCAATTTTCTCGCGCAGCTGCGCCCCGCGCAGCTGGCCATAAGCGTCGACCAGTTCGGCAATCAGGCTGACCTGCAGCTGTTGCAGGTCGGCCTGGGCGGCGTCCGCCTGGGCATCGCTGGCCTCGATCTGGCGCTGAATGCGGCCGAACAGGTCAAGCTCCCAGGCCATGTCCAGGCCGAGGTCATAGCGTTCGCTGTTGACCCGGTCCTCGGTCTGGCCGGGAATCTGGCCCTTGCCAATGTCGCTGCTGACGCGGCTGGTGACCACCGGCAACTGGTCGTTGGCGGCGTCATCGCGTATGGCCCGTGCCGATTTCAGGCGGGCGAAGGCCACGCGCAGGTCGCGGTTACCGTCCAGGGAGGTCTGCACCAACTGGTTCAGTACCGGGTCGTCGAACTGCTTCCACCAGATGCTTTCGAAGCGGCTGCGGTCGAAGGCCTTGGCCTGTGCGTCCTGGCTGTCGAAATGCGCCGGTTCAGTGGCGGGGGCCTGGTAGTCCGGGCCCACTGCACAGGCTGCCAGGGCCAAGGCAAGCAGGCTTGGGGTCAGGGGTTTGAGCAGGTTCATGCGTGGCTCTCCAGGCGTTGAGCGCGCTCGGCCTTGCGGGCCTGGCGACGCTCGACGAAACGGCGGATCAGGAAGAAGAACACCGGGGTCAGGAACAGGCCGAACACAGTCACGCCAATCATCCCCGAGAACACCGCCACACCCATGGCATGGCGCATTTCCGAGCCGGCACCCGAGGAGAACACCAGCGGCACCACACCCATGATGAAGGCGATCGAGGTCATCAGGATTGGCCGCAGGCGCAGGCGGCAGGCTTCCAGTACTGCGGCCAACGGGTCGAGGCCCTTGGCCTGTTCATCCTTGGCGAACTCGACGATCAGGATGGCGTTCTTGCACGCCAGGCCCACCAGCACGATCAGGCCGATCTGGGTGAAGATGTTGTTATCCCCCCCGGAAACGATCACCCCGGTAATGGCCGACAGCAGGGTCATCGGCACGATCAGGATCACCGCCAGCGGCAGGCTCCAGCTTTCGTACTGGGCCGCCAGCACCAGGAAGGCCAGCAACACGCACAGCGGGAATACCAGCAGCGCGGTGTTGCCCGAGAGGATCTGCTGGTAGGTCAGGTCGGTCCACTCGAAGGTCATGCCGTTGGGCAGTTCTTCCTTGAGCAGCTTCTCGATGGCGGCCTCGGCCTGGCCGGAGCTATAGCCGGGTGCCGCCGCACCGTTGATTTCGGCGGTGATGAAGCCGTTGTAGTGCATCACCCGGTCCGGGCCAGAGGTGTCGCTGACCTTGAGGAAGGTCGCCAGCGGGATCATCTCGCCCAGATTGTTGCGCACCTTCAACTGGCCGATTTGCTCGGCATCCAGGCGGAACTGCTGCTCGGCCTGAACGTTGACCTGGTAGGTGCGGCCAAAGCGGTTGAAGTCGTTGGTGTACAGCGAGCCCAGGTAAACCTGCAAGGTGTCGAAGATGTCGGTGATGGCCACGCCGTGGGTCTTGGCCTTTTCCCGGTCGATGGCGGCATCGACCTGCGGCACGTTGACCTGGTAGCTGGTGAACAGCCCGGCCAGCTCCGGCACGTTATGGCTCTTGGCAATGATGTTCTGGGTTTCCTTGTACAGCGCTTCGTAGCCCAGGTTGCCACGGTCCTCGATCTGCAGGCGGAAGCCGCCGATGGTGCCCAGGCCTTGTACCGGCGGTGGCGGGAAGATGGCGATGTAGGCGTCCTGAATATCAGCGAACTTGGCGTTCAGCGCTGCCGCGATGGCCGCTGCCGACTGGCTCGGGTCCTTGCGCTCGTCAAACGGCTTGAGCGGGGTGAACACGATGCCGCTGTTGGGGCTGTTGGTGAAGCCGTTGATCGACAGGCCCGGGAAGGCCACCGAGTCGGCCACGCCAGGTTGCTCCAGGGCAATTTCGCTCATCTTCTTGATGACCGCTTCGGTACGGTCCAGGCTGGCCGCATCCGGCAGTTGCGCGAATGCCACCAGGTACTGCTTGTCCTGCGCCGGCACAAACCCGGTTGGCGTGGACGAGAAGCCCAGGTAAGTCAGGCCCATCAGGCCGGCATACACGAACAGGGCAATGCCGCTGGAGCGGATGACCCGGCGCACGCCACCGACGTAGCGGTTGGAGGCACGGTCGAAGAAGCGGTTGAACGGCGCGAACAGCCAGCCACCCAGCAGCTTGTCGAGGAACCGCGAGAACCGGTCTTTGGGCGCGTGGTGGTCCTTGAGCAGCACGGCGGCCAGGGCCGGCGACAGGGTCAGCGAGTTGAACGCCGAAATGACGGTGGAGATGGCGATGGTCAGGGCAAACTGCTTGTAGAACTGCCCCGTAAGGCCGGAAATGAACGCCGCCGGCACAAACACGGCGCACAGCACCAGCGCGGTGGCGATGATCGGCCCGGTCACTTCGCCCATGGCCTTTTGCGTGGCCTCAAGCGGTTTAAGGCCCAGCCCGATGTTGCGCTCGACGTTCTCCACCACCACGATCGCGTCGTCCACCACGATACCGATGGCCAATACCAGGCCGAACAATGACAAGGCGTTGAGCGAGAAGCCAAACAGGTGCATCACCGCAAAAGTGCCGATCAGCGACACCGGCACGGCCAGCAGCGGGATGATCGAGGCGCGCCAGGTCTGCAGGAACAGGATCACCACCAGCACCACCAGCACCAGGGCTTCGAACAGGGTGTGTACCACCGCTTCGATGGAGCCGCGCACGAAGATGGTCGGGTCATAGACGATGCTGTAGTCCATCCCCTCCGGGAAGTCCTTCTTCAGCTCGGCCATTTTCGCCCGCACCTCGTCGGAGATCTCAATGGCGTTGGACCCCGGGCGCTGGAAGATCGGGATGGCCACGGCCGGCTGGTTGTTCAGCAGCGAACGCAAGGCGTACTGGCTGGAACCGAGTTCGACCCGGGCGATGTCCTTCAGGCGGGTGATTTCGCCATCGGCACCGGCGCGGATGATGATGTTTTCGAACTCTTCCTCATTGACCAGGCGGCCCTGGGTGTTGATCGACAGCTGGAAACTGGTGCTGCCGGGGGCGGGCGGGGCGCCCAGCTGGCCGGCGGCCACCTGGCGGTTTTGCTCGCGGATGGCAGCGACCACGTCGCTGGCGGTGAGGTTGCGCGAAGCGGTCTTGTTCGGGTCGAGCCACACGCGCAGCGAGTAGTCGCCCATGCCGAACAGCTGCACGTCACCCACACCGCCCAGGCGGGCCAGTTCATCCTTGATGTTGAGGATGGCGTAGTTGGACAGGTAGAGCATGTCGTAGCGGTTGTCCGGCGAGGTCAGGTGCACGACCATGGTCAGGTCGGGCGAAGCCTTGTCGACGGTGATACCGATGCGTGTCACTTCTTCCGGCAGCTTGGGCTGGGTGCGGGTGACGCGGTTTTGCACCTGCACCTGGGCGTTGTCCAGGTCGGTACCCAGGGCAAAGGTGATGGTCAGCGTCAGCTTGCCATCGGCGGTGGACTGCGAGGACATGTACAGCATGTTCTCGACACCGGTAATGGCCTGCTCCAGCGGTGCGGCGACGGTTTCGCCAATCACCTTGGGGTTGGCGCCGGGGAAGTTGGCGCGCACCACCACGGTGGGCGGGACCACTTCCGGGTACTCGCTGATTGGCAGCTGGAACAGCGAGATGGAGCCCGCAATCAGCAGCACCAGCGACAGCACCGCCGCAAAGATGGGCCGGGTAATGAAGAATTTGGAAAAGTTCATCGGTAGTGTCCCTTAACCGCGTGGCGCCTGGGCGCTGGCGACTTTTTCAGTGGAGCCGGCAACCTTCTGCACACGGTTGCTGGCCTCCAGGGCCTGGCGTTGCTGGGCGAGGGCGGCGAGGGTTTGTTCGCTGGCCATCGGCGTTTCTTCGGGCGTGACCGGCGAACCCGGCCGCACGCGCTGCAGGCCCTTGACCACGATGCGGTCGTCCTTGCTCAGGCCGCTGCGCACGATGCGCAGGCCTTCAAGTTTTGGCCCCAGTTCGACGGCGCGGTAGGCAGCCTTGTTGTCCTTGTCCATCACCAGCACGAACTTCTTGCCAAGGTCGGTGCCCACGGCTTCGTCGTTGATCAGCACGGCGTCGTACTGGGCGCTGCCCACCAGCTTCAGGCGGGCGTACAGGCCCGGGGTGAACTGGCCGTCGCGGTTGTCGAACACCGCCCGGCCACGGATGGTGCCGGTGCGCGGGTTGACCTGGTTGTCGACGAAGTTCATCTGGCCCAGGTGCGGGTTGCCGGTTTCGTTGGTCAGGCCCAGATACACCGGGGTGGCCTGGCCGCGCTGGCCTTCACGCGCCAGCTGGGTGTACTTGAGGTACACGCGCTCGTCGGCGTCGAAGTAGGCATAGACCTTGTCGGTGGACACCACGCTGGTCAGCGGTGTGACGTCGGCGGTGACGATGTTGCCGGCGGTGAACTGGGCGCGGCTGACACGGCCGCTGATGGGGGCGGTGACGCGGGTGAAGCTCAGGTTCAGGCGCGCCAGGTCAAGCTGGGCCTGGATCGCATCCACACCGGCACGGGCTTCGGCGGCGGCGCTGCTGCGCGATTCGGCCAGCTCCGCCGAGATGGCGTTGCTGTCACGCAGGCGCTCGCCACGGCGGGCTTCGTTGGCGCTGCGAATGGCGGTGGCCTTGGCTTGTTGCAGTTGCGCTTCGAGGCGGCGCACTTCGGCCTGGAACGGGCGTGGGTCAATCTGGAACAGCAAGTCGCCTTTCTTGACCTGGGCACCTTCGGTGAAACCTACCAGGTCGATCTGGCCGGAAACCCGTGGGCGGACTTCGACGGTTTCCGGTGCTTCCAGGCGGCCGGTGAACTCGTCCCATTCATTGATTGGTTGTTCCAGAACCTTGGCAACGCTGACCTTGGGCGCGGCGGGAGCCTGCACGGCGTCGGGGGTGCGGCCACAAGCGCTGAGCACCACCACTGCCAGGGCAGCAAGCGGGAAGCGCAAGGGTTTGAGTGAGTGATCCATGGAGAACTCCGCCAATGTATTAGTAGTGGGCGGAGTGTGAGTGCCTTGCGCGTGGCGCACGAATCGAACGGAGCGAAGGTTATTATCACGGGCAATGATATTGCCGAGCCATTTATCGATATCGCGCATGGGCAAACTGATGGCGCAGTGGTAAGTCCTGCACTAGGGTTGAATTCACCCAGCCCACGGTATTTAGCGCAGCGAGTACTCCACGCCATGTCGGATTTGCGCCCTAAACCCTGCCTGCCTCTGAAGTACCAGACCAGTCGCCTGATTTTCAGCGACTTTCTGCTTCAGGCCGCCGATGCGCCAGACGCATTGGCCGTCAACGCCCCTGACGTGAGATGCAGTTACGGCCAACTGGAGGCGATCAGCCGTGGCATTGCGGCAACCTTGCTCGGTCATGGAGCTAAGCCGTCAGACCGGGTGGTCATCGTTGCCAGCCGTTGCGCGGGGCTGGTCTATGCCATGCTCGGGGCCCTTCGCGCGGGGTTGGTGTTCACGGTTGCCGACACGGCGTACCCGCCAGCCCGCATCGCGCAGATTCTCGACACCCTGGAGCCTGTGTGGGTATTGCTGTGCGGTGATGCCCAAGCTGATACGCCGTTGCCAACGTTGCGCGTGCCCGAGGCGCCTGACGCTGCACTAGGGCAGTTCAGCGGCAAGGGTGCTACCTTGCCGGACATCTCCCCCGAGCAACCGGCCTACGTCACCTTCACCTCGGGCAGCACCGGCGTGCCGAAGGGCGTGGTGACCCACCATGCGCCGCTGGTGCATTTCGTTGAATGGCATGTGAAACGTCACGGTTTTACCAGCAACGACCATTTCTCGCTGTTGTCCGGCCTGGGCCATGACCCGGTGTACCGGGACATCTTCACGCCGCTGTCGATCGGTGCCAGCGTGTTCTGCCCGCTGCAGTCGACCGTGGTCAACCCCTCGCAGCTGGCGGGCTGGATACACCACCACGGCATTTCGGTAATGCACCTGACACCGCCGTTGGGCAAGTTGATCGCGTCGGGTGCCAGCGCCGGGCAGCGGGTGCTGGCCTCACTGCGCTGGATGTTCTGGGGCGGCGATGTGCTGAGCCCGTTGCTGTATGAGCAGATGTGCAGCGTGGCGCCCAACGCTGGGCATGTGGTTTTTTATGGCACGACCGAGACGCCACAGGCCATGGGCTTTCACCAGCTGGCCGTTGCAACGGGCAAAGTGCCGTTGGGCCAGGGCATCGAAGGGGCGCAGTTGCTGGTAGTGGGCGATGGCGGCCAGCTGGCCGATGCAGGCGAGGCCGGGGAAATCCTGATTCGCAGCCCGTACTTGTCACTGGGGTACTGGCGCGACCCTGTGCTGACCGCGCAGAAGTTCGTGATCAACCCGTTCACCGCTGTCGAGGGTGACCGCTGCTACCGCACCGGCGACCTGGGTGTTTACCTTGCCGATGGCTGCGTGGAGTTTCTCGGGCGGGCAGATTGCCAGGTGAAAATTCGCGGCCACCGGATCGAACTGGGCGAAGTCGAGCATGCGGTTGCCGCACTGGCGCAGGTTGCACAATGTGCGGTCCTGGCCGCCCCGGACGGCGCAACGCCGAAGCTTGTGGCCTTTTGTGTCCTGCACTCACCGCTGACACCCGGGCAGCTGCGTGACGCCGTGGCGCAGCAATTACCGGACTACATGGTGCCGGCGCAATGCCTGTTCATCGACGCGGTGCCGCTCACCCCCAATGGCAAGGTCGACCGGCGTGCGTTGCTGGCCATGCTGGACAGCCCGGCAGAGGGCGACGAGGCGTTGGCACCGCTGACCCGGCAGTTGGCCGATCAATGGGCGCAGATCCTCCAGGTATCGCGCATCGATACCAACCTGAACTTCATCGAACTGGGCGGTGATTCGCTGTCCTACGTGCAGGCGTCGTTGGTGCTGCAGGAGCTGCTTGGGCAGCTGCCGCCACGCTGGGAAACGATCCCCGTGAATGCGCTGGCGGCGTGGCGCATCAGCGACCCGGCCAAGGCGCCAGCGCTGCAGGCGATGGAAATGCCCGTGTTCATGCGCATGGCAGCAATTTTACTCATCGTGCTCGGCCACTTCGGGTTGCTCACTCAAGGGCTGGTGATGGGCGAGACGACGGCGTTGTTCCTGGTTTCCGGCATAGGCCTGGCACGCTTTCAGGTCAATGCCATTCACGAGCGGGGCAATGCGCGGTCACTGCTCAGGTCGATGGCCGCCATCGCGGTGCCGACCTTGTTGTACACCGTGCTGCTGCAACTGCTGTTCGACAGGGTACGCTGGCAGTCGCTGTTGCTGGTGTCCAACTGGTTCCCCGCCAGCGAGGTGGGCCACTTCCATTACTGGTACATCGAAGTGCTGGTGCAGATGCTGTTGATCATCGGCCTGGCGTTGTCGTTCAGGCGTGTGCGTGAAGTGCTGGCTGCCGACCCGTTTCACAGCCTGCTACTGACCGCCTGCGCGCTGCTGGTGGTGGATGCGCTGCTCAGCCTGTTCGTGTTCGACGCCACGCATTTGTACAACCGGGTGCCGCAGCACTACCTGGCGGCGATGGTGCTTGGCATGGCCGTGCACCATGCCGGTTCCACCTCGCGCAAGTGGTTGGCCAGCGCCGTGGCGGTGTTGATGATCGGTGAATTGCAGGCCATTGGTACGGCCGGGCACGACTGGCACCAGTGGCTGGCCGATGTGCATATCGACATTGCCTTGCCAGCGGCGCTGGCGCTGATCTGGTTCAAGTCCGTGCCGTTGCCTGGCGCCATTGCCCGGGGCGGGGCAGTGATCGCGTCTTCAACGCTGTTCATCTACCTGACCCATTACCAGTTCCAGTCGGTGGCCAAACGCATCAGCGACCAGCCGGGCGTGGCGGTTGTCCTGGCGCTTCTGGGCGGCATTGTGGTGGGTTACTGCTGGAACACCGTGGCCCGCCTGGCCCTGGCGGGTTGGGGGCGGGCCTGGCGCAAGCGCCCGCTCAAGGCGCGGGCGGTGCAAGGCTGAGCACCTGCTGCAACGGTTCGCCGTTGCGCAGGCGTGCCAGCAAGGCGGGTTCGGCCAGGTCCGAGGCCAGCGCGCGGTCGACCACCTTCGCCAGGGGGGCATCCGGCAAGGCAATAACCCCGTTGTCATCCGCCAGCACGATTTCCCCAGGGTTTACCGTAACACCGCCGCAATGGATGGCCACGTTCAGCGCACTGGCCGCGCCGCCGAGCAGTTTGGTGGTGAGCTGGCTCGTACCACGGGCGAACACCGGCAACTGGCAGCTGCGCAGCTCGTTGAGGTCGGTGACCACGCCATCGACAACGATACCGGCTGCGCCCTGGCAGCGCGCGGCGTACTGGGTCACGGCCCCGACGCAGGCATGCGCATGGTCGCCCACGGTGTCGATCACCAGCACATCGCCGGGCTGCAGGCTGGCCAATGCCCGGTTGACCGCGCAGGCATCGGGTTCGGCCAGGCGCAGGGTCAGGGCGCGGCCCACGATGCGGCCACCCGGGACCATGGCACGCACCTCATGGCTGACGAAGCCGCATTCGAGAAAATGGCCAAGGGTGGCGAAACTGACTTCGCGCAGTTTGCCGATCAGGGTGTCGTTCATTGCGCGGGCTCCTTGTTGATCAGCTCGGCCACGCAGTCGATTTCCAGGCTTACCCCCCAAAGCTGCACGCATACCGTGGTGCGGGCAGGTGGGGCGTGCCCAAGGATTTCCCGGTAGACGTTGTTGAATGGCTCCAATTGCGCCGGGTCGGTAAGGTAGGCGTTGACCTTGACGATGTGCGACAGGCTGGAGCCTGCTGTTTCAAGGATCGCGGCCAGGTTGGCGAAGGTCTGGCGGACCTGGGCTTCGAAGGTGTCCGGTTGATCGTCGAGGCTGGCGCGTGAGGGGATTTGCCCGGCGGTGAATACCAGATGGCCGCTGACGACTGCCTGGGAATAGGGCCCAACCGGGCTGATGGTGCCGGGGGCTGTGTGGATGCGTTGCATGGTGGCTCCTTGAAAGACGAAACACGGTCCCCTGTAGGAGCGGCTTCAGCCGCGATCACCGGCGTAGCCGGTGCCCTGCACCGCGTCGGCTGCATCGCGGCTGAAGCCGCTCCTACAGGAATTGCGCAGGCGCTTGAATTTGGGGTCAGAACAGCGCCAGGCTGTAACTGACGATCAACCGGTTCTGCTCCTGATCGGGGTCGATCTGCGAGTGCAGCAGGCCTTGCCGCCACGCCAGGCCCAAGCCTTTGAGCGGCCCATCCTGGATCACGTAGTCCAGGCCCAGGTCGCGCTCCCATTCGCTGGCGTCCCGGCCTGAGGTGGTGCGGATGTCATCACCCTTCAGGTACATCAGCGAAAACTTCAGCCCCGGCACGCCCGCCGCGGCAAAGTCGTAACTGTACTGGGCAAACGCGGTACGCTCGCCGGCCCGGTTGAAGCTGGCCAGCATGCGATCGGTGTGCAGGTAGAGGCTGGCGCCAGCGGCGCCTTTGCCACTGAGCGAGCCTTGGTTGGGCTGCACGAAATTGCTGCCGCCCGACACCTGCTGATACCCGGCCATCAGGGCATGGCCCTGCACGGCGTAGGTCAGCGCGGCACTCCAGGTGTGGTTGTCGATTTCGCCATCGTTGCCTTCGGTGTAGCCACCTACCCGGTAGCCGCTGGCGCGGCCGGCGGCGCTGGCGTTGGCGCCGTCGCTGAGGCTGCGAAAGTAGCGCAGCTCGGTTTTCAGCGACTGGCCCGCCGGCAGTTGCAGGGTGTGGGTCAGGCCGGCGAAATGCTGATTGTAGTAGTCCTCAAGGTTGGCGAAGTAATATTGCAGGGTCAGTTGCTTGCCGAGTTGATAGTCGCCGCCAGCAAACAGGAACTGGTCGCTGGTGCGCGTGCCCCCGGCCACGGCCAGGCCGGTGCGGTCGCTGGAGCCTCGGCTGGTTGCCCGGTCCAGGCGCCCGCCGGTCAGGGTCAGGCCGGCAATGTCGGTGGAGGTGACTTGCCCGCCTTCAAAGGTTTGCGGCAGCAGGCGGCCGTCGTTGTAGGTCAGTACCGGCAGCTTTGGCATCAGCGTGCCATAGCGCAATTCGGTGTTCGCCACCTTCAGTTTCGGGGTCAGCCCCAAGCGGCTCCATTGGCCTGCCGCACCGTTGCCATCATCGGGGATCATGTTGCTACCCCGGTGGCGGCCACTGCCACTGTCGAGGGTGACGCCCATCAGGCCGAGTGCATCGAGGCCAACGCCGACCGGGCCGTTGGTGTAGCCCGACTTGAAGTCCAGGACAAAGGCCTGCGCCCATTCCTCGGTCTTGCTTTGCCCGGCGCTGCCAGGCTGGTCACGGAAGTCATTGCTGAAGTAGAAATTGCGCAGCCCCAGGCTGGCGTGGCTGCCAGCCAGCAGGTCGGCGTGGGCGAGCGGGGCCAGGGCAACGGCGCTCGCGGTCATCAGGTATTTGTTCATCGAAATAGGCTCTGCAAACGGGAAATGAGTGTGGGAGGGCGGCTTATTGGCGCGCGGTATCGATGTCCCGTTTGAAGGTTTCGGTGAGCAGCAGCAGGGCGATCAGTGACACGGCCGCCGAGCCGATCATGTACCAGGCAATTGACGAACCCTTGCCAGTCCACGACAGCAATGCGGTGGTCACCAGCGGCGTGGCGGCACTGCCCAGCAGGCCTGAAAGCATGTAGCTGATCGACAGCCCGGAGTAGCGCACCCGGGTGCCGAACAGTTCGGCCAGGAAGGTGGCGATGGGGCCGTAATTGGCGGCGAAGGCGGTCATCAGCAGCAGGTAGCCGGCGAACACCAGGCCGAGCACCTGGGTGTCCATCAGCCAGAACATCGGGAATGCCACCAGCGCCTCGGCGACGATGCCGCCGATGATGATCGGCTTGCGCCCAACGCGGTCGGACAGCGCACCGAAGAACGGCAGCAAGGCGATGCACGCAGCGCAAGACACCAGCACCACGCTGAGCATTTCACCCCGCGAGAAGCCCAGCGTCTGGGTGCCATACGTGAGGCCGAAGGCCACGATCAGGTTGTACGAGGTGCCGGTCGACATGGTCGCCACACCCCCAAGCAGCACCTGCTTCCAGTATTTGCGCAGCACCTCCAGCAGTGGCACTTTCACCTGCGCGCCCTTGTTTTCCACGGCCTTGAACGACGGGGTTTCGTGGATATTCAGGCGAATGTACAGGCCCACGGCAATCAGCAACACACTGAGCAAAAACGGCACGCGCCAGCCCCAGTCCAGCAGTTGCTCGGTGCTCAGGGTGGTGGCAAACAGCAGGAACACCAGGTTGGCCAGCATCGTGCCCGCCGGCACGCCAATCTGCACCCATGAGCCATACAGCCCGCGCTGGTGCCTGGGGGCATGTTCCACGGCCATCAGCACCGCGCCGCCCCATTCACCGCCCAGCGCCAGGCCCTGGATGATGCGCAGGGTCAGTAGCAGGATTGGCGCCCAGATGCCCACGGTTTCATAGTCTGGCAACAGGCCGATGGCAAAGGTGGCCGCGCCCATGGTCAGCAGCGAAATCAGCAGCATCGACTTGCGCCCCAGGCGGTCGCCGAAGTGGCCGAACAAGGCTGCGCCGACAATGCGTGCGCCGTAGGCCGAGGCGAAGGTGCCGAAGGCCAGCAGCGTACCCACCAGCGGGTCGAAGCCGGGGAAGAAGATTTTGTTGAACACCAGGGCCGAAGCCGTGGCGAAGAGGAACAGGTCGTACCACTCGACGGTGGTGCCGATCACGCTGGCCACCGCGACTTTTCTCATGTCGGCGGTGCGTTGGGGTTGCGCGCTTGCAGCTTCGGTGTAAGCAGGACTGGTCATTGCCATTTTCTCCCGAATGATGGGTTCTCGTTGTTCTTGGCAGTTGAAGGTGGCGCAGGGTGTTTCTTGTTTTTGGGCAAAGCGGGCCCACGAAGGGCCAACATGGCCCCTCGGGGTAAACAGGTTGCGGGTTAGTAGCCCAGCGCTGGGTCTACGCGGTTCAGCAAAGGTTCTTTACAGGCCAGGCGGCGGGCGTTTTCCGCAACCTGTTGGGCAATGCAATCATGGGAGGCACAGCTGGCCATGTGTGGCGTGATGATGATGCCCGGGGTGGCCCACAACCGGTTGTCCAGCGGTAACGGCTCCTTCTCGAACACGTCCAGCACCGCGCCCCGCAGGCGGCCACTTTCGACGGCGTGGATCAGGTCGTCGGCCTGCAGGTGCTGGCCACGTCCGCAGTTGATCACCGCCGCGCCGGGGGCCAGTGCGTGGAAGGTGTCGCGGCACAGAATGCCGCGGGTTTGCGGGGTCAGTGGCAACAGGTTCACCAGCAGGTCGACGCCCTGCAAGAACGCATCAAACTGACCTTCGCCGGCGTACGTGCGCACGCCGGTGACTTGCCTGGCCGTGCGTGACCAGCCGCGCACGGCGTAGCCGGCAGCGGCCAGCTCGGCAGCAATGGCGCCACCCAGCGAGCCCAGGCCCATCACGCCGATGTGAAACTCGCCGGCCGGGCGCTGCGGGTGGCGGCGCCACAGCTGTTGTTGCTGTTGCGCCATGGCCAGGTCGAAGTCGCGGTGATAGTGGATCACCGCCCAGCGTACGTACTCGGCCATGCCCTGGCGGTGCGCCGGGTCAACCACCCGGCACACGGGCAGGGCGGGTTGGGCCGGGTCGTTGGCCAGGTGATCGACCCCGGCGGCTACGGAGTGAATCAGTTTGAGGTTGGGCAGGGCGCTCAAGCTGCCCGCCGGTGGGAACCAGCAGGCGGCCACCTGCGCCTCTTGGGCAGCGGGGTCATTGGCCAACACCACGCGCAGTTGCGGTGCACTGCGGGCAAAGGCCGCTTGCAACTGGCCCAGCAATGCCTGGTCGGTGGACAGCAGTACCAACGGTTTCATGAGCAGTACGACTCGCGTTGGCCTTCGATCAGGGTGAGGGCAGCGTTCCAGCTGAGCGCGATGATTTCTGACGAGTCGTCACGCTCAAACTGTGCAGCGGTGTGGTGGCACACGGCCTCGCTCGGGTAGATCAGCTTGCTGCCACCGGCCAGGGCCTGGACCTGGGCCTGGCAGGCGCGCTCCAGGAAGTGGATCTCGTGAAACGCATGCGCCACGCTAGCACCCCCGGCCAGCAGGCCATGGTTGCGCAGGATCATTGCCTTGTGCGGCCCCAGGTCGGCGATCAGCCGTTCGCGCTCGTCCAGCGACAGGGCAATGCCTTCGTACTGGTGATAGGCCAGCTTGCCGTAAAACTTCAGTGCATGCTGGCTGATGGGCAGCAAGCCGTGCTCCTGGGCCGACACGGCAATCCCGGCGGCGGTGTGGGTGTGGATCACGCAGTGCAGGTCGGGGCGGGCCATATGAATGGCCGAGTGGATCACGAAGCCTGCGGCATTCACCCGGCGCTCGCCGAAGGCCTCGTCCACCACGTTGCCGTGCTGGTCGATGCGCACCAGGTCGCTGGCGCGCATGCGGTCGAACAACACCCCGTAGCGGTTGATCAGGAAGTGGTGCTCAGGCCCCGGAATGCGCAGGGTGATGTGGGTGTCGATCAAGTCGGTCATGCGAAAGTGCGCGACCAACCGGTACAGCGCGGCCAGGTCGCAGCGTGCCTGCCATTCGGCATCACTGATGTTGTGCGGCTTGCTCATGAAAACTCCTGGTTCAACGGGCGATGGCGACGGTGGTTTGCTGCAGCTCGCCGCGCAGGCGGGCCAGGCCACAGACACCGATCAGGGAAAGCGTGGATAATGCGGTGAAGAACAGCGCCAGCGGCAGCCACTCACCGGCAAAACGGTCGGCCAGCAACGTGCCGATGATCGGCGTGCTGCCACCGGCAATGGCGCAAATGAGCTGGTAGGCCAGCGAGATGCCCGAGTAGCGCAGGTGCGCCGGGAAGGCCTGGGTCATGTACCCGGCGATCACCGCATACAGGGCAGACAGCGTGACCACGGCCAGGGCGATGCCGAGGGTCATCAGCACCAGGTTTTGCGTGCCGACCAGCAGGAACATTGGGTAGGGCACGGCCATGCACAGCAGCGCCACCAGTTTGAGGAAACGGCCTTCGCCCATGCGCTCGGCCAGTAGCGCCGCCAGTGGCTGGGTCAGGAACTGCAGGATGGTCACCAGGAACAGGCAGTCGAGGATGGTTGCCCGGGGGATGCCCTGGTAGGTGGTGACGTAGGTGATCATGAAGGTATTGGTGAAGAAGAACCCGGCCGAACCGATGGTCACCGCCAGCGCGGAAAACACAATCTGCCGCCAGCAGTCGCGCACCACCTCCAGCACCGGGTACTTGACCACTTGCTGTTTGGCCTGGGCGGCCTTGAACTCGGGCGATTCGTCGACGCCCAGGCGAATCGCCAGGCCCACCATCATCAGCACGCCGCTGGCCAGGAACGGCAGGCGCCAGCCCCAGCTGAGAAAATCATCCTGATCGAGCATCGACACCAGGCGAAAAGCAATCAGCGCCAAGAGCAGACCCGCCGGGCTCCCCAGTTGGGCGAACGAGGCGTAGAACACCTTGCGCCTGGCCGGTGCGTGTTCGCTGGCCATCAGCACCGCGCCACCCCATTCGCCGCCCACCGAAATGCCCTGGATAATGCGCAGCGCAATCAGGCCCACGGGCGCCCAGATACCGGCCGTGGCGTAGCTGGGCAACAGGCCGATGCCGGTGGTGGCCAGGCCCATCAGCAGCATGGTGAACAGCAGCATCTTCTTGCGCCCCAGGCGGTCGCCCAGGTGGCCGAAGACCATGCCCGCCATGGGGCGGGCAACAAAGCCCACGGCAAAGGTGCCGAACGCCGCCAGGGTGCTGAGCAGCGGGTTGCTGCTGGGGAAAAACACCTGGCCGAGCACCAGCGCCGCCGCGGTGGCGTAGATGTAGAAGTCGTAAAACTCGATGGTGGTACCGACGAACGCGGCCGCCGCCGCGCGTCGCGGCTGGTTGGAGGTATGCATGCAAGGCCCTTCTTGGTGTTATTGGCAGGGGTCTGATGGGGCTGATCCGGTTGCGCTCTGTGTGGCGCTTTCGGGTTTTATCGCCTTGGGGCTATGATTAGTCAATTTGCTAATTCTTATCCGTCGTATTAGCAGCGCTACTAATAAGGCCCCTGATGAACCCGCCGACTTCAAGAACTGATGCATTGGTCAACAAATGGGAAGGGCGGCGTTTTCTTAACGATCGCCTGGACTGGAACCTGCTGCGCACCTACCTGGCCATCGGCCAGGAAGGCAGCATCAGCCGCGCGGCGGCCAGGTTGCATGTGACCCAGTCGGCGGTCAGCCAAGCGCTGCGCAGGCTGGAAGAGCAGCTGGGTTGTGCGCTGATCTTGCGCGGTGGCCCGCGCTTTGACCTGACGGCGGCGGGGGAAGAAGTGCTGCGCATTGCCACCGACATCTACGGCGATGTGTCGCGCATCAGCACGGCAGTGGAGCAGCAAAGCGACGGTGTGGCCGGCAAGGTACGGCTGCTCAGCATCAGCCGGGTGCAGTCGGTGCTGTATGACGAATTTCTCGCCGACTTCCACGAGGCCCACCCCCGCGTGGAGCTGGAAATCGAAGTGCTGCGCAGCGCCGACATCATCAGCTCGCTGCTGCAAAAAACCGCCACCGCCGGGCTTGGCCTGTGTCGCATCCCCCAGCCCAAGCTGGAACAGCGCCAATTGCTGCGCCAGCGTTACGCGTTTTACTGCGGTGCCCGCCATCGGCTCTTCGGGCGTACCGATGTGACCTTGGAAACATTGCGTGGTGAGCACTTTGTGAGCTTTGTCAGCGACCAGTTGGGGGGCAACCTGTCACCGCTGGCGATGTTCCGCGACCAGCACGGGTTTACCGGGCGTATCGTCGCCTCGTCTTCCAGCTTCGAGGAAATCCACCGCCTGGTGTGCGCAGGCTTTGGGGTAGGGTGCCTGCCCGAGCACCTGCTGCGCGAAGATGTGGAAAAAGGCCTGCTGTGGCGGCTGCCGCCGGACGAGGGCATTGTCGATGTGAACTTGCATTTGCTGTGGAACCGCGAGCAAAAAATGACGGTGGCCGAGACGGTGTTTCTGGAGAGCTTCCAGCATCGGCTGGCGACGGCTGACGGCGGTGAAGTGCACGGTTGAGTATCAGACTTGAGCGCGTGGAGGCTCAGTCATTGGCAGCCCGTAAAGTCGGGTGCCACTTCGACCGTTTCTTGGCGGGTTTCGCCTTGCCTGACCTTCGTCTCACTACTTTTTTACGCAGGTCTTGAGTGTGCTTTTTCAGCATTAACCGAGTTACAAAAAACTACCCAAGAGCGCCAGTGCTTTGGTGTGGTTGCTGCGCTCTTGGGGGTTTCTAAAGTGTCGAATAATAAAGGCTACCTAAAAAAGCAGCCGAAATTGTCGAACTGCGCAGGGCTTCCAGTTTGTCCAACTTTGCGGTCCAGGCGCAATCGGTTAATTAAGCGATCTAAGCTTGTGTAGGAGAATTTATCTACAATGCCTGTGGCGAATCTCTTTGTGATGGAGTCTACTAATGTATTGTTGTCGTAAAGCTGGAGTATGTACTCGCGATTTTGATGTTCGTAGACATCAAATTCAATGGTATTGCCATGGCGCTTGAAGTTGAAGTTCAGCACACCAATTTGATGGTAAATCCAAGGGGCAGCCAATGGGAAAGGGGGTATCGGGGCGTAGACTCTCGTGATGTGAGTGTCAGAGACAGACTCCGCCACCAGCGTAAGTGCTGGGCATACGACGGTTTGGCCGCTAAGGATAGCTTGATCTGGAATGGTTTCAAACGTCTCAGTTATAGGGATATTGGAAGCTACCGTTATTAAAATTTCGTTGGAGCGTTGCCATTGGCCATTTATTTCTACCTCGTAGTGCCACGGTAGCTGCCCTGTTCCGTCGACTCGCCAAAGCAGTAGGGCGGAAACAGGAATGGGAAGTGCCTCGTCGGGTTTGGAAACATCCACCGCGTCGGTAACAAAGGTGCCGATCACACCTTGAACGCGCTCTCCAAGCTTCAATCCTGCAGCTGCAGGCACCAAGATAGTTACGCCTGTATCGGGATTGGTAATTACACCACTTCCGTTTGCGCCGATTACCGTCGGCGAGGGTAGAATACGCTCGGTCTTGCTGACCCGGAAAATCAATGGGCTGGATCGGACAGGAGCAGTACTGCGTTCGTTGCCTTGGGTGTGCATGAAGCTGGTTGAGTTTGTCATATATGATCCCGCTTGTAGCTGTGCAACACAGTTTGATGGTGTCGGTCTCATGGCGACACGGTTAAAATGTCAGGTGCCTGGGCCGGCCACGCAACTCTGGCACCTGATACGGATTGATACAGCGTTGAAGCATCACTCTGAGTACTCATGTACAACACGTAAAACGAGCCCGACTCCGACCGATACTCGGCGCTTTTTGCCTCGCCTGCTATATGTTCCAAGATTGTGTTGCAGATCCGTTAATATAATTCCCGTGCGCGGGTCGATAGAAACCTTAATCAAGCTCCTTTCGATTTCGCTACGCGTGTAGTGTGTTGGCCTTAAACGATATAGCAACTGAAGTTGTCCAGCTGCGCAGGACCCCCTGATACTCCAATTTTACGCTCCAGGCGCAGCCTGTTGATCAAGCGGTCGCTGACGGTATGGATAAATTTATCCGGTTTGCCAGGGACGAATTGTCTAGGGATGGAGATTACCAAATCATCGTCTTCATACAGGTGGAGTATGTAGTCGCGGCGATGTTGTCTTTCGCAGACATCAAATTCTATAGTATTGCCAACGTGTTTGAATGTGAAATCCAGCACGCCAACCTGGTGGTAAATCCAAGGGGCAGCCAAAGGTTCAGGAGGGATTGGCGCGTAAATTCTAGTGATGTAGGTGTCAGAGACTTCTTCAGCGAGCAGCGTCAAAGTTGGACAATCTACAGTTTCACCGGTTTTGACGGCGCGATCCTCAATGGATTCGAAGGTTTCTATTTGCTTCTGGGCTGGTGCGGGCTTATTCATGGGAGAATTCTCTGATGTTTGTGGGTCATCGTCACGCAGCATCTGACTGCGCCGAGGCTGGGAGAAACAGCACGGTGCGGACTTAGTGAACCGGATTTTGCAGCGCCAGGAAACTAGCAAAAATGACAGTTTTAGCTCGGCATAAAAATGGCTAAGGTGGGGAAACTGCTTTGACAAAGCACGATTTTTGCCGGGGCTTCAATTGCTTGCTTGAAGTCTCGCCCGGGAGGGGCGCTACTAAACTTCAACTTTCGAGAGCGCCCATTGGGTCTGGCGGGATACCGTACAGCGCCCGGACCTGGGCATACGATAGTTTGCCCCTTGGCCTGAATGCGCGCAAAGCAGGTTGACAGTGTGAGGCTGGATGCCTCTGGTTACTGTTCTTGGGTCAGTTTGTGCCGCCAGGGCCTGCGAACTGTCGCAACATTCCGGTTTACTCCGGTGCCAGGCCATTGAGCAGCAGTTGCAGCGACGAAGCCGCGGCCGCCCGGTAGTCAAACGGCTGGCCCCACAGTTCGGGCGCCTGAGGCCCAAGGCTGATGCACGACTGGGCAATCGCCCACACCGATGGCAGCACGTGTTCCGGGTTCACCGGTGCCAGTTTGCCGCTGCCGATCCAGCGCCGGACGCATGCCGTGTTGTCATGGGCCAGTTTGGCCAGGCGCTCGAGAAAATCGCCCGGGATGCGTTTGCCACCCGCCTTCATCTCGAGCAGCAGTACTTTGGAGGCAAAAGGCTGCCCCTCGAACAGCGAAATCATCGATGTGACCGTGCGGCCCAATGCTTCCAGGGGCTCGTCATCGTGCCTGAAGGGGGTGCAGGCCTGCAGGTAACTGGGGGCGATGTTTTCCAGTACCTTGGCGTAGATGTTGGCCTTGGACTTGAAGTAATACAGCACGTTGGACCTGGGCAGGCTGGCCAGGGAGGCGATGGCCGAGAGCTTGGTGGCGGCGTAACCCTGCTGGGCGAATGCCTCGCTGGCGGCATTGAGGATAAGGCTGCGAACGGGTTCGGCAACGGTAGCCCCTGGTGTTTCTCGCGGTAGCTCGAACGGCATGATGTACACGGCAAGGGTTCCTGGCGGCAAATGAGTATCGCAATATACAAAAATATATAGCGAAAATCAGTCGCTGTCAGGCAATCGCTTGTGCGGCCGCTTGCACCAGGCCACGCAGCCAGCGTGAAGCGTGAGAGCGATGCGCACGCGCATGCCAGAGTTGGTAATAGCGCAACGGCTCGGCCAGCACCGGGAATGGCTCGATCCGCACAGGCAGAAGCTCGGCGTAATGCCTGGCGAACGCCCGCGTGGTGGTGAATACCAGGTCGGACCTGACCAGCGCATAGGGTGCCAGGCAAAAGTAGGGCAATGTGGTGGTCACGTTGCGGTGCAGGCCGCTTCTGGCCAGTTCCGTGCCTATCGTGCCGTGGCCGGCGGTAGGGTGGGTCAGCACATCAAGGTGATGGGCATGGGTATAGGCGTCCCGGGTCAGGGCGCCACGGGGTATCGGGTGCCCGTTGCGCACCAGGCAGACCAGGTCGTCGTCGCACAATGGCTGCAGGTGCAAGTGCTGCTCGGGGCTGCGCCAGTTGCCAATCACCAGGTCCAGCGCGCCTTCTTCCAGCCCTTTGGAATAGCCACCGTCGGCCTGCAGGTGGGCCAGCTCCAGGGTTGCGAGGGGCGCCTGGGCCTGGAACCGCTCAATGATGGCGGGCACGAAGAACACGCTCAGGTAATCCGGCGTGCAAATACGAAAATGCTGGCGTGTGGTGGCGGGGTTGAAGCAGTCGACCGGGTGCAGCACCTGTTCGATTCCGCACAGCGCTTGCGCCACGGGTTCTATCAAGCTTTGGCCATGGCTGGTCAACACCATGCGGCTGCCGCTGCGCACCAGCAGCGGGTCGCCGGTTAATGCTCGCAAGCGGCGCAAGGCCACACTGACTGCGGGCTGGCTTTGCCCCAGGCGTTCGGCGGTGCGCGAAACGCTGCATTCGGTTAGCAGCAGATGCAGCGTGCGCAGCAGGTGGGTATCGAAGTTGGGCGTGGGCACAGCAGCCTCGTATTGGTTTCGCTATATAGAAAACAATATATCGATTGCTGATGCCCACGGCGACAACTCCCTTTATCGCCAGGCCGGCAGCGCCTCCAACAGTTCGGCCTTTTCCCGGGTTGCCGCGCCCATCAGTACAAAGCCCCGTACCTGCTGTTGAGCGTCATGGTAAAGGGCGCGGACATTGGCCATGCCTTGCTTGCCGCTGCCCAGCATTTCAGTCGACCACAGGCCCTGATCATCCAGGGGTGATGCCACCACGGTCGGCAAGACGCTGGTCTTGATGGTGACGGGCATGGCGGGGTAGCTGACCGGGGTAGGGTCGCCAGCCAGGGTGCGGGCCAACGCGCGTGCCTGAATCATGATTGGCATCACATAGGGCAACACCAAACCATGCACCTGTGCGCAGTCGCCCAAGGCGTAGACGTTGCTCGCGCTGGTGCGCAGGCACGCATCGGTGACAATGCCAGCGGCGACCGCCAAGCCCGCATTGCGCGCCAGTTCCACCCGCGGCTGCAGGCCGATGGCGCTGAGCACGTAGTCCACCTGCAACGCGCGGCCATCATTCAGCTGCAGGCGCAGGCCAAGCGGGTCGCGATCGATGGCCACCGGGCCATTGCCCAGTTCCAGGTGCACGCCGAGGGAGGCCAGCGCGTCCGCCATGGCTGTGCCGGCCTGGGCCGGCAGCAGGCGGCTCAGTGGCCAGGTGGCGCGGTCGATGACCGACACGGCATGGCCTGCGTGGCTCAGGTCATTGGCAAACTCGCAGCCAATCAGGCCGCCGCCAAGAATCGCAATTCGGCTGGCCTGGCCGATTTGCCGGCGAAAGCTGCGGTAGTCCTGCAGGTCGTTCACGGTGACCACCGCGTCAGCGCCATCGCCTGGCAGGTCAGGGCGCCGCGAGTCGGCGCCCAGGGCCAGCACCAGGGCGCGATAGGGTTGTGGCCGGCCATTGATGGTGATGCAGTGCGCCCCGATGTCGATGTGCTCCGCCGCGGCGTGTGTCAGCACGGTTGCTTGCAGTTGCAACGCCATCTGTTCGGCGTTGCAGGTCACCAACTGCTCCGGCTGGCGTGCGCTCTGATAGGCGTTGGACAGCGCAGGCTTGGAATAGAACTCGCCGCCATCGCGGGTCACGATCAGGATCGGTGTGACGGTATCGAGTTTGCGCAGCTCCCGCGCCACGGTGTAGCCGGCCAGGCCCGAGCCGACGATGACGATCGGCTCCGGCGCTGCCGGGGCAGCCAACTGTTGCGCCTCTGCCGTCAACGGCAACCGCACCATTTCGAAGTCGGCCTTGCCCACGCCGCACTCCGGGCAGTACCAGTCCTGTGGCACATCCTCCCAACGGGTGCCGGCGGCGATGCCGTCCTCCGGCCTTCCCAAGGCTTCGTCGTAAAAGAAGCCGCACACAAGGCATTCCCATTTGTACATGTTCCAGACTCCCGTCGGTCAGCGGGTGAAGGCGCGGCCAAGGCCCAACGCGCCAAGGGCGCGGCGGTAGGCGGTGGAGGAGCGGTCGGCGGGGATATGGATCTCCAGCGACAAGTCCAGCGGGAGGTCTTCCGGGCGGCACAACTCCACAATGTCGCGGTCCTCCTCGAACACTTGCTGGTTGAACGCGTAGACGTCCTCCAGCGGCATGTGTTTGTCGAAGTTGCGGGTAATGGCGCAGAACATGCGGGTTTTGCGTGCCGAGATCGGGCTGGCGGCGTTGAGGATCACCAGGCGATGCCCGGGTTGCGGGAAGTTGACGGCCAGGCGCGCAGTGAACGGTGCGAACACATCGAAGGTACGCAACCACTGAAAGCCGGGCGGTGCGCGGTGTTGCAACTGCTTGGGGAAGTTGCTGACGTCACTCACATACTCGGCGTGCATGCCGTAGGCGGTCAGCTCGGCCTTGTAGGTCGGCACCACCGGGTTGTCTCGCTCGGCAAAGGCTTCGTGATGAATCCAGGCAAAGTGAGCCACGTCGATAAACCCTTCAACCTGGCGCCCGGCCGAGGCGGCAATGTCGAGGGAGGGCGGCAGGATGCGCTGATAACTGTCATCGTGCCAGGACGGCATCTCGGGGAAAGGTGCCTCATGGCCCGCCATCAGCACCCAGATCAGGCCAAATTCTTCGCGGGCGGTATACATCTGGATGCGGTGGCGCTCGGTGAGGTTGGCGTTGGGCTCTGACGGGATACGCGTGCAACGGCCGTCGGTGCCGAAGTGCAGGCCGTGGTAAGGGCAGATGATGTTTTCCCCCTGCACCCAGCCTTTGCTCAGTGGCGCACCGCGGTGGCTGCAGATGTCGCGGGCGGCATTGAGCGTGCCACCGGTGCGGTAGAGCACGATGGGTTCATCGAGCAGGGTGACGGCGTAGGGTTTGCCGCCGACATCGGCGCTGAACGCGACCGGGTGCCACTGGCGGGTGAGGATGTCGCGGTCGTGTTCGGTAAACGAGCTGCTGCGGGTAATGGGGTTCCAGGTCGGGGGCTGGCAGGCTGTCGCGGTCGTGTGCATGGCACTTCTCCTTGTCATGAATGGCATCTCAGGCAAGGCCGATGCTAGGGAAGTGCTGCCCAGGCGCCCATGGCAGGGCGAACATGTTGGGTATATGCGCAGGCGCATGGTGTGCCTGAGCGCTGCCCAGGCGCGGAAATCTGCTAGCCTGTGCCCCGCCACCCCGACCTACCCATGGAAGCGCTGAACATGTCCATCTCAACCCTCGACGCCCTGGACTACGAAATCGTCCGTGAACTGCAGGAGGACGGGCGCCGTGCTTTCCGTGAAGTCGCCCGCAACCTGTCGGTGCCTGAAGCCACCATTCGCACCCGGGTCAAGCGCCTGCAGGACCAGGGCATTCTGCAGATCCTGGCGTTCACCAACCCGTCCAAGCTCGGCCACGCCAAGCTGGCGCTGTTGTTCGTCAACGTGGCGCCGCAGGACCATGACCGGGTGGCTGATACCCTGAGCCGCTGGAGCGAGGTGAGTTACCTGTCCACCACCATGGGCACGGCGGACATTTGCGTGCAGGTGCTGTGCCGCGATGACGAGAGCTTGTGGAATTTGCAGCAGAAGGTGCGCAGCCTGCCGGGGATTCGCGATGTGCGCACGCTGCAGGAAGTGAAGGTGCACAAGATCCGCTTCACCTTGCCGCCGGGGGCATCTGAGGACTGAGATTTGGTTTGAGCGTTGTAGTAGGTGCATGGATTGCGCGCAGCATTGGGGTGTATGCCTTGAGGTGTTTGTCGCCTGGGAGATCGAGCGCCGCCCGCGCGGCGCTCGATCTCCCAGGCGACAAACACCTCAAGGCGTACACCCACCTGCGCATTGCGCAAATCCATGCCCCATTCCTGAACTCGCCTACACATATTCTCCCCATCCAAAAACGCTGTAAGCCCCTTCCCAGAGCCTCGTGTGCCCCCGTGCACGCTTGTGGTTCATTGCGCCCTCGTAAATCGCATTGCGCATAAATAATCTTTTTATATTGCGCAATGCGTAGTCATGTGAAATAAAAATATACACATGCGCAAAATCATGACGTAGGATTTGCTCATCGGAACCCACAAAAAAAACCACAGGGGCGATACGATGCATCAGGCAACCACAGGCACCGCGCCAGGCGCACAACTGGTCAAATCCATCCGCTGGTGGGACGGGGTAGCCATTACCCTGAGCCTGCCTGCCGCACTCTTCGTCGGCCTTGGCTATTCAATCGGCGCCATCGGTGCCTGGGCCGCCATGGCTCTGTGGGCGCTGATCGCCGCCGTGGCCGTGCTGCACAACTGGCTGTATTCGGAAATGGGCGCGATGTTCGCCGACAAGTCCGGCGGCATCGCCCTGTATGCCAACGAAGCCTGGGCCCGGCGCATGCCAAGCCTGGGCCCGTTGGCCACCTACGCCTACTGGTTCGCCTGGGCCACCGCGCCGGCCATCTGGGGGCTGGCGGTGGCGCAAATCCTCTCGGAGCAGTTCTGGCCCAACGTTACCGCCCACTATGACCTGGGCCCGCTGCAGCTTGGCCTGCCGCAGGCAATTGCCCTGGGTGTAGCGGTGTTCAGCTGGGCCCTGAGCATGGTCCAGCTGCGTTTCACCATGGTCATTCTTACCGTCGCCGGTGTGCTGTTGATGATCCCGGTGCTGGTGTTCGGCACCAGCTTCTTGACCAGCCCGGTGTGGACCACCGCCAGCTTCACCTGGCACACCGGTGCAGGCATGGCCGGCCTGCGCACCGTGCTGGCGTGGCTGTTCATCATGGCCTGGTCGGCCTATGCGGTGGAGGCGGCGGCATCCTTCATCCCTGAGTTTCGCGACACGGTCAGCGACACCCGCAAGGCCCTGCGCATTGCCGCGCTGATCCTGCTGCTGGTGTTCACCCTGGCACCGCTGGGCCTGGCGGGTTTGCTGGGTGAGCAGGTGATGGCCGAGCGGCCTTACGGCTTCCTGCAAGCGGCGGCCGAGGTGTTGCTGGGCGGCGGCGCCAGCGTGATAACCCTGGTGTTGATCGCCGGCATTCTGGTGCTGTCGGTGATGGGCACGGCGGATGCGGGCCGCGCCCTGTACCAGAGCGCCCGCGATGGCCTGACCGTGCGCCAGTTCGGCGAGCTCAACCGCGCCGGGGTGCCCGCCCGCGCCGTGACCGTGCAGCTGCTGATCAACGTGGCGCTGGTGCTGATGGTGGGTAACCCGCTGGCGGTGATCGTGGCCGGCAACATCGGCTACATCCTGGCCCATTGCCTGGCGGTTGCCGGTTATGTGGTGCTGCGCCTTGACCGCCCCGAGCTGGCACGGCCAATCCGCCTGGCGCGTGGTTGGGTGTGGGTGGCCATGGCTCTGGCGGTGTTCGACGGCCTGATTCTGCTGGTGGGCATGACCAGCGCATCAATCACCGGCTACGGCGGCCTCAAGGAGGTGCTGATCGCGGTCGCGGTGCTGGCCATCTCCCAAGCGTTGTACCGCCTGCGCCGCTTGCAGGACAGCAAGGCCATCGCCTGCTGAAGCAACCCCCAAAAAACTCGCTGACAACCCCCGTAGAGGAGTGCGCCTGATGCGTGCTGACGAACACGGCCGCCTGTGCTGGCCGAAAAAAAGCCCCGTGGCTGTTTCCCTGACCTTCGATGTGGATGCCGAAGCCGGCCTGCTGGGCGACAGCCCAACCTTTGCCCGGCGCCTGACCAGTCTGTCGGAAGGGCGCTTCGGCGTGACCCGTGGCGTGCCGCGCATTCTGGACCTGCTGCGCCGGCATCAGCTGGCCGCTACCTTCTTTGTGCCGGGTTACACCGCCGAACAACACCCGCACCTGGTGGAATTGCTGCTCAAGGACGGCCACGAAATCGGCCACCACGGCCACATGCACCTGCGCAGCGACAAGGTCAGCGCCGCGCAGCAGGCCGAGGAAATGGAGCAGGGCCTGGCTGCCCTGGCCAAGGCCGGGGCGCCGAAGCCTGCGGGTTATCGCTCGTCGTCCTGGGAACTGACCCCGGAAACCTTCGAGCTGGTGCTGGCCAACGGTTTTGCCTACGACTCCAGCTGCATGGGTGACGACCGCCCATACCTCGAACACTTCAACGGCGCCTCGATCCTTGAACTGCCGGTGCACTGGTCGCTGGACGACTGGCCGATGTTCGGTTGGAGCATCGACAACGGCGGCAATGCCACCGCGCCGCGCGTGCTGTTCGACACCTGGCTGGCCGAGTACGAATCGGCGCGCCGCGATGGCCGCCACACCAGTTTCACCATGCACCCGGAGGTGATTGGCCGCGCGGCGCGCTTCGAGCAGCTTGAACGGCTGGTGGAGCGCATGGTCAGCGACGGCGATGTGTGGTTTGCCCGGCTTGATGAAGTGGCCGCCCACGTCACCCCACAACTGGGGCAGGTGCAGCCATGAACATTGTCTTTCGCTCCAGCCAGACACAACCCAGGCTCCGTGGCCGGGAGTTCGGCGAAACCTTTGCCGGCAAAGTACGCGGCACGGTGCAGGCCTATGAAGCGTTGTTCGGCCGCGTCGCCCAGGCACCGTTCGACCTGCAGGCCATGGGAACCCGTTGCCTTGAGCAGGTGGCCGCGTTCGCGCCGCCCTTGCATGAAGAAATGCTCGGCATCGCCGAAGGCGCCGGCCTTGAACCTGCGCTGATCGGGGCGATCAATGCCCGCACCGAAGTCCTTGCCGTGCTGGGTGCACGCCTGCGCGGGGAGTGTTCGACGGTGGTCCAGGTGAACCCCTGGGGCGCGCCGGTCACCGCGCAAACCTGGGACTGGTACGCCGAATTCGCCGAACAGTGGCTCACCTGGGAGATCCCCCACGCTGACGGGCGCCTGACCACCACCGTTACCGAATACGGCATCGTCGGCAAGCCCGGGGTCAACAACCGTGGGCTGGGGGTGCACTTCAACATCCTTCACCACGCCCACGATGGAGCGGGCATCGGCCTGCCGGTGCATGTGCTGTCGCGCTGGTTGCTCGACAGTTGCAGCGATATCAACCAGGCCCTGCAACTGTGCCAGCGGGCGCCGGTGTCGGCCTCCAGTTCCCTGACCCTGATCGGCGCCGCCGAGCAGGCCAGTTGCGCGGTGGCGGTGGAAATCCACCCTGGCGGCCCAGGCCTGGTGTTCCCGGCACTGGATGGCCTTTTGGTACACACCAACCACTTCCTGTCCAGCCCGGCCCGGGACTTTGACACCGAACCGGGCAGCTTCCCCGACACCCTGGTGCGTTACGACCAGTTGCTGCGCCGCCTCGGCAACCGCCCAGGCCTCAGCGCGCATGACTTGCTCAAGGCCTTGAACAGCCACCTGGGCACCACCGGCGCCCTGTGCTGCCACCCGGACCCTGCTGCCCCGGCAAACGGCCAGTACGCCACCCTCGCCAGCATCACCCTCGACGTCGCCAACGGCACGCTGCGCGCGCTGCCGGGTGGCCCGTGCCGTCATCTTTAAACCAAGGAAACCCCGCCATGCTCCAACTCAAACGCCTCGACAACATGGACATCCTCACCAACGACGTGCAGCGCCTGGTGGACTTCTACCACGGCACGCTCGGCCTGGGCTTTTTCCTGCCTTATGTGGCCGAAGAGCGCTGGGCGGCCATCGAAATGGGCAATGTCACCCTGTACCTGTTCCACACCACCAACACAACGCCCGTCGAGCGCCGCAGCGCCGTGAACCTGGAAGACAAGCCGGGCTTCGATTCCTTTGCCTTCGAGGTGGAAAGCCTGGACGAAGCCATCGCTTACCTGGACGGCAAGGTGCAGTGGGTAACCCCCGCACCGATCGAATGGCAGCACCCCAACGGCACCCACTACCGCTACCGGCCGATGTTCGACCCGGACGGCAACATGCTTTACGTCACCGAACCCCACAAAACCGTCTGAGCCAGGAGCCCATCCATGAACCAACCTGTTTCTGCGCGCCAGGCCCCGGCCTCGGTGCTGGCCCTGGCCCCTGAAGCCCGCGCCCTGAACGGCCGTGTGGCGCTGGTTACCGGTGCCGGGCGCGGTGCTGGCCGTGCCCATGCGCGGCTATTGGCAAGGCGCGGCGCCGCCGTGGCGGTGGTGGACATCGATGAAGACGTGGCCCGCGCCACCGCCGCCGAAATAGCCGAGGAGGGCGGCCGTGCGGTCGCCCTGGCCTGCGACATCACCGACCGCGTGCTGGCCGAACGCTGCGTGGCGCAAGCCGCTGCTCAACTGGGCGGCCTCGACATCCTGGTGCACAACGCCGGGCTGATCTACTCGATGACTTGCCTGGAAGCCACCGACGACGCCAACTTCGACCGCCTGCTGGCGATCAACGTCAACGCCCCGCTGTACCTCACCCGCGCCGCGCTGCCGCTGCTGCGGCGCAGCCAGGCACCCCGGGTGATCTTCATCAACTCCCAGTGGGGCCAGGTGCCGGATGGCCATTCCTACGGCTACATGGTCAGCAAAGCCGCGCAGTTGGGGCTGATGAAGACCCTGGCCAAGGAATTTGTCGGGGAGGGCATTCTGGTGAATGCCATCACCCCGGGGGCGATCCTTACGCGCATGGTGCCCGAGGAATACATCGCCGCCGAACAGGCTGCCATCCCGCTTGGCCGCCTGGTGCACCCGGAAGAAATCGCCGCCGTGGTCGCCTTTCTCGCTTCGGACGAAGCCGCGTTCATCACTGGCCAGGCCATCCCCGTCAACGGCGGGGCGCTGGTGGTCGGCATCTGACAACAAGAACAACCTGTGAGGACACCCCCATGACGACTCAAGCAACCCAACGCCAGCGCGCTGAACAGGCCATGCGCCACCAGTGGTTCCCGGTGGCCCGCTCGGCCGACCTCGCCACCCCGCAGTCGGCCACCTTGCTGGGCGAAAAACTGGTGGTCTGGCGTACGGCCTCTGGCCAGGCCGTGGTGCAGGCGGCGCGCTGCCCGCACCGCGGCGCCGACCTGTCGCTCGGTGAAGTGCACGGCGAAAACATCGGCTGCCCCTACCACGGCTGGCGCTTTGCTGCCCAAGGCGGGCAGTGCAGCCATGTGCCGTCGTTGGAAGATCAGTGCAAGATCCCCAAAAACGCCTCCGTGCATACCTATGCCTGCCAGGAACGGTACGGGCATGTGTGGACCGCTCTGGAAGAGCCCCTGTTCCCGTTGTACGACCTGGCCGAATGGCGCGAACTTGACCTTGAGTGGCTGGCCGCCGAACCGTTGGATTCACCCACCGGCGTGGCGGTGGCGGTGGAGAACTTCGGCGACGTGGCGCATTTTTCCTACATCCACCGCGGCATGATGGGCCACGTCAACCCGGTAGTCGAACCGCTGAACGTGCGTCGCGAAGGGTTGGACATCTGGATGGACCGCCCCCTGCAAGCCTGTGAAGGCGAGTGGGCCAACGACGGCGACTGCATGATGAACTACCACATCGTCGCCCCGGGCCTGGTGGCCATCACCTACGACTACGAACGCCTGGGCAAGCGCGTGGTGGCGGGCTTCCCGTGCCCGGTGGCATATGACCATGTGAAGATCTTCTGGGGCGTCGCCAACGACCGCGCCTACACCGGCGGTGACCTGCAGGAGTGCCTGCGTGTGGAGGAACTGTTGTACCTCGAAGACCTGCCGGTGGCCGCCACCATTACCCCGGCGGAAATCGACTGGGATGCCAAGGTGGTCGAACATTCGGTGCCGTCGGACCTGTACACCTTGAACTACCGCCGCGCCTTCCGCGAGTTCATCGAACGCGGTCAGCATGTGCCGGTGAGGCTGGTCGATGAACCGAGGGCGATGCCTTGAGCGCCCAGGGTGAAACGCTGCCGGTTGTCATCAGCGGCATGCGTATCGAAGCACAAGGCGTGATGTCGCTGGAGTTGCGTGCTGCCGATGGCGGCGCGTTGCCCGCCTGGGCGCCGGGGGCGCACATCGACCTGCTGCTGCCGTCGGGCCTGGTGCGCCAGTACTCGCTGTGCGGCGACCCGGCGCAGCGCCACGTGATGCGCATCGCGGTGCTGCTGGAGGCCGAAGGGCGCGGCGGCTCACGCGAGGTGCACGGCGCCCTGCGCCTCGGCCAGGCGCTGGCGATCCGCGGCCCGCGCAATGCATTCCCGCTGCAGGGCGGCGGAGCATACCTGTTCGTGGCCGGCGGGATTGGCGTCACGCCGATACTGGCGATGGTGCGCGAGGCCCAGCGCACAGGGGCCGACTGGCAGATGCTGTACGGCGGCCGTTCACGGCGTTCGATGGCCTTTATCGACGAGCTTCAGGCACTGGGCGGCGGGCGCGTCGAGGTGTTGCCCGCCGACGAGGTGGGCCTGCTGGACCTGGACGCCGTGGTGGCTGGCGCACGGGCCGGTCGCGACGTTTACAGCTGCGGCCCGTCGGCGCTGCTGGATGCTTTGACGGCCCGCTTCAGCGAGGCGGGCCTGCAGCAACGCCTGCACCTGGAACGCTTCGCCCCCGCACCGGCGCCGGCCGCCGAGGCCGGGGAAGGCCTGACGGTGATCCTGGCCCGCAGCGGGACGCAAGTGCGGGTGCCAGCGGGCTGCTCGATCATGGCGGCGTTGCGCGCGGCGGGGCATGAAGTGGCATCGTCCTGCGAGCAGGGCGTGTGTGGCATGTGCGAAACTCGGGTGCTTGATGGCGTACCCGACCATCGCGACCTGCTGCTTAGCGAGGGCGAACGGGCGCAGGGGCGGGTGATGATGCTATGCGTGTCCCGGGCGCTGACCCCAACGTTGACCCTCGACCTGTAGGAGCGGATTTATCCGCGATAAGGCCCGCCCCGTCACTACAAGGATGTGCTCATGATCAACCTCTTCAACCGCCTGAAAACCCTCCTGCAAGGCCAACCCACCCCGACACCCCCTGCAAGCCCCGGGTTGGCCCCCACCCAGCAAAACCTCGCCTGGCTGCCCCGCAACCAAGCGCCAGAGCCACTGGACATGGCCCTGCCCGAATGCCCGCCATTGAGCTTGGCGCCAGCCCCCCTGCAACAGCGTTACCGGGCATTCATCGCCCAGGTGGACGTAACCCGCGCACCCACCTTGGAACCGGTGCTGATCGATCAGGGCCAGCACCTGGCCAGCGCACTCAACCAACAAGCCATGAACTTGAGCAGCCGCCCCGCCTCTGAAAACTCCGATGAAATCTACTGGTTGCTGCAATGCGCCGCGCTGGTGGCCCTGCACACCCACGGCCTGCAATCGCCTGCCTTTGCCGCGTACCGCCAGCGCGTCGAGCAGTACCAGGCAGGCACCCGAACGGCCGACCAGGTTCAGGCGTTTGCGCGTTACATCGCCGGCAAGAGCCTGCCCGGCTACGCCGACGAGTGTTTTTCCGCCTCCCCAGGCGGCCACTTTCAAATCGTGGTGTCGCCATGGGAACCCAGGCATTCATTGTGGGTGCACACCCCCAGGCTTGTAGACCGGCAGCAAGGCACGTGCCTGTTCAGCTTTGCCGACCGGCAATGGTCGATGGACGCTGCCAACTGGGTAAATGCCAGTACCGTGCAACTGACCCTGCGCAAGTTCCCCGGTCATCAAACCCGCGAGGGTATTCGGGTGGTGATTGATTGCGCGCGCCGCTGTGGCTGGCTGCATGAGGGCCGTGAAGTCGAGTTGGCTGAGCTTGAAGCCGAGCTTGAGGCGCGACTGAATAGCGCGGGGCCGGGATGACGCCTAGCGCTTGCACTCCGCCAGCACCACCTGGCAAGTATTGGGTGTACCGCCGGAGCGGCCGGCATAGCGGATGCAGTTGTTCAACGACTTCTGCTTGGCAATGCTCAAGGTGTTACCCCAGGCCAACCCACCTTCGCCCAGGGTGGGGACGGCTTTGGCGAAGCAGTTGGAGCCTTGTGTGGCCGCGTAATAACTTGGCTTGCTTGAACAGCCAACGGTCAATGCCAGGCTGAGTACCAGCACACATTGGGTGATCCGCAGCGCATGATGTTGCGATATTCGTTTGGTCATGCGGATCGCTCCTGTTTTGATGGGTACTTGGTGATTCGTAATTAAAGTCCTTGGCTTGGGCGCCCTAAACAGTCAGATAAAATCCATGAGTGGAAATATTGTAGGAGAAATTACCTGTATAAGTAGGAAGCATCTGAATTAATTTCAGTGTATGGCTATTTGCAGTGTCGTGATCCAGTGTTAGCCGCAACTATCCTCGGGCATAACTTCCAGGGATAAAGGGTTAAACAAGGAACCAGATCATGATTAGCAGTGAAGCCGTTGTAGCTATAGTGCCCAGTCAGGACACTGAATGCATGCTGACGCCGCCGTGGTTCGTCGAGCGCACGGAATACGACCCGGCACTCACCCGATACACCCCCTTGGTCAACGGCGAGGAAACCTTCCGCGCCGTGCACCTGGCGCTGACCAACGCGAAGAAGTCGATCGACATCATTTGCTGGGGCTTCCAGCCCTCGATGTACCTGATCCGCGACGGCAGCGCCCCGTGCCTGGGCGAACTGCTGCTGGCCAAGGCCCGCGAAGGCGTGCAGGTGCGCATCCTCGGGTGGGAAATGCCGTTCAACCTGGCTGGCTTTGGTGGCGAGGGCAACCTGCCGGGCAAGGGCCTGCTGCGGCTCAAGGACCGCGCGATGCAGAGTTCGACCGAGGCGCAGTACGCCTTCGACCGGGAGTGGTTCCAGCTGTGCGAGGCCGACGATGACAAAGCGGCTGCCCGAGTTGTCAGTGGCATTCCGGTGTTCGTCAGCCGTGGTTTCAGCTGGAGCGAGCGGGCGGAAATCGATCACCACCTCAAGCGCCTGAACCTTGGCCCGCACGTCAGCCCTAGCGTGCGCAAGACCTTGCGGGCCAGCGTCACCCATCACCAGAAGAGCGTGCTGGTCGATTACGAGTTGCCCGACCACGCCGTTGGCTTCGTCATGGGTCACAACCTGCTCGACGAATACTGGGACACCGACGACCACTCGGCTCTGAACCGCGGCCTGAACACCAAGCCGGCGCCGGATCGCGGGGCGCGTGGCGACTTGCCGCGTCAGGACATCTCCAGCCAGATCAGCGGCCCGGTGCTGGAGCACCTTCACAAGAATTTTGCCACCGCCTGGCACCGGGAAACCGGTGAAGACCTGCTTGAAACCCGGCAGGCAAAAGCGGTGGCCAAGGCACTGCACCTTAAATCCGGCAGCGGCCAGCGCTTGATGAGCCAACTGCTGCGCACCCAGGCGCAGGAAGGTTCCTTTGAAATCGAGCCCTTGTACCTGCAGGCCGTGAACAACGCGACCCAGTTCATCTACATCGAGAACCAGTACTTTCGCTGGCCGCCGCTGGCCGAGGCGATCAAGAAGGCGGCGGTCGACCAGACCTGCGCCGGACGCGAACCGGGCAAGCATGGTGTGTTGCACTTGTTCGTGGTGACCAACGCCACCAAAGATGGGGTGGGGGCGGGAACGGTGAATACCCAGCGCATGATGGCAAGCCTGGGCCGGGCCAACACCATGCCGAATGTGACCAAGCAGTTGCGGATCAAACAGCTGAAAAAGGACGCACCGCCCCGGCCAAGGCTGGATTCGGCGAATGACCACATGGGCCGACGCGCGCAAGCGAAGTGGGACACGGCCCTGAATCTGCAGATCAAGGAGATTGAAGAAGAGGAACTCAGACCGGAGGAAATCCCGGGGCTGAAAGTGCATGTGTGCTCGCTGGTGGCGCCGGATTCCCCGGCGGGGCTGCCGTGGGTGCCGGTGTATGTGCATTCGAAGTTGATGATTGTGAATGATGTGTTTACCACGCATGGCTCGGCGAATATCAACACGCGGAGTATGCGGGGTGATAGTGAGTTGAATATTGCGCATGAGTGGGCGAGTGAGACGCAGAAGTTGCGGCGGCGGTTGTGGGGACTACATACAAATAAAAAGGGGGTGCAAGATGATGCCAAGGAGGCTTTCGAAGCCTGGCGGAAAATAATGGATAAGCAGAAAGATTTTGAAAAAGAAGGGATGTCACCGAAAGCTTCGATCGTGGAGTTTTATTATGCAGAGGCAGCGATCAGGGATCTAGATTGATGAGATTAACTGTGTTCGCTGCGTGTTTATTCTTGGTCGCCTGCGGTTCAGGCGGGTCCTTTAGCTATCAAAGAGATAAAGCAATGCCGTCACTTGAATGTGTCGATTCCAAGCTCGCATTTACCTGCGCCCATGAAAAAATTCCGGCGGCCTCAGCGGAGGTGGAGGTGTTGTTTCAGTATGCTCGCTGGCTACAGAAAAATAATCAACTGAAACGGGATCCGGATGTTAATAGGGAAATCGAGCGGCTGTATCGTATTAGTGTTGAAAATGATCACTACAAGGCCAATGTCAATCTGCAAAATGGCAGTATGCGAGGGCACTTCAAGCTGCGAGGTTGGGAGCATCTTCGCCTCAGCGAAAAACTGATTGAGGCTAACGTAGCGACGGGCTATTTGTTTGTTTCGTATTTTCTTGAGCAAGGGGCGGCGGGATTGCAACAGAACTCTGAAATGGCATTGCGGTACTTACGAAAGGCGGCCGATGAAGGCAGTGCAAAGGCTCAGTATGAGGTCGCGGAAAAGTTGGCGCCCATTAAAGTAGCTCCTAAAATCGCACGACAAATGCGCCGCTGTGCTGCAGAGCAGCTTCATGGAAAGGCGGCAGTAGCATTAGGTGTCAATCTTCAGACCAAGGGCGAATATCGCGAATCAATCGAGGTGTTGCAGATGGGGGTGGCAGGTGGCTACGAACATGCTGCTGGCCGGTTAAGAAACGCATTTGAAGGTGCCGATGCTTCGGATGTATTCGATTACTACGGACAAATACAAGATCTGGAGCGCGCTGAACGCTATCGCGCTATTTGGAGCATGCTCGCAGATTACTCCTATGCCAATCCTAGTGTTCTGGAAATCAACGACATCGTACCATTGCCCCCGGCCAAGTTACCGCCATGGGACGGCAAACTCCAATGGCTGGAAGCCCGCCTCGCCAACATCCCGCCAGAAAAACCCAGCGAAGCCCTCATCCACAAACTGGCCAAAGAAAAAGTCCTGGACCCCGCCACCGGCAAACCCATGCCCGGCTCTCCGGCATTCGGCGGTGCCAACTTCCCGATCATGCGATGTGTCAGCGGTAAACCCTGCCCGGCAAGTGGCTACTGGAAGGCCTACATCAACAGTTACAACGATGAAATCCGTTATATCAATGAAGGAGACGTGATGCCGCTCTACGAAGAAACAGTCGCACATCGACGGATGTGGCCGCTGCGTAAAAAGGTTGTCCATCACAAGCTTCGTATCGACTGGGGATTGCTCGGGTGAGGCGTTCTCTTTGAGTGGGGCTGGCCAACCCCGCCGTTGGCCAACCTCCACTGAACTATCCTGCCCCGGGGTACTCAAGTTTTACGCGCCTCACGTCAAACCCTGACATCTTCCGGTGGCTGAATGAAAGGAGTCTCTGTGACCACATCTACCCAACCCTACACACGCTGCACACCCAGCCCATTACACGGCATCCTGCTGGCCGGCTCGGTACCCTTGTTCCTCGGTGCCTTGCTCAGCGACATTGCCTACTACAACAGCTACCAGATCCAGTGGAGCAATTTCGCCTCCTGGCTGATCGCCGGTGGCCTGCTGTTCTGCGGCCTGGCGGTGCTGTTTGCCTTGGCCAACCTGGCCCGTGCCGAGCGCAAGGGCGGGCGGCCGACGGTGTATTTGCTGTTGCTGCTGGCCACCTGGGTGCTGGGGCTGATCAACGCCTTCGAACACGCCAAGGACGCCTGGGCCGTGATGCCTGCGGGGCTGATCCTGTCGGTGGTGGTGACCGCGCTGGCCGTGATCGCCGCCTGGCTGGGCCTGAGCAACCTGCGTTCGGGAGGTGCGGCATGAAGCCTTTGCATGTATTGCCTGCATTGGGCGTGGCGCTGCTGTTGGGCGGTTGCGGCGGGGAGGGCGAGGCGACCCAGGCGCTGGGGCCGGACCCGAAGCTGCCGGCGCCGGAGCGGGGTTTGCTGCCGAGCATGAAAATCGCCCAACCAGCGTTGTGGGGCGAGCAGAAGCCCACCGTGCCGGAGGGCTACAGCATCACCGCGATTGCCACCGACCTGAAAATACCGCGCCAAAGCCTGGTGTTGCCCAACGGTGACATCATCGTGGCCGAAGGCCGGGGCGGCAGTGCGGCCAAGCTCAAGCCCAAGGATGTGATTGCCAGCCAGATCAAGGCCAAGGGCAACACCCAGGTCAAGGGTGGCAACCGCCTCACCCTGTTGCGCGATGCCGATGGCGACGGCAAATACGAGCTGCAAACGGTGTTTGCCGACCAGCTCAATGCCCCCTACGGCCTGGCCTTCGCCGATGGCAAGCTGTACGTGGCCAACCAGGATGCACTGGTGCGCTTTGACTACCAGGACGGCCAGACCAAAGCCGGTGGCCCACCGGTAAAAGTGACTGACCTGCCTGCCGAGATCAATCACCACTGGACCAAGGCGCTGACCATCAGCCCCGATGGCCGCTACCTGTATGTGGGCATCGGTTCCAACAGCAACATCACCGAGCGTGGCATGGAGGCGGAAGTCGACCGCGCCATGGTGTGGCAGGTCGATGCCCAAACCGGTGCGCACAAGCCGTACGCCACAGGCCTGCGCAACCCCACGGCGCTGACCATTCAGCCAGACACCGGGCAGCTGTGGACGGTGGTCAACGAGCGTGACGAGCTGGGCCCGGACCTGGTGCCGGATTACCTCACCTCGGTGCAAGAGGGCGGCTTTTACGGCTGGCCTTACAGCTACTGGGGCCAGCATGTGGATGAGCGGGTCAGGCCGCAGAACCCGGCCAAGGTCGCCGCCGCCATCAAGCCGGATTACAGCCTGGGGTCGCACGTTGCAGCGCTGGGTGTGGACTTCTCCATCCCGGCCATGGGCGAGCGCTTTGCCAACGGTGTGTTCGTGGGCGAGCACGGCAGCTGGAACCGCCCGAACCCGGTGGGCTACAAGGTGATCTTCGTGCCGTTCAGTGCGGGCAAGGCGGCGGGTGAGCCGATCGACTTCGCCACGGGCTTCCGTGGCGAGGACGGCAAGACGCGTGGCCGGCCGGTGGGCGTCACCGTTGACCCGCGCGGCGCGCTGATCATTGCCGATGACCTGGCCAATACCGTGTGGCGCGTCACGCGTAATCCGTGATTGGCGCAAGGCAGGTTGCCGGGTTGTGACTATGCTTGCTTGCGCATGAACCGTTCATGCGCAAACCCGGTTTCAACCACAGGGAAGCAGGCCTATGAACCCAATTTGCACGCTCGCCCGCGCCGTTGCGCTGGCTTCACTGCTGTCCACGGCCAGTTTTGCCGTACAGGCGGCCGACATCCCGATTGCCAGCGAGGCACTGGAAAGCCACATCACCACGCAAGTCACGGCCATCGACCTGGCCAACCGGCAAGTGACGGTGAAAGGCGCCAATGACAAGGACGTGACCTTCCAGCTCACGGAAAAGGCCAAGGCCCTGCCAAACCTCAAAGTGGGTGACCAGGTGGACATCTACGTCACCCGGGCGGTGGCTTACGTGCTCAACACCGAGGTGGGCGGCGCGCCAAAAATGAGCAACGAGTCTGGCAGCATTCGCGCTACCGAGGCCAACCCCAACCCGGGCGGCGAGGCGTTCCGCCAGGTGCGGGTGACGTCGCAGATCAAGAAAATCGACCTCAAAACCCATGAAGTGAGCCTGCTGCCGCCGGAAGGCAAATTGCAGGTGGTGAAAGTCGAAGACCCGAACCTGCAGGCGCGCATGGGCAACCTCAAGGAGGGGCAGACCGTCGATGCCATTTACACCGAAGTATTGAGAATCGAGACGTCGCGCTGATGTTATTCGTCCTGCGCATGTAGCGGTTGCAGCGTTTCGATTTCCATCCGCTTCATGGATTGCCGATGATGGGTTCATCCTGTGTGCAGAGTGAACCCATCGATGCCTAACAAAACCTTGTTGCTTGCCTTTGTTCCCGTATTCATGGCCCTGCTGGCCGGTGCCGTGCTGCCGTTTCAGGCAGCGGGCAATGCGGCCGTTGGCCGTGCATTGGGCCATTGGTTGTGGGGCGCGTTCACCTCGCTCACGGTCAGCTCGCTGGTGGTGGTGGCGGCGCTGCTGATACTGCGGGTGCCCATGCCTGACCTGGGCAAAGCGATGCAGGGGCCTTGGTGGCTGTGGGTGGGTGGCGTGCTGGGCGCGCTGTACGTGGCCGGTGCCGCCGCGCTGACGCCGAAGCTGGGCACGGCGGGGTTTCTGGTGCTGGTAGTGGCCGGGCAGATTCTGGTGTCGGTGCTGGTCGACCATTTCGGGCTGGTGGGGGTTGCCAGCAAACCGATGAACCTGGCCCGGGTTGCCGGGGTTGTGCTGATTCTGGCCGGGGTGCTGCTGGTGCAGGGCGGCTGGCCGGCTGAACCGGCTGCGGTGGTGAAGCAGTCGCAAGGCTGAGTCAGTGGCCGGGCTGGCTGCATGCCCAAAAGGCTTCGCGCAGCCAGCGATGGCCGGGGTCGCTGTCTTTTCTTACGTGCCAGGCCTGTTGATACGCCAGCGCCGGGATCGGCAACGGCGGTGCGAAGGTGCGCAAGGTCTTGTGCGCGCGCAAGGGGCCGACAGCGCGGCTGGCGACGGTCAGCACCAGGTCGGTGCCCGCCAGCACTTCCACCGCTGCGCTCCAGTGGGGCAGGGCCAGGGCGATGTGCCTGCGCAGGCCCCGGCGGGCCAATGCGCGTTCAATTTCATCGTGCGCATCGGGGCGCATGGCCATCAACACATGGGGGCGCGCCAGCCAGTCATCCAGGCCGAGGCCGCCGCTGGCAGGCAGCACCTGGCGGTCAGCCACGCTGATGAAACTGTCTTCGAACAGGGTTTGCACGGCGATGTCCTGGGGCCGCTCGGGGAAAATGCCGAAGGCCAAGTCCAGTTCGCCATCGAGCAACTGGGCCAGCATGGTCTCGCGGCTGGCCTGACTGATGGCCAGGTCCACGCCGGGTGCGGCCCGTCGCACATAGCGCATCAGGGGCGGCAGGATGATGCGCGAGGCATAGTCGGACAACGACAGGCGAAAGCGCCGCTGCGCCTGGGCAGGCTCGAACTGCGGGGTGGCGAGCAGGCCGTTGAGGCTGCCCAAGGCATCCTGCAAGGGTTTGGCCAGGGCCTGGGCGCGGGCGGTGAGCACCATCTGGCCGCGTTGGCGAACCAGCAAGGGGTCGTTGAAGTGGGCGCGCAGTTGCGCCAGCGCATGGCTGACCGCCGGCTGGCTGCGGTGCAGGCGCAGGGCGGCGCGGGTGACGTGCCGTTCGCTGAGCAGCGCATGCAGGGCCAACAGCAGGTTGAGGTCGATCTTGCGCAGTTCATCCATGGGGCGAATGTGACCGGGTGGGATTGAAGGGTTGCATCAGGCTAGCAAATCCGGGCTGTTGAAGTTGCTCAGCCGCGGATCAGCCTTGCCACAGTCCAGTGCTTGCATCGCCCCGCGCAACAGGGCTTTTTGCAGGCTGCGTTCGCCTTCGGCCCATGCCTGTTGCAGTACGGGCAACACCGAGCGCGGCAGTACGCAGAACATTGGTTGCCAATACCCGCCCTGACGCACCATGGCCGTACTGTCGCTGGCCACGGCAAGGCTCAAGAGGCCCTCGATCAAGGTTTTATCCACCAAGGGCGCATCGCACGCCAGCACCACCACCCACTCGTGCTGCGCCACCGCCAGGCCCGCGATCACGCCGGCCAGTGGCCCGGGGAAGTCCGCCTCGGCGTCTGCCACCAACTGGTCGGCAAAGGGCCGGTACTGCTCGGCGTTGCGGTTGCATGACACCACCACATCGTCGCTCAGTGGCCGCACCACTCGGTGCACATGCGCCACCAAGGGCTCGCCGCGCCATGGCACCAGCCCTTTGTCGCGCCCGCCCATGCGCAGGCCGCGGCCACCGGCCAGAATGAGGATGGAGCAGGGGGGCAAGGCAGGGTGCATGAAAAAGGGTTCCGGGCAGTCAATGCCCGGAACCCTCTCATTCAGCGCGGCGGTTGTCCAGTCAGGCTTGCTCGCCGGCGGGTTGTTCAACCGGGGGCCGTTTGCTCAGGCGCATCACCACCACGAAGAACACCGGCACGAACACCACGGCCAGGGTGGCGCTGAGCATCCCGCCGATCACCCCGGTGCCGATCGCCTGCTGGCTGGCCGAACTGGCGCCGGTGGCGATGGCCAGGGGCACCACACCCAGAATGAAGGCCAGCGAGGTCATCACGATGGGGCGCAGACGCAAGCGGGCGGCCTGCACGGCGGCCTCGACGGCATCGACGCCCTGGTCCACCAGGCTTTTGGCGAACTCGATGATCAGGATGGCGTTTTTCGCCGACAGGCCGATCAGGGTGATCAGGCCGACCTTGAAGAACACATCGTTGGGCATGCCGCGCAGGGTTACCGCCAGCACCGCACCCAACACGCCGAGTGGCACCACCAGCAACACGGCGGTGGGGATCGACCAGCTTTCGTACAGCGCCGCCAGGCACAGGAACACCACCAGCAGCGACAGCGCCATCAGCAGCGGTGCCTGGCTGCCCGACAAGCGCTCCTGCAACGACAGCCCAGTCCATTCAAGGCCTGCACCCGCGGGCAACTGGGCCACCAGCCGTTCGACTTCGGCCATGGCCTCGCCCGAGCTGTAGCCGGCCGCCGGCTCGCCGGAGATCGACACGGCCGGGTAGCCGTTGTACCGGGTGAGCTGTACCGGGCCGCTGACCCATTTGGCCTGCACGAATGCCCCCAATGGCACCATCTTGCCGCTGCTGTTGCGCACGTGGATTTTCAGCAGGTCTTCCACCTGGCTGCGCTGGTCACCCTCGGCCTGCACCACCACCCGCTGCATGCGCCCCTGGTTGGGGAAGTCGTTCACGTAGTTGGAGCCCACCGCGGTGTTCAGCACTTCACCAATATCGGCAAACGACACGCCCAGCGCATTGGCCTGGCGCCGGTCGACTTCCAGTTGCACCTGTGGGCTTTCCGCCAGCGAGGCTTCACGCACGTTGGCCAGCACCTTGCTCTTGCCGGCGTTGGCCAACAGTTCGTCGCGGGCGGCCATCAGCGCGGCATGGCCCAGGCCGCCCCGGTCCTGCAAACGGAACTCGAAACCGGTGGATTCGCCCAAGCCGTCGATGGGCGGCGGCAGCACGGAGAAGGCCACGGCATCCCTGATCTGGCTGAAGGCCTGGGTCGCACGGTCGGCGATGGACTGTGCGCTGTCCTCCCCCCCACGCTCGGACCAGTCCTTGAGCGTGGTGAACGTCAAGGCAGCGTTCTGGCCGCTGCCCGAGAAGCTGAAGCCCAGAATCACGGTGGTGTTGCCAACCCCGGGTTCCCCGGCGTTGTGCGCCTCGATCTGCGCCGCCACGTGCTCGGTGCGCATGCGGCTGGCACCCGGTGGCAGTTGCACGTCGGTGATGGTGTAACCCTGGTCTTCGGTGGGCAGGAAGGCGGTGGGCAATTGGCTGAAGCCATAACCCAGCACGCCCAGCAGCACCGCGTACACCAGCAGGTAGCGGCCACTGCGCCTGAGCGCCTGCATCACCCAGCGCTGGTAGCCGTTGCTCACCGCTTCGAAGCCGCGGTTGAAACCGCCGAAAAAGCCTTTGCGGGCGTGCTGCTCGCCTTTGGCCACCGGTTTGAGCAGCGTGGCGCACAGGGCCGGGGTCAGGCTCAGGGCCAAAAACGCCGAGAACAGGATCGACACCGCCATGGACACCGAAAACTGCTGGTAGATCACGCCCACCGAGCCTTTCATGAAGGCCATCGGCAAGAACACCGCCACCAGCACCAGGGTGATGCCGATGATGGCGCCGCTGATCTGGCCCATGGCCTTGCGTGTAGCCTCTTTAGGCGGCAAGCCTTCCTCGGCCATGATCCGCTCGACGTTCTCCACCACCACGATGGCATCGTCCACCAGGATGCCAATGGCCAGCACCATGCCGAACAGCGTCAGCACGTTGACCGAAAAGCCCATGGCCAGCATCACGGCGAAAGTGCCTGCCAGCGCCACGGGCACCACCAGGGTCGGGATCAGTGTGTAGCGCAGGTTCTGCAGGAACAGGAACATCACCGCAAACACCAGCAGCATGGCTTCGAACAGGGTGTTGATGACCTGCTGGATCGACACCTTGACGAAGGGCGAGGTGTCGTAAGGGATGTCCCACTTCACGCCCTCGGGGAAGTAGGGCGCCAGTTGCTCCATTTTCTCGCGCACCAGAGTGGCGGTTTGCATGGCATTGGCGCCCGGCGCCAGCTGCACGGCAAAGGCCGTGGCCGGTTTGCCGTTCAGGCGTGTGCCGTATTGGTATTCCTGGGCGCCGACTTCCACCCGCGCGACATCACCGATGGTCACGCTGGACCCGTCCGGGTTGGCCCGCAGCACGATGGCGGCGAATTCTTCGGGCGTGCTCAACTGGCCCTTGACCAACACGTTGGCGGTGATTTCCTGGGTGCCGCGTGCGGGCAGGTCGCCGATGCTGCCGGGGGCAACCTGGGCGTTCTGCGCGGCGATGGCGTTGGCCACGTCGTTGGGCGTGAGGTTGAAGCCAATCAGCTTGCGTGGGTCGATCCAGATGCGCATGGCGCGTTCGGAGCCATACAGCTGCGCCTTGCCCACACCCTTGAGGCGGCGGATTTCGTTCATCACGTTGCGCGCCAGAATGTCGGACAACGCGGTTTCATCCAGGCTGCCGTCTTCGGAGGTGAGGGTGCCGAGCAGCAGGAAGCCCGTGGACACCTTTTCCACCTGCAAGCCCTGCTGGGTCACCGGGCGCGGCAAGCGTGACTCCACCACCTTGAGGCGGTTTTGCACATCCACCTGGGCCAGGTCCGGGTGCGTGCCCGGCTCGAAGGTGGCGGTAATGGTGGCGCTGCCCAGGCTGCTTTGCGATTCGAAGTACAGCAGATTGTCGGCGCCGTTGAGCTCCTGCTCGATCAGGCTCACCACGCTTTCGTCCATGGTCGCGGCCGAGGCGCCGGGGTACACGGCGTAGATTTCCACCTGCGGTGGCGCCACGTTGGGGTACTGCGCAACCGGTAGCTGCGGGATGGCCAGCGCACCGGCCAGCAGGATGAACAGCGCGACCACCCAGGCGAAAATCGGGCGGTCGATGAAGAACTGCGGCATGGGTCAGGCCCTCACTGGCCGTTGTGCTGGGCGATGGGCGCGTTGCCCGTGGAGGCGTCGACCTGAACTTGGTCACCGGCCTTGACGTGCTGCAGGCCTTCGACCACCACGCGCTCGCCGGGTGCCAGGCCCTCGCTGACGACCCAGCGGTCGCCCAGCGCGTTGCCCAGGGTGACCGGGCGTTCGCTGATTTGGGCCTGGGCATCGACCACCAACACTTTGGGCACGCCAGCGCTGTCACGCAGAATTGCCCGTTGCGGCACGCTCAGGCCCTTGGGCTGCACCGCTTGCTGCAGGCGCACGCGCACGTAGCTGCCGGGCAGCAGGTCGAGGTCAGGGTTGGGGAATTCGCTGCGCAGGGTGATCTGATTGGTGCTGGGGTCGACGCTGATGTCCGAGAACAGCAGCTTGCCAGGCAGCGGGTAGGCGCTGCCGTCGTCCTGGATCAGCGTGGCGCGGGCCTCGCTGGCACCGGCCTGTTGCAATTCACCGGCCCGCAGCGCGCGGCGCAGGGCGTTCAGCTCGCGGGTGGACTGGGTGATGTCGGCGTGGATCGGGTCCAGTTGCTGGATGGTGGCCAGCGGCGTGGTTTCGTTTTGCCCCACCAGTGCGCCCTCGGTCACCAGTGCGCGGCCGATGCGCCCGGCAATGGGGGCGGTGACGGTGGCGTAGCCGAGGTTCAGGCGGGCCCGTTCCAGGGCCGCCTTGGCTTCGGCCACGGCGGCGTCCGCTTGCAGGAAAGCAGCCCGGGCGTTGTCGTATTCCTGGCGGCTGACGGCCTTGTCGTCCACCAACTGGCGGTAGCGCTGCTCCTGCAGGCGCGCCTGGTACAGGTTGGCCTGGGCCTTGGCCAGCGTGGCGCGGGCGCTGTCGTGGTCGGCCTTGAACGGGGCCGGGTCGATCAGGAACAGCACATCGCCCTGCTTGACGTCGCTGCCTTCGCGGTAGACCCGCTTGAGCACCACACCGGCCACCCGGGCGCGCACTTCGGCGGTGCGCGGGGCGAGGATGCGGCCGCTGAGCTCGGTGCTGATGGCCAGGGGTTGCAGTTGCAGGGTTTCGACGCGTACCTGGGGCACAGGTGGTTTGGCGGCCTGTTCGGTGGCGTCGTTGCAACCGGCCAGTGCCAGCAGCGCCAAGAGCGCAACGGGGCGCAGGCGAAGGGGGGGAATGATAGGCATACGGATCTTCCGATGATGACCGGGTGCATGCTACGGCAGGAACGACAGTGATGGCTGTTAGCAGCTGTAGGATGTGTGTGAAAAAGTGTGAAGATTAGCCCTGCGTCGGCCTGGGGATCTATATTGTGCCTGTCTGTGCCGGCCTCTTCGCGGGTTTACCCGCGAAGAGGCCGGTGAAGTTTTCACTCGCCCATGTTGCAACCCTCTATGCCAAACATCCTCCTGGTAGAAGACGACAGCGCCTTGTCCGAACTCATCGCCAGCTACCTGCAACGTAACGAATTCCATGTCCGGGTGATCGCCCGGGGCGACCATGTGCTGGAGGCCTTCCACCAGGACAAGCCCGACCTGGTCATCCTCGACCTGATGCTGCCCGGCATCGACGGCCTGCAGGTGTGCCGGCTGCTGCGCCAGGCCTCGCTGAGCCTGCCAATCCTGATGCTCACTGCCCGCGATGACAGCCACGACCACGTGCTGGGCCTGGAAATGGGCGCCGACGACTACGTGACCAAACCCTGCGAGCCACGGGTGCTGCTGGCCCGGGTGCGCACCTTGCTGCGGCGCAGCAGCGTCAATGAACCGCGGCTGGACAGCGACCAGATTCTGATCGGTGGCCTGCGCATCGACCTGGCCGAGCGCCTGGTCAGCTGGCGGGGCGAAGAGGTGGAACTGTCCAGCGGCGAATACAACCTGCTGGTGGTGCTGGCGCGCAACGCGGGCGAAGTGCTCAGCCGCGACCGCATCCTGCAGCAGTTGCGCGGCATCGAGTTCAACGGCACTGACCGTTCGGTGGACGTGGCCATTTCCAAGCTGCGCCGCAAGTTCGACGACAGCGCCGGTGAAGCCCGCAAGATCAAGACCGTGTGGGGCAAGGGCTACCTGTTCAGCCGCGTCGAGTGGGAGTGCTGAAGCCCCATGCTGAAGATCCTGGTGCGCCTGTACCTGGTGATCATCGTTGCCTATGCCGGTGCGTTGCTGTTGATCCCCGACACCATCGTCGGCCTGTTCCATGACCGCTTCATGGCCTACAACCTGGACCAGGCCAAGGGTGTGCAAACCCTGATCGTGCGCCAGTTCAGGCAAACCCCGCGCGAGCAGTGGCCGGCGGTGCAGCAGGACCTGGCCAAGGCGTTCGCGCCGCTCGAACTCACCTTGCAGCGCATCGACCAGGCTGGCTTGAGTACGGCCGAGCGCGCCCGCCTGGAGCACGGTTTGTTCGCGGTGCGGATTGCCGAGTGGGGCTACTACGAAACAGTGCTGGCGCCGCTGGACGATCAATGGTTGGTCAGCCTGCACGCACCGCCGGACCCGTTCGACATCAACGTGCTGTCGTGGGGCGTGACGGTGCTGATCGGCGCCGCCATGCTCGGCTGCCTGCTGCTGTGGGTGTGGCCGCACTGGCGCGACCTGGAGCGCCTGAAGGAAACCGCCCGGCGCCTGGGCCAAGGCCAGATGGCCGAGCGCACGCACATTTCGCCGCATTCTAACATCGGCGAGCTGGCGGGGGTGTTCGACACCATGGCCAGCGACCTGGAGCGCCACGTCAACCAGCAGCGCGAACTGCTCAATGCGGTGTCCCACGAGCTGCGCACGCCGCTCACCCGCCTGGACTTCGGCCTGGTGCTGCTGTTTGACGAGGTGCCGCCCACCAGCCGCAAACGCCTGCTGGAACTGGTCGGCCATGTGCGCGAACTGGACGAACTGGTGCTCGAGTTGCTGTCCTACAGCCGGTTGTACAATGCTGACCAGGCGCGTGAGCGGGTGGAAGTGTCGTTGCTGGAGCTGGTCGACAGCGTGCTGGGTGGCTTCGCCGAAGAACTCGACAGCCGCGGCATCCAGTGGGAGGTACGCGCCGAAGAAGGCCTGCCGCGCTTTGTACTCGACCCGCGGCTGACTGCCCGGGCGGTGCAGAACCTGGTGCGCAACGCCATGCGCTATTGCGACCAGAGCCTGCTGCTGCGTTTGCGTCTGGAAGCGGACGGCGCGTGCCTGCTGACCGTCGAGGATGACGGCATCGGCATTCCGGCCGAAGAGCGGGAGCGGATCTTCCAGCCGTTCTACCGCCTGGACCGCAGCCGCGACCGCAGCACCGGCGGCTTTGGACTGGGCCTGGCGATCAGCCGGCGGGCGATCGAGGGGCAGGGCGGCACCCTGACGGTGGCGCAGTCGGCCTTGGGCGGCGCGCAGTTCAGGATTCGCTTGCCAGCCGGCTAGACCACAGCACGTAGCGGTCCTTGCCGGTGTGCTTGGCCTCGTACAGGGCCTGGTCGGCCTTGATCAGGGCCATGGTCAGGGTGTCGTCGTCGTTGATATGGGCCAGGCCGATACTGATGGTCACCGGGTGCTCGCCCGTGTCTTCGCGCACGCGCTGGCACAGGTCGCTGACCTGCTGCTCGGCCGCGGGCTGGTCCAGGCCCTGAAAGATCACGGCGAACTCCTCGCCGCCCAGCCTGGCGAACTCCTGGCCGGCCATCGCTGCGCGGATGTGCACGGCTACACGCTTGAGCACTTCGTCACCAACGTCATGGCCAAAGCGGTCGTTGACCTTCTTGAAGTTGTCGATGTCGATCATCGCCAGGTATTGCCCGGGTGCGGCGGCCTTGAGTTGCCGCTCGGCCTTGAGCATGAACGAGCGGCGGTTGGGGATGTCGGTCAGCACGTCCACGTAGGCTTGTTCCAGCAGCATCTTGGACATGTAGTAGTTGTGCAGTTTGGTCTGGCGCAGGCGCAGGTAGCTGTAGATCACCAGGCCGCTGAGGAAGATTGCGTAGCTCAGCACCATGGCGGCTTCCAGGTCGTCCAGGTCGATATTGGTGTCGTAGAAAGGGTTGAGCATGGCCCAGGTGATGGCCATTGCGCAGAAGAACGACCAGCGCCGCACCGGCAGCACCGACACGCTGTACAGCACCGTGGAGGTGCCCAGCGCCAGCCATACCGGGCGCAGGGCAATGGGGATGCCTTCGATGACCAGGCGCATGCCCAAGGTGATGACGGTGATGAACAGCAGGTTGAGCACATCGAAATGGTGGCTGTGCCGGGTGAAGCCCAACACCACGGTCAGGCTGCCCATCAAGGCCAGGAACAGGCCGGAAAGCCAGGTGAAGCCTTGGCCGCCGATGTAGCTGACGATCAGGTCGAAGACCAGCCACACCACAATGCTGACGCAGAAAATCAGCTGGCAAAAGCGGCGCGAGACGTCGAATTCGTGCTGGCGGAACTCGGCGCGCAGGGCGGCGGGGGCGACCTGTTGGCGGACGTGGTCTTCGATGGTTTTGAACATCGAGGGCTCCTGCGATAAAGGCTTGGCCTGTGCTGGCCTCATCGCGGATGAATCCGCTCCTACAAGAGCGGATTCATCCGCGATGAGGCCGGCACAGGCAATCAATTCAGGGGCAGCAACCCTCGTGCCCACGGCCGGTACCTCAGGGCAAACACTGCTTCCTCATGGCACCCGCCATGCAATGCCGGCGCCGCAGGCTCCGCCCGGAACGCTTGCCCCGGCGCGCTTACCTGCCGAAACGCCTCGCGTACCACCCCTACTTGGCAAGGCAGCGCCTGCTCATACCCTTGACGCACCAGGGCCGGCAGCCGGCCGGTGCCGGCGCCATCCTGCCACCACACCTTCAGGCCCAGGCCTGCCAACTGTTCCAGCCACCCGGCATTGACCCGCGGAGCCAGCTTGCCGGCACTGAACGCACTGATGTGCAGCGGTTTGTCCAGCTGCCGGTTAAACGCCTGCAACTGGCTATACAGCGCCTGACGGCGGCTGGCATCGCGAAAATGATGGTCGTCCAGCTCCATGGGCAGGTACCAGCCAGCCACGGGTAACTGCCACCCCTCGCGCACCTTCTGGTACTGGCCGAGCGAACGGCCCAATTGCGCCTTCCAGTAATTGCTCAGGCCATCGCTGTCGAGTTCGTCGATGCGGGTGTAGTAAGCCGGGTCCATGTACAACCCCAGCACCAGCTCCAGGCCCTGTGCGTGCGCTTGGCGCAGGCTGTTGGCCAGCCAGCCCTGGGCGCCGCCGAAGTCGCTGTCGCCGTAGGCGCTCCATTGCACGATCAGGGTTTTGCCGCCTTGTGCCACGGTCGCCCGCCATAGCTGTTGCCATTGGACGGGCGTCAGGGCCGCGTCGCGGTTGAGCGGTTGGTAGAACAGGCGCTGGTCCGCCAGGGCCGGCAGGCACAGGGCGAGCATGCAGATTGCCAGTAATTTACGCATCAGAAGCTCATCTCCGCGCCCACCAGCACGCCGTTGGCGCGCTCATACAGGTTGCCCCCCAGCGATTGCTGGTACTCGGCACGCACTTTCAGCGTGCCGCGGTAGGCGTTGTAACGGTCGTCGTCGAACCACCATTGCCAGCGCACGCCGATGCCGGCGCGGGCGTCCTGGCGCCAGTCGTTGCTTGGGTCCTGGCTGGAGAACTCGAGGAAGCCGTAAGGCATGAGGGTTTGCGGTGAGCTGCCCGGCAGCTTCCAGGCATGGCCTTGCTGGTAGCGCGATAACCACGCGTGGTCGCCGGCGCGGGTCCACCAGGCAGCGTCCAGGTACAAAAAACGCTCGTTCCAGTCGTCTTCGTCCACGCGCCAGTCGTTGCGCCAGTCGCCTTGGTCGAGGAACGAGGCGGTGGCCCGCAGCAACAGGTCGTTGCTCGATTCGGCGTGGCTGCGCAAGTCGCCCCAGTTGCTGCCGACCTTGCTTGGGTTAAGCAGCTCGCCCAGGCTCAGGCCGCTGTACTGGTCGTCGTCGATCTGGCGCTGGTGGTAAAGCTCGGCGTACAGGTTGAGGTTGGCCTGGCCAAGGGGTTTGTAACGCAGGCCCACGCCGGTGCCCATGCTTTGGGCGTACTCGTTGCGGCCCTGGCCGCCAAACAATACGCGGCCATACACCGAGAGGGTGCTGCCGTTGCGGCTGGGTTCTTCACCCAGGGCATGGTCCCACATGGCCAACTGCACGTTCTGCGATTGCGCCCGGCGGGTGGTGCCACTGCGCTCGCCGGTGTCGAGAAACTTGTCGTTGGTGGAGGTGCCGGCGGGCGACCAGGTGCTGGCCAGGGTGACGGTGTCGCGCCGCGCCAGCGCCTCGTGGGCGCGGCGCTGGCGGTATTTGCGTGCTTCCAGGCTGCCGTACTCGTCATCGCCGTCGACCAGGTTCTGCTCCACATCGAGCACGCGGCGCAGCTCGCGGCGGGCCGAGGCACTGTCTTCGGCCTCGTCGTAGCGCAGGGCGAGGGTTTCGCCCAGGCGGTAGTCTTCGGGGAAGTCGCGGGTGGCCTGTTGCAGGTAAGGGATCGACTGGCGGCGCTGGGCCTTGTCGGCTGAGCCGGCCAGGCGCGTGCCGTAGTCGGCGCGGTAGCGGGGCTGGTCGGGGGCCAGGCGTACGGCTTCGGCCAGCCAGGCGGTGCTTTGCGCCGTATCCCCGGCCAGTTGCGCGGTGCTGGACGCCGCATAGTAGTGGTCGGCACGCGGCTTGTGCGCCAGGGCCTGACGCTGCATGCCCAAGGCGGCCTGCAGGTCACCCTGTTCTTGCGCGATGGCCGCGCCCAGTGCCCAGTCGTCGGCGCTGGTGTGCGCCGCGGCGTCCCAGTAGCGCCGCGCGGCCTGGGCATCGCCGGCATTCAGCGCGCCGCGGGCGGCGGTCAGCCGGGCGTTGTCGGTCCAGGCGCTGGCGGGCAGGCTGCGCCAGATCGGCAGTGCGGCTTCGGAATCGCCAGCGGCTTCAAGGGCGTAGGCCAAAGGCAGGCGGTCGCCGGGGCCGCCCAGCCGCTCGGCGGCCTGGTAGTAGACCACGGCCTCGCCGGGCTGGTCGGGCATGGCGCAGCGGCCGAGTGCACGGTACTGGCCAGCTTCTACCGGCGTGGCCGGGATGGCCTGGCGCACGCTGTCGCACTGGCCCGCTTCGGCCAGCCGGCCCAGCAACTGGGCGCGGGTATCGGGGTCTACTTTCGGCACGAGGCTGAGTGCGCGCCGTGTGTCCAGCGGGCTGTCGGTGCGGGCGTAGAGGTTGCCCAGGCGCTGCAGCAGCGCGGGCGTCAGGCGCCCATTACGGCGGTCATAGGCCTGTTCCAGCAGCGTGCGGGCATGAGCGTGCTGGCCCTGTTGCACCAACAGGAAGGTGGCTTGCTCAAGGGCGGCCAGGTCACCGCTCTGGCGGTAGCGCTTTTCCCATTCGCTGGCAGTGCGCGGTTGCGGCGGTGGCGCCGGGTCGCCGTACAGGCGCTGCTTGAGGATGGCATGGGCGCGCGAGTCGGCCGTGGCCGGGCAGCCTTTGAACTGCTCGCGGGCGAGGTCCGGGTCGTGGCGCGACAGCCAGTCGACTGTTTCCAGGCAAGGGCGTTGCAGCGCGTTGCTCAGGCGCATGACCAGCGCAGCATCATCCCCTTCACGGGCCAGTTCCCACAGTTGCTGGCGGTGCTCGGGTTGTTGCAGCTGCTCGGCGGGCAGGGCTTGCAGCCAGCGTTGGGCCTGCTGGTTGTGGCCCACGGCGATCGCCCGGTTGGCCATGGCCAGGCGGGCCTGATTGGCGGCTTGCGCCGAGGGGGCGCTGGGCAGCAGTGCGTTCAGGCCTTGTTCGTCGAGTTGCTGCACATAGGCGTTGGCCAGCCGCTGCCAATCCTGGGGCGGCAACTGGCCCTTGGCGGCCAGCGGTTGCAGTTGGTCGATGGTTTCTTTCCAGTTGCGCAGCTGTTCGGCGAAGTTGGCGCGGGCCAGGCGCAGCACTTGCCCGTCATCACGTGGCGGTAGCTGGCTGAGCCAGTCCAGCGCCTTGCCCGCACCGCCGAACTTGGCCAGGCTCAGGCTGTAGGCTTGCCACAGGCGTACCCGCTGCATGCTGTCGGCACTGGCCAGCCAGCTTTCCACCACGCTGGCGGGTGGCGGGTCCTGTTCGATCCAGGTCAGGCGCAGCTCCAGCAGCGCGTTGGCGTGTTCCGGTCCGTCCTCCAGCTGTTCGGCCAGGGCTTGCGCTTCTTTGTAACGGCGCTGGTGGGCCAGGGCTTCGACCAGCAGGGCGCGGGCCTCGTCATTGTTGGGCACGCGGCCCAGTACATGGCGGGTGAGGCGTTCCACCTCGGCCCAGTTGTCCTTTTTGGCTTCGCGGTAGCTGCGCTCCATGAACGGGTAGCTGGTAAAGCGCTGGAAGTCGGTCATGGGCGCGGCCAAGGCCGTGGAGCACAGCAGCAGGCCGGCGAGGCTGAAGGTAAAGCGCGGCGTCATGCCACCTCCCGGGTCAGGTCAAGGGCGGCCTGCTGTTCGCTGGCCTGTTCGGCAAGGGCCTGTTGCAGCACGGCCTCGGTGATGATGCCGCGGGCGATCAGGTGTTCGCCCAGGCTTTGCGTCTCGGGGTCGAAGTCGATCAAGGCCTGGTTGAACAGGGTGACCGGCACCATGCCGCGCACCTGCAGCAGGGCACCAAGCATCACCTGGTGGGTGCTGACCTGTTCGATCAGCTCGGCGTTGTCCTGATGGCGCTCCAGCACGGCGAGCATTTCGCCGGTTTCCGGTTTTTGCCAGGGGCTGGGGTAGTAGTAACGCAGGCCCAGCGTAACCCGGCCTTGGGGGGCGAGGCGGCAGCGTACGGGGCGCTTGAGCTGGCGGCTGATCACACCGAGGGAAACCTGGCTTACCGGGCTTTCGCTGGCCAGGATCAGGGTGTCGCCCTCTTCGTCGACCGGCAGCACCCCATAGTGGGTGGCCAGGCGGCGTGGCAGCTTGGCGATCAGCTGTGGGTCGAGCTTGAACGGGTTCAGCGGTGCCCAGGGCAGGTCGAGCTGTTCGGCCAGGGTCTCTACCAGTTGCTCACTGGTCAGCCAGCCACGCAGCAGCAGTTCGCGGCCCAGACGGCGGCGTACCGGGCTGGTGATGGCCTGCTCCAGCTGGGCCTCGCTGATGTAGCCTTTTTCCACCAGGCGGTGGCCCAGCGGTGTGCGCGCCGCCGTGGCCAGGGCCGGGAATTCGTGGGTGGTCTTGTCCCACGCCACCCGGCGTGAGTCGCCCATTTCCATGACTTGGCGCAGGGCGCGCAGGTTGGCGAAGAAGTTGACGAAGTTGCTCCACATCATGCGCGGCGCCGACAACAACCCTTCGCCAATGCCGTAGTAACGGGTAACGAACCAGCCGCGCTGGAACAGGCGGTTGACCAGCATCAGGCCGTTAAGCCACAGCAGCGTACTGAGCAGCGCGCTGTCGCCGAGGATCGACATGAACCGCCAGCTTTCCGGGGCAATTACCGTGACCAGCCAGATGGCCAGCAATACCAGCAGCAACAGGTTGACCAAAAAGCTCAGCAGATAGGCAAACAGCCCACGGCGGTCGCGCCAGAGGAAGTAATTGAGGGCACCGGTGCGGCTCCAGCCCAGGTTGCTGGTGCCCTGGAACACGATGCCGACGATCCACCGGGATTTTTGCCGGATGGCGTGCTGCCAGTCGCGCGGGAAGTGCTCGCGCACGCAAATCACCTGGGAGAACTCCCGGCTCATGCCCGGGCGCCATTCGTGCTTGAGCGCCAGTGCCGGGTCGGTGACCGAGTAGCGGGCGAAGATGCACTTCATGCCTTTTTGCTTCAGGCGAAAGCCGATGTCGTAGTCTTCGGTGAGGCTTTGCACGTCGAAGGCGATGCCGTCGCCGTCTTCCAGCAGGGCGCTGATGGCACGGCGGCTGAAGCAGGTGCCCACGCCGGCGCTGGGCACCTGGCCGGTCAACGCTTCACGCACGATCACGTCCTTGCCGTGGTTTTCGGCAAACTCGTCCACGTAGTGCCCGGCGGTGAAGCCTTTCCATTCCGGTGCATAGGGGTACACCGGGATCTGGATCATGTCCTTGTTCGGCAGCAGGTAGTTGAACAGGCGCAGTTCCATGGGCGAGATCACGTCTTCGGCGTCATGCAGGATGAACCCGGCAAACTCGATGCGGGCATCGTCCTGAAAGCGCAGGATGGCGTCGATGATGTTGTTCAGGCAGTCGGCCTTGCTGGTGGGGCCGGGGCGGGCGCATACCACTTTGTGCACGTTGGGGTAGTGCAGGCATACAGCGTCGACGTCGGCCTGGGTTTGCGGGTCGTTGGGGTAGGTGCCGACGAAGATCTGGTAGTTTTCGTAGTCGATGGTCGAGGCGGCCAAGCGTGCCATCTCGCCGACCACGCCGACTTCGTTCCAGGCCGGGACCATGATAGCCAGGGGCTTTTCCGGCACCTCGAACAGGCGCTTTTCGTCTGCGCGCTCGTGCTTGTCGTAGATGCGAAAGCGCCGGATCAGCTTGCGGCTCCAGTAGCAGAGGTCGATGAACAAATCGTCCAGGCCCAGCAGGAACATCAGGGTGGCAAGGACGATCGCCAGAATTTTCAGGCCGAACAGCACATAAGTCAGTACATCGATGAAGACCAGGCTCATGCGTCATCCTGTGGTTTGGCAGTGTCCTCGAACCATTGGCTCAGGCGTTCGGCGATGAGTTCGCTGGCGTGGCCGTCACCGAACGGGGTGAATACACGGGCCATTTTCTTGTAGGCCTCGGGGTCGTCGAGCAGTTGGCTGGTTTCCCTGACGATGCGTTCGGTCAGCGTGCCGACCAGCTTCACCGTGCCGCCTTCGAGCACCGAGGGGCGCTCGGTGACCTTGCGCAGCACCAGCACCGGTTTGCCCAGCGCCGGGGCTTCTTCCTGCACGCCACCGGAGTCGGTGAGGATGATGTGGGCACGGTTCATCAGCCACACGAAGTGCTGGTAGTCCTGTGGGGCCACCAGGTGAATGTTGTCGCGCCCGGACAGCAGCCCATACACCGACTTTTGCACTTGCGGGTTGAGGTGCACGGGGTAGACGAACTGCACGTCGGGGTAGCGCAGGGCCAGCTCCGCCAGCGCCAGGCAAATGCGCTCGAAGCCTGCACCGAAGTTTTCCCGGCGGTGGCCGGTGATCAGCACCATGCGCTGGTCATCGCGCAGCGCGGCCAGCGGGGAGTCGACCGCGGGGTGCCATTGGGTGTCGGTGAGGTATTCACGCATCCACAACAAGGCGTCAATCACCGTGTTGCCGGTAACCTGGATGTGTTCCAGCGGCACGCCTTCACGCAGCAAGTTGTCGCGCGCTTTGGTGGTGGGGGCGAAATGCAGGTCGGCGATCACCCCGGTCAGGCGGCGGTTGGCTTCTTCGGGCCAGGGTTGTTGCAGGTTGCCAGTGCGTAACCCGGCCTCCACGTGGCCGATGGGGATGTGCCGGTGGAAGGCGGCCAGGGCGGCAACAAAACTGGTGGTGGTATCGCCGTGCACCAGTACCAGGTCGGGCTTGACCTGGTCGTAGGCTGTGTCGATTTTGTCCAGCAGGTCGCGGGCCAGGCCGTTCAGGGTCTGGTTCTGGGTCATTACCTTGAGGTCCTGATCGACGCTCAGGCCAAAGGCGGTCAGTACCTGCTCAAGCATTTCGCGGTGCTGGCCGGTGGAGCAGATATGCAGATCGATATCGGGCCACTCGCGCAAGACCCTGGCCAGAGGCGCCATCTTGATCGCTTCTGGGCGGGTACCGAATACCATCATGACCGTGTTAGCCATCGTCTTGTTCCTCGTTCGATTCCCTGGACGAATGGATACGCCTTGGCGCAGCTTGCAATGGATAGATACAAGCAGCCGTCGGCGGGGTTGTCCAATGCAGGGGGCAGGCAAGGTCGTAAGGGGCGCGTGGCGGCCCGAAGCCAGGGAATGGGTGGTGCGGAAACAGCGTAGCCTAGTTATTTTTGACTGAACGGTCAGGCAAAGATGTATTTCATGCTTTTTCTTGCAGATTGCTTCTTGTATTTTTGTAGGTCGATTTGTCAGGGAGCTGAACATGCAAGGCAAGGCACGCAAGATCGTCCAGGCCATCTTCTACGAAGCCATCGCCGTGGCCTGCGTGGCACCGGCACTGGAGCTGGCATTCGGCGCGGGCATGGCCCAGTCCACGGTGTTGTCGATCCTGATGTCGGGCATCGCCATGAGCTGGAACATGGGCTACAACTGGGTGTTCGAGCGCTGGGAAGCCCGCCAGCAAAAACGTGAACGCACCTTCATGCGGCGGCTGCTGCATGCGCTGGGCTTTGAGGGTGGGCTGGTGCTGATCCTGCTGCCGTTGGTGGCCTACTGGCTGGATGTCAGCCTGTGGGCGGCGCTGCTGACCAACCTGGCGCTGTTCGTGTTCTTCTTCGTTTACGCGTTCGTGTTCCAGTGGGGCTTCGACAAGGTGTTCGACGTGCCGCTGTCGGCGCAGCAAGCCAAGTGTTGACTTCGCCACGCGTGGCGGGATAAGTTCCTACCCCATGAACACATTCCCGCACGTGAACGCCATTATTATTACCGCCATTATCAGCTTGGCGGGCTAGCGCGTACGTGCACCGAACCCGCCCTGGAGGCGGGTTTCTTCTCTCTGACTCCTGGGCAAAACCAAAAAAAGCCAAGGAGTTGCCCCCGATGACCAGCCTCAATGTCAGCCCGCGTACACCGCTCACGCCCCAGCAATTGTTGACCGAACAGGTGCGCCGCATCCTGTCGGCGCCGGTGTACGACCTGGCCATTGAAACACCGCTGCAACAGGCGCCGGCCTTGTCGGCCAACCTTGGCAATCAGGTGCTGCTCAAGCGCGAAGACCTGCAACCCACGTTCTCGTTCAAGATCCGCGGTGCCTATACACGGTTGTCGCGCCTGAGCACCCTGCAGCGCGAGCGCGGGGTGATCACCGCCTCGGCGGGCAACCATGCCCAGGGGGTTGCCCTGGCGGCCGCGCACCTGGGAATCAAGGCGACCATCGTCATGCCCACCACCACCCCTTCGCTCAAGGTCGAGGGCGTTCGTTCGCGGGGTGGGCATGTGGTGCTGCATGGCGAAAGCTTCCCCCATGCACTGGCCCATGCGCTGCAACTGGCCGACAGCGAGGGCGCGACGTTTGTACCGCCGTACGACGACCCGGATGTCATCGCCGGGCAGGGCACCGTGGGCATGGAGATCCTGCGTCAGCAACCGGGCGCGCTGGATGCCATCTTCGTGCCGGTGGGCGGCGGAGGGCTGGTGGCGGGCATCGCTGCCTACGTGAAATACCTGCGCCCCGACGTGAAAGTGATTGGCGTGGAGCCGGAAGACTCCAATTGCCTGCAGGCTGCCATGGCGGCGGGCGAGCGGGTGATCCTGCCGCAAGTCGGCACCTTTGCCGATGGGGTGGCGGTGGCGCAGATCGGCGCCCATTGCTTCGAACTGTGCCGCCACTTCGTGGATGAAGTGGTGACCGTGAGCAGCGATGAGCTGTGTGCGGCGATCAAGGACATCTACGACGACACCCGCTCGATCACCGAGCCATCGGGCGCCCTGGCCGTGGCCGGCATCAAGAAGTACGTGGCCCGTGAGGGTGTAGAGGGCCAGACCCTGGTGGCCATCGATTCTGGCGCCAACGTCAACTTCGACCGCCTGCGCCATGTGGCCGAGCGTGCCGAGTTGGGCGAGCAGCGCGAGGCGATCATCGCCGTGACCATCCCCGAGCAGCCGGGCAGCTTCCGTGCGTTTTGCCAGGCGCTGGGCAAGCGGCAGATCACCGAGTTCAACTACCGCTTCTACCCGGGCAAGGAGGCGCGTTTGTTTGTGGGGGTGCAAACCCACCCGGTGCACGACCCGCGCGAGCAGTTGCTGGCCAGCCTGCGTCAGCAGGGCTACCAGGTGCTGGACCTGACCGACAACGAACTGGCCAAGCTGCACGTACGCCATACCGTGGGCGGGCATGCGGCGCCAGGGGCGGATGAGCGCGTGCTGCGCTTTGAGTTCCCGGAGCGGCCGGGGGCGTTGCTGGGCTTCTTGGAGCGGCTGGGCAAGCGGTGGAACATCAGCCTGTTCCATTACCGTAACCACGGGGCGGCGGAGGCGCGAGTGTTTGCGGCGCTGGAGGTGCCGGTGGAGGAACAGGCGGGGTTGCCGTTGGCGCTGGATGAAATGGGGTATCGGTATTGGGATGAGACTGAGAACCCGGCGTATCGGTTGTTTTTGGGGTGAGGGTATAGGGCTGGGTTTTTGTGGTGTTGGTGAGGTCGAGCGCCGCGCGCACGGCGCATCGCGGCGGTCCGACGTCTCGGTAAATCCGCTCCTACAGGTGCATGCGCAATCCCTGTAGGAGCGGATTTATCCGCGATAGGGCCATCACCGCTCGCGCATGAAAAACCCCGCTACAAACTTGCGAAACGTCTCCAGGCTCTTGAAGTCGGCATACCGCTTGAAGTTCTCGGCATCGGGCTCGGGGCCGATCGGCTGCTCCAGCAGCGAAACGGACAGCACCCGGTCCTGGTCGGAGGTCAGCACCAGTTCGTCCATCACCTGGCCGCCGATCACCGGCCTGCGCATCTGCACCTTCACGCCTTTGCCGGCCATCCAGTCGATCAGCGACACCAGCGCCTTCAGCGGTTCGCGCTCTTCGTCGCGGTACACCGGGAACATATGCACGCGTGACAACACCGGCACGCTGGCCACGTGGATCAGCTCGTAATAATGGCTGCCTGCAGTGGTGGGCGAATACAGTGCAAGGGCCAGCAGCGGCCCTGAAGTGCGGCTGCCGCCCCAGTACAGGTGATGGCCCTGGAAATCGAAGCCGTCCTCGCTGCGGTTATTGAACACCTTGCGGCCTTTGACCTGGTCGACGCAGTCCAGCATCAGCCCATGGCGGCGGTGGTTGCCGAACACCGTGGCCTCGCGAAGGCGGGCCTTGAGCATCATCATGTGCTTCATGTCCAGGCGGGTTTCCAGGTAGTTGCTGGCCGGCACTCGTTCGAGCAAGGGGTAACGGCTGGCAACGCTGCGCAGTTCGGCAAACTGGCTGGTGAGGTCTTTTTTCAGGTGGGTGGCGTAGAGGTTGAGGCCGCTGATTTCGACCCAGGTCAGCAGCAGCGACAACAAGCGCTGCTGCTCGCGGCGTTCGTTGCCCTCTGCACCTTTACCGAAATCCCCGATCAGGCGCAGCGGGGTGTCTGGCGGCAGCCACGCGGCAGGGGGCGAAGGTTCCTCGGCGCGCTCGGCGGCCTCGCGTTCATCCTTGGTGAACGGGCACCCGGGTGCATGCTCGGCGGTGCCGGGGTTGTTCTTGAGAAACAGCGTACCGGTGCTGCCGTTGAGGGTCACGTTAAGCACCGGCAGGGCATCCGTGCGGCAGTCGCAGGCCAGCCACTGGTTGGCGCTGCGCACCTTCATCAGCAACTGGTTGGCCTGCAGCAGGCGGGGGCCGACGAGGGAGCCGCTGGCAAAGCCTGCCAACAGGTCTTCTTCGGCCGGGGTCAGGCTACGCACCTGCGCGGCGGTTTTGTCGATGATTCGCATGAAGCGGCTCCAGGCTACGAACCTGAAGCTTCAGGCAAACCCGTGCCGCTTTCAACTCGCGGTTTAGCTGCCACCGAACATTTTTGCCGCGCGGGCGCGGATTTCTTCGACGGTGAGGTCTTCCTTGTGGGTGGAGACGAACCACATATTGCCGAACGGGTCTTTCAAGGTACCGCTGCGGTCGCCATAAAACTGGTCCTGCACCGCGTGCAATTGGGTGGCGCCGGCAGCGAGGGCTTGGGCGTAGACCTTGTCGCAGTCTTCCACGTACAGGTGCAGGCCGACGGCCGGGGCGCTGATGGTCTGGCTGGCCGCAAGGCTACCTTCCATGTCGCAGGGGTCGGCCAGCATCAGCGATGAGTCGCCGATTTTCAGCTCGGCATGGCCGACCCGGCCATCGGGGCCTTCAAGGCGGAACATCTCCTCGGCGCCAAAGGCCTGTTTGTAGAATTCGATGGCTTTGGCGGCGTCCTTGATGCCCAGGTACGGGGTGATGCTGTGCTGGCCTTCGGGGATGGGTTTGGCGGTCATGTTCAACGCTCCTTTGCGAGGGGGCGCAGCGGTGCGCCCTGTTGCAATAGAGTCGTTTACAACGATGGAAAATCGACCGGGTTGCTAGATCGATTTTCTATAACCGGCCGCCTTCAGAAAATGTAATCGGTGGTCAGGAAGCTGGACTGGCGATTGCGGATGATCTCGCTGATCAGTTCCTTGTTGGCCTCCAGGAAGCGCGTGGCCACCAGTGTGCGAATGGAGAACACGCGCAACGCGTCATGCACTGACAGCGTGCCCTCGGCACTGTTCTTGCGCCCGTTGAACGGGTAGGTGTCGGGCCCGCGCTGGCACTGGGCATTGAGGTTGATGCGCCCAACCTGGTTGGCGAAGGTGTCGACCAGATTGCCGATGGTTTGCGGGTCGTTGCCGAACAGGCTCAATTGCTGGCCGTAGTCGGAATCGAGCACGTAGTCGATCACCGTTTGCAGGTCGCGGTACGGCACCACGGGCACCACCGGGCCGAACTGCTCTTCGTGGTACACGCGCATGCTGCTGTTTACCGGGTAGAGCAGGGCGGGGTAGAAGAACGAGCCGCGGCTTTGCCCACCGCCTTGGTTCAGCACACGGGCGCCGTTGGCTGTGGCATCGGCCACCAAGCCATTGAGGTAATCGACCTTGCCAGGCTCCGGCAGCGGCGTCAGGGCCACGCCGGGTTCCCAGGGCATGCCGGGCTTGAGGGCCGCCAGTTTGCGCTGGAACTTGTCGAGAAACGGCTCGACCACGTCTTCGTGCACGAACAGGATTTTCAATGCGGTGCAGCGCTGGCCGTTGAACGACAACGCACCGGTGACGGCTTCCTCCACGGCGTTGTCGAGGTCTACCTGGGGCAGCACGATGCCGGGGTTCTTGGCGTCCAGGCCCAGCGCGGCGCGCAGGCGGTGGGGGCGTGGGTGGAGTTTTTTCAGGTCGCTGGCGGCCTTGTGGGTGCCGATGAAGGCAAACACATCGACATTGCCGCTGGCCATCAGTGCACTGACGGTTTCGCGGCCACGCCCATAAATCACGTTGATGACCCCGGGCGGGAAGCTGTCGCGGAAGGCTTCAAGCAAAGGGCGAATCAGCAGCACGCCGAATTTGGCCGGTTTGAACACCACGGTATTGCCCATGATCAGCGCCGGAATCAGGGTGGTGAAGGTTTCGTTGAGCGGGTAGTTGTAAGGCCCCATGCACAACGCTACGCCCAGCGGGGCGCGACGGATCTGGCCGAGGGTGCCTTGTTCGAGCTCGAAACGGCTGGAGCGGCGGTCAAGGTCCTTGAGGGCGTTGATGGTGTCGACGATGTAGTCGCAGGTGCGGTCGAACTCTTTTTCCGAATCCTTGAGGTTTTTGCCGATTTCCCACATCAGCAGTTTCACCACGGCGGTGCGCTGCTCGCGCATGCGTGCCAAAAAGCCTTCGACGTGCTGGATACGCTCGGCCACACGCATGTTGGGCCAGGCGCCTCGGCCCTTGTCGTAGGCCTGCACGGCAGCATCCAGCGCCGTCAGTGCGGTGTCGGCATCCAGCAGTGGGGCACTGCCCAGGATGACCTGGCGCTCACCTGCCTCGTCTTTGAGCCATACCGGGCTGCGCACGGTGGCCAGTGGGCCGTCCCAGCGCCTGAGTTCGCCATTGACCAGATAGTCGCGTTGCTCGAGCGGCTCGCCGAGGCGCCAGGTGTCGGGGATGCTTTGCGCGGTAGGAAACAGTGAATCGAGCAGACGGTCCATGGGTACTGCACCTCACGTATTTAGGCCAGGTGAAACGCTTCAGCCAGCAGCATGCGCCTGGCGTAAGAAAAACACCAGTCTGGCTCAACATTGCCGAGCCTGCGCCGATACAGGAACAATCGACTGTGTCCGCAGGCCTATGATCGCTTCCAATTCTCCCTCTTCCGATGAGCACAAGTCGGTTGCCCGCAAGGTGCGCCAGGCTTTTGGTCGATTGTTGCCTGTCGCTTTTGCCGTGGCCGGCATCGGTGTGTCACTGGCTTTGGGGCACCTTGACGTGCATCACCGGCAGGATGGCCTGGGTGCCAGCCCGTTTGCCTCGCCACTGTTCTGGTTTGCGCTGGCCTGCACGGGCCTGACCACGCTGTTTCTGGCCCAGATCAACCGCAAGCAGCAGCAGTTGCAGCAGCGTAATCAGGAGCTGCGCCGTTCCCAGGCTCAGCTTGAGCGCCTGGCCCATTACGACACCATCACCGGGCTACCCAACCGTGTACTGTTTCAGCAGCAGTTGGCGCAGGCCATCCTCAAGGGCGAAGGGCTGGCTGTGCTGTTGCTGGATATCGATGGCTTCAAGCAGGTCAACGACAGCCTTGGCCACGCGATGGGCGACTTGTTGCTGCAACAGGCCACCGCGCGTTTTTTACAGGAGTTGGACAGCCCGGACCGGGTCTGCCGGCTGGGCGGTGACGAGTTCGTGTTCATGCTGCGCGGTACCCAGGGGCAGGTCAGCCATCAGTTGGCGCACTTGCTGCGTTGCCTGCAACGGCCATTTGACCTGAACGGCAACGCCGCGCTGGTGACCGGCAGTATCGGCCTGGCCTGGTGCCCTCAGCACGGTGCAGACGTGGGCAGCCTGCTGCGTCACGCTGATACCGCCATGTACGCAGCTAAAGAAAGTGGGCGCAATACCTGGCGGCCCTACCACGCTGACATGACTGCCCGCCTGCAGCAGCGCCTGGACCTGGAACGCAACCTGCGCCGCGCCTTGCAGGCCAATGAGTTCGAATTGTGGTACCAGCCCAAGGTCGACTTGTTCAGCGGTGGCCTGCAGGGGGTCGAAGCGCTGCTGCGCTGGCGTGACCCGGTGCATGGCTTGGTGCCGCCCGCCGAATTCATCCCCTTGGCCGAACGCACCGGGCTGATCATTCCGCTGGGGGAGCGCGTGCTGGAGCTGGCCTGCGCGCAAATGGCCGTCTGGCGTGACGAAGACCGGATGCCCGGGCCTCTGGCAATCAACGTGGCGGCGCTGCAGATCGAGCGCAGTGACTACGTGACCAGCCTGGCCCAGGCGCTGGAACGTCATGACTTGGCGCCCAGCCTGCTGGAGGTGGAAATCACCGAAAGCCTGCTGATGGAAAGCCAGCAGCAGGCATGTGCGGTGTTGGCCCAGTTGCAGGCCATGGGCGTGACAACGGCCGTGGACGACTTTGGCACTGGCTATTCGTCGCTGGCTTATCTACGTGCCTTGCCCATCGACCACTTGAAGATCGACCGCGCCTTCATCAAGGACTTGCCCGATGACGATGATGCGGTGGCCGTGGCCCGTGCCATCATCGACCTGGGGCATGCGTTGGGCTTTCGCATCACGGCAGAGGGTATCGAGACGCAGGACCAGTACGACTTCTTGCGCAATGCCGGTTGTGACCAGGGCCAAGGCTACTTGCTGGCCCGGCCGATGCCGGCCGCGGAGCTGGCGCGCTGGCTGGCGACCCGCATCGAGCGGGGCCGCCAGGCCGGCGCTTGAGGGCGCTCAGAGTTCCAGCAGCTCCACGGCGGGGCTGTCCAGTGCAAGGTCACGGAATGCAGCGTCCACATCCATGCGCTCCAGGCGTTGCCAGAGCGCTTCGAAGCCCGCATTGAGATCGTCCAGGTCGCCGATGTCGTCGATGAGGTTGCGCAGGTCGCGGCGGTACTGCAGCGGCAGTTTCAACCACAATGCGCGTCGTTCTGCGCTGGCCTCGGCCAGCAAGGGTTGGTACTCCATGTCCGCGACCATCAGGTCTTCGCCGTGGGTTTGAAAGTACTCTTCGATTTCTTCAAGCATGGGCAAACCCAACGAAGGGCTCTCCAGGCTCAGGGCGCTGGCAGTGCGCGCAGGCAAGGTGAATCCACCCGGCAGGCGCTGGAACTGATTGCCCGAAAGGTCGACGATTATCGGTGACTCCAGGCGCTCCAGGCCTTGGGGTAAGTGGGTCAGGCTGCAATTGACCAGAAACAGCGACGAGATCCTCGGCATGCGGCTCAAGTCGGGTGCATTGAGCAGCGGGTTTTCAGACAGTTCCAGTACCCGCAAGGCGGTCAGGCTTTCAAGCGTGACCTGAGCCTGGCTGTCCCAGGTGATGCGGTTGTGTTCCAGTTCCAGCCACTGCAGTTCTTGTGGGTTGGGGATCTGCGGCAGCCGGTCAAATCGGCAACCGGTCAGGATCAGCCGCTTCAGGTTTGGCATCCGCTGCAGCCATTGCACGGGCAGCTCGCTGAGCGCATGGTTGCCGCGCAAGTCAAGTTCGCCCACGTGGCCGAGGCCGTCGGGCATTGCGAGGGCGTTCAAGTCGTGGTTTTCCAGTGCCAGGTCACTGAGGTCGAGGCTTTGCAGGCTTACACCGTCTGCCAGCCAGCGCACCGAGTTACGCCGCCAGCTATTGACGATTCTGGCACTGGCGCTTTGGCGGCGCGCGCTGTTCGCCCAGCGGCCGAGGTCAAGACGCAGCCGCTGCAGGGCGTTTTCGCGCAGGCGCAGTTCAGTTTCAGGTGAGCGCAAAGTACGGGCCCAGTCCTGCAAGGTTTGTTGGATGTCTTCCGGCGTGGTGGACGGGTACAACCTGCGCAAGCGGGCCTCGACGCAATTGCTGAAGGCCAGTGAAGGCCGAGGCAGCGCTTCACCGGGCGTGCCGCCGCGAAGCCCCAGGCGCCGTGAGCCAGGGCGCTGCGCGGCAGCACCCCAAAGGCGCATTGGCCATCGCTCGCGTTCAGCCGCCACGAGCTTTTGCACCCGGCTGCGCAGCCGGGTGGCACTGCCCCAGGTTTCCCTGAGGTATTGCGGCGCGGCTGAGTACAGTGCCTGGTAGGCATCGTTGAACAGGGGGCCGGGTGCGGGACGCTCACCCAAGTACACTTCATAGCCTTCGCCCGAACGCAGCAGCAGGCAGCGTTGGCCGGCCTGGGTGTCGCCGATCGAGGCCAGCAGCTCGCTGTTCGGGCTGTTGGCACGAATATCGAGGCGCAACTCAGTGGGCCAGCGATCAAGGCGCTGCACGCATGCCAGCAACAGCCTCTCGCTGTCACGGGTGCCCAGGCCCGGTATATACAGCCCCTCAATTGCGCGGGCCAGAGCGGCTTGCGTGTCCCCTGGCGCCACGGGCGCGTGCAGGTTTACCAACGCGTCTTGCGACAGCGCTGGCAAGCGTTTGGCCAGCACCATGCGTTGCAGGGTCGATGCGAGCAACGGGGGCGTGGGTTCACCGGCCAAATGCACCGCCTGCAGGCGCGCCCGGCTGACGCCGCTGATTACCAGCGCCTGTTGCAATTCGGTGTCATTGAGCGTCGCCACCGGCAAGCCCAGCCGCCGCACGGCCTGGCTGTCGGGCCATGCCAGTGGGCTTTCGTGTTCCCCGCGCCAGCTGCCCTCGCCATTGTGTTCGAGCAATGGTTCGTAGGCGTTTGCATCTGACGGGTGTTTGATGCGCCAGCGTTGCTCGCCTTCATCCAGGCGCACTTCGTAAAGTTCGCCGTCCATACGCATAAAAGTGGCGCCCAGGTGGGAATAAAGGCCCATCTGATTGGCGTGAAGGCCCGGTGGAAGCTGCGTGGGGCTTGCGTAACCCGTAAGGTCGGCACGCCAGAGCCGGCGGCTGCCATCCGGCATGCGTATAGGCTCAAGCTGCCTTAATACCGAGCTTTTTAGTAGTTTGAGGGCGTGGATACCGCCGATGAGGGTGAGGTTCAGTGCCACGTTCTCGACGTGCTGCAGGGCCAGGTGGCGGTCGCCAATGCTCCAGGCTTGATAACCTTCGTACACCTCGTCCATCAGTTGCCAGGCCAGTACCGCTGTCATGACAGTACCGAGTGCCGGTACGAACATGCCGGCCAGCATCAACACATTCAGGCCCAGGCTTTCCCATTGCTCAACACGACGCTGGTGCGCTTGTGCATCCACATCCGCCGTTGGTACCGCTACTGTGGCGGCTTCGGTGTGCAGGCGCGTGACATGATCGTCGTACAGGAAGGCGAACAACGGGCGTTCGATGCGGGTACACCTAAGGTGCAGGTCGGCCCCTTGGCGCACGGGCCAGGGCTGGTCATCGGGCGTGTCGCCCGTGGCATCGAGGTTCTGCCGCAGCAGGTCGGCAAACCGATGGCGCTGCGGAGTCGAGACGTAACGCTGGAAGGCTTTGCGGTAAGCCGGTTGTAGCAATTGCGTGGCAAGGTGTTGGTGCAGGGCGGCCAGGCCTGCGAATTGCAGCACAGCCTGCTCGTCGCCTGGCAGGTAAAGCAACAGCCCGCCATGGCCATCTTCAATGATCAGCACTTCGTGAAGGGGAATGCCGAACAGGGTGGCTTGCCAGCAGGGTGTGGTGGCGCCGGCCAACAGGTTACCGATGGCATCCCGCCCCTGGCCGCTGATGGCATGGTGCAACACTGCCAGGTCTGCGGCCAGGCGCAGGCGGTCGCGCTGAACCTGGATAAAATTGGCGCGCACGGGTTGGGAGCTGTCGCTGAACATGGCCCGCAGATGGGCCTGGTAGCGTTGCCCAAGGTCCAGTTCGCGGCAGGCCGTGGCGAAGTCTTCGGGCGTGAGGGCCAACGCCTTGATGCGAAACGACTCCGAGGGCAGGTCGATGTCGACCTGTGTTTCGCTGTCACCGAGGGTGGTCTGGCCTACCACCGTGAGGGGTTCGAACGTCGCGTCCCCCGCCAGTGCCAATGCGCTGTCGCGCCCGAACGAAATGCCGTCTTCGAAGTTGTGCAGGGCTGCCTCCAGCAACCGGGTGCGCGTGTGGGTGGTGACGTAGGTACCGAATGTGAAACGGTGATGCACTTGCACCAACTCGGTGGTGTGAAGCGGCACTGACAAGCCGTGGTCGGCCTGCAGTTTTTGCGCAAGCAGCGGTTCGGCGAATGCTGCAATGCTGTTCAGGCCTTTGAGTGAACGTGCCAATGCCTGCTGTGAGCATTCCAGGAGGGCCTGGCTGGCAATGACGGCTTCGCGAAGGTCGGGCGCCGCGTTGTCGAACCACGCGGCCTGCGTCTGCGGCAAGCCCTGGCTCGGCACCAAGCTTTCGCGCAACGCTTGCCAGTGCGTGGCGTTTGCCTGCTGTGCCCAGGCGGGAAGCTGTTCTGCTATCAGGTAGTGATTGAGGTTTTGCGAGGCGGGGTCGGTCATGGTCGGGCCCTTGCTGTTGAATGAGCAGGCAGCAAGCGCCAATGGGTTGAGCCCGGCGAGGTAGATAATTAGTTATTGCCGATATTAATGAATGAAATTCTCGTTGCCGGTGAAATTGACGTCATAAAATAGAGTGAGTTAGTAGCAAAATGCCGCTTGCCAATCGCCGGGGTTGCATCTTAAATTGTTACTGAATGTAAGGGCTAAGTTGGCGATTTGTTGTCGTTTATTCAAACACTTACCGGGTTGATTTGAACAAATACCCGAACCTCTTCCGATCAGGCCATTGAATTAAACAAAGGACGTTGAAGAAGAATGAAAGCGCAACTGAAGGCCGCCGCCCGCAAACTCATCTCACCGTCCATGCGTTACGAGATCAGGAATGTCTCAAGCATGGTACGCGATGCTTTGGGCCGCGCTTGCTTGTGGCGGTGGGAGATCGCCCGCTTCAAGCTGGAACACGCCAGCCCTTTCGAAATCCTCTACATCGGCCGCAAGCAGCAGCGGGAGATGGCCAAACTGTTGATCGGTGGCAAGCAACAGCGCGATGCCGGGCCGGGTGAGGCCTCTGCCGCTGGTGCAGCGGAAAACCACGTGGTGGTGGTCAGTGAAGTGCCCACCGCCGGTGCGCTATCGGTGCCCCACTACCTGAGCGCGGTGGTGCCGCTGGGGCGTTCGCTGGACGACATCACCGGGCGCTACGACAGCGAGTTGCGCCGCAGCATTCGCAAGAACCGCCCCCTGTACCAGATCCGCCAGACCGTTGCCGATGACGAAATCGCCATGGCTGACCAGGACCTGCTGCGCCCGTATGCCTCCGCACGGCAGGGCATCCATGCCGCGCAGTTTGCCACCGAGGAAGTGTTCAGGCTGGCCAAAGGGGTCGGGCGGCTTGACCTGATTACCCTCGACGGCGAAGTGGTGGCTTGCCATTTGGGCTGTGAGATTACCCGGGGTGGCAAGCGTTACTGGAGCACCTTGCGATTCGGCTATTGCGAAGCCGTGTTCTCCGATGCCAAACGGCTGCGCGAGGTCAATTCCATCACCACGTTCATGGCGCTGGAGTGGGCGCTGGAAAACGGCTACGACTACTACGACATCGGCTTGTGCCTGGCCCGGCCCGATGACGGCTTGCTCAAGTGGAAGCGCCGGCGCGGTGGCGATATCGATTCGCTGGGTAACCATGCCTATCTGTTTATCCGCCTGCCCAAGAACGGCACGGCCAGATTCTTGTGGGACACGCCGCTGTTCGCCATGGAAGGTAACAAGCTGACACTGCACCTGGGGGTGCCGGACGGTGCCAGTGACGAAGAGCTCGCCAGTCGATACCACGAAATGGTCTTTGGCGGGCTGCACAAGATTTACCTGTATGGCGCCAGAAGTGCAGGGGACGCGTTCATCGAAACCTTGCGCACACGCTATGCCAATTTCAAGTCGCCACCCTTGATGGAACGGGTGTCGTCCAGCTGATTCGCCAGCTGTGCCGGACGACAGGCGCCCTGCGCCAGGCATTCACCCGTTACCTGTGGAGGGCACTTCATGGACAGCAATATCTCGAAATTCAGTGAGTCACCCGTTGCCGTTGATCATTCCTGGACGCTGGCTGCCTATTGGCACATCGCCAGGAAGCGCCTTGCGCGCAAAGCCGACATCGATCTCAAGCACGTGGCTCATCGCGCGTGGGATGTTGCTCCCGGTGAAGTCACCGTTTCGCCCCCGGCCATTTACCTGCCCAATCAGCTGGAGCGCGTCACAGGCTGGGAAGCCAAGCGGTTTTTCCCTTACGTGCACCCCGCGCGCACCATGGAAGGTGGCCTCACTGCGCAGCAGGGCCCCACGCGTGGCTATCTGCTCAAGGACGTGTGGCTCATTGATGGCGCGCTGTACAAGGGCAATGCCAGCCACTGGCTGGCCAGAAAACCCAGCACCTGGCCGCGTGTGGTGGTGGAGCATGAAGTGCACCGTGGCGCTGCGTATTGCACGCTCAATGGCAATACCTGGTTCGGTACCTGGCTGATGGAGGATTGCCCCACCTACGCGCTGGCGTGCAACGAAGGGGTGCCATTCACCACCGCCCCGTCGGCGCGATATCCGCTGTTCACGCAAACCCCCGCGTATGAACATTTGCTGGGGATGCAGCCGTTGCGGCTACACAGCGCGTTCTTCCATGAGCTGGTGCTGTTCGACGACCTGAGCAACAACCGCAGCCGGCATCAACGTTACAGCGCCATGGGTGACAAGTTGTTGTCGCACGTGGATGCAACCCCGCACCCCGGAGTTTTCATCCTGCGTGGCGCCGACGGTGACTTGCGGCTGTTGCGCAACGAACTGGAAATTGCCGAGCACCTGCGTACGCACAGGGGGTTCAGGGTCATCAACCCCATGAAGTGCGACGTACCCACGATCGTGGCGGCCTGTGCGGGGGCGAGGGTGGTCATTGGGGTGGAGGGCAGCCAGCTGGTGCACGGCGTCAACGTGCTGCAGCCGGGCTGCGGGCTACTGACGTTGCAGCCGCCCAACCGCTTTGTCAGCTACTACAAATACCTGACGGATCGCGACCATCAGCACTTCGGTTTTGTGGTGGGGATGCCTGAAGGTGATGGCTTCACCATCGACATCGAAGAAGTGGAGCGTACGCTCGACCTTTTTCCGTCATGACTCACCCGTGAAGCGCAATGATTCGTATCTGTTCTCGCCGGTGAAACACTTTTCGAACGCAGCCAGCGGGCTACAGTGCGAACAGAAGAATGGGAAAAAGCCGGCTTAGCTTGCAACCTGCCAACGTTTTCAATGGCTTATTTACAACCGCCAGCTTTACGCCCACACCGCAGTTTCTGCCTGGCGGTAATTTGACGAATACGCCCCCCGCCGATTGAGATTTATTATGGTGTCGGATCATTGACGTAGTGGCATGGTGCCCATAAGCTCAAATCAACACCGCAACAAACTCCCGTCAAATTAATAACAACTGTCCTCTTTGCAGGAGGGGATCATGCGCTCGACTCTGTTCATCAAGTCCATATTCTTGTTGGTGTTGTTGAGTGGTGCGGCTCGTGCGGCAGATTCTTATATGAACCAATCCAGTGTGGTCCCTTTGGCAACAGCGGGGTGGCTGTTTGCATTCGCGGTAGTTGGTTTTGTTGCGGTTGCCAATAGAAGAAAAGTTTAACGTTGTTTGTTGTTTGGGGTGCCAGCCGGTTGACGCTAGTTTTACCTAACTTTACGTTTCCAGGGCTGACAGCCGCTTGTCAATTTTCCAGCCATTGCTATATTCCAGTAGCCAGCGCCCCAGACGGCGTGAGCCGGCAACGGCAGGTGAGGCGGCATCGCGGTACGGTAGAGGGCCTCCAGGACGACGGCCAACGCAGCCCGGATCAGGCTGCGAAGTGGAGCGAGAGGCTTGGCGCGGTTCTCATTCAGTGCTCTTAACCTGGGCCGTATGGCCGGAGGGACCCCTCATGGTGCGTTTGCTGATATCTCTTTTCTGCGTGCTGGCCGCCTGGTCCGGCGCATCCGTTGCCGACGATAACAACGCGGCCTATCTGTTAAGCCCGGGTGACAAGGTGCTGGTATCCGTCTGGCAGGAGGACACCCTGCGCCAGGAAACCGTCGTACTTCCCGATGGCAGTATCACCTTTCCCCTGGCGGGCCGGGTTGATGTTGCGGGCCTTGATGTCACGGCGGTCGCCAAAAAAATCTCAACCAAACTCGAACCTTACCTTGCTCAGCCCAATGTCAGCGTGGTCGTCACCAGCACGGCCGGCAACATGGTTTACGTGCAGGGCAAGGTGATCAAGCCCGGCCCCGTGCCCATGGCAGGCCCTACCGCCGTGCTGCAGGCGCTGAGCATGTCGGGTGGAATGGACAAATTCGCTGACGAAAGTGCCATCAAGGTGATTCGCGGCAGCGGCCCTACGCAAAAAGTCATGCCGGTGCGATACAAGGATCTGATTTCCGGGCGTGACATGTCCACCAACTTCCAACTTCAGGCTGGCGATACGCTGGTCGTACCTTGACCTTCACTATTAAGAATAACTAGTGCCTATTTTTCGAACTTCGCGTATTGCAACGGCAATCATGATGGTGCCGTTTGCGGGGGTGGTAAATGCCGCCACTTGGCAGTCGACGGTCGTGGTGCCCACCACCGTCGAGTACGACAGTAACCCGTTGCTCCTGACGTCCGAGGAGAAAGGTGTGACGCGTACGATCATTGCGCCCGACTACAACCTGATCGGCCAGTTCGACCGCGATCAGTTGCGTTTTGGGCTGGGGATGCATGTGTTGCGCTCGTCGGACCGGTCGATTGTCGATGACCGCGAAGACCCCAACGTCAGCCTGGGCTGGCAGCGTGCCACCGAAACCGGCGGCTTCGGCTTGCTGGCCCAGTACAACGAAAGCTCCACCTTGTCGGGTGCAGTGCAGGACACCGGCGTGGTCACCACCGATGGCACGCAGAAGATGTCCACGCTCACGGCCAACTGGAGCAGCGCGGTGACCGAGCGCAGCACGCTGGCCAACGAAGCGCGCTATTCACATGCGCGCTATGACATCAGCACGCTGACCGGTTATGACGAATATTCCAACTTCACCAGCTGGACCTACGCGTGGAGTGCCCGCACCGACATCATCACGGGCTTTCAGGCGCGGCGTTATGAGCCACAGGACGACACCACGGCCATCGCCAACAACAGTTACGTGCCGCGCATCGGCATCAAGCACCAGTTCACCGAGCGCCTTGAAGGTGCCATGCACATCGGCGTCAACAAAACCACCGGCTCCGGTGGCGGGCAGCGCGGGGAGGGCGGGGCGTCGCTGTTGTACCGCGGTGATCGAGCCGAAGCCAGCCTCAGTGCCGAACGCAGTACGGTGGCCAGCGCCGAGGGCGGGTTTACGGAACTCGACATGGTGCGCGGCGGCTACAGTTACCGCGTGACCGAACTGGACCGCGTGGGTGTGGAAGCGTCCTGGCAGGACGCCAAAGGGCAGACGCCCAACACGCTGCAAACCTACAGCCTGTGGGCCAGCCGCGAGTTTTCGCCGGCATGGGATTTGCGTTTCTCGGTGATGTACAAGCAGCGTCAGCAAGACGGCTTGCCGGATGCAGACGCCACGATCGTTGGAATGACGCTGACGTACCGATACCCCGACATCTAATTTTCAGCACGGGTGGCCAACATGAAGTCTGACTACGAGCTGTCCATCAAAGATTACATCGCCATCATCAAGGACCGCGCCTTGTTGCTGGGGGTGTGCATCGTGGTCATTCTTGCGGCGACCGTCGGGGTCGCCGTTACCGTGCCGCCCATCTACCAGGCCACCGGCACTATTTTGGTGGAGTCGCAGCAGATTTCGCCGGACCTGGTGTCGGCCAGCAACAACAGCTTTGCCGATGAACGCATCGAGGTGATCCGCCAGCGGGTGATGACCCGCGAAAACCTGCTGCGCATCATCGACAAGTACGGCTTGTTCGCCGACCGGGGCAACCGCTTCAGCGAAACCGACAAGATCGACCAGATGCGCAATGCCATCGTGGTCGCCACCCTCAGCACCTTCATCAAGGGGCGCGGCGAAGCAACGGTGGCCTTCACGGTTTCGTATGAAGACAAAAAGCCTGAAGTCGCCAAGGAAGTGGCGGACGAACTGGTCAACCTGTTCCTTAACGAGAACATGAAACAGCGCACCGAGCGCGCCACCGAAACCACCGAATTTTTGACCCAGGAAGCCAACAAGCTGGGCGCTGAACTGGCCGACCTGGAAAACAAGCTGGCAGACTTCAAACAGGCGCATGCCAATGCCCTGCCGGAAAACCAGCAACTGCGCATGAGCATGCTGTCGCGTTCTGAACTTGAGTTCCGCGAGGTGGACCGTGATTACAAGTCTGCCCAGGAAGAGCTGCGCTACCTGGAGCTGGAACTGTCTGCCGCCAGCGCCGGCGTACCCGCGCAGGGTGCGGGCAGCAGGCCGGCAAGCGCGGACCAGCCGCAGGACCTGGCCAGCCTTAAAGCCGAATACGCACGCCTGTTGACCAAGTACAAAGAAGCCCACCCGGACGTGCAAGCCATCAAACGCAAGATCGAGGTGCTGCAAGCCTCCGGCGAAAAAGGCATCGCGGCGGCCGCTTCACTGAACCTGGACGCCGCCCGCGTGCGTACCAAGATGGCTGCTGCCCAGTCGCGCATTGCCTCGCTGGCCGAGCAAAAGCGCCAGCTCACCACCAAGATGGAAGGCTACGAAGCCGACATCCTCGAAGCGCCGCAAGTGGAGCGTGGCCTGGTCACCCTGATGCGTGACCACGAAAACGCCCGCAAGAAGTACGAGGAAATCCGCGCCAAGGAAATGGGCGCCAAGATCACTGAAAGCCTGGAGCAAGAAAACAAGGCCGAGCGCTTCGTGCTGCTTGAGCCGCCGCTGATGCCGGAAAAGCCGGTCAAACCCAACCGCAAGAAAATCGTCGCCCTGGGCCTGGTGCTGGCCCCGGCGGTGGGCGGTGGGCTGGTGATGCTGCTGGAGATGCTCAACCAGCGCGTGCGCGGTGTAGGCGCCCTGGAAAGCGTGCTGGGCAAGCGCGTGCTGGTGGCGGTGCCGTACATCAACACCCACGCCGACCTGGCCAAACGCAGAAAGTGGATAAAACTGCTGATCGCGGCCGGGTTGGCACTGGTTGCTATGCTGTTGGTGGTCGTGCATGTGTTCTACATGCCACTCGACCTCCTGCTGTTTAAAGCGATGGCTCGGTTTGAATAGGGAATGCAGCGATGGACAGAAATACGCCGGCAGTAGGAAAGAACGTTCATCAAGTATCACTGACCCCCGTCGAAACCCCGAAGGCGCCCCTGGTGCGCAACCAGACCGAACTGCTGGGCGAGTTCGACTACGTGCAGACCCGCGTGGTACCGCTGAACCCTGAGCACCTTGAGCGCAACCGCATCGTCTCGTTCAACAAGAACTCGAACATGAGCGGCGCCATCGACCTGCTGCGCACCCAGGTGCTGCAGGCCATGGAGGAAAACGGCTGGCGCACCCTGGCAATCACCTCGCCAACGCCCGAAGCGGGCAAAACCGTGCTGGCCATCAACCTGGCCATGAGCATTGCCCACCACACCAACAAAACGGCGCTGCTCACCGACTTCGACCTGCGCCGGCCCAAGGTCGGCAGCAAGCTTGGCCTGCCGATGGACAAAGCGCTCAACGAGTTGCTTGGCGGCAAGGCCTGGCTCGAAGAAGTGCTGGTGAACCCGACCTTGCCACGCTTTGTGGTGTTGCCGACGCGTGAACCCATCCCCATGTCCACCGAGGTGCTGTCGTCGCCACGGGTGAATCAACTGATTGGCGAACTGCGTGATCGGTATGAATCGCGAATCTGCATTTTCGACCTGCCGCCGCTGTTGAGTTCGGATGATGCGATTACCGTGTTGCCGAAGTTTGATTGTGTGTTGTTGGTGGTGGCCAATGGGGTGAACAGCAAGAAAGAGATCGAGGATTGCCTGTATCACCTGGCGAACGCGAACCTGATCGGGGCGGTGTTGAACAAGGCGGATGAGAAACCCCGGGCGTATTATTGAGGCTTGGAACGGCCTTGCCAACACAACGCCGCCCTCAAGGAACTGCACATAACGTATTGAATTAGCAGGGACATGTGGGAGCGGCCTTGCCGGGGCGCCGGACCGGTCGGAAAGGGGCGCGAAGCGGCCCCAAGATCTCAGCTTCGCAGCCAAAAATGCCGGGGCTGCTGTGCAGCCCTTTCGCGACACAAGGCCGCTCCCACAGTGACCGCGTCAATTTTTAGGTTTTGTACCAGACAATTGCTCCCACAGGGTATGCGACACACTCGCTGCCGCAGTTCCCTGTGCGACAGCGCAGCCCGAATGCGCTGGGTGATCGTCAACGCCAAGGATACCGCTGCTCCCACCCCCAGGCATGCCCCACAATCGTCTCCAGCCCCGCAAACCGAGGCGCCCACCCCAGCAGTTCCCTGGCCCGGCTCGCATCCGCCACCAACCGGGCCGGGTCGCCATCACGGCGTGGCGCTTCGATCACCTCGATCCGCTGCCCGGTCGCCGCGCGGGCTGTCTCGATCACCGCCTGCACTGAAAACCCCTGGCCATTGCCGAGGTTGAACGCTGTGGTGTCGCCGCCGGCCAGCAGATACTGCACTGCCAGTTCATGCGCCGACGCCAGGTCCGCCACATGCACATAATCCCGAATGCAGGTACCGTCGGGGGTGTCGTAGTCGTGGCCGAATACGGTAATGGCCTGGCGCCGCCCGGAGGCGGCCTGCAGGATCAACGGGATCAGGTGGGTTTCCGGCTCATGGCATTCCCCTAGTTGCCCGTCGGGGTCAGCGCCGGCGGCATTGAAGTAACGCAGGCTCACCGACTTCAGCCCGTAGGCCCGGTCGAAGTCCTGCAAAATCTGCTCGACCATCCACTTGCTGCGCCCGTACGGGTTGATCGGCGCCTTGGGGTGGGCTTCGTCGATGGGGGTATAGTGAGGGTCGCCGTAGACGGCGGCACTGGAAGAAAAAATCAGGTACTTGATACGCGCCCGTATCATCGCTTCAAGCAGGGTCAGGGTGGCCGCGACATTGTTGTGGTAGTACTTGTCGGGGTCTGCCACCGACTCACCCACCTGAATGTGCGAGGCGAAGTGAAACACCGCATCGAACCGGCACTCGGCAAACAGCGCATCCAGGGCCTGCGCATTGGCGATGTCCAGTTCGACCCATTCGATACCGGGGCCGGTGGGTGCGATGTCTGCCACCACCACGTCATGGCCCGCCTGCAGCAAATGCTTGACCATGTGCGACCCGATGTAACCTGCACCGCCGACAACCAAATACTTCATCCAATCCTCCTGGAACAGACGCAGCGTCGAATGCCTGGATTACAGGTCTGAATTGACTCTAGATGGCTATTTCAGGAACAGCCAATTGCTCATCTGCTTGCCGTCGAAGCTGATGGCGTAACGGCCGTTTTTATAGTCAGTGGCCAACACGGTTTCTTTTCCGTCACTGCTGCGTGTGTGCAGCTTCAACCCGGCGGGGGCGCGTATGTTCAGCGTGCCTTGCAGGGGTTCAACATGGAACGGGGTCATGTCATCGGGCCGGGGTACGGCGCGCGTGCCCAGCGAGATCAGCAAGCTGCGCGATTGATTGAGCGGTTTGGCGTCCAGGCTTTGCACCGCGACGCTGGCATAGGGTGTTTTCAAGTCAATCCTGATATCTCCCACCTCCGTCGAGCGGCCGCCCAGCCAACCGCTGGCGGCCTGGGTCAGGGGCGTGTTGATGGTGTAGATGCCTTGCTGCCAGTTGCGCCGCAGTTCACCGGTGTCGGACACGGCTTCATCGGCATCGGCAGCCAGCAACGACTGATTCGGGTCTTTGAGTACCTGGGCGTCACCCGGCACAGCGCCCGCTTGCAACCACGGCAGTTCAGGCGTTGATGGCATGGCGATCTGCAACCGGCCCTTTTCCATGGCCGTGCGCAGCAGCACCGAGTTGCCCGGGGTGATGAACTGGCCGAACAGGGTGGCAGGCGAGGGGGCAAATACATAGCGGGTAGTGGCCATGTGCACGTCCTCGCGGCGGTACAGCAGCGCGGCAGCGGGGAGGGTGGCCAGCAGCGCCGGGTCGTTGTAGGCGTGCCAGTTGTCGGCCCGGCGCCAGCCTTCGGTAAAGGCCTGCTGGCTGTAGGCGTACTGCATCATGGCTTGCCAGCCCTGGTGGGCGGCGGTGGCGGCCACGTACAGCGGCAGCGCGTGGCGGTCGGGCAGGGGGAAGGGTTCGGCGTTCCATTCGGTGACGGTCATCGGCTTGCCCAGTACCTGGGCGGCACCCAGCCAGTGGATCATGCCGTCGGTGGTCAGCGGGTTCTTCTCCAGTTGGCCTATGCCGCCGTAGGCGTGGGCATCGACCACGTCGCCGGCGGTCAGCGCGGGCAGGGCGGCCAGGCCGTTGCCACCCCAGGTGCTGGTGGTGACGATGGGCACTTTCACGCCCAGCCCGCGCAGGTGCGCGATCATGTCGACGTTGAAGCGCCGCTCCAGGTCGTTGAGAAACAGCTTGGCCGGGCCGGGCTCCCAGGCGCGCCAGGCCTGGTCGGCGGGCAGGCCGGTGCGGGCGGCGAAGGCCTTGGCGTGGTCCATGTACAGGCGGCTGTGCTTGGGCACGTTTTTGTCGGGCAGCAAGGCGTTGCCGAAATGCTGGGTGATGTCGTTTTCGTTGGTGATCAGTACGCCGGCAATCGCCGGGTCGTCCTTGTAGGCAAGGCCGGTGAAGCTGTTGACGTGGCTGAGGTACTGCTCGGCGAAGCGCTTCATCGCCTGCTGGAGCGTGACGTTGACGTAGGCGTAGCCTTTGATGCCGGTGTGGTTTTCACCTTTTGCCAGTTCGTCGAAGGCGTAGATGTTGTCGTTCGCGGTGACGATGCGCTCCACATGCATGTCGAGCCACACGTAGATGCCTTCGTCCTTGAGGCACTTGATCCACCAGTCGATCTTCTTCAGCGAGGCCTCGCTCAGCTGCCCTGTGTTGCGCAGGGCCTGCATGTCGCCGAACAGGTTGGGGTTGACCCAGGGCGAGTCGTGGTGGTGCAGGCGCACAAGGTTGAAGCCCAGGGCCGACAGGCGTTTGGCCTGATGCCGGATTTCATCGTCGGGGGTGTTGAACAGGGCATAGGCTGACAGGTTGGTGCCCCAGAAGCGCGCCGGGGTGTTGTCGGCGAACAGCAGGTTTTCGCCGTCCGCTTTGACGAACCCCCGCTTGCCGGCCGGTTTTTCGGTGGCGTTGAGGAACGACAGGTCGACGGGGGCGGTGCGCCAGTCGAGTTGATCATCCGGCCATTGGCTGGGGTCGGCGAGGCCAAAGCGCTCGGTCGGTGTTGCGCCCAGGGCAATGTCCCCCGTCACGTTCACCGTGGCCTTGAACTGTTGCTGCCCGGGTTGGATAGGGTCGGTGTAAAAGAAAGCGCGGATCTCCGAGGTGTCGCCACGCTCGAAATACACCCTGGCCAAGGCAGGTTCAACGCGCATTTCGATACGCCGGGTTGGTGTGCCCCACGCCCAGCCACGGTTGCCGGGCAACAGCACCGGGTCGCCCATTTCGCCGCTGATCAACGCCGGGTCGAAGCGAAACACCATGCCGCCCCCCATCACGTCGCGCTTGAGGCTGTGCGCCGTGAGGTCGAAAGCCCAGCTCAGCGTTTGTACCTGGGGCCGGGTGATTGCCGCCTTGAGGTCGAAGTCCAGCTGCGGGTTCTTGCCCGTCAGGCTGTAGTCAAACGGGCCGTTGACCTTGAATACGGTGCCAAAACCGGTCCAGTCCCAGTTCGCCCCCCAAAAGTCGAAGCGCGGCACCATCGCCGGCCCGCCACCCAGGGTAAGGTTGGGCAGGCCGCTCTTTTCGTCAACGCTGACGACCCAGGCCGAAGCCTGCCCGGCCAGTGGCAATAACAGCAGGCAGAACAGTGCCGAAGCCTGGAGTACCGGGCGCAAGAAGGGCATGGGCGTTACCTGGGTTGGAGTACGGAAGGGGAAAGTTCGGCGCTTTCTGCAAACCTGAGCCTGCGCACCATCTGCGCATACGCCACGCCCAGGCCGCCCACCGACCAGTACACCACCGGGATGACGGTGATGCTGCTGACGGTGAAAATGATCACCATGATGCCGATCAGCGTTGCCAGCAAGGCGCGCCCAAGGCGCCGATGCTCATCCTCCTTGTCGGGGAATGCCCGCAGGGCCTTGAAGATCGCCCACAACACACTGGCAAAAAAGGCAATGAACAGCGACATACCCACCAGGCCGAAGCGCAACGCCAGGCTGATGTAGCTGTTGACGATGTCGATGATGCCTTCGCCCTGGATCATCGACTGCATCTCGGGGGTACTGCGGAAATCGAACGAGCCGAACAGCGGGTTGCGCTGGATGGTGATCCACGAGTTGTCCAGCAGGCGCTGGCGGTAGGTGATGTTCTCTTTCTCAAGGTTGCCCACGAACGGCAACAGGTCGAGCACCTTTTCGCCCCCCGGTACCACGGTCAGCATCGGCAACGCCAACAAACCGGCGCAGGCCAGCAACAACAAGCGCTTGAATGCGCGCTTGCCGGTGGCGATGAACACGCCAATGATCACCACGGTGCCAATCCAGGGGCCGCGCGACAGCGGCACCACCAGCCCGGCGGCCAGCAGCAAAGCACCCATCAGGCGCTGCCAGCCGCTGCGCACGTAGGCCTGTACGAACAGGTACAAGCCGATGGCCACGCTGATCACGTAGGCCAGGGCAATTGCCTGGCCGGTGGTGGCACTGGCGCGCAGGGCGCCACCCCGGCTGAGGTAGCTGGACATGCTCCACTGCACGCCCATGGCGTTGATCAGGCCGTTGTACAGCAGCCAGTGGCGGCTGTACTCGGCCACGGCAATGATTGCCAGCAGGAAGGCGGCCAGCACGAAGGCCAGCAGGGCGTCCTTGAAGTCTTGCAGGGTCTTCAGGCCGCGGCTGGCGACGTAATACGGCAGGAACACGTCCAGGTACACCGACACGCCCTGGCGCAGGGTGTCGGTTACCGTGGTGTCGCGCAGGTAGAGCAGGGTCATCAGCACCAGGCTGGCGGCCAGTAACTTGTCGGGCAGGGTGCGGCCAAAGCGCAGGGTGTCACTCTGCTTGCTCAAGGCCAAGGCCGCGGGCAACAGCACGCACAAGGCCAGGATGCGGATATGGTTGAGTTCGATCAGGTAGTTGATCACGCCAAAGCCCGGGATCTCCACTGCGGCAGGCGGGATGGCGAACACCAGCATGAAGAACAGCGCCAAGGTGTTGTGCTCGCGCCGACGGGCCACGAACAAGGTGATCATCGCCGCAGCCGTGTACACCCAAAAGCTGTGGGAAAAGAACGCCAGCAGGGTAATCAGAAACCACAGGTTGCGCCGCCGCTTGAAGTCCCGGTCGGGGATCAGGTCGTTGGCTGGCCGCCGCGCGAGAAAAAACACCACGCTGGTGACGAACAAAATGACGATCAGCGCACGAAAATGTTCAGGCATGGGCTACAGGCACCTGTGTGTCGGTGGACGACGGCTAGCGTCATGGCTAATTGAAACTATAGTGACTTCTAGCCATTCAGTCAGAGATTGAATTCATGCCGTCGATTGAAGTGTCAGCAGCTGGGAGTCTGCGTAAAAGAGCACTGGGCGCCGGGGCATGGAACCTGGTGTCGCTGGTTGCCTCGCAGGTGATGCGGCTGGGTGGCAACTTGATCATGGCGCGTTTGCTGCTGCCGGAAATGTTCGGGGTGATGGTCATTGCCACCACCGTGTCGGTTTTATTGCACCTGCTGTCGGATGTGGGCCTGCGCCAGAACATCATCCAGAGCCCCCGTGGTGACGACCCGCTGTTTCTCAATACCGCCTGGACCGTGCAGATTCTGCGCGGCCTGGTGCTGTTTGCCCTGACCTTGCTGCTGGCCGTGGCCGCCTGGTTCGCCCAGCGCGCCGAGCTGTGGCCGGCCGGCTCCACTTACGCCGCGCCAGAGCTGCCGGTGGTGCTGGCAGTTACCGGGGTACAGGCCATCATCTGGGGCTTCCAGTCCACCAAGATAGATGTGGCCGTACGAACTTTCCAACAGAAGCGCGTGGTATTGATCGAACTGATTTCGCAGTTCGTCGGGTTGGTCGTGATGCTGGCGATCGGTTGGTTCACGCACACCATCTGGTCGCTGGTGGCGGCCGGGGTGGTTGCCGCATTGGTGGGCACGGTGCTTGGCCACACGTCCATCGAAGGGCCTGCCAACCGCCTGCAGTGGGACCGCAGCGCGCTGGACGAACTGGTGAATTTCGGCCGCTGGATCCTGTTGTCATCGATTGTTGGCGTACTGGCCATGTATGGCGACCGTATCTGGTTCGGGGCCAGCATGTCGGTGGCGGAACTGGGGGTGTACTCCATTGCCGTGCTGATCCTGGGGTCCATCCAGACTGGGCTGATGAAGCTGTTCGGCGCGGTGGCGCTGCCAGCGTTCAGTGAAGCCACCCGCGACGGTGACAAACCGCGCCTGCGCCTGCTCTACGACCGCTTCAAGTTGCTGGTCGACTTGGTGACGCTGTTTGTCTGTGGTGGTTTTTTGACCGCAAGCCCCCTGCTGATCGGTTGGATGTACGACGAACGTTACGCCGAGGCGGGCACCATGCTGGCCATTTTGTCGCTGTCGTTCCTGACCTTGCGCTATACCTTGACGCATCAGGTATGGATTGCCCTTGGGCATACCAAATACCAGGCCATGGACAACATCATCCGCCTGGTGTCGCTGTGGCTGCTGCTGCCCCTGTTGCTGGCCATCGGCGGGCCGCACCTGGCGATTTACGGGGTGGCCCTGCACGCCTTGCCTACGCTGGCGCTGATTGTTTACGTAAACCGCAAACTGGAGATTTTCAACCTCAAACGTGAGCTGATGGTGCTGCCGATGGTGGGGGTGGGCGCGCTGTGCGGTGAATTGGTGACACGGTTCTTCCATTGGCTGTGACGGTGTGCTCTACACAGGCGGTGCCAAGGCGATGGGCAGGATGGCGCATCGCGGATTCGGGGCTAGGATTCAAAAGAAAAAGGCACAGCACAGGTTTGGGGATCATGGGGAAGCTAACGTTTTGCACACTGGCGCTTAACCGCCGGGGTTTTCTTCGTCACTGTGTCTTGCTGGGGGTGGGCGGGGCGGTATTTGGCAGCTCGGCCATTGCGGCCGCCAAACCGGCAGCGAAAACCGGGTATGTGGTGATCAACGGATGGGTATTGCCGTCCCAGTACTTCCGGGACCAGTAGGTATGATCAAGGACTATCAGGCGCAGAAGACGCTGCGCGATACCTATGATTTTTGCATCGTCGGCGCCGGGCCGGCGGGCATCACGCTGGCTTTGCAGCTGGCAAAGGCCGGCTGGAGCGTGGTGTTGATCGAAGGCGGTGGCCATGAGTACGCCCCGCGTTCGCAGGAGCTGTACCATTGCACCTCGTCGGGCTGGGAGCTTTACCCGGGCGAGACGCGCCTGCGTTTTCTCGGCGGCACCTCCAACCACTGGGCCGGCCGCTGCCGCCCGTTCACGCCTTCGGACTTTGCCGTGGCGCCTCAGGGAGGCTTGCCAGGCTGGCCGATCCCCTACGCGGAGATCGAGCGCTACCTGGCTGCGGCCATGGACATCGTGGACTTGCCCCAGGGCGCGGAATTTCACGCCATGAACGCGGCCTTGAAAGGCGGCGATTTCGACGCTGACCGTTTTCTGCTCAGCCCGCCAACACGCTTTGCGCAGAAGTACGCCACGGCACTTGAAGAAACCGCCGGGCTGGATGTGTTCATCAACTGCAATTGCGTGGACCTCGAGTTCGACAAGGCCTCGGCCAGCCTCAAGGCCGTGCAGGTGTCGGATTACGACTTGCACCGTGAGCGCATCGTGGCCAGGCATTACGTGCTCGCTACGGGCGCGATCGAAAATGCCCGGCAGTTACTCAACAGCCAGTCGCTGCGCGAGGCTGGCGTCATTACCGCTGACGGGCTGGCCGGCAAATGCTTCATGGAGCACCTGAACGTTGAAATGGGCGGCTTCATCCTCAAAGACGGTGAAGACACCAGCCCGCATCAGTACTACACCACCGACGCCTTTGTTGCCGAATACAGCGCAGGCAAGGGCAATGTCACCACCTCTGTGCTGGATGATGTGCAGACCTATGGCAGAACCGCCGAGGTCAAGCACTTTCTGGAGAGCCTGGCCTGCGAGATGGGCGTGGCCAGCAAGATCGAGTTCGTGGCCAAGTTCAGCTGCCCCGGTGACGGCGTGATCAGCACCATGATCGAGCAGTTTCCCAGCGCGAAAAGCCACATTTCGCTGCTGGAAGAAAAAGACGCGCTGGGCGTTGCCAAGGTCAACGTCAATTGGGTGCTCAGCGAGTACGACCGGCACACCATCAGTTGCATTGGCAGCGAGCTGGCCAAGCAGTTTGCCGACATGGGCCTGGGTTTCGTCAAGCTCAACCCCTTTGTCTACGACGCCAGTATCCCCCTGAAGATGCAACCGCATGCACATCACATGGGCACCACGCGCATGGCGGCGTCGCCGGAACATGGCGTGGTCGACAGCAACTGCAAGGTGTTTGGCACCGAGAACCTTTATGTCGCCGGCAGCAGCATTTTCGCCACCGGCGGCGCTTCCAATCCGACCATGCCACTGTTGCAGTTCGCGTTGCGCCTGGCGGACCACCTCGACCAGAAAATGAAGTCCACACGCAGTGCCGTGGTGTGAAGCAGTATCGGGTTGAGCGCGACACGGTCAGCACCTAGAAGAACGAGACCGGGTACGCCTCAGGGACAGTCAGAAAGCATTATCGACGAGGCAGACAGCATGTTTGGATGGCTACGGAGTGCCGTGGGGTATTACGTGAACGCAACCGGCCGTGGCAGCGGGCTGTGGCGCAAGTTCTGCAACCCGACGCCGCTGGAGTGGGGCACCTACCTGGCGCGATGGGGCAAGTTCCACTCCGTGGGCCACAGCGTCTACATCAATTGCGGCGTATGCGTCACCGACCCGACCCTGGTGCGCATTGGCAACTGCGTGGGCATGTCGGACTGCACGCTGATCGGCCATGACGCGGTGGTCATGCTGATCGAGCACCTGTACGACAAGCAGCTGGACTCTGTGGGCTATATCGATATCCGCGACAACTCCTTCATCGGCCACGGCGCCATCGTGATGCCGCGGGTGACCATTGGCCCCAACGCGGTGGTCGCCGCCGGTGCGGTTGTCACCAAAGATGTGCCACCGGGCATGGTGGTGGCCGGCAACCCCGCCAAAGTCATCTGCAGCCTTGAGGAGCTGGCCAGCCGGGTTGAAGCGCGTTGCAACGCCTACCCGTGGATGGAGATGGTCAAGCAGCGCCAGGGTGCGTTCGACCCCGACCTGGAGCCAACCCTTGCCGCGTCGCGCAAGGAGTATTTCTTCGGGGAGGGCCGCAATGGCTAGCAAACCCGTCGATGTGATGGTGGTCAACTTCAACACGGCCTCGCTGCTGCAGCCGATGTTCGATGCCCTGCGCCAAGCCAACAGTGAGCGGCTGGCCAGCTACCTGGTGGTGGACAACGCCTCGGCGGACGATTCGGTGCAGCGCATGGCCGAGGTGTGCCCCGAAGCGCTGCTGCTGAGCAACAAGCAGAACATCGGTTTTGGCCGGGCCAACAATCAGCTGTTGGCGCACCTGCAAGGCAAGTACGCGCTGCTGCTCAATACCGATGCCTTTGTTGCCCGCGACAGCCTGGAGAAAACCCTCGCCTACATGGACGAGCACCCCGAATGCGGCGTGCTGGGCGTGCGCCTGGAAGGCCGTGACGGGGAATTGCAGCCCAGCTGCCGTTACTTCCCCACGCCTTTGAATATTTTCGTGGCCCGCACCGGCCTGTCGCGCTTGTTCCCCGGCTTGAAGATGGTCGACGAAATGAATTGGGACCACGGCTCGGTGCGCGAATGCGACTGGCTGCCGGGGTGCTTTTACCTGGTGCGCCGCGAAGTGCTCGACAAAGTCGGCCTGTTCGACCCGCGCTACTTCCTTTATTACGAAGAAGTGGACCACTGCAAGCGGGTAAAAGAGGCCGGCTGGAAGGTGGTGTTCTACCCGCATACCACGGTGGTGCACATCGGCGGCGAAAGCTCCAGGTCCGTGGCCGAGCTGGAGGCGGCCAGCCGGCAGATCTCCGCGTACCAGATCGAAAGCGAGCTGCTTTATTTTCGCAAGCACCATGGCGTGTCGGGGCTGGCGCTGCACATGGCGCTGGTGTGCCTGGGCGACCTGGTGCTGGCGCTCAAAGCCTTGCTCAAAGGGCGCGGCTGGGGCGCGATCAAGGCCTGCTGGCGGCATACCCAGGCCACTTGGGCGTTACTGCGCAAAACCCGCTATGCCACACAACCAACCCGGTAGGTGATGCCATGTTCGACAACATTCGCGCAGATTTGCGTGCCTACGGCGGCGATTGGGGCGCCCAGGGCTTCTGGGTAATGCTGGTGTACCGTTTTGGCCGCTGGCGCTATGGCGTGCGCCCGGCACTGCTACGCAAGGTGTTTTCGTTCATCTACAAGGTGCTGTTCAAGTTCGTGCAGATCATTACCGGGGTCGAGTTGCCCTGCGAAGTGGAGGTGGGCCGCAACTTCGTCATCGACCATTTTGGCGGCATTGTCATCAGTGGTTACGCCAAGTTCGGCGATGATTGTCGCATCCGCAACGGCGTGGTGGTGGGGCTGAAGAATGTCAGCGAGCCGACCGCGCCGGTCATCGGCAACAACGTCGATATCGGCGCCGGGGCCAAGGTGCTGGGCAATATTCGCATCGGCAACAACGTGGTCATTGGCTCCAACGCGGTGGTGCTGATTGACGTGCCGGACAACGCGCTGGCCGTTGGCGTGCCGGCCACGGTGAAAGTGCGCCAACAGAGTGAAACGACAGCGTACACATAAGCCCGTCATGATCAAGGGCAGCAGGCACAACGCGTTCGGGGCGGGGAAGCGCATGGTGACAGGCATTGGAGTGGTGGTGATCGGGCGTAACGAAGGCCTGCGCCTGGAGCGCTGCCTGGCCTCGTTGGCCGGCTGCGCGGACCAGGTGGTGTATGTGGATTCCGGGTCCAGCGACGGTTCCGTCGAGCGGGCATTGGGCCATGGCGTGGACGTGCTGGCGTTGGACATGTCGATCCCGTTCACGGCGGCACGTGCGCGCAACGAGGGGTTCAGCCGTTTGTGCGCACTGGTGCCGAGCCTGCGGTATGTGCAATTCGTGGACGGCGACTGCGAAGTGATGGCCGGCTGGCTGGCCAAGGCCCAGGCCTTTCTCGATGAGCACCCTGCTGTGGCGGTGGTGTGTGGCCGGCGCCGGGAACGCTTCCCGGAGCGCTCGGTGTACAACCAGCTGTGCGACCTGGAATGGGACACCCCGGTCGGTGAAGCCAAGGCCTGCGGCGGTGATGCGCTGATGCGGGTGGAAGCCTTCACCGCGGTGTCTGGCTACCGCCCGGGGCTGATTGCGGGCGAGGAGCCCGAACTGTGCGTACGCCTGCGCGCCCGTGGCTGGAAGATCTGGCGGCTGGATGCCGAAATGACCCTGCACGATGCCGACATGACGCGCTTTGGCCAATGGTGGCGGCGCAGCGTACGCGGTGGTTATGCGTTTGCCGAGGGCGCCTACCTGCATGGCCACCCGCCAGAGCGGCACTGGCGCCGCGAGTCGCGCCGTGCCTGGATGTGGGGGCTGCATGTGCCCCTGGCCACACTGGTGGCCTGCCTGCTGGTTGGCCATTGGGGGCTGTTGGTGTTGCTGGTGTACCCGTTGCAGATCTTGCGCCTGGCCCGGCGGGGCAGCCGGTCGCAGCGGGAAAACCGGTTGTTGGGTGTGTTTCTGGTGTTGTCCAAGTTCCCCGAGATGATCGGGCAGGTGAAGTTCCTGCTGGACCGGCTGACGGCCAGCAAGGCGACCTTGATCGAGTACAAATGACATGGCCATCAAGCGAGGACCACTCACCAACAGCCTGTTCACGGTGCACCCGGGTTACTCGCCGCGGGCGCTGAAAAACAAGCTGAAACTGACCCTGCTGATGATCCGGCAGTGGCCACAGTTGCAAGCCTTCAATCAACGCATGGCGGCCGCCTTGGGCGAGGAGGGGTATACCGCACTGGGCGACGACACCCTCGGCATCGTCCAGTGGCCCTACATCAGCAAGGGCTGGGAAGCGCCCGAACGGCTGGAGGCGGTGGCGTCGCACTATGAAGTGGTGGGCAGCCAGTTCCCGAGCCTGTTGCTGTTGGGGCGTGAAGGCAGCCGCACCCTGTGTGACCTGTCGGCGTTTTCTCAAGGCTGTACCCTGGTGCTGGACCGGCCCATCTGGTTCAAGCGTGAAGGCGAACTGGTGCTCAACCTGTTCCAGGGCGAGCTGCGGGTGGCGTCGCTGGCGTTCAGCCTGCGCCGCGAGCAGGGTGAACTGTGCCTGTTCATCGGCGCCGTGCAGGGCATTCATAAAGGTGTCGACAGTGAAACATCGCTGAACATCTACCGCGATCTGACCAAGGATTTTGAAGGACTGCGCCCAAGGAGCCTGCTGATCGAAGCCATCAAGTGCATGGCGCGCCTTGTCGGTGTAACACGTATCCATGCGGTCAGTGACCAGTACCGCCACCACCGCCATCGCTATTTTGGCGCAGACACGGGCCGTGAGCTGGCTGCCAATTACGACGTTATCTGGCTGGAAAGTGGCGCCGAACCCTCTGAGCGGGACGATTTTTTCACCATTCCCCTGGCCGCCGCCAAACGCTCGCTTGAAGAAGTAGCCCCCAAGAAACGCGCGATGTACCGCCGTCGGCATGCTCTGCTCGATGACCTGTTCGCGCAGCTTGCGGCCGCGCTGCCCGACTGCGCGGCGCAGGCGAAACTGGCGCTGCATCGCTATCGTCTGGGCAGCGCACTGGCCGCGCAACAGCACCAGGCGCCCGAGCCACGGCCATCGCTGCCCGCCAGGCTGGCTGCGATCGTGCGTCAGATGCTGACCGAGCCGCGTGCCGACCAGCGCTTCATTGCCTACCTGCGCAAGGCCGGAGTGGCTGCTACCTGCAGGAAGCTGCTGCGTGAACTGATCAAGCACGGCCCACGGCTGCTGTGGAAACCGGCCGAAAGCAACCGCAAGAGCCTGCCGTTGAACGACCCCGGCGTGCCGGCCAGTGAGTTGTTCCCACGGGAAATGCTGCTGGTCACAGAGCTGCCCGCCGTCGGAAGGCCTGCGTGGTTGCATACCGCATTGCAGGCGCTTGGCTATCACTGTCGGGTAGTTGACTGGCGCGACAGCGCCGCCTGCCTGAATGCCCTGCAGACTTCAGCGGCACTGATCGTTCACCGCCTGCCGGCCGTTGAGCCGATCATGCAACTGCTTACGCAAGCCAGACGCCTTAAAGTGGCCACCTATTGGGATGTGGACGAAGCGATCTTCGACCCTCATCTGTACCGTCAACAGCATGACCTCAGTGGCATGGGCGAGGAGCGCATCAACCAGATCATGGGCGCTGTGCTGCTGTTTCAACAGGCAATGCTGGCCTGTGATCGCGCCATGGCGGCCACCCCGGCGCTGGCCAAAGTGATGCTCGACCTGGGCGTTGGCCATGTGAGCGTGGTGGAGGGCTCCGAGCAATTGGGGCAACTCTTCCCGCTGCTGTTGCCGGAGCGGCGCAGGCGCGTGCTGTCGGCCAACGTGTTCTTCGCCCCGCGCAGTTTTGGCGGTGCCACGGTGGTGGCCGAACAGATGGCACGGCTGATGGTGGCCACGTCGCCGTTCCAGCAGTTTATCTTCACCTCGCTGCCGGAGGCGGACGCCGCGCCCTACAGCCTGTATCGCTACGAGGCGCACGGCGCTGCGGTGATCGGGATGGGCCTGCCGGACACGCGCACGGGCCTCGAGGATTTCGAGAACCCCGCGACCACACCGGTGTTCGACGCCGTGCTCAAGCGCATCGCGCCGGACCTTGTGCACATGCACTCCATCCAGGGCTTTGGGGCGCAATTGGCCGACAGTTGCCGACGTGCCGGCATCCCGTTCGTGGTTACCGTGCACGATTGCTGGTGGATCTGTGGCCGCCAGTTCATGATCAACAACCATGGCCGCTACTGCGGGCAGAGCACCATTGACGAAGATGTGTGCGCAAAGTGTGTGGATGACGCCACGCTCAACCGCTACCGCCAGGCCTTCCTCGCCAACACGCTGAAGCAGGCCAACCTGGTGCTGGCCCCCAGCAGCTTTGCCCGTAACTTGTATATCGCCAATGGCTTCGATGCGGCCAAGGTGCGGGTTAACCGCAACGGTATCTTGCCGCCTGCCGCCGACTTCGAGCGCTTGCCCGGCAAAACCGTGCGTTTCGGTTTTGTAGGGGGCAACACCACCATCAAGGGCATTGACGTCATCAATGCTGCATTTGCCTCACTTACACGCACGGATTACGAACTCAAGCTGGTCGACAACCTCTTGCACCTGGGGTTTCGCTCGTTCAACCGCAACAGCATGAAAATCCCCGGCACCGTGAGCATCTTCCCGGGTTACACCCAGGCCAACATGGACGACTTCTTCGCCGGCATCGACGTGCTGCTGTTCCCGACCCTGGTCAAGGAAACCTTCGGCCTGGCCGTGCGTGAAGCCTTGGTGCGCGATGTATGGGTGATCAGCACCCATGCCGGTGGCACGGTCGAAGACATCATCGACGGCGTGAACGGTACGCTGATCCCGTTGAGCTCGGACGAAAAGTACTTGCGCCAGGCCATCGTCGACATCCTCGACAACCCCGAGCGCTACCGCCAGCACCGCAACCGTTTCAAGCAGAACATCACCTTGTGCAGCGACCAGGCCCTGGAGCTTCAGGCCCTGTATGACGATGTGCTCAAGGCGAGCCTGCCGGCAGAGGGCGTATGCCCCCAGCGCTGACTGAACTTCCCAGGGAGCCCTATGCGTATTGCTTATTTCATCAACCAGTACCCGAAGGTCAGCCACAGCTTCATCCGCCGGGAAATCCTGGCGCTGGAGCGCCAGGGTGTAGAGATTCAGCGCATTGCCCTGCGCGGCTGGGACGGGGAGTTGCAGGACGCCGAGGACATCGCCGAGCGCGAAAAGACCCTGTATGTGCTGCAGGCTGGGGTCAAGGGCTTGTTGAAGCCGCTGTGGCAGGTGCTGCGGGTTCAGCCCCGGCGCTTTGGCTCGGCCCTGTGGCTCACCGTGCGCATGGGCCTGCGTGCCGATCGCCCGCTGCCGTATCACCTGGTGTACCTGGCCGAAGCGTGCCGTGTGGTGCAGTGGCTGCACGCCTTTGGCGCCGAGCACGTGCATGCGCACTTCGGCACCAACTCCACCGAGGTTGTGATGCTGGCCAACGCCCTGGGCGGGCCGGCGTTCAGTTTTACCGTGCATGGGCCTGAAGAGTTCGACAAACCGCAGTTTCTGCACGTAGGCGAAAAGGTGCGTCGAGCGGCGTTTGTTGCATCCGTGAGCTCATATGGGCGCAGCCAGTTGTACCGCTGGGTGGCCCACGAGTACTGGCCGAAGGTCAAGGTGGTGCATTGCGGGCTGGAGCCGAGTTTTCATGAAGTGCCCGCCGTCGCGGCGCCTGAAGCCCCGCGGCTGGTGTGCGTAGGGCGCCTGTGCGAGCAGAAGGGCCAATTGCTGTTGCTGGAAGCAGCTCGTCGGCTGTTGGCACAAGGTGTGGCCTTTGAGCTGGTGCTGGCCGGTGATGGCGAAATGCGCCCGCAGATCGATGCGCTGATCGCCCGTCATGGCCTACAGGCGAATGTGCGCATTACCGGCTGGATCAGCAGTGCGCAGGTGCGAGAAGAAATCCTCGCTGCACGTGCCTTGGTGTTGCCGAGTTTTGCCGAAGGCTTGCCAGTGGTGATCATGGAAGCCATGGCCTTGCGCCGGCCCGTGCTCACCACGTACGTGGCAGGCATCCCTGAACTGGTGCGCCCCGGCGAGAATGGCTGGCTGTTCCCGGCGGGTGCCGTGGATGAATTGGCCGTGGCCATGGCCGATTGCCTGGCGCAGCCGGTGGACGTTTTGCAGCGCATGGGCGAGGCGGCGCGCCAGCGCGTGCTGCAACGCCACGACATCGACACCGAGGCGGCCAAGCTGGCTGGCTATTTCAAGGCATTGGCATGATGACGGTGATCACCTGGCTGTTGGGCGCGTTGGCACTGTTGGTGTTGCTGCCGGTGACGGTGTTGTTCGCACAGGTTGTGCTGGCCTGCCTGCCGGCACGGGCTGCTGCACCTGCGGGTGGCGTGCGGCCTCGGGTGGCAGTGCTGGTGCCCGCGCACGATGAAGCCTCGGGGATTGCTGCGACGGTGCAGGGGATTTTGCCGCAGTTGGTCGAGGGTGATCGCTTACTGGTGGTGGCCGACAACTGCTCGGACCAGACCGCGGCCCTGGCCCGCGCCGCTGGGGCCGAAGTGGTGGAACGCCAGCATGCACAGTTGCGTGGCAAGGGCTACGCACTGGACTGTGGCGTACGCCACCTCGTGGCAGCACCGCCTGATGTGGTGGTGGTCATTGATGCCGACTGCCAGGTCAGCCCCGGCTCCGTTGACCACTTGGCCCGGCGCTGCGTTGAAATGGGCGGGCCCGTGCAGGGCCTGGACCTGATGTGCGCGCCGCCGGGCGCCGGGTTGAAAGTGCAGATTGCCGAGTTCGCCTGGCGCGTGAAAAACCTGGTGCGCCCGCTGGGCTGGGCCCGGGCCTGCCTGCCGTGCCAGCTGATGGGCACGGGCATGGCCATCGGTTGGCACGACATCGCGGCGGCCAACCTGGCCACCGGGCACCTGGTTGAAGACTTGAAGCTGGGGCTGGACTTTTGTCGCTATGGCAAACCGCCCGTTTTCTGCCCCCAGGCCTGTGTCACCAGTTTGTTCCCGACCAGCCAGGAAGGCCTTGCCGGGCAACGCACGCGTTGGGAGCATGGTCATCTTGGCGTACTGCTGACCGAAGGGCCGAAATTGCTGGTGGCTGCGCTGGCGCGGCGCAACGTGCCGCTGCTGGCCATGAGCGTGGACTTGATGGTGCCACCGCTGGCATTACTCAGCCTGCTGCTGATGGCGGTGTTCACGGTTGCCTGGCTGGCATTCGGTGTGCTGGGCATTGTGTTCCCTGCGGTGGTTGCCACCCTGGCGCTGGCCATGCTGGGCAGCGCCGTATTCTTGGCGTGGGCGCGGTTCTCCCGCGACGTGATCCCGTTTTCCGTATTGGCGTACGCGCCGCTGTACGCACTGAAAAAGGTGCCGCTGTACCTGGGCTTCCTGGTCAGGCGCCAGGTCGAATGGGTACGCTCGAAACGGGATGACAATCAATGAGCTGGCAACGTAACTGGCAGGCAGTGATCGAGCGTATGCAACTGGTCGCCGACTCGGCCGACGAGCAGCGCGTGCTGGCGCGCCTGAGTGCGCCGGGGCGGGCGACCGTGCTGGGCTTCGTCAATGCCCATGCCCTGAACATGGCCGCCCTCGATGGCGGGTTCTGCAAGGCGTTGAGCGCTGCCGATGTGTTGCTGCGCGATGGTTCGGGCATGGCCATCCTGTTTCGTCGCCTCGGCCAGGCGCCAGGGCTCAACACCAACGGCACTGATTTCATCCCCAAGCTGCTGGCCAGTTACGCCGGCAGGCGCGTGGCGTTCTGGGGCACCGAGGCGCCCTGGTTGCCGGAAGCCGCCAGGCAATGCGAGGCCCGGTATGGTGTGCAGGCGGTCTCGGTCCACCATGGTTTCGATGAGCCGGCGGTTTACGAAGACTTGGCGCGCAACCTGCAGCCTGAACTGATCGTGTTGGGCATGGGCATGCCGAAGCAAGAGGCGCTGGCAGCCCGGCTCGCCAGCTGCGGCGTGCCCTGCGTGATCGTGTGTGGTGGCGCGATCCTGGACTTTATGGGCGGCAAAGTGACGCGTGCACCGCGCTGGCTGCGGCACCTGGGCGGGGAGTGGTTGTATCGTCTGGCGAAGGAGCCGCGCCGCCTGTTCATGCGTTACGTGGTCGGCAACCCGCTGTTTTTGCTGCGCACTTACCAGTTCTCGGGGCGAAGGCAAAAGCCCTGAGTGCGCCCGCAGGGATGGCCGGGTACTGCTACATTGATGGCAACTGACGAATATTGGCCCGGCGGTTTTTTGGCAACCACCGCTGCAGCGCACATTGCGATGAGGTCTGAGCATGGTTTTCGAACCCAGAAGCAGTCGGTCGTTACTCCAGCGTCGAAGCAGCGTCAGCAACGCCATCCAGGCCGGCCTGGACGGCATTGCCGTGACCGGCGTGGCCTGGTACCTGATTTACGACCAGATCGGCTACATCACCTCGGACTACGTGATCATGCTGCTGTTGCTGATCGGTGCGCTGGCGGTGATCTACGACCATTACGCTATCTACCGTACCAACGTAGGGCTGTCGATCAAGGCGTTCCGGCTGTTCAAGGCCTGGTCGGCCACGTTCTGCTTTTTGGTGGTGCTGGCGTTTTTGACCAAAACCAGCGAGGTCTACTCGCGGATGGTGGTCGGGCAACTCTTCGTTTTCGGTTATTTCGTGCAGCTGTTCCTGCATTTTGCCGTGCGCGAGGTGCAAAAGCGCTTCACGGCCCATGCCCGGCTGGACAACGCGCTGATCATCGGGGGAGGGGACTTGGCCAACTTCCTTTACCAGAAGATCAGCAACAACCCCTGGTTTGGCGAGCGGGTAATGGGTTGCGTGCTGACGGACGAAGGGGCATGCCTGGCGAAGGAGGGGGCTGACGGCAAGCAGCGGCTGCCTGTGTTGGGGCATATCGGTGAATTGGACGCAATTGTTGCCCAGCATGCGATCCGCACGGTTTACCTGGTAACGCCGCTGGGTGGCTCCAAGGTGATCAACGACGTGTACCTGAAGCTGCTCGACAAGTGCATTGCGGTGAACTGGGTGCCGGATATCTTCTCGCTGCGCCTGATCAACCACAGTGTGCGCGAGATCGCCGGGATTCCCGTGCTCACCCTCTCCGAAACCCCCCTCACCGGCATGAGCCTGTTCCTCAAGAACCTCGAAGACCGGGTGTTGGCGGCGCTGATCGTGCTGTGTATTTCGCCAATCCTGCTGGCGATTGCCGTGGTTATCAAGCTCGACAGCCCAGGGCCGGTGTTCTTCCGCCAGGAGCGTACCGGGTGGACCGGGGAGTCGTTCCGCATCTGGAAGTTCAGGAGCATGCATGTGCACCAGCCGGAAGGTGGCGTGGTCAAGCAAGCGCAAAAGAACGACCCCCGGCTGACCAAGGTGGGGGCGTTCATCCGCCGCACCAGCCTGGATGAGCTGCCGCAGTTGTTCAACGTGTTGACCGGCGAAATGTCGCTGGTTGGCCCACGGCCCCATGCTTTACAGCATGATTCGCTGTACTCGCAGGACATCGTCGACTACTTCGCCCGCCACAACATCAAACCGGGCATGACCGGGTTGGCGCAGGTGCGGGGGTTCCGGGGCGAGACGAAGAATGTTGAGCAGATGATTCAGCGGGTGGACTCGGATATTGAATACATCAACAACTGGTCATTGTGGCTGGATTTTGTGATTCTGGTGCGCACGCTTAATGCGTTTACAGGCAAGCATGCTTATTGATAGCCCAACCGTCCTGCTGTAGGAGCGGATTCACCGAAACGTCGGACCGCCGCGATCCAGGCGACGCGGTGGATGGCACCGGCTTCGCCGGTGATCGCGGCTGAAGCCGCTCCTACAGGCCGTTGTGCAGGCTTTGAATGGAGCGGTTTCACCCGCAAACACGGGCAAGCGCATCACGTCAACGCATGCAGCCCTCTGAACGCCCGCGCTTCCTCCACCAACCAGTCATGCACCGCCCGGGCCCCCGGCTGGTTCAGCCCACCGGGCGGGTAATGCACCACATAGCGCTTATGATTCGCGATGGGTGTGCCAAAGGGCACGATCAAAGCACCACGCTCCAGTTCATCATTGAGCAACGTGCGCCGCGCAATCGCCACGCCAATGCCGGCAATTGCCGCCTCTATCGTCAGGTGGTTACGGTTGAACGTGTGCCCCCGCCGCACATCCAGCCCCCTGGCACCGATGCCTTCCAGATAAAACTCCCACTCGGCGAATTCCGAGCTGCCACGCCAGGCAGTCATATCATGCAAAAGCGGGTAGTGCACCAGGTCTGCCGGGCCATGCAGCGGTGGCCGGCCGCGCAGCAGGGCGGGCGAGCAAACGGGGAAAATCTGCTCGTCGAGAAGCGGCGTCGACAACATGCCCGGGTAGCTGCCGTCATTCAGGTCGATGGCCAGGTCAAAGTCTTCCGGGTTCAGGGCCTGGGCGCTGTCCTCGGCGACCAGGCGCAGTTCGATGTCCGGGTAACGCTGTTGAAAACGCGGTAGCCGGGGTGTCAGCCATTTGGCGAGGAACGACGGGATCGAACGCAGGCGCAGGGTGCCGCGGATTTCGCCGGCGTCCAGCCTCACCAGTTCGGCCTCGATGCTGCCGTAGGCTTCGGCCACTGTTTGGGCAAGGCGCTGGCCTTCGGCACTGAGCTCCACCCCACGGGCACGGCGCAGAAACAGCCTATAGCCCAGGCGCTCTTCGAGCTGACGCATCTGTTGGCTCACGGCGCCGGGGGTGATGTGCAGTTCTTCGGCGCAGCGGGTGAACGACAAATGCCGCGCGGCACAGGCGAAAACATGCAGCCAGACAAACATCTGGCCATTGAGTTGGCGTTTCATCGTTTAGCGTGGCTAAAGCCTGGCTTAGGAACTTTCGTTGGTCATTGACCGGTTTGCAGAGCAGTATCACGCAAATTGGAGTCTCCGTTCAATTTTTCAGACAATCCGTACAGTGGCTTTATCCGCCAGTACGTTCAGGCATTAGCATGGCTATCAGTGTTTTCGACCTTTTCAAGATTGGCATCGGCCCGTCCAGCTCCCACACCGTAGGCCCGATGCGGGCGGCGGCGACCTTTGCCCAGGCGCTGCGTGAGCGTGGCCTGCTGGCTCGGGTCGGGCGCGTGGAAGTGCGCCTGTACGGCTCGCTGTCGGCCACCGGTGTTGGACATGCCACTGACCGGGCCTGCCTGCTTGGGCTGATGGGGCAATGGCCAGACCGGATCGACCCGGCAACCATCGAGCCGCGCATCAACCAGTTGATGCAGGAGCAATGCCTGATGCTCGACGGCAGCCACCCGCTGGTCTTCGATTACAGCCGCGACATGCTGCTATTGGACGAGAGCCTGCCCTATCACCCCAATGCCATGACCCTTCATGCAGAAGGCGAGCAGGGCGTTTTGTTCAGCCAGACCTACTATTCCGTGGGCGGTGGCTTTATCGTCGAGCAGCAGGAAGTTGATGCACCCCGGGCTGCAGAGCAGGGCGTTTGCCTGCCCTACGAATTTTCCAGCGGTGCCGAGCTGCTGGCCTTGTGCAAAGCTAATGGCCTGAGTGTGGGGCAATTGATGATGGCCAATGAGTGCGCCTGGCGCCCGGAGGCTGAAGTGCGCGAGGGCTTGCTGCGGATTTGGGGCGCCATGCGCGATTGCGTCGAGAACGGCCTGCGCAATGAGGGCATCCTGCCGGGTGGCTTGCAGGTCAAGCGCCGGGCAGCGCGTTTGCACCGCAGCTTGCAGGAGTTGGGCAAACCCAACGTCATCGGGTCGACCTTGAGCGCCATGGAGTGGGTCAACCTGTTTGCCCTGGCCGTCAACGAAGAGAACGCCGCAGGTGGGCGCATGGTCACGGCGCCTACCAATGGCGCGGCTGGCATCATTCCCGCCGTGCTGCACTACTACATGAAGTTCAACCCTGAGGCGACTGACGACGACGTCGTGGCCTTCCTGCTCGCAGCGGCTGCGGTCGGCATCCTGTGCAAGAAAAACGCATCGATCTCCGGTGCCGAAGTCGGTTGCCAGGGGGAGGTGGGTTCAGCGTGTTCCATGGCTGCAGCCGGCCTTGCCGAAGTGTTGGGTGCAACGCCGCCGCAATTGGAGAACGCTGCCGAAATCGCCCTGGAACACAACCTGGGCCTGACCTGCGACCCGGTAGGCGGGCTGGTGCAGGTGCCGTGCATTGAGCGCAATGCCATTGCTGCAGTAAAAGCGATCAACGCCGTACAGATGGCCCTGCGAGGCGACGGCGAGCACTTTATCTCACTCGACCGGGTAATCCGCACCATGCGCGACACCGGGGCGGACATGCATGCCAACTACAAGGAAACCTCGCGGGGTGGTTTGGCGGTTGCGTTTGTCGAGTGCTGATAGCGCGCGGGGCGAGCGTTAGGAAATTTCCTACAAATCACGGCGAAACCGCAGACTATGCACACCATGTCGATGTTGGAAAACTATGCCCGCCACGGGTATGGTATGGGGATGTCACATGGAAGTTTTCAAGCGCAGGGATTTCGCGCGTTGGCAAATGGCGCAGCGACTGACTGACAGCATGTTGTGCCAGGCCGTCAACGAGATGCGCCTCGGGTTGATTGATGCGAGCCTCGGCTGTTTTCTGTGGCACTTTCCCGAGCGTTGCAATCAGGTGTTTTGATGGAGGTGGTGTGTGAGCAGCAAGCTTGTCGAGTCGTTGCGTGAAGACCTGGCTGCCCTGCATGAGGCAGGTGCTGTTACCAAAGTAACATTGCGTGATTTCGAGTTGCTTTGCCCTGCGCCGGTTCGCGACTTCAGTGCGCTGGACATCCGGCATTTGCGTGAGGCCCTCAATTTCAGCCAGTCGGTGTTCGCCCTGCACCTGCATACCAGCGCATCGACCATTCGAAAATGGGAACAGGGCGAAACACGGCCGGCAGGGCCGGCCTTGAAACTGCTCAATGTCATAGCCAGCAAAGGGTTGCAGGCTATTCTTTGACACCTCAAGTAATTTCTGGATTGGAAAAAACATTTAAAAACAATGTGATGACCTGTTTATCTAATGTTCTTTAGCATGGTGGTCAACTCAAAGCCTCACGTATCCGGTACCACATCATCCCCAACGCCAGCAGCGGCGAACGCAACGCTTTGCCCCCCGGGAACGTCAGGTGGGGCACGGCACTGAATATGTCCAGCCCCTGGCTGTGCCCCAGCGCGATGCCCTCAGCCAGCAATTTGGCCGTCCAGTGCGTCACATTCAGCCCGTGCCCGGAATAGCCCTGCGCGTAATATACGTTCGGGTGCTGGCTCAGGCGGCCGACTTGGGGGAAACGGTTGGCGGTGATGCCGATCATGCCGCCCCACTGGTAATCGATGCGCACATCCGCAAGTTGCGGGAACACCTTGAGCACCTTGGGCCGCATGTAGGCGCCGATGTCCTTGGGGTCGCGGCCTGAATAGTGGCAGGCACCGCCGAACAACAGCCGGCGGTCGGCGGTGAGGCGGTAATAGTCCAGCCCGACTTTCTGGTCGCACAGGGCCATGTTCTGAGGGATCAGTGAGCGCGCAACGGCTTCAGGCAGCGGCTCGGTTGCCACCACGTAACTGCCGGCCGGCAGCACTTTGCCACTCAGGCGCGGCTCCAGTTCGTCCAAGTGGGCGTTGCAGCCGAGCACCAGGCTTTGCGCCCGGACCCTGCCGCGTGCGGTATGCAGGGTCACCGTGCTGCCATGCTCGATGCGCAGCACCGGGCTTTGCTCGAAAATCCGCACGCCCAGGCCTTGGGCGACGCGGGCCTCGCCCTGAACAAGGTCGAGCGGGTGCAGATGGCCTGAACCCATGTCCACCAGCCCGCCCGCATACAGGTCGCTGGCCACGATGCTGCCCATGTGCTGTGGCTCGATCAGTCGTGTTTCGTGGCGGTAGCCCAGGTCAGCGAGATCCGCCTGCTCATCCTTGAAAGCGGCGAACTGTGCTGGCGTATTGGCCAGCTCGCAGAAGCCCCAGCGCAGGTCGCAGGCGATGCCATATTGCTCGATGCGCCTGGCCACCAGCGCCACAGACTCGATGCCTGCCTGCTTCAGGTAGCGCACGCCATCCTGGCCGACGTAGCGGGCAAAGCCGCTGACGTCGTGGCCAATGCCACGTATCAGCTGGCCGCCGTTGCGCCCGCTGGCGCCCCAGCCGATGCGCCGGCCTTCCAGCAAAATCACTGAAAGCCCGCGTTCGGCCAGCTCCAGCGCGGCGTTGACGCCGGTCAGGCCACCGCCGACCACGCAGACATCGGCCGTCAGTTCGCCCTCAAGGCTAGGGTAGGTAGAGGCATCGCGCGCCGTGGCGGCGTAGTACGACGCGGTGTGTTGGGTAGTTGCAAGCATGGCGCGGCCTCGGCTCAGCGGTTGGACTTGATCTTGCTCCAGGAGCGGGTCATGACACGCATGATCTTGGGGCTTGGGGTGCTGGAGATGTACAGCTTGTCCAGCACCGCCTGTGGTGGGTAGACCTCGGGGTTGTCGACCAGCGACTCATCCATGTAGGCCTTGGCGTCGGGGTTGGCGTTGGCGTAGCCGACCGTGGCGCTGACCTTGGCGATAACCTTCGGGTCGAGCAGGTAGTTGATGAAGGCCAAGGCTTGCTCCGGGTTGTTGGCGTCCTTGGGGATGGCCAGCAGGTCGAACCACAGGTTGCTGCCTTCTTTCGGGATGCTGTACGCCACCTTCACACCGTTCTTGGCTTCGACCGCACGGTTGGCGGCCTGGAACACGTCACCCGAGTACCCAAAGGCCACGCAGATATCGCCGTTGGCCAGGTCAGACACGTACTTGGAGGAGTGGAAGTAGGTGATGTAGGGGCGCAGTTCCAGCAACTTGGCTTCGGCCTTGGCGTAGTCCGCCGGCTTTTCGCTGCGCGGGTCCATGCCCAGGTAGTTGAGCATGGCCGGGAACAGCTCGTCGGGCGAATCCATGAACGCCACGCCGCATTGCTTGAGCTTTTTCAGGTTCTCGGGCTCGAACAGCACGGCCCATGAATCGATGTGGTCGATACCCAGCGCGGCTTTGACCTTGTCGACGTTGTAGCCGATGCCGTTGGTGCCCCACAAGTAGGGCACGGCGTACTGGTTGCCGGGGTCATTTTGTTCAAGTTGTTTGAGCAGTTTAGGGTCCAAGTGCTTGAAATTAGGCAGCTTGCTTCGGTCGAGCGGCAAGAAGGCACCGGCTTGGGCCTGGCGGGCGAGGAAGTGGTTGGACGGCACCACCACGTCGTAACCGGTGCGGCCTGCCAGCAGTTTGCCTTCCAGGGTTTCGTTGGAATCGAACACGTCATAGACCACCTTGATCCCGCTGCTGGCCTGGAAATCGGCCAGGGTGGTGTCGCCAATGTAGTCGGTCCAGTTGTAGACACTGACGCTCGGCACGGCCTGGGCGGCGGTGCCGAACAGCAGGGCGAAGGTTGCGGGGATCAGGGTTTGCAGATGACGCATGGCGGACACCTCGTTTTTTTTAAAGTTGGGTGTGCGGGCTGCATTGCAGCCCGATCGCGGCTGAAGCCGCTCCTGCAGGGGCGCAGGGTTGGTTAGACGCTCAGGAGCAGGAACTCACGCTCCCAGGAGCTAATCACGCGCTTGAAGTTCTCGTGCTCGGCGCGTTTGACCGCCACGTAGCCCTGGACGAACTGCTTGCCCAGGTGGCGCTGCACGGTCTGGCAGTCTTCCATGTGCTGCAGCGCGTCTTCGATGGTGATCGGCAGGCGCAGGTTGCGCCGTTCGTAGGCGCGGCCCTGCACGGGTGCGCTCGGCTCGATCTTCTCGACCATGCCCAGGTAACCGCACAGCAGGCTGGCGGCAATGGCCAGGTAGGGGTTGGCGTCGGCGCCGGGCAGGCGGTTTTCCACACGCATCGCTTCGGGGCTGGACGTTGGCACGCGCAAACCGGCAGTGCGGTTTTCCTCGCCCCATTCGACGTTCACCGGTGCCGAGGTGTCTGGCAAGAAGCGGCGGAACGAGTTGACGTTTGGCGCGAACATCGGCAGCACTTTCGGGATGTACTTCTGCAAGCCGCCGATATGGTGCAGGAACAGCGCGCTCATGCTGCCGTCTTCATTGGCGAAGATCGGCTTGCCGGTGGCGATGTCGACCACGCTCTGGTGCAGGTGCATGGCGCTGCCGGGCTCGTCGGTGATCGGCTTGGCCATGAAGGTGGCTGCAACGTTGTGCTTGAGCGCCGCCTCGCGCATGGTGCGCTTGAACACGGTGATCTGGTCGGCCAGGTCCAGCGCGTCGCCGTGGCGGAAGTTGATCTCCATCTGCGCCGGGCCGTCTTCGTGGATCAGCGTGTCCAGGTCCAGGCCCTGGATTTCGCACCAGTCGTAAACGTCCTCGAACAGCGGGTCGAATTCGTTGGCGGCATCAATCGAGAACGATTGGCGCCCGCTTTCGGCACGGCCCGAACGGCCGACGGGTACTTGCAGCGGCAAGTCCGGGTCTTCGCAACGCTGGGTCAGGTAAAATTCCATTTCCGGTGCGACGATGGGCTGCCAGCCTTTGTCGGCATACAGCTTGAGCACTTTCTTCAGCACGTTGCGCGGCGACAGTTCGATGGGGTTGCCCTGCTTGTCGAAGGTGTCGTGGATAACGATGGCTGTTGGCTCGATCGCCCACGGGATCTGGTACACCGCCGTTGGGTCGGGGCGGCACACCATGTCGATGTCGGCGGCGTCGAGCAGGTCGTAGTAGATGTCATCGTCGACGTAGTCGCCGGTAACGGTCTGCAGCAGCACGCTTTCTGGCAGTCGCATGCCGCGCTCATGGAGGAATTTGGCCGTGGGGGCGATCTTGCCGCGGGCAATGCCGGTCAGGTCGCTGATCACGCATTCGACTTCGGTGATCCGGTGTTCTTTCAGCCAGGTGGACAGCTGATCGAAAGGGGCGTTCATACAGACCTCTTGGTTGGGTTTTGTGTGCCCGGCGGGTAAGGGTGGCTTCCCAGGCGCCGTGCTGAGGGCTATCTTGGGCGCAGCCCCGGTGGCTGATCTATCCACTTTCTTCTCAGATAAATGCACCAAAAGAGTGCATACAGGACAGCGCGTGACAACGCCCAATGCCATGCAGGTTCAGGCTTTCCACACCACTGACGTGACCGAGCAGGTGCGTGCGACCCCCGGTTGGCAGCAGCAATACCGGCAAATGTCGCCCGGCCATTTCAGCGGCCAGCTGCGCTGCCTGGGGCTTGATGGGGTGGAGGTTTACGAAGAACGGCTGAACACGCGGGTCGAGCAGTTTTTCCGTGCGCCCAGCGGCTCACTGGCATTCTGTTTTGATCAGAGCGAAAACAGTCTGTATCTGCTCAACGAGCAAAGCCGCAATATCTGGATTACCCCGGAGAACTATCAGGAAGTCGCGGTGGTGTTCGACCGCGCCTTCCTGGCCACGCATGGCCTGGACCCGCAGCGTCTGGAAGGTTTGTTCATGGTGCCCCTGGGCAGTGGCCAGAATGCACTGTTCGGCAGCTGGCTCAGCGCCACCCTGACACGGTTGGGCCATGCCGACTGCCCGCTGCAAGGCCAGGCGCTGGCAGAACAGCTGCTCGAAGACTGCCTGTTCATCCTCGACAACGCCTGCCAGCGTTTGCAGGGCGGGGCACTGGGCAGGCGCGGTGAAGAGCGGGCGATCATGCAGCGGGTCAGTGAATGGGCCGCCGATTGCCCGGAAGAAACCTTGAACCTGATGGAACTGGCCGAGGTTGCCGGGGTTTCTCTGCGCCAGTTGCAACAAGCGTTCAAAGCTTTTACCGGGATGCCTCCTGCCCAATGGCTGCGCTTGCGGCGGTTGAACGGCGCCCGCCGTGATTTGTTGTACGCAAATGAGGCTACGGTGGCGGAAGTGGCCATGCGCTGGTCGTTCTGGCATTTGGGAAGATTTTCAGAGAGTTACCGGCAGCTCTTCAAGGAGTTACCCAGCGAGACCTTGCGGCGCGGCAGGCGTTAAAAATGCTATCGTGCGCGGTAGTTTCCACCTGAGGTTCCGATGTTCTACCTGCCCTTGCCCAGTGAGCTGGCGGACCGCTTTGCCAGCGCGCCCAGCAATACCGACCTGTTCACCCGCGTCAGCTTGCTGGAAGCCGCCGCCGTGCTGTTCGTGCAGAACCTGCCGCGTCAGGCTGCCAGTGGTTCTGCCGATGCCCAAGAACGCCGGTTTGCCGAGATCGTGCGCATCGCCACTGAAGTGGACGTTGCCGCGCCGGGGCGCTTCCAGGGGCAGGTGGGCCAGCATTTTGACCGTGAAGCCTTCGCCATGGGGCTGGGCATGCTGGGTGAAAACGGTGCCGGCCTGCTGTCGGCGGAGGTGGAGTATGACGTCGGTGAACTGCTCGACGCCGAGGGCCAGTGGAATTTTCAGTTCGCCGACACTTACCGCCAGCGCGCCACACCGCTACACCCGGTGCACCTGACGTCGCTGGCCAGCGATCTGCGCCTGAGCGATCAGCAAAACCGTTTGTTGCGCGAGTTCATCAGCGGTGTGGACGAGTCTGTGGCGGTGCAAGGCTTTGCTGGTACGGGCAAGACCTTTCTGATTCACCAGTTCGCGCGCTTGCTGGCCCCGCAACGCACGCTGTTGCTGGCACTGACCGAAGGCCAGTTGCGCGCACTGCAGGCACGGGTGAAGGATGCAGCGGCTTACACCGCACTCACGTTCGGCCAGCTGGCGGATGAAATCCTCAACCGTGACCTGACCAGCAACGGCTGGCGCTTGCGCGACCCTTACCGCACCAAACTGTCGTGGCGCCCGCAGGAGGCGCAGGTGGTGAAATGGCTGGGCATCCCCGACATCGGCCCGTTGGCCGCGCGCGACGTGGTTGCCCTGTGCATCAAGGCCGTGCGCAGCTTTTGCCGCAGCGCCGACAGCCAGATGCAGTTGCATCACCTGCCGTGGCCCGGCCCCGGTATCACGCCTCTGGACCAGGAAGTATTGCTGGAGAAAGCCCGGCTGTACTGGCAGGAGCTTATCCGCCCCTCGGCGCGGGAAATTCAGCTGCCGGTGCGCGACTACCATCGGGTCAAGCTGCTGTCGTTGACGGCCGAGGTGATCGACGCCCGGTTCAGCCATGTGATCGTCGATGAGGCCCACGAATTGTCCGCGCCCATGCTGGCGGTGCTGGACCGCAGCCCGCAAGCCGTGATTGCCTTGGGTGACGAGCTGCAAAACCTCAATGGCCTGAGCCCGCACCACGGCCATTTCATCCGCCAGCGCTGCATCGACCATTCCTTGCGCGCCGGGCCGGCCATGGACGCTGTGCTCAACCCGCTGATCCAGGCGCACCCGGCTGCCATCCAGGCAGCCTTTGCCGGCAGTGCCGAGCACTACACCCGGGTCAGCTTCTTCGACACGGTCAGTGTGCCGCAGCAACCCACGGCACTGATCGTCGATGACGAGTGGGGCCTGTTCGGCTGGTTCCAGCGCCTGACCCACCAAGGCGTGCCGTTTGTGCTGCTGCAAAGCGCCCGCAAGGACTTCGAGCTGTTCGTTGAGGACTGCATCGAGCTCTACCGCTATGGCACGCGCCCGCGGCACCCGATGTTGTTCCGCTACGGCAGCTGGCAGGCGCTGGAGCAAGACAAAGGCGACGATAAGGCCTTTGCGGCCGTGGCCAACATGCTGCGCAAGGGCTATACCCCGGAGCATTTCGCCAAGGCCAAGAGCCGCTATCGTTGGGACAAGGCCCCAAAACTGTTCCTGGGGCGGGTGAGCGATGTGCGCAACATGGAGTTCGCCCGGGTGATGGTATCGCCTGAACTGATGGTGGAACCCACGGTTGCAGGCAATCGCAATGAGCGGGCGCGGATGCTGGCAGGGTTGTACACCGCCTGTTCGCGGGCGCGGCACGAGTTGATCGTGCCGGGGGGGATGCTGGACTGGGTGAAGGACCAGTCCAGGCAGTAACGGGCCGTATCAGGCGGGGACCATCGCAAACCCCACGCCGAACCGGTTCCAGGCATTGATGGTGGCAATCGCCAGGGTCAGGTTAACCACCTCTTCAGGTTCGAAATGCGCCTGCAGCGCTTCATACTCCGGCTGCGGTGCGCCACGCTCCGGCAGGCGGGTCAGGCACTCGACCCAGGCCAGCGCGGCGCGTTCGCGCGGGGTGAAATAGCGGGTTTCGTGCCAGACGCTCAAGGTCTGCAAGCGTGCTTCGGTTTCGCCGGCCTGGCGCGCGTCATTGGCGTGCATGTTCACGCAATACGCGCAGCCGTTGATCTGCGAGGCCCGCAGGCGAACCAGCTCCAGCAGCGAATTTTCCAGGCCGCTCTTGGCCAGCGCCTGCTCCAGGCCCACCATCGCCTTGTAGGCTTCAGGCGCGTGCTTGGCCCACTCAATCCGGTTGTGCATGGTGTTCTCCCAGTCCTATGAAGTGAATAAGCGTTACCTTAACGCTGACGGCGACGCGCCCCGATAGCCAATTGTGCACATCCGCAGGAGGCCAATTGCCCCATTCGAGGGGGCACTGGGTTGCATCCAATCTCTTCATTTCAACCTTGACCAATGAGCCAGGATAATGAGCGGGTCTTGCCGTGAGAGAACCGTTACATGTCCGAACAACGTATTTCGCCCAAAGCCCTCGATGCTTTGAACCTGCTGCTAGTGGTGTTGCTGGCGCTGAACTTGCGCCCGATCCTGACCAGCATAGGGCCACTGCTTGAGCCCGTGCGCGCCAGTACCGGGCTGGGCTACCAGCAGGCGGCGCTGCTGACTGCGTTGCCGGTGTTGTGCATGGGGCTGGTGCCGCTGCTGCAGCCGTGGTTGCGCCGCTGGGTCAGTGAACATGGCGGGATGCTTGGCGGGCTGACGGCTATCGGCCTGGCGTGCATCTGGCGGCTGCAACTGGACAGTGCAGGGGCGCTGATTGCCAGCGCCGCAGTGGCCGGGCTCGGCGTGGCGGTGGTGCAGGGCATGATGCCGGGCCTGGTTAACCGCTGGTTCCCCGGGCGCCTGGCCGGGGCCATGGGCATCTATTCGGCTGCATTGATGACCGGTGGTGGCCTGGCGGCGGTGCTTGGGCCGCCTGTCAGCGCGCATTTCAATGCCTGGCAGGCGGGGCTGGGGGTGTGGGTGATACCGGCGATGTTGGCTGTGCTGGCCTGGGCGGTGCTGCGCCCGCGTGACGCGGCAACGAGTTTGGGCGGGACTGCGGGCGGGCACTGGTTCGGGACGCGTCGTGCATGGCTGCTGGCCGTGTATTTTGGCCTGATCAATGGCGGCTACACGAGCATGGTTGCCTGGCTGCCAGCCTATCACCTGGAGCATGGCGGCACGGCTCAGGGCGGGGGCAACCTGATCGGCTTGATGACCGTGTTCCAGGTGGCCGGCGCGCTGGGCTTGCCTTTGTTGCTACGCCGCTGGCCGGATCGACGGCCGGGTTTGTGGTTGGCCCTCGTCATCCAGTTGGCAGGGTTTGTGGGGTTGCTGACGATGCCTACGTTGGCCATGGGCCTTTGGGTTGCAATGATAGGTTTCGGGCTGGGGGCGTGTTTCAGCCTGAGCCTGACGCTGACCCTGGAACACCTGAAAACCCCCGGTGAGGCCGGTAGCCTGGCGGCATTCGTGCAGGGGATCGGGTTTATCATCACCGGCATCGTGCCCTACATCACCGGGTGGCTGCGCGATGTGAGCGGCGACTTCCAGGCGTCGTGGGTACTGTTGACGATTACCGTGGTCGCGATGTTGCTGGTCACGGCCTGTTTTGCACCACAGGGCTACCAGGCCGCCATGGCCCGGCCAACGCCGGCCTTCAACTAAGGCGTTGCAGGGTATCGCGGACCCGGTCCAGCGCCGGGTCGATATCCAGCAACTCGATGGCGCCAAAGCCCAGCAAAAGCCCCGGCCGTACCGGTGCCTCGCTGAAAAACGGTGCCAGTGAATACAGGCCGACTTCCACCTTGCGTGCAAGGTGGGTGAGCAGTTCCACATCCACTTCAGGCTGCGCCAGCGCGCTCAGGTGGAAACCGGCGTTGGCCGGGATGGCCTGAAGCCAAGGTGCCAAGTCATCGTTCAGCCGGTTGAGGATGCGCTCGCGCCTGGTGCTGTAGATGTCGTGGCAGCGGCGAATGTGTCTGTTCAGGTGGCCTTCGCCCATAAACCGTGCCAACGCCCATTGCAGCAGGGTGGGGCTGTGCCAGTCGCTCAAATGTTTGGCCACGCAGGCTGCCTCCAGCACAGCGGGTGGCAGCACCGCGTAGCCCAGGCGAAGTTCCGGCAGCAGGGTTTTCGAGAACGTCCCGACGTACGCCACCAGCCCCCACTGGTCGAGCCGTTGAAGGGCGTCTGCCGCCTGGCCCTGGTAACGAAACTCGCAATCATAGTCGTCTTCGATGATCAGTGCGCCCAGCTCGCAGGCCCTGGCCAGCAAAGCCTGCCTGCGTTGCGCCGACATCGGCATGCCAAGGGGGAACTGGTGCGAGGGGGTGGTATAGATCAGCCGGGTGCCGTCGGCGATTTGCTCCACACACATGCCTTGGTCATCGACCGGCACCGACTGCAGGCGCGCGCCCAAAGCCTCGAAAAGCTGGCGCGCAGGGGGGTAGCCGGGGTCTTCCATGGCCACTGGGCAACCGGGCTCGATCAGCACCCGGGCAATCAGGTCCAGCGCCTGTTGCGCGCCGTTGCACACCAGCACTTGTGCCGGGCTGCAATGTACACCCCGGGCATACGCGATGTGGTGGGCGATGGCTTCACGCAGTTCGGGCAGGCCCTGGGCCGAAAAATGCCGTTCGGGATGCTGCTGGCTGCGACGCAACGCATAGTTCAGGCAGCTGCGCCACTGGTCGAACGGGAATTGTGACTTGATCGAGGCGCCGCCAACGAAGTCATAGCGCGAGGCAGGTTGCCGTGTGCGCTTGGCCAGCACCGTGGCGCGTTGTTGCCAGCGCTCCAGAGAGGGCGCCGCAGCCAGGGTCACCGCCTGGTTTGCATGCGGATGGGCACGTTGCTGTGGGGTAATGAAGGTGCCGCGGCCCACCACGCCACTTAGCAGGTTTTCGTAAGTGAGGCGCGAGTAGGCTTCGGCGACGGTCTTGCGCGACACGCCCAGTTGTTCGGCCAGCAGGCGGGTTGGCGGCAGTTGCGTACCGGCGGCCAGATGGCCACTGTCGATGCCGGCGCGCAACTGCTGGTAAAGCTGATCGGCCAACCCTTTGCGGCCGTCGAGGCGAATGTGCAGTTCCATGGTGCTGTCCGGAGCAGAAGAGTGGTCAGGATAGCGGAACTTTGCCATGCGCAGCGCACGGCCATGCGCCTAGATGCGTGCCGTGCTTATCGTGATGTACCCCTTGTCGTGCACGGCGATGCGGATCACGGTTTCGTCCACCGATGCCTTGCGCTTTTGCCTGATCAACACGCCGTCCACCGCGACGGCCCGCATGCGGTGCCCGATGGCGCGGCCACAAGGGTCAAAGAACACTTCGCTGGCGAGCAACTCGATGCGCTCCACCAACTGCCGTGTGCGTTCGTCCGTGGCGCAGAAAAACAACACCCCGGACAGGTGCGGGTCGTCGTCGGGGTTGCTGATGTCATGAACCAACAGTTCGCGCAGGGTGCTGCGTAATTCGGCAGTGGTGCTGGTGTGTGTCTGCATGCTCAACCTCCTCTGAATCACGAGTACCGAATCATGTTTTCAGTGGAAGGGCACTACAAGTAAGGCGTTTCCGACTCGTGTTGTAGGAAGTTTCCGAAAACTACGAGTGGATGCCCCTCGACTGTGAATGCAGCGAGCTGAGCCTGAGAAGCGTAGGGCGCCCGGCATACTGACGAACGTGGCAAGCGCCAGATCGACCATCAAGCTACGCTCACTATTCGGAAACATTTTGCAATATGAGCGCAAAGGCAGCTTGGCCGCTGAGTGGTCTTGCGGCTTGCCGCTCAAAGCCGGACGGAGTGTCATCATGCTCAGGAAATACGTGTTGGCGGTGGCTATTGGTGCTTGGGTATTGGCATCAGCTACGGGGGTGTCGAGCCCCTTCGGTTGCTCTGTTGCCTATGCAAAAGACGGTGGCGGTGGCCACGGGGGTGGCAGTGGTGGTGGAGGCGGCCACGGTGGCGGCAATGGTGGCGGGGGGGACATGGTGGTGGCAGTGGCGGTCACGGTGGTGGTAGCGGCGGCGGCCATGGAGGTAGCGGCAGTGGGCACAGTGGCGATGCCGGTACAGGCAGTGGTGGCAGTGGTCGAAACGGAGCCGATGACGGGGCCGACCACGAGGCCAATCACGAGGCAGGTGAAGCCCACGGTGTTGGGCATGGCGCGGATGACGGCGTAAACCATGATGTGGGTGATGATCACGGCGGTGATCGCACCTGAAGCTCAAAAAGCCTTTGCATGATCAGACGCCGCCGAGGCCTGGCAAGTGTAGGCACCTGCCAGGCCTTGAGCGTGTTAATGGTCCGCGATCGGGTCGTCCTGAGACAGGATTGCCCTGGCCAGCTCTTCGTCACTGGCCGCAAGGCCCGGGTGTTCCTTGCGAACCTGTTCTAGCGCCGATTCCACGTAGGCGCCGCGGATTGCACCACCGCTGGCGACGAACGCCGAGAGTTCGTCGCGGGCAGGGATGATGCGTTTGTCATCCTTGAACGTCGAATACAGCGAAGCGGAAATACCCGCCGAGGTGGCGACGTCGCCCGCATCGACGCGGGCCAGTGCAGCACTGGCAGGCAGCAGGAGCAGCAGCGCGGGAGCGAGGAGTAGGTGGCGCATGTCGTGTTCTCCAGTAACGTGATGCACAGGGAATTGACCACTCAGTGATTAAGAGGCCGTTGACGGGGCGGTAGTTCCCTGAGGCATGCAACTGGCAGGCTGGCGCCGGTAGAACGGCCTTGGAGTGCTGGGGTCCAGCTCGGTGAGCCGGCTACCGGCCCGTACAAAGCCTGCGCGTTCGGCCAGGCGCTGGCTGGCCAAGTTGTCGATATCGGTGGTTAGCCATACCGGCCCGCCGATCGCGTCCAGCAAGCAGGTCAGTGCTTCGCGCATCAGGCCTTGGCCGCAGTACATCTGATTGACCCAATAACCGACTTCATGCTCGCCCTCATCTGGGCGCAGCCCAATACAGCCAATGACTACGTCACTGTCGGCCTGCAATACGAAAAAGCGCTTTTCGCTGGTGGGTTCAGAGAACTCCCTGGCGGCCTTTTGCAAGCTCTCGCGCACCTCATCGGCTGCCCAGTCAGGTTTTGTCCAGGAGAGGAAGGGGTGGTGAAGGGCATAGCTGTCGACCAGGGCCTGATGCACGGGCAGGGCGAGCATCGGGTCGGCGCGAACCAGGTGTGTACGGGGCGTGTGCAAAGCGAGCGGGTATGTCATTGGGGCCATCCTGGCTGAGCGTTTATGGCCATAGTGCCGGGTTTGAGGGGCCGTTGCACTGCCTGCATTGTCAGGTGAGTGGTCGGCTGGGTTTCCAAATTGGAACGTTTTGAACCGCGCGCTAAAAAACACCCGTTACGAACACTGAACGGGCCGCTGCCGTGGCATGAACCCTTGTGCGTTTGTATTGATGGGCAGTGTGCCTGTTCAGCCGCCCCCTCGGGGCCCGACAGTCAGTCGTGCCCGATTGAAAAAGGTGATTGAAATGGGTGAAGTAGTTTCTTACGTCAGCAAAAACATACTGCTGGATAATGAGATTGACGAGCAGGTGGCGGCGCTGATTTCCGCAAAGGAAGTCAAGCTGCCAGACATTAAGTCGCCACTGATTGGCACATACGTCAAGAAAATCGAGGGTACTTACAATACGGCGATGGCCAAGTCGGACACGGACCACGCGATCGAATTGTTGTACATCGCGTACAACACGACCCCTCAGGAACACGGTGCCATCCGCGTCAAGATTGCCGACATCATGAGTAATCTGATCAAGGCTCAGCAAGAGAGTGAGTCTGCCGTCAAGGATGCCATGCGTGTCGCCAAGACCATCGGCGATAAGCTGAAGACATACATGCCTGACTGGATGGATGTGAAAGAAGGTAATGATGCAGCGGAGATCAAGGGGTATGTCACTGAAGACCTGCTGAAACTGGCGAAAGATGTCGCCAGCGCTGCAACGGGCGTCAAGACAAAACTGATGACCATTGCGGCACGCTACGACCAGATTCTTGCCGACATCGTGGAAGCGACGGCCAACAGCGAGATCGCGATGAGTGATGCCATCAAGGCGAACGAAGCGATCAAGCAGGAAATTGTTGAAACCAAAGCGCGCGCCAAACAGCTGGACTCTCTGGTCAAAGACTTGCAAGCGCAGGTCGCCCGCTTTGACAAGCTGGCAGCCGATTATGGCAAACAGGCGAAAAGCGCAGAAAAAAAGGCGTTCATCGGCTCGTTGATCGGCGGGATCACCGGTGTCATTTCCAGTGTAATACCTGTTGCCGGCATGATCGCAGGCCCGATCGGGTCGGCGGTGTCCGCGGGCTCCCAAGGTAAACCTGTGGCCAATAGCGGTGCGGGTAGCACTGACCCCAACATCGCAGTGCAAAAGTCCGAAATAGAGGGGAAACGCAACGCCCAGCAAGCAGTTGTGACCGAGAGCAAGAACGCGGTCGAACAGCTGGCAAAGGAGCTGGAGAACCCAACCAGTGAAGCTCACAAGAATGGCCTGACCGATAGCTTGCAGAAGGCGCAGACCAGGTTGAGTGAGGAACAAGCCAAGCTGGGCAGCCTGGATGAGCAACTGGGTGCCCTGATACGAAACGTACAGGCGGCGGCCGGTGAGATCACGGCAGACCAGAAGCAACAGGCCAAGTCGTTGCGAGATCTTGAGGCCCAGATGCTCGAGAACGTAGAAAAGTACGAGAATGCCCGTCGTGAACAGGCCGCGGAGCTGATCGCGATCACCGTTTTGCTGGACGGCAAACAGACCAAACAGCAGACCATCGAACTGGCGGTACGCTCTCTCAATGTCAGCGTCTCTGCACTGAAACGTACCAAGGAAATTGTCGAGGAAATTGCCTTCTTCTTCAAATCGTTCGCTGACTTCATGCAAGTCATTATCGATGAGGCCACGGTGCGTGTAGGACATTATGAAGAGGCCGCTGGCAAAGAGACACTGCGTAAAAATTATCTAAATGGGTTGGTAGAAAGTACAGACCGCTTCTTCGTTACCCAGGCCGCGCAGTGGATGGCGGTAAACGTGGTGGCTGACCAGTTTGTGCAGGTGTTCAACAATGGCTGGAGCAAGTTGAACAAACTCTCGGGCAAGTATATCCAGGGGCATGAGCTCGAGGCTTATCTCGAGCAGGCCTCCAACCAACTTAAAATGATTGCCGCCAAGCGCGAGTCGACGGCCAATCAGCGGATTACATCGCTGCAAAACTACCGTGAAGAAGTGAAACAGCAAGCGTAAAACTGGCGGTGAAGGCGGCAGAACTACCCAAACGGGTAGTTCTGTTTTACAAGACTGCGCGCTACCACTCCATGTGGGGTGCGACGGAACCTTTTGCAGTATTCAATTTTGCGGCGGGTAGAGTGAGTGGTGTATGTCAACTACAAAGCAGTGGGGGCAGTCATTGTTGCTGGCTGCCGGGTGCACGATGAGTGCACCGGTGATAGCGAACGTGGGCAAGGAACTCCCCTTTACACTGGAGCCGAGCAACCCGGGGCTTTCATACGAAATGCGCTATTGCGCCGGACGCCTGGATGAACTGGAAAACCTCCTGGAAGCCCGGGTATTGCAGCTGGATTATGAGATTTTGAGCAGGAGGGATTACCTCGCGCAGCATAAGAAAAACACGCAGGAGACGCTGGACGGCACGTTGAGTCTGGGCGAGGAGACAGTGAAAAATTTTTACGCCGCAGCGGTGGAGCGCAATCGTCAAACATTGCGCGACATTGAGAAGGAACTGGCAGCGATGTCTGAAAAAGATGCGCTTTTGGCAGAAATAAAACAGTTCGAGGGGGATTACGGGCGCCAGGTGACGGACGTACTGGGCCAGTTCGATGATTTCACCTTTGAATGGGAGAACTGCTTTCTGGAGGGCGCAGGCCAGGACAGCTGCATGAAAGAAACGCTGCCGATACTTGAGTCTGCGCTGCAGGCAGGAAAGAAAGTGCTTGACCTTAATCTTAATAAGGTAAAGTTGCTTTCGCATAACGAGCGCTTACAGCCAACTGATGCGTGTCGTGAATTGTGAGTTTCAGAGAGGTGAGTGCAATGCGTGCAGCAGAAAATGTTTTGGATTTGGATGAGGTGATTGAAACGCAGATAAAAATACTGTGTGAGGCGCCAACGTTGAAACTCCCAAGCGCGGATTCGCCCTTGGTCAGCAGTTTCGTGAAAAAAATCGAAGGCAGTTATGACGTGGGCTACATTCGGCAGGATACAGAGCACGTGGTCGATTTACTGTCCATCGCTCACGCCGGCACGCCCGAAAAGTATGCATCCATCAGGCGCACTGTTCAAGAAATTATAAATATGATGCTGGATGCTCAGCAGGCCGGTGAGCGCTCGGTTAACTATGCAATTAAAGTGGCTGATACAGTAGGCGAAAAGCTCAATGAGGTACTGCCTGCATGGTTGAATGCAAAGAAAGGAGGGGGGGAACAGGTTAAACAGTTTGTGACTGGCGAGTTGCGAACGTTGGCGCAGTATATTGTCCAGGTTGCATCCAACGTCCAGCGCAAGCTGGGAGACCTGGTTAAAGACTATGACCGCATCGTCGAGGTGTTGGGAACTACGGTGGCCAGGCAAGAGAGCTGGTTGGGTAACGAAATCAGGTCAAGCCGCGAGTTGATGGAGGAAATCAACGCTGCCGAGGCCCGCAGCCAGAGCCTGCAATCCATGATAATGGCGTTAGAGCGGCAGATTCGAGACTTTGAAAAAAAGGCGGCTGAGTTTGGCAAGCAAGCGGATGATGCAGAGAGCAGGTCGTTCTGGCAAAAACTGGTTAAGACAATCAGTCAGGTATTAACGGCCGTGCTCCCCACCCAGGCACTTTTTGGCGCGGGCGCTTCAGGTTCTCAGATTGCAACCGGCGGTGCGGGCACTTCGAACATGTTGGGTAATCCAAATGTCTCGCCGCAAAAGCTGATGGAAAAAAACGAACTTGAGAGCCGCATACAAGGGCAGCAGCAAACGCTCGACCAACGTCAGGGGGAGGTTGCCGATTTGCAAACCCGGCTGGCAGCCAGCCAGATTGAACGAGAACGCCAGACCCTGGAAGCAAGCCTGGCTCAGGCGCAAGTCGATGCGCGCAAAGCGCAAACCGAACTGAACACGTCGAAGCAGCAACTGGAAAAGATGCAGCAGGCGCTTGAAACGGCTGCCAGCAACAGGAAAACCAAGGAACTGACTTTGCGTCAAATGCAACGCAAGATGTTGGATGCTGCGGCCAATTATGAGGACGTCAGGTGCCGACAAACGGACGAGCTGAGAGCCATCAGCCGATTGCTGGCGGGTAAGCGCACTGAGCATCAACAGGCTGAACTTACGGTGCGTTGCCTGAACGTCGGCGTTGCCGCGCTTAAACGCTGCAAGGAAATCGCGCTGTCAATTGCATACCTGTATCAGTCGTTCGCTGCGTTCATGGAACTTGTCATCAGTGAAGCCGAACTGCAGGTGCAAGCCTATGACCATGCGGCTAGCACACCCACCATTCGATCGAATTCTCTCAAAGGGCTGATCCGCATGAGCGACCATTTTCTGGTCACGCAAGCGGCAGAATGGCTGGCGGTGCAGAGTGTTTCAAACACGAGTGCTGGTGTGTTGAGCGAAAGCTGGGTCAAACTGAACGCCATGAACAGTGGGCATTTGGCGGGTGAAAAACTGACGGCCTTCCTGAAACAAGCCTCGGCTAAGTTGCAGCAGATTGCCGATGAGCGAGAGGCGCACTTCAAGCACCGCCGTGAGCTGGTGAACGGTTACATTGATGCGCTTGATAAAGGGGCATGACGTGCCTGTACGCATCGGTCATGCCCATTGGGGGAGGCTCAACAGGTTTCAGTGTTTTGCTTCAACTCTGGCCGCAACTTGCGCGGGCACCCAGGCCTTCCACACCTCGGGGTGATCGCGCACAAAGGCCTGCGCGGCCTTTTCGGGAGCCAAGCGTTGTTTATTCATTTGGGCCAGTGTCTGGTTCAGCAACTCAATTGGCAAGTCCACGTTGTTGAACATCGCCACAAGGTCGGGGTAGGTCTCATGAAAGGCTCTGGATACGCCGATAGACAATTTGGCCCGCAGTGATTCGCTGCCCCGGGGGGCTGGGTTGCTCGCGTCAGTCAGCGTCGCCCACGCCTGGGCATCGAATGCCGGCTCCTGCAAGCGGACCAGCTTGTGGCGCCCCATCAGCGGCGTGGGGCTCCAGTAGTAGAACAGCACCGGTTTACCCCGTCGGATGGCCGAATCAATCTCGGCATCCAGAGCAGCACCGGTGCCACTGCGAAAGTTGTTGTACAGGCCTTCGAGCCCATAGGCCTTGAGCTTTTGGCTGTTGACGATCTCGGACGTCCAGCCACTGGGGCTGTTGAGAAAGCGGCCTTTACCAGGCGCCTCAGGGTCGTTGAACACGCTGGGGTAACGTTTCAGGTCATCGACGGTTTTCAGGTCGGGTGCCAGCGGCTTGATGCCGCGCTCGGGGTCGCCCTCGATGACGTAGGCGGGTACCCACCAGCCCTCGTTGGCGTTTTTCACCGTATCGCCCAAGGCATACACCTGGCCCGCCTGCTCGGCTTTGACCCACGCCGGGCTGCGACCGGCCCATTCTTCGGCAATCACCTGGATGTCATTGCGCGCCAAGGCCATCTCCAGGCTGACGGTGCTGCCGGGTAGGGTATCGGTGGTGTAGCCATAACCACGCTCCACGATCAGGCGCAGGATTTCAGTGGTCAACGCCCCGCTTTCCCAGGTGAGGGCGCCGAAGTGGATAGGCGCGCGCTCCTGGCCGTTGGCGCTGACCAGGCCCACGGCAAGCAACACGCCGGCCAGTAACGTCGAGATGCTCTTCATCAACTACCCCACACATTGCCACATTGAGGATCGGCCAAGTGTAGACGACCGCAACCGGCCAGCAGGAACGGCTTCTGTCTGATGCCTTGGGTGAGGGTTTGCAAGGCTCACGGGCTTCACACCAAGGGCTCTTGAAGATGAAGTTCGATCTGGATTTTGTGTACTACCGAAACTTCACATTTGACGGAAGTTTCCATATCCGTTGCATCGGTGACGACCTGGGCAAGGTCAAGTCCATCCGTTACCTGCTGGAGCGTAAAGCGCCGGACGGTGCAATTGAGCACCTCGATGGCCTGACCGTGCCGTCACAGGCGGGCAGTGGCAAGGTCGTGAACCATGGCTGCCCCGCATCATTGTCTTGCGAGGCGCAAGCGGGTACTTACCTGATTACACCGCATGTCACATTCGTTGAAAGTGCGGTGCTAGCCATGGACCTGGAGGGCGATGAGCACGCCATTTTGCGCAAGGGGCCCTACACCCTTGAGGTCAAGGAGGGGGAGCTGAAACGGAGTATGCTGCAGGCCCTGCCAGTGGCTCAGGCGCCATCGCGGCGCAGGCGGGCGCTGCAATCGATGCACGCCAATGCATTCCCTTATCGACCCGAAGGGTACCCTTACCCCGCACTTATCGTGGTGTTCGAGCATGATGGCTTCGCCCGGTTCATGGCTGACCTGGACCGCGCATCAGGTTCATCGCTGGCGCGCTACTGGCCAGACCTTGCCACGGTCATTACCGCCCGACCCTTCCTTGACCCCGAGGAGCGCGATGACCCGGGACTGCAGGTGCTCGCCAATCATTACTGGATCGAGCAGCCACCCAGCATGCTCAACGATACCTTTGTTGCCCTGATCCAGACGCTCGAGGCGCTCGACTATGTAAAGGAGACAGCCCTGCTGCCGCCGCCGCTCGAACCGGGCAATCTGCTCGCGGCGGGCGCTGCAGCCGTTATTGCCACGTTGATCACCGGCGTGGCCTGGGTCGCTGGCACCAACGCCTACGAAGACGCCCAGCCAACGCCGGACTTCGAGGCACTGCAACGTTATCTGGAGGAGCCAGGCAGCAAGGACAAAGGGCTGAACATTCGCAAGGCCTGGGAAGCAGGGGCTACCGGCAGAGGGGTGCGCGTGCACTTTTCCGATGCCGGCCTGCACGCCAGCCATGAAGACCTGCGAGCCAACCCGAAACTGAAGGTTATCCCGCCTGCGGTGAACAGCGACAAGGAGCATGGCACGGCATCGGTGGGCATTTTGCTGGCACGTGACAACGGTTTCGGCATGACCGGCATCTGCCATGGGGCCGAACTGTACGTGTACGACAACCGGGCCACCGATGCCCAGGGTTTTTCCCAGACGCTGAAAAAGCTGCTGGCTTACGTCAGGCCTGGCGATATCGTGGCGGTGAACCGGCAGACAGCCAACTTCAATGTGCTGGGCACATACCTGCCATCGTTGCATGACCACGCCTGGTGGGAGGCTACCAAGGCCCTGACAGAACGTGGAGCCGTGGTGCTGAATGCCGCTTGCAACGGTACCTGGCAAAGCGACCCAAACATGGGCACCACCAAGGGATACGGTGTGGACCTGTCGCAGGTCGCCTTTTTCAACGAGCACGGAGATGTCAATGCCATCCTGGTGGGTGCCAGCCATTCGTGGGATGGCATGCCCCACCAATACTCAAACTACAACTATCGCCACCGCATGCTCAATGCCTGGGGTGACAGCGTTGCAACCACAGGGTACGGCGCGCTGCAGGAAAAGGACGGCCACGACCGCGACTACACCGACAGTTTTGGCGGTACCTCCAGCGCCACACCGCTGGTAACCGGCGCGTTGGCGCTGATCCAGTCCTACGCCATCGAGCAGCATCACCTGTACTTGAATGCTGACCAGATGCACCTGCTGGTGATGAAGTCAGGCTACAAGGATGCCACCCTGCCCGACACTGACCGCTTGCCGATGGGCGCCCGGCCAAATGTGCTGGGCGCCCTGGTGCTGCTGGACCAGATTCTTCAGGCTGGCCGTTTCCACCTTCCGGACGACGGCTACTGCGTTGACGATGACTGCACCGCTAAAGGTTAGACCCGGAACTGGTCCATCAAGGCCTGTTGCTGGTTGGCCAGGCTGTTCAGGGATTGGCTGACCCGCGCCGATTCGTTTGCCTGCCCCGAGAGCGATTCGGTGACATCACGGATGGTGGCAACGTTGCTGTTGATCTCTTCGGCCACCGCGCTCTGTTCCTCGGCGGCCGAGGCGATCTGCAGGTTCATGTCGGTGATCACGCTCACTGCCTGGCCGATGCGCTGCAGCGCCGTGACCGCTTGACCAACCTGTTCGACACCGCCCTGGGCCTGGCGGTGGCTGTTGTCCATGGCACCGACCACTTCGCGGGTACCGGTTTGCAGCGCTTCGATCACCTGACGGGTTTCTTCCACCGATTCCTGGGTACGTTGTGCCAGGTTGCGCACTTCGTCCGCCACCACGGCAAAGCCGCGGCCTGCTTCACCGGCACGGGCTGCCTCGATGGCGGCGTTCAGGGCCAGTAGGTTGGTCTGCTCGGCAATTGAACGGATCACTTCAAGCACCGAACCGATCTTCTCGCTGTTTTGCGCAAGGCCTTGGACCTCGGCCATGGCCTGGCTCATGTCGGCGGCCAGGGTATCGATGCTGCGGGTGGTGCGGTCGATCACCGCCAGGCCTTCACGGGTAGCCTGGTCGGCTTCGCGTGCGGCCTGGGCTGCCTGGGCGGCGCTGCGGGCGACGTCCTGGGCCGTGGCGCTCATTTCGTGGGACGCGGTGGCCACCTGGTCAACCTGGCGGTACTGCTGCTCCATGCCCGCACTGGTTTCGCTGGCAATGGCCGAAGACTGGTCGGCCGTGCCGCGGGCCGCCTGTACCGAGCGTTTGACCTCGGCAATGGTTGGCTGCAGCTTGTCCAGGAAGCGGTTGAACCAGCCGGCCAGCTCGCCCAGTTCGTCACGTTTGTCGTAGGTCAGGCGCCGGGTCAGGTCGCCTTCGCCACTGGCAATGTCCTTAAGCATGGCGGCCACCCCGAGGATCGGCCGGGTGACGCCACGGGCCATCAGCCACACCAGCAGCAGGCCGACGATGGCGGCGACCACGCCCAGGGCCAGTTGCAGCAGGGTGCCGCTGGTGTTCAGGGTGTCCATTTCCTGCTTCAAGGCTTCGGCCGGGCCGGTGAGTGCGTTTTCAGGCACATCCAGCAGCACGCCCCAGTGCTGGGCCCCCGGGATCGGCTGGAACGCGGCGAGCACTTTCAGGTGTTGCTGGTCGTGGTGAACGGTCAACTGGCCCGCGGCCAGCTTGCGCACCAGCTCGGCCCCCAGGCTCGGGTCGACCTGGCTCAGGCGCTGGGCCAGCTTGCCGGCGTCGGCGCTGTAGCCGGCCAGCAAGCCTGCCGGGCTGAGAATGCCGACCGTGGTGCGGCCTTCGTACAGGCTGCGGCTTGCATCCTGGCTAAGGGCCTGCAAGCTGTTGAGGTTGATGTCGATGGACAGGGTGGCGATGACCTTGCCGTCGACAGCCAGCGGGAAGACGATGCTGGTCATCAGCACGCGCTGGCCGTCGATGTCATAGAAGTAGGGCTCGACCACGCACACGTTGCCGCTGCTGCGCGGGCACACCCACCAGGTGTTGGCGGGCTGGCCGCTGGGGCCGATCGCGGTGTTGGCCATGTCGCTTTCGGGTAGCGCCATGGCGGTCAGCTGACCGGCACGCGGTTGCGACCAGTAAAGGGCGAAGCGGCCGGTTTCGTTGCTGCCCAGTTCCGGCTGGTTGGCGAACAGGCTGTCCTTGTTGTCCAGGGCGTTGGGCTCGAACACCAGCGACAGGCCCAGCAGCTCGGGGTTGGCCTGTAACGCGGCGCGTACCTGGCGGGTCATGTCCTCACGCAGGTCGAAGGCATCCAGAAAGCGCTTTTCGGCCTGCTCGCGCAGGAACAGCACCTGGCGGGCGAAACCCGCGCCGTACTGATAGGCATCCATGAACTGACGGCGAATGTTCAGCGCTTGCACTTCGCCCTGCGACTCGATGCGCGCCTGCGCCGCGTCACCAAGCATCTGCATGCTCTTGGCTTTTACCAGTTCCGAGCTGTGGCCCATGCGGTAAAGCGAGAGGCCGACGAGGAGGGTGACGATGGTGGCCAGGCACAGGCCGGCAAGCAGGGTGATTTTCCACTGGATGGAAAGTTGTCGCAGAGGCATGGGATGAATCCCTTGTAATTGGAATATGGCTGACGTTTATGTCGGCATGTGCGGATTTTTCTTTATTCAAACGTTCAATTTAAATGGCCGGCCCGGATAAAATGGCGCTTTTGACATCTACCGCCCACTGCTGCACAGTGCGCGCTTTTTTTCGTTGTTTATGAGGTATGTAAAACCATGAATGCTGTGATTGCCGCTGTCGGCATCATGCTGATACTCAGCCTGTCCCGTGTGCACGTGGTCATTGCCTTGATTGTCGGTGCCCTGGTGGGCGGGCTGGTCGGCGGCCTGGGGATCGAGGGCACGCTCAAGGCCTTCAATGGCGGCCTGGGGGGCGGCGCCACGGTGGCGTTGTCGTATGCACTGCTTGGCGCTTTTGCCGTGGCCATCGCCAAGTCGGGCCTGGCCCATGCCCTGGCCGATCGCGCCCTGGCAATGATCGACCGGCAGGGCCATGGCAACAGCAGCAAGCTCAAGTGGTTGCTGATCGGCCTGATGCTGGTAGTGGCGGTGTCTTCGCAGAACATCCTGCCCATCCACATTGCCTTCATCCCGCTGCTGGTGCCGCCACTGCTGTACGTGCTGACGCGCCTGAGCATCGACCGCCGGCTCATCGCCTGCGTGATCACCTTCGGCCTGATTACCCCTTACATGTTCCTGCCGGTGGGCTTCGGCAATATCTTCCTCAACGAAATCCTGCTGGCCAATGTGGCGCGGGCCGGGGTTGATGTGAGCGGGGTCAACGTCACCCATGCCATGGCCATCCCGGCGGCGGGCATGCTGGCGGGCTTGCTGATCGCGGTGTTCATCAGTTACCGCAAGAAGCGTGACTACGACCTGGCGCGCATCGAGCAGGTGGAGCAGGTGAGCGTGCAGTACAACCCGCTGACCCTGCTGGTGGCCGGGCTGGCGATTGCCTCGGCGTTCATCGTGCAGCTGTGGCTGGACTCGATGATCATCGGTGCCATGGTCGGTTTCCTGATCTTCTCCATGTCGGGCATCGTGCGCTGGAAGGACACCGACGACCTGTTCACCGAAGGCATGAAGATGATGGCCATGATCGGTTTCATCATGATTGCGGCCTCGGGCTTTGCCGACGTGATGAAAGCCACGGGTGAGGTGAAGAGCCTGGTCGAAACCTCGGCGCAATGGATCAACCACAACAAGGGCATTGGCGCCTTGCTGATGTTGCTGGTGGGCTTGCTGGTGACCATGGGCATCGGTTCTTCGTTCTCGACTGTACCGATCCTGGCCGCGATCTTCGTACCGCTGTGCGTGCAGCTTGGCTTTGACCCGGTGGCCACGGTGTGCATCGTTGGCACTGCGGGCGCGTTGGGGGATGCGGGCTCGCCGGCATCGGACTCGACCCTGGGGCCCACCTCGGGCCTGAACGTGGACGGGCAACATCACCACATCTGGGACACCGTGGTGCCCACGTTCATTCACTACAACCTGCCACTGCTGGCGTTCGGTTGGGTGGCCGCGATGGTGCTGTAAGTGTGTTGTTACAGGCGGGCGCTCAAGATGCACGTGCGCGCGCGAGGCAATCCTCGCCAATGCGGCATGCGAATTAGGCAACGATGTTGCTCGGCGCTTGGGTGCCAGCAAGGATGCCGAGTCACGCTGGCGCCAACGCTTCTCAAAATCGGCACTGTTGGGTTTAAACGATGAGCCGCGCTCTGGCGGCTCTTCGCACTTGGTTTTTTGCTGTCACCAGGTAATCACGCAACCCGCAGGCATGACTCGGTGATGCTGCGCTGAAAATAGTTTTGGAATGCTGATTTACAACCTGTAAAGTCGAGCGCGATGTCGGCCGTGCCTCGGCTGTTTTCGCCTTGCCTGACCTTCGTCTCAAGCCTTTTCATACAGAGCCCAAGAGCGGTTTTACCCGCAAAGAAGTCGCTACGGTCTACAGAGGTGGGCGATATGGGTGCTCTCGGAACACCGACTTGACCTAGCATTTTTGTCAGTTGCCTAAGCTTTTTTCGGCGATTATTTTCAAGTCTCTAGCCTGTTTGTTTCGCTACAACCGGAGGAGACTTACTCATGAGCGACATCGATACGGTGCTCGTCCTACCTGCGCCGACTATCCAAGCGACCACAACTGGAACGATCACCGCAGCTCAGGTGCCTGACGGCCTCTTGGTTACTATCCCGACACGTGCTACTAAAGAAGAATCTCAATTAGAAAAAGTTATATTGGTGCTGGGTGATTATATCGCTGTTGAGGTCTATGCTTATGGCAGCAAAGTGTGCCAGGAATTAAAGCTAACTTTGCCATTTGAGTTGCTTTGCGGGATCTGGAATGAAAAAAGGTCGGAAGCTGATTCGGTTGTGAGCATGAATGTCGAGTATATCGTTTTTCAATATGACAATATTGTCGGGATATCTTCTGCGCAGCCCATTCAAGTCAACATGTCCCTGTCCGGCGACGAGGAGCGCTATGTAGACAACCCGCTGGGCTCTCAATTACCACCCGCCGTACTCATTTCTCATGGCCTGGGTAAAAATTTCATCTCGGATTGTAATGTGCGCGAAGGTGTTACTGTGTTTATCCCAATGTTCAATGCTGAGGGTAAGCCTTTATTCAAGTTTGGCGATATTATAAGAATTTATTATGAGGGCGATTTTTTGGAGTATGAGTTCATGGGCGAAACTCACAGTATCGACAGTTACCAGCCTGACGCCTGGGAACAACCGCAAGGTTATTTCGTGAATGAGCAGAACTATATATCTTACGGGAATGACATCGTAAAGGATGATGAAAGACTTATAAAGTATGACGCGCACTTGCAAGGGGTGCCGACGCTTCGCATTGTGTTAGACTCCGACTATATCTCCGGGTCCCGGTCAGGGGAAAATCATTTGAGCTACCAACTGGTCACTGGCATGGAAACACAGCCCGATGATATCTTGGATAGTCCGAAGACCAAAGTCTATGTAGGGCACCGTACTTTAGTTTTTGATGACGACAGCGCCGTTTAACCCCGCGCTGAACGCTCACTCGCGCCGCCTTTTGGTGAGATGAACAATCTGCTCAAATTATCTGTGGCCTGTACGTTCCGCTCGACGACTTTTAGTACAACCCTGAGGCTCAGCCCTTGCCGGGCGGTGGCGAAATGCTGTTAAGGACGGTGCTGCCGTCCTTGCTGCGGGTGAGGTACACCGGCAGCACCTTGGGCAGGTTGTCCACCAGGCGCTCGACTTCACGGGTGTTGTAGATGCCACTGATGCGAATGCGGCCGGTGCTGGCATCGGCCAGCAGCAGCGGTGCATCAAGGTAGCGGTTGATCACGGGCAGGGCCTGTTCCAGGCTCAGGTTGTCGAGGATCAGCTTGCCACTGCGCCATGCCAGGCTGTTGCCGTAGTCGTCGCTCTGGGCGAGCTGCGGCTCGAAGTCGCCGCTGTGGTAGGTGGCCTGCATGCCCGGGCCAAGGCGGTAACCGCCGTTGTTGCCGTTGCTGCTGACCAGCACGGAGCCTTCCACCAGGGTCACTTTGACCTGGTCCTGATACTTCCAGACATTGAACTTGGTCCCGGTCACCCGCGTTTGCCCATGGCCGGCGCGCACGATGAACGGGTGCGTGCTGTCGTGCGCAACCTCAAAAAACGCCTCGCCGCGCTTGAGCGTGACTTGCCGTTGGTCTTTGTAATTGAGGTACGTCAGCTCGGTGTTGAGGTTGAGCTGCACTGTGCTGCCATCGCTCAATTGAACCGTTTGCAGCCGGTCGCTGGCGGCAAAATGCTGATAGTGGTTGGGCAGCCAGCCCTGTTCCCAGCCCACCCAGCCCGCCAAGGGCAATGCCAGCAGCGCTATGGCGGCAGCGGATGCCATCGGCCGCCAGTTACGTGGCCGGGCCACTTTGGCTTTGGGCGGGTTGAACTCGATGATCGTGGCCGTGCGCGGCAGCAGATCGGCGGTTTGCCAGATCTCCAGCATGGCCTGGTATTCCTCGGTGTGCCGCGGGTCGGCCGCCAGCCAGCGGGCAAACGTTTCGCGTTCCACGGCCGTGCAGTCGTCGGCGTGCAGGCGCATGCACCAATGCGCGGCGGCGTCGGTGATTGCATCGTCTGGGCTGGGGTTAAGGCGGTCGTGGTTCATTGAGGCTCCGGGTTTTGCGCATTCTAACCCTGCGCAGGGGGTCCCGAGAACCGCGGTAATGGCAAATGACAATCAGTTATGTGTGTTTTTTGTCGCATAGGCAAGGGATTTCCAGCGTTTGAGAACCCTTCGCGGGCGCATTCCCCATGAAATATTCATTAGTAGGCTAATCAAAGCTTTGACATTCACTGCCTAGGCAGTAATATTTTTAAACAATTAAGCGAGCAGGCGCCGATGTCCCATTTCACCCCGGAAAACTTCCAGAGCTGCGCCATCGGCATGTTGCTTGGCCGTGCGGCCATCCTGAAGGACCGCATCCTTGACTGGCACCTTGAGTCGGAGGGCGTCACCGCCGCGCAGTTCAAAGTGCTGATCATCGTTACCCAGTACCAGGTGGATACCCCGGCCGAGCTGTGCCGTTACCTGGGCCTGGACAGCGGTTCGATGACCCGCATGCTCGACCGCCTGGAGCAGAAGGGGCTGATCGTGCGCAACCGCTGCGCCGATGACCGCCGCCAGGTGCGCCTGGCGCTCAGCGCCGACGGCCAGCGCCTGGCCGACCGGCTGCCGGAAATCGGCGCGTCGGCCATGAACGAACTGGTCGGCGTGCTGCAGCCGGACGAACTCAAGGCCCTCGAAGGCCTGCTGGCCAAAGTCCTGCTCAGTGCCGGCGACCCCCTGACGATCCGCCGCTTTGGCGATCGTTAAACCCTGTTACGCATTTTCCAAGGTACTGCCATGGCCACTCCCACAAATTCCTCAAACCCTACCGCTGCGCCGGAACCGTCCCGCAAGCGCAAGGCCTGGCTGCTCGGCTTGCTGCTGCTGATACTGCTTGCCGGCGCTGGTGCGTGGGCCTGGTACAGCCTGATCGGCCGCTGGCACGAGAGTACCGACGATGCCTACGTAAACGGCAACGTGGTGGAGATCACCCCGCTGGTGACCGGCACCGTCACCAGCATTGGTGCCGATGACGGCGACCTGGTGCACGCCGGCCAGGTGCTGCTGAAGTTTGACCCGGCCGACAGCGAAGTGGCCTTGCAGGCCGCTGAAGCGAAGCTTGCGCGCACCGTGCGCCAGGTTCGCGGCCTGTACAGCAACGTCGATTCGCTCAAGGCGCAGTTGCAAACCCGCCAGGCCGAATTGCAAAAGGCCCAGCAGAACTACAACCGGCGCAAGGTGCTGGCCGATAGCGGTGCAATTGCCGCCGAGGAAATTTCCCATGCCCGCGATGACCTGACCGTCGCCCAGGCTGCCGTCAACAGCGCCCGCCAGCAGCTCAACACCAGCAGCGCGCTGGTGGACGACACCGTGGTGTCTTCGCACCCCGAGGTCATGGCCGCCGCCGCCGACCTGCGCCAGGCCTACCTCGACCACGCCCGCACCACCCTGGTGGCGCCGGTGACCGGTTACGTGGCCAAGCGTACCGTGCAGCTGGGCCAGCGCTTGCAGCCCGGCACCGCAACCATGGCCGTGATCCCGCTGGATGAGGTGTGGGTCGATGCCAACTTCAAGGAAACCCAACTGCGCGACATGCGCATCGGCCAACCCGTTGACATCACTGCCGACCTGTACGGCAGCGAGGTCAAGTACAGCGGCACCGTCGACAGCCTGGGGGCCGGTACTGGCAGTGCGTTTGCCTTGTTGCCGGCGCAGAACGCCACGGGCAACTGGATCAAGATTGTCCAGCGCGTGCCGGTGCGTATTCACCTGAGCCCCGACCAGTTGCAGCAGCACCCGCTGCGCATTGGCCTGTCCACGGTCGTGGAAGTCGACCTGCACGACCAGAGCGGCCCAGCCCTGGCTCAACAGCCGCCGCAGCAGGCCAGCTACACCACCCAGGTGTATGACCGCCAGCTGGTTGAAGCCGACAACCTGATCGCCCGGCTGATTCACGAAAACAGCGCCACCGGCAAGACGGCCCAGCGATGAGCAACAACGCCCCGGCGCAGTTCACGCCACCGAGCCTGTTGCTGACCACCATCGGCCTGTCGCTGGCAACGTTCATGCAGGTGCTCGACACCACCATCGCCAACGTGGCCTTGCCGACCATTTCGGGCAACCTTGGCGTGAGCTATGAGCAGGGCACCTGGGTGATCACCTCGTTCGCGGTGAGCAACGCCATTGCCTTGCCCCTCACCGGCTGGCTCAGCCGGCGTTTTGGTGAAGTGAAGCTGTTCATCTGGGCCACGCTGTTGTTCGTGCTGGCCTCGTTCCTGTGCGGCATCGCCCATTCGATGCCGGAACTGGTGGGCTTTCGGGTGCTGCAGGGCGTGGTTGCCGGGCCTTTGTACCCGATGACCCAGACCTTGCTGATTGCGGTGTACCCGCCAGCGAAGCGGGGCATGGCCCTGGCGCTGCTGGCGATGGTCACGGTGGTGGCGCCGATTGCCGGGCCGATCCTCGGTGGCTGGATTACCGACAGCTACAGCTGGCCCTGGATCTTCTACATCAACGTGCCCATCGGCCTGTTCGCCGCCGCCGTGGTACGCCAGCAGATGCGTACGCGGCCTGTGGTCACCAGCCGCCAACCGATGGACTACATTGGCCTGCTGACCCTGATCATTGGCGTGGGCGCGTTGCAGGTGGTGCTCGACAAGGGCAACGACCTGGACTGGTTCGAGTCGTCGTTCATCATCATCGGCAGCCTGATTTCAGTGGTGTTTCTTGCCATCTTCGTTATCTGGGAGCTCACCGACCGCCACCCGGTGGTGAATTTGCGGCTGTTCGTGCACCGCAACTTCCGCATCGGCACGATGGTGCTGGTGGGTGGCTACGCGGGGTTCTTCGGCATCAACCTGATCCTGCCGCAATGGTTGCAGACGCAAATGGGCTACACCGCCACCTGGGCCGGCCTTGCAGTGGCGCCGATCGGCCTGCTGCCGGTGATCATGTCGCCGTTCGTGGGCAAGTACGCTCATCGCTTCGACCTGCGGGTGCTGGCAGGGCTGGCGTTTCTGGCCATCGGCACCAGTTGCTTCATGCGCGCCGGCTTCACCAATGAAGTGGACTTCCAGCACATTGCCCTGGTGCAGCTGTTCATGGGCATTGGCGTGGCGCTGTTCTTCATGCCTACTTTGAGCATTCTGTTGTCCGACCTGCCGCCGCACCAGATTGCCGACGGCTCGGGCCTGGCCACCTTCCTGCGTACGTTGGGTGGCAGCTTTGCGGCGTCGCTCACCACCTGGATCTGGATTCGCCGGGCGGACCAGCACCATGCGTATCTCAGCGAACACATCAACACGTATGACCCGGCCACACGGCATGCGCTGGAACAGTTGGGTGGGGCCAACCCGCAAAGCTACGCGCAACTGGAGCAGATCCTCAACGGGCAGGCGTACATGATGTCGACGGTGGATTACTTCACCTTGATGACCTGGGTGTTCGCCGGGTTGATCCTGCTGGTGTGGCTGGCCAAGCCGCCGTTCACGGCCAAGGCGGGGCCGGCGTCGGCGGGGCACTGAGGGCGTTCGCCATGAGCTTGCCGGCGCCCGTGAGACCGACCGCCGCCTGCGCGGCGCCCGGTTTCACAGGTTGATCATCTGGAAAGAAGGAACACAGTGGAGCTCACCACGATCAGCCCCGCAGCGCAGCAATGCATAACGAAGGTGTCGTAGGCAGGTGTTTTGAACCGCCATGGCCTGGCCCATCCGGCGTAAACCAGCAACAGGACGATTGCGCCTAGTTCAAACTGCGCGGCTATCAAGCATACAGCGCCAAATGCCATGCCACTGCCAAGTGATTTTTCGTTGCGTAGTATCAGGTAAAAAATCATAACCACACCGAGCGGCAACCAGACGGCTACGCCTGCAGCTAGCAGCAGGAGCCGTTGCCCTAGGTATGTTATTCGATGTCCTGTAGTGCTCATTACTTGGTCTGCACGTGGCCGCTTTCGCGGGTCCACAACTTCCATTCACCGAATAGCCGCAAGGCGCTCGTTACCTAGACGACACCCACATTCAGCGCATGGCTGGCCACACCATGACACCCGCAGGCCAGTCGATGACCTTGCAGCACCACAGGCTTACCGTTCAGGCGTCGGCTTGGGTGCCCTTCGATAAAGGCAAAAACCCCTAAGTGGAGCGGGCAACTGGCTTTGTCGCCCACCACCGCTGGTGGTTTGCCGTTGACGGTGTGGGTGCCAGCCAGTTGGCATGACAGCACGCTGCCGCCGCTACTAGTGGGGTCGCCCAGGCAGATGGGATGGCTCATCAGTCGGATCGTCCGGCACTTGGCAGGCCATACTTGAACGGGTCAGCGCCACGGTTCTGCTGGTTTTTCGCTTTCCGCGCCTCATCCGGTGGGCTGATCATCTGCACAGTGAGGCTGCCGTCGTTGCCGGCGTACACCACGGCACTGGCACCGCCGTCGAGGTAGCTGGCGATGGTGGCCAGGTTGATTTCCACCAGCGCGCTGCTGACGCCGGTGTTGCCCAGGCGGCGGCCGATGTCGTAGCCCTCGTCGACATTGCCCACGTCCAGGCCTTGACCATCGGTATTGAGGCTGTGCAGGGCGTTGGTCAGGGCGATTTCTGCCTCGACGTTGTTAGTGGTGTCGTAGAACACGCGCACCGGTTTTTGCCCATTGGGCAGGGTGTCGAGTGCCTTGAGCCAACCCGCTTGCAAGGCCTTGGCCTGCAGCGTGGGTTTGAGGCGTTTGCTGTGTTCGTCCTTCATTGAGACTTTGATCGGACGGTGCAGGTAGCCCAGTACTGGTGCTGCGTCGAACTCTTTCAGCTGGTGTTCTGCCCAGCGCACGGGCAGCCAGGGGGACGGTTCGAAATGGCCTGGGCCACGGTTGTCGATGGTTTTCCATAAGGTGGGCAGTTGCGATTGCCAGTAGGTGGTGGACATGGTGCTTGGGTCTTCCGAGACTTTGGCGCCTTTGGCTTCTTCGGCGGCTTCATACCAGTCTGTAAATGCCCTGTCCCGGTTCCAGTAAAACGCCCACAACTTGCCAAAGTCAGTGTTTTTGTCCTGATTGTCCTCGGCGTCACGGGTTACGAAGGGGCGAATGTAGCGATCTACTCGGTCCGAGCGCGTGATCAGCAGGCCAGTTGCGTTCTCGTAGATCGTTGGAACTACGTGCCCATTTTGCAATCCCGGTGTGCCCGGTTTGCGATAAGGGTCACGCGCTACGTCACCATCCTGGCTCGCGATCAAGGCCTGTGGCACCTTGGGGTTATCGTCAAAAAACGTGAACAATCGCTCGATCATGCCTTGAGCATGGGTAGTGTTTTCATCGTCTTGCCACAGAAACTGGGTAACGCCCAGAGTCGCGGCATTACGCCCTTCATTGATCAGGCCGGCCGCTCTGTACCCCTTTGCGTAGGGGTCGGGCGGCCCAAGTGCAAATACCGGGATCGGCCAGTATGCAACTGCTTCACCTGCCGAATTTTTGAATGCGATACGGGTTTTGATGTCTGCTGAGATTCGCCTGGTGTCTAATGACGGATCGTAATCTTTCGCGTCCTGCGGGTAGATCGAAGCGAAATTGTCGTTCTTTTTCTTGATAAACTGCCAGACTTCGGACTGGCCGTCAGTGTAAATTCCAAGTCCAACTCCGCGAATTTCCAATGCGTAGGTGCGGGCTTGGGTGGCCTGTTGTTCTGCGTTTCTCAGCTCTATCTGGTTTCGATAACTGGCAAGCTCTGCCTTTTCACTTGCAAGCGCATTGCCCCACCAGTGAGTGCCAAAGATCACCAGCAGCGAGCCGACAATAGCGGCGATGCCCCAGGCCATGACGGGTTTCAGGTCGCGAAGTACCATGTCGGATTCCTGTGCTTTGAGTTGGACAATCCAGATGAAGCTGAGCCAGAGCACAATTAGCACTCCTGCGATCAGCTGATAAGGTTTCAGGTTGGGCCGTGACTTAGGGGAGGGTGATAAGTCCTTCATCGGCCATCTCCATGTACAGGTGCATTTACTAACAAGGACGGTGGCGTTAGCGAGACCAGCTCAGAAGACGGGAACACGCCCCGTTGATAATACTTACTACTGGCAGTCACCAGTGCTTGAACTTCCCTGCTCAAACGCGACCAAGCCGGTAATTCTTTAATTATCTGAAAGGCTTTTTTATCCAACTTCCAATCCGCAATCGCAACCAGCACCTCCCGCATAGTTGGGTCATCAAGGCTGTGAGCCTGGCCAATAGCAATGTCCATCGCGGTTACCCAGCGTTGGTTCTCCGGACTACGCAGAACGGCCGAGTGGTAGCTGTTAGGCTCCCATTCCTTCCGATCTTTGGGCATCCGCCTCTGGATCTCATTAGGCGTTTCTTCGCGATAAATGACGTACTCCTTCACCTCTGAGCCTCGACTCACAGCTACCTGGCTTATGGCTGACGTTTGATCACCCGGCTCTTTGCCAGTGTTCCACCGGGCCCGTTCTTCCTCCGAGTTCACGCGATGAGGGCTGGTACGCACCTTGAACCATTTGAAGCTGGCTTTCGGATTGCCCAGCGCGGAGCGGATACTCACGTCATCGGGGCTGTCCTTGCCAGCCTGGGTGGGTGTGCCCTGTTCAACCTCGCCGCCAAACAAATCTGGAGCATAGGGTGGGCTTAAAGGTTCGGAATTGATCAGCACTTCCTCACCTTTTGCTATTGGCGCTTGCGAGGCCACGGCGCCGGCTGACCACCCGCCAGGGTAGCGGGGTTCCCCTTTGGCACGCAGCACCGTTTGTTGTATGGCGTCGCCGACCAGTACCGGCTGTCCGTCGCGATGACGCTTGGTCCACAGGCGCTGGTAAAACCGCACGAACTGCAACGCCGCCATCGCCGGTTTGCCGTCCGGCAAGGTATTGGGTACCCCATACGTACCGATGCCATGCACATCGTCCAGGGCGACCGTGGTGTCGTCCGGGCAGAAGTACAGGTACACCTTGCCGCGATTGTCACGTTCGGGGAAAACGGTCACCTTGCCGACCTTGTCCAGGCGCGAGCCCTGTGTAGGTGACCACTTGGGCCCCGTGCGCCCGCCATAGGTCTTGCTGTCCCTGAGTGCGGACAGCGGCGGCTGGGCGTGGGGTGCCTGGGTGACTCCGGTGACGATGTTGATCAATGTGGCAAGTGTGTCATGGCCCTTGGGGGTGGCTTTGGGCAGCACGCTGTAAGGCGTGTCCACCATGATCACGGTGTCGGCACAGCGTTGGCCCTTGTCGATCAACATTGCTTGCGCAAGCAAGGTAATCAAGGTGCCTTGACTGTGGCCCATGATGGTAATGGTTTCATCAGGCGATACTTGGCGGATCTCGCTGACCAACATGGCCAATCGCGTTGCTGCGAGCACAAAGTAACGCCGGTGTGGCCCTTTACCCATGTACTGGGTGTTGGAGAGCATGGGTTGTGCGAGATGCCGAATAGCCTTGGCAAAGCCTGGACTGTACATCTCCAGCAGGTTGTTGGTGGCATTGGCGAAGAACCCGCCGCCTTTGGCGAAGTGCCGGTCCAGGCGGTTGTTGAACACATCCTGGTATTGGCCGCGCAGTTTGGTCGGGTCGTCGTTTTTATCGCGCTTGATCTCGCCAGGCTCAGCACGATAGCCCCAGTAAAACGGGATCATCAGGCTGCGTGTTTTCGGGTCGGCCGTGTCTCGCCGATAGAGGTACGTGTCTGGATCGTCGAGCGTGGTTTTGTCATTCTGACTGCGTTGTTCAACTGGGCGATTATCCGCTGCCTTGTAGGCAGCCCCATACCGCCCAGCCTTCAGATCCGGCCGATCCAACCGCTCATTTACCCCTTGGCACAACCCGGTTTCCACCGACTCGTAAGAAGCCCCTGGGTCATTCACTCCGTGCAAGAAGATCACCACCCCCGGCAGGTCGGCGGGCACTTCCATTTTGCGTTCTGTACTGAAATTGGGTACCAGCCGGGTGACGCTTTCAGCCACGGCATATTGATCGCCACTCATTGGCTGCCTCCTTTGCTGCCGGTGCTGCGCAATGCAGCCACTTGTGCCTGGTGCATCGCTTCGCGCTCGACGTGTTCAGTGAGCCCGCTGGCGTCGGTCAGGCCTTGCACGGTACTGCCGTCTTCGAGTTTGATCTGGTAGGCGTGGTCAACGGCCATGCGCACGCTGTCGTCGGCGTGCCCGGGGTAGTGGAAGGCCAGGCGTTGCGCCGCCGGGTCGCGGGTGAATGCCGGCAGCTGGGCGCTATCGGTGTTGGGGCCGACCCAGTCATGCTCGCTGGCATGGACGGTCACCTTGCCCTGGGTGCCGATTTCGACGCCGCCGCCGATCTTGATGTAGCTGCCGTCATCGGCCACCAGGCGGATGGTTGGCGCGGTGATGACCACCTCGCCTTCGGCGGCCGACAGGTGCAGGTTTTTTTGTGCGTTGAGGGTGATGTCGTCTTCCTGGGCTTGGACCAGCACTTTGCCGCGGTTGGCGATCGCACTGATGCCGTCGTCCTGGGCGAAGGCGCTGATACCCTTGCCGGCTTGCAGGCGCATGGCGGCGCCACTGGTCAACTGCAGGTGGTCCTGGGCGGTGGTGTCGTGGTTGGCACCGGCGTAATGGATTTGCGAGCGTGGTGTGGCACTGGTAATACCCGCCTCAGCCGCAACGGCCATGACTGGCTTGCCCGGGCTGCAGCTGTCGGGTGCAGGCCACTGTTTCAGTGCCTGGCTCACGGCGTCGATGCCCTCGCTGTCCACCGGAGCCCCGCCTCGCGCAGCGGCGGTTTGCCCGAGGCTTTTGAACAGTTCCCCACACTCGGCCAGCAGGGTGAGCAGCTCTTCGCGGTCCAGCTGTGCCCCCGTGGCGTCCTGGCGGGCATAGGTGGTCAGCAACAGGCCTTGGGCGGCGCGCAGGGCAATCGCGGCGTCGGTGCGCAATTCGGCGCCGTTGCCACGGGCCTTGGCCTGGCCGTCAGTGCGTGGCTCGGTGAGTTTGCCCAGGTTGAGCGCCGTGGCCTGGTGCGTGGTACCCACGCGGGCACGCAAGGCGCCCGGTGTGTCGTCGAACAACAGCTCGTTGAAACCGCGGCCCTTATGCTCCTGGGTCTGGATGCCGGACAGCGCGCGGTTGCCCGGCAGGCCTGAGGCTTTGCTGAAGCGCGGCGGTGTTTGCTCGGCGTTGTACAGCACCGAGGTGACCACGGGGCGGTCGATGTCGCCGGCCAAAAAGTTGACCAGCACTTCCTGGCCGATACGTGGCAAAAACTGATGGCCGAAGCCGCTGCCAGCGCTGGGCATCGCCACCCGCACCCAGGTAGTGCCTTGCGGCAGGCTGTCGGCCCGCTGCCAGTGGAACCTCACCTGAATCCGCGCCAGCTCGTCAGTGAACACTTCTTCGCCCTCCGGCCCGACCACGATTGCGCTGAGCGGCCCGTTGAGGGTAGGGCGCGGCACGGTGATCGGGTGGCGGTAAGGGATGCGGCGACGGATACAGACAAACTGGTTGTCGTAACCTGCAGGCTCATCCGAGAAATAGTTGTTGCGCCCCCGGTGCTCGACCGACACCAGCAGGAACTGGCGGTCTTCTGCCGTGTCGGCATCGTGGTCGAAGTGCTGGGTCAGTTCGAAGGTGTAGCCCGTACGCATGGCCCGGCAGTTGCTGGTGCCGGTAAAGGTCTTGGCCTGGACTTCAATCACCTCCAGGCGGCGACGCACCAGCGCCTCACCCTCGTCAGGCAGGCGATGGCTGTAGGCACCAAGAAAATCGTACACCTCGTAGGGCGTGACATCGCCTTGTTCATTGAGGCTGCCCATGTGGATGGGCAGCGGGTTTCTGGGCTGCTTGTAGTCGAACGTCTGGATGGCCATCTTGCCCGGTTGCAATACCCGGTGGCTGCGCCATTGGGTGATCGCGTCACTGGTCTCGGTGACAAAGGCGCTGTGGTAGCGGATTTGCGGTTGCTCGGGCAACGCTTCCAGGGCCTGGGATTCATCCGTGATGATCAGGCTGTGCCCGTCCTGGCCGTGATCGAAGTAGAAGAACAGGCCGTCCTGCTCCAGCAAGCGCAACACGAAATCCAGGTCGGTTTCGCGATACTGGGTGATGTAGCTGTGGGATTTGAGCGGGTTCAGCAAGCGGAACTCGAATGCGGCCAACCCGGCGTAATGCTCGAACACCGTGCGGATGACCGTTTCAATGGTCTGCTCTTGAAAGATCCGCGAATCAACGCGCCGCGTCAGCATCCACAGCCAAGGGCTGAGTGTCGCGCTGTAGCGCGCCAGGCCACCGTCGCTGCCCAGCAGGTTGAAACGGGTGATGTGACCATGGATATGGCGTACGCCGCCGTCGGCCAGCTCGATGTCCAGACGGGCCGGTTGGCCGATCAATGATTTGAGCTCAAGCCTGGCATCCTGGCTGATCAACGCCAGCTCGAAGCTGAACAGCGTGGACAAGCCTTCATTGCCGTTGAAGTGCTCCAGGAGCAACGCCTGGTCGTCTTGTATGGGGGTGGTGAGTTTGATCAGCCGCCGGTTCTGCGGCGCAAAAATGCTCGTCGATTCCATCAACGATATTACTCCCTGTAAAAACAGGCTGCGGAAAGTATCACAGGCGCTGAAAGAATCGAACCCATCGGGGCGAGTCAGCATTTGACAAACTGTGACGGCCGTTCCATTGGCAGCGGTTTTCTCTTATTGTCGGCCCTCCGTCCCTGATGGATCCGTTAAACACCATGCACAACGTCATCGTCATCACCGGTGCCAGCCGTGGCATCGGTGCCGCCACCGCTTTGCAAGCTGCCCGCGAGGGTTACCGCATTTGCATCAACTACCATGCCGACGAGCAGGCCGCTGAAGGAATCCTCGCCGAGGTTCGTGCGCTGGGCGCCGAGGCCATCTGCGTGCGTGCCGACGCCAGCGTCGAGGACGAAGTGATCCAGCTGTTCCAGCGTGTCGATGCCGAGCTTGGCCCGGTCACCGCGCTGGTCAACAACGCCGGCACCATCGGCCAGCAGAGCCGTGTCGAGGCGATGTCGGAATTCCGCCTGCTCAAGGTGATGAAAACCAACGTCGTCGGCCCGATGCTGTGCGCCAAACATGCGCTGTTGCGCATGTCCCGTCGCCACGGTGGCCAGGGTGGTGCCATCGTCAACGTGTCCTCTGTCGCCGCGCGCCTGGGCTCACCCAACGAATACGTCGACTACGCGGCATCAAAAGGAGCGCTGGATACCTTCACGCTGGGCCTTGCCAAGGAAGTGGCTGGCGAGGGTGTGCGGGTCAATGGCGTGCGGCCGGGTTATATCCACACCGGTTTCCATGCCCTGTCCGGTGACCCTGACCGTGTCGCCAAGCTTGAGCCTGGCCTGCCCATGGGTCGTGGCGGTCGGCCCGAAGAAGTGGCTGAGGCAATACTGTGGCTGCTGTCTGACAAGGCATCGTATTCCACCGGCAGCTTCGTCGACTTGGGTGGCGGGCGTTGAATGGCTGACGGCGCCCTGTCAGCCCTGCAGCAACTGGCGTACACGCTCTGCCAAGGCAGCAAGTTCAAAGGGCTTGGTCAGCACGCTGGTACCTTGTAGCAACTGGCCATCGCTTAACGCCGCGCTTTCGTCGTAACCGGTGACGAACAACACCTTGAGATCGGGGTAACGTTGCCGGCAGCGCTCGGCGACCTGGCGGCCATTGAGCCCGCCGGGCAGGCCAATGTCGCTGAGCAGCAGGTCTGGGCAGGGGCTGTTGTCCAGGTGGGCGAGGGCGGCAGGGCCGTCTTCGAAGGCGTGCACTTCGTAGCCCAGTTCTTCCAGCACTTCGCAGACCACGATGCGCAGCGCCGCCTGGTCCTCCACCAGCAAGATGCGTTGGCCGCCCGCTGGGCTGTATAGCTCAATGGCACGCTGGCTGGGGCGGGCCTGCGTTGCTTCGGGGGCGTTGTGGTGGGGCAGATACATGTCCACCCGCGTGCCCTCGCCAAGTACTGAATGCAGGCGCAACTGCCCACCGGACTGGCGCACGAAACCATAGGTCATCGACAGCCCCAGGCCGGTACCCTGGCCCATGCGTTTGGTGGTGAAGAACGGGTCCAGTGCGCGTGCCGCCACTTCGGCGCTCATGCCCTGACCGTTGTCGCTGACGCTCAGGCGCAGGTAGTCGCCGGGGGGAAGCTCCAGCTCATTACCCTGTTCACTGTCGAGCACGATGTTCTCGCCCATGATCTCGATCGCCCCGCCATCGGGCAGGGCGTCACGGGCATTGATGCACAGGTTCAGCAGTGCGCTTTCGAGCTGCGGCGGGTCGATAAAGGTCGGCCATAGGTCGGCGTCGAAGCGGCTGTGTAGCGTGATGGAGGGGCCGATGGTGCGGCGCACCAGTTCTTCCATGCCGGTAATCAGTGTTTCTACCCGGGTCGAGCTGGGCTGCAAAGTTTGCTGGCGCGAGAACGCCAGCAACCGGTGTACCAGCGATGACGCGCGTTGGGCTGAGTTGCTCGACAGTTCAAGCAACGGCAGCAGCTCATCGTAACGGGCCTGAGCCAGGCGTTGCTGCATCAGCTCTTGAGCCGTGAGCACCCCCCCCAGCAGGTTGTTGAAGTCATGGGCGATGCCGCCACTGAGCTGGCCGACCGCTTCCATTTTCTGGGCCTGACGCAGTGCTTTCTCCGCTTCGGCCAGGCGTTGTTGTTCGTGCACCCTGTCGCTGATGTCATAGGCGAACAGGTACGCACCCAGCGTTTTGCCCTGCTGATCGCGCAGGGTGTTGAAGTGCAATTCGAAGTGGCGCTCGGGGTCTACGCCGAAGGGCCCGCTTTCGGTGAACTGCTCGCCGGCCAGGGCGCGCTGCCACAAAGGCAGAATCAGGTCACGATCGGTATCGTTTTCCCCCATCAGCGTGGGCATGTAGGCGCCGACTTCCGGATATTGACCGTACAGGCTGTGGAAGTCCTCGCGAGCCTGGTGGTTGACGGCCAACCAGTGCAGGCCGGTATCAAGTACGTGCACGTTGGCCCGGCTGCGGTCGATCAGCTCGGCAAACAGCTGGCGACTGGCCAGCGCTTCGCTGACGCGTTCTTCCAGATTTTCGTTGAGTTGCCTCAAGGCCACTTCGGCATTGCGCCGTTCGGTTACGTCCTTGAACAGCACGGCCACTTGCCGTTTTTCCAGTGGGCCCACCCTGAAGGTGGTAACCGAGAGCACGCGACCTGTGGCTACCAGTTCCTGCTCGAAGTGCAGCGGCTGGCCCGTGCGCAACACCGCACCATAACGCGCCACCCAGTGGTCTGCCTCGTCAGGCACCATCTCGCGCAGCTTCTGCCCGACCACGTTGGGGATGCCTGCGTGCTTGGCGTAGGCCGCGTTGGCCACCACGTGCACATAGTCGCTCAGCGGCCCGTGGGGGCCGTCAAAGAACTCGATGATGCAAAAGCCTTCATCCATCGTGTCGAACAGGAAGCGGTAGAAGTCCTGTTCGTGATCCTGTTGGCGTTCGAGTGCCGCTTCCAGATCTGCATTACGCTGTTGCAGCGCTTCGAGTTGCTTACGCAAAGCGAGGAGTTCACGCGAAGACATGCCGGTTACCGACCATTGGGCTGACAGGTCAGACTTTAACGTGTCTGGCCATTTGCTGCATAGCGAGCAGTAACGCGCATCAGAAGGACTGGATAATCCTGCCCAGGGTTTCCATGGCATTCTCGGCCGTCTGGTTCCAGGGGCTGCCGTAGTTCAGGCGGATGCAGTGGCCAAAGCGTCGGGTAGGGGAGAAGATCGGCCCCGGCGCAATGCTGATGCCTTGGGCCAACGCCATGTGAAACAGCTTCAGGGCGTCTACCTGAGCCGGTAGCTCCAGCCACAGGAAGTAGCCGCCGGCCGGCTGGCTGACCCGGGTCTGGGCAGGGAAGTGTTTGGCAATGGCGGCCAGCATGTTGGCCTGCTGGCCTTCCAGGGCGTAGCGCAGTTTGCGCAAGTGGCGGTCGTAGCCACCGTGCTGCAGGTAGTCGGCGATGGCCGCCTGGGCAGGCATCGACGCACACAGCGACGTCATCAGCTTGAGCCGCTCGACTTTTTGCGCAAAACGCCCGGCAGCCACCCAGCCGATGCGGTAGCCCGGTGCCAGGCTTTTGGCGAACGAGCCGCAATGCATCACCAGGCCTTGGGTGTCAAAAGCCTTGGCCGGTTTTGGGGCCTGCTGGGCGTAGTACAGTTCGGCATAGACATCGTCTTCGATCAGCGGCACCTGGTGGCGGCGCAGCAGTTCGACCAGCGCCTGCTTCTTGGCCTCCGGCATGCTGGCGCCCACCGGGTTCTGGAAGTTGGTCATGCACCACACCGCCTTGACCGGATGCTTTTCCAGGGTTTGTGCCAGCACGTCCAGGTCCATGCCTTCGCGCGGGCTGACCGGGATTTCCACGGCCTTTAGCTTCAGGCGCTCCAGCACTTGCAGGCTGGCATAGAAGGCCGGTGCCTCGATGGCCACCAGGTCGCCCGGTTGAGTCACCGCCTGCAGGCACAGGTTCAAGGCTTCCAGCGCGCCGTTGGTGATCAGCAGCTCTTCCATGGGCAGCATCAGCCCGTTGACCATGTAGCGCAGGGCAATTTGCCTGCGCAGTTGCGGGTTGCCCGGTGACAGGTCGGTGACCACCATGCGCGGGTCCATGGCGCGGCTGGCACTGGCCAGTGAGCGGGCCAGGCGCTGCAGCGGGAACAGCGCCGGGCTGGGGAACGCCGAGCCGAAGGGCACGGTGTTGGGGTCTTTGATCGAGTCCAGAATCGAAAACACCAGGGCGCTGACGTCCACGTCGGTGGACTCGTTCACCGGTTCCAGGGTTTGCGGCTCGCTGAAGGTGCGCGGTGTGTGGGCATTGACGAAGTATCCCGAGCGCGGGCGCGCGCGGATCAGCCCGCGCCGCTCCAGCAGGTAATACGCCTGAAACACCGTCGACGGGCTGACGCCGTGAGTCTGGCTGGCATAGCGCACCGAAGGCACGCGCTCGCCGGGGCCCAGCACGCCGGAGCGGATCAGTTCGGCAATATCGTCGGCAAAGCGTTCGTAGCGTTTCATGGCGGCTCGGCAAGCAAGGTGAACAGTGAGTGTAAGGGATCAGCGATTGACCGGCGCCACGAAGCGGCTCTGGGCCACGCTGCGATTGGCCGGTTGATCAAGGCTCTGGACTTCGAAGGTGAGCGGTTGTGCGCTGCTGGCCTGGCGTTCGGCCAGCAGCGCCACCGACACCGGCACCTCGGCCATTTCGCCCGCCCCGATAACCAGCGCGGTGCGGCCCTGCAATGCATAGCCTTCGGCGGCCACTAGGCGCACTTGGTAGCGTTGGGTGTGTGCGGTCTTGTTGATGACCTTGAGCAGGTAGATGTTTTCGATCTGGCCTTGGGCGTTCTCCCGGAACAGGCCCCGATCCTTGATGACGTCCAGCGATACCATCGGGCGCAGTTGCAGCGCCACCACCAGCGCGCCGATCATCAGCAGCAAGGCCACGCCATAACCCAGCAGGCGAGGGCGCAGCCAGTGGGTAGTGCCGCCTTGCAGGCTGCGCTCGGACTTGTAACCGATCAGGCCGCGCGGGTAACCCATCTTGCCCATCACGTTGTCGCAGGCATCGATGCAGGCTGCACAGCCGATGCAGGCCATTTGCAGGCCCTGGCGGATGTCGATGCCGGTTGGGCAAACCTGCACGCACAGGGTGCAGTCGATGCAGTCGCCCAAGCCTTGTGCACGGGCATCGCTGCCTTTCTTGCGCGGGCCGCGTGCCTCGCCCCGGCGTGGGTCGTAGGCGACGGCCAGGGTGTCCTTGTCGAACATGACGCTCTGGAAGCGCGCATAGGGGCACATGTGCAGGCACACCGCTTCGCGCAGCCAGCCGGCATTGAGGTACGTGGCAGCGGTGAAGAACAGCACCCAGAACAAGGCCGTGCCGCCCAGCTCAAGGCTGAGCAGTTCCAGGGCAAGCGGCCTGATCGGGGTGAAGTAGCCGACGAAGGTCAAGCCGGTGGCAACACCAATGGCCAGCCACAGGGCATGCTTGAGCGTGCGGCGTGCAACTTTGTTCAGGCTCCAGGGCGCGGCGGCGAGGCGGATGCGTTGATGCCGTTCGCCCTCCGTGGCTTTTTCGCACCACATGAACAGCCAGGTCCACACGCTTTGCGGGCAACTGTAGCCGCACCACACCCTGCCGGCATACACGGTAATGGCAAACAGGCCGAAGGCAGCGATGATCAGCAAGCCCGAAAGCAGGATGAAATCCTGCGGCCAGAAGGTGGCGCCAAAAATATGAAACTGGCTGGTGGACAGGTCCCAAAGCACAGCTTGGCGGCCGTTCCAGTCGAGCCATGCGGTGCCGAAAAACAGCACGAACAGCATGCCCGCGAAACCGATGCGCAGGTTGCGGTACACACCTGAGAAACTGCGGGTGTGGATGCCGTTGTCGACACGCTGCTTGGGCGTGGCGATCTGGAGGGCGGGGATGGTGTCGTTCATGGCTCGCTGCTCGTCAGGCCTCGATCAGGCACGAGCACTATGGCGCAACCTCTGTTTTCAGCACAGGTTCAGGTTGAGCGACAAAAACCGTATCAGATTGCCCGGTGGCATTTGGGGAGGTGAGGAGGTGGGGAATGAACGGGGACTGCAGGAAGCACTGAGGGGAGCCGAAGCTCCCCTCAAAGACATTGTTGCCTGCTCTTTTTTATTATTGAAGACCGGCCATTTGTTGTTTTTGTCAGCCTGCCTTGGTGTTGCGGCGACCCCCATGCGGGGCCAAGAGCAAACGTATTTTTTTGAGCGCTGACCTGCTTTTATCAAACGATCCGAGCCTGGCGGCCGCTACCTTGAGGTAGTTTTATTGTTGTGTGCCAAGTCGCGGGGCGAACCCCTGAAAAGCCTGTCGACTCCAAAAAAATCTGCTTGCTACGCCTCTGCCGTGTTGTTCTTGTTATGTCAGAGCCGTTACCTGTTGTTTTTATTGGGTATCGCTTTTTATTGTTCTTGTACGAAAGATATAGCAGGTGCCGTGCCAACTTTTGAAAACCCTTTAAAATCAATGGCTTAGCTGTTTTGGCGAAAACGCGTCACCGTCAGAATCTGCCGATTTGTTTCCCTGTTACCCGATTTTTTGCTGGCAACTGTGAAGGCGGTAACACTCCGCCCACACGTGTGTGACAGCTGAGTGAATCAGCGCGCATTGCGCGCACGGGCTACTCGCGAGCCGTTGGCACGCCCCAGCACGTCACTGATGCGCTGCCCCGCGCCAATCAGGCGGTTCAGGTCGATACCGGTTTCGATGCCCAGGCCCTGCAGCAGGTACACCACGTCTTCCGTGGCGATATTGCCCGTGGCGCCCTTGGCATAAGGGCAGCCGCCCAGCCCGGCCACCGAACTGTCGAACACCGCGATGCCTTCGAGCAGGCTGGCATAGACATTGGCCAGTGCCTGGCCGTACGTGTCATGGAAGTGGCCCGCCAACTGCTCCCGTGGCACCACGGCCGAGACCACCTCGAACAGCCGACGCGTATCACCGGCCGTGCCGGTACCGATGGTGTCGCCCAGTGATACCTCGTAACAGCCCATCTCATGCAGGGCCTTGGCCACCGGGGCGACCTGCTCGGCGCGCACCTTGCCTTCATAGGGGCAACCCAGTACGCACGAGACATAGCCACGCACGCGCACGCCATGGCTGCGCGCAGCCGCCATGATCGGCTCGAAGCGCTGCAGGCTTTCGCTGACCGAGCAATTAATGTTGCGCTGCGAGAACGCTTCGGTGGCGGCGGCGAAAACGGCCACTTCCTTCACGCCCGCGGCCAGCGCATCCTCAAAACCACGCAGGTTGGGCGCCAGGGCGGCATAGGTTACCCCGGAGCGTTGCTGGATGCCGGCGAACACTTCGGCTGAACCGGCCATTTGCGGCACCCACTTGGGGGAAACGAAGCTGCCGACTTCGATGTAGGCCAACCCGGCCTCGGTCAGGTCATCGACCAGCCTTACCTTGTCGGCGACGCTGATGGGCTGTGCTTCATTCTGCAGGCCATCGCGGGGGCCGACTTCAACCAGGCGTACGTTAACGGGCAAAAGCATGGTGGGGTTCCTGTGGCGGGTCACGGTGCGGAGTGATTGTTCAACGTTGCTGCCAGCGCTTGCTCGCAGCGTTCCTGGGCGGTGTCCAGTTCCAGTTGCATCTGATGAATGTCGAGCATTTGCTGTTCAAGCTGGGCACGGCGTTCGGCGATTTTTGCCAACATGCTGTTGAGCTGCTTGAGGTTGCCGCTGGTGGGGTCGTACAGCTCGATCAGCTCGCGGCATTCGGCCAGGGAGAATCCGATGCGCTTGCCACGCAGGATCAGCTTCAGGCTGACCTTGTCCCGGGCAGAATAGATGCGCTCCAGGCCCCGGCGCTCCGGGCTGAGCAGGCCCTGTTCCTCATAGAAACGGATGGCGCGGGTGGTGATGTCCAGCTCGCGTGAGAGGTCGGAGATGCTGTAGGTCTGGCTGCTCATGCTTGGGCTCGAAGAGGGGAATGGGGGTATCGTGAGGGCAGGTTGACGTTTACGTCAAGAGGCGCCGCCCGCGCGGCGCATCGCGGATGAATCCGCTCCTACAGGCGAGCGCCAGGCAGGCACCCATGGCCTCACAGGTTCGGCACGTTGCAACAAATGTAGATACTCTGTTGGCGGTCAAGCTTTTCTCAGGTGTTCAGCGCTGAAAAGCTTGGCCGTATCAAATGGCTCATCTCCACGCATGCATGCCCAGATGCCTGTCAGGTACTTACGCATGACGGCAGCGATGGCCTGCATTTTCTTCTTGCCCCTGTTGACCAGCGACTCGTAAAAAGCCCTCGCATAAGGGTCGCAGCGCACCGCGGTCAAGGCAGGCATGTACATGGCTGCCCGCAGGTACGCATTCCCACTTTTGCCGAGTCTGCCGGGCTTATCAATGCTCGTCCCCGATTGTGTCTGTCGAACATCGAGTCCCGCGTGGCGAGCTACCTGCGAGGACTTGAGCATTTGAGGAAGGGTGGTCAGTTCAGCGAGTGCAGCAAGTGCCGAGACTTCTCCCATCCCGGGACCTGCAAGTAGCTGCTTGTACTGCCGAGTAAGCGTCGGACACTGGGCGATCAGCTCGCGACCTGCCTTACGGAAGCGCTCAATTCGATTATCCAGTGAAACAATCGCTTCCTCTTGATCCTCGATCAGCATCGACACGGTCGTAGCCGTTGCCTGTAATGCATGCAGCTCGTTTTTTGCCCTGGTGCGGTGTCCCACCAATCGATTGATATGTCGACCCAGAGCTCGCAGCTCAAGCTGCACAGGGTTTGGGGGTGTCCACAAGCGTGGTGTCATACGCTCGCCGTACTCGGACAGCAGTTGAGCATCTATTGCATCGGTCTTGCTGTTCACCAGCATCAGTTTGGCGAAATTGTGGAAGCTCTTGGGGTTGATCACTGAAACAGGGAGATCGGCCGCATGTAGCTCAAGGGCCAAGTCCAAGTAATAGATCCCGGTCGCCTCCATCACGATCGACTTGGGCTTGAGTGCCAGCAGCTTTTTTACTGCAGCCTTACGGCCTGCCGGTGTTTGAGCGATATCCCACTGACCGGCAGGACGCCCATCTTTGCGCACCCCGGCGATCGAAGTACGTGAGCCGATATCGAGACCAACCCAGACACTCATTCTTCCCCCTCCCAAGCGAGTTAGGTAACAATGGCCTCCGGTTCCCCGACCTCGAACTTCATGCCGCTGCAACCTTGTAATGCGAAGTCCGACTTGTCGGCTTCTCGATACTCTTCGTAGTGGGCAATGAGGCGGGGGGCCTCTCTACATACAAGGTCAGGGCCATCCCTGCCTTCAGGAGCGGTCGGCCTCCCCGGAAGTGCTTCTTCAGCCTGACGAGCATAACCACTCTCGCCAGGCCAGACACAACATACAAGGAGCGGATTCATCCGCGATGCGCCGCGCGATCTCCCAGGCACCTACCTTTTACCGACAACCACACTACCGCCCCAGCACCGATCGCCGATACCCATTGGGCGTTTGCCCACTCAGCCGCTTGAAGAACCGCGCAAAATAGGTTGGGTCACTGAACCCCAGGCTGTCGGAAAGCTGTCCGATGCTCATGCGCGTGTAAACCAGGTTACGCCGCGCCTCCAGCAGCAGCCGCTGATGGATCACCTGCAACGCGGTTTGCCCACTGAGTGCCCGGCACAGCTGGTTCAACTGCAGGCTGGGCACCTTGAGCCGCTCGGCAAAGGTTTCCACCGGCAGGTGCTCGCGGTAATGCGCTTCGACCAGGCGCAGAAACTGCCCGAGCAACTGGCGATCACGCTCATCGCGGTTGCGTGGCGCCTGGCCCGGCTGCTGGCGGCTGATCCACACCATCAGCGCGGTCACCAACGCTTCGAGCAAGGTAGCGCGCGCTGGCGCGTTACCCTGGTACTCCTGCTGCAACGTGTCGATCAGGCAGCGCAGGTGCAGGCGATCACTGCCGAGCGGGTAACAGGCTGCGTTGGTCAGCACACCCAGCGGCGTACCCAGGCGCTGTTCGAGTTCGGTCACCAGCGCGGTGCCGAACGTCAGCACATGCCCCTGGATGTCGGCGCTGAAGCGAAAGCCGTGCACGGTCAGCGGCGGCACTACCTGTATCGCTGCTTCATCCAGCGTGCTGCGTACCCCTTCGATTTCCACCTCAGCGTGGCCGCGCTGCACATACAACAGCTGGAACAGGTCCGCATGCTGGTGCGGCCTGATCTCCCAGTGGTGCAGGCGGCTGCGTGCCGGTATCGACTCACAGTGCAGCAAGTCGGTGCCGGGCCAGGCCTGGTTTTCACCATATAGCTGGAACAACGGGACGCCTTGGAGCGTGGATTTCATGCAGGCCTTACCTGTCCGTTAATCGAACGATTTTTATAAAAGTGCAGTTTTTGCATCGAATAGCACACTTATTTGGCCGCTCTAGCCCGTAAAAATGCAAGTGCAAACCCAAACAACAAGAGACAACAACAATGAAGACTCAGGTTGCAATCATCGGCGCCGGCCCGTCTGGCCTGCTGCTGGGCCAGTTGCTGCACAAGGCTGGCATCGACACCGTGATCCTCGAGCGGCAGACGCCTGAGTACGTCCTTGGCCGTATTCGCGCCGGCGTGCTTGAGCAAGGCACGGTCGACCTGCTGCGCGAAGCCGGTGTAGCCGAGCGTATGGACCAGGAAGGGCTCGTGCATGAAGGTGTCGAGCTGCTGGTGGGGGGGCGTCGCCAGCGCCTGGACCTTAAAGGCCTGACCGGTGGCAAAACCGTGATGGTGTATGGCCAGACCGAAGTCACCCGTGACCTGATGCAGGCACGCCAGGCCAGCGGTGCACCGATCATCTATTCGGCCAGCAACGTGCGCCCCCACGACCTCAAAGGTGAACGGCCCTACCTGACCTATGAAAAGGATGGCCAGCAGCAGCGCCTGGACTGCGACTACATCGCTGGCTGTGACGGCTTCCACGGCATCGCCCGGCAGAGCATCCCCGACGGCGTGCTCAAGCACTATGAACGGGTGTACCCGTTCGGCTGGTTGGGCCTGCTGGCCGATACCCCGCCGGTCAACCATGAGCTGATCTACGCCCACCACAGGCGCGGTTTCGTACTGTGCAGCCAGCGCTCGCAGACGCGCAGCCGCTACTACCTGCAAGTGCCGCTGGAGGAACGGGTGGAAAACTGGCCCGACGAGCGCTTCTGGGATGAGCTGAAGGCGCGCTTGCCGGACGATGTCGCCACACGCCTGGTCACCGGCCCATCACTGGAAAAAAGCATTGCCCCGCTGCGTAGCCTGGTGGTCGAGCCCATGCAGTACGGGCACCTGTTCCTGGTGGGTGACGCTGCGCACATCGTGCCGCCCACCGGCGCGAAGGGGCTGAACCTGGCGGCCTCCGACGTCAACTACCTGTACCGCATCCTGGTCAAGGTCTACCGCGAAGGGCGCACCGACCTGTTGCAGCAGTATTCGCCGCTGGCATTGCGTCGCGTGTGGAAAGGGGAGCGCTTCAGCTGGTTCATGACCCAGTTGCTGCACGACTTTGGCGAACACAAGGATGCCTGGGACCAGAAGATGCAGGAAGCCGACCGGGAGTATTTCCTGTCGTCGACGGCTGGGCTTACGAACATCGCCGAGAACTATGTCGGGTTGCCCTTCGAAGAAGTGATTTAGACAGCAGGCACCTGTGAGCGCATGCGCTCACAGGCCGGCAGCAGGGGTATCAGCTCAGTTCCAGCCAGATGGGCGCATGGTCTGAAGGCTTTTCCATGCCGCGCAGTTCGTAATCCACCCCGGCGGCCTTGATGCGAGGTACCAGTGCCTGGGAGGCCATGATCAGGTCGATGCGCAGGCCGCGCTTGGGCTCGTCCTCGAAGCCGCGGCTGCGGTAGTCGAACCAGCTGAAGCGGTCTGCCACCTCCGGGTGCAGGTGGCGGAAGCTGTCCACCAGGCCCCAGCCCTTGAGGCGCTCCATCCATTCGCGCTCTTCCGGCAGGAAGCTGCACTTGCCGGTTTTCAGCCAGCGCTTGGCGTTGTCCGGGCCAATGCCGATGTCGCAGTCCTGGGGCGAGATGTTCATGTCGCCCATCACCAGCAGCGGCTGGTCGGTCTTGAACTGGGTTTCCAGCAGGGCCTGCAGGTCGGTGTAGAAGCGCTGCTTGGCGGGGAACTTGGTGGGGTGGTCGCGGCTTTCGCCCTGCGGGAAGTAGCCGTTCATGATGGTAATCGGCGTGCCGTCGGCATCGGCGAAGGTGCCCCAGATGAAGCGCCGCTGGGCGTCTTCTTCGTCGGTTGCAAAGCCTTTGAACAGGCTCAATGGCGCCTGGCGCGACAGCAGGGCGACGCCGTAGTGGCCCTTCTGGCCGTGGTAGTGCACGTGGTAGCCCAGCGCCTGGACGTCGGCCAACGGGAACTGATCGTCGCTGACTTTGGTTTCCTGCAGGCCGATGACGTCTGGCTGGTGCTTGTCGATCAGCGCCGCCAGCTGGTGCGGGCGCGCCCGCAGGCCGTTGATGTTGAAACAGACAATCTTCATGGAAAGACGATCCTGGTAAAAGGCCGGATGCTAGCCGACATCGGCCCTCATCACCAGCATGGCGGCATCGCCTGGGCACTGCTAACGTGCAGTCAACGGGGTGAACGATGCGCAGTGGTGCACCTCCAAGGCTGTAGATGCCACTTCCAGGAGGACTGCCCGCAATGCCCGAAGCCGCCACTGCCGCCCAGGCCCGTATCTGCTCGCTCGATGACGGCTACAGCCGTGAGGCGCGCTCTTTGCTGTACAACGCTTACCGCCACGAGCCCACCTTCGCCTACATTTTCGAAGCCCAGCGCCCCGGTTATGAACGGCGCTTGCGCGTGATGGTGCGCGAGTGGGTGCGTCAGCACTTCTACCTGCAACTGCCCGCCATCGGCCTGCTGCTGGACGATCGCCTGATTGCGTTGGCGCTGATCGTGCCGCCGCAGCGGCGGCTCGGGGTGGCCGACAGCTGGGCCTGGCGCCTGCGCATGTGGCTGGGCACCGGCCAGCGCTGCACCCGGCGCTACATGGACTATCAGGCCGCATTGGCCAGCTGCCTGCCCAGTGGCCAGGTGCACATGCTGCCACTGCTGGGCGTACACCCGCAGTTTCGTGGCCAGCATTACGGCGAGCAGTTGTTGCAAGCGGTGCACGACTGGTGCGCCGAAGACCCGAACACCCAAGGCGTGGTGCTGGACTCGGGCAACGAGCACTACCTGGCGTTTTACCAGCGTCAGGGCTATGAGGAAATCGGCGAGGTAGCTGTAGGGCCAATCCGCGAAAGGGTGTTCTTTCACCCGAACCCGACGTCGTCGATGCCGACAATTGCCTGAAGGGGCGCCAGACGGCTCCCTTGACCGCCTGGCTCTGGTAGCATGCGCCGCATGACGTATTCAGGAAGATTAAGCTGGGGCCTGGTTTTCTGGGCCGCCAGTTTCGCAGCATGGGGCCAGAGCGAGTTGCTGGTGCAGGTAAAACCGGCCAACAAAGCGCTCAAGGCGAATGTCGAAGGTTACATCGGCACCCTGGGGGACCGCGACGAAGAAGCGCTGCTGCGCTTCAGCCGCGGGGCGCAGGAGCAGACGCGCAAGGCCGCGCAGGCACTTGGCTATTACCAGGCGCAGATCGACACCGAGGTCAAACCGCCCACCAAGGCCGACCAACCCCCGCAACTGATCATTCACATCGAACCCGGCGAGCCGGTGCGCCTGCGCAACGTGAGCGTGCGTATCGAAGGCCCGGCCAGCGAAATGAAAGCCTTTCGCGTGCCTGACAGCAAAGCCTTGCGGGCCGGCGAGCCCCTCAACCATGGGCTCTACGAAGATGCCAAGCGGCTGATCCAGAACCAGGCGTCGCGGTACGGCTTCTTCAGCGGACGCTTCAGCCGCCAGCGCCTGGCCGTGGACCCCCAGGCCGGTGTGGCCGACATCGAGCTGGTTTACCAAAGCGGCCCACGCTACCGGCTGGGCGCCGTGAAGTTCAGTGGCGACACACCGCTGGACGAGGACCTGCTGCAACGCATGGTCTCGTTCAAGCCGGGTACTCCGTATGATTCAGAGCTGGTTGCCGAACTCAACAACGACCTGCAATCCAGCGGCTATTTCGAAGGCGTGCGGGTGGATGCCGCACCCACTGCCGCCGTGGCCGAAGAAGTGCCGGTGGATGTGCACCTCGACACCCGCAAACCCCGCACCATGGGTTTGGGCCTTGGCTTTTCCACCGACGTCGGCCCGCGTGGCAAGGCCAACTGGACCCGCCACTGGGTCAACCCCCAGGGCCACAGCTACGGTTGGGAAACCGAACTGTCCGCCCCCCGGCAAAACGTCGGCCTGTGGTACGACATACCCCTCGATCCGCCGCTCACCGACAAGCTGCGTTTTGCCGGCGGTTATCAAAACGAAGAAATCGCTGGCACCGATACCCTCAGCAAGCTGCTCACCGTCGGCCCGGAATGGCACAGCAAGCTGCCCAGCGGCTGGCAGCGGGTGATCTCGCTCAAGTACCAGCGTGAAGAATACCGGTTGGGGGATGACTCTGGCCTGAGCAACCTGTTGATGCCGGGCGTGAGTTTTTCGTACCTGCGCAGTGACAACCGCATCGACCCGCACAATGGCTACCGCTTGCAGTTCGATACCCAGGTGGCCAAGGAAGGGCTGGTGTCGGACACCAACCTGCTGCACGGCAACGTGCTGCTCAAAGGCCTCACCACCCTGGGGCACAACCACCGCTTTTTGGGGCGTGTGCAGTTCGGCGGCAGCGCCACTAACGGCTACAAGAACAACATCCCGCCCTCGCTGCGCTTCTTTGCCGGTGGCGATCAGAGCGTGCGCGGGTACGACTACCAGACGCTGTCACCCAAGAACAGCGACGGTGACCGCATCGGTGGCCGTTACCTGGTGGCGGGCAGTGTCGAGTACCAGTACTCACTGACCGAGAAGTGGCGGGTGGCAACCTTTGTCGACCAGGGCAACGCCTTCAACACCCTTGAGCTGCCGAGCCTTAAAACCGGTGTCGGCTTCGGTGTGCGCTGGGTATCGCCGGTCGGGCCACTGCGCCTGGACCTGGCCAAAGCGCTTGATGACGACGGCGGTATTCGCCTGCACTTCTCCATGGGGCCCGAGCTGTGATGCGTGTGTTCAAATTCATTGTGGCGGGCGTGCTGGGCAGTGTGCTGCTGGTGGTGCTGGCGTTGGGGGTATTGGTGGGTACCGAGGGCGGCAGCCGCTGGGCCTTGGGGCGCGTGCCGGGGCTGGATGTTGCCGATTTTCAAGGGCGTTTGGCGGGCCAGTGGCAAGCCAGCCGCTTGACCTGGGTGGACGGTGGCAGCCGCGTCGAGGTGCAGGCCCCGCTGCTGAACTGGTCGCCCGCCTGCTTGCTGCGGGCTACGCTGTGTATTGACCAGTTGCATGCCCAGCGCATCGACATGGCCTTCGCGCCAAGCGACCAACCGGCCGAAAGCGGGCCTGTGCAATTGCCTGCGTTGCGGCTGCCGATCGCCATCGAGGTGGGCGACGTTCAGCTCGGCCAGTTGCGCCTGGATGGCAGTGACTTGCTCGGCGACCTGCACCTGGCGGCACACTGGACGGCCAACGGGCTGCGTATCGACAGCCTGCAGCTGCAGCGTGATGACCTGCGCTTGAGCGTGCAGGGCGAAGTTCAGCCTGAGGGCGACTGGCCGACGCAGCTGCAGGGCCAGGTACAGTTACCTGCCGTGGATGGGCAAACCTGGCAGTTGGCTTTGACCGCCAAGGGTGAATTGCAAAAGACCCTCGAACTCGATGCCACCAGCAGTGGTTACCTCAATGCACAGCTGACCGGCGAGCTGCAAGCCTTGGCCGAGCACTTGCCCGCCAAATTGCTGATTCGCTCGCAAGCCTTCAAGCCCACGGCATCGCTGCCTGATACCGTGCAGTTCAACCAGCTCGTGCTGCAGGCCCAGGGCGACCTGAGCAAGGGCTATCAATTGACTGGCAGAGCCAGCCTGCCCGCGGAGCAGTCTCCCGTCCTGCTGGCCCTGGCGGGTAAGGTTGATGCAAAGGGGGCAAAACTGGATGCCCTGGACCTGACGGCCAGCGACACCCAGCACCTCAAGTTGCAGGCCACAGCCGACTGGCAAAATGGCCTGGCCGCCGACGCACAAATCGACTGGCAGGACTTCCCGTGGCTGCGGCTTTACCCGCTGGAATCGCCGCCACAAGTCACGCTCAAACGCTTCAACGCCAAGGTGCAGTACCGTGACGGCAATTACACAGGCGACTTCAGCGGCGACCTCGACGGCCCGGCAGGCGCGTTCAGCCTGGCCAGCCCCTTCGAGGGCGACCTGCAGCAGGCGCGTCTGCCCCAGCTGGCGCTGACGGCGGGGCAGGGCAAGGCTGCCGGCAGCGTCGCCGTGCGTTTTGCCGACACCCTGGCCTGGGACGTCGATTTGCAACTGTCGGCGCTAGACCCCGCCTACTGGCTGGCCGAACTGCCCGGCACCCTGGCCGGCCCGTTGCGCAGTAAAGGCGAAATGAAAGGTGACCAGCTGACCCTTGATGCACAACTAGACCTCAAGGGCCGCCTGCGCGGCCAGCCCGCGCTGCTGAAAGTGGACGCCCAAGGGGCAGGGCAGGCCTGGACCCTCGGCACCCTCGCCGTGCAACTGGGTGACAACCGCATCACCGGCAGCGGCAGCCTGCAACAACGCCTTGCCGGGCGCATCGACCTTGACTTGCCGCGCCTGGGCCAGTTATGGCCCCGGCTGCAGGGCCAAGTGAAGGGCCGGCTGGACGCAAGCGGCACGCTCGATAAACCGCAAGGCACCCTGACCCTGCAAGGCCAGCAGCTGGCCCAGGCAGAAAACCGCATTCAACGCCTCGACCTGGATGCGCAGCTGGACAGCGCCCAGCGGGCTGTAATCGACCTCAAGGCCAACGGCATCCGCCTGGGTGAAACCGCGCTTGGTACGCTGCAGGCCAACGGCAAGGGCGATATCCGCCAGCAGGCGCTGACGCTGGCGCTGGACGGCCCGCAGCTCAAGCTGGACCTCGGCCTGGACGGCCAGCTGGCCAAAGGCGACTGGCGAGGCCGCCTGGCCAGTGGCCGCATCCAGGCCGGCGGCCAGGACTGGCAATTGCAAGCCCCGGCCCGCCTGCAGCGGCTGGCCAGCGGCCAACTGGACTTCGGCGCCCACTGCTGGCGCTCGGGCCAGGCCAGCCTGTGCGGCGAGGACCAACGCCTGGCACCGGAGCCGCGCTTGCGCTATCACCTCAAGCAATTCCCGTTGGACAGCCTGGCCCAATGGCTGCCCAAAGATTTCGCCTGGCAAGGGTTGCTCAATGCCGACATCAACCTGGATATCCCCGCCAGCGGCCCCAAGGGCACGGTCAGCGTCGATGCCAGCGGTGGCACCTTGCGGGTGCGCGACAACGGTCGCTGGGTGGACTTCCCCTATCAGGCACTGCGGTTGGACAGCACCCTGGCGCCGCGTCGCATCGACACCCGGCTCAATTTCCGTGGCGAACGCCTGGGCGAGCTAAGCCTCAATACCCGCCTGGACCCGTTGGGCAAGGACAAACCGCTGTCGGGTGACTTCCGGCTTGCCGGCCTGGACCTGTCCATCGCTAGGCCGTTCGTGCCCATGGTCGAACGCCTGGCCGGGCAGTTGAATGGCAGTGGCCAGCTGACCGGCACCTTGCTGGCTCCCAAGGTCAACGGCAACCTGGCGCTCAGCGGGGGAGAAGTCAGTGGCGCCGAGCTGCCGGTAAGCTTGCACGACCTGTCGTTGCAGGCGCTGATTGCCGGCGAACAAGTACAGCTCAACGGCGGTTGGCGCAGCGGCGACGCGGGCCGCGGCCAGTTGAGCGGCAACCTCACCTGGGGCCAGGCACTGGGCATGGACCTGCGCCTGCAAGGGCAACAGTTGCCAGTGGCCGTAGAACCCTACGCAGCCCTTGAAGTCGCCCCCGACCTGACCCTGCGCCTGATCGACGACAAGCTGGCGGTCACCGGCAAGGTACTGGTGCCCAAAGGCAAGATCACCGTGCGCGAACTGCCCCCGTCCACGGTAAAGGTGTCGGACGATACCGTCATCGTTGGCCACCAGACCGAAGAGGGTAAACCGCCCATGGCAATGGCCATGGACATCGACGTGATCGTGGGCCAGGAAAAACTCGCCTTCAGCGGTTTTGGCCTGACCGCCAACCTGCTCGGGCGCGTGCACATTGGCGACAACATGGACACCCGTGGCGAGTTGAGCCTGGCCGATGGCCGGTACCGCGCCTATGGCCAGCGCCTGACCATCCGCCGCGCACGCCTGCTGTTCGCCGGCCCCATCGACCAGCCGTATCTGGATATTGAAGCCATTCGCCAGGTCGATGACGTGATTGCCGGCATCCGCCTCAGCGGCAGCGCCGAGCAACCCACCACCAAAGTGTTCTCGGAGCCGGCCATGAGCCAGGAGCAGGCGCTGTCGTACCTGGTGCTTGGGCGCCCGCTCGGCAACTCGGGGGAAGACAACAATATGCTGGCCGAGGCCGCCCTTGGCTTGGGCTTGGCGGGCAGCGCCGGCATCACCGGCAGCCTTGCGTCGAGCCTGGGGATTGATGATTTCCAGCTGGACACCGAGGGTTCCGGCAACTCCACCAGCGTGGTGGCCAGTGGCAACCTGACGGAGAAACTCAGCCTGCGTTACGGGGTGGGGGTGTTCGAGCCAGCCAATACCATCGCGCTGCGTTACAAGCTCAGCAAGAAGGTTTACCTGGAGGCGGCCAGCGGGTTGGCCAGTTCGCTGGACATCTTCTACAAACGCGACTTCTGAAACGGCCGCCGCCAGCGGCGGCCGGTGCGTCTGCCGTCAGCGGGTGCAATGCTCCTGGCGGCGGATGTTGCCGATCTGCCGCAGGCTCAGGCCGTACTTGTCAGCCAGCAGGCTGCGTGACAGCCCGTCGGCACTTTCTTTCTGGATTTGCAGGTTGCGCAGCTGGCGCATGAAGTGGTCCGCCTTGGGGATTTCCAGCGCCACACCGGCAAAGCGCTTGATCAGGGCGTCGAGCGCCATAGGCGGAAGCACGTCGGCGAGTTTGGTGCGTTCACGGTGCTTTGGGATGTACTTGGGCCTGCCACCGTAGGCGCAGGTCAGCTGGTAGGCGTGTTCAATACCGATGCATTCAATCAGTGCCTGCAGCGAATGCGGCAGTTGGCTGACGTCGATGGATGTGAGATCTGGCAATTCCATGTGTAGCTCCCTCGCGGTAGTTGGGACGCGATGCTGTGAAAATCCGTCATGGTCGGATGACATGTGCCAGCGGCGTCGTGTCGTTGGCATGGGTGGATTTTCAGTGAGCAGGGAACACTGTCGCTAGGCGCCAAGTGGCTCGGTTGTTGTAGTTTCTGTGAACACGTTTTGCAGGCAGTGATTGCCTTTTGCGTAGGAAAGTTCTTCACGGCTAGCATTTGAGCCTTGATTTGCCGCATTGCACGCTTCTGAAGGGCGCATCAATGGCGCGCACCCCATTCGGGAATTGGCAAGCAGGAAATGCAGCGCCGGTGGCCGTGGGCGTTGTATGATTGCGGCGGCTCGTTGCGAGCCCTTTTGCCCCTGATGTAGCAAGGAATTCTTTCATGACACACGTGCAGCGCCTCAAATACTCCGTTTTGATCATCCTGGTGGTGTTGGGCCTGATGCTGGGCCTGTCCCACCTGCAGAAGGAGGGTACGATCAGTGAGCAGACCTTCCAGATTCTGGCCATTGCCATTGCCGTGGTGGTCGTGGTGATCAACGGGATCTTGCGGCGCAAGGTCAAGCCTTGATGCAAGCAGGCCGGCCAGCCTTGGCCGGCCAGGCACTCAGCGTGCGGCGGGTTGCTCCAGCACCGCACGCGCTTGCGGGTTGAGGCTGTAACACTTGTCACTGCCCAAGGTGATCACGCCTTCGGTGCACAGCCGCTTGAGCACTTCGCGCACGCTCAGAAACGACAGCGGAATGTCCAGCTGTTCCAGCTGCGCGTGCACGCCGCGCACGCCAATGCTGCGGCCGCTGCGGTCGGCGGCATGCAGTGCGTCGATCACCTTCAGGCGGATCAGGCTGGTGCGCAGGCCATAGGTGCGCAGCAGCTCACGGATCTGTTCGTTACCGAGGCGCTCGTCCCCGCCGGTGTTTTGCCCGTTGGCCACCTGGGCCGGGGCTTGCCCGGTCTGCATCGAAGGTTGCGGGTTGTACATTGCGAATGCTCCTTTTCGTGGACTGTCCCGAAATATGGGTGGCTCACTTACTAGGACGAATGAGAACGGCAAATCTGCAGCCTTTATTTAAAAAAAATGCCTCGTGTTGTTGTTTAAGACGAATGCGGGGCCAGGCCTGCGTAAAATTTTCATGCAGCCATTCGTCTGAATCGGGAATGACCCCCGAATCCGAGGAGTGCCCGTGTTGCCATTTTCGCGTTCCCTGACCTGCGCCGGCCTGGCCGCCGCACTGGTCGCCACCAGCTTCGCCGCGCAAGCGCTTGAAACCGGCGCTGATGCCAGCGCGCAAATCCGCCGCACCAGTTTTGGCGTACCGCACATCGTGGCCAAGGACGAGCGAGGGCTGGGCTACGGCATCGGCTACGCCTATGCCCAGGACAACCTGTGCCTGCTGGCCAATGAAGTGCTGACGGTCAACGGCGAGCGTTCGCGCTATTTCGGGCCCAGGGGCAAAACCGTCGAGCAGCGTGACAACCTCGCCAGTGACCTGTTCTTTACCTGGCTCAACTCGCCCGAGGCGGTGAGTGCCTACCTGCAGGCGCAGCCCGAACAGGTGCGCAACCTGCTGGACGGTTATGCCAGCGGTTTTAACCGTGCCTTGGGCGAGCGCCGCAGCCAGGGGTTGCCGCCCGAGTGCGGGGATGGCCAATGGGTGCGGGCCATCACCAGCCAGGACCTGATCAAACTGACCCGCCGGCTACTGGCCGAAGGTGGCGTTGGCCAGTTCATCGACGCCTTGGCCGGCGCACAGCCGCCGCAGCTTGCCAGCCAGCAGGCGACGCCAGCCTTCGACGTGGCCCTGGCGCAACAGCAACGCTTTGCATCCGAGCGCGGCAGCAACGCCGTGGCCGTAGGCGCGCAACGCTCGGCCAATGGCCGTGGCCTGCTGTTGGCCAACCCGCACTTCCCGTGGATGGGCGGCATGCGCTTCTACCAGATGCAGCTGACCATCCCTGGCCAGCTGGACGTCATGGGCGCGGCGCTGCCGGGCCTGCCGATGGTCAACATCGGCTTCAACCGCCACCTGGCCTGGACCCACACGGTCGACACCTCGAAGCATTTCACCCTGTACCGCCTGCAACTGGACCCCAAAGACCCGACTCGCTACCTGCTTGATGGCCAGTCTCTGCCTCTTGCCCGGCAGGCAGTCAGCGTGACGGTCAAAGCCGAGGACGGCACCCTGAGCCAGGTCGAGCGGCAGGTGTACAGCTCGAAGTTCGGCCCGGTGGTGCAGTGGCCAGGCCGCCTTGACTGGACCCGCGAGGCTGCCTTCAGCCTGCGCGATGCCAACCTGGACAACACCCGCGTGCTGCAGCAGTGGTACCGCATCAACCGGGCCGACAGCCTGGAGGCACTCAAGAGTTCCATCAAGCAATTGCAGGGCATCCCGTGGGTCAACACCCTGGCAGTGGATGCGGCCGGCAAGTCGCTGTACCTGAACCAGTCCGTGGTGCCTTACGTGGACCAGGCCCTGCTCAGCCAGTGCAGCAACCCGGCCATGCAAGGGCCGCTGGTGGTGCTGGACGGCTCGCGCAGCGCCTGCCAGTGGAAGGTTGATGCACAAGCCGCGCAGCCAGGCATTTTCCCAGCGCACATGCTGCCCAGCCTTGAGCGCAGCGATTTCGTGCAAAACTCCAACGACCCGGCCTGGCTGGCCAATCCGGCCCAGCCATTGACCGGCTACTCACCGTTGATCAGCCGCAACGACCAGCCGCTGGGCATGCGCGGGCGTTATGCCCTTGAACGCCTGCAAGGCACTGCACGCATTGGCGTGGACGACCTGCAGCGCATGGTGTTCGATGATGAGGTGTACCTGGCCAGCCTGGTGCTGCCAGACCTGCTGCAGTGGTGCAAGGGCGCCGAGGCCGACCTCAAAGGCCTGTGCGCCAGCCTGGCCGCCTGGAACGGCAAGGCAGACCTCGACAGTGGCATCGGCCTGGTGCACTTCAAGAACATTTTCGAGGCCCTGGCGGCAAACCCTAAAGCCTGGCGCGTGGCCTTCAACCCCGAAGACCCGCAGCACACCCCGCGTGGCCTGGCGGTGGAGCAGGCGGTGGTGAGCAAGCTGGTGCGTGAAGCAGCGCTGGCTTCGTTGCAGCAAGTGGCCAAGGCCGGTGTGGAGGAGGGGGCACGTTGGGGCCAGATTCAGCAATCGGCTGATGGCACCCCGGTACCGGGCGGGCCGCAAGGGCTGGGCGTGTACAACGCGATCTACAGCGTGCCAAGCGGGCCGGGCAAACGGCTGGTGGTCAGTGGCACCAGCTACTTGCAGCTGGTCAGCTTTACCGATCAAGGGCCGCAGGCGCGTGGGTTGCTGGCGTTTTCACAGTCCAGCGAAACCGGTTCGGCGCACAGCAGTGACCAGACCAAGGCGTTTTCGGCCAAGCAGCTGGCGCCAATCCCGTTCACCGACGCGCAGATCAAGGCCGATCCGGAGTACCGGCAGTATGTGATCAGCGAGCGGGACAAGGGGGTTGTGGCAAGCCAGCCGTAAGCCTGTAACGGCCCTTTCGCGGCTAAAGCCGCTCCCACAGGGATTGCGCATGCCTGTAGGAGCGGATTTATCCGCGAACACCGGCAAGGCCGGTGCCATCCACCGCGTCGCCTGCATCACGGTGGTCCGACGTCTCGGTAAATCCGCTCCTACAAAATGGGGTGCGCCTTCAGAAATCCACGGTGGCCGACACGCGCAAGATCCTTGGCGTACCTTGGGTCAGGTAGTTGTTGGACGTTGACGCCGACGCCCAATAAGCCTTGTTCGCCACGTTCTCCACGTTGGCGCGCAGGGTTACCTGCTTGTCATCGAGCTTGAAGCTGTAACGCCCGCCCAGATCGACGCGGGTCCAGGCCGGAATGCTCAGGCTGTTGGCGGCATTCACGTACTGCCCGCCCGTGCGCAGCATGCGTGCACTGAGCGCGGCTCCGGCAATACCCGGCACATCCCAGTCGGCGCCCAGGTTGTACTGGAAGCGCGGCACGCCGGCGGCGCGGTTGCCGTCGTTGCTGCCGTTGGCGGTGTTCTTCTGTTCGGTGTGCATGAATACCGCGCCGGTCAGCAGCCGCAGGCCGTCGATCGGCTCGCCGAAGAGGTTCAGCTCCACACCCTTGTTGACCTGCTCGCCGTCCATGCTGAAAGTGTCCAGCGTGGCGCCCGGTGCGCGGTAGGTGGTGCTGTTGGGTTGTTCGATGCGGTACACGCCCAGGGTGGCGCCGTACGTGGCCCAGTCCAGCTTCACGCCGGCCTCTACCTGCTTGCTGCGCTTGGGCGGGAACACTTCGTTTGCGTTGCTCACACTCGACGGCGCGGTCGGGCCCTGGGCCAGGCCCTCGATGCGGTTGGCGTAGAACGACACATGCTCCCACGGCTTGACCACCAGGCCGTACACCGGGGTGGTGATGGTCTCGTCATAGTTGGCGTTGCGCACGCCGGTGGCCGTCGCCCAGCCGTCGACGCCGATCGATTGCTTGCGAACGCCCAGTGTCAGCAGCACACGGTCGTCGAAAAAGCCCAGGGTGTCGGACACAGCCACGCTTTTGACCCGGTTCTTGCCGACGATACGCGGGTCGTGCAGGTCGCTGCCGAAGTAGGTGTTGGTCGGGCGCGGCACCTGCACCGGGTTGTACAGGTTGGTGTCATAGCGGTTGGCCGACAGTATCGCCTCATAGGCCGAGCGCTGTTCGCCCCACATGCCCGACAAGCCGAAGTTCACCCGGTGGGTGACCGGGCCGGTGGCAAAGCGGCCGTTGATGCCGGCCACGGCGCTTTTGTTGTCTTCGTCGTGGGGCGAATAAAGGAAGCCGCCCCGCGCGGTGCCGTTCTCGTCACTGACGTACAGCGACGAATATTCGCCGTTTTCCCGGGTATGTTTTGCGCCGGCCCCGGCATACAGCGTCCAGTCGTCGTTCAGGTCGTACTCGGCGTTGACCATGCCGTAGGTGTCTTCCAGCTGCGACCAACTCCAGGCCTGGGCGTAGTTGTCGCGTGCGGAAGGCGCGTGCGGCACTTTGGTGCCGGTGGGGTAGATCACCGCCCGGCCTTCGTTGATGCGTTGCTTCTGGTAACCCAGGTCGGTGGACAGGCGCAGGCGTTCGCCCCGGTAGTCCAGCGCCACGGCAATCAGGGTGGAATGTTGTGCTTCGTCGTCCACGCCAGTGCCACCGTCGTGCTGGGCCAGGTTGATACGTGCGCCAAAGCGGTTGTCTTCGCCAAAGCGCTTGCCCAGGTCGAGGTGGCCGCCGACGTTGTCACCCGTGGCGTAGTCCAGCGTCACGCGGCGGGTAGGCGTGTCTTCGGCACGTTTGGGCACCAGGTTGACCGAGCCGCCGATGCCGCTGCCCTGCGGCGCGACACCATTGAGGAAGGCATTGGGGCCTTTGAACACCTCAACCCGCTCAAGCGCCTCGGTGGTCACGATCTGGCGTGGCAGCACGCCATACAGGCCGTTGTAGCTGATGTCGTCGGTGTTCAGCGGCAGGCCGCGGATGGTGAACACCTGGGAAAAGTTGCCAAAGCCTGCCGACTGGCGCACCGACGCATCGTTGAGCAGTACGTCGCCGAGGGTGCGGGCTTGCTGATCGGCGATGGTTTTGGCGGTGTAGCTGGTAACACTGAACGGCACGTCGCTGATCGGCTGATCGCCCAGTACACCCAGGCGCGCGGTACGGGCCACCTGGCCGCCTTGCCATGTGTCGCTGCTGGCGGCCAGGTTGCTGTTGATGGTGGTCGCCCCCAGCTCCAGTGCATTGCCCAGGTCCACGGTCGGGGCCAGTGTGTAGCCGCCGCTGTCGGTACTGATCAGGCTGTAGCCGCTGCCATCGAGCAGGCGGGCGAAGCCGTCCGGCACGCTGTAGGTGCCGTCCAGGCCTTGGCTGTGGATGCCATTGAGCAGTGCCGGGTCGAACGACAGCGGCACGCCGGCGTTGGCGGCAAAGCGGGCCAGCACATCGGCCAGCGGGCCGGCCGCGATGTGGTAGCTGCGGGCGCTGGTGCTGGCGTCTGCTGCCATCAGCGCCGGGGTAGGCGCCAGGGCGCCGAGGGCCATGGCCAGGGTCAGGGCTTTGAGGCGAAAGCGGGGGCGAGGCGTCATGCGGTGGTCCTGTGGGTGCAGAAGTGAGGGGTTCTGCACTCATCACCGGACGACGCAGCAAAAGGTATCAGGCAATCGCAAAAAAAATTACACGCGCGGTTCCACGGTCACCCAATAGCGGGTCAGGCCCTGCACGCTGACCGGCAGTGTGTCGCTCAGCAGGCGCAGGCTGGCGTCGGTATCTGCCAAGGGGAACGCGCCCGACACCTTGAGCTCGCGCACCGCCGGGTGGCAGCGCAATACCCCGGAGCGGTAGCGGCCGAGTTCCAGAAGCAAGTCGGCCAAGCGCATGTTGCGGGCCATCAGCATGCCGTGCTCCCAGGCCAGGTCGCCGCTGTCCAGCACCGTGGCAGGCTGCACGAGATCGGCCGTGAAGGCGGCCTGTTGGCCGGCCTGCAGCACCAGATTGCCCATGCCGTGCAGGGGGCGCGCATCCACCGTGCCTTCGAGTACCGCTACGCGGGTGACGGGGCCGGCAATGCGTACGCTGAAGCGTGTGCCCAACGCCTGCGCCGTGCCGTGCAGCGTGCGCACCCGTAACGGCCGAGGGTCAGATGCCGAGGTGAGCAGGATTTCCCCGTTGAGTAAGTCGATGCGACGCTCACCGGCGCTGAAGGCGATGTCGATGGCCGTATCCGTATTGAGCAACAACCGACTGCCGTCGGCCAGTGTCAGCGGGCGCTGCTCACCCACGGCGGTGCGGGCGTCAGCGGCCCACTGTTGCCAGGGTGTTTCGCGCCACGCCAGCCACGCGGCCGGGGCGGCCATCAGCAACAGGCCGAGGCGCTGCATGGCCTGACGGCGGTTTACCGCCCCCTGCTGGCTGAGACGGCGAAGGGTTTCACCGGCCACCGGCGTGGGTAGTTGGCGGAAATCGCCAAGGATGGCCTCAGCCCGTTGCCAAGCCAGTTCATGCTGGCTGCTGCGCTTGCACCACGCCTGCACGGCGACATGGTCCGCCTCGGTAGCGCTCCCCGACTGCAACTGCACCAGCCAGTCGGCTGCCTCGCCGAGGATGTGCGGGTCTATTCGGGCGCTCATGTGTCGAGGCTCAGGCAGGCCAGGAACGCCGTGCGCATGTCGCGTTTGATGGTGATCAGCGACACCTCCAACTGCTCGGCGATTTCGGCGTAGGTCAAACCGTCCAGCTGGGACAGCAAAAACACCTTACGCACCCGCGCCGGCATTTCGCGCAGCATCGCGTCGACGCGGTGCAGTGTTTCCAGGATCAGCCAGCGTGTTTCCGCTGATGGCACCTCAGGGGCCGGGAGGTGGGCGATGGCTTCGAGGTAGGCACGCTCCACATCCTGACGCCGCCAGCGGTCAATCAGCAGCCCCTTGGCGATGTGCGTGAGCAACGCGCGTGGCTCACTGCCCATGGGTTGGGCGGCGTGGCGCCCCAGCAGGCGCAGGAACGTGTCATGGGCCAGGTCGGCGGCATCGCAGGCGTTGCCCAGCTTGCGCCCCAGCCAACCTTGCAGCCAGCCGTGGTGGTCGGTGTACAGCGTCTGGACCTGCAGGTTGAGCGTGGGGTCGGCGGGCGGCATGGGGAAGAGGGGTGCAATTAAGAATTGATCGCATTCTAATCATGCAGCCCGCTCGGCGGCAAGTCAGTGGTGTCAGCGACTTTCTCGCGTGCCGAGTACGTCGCGAATGTTATCCACCACATTGCTGTCCTTGATCACATCACTCAGCCAGCCTTCCAGCGGCATGTTGCCCCATTTGATGGCACGTTCGATCAGGTACGGCACCGGGCTTTGCGGCTCGCTCTGTTTAAAGAACTGGGCGATGCCGGCAAGCATGGTGAAGGCTTCGTCGCGGGTCAGGGGCGTGGTGCGCATTTGCGCGGGGGCGGCGGCTGGGCTGTTCATGGGGGCACCCGCTTCGGTGGGAGTGGCTACGGCGGCATCGGTCACCGGCTCGGCTGCGGCGACAGGGTGCAATTCGACCCCGCGATCTTTCAGCAGCTTTTCTGCCAATTGGCTGGCGCGTGTGAGCATGTCTGCAAGGCTGGCGAAGCTCGGTGCCTCATGGCCAAACTGGCGGTCAGTGATGGCTTGCAGGCGGCTGCAGGCTTGCAGGCTGGCGGTAATCTGCATGGCCTTGGCCCGCAGGTGTTCAGTGTCGCTCAGGGCCACGGAACGCTGAAAAATCTCGGCGTTGATCTTGCCTTCGTTCAGGGCGGCCTGCATGGCCTTGGGGTTTTGCAGGGCCAGGTTTTCCACGTGGCGTGATTCGTCATAGCGCAGCACACCAAAGTGCTGCCCTTGGGTAATAGGCAAGCCACCGGCAATGTCGGTGAGCGTTGTGTTAAGCCAGGCCAGGCGCGCGACGCGCTCGTCCAGGCCGTCTTCCAGCGACGGATAACTGTTGTCCCAGAAAGTTTCGAGAATGCGCTCGGCCAGCGTCAGGCCGAAGGTGATGCCTTGGAATTGCTCGCGTTGAGCCAGGCCTTCGCTAAGCCAGCTTACCAGCATCAAGTCCTTGCTCTGCTGCGCAAGGCCTTGGGCGGACAGGTTGATCACCTGTTCCCAGTCAGCGGTTTTCAGGTCGGTTTGCCAGTCGCCCTGGGTCAGGTAGTCGGGGTCTGCCCGGCGCGCTTCCTTGATCTGGTCGAACAAGGCGGAGAAGCTCAAGTCCTCGCCACTGCCACCGTCAATCGGTGTGGTCAGCTCGGCCAGCGACAGGTCGTTGAGGAGTTCAGGCATAAATCACTCGGGTCAGGGTAGGGGAGTGGCGGGCCGGATGACCCGGCCCGCCACGAAACATGGGCCGCTTGCGCGGCCCACAGTCCAGCCAGTGCTTAGGCAAACACTTTGTTCGCGGTGCGGTCCCAGCCACCGACGATGTTGCCGCCAGCCTGGCCGTCGGTGCGGTTCTGCTGGGTGTAGGTGGTCTTGATGCGGGCGAAGTTGAAGCTGATTTCTTCGATCGGCAGGTCGCTTACCGATTTGTCTTCACCGCTCTGGTTGCCACCGGCCAGGAACTTGACCGACGAAACGATCACTTCTTCCATGTCGATGGTCAGGTAGGTGACCTTGTCACCACCGGCGCGGTTCACGTTCAGTTTCAGTTTGGCAATGTGCTTGCCGGTGCAGCAGTGTTCGAACAGCTTGGCCGAGGCCTTGTCGACGGCCTTGCGGATCTTGAAGTCGGTCAGGGCAACACGCTCGGACGACGCACCGCCCGAGGAGCTGGCAGTTGCCGAGGAGGCCTGGGTGGCGCCGTACTCGTAGCCCAGCACTTCGATCCAGTCCTTGTGTTTTTCATCCAGTACTTCGCCTGGGATGCCGTCGATTTGGATATACGCGTCAAAAGCCATTGTGAAACTCTCCATTAACATCATCTAAAGGGTCGCTCATGCGTCCCTGGGTTTTGACCTCGCCGCCTGTGGCGGCCGAGGTAGCTTGCCGCCACCCGGGCGGACTCCTGTGAGGCCCGGGTGGCAGGTTCTTGCGGCGCCGCTTCAGTTGAGCCCGCGCACTTCGATTTCCACGCGCCGGTTGGGCTCCAGGCACTTGATCAGCTGTGCCCGGGGTTGCTGCATGTCGCAGTTCACCAGCGGTTTGAGGCTGCCTTCGCCTCGCGCGTCCACCAGTTCGGCAGGCACACCTTTGCCGACCAGGTAGGTACGAATGGTCTGAGCCCGTTGCCTGGAAACCTGCAGGTTGCCTTGGCGGTCGCCAAGCTGGTCGGCGTGGCCCGATATGACGATCTTGCCGATGTTGGGGGTGTTCAGCAGCTTGCCGGCGATTGCGCTCAGCTGGTTCTGGCCCTCGCTTTTCAGGCTCTGGAAGTCGGCACGGCCGAAGGCGAACAGGGTGTCGGACTCCAGCGTGATGGTTTCGATCGAGCGCAGCGTCTGAGCCTGGAGGCTGTTGATGTAGTTGCGCGAACTGGACGTCAGGAACGCGTTGTCGAGAATGCGCGGCACATCCGCCTCAGGCAATTGCTCGCTGTAGAAGGCGATTTGCCGGCTTGCATACACATAGTCCTGATTGCCTCCTGTTTCGCTGCTGGCAGCGGCCAGGTTTTTGCCGGTCTGGCGGGTGATGGCCGGGTACCAGTAGTCCGGCAGGCGCGCCTTGAGCAGCGCTGCATCGGTTTTTTCGCGCGGGGTGGACGACAGCATCGTGTAGGTGTCCAGGGTGCGCTTGCCAAAATCGGCAATCGACTGGGCGCGGTTGTCATGGGGCAGGGCTTCAGCCTCGACACTGTCCACGCCTTGTACCGGCTTCAGCGTAGGGGTGTTGCGTTGGTACACCTCGAACCGGGTCAGCAGGTACAAGGTGCGGGTCAGGTTGTCCGCGGTCGGCTTGAGCATCACGCTCTGCAGGGTCGCGAAGTAACGGCTGCGCAGGTGGGGCTCCACGTCGTGGCCGTGATACAGGCCCAGGCGCATGCCCAGTGGCACGCCCTGTTCGTGGTGCTGTTGGTAATAATGAGCTGCCCAAAAGCGCAAGCGGTCGAGGCTGCGCCAGGCGGTGTACTGGCCAGCGGCGGCTTTGTCTTCGGCCTTGGCCTGGGCCAGTTCGCTGGCAATGCTGGCCAGGGTGGCGCGGTTGTTCAGGTACGACCAGCCCCACAGGCTGCACAGCATCAGGCCCGCCAGCCCGGCGGCGCCCACCCAGGTAGCTTTGCGGCGGCGTTCGCGCTGGTTGCTGGTGTACAGGGCCACCAGGTGCTGGTCAGGAATGATCACCTTGCGGAACAGGCTGTTGATGAACAGCGGTGCAGGCTGGCTACCTGCGGCCATCGCACTTTCATCCTGTTGCAGGGCAAAACGGTCGGCTACCTGCTGGCCGTGGCTGCCCCAAAGGGCTTCGTCAGCTTGCAGCGCCGCGGTGAAGTAAAAGCCGCGCAGCAGTTCGGCAGGCTGATAAGGGTTGGCCCGCAGCAGGCTGGCCACGAATTGCTGCAGGCGCGGCTTGAGCGCGGCCAGTTCCAGCGGGAAGCGGTAGGCGGCGTTGTTTTGCCGGGTTACCTGGATGTCCTGCTGCACCAACTGCCGGCTGGCGACCTGCTGCCAGTAACCGGTCAGCTCGTCCATCGCCTTGCCGAAGCGCTGGCCCCAGTCAGCGTGTTCGTAGCCTTTGTGGGAGAAAGTCTTGCCCATCACTTCACCGCGCGCGGCATCGTCCAGCTGGCGGTAGAAAGGGGTGAAGCCGGGGATCAGGTCGCACTTGGTGAACACCAGGTAGATCGGCAGGCGCACTTCGAGCAGGGCGCAGCTTTCCTGAATGCGTTCGCGCAGGCGTTTGGCCACGCGGTCCTGGTCTTCGGGCGAACCGTGCAGGATGTCGTCGATGCTCACGCTGACGATCAGGCCGTTGAGTGGCCGGCGCTGGCGATGCTGGCGCAGCAGTTGCAAAAAGCCGCGCCATTTGCCGGCTTCCTCGGGGCTGTTCATGTAGCGCCCGGCGGTGTCCAGCAGCACGGCTTCGGAGCTGAAGAACCAGTCACAGTTGCGTGTGCCACCCAGGCCAGACACTCGCGCACCTTCACGCTCGGCGTAGGGGAAGTTCAGGCCCGACTGCAGGATCATGGTGCTCTTGCCGGCAGCCGGCTGCCCGATCACCAGGTACCAGGGCAGGGCGTACAAGGCATCGTTGCCCGAAGTGCCTTGGGGTTTGTTGTTGTGCAGGCGCTCGATGCTCTGCAAAAGGCGCTCGCGCAACAGGCTGACCTCTTCGCGATCCGCCGGGGTGGCGTTGAGCACGGCCTGGTCGGCGTCGTCACGCAGCAGCCCTTCGAGGTTGTGGTGCTGGCCGGCGCCGCGGTACATCAGCAGCACGTAGCCCGCCGACAGCAGCAGGAACACACCGATACCCGCCAGCAGGCTGTGCAGCGAAGCAAAGCCCACGGCGCGGCCGATGGCCCACACCACGAAGATCGCCAGGAAGAACGCCACCCCCAGCAGGTAGGGTTGGTAACGCAGGCAGTAGTACTTGATCTTGTTCATACAGGCGTCGCATCCAGCGCATCGACGAACTGGTCGATGATGTGTTCAAGAGGGCGGTCGTATTCGTAAGGGCGCGTCGGCTGCGCCAGAGGGCTCAACAGCTCCAGGTGCAGCCGGGCGTCGGCCGTACCGCTGAGCAGGCGATAGGCGCAGCTGGCATGGCGTGATGGGAAGCCATACAGGCGCGGGTGCATGAAATCGTCGGCCAGCAGGGTCACGGCCGGCACGCCGGAATGCCCGCTCATACGGGTCAGCCAGGTCAGCCAGAGGTCGGCCGTGGGGTTTTTCAGGCCGCGTTCGGCAGGCAGCGGCAGTTCGATACCGCCTTCGAAGTCGCTGTGCAGCGAGGGCCATGTCGCCTTCAGCCGTGCCAGGGCCGTGGCACCGTCAAACGCCGGCCAGGAGCCATGCAGGGCACGCGCTACGTCGGCAAAGCTGTAGTCATGCAGGAACTTGGCGTGCACCCGGCGGAACAGGTCCAGGTCCTGAACCTGCAGCGGGCGCAGCGCCTTGATGCGTTCAAACAGGGCGGCGCTGTCGGCGCCTTGCACGGCCTGGTGCAGCAGCGGCTTGATCTGCGCGCTGAACAACTCGCCCAGTGTAAACGGGTTTACCAGTACGGCACCTTCCTCGCCCTTGAGCAGTTGGAAGATGAAGAAAGGGTAGCGCCGCTGGCTGGCATCCTGCGAGCTGAGCATGCCGCCCAGCAACCAGTTGCCATTGCGCGCGCGGTAGTTGAAGAAGCACATCGGCAGCGCGTCGAACAACGCCGGCCAGTCTTCGCGGTGGCGCATGGCCGCCAGCGAAGCCTGCAGCCAGGCGTCGAATTCGCAAACCTCTTGCGCCGCACCATGCAGGCTGACGAAGTCCGCGCTCGACGGGAGCTTGCCGAAGCAACCGATCATTGTGCGCCCCTGCCGCTGCCGTTGAGTGCGCTCAGTGCTTTCACTTCGCTCAGGTCGGTCAGCTTGACCCCGCCAAAGTTGCGTACCACCAGGCTCACCCGGCCGTTGGCGGTGTTCCAGCTGAAGCGCTGCTGAATGCCATCCAGGTCTTCGACCCGGGCGCTTTCATTCATGCGCAACAGGCCCCAGCGCCCCGGGAAGTCGAACACGGTGACCCGCGCACCGCTCAGGGTCACTACGTCCAGCCGTGCGCCCGGCGCGCTGCTGGTGCCCGGCCACGCGAAGCGGTTCCAGCTGCTGCGGCCGTTGCGGTAGTGCTGCTCCTGACCATCGAGGGTGAACACGATGTCGGTGAAGTTGGCCGAGGGCTCCAGCATGATTTCAAAGCCGTTTTCGCGGTCTGACAGGCTGGCAATGACCTGGCCCACCGAGCTGGCCTTGTCGATGCTGTTGATCATGCCCGGGTTGACCAGCGCAGGCGCCTTGCCATCGCCTAGCCCCAGGCCTTCACCACCGGCCAGGTTGCCGATTTCGTTGCGTTTGAACGTGGGCAGCAGGCCGCTGTCCGGGTCGACGAAGCGTTGCAGGTCTTTTACCGAAGCCTCGTTGCGGCTGCCGCCAGCAATGGGGTAGCGGTGTGCCATGACTTGCTCCCAAGGCTTGGCGATCTGCTGCGCCCAGGCCTTGGCAATCTGTTGGCCGGCCGGGTCGCGCAGGGTTTCCCAGGCATACTGGATAGGCAGGCTGAACAACCCCTGCAGCGAGCGCGACAGGCCGTCCTGGCTGGTGTCGACGCTGCTTTCCACGTAGTTGCGCACGGTGGTGACTTCGCTTGGCTGGCCTTCCAGGGTTTCGCTGATCAGCAATTTGCTGCTCTTGCCCACATCCTGCGAGCGCTGGATGTTGTTCATGCGTACCTTGAGCTTGCGCAGCGCGGCCAGGTAACGGTCCATGATGGTGCTGTCGGCACCCTCGGCGTTGTTTGTGGCAAACACCCGTGCCACCGGCTCGAAGCGTTTGGCCAGGCTGCCGTCGTCGACAGCCGGCAGGGCCGGCGCGACATCGGCGGGGAGGGCGTCACTGCTGTCGAGCAGGCCGGTGACCTTGCTCCAGAAACCGTCATTGCGCACCACGCCCGGCACCGGGATTTCCCGTTTTACCGGCACGTCCCACTGGGTGTTGTCGTTGACCGCCGCCAGCAGATTCTTCACGGGCGACTGCTGTACGTCGCTGAGCAGGCCCAGTTGCTGGGTGGCCGATGGCAGGTCGGCGAAATGGCGCACGCCGACGCTGCTGACCATCTTGTACCAGGCTTGGGTGTAGTCGCGCTTGTAGCGGGTCATGAACTCGCGCACGAAGTTGGCCTTCTGCACGATGGCATCACCACCTTCGCCGTCCAGAACCCAGTCCGATTCGTTGCGCAGGTTGCCCGACACCAGCTTGATCAGCTCGGGTTTGACGAACGTGTCCCAGCCCTGGCGCGTGTAGATGGCGGGTACGCCCGCAGAACCGTACAACAGTGCACGGCCAGGCTGCGGCACCAGGTCGCTGAGGCTCAGCGCCGGGAACTGGCGGCTGGATTCGAGCTGCAGGCGCAGGTACTCGCGGTCGACCAGCGAGCTGGAAATCATGAACGACTTCAGGTTCTGACGGGTTTCATCGATCAATTGCTCGTTGCGCGGCAGTGAAGGCGCCTGGCCCTGTTCCAGCAATTGAACATACAGCGGGGCGTTTTCATCGATCACCCCCTCATCGGCCGGGGTGCCTTCGCCGGCTGCGCGGGCCCAGGCCTGGGGCAGGCTGGCCGTGACAAAGGCAGCGTCCGGGTGCGCCTGGGGCTCGGTGAGCAGCAGGTACAGTTTGAGGGTGTTGTAGGCCTCGATGATCGACGCCACTTGCTGCTCGTCCAAACGGCCTAGCATTTCTTCGGACAGCGACAGGCCGCCGGTAGTGGCCGACAGCTCGGCCGCATCGCTGGCACTGGCGAGGTTAACCTTGGCGGCATAGGCACCGGCGCGTGTGCTGCCCAGCGCAGCCTGGGCGCGGGCAGCCACGGCGGGCGCCAGTGGTTTGCCATTGCGCTTTTTCGTGGCCGGGGCAGGGGTAAACTCCATTTCCTGATTGATGCCGCTGGCGAAGGTATTGAACGCGCGCATCTGTACTTGCAGGTTGCGGGCGATCGGCTCCAGTGCCTGGCTGCGCAGTTGCGCCAGGTAGGCGGTGCGGGTTACCTGATGGATCGCCTCGCCATGGTACAAGCCAGCACTCAGTGCCAGTGGCACCCCCTGCAGGCGATGGTCTTCTACGGTTGCCATCTGTGCGCGGAGCACTTCCAGGCCCTTGCCGGCGGCCAACAGTTGGTTGCGATCTTCGGCTTGTTCAATCTGCGCCAGTTGCCCGCGCAGGCTGTCCAGCCATTGGCGGTTGTTGGCGAACGACAATGCCTGCCAGCCAATGAACAGCAGCCCGGTGGCCGCAGCCACGCCCAGCAGCAGCGGGCTGAAGCTGGCCTGGTGGCCTTGGCGAGACTGATAGAGGGTCAGGTCACGGTCGGGGAAAATCACCCGGCGGAAGGTGTCGGTGATGAAATAGCTGCGGTTACCTGCCAGCGTTTCAGTGGCGCCGTTGCCGTCTTCGCTGACCTGCAGGGCAAACGCGTCTGCGATGTCGTCTTCGTAGACCTGCCGCAACTGCTGCTCGGTTTGCAGCGCGCTGGTGAAGTACAGGCCTCGCAGCAGCAGTGGGGCGGCGCCAGGGTGCGCTTGGGTGAAGTGGTCGAGGAACTGTTCCAGCACACCGCTGAGTGCGGCAAAGTATTGCGGGAAGTTGAGCAAGGTGCTGTCGGCCTCGGCACCCAGGGCGATGACCTGGGCGTCGACGTGCTGGCGCACGTGGCTCTGCAGCTTCTTCAGGCGCGCATGCAGTACCGCGTGCAGGCCGTTGTTGCGGATTTCCGAGAGGCCAAAGGTCATGCCCAATGGCTGCTGGCGCTCGTGCAGGTCAAGGCCATCGAATGCCTGGTTGAAGCCCGGCAACTGGTCGGTCTTGCTCAGCATCAGGTAGATCGGCGGGTTGGCGCCCAGGCACTCGGCATAGGCTTGAATCCGCGCAACCAGTTGGGCAGCGCGCGCGTTGCGTTGTTCGCTGTTGAAGGCCAGCAGTTCAGGCAAGCTTACTACCAGCACCAGGCCGTTGATCGCAGCCTTGCCCCGCTGCTTGCGCAGCATGCGCAGGAACGCGGAGAACTCGCTGGCCGACTGGTCGTCGTGCAGGTAACGGCCGGCGGTATCGATCATTACGGCGTCGGGGCTGAAGTACCAGTCGCAGTGCTGGGTACCGCTTTCCGAATCATTGCCGGTGGCGATGCTGGCTGACAGGCCGGAATGGGTCAGCAGCGAGGTTTTGCCGGCGGCTGACATGCCAACCACCAGGTACCAGGGCAGGTCAGACAGCGCCGCCTTGCCGCCGCCTCCGGCGGAGCGGTCAGTGCGCAACATGGCGATGGCGTGTTTAAGGCGCTCGCGCAGCACTTGCTGATCACGGAATTCGCCGGTGGCATTCCACGAGCGATCCACTTCGATCTGCAGCAGGTTCTCCAGGTTGTGTTCCGCGCGAATGCGCTGGTACTGGCGCAGCACGATCACCAGCAGGAAGGCGGCGCTGATGATCGCCAGCGCTTCAGGTACGTGGTGGCGCAGCCATGGCACGTGCGGTGCGGCCAACCAGCAGACCAACAGGCTCACCAGCCACAGCAGTGGCAGGAGAATCCAGAAACTTTTCAACAGACGCAGTAATGTTTTCATGTCTTCCTGACTCGGCTACCTGAGGTGTGCTCAGGCACTGAACAGCTGGCGGATTTGTTCGGACAGGGCGGCAACGTCCTTGTCCAGCAACCAGTCGAGCGTCGCGTACACGGCCACGCAGGCCAGCGCGATCAACGCCAGGTATACCCACAGCGGTACCTCGTGGCGCAGCATTTGCGACACCTGGTCCGGCAGCGCCCAGTCCGGTGACAAGGCTTTGGGCGCTTTACGGTAGCGGGCAATGTCCTGGCCCAAGGTGTTGGCCAGGTAGCGCAACTGGTCTTTCTGGCCGAGGCTGAACTTGCCTTCGAAGCCCAGGGCCAGGCACAGGTGGTAAACCTCGAGTACGTCCAGGTTCTGCTTCACATCGGCGCGCAACGCATCGATCTTTTCAAAGAACCCTTCGCCCGCCAGGTGCACACCGAAGTAGCGGAACTGCAGGGGCTGCAGTTCAAAATGCCTGCGCAGTTCGGTGTCACCGGCGCGTAGCACGCTTTCGTCCAGGAAGGCGCACAGCGCGTACTGCGTGTCTTTGACCTGCTCGACGCTGTAATTGGCGGCGCGTGCATCGCGCTCCAGGTTGGCGAAGAAACGCTCGACACTGCTTTCGAAGGCCGGCACCGACGTCACTTGGCGGCCACGGCGCACGATCAGCGCCATGCTGATGAAGTCCTGAACCAGACTTTTGAGCGTCGGTTTTTCGTCGGCAGCCGTGCTGGCGCCCTGTTGCAGTACGGCTTCGGTCATTTGAGCACCGCCATCAGTTCAAACTTGAGGTTGGTAAACGCGCTGGGCGTGTAGAAGCAGAGGGTTTGGGCATTCATCATTCGCTCATACACCGGGCCATGGGGCTCGATGGCGAAATACTGGTTGTCCAGGCGCATCGGGATCGCGTTGGGCAGGCGTGCGGCGTGGTTGAGCGTAACGCCCGGCATGGCGCTGTTGACCACCACTTCGATGTCCTCGGGTGAGCCGACCTTGAACGCACGGGGCACCAATTCCAGCAGGCTCGCGCTGGGCATGTCGGCGTGCACCGAGATATAGAAGTCGGCTTCGGCCAGGCGCGGGTCGAGCAAGCGGCCCTGCCAGTACGACGGCTTGGTCTGGCTGAGGTCGATCACCACGCACTGGTTGGGGACGACGTTGTCCAGCATCACCCGGATCATCTCGTCGAGCTTGGCCAGCGAGGCAGCCGGGTCGCGGTGGTCGTACTCGGGGATGTCGCTGAGGTGGGTGTCCAGGCTGAAGGTCAGCAGGCCGCCGGCCAGGTCGGCCAGGAACAGGTACAGGCGCTCCGGGTGCAGCCGTGGGTGGGCCAGCAGGTGCGCCAGCTGCGGGCAGGCACGATTGACCGTGTTCAACAGCCAGAACAGGGTGACATCGCTGGAGCCGAACTCGGCGATCTGGTCGGCGCGCTCACGGCGGCGGCCAGACAGCACATTGCTCTTGGCATGCAGCGCGGCGAGCAGGCGCTTGGCGATACCGACAAGGGTGGAGTGGCTGCCCAGGTGCACGGTAGGGTGCACATAATGCGGGTCGAGGTTGAAGCCGCCCATGCTGTTGCGCGTGAGCACGGCCAGCGGGCAGTGGCTGAAGCCATCAAGATTGTCACCGTCGACCAGCAGCACCACGTTCAGGCGCAGGCTGGTGATTTCGTTTTCCAGCTCGCCTTCATTGAGATCGGGCAGGGTATCGAACTGCTTGCGAAAGCGCCGTGCGGCTTTGTGTGCCTGGCTGTCTTCGACGTAGTTCAGGCCGAATGGCTCGGGCAGTTTGAGCGCGGCGTAAACCTTGAGGTCGTTGGCCTTGAGCAGGTCCTTAAGGTCGCGGGCGGCCGGCAGCGGGTCGTGCTGCGGGGCGTCGTACAGGCTGCCGTCCGGGAACACCAGCTTCAGGCGCTTGAGTTGCAGCGAGCCGTTGGCCAGGGCATCGGTGTCCACTTCCAGCACCTGCACGCCCCAGTGGAATGGGGTAGCGCGCAGGGTCGACTCAGCCAACTGGTGCTGGTGGAATTCATCCTGATACTGAAAGTGCTGAGGCAGCAGGAACATCCCTTCCGACCACATCACCCGGCTCTGCTTGCTCATTTGACGCTATCCACTAAAGAGTTGAAGGTTGAATCCATGGCGTTTTGTGCTGACTGCCCGGCCATGTCGGTGGCTTTGTCGATTGCGACGTCCTGCAGCTTCTCGGTCAGGGTGGCCGGTGCGTCCTCAGCCTTTTTGGCAGCGGCCAATTGCGCCTCGGTTGGTGGCTTGTTCAGCACATCCACGCCGCGCATGGCGCTGATTTCGGTCTTGTCCACCAATACCCGCAGGCCGTCCGACGAGAACCAGATGCCGTCCTTGCGCAGCGAGTTGGCGTCGAAGGCCACTTTCCAGCGCGCGTCCTGTTCATTGCGGAAAAACGCCGCCACGCCCACGTAACGTGCACTCTTGGCCAGTGGCCACTGGTCGATCTGGCCGATGCCCGGCAGCAGGGTGAGCTCACGGGCTTCCACCAATGTGTTGCCCAAGGCCTTTTCAGGGGCGTCCCACAACGTGTCGGCATCGGTGGCCGCGAAGCGTTCAAGGTCGGTCAGCTGGTACACGCGCATCACCACCGACAAAGGCTTGCCGTCGGCATCGGGGTTGAGCTGATTACCGCCATCGGAGGTCAGGATGACCTTTTCGCTATCGGCCACCATGTCGGCCGCCCAGCTGTCTTCCATGCGCTTGCCGATGCGGTCGGTCACCCCGCAACCGGCCAGGGCCACCAACAGTGCGGCGGCAGTCAGGCGTTTGAGGGCAGTGTGCTTGTGTTGCATGGTGGCTAAACCTCCGGGTCAGGCCAGGCGATAGGCGAAATCGCCATCGCTGCCCAGCTCGATGACCAGGCGTTCAATCGGGGTGTCCTGGGCCATGCGCTCCAGCACGTGCTGGGCCAGTTCCGGCATCAGGGTTTGCGACAGGATGTTGTCGATGTTGCGCGCGCCGCTGTCGACCTCGGTGCAGCGCGCGGCGATGGCCTTGACCAGTGCCGCGTCGTAGCTCAGTTCGGCCTGATGGTTGCGGGCAAAGCGCTTGGCGATGCGATCGAGTTTCAGGGCGACGATGCGCTCCAGGATCTGGTCCTGCACCGGGTAGAACGGCACGATGCTCAGGCGGCCGAGGAAGGCCGGTTTGAATACGCGGTTTAGCTCGTCACGCAAGCCTTCGACGATGGCCCCGGGCGTCGGCATTTCGGTGGCGTTCAGGCAGGTTTGCATGATGCGCTCGGTGCCGGTGTTGGAGGTGAGGATGATCACCGTGTTACGGAAATTGATCTCGCGGCCTTCGCCGTCGTCCAGCACGCCCTTGTCGAACACCTGGAAGAACAGTTCGAGCACGTCGGGGTGGGCTTTTTCCACCTCATCGAGCAGCACCACGCTGTAGGGCTTGCGGCGCACGGCTTCGGTCAGCACACCGCCTTCGCCGTAGCCGACGTAGCCGGGCGGGGAACCCTTCAGGCTCGATACGGTATGGGCTTCCTGGTACTCGGACATATTGATGGTGATCAGGTTGCGCTCACCGCCATACAGGGTGTCGGCCAGGGCCAGCGCGGTTTCGGTCTTGCCCACACCGCTGGGGCCGAGCAGCAGGAACACGCCGATCGGTTTGTTCGGGTCTTCCATGCGCGCGCGGGAAATTTTGATGCGCTTGCCGATTTCGTGCAGGGCGTGGTCCTGGCCCAGCACGCGCTCGCCCAGCAGTGCCGGCAGGCGTTGCACGGTGTCAATCTCGTCGCGCAGCATCTTGCCCAGCGGGATGCCGGTCCAGCCGCTGATGACCTGGGCGATGGCGCCGCTGTCGACCAGGGCATGCACCAAGGGCTGGTCACCTTGCACGCGGGCCAGTTCCGCGCGCAGGGCGTTGAGTTGCGTGGCATCGGCGTCGTTGGCGGCATCCAGCGCCTTAAGCTGTTCGACCAACGCCAGTTCCTGTTGCCACTGTTCGTTCAGTTGTTGCTCCTGCTGCTGGGCCGCGAGCAAGGCAGCTTGCAGTTCGGCCAGGCGGCGGGCGTGGTCATGCCCCTTGCCGGCCTCGTGGTCGAGCACGGCGATTTCGGCTTGCAGGTTGTCGATTTGCCGGCGGCTGTCTTCCAGCGCACCGGGCTGCGACGATTGCGCCAGGGCAATGCGCGCGCAGGCGGTGTCGAGCACGCTGACGGCCTTGTCGGGCAGCTGGCGGCCGGTGATGTAGCGGTTGGACAGGCGCACGGCCTGCACCAGCGCTTCGTCCATCACGGCCACCTTGTGGTGTTCGCGCATTTTGCCGAGCAGGCCACGCAGCATGTGAATGGCCTTGTCTTCGTCCGGCTCTTCTACCTTTACTACCTGGAAGCGGCGGGCGAGGGCGGCGTCCTTTTCGAAGTACTTCTTGTACTCGGCCCAGGTGGTGGCGGCGATGGTGCGCAGCTCGCCACGGGCCAGGGCTGGTTTGAGCAGGTTGGCGGCATCGTTCTGCCCGGCCTGGCCGCCGGAGCCGATCAGGGTGTGGGCTTCATCGATGAAGAGGATGATCGGGTGCAGGCTGCGCTTGACCTCTTCGATCACCGCTTTCAGGCGGTTTTCGAACTCGCCCTTGACCCCGGCGCCGGCTTGCAGCAAGCCAAGGTCGAGGGTGTGCAGGGCCACGTCCTTGAGCACTGCCGGCACGTCGCCCTGGGCAATGCGCAGGGCCAAACCTTCCACCACGGCAGTTTTGCCCACGCCCGCTTCGCCGGTGAGAATCGGGTTGTTCTGACGACGACGGGTAAGGATGTCGACCATCTGGCGCACCTCGAACTCACGGCCCAGCACCGGGTCGATGCGGCCTTCGCGGGCACTCTGGGTGAGGTTGACGGTGTACTGGTCCAACGCCGGGGTTTTACCACCTGCCTTGGCAGTTGCAGCAACCGGGGCGGCAGGGCTGGCCAACGGGCTTGCCTGCTTCGATTCGGCGCTGCCTTCTACCAGTGCCGCAAGGTTCACGCGCAGGTCATCGGCGTTGACCTTTTCCAGCTCCGGTGCCGAGGCGATGACCACGCGACGCAGTTCGGCGTCGTCCAGCAGGGCCTGCAGCAAGTGGCCACTACGTACTTGGCCCACGCCGTACTCAATCGAGGCCAGCAGCCAGGCCTGCTCTATCATGCGGGTGATGTGCGGTGACAGTGCCGGGGTGCGTGTGTTGCCCTTTTTGAACGTGCCCAAGGCGGTGACCAGCTGCGCCTGCAGGCGCTCGGCAACCACGTCGTAGTGGCGCAGGATCGGCGCCAGGTCGCTTTCGCTATTGTCGAGCAGCTGCAACAGCAGGTGTTCCACCTCGACATCGTAGTGGTGCTCCGACAGGCATAGGGCCGCCGCGCTTTCAGTGGCCGTGCGGCTGGTTTCGTTAAGCTTGGCGAACAGAGACTTCAGGTTCACAAGGCGACCCCATCGTAAGGAATGTGGAAGACGGCGCAACGGGAAGGCTCCACGTCACGGCCAGGGCGTTTGAGCCAGCCCAGCCAGCCCAGGGCAACATTGCCACTACGGCCCAGTTGGGCAGGTGGCACGGCATCGCGTTTGAGGCGCGGGGCAATTTCAAAGTCGAGCTGCGCACCTATATAGAAGCGCACCAGTTCGACCAGCTTGCGGTAGCAGTCGGTGCCCGGCTGAAAGCGCTGGTAATCGGCCAGCGACAGCGGGCCCAGCTCGATGCGCACGCACGATTGATAGTCCCAGACCCGGTTGCCCACCACGGCCCCCTGGCCGAGTTGGGCATGCTTGCGGCCCAGCTGAGTGCGCTGCTCAGGTTGCAGGTGCAGCCAGCGCCCGGCGAACTGCCTGACCTTGATCGGCAGCGAAAAATAGAAGCCCAGCATCACCTCAAGGTTGAGCGCGTTGCGCGGCTTCTGGCTGAGCAGCCCGGCAAAGTAGCTGAACAGGTCGCGGCGCAATGCCGACGGCTGCTCTTCGAACTTGAGCTTTTGCGCGCGCGGGCCCAGGCCCACCAGGTTGAGCAGGTAGCCATCAAAGCCCGAAGTGCCGTTGCGCTCGTGCTCGATATGGAATTTGTACTTCTGCCACGCCTCGTAAAACAGCGTGGTCATGCGGTGCGAGAAGATGTCGAGAAACGCGTGGGCGGCATCGTCGCGGTACTGCACGTGGCGTTCGAGCAGCAGTTCGGTATACGGGCGTGGCAAAACCCCCGACGGCCCGACCAGGCCCATGAAGGTCACCTGTACCTCCGACAGCGGCAGGCCGGCCGCCGACACCTTGCCCTCGCGCTCGAAGTGCAGGTCGCTGACCTCGCTGGCCGGGAACGCCAGCGACAGCTGGGTACGAAAACGCAGCGGGTCTTCGTGCGGCCGGGTTGCCAGGTCCATGCGCCCGGTGCGGCTGTAGTGCAGGCGGAGCAAGCGCACCAATTGAAAGAATTCGAATCGGTGCGGCTCGGCTCGGGCCTGATCGATCAGACCAGGGGCTGATCGCCAGTACGTGCTGGCCATTGGACGATTCTCTTTTCTCGTTGTTGGGAACGCAGGGTCAGTTGGGTGAAGCTGTTCATCGAGCAGTACTGCCCAAAGAAGTGGTCCAGCACCATGCCGAACAGGAACACGCCGCTGCCGGTGAACTGGCTTTCGTCGAGGGTGAGGGTAATGCCCACGCCGCGCACGAAATTGGGCCGCGGGTGGCCGATGCGGGTGACCACCGGCTCGCTGCTGATGGCCTTGATGCCATTGATTTGTTTGCGCACCGCCGAGGCATTGCGGTAGTTGTACAGCGACAGCAGCTCCAGCAGCACTTCGCGGCCCTGGCTGACTAGCGATAGGTGGTTCAGCGACAGGTGTGAAATCAACCGCCAGATCAGCCCTTTGCCCAACGGCACGCGTACAGTGGCGGTGGGCTTGCGCAGGCAGCGGATGTCTTTGATCACCGAGTTGCTGGGGATGTTGAACTCGCCACGCTCGCCGCCAAAAGGCAGCATCAGCGGCACATCCTGGTTGCTGCAAGTAAGCCCGATGCTCAGGGTGTCGCTGCTGCCGTCGATCAGCTCCAGGTCGCGGTCGACCAGGCGAATGCTCATGGCCGTGGCGTCACCCTGATTGCGACGGCGCGCAATCCAGAAGCTGGTGTGCGTGGCTTGTTCGCCACGCGGCTCGAAGAACGGCTGGCAGGTGGCTACGTGGTCGACGCCACCCAGCTTGCGCACGCGCCGCACACGGTCGATCGACACCACTTCGGCCGCGTTGTGCAGGCGGGTGTCGGGTGTGACCGCATACTCGTGCTGGGTATGAGTGAGCTTGACCGGTTCGGCCTGATGGCGGAACAGGTTGATGATCGGCGTGCAATTGAGCTTGAAGTTGTTGCGGCCGATATTCTGTGTAAGCCGCGCCAACCGTTCGCTCAGGTCATAGTTGTTGAAGTAGAAGTTGAGCTCGACCTGCTCAATGGCCTTGCCCTGCAGGATGCGGGCGAAGCCACCGAGGTCGAAGAACATGAACTTGTCGGGGAAGGTGAAGTACTCGTGCAGCAGACGGTAGCCCAGGAACGAGCGTTCGGAGTAATCCACCAGGCCCTCATCGCGGGCATAGCCTACGGGCTGCAGCGCGTTAGCGGGCAGTGCGATTTCACGGGTGCGGCCTTCGTCCTGGAAGCTCAAGGTGGCCTTGGCCAGGTTGTTGAACAGCAGCTCATACAGTTGCTGCATCAGTGTCGATTCGCCGTCCAGGAAAAACCGCAGGCGCTGGATGTCCATCTGGCCGAACAACGCATCGCTGGTGGCAGCCAGGCGGATGCGCAGGCGCGCCACCAGGTCGGCGCTGTGGCCGTTGAACGCCGAGCGCTCCATCTCGGCGAACGACGCCTGTTGCACGGTGACCGGCCACAGCTCTACCGGGTAGCAGGTGCGGAACTTGCACACCACGCCGCCCACGGCATTGGCATGCAGTTCGGTGTGGCGGGCCACACGGTAGGCTTCAGTGACCTTTTCCTGCTTGCCCAGGCTCAGTTCGGCGATCGACATCGACGGCGTTGGGCGCAGGTAATGCGGGTACAGCACCTCAAGGAAGGACTCGACGATTTCCGGAAACTCGTCATCGAGCTTCTTGTGCACGCGCGCAGACAGGAACGAGAACGCCTCGATCAGGCGCTCGGTATGCGGGTCTTCGCAGTTGTCGCCTTCAATCAGCAGCCGAGAAGCAATTTTCGGGTACTGGGCGGCAAACTCCTGGCCGAGGAAGCGCAGGTGCGACAGTTCCTTTTCGTAATAGGGCAGCAGTTCGTCGAGCATCAGTTGAGGTTCTGCACTTTGTATTCCTGGGTGTTGACCTGCAGCACGGCGTCAAACGACACCTGGCGGCTGATGTCCTGCAAACGCAACACGGCGTCTACGCGGAAGGTCAACATGCGGTGGCCATCCTGCTGGGCCAGCAGCTGCACGCGCACCCGGCGAAAACGCCGGTCGCCGGTGCTGATCGCCCGCTCCAGCTGTTGCTGGATGAGCCGGCGATCATGGGGGTCGAGCACGCTGCGGCTGATGAAGTCGGGCATGCCGTATTCAAGGATGGAACCCTCCAGCTGTTTAAAGCCTTCGAGCTCCTCGGCCACCAGGGACTGGCGAGTGTTCACCAGCACCTCGAGGTCGCGCACGATGCTGGCCTTGTACTCGGCCAGCGAGCAGGTGCGCTGCACAGCCGGCTCGGCCGACTGGAACGGGCGATCGTCCAGCAGTCGGTCAAGCAGCGAGGGCAGCAAGCGGGCCTGGTTACTCATGTGTCATCCCTGTACACGGTGCCTGAATCAGCCGCGAGCGCCTTGCGGCAGCTCGGCAACCAGGCGCAACGAGGCGGTCAGTTCATCCAGCTGGTAGTGCGGGCGCAGGTAGGTGACGGCCTTATACACGCCTGGCTTGCCTGGCACTTCGAACACCTCGGCGCGGGCTTCGCGCAGCGGGAACTTGGCCTTGGCCTCCTGGCTGGCGGTGTCGTCGAGCAGCACATAGCTGGCCAGCCACTGGTTGAGGAAACGCTCAACGTCCATGCGCGAGGCGAAGCTGCCGATCTTGTCGCGCATGATTGCCTTCATGTAATGGGCAATGCGCGATGTGGCGAAGATGTACTGCAGTTGCGCCGACAGGCGTGCGTTGGCGTTGGCGATGTCGGTGTTGTACTGCTTTTGCTTCTGCGCCGACTGGGTGCCGAAGAACGCGGCGTAGTCGGTGCCCTTGCAGTGCACCAGGGGGATGAAGCCCAAATCCGACAGCTCTTTTTCGCGGCGGTCGGTGATGGCGATTTCGGTCGGGCACTTGAGGGCGATTTCGCCGTCATCGGTTTTGAAGGTGTGGGTTGGCAAACCTTCAACCAGGCCACCACCTTCGACGCCGCGAATGGCCACGCACCAGCCGTAGCGGGAAAACGCGTCGGTCACGCGGGTGCCCAGGGCGTAGGCGGCGTTCATCCACAGGTACTTGTTGTGGTCGCGGCCGTCGACGCTTTCGACGAAGTTGAATTCTTCCACCGGCGCGGTATCCGGGCCATAAGGCAGGCGGCCGAGCACGTGGGGCAGGGTGAGGCCGACATAGCGCGAGTCTTCCGAGGCGCGGAACGACTTCCACTTGGCGTATTCGACGGTGTCGAAGATTTTGGCCAGGTCACGCGGGCCGGACATTTCGGTGAACGAGTCCCAGCCGAACAGCTCCGGCGAGGCTGCCGAAATGAACGGCGCGTGGGCCGCGGCGGCCACGTGCGAGATCTCTTCGAGCAGGTACATGTCTTCGGGGCTGCGCTTGAACTCGTAGTCGCCGATCAGCATGCCGAACGGCGCGCCACCAAACGTGCCGTACTCTTCTTCGTACACCTTCTTGAACAGCGCGCTCTGGTCGAATTCGCTGGCGGCCTTCAGGTCGCGCACCAGGTCTTTCTTCGAGGCGTTGAGCAGGTGGATTTTCAGCGTGGTGCTGGTTTCGGTCTGGTCGACCTGGTACTTCAGGCCGCGCCAGGAGGCTTCCAGCTGCTGGAATTCACGGGCGTGCATGATCTCGTTCATCTGCTCGGAGAGCATCGAGTCGATCTCGGCAATGCGCGCGTCGAGCACGGCGATCAGGTCTTTGCTCGGGGTCATTTCGCCCTCGAGTACCTGGTTCACCAGTTCGCCGATCAGGTCGCGGGTGCGGTTGCGCTCGGTGTCGGAGCGGGCCACACGGCTTTGCGAAATGATGCTGTCGAGCAGCGAAGCCTGCGGGGCGAAGTTTTCCACTTCGACCAGGTCGGTGTCCTGTTGCGGCAGTGTTTGCTTGTCGGTCATCGTCTGGCTCCTGCTTACTCTTTGCCGTCGGCGGGGGCGGCGGCTTCGCGGCCGAATTCCTTGCCCAGGGTTTTCAGTTTTTCGGTGTTCTGCAGCACGTCCATCAACAGCTCTTCAAGCTTGTCGTTACCGCCCATCTTGTTGCGCAGGTCGGCCAGCTTGTTGCGCACTTCCAGCAGCTTGCGCAGCGGCTCTACCTGCTTGACCACGTTTTGCGGCTCGAAGTCTTCGAGGCTGTTGAAGTTCAGCTCCACGCCCAGCTGGGTGCCGTTTTTGGCCAGGGTGTTGTCGACGCGGTAGGTCAGGCGCGGCTTGATGCCCCGGAGCACGCCGTTGAAGTTGTCGCGGTCGATGAAGACGAACTTGCGGTCCTTGAGCTTGGGCAAAGGCTCCAGCGGGTTGCCGGAGAAATCGCCCAGCACGCCGACGACGAAGGGCAGCTCCTTTTTCTCGATGGCATCGCCGATGTCCACGTCGTAGGTGATATGGACCCGAGGGGCGCGAACGCGGTCGAGTTTGTGCTGGGTGCTTTCCTTTTTCGCCATCGTGTTCTCCAGTGCGAGCAATTCGCTGCGAATCAGTGCGCGGCCCGTTACCGGGCGCTGCGCGTTACAGGCCTTCGATCGTCAGCAGCAGGCGCTGACGGATGTCGTCGTTCATTTCCAGAATGTTGTCGCGGCCCACCAGCTCTTCGAAGCTGGTGTTGCCGGCAATTTGCGTGCTGCTGCGAATGACCGAATCGTCGGGCAGTTGCGAGCGTACCGGCGAGCTGATGACGCAGAACGGCAGGTCGCCAAAACCCTTCAGGCGCTCGAAGCTCAGGCCGTAGCGCAGCCCTTCGAACAGGCGGCCCAGGCCCGGCGATTTGCTCAGGCAGTAGAACAACACCAGGTAGTGCACCACGAAGCGGTACAGCTCGGCGCTGCTGCGGTTCGGGTCTTTGATGACGTTGCGAAACTGCGCCAGGTCGAAGGCGTGAAAGCCCACCACCCAACGGGTGGGGCTGGTGATGCGGATGACCTGGCCGCTGGGCTGGAGCACTTTGTCGTACTCCAGCGGGAACAGTTCGGGGGTGGTGCTGATCAGGTTAAGCGGCACTTCAAGCTCGCTCACCAGCTGGAAGGGTGCGGCCGAGCCAATGCGCTCGTAGAGCTCGATCAGGGACTGGAAATGCCCTTGGGTTTCGCGCCCGCTGCTGCGCTGGGCGCCTTGCAGGTATTCGCCAAACAGGGTTTGCGGACGGATCAGCGGTGCCACGGTGGCAAGGTAATCCGCCGCCTGCGCCTTCAGCGCATCGGAGATCGCCCGCGTCTGGCTACGCAGCTTGATCAGTGCTTCGACATCGAATGTCTGTGTCATCGGTACATCGTCCATGAGCCTGCTTGATCGTCCTGAAACGCCAGTGGCGTGGACCTGAAAATCGCACCTAATCGGCTGCGGCAATTTGAGTGCTGGCACATGAATATCGAGTTGCCAGCAATGCCGAGTAGGGCACCCCGCTTTGGAAGAAGTTCCGGCGAGGGCGGCGATTTTTTCCCTGTTTTGTGATGCTGCGCAATGATGGCGCGATGCTATTGAGTGCCTGTTTCGGCTATTGGAGATAGGGGATTGCCCCCTAAAAACGGGGCGTTCGAGTGTTAAGAACGGTGAAGAAATCGTTTAGAAAAGTTTTTTTCAAAAAGTGAACCAGGTCGCATTTTCTGCCGCGTGGAAATAGCTTTCGCTTGTAATCGCAATGATGGCAATGCGACGGAATGCGCCGTACGTATGGTGTGCTCGCGTAGTTAACGAGCACGCGTTTGGATAGTTGCACCTGATGCGAAGATGCTTCTGGGTACCACTGCATTGCGCAAAATCCGAACACTTGCACATGGCCATTCGGGCTGCGCTGTCGCACAGGGAGCTGCGGCCACAAGCGTGTCGCGTACCTTGTAGATACTCTGTTGGCGGTCAAGCTTTTCTCAGGTGTTCAGCGCTGAAAAGCTTGGCCGTATCAAATGGCTCATCTCCACGCATGCATGCCCAGATGCCTGTCAGGTACTTACGCATGACGGCAGCGATGGCCTGCATTTTCTTCTTGCCCCTGTTGACCAGCGACTCGTAAAAAGCCCTCGCATAAGGGTCGCAGCGCACCGCGGTCAAGGCAGGCATGTACATGGCTGCCCGCAGGTACGCATTCCCACTTTTGCCGAGTCTGCCGGGCTTATCAATGCTCGTCCCCGATTGTGTCTGTCGAACATCGAGTCCCGCGTGGCGAGCTACCTGCGAGGACTTGAGCATTTGAGGAAGGGTGGTCAGTTCAGCGAGTGCAGCAAGTGCCGAGACTTCTCCCATCCCGGGACCTGCAAGTAGCTGCTTGTACTGCCGAGTAAGCGTCGGACACTGGGCGATCAGCTCGCGACCTGCCTTACGGAAGCGCTCAATTCGATTATCCAGTGAAACAATCGCTTCCTCTTGATCCTCGATCAGCATCGACACGGTCGTAGCCGTTGCCTGTAATGCATGCAGCTCGTTTTTTGCCCTGGTGCGGTGTCCCACCAATCGATTGATATGTCGACCCAGAGCTCGCAGCTCAAGCTGCACAGGGTTTGGGGGTGTCCACAAGCGTGGTGTCATACGCTCGCCGTACTCGGACAGCAGTTGAGCATCTATTGCATCGGTCTTGCTGTTCACCAGCATCAGTTTGGCGAAATTGTGGAAGCTCTTGGGGTTGATCACTGAAACAGGGAGATCGGCCGCATGTAGCTCAAGGGCCAAGTCCAAGTAATAGATCCCGGTCGCCTCCATCACGATCGACTTGGGCTTGAGTGCCAGCAGCTTTTTTACTGCAGCCTTACGGCCTGCCGGTGTTTGAGCGATATCCCACTGACCGGCAGGACGCCCATCTTTGCGCACCCCGGCGATCGAAGTACGTGAGCCGATATCGAGACCAACCCAGACACTCATTCTTCCCCCTCCCAAGCGAGTTAGGTAACAATGGCCTCCGGTTCCCCGACCTCGAACTTCATGCCGCTGCAACCTTGTAATGCGAAGTCCGACTTGTCGGCTTCTCGATACTCTTCGTAGTGGGCAATGAGGCGGGGGGCCTCTCTACATACAAGGTCAGGGCCATCCCTGCCTTCAGGAGCGGTCGGCCTCCCCGGAAGTGCTTCTTCAGCCTGACGAGCATAACCACTCTCGCCAGGCCAGACACAACATACAAGGAGCGGCTTCAGCCGCGATCACCGGCGTAGCCGGTGCCATGCACCGCGTCGCTTGTCTCGCGGATAAATCCGCTCCTACAGGGATCGCGCCAGTTTGTGAAAAATGAGCAAGACAGTTGCTCACAGTGCAGTTCCATCAGGGCGGATTTGACCGCGACCACCAGCACAGCCGGTGCCGTCCCACCACGCTAGTTCTCCGCCTCTCGTTGCGAGGAAAGGGGACGTTCAGCAAAATGGCCCCATGGACGAAAGCAACGCACAGCAAGGAGTCAGCATGATCGACCTGAGAAGCCCTGATACCACCCTGAGCGAGTATGCCCAACGCTACCGCGACCTCATGCCGGAGATATCGCCGCAACTGCAGCAGCGCATGGAATACATGCCCAACCCTGACGCAGCCCGGTTGCCGCGCATCAAGCCTGCCTGGCTCAACGACAGGCGCTGCACCCTCACCGACGAGCAAGCGCTCGACCGCGCACAAGGCGCGCTGCTGGGTTTGGCGATCGGCGACGCGGTAGGCACCACCCTGGAGTTCCAGCGCCGCGACCAAGGCCAGGTCAACGACATGGTCGGTGGCGGCCCGTTCCGCCTCGCGCCCGGCGAGTGGACCGACGACACCAGCATGGCCCTGTGCCTGGCGGACACCTACGCCGCCAAAGGCAAGTTCGACTACGCAGCCTTCGCCGATGCGCTGGTGCGCTGGTATCGCCGGGGCGAGAACAGCGTCAATGGCCGCTGCTTCGACATCGGCAACGTCACCCGCAATGCTCTGGAAGCCTGGGAAACCCACGGGCTTGGCTGGCTGGGTAATCGCGAAGCCTCGACAGCGGGTAACGGTTCGTTGATCAGGCTGGCGCCCACCGCCATTTTCCGCCGCCATTCGCTCTCGGCCACCTGGCGCGAGTGTGATGTCCAGAGCCAGGTGACCCATGCCGCGCTGGAGGTGTTGCAGTGCTGCAGCCTGTTCGGCGCGCAGTTACACCTGGCGCTCAACGGCGCGGGCAAGGAGGAGGCGCTGTCAGCCCAGGTACGGCCGCTGCAGCCACGGCCGATGATCATCAATGCGGGGGAATACAAGCACAAGACCCGCGAGCAGATTCGTTCTTCGGGGTATGTGGTCGACACGCTTGAGGCTGCCCTGTGGGCCGTGTGGCACACGGACAATTTCAAGGATGCGATCCTGCTGGCGGCCAACCTTGCTGATGATGCCGACAGCGTCGCGGCGACGGCCGGGCAGATTGCGGGTGCGTTGTATGGGGTATCGGGCATGCCACGTGAATGGGTGGCCAAGGTGGCGTGGTCACAACACATACGGGACCTGGCAAGCCGGGTATTCGAGCTGGCGCCGCAGGGCGATGAGCTTGACGATATTGTTTACGACAGCAATTGACAGTACTTGGGTATGGCAGGCCATGGATGGGTGGAGTAGTTACACATGTTCACGCTCGAACGGTTTTTCTCTCGAATATACGGATTTGTTTACCTGGCGCTTTTGGTGACTGTTTTCACCTATGGCGTAGGCCCGAAGTGGAGTGTCATTCCGGCGCTGATACTTTTCATGATATTGATCAAACACAGTTTCAAATGTGCATATCTGTCAGAGCGCTTCAGTGACTATGCCGTGCAGTGCCTATGGTTCAATCTGAGTGTGAGCCCGCTTTTCGCGTACCTGCTGACGCTTGCGATCACTTACAAGAAACTCAAGTTGGGTGCTTTGGAGTCATTGGCCCTCAGTGCGCTCCCGCTGTTGCTGGTGGCGCTGGCCTACGGGCTCGCCTGGGTGTGCGCGGGGAAAGTGGACACGCTGGTCGTGCAAGGAGATCGGATCGAAGTGATCGAGCGGGAACACAGCGGTGCGCCGTGGATGGGAGGTTTCGGCGCGGCACTCGGTGGCCTTATGTATCCAATCGTACAGACGTACAGTGAATCCATGCTGATACTGGTCTACGTGCTGATGGCCTGCGGGCTATACATGGTGTATTACCATCGACAGAACATTGCATCGTTCAAGGCACTGCGGGCGCGTGAGCGCCGGGAGAACAAACACTATACGTTCATGGAACTCGAGCACCTGCGGTCATTGCGCGCGCGGTCTTGGGTGGGGCGGGGCCTGGCGCTGGTGAAAAGGGTGGCGGGGCGTAGGAACGGTTGATTGCGGGGCCATGGAGTTCGTCTGATTGCGCTTCAAGCTTCCAGGTCCAACGTTACTGGTGTGGGTTGTCGCAGTGCCCCGTGACGTTTCGCTAGATGCCGGTGCCGCGACGGGTCCCTGGTTTGATGATCAACAGTTCATCCATCTCCCTGTGGCGACATTTGATGACAAATGCAAGTGCCGCATCAGGGGCATTCAGAAAACGTTCGAACGCTTCAGCGTCAATCGCATAGTACTCTTCGTAATCAACCAAGCCATTGCTGACAGGGAAAGACACGAAGTGCTGCTCGGCTTCTTCTTCGATGCCGATGGAGAACATGTGCTGCCGGCTGACGAACATGTCTTTGAATTTCATCGGATTCTCATTAGAGGGCGTAGGATTCATTGGGCGCCTCAAAATCGTCAGCGTCACCCGCAGCGTCCTGAAAGCACTGCATTGCTGCAAGCATTCTTACTGTCGCCCATCGGCCTGCATGCACAAAATTCGATCACCAACGCGCTTGCAGGGTTGATCGTGGTCATTGTACAAGTCAGGCTTGAAGCAATATTGTGGATTGTTGACCCAGTATACTTTCCAGGCTGAGCCTGATATCAGAAGTTTTTGGCACGGGGTGTACCCCTTTGCCCACAAGCCAAGCGTCACCAGTACTGCCAGCGCCGGTGCAATACAGATCATTGACCACAGTGTCAATTTATAGGAGGTGTGTTGAAATCGGAATAGGCGGGAACGGGGCGGCGGGTCAAATTTTTGCGCGTGCCAGCATGCATGTGCTGACGTAATGACAATAATTGGGGTAACCGTGCACATGGCAATAAGCATAAAGCCCAGATAGGGCGTCACCACGATAGGGGCATTATTCAAAAGGTTTCCAAATAATGGCAATACATCGCTTACCAGCCAATAAGCGGACAGCAAGCCTAATGCCAAGGTCGCTAAGCCCGTTGTAAAAGCGACCAAGCGAAATAGGAGCGCAGAACGCTCGTGGAGTTGGTGAGGTCGTGTCGTCATGGTTAAAACTTGGGTAAGTTGAAAGTTGGAAGTGATGGCAGTGACGGAAGCTCGGGTACCGAGGGCCATCCAGGCAGATTGAGGTCGCCAGGCTGGAGCTTTTTCAACGCCCAGCGCTTGGCGTCGTCGTAAAGTTTTTCTGCAATCTGGCCAGCTATATTGCTGACTTTTTCCTCTGCGTACCTCTGCATGTCATCGACGCTGATCCGGCTGGCCTGCTGGTGCAAATATTCCAAGTGGTCTACGGCGTATCGGAGGCCCGCTTTAACCGAATTTTTTATTCCATAATGGGTATCAAGTTCGTTCAGGCCCCAACCTACTGCAAATACAACGGCAGCCCCCAGGATCACGGGTGCGGCGGCAAAGGTAGTTAATGCGCCAATGGCCAAACCGAACGCATACCCGACTGCCGTAGCGATACCGGCTTTCACCAGTTCTACTCCAACCCCGCCGAACAAATCGCTCATCACGTGTTCATCAGCAAACATCCATTCAACGACTTCAATGGCGACCGCAACATAGCAGGAAAATTTAAAGCCTTTGATGGACGAGCCGCGCACGCCGTACTTGCCGATCCCCATACTGATCAACTTGGCGTTCTGCAGGCCGTAGCGCGGTGCATTAAGCGTTTTCCTGAGGCCTGGGTAACCCGTAAGGATCACGTACTGTTTACCGTTGCGTACCGTGTAACGCACTCTTGTTTGAATGCCATTCATGTCGCGAATGAAGCCGACCGTTTTTTTTGCGTCCCAAGCGGCCATGGCCGTGGGTACGCCCCATGTCGTGTTGACAAAGGTATGGGGGTAGCCATTCCAGGTAGATTTTGCGCCCTGCCACGCGCCGGTCAGCATATCGCCTTCTGTGCGTGCACACACTTGTGGCGATTGTGTGGCGCTGTGCGTGTGGGTTGATAGCAGCGCCTGAGCGTGGAAATCCTCAGCCGGCATGATCACCATTTCCAGCTGATTCTGGTCCATCTCCCTGTCCAGTTGGTTCAGCTGACTTTCACTCACGCTCATGGCGACGCTCCCTGTTCTCTGCTGTGTACTGCCTCATGGCCAAGGTCAGGGAGCCTACACCCCAGACCTTCGCCAGATCAAACCAAGAGACATATTCCGATGTAATTAATCGCAGAACTGTCTACTGATACTCAGCCCCTGATGGTGCTGTTGCCAGCGGCATTTGTCATTGTCGTGCGGCGGTATGGCTTACGGCCATCATTTGACAGCTCGCGCCGAGCACGTTTTCATGGTGAGCTTTCCAGCTTGATGCAGGATGCATTGATATGATTACGGACGCCCTCGAGTCGATGCTCAGCCAGCATCAACGTCTGTTCACCTTCGACTCACCATTGCCCCCCGAACAAGAGCTGCAACTTCTTAGTTTCAGTGGCCGTGAGGCGATTTCTGAGCTGTTCAGTTTCCAGGTACAGCTCATATCCCAAGATGCTCGCATCGAGCTGAAGAAACTCATCGGCAAGAAAGTCACGATGGGGGTTGCCCTCTCCGATGGCACTACCAGGTACATCAGTGCGCACGTCTCGGACTTCGTGCACACGGGTGCTGACGGTGGCCTTGCCAACTACACAGCTGAACTTGTGCCGTGGATCTGGATTCTCAGCCGCCGCCGCGATTCGCGAATCTTCCAGGACAAGACCACCGAGCAGATCGTCAAGGAAGTCTTCGCCTACTACCTGACCTTGGCCGAGCATGAGTTCCGCCTCAGTCAGCCGCTCAAGCCAATCAGCTACTGCACGCAATATCAGGAGTCGGACCTGAACTTCGTGCTGCGACTGCTTGAACAGGAAGGGCTGTTCTTCACCTTCGAGCACTCCAAAGATGGCCATCGCATGATCATCAGCGATGACAGCAGCATGCTCCCGCAGCTTGGGCGCCAGCCGGTGATCCGTTACCACAGTGCATCGGTTACCGAGACCGCAGACTCGATCACGGCATGGTCTTCTGCGAGACGGATGCAGCCAACGGGACTGGCGCTCAAGTCATTCGACTACAAGCAACCTGGCAATCCGCATCTGGTTCAGATGAACTCCGTCAACCAGCAGGGCGAGGTCGGCCAGTATGAGGTCTTCGAATATGAAGGCCTCTATGGCTACGCTGATTCCGACGAAGGAATGCGCAAAGCTCGGCGTCGACTGGAAGCGATGGAGGTGGACGGCAAGACCTTTCATGGTGGGAGCAACTGCCGAGCCATGGAGCCTGGTCATTACTTCGAGCTGAGCCAGCATTACGACCACGACAATGACGCCCCGGATGATCGGCAGTTTCTGCTGCTGTCGGTGAACCACTGGGGTCAGAACAATTACGCCAGCGACGGCGAAGCGGGTTACCGCAACAGCTTCAGCTGTATCCGCCGGAAAATCCCTTACCGTCCTGCGTTGCACACGCCGAGGGCGGGCATCAGCGGGCCGCAGACCGCCATCGTCGTCGGCCCGCCCGGCGAAGAAATCTACACGGATGAACTCGGCCGGGTGAAGCTGCAGTTCCACTGGGACCGCAACGGCGAATTCAACGACCAAAGCTCCTGCTGGGTACGCGTTGCCCAGTCCGGCGCCAGCGGCGGCTTCGGCAGCATCCAGATCCCCCGTGTGGGCGACGAAGTGGTGGTGGTATTCCTCGACGGCAACCCCGACCGGCCGTTGATCATGGGCAGCCTGTACAACAGCAGCAACACCCCACCGTGGTCGCTGCCGGCGAACAAGACCCAGAGTGGCTTCCTAACGCGTTCGATGAAAGGCGACGGCGGCACCGCCAACTTCTTTCGCTTTGAAGACAAGGCCGGCGCCGAGCAGATCATCATGCATGCCGAGCGCAACATGGATACCGAGATCGAGCTGGATGAGACCCACGATGTGGGGAACGATCGCACGATCACCGTGGGTGGCACACACACCGAAACGGTCAAGAAAGACACTGTCGTGCAGGTGACCGAGGGTTCTTACACCCTGCAGGTCGACAACCAGTTCATCCAGGTGGCGGCCAAGCAGCACATCATCCTGCAAGTGGGCGACAGCAGCATCACGCTCACCCCTGAAGGCGTCGAGATCAAGGGCAAGGTCATCCTCACCACCAGTACCGATACCACCAAGATCACCGGCGCCGCAGTGCGGATCAACGACTGAGGCCAGCGCCATGTACAAACCCTCGATCTACGACCGTATTTCGGCCAGGCGCGAAGCGGAGGAAGAGGCGCAGCGGTTGGCCAAGCTGGAAGCGGCCGCACGTGCTGCCGAACCTGTGCCCGAGCCGGAGCCAGTGCCTGTCGCGCTGCAAGAGGTCGCCAGCAGTTTCACCTTCGGCGGGTTCAACCTGCAGTTTCCGCAAGGGTTTCGTTTTCTCGACATACAGACCACCGTCGAGCATGAAGGCGCACCGGTTACCTTGAGCATTCGTCGCCGCAATGCGCGCCCGGCGCACACGCTGGAGCAGCTATTCGACGAAGCCATCGAAGCCCTGCGCGAACGCAACCCGAAACTGCGGGTGATCCGCCAGCGGGATTGCCATGTGGCCGGCAGCCCGGCCAAGGTGCTGGACTTTCACTTCAGTGTCGGCCATGAACCCCGCCATGGGCGGCTGGTCGGTGCACTTGTGCCCGTCGAAGGCAGCGCGTCACCGCAATGGCTTGATATCGCCAGCGTGATCGACCCGACCAACCCTGCGCTCAGCCAGTGGCTGGTCGAATTCGACCGCATGCTCGACGGCTTCGCGCTGCGCTGACCCCCATTTTGCTATCAGGAATTTTCATCGCATGGATTACGAGTTGCAGGAGGGCAGCATCGCGCTGCCAGAAGGTTTCGAGGACCGCACGGTCAACATGTTCGTCCTGGGCGCCAGCGTGCCCGCACCCTTGAGCATCACCATCTCGCGCGACACCTTGCTGCCGGGCGAAGCCCTGCAAGCCTACGTCGAGCGCCAGATCAAGATGCTGACCTCGAAACTGCGCGGCTACACCCGCCTGGGCAGCAAGGCCGTTGCGCTATGCGCCAGCGCGCCCATAGCCGGCATCCAGAACGATGCCTATTACGTGAACCAGGGCCGCCCGCTGTACCAGCGCCAGGCCGCGTTCATCATCAGCCCCGGGCGTGCGCTGATTTTTTCGACCACGGCGCAGGCCGACTTCAGTGCCCAGCAGAACCAGGACTGGGACAACCTGTTGGCCAGCTTCACGCCACGTAACCCGGTAGTCACCGGCGCCGAGCCCGGCGAACAGGAGTAACCCCTCATGTTCGAAGCGGCCAGGTTCGGCGACGACATATCGCACACCAGCGCGCTGGGGGGCTTCCTGATCGGAGCCGCCCTGGGCATTGCGCTGGTAGCCACGGTGGCCATCGCCACCTTCACCTGCGGGTTTGGCGTGGCCTTGCTGGCCGGCCTCGCAGCTGGTATCGGAGGCAGCTTGCTGACCGCTGCCGGAGAGGCGATAGGCAGTATGTTCTCGTCCCCCTCAGGGACGATAACCACTGCCTCGCCCAACGTCTTCATCAACAGCCGCAAGGCCGCACGGGTCGAGAAAAGCATCGGCGCCTGCGACAAGCACCCCGGCCCGGTGCAAATCGCCGAAGGTTCGACCAACGTCTTCATCAACAGCGTGGCGGCGGCGCGCAAGGGCGACAAGCTGACCTGCGGTGCGACCATCAGCGGTGGCTCGGACAACGTCATCATCGGTGGCGGCACTTACCGTTACCTGCCAGTGGACGACGAAATCCCGCAATGGTTGCGCACCACCGTGGATGTGCTGATGGCCATTGCCGGGGCCGCGGGCGGTATTGCCCAGTTGATCAAGGCGGGCAGCCAGGCCGGCATGAAAGCCATCATGCCCTGCGCCCTGAAGTTCACCGCCGGCTTCGTCGCCGGTGAAGTGGCCAGCCGCTACGTGGTCGAACCGGTCGCCCGCCGGGCCATCGGCGGCCTGGTCGGCAACCCGGTCGACCTCACCACCGGGCGCAAACTGATCCCTGATGAAATCGACTTCAGCCTGCCCGGCCTGATGCCCATCGAGTGGTCGCGCTTCTACGCCAGCGACCTGACAGTAAACAGCGTGCTCGGCCAAGGCTGGGTATTGCCGTGGGAGCAATGCCTGCGCCGCCAGGGTGCATTTATTTACCTCACCGACAACCAGGGGCGTGAAGTCCCGTTCGTGACCCTGCAACCGGGCGAGCGCATCTACAACCCGCACGAGCAGGTGTACCTGGTGTGCACCGAGGGCGGCCACTACCTGCTGCAAACCCTCGACAACCTGTTCTTCTATTTCGGCGAAGTGCCCGACACCAACACCGACGTGCCGCTGCAACGCATCGAAAACGCCCTCGGCCACTTCCTGCACTTCACCCGCACGGCAAAGGGCACGCTCACCGACATCAGCGCCACCGGTGGCACCCGTGTGCACCTGCACTACGACCACCCATTGGGCCGCCTGACCGACATCAAGCGCGTGGTCGACGACCAGGCCGTCGAAACGCTCACCCAGTACCGCTACGACGAACACGGCCAGCTGAACGCGGTGATCAACCGCAACGGCGACACCGTGCGCAGCTTCAGCTACGCCGAAGGCCTGATGGTCAGCCACAGCAACGCACTGGGCCTGGGCTGCCACTACCGCTGGGAAACCCTCGGCGACAAGCCCCGGGTGGTCGAGCACTGGACCAGCGACGGCGAGCATTACCAGTTCCGCTACGACCCGGACGCGCGCACCAGCTGGGCCACCGATGTCCTGGGCCGCGAATTGGAGGTGCAGTACAACGCCGACCACCGCGTGATCGCCAGCCGCGACTACGGCGGCGAGCGTTTTGCCATCGAGCTGGACGAGCAGGGCAACATGGTCGGCCTGGCCCTGCCGGACGGTAACCGCCTGCAATTCAAGTACGATGAATTCGCCCGCCTGCTCGAAGAAACCGACCCGCTCGGGCGCAAGATCGCCTATGAGTACCACCACCTGACCACGCTGGTGACCCAGGTCACCTACCCGGACGGCAGCACTTGGCAGGCGCGCTACGACGACAAAGGCAACCTGCTCGCCGAAACCGACGCCCTCGGCCAGATGACCGAGTACCTCAACAGCGACGACGGCCTGCCGCACACCATCATCGACGCCACCTACAAGTCCAAGTACCTGTGGTGGAACACCCTGGCCCAGGTCGAGCGCTATCAGGACTGCTCCGGCAAAAGCACCCACTACCGCTACGACGACCGCCAGCATTTGGTCGCCGTCACCGACGCCCTGAACCAGACCACCACCCTGGAGCGCAAACCCGACGGCGAAGTGCTGCGCATCAGCCACCCGGACGGCACGGCGGAAACCTTCAGCTACAACGTCTACGGCCAGGTGCTGAGCCACACCGACGGCAAAGGCCAGACCACCCGCCTGCTGCGCACCGCCCGCGGCCTGCCGAGCAGCCGCCAGGACGCCAAAGGCCAGCGGGTACGCTACGAGTACGACAAGGCCATCCGCCTGACCGCGCTGGTCAACGAAAACAACGCGGCCTACCGCTTTGCTTACGATGCGTCGGACCGCCTGAGCGAAGAAGTACGGGTCGACAACCTCACCCGACGCTTCACCTACAACGCCGGCGGCCACCTGACCCGTCTGGACGAAATCGGCTACGGCGAAAATGCCGAACGGCCGGAGCGCAGTACCGACTTCGAGCGCGACCCAATCGGCCGCCTGATCGCCAAACTCAACCAGGATGGCCGTCAGGATTTCCAGTACGACGTTGCCGACCGCCTGCTGAGCATCCACCGGCAACCCACCGGTACGGCCAAGCAACTGGGGATTACCGAGGAAACGCTCCAATACACCTACGACGTGCTCGGACGCTTGACCGAGGAAATCACCCCCGACGGCGTCCTGAAGTACGAATATGACCCACTCAGCAACCTGACCACGCTGACCCTGCCGGACGGCCGCAAGGTCAACCACCTGTATTACGGCAGCGGGCACCTGCACCAGCTGAACGTGGACGGCCAGGTGATCAGCGACATGGAGCGCGATGACCTGCACCGCGAGGTGTATCGAACGCAGGGCAAGCTCACCAGTTGCTTCGGTTACGACGCCATGGGGCGCAAGGCGTGGCAGTTTGCATCAACGTTGCCGGCCGACAAGCTGTCGCAGGTGCACAACACCGGCATCAACACCTCGTTGCTGGTGGAGCATGCCTACAACCCGATTCACCGCCGCTACCAGTACGACCCGGCAGGTGAACTGGTGCGCACGCTGGACAAGCTGCGCGGCGAGATCAAGTACGACTATGAAGCCAACGGCCAGCTGCGCAGCCGAGATACCGGCTCATTGATCGGTAGTGAAGAATTCCGCTACGACGCAGCGGCCAACCGGCTGGACTTCAACGCGCGTCAGTTTGAAAAGGTCAAGGACAACCGGATCAAGCAGTGGCGCGATCAGGAATACCGCTACGACCCGTGGGGCAACCTGATCGAGAAGCGCTCGGGGCACAGCAAGCTGCAGCACTTCCGGTATGACTGCGAGAACCGGTTGGTGCAGGGCGAGACGTGGGTGGCGGGGAAGCTGGAGAGCACCGGGCATTACCGCTATGACAGCCTCGGGCGGCGGGTGGCCAAGCACGTTGAGAGAAACGGGCAGGTCGAGCAGAAGCGCTTCCTGTGGCAGGGGCTGCGGATGCTGCGGGAGGAGACGCCCGGGCAGAACATCCTGTACCTGTACGAGCCGGGGAGCTATGCGCCGTTGGCCCGACTGGATCAATCGGAAGGGGAAGAGCAGAAGGTCTACTACTTCCATACCGACCAGATTGGTACGCCGCTGGAGCTAACCGACAGCGATGGCAAAATTGTTTGGCAGGCGACATATCGGTCGTGGGGTGCGATTGAGAGTTTGTCAGTCAGTGAGATTGAACAGAACCTGCGTTGTCAGGGGCAGTACCACGATTTTGAGACGGGGCTGCACTACAATGTGTTTCGGTATTACGATCCTGAAGTCGGGCGATTTGTTACGCAAGATCCTATAGGATTGCAAGGGGGTTACAATCTCTACGATTATGCTCCCAATACATTAACTTGGATCGATCCATTCGGCCTCTGCAAGAGTGCAGCAAGCGGTGACAAAGGACGAACTAAAGCGATGCATGACCTGGAGCGTAACGGCTTCAAGATTGTTGCTGAAGAAGTAACTATGAAAGTCAATGGGAGTAGAGTAAGAGCGGACTTTGTCGCTAGGGATGCTCAGGGAAATCTTCATGTATTTGAAGTCAAGCACGGGACGGGATCACTCACTAAAAATCAGAAAGCTGCAGGTGTGTTTGACATGAGTAATCCTGCCAATACAACGCAGCACCTCGGGGGTGGCGTAATAACGCCATCAAGCGGAACTGCGGCAAAACTAAAAGTTGATACTAAAAGTGCACGCGGAAAACTCCTTGGCGGCAAAGGAGCGGTGCATGATGCAGTATTTAATGTACTTAAATATCGGTGACTTATGGGTTCTGAGAATCGCTCGCATTTTGAGGCTGTGCTGCTGGAAGAGCTAAAAACTACTGCTATGCGGTTTAAAGGGGTTGTTGCATCCAAGAATAAGTTGAAGTTCAAGTATGAGAAAAAAATCGTAGCTGAGCTTTTCTTTGAACATCTTGCTCGCGTAGACGCATATGTGCTCGGTGGCATGGTATATGGCGGGCAAATTTTTGAGTGTGCCTCTAATTTTACGCCTCCTTACAAGAGTAATCTTTTTAACGAAAGTTGCTTTTCATTTATTTCTTCTGGGGAGCATTATAAGCGTTTCGGCAGAGAGGCTGGCGGCGCGATAAAAACGCCTGAGCCTCATGTTGCTAAAGAGGTTTGCGCACAAATTGTTGCTGTGCTGGAAGAGTTTTATATTCCACGAATTTTGGCTTGTATTACACCGTCGGAACGGACTGTGGACGATGTTCTGTCTGACCCTGATGAGTACGCTTACCCGGCGGTTTTCATACATTGTGCCGTGAAAATTGGCGAGTTGGCAATCGATAAGGCTTGCATAAATGAGGCGTTGGCCTCGAAGAAAGTTGTAAAAAATAAAGCTTATGATACTTCGTTGCTTGCGGATCTGGAGTGAGGGTTTCTGTATTGTGCTAGCAAGTAAGGCAGATAAGGTTAATTGGTGTTTCGATGGTCCAATGATTTGGTTTGGCCATGCTTTGTTTTTCGCTTCATTGAGTGCAGATGTGTGATGTGTTGATTTGATATTTATTTGAGCGACGGCAGATAATTTTAATTATTAATCTATAATTAAGACTTGCTCTTTAATAATGTGCGATTTACTCTGGCTTTATTAAATTTTTCTATAGAGCCAGAGCCAGAGCCAGAGCCAGAGCCAGAGCCAGAGCCAGCTTTGACATTGGATTTAATTCAGATTCGCAAACGGTCAAAGAGCGCGGCTGGACGAAATCGGCTACGGCGAACACGCCGAGCGCCCCGAGCGCCCCGAGCGCAGCACCGACTTCGAGCGCGACCCAATCGGCCGCCTCACCGCCAAACTCAATCACGATGGCCGTCAGGATTTCGAGTACGACATCGCCGACCGCTTGCTAAGCATCCACCGGCAGCCTACCGGTACGGCCAAGCAACTGGGTATTACGGAAGAAAAGCTGGCCTACACCTACGACCTGCTCGGACGGCTAACTCAGGAAATAACCCCCGACGGCGCATTGGCCTACGAATACGACCCGCTCAGCAACCTGACCACCCTGACCCTGCCGGACGGCCGCAAGGTCAACCACCTGTACTACGGCAGCGGGCACCTGCACCATCTGAACGTGGACGGCCAGGTGATCAGCGACATGGAGCGCGACGACCTGCACCGCGAGGTGTATCGAACGCAGGGCAAGCTCACCAGTTGCTTTGGTTACGACGCCATGGGGCGCAAGGCGTGGCAGTTTGCATCAACGTTGCCGGCCGACAAGCTGTCGCAGGTGCACAACACCGGGATCAACACCTCGTTGCTGGTGGAGCATGCGTATAACCCGATTCACCGCCGTTACCAGTACGACCCGGCCGGGGAATTGGTACGCACGCTGGACAAGCTGCGTGGCGAGATCAAGTACAGCTACGAAGCCAACGGCCAGTTGCGCAGCCGCGACACCGGCTCATTGATCGGCAGCGAAGAGTTCCGCTACGACGCGGCAGCGAATCGCCTGGACTTCAACGCGCGGCAATTCGACAAGGTCAAGGACAACCGGATCAAACAGTGGCGTGACCAGGAATACCGCTACGACCCGTGGGGCAACCTGATCGAGAAAAGGTCGGGGCACAGCAAGCTGCAGCACTTCCGTTATGACTGCGAGAACCGGCTGGTGCAGGCCGAAACGTGGGTGGCAGGGAAGCTGGAGAGTACCGGCCATTACCGCTATGACAGCCTCGGGCGGCGGGTGGCCAAGCACGTTGAGAGAAACGGGCAGATCGGGCAGAAGCGTTTCTTGTGGCAAGGGTTGCGGATGCTGCGGGAAGAGACGCCCGGGCAGAGTATTTTGTACTTGTACGAGCCGGGGAGCTATGCGCCGTTGGCGCGGGTCGATGCCAAGGAAGGGGAAGGGCAGCGGGTTTACTACTACCATACCGACCAGATTGGCACGCCCCTGGAGTTGACGGACAGCGATGGCAGTATCGTCTGGCAGGCCACGTATCGGTCGTGGGGAGCGATAGAGAGTCTGCCCGTGAATGACATTGAGCAGAATCTACGCTTCCAAGGGCAATACTTCGACGACGAAACCGGCCTACACTACAACACGTTCCGCTACTATGATGCCGAAGTGGGGCGCTACCTCAGTCATGACCCTGTAGGTTTGCTGGGCGGCTTCAACCTCTATCGATATGTTTCCAATCCACTAAGCAGCATTGACCCATGGGGATGGTGCGAAAAAAAGGGAATGGGAGTGAGTAAGTCGGGGCATCACGTACCCTCCGTACGAAAATCTAAAGGGCGGCCATTTGCAGTATCCAGATCAGACAAAACCCGACCTACACTGTTCCCGAAAGGGGATAATCCGGAGCATGATCACTGGTTATTACATGAGGCAGAGAGAGGCCCAATAGGCCCCCGACAAGGTGATTTCCCTGGTACAGATGATCAACTATTCTCTGCATATCGTGAGGCTTATAAAGACTTGGATCATATAAAAGTGGACGTGGTTTCTCCAAATGGTACTCACGTGCTGGGTGAAAATGTGACACCTCGAGCGGCGGTGGATCTGATTGAAAACTGGCTGAAGGAGAGTGGGTTGAGATGATGAATTATTCATTTTTAGATATTAAGAAGAAAATTGAGCAAGTCGATTTTTTTGAAGTTGTTGTATCCAGTGTAAGGGATTGGGATGAAGCGCTAGATGAGCGCGATAGTGATGATTTTGATGTTGCGTGGACGAACGCTTTTGAGGAGATGAAAGCATTAAGTTACTCGTCTGATACCGATGAGCAATCCTCTAAGTGTGTTCGAGAATTTGTATTCAAAAAAATCTATTCACTGACCGGAAGTGCTGAGGTCTCTGGTTATATTTCCGATGATATAGGGCTTGTGGTTGATGCAGCTTTGAAGTCGTGTGATAGTGAATGGGTGGAAAATATTTTTGAAGTTTACTGCTCTGGGCGCTTCCCAGTTTAGCAGTGTGGTGGTTTTTTAAGTTTTACTGGTGAAAATTTGGATGAATTATAAAGCTCGATTGATAGTGCGCGTAGCTAATGTTCCAGCTTGGCTGTGACTGTATTATGCAATGGTAATGTTTTGATTGGTTGCAAATTGATCTTTAAAATCTCATGAGTGATTGGCTGAGACGAAAGTTTCAGCCAGTCAAATTCAGCTTCGGCAACGCCCTCTGTCTGGGCATTCATGATGGTTTGCCGCACAACATCATCAATGCCAACTTCAAGTCCAAGTACCTGTGGTGGGATGCCCACACCCAGGTCGAGCGCTTTGACCACTGTTCGGGCAAGAGCACCCTCTACCGCTACGACGACCGCCAGCATTTGGTCGCCGTTACGGACGCGCTAAACCAGACCACCACGCTGGAGCGCAAACCCGACGGCGAAGTGCTGCGCATCAGCCACCCGGACGGCACGGCGGAAACCTTCAGCTACAACGTCTACGGCCAGGTGCTCAGCCACACCGACGGCAAAGGCCAGACCACCCGCCTGCTGCGCACCGCGCGCGGCCTGCCGAGCAGCCGCCAGGATGCCAAGGGCCAGCGGGTGCGCTACGAGTACGACAAGGCCATCCGCCTGACCGCGCTGGTCAATGAAAACAACGCGGCTTACCGCTTTGCCTATGACGCCTCCGACCGGCTGAGCGAAGAAGTGCGGGTGGATAACCTGACCCGGCGCTTCACCTACAACGCCGGCGGCCACCTGACCCGTCTGGACGAAATCGGCTACGGCGAAAACGCCGAACGGCCGGAGCGCAGCACCGATTTCGAGCGCGACCCCATCGGCCGCCTGATCGCCAAACTCAATCACGATGGCCGTCAGGATTTCCAGTACGACATCGCCGACCGACTGCTGAGCATCCACCGCCAGCCAACCGGCCTGGCCAAGCAAGTCGGTATTACCGAAGAAACGCTGGCCTACACCTACGATTTGCTCGGACGGTTGACCGAGGAAATCACCCCCGACGGCATCCTGAAGTACGAATACGACCCGCTCAGCAACCTGACCACGCTGACCCTGCCGGATGGCCGCCAGGTCAACCATCTGTACTACGGCAGCGGCCACCTGCACCAGCTGAACGTGGACGGCCAGGTGATCAGCGACATGGAGCGCGACGACCTGCACCGTGAGGTGTACCGCACGCAGGGCAAGCTCACCAGTTGCTTCGGTTACGACGCCATGGGGCGCAAGGCGTGGCAGTTTGCTTCAACGTTGCCGGCCGACAAGCTGTCGCAGGTGCACAACACCGGGATCAACACTTCGTTGCTGGTGGAGCATGCGTATAACCCGATTCACCGCCGTTACCAGTACGACCCGGCCGGGGAATTGGTACGCACGCTGGACAAGCTGCGTGGCGAGATCAAGTACAGCTACGAAGCCAACGGCCAGTTGCGCAGCCGCGACACCGGCTCATTGATCGGCAGCGAAGAGTTCCGCTACGACGCCGCAGCGAATCGCCTGGACTTCAACGCGCGGCAATTCGACAAGGTCAAGGACAACCGGATCAAGCAATGGCGCGATCAGGAGTATCGTTACGACCCGTGGGGCAACCTGATTGAGAAAAGGTCGGGGCACAGCAAGCTGCAGCACTTCCGTTATGACTGCGAGAACCGGCTGGTGCAGGCCGAGACATGGGTAATGGGGAAGCTGGAGAGTACCGGGCATTACCGCTATGACAGCCTCGGGCGGCGGGTGGCCAAGCACGTTGAAGTGAAGGGGCAGATCGAGCAGAAGCGCTTCCTATGGCAAGGGCTGCGGATGCTGCGGGAAGAGACGCCCGGGCAGAACATCCTGTACCTGTACGAGCCGGGGAGCTATGCGCCATTGGCTCGACTGGATCAAGCGGAAGGGGAAGCGCAGAAGGTCTACTACTTCCATACTGACCAGATTGGGACGCCGCTGGAACTGACGGACAGTGACGGTGAGATCGTGTGGCAGGCGACGTATCGGTCGTGGGGAACGGTAGAGAGTCTCGCAGTCGGTGAGATTGAGCAGAACCTGCGTTTTCAGGGGCAGTACCACGATGCTGAAACGGGGCTGCACTACAACACGTTCAGATACTACGATTCTGAGGTTGGTAGGTTTGTGACGCAGGATCCTATTGGGATAGCTGGTGGAGATAATTTATATAAATATGCTCCGAGTCCAGTTGGATGGATTGATGTACTAGGGCTGTCATGTAATTCTGACGCTAAAATGCTTCGAAAAAACCTAGGTGCGAGTCCTCAAGGTGGAGGACAGTATGATGCGCACCACATTGTAATGTCGAACTCTAAGGATTTGAGAATGGATGCATTGAGGGAGAAAATGGAAGGGTTCGACATAGATATAAATGATAAGAGGAATGGGATCTGGCTGCCAAATACTGAGGCGGCTAGAGTTCCTGGGACTACTGCTACGCCGCACAAAGGAGCAGGTGTCCATGGGAATGCTTACAAACAACACGTATTTGATAAGCTCTCATCAACGAATACTCGGGATGAGTTTTTGAGCGCTCTTTCGGATATCAAGCAATCGCTATTCGATGGCGTTACATTTAATACGGCTAGGTAAAAATATGACGATAGAAAGCTTAGAGCGCTTTAAGGAAGAAATTACGGGGAAGTTGCGGGATAGCTCCTTCACTTCTACTTTTTTAGCTTGTGAAACTGATTTCACTAGTATCGCATGGTCAAAAGGTCCAGCTTTTAATTTAATACCATTCGAATTAGAGATGTCCGGGGTGGCCCCGTGTAAATTAACAAGCAAGGAGCCGTTGGCGAAGAAGTATGTTCATAAGCATTGCTATCATGAAGGCAGGCTTTTCAAGGTTGATATTTATGATGCTAAAGGTCAGGTTTATGAGTGGGAATATTATATTTACGGTGAGGGGCGAGTATATTCTTTGAAGATTAATCGTCATAATGAAATTGGTTGGTTGAAGGCTGTGGATCTGCAGGAGGGGCAGGTGGTTAGGGCCTGTCGGGTAGATTTTGACTCTGAGTTTTGGACGTTTGGTTATGAATGGGATAATGGTCGCCTGCAAGAGATTTTGACGCTTTCGTCGAATAGCCTGCCAGGCGTTAAGCTTTATCCGTCCTTTGTAAGTGATAATGTAATCGAAAGTTTGTATTTCTTGAGAGGGGATCAAAAAGTTCTTGTGTATAGTGCGTAGCTTATCTTTTGTTTTATTGTTAATCTGCTTCTGTGTTTGATGTGTTGGGCGTTTTAAGCGATTTCAGAGTTGGAGTTATCTCTGTACTAGTCCGATCTTTAACAATCTAGAGATTGGGTCTGAGGAGTATTGCTTAGACCCAAAGCTATTAACTGACTCGGTTGGGTAGCCAAGTCACCCACCCAGATGGCAGCGCCTAGGAGGCATGTCATGGTGGCAAGTGCAACCTGCTGGCCGAGTACCTCAACAGCGACGACGGCCTGCCGCACACCATCATCGACGCCACCTACAAGTCCAAATACCTGTGGTGGAACACCCTGGCCCAGGTCGAGCGCTACCAGGACTGCTCCGGCAAAAGCACGTACTACCGCTACGACGAGCGCCAGCACCTGGTCGCCGTCACCGACGCGCTGAACCAAACCACCACGCTGGAACGCAAACCCGACGGCGAAGTGCTGCGCATCAGCCACCCGGACGGCACGGCGGAAACCTTCAGCTACAACGTCTACGGCCAGGTGCTCAGCCACACCGACGGCAAAGGCCAGACCACCCGCCTGCTGCGCACCGCCCGCGGCCTGCCGAGCAGCCGCCAGGACGCCAAAGGCCAGCGGGTGCGTTACGAGTACGACAAGGCTATCCGCCTGACCGCGCTGGTCAACGAAAACAACGCGGCTTACCGCTTTGCCTATGACGCCTCCGACCGGCTGAGCGAAGAAATGCGGGTGGACAACCTGACCCGGCGCTTCACCTACAACGCCGGCGGCCACCTGACCCGGCTGGATGAAATCGGCTACGGCGAAAATGCCGAACGGCCGGAACGCAGTACCGACTTCGAGCGCGACCCCATCGGCCGCTTGGTCGACAAACTCAACCAGGATGGCCGGCAGGATTTCGATTACGACATCGCCGACCGACTGCTGAGCATCCACCGCCAGCCCACCGGTACGGCCAAGCAACTGGGTATTACCGAAGAAACGCTGGCCTACACCTACGACGTGCTCGGACGGTTGACCGAGGAAATCACCCCCGACGGCGTGCTGAAGTACGAATACGACCCGCTCAGCAACCTGACCACCCTGACCCTGCCGGACGGCCGCAAGGTCAACCACCTGTACTACGGCAGTGGCCACCTGCACCAGCTGAACGTGGACGGCCAGGTGATCAGCGACATGGAGCGTGACGACCTACACCGCGAGGTGTACCGCACGCAGGGCAAGCTGACCAGTTGCTTCGGTTACGACGCCATGGGGCGCAAGGCGTGGCAGTATGCCTCGACCCTACCGGCCGACAAGCTCTCGCAGGTGCACAACACCGGCATCAACACCTCGTTGCTGGTGGAGCATGCCTACAACCCGATTCACCGACGTTACCAGTACGACCCGGCCGGGGAATTGGTGCGCACGCTGGACAAGCTGCGCGGGGAGATCAAGTACAGCTACGAAGCCAACGGCCAGTTGCGCAGCCGCGATACCGGCTCATTGATCGGTAGTGAAGAATTCCGCTACGACCCGGCAGCGAATCGTCTGGACTTCAACGCGCGGCAGTTTGACAAGGTCAAGGACAACCGGATCAAACAGTGGCGTGACCAGGAATACCGCTACGACCCGTGGGGCAACCTGATCGAGAAAAGGTCGGGGCACAGCAAGCTGCAGCATTTGCGCTATGACTGCGAGAACCGGCTGGTGCAGGCCGAGACATGGGTAATGGGGAAGCTGGAGAGTACCGGGCATTACCGCTATGACAGCCTCGGGCGGCGGGTGGCCAAGCACGTTGAGAGAGACGGGCAGGTCGAACAGAAGCGCTTCCTGTGGCAAGGGTTGCGGATGCTGCGGGAAGAGACGCCCGGGGAGAGCATCCTGTACCTGTATGAGCCAGGGAGCTATGCGCCGTTGGCGCGGGTTGACAGCCAGGAAGGGGAAGGGCAGCGGGTTTACTACTTCCATACGGATCAGATTGGTACGCCGCTGGAACTGACGGATAGCGACGGCAAGATTGTCTGGCAAGCGACCTATCGGTCGTGGGGGACGATTGAGAGCCTGTCGGTCGATGAGGTCGAGCAGAATCTGCGCTTCCAAGGGCAGTACTCGGATGATGAAACGGGACTGCACTACAACACCTTCCGATTCTATGATCCTGAATGTGGGAGATTTATTACTCCAGATCCAATTGGGTTGGATGGAGGTGATAATCTCTACCGGTATGCGAACAATCCGATCAATTGGATCGATCCCCTTGGCTGGGTTCATGAATTAACCTCCGGGTACAATGTTTATGGGTTGTTCGATAAAGGTGCTGATAAACCATACTATGTGGGGATCACTGATGACCTCTCCCGTCGTAGGGGCGAACATGCAGGAACGGGGAGGTTAAGTCCGGGCGCAAAAATGGTGCCTCTCGATAAAAATATTACCTATGGGGAAGCGCGAGGTTTTGAACAGGCCTACATCGAACACTATGAAACAAAAACAGGCGTGATTGGGGAGGAAATTTCGCGCAAAAATAGAGGGAACAAAATTAACTCTTACGATCACGCGAATACGACGAGAGCTCCAGCTCGCCAAGCTAATTTTGAAAATAACTTCAACAGTAAGACAAAAGCGTTGAAAGGAGGTTGTGGATGAGTACGTTTGAGGTGTATGAGTGGGACAAAAAAATTAAGACAAGTCTGAAGAAAATACGAAGTGGGGACATTTTCTGCTTTGCACTGAGTGGCCAAAAATTTGGTGTAGGTCGTATCATGACAAGAAATAGTCTTGGTCATGTGGCAGAGATTTTTGAACAAAAACTCAGCCGTCCTGTCGTTAAATCACTTTCCTTTAGTCGAATGGGTGAACCTGTTATTTTGGACTCGTATTCGCTTTTCGATCGTAAAGCTGAAGGTGATTGGAGGATTGTCGCTCATGATCTGGATTATCAACCACCGAGCGATGAGTCTGTGCGATTTGTATACGGTGTTGCCAATAATGTAAGGCTTGTTGATATCTTCGATGATGAGACGAATTTGATTGGGAGTAAAGGTGATTATCCAGATTACTCCCCAATGGGGGATGAGGATGTGAAAGAGCATTTTAATATGTAGCTCCGTACTTAGGTCCGTTCTTTAATAATTTCGATTGCCTCTGGCTCCGTTGATGTTTAAATGGGGCCAGCTCTGACATTTTTTTCTGACTCATAGGTTGCGACTTCTCCTCCTATGAGTGCATGACGCTACCTGCGATTTGGTCGGCAACCCGGTCGACCTCACCACCGGGCGCAAACTGATCCCCGATGAAATCGACTTCAGCCTGCCCGGCCTGATGCCCATCGAGTGGTCACGCTTCTACGCCAGCGACCTGACAGTAAACAGCGTGCTCGGCCAAGGCTGGGTATTGCCCTGGGAGCAGAGCCTGCGCCGCCAGGGTGCATTCATCTATCTCACCGACAACCAGGGGCGTGAAGTCCCGTTCGTGACCCTGCAACCGGGCGAGCGCATCTACAACCCGCACGAGCAGGTGTACCTGGTGTGCACCGAGGGCGGCCACTACCTGCTGCAAACCCTCGACAACCTGTTCTTCTACTTCGGCGAAGTGCCCGACACCAACACCGACGTGCCGCTGCAGCGCATCGAAAACGCCCTCGGCCATTTCCTGCACTTCACCCGCACGGCAAAGGGCACGCTGACCGACATCAGCGCCACCGGTGGCACCCGTGTGCACCTGCACTACGACCACCCATTGGGCCGCCTGACCGAAATCAAACGCGTGGTCGACGACCAGGCCGTCGAAACACTCACCCAGTACCGCTACGACGAACACGGCCAACTGAACGCGGTGATCAACCGCAACGGCGACACCGTGCGCAGCTTCAGCTACGCCGAAGGCCTGATGCTCAGCCACAGCAACGCACTGGGCCTGGGCTGCCACTACCGCTGGGAAACCCTCGGCGACAAGCCCCGGGTGGTCGAGCACTGGACCAGCGACGGTGAGCATTACCACTTCCGCTACGACCTGGACGCGCGCACCAGCTGGGCCACCGACGTGCTCGGCCGCGAACTGCACGTGCAGTACAACGCCGACCACCGCGTGATCGCCAGCCGCGATTACGGCGGCGAACGCTACGCCATCGAGTTGGACGAGCAGGGCAACATGGTCGGCCTGGCCCTGCCGGACGGCAACCGCCTGCAATTCAAGTACGACGAGTTCGCCCGCCTGCTCGAAGAGACCGACCCGCTCGGGCGCAAGATCGCCTATGAGTACCACCACCTGACCACGCTGGTGACCCAGGTCACCTACCCGGGCGGCAGCACTTGGCAGGCGAGCTACGACGACAAAGGCAACCTGCTGGCCGAAACCGACGCCCTCGGCCAGATGACCGAGTACCTCAACAGCGACGACGGCCTGCCGCACACCATCATCGACGCTACCTACAAGTCCAAGTACCTGTGGTGGAACACCCTGGCCCAGGTCGAGCGCTACCAGGACTGTTCCGGCAAAAGCACGTACTACCGCTACGACGACCGCCAGCATTTGGTCGCCGTCACCGACGCGCTAAACCAGACCACCACGCTGGAGCGCAAACCCGACGGCGAAGTGTTGCGCATCAGCCATCCGGACGGCACGGCGGAAACCTTCAGCTACAACGTCTACGGCCAGGTGCTCAGCCACACCGACGGCAAAGGCCAGACCACCCGCCTGCTGCGCACCGCCCGCGGCCTGCCGAGCAGCCGCCAGGACGCCAAGGGCCAGCGGGTACGCTACGAGTACGACAAGGCCATCCGCCTGACCGCGCTGGTCAACGAAAACAACGCGGCCTACCGCTTTGCCTATGACGCCTCCGACCGGCTGAGCGAAGAAATGCGGGTGGACAACCTGACCCGATTGGACGAAATCGGCTACGGCGAAAATGCCGAACGGCCGGAGCGCAGTACCGATTTCGAGCGCGACCCCATCGGCCGCTTGGTCGCCAAACTCAACCAGGATGGCCGTCAGGATTTCCAGTACGACGTTGCCGACCGCCTGCTGAGCATCCACCGGCAGCCCACCGGTACGGCCAAGCAACTGGGTATTACCGAAGAAACGCTCCAATACACCTACGACGTGCTCGGACGCTTGACCGAGGAAATCACCCCCGACGGCGTCCTGAAGTACGAATATGACCCACTCAGCAACCTGACCACGCTGACCCTGCCGGACGGCCGCAAGGTCAACCACCTGTACTACGGCAGTGGCCACCTGCACCAGCTGAACGTGGACGGCCAGGTGATCAGCGACATGGAGCGCGACGACCTGCACCGTGAGGTGTACCGCACGCAGGGCAAGCTCACCAGTTGCTTCGGTTACGACGCCATGGGGCGCAAGGCGTGGCAGTTTGCTTCAACGTTGCCGGCCGACAAGCTGTCGCAGGTGCACAACACCGGGATCAACACTTCGTTGCTGGTGGAGCATGCGTATAACCCGATTCACCGCCGTTACCAGTACGACCCGGCCGGGGAATTGGTACGCACGCTGGACAAGCTGCGTGGCGAGATCAAGTACGACTATGAAGCCAACGGCCAGCTGCGCAGCCGTGATACCGGCTCATTGATCGGTAGTGAAGAATTCCGCTACGACGCAGCGGCCAACCGGCTGGACTTCAACGCGCGGCAGTTTGACAAGGTCAAGGACAACCGGATCAAGCAGTGGCGGGATCAGGAATACCGCTACGACCCGTGGGGCAACCTGATCGAGAAAAGGTCGGGGCACAGCAAGCTGCAGCATTTCCGCTATGACTGCGAGAACCGGCTGGTGCAGGCCGAGACGTGGGTGATGGGGAAGCTGGAGAGTACCGGCCATTACCGCTATGACAGCCTCGGGCGGCGGGTGGCCAAGCACGTTGAGAGAAACGGGCAGGTCGAGCAGAAGCGCTTCCTGTGGCAGGGGCTGCGGATGCTGCGGGAAGAGACGCCCGGGCAGAGTATTTTGTACTTGTACGAGCCGGGGAGCTATTCGCCGTTGGCCCGACTGGATCAATCGGAAGGGGAAGGGCAGAAGATCTACTACTTCCATACGGATCAGATTGGGACGCCGCTGGAGCTGACCGACAGCGAGGGCAGTATCGTTTGGCAGGCGACGTATCGGTCGTGGGGGGCGATTGAGAGTTTGGCTGTTCGAGAGGTCGAGCAGAATTTGCGCTTCCAAGGGCAATACTTGGATGGCGAAACCGGGCTTCACTACAACACTTTCCGTTACTACAATCCCGAGGTGGGGCGTTTCGATACGCAAGATCCAATCGGTCTGACTGGCGGAGCAAATCTATATCAGTATGCGCTAAATCCAACTGCCTACATAGACCCACTGGGGCTTTCCTTTGGCTCAGGCAAGGGAACGCATAATGCTATTGCTACACTGTATGATAGCAACGGTAATGTAAAAGCAACTGGCATTTGGCAAAGTGGTAACATGACACCCGATGAGGCAGCACTTGGCTTCCCCAAGAGCACTCTTGCTACCCACACAGAGGCGAGGATAACCCGAGAGTTGAGTCCACAAGCAGTGCCAGGCGATAGGCTAGTTATTGAAGGTGAATATCCGCCGTGCAACAGTTGCAAGGGCAAGATGAACGCGTTTAAAGGCGCGACCGGCGCCGATGTAGAGTACAGGTGGCCGTCGAGTGATGGCGCGTCAACTGAAGTTTGGAACGGTAAAGCCAAGAAGACACAAAAAATATCTGGGTCTGGATGTAGTTAAAATTGAGGGTTCTATGAATGTTTTCGAAGCTTCTAGCATAAAATGTTACGAAGAAGATGGGGTGCTCGTTGTTGCTGTTGGCGATGACCCTGTCGATCCTCGCAATTATATGATCATTACCCGCTTGGATGATGAGGATAATTTAACTGTTGATGATGGTATAGGGTTTCAGACTGCAGATGCACAGTATGAAATGGCGGGCGCCATTAAGAAAGTTTTGTTAGATGAAAATGGATTGAGGGTTGACGTGAAGCCAGAGTTTGTTGGTCATTTTGGAGGGGTGACTACTTGTGCTAAGTTTAATAATCAAACTCTATGCCAACATGCGCATATTGCTTACCTGCGAAATGCATTGCGGGCTATATTTGATGGAAGTAAAATCGAATTTGTTTGCTAAGGCGTGATAACTGATGACTCTCAGAAATCTGGTCACACTGAAACTGGATGATCAGGCAATCAGCGACATGGAGCGCGACGGTATGTGCCACTAGCAGGGCAAGCTCACCAGTCGCTTCGGCTATGACGCCATGTGCCGCAAGGCGTGGCAGTTTGCGTCAACGCTGCCCGCCGACAAGCTGTCGCAGGTGCACAACACCGGCATCAACACGTCGTTGCTGGTGGAGCATGCATATTACCCGATTCACCGACGTTACCATTACGACCCAGCCGGTGAACTCGTCCGCACGCTGGACAAGCTGCGCGGGGAGATCAAGTACGACTACGAAGCCAATGGCCAGCTGCGCAGCCGCGATACCGGCTCATTGATCGGCAGTGAAGAATTGCGCTACGACCCGGCAGCGAATCGTCTGGACTTCAACGCGCGGCAGTTTGACAAGGTCAAGGACAACCGGATCAAGCAGTGGCGCGATCATGAAAACCGCTACGACCCGTGAGGCAATTCGATCGAAAAAAGCTCGGAGCATAAGTGGGTTCACGGCAAGGGCTGTAGATACTACGTGAAGAACCGCCTAGGCAGAATATCCCAGAAATGTTAAGACAGGAGTGTATTTTATGACTGATAGAAAATTCGTGGATGCGATATTTTCAGAGCTTTTCGAAAATAATTTCGTGCAGTACAAGAACTCACTCACAAAGCCAGTTAATGGCGAAACGGATCCATATGCCAGAGCGCGGAGCTCGCTAGCGCTTTTGAGTGATGATCAAAAGATGGATGTTGTAAATTTTCTTCGGGTAGTTATAGCGGACACTGCATCTGTTTTGCTCGGCACCCTGGATGGTGTTCATTTTCCTGATAATTTTGAAGGTGAAATTCAAGTAACTTTCAATGGCGAGGAAATTCAAGGGGATTTGCAGGATATGTTTATAGAAAGAGCTCAAGAAGATGGAGTCTATAATTAGTGTTTCAGCTCTCTTGCGATCCGCTGTATCTGAAATGTTGATTTTTGATGAGCAAAATATTGATCTTAAAATCTTGTAGATGATCGGCTGAGACGAAAGTCTGGCCAATCAGTTTCGGCCAAGATAACGACCTCGTTCCGGGCCTCCACATGCCTATGCCATGGCGGAGCTCCTTGGCTCAAATCCTTTTGAAAGTATCCCATAGCAATTGCCGGATCTCATCAAGCTCGATATTAGCCGCAACCCGCTCGGCTGCGCTCCCAGCGTCAACATAAACATCCGAGAACCCGCATTTCGTACCTGCCAAGGCTCTATACGTGGCAGCTGCCTCTTCCCAGGCTTTGCCCGCTTGAGTGGATGAGGCTTGGAGTTTGTTGATAATCGAGTCTATCCCGCCATCGAAGTTGTAGCAGCGCTCCTGATGATAAATGGCTTTTAGCGTTTCCAGCCTTTTGATGATTTCGTCGCGTTTCATCACTGTCAATCTCTTTTGGCACATTCTGAGCGCTCAGGACTTGCACATTTTCCGTTGAAGCATCTGAAGCGCTCGCGAACGTCGGCCGTCATTAATGCCTGAACACCTGATTATGCATCGATCCAACACGCTTGGGTTTCAACCATTCCCCCCGATTGCGCGTCAAGCCCTTAAGGGCTCGGCCTGTTCGTTGTAGGCTACCTCCAAACTCGGCCACGCCACAGATTCAATTTAACCAAGGATCCCCATGCCCCCAAGGACGACCAAACGCCCCACCAAACCCAAACACCCCGGCGGCGCCGTCCACGACCACCTCGTGGAAATGGACTTCTGGGTAAAATGCGCCTACCTCTTCACCCCCGCGTTCCTCGCGCTATTGGCAGGCACCCACGCCATACTCCTGGCGATGTTCATCTACCCGGTCATCAGCGCGGTCTACTTCATCCTGCGCCACCGCTACCTGAAAAACGCACCGCCCGACCTGCTCAAACACGTAGTGCCCTGGAGCCACATCTACGAGGGCCGGAGCATTTCCATGATCATCCTGATCCTGTGGGCGATGGCCTGCGCCTACGGCCTGTTCAACCATTTCCGCTAGCCATCGCAAATTCGGTTCCACACTGCGGAACCACATTCGTTTGTACTCCCTCGCCACTCGCGTTTATCTGTGGCCAAGCACGACCTGCCTTACCCGTCGTGATCTCACAGCGAACAACAAGAACGGGACCACCCGCGCGAGGAGATTCCACATGCAGCACCATCAGCACATCCTGGCCTGGCTCAACGACGTGGCCAGCGACCTGCACGCCATCCGCCACGATATCCACGCCCACCCTGAACTCGGTTTTGAAGAAAGCCGCACCTCGGCCCTGGTGGCCACGCTGCTGCAAAAGTGGGGCTACGAAGTGCACACCGGCATCGGCAAAACCGGTGTGGTCGGCGTACTGCGCAATGGCAGCAGCCCGCGCAAGCTGGGCCTGCGCGCCGACATGGACGCGTTGCCGATCCACGAGGCAACCGGCGCTGCCTATAGCAGCCGCCACCAGGGGTGCATGCACGCCTGTGGCCACGACGGGCACACCACCATGCTGCTGGGGGCGGCGCGTTACCTCGCGGCAACACGGCAGTTTGATGGCACGCTGACGCTGATCTTCCAGCCGGCCGAAGAGGGGCAGGGTGGGGCCGAGGCGATGCTGGTCGATGGGTTGCTGGAGCGCTTCCCGTGTGATGCGCTGTTCGGCATGCACAACATGCCGGGCTTGCCCGCAGGCCATTTGGGGTTCCGTGAGGGGCCGATGATGGCCTCCCAAGATTTGCTGACGGTCACCATCGAAGGTGTTGGCGGCCATGGCTCGATGCCGCACCTGACCGTCGACCCGCTGGTGGCGGCGGCCAGTGTGGTAATGGCGCTGCAAACGGTGGTGGCGCGCAACATCGATGCGCAGGAAGCAGCGGTGGTGACCGTGGGCGCGCTGCTGGCCGGTGAGGCGGCGAACGTGATCCCGCAGCAGGCGCTGCTGCGCCTGAGCCTGCGTGCGCTGGACGCCAAGGTGCGGGCGCAAACGCTGGAACGCGTGCGGGCCATCATCACCCAGCAGGCCGAAAGCTTTGGCTGCACCGCCACCATCGAACACCGCCCGGCCTACCCGGTGCTGGTCAACCACGCGGCGGAAAATGCCTTTGCCCACCAAGTGGGTGTCGAACTGCTGGGCGCCGACGCGGTGGACGGCAACACCCGCAAGCTGATGGGCAGCGAGGACTTTGCCTGGATGCTGCAGCGCTGCCCCGGCGCGTACCTGTTCATCGGCAATGGTGTGCAGCGGCCGATGGTGCACAACCCCGCCTATGACTTCAACGACGACATCCTGCTGACCGGCGCCGCCTACTGGGGCGCGCTGACCGAGAGCTGGCTCAAGCCGGCCTGAGTTCTTCATTCACGACTGCCGCCAGGCCCCGGGCGCACTCGCGCCTGGGCGATCACTCAACAGGTTTGTGGAGAATTCCCCATGCAGATTGCACACACAGGCGCGTCGCGTACCCGGCAAGTGGTCGCGGCGGTCATCGGCAACGCGCTGGAGTGGTATGACTTTATCGTGTACGGCTTTCTGGCCAGCATCATCGCCCGCCAGTTTTTCCCTTCCGACGACGAGTACGCATCGCTGCTGATGGCCCTGGCCACCTTTGGCGTGGGCTTTTTCATGCGCCCGGTGGGCGGGGTGTTGCTGGGCATGTACTCCGACCGCAAGGGCCGCAAGGCGGCCATGCAGATGATCATCCGGCTGATGACGGTGTCCATCGCCATGATCGCCTTTGCCCCGAATTACCTGGCCATCGGCATGGGCGCGCCGCTGCTGATCGTGGTGGCGCGCATGCTACAGGGCTTTGCCACGGGCGGTGAGTACGCCAGTGCCACGGCGTTTCTGGTGGAAAGCGCACCGGCACACCGCAAGGGCCTGTACGGCTCGTGGCAGTTGGTGGGGCAGTGCCTGGCGGTGTTTTCGGGGGCGGGCATGGTCGCGCTGGTCACCCACCTGTGCAGCCCCGAGGCGCTGGACAGTTGGGGCTGGCGTATTCCGTTCGTGATCGGCTTGCTGATCGGCCCGGTGGGGCTGTGGATTCGCAAGCACATGGAAGAGCCCGAAGAGTTTCTGGAAGCGCGCGCCCAGGCCAAAGGCCAGGCACCGGGCCTGCTGCAGGTGCTGCGTGAGCACCGGCGCAGCCTGCTGGTGTCGATGGGGCTGGCCTGTGGCGCAACGGTGTCGTTCTACGTGGTGCTGGTGAACATGCCGACCTTTGCCCACAAAAACCTCGGCCTGCCGCTGGACCAGGTGCTGCTGGTGCAAATGCTGGCGGTGGGCCTGATGACCGTGGTCATCCCCTTTGCCGGGGCGCTGTCGGACAAGCTGGGCCGTCGGCCGGTGCTGATGGCCTTCACCTTGGCGTTTTTCGTGATGGTTTACCCGCTGTATGTGTGGGTGGCTGCCGCGCCGTCCATTGAGCGGCTGCTGGTGATGCAACTGCTGCTGTGCACGGCCATTGGTGGCTTCTTTGGCCCGGCACCCACTGCGCTGGCCGAGCAGTTCCCGGTGGAGGTGCGCTCCACCGGTGTGTCGGTGGCCTATAACGTGGCGGTGATGGTGTTCGGCGGCTTTGCCCCGCTGATCGTCACCTGGCTGAGCAAAGTGCTCGGCACCCCGGTGGCGCCCTCGTTCTACGTACTGTTCGCCTGCCTGCTGACGCTGCTGGGCACCTATTGCCTGAAAGAGGCGCCGCGTGCCGGCAAGGCCGGCGCCTTCAACCTTGGAGTAAAACCGTGAAGCCATTAGCCATCGACCCGATCGTTGCCCTGGATGCCGAGGCGTTGTCACAGGCCATCCATGCCCGTGACGTGTCGTGCCGGGAGGTGATGCAGGCCTACCTGGCGCACATCGAACGGTTCAACCCGCAGGTGAATGCGCTGGTGTCGCTGCGCGACCAAGGCGTGCTGCTGGCCGAGGCCGAGGTGTGTGACCGCGAGCTGGCGGCGGGCCAGTCGCGGGGCTGGATGCATGGCATGCCCCAGGCGATCAAGGACCTGGCCGCCACGGCCGGGCTACGCACCACGCTGGGTTCGCCGCTGTTTGCCGAACACGTGCCGGCGCACGATGCCATCAGCGTGGCCCGTGTGCGGGCCAGCGGGGCACTCATCGTGGGCAAAAGCAACGTGCCGGAATTCGGGCTCGGGTCGCAAAGCTACAACCCGTTGTTCGGCACCACCACCAACGCCTACGACCACAGCCGGGTGGCCGGTGGCAGCAGCGGCGGCGCGGCGGCTGCACTGGCCATGCGCCTGCTGCCGGTGGCCGACGGCAGCGACATGATGGGGTCGCTGCGTAACCCGGCGGCGTTCAACAACGTGTACGGCCTGCGCCCGTCCCAAGGCCGTGTGCCGTATGGGCCGGCGCCGGAGCTGTTTGTGCAGCAACTGGCCACCGAAGGGCCGATGGGCCGCAGCGTGACGGACGTCGCCCGGCTGCTGACGGTGCAGGCCGGGTACGACGCGCGGGCGCCGCTGTCGCTCAACGATGGCCAGCCAGACTTTGCCGCTGGCCTGCAGCGTGACTTCAAAGGCGCGCGTATTGGCTGGCTGGGCGACTACAACGGCTACCTGCCCATGGAGGACGGCGTATTGGCGCTGTGTGAAACGGCGCTGGCCGATTTTGCGGAACTCGGCTGCGAAGTCGAGGCGTGCCAGCCGGGCTTCGACCTGGCAAGGCTGTGGCAATGTTGGCTCACGCACCGCCACTTCCTGGTGCATGGCAACCTCGGCGCGGTCTATGCCGACCCGGCAAAGCGCGCGCTGCTCAAGCCCGAGGCGCAGTGGGAGGTGGAGGGCGGCCTGCAGTTGCGTGCGGCGGATGTGTACCAGGCTTCGGTGGACCGCAGTGCGTGGTACCAGGCGTTGAACAGCCTGTTCCAGCGTTACGATTTCCTGCTGTTGCCGTCGGCCCAAGTGTTCCCTTTCGACGCACAGCAGCCGTGGCCACAGGTGGTGGGTGGGCGCAGCATGGACACCTATCACCGCTGGATGGAGGTGGTGGTCGGCCCGACACTGGCCGGCTTGCCCAGCATCAGCGTGCCGGTGGGTTTCAACGCCGCCGGGCTGCCGATGGGCCTGCAAATCATAGGCCCGGCGCAAGCCGACCACGCCGTGTTGCAACTGGCCTACGCCCATGAGCAACTGACCCGCTGGGTGCAGCGTTGCGCCCCGGCATGCCTGCAAACGCAGTAAAGCGCTGGGCAGGCCCGTATCTTGCTGGGCATGATGACCATCCACGCACAGACAGGGAGGTCAAACCCATGGGTACAACGGCAGAAGGCGGTGGCGTGCGCTCGGTGGAGCGGGCCCTGGAGATTGTCGAACTGCTCGGTGAGCACCAGGCCCTGGGGCTGGAGGAGCTGCATTACCTCACCCACCTGCCCAAGGCGACGGTGTCGCGCATGCTGGCGACACTGCAGGAGCAGGGCTGGGTTTACCGTGGCCTCAGCGACCGCCGCTACCGCTTGTGTGCTCGCCGCCTGTTTGGCGACCGCCAGCAGCGCTTCAAGCGCCAGCTGGTGGAGCGGGCTGCACCGTTGCTGCTGGAGCTGAGCGAACGCACCGGGTTGGTGGTGGACCTGTCCTGCTTCGATGGCCAGCGGCTGGAAGTGATGGAAAGCGCCATTCCGCAGGTGCTGCGCAAACGCTACCCGACCAACTGCCAGATCGTTGGGCAGCATGCCAGCCTGTTTCACTCGGCCATGGGCCGCGCGTGCCTCAAAGAACTGGCGGCGGAGGAGGTGCAACGCCTGGCCGCGCAAGAGCGCCAAAGCGATGAAGCCTGGCAGCACGGTATCGAAACGGACGCCCTTAACGGCTTTGGTCAGCGCACGGAAGGCCATTGGGAATATCCCGTGCGTTTACCGTTTCTGATCCGGGCCATTGCCTTGCCGGTGCGGGCAGAAGGGAGGTTGGCCGGGAGCATCGCCTTGCACTGGCCGGTGGACCAGGCACCCGTGGAGCGGGTGTTGGGGCTGCATCTGAACAGCTTGGCGGCGACGGTGGGCGCGGTGCAGCATGCGTTGGTGAACTAGGTAGCCCGCAAAGCTATACCTAATGTCAGCCCCCTGACAAAAGACCCAAACCCCATGCTGGCCGTCGAACAGCTGCACAAATCCTACTCAACCGCCCAAGGCCCGCTGCAGGTGTTGCGTGGCGTAAACCTCACCCTGGCCCGTGGCAGCAGTCTGGCGCTGATGGGGGAGTCCGGCAGCGGCAAAAGCACCTTGCTGCACCTGCTGGCCGGCCTCGACCGTGCCGACAGCGGGCGCATCCTGATCGACGGCCAGCCGCTGGACAACCGCGGCGAAACCGCGCTGGCCCGTTGGCGGCGGGAGGGCATCGGCCTGGTGTTCCAGCAGTACAACCTGATCAGCAGCCTCGACGTGGCTGCCAACCTGGCCTTTCAGGCGAGGCTGGCGGGGCGCCATGACCCGGTGTGGGCCGCGCACCTGGCGGCGCGCTTGGGGCTTGGCGACCTGCTGCAGCGTTACCCGGAGCAATTGTCGGGTGGCCAGCAGCAGCGCCTGGCCATTGGCCGGGCGCTGGCCGGGCGGCCCGGGCTGGTGCTGGCGGATGAACCCACCGGCAGCCTGGACGAAGCCAGCAGTGACGAAGTGCTGGCGTTGTTCCTGCAACTGGTGCAAGAGGCCGGCAGCAGCGTATTGATGGTCACGCACAGCCCGCGCTTGGCTGCGCGCCTGCAACAGCGCTGCGTGCTGCATCAGGGGCAAGTGGCCGCATGAACCGCTGGTTACTGGCGCTGCGCGCACTGGGCAGCCATTGGTGGCGGCACCGGCTGCAATGCGTCGGCATCTTCACCGGTTTGTGGTTGGCCACTGCCTTGTGGGTGGGCGTGCAGGCGCTCAATACCCAGGCACGCAGCAATTACGCCCAGGCCAGCGCATTGCTGGGCGGGCCGGGCAGCCCGCAGTGGGTGGCCCGTGACGGGCAGCGTTTTGATCAGGCCTTGTATGTGCAACTGCGCCGGCAAGGCTGGCAGGGCACGCCGGTGCTGGAAGGGCGCGTGCGCGTGGCGGGCGAGCCACAGCAATCGCTGAGGCTGATTGGCGTTGAACCGCTGAGCCTGCAACCGGGCATGGCGGTAGCCGGCGCAAATCTGGAAGCATTCGACCTGCAAGCGTTTATAGGCACGCCCGGGCAGGCGTGGGTCGGCCCGGACACTTTACGCCAGCTCAATGGCCGTGCTGGCCAACAGCTGGCCACGGTGGACGGGCAATTACTGCCGCCCTTGACGCTTAACGAGCAACTGCCACCGGGGGTGGTTGTGGTCGATATTGGCAAGGCGCAAACGCTGCTCGGGGCTCCGGGCCAACTGACGCGGCTGATCGGCAGTGCAGGGCAGCCAGTCCCGGCCCCGCTGGCCGAGCACTTGAAGCTGCAGCCACCCGGTGACGAACAGGACTTGCAACGCCTGACCGAAAGCTTTCACCTGAATCTCACCGCACTTGGCCTGCTGGCGTTCGTGGTCGGCCTGTTCATCGCCCATGCGGCCATTGGCCTGGCACTGGAGCAGCGCCGGGGACTGATCCGCACGTTGCGTGCCTGTGGCGTCAGCCTGAACGTGCTGCTGGCCGCGCTGGCACTGGAGCTGGGCCTGTTTGCGCTGGCGGGCGGCGTGGCAGGGGTGGCCGCTGGCTACCTGATGGCGTCGTGGCTGCTGCCTGATTATGCATCCGGCCTGCACGGGTTGTATGGCGTGCAGGTCGCCGGGCACTTGCACCTGCCGCTGCACTGGTGGTTCACCGGCCTGGCGGTGAGCCTGTGCGGTGCGCTGCTGGCGGGGGCGGGCAGCCTGTTGCGTGCGGCGCGCCTGCCATTGCTGGCGTTCGCGCAGCCCCAAGCCTGGCGCCTGGCGCAACGGCCCTGGCTGCGACGCCAGGCGTTGGCCGGGCTGGTTTTGCTGGCTGCTGCCTTGGCCTGCGCTTACCTGGGCAACAGCTTGCCGGTAGCGTTCACGTTGTTGGCTGCCTTGTTGCTCGGCGCCGCATTGTTGTTACCGGGGCTGCTGGCGGCCCTGCTGGCCGGGCTTGCCCGCTTTACCCGCCGCCCCCTTGCGCAATGGTTCGTGGCCGACTGCCGGCAACAGTTGCCTGCGTTGAGCCTGGCACTGATGGCTTTGCTGCTGGCACTGGCCGCCAGTGTCGGGGTGGCGGGCATGACGGAAGGGTTTCGCCGCACCTTCATTGGCTGGCTCGACCAGCGCCTGGCCGCAGACCTGTACATCACGCCCCGGGACACGGCCCAGGCGCTGCTGATCGAGCAGGCCATGCGCCATGACCCTGCCGTGCGCGCCGTGCTGCCCAGCTGGCGTGTGGAGTGGCGCGTGCAGCAATGGCCGGTGCAGGTTCAGGGCGTGATTGATCACCCTTTTTATTGCGACCATTGGCCATTGCTTGAGCAGGCGCCGGATGCCTGGCTGCAATGGGCGACTGGTAGCGGGGTGATGGTCAGCGAGCAGCTGGCACGGCGTCTTGGGCTAGGCATCGGTGACCGCTTGCCATTGCCCGGCGAGCCACCGCAGGCGATGACGGTGGTTGGCATTCATGCCGACTACGGCAACCCCAAAGGCCACGTGCTGGTAAATGCCGGCTGGTTGCACCGCCACGCGCCGGGCGCCAACCTCACCGGGCTGGGGTTGATGCTGCAAGCCGGGCAGGCTGCAAGGGTCGGTGAGCAGCTGCGCCAACGCTTCAACCTCGACGAACAGCAGGTCGTCGAGCAGGCCACGCTCAAGCGCTGGTCGACACAGGTGTTCGGCCGCACCTTCGCGGTTACCGCCGCCCTCAACAGCCTGACCTTAGGGGTGGCGGGTGTGGCCTTGTTCATCAGCCAGCTCACCCTTGGCCAGCGCCGGCTGGGCCAGTTGGCACCGTTGTGGGCGTTGGGCGTGCCGCGGCGCTGGCTGGCGTGGCTGTGCCTGGGGCAAACGCTGATGCTCAGTGCGTTCACCGTGTTGCTGGCAATCCCGTTGGGCCTGTTGCTGGCGTGGTGCCTGGTAGCGGTGGTCAACGTGCAGGCTTTTGGCTGGCGCCTGCCGTGGCATGTGTTCCCCGTGCAGTTGGCCCAGCTGGCCGTGCTGGGCCTGGTGACCAGCCTGCTGGCCAGCGCCTGGCCGCTGTGGCAGCTGGCGCGCAGCCAGCCGGCGGCTTTGTTGCGGCAGTACGCCAGTGAACGTTAAGGCCGCGTGGCTGCTCGCCTGCCTATGGCTTGCGGGGTGTGAGCCACCTGCGCCGCCGGCCCAGAGCTATGCGGGCCTGGGGGCAGACGCGGCCGATTTCGAACAGGTCATTCCCAACGTGCCACTGGTGTTCCCCCATGACCACGGCGCCCACGACGGTTACCGCATCGAGTGGTGGTACGTCACCGCCAACCTTGCCGATGCCCAAGGCCGTGACTGGGGTGTGCAATGGACGCTGTTCCGCTCCGCCTTGCGCCCCGGGCCGGATGTACCAGGCTGGGCCAGTTCCAACCTGTGGATGGGCCACGCGGCGTTGACCGGGCCCGGCAGCCATCAGGTCAGTGAAACGCTGGCGCGCGGCGGTATCGGCCAGGCGGGTGTGGTAGCCCAACCCTTCCATGCCTGGATCAACGATTGGGCACTGCAAGGTGTCGATGGCATTGGGCGATTACAGGTAAACGCCAGCGGCGAGGGATTCGCCTACCGCCTGACGCTCAACAGCAACCGGCCATTGGTGCTGCACGGCCAGCAGGGATACAGCGAAAAGTCCGGCAAGGGGCAGGCCTCGTACTACTACAGCCAGCCGTTCTACACCGTCAGCGGCGAGGTGGAGCGAAACGGCCAGCGCATACCCGTCACCGGGCAGGCCTGGCTTGACCGGGAGTGGAGCAGCCAGCCCCTGGCGCCAGGCCAAAGTGGCTGGGACTGGTTTTCGCTGCATTTGAGCAACGGGGCCAAGCTGATGTTGTTTCAAGTTCGGGAGGACCGGGGCCACCCTTACCGCGCCGGCACCTGGGTCAGTACCAAAGGCGAGGTGCGGCCGCTCCAAAACACGGAAATCGAGCTGTTACCGCTGGCTTACACGACTCAGCAAAACGGCAAACGCCTTCCAACCCGTTGGCAGGTACGGTTACCTGCCGAGCATGTGGATGTGCAGGTCGAGGCAGTGCAGCCCAATGCATGGATGGGCACCCGCTTCCCGTACTGGGAAGGGCCGGTGCGCATCAGCGGTAGCGCACAGGGCCGAGGTTATCTGGAAATGACCGGCTACTGAGGCCTGGGCCTGGCAAACATCACCCGGCGCGCCCTGGATGGTCTAGTCTGAAGGGGGCTTGTTCCTGCATCGAACCGCTATCTGACAAAAATATCAGTAGCAGCAGTTCCGGGAATGGCGCATAACTGATACGTGCCAAGGCTCCTCAATCGATGAGGTTTGGGTAACGTTCACTTAACTGCAGCACGCTGCTTGCGTTTGAGGATTTACCGCATGTCCAACAGACAGAACGGAACTGTTAAATGGTTCAATGATGAAAAAGGGTTTGGTTTCATTACTCCCGAGGGTGGGGGTGACGACCTGTTCGTGCATTTCAAGGCAATTGAATCAGACGGTTTCAAATCGCTGAAAGAAGGCCAGAAGGTTTCCTTTGTTGCCGAGAAAGGGCAGAAGGGTATGCAGGCTGCCCAGGTGCGTCCCGCCTAAGCCGGGACAGCGTCAACCAGAAGGGGCCATTGCGGCCCCTTTTTGCATCTTAGCGCTGCCCGTCGCCGTTACCCTCCGACCCACTGCCATCCATGCCGGGCAGGTCACGCTCGTCTGCCTTGCGCTCTGGGGTCATTTTCTTCTCGTCGCCTTGAACCCGAGGGTCGGTATCCCGAGGCATCGGCTTCTCGATCGGGTTGAGCGTGCTGTCCACGCCAGGTTTGGGCGCCGGGTTGTGCGGGTCGTCGGGGTAGGTCGGCCCGGTGCCGACGGCAAAGGCCAACGGTGAGGCCAGCAGGGCGGCCAAAAGCAAGGCTGGGCGGTGCATGGGGCAGGCTCCTTGTGTGGGTAAGGCTCATATTTGCATTGGGCCTTACCCGACGTGCCAAGGTGCCATCACCCCGATCAGCGGTTACACCACGGTCGACAGCAACATGATGAAGATGATGCCGACCACCGACAGGATGGTTTCCATCATGCTCCAGGTCTTGAAGGTTTCGGCCACCGTCATGTTGAAGTACTGCTTCACCAGCCAGAAGCCGGCGTCATTGACGTGGGACAGGATCAGCGAGCCGGCGCCGGTGGCCAGCACCAGCAACTCGCGGTTGACCCCAGGCACCAGGTCGATCACCGGTGCAACGATGCCCGCGCCGGTGATGGTGGCTACCGTTGCCGAGCCGGTTGCAATACGGATCACCGCCGCCACCAGCCAGGCCAGCATGATCGGCGAGATTTCTGCCTGCACGGCCATTTGCCCGATCACGTTGCCAACACCGGTGTCCACCAGCATCTGTTTGAAGCCACCGCCGGCACCCACGATCAGCACGATGGCGGCGGTTGGCGCCAGGCTCTGGTCGAGCATCTTCATGATTTGCTGGCGGCTGAAGCCACGCGCCGAGCCAAAGGTGTAGAAGGCCAGCAGCAATGCGGCAAGCAGGGCGGTGATCGGGTGGCCGATGAGGTCCATCCACTGGCGCACGATGTGTTCGGCCGGCAGTACCACGTCCGCGAAGGTTTTCAGCAGCATCAACACCACTGGCAGCAGTACGGTCACCAGGGTGATGGTGAAGCTGGGCAGGTTGTTCTGGTCGGACTCTTTGGCAATCTGGTCCATCAGTTCTTGCGACGGGTTGCCGGGGATGTAGCGGGAGATGAAGTTACCGAACAGCGGCCCGGCGATCACGGCAGTTGGCAACGCCACCAGCAGCCCGTAGAAGATGGTTTTGCCGATGTCGGCGTGGAAGATGCCGATGGCCAGCAACGGGCCCGGGTGCGGCGGCACCAGGCCGTGGACCACGGACAAGCCGGCCAGCAGCGGGATGCCAATCTTGATCAGCGACACGCCCGAACGCCGGGCGACGATGAACACCAGCGGGATCAGCAGTACGAAGCCGATTTCGAAGAACAGCGGGATGCCCACCAGGAAGGCCGCGAACATCATGGCCCAATGCACGTTCTTCTTGCCGAAGGCGCGGATCAGGGTTTGCGCGATCTGGTCGGCACCGCCGGAGTCGGCCATCAGCTTGCCGAGCATGGTGCCCAGTGCCAGCACGATGCCGACAAAGCCGAGTACGCCGCCGAAGCCGTCCTGGAACGACTTCATGACCTTGGCCACCGGCATGCCGGAGGTCAGGCCGAGAAAGCCCGCGGCAATGGTCAGGGCGACGAAGGGGTGAACCTTGAAATGGGTGATCAGCAGGATCAGCCCGACGATGGTGACCAGGGCGTCGAGCAGCAGGTAGGTGTCTGTAGCCAGTCCGAACATGGTTTTTATGCCTCGGTCTTATCGTTGTTTTTGGCGTTGCGTGAATGAATGTTAGGCGCTTTACGGTGTAAAGACAGCGCTGTCTTTGGTGAGCAGGGAAACCGCGCAGTCAGGCGGTCTGCGCCAGCGCCCGCTCACCGTGGGGCTTTAGCCAGGTGTCTACGGCCAGGGCGAGCGCCTTGAGCGGTTGGGTCGCATCCAGCGCCAGCGTCAGCGGTTCACCGTGGGGCGCTTCGAGTGCGGCGAACTGGCTGTCGATCAGGCTGGCAGGCATGAAATGGCCCGGGCGGGCGAGCACGCGCTTCTCGGCTTCGGCAGGGGTGAGCTCAAGAAACACGAAAACCAGGCCAGGCATGGCGTCGCGCAGCGTGTCACGGTAGCGGCGCTTGAGTGCGGAGCAGGTGAGCACTGGGCGCTCGCCGGCCTGCATGCACGCTTGAAGTTCCTGGCCCAGGCGTATAAGCCAGCCAGCGCGATCATCATCATTCAACGGGATGCCGGCGCTCATCTTGGCGATGTTGGCGGCAGGGTGGAAGGCATCGCCCTCGATCAGGCGACCGCCGCTTTTGTCGACGATGGCCTGGCCGACCGAGCTTTTGCCGCAGCCAGCCACGCCCATCACCACAATGGCGGACAGGGGAGAATTCATCAGTACCTCCTGCGGGTTGAGACAGCGCTGTCTCGTAATCAACGAAACGCCGCCTTCCCGGTGTTATTGGTCTTGTCCTTACGCAGTATGGACGCCTGGCAGTGTGCATGTACGTGCCGCTAACAAAGATTACATTGCCTGCGTCCTGAGACAGCGCTACCTTAGTGGCCGTTCCCTTTCCTGGCAAGTAGTAAAATTACAACATCCATGTCCCGTACAGGCTCGCGCACCACCGGTCGTCCCACTCTGGCAGAGGTTGCCAGGCTTTCCGGGGTTTCCCCGATTACCGCTTCCCGCGCCTTGCGCGGCGTCAGTACCGTGGCCCCGGAGCTGGTGGAAAAAGTGGTCGCGGCCGCAGCCGCCCTGGGGTATGTGGCCAACCCGGCTGCCCGGGCACTGGCTTCGGCCCGCAGCCATTCGGTGGTGGTGCTCATCCCCTCGCTGTCCAACCAGTTGTTCATCGACACGCTGGAGGCCATTCACGAGGTGATGCGCCCGCGTGGGCTCGAGGTGCTGATCGGCAACTATCACTACGATATTGCCGAAGAAGAGAACCTGATCCGCAATTACCTGGCCTATCAACCGTGCGGCATGCTGCTGACCGGTTTCGACCGCAGCGACGCTTCGCGGCAGATGCTGGCAGCGAGCGGCGTGCCTTGCGTGCACATGATGGAACTGGGCGGGGAACCGGGGGCGTTGTCTGTCGGTTTTTCCCAACAGCAAGCGGGGCGGGCGGCTGCACAGCACCTGATCGAGCGGGGCCGGCGGCGCCTGGCATTCATCGCTGCGCAGCTTGACCCCCGCGTGATGCAGCGGGCCGACGGGTTCCGTCAGGTGTTGGTTGAAGCGGGCCTGCAGGCCAATGAACTGGAAATCCTGGCACCCGAGCCATCTTCGATTGCCTTGGGTGGGCAACTGTTCAGCCAGCTGCTGGCCCAGGCGCCGGACGTGGATGGCATTTTCTTCTGTAACGATGACCTGGCCCAGGGCGCGGTGCTGCAGGCATTGCGCCAAGGCATCGAGGTGCCTCGGCAAGTGGCGATGGTGGGTTTCAACGACTTGCCGGCCTCGGCGCACATGGTGCCGCCACTTACGTCCATCCGCACGCCCAGGGCTGCCGTTGGCCGGGGGGCGGCGCAAGCGTTGCTGGCGCTGCTTGATGGCAAACGGGTCCCGCAGGGGCAGCAAGACCTGGGCTTTGAGCTGATGGTGCGCGAAAGCTCCTGACGGCTTATAGCGCCTGGCTAACGAACTAACCAATAAGTGATAGCAGTGTGCTTGCATGGCACCAAGGCCGATCTATGCTCAGGAAACCCTGCGCACAAAGGACCCTGGCGCCATGTTCGACTTTCACCGCAAGTCTGATTTGCTCGAAATTCAGCGTACCCGCCATGCGTTGGCCGAGGCCCAGGCCAAGCTTGCCGCGATCAGCCGTTCCATGGCGATGATCGAGTTTGCCCCTGATGGCACGATCCTCGATGCCAACCCGCAGTTCTGCCAGGCCATGGGCTACAGCGCGGATGAACTGCGCGGCAAGCATCATCGGCTGTTCTGCGACCCGACCTATGCCAAGTCCGCCGAGTACCAGCAACTGTGGCGTGAACTGGGGGCGGGCAAGGCTATCAGCGGCACCTTCGAGCGCATCGACAAAGAAGGCCGTGAAGTGTGGCTGGAGGCCAGCTACATGCCCGTGCTGGACGAGCAGCAACAGGTCATCAGCGTGATCAAGGTGGCGGCTGACATCAGCCAAAGGGTGAAGGATGAGCACGAGAGCGAAAGCCTGCTCAAGGCCATCGGGCGTTCGATGGCGGTGGTGGAGTTCACCCCGCAAGGGCGCGTGATCAAGGCCAACGCGAACTTCCTGGCCACCATGGGTTACCAGCTTGAAGAAGTGACGGGCCGCCACCACGGGTTGTTCTGCCTGCCCCATGAGCGCGAGTCGGCGCAGTACAGGGAATTCTGGGCGTCGCTCAACCGTGGCGAATATCACTCGCACCGTTTTGAACGAGTGAACAAGCAGGGCCAGACGGTTTACCTCGAAGCCTCCTATAACCCGATCTTCGACAGCAAAGGCCGGCTCTACAAGGTGGTGAAATTCGCCAGCGACATCACCGCCCAGGTCAGTACCCAGCAGAGCGCTGCCGAGGCTGCCCACGCAAGCTCCGTGCAAACCGATGCATGCGCGCGCAAGGGCAGCGAGGTGGTGCAGGAGGCGGTGCAGGTTATCGGGCAGATTTCCCAGGAGCTCAACGACGCCGCCCGCAGTATCGACGCCGTCAGCAAGCAGTCGGACGTGATCGGCCAGATCGTCCTGACCATACGGGGCATCGCCGACCAGACCAACCTGCTGGCCCTGAATGCCGCCATCGAGGCGGCGCGGGCCGGGGAGCACGGTCGGGGCTTTGCCGTGGTCGCCGACGAAGTACGCAGCCTGGCGGCACGCACCAGCAAGGCGACCCTGGAAATCGTCGATGTGGTGCGCCAGAACCACGACCTGTCACTCACCGCCGTGGCCAGCATGCAATCGAGTTTGTTACGCACCGATCGGGGCGTTGCGCTGGCCAACGAAGCCGGGACGGTGATCATGGAAATCCAGCAGGGCTCGCGCCACGTGGTCGATGCGATCAGCCAGATCAACTCGACGTTGCAATTGCACTGAGGGTTTCGGCCAGCTCACGCTGCAGGGCCTGCAGGCTGTGTTCCAGTTGCAGGCGCAGTGCATCGGTGGGTTCGCCGTGCTGTTGGGCGTGCTCAATGGCTTCGCAGTCTTTCACCACTCCCCGCACCTTGAGCATTTTGGCGCCGCCCTTGATGCGGTGGGCCAGGCTGCGCAGCGCTTCAAGGTCGGCAGCAGGGCCGAGCGCGCGCAAGGCGGCCAGGTCTTCGCCCGCACTTTGCGACAGTTGCTCAAGCAGGTAGCGCGTCAGCTGTTCGTCATCCTGAGTCAAGTGACGCAACTCGTTCAGGTTGAACCCGCTTGACCGGGGAGGTGCAGCGGGCTGCGGTTGCCCGGCCGACGGCAGGTGAGCCTTTAGGGTGCGCAGGCCGATAGGTTTGAACAGGCATTCGTCCATGCCGCTGGCCAGGCAGCGTGCACGCTCCTCGGCCTGTGCATTGGCGGTGACGCCGATGATCCGGCAGGCGGGCAAATTGCGCTCATGCTCCAGCTGGCGGATTGTGCGCGTCAGCGCGTGGCCGTCCATCACAGGCATGCTGCAGTCAGTGATCACCAGGTCAAAGGCCATTTCCTGCCAGAGTTTCAGGGCTTGTTCACCCTGTTCAGCCAAGGTCACCTGATGGCCCAGCGTGGTCAGCTGCTTTTGTAGCAACAGCAGGTTGGCGGGGTAGTCGTCCACCACCAGAACATGCAGCGGGCCACCTTCGCTGCGCGGGGTTTCCCTTTCATCTTCGGCGGGAGCAGGGGCCTGAACGGTAGCCACTTGCAGTTGAACGTGCACGCGTGTACCCACACTTTCAACGCTCTGCAGCTCCAGCGTCCCCCCCATCAATTCGGCCAGGCTGCGGCTGATCACCAGGCCCAGGCCGGCGCCTTGCCGTGCGCGTGGGCCTTCTGCCTGCACGAAAGCGTTGAAAAGGCGCGCCTGGTCGGCAGCGCCAATGCCAATGCCGGTATCACGCACGCTCAGCGTCACACGCACAGTACCGTCCGCTTCCACGGGCGCCAGGTGCAGATGGGTTTGCACCTCACCCCGGTCCGTGAACTTGATGGCATTGCTAAGCAGGTTGGACAGGATCTGCTTGATGCGCAGCGGGTCGGCCAGCACCCAGACCGGCCCGTCGGGGACTTCACTCTGCAAGTGCAACCCTTTGATCCGCGCGTTGCCGTCGAATACCCGCACAGTGCCGCGCACCAGTTCGACCAGGTCGGTAGCTACCGGTTGCAGGGTCAAGTGGCCGGATTCGATGCGTGATATGTCAAGAATGTCGCCGATCAGGCCCAGCAAGCCGATGGCCGATTCATGGGCGGTTTGCAGGGCCCGGGCATCGCAATGGCCGTCGCGGCTGTCCTCCAGGGCCAGCTCCAGTAGGCCGATCACCGCATTCATTGGCGTACGGATTTCGTGGCTCATCGTGGCCAGGAAGGTGCTCTTGGTGTGGCTGGCCTGCTCTGCATCGTCCTTGGCCTGGCGCAGTTGTTCAAGCAAACCGCGGCTGAGCGCCAGTTGTGCCTGCAGGGCCCGTTGGGCCTCGGTGCGCTGGTGAATGAGCTTGCGCAGGTAGCTGTTCCAGAACACCACACCGGCCAGCAACAGGGCAGACAGCACCAGCACCTGCAACACCAGCGTGCGGTAGTTGCGCCAGGGGCTGTCGCTGACCAGCGCGCTGGTACGCCAGCGGGTGATCAGTTGGTCCAGCTCTTCAGGCGGTATGCTCAACAGCGCCTTGTCCAGAATCGCCTGCAGTTGCGGCTGGCCGGGTGCCACCGCAAAGGCGGCGACGGCGGGATCTTCGCCCAGGACACTGGCAATGCGCAATTGGTCCTTGAACACGTGGTTGATGTAGTACGTAGCATTGATCAGGCTGCTGTAGGCCACGTCTGCGTTACCATTGGCCACGGCTTCCATCAGCCCCAGCGGGTTGTTCGCCTCGACCACCCTGGCCTTGGGGAACTGGCGTTCGATATCGCTGCGCAGCGGGGAGCCGCGCAACAAGGCCACCCGTTGCCCATCAAGGTTGCGGGTTTGCTGTGGCCAGGTGCCGTCGCTACGGGTAACCAGCACGCGCGGGCTTACCAGATAGGGGCGGGTGTAGCGCACTTGCGTGGCGCGTTCGGCGCCATAGCCCAAGGCACCTATCATTTGGGCTTCGCCCCGGGCCACCTGTTCGATCATGCGTTGTACGTTGTCCCGCTCGACAAACGTGAATTGCAGGCCCGTGCGCAGGGTGATCTGCTTGAGCAAGTCGATGGTGATGCCGTTGGCCCGCTGCTGGTCGTCATTGAAAGTCAGCGGTGCCAGCGCACTGTCGAACAACACACTGACGGTGGGGTGCTCCTTGATCCAGGTTTCTTCTTCCTCCGACAGCACAGAAAGGTGGCGCTCCAGCAGCAGGCTGGTGTTGCCGCTGGTCCAGCGACGCAGGATGCTCAGGCGTTCGCTCTCGGTAATGCGTGACAACGCGGTGTCGACCAAGCGGCGCAGGCGGGGGTTATCGTTGGCCAGGGCGAAGGCGAAGCTGCCCGGTGGCACCTGGCAAAAATGGTCGATTTTCATGGTGCCCTGGTAACTTTTGCCAATCAGGTAGTCAGTACTGATGGCATCGCCCAGGTAGGCGTCGGCTTCGCCCAGTTCGACGGCTGCAAGGCCGGCCAGCGTGGAACGGTACAGGCTCAACTGCGCGTTGGGGTACAGGTTGCGAACCGTTGTGGCTGGCAGGTAATGGTCGACCATCGCCAGGCGCAGGCCTTCCAGTGCCCGGTTGTTCTTTAGTGAAAGGCCTTCACGGGTCACGATGACCGGAAGGTCGTCCGCATAGGGCTGGCTGAGGCTGAGCTGGGCGTCGGCCGCCTCAAAACCGTTGGAACTACCGAGCAGGTCGATCCTGCCCTCGCGCAAGGCGTTGATTGCCTCGTGACGGCTGGCAAAGCGCTGCACTTCGATTTCGACCCCCAACTGATCGGAAATGAGCCCGGCAATGTCGGCGCTCAGCCCCTCGTAATCGGCGGGGCTGATGTTGATTTCGAAAGGTGGGTAGTCTGGCCGGGAGCTGCCTAGCCGCAACACCTCACGCCGCTCAAGCCATTGCCTGTCCTGGGCATCCAGGCGCAAGGGCTTGGTCGCGCTTACGGCCCTTGCCAGCAAGTGGCGTGGCTCGGCATCGGTCTGAGCTGCCAGCTGGCTGCTCAGGCCGAGTGTGAGCAGGAGCACGGCGAGGAGGCGCATCATGGCGGCGAAGCGCCTATTGCACGTTGTTTCGCTTGGCCAGGTCTACCATTTCCACCAGCGATTCGGTCTTGAGCTTGTCCATGATACGGCCCCGGTAGGTGCTGATGGTTTTGGCGCTGAGGTTCATGCAGGTGCCGATGTTTTTGTTGTTCTCACCCCGGGCGAGCCTGCGTAGCACTTCCATTTCACGGTTCGACAGGCTGCCTAACCGGGTATTCTCGCTCTCCAGCGTGTTGCTGTTGACCGACATCTGCGGGAACGTGGAGTAGCCTTTGATCAGTGCCTTGAGGGCAAAAATCAGCGCGTCGTGGTCTTCGTCCTTGGTCACGAAAGCACCGATGCCGGCATCCAGGCAGCGGCGTACGTAAAGGTCGGTGGCTTGCCCGGTCAGCACCATGATCTTGGGGGAGGGCTCTAGTTGCTGAAGGCGTTTGATCACTTCCATGCCATCCAGGCCTGGCAGGCCGATATCCAGGACCACCACATCGGGGCGCAGTTCACGCGCCACCTGCGCCACTTCACTGCCATTGCCCACTTCGCCAACGATACGAAAACGTTCACGCTCGAGCAGCACGCGCAAGGAAATTCTGACAATGGGGTGGTCGTCGACGATCAGCACGGTTGTCATGTTTAAAGCTCCTGTCGGAAGATGGTCCGTTTCCTTGTGTTTATCGGAAACATGTCTGCAAGGACTTTCTGTCGCGCAGCACGATACGACCATTCCGGACCTTTGGTAATGGCGAGTATAGATCTGTTGAATGTCCGCAGGCGTGTTGGGGAAAATTCCTACAAAAAGCAGGCTACAGGCGCCGTCACCCTTGCAGTGACGGTGCCTTGGGGAGGTCGGTCAAGCGCACGCGTTGTGGGCTTTGACCACGCGCTGTGTAGAAGCAGGGTTATTGGCCAGCGCCTGGCCTACGCGTGTGGGGCGGGCCGTGAGCTGCCCGCCGCAGTTGGGGCAGCGGCCCTGAAAACGGGTTTGCGCGCAGTTGCGGCAGAAGGTGCACTCGAACGAGCAGATCAACGCATCGGGGCTGTCACCCGGCAGGTCGACATCGCAGCATTCACAGTTGGGGCGTAGCGCCAGCATGGGCAAGACTCCTGGTTGTCGTGAGAAGTTGAGTCTGCAATGTGACCCGTGCCGGTGGCAACGGTCATTCACTTGGCCGATAAAGGTGCGCGTGGCCAGCGCGGTACAGCGCCGATGCCGCGAACGGCGCGTCGCCCAGCACATGGCCCACCAGAATCAGTGCGGTACGGCGAAAGCCTTTGGCGGCCACCCCGGCAACGATATCGCCCAACGTGCCGCGCACCCAGTCCTGGTCCGGCCAGGTGGCCCTGTGCACCACGGCGATCGGGCAGTCGGCGCCATAATGCGGCAGCAGTTCTTCCACGATGCGTGGCAGGTGCTTGACCCCCAGGTGAATGGCCAGCGTGCTGCCATGCCGGGCCAGATCGCCCAGTTGCTCGCCGGGCGGCATGGGCGAGCTGTCGCCGAAGCGGGTGAGAATCACGGTTTGGGCAATGTCCGGCAACGTCAGCTCGCAGCCGAGCAGGGCGGCGCTGGCAGCGGTGGCGGTCACGCCGGGGATGATCTGGTAATCGATACCCAGCGCTTGCAAGTGGCGGATCTGTTCACCGATGGCGCCGTACAGGCTTGGGTCGCCACTGTGTACACGGGCCACATCCTGGCCTTTGTCATGGGCCGTGCGCATGGCGTCGATGATCTGTTGCAGGTGCAGTTCGGCACTGTTGATGACAACCTCGGCCTGATGGCCTTCCAGTACTGCCGCCGGTACCAGCGAGCCTGCATAAATGATCACCGGGCACTGGCGTATCAGGCGTTGCCCCTTGACTGTGATCAGTTCGGGGTCGCCGGGGCCGGCGCCGATGAAATAGACGGTCATGGAAAGTCTCTTGCAGGGGAGTGGAGTAAGGCGATTATCCGCCGTAGGCCAGGGCGAGGGTAGCGGGGCCAAGGGTTTGTCGCGTCACCAGCAGGTGGCTTGCGGGGTGTTGCTGCCGCGCCAGTGCAAGCGCACTGCTTTCGGCAACGCCCCAACAACCACTGTTGGCGTAGGCAACCGCCGAGCGGTGGCTGAGCTGGGGTTCGAATGCCAGCAGTTGAGCGGCACTGAATGTGACCAATGGCAGGGCGAAATGCCGGGCCAGTTCCAGCAGGCCCGGCTCATCGGCCTTGAGGTCGATGCTGGCGATGCCTTGCAGCGCGGTCTGCGACAGGCCGTGATGTTTCAGGGCCTGTCGCAGCAAGGTGTCGAGTGTCTTGGCCGGGCAGCCTCGACGGCAACCAAAGCCCGCGTACAGGTTTTGTATCGTCACGCTTGGCTGGCGCGGCGATACAGCCAGGCGCTGAGCAGGCCCAAGGCTACCCAGAAGGCGGCATTGGTGACCCAGGAGGCGATCATGAACTGGGTTTCCAGGGCTTCGGGCGCCAGGCTTTCATGCACGTCCGGTTGAGGCGCGCCGATGATGTGGGGAATCAGCAGCAGCACCGCACCCAGTGCCTTGAACAGCCAATGCCGGGCAAAAACCAGCAGCGCCAGGCCCGCGGCGGTGGCGGCGGCGGTGCCTGCCCACCAGCTTTGCCGTTGGCCCAGGTCGGCGGCGGCGGTGCCGGGCAGCTCGGGTGGCAGGCCCAGCGTAGGGGCCAGGCAGAACACTGCGAAGCCGGCCAGGCCCCACAGGGCGCCGGTGCTGACGCGGCCAGGCTCGCGCAGGCTGTAGAGGGCTGCCAGAATCAGTGCAAAACCGACCGCGACCACCAGGTTGCCGCCTGTTGTAGACAGCACGCGCTGCCAGCCGTCTTCCGGCGCCCAGGCTTCTGGGCTGTGTTCATGGGCGGCTACGGCTTCGTCCCCGTGGCTGTGATGTTCGGCGGCAGGGGCTGCGCTCTCGAAGGTTTCCGCTTCCAGAATGAGCGGGGCCACCCAGAAGCTTTGCAGCAGCGTCAGCAGCAGTGCGGCCAGCAGGCCGCTGAACCCGGCGGTGCGGGCGATACGCGTGATCATGGTCAGGCCTCAGTGGCAGGGGAAGGCGGCGCTGTGGCGGGTGTCGTGGGCAGCGTTGTGTACGGCTTCGATGTGCGAGAAGCCGGCAAAGTAGACCAGGCACAGGCCCAGCAGGCTGGCGCCGACGGCGATGACCAGGCGTTGGCTGAGGGTGACGGGGGTGGTGATGCTGTGTTTGGCGCTGGTGATGGGCATGGCGCAGTCCTCTGCTTTGCTTTTCTTGTGGGCAAATGGTGGCAGCAGACACGCGCGGCAGCCCCGGGTGCAGGGCACCCGAGGGTATGCGACAGCGCCCGCCCACCGCGGGGTGTTCATTGAACGCCAGGCCGGTCTCCGGGCTTGCGAGGAAGGAGAGGGGCTCCTTGGCATGCATCGCCTTCCCATGCCGTACTGCGTGGCACAGTGGTTGTGATGCATCGCTCGCTTACCGTTGCGGGGGCAGCACCGGGTTTGTCCGGCCCTGAATGTGGGCCTGCGACGCACCGGTTTCCCGTTTCACCCCCGATGGGGGCACCTGAACGCAGGGTGTAAGGAGAGCACGGGGCACGATTTCCGTCAATTGTGCGATGCGATCGAGTGCGCGTAGCGCCAAGGCCTTTGTTTTTGCTTTTTGCTTTTTGCTTTTAAGCGCGCGGTAATTCAGGCGCCGCAGATTGCGACTTCAGGAGGCTGAACGCAGGCGTCTGGAGGGCCAGGGTGCGTAGCACCCCTTCGGCGTTAGCCGAAGGCGCGAGATGTAGGCTTGCGTAGCAAGTCGTAGGCCGCGCGGGCCTGGAAGGCGCCGGAGTGAGGGGACCCCGGAGCGCAGCGCAGGGGCCGGATGATGGGAGCCGGGGTTTTTGGTTACTTTTTGCCCAGTCAAAAAGTAACCCGCCGTAAGGGCGGAAAGGTGAGTGTGCGCCGGTGCTGCAGCTGAGGATTGACGCGGTATCAATGCCCACGTGCCTTAATCTCTAAGCCAGAAGCCAGAAGCCAATACAATTGTTTTGACAGCACCGTTAGCATTCATTGGCGATGGCGACGCCAAGTCACCTTTCCGCCCTTACGGCGGGTCACTTTTTGTCAAACGCGACAAAAAGTAACCAAAAAACGCTGGCTCCCGTCATCCGGCCCCTGCGCTGCGCTCCGGGGTCCCCTCACTCCGGCGCCCTCCGGGCCCGCGCGGCCTACGGTTTGCTACGCAAACCTACATCTCGCGCCTTCGGCTAACGCCGAAGGGGTGCTGCGCACCCTGGCCCTCCAGACGCCTGCGTTCGGCCTCCTGAAGTCGCCGTCCGCGTCGCCTGAACTACCGCGCGCTTAGAAGCAAAAGCAAAATCGGGTTTGGGTTACGGCAGCATATTCATGCCCATTCAGTTGAGGTGGTTTATACACTCGTGATCCTCTTGCTTCTTGCTTCTTGCTTCTTGCTTCTTGCTTCTTGCTTCTTGCCTTTGCCTTTGCTTTTGCTTTTGCTTTTAAGCGCGCGGTAGTTCAGGCGACGGAGATTGCGACTTCAGGAGGCCGAACGCAGGCGTCTGGAGGGCCAGGGTGCGTAGCACCCCTTCGGCGTTAGCCGAAGGCGCGAGATGTAGGCTTGCGTAGCAAGTCGTAGGCCGCGCGGGCCTGGAAGGCGCCGGAGTGAGGGGACCCCGGAGCGCAGCGCAGGGGCCGGATGATGGGAGCCGGGGTTTTTGGTTACTTTTTGCCCAGTCAAAAAGTAACCCGCCGTAAGGGCGGAAAGGTGAGTGTGCGCCGGTGCTGCAGCTGAGGATTGACGCGGTATCAATGCCCACGTGCCTTAATCTCTAAGCCAGAAGCCAGAAGCCAATACAATTGTTTTGACAGCACCGTTAGCATTCATTGGCGATGGCGACGCCAAGTCACCTTTCCGCCCTTACGGCGGGTCACTTTTTGTCAAACGCGACAAAAAGTAACCAAAAAACGCTGGCTCCCGTCATCCGGCCCCTGCGCTGCGCTCCGGGGTCCCCTCACTCCGGCGCCCTCCGGGCCCGCGCGGCCTACGGTTTGCTACGCAAACCTACATCTCGCGCCTTCGGCTAACGCCGAAGGGGTGCTGCGCACCCTGGCCCTCCAGACGCCTGCGTTCGGCCTCCTGAAGTCGCCGTCCGCGTCGCCTGAACTACCGCGCACTTAGAAGCAAAAGCAAAAGCAAAAACAAACGCGCATGTAACGGCACAAAGCGGTGTATCGCAGGGCGCAGTGGGCGAACAGGGCCCGCACTCCAGCACGCCAACAGTTGACCACCCGCCACCCCCCGCGTAGCCTTGCCAGTTCGAGGTTCTTCGGCCCAGCCGAAGCTAAGACGGGAACGCGGTCAATGCCGCGGCTGCCCCCGCAACTGTAAGCACCCCAATGGATCGACAGAGCCACTGCGCCCCGCGCGGGAAGGCGTCATCCCTCCGGCACCGCAAATGCCGGATTGGTGCAAGCCAGGAGACCTGCCTCGTGACGATTTCGACTTTCAACCGGGCGGGGTGATCCGGTGGCGAACACGCCCGGCCAGGCTGGCCCGCGGCTGTCGTGCCGCATGCCCGCGCCAACCTGCCAAGGGCACCGCGCATGAAAACACTGGCCAAACTCCCCGTCACCATCGTTACCGGCTTCCTCGGTTCGGGCAAAACCACCTTGCTGCGCCATATGCTCGACAACGCCCAGGGCCGCCGCATCGCGGTCATCGTCAACGAGTTCGGCGAACTCGGCATCGACGGCGAAATCCTCAAACAGTGCAGCATCGGCTGCACCGAAGAAGAAGCCAGCGGCCGCGTGTACGAGCTGGCCAATGGCTGCCTGTGCTGCACCGTGCAGGAAGAATTCTTCCCGGTGATGCGCGAACTCGTCGCCCGCCGTGGCGATTTGGACCACATTCTGATCGAAACCAGCGGCCTGGCCCTGCCCAAGCCCCTGGTACAAGCCTTCCAGTGGCCCGAAATCCGCAATGCCTGCACCGTCGACGCGGTGATCACCGTGGTCGACAGCCCGGCCGTGGCTGCCGGCACCTTCGCCGCCTACCCGGACCAGGTCGATGCCCAGCGTAAACTCGACCCCAACCTGGACCACGAGTCGCCACTGCACGAACTGTTCGCCGACCAACTGGCCAGCGCCGACCTGGTGGTGTTGAACAAGGCCGACCTGATCGACGCCGAAGGCCTGGCCAAGGTGCGCGCCGAAGTGGCAGAAGAACTGCCCCCGGCGGTTAAAGTGATCGAGGCCAGCAGCGGCAAGCTGCCCCTGGAGGTGCTGCTGGGCCTGGGCGCGGAATCGGAAGCCCACATTGACGGCCGCCGCACGCACCACGACTCGCACCACGATGGCGATGACCATGACGACCATGACCACGACGCCTTCGATTCCATCTCCATCGACCTGCCCGAGGCCGATGAAAGCCTGCTGCTCGACGCCCTGACTCAGCTGGTTGTGGAGTTCGGCATCCTGCGTGCAAAAGGCTTCGCAGCCATCCCCGGCAAGCCGATGCGCCTGCTGGTACAGGGTGTGGGCACGCGTTTCGACAAGCACTTCGACCGCGCCTGGCGCCCTGACGAGCCGCGTATCACCCGCCTGGTGCTGATCGGCCAGGACCTGGACGCCGCCCAACTGGAAGCGCGCCTGCGCCAAGCCCTGGGCGCCTGACCCATGCACCTGCTGCGGACCCAGCCCGGCGGCTTTGTGCCGGACGACAGCATTGCCGACCTTGGCCAGACACCCGCCGAGCTGGTGATTCTCTGCAGCGGCGATTCGCACCTGGCGTTGCTCGCCGAAACGGCCGAGCAACTGCCGGACGATTACCCCAGCCTGCGCCTGGCCAACCCTATGCAGGTGCAGAACCATGCCTCGGTCGACCTGTATGTCGACCAGGTGCTGCGCCACGCCAAGGTCATTCTGGTGTCGTTGCACGGCGGCGTCGGTTACTGGCGCTATGGCGTTGAGCAACTGGTGGAATTGGCTGCCCGGGGCGTGCAACTGATCCTGGTGCCCGGTGACGACCGCCCCGATCCCGAGCTGACCGGCCTGGGTAACGTACGGGGCGAGGCGGCCGAACGCCTTTGGCATTACTTGCGCCAGGGCGGCAAGGCTAACGCTGTCAGCCTGTTCCATTGCCTGGCCAGCCAGTGGCTTGGCCGTGACTACACCTGGGACGAGCCGCAACCGCTGCCACGCACCACCGTGTATCACCCGGCCAAACCCAGCGCAGTGCTGGAAGATTGGTACGGGCAGTGGCACCCGCAACAGCCGGTGGCGCCGCTGCTGTTTTACCGTTCGCACCTGCAGGCAGCCAACACCGCCTTTATTGACGTGTTCTGCGAGCGTTTGCAGGCGGCCGGGCTGAACCCGCTGCCCATTGCCGTGGCCAGCCTGAAGGAAAGCGCCTGCCTGGAGCAAGTCGAACACTGGCTGGACGAGGTAGGTGCCGAGGTGCTGATCAACACCACCGGCTTTGCCCTGTCGAGCCCGGAGCGCCCCAACTTGCGCCCGTTCCGGCGGGACATTGCGGTGCTGCAGGCCATCTGCGCGCAGGACAACCAGCCCGGCTGGGAAGCCAGCGAGCAGGGCCTGGGCGCGCGGGACCTGGCCATGCACATTGCCCTGCCGGAACTCGACGGCCGCATCATCACCCGGCCGGTGAGCTTCAAGGACATGGCGTGGCGCAGCGAGCGCAGCCAGTCCGATGTGGTCTGCTACCGCGCCCACTCCGAGCGCATGGACTTTGTCGCCGAACTGGCCCGGCGCTGGGTGGAGCTCGCCCGCTTGCCCAACGAGCAAAAACGCGTGGCGCTGGTACTGGCCAACTACCCGACGCGTGATGGCCGCATCGGCAACGGGGTAGGGCTGGACACCCCGGCCGCTGCGCTCAACATCCTCATGGCATTGCGGGACGATGGCTATCCGTTGGGCGACCTGCCCGCCACCGGCACCGCGCTTATCCACCAGCTGCTGGGCGGTGTGACCAACGACCTCGATCACCTCGACCAGCGCCCCTGCGCCCAGAGCCTGAGCCTCGCCGATTACCAGGCGGCCTTTAACCAGTTGCCGGCGGCCAATCGCCAGGCGGTGCTGGAGCGTTGGGGGCCACCCGAGCAAGACCCGATGCACCGCAACGGCCGGCTGATGGTAGCGGGGCTGCGCTATGGCCTGACCTTCGTCGGCATCCAGCCGGCACGCGGCTATCAGGTCGACCCCAGCGCGGTGTACCACGACCCCGACCTGGTACCGCCCCACGGCTACCTGGCCTTCCATTTCTGGCTGCGTCACGCCTTTGCCGCCGATGCGGTGATCCATGTGGGCAAACACGGCAACCTCGAATGGCTGCCCGGCAAAGGGGTGGGCCTGTCGAATGAATGCTGGCCGGACGCCTTGCTGGGCCCGTTGCCGAACATCTACCCGTTCATCGTCAATGATCCGGGCGAGGGAGCCCAGGCCAAGCGTCGCACTCAGGCCGTGATCATCGACCACCTGATGCCGCCGCTGACCCGCGCCGAAACCTACGGCCCCTTGCGCCATCTGGAGCAGTTGGCCGACGAGTTCTACGAGGCGCAGATGCTCGACCCGCGCCGCGCCCGCGAGTTGCAGCGCGACATTCTGGAGTTGGTCAAGGCCAACCACATCGACCGCGAACTGCAACTGGAAGGCCAGCTGGACGACGCGGCCATCTGGCTGCCGCGTCTGGACACCTACCTGTGCGACCTCAAGGAGTCGCAGATTCGCGATGGCCTGCATGTGTTTGGCCAGGCCCCGCAAGGGCGCCTGCGCATCGACACGTTGCTGGCCTTGCTGCGGGTGGACCGTGCGGACGGCAAGGGCGGCAACGCCAGCCTGCTGCGGGCACTGGCCAAGGCATTGACGCCCGGGTTCGACCCGCTTGACTGCGACCTCGGCCAGCCATGGCCTGGCCCGCGCCCAGCCAGGTTGCAGGCAGTGAATGACGCACCGTGGCGCACGTGCGGCGACACCCGTGAGCGTTTGGAACTGCTCGCGCTGCAGGTGATCGAGCAGGCACTGGAAGGCGTCCTGCAGTTGCCCGCCGAGGTTCAATGGCAGCCGGTGCAGGCCGTGGTCGACGCGCTGCTTGAGCATGTGGCGCCGAACCTCGACGCGTGTGGCGCAGCCGAAATGAACGGCCTGTTGGCGGCGTTGGGCGGGCGCTTCGTGCCCGCCGGCCCCAGCGGCGCCCCCAGCCGTGGCCGGCTCGATGTGCTGCCCACAGGCCGCAATTTTTACACGGTCGATGTGCGTAATTTGCCCACCACTACGGCCTGGCGGCTGGGTTTTGCTTCGGCAAACCTGATTCTGGAGCGGCATCTGCAGGACCATGGCGACCACCTGCGCCAGCTTGGCCTGTCGGTGTGGGGCACGGCCACCATGCGTACCGGCGGCGATGACATTGCCCAGGCGATGGCCTTGATGGGCGTGCGGCCTGTCTGGGCAACTGGCAGCCAGCGTGTTGACGATTTCGAGATCTTGCCGTTGAGCCTGCTGGACCGCCCGCGGGTCGACGTGACCCTGCGCGTGTCGGGCTTTTTCCGCGACGCCTTTGGCAACCTGATCCGGCTGTTTGACGCCGCCGTGCAGGCCGTGGCGGCACTGGACGAGCCGGACGATCTCAACCCGCTGGCTGCCCGCGTGCGCAGCGAACGTGCCACATTGCTGGCACAGGGCGTGGCCAGTGACCAGGCGGCGCGCCAGGCAGGCTGGCGGGTGTTCGGCGCCAAACCGGGCGCCTATGGCGCCGGCGTGCAGAACGCCATCGATGGCCGCCTGTGGCACAACCGCGACGACCTGGCCGAGGTGTACCTGAACCACGGCGGCTACGCCTACGGTGCCAGCGATGAAGGCACCCCGGCACGTGCCCAGTTTGCCCGGCGCCTGAGCCAGGTGCAGGCCGTGCTGCAGAACCAGGACAATCACGAGCACGACCTGCTTGACTCCAACGATTACTACCAGTTTCAGGGCGGCATGCTGGCGGCGTCGGAAACCTTGGCCGGCACAGCGGTGGCCAGTTACCACGGCGACCACAGCCAGGCCGACCGGCCACGTATCCGCACCCTGAAGGAAGAGCTTAACCGCGTGATCCGGGCCCGAGCGCTGAACCCCAAATGGATCGACGGGGCGAAACGCCATGGCTACAAAGGTGCGTTCGAACTGGCGGCGACCGTCGACAACCTGTTCGCCTTCGACGCCACCACGCACCTGATCGACGACCATCATTACCAGTCGCTGGCCGACGCTTACGTGCTCGACCCGGCGACCCGCGATTTCATGCGCGAGCACAACCCCGAGGCCCTGCGCGACCTCACCGAGCGCTTGCTGGAGGCCCAGCAGCGCGGGCTGTGGGAAGCGCCTGGCGATTATCGCCAGGCCCTGGAGGAGCAACTGCTCGACGGCGAGGAACAGGCTTGAGATGAGTGAACCCGTGCAATTTCCACTGGCGGCCGTGGTGGGCGCCGACGAGCTCAAGCTCGCCCTGTGCCTGACGGCCATCGACCCGAAAATTGGCGGCGTGCTGATCGAAGGCCCCCGTGGCATGGCCAAAAGTACCTTGGCGCGGGGCTTGGCCGACCTGCTGGGCGAAGGGCCTTTCGTGACGCTGCCGCTTGGCGCCAGTGAAGAGCGCCTGATAGGCACGCTCGACCTTGACGCCGCGCTCGGGCAAGGCAAGGCACAGTTTTCGCCCGGCGTGTTGGCCCAGGCCGATGGCGGCGTACTGTATGTCGACGAGGTCAATCTGTTGCCCGACGCGCTGGTTGACCTGCTGCTGGACGTGGCTGCCAGCGGCACCAACCGCATCGAGCGTGACGGGATTTCACACCGCCACAGCGCCCGTTTCGTGCTGATCGGTACCATGAACCCCGAAGAAGGCGAACTGCGCCCGCAACTGCTCGACCGTTTTGGCCTGAACGTTGTACTTGAAGGTTTGCCAGCACCCGAAGCGCGCCAGCAGATCATTCGCCGGCGGCTGGCGTTCGACACCGACCCGCAGGCCTTTTGCGAACAGTGGGCTGCGGCCCAGGCTGAGCTGCGTGAACGCTGCCAGGCTGGCCGGCAAAGGCTGGCCGGTATCGCGCTGGACGACCAGGCTCTGGCCTGGATCACCGAGCGCTGCTTTGCCGCGGGCGTCGATGGGCTGCGTGCCGACCTGGTCTGGCTGCGCGCAGCCAGGGCACATTGCGCCTGGCGCGGCGGGCAGGCGATTGAGCAGGGCGATGTCGAGGCGGTGGCTGAGTTTGCCTTGCGCCACCGGCGTCGCGTACCGCCAGCTGCCGACACACCGCAGGCACCGCCGCCCGCTACAGCCGGTGGCGCACAGGATCAGGGCGGGCAGGGGAACTGGGGCGAAATGCCAGCGCAACCCACAGGCAGCGGCGCCCGGCGCGAGGTGCCGAACTGGGCAAAAAAGCCCTGAGCATCCCCCCGCAAGGCCAGCGCGGGGAGGGTGCCATGCCCCGTGCTGGCAAGCTGACCGGAAACCGCTCTGGGCGCACGCGCAAGGCCGCTTCGGGTAAGGTCGCCTGGCTGCCGACCTTACTCAAAGGGCGGCCGAAAGGGCGTGAGGACCTGCGTTGGCAGCAGCGGCAGGGGCAGCCCCCAGCATTGTGGCTGGTGATCGTGGATGCGTCGGCATCAACCCGGCGCCATCAGGCGTTGGCTGAAACCAAAGGCCTGCTCGGCGAACTGTTTGACTTGGCGTACCGCCAGCGGGCAAGGCTTGCCTTGATGACCGCCAGCGGTGCGGCGCCACGCTGGCAACGGCATGGTTTGAAGGCCTCGGCGGCGCTTCAGCCCTGGCTGCACGCCTTGGGGGCTGGCGGCGGTACACCCTTGCTGGCGGGCATCGAGCAGGCCCGGTGCTGGCTGCAGGCGCGTCAGAAAGCGCACCCTCAAGAGCCACAACGGTGCCTGGTGTTTACCGATGGCCGCTTGCAGCGCTGGAATGCGGTTGCACCCCTGCCGTGCGCCACGCTGTTGGTCGACATGGAATTGGCGCCGGTTCGAATCGGCCGGGCGCGGCAATTGGCTGAACAATTAGGCGCCGAGTATCAGCACCTGCAACAGTTCAAGCTAAAACAATAAGCGCAGGGTGCGCGACAGTATGTCGCATTAAGAAAGTTGCCTGGCATGGCACTTTGAAGTTGCAGCAGTGCGTGCAGGGCACGCACTTGCAGCGTGAATACAGGCGTTACTTCGGCATGCTCCACGGTTGCAGGTCATAGCCTTTCTGCGACAATTCGGCGCGCACTTCTTCAATCAGGCTGGCCCATTGCGCCGGGTCGGAATAGATGCGCGAAGACACTTGCTTGCTGCCAATGCGGGTGCTGGTGCGGTCGATTACGGCCAGGCTCAGTTCACCCGTACCGTTAGGGGCATCCCAAGCCACACACTGGAAAGGTTCGAACGCGTGGTCGGCAATCAGCAGAGCTTCGTTGACACGCAGCGGGGCATTCATGGTTCGGTCTCTCTATGGTCCCAAACAGCAAAATAAAGTCCGCGTTACTGCAACGTCGCGTCAGGTTAGTGCGAACTGCAGTGCGGGGTTAATCGTACTGATGCTCCGAGTAATGGGTGGAGTCACACAGCGGTTGTAAATATTTTTTGCTGGGCAAACGTTTTCGTGATGCCGCGGCGCGTGTGACGCCGTTTTTTTTGAAAAATTCCCGAGTGTTATTAATACGAAACACATCGGCAGACAGACGGTCGTGGGCAGCGTCAAGTTCGTTGCTACTGTTAAGTGGGCGCCGCAACTTACTGTTTTCACGTAAAAAACCACAAATTGGCGCCAAGGAACGGTCATGCACGATACCGCCTCCCTACGCCGCTTGCTCATCGTCGACCCTTGCGACGATTGCCACCGTCTACTGCCAGGCCTGGAAAGCGCCGGCTGGGATGTTCACAGCTGTAGCCTGGACCTGGCGCTGGAGCACCGTTGCGATATCGGGCTATTGCGCCTGCACGAGTCGCACTTGCGCCACCCCGACGCGGTCAAGGACATGATCAAACGCAGCAATACCGAGTGGATTGCCGTGCTTGACCCCGAACAGCTGCGCACGCCCAATGTGGGGGATTTTGTGTGCGAGTGGTTTTTCGACTTTCACACCTTGCCGTTCGACGTTTCCCGCGTGCTGGTGACGCTGGGGCGTGCCTTCGGCATGGCGCGGTTGCGCGGTAAAGGCGTTGCGCCGGTCAATGGCCAGGAACACGAACTGTTGGGTGACAGCCGGCCGATCCTTGAGCTGCGCAAGTTGCTGGGCAAGTTGGCGCCTACCGAGTCGCCGGTGTTGATTCGCGGGGAGAGCGGTACCGGCAAGGAACTGGTTGCCCGTACGTTGCACCGCCAATCCCAGCGCCGTGAGATGCCGTTCATTGCCATCAATTGCGGGGCGATACCTGAACACCTGATCCAGTCGGAACTGTTCGGGCATGAAAAGGGCGCATTTACCGGTGCGCATCAGCGCAAGGTCGGGCGTATCGAAGCGGCGCATGGTGGCACCTTGTTTCTTGACGAAATCGGCGACCTGCCGCTGGAGCTACAAGCCAACTTGCTGCGTTTTTTGCAGGAAAAGCACATTGAGCGGGTGGGCAGCAGCCAGCCGATAGCGGTGGATGTCAGGGTTTTGGCAGCCACCCACGTGGACCTCGAAAAGGCCATCGAGCACGGCCGCTTCCGTGAAGACCTTTACTACCGGCTGAACGTGCTGCAAGTGGTGACCGCGCCATTGCGTGATCGCCATGGTGACTTGTCGATGCTGGCCAACCACTTTTCCCACTTTTATAGCCTGGAAACCGGCCGCCGGCCGCGTACGTTCAGCGACCATGCGCTGGCTGCCATGGGCCGGCATAATTGGCCCGGCAACGTGCGCGAACTGGCCAACCGGGTACGGCGCGGGCTGGTGCTGGCGGAGGGGCGCCAGATCGAGGCTCAGGACCTTGGGCTGCATGTGCTGGAGCAGGAAGAGCAGCCGCTGGGCACCCTGGAAGACTACAAGCACCGGGCCGAGCGCCAAGCGCTGTGTGATGTGCTGGACCGGCACAGCAACAACATGAGCATTGCGGCCAAGGTGCTGGGGGTGTCACGGCCCACGTTCTATCGGTTGTTACACAAGCACCAGATTCGGTAAGGGCCTTATCGCGAAGCAAGGCCCTTGAACGCATCAACTTGATTGTGCGATATGCCCGTCAGCCATTTCCTCGGTCGGCTCTTCTTCGCCCGGCAACGCTGTGATCACGCTGAAGTCACTGACTTCCACTTCACCCCCGCCATACCCCAGCAAATGGAAGGAAAACGCCTTGCGCACGGTCGGGTTGTCGAAACCGAACTCCATCTCCAGCGGCTTATCCGCCGTTACCCGCACTTCCTCGGGTAACCCCAGCGGCACATCCTGTTCCATTTCCTTGGCCTTGAGCTGAATGTAGGCCGCTTGCCGCGGGTCCAGCGCACGTACCTTGACGCGCACGCGGGTGTGCGAGCCTTGCGGCATTTCCAGGTACTGGGCGCCGATCAGGTTGTCTGCCCAGTCATCGCGAATGCGCGCCTGCAGCTGGATGGCCGACGGCCCGCCAAACTGGTAGCGCAGGTTGAGCGGGGTTTGCAGCAATGACTGATCGAGCACCCCGGCGAGCGCTGCGACTTGCGGGCCGAGGGTTGAGTCCCCCGTGCCAAGGTACTTGGCCTGGTCGGCGATGAACCCCTTGCTCTCGTACCGCCGGCAACGTTGCTGGAAGTCACATTCCGCCAGCACGCCCTGGCCGTTGTGGTAGCGCAGCATGCCATTGGTGAACGACACCATCTCGCGCCCGCTGTCGTACTCGCGGTACAGCGAGCGCCCGGCGAGTGCCACCGGGATGGGCAGGGCGAAGTAGTCGAGCAGGGAGGTGGCCAGGTCAACGTGGCCGTAGGTGCCTTGCTTGATGCGGGGCAGTTGCGCTTGCTCAGGTGCCAGCGTGAGGTTGAAGCCCCACGAGGATGCCAGCCGTACCCCGTCGATGCCATGGGATTCGTCAGAGGTCACGACTACCAGCGTGTCCTGAAGCACACCTTGGCGCTCAAGGTTGTCGAGGAATGCGCCGACGGCGTCGTCCAGATAGGCCACGGCAGCCTGTTTGGCGGTGTCGTAGCGTTCAAGGTACTCGGCAGGCGCGGAATAAGGCTGGTGGGTGCCGACGGTGAGCAGGGTGAGCATCCAGGGCTGGCCTTGCTGGCGCAGTTGGCCCACGTAGTCCAGCGCGCCCTCGAAGAACGCCCGGTCATCCTTGCCCCAGGGGAACTCCAGGTAGTTTTCGTTGCTGAACCATTCCAGGCCATGCACCGCATCAAAGCCGATGTGCGGCATGATGCGGTCCTTGGCCATGAAGCGCAGGCCGGCGCCTTGCAGGTAATGCGTGGTGAAGCCGGCCTGGCGCAACTGGGCGGGCAGGCAGGCCTGGTTGCGCTGCTGCTGGGTCAGCAGCTCCATGCCTTTTGGGGTGCCGTTGGCCAGCTTGTCATAGTCGCCGCAGAGCATGGCATACAGGCCGCGGATGGTCTGATGGGTGTGCAGCACGTAATCTGGCGTGTTCATGCCGCGTTCGGCCCAGCGGCTAAGGTTGGGCATGAGCGATTCGTCAAAACGGCTGTGCAGGGCCTGACGGTTAGGGCTCAGATAGGCGCCAGGGATGCCTTCGAGCGTGATCACCAGCAGGTTGCGGGCACTGCCGGGGGCGCCCAGCAGTTTCTGGCCATGCAAGTCAGATTGGGTCAGGCCGGCACTGGGCAGCGGGGAGACGGGCCGGGTTTGGCCGGCCCAGTCCATTGCCGTGTGCTGCAGGGTGTTCAGGCCAGCGGACAGCAGCTGGTGTTGCAGGTTGTACTGCCGCCATTGTTCCGCTTCGGAGGGCAGCCATTGCTGGGCGCCCCAGTGCAGGGCGAACAGCGCGGCGGGTAACGCCAGCACCTTGCGCGGCAGGGGGGCGGGCTTGTTGGCTCGGCCATGCCACACGCTCAACAGCCAGGCAACCAGGCCACAGGCCATCAACCCGGGCAGCCACGGGTGAGCCAGACCACCGCCGGTGGAATTTTCCATGAACTGTGGGTCGAACAGGTAACCGAGGTCGGCACTGGTCGGCAGCCGGCCAACCGCGCTCACCAGCTCGGCGGATGCCAGCCACAACGCAGCGCCGGCCAGCAACACGGGCAGGGCCAGCCACCAGCGCGCGCGGTGCAAGAGCACCAGCAACAGGCTGCCGAGTGCGAGGTCGGACAGGTAGCCGAACGGGTTGGACCACCCCAGCAGCGCACGCGCAACCAGCGGTATCAGCAAGACCAGTGTTGCCAAGGCAACGAGCCGGGCGTGTGGGTGGCCGAACAGGTTCTTCACGAAAACTTTCCTTGAATGCCATCAGAACGTCACGAAACTGTGCGCAATGATAACAGCCCAAGGTCGGTAAAACGGTTGCCTACAAGCCTGGTAACCATTTGCCGGGCCTTGTTGCAGACCCGGCACGGGGGACTATCAGAAGTAGTAGGGGAACTTGAGGCTGAAGGAGAAATCGGGCGCGTCGTCTGTGAGGCCGATCGACAGGTTGGGCACGATGGTCAGGTTGTTGCTGGCTGCGAAGGTCATGCCGATGTTGAAGTTGGCGGCGTTGTAGTCACTGTTGGAAATCGACTGCCAGTCACCGCCGTCGGGCTTGATCTTGCTCTTGCTGGCGAACTGGTCGGTGACCGAGAACGACATACTCATTTTTTCGTTCAGGGCAAAGGCGATACCGCCGCCGATTTGCCAGGAATCACCCAGTTTCACGTCACCCGGCACCTTGGTGTTGACGGTGGGGCTGATATCGCTGAACGAGTCTTCCATGTTGTAGGTGTACGACAGGCTGCCGAACAATACCGCCGGGTCGAAGGTCTTGACCAGCGAGATGCCGGGGGTAATGGCCCAGACGCCGTTGCCGCTGGGCAGGTCTTCGGGCACTGCCAGGTTGTCGTTGGTGGAGTTCTGGATCAGTTTGATGCCGTAAGGGTCCTTGCCGGTCGGGGCCTTCACGCGCAAGGTGGCGACGGCATCGGGCCAGGTTTCGTCCTCGTCGAGGAACTTGTAGGCCACCCCGAAGTTGACGTCGCCAATGATGGGGTCACGGGTGACCGTGGCGTCCGACGTGGTGTTGGCAGCGCCGCCCGCACCGCCCGAGGAATAGGTGGATTCGCGGTAAACGATCGGTACGTTGACGTCGAACTGCCAACGCTGGTCGAGGTTGTAGCGGGCGGTGAGGTCCAGGGTCCAGTTGTCGGCCTTGATGCGGTCGATGTTGATGTTGCCGAGGAAGATCGAATCCAGCGCCAGAAAACCGTTGAGCACCAGGGCGCGGGTGTCGTAGTGGGTGTAGGTCAGGCCGGTTTCGACACTGAACTTGCCGCCACCGAAGAAGCCGCTGGCCTCTTCATACAGGTTGGACACGCTCTGGGCCGGCTGGGAATCGTCCTGCAGCGACTGGCCGTAGGAACTGCCGGTGGTGCCGGGGGCGCCGGACGCCACGGTTTGTGCGCCTTTGACACCTTCGGCGGGGGATTTGGTCAGGCGCCGTGGGGCAGGGGCGGGCGGGGCTTCCTCGACTTGGCGCAGGCGCTGTTCCAGCACCATCAGCGCGTTCTGCTGCTGCTCGTAACGTTGTTTAAGCTGAATGAGTTCTTGTTTAAGCGCTTCGACTTGGGGGTCAGCGGCGTGGACCAGGGTGGCCGGAGCCAGGGTACTCAGACAAACGATAACGCGTAACCGAGAAAAACCGTGCATGGGTTAGCCGTCCCTTCTGACTACATACGATGAGACTGAGCGTAGATCAGTATCCGAGGTTGCGAAGGCCTTTGAGCTGATCCAGGTTGGTGCTCATTCCACCCGCTGTCGGGGCATTGTCCCGCAGCACGACATTGAGCGAGGTCAGGTTGCTGACCCGGTTGCTGGCGCCAAGCAGGGTGGTGTTCTGCATCAGGCCACCCTGGCCAAGGCGCTGCATGGCGCTGCCCTGATTGTTGTTGGCGATGATGTTCAGCGAAACCCCGTTGCCGGTGGAGGACACGCTCAGCGAGCCTGCGTCATTGTTGCCCGTCAGCGTGGAGCCCGCCGCCAACGCCTGGCCCTGTTGCTGTATGGCCGGGGCCTCATTGGCCTTGGTGACGTTGATGTCGACGTTGTTGTGGGCCGTGTTGTAATCACCCGCCGCGCGTACCACCTGCGTAACGCCTTCGGTGGTGCTCAGGCCGGCGCCGCCGCTGACGGTGCCGGTGCCCGCGCTTTGGGTCTGGCTGGTGCCGCTGCCTTTTTCGTCGATCATCGACACATAGAACTGCGGTTTGATGGTGGTTTGCTGCACCTGCAGCGAGGTGCGGGCGCCAATCACGTCGCCGTTGGCGTTCTGCCAGGTGCTGGACATCACGATGCCGAAGCTCACAATGCGCCCGGGCATTACGTAGCGCCCGCGCAATTGCGCCAGTTCATGGTCTTTGAGCTCGATCGGTTTCAGTGGCTCTGCCGTGGCCGGCAGGCTGGCGGCCAGGCAAATGGCGGCCAGCCAGGTGGTAGTCTTCATGGGGATGCTCCCGGAGGGTGGTGCCCATTGGTGTCAGAAGAAGTCGCTCTGAATGAAGCCGAAGTCCATCAGTTCGGCGTCCTGCACCGGTGTGAAACTGTTCACCCGGTTCTTGGCCGAGAGCGGCAGCGGCGGTTCGAGCAGCACGTTGTTCTTGTCGTAACCCTGGCCGATGACGGCGAAGATGATGCCGTTCCAGCCCTTGAGGAAATCTTCGACCTTGTAGCGCTTGTGGCCGAGTACCGGGTCGCCGACGTACACCCAGCCTTTGTCGACCCGCTGCATGACCACAAAGTGCTTGTAGCCGCGCACGTCCATCAGCACCACCACCGGAATGCGCACGCTGTTGAGCGCATCGGGGGCCACCCGGTAGCCACGGGCGCGCATGCCCAGGCTTTCGACGTAGCGCTTCATGTCGAGCATCGAGAAGCCCTGCGTACGCACCAGGTCCTGGTCGGCGTGCTCCAGCATGCCTTCGATGATCTGGTGCTCGTCCACGTCAAGCCAGTAGGCCTGGCGCAGGATGGTTGCCAGCGCCGCGGCGCCGCAACTGAAGTCGGTTTTTTGCTGCACCAGGTCAGCGAACTTGCGTTCGCGGATGCTCTGGATGGGTTTGTAGATCACGGCGCCCCCCGGCAGAACGGAAAGCGGCATCTGGGCGGCTTCGCTGACACTGGCCACACACAGCAGGAATGCCAAGGCGATAATGCGCATGTTCGACGCCCCCTGTTTCTTCTTATGGTTGGCCGGCTTGCAGAAAGAGGCCCCCGAAGGGGCCTCCCGCCTGCCGTTACATCGAGGTGTTGGAGATGGCCAGCGAGTTGCTTTGCTGGTTGCCCACACCGGCTGCCACGTTCACGCCCAGGTTGCCGCTGCCGCCATTGACCGAACCACTGAGGGTTGCGGTGTTGGTTACAGGGTTGGCCCAGCCGGTCGGGGTCAGCACTTGCCACGAGACAGTGTTGCTCATGCTGTACTCGCTAGCCTCGCTGTAGCTCTTCGAGATGCTGTCCGACGATTGCGAAGCTTTTTCGCCGGATTTCTCGAAGGCCGAGGCGTTGGCTTTTTCCCATGCCGACTCGTGTGCCTTCTCGTAGGAAGAATCGCGAGACTTGTCATAAGACGAGTCGCGAGTGCTGCTACGCGAAGAGTCATACGCCTTGTCGAAGTTCGAGCTGTAGGACTTGTCGAACGACGAGTTGCTGGCAGACTCGTGCGACGTATCGATCGATGCGTCTACCGAGGCATTCAGGTCGGCGTCGAACTCCGAGCTGCGCGAACGGGTGAAGTTGCCGAAGGTTTGCGACGAAGAAGCGCTGCCCGAAGCACTGGCGTCGAGCGATGCGTTCAGCGAAGCACTGGAGGACGAGCTGTGATCACGGCTGGACGAACCGCTGGCATCCCAGTTGTTCGAACCGCTGGCAGTCATGCTGTTGGTGGAGCTGGAGCTGCTGCTGTTCGAGCCGCTGGCGGTCATGCTGCTAGACCCGCTGGAGCTGCTGCTCTTCGACCCGCTGGCGCTGCTTTCGCTGGAACCCGCCACGCTGAAGCTCGAGCTGGAGCTCTTGTCGACGCTGGCGTCAAACGAGCCAGACTTCGACGCCGAACCGCTCTTGCTTACAGTCAGCGACAAAGTGTCGATGGTGTAGGTACGGTCAGCATAGTTGTTGACCACCAGGCCAGGGCCATTCTGGTCGGCAGAGGCGGTCGCCTTGGAGGTACCCATCGGCGCACTGTTGTTGGCAATGGCCATGGTGTTTTTCTGCTGGTTCAGGTCGCCACCGGCAATGTTGATACCGACGTTGCCGCTGCTGCCATCAGCCGAGCCACTCATCACAGCCGAGCTTTGAGTGGAGAAGTTGGTGACCTTGTTGTTGTTGCTGTACTGCTTGACGCTGGCGGTCGCTTCGGACGAACCGAAGACGAAGCTGTTGTCCAGGGCAGAGTTGTCGGACGCGGTGTTGGCAATGGCCGCTGCGTTGTCCTGTTGGTTGCCGTTACCGGCCGCGACGTTGACACCGACGTTGCCGCTGGCGCCGGTGGCGGAGCTGCTCATTTCAGCTTCGTTGACGGTGCCTTCGTTGTAGATGCGGTTACCGGTGCTTCTTTGCGAGTCGGTAGCCTTCGCGGTGGCGCTGGTGTAGATCTGTTTTGGAGGAGGGTTGTGGTGGCCATTATGGCCTCCACGCCGATCGTTCTGATCCGCTTGTGCAGCAACAGCCATGACCGCAGCAATTGCGAAAACCAGAGGCTTGAGTGCCATCGAGGGTTTCATGGTGTTTCTCCGTCTTTTTTAGGTTAAGTGTTGTTCTTACCTGTTGCGGGTCAGTTCGCGACCCTTACGCTCAGGGTGTTAGCCGTCTGGTTCCCCACCCCGGCGCTCTGATTCAACTGGATCACCCCACGGCTACCGGTGAATGCCTGGTCACCCGTGGTGACCTGGCGATGGCCGGGTATGGAGCCAGTTGGATCGGAGCTGTTGATCAGCGCCACGTTCTGCTGCATGAGGACGCTGTCATCAATACTTTGTGGTTCTGTGCTCAGGCCGATGCGCAGGGCATTGGCTTGCTGGTTGCTGGTGCCGGCACTCTGGTTCACGCCCAGTGCGCCGCTGCCATGGCTGAAGGAACTGCCCTGGATGTTGGCCTGGGCATCGATGGCCGGGTCCACCACGCTGAACCGGCGCTGGCGGATATCGGTGGTGGCCTGGGCACCGGGGCCGGTGGCGAAGGCGCGGGCGTTGGCTTGTTGCTGCAGGTCGCCGGCTGCCTGGTTGAGGGAGAAGTTGCCCTGGTAGAGGGCGCCGGAATTGTCGATGGTGGCGTTGTCGATCACCGGGCCTTGGGCCAGGGCGGTGGTACTGCACAACGCGGCGAGGATGAGCAGGGTGTGCCTCATCTCACTTGCCTCCGGTCAGGATCTGCAGCGGCGCCAGGCCACGCTGCACGCTGGAGTTGACCATGTTGCTGATGCCGTTGCCGCCGCCTGCGGCGCGGCCGCTGGCCATATTGGGCAATTGCGTCTGGTTGCCAATGTTGCCGCCCAGGTTGTTGGTCTGCTGGGTGACCATGTTGCTGATGCCGGCCCCGCTGGTAATGCCCGCGAAGTCGCCGTCGCTCAGCTCGTTGGTTTGCTTGAGGATGTGGGCGGAGGGGTTGGCATTGGCGGTGGTCGGGTAGGGGTCAGGTGCGAGGGGGGCGCGGTAGGCGATGCGCGGTTGCACGTCGCGGGTGATGACGATGATCCCGTTGTCGGCCTGGGCCGACAGACTCAAGGTGGACCCCAGGGCGCAACTGAGCAGTAGCAGGCGATGGATGCCTTTGTCGAATTTCCCCACGATGGCAATTCCTTCTTCAGATCGCTGGGCCTGTCGGGCGTTGCGAGTGAGAGAGCAGAAGCCGTGCCGGTTTTGGGTTTTCCAAGCCATTCAATGACTTGCGAAAACTGATCGTGGTTGTCGGTTTTTTGTTGTAATACGCCTGAGACAGTTTTTGCGCCAAACGCCTGCAAGCCCGTTTGCAGGCCTGCCAAAAGGCCATTTTGCCACTGTGTTTCACCGATTTGACACTTCCCCCGAATGGGGGGCAACAGCGCGCATTTACGGGGAATTGCGCCCACACGGGTGTTTCAATGGGTTAACACTCGGTTGCGCAGTCGGGCTGTTTTCCGTCCAGAAGGCGCTGAACAGCGCTCAGCGCTGCAGCACTGCGCGCTGGCCAGTCACCGTCAATAATCTGCAGCGGCTGGCGGTGTTTTTGCAACCAGTTCAGGCTGTCGTCAAAGAACGCCTGGCGGTCGCGCAGGTCGGGCTGGCTGCGCTGGCCATCGGCAACCCACCCAACGCCTTGCGGGCTGAGCAGCAGGTGCAGGTCGTAATGGCGTGCCAGCAGCGCCTGCTCCAGCCAGGCAGGGCAGCCCTGGAACAGGGCGTGGCTCCAGAGCATGTTGCTGAGCAGGTGGGTGTCAAGAATCAGCAACTCGGGCGCCTGCTGGCGCGCCTGGTCTTCCCAGGCCAGTTGCCCGCGGGCGATGGGGCCGATGTCGGCGTAGCAGGTGTCGCGGCACTCCTGGTCAATGAAATGGCGCACGTACTCGGCTACCACCACACCACCGAAGTGCTGCTGGATTTCCCCGCTGAGCCAGCTCTTGCCACTGGACTCCGGGCCGCACAGCACCAGCACCTTCATGGCTGCACCAGCGCCGGATCACGGCGCCATTCCAGCCAGCCGCGCACGGCAATTACGGTGAGCACGGCGAAGAAGCCGGCAGTGAAGTACAGCTGCTGGTGCAGGTACTGGCCTACGTAGACCACGTCCACCACTACCCACAACGGCCAGCACTGCAGGCGCTTTTGCGCCATCCACAGTTGAGCCACAAGGCTGAAGCCGGTCAGCGTGGCGTCCAGCCAGGGCAGTGCTGCGTCAGTCCACTGGGCCATGGCGGCGCCCAAGGCCAAGCTGACCAGCACACCGCCGGCCAGGCCGGTGAGCAAAGCCTGGTGGGATAAGCGGGACACCACACGCGCATCGGCGCTGCGGCCTGGGCGCTTCCACTGCCACCAGCCATATACCTGCAGCACCGCATAGGCCAGTTGCAGCAGCATGCCCGAATACAGCTTCACCTCGTAGAACAGCCAGCCGTAGATGAGCACCATCACCAGGCCAATTGGCCAGCACCAGGCGTTTTGCTTGACGGTAAGCCAGACGGCAGTGACGCCGAGTACGGCGGCGAAGAGTTCGAGGCCGGACATCGGCGATCCTTGGAATACGGGAGGGCCGCGATTGTAGCCTGCCCGTGCAGGCAGGAGTAGCCGTCAGCGCATGTCGATCAAACCCTGAACTGACGCAGCACGTGCTCCAATTGCTCGCTCAGGCGCCCCAGCTCCACACCGGCGTCACTCGACTGGCGTGCCGCATCGGCGGTTTGTTGCGACAGCCCGGCGGTGTCCAGCACATTGCGGTTTATTTCCTCGACCACATGGGCCTGCTGCAGGGTTGCGCTGGCAATCGAGGCATTGAGCGCGGTGAGGCTGTGCAGGGCCTGGCTGATGGCGTCCAGGCTCGAGCCGGCCACACGTGCCTGCTCGACGGTTTGGCGCGACGCTTCGCTGCTGGTATCGATGGCCTTTACCGCAGCGTCCGACTGGCCCTGCAGGTGCTCGATCATGGTGTGGATTTCGGCGGTCGACTGGGCGGTGCGCTGGGCCAGCAGGCGCACTTCGTCGGCGACTACGGCAAAGCCCCGGCCTTGTTCGCCAGCGCGGGCGGCTTCGATGGCCGCGTTCAGGGCGAGCAGGTTGGTCTGTTCGGCGATAGAGCGGATCACGTCCAGTACGCCGCCGATTTTGGTGCTGTGCCCTGCCAGTTCGCGGATGACCTGCACGGCCTGGTCGATGGTCATCGATAATCGATCAATCTGCTGCAGGCTGCCGTGAATGGCCTGCTGGCCGTGCTCTACCTGCTGCTGGGCCGCGCGCATTTCCCCTGCGGCCTGCTCGGCAGTTTTGGCCACGTCCTGCACGGCATAGGTGACTTCGTTGACGGCAGTGGCCACCTGGTCCATTTGCAGCGACTGTTGCGCACTGTGCTGCTGGGCAGCGCAAGCATTGTCGCCCACTTGGCCGGCGGACTGCGCCAGCGCATGGGCCGCGCCCTGCAGTTGGCCGACCACGCCCTGCAACTTGCCGTTGAACCGGTTGAAATGTTCGCCCAGGTGGGTGATTTCATCGCGGCCATGGGTGTCCAGCCGGCGGCTCAGGTCGCTTTCGCCGCTGGCAATGTTACCCATGGCCTGCACGGCTTCCTGCAAGGGCTTGGCAATGCTGCGGGTAATCAGCAGCACCACCAGGGCCAGCAACAAGGCGATGCCCAGGCCGACCAGCCCCGCGTCACGCAGCTGGCGGGCAAATTCAGCCTGTACGTCATCCACGTAAACCCCGGAACCGATGATCCAGCCCCACGGTTTGAACAATTGAATGTAGGACGTCTTGGCCACCGGCTCGGTGGCGCCGGGCTTGGGCCAGCGGTAGTCGACCGGGCCGGCACCCTGGCTGCGGGCGAGGGCCACCATTTCGTTGAACACGGCAAAACCGTCCGGATCGCGGATGGCCGACAGGTCCTGGCCATCGAGCTTGGGGTTGGCCGGGTGCATGATCATCTTCGGGCCAAGGTCGTTGATCCAGAAGTAATCGTTCTGGTCGTACCGCAACGCCCGCACCACTTGCAGTGCCTGTTGCTGGGCAGCTTCGCGGCTGAGTGTGCCAGCAGCCTCCAGGCCCTGGTAATAGGCCAGCACACCCGCGGCCGTTTGTACCACATGGCGCGTTTTCTCGGCTTTGGCCTGGTAAAGGTCGCCATGAATCTGGCGCAGCATCAACAGCCCCAGCACCACCAGCATGCCCACCGCAACCACCAGAATCAGCCACAGACGGCGGCTGATCGACATCGACCTCAAGGTTTTCATCCAGGGCACTCCGCATTGTTCTTTTTATTCATGCGCATCCAAGCACGCTTTGCCGCAGCCCCCCACCCGACCAATGGCTAAGTGCCAGTTCTGGCCTAGTCTGCAACCTGTGGTGCAAGCCTTTGCAAAGCGCCTTTGATAGGATCTCGGCCGCACAAGATGAAACCTTTAGGCCGGTGAACTTTTCCGCTGGCGTTGCACCCAACGGTCGCTGTAAAACGGCCGCGCCGTGAGTGGCAATTACACGTAAATCAAGAACAAGGGGCCTGCAAGCAGCAGCGCTTCAACGGGGGAATGATGGATTTGTGGACTGCCTTGCAGGCAATCATCTTAGGCGTGGTCGAAGGGCTGACGGAGTTCTTGCCCATTTCGAGTACCGGGCACCAGATCATCGTCGCCGACCTGATCGACTTTGGGGGCGAACGTGCCATTGCGTTCAACATCATCATTCAGCTGGCGGCGATCCTGGCGGTGGTGTGGGAGTTTCGGCGCAAGATTTTCGACGTGGTGTTCGGCCTGACCAGCCAACCGGCGGCACGGCGCTTTACCGGTAACCTGCTGCTGGCATTCATGCCGGCCGTGGTGCTGGGTGTGCTGTTTGCCGACTTGATCCACGAGTACCTGTTCAACCCGATCACGGTGGCCGCTGCGCTGGTAGTGGGTGGGGTGATCATGCTCTGGGCCGAGCGCCGCACGCACCGCGTTGATGTCGACCATGTAGATGACATGCGCTGGTCCCATGCACTGAAGATCGGCTTCATACAGTGCCTGGCCATGATTCCGGGCACTTCGCGCTCCGGCTCGACCATCATTGGCGGCTTGTTGTTTGGCCTGTCGCGCAAGGCGGCCACCGAGTTTTCGTTCTTCCTGGCGATGCCGACCATGGTGGGGGCTGCAGTGTATTCGGGTTACAAGTACCGCGACCTGTTCCAGCCGAGTGACCTGCCGGTGTTTGCCATCGGCTTCGTGACCTCGTTCATTTTTGCGATGATCGCGGTACGGGGCTTGCTCAAGTTCATTGCCAACCATAGCTATGCGGTGTTCGCCTGGTATCGCATTGCCTTCGGATTGCTGATTCTGGCGACCTGGCAGTTTGGTTGGGTCAACTGGTCGACGGCGCACGGTTGAAATGGCACGTGAAACCGAAATGCGCCTGAAGTTGCTTGCGCTGGCCATGTTATGCCTATTGCCGGTTATTGGCGCTGTGCGGATGGCGTTGAACGGCCAGTGGCTGCCGTTGGGTTTGTACCCCGCGGCCAGCCTGGTGTGCCTGCTGCTGTACTGGCAGGACAAGCGCCAGGCACGCGAACAGGCGTGGCGCACGCCGGAGAAGGTGCTGCATGCCAGTGAGCTGCTGGGCGGCTGGCCTGGCGCACTGGTTGCCCAGCAGGTGTTCCGGCACAAGACGCGCAAGGTGTCCTATCAGCTCGTGTGCTGGGGGATTGTGGGGTTGCACCAGGTGTTTTGGGTGGATTATCTGTTTCTGGGCGGGCGCTTTTTACCCGGCTGAAGCCGGTTGTGGGCGGGTAAACTAGATCACCAAGCCCAGCTGTACCCGCTTCGGCAGCTTGCGTACCACCAGTTGGTGCGACCGTTGCAGCAGGTCACACAGCTCCTCGCGCCCCATGGGGTAGGGCGGCGCCATGATCACCCACTTGGCTCGCGCCAGATAAGGCGCGGGCCGCACGCCTGGCCTGTCGCAATAGCCGAGAAACAGCTCATCGGCCACCTTGAACGCCAGGCCGTCACCGTTAAGCCCGATCAGCGCGAACATCTTGTTGCCCGCCACCGAAAACACCCGGATGCCGCCCCATTTGTAGTCTTCCTGCGCACCGGGCAGGTTCAGGCAGAAGGCTGCCACTTGGGCTTCTGTCATGTGTTTTTCAGACATAACGCTCTCCACACGCTTCAAATGACGCTGCCAAATGGTCTATCCATGCCCGTACGGCCGGCAGCAGCCCGCGCCGATGCGGGTATACCGCCTGCAAGTAGCCACCGGGCAATGACCAGTCTGGCAACAACCGCACCAGTTCGCCGCGCTCAAGTTCTTCTTCGCAAAACATGCTGGGCAATGCGGTAAAGCCAAGGCCTGCCCTGACGGCGGCATTGCGCACCACGAAGTCATCGATGGCCAGCCTGGGTTCCAGGGCGATCTCCTGCTGCCGGCCATTGGGCCCCAGCAAACGAAAATGCACCAGCCGGTCAGCCTCGGCAGCGCCCAACACCGGCAACGTGGCCAGTTCGGACGGATCACGCACATGGTCGGCAAAGCCCGGCGCGGCCACCAGCTGCATTTGTGCCTGGCGCAGGCGGCGGGTGACCAACGCCGGGTCTTCGTCACCCAGGTCACGCACACGCAAGGCCACGTCGATGCCCTCGGAAATCAGATCGACCCGGCGGTTGAGCAGCACCATGTCCAGTTGCACCTGCGGGTACTGTTCCAGAAACCGGCTGATCACGCCCGGCAAAAAGGCATGGGCGAGGGCTACCGGGCAGGAAACCCGTAGCCGCCCGCGCGGCTCACTGCTCATGCTGGCCACGACTTCATCGGCCGCTTCTGCCTCCAGCAGCATGGCCTGGCAATGGTGCAGGTAGCGTTCGCCCACGGCCGTGAGCTTCAACTGGCGGGTGGTGCGCTGCAACAGCCGGGTACCGAGGCGCTCTTCCAGCTCGGCGATGCGCCGCGACAGGCGTGACTTGGGGATGCCCAACTGGCGGCCCGCCGCAGCGAAACCGCCGGCTTCGACCACCTGGGCGAAGTAGAAAAGGTCGTTGAGGTCTTGCATGGTCGTCTCACTGTTCCACACATAGGACAAACTAACGCATTTTCACCCTCTTTTCAGTCATTCGCCACCCCGGTAGCATCCTCCCCATCGTGATCGCCCAACGCCGCGGTCTTCATTCACAGGAGAGTCCCATGAAACTGTTGCACATCGATTCGAGCATCCTGGGCGACAATTCCGCCTCCCGCCAGCTGAGCCAGGAAGTGGTTCAGGCCTGGAAAGCCGCCGACCCGAGCATTGAAGTGGTCTACCGTGACCTGGCTGCCGATGCCATCGCCCACTTCTCGTCCGCTACCCTGGTGGCGGCCGGCACTCCGGAAGAGGCCCGTGACGCAGCACAGGCCTTCGAAGCCAAGCTGAGCGCCGAAACGCTGGAAGAATTCCTGGCCGCCGACGCCGTGGTGATCGGGGCGCCGATGTACAACTTCAGCGTGCCGACCCAGCTCAAGGCCTGGATCGACCGCGTGGCGGTAGCTGGCAAGACTTTCCGTTACACCGAAGCCGGGCCTGAAGGCCTGTGCGGTGACAAGAAAGTCGTGCTGGTGTCCACTGCTGGTGGGCTGCACGCCGGCCAGCCAACCGGCGTTGGCCACGAAGACTTCCTCAAGGTGTTCCTGGGCTTCATCGGCATCACTGATGTGGAAGTGGTGCGCGCCCACGGCCTGGCCTACGGCCCAGAGCACCGTAGCAAGGCCATCGATGCCGCCCAGGCACAGATTGCCGGTGAGCTGTTTGCTGTAGCCTGACGTGCCCTCGCGGCAAGCCCGAACCCTGGCAGGGGCGGGCTTGCCGCGTAATGGCCCTCACATGTATTGCATTTCATCCAGTTTTCATCTGCCCCCCGCCCAAACACTCCTATCCTGACGCTATCCCTTCGCCCCCGTGCGGAATCGTCGGTCGATGAACACCCCCCGCTGTTTACTGGCCCTGCTGCTCGGCTGCCTGTTGGGCAATGCCGAGGCTGCCCCGTGGGTGACCGGCCTGCACCACATGACGTTCGCCGACCCCGTTGATGCCCGCCCGATGCAGGCACTGGCCTTCTACCCGGCGCAAGGCACGCCCCGCAGCATCCGTATTGACGGCTATCCCCTCGACGTTGCCGAAGAAGCCCCGGCCGCACTCGGGCAGTTCCCGCTGTTGGTGCTGTCTCATGGCAACACCGGCAGCCCGCTGGCCTTGCACTACCTGGCCACCGCGCTGGCGAGGCGGGGGTTTGTGGTGGTGGCGGTGGTGCACCCCGGCGACAATGCACGGGACCATAGCCGCCTGGGCACGTTGAGCAACCTGTATGGGCGCCCGTTGCAACTGAGTGCCGCCATCACGGCCGCCCGTGCCGACAAGCTGCTGGGTCCGTACTTGAACGCGGGCAAGGTGGGGGTGATTGGTTATTCTGCAGGCGGCGAGACAGCGTTGATCCTGACGGGCGCCCAACCGGACTTGGACCGCCTGCGCCAGTACTGCCTTGAACGCCCCAACGATGCCGATGCCTGCAAGACCCATGGTGTACTGATCGCCGACCGCAGCGAGCTGACACCCAAGGCGGACCCCCGTGTAGGCGCGGTGATGTTGATGGCGCCGCTGAGCCTGATGTTTGGCCGCCACGCCCTGGCCAGCGTGCAGGTGCCGGCGCTGATCTACAGCGGAGACAGCGACCAGTTGCTGGCCCTGGACCGCAATGCCGAAGCGCTGGCGCGCAAGCTGCCGGTCACCCCGGACTACCGCTTGCTGGCAGGCGCGGGGCATTTTGTGTTCATGGCGCGTTGTGACGAAGAGCAATGGGCGCGGATGCCGGCCTTGTGCAAGGATGCCGAGGGTGTGGACCGCCGTCACATCCACCACTCGCTGCAGCGCGACACCGCCACGTTCTTCAGCCAGGCACTGGGCGCGCCTGAGCCTGCCGAGCGTTCAGCCGCGACCGCTGCGCCGCGCCAACAGCAACGTTAGCCCCACGCCAGCCAGGGCCAGCAAGGCCGCCACACAGAAGATCGAGGCATAACCCAGGTGTACCGCTACGGCGCCCATTATCGGGCCGGCGATGGCCAGCGCCATGTCGAAGAACACGGCGTACGCGCCCAACCCGGCGCCCCGGCTGCTGCTCGGCACCTGCCTGATTGCCTCTACACCCAACGCTGGGTACACCAGCGACAAACCAAAGCCGGTGAGGCCTGCACCCACCAACGCCCACGCCGGTGAAGGGGCGAGCCACAGCAGGCTCAAGCCGACCACCTCGGTGGCCATGCAGGTGATGGCCACGTTGTAGCCGCCAAAGCGGTTGACTGCGTTGACGAACAGCAGGCGCGAAATGATGAAGCACACGCCGAATGCGCTGAGGCACAAGGCGGCGCCGGCCCAGCCGCGTTCCAGGTAATACAGCGTGACGAACGTGGTCAAGGTGCCATAGCCGATGGACGCCAGCGTCAGGCCCAGGCCGCAAGGGGCGACGCGGCCGAAGGCGGACCAGAATGGCAGGCGCTCACCCCGGACCACTACGACGTCCGGCCGCTTGCGCAACACCAGCATGGCGACCAGCGCCAACACCAGCAGAACAGGCCCAAGCACGCTGAAACCCACGGCATCGACCGCCAGCACACCCACAGGAGCACCGATGGCAATGGCACCGTAGGAAGCGATACCGTTCCAGGAAATGACCCGGGCAGTATGCTCCGGCCCCACTTGGTTGATGCCCCAGCTCAACGTGGCAACGCCGATCAAGCCTTGTGCAAGGCCGAGCAGCAAACGGCCCGCCAGCAACAGCGCCAGGCTGAGCAGGGGGGCGGTCAGCGTCCAGGCCGAAAGCAGTGTCAACACTCCGCAGGCAGCGATACCCAGCAGGCCGTAGCCGATCGCCTTTTTGCCGCCCAGCGTGTCGGCCACCCGCCCGGCAAAGGGGCGGCTGAGCAAGGTGGCGAGGTATTGCACGCCGATGGTCACCCCGGCTATCACGGCGCCATAACCCAGCTGGTCGTGCACATGGCTGGGCAACACCGCAATTGGCAGGCCGATGCAGAGGAAGGCAATGAACGTGTAGAAGACGATCGAGAGGATTTGCAGGGTTACGTTGAAGGTGCTGCTGGCGGGGGCGGGCTGTTGCGCGGTCATGGGCTCGTTCGCGGGTGGGCGGTTGGGCGTGACCTAATCATGGACGGTGTGGCAGGGAAATGAAAGCTGGCTAACGAATTATTCATCCGGGGAGCGTCAGCCTGCGTGATGGTGGTGGGGCTATCGCGGATAAATCCGCTCCTACAGGGATCGCGCGCCCATGTAGGAGCGGATTTATCCGCGATGAAGCAGCTCAGCTATTTCAGACCAGTACGCCCTGGCTACGCAGGTAATCGTCGTAGGTACCGCTGAAGTCCACCACGCCATCAGGCGTCAGCTCGATGATGCGGGTAGCCAGCGACGACACGAACTCACGGTCATGGCTCACGAACAGCAGGGTGCCCGGGTAGTTTTCCAGCGCGAGGTTCAGCGCTTCGATCGATTCCATGTCCAGGTGGTTGGTCGGTTCGTCCATCACCAGTACGTTCGGCTTTTGCAGGATCAGCTTGCCGAACAGCATGCGGCCCTGTTCACCACCGGAAATCACCTTGACCGACTTGAGGATCTCGTCGTTCGAGAACAGCATGCGGCCCAGGGTGCCACGGATTACCTGCTCGCCGGAGGTCCACTGGCCCATCCAGTCGAACAGGGTCACGTCGTCTTCGAAGTCGTGCGCATGGTCCTGGGCGTAGTAACCCACTTCAGCGCTGTCGGTCCATTTGACTTCGCCCTTGTCCGGCGCCGTTTCACCCACCAGGGTGCGCAGCAAGGTGGTTTTACCGATGCCGTTGGGGCCGATGATGGCAACGCGCTCGCCGGCTTCGATGGTAAAGCTGAAGTCCTTGAACAGCACCTTGTCGTCGAAGGCCTTGGCCATTTTCTCGACCACTACGGCTTGACGGTGCAGCTTCTTGGTTTGCTCAAAGCGGATGAACGGGCTGACACGGCTGGACGGCTTGACCTCGGCCAGCTGGATCTTGTCGATCTGCTTGGCCCGCGAGGTGGCCTGCTTGGCCTTGGAGGCGTTGGCCGAGAAGCGGCTGACGAAGGTTTGCAGCTCGGCGATCTGGGCCTTTTTCTTGGCGTTGTCCGAGAGCAACTGCTCGCGCGACTGGGTGGCCGCGGTCATGTACTCGTCGTAGTTGCCCGGGAACAGGCGCAGCTCACCGTAGTCCAGGTCGGCCATGTGGGTGCAGACGCTGTTCAGGAAGTGCCGGTCGTGGGAAATGATCACCATGGTGCTGTTGCGCGCGGTGAGGATGGTTTCCAGCCAGCGGATGGTGTTGATGTCCAGGTGGTTGGTTGGCTCGTCGAGCAGCAGCACGTCCGGGTCCGAGAACAGGGCCTGGGCCAGCAGCACACGCAGCTTCCAGCCCGGCGCCACTTCGCTCATGGGGCCGAAGTGCTGTTCCAGGGGGATGCCCAGGCCCAGCAGCAGTTCACCGGCACGCGATTCGGCGGTGTAGCCGTCCATTTCGGCGAATTCGGTTTCCAGCTCGGCGACGGCCATGCCGTCTTCTTCGGTCATTTCCGGCAGCGAGTAGATGCGATCGCGCTCGGCCTTGACCTTCCACAGCTGGCCGTGGCCCATGATCACGGTGTCGATCACGGTGAATTCTTCGTAGGCGAACTGGTCTTGGCGCAGTTTGCCCAGGCGGGTGTTCGGCTCGAGCATGACCTGGCCACCGGACGGCTCCAGGTCGCCGCCGAGGATTTTCATGAAGGTCGACTTGCCGCAACCGTTGGCGCCGATCAGGCCGTAGCGGTTGCCGTTGTTGAATTTGACCGAGACGTTTTCGAACAGGGGCTTGGAGCCGAACTGCATCGTGATATTAGCGGTGGAGATCAAGGAGCTTACCTATCAATAACTTACGTGACTTCTTCGCAGCTACGGACCAATTTCGGACCAATCTGGAGCTTTTCCAGCTCCTGCCAGTCGTTGGACGAGTTAATCCAGCGCGCATAAGTCGATAAGAGCATCTGCACGCTATGCCCGAGCTGTTGGGCGATAAATGCGGGGTTGAGACCAGACATTAAGCATATTGTCGCATAGGTGTGGCGGCAGTTATACGGGGGACGGTACCTGATCCCCAAACCTTTGAGGATCGGGCGCCACTGGTGGTGCACATCCGAAGTCTGTTTAACGTACTCTCCATTCTTCCCGGGCGGGAAGACGAACGGCGATTCGGTGAATTGCCCTTTGCCCTGCCTGCGGCGCTCTGCATACTGCTTGGCGAACTCCAGGGCGTGAAGCGCCCTGTCGTTGAGCAGTACAAACCTATCCCTCCCAGTCTTTGTCCTTTCCTCAACCACTCCAAGCGCGATAGTCCGACGGACGTGAATAGTCTTTTTGACCATGTCGACCGTATCCCAGCGCAGAGCCAGGCCTTCCGACAGCCGCAGACCAGTGAAGAACATGAACTCAAAGAAGGCAGCGTAAATCTGGCTTGGCCAATGCTTGTGCTTGTAGAGCTCGGCAATGATCGCGTTGGCTTCTTCCAGCGTGAGCGGGTCGACTTCCTTCTTGGACCTGGCTGGGAGCTGGATAACCTCTGCTGGGTTTCGAGTGATCAGCCCATCCAGAACCGCCGAGCGCAAGATTGTCGACAGCTTGACCATTGCGTTGCGCTTTACCGATGGAGATGTCCATTCGGTCGAGGCGACGATCCGCCGAAGCAGGGTGGAGGTGATCAGATCGATGCGCACCAGCGCTAGGCTTGGCACCCAATACAGGTTGAGTGTGCCCTTGTAGTTAAGCCTGGTACCGGCGGCGATTTCCCGGCTGTCCAGCCATAGCTGGGCGTATTCGCCGAATGCTGGAACACCGCCCAAGACAGCGGAGGAGCTTGGGAACAGCTCCGCGTATTTGTCGTGATCGAGCAGGTTGAGCTTGATCAGGCTATTTACTTTATCGCGAAGCTGGGATGCAGCTTTGATGCCTTTTTGTGTCGGGGGATAGGGAAGGGTTTCACTTCGGCGAGTACCTTCCCACATGAACCTGAGGCGGAGCGAGCCGTAGTGGACGTCGATCCCTGGGGGTAAATCCATTGGCTTTCCAGCCATTCGTCGTACCTCTTTTTACTGTAAATGATCCGGCCGCCGTGCTTCATCCAGACGCCTTCGGGGATTGCACCGCGCAGACGCCTTCCCTCCAAGGCCCTTTTTGTGCAGCCGAGAAGGTCGGCCATACGCTGCTCGGTGACCTTGTCGATGTCTTCTGAAGCTTCAGTTTCCATAATTCTGCCCTCAGGCGGTGAAGTGGTACCCGACCGTAGCCGCTCTGGCTGCTTCCTCGGTGCGGAACATGAGCTGAGTTTTGCTGATCCGGCCATAGGACTCATATTCCGCATCGACCCACCAGGCACCGAACTTTCGGTACGGCTCGCCGAGGATCTTCGTGACGTAGCAGTCGATCAGGTTCATGGATGGTCTCCACGCCGCCGGTGGCGGCAGGTTGGTGGTCAGGCCAGCAGCACGTCGCGCACGACTTCCCAGAGTCGGGCGGCAGGCCATTGGTAGCGGTTGAAGTCCGTGTCCGGCTGTATGCCGTGGCGGCAAGTGGAGTGGGCGCCGCGCGGGTATTCGTCGCGCTTCTGCATGATGGTGGCGACTCTTCCGTCACCGCCTGGCTCGGTGCGGTGATAGTCATACGCGGCAGTCCGGTACTCGCCGCCCGCGTAAATCAGGTCGGTGCCCTGGTGGACCATGTCGGCTCGCCCATCTGGCGTCCATGGTCGCCCGCCGCCCCGCTGGCGCTCACCTTCGTGCAGATACATCACGAACTCGCCTTCGGCATGACGCAGAGGTTCGTAGCGGTGGTTGATCTGTTCGCCTACAAGAACGCGAGACACAAAGCTGAAGCGGTGGTCGTGGATGGCGGAGTGTTCGAAGCAGGTGCGCCGGGGCAATTCGGGGTGCCAAACATGCAGGCGCTGCTCGCCCTGCAGCTGGACCTGAACGAAGCCCAGGCCGTGGAGCGTAATTTTGTCCGTCATCACGTCGTCGATGATCATGGCAATAGCTCTCCATACCCGCGCGTGTGGGCGGGCTTGAGTAGTAGGGGTAGGGATAGGGGTTAGGCTGCTGGCGCGACTGACTCTTGCCACTCAGTGATGTCGGCGCCAAAGTCCTTGCTGGTGAACGTGATGTTTCCGAAAGGCCAGCGATAGATGAACGGCCCGGTGCGCTCGCAGCTGGCCAGGACACTGCCGCAGGACAGCCGGATGTCGATCCGGTCTAGCGCTGGATCTTCGTCTGGATCTGGCGGGCACCAATTGCCTACGGCCTTGCGGACCCGCTCGACAACGTCATCGATCTCGAACCCGCCGCGAGATGAGCCTACAAGTGATGCGACCCGCCACATCCCGGTTTGCCAGCGGTCTTTCCTGACCAGTGCTCCGTCTTCGCGGAATTCGTAATCTTCAACCTTGGCGTCGCGGAATTCAGGTCGGCGGAAATCCAGTTCGGTTACTTCACGGCTCATCGCGGCCCCCTGTATACCAGGTAGGCCATGTACATCAGGGGCAGGATCATGGGCGCACCTCCGTGCCATTGTCCCGGTCTTTCACGCAGAACAGCTGGTAGCCTTTCGGCGTGTTCTCTGGCGCCCGGGCAGCCTCAACTACTGCATTGATGTCGTCCGTGCCCAGGTCGTTCGAATTGACGAAGAATGTGCGCCGGCCGGTCCTGGGGTTTGGGTGCATGGCCATGGCCGGGGAAAAGCCGATCACTCGGTACTCCATGATGAACACGGTCATGACATGAGCTCCTTCGGCACCTGGACGGTATCGCCGAGCTTGGCCTGCGCTACAGCCCGGCAAGCGGCAGTTAACGCGTTAGGTCCGCCGCCGCTTGGGAGCTCCTGCTGACCGCTTGGCTTGCACACATACGCGCACCAGTACTCGCCGGTTGGGCTGCGACTGAAGCCGCTTCCATTGAAGCTGGTTTGAACGTGATGCTTGTCAATCAGCGGCCCGCCCAGCGCCCAGTCTTCCCAAGGGTTGTAGCGCTTGGTGTACTCCAAGACGGCGCCCATCTTCCGAGAGAAAACGCGCCACCCTGTGCCGTACTGCGGCTCTACTAGGTAAAGTTCAAGGCCTTCCGCCTTGCCAACGGCCCACCCCAGCGCCTCGCCGGCCAGATCTGCCGTCTTCACTTCGATCAGGTCGGTCATGGCATCAGGCTCCCAATCGCGGCGGCTGCGCGCACGATCGCCCTATGCGGCGACGGGTCAGAAATCGATCCTGATGCCAGCCCCTTGTTGTAGTAGGCGATGGCGCCACCAGCTGTGAAATTCACCATCATGTTGAGGCTCATCGCCAGGCTGAACGCATCCCCGTCGTCAATCAGCGGGCGCCAGTAGAGCCACTTCGATGCAGGTGATTGAGGCTCCGGGATGACTTTTCGCAGAAACGATCCTTGGAATACATCCTCATCGGTCCAGCGCACCTCAAACCCTGCAGCCTTGGCCGCAAGGCGCAAAAGTTCTTGATCCTGCTCAGTCACAGCTGATACCTCTCATCAATCCAGCGCCCAGGCGCCAGAGCGGGTGTAGGTTCGGGTTGGGTTTCGTGCGGGGAGAGCTGGCGCTCGTTGCCTGCCTGCAGCTGGCTGTCGGGGATGCAGCTGATGCCGACCCCATTCAGCAGGTAGCAAGTGACGCCGCGCTGGCTGTCGTGCTGAACGTCGATGACGTTCTCGGTTGCGCTGGCGCCGGTGGCCAGCAGCAGGAGGCAGAGGGCGAGGCGGGTCATTGGCTCACCTGCTGGATGTTGGAATCGACCCAGTTGCGCATGCGCTGCCATCGCCTTTCGGGCGTGTCCGGCACCAGCTTCCAGCGACCGGCGGCATCCTGCACAAACTCGCCCGGGTTATCGTCGTTCTCATAGACGATCTCGGCAGCCAGCGCCTCAGCAATGCCGAAGGCCTGAGCCACGCTCTCACGGTCATGAGGGTCAATCTTGCTCATGTCAAGGCCGCGCTTGGCGCCGATAGCGCCGAGTGTGCAGAACTCGCCGTCGGCCTCTAGCTTGTCGGTCACCAAGCGCTTGTCGGGCATAGCATCCAGCGCGTCGCGCAACTCAGCCAAGAAGGCTTGGCCACGCTTGCCCCTGATGGCTGATGCGACGGCGCCCCGCCAGCAGATGAGACCCCAGCCACCACAGTCGTCGCTGTATCCGCTGCGGCTCATGGCTTCACCTTGTGGCGAACCCAAACGCAGATCGGACCGTCCTCGGTGTCGTGGATTGAGAAGGTGAACCAGCCATCACCGGCCGGCTTGCTGGGCTGCCAAGGCGTGCAGTCATAGTCGCCGCCGGCGTCGAGCCATTCCGCGTTCAGCTCTTCAGGACCGTCGTTTTCCATCTCGACCACGCAGTACTCCAGGCCGTGCTCGCCGAACCAGCTGAACGGCAGTGCGCATTCGTCGCCATCGTCTGGCCAGGCCGGGTGGGTCCAGAAGCCGTATTCGTCGCGCTCCACCTGCAGCGGCTGGATCAGTTGCTTTTCTTCAGGCATGACTTCGTCCTTGGCCGCCATATCGCGGCAGTTAATAGATGGGAGAGGGAATTGCCGATTGTCCGATTCGGCTCACAGATCGGCTCGGCGGATTTGCGGAAAATCGGGCGTTCGCTATGGTGGCAATTAACCACCTAACTACAACTAAAGTCGTAGGAGAACGGCATGCGAATTAGAGGTGATGTCTTTTGGGCCTGGGCTGACCCGTCGCTTCATCACCGCACTCACGACGAGACGCTCAACGACGGGACATACATTGATGTTCAGGTGCGACTGTCGCGGACAGGCAGCACGCAGATGTTCATCGGCGTGTACGCGCCGAGTGGCATGGCCATCCATGAGGAGGCCTTTGATTCTCGACCTGGCGAGTCGATGACCAGGGCTCTTGCTTGGGGCGTGGGCCGTGCCCGCCGAGTTGCCACCGAAGGTCTGCCTGCTTCCGACCTGCTCTCTGCCTCGAAATAGATGGGGCAGGGGTTACAGTTGGGTGGAGTACAAATGTGCTCCATACGTCAGGCTGGCTATCGGGTGGTGTTCGGCTGAATCGCGAGACCCCTGACGGCTTCGCTGTAGATGTACTTGATCTTGTCCCAAGGGATGATGTGGCGCTGGCCGTACTCACCCTCGCCATCGCATATCTCGCAGCCTTCTACCGCCTCATCCAGTTCGCGGCATTCCGGGCATTCCTGGGTGACTTCCAGCTTGAACTCACCTAGCAGCAGTGCCTTGGCGCCGTTCTCGGCTGTGAGCCGCTTGGGCATTAGGCAGTATCCGTCAGGGATGGATACCAAGGGTCCAACAGGGACAACCGGCAGCCCAGTCTCGGCCGCATCCCGCTCTGCCTCTTCTTTGTTCCACCAGAAGGCAGTACCAACCATCCAGGCTATAGGCTCGGGGTTGGGCTGCGGGGCTGGCTGAGTGAATTCAAGGAATTCCGGCTTGAAGCCGGCGCGCTGCTTGATGGCCATGAGCAGCGAGGCAACCGAGACACCTGCGCCGAAGGTGGTGGCTGGCGGCAGCTTCACGGCGCACGGGGTTACTTGCGGCACCTCGGCAGCTTCGACGGCTTTGTTGATCTCCGCCCAGGCTGCAGGGCCAAGGCTCATTTCAGCTTTGATGCGGTCTATGACCCACATCGGCAGGATGGCCAGTTTTTCGGTATTGGTGGATCGGGCTTCTTTGGCCATGTTGAGTCCTCAGCGTTTCGGATAGGTTTGTGTCAACGTTCCGTTGACCGAGTGACCTCGTCGCAGAACAAGATTGGCCAGTGCGGCGCGGTCTTTCTGACTATGACTGGCCTGACCAAGTAGGCCGAAATAGCTGTTGGCCGTCTCTCGTAGGCTCTCTGCTGATGCTGCTGCGGTTCGCTTCAAGGCCTGAGCAACCGACTTTTTGCGAGTGGTTCGGCGCCAGGGCTTAATCACATGCCCGACGAAGTCCACGCCACGGTCAATTGGCTGCAGGATGGTCTTCGAAGGATTTAGCCTTACGCCCAGGCTGGGCAGGAAGTCTTCGATCTGCCGGAGCCAGTCATTCAACTGTTGTGGCGACTCATGCAGCAGCACGAAGTCGTCGACGTAGCGGATGTAGTGCTTGGCCTTGAGAGTGTGCTTGCAGAACTTGTCCAGGGCGTCGAGGTAGACGTTGGCGAAGAATTGCGAAGATAGGTTGCCGATGGGTAGGCCGAGGTATGCAGGCTGTGCCGTGAGGCGCTTGTGCTGCGGCACCCGGTTGAATAGGTGCGCAGGGCTGCGCTCGGTGTAGCTCTCGCGCGGGTCGTGCATAAGCACCTGCAGGGCCAGTTGCCTGAACCATGGGTCGTCGATGCGGCTTGACAGTTGCCGGGCCAGCACGCGCTTATCGATAGACACGAAGAAGTTGGCCAGATCGCACTTGAGGTAGAAGCCAGGCCTCGACCAGTTCTGCGTCTGGCTACGAATCTTCGCCTCCATTCGCTTACCGGCGTACAGCGTGCCGCGTCCTGGGATACAGGCGCAGCTGTCCGCTATGAAGCTGCGTTCGATGGCGGGGCCGATACGGTTGTACAGCAGGTGGTGCACGATACGGTCGCGGAAGTCGGCGGCCCACACCTCGCGGGCCTTTGGCCGGGTGACCACAAAGCAGATTGAGCGACCCGGTCGGTATGTTCCGGCCTGGAGATCGTCGAATAGGTCGAGGAGATTGATCTCCATGTCTACCTCGAAGCGTCGGGCACTCGCGGTGTTCCGCTTGTGTCGTCGGCAGTCGTAGTAGGCCTGGGCCAATTCCTCGAAGGTGAAGCTCGCAACGGGCGAATCTGCGGACGGGGCGGACGAGACGCTCGACGTCCTTGTCGTTGTTGTTGAGCCAGCCATCCTCAAAGTCCATGTTGTAGGCGTTGTTGGCGGAGAACTGCGACCTATCGTGCTATCTACGTCGCCAGGACGATTGCTCAGCCTGGAAACTGCGCCGGACCTACCGGAATCTGCTGGTGGTATCCGTGGTGCGCATGGCGGTGATCACAGATCAGCGGCACGACCAGATTCAGCGCACAGGCAGGAGGGCCGTAACCCTCAAGCAGCGGGCGCGGTTGCGGATTTTTTCCAGGCATTTGCCTGTCGGCCTACGGAGGCCGTGAGCTTCATTGCCTTGGCGTGCTGACCCTTGCTTATCAGGCCCTTGTTGGTGAGGGCGCGCAGCAGGTAGTTCAGCATCCATACGCTTTCGAGCAGAAGGTTCAGGTGCGGGAGCTTGTCCCGTGCCATGTTGGCGCGACCAATCAGCACCAGAGCTTGCAGGCATTCGTCCCGGATCTTCGAGCCGACGACCTGCTTGATGTCGCGCGGGATGTTTCGAACCAGGTCGAGTGAAAGGCCAAGCAGTTCCTCGGCCACCTTGTGTATTTCGAGCTCTGTGTGCAGGGCCATCCTGGCCTCCTAAAAGCGAGGGCGCCGAGGCGCCCAGGAATGAAGAATTGGATTACGAAATAAATCTGCGGACGGGGCGGACGAGACGCTCGACGCCCTTGGCGTCGTGGCTGCCGAGCCAGCCACCCTCAAAGCCCATGAGGTAGGCGCTGTGGGCGGAGAACTGCGAAGACGACCAGTGATAGGCCTTTTCGAAAAGTTCTGGCACGTTCGCCTCGGCCACCTGCAACTCACGGCGGGCGGGCAGATAGAAGTCGTTGTGCCCGTCGGCAGTGAATTCGCTAGCCAACTTGGCAGCCGGGTGAGAATTGCTATCGGCCAGCAGCGCCCGGGTATTGGAAAGGCCGTCACTCATGCTGGAGGCGCCTTCGCATTCCTCGCCGCGACCACCCCATTCGGCGCGAACCTGCTCGGTCAGCAAAGGAACGATCAGGTAGTAGTCCGGCGCACCATTCTCTCCGCGCACCAGGCCAGCGTTGTAACCACCTTGCCCGGGCCAGTACGAGCCCAGGGCAGGCACATCGGAAGGCGCTGCATCAAGCGCCGCATAGTTGAGCAGGCGGTCGAATTCGCGCTGGATAATTCGGGACGCCACATTGGCGTCAATGCTGATGTTGACTTGCTCCATGGGGTGCTCCTGATGGAAATAGGTGCAGGCGGCCGGCGCTTCCCGGCGCGCTTCTGGTCTGAACGTCGTCCTGACGAACCCGGAATCACCTGCGAAGAAAGGAATGAAGGAGTGAATTACTGAAGGATGAGGCTGCGGACGGGGCGGACGAGACGCTCGACGTCCTTGCCGATGCTGGTGAGCCAGCCAGCCTCAAAGCCCAAGCAGTAGGCGAGGTTGGCGGAGAACTGCGAACTCAGCCAGTGGAAGCGATCTTCGCGCAAGGTCACTAGGCCCTCAGCCTTGGCTGCCATCAGCAACTGACCTTCCAGGCAAGACGGGATGAACGCGCCCAGTTCCAGCGCCTTGGTGGCGATCAAGCTGCCGGCTTCGGCCATGGCGTGGGTATTGGCCTCGCCGTCGCTGTAGCTGCTAGCGCCCTTGATCTCGACGCCGTACTCGCCCCAGGCGCCTTCGAACTCTTCAGGCATCAGCACCAGGGCGCGCTCTTGGTCGTTCAGCCAGTAGCGGGTAACGAAGATGCCACCAGCCAGCATCTGACCGCGTTCAGGCAGGTCAGCGGCGGCAATGGATTGCAGTACAGATTGGGTCATGACTTTCTCCAGGGTGTAAGCCGCCCTCCATGGCTGGTGGCGGTGACTTGATAATTCGTGGGGTGGGCCAGTTACTTCAGGATGGCTCTTGCGCATGCCTGGATCTCAATCCAGAGCGACGACGAGGGCCGCGCTTCGTACTTGACGAGCGCACCGGCGATCCGCATAGCCAGATCTTCTTTGCTACCGGTTGGCAGCGATGGCGGCTGATGGGCAAGCTGGATCGGCAAATCGTATTGCCCGGGCAGGTCGATTCGCATCGCTGGCTCCTTCGTGCAATCCGCTTGGCGGAAGGTGGAATTGTTCTTGTCTTCGGCGCTGGCGGACCTGGAACTTCAGATTGGACCGTCGCATCGCTTGCCCTCAGCTTTGGGGTAATCGACGCCGAACAGATCAATGATCCGACAGAATTTGCGGTCGGATATACCAAGCTTGATCTTCGCCTGGGTGCGGTTCAGGCCCGCATCGCGCAACTCGACGACCTGCGCAGCCAGGACTTTGTCAGCTTCAGGGTCTGCATAAACCCTATTCTTCTCGCCTCGACCTCGGTTTGGGTCGGGCCTGAAGCAGAAGCATCCCTCCATAGCTGCACGGTACAGCGTGGTCTGAGCCAGGCCGGTGTGCCTCATGGCCTCGGCGTAAGTCATGGTCTTGGCGAGCTTGCGCAACTCGGCCAGTTGTTCCTGGCGCTTCTGCGCCTTCAGCCCTAGTGGCTTCGGCTGTATGGCGCGCACCTGCTCGATGTCGCGATGCGGACGGTGCGGCACGTACTGGAAGCCTTCGAGCACGATGATGCTGCCTCCAGAGGCAAGGAAGGCCGCTTGTGCGGCCTCTAGGTCGATGGATTGGTTCATGCCTGCCTCACTTGATGCGGATCGAGCTCTCGCCGCGCTCAAGATGCGCCCAGGCTGGCTCGGGGATGAGTTCGTCTTCGCAGTCCTCGCCGGCGGCCATGCGCTTTCGTACGTCCTCGTTGTGCTCGCGGTCAGCCTTGAGCTTGGCGGCGATAGCGCTCTTGTCCGGTGTGATCTTGGTAGTCACCGAAGTAAGGTCGTCTGGTACCGCATCCTCGTTGTCGACGATCACCTTTTCTTTTCCGGCAACCAGGCTGATGGTGAACAGCGGCCGCTTGATTGACTTGATGTTGGCCGCATCCATGTTGCGGCGCAGGTAGTCGGTTATGGCGGTAACGCTGTTGGCCTTGATGCGCTTCAGCTCGTTGAGGCGGTTTATCTCAGCGTCAATGGCGCCGATGTCACCCTCGATGTTCCGGCGCAGCATCACGATGTTGTCGGCCTTCACTTCGAATTCGCCCTGAATACCGGCCATGGTGTCCTGAATGGCCTGCTTCAGGCCTTCGTCATCGGTGTCGCACATAGCGGCCAGTTCGGCCATCTGGCCGGTGAGTGCGTAGAGCTGGGTCATACTGCAGCCTCCTGCGGTTTGCCGGTTTCGAGGTTTTTCAGTTCAAGGGAGATGCGCGCGGCGCCTTTCTCATCCTTACGGCCAATGAGCTTACGCACTGCATGGTCGTGGATTTTCTTGCGCTCGTGCGGCGTTGCGGCGCTTTGCATCAGGCCAATGGTCTCCTTGATGTAGTCAAGGCGCTCTTGCTGCTGTCGCTCAATCTCTGCCTGCTTGTCTTCGGCTTGCTCGATAGCCTGCTCGGCTTGCAGCTGCTGGACGTAGTTCTGATCATCGAACATGCCCAGGAACACATCGGCACTGAAGCCCAACATGGAAAGGGCTTTCTTGATGGCGTCGGTCAGCGATTTCTTTGGCGCCTCGCCATCTGTGGTCATGCCGTAGTTGGTCTTGTACTGATACCGTGTGCACCCGTACTGCTCGATCTCACCGCGCTGGCCGTCCTGTACGAACCACAGGCAGATCTTGACGGTGTGGCCGATCTCGCGGCCAATGCAGGTGCGCTTGTCACCTTCTCCGGCGTAGATCTCGTGGCCGTCATCGAAGCGCTCTTCGATAATCTTCCAGCCCCAACCGATGCCAACTGGCCCAAACAACTCGGTGGCCTTCATGACCATAGCGGTGCCGTTCAGGCTGGTGATCTGCTGGCCGCCGACCTTGGCGTCCTTGGTGTATCGGGTGTCGGTCGTCTGGACCTTCTCCCAGATGCTCATGTTGGTGGTGGACATTGGAAAACCTCGCGCCAGGCCGGCGCCGTCAGTTGGAATAGGGAATGCCAGGTCACCCAGACACGGAGGAAAGTTCCAGGCCCTGGCTGCGGTGGATGGTTGCGCGCTCTCGCCGCTTACGCTCCCGAAGGGGTACGGTTATCCCCGATGGGGCCCGCCGTGCTCGGGTGCGTGAATCAGGAAGTGATGCTGCCGGCCCAGGCGCTCGCAAGCATCCAGGCGGTGCAGATGAGGAGGGCGGCGAATCTGCCGCGCCAGAATGCCCAGCGCCTCTCTTGCTTACGGTTCATGGCCTCACACGGATGGCGATGCGGCGACCTTTCATGGTGACGCCAAGGCTACGCGTCAGGCTCTGCACCATCGTATTGCGGGGCAGGCCTACGGCCTCGCTGAACGAAAGACCGAAGCTGATCACTGCCAGGCTGCGCTCGATCTGCTCAAGCTGTTCGTCAATCAAGGACTTCACAGGCGCAGTACTCATGCGACTCTCCCTTTTGTGGTCATCCATTGCTGGTGGTCAGCGATAACAAATCGGTTAAGCCGTTCCTTGTAGTGACGCTGTTCTGGCAGGTCTATCGCTCCTACAAGTCCGGCCAGGTCGATGGCGGTGTCTAGCTCGGCGCGAAGCACATCCGTGAACCGTTCCCTTGCCCATTCAAACCGCGACTCAATGAAGTCGACTACGTCCTGCCTGGTTTTCTTGTTCATGCTGCCTCCGGCTCATCTTGCGCAGCCTTCACCGGGCAGCGCTTCAGGTGTTGCATCAAGGCGAACTGATTGCATGGCTGAACCCCACACCAGGGGCATTCGAGCGAGTCGTCGTCCGGTTCAAGCCTGTGGTTGCCAAGGTATGGGCAGGCCATGAAGCCTCCTTTGCTGACGACCGCATTGATCAGGCGCCGAGCGCCAGTGACCAAGCTGGGCGTGAAAAGCCAGCTCGGCGCCTGTCAATGCGGTCGAAGAAAGAGCCCCGCAGAGCGGGGCATTGAAGGAATGAATTACTGAAGGAATCTGCGGACGGGGCGGACGAGACGCTCGACGCCCTTGCCGAGGCCGTAGAGCCAGCCACCCTCAAAGTGCATGAAGTAGGCGCTGTAGGCGGAGAACTGCGAAGATGACCAGTAGTACCAGTCGATTGCGAACGACTCCGGCAAAAACTGCCAGGCGTGGTGCAGTTCGCCAATCGAAGGCAGGTAGAAGTCGGCGTGGCCGTCGGCGGTGTAGCCAGCTGCAGCGATAGCAGCGGGGTGCTTGCCTTCACGGCCAACCAGCACCTCAGTGTTGGCCCGGCCATCAGTCCGGCTCACAGCCTCAACCTTTACGCCGTAGTCGCCGTAAGCGTGGCGACCCGGCACATCTTCAACAGCAAAGATGATGTGACAGAGACCTTCAGGGTACTGGCGGATACCGCCGTAGATGCCGCCTTGGACTGGCCAGATTTCGCCGATGGCCGGCGGGGTCAGCTTCTGTTCTGCGTTCATGGGGTGTTCCTGTGTCGGGTGGGGTAGGGTGCATCGGGGTGTGATCTGCGCGGAAGGCAAGCCCCGCTTGGCGCCTGAGAGTGCGCCCCCTCAAGCCACGCTCCGGTGATTACTCACTGCCTGGTCGTGGTCTCGCTTTCTTCCCGAGGTTGCGAACCCTCGTGTCTCGGCTAGGTGCCAGCGCCTTAATGTCTGCTGGCGGTTTCAGATCACACTCCGATGCAGCCTGCGATGGGGAGCAGGGTATCGGGCAGTTAACGTCAGGCTGACGTGGCGGATTCTTCTTTATGCGCCCGGTGGTAGCCCGACTCGAAGAAAGCTTGCTGCTCCTCGTCTCGGCCATCCCTTTTCCACTCTTCAGTGGAGCGGTGGATAATCTCTCCGTTATGGGCTGTGCGGCGATCCTTTGGGCTGTCGTGATAGGCCCGATAACCGTCGATCCAAGCCTTCGCGTCTTTTCGGCGAGGAACGTCCGCAAACCCGCTTTTGGTGTTGTTGCCGCTGTAGTGACCGCCAACGACGCGCTTACCTTCCGCGTCGAGGATGTGCCAGGAGGCGATCCAGTTGTGATGCGCGCACGAACCCCACAAGCACAGGCGCCAAACATAAGCGCGCTCGTTGCTGATCTTGAAGCCCTTGTATTCCATCGCGTTGCCTCTAGGGCGGTTGATTTCCCGTCTGGCCCTGTCGCCAAGGCCAGCCAGTGAAATCTTTTCCCACATTACCGCCAGGGTGGCGGGGCGCATTGCATGCCCGGGTCGTTCTCTCAGTTCAGGCGTTTCACCTTCGTCAGCCGTACAGGGTGATCCCTGTCGTGGGCAGCCTTTCGGGGCTGTCTGGCGCCGGTCGCCGGTAGAGGCAATGCGGTCTGTTGGTTGTTGCGCTGGCTTTTAAAGAGCGGTGGCTGCTTTCGCTGCCGGCCGGGTGGTGTGCGCCGGCTGTGAGGCAAATATGTACCACCGGTTCACGGTAGTCAAGTACCAAAAGTACACATTTTTTGTTCGGGCACAAAAAAGCCCGCGCTAGGCGGGCTTCGTGTTCGGCGTTTAGGGCTACTGGCCCAGGGTTTTCATAATGGGGGAGAGGTACTGCTGCGCAAGCCACCAAAGACCGCCAAGGACTGAGCCAGTCACCGCGGTAAGACCAATGAGCGCCCAAACAGCGAGCTGGCCTTTTGTGACCATATGGCTAGTGATGTTCGCGAGGGTGACCTCAGCAGATTTTGCGGAGACCTTTAGCTCGGAAACATCGGAGCCGATCATCTTGGCTTCAGCCTTCAGATCAGCGATGTCCCTACGCATGTACTCGATATGGCTTTCGAGCTTTGCTACGCGAGCTTCCAATTCTGATCCTCCGCCGCCTCCGCCAGTACCATCATAGCCGTTGTCGCCGGCGTGTCGGCGTGGGAACTGGCTAATATTTGACTTATTCGTCATCTTGATCCTTGGTCTTGATCCATGTCCACACCCGAGATGCAGAAATCATCCTAGCGTGACCGCAACAGTTGCAGTTAAGCCAGAAAAACCAATTTTCCAGATCCTCATCTCTCGGGTCTGGAATTGCCAGTAGATTTGGCTGATTGTCCGGATTTAAAACTAGATCGTGCTCGCCATCTGCGCAGTCGCAGGCCATAGGCACTCGGAATGCCTCTAGAAAATCTCGAACCTGATGCTCAGTAATAGCTAGAGTTTCGTCGACGATGTTTTCAGGGTCTTGCATCAAGCTCTCCGCGCTTGGCACGCTTTGAATTATCAACGGTGGTTATCTAGGCCTGTGAAGCCTGTTAAGGAACCAATCCTTCACGGCCGACAGCCCGAATACCGCGAAGAAAGACGCCACATAGAGGGCGAAGTAGGCAAGCTCTGCCCAGCTACCGTGCTGTCGATGGAGCCATCCGTCCAGCCACCAGACAAGAACAGCAAGGGCGGCGAAAACCAGAAACGCCAGCGTCCATGCGTGCTTTTCATGTGCGTCGTAAACCTTCTTCTCTGCTGGGGTCATTTCACTTTTCCTTGCTCTCCAGGCCGGCTCCATGAACCTTCTCACTTCTACGCTTCTGGACAAGCGTGGTTATTGCCTGGATCTCTTCAGGGTCCATCGCCTGGTAGACGGCAGCCTCCAGCACAGAATCCAACAGTATTAGGATCTCTGTTGCGTGCTTCTGGCATCCAACCACCTGCCGCGCAATTGACTCAGCCTCTTCCTTGTCCATAGCGGAAAGAGCTGTCAGTACTCGGTGAATCCTGGCAAACATCGGCACGCCGGCGATCACTTTTTCTAGAAATTCAGCGTCTTTATTGGACTCGACAAACAGATCTACCCCGGCCCTCGGCCCGGCGGCCGGAATGGCCGACCCATCCGCAGCGCTGACCGCGGCAAAAACTGGGCCTACAGCAGCTCCGATCATAAATGGCAGCGCACCTGCGCCATCCCGCATTGGTCCACGCCCGTACTCCAGCCACTCAGCCCGAACCTTGAGAGCATCGGCCAGAGCAAGCATTTTTGCGCCACCGGGCATTGCTTCACCGTTTAGCCATTTACTGCTCGCCTTTGGTGTCACCCCGGCAATTTTCGCCAAACGAGCACCAGCTCCCCACGACTGGATGTCGTTGGCTGCAAGAGCTTCACGTAGGCGAGCCGCGAAAGACTCGCGGACTTCTTCTATTTGAACCATAGGTTCAATGTCGCACGCGCTTGCATGTACTTTCAGTTCCGACATAATATGTACTTGCAGTTCATATTCTCTGTTGGAGGCCCAAATGCAGGCACTCAAGAAGGCAATCGATGACGCGGGCGGGGTATCCGCCGTAGCGCTCGCTTGCGGGAAAACGCCGCGCGCCGTCTACAAGTGGCTCGCAGCTGGATGTCTCCCGCGCACCGAATACACCGGTGAAACCAAGTACGCCGCAAAAATCGCTTCTTTGGCCAAGGCCAATGGCAAGGCGTTCAAACCTGCGCGACTGCTTGCCGACGCCGCGCCCACAAAAACCGCAGCTTAACCACCTACCAGGAGCAGTACCCGCAATGAGCGACCTGACACGCCCCAGCAAAAAGAACATCAATCAGATGAAGGTCCTTCTGGACGACGAGTTTGATGGACTTCTGGAGTGCGCCGCACAGATCCACGGAACCAAGAAGGCCGTACTGGCTCGCGAAGTCCTGAAGTCCTGGCTGCTTGATGTTGTTGGAAATTCTATCCGCGACGACCGTGCGGCCTGAAGCGAATCCGTAGGGACCCAGTAAGGACCCGACAGGGACCGGAGGCGATATGCCAGAAGAACGAGGCATGGAGCTTGGCGAGCTGCTTGACCCAGGTGAGTTGGAGTTGCTGGAAGCCGAAGCGGCGAAGCGGGGGATGACCCCAAGCGATCTAGCCAAGCTCGGGATTCAGCAGGAACTGACCAGGCGAACAAGGCCAAGAGCAATGAGCGGAACGATTCAAGCGTTTCGCAGGCGGTAGGAAGCCCGGTAAGCGGGCATGAAAAAGCCGACGTACGAGGTCGGCTCATTCGATACAGCAGTTGATGGAGTAGATCATGACAAACATCGTTCCACTACGCAACACCGGGGGGTTTACCCGGATGGACAATCAGCTGATGGATGCACTGGCGGCGGTTCACCTGTCGCCATCTGAGTTCAAGACCCTGCACGCGATCACCCGACTGACCATTGGCTTCAACCAGGCTGACCGTCGCATCACTGCAGACGAAATCGCCAAGCGCACCAACATCCGTCCGCAGCACGTGTCGACTGCCATCAGCAACCTGTTGGCCCGTCGTGTGCTGTACCGGGTTGGCGGCAGCCGAGGCCAGATCGGTATATGCGATCCGTCGGAATGGGTATTCGAAGAGCCGAAGAAGGAGATGTTGAGTGAACGGAAATCCGTTGACTCAACGGAAAACGGTTCAACCAACAACGTAACGAAACTCCCGATTTCCGTTGGTTGCCATCTTTATAGTAAAGACAAACCCCAAGTAACTCTTCCTTCGGAAGAGATTACTTCCCCCCCAACGGTTGATCCGGCTCCCAGGGCTGAGCGTAAAACTCCGTTTGGGCTGAACAACCTGCTGGCCGACAACCCCCACCAGGTTCCCGAGCAGCTGCTGACCGACTGGCTGGCCCAGCGCAAGGCGAAGAAGGCCGCAGTGACTGCCACCGTCTGGTCAACCGTGAACGCCGAACTGGCCAAGTGTGCCGAGGCCGGCGTCAGCGCAGAAGCAGCGATCACGGAGGCCCTGTCTGCCGGATGGCAAGGGTTCAAGGCCTCCTGGGTGATGAGCCGCCTGAAGGACTCCGTGCCGCCAGCCGCTCGGGCGCGCAGTAACCACCACGGCTTTGCTGAGCGCGATTACCACGCTGGGCTGATTGAGCGGGAGGATGGTTCGTATGGGTTCTGAAAAGGTCGTTCGCCTGCCAAGCGTTACTGCACCACAGCAAACCAGCATTGCGGTCTGTGAGGAGCACGGCGAGTACCGCTGCACCGTAACCCGCGTCCTGAGTCGTACGTTCAGTTCGCCATGCCCGGCCTGCAAGGCTGCTCAGCTTGCCAAAGAGCGCGCTGAAGCCGTCGAGCGCCAACGGCATGAGCTGGCTTGGAAGATGGGTGATGCCCTGATTCCGAAGCGATTCAAGGGCAAGACGTTCGAAACCTATCGCGGTGTCAACCAAGGCCAAGCAAAGGCGCTGGCGCGCTGCCAGCTGTACGTCGAACAGTTCCAGCAAAACCTCCAGGCTGGTCGCTGCGTGATCATGGTTGGAAACCCGGGCACCGGGAAGACACACCTTGGCGTCTCGATTGCCCAGGCAGTCATGGCTACCACCGAGTACACCGCTGCTTACCGAACCCTCGGAGGCATTCTGCAATCCATTCGAGCGACCTTCGACGGTAGTTCTGGCCAGAGCGAGGGAAGCATCATCGACGCCTTGGTACGCCCAACGCTGCTGGTGCTGGATGAAGTCGGTGCCAGCAAAGAGGCGCCCAGCGAGTTCGAACTGTCGCGCCTGTTCTCGATCATCAACGGCCGGTACGAGCGCATGTTGCCGACCATTGTGATTTCCAATCTGGATACCAGTGAGCTGGCGACGGCCATGGGTGAGCGTTCCGCTGACCGCCTGCGCGAGGGCGGGGTAATCGTCCTCCCGTTCACTTGGGAGTCGCATCGCGGCAAGGAGAATACCTGATGAAGCGCGTATGGACCGTAATAGTCGGCACCAAGTCTTTCCAGATGGTGCTGATGGAAGGCGCCTTGGATTGCGCCGGTGCGCGCCGTGAGGCTGAGCTGATCTGGCCAGGCTGTGAGGTGGCGGAATGATCATGCGATTCCATTGCAGAACCTGCCTTGAGCGGTTCATCCCCTCTCAATTTAACCATGCAACAAGCCAGTGCCTGAAGTGCCGAAGGGATCAGCGCATAGCTGATGCCATGAAGGTCGTCTTTGAAGAAGAGATAAAAAATAAAGCTGCTGAGGAGATGGTCAGATGAGCCTCCCATCATTTCCACTCCGCACCGAGCAAGACCGTGCCCGGGCAATCCTGATCCTGCAGAAGGTCGATCTGACCAAGGGTATCACTTGGACCATGCGCGAAGAGGTCCGCAGCGACGCTCAGAACCGCCGCATGTGGGCGATGCTCCGCGACATCAGCCGCCAGGTTGAATGGTACGGCCAGAAGCTGAGCGACGAGGACTGGAAGCACATCTTCAGCGCCTCGGTCGAGAAACAGCGTGCCGTGCCGGGCCTGGATGGCGGCTTCGTGGTTCTGGGCGTATCCACCCGCCGCAAGTCCAAGAAGTGGTTCAACGACATGTTCCTGGTGATGGAGGCGTTCGCCGCCGAGCGTGGAGTGAAATTCACCACTGCTGACCACTGGGGGATTGCCGCATGATCAAGGCGAAGCCGAAGAAGTGCAGGGCGCCCGGCTGCGACAACCGGTTTACGCCAACCATGACCACTCAGAAGGTGTGCAGCATCGCCTGTGCCAAGGCCATGGCCAAAGACCCGAAGCTACAGAAGATCGCGGCCAAGGCCATCACCAAGCAGGCCCGGCAGGAGCTGCAGGAGCGCCGAGAGAAGCTGAAGACCCGCCGCGAGCACATGGCCGAGACGCAGGCAGCGTTCAACGCCTACATCCGTGAACGCGACGCCGGCCTGCCGTGCATCAGCTGCGACTCGTGCCCGAGCGATCACGACCTCATCACCGGCAGCCGCTGGGACGCCGGGCATTACCGGTCGGTGGGCGCCTGTCCGGAGCTGCGCTTTGAGCCGCTGAACGTCCACCGCCAGTGCGTGAAGTGCAACCGCAACCTTTCTGGCAACGCCATCGAGTACCGCATCCGCCTGGTGAAGCGAATCGGCGCCGATGCCGTGGAGTGGCTGGAAGGCCCGCACGCTGCCTGCAAATACACCATCGAAGACTTGAAGGCCATCAAGGTCCTTTACCTGGCCAAGACCAAAGGTTTGAGGAAGGAGGCAGCATGACGCCCGGAATCGGAATGCTGGCCCTGGCCGTGCTGTTTGCTGTGTCGGGCGCTGCTGCATCTTGGGCTGGCACGCTGCGCCGGAAACGCTTTAGCGAAGAACTGCTGTTGAAGAACAAACGAATCCAGGGGGAACAACCATGAAACTGATCAGTGCACGCCAGGCCTGGCACGATGCATTGCATGAAAGTCGCGCCTCCGTCATGGCTGTGGCAGCCGAGCAAGCAAGGCTTGGCAAGAAGTCAGGCGGCGGCGACGAAAAGGTGATCGTGTTCCTTGAGAATGAGAATGGACGGGAGGTGGCCAAGTCCTATTCGGTGCGCCGCGAAGGCATTCAAGAGAGCAGGCCTGGTAATCGTCTAACCGAATCCCGGTGCGCGCACATGCTCGTTGCTGGCCTGATCATGCAGGCAATTGACAGCCTGCCGAAGTCAGTTCGTCACTTGGGGCACTTCCTGTATTCGCCACTTGCTACCGGGATGGACCTCTCAATCGCCCATGGTCTGGTGTGGCTGGCATCTGGCCTTGACTCGTTGCCGGAGCGCAAGCGCGAGCGCGCTTACTGGATGGCCATGGCGGCGCTTCAGTCGCACAAGCGAGCAGTGCAGGGGCGAGATGGATTTGGCCCGGGCGAGGTGTGCATTTTCGTTGAAGAGCGCACTGGCGTGCGTATGGACCCTCACAACTGGGTTCGGGATTGGTCTTCAATCTGGGAGCAGCTTGCCAACAAAGTGGATGGATTTGATGCTGATGCATTGAGCCCTGTAGCCGCTGTGGTGAACGACCTGAAGGCGCGCGAACAGGCTGCTTGACTGTTTGAGTAGTGTTTGGCACTATTTTGCCATCTTGCGGTTTTACCGCTTCCGACAAGCCCAGCCATCGCGCTGGGCTTTTTTGTTGGTGCCTACATGACTCGATCCACCAGCTGGAGCTGCCTTGCGCTGTCCCTGGCCCTGATCAGCTACGTCATGCACCGCGACATCAGCGCCAACATCTTCTTGGCCACCTTCTTCATCATCCAGGGCCTGCAAGGCGGGCAGCTCAGTGCGGACAACCGGGATCGAATCAGCTTCATGCTACTGATCCTCTCCGCCGGTATCGCCGTGTTCGCTACCTGGTGCCTTCTGAATGGAATCGATCTGGGGAAGCCCCAGGCATTCGGATCAAGACCTAAATAGGACATAAGCATGGCAGACGCTTTGACCACGCCAGCCGCATGCATGACGGTGGGCGCGAGTGGTGTTGCCCTGGCGAGTTGCCTGCCAAGCATCGACCTCAACGCGGTGGTGTGTGCCTTTGGTGGCGCATTCCTATTCATCCTGTGGGCGAAAGACATCAGCATCTGGCAGCGCTTGGGGTATCTGGTTGTGGGCTGGATCGGGGGTTACTACGGTGCCGCCGAGATTCTGGCTCAGGCCTGGACGCGCACCAGTGGCATATCCGCATTCGCCTGCGGCCTTCTGACGGTGCTGGTCTCCATCAGCATCCTTGAATCGGCTCAGACCGGCGAACTGCCAAAGTGGACCAAGGCCATCCCCGGCCTGTTCGGACGGCTGTTCTCCAAGCGAGATGCCCCATGACCACGCTCGTGTCCATTGCGCAGGCCATCTTCTGTGGCGGCCTGTGCTTCGTGATCGCGTTCCTCTACAAGCGCGGTGACTCGCGCTACAAGTTCATGCCCAGCCTGTGCGCCTTCGGCCTTGCATCATTGTTCGGCCAGCAGTGGCTGAGCCTCATTGCCCGAGCGCTGTACACCGGAGCATGGCCTGAGGTCTCGCCGTACAACACCATGATCTTCGGCATCCTGTTCCTGCTGGTCGTTCGGGCTCGTGGGAATGTGGCCAGGATCTTTGAGCTGAGAAAGAAGGGCTGAGCCAAATGGCGTTCATGGTCGCAGATGACATCTCTGAGCTGATCAAGGCTGGCTTGATATGGCGCGCAGAGCATTCATGGAGCATGGCCGCTGACGCCACTCTTCATTTCGGCTTCATAACTAGTCAGCGCGACATGATTGCCCTGGCTCGTGAGTACTTCACGTTCAGCACTGGTATTCGCGTTGAGCTGTTCGCGGCCACCTTCACTGGTGGTTCGGCGGCCAAGACCATCAACCGCAAGCTCGCCCTGAAAGACTCGGCACCGCCTGTTCAGTTCATACAGGGCGTAACGCCTAGCGCTCTCGGCACCCCGATCACAGGATTTGAACTGCAAAGCACGTCTTCGAACAGGGTGCAGAAGAACGGAGAGAACGAGGCTCTGATCCATCCGCCACAGACCTCCTACGTCATCCGCGTGACAAACACCGGCACTGGCAACCAACTATTCACTTTCTCGGTCGACTACCGAGAAAAGATTCACGGCGAGTATTGAGAATGGCAGCTGGGCGCCCGACAAAGTACAAGGCCGAGTACGTGAAAACGGCCAAGGCACTGGCAAAGCTGGGCGCCACCAATCCGGAAATGGCCGAAGCATTCGGCGTATCTTTATCCACACTAAAGTTGTGGGTTGTACAGCACGCTGAATTTTCGGCCGCCATAAAACTAGGCAAGGATGTTGCTGACGAGCGAGTGGTAGATGCCTTGTACAACCGCGCAATGGGCTACTCCCACGAAGACACTGATGTCCGAGTTGTGGATGGCGCCGTGGTTCTAACGCCACTTATGAAGCACTACCCGCCGGATACAGGTGCTGCCATCTTCTGGCTCAAAAACCGGCGCCCTGATGAGTGGCGCGACAAACAAGAGATCGAGCACAGCGGCAACATCGCGCTGACCGACCGTATCCTGGCTGCCAGAAAGCGTGCAAAACCAGAAGACTGACCCGGAAGCGCTGCTTGCCGAGGACATGGGGCGGTTCTTCTACGATCCGCTTGGCTGGGTTATGTACGCTTTCGACTGGGGGCAAGGCGAGCTTGAGGGTTTCGATGGCCCTGATGAGTGGCAGCGGGACTTCCTGAGTGACTGGGGCGCCGCGATCCGTATCAATAACTTCGACGGCATGAAGCCGGTTGAGGCTTACCGGGCTGCAACCAGTTCGGGGCACGGTATCGGCAAGTCTGCGCTGTCGTCATGGATCATCCTGTACATCATGAGCACCAGGCCCCAGTCCAAGGGTGTGGTCACTGCGAATACCGGCGAGCAGTTGCGCACCAAGACTTGGGGTGAGCTTGGGAAGTGGAAGAAGCGCTGCATTACCGGTCACTGGTTCGAGTACAACAACGGCAAGGGAAACATGAACATCTACCATCCTGCGTATGGCGAGAGCTGGCGCGTGGATGGACAGACCTGCCGCGAAGAGAACAGTGAGTCATTTGCCGGCCTGCACGCGGCAACATCGTCGCCCTGGTATCTGTTCGACGAGGCGTCTGCGGTCCCGGACAAGATATGGGAGGTTGCCGAAGGCGGCCTTACTGATGGCGAGCCTTTCTGGTTCGTGTTCGGCAACCCTACTCGAAACACCGGTCGTTTCCGTGAGTGCTGGCGGAAGTTCAGGCATCGCTGGAAGACCCGGCAGATCGATAGCCGGCAGGCCAAGATGACCAACAAGGAGCTCATCAAGCAATGGGCTTCTGACTACGGTGAGGACTCGGACTTCTTCAAGGTACGTGTTCGCGGGCTTTTCCCTTCCTCATCCGACCTTCAGTTCATCGGCACAGGTCTGGTGGACGCGGCAATGGGCCGGGTTGTCACTGAGTCCATGGTGAGCCATGCGCCGGTAGTGATTGGGGTTGACCCGTCATGGTCGGGCGAAGACGAATTCGCCATCTACCTGCGGCAGGGCCTCCACAGCAAGCTGATTGCCACATATCAGAAGTCTGACGATGACGTGCTAATGGCTCAGCGTATCGCTCAGCTTGAGGATCAGTACAAGGCCGATGCGGTGTTTGTCGACTTCGGCTACGGCACTGGCATCGTCAGCGCAGGTCGAGCCATGGGTCGCAACTGGACGCTTGTGCAGTTCGGAAGCGCTTCCAGCGATCCAGGCATGCTCAACAAGCGCGGCGAGATCTGGAACGCCATGAAAGAGTGGTTGAAAGCAGGTGGCGAGCTCAACGACCAGCAGACCGCTGACGAGATCTCAGCCCCCGAATACCGAGTGAAGCTCGACGGAAAGATCGTTCTTGAAGACAAGGCGGAGCTCAAAAAGCGCGCCGGTATAAGCCCAAACCGTGCAGACGCACTTGCGCTCACGTTCTCCTTCCCCGTGGTCAAGAAATCCTTCTACGCCGGGAATGGCGGACATACATCCCATTACGACCCATTCAACAGTTGAGGTAACGGCCATGTGTGGTGGCGGCGGACTTGGAAAACTTGTTGGCCAAGGCATCAATGCGATGTTCTTGGGCACCACTGATGCAGCTGGTCTGACCGGCGAAGGATCGATGTTTGATCCGGATCAGGGTCTTGAAATGTCATACCAGTCGGAAACAGCACAATCGACTAACGTCGCCAGCGATGTGCAGGCCGCCCGCGACGACGAGAAGCGCCGCCGAGCGGCTGCTGCTGGCCTTTCCAGCACCATCCTTGGCGGCTCGATGGCTGGCACCCAGACCGCAACCAAGACTCTTCTCGGACAGTGACCATGGAAGACACCCCGCGCCGCCGCGCTGAAAAGCGCCTATCGATGCTCAAGAATGAGCGCACGTCGTGGGAAGCCAACTGGAGAGAGCTTTCCGACTTCATCCAGCCCATGAGGTCGCGCCTGCTGTGCGATCAGCAGGCCAACAAGGGTGATCGACGTAACAACAAGATCATCAACAACGAGGCCACGGAGGATGCACTGGCGCTTGCTGCTGGCATGATGAGCGGACTTACCTCGCGCTCTCGCCCATGGTTCAACCTCGAGATCAAGTCTCACGAGGATATGGAGTTCGGACCGGTCAAGGACTGGCTCTACGAGGCGACAGAGCGTGTCCGCGCTGCATTCCTGCGCTCGAACTTCTACAACTGCATGCACGTTTCCTATCTCGAAATGGGCGTGTTCGGCACCGGTGCAGTGTGGATTGACCAAGATCCGGACAAAGTAATCGCTTGCGAGGCGTTCACCGCTGGCGAGTACTACGTAGCCAATGGTTCGGACGGCAAGGCGAACACCTTCTACCGCGAGTTCAAGCTGACCGCCGCGCAGATGGCCGAGCGGTTCGGCGAGGCAAGCTTGAGCGACCAAGCCAAGAACGCGCTCAGGGAGAGCAGACAGGACCAGTGGTTTGACTGCGTGCAGATGGTCGAGACGAACCCTGACTATGTGCCTAGCTCCCAGATCAGTAAACGGCTCGCGTTCATCGGGCTTGTTTGGGAGAAGACTTCACCATCTGACAAGGTGCTTGAGCACAAGGGCTACCACGAATTCCCTGTTGCGGTAATGCGCTGGGACGCCCTGCCAGGCGACTGCTACGGCACTGGCCCGGGGCGCAACTGCATGGGCGATGTGAAAGCGCTACAGCTCTATGAGCGCGCATCAGCCCGTATGGCCGAGACTGGCGCTAATCCAGCCGTTCAGGCTCCTGCTGCTCTTCGCGGTCAGCCGTCTTCAATGCTCCCGGGCGGCGTTACCTACGTTGACCAGGTTGGGTCTCAGAACTCAATCCTACCCATCTACCAGCCCAACTATGGATGGATGCAGGCGCTGGAAGCCAAGATTCAGCAGATCACCGCACGCATTCGCAGGTCGTTCTTCACTGACCTGTTCCTGATGATCAGCCAGATGGACGATGTCAGGACCGCAACAGAGATCGTTGCGCGCAAGGAAGAGAAGATGTCCATGCTTGGGCCTGTGGTCGAGCGCATCGACTTCGAAGGCCTGGATGTGATCGTGGATCGCACCGTTGGGATCATGATCCGTCAATCCGTTCCAATCTGGGCTGGGATCATTGACGCGGAGCCTTGGCTTCCTGAGCCTCCCGAAGAGCTTGGTGATTCCGAGATCGAGGCCGACTATGTGTCGATCCTTGCTCAGGCCCAGAAAGCTCAAGCTGTGGTTGGCCTTGAGCGATTCGCAAGCACCATCGGTAATCTCAGTGGCGTATTCCCCGAAGCGCGGGACAAATTCAACGCTGACCAGTGGATCGACGAGTACGCCGAGGCCGCAGGTGTTGTGCCGACCGTGGTGCGTGGCGACGAAGAAGTCGACGCGATTCGCCAGCAGCGCGCCCAGCAGCAACAAGCCCAAGCCCTTCAGGAGCAGATCAACCAGGGCATTCAGGGGGCCAAGCTCCTTTCCGAAACCCAGATCACCCCGGACAACGTTCTGGGCCGAATGACTGGAGCCTAAATGACAGATGACGAACTGATCCTGCAACAGCTGCAGGAGGAAGCGGCGCGCCTGTCGCAAAGGCAGGCAGACGATGACCTGAAGTGGCTCATGGGCACGCCGGTCGGCCGCCGGATCACCTGGCGATTGCTGGAGAGGGCGCGTGTATTTGCCTCCACCTTTGACCAGCACGCCGGCGTCATGAGCTTCAACGAAGGGCTCCGCAGTCATGGCCTGCAACTGCTTTCCGAAATCAACCGCCTGTGCCCCCACCAGTACTCGGTGATGGCTCAGGAAAACATCCAGAAACCTGAGGAACAACCATGAACCCATTCGTGCATTTGCGCCTGGGCCATTTCTTGATGAGCGAAGCCGGTGCCGATGGCGCAGCTGCTGGTGCTTCCGCAGAGCCAGCCGCAGTTACGACTGAGCCTGATGCCACTTCTCAGCCAGCAGCAGCGAGGCACGAATCCCTTCTGACCGACCCTGCCGCGCAGTCCGGCGCGGAGCCTGCGGCGGACAAACCAAATGTCGATGGCGAGCAACAGCAGCAAACGCAGGTACCAGAAAAGTACGAGTTCACCAACTTGCCCGAGGGCTACACCCTCGACGAGGCAGCGGCAGGCGAGTGGTCGGAAACGTTCAAGGACTTGGGCCTTACCCAAGAGCAGGTCGACAAGCTGGTCGCTGCCGACGCGAAACGAAGCGCCGCGCAAGGCCAGGCCTACCAAAGCCAGATCGCAGAAGCCCACAAGCAGCAGGTTGGCCAGTGGATTGGTCAGCTGAGGGCAGACCCTGAGTTCGGCGGCGCGAAGTTCGCCGAGAACGTTGGTGTTGCTCAGCAGGCCCTCGCTGCCTACGGCTCCCCAGAACTCAACCAGTTCCTCAAGGAAACAGGTCTCGGATCGCATCCGGCCTTGATCAAAGCATTCCATAAGGCCGGCCTGGAGCTGGGCGAAGGAAGGTTGCACCGCACCACCACTGAAGTCCCCGCCGAGCGCTCGCTGGCGGATCGGATGTACCCCAACTACGCCAAAAACTAAGGAGCGCCCACTATGGCCACCATTGGCAACACCCTTCCTACGCTGCTCGATGTAGCGAAACGACTGAACCCGGATGGCGGCGGCATCATGCCGATTGCAGAGCTGCTGTCCCAAGAAAACGAAATGCTGCTCGACATGCCCTGGTACGAAGGCAACTTGCCGACCGGCTCGCGCATCACCACCCGCACCGGCCTGCCGGATGTGATCTACCGCAAGCTGAATGCCGGTGTTCCGCCGAGCAAGTCGACTACTGCGCAGGTGGACGAGGCTTGCGGCATCCTCGAAGCTCGCGGCCAAGTGGACGTTGACCTGGCGATGCTCAACGGCAACACCGCCAGCTTCCGCCTGTCCGAATCGCGAGCCTTCATGGAGGCGATGAACCAGGCAATGCAGCGCGGCGTGATGTACGGCAATACCGATGTGACTCCCGAGTCGTTCACCGGCATCTCGCCGCGCTTCAACACTGTCAACACCGCGACCGCAGCCACTGCAGCAAACGTGATTGACGCCGGCGGCACCGGCTCGTCCAACACCTCCATCTGGCTGATTGGCTGGGGCGAGAACACTGTGCACGGGATCTACCCGAAAGGATCGCAGGCAGGCCTGGTGCACAAAGACCTGGGCGAGGGCGATGCTTTTGACGCCAGTCAGAACCGCTTCCGCGCTCTGATGGACCAGTACCAGTGGAAGGCCGGCATCGCGGTCAAGGACTGGCGCTACATCGTGCGCATCGCGAACATCGATGTGACCACCCTGACCAAGAACGCCGCTTCTGGCGCCGACATCATCGACCTGATGACTCAGGCGCTCGAACTGATTCAGGGCCTGACCGGTGTAACTCCGGTGTTCTACGTGTCTCGCCGCATCCGTTCGTTCCTGCGTCGCCAGACCGTCAACAAGGTTGCGGCCAGCACCCTGACCTACGAGAACGTCTCGGGCAAGCCTGCCCTGATGTTCGGCGAAGTCCCGGTGCGTCGTGTCGACGCCATCCTCAACACCGAAGCCCGCGTGGTTTAAGGAGCCGACCATGTACGTCGACAAGCAAGCCGAGTTCTCGGACAGCCAGGCGGTAACCGCTACCGCTGTTTCCACCAACATCTACGACCTGTATCCGCGCGGAAACGCCGTCAATACCAACGTCACCCGTGACATTGGCGTTGGTGAGGATATCTACCTGGTCGTTCAGTGCGACACCACCGCGACCGCCGCCGGCGCAGCGACCGTCACCGTCACTCTCGAGTCGTCCTCGACCGCTGACCTGGCGACCACGCCAACCGTGCACTTCGCATCGGCTGCGCTGGCCCTGGCCAACCTCAGTGGCGGCACCACGCTCTTGGCGATCAAGCTGCCGGCTGGCAGCTACAACCGCTACGTTGGCGTGCGCTACACCGTCGCCACTGGCCCTCTGACTGCCGGTGCGTTCTCCGCCTTCCTCGCCAAAGACATCCAGGCGTTCCGCGCCTATGTCAAAGGCTACAACTTCTGAGGATTGACGCATGGCCAAGAAAGCAGAACCGCAGAAAACCAGTACCGCAAAGCTGTGCGAGGTACTGGAGATCAGCTACATCAACGACCGCCTGTGCCAGCCGGGCGAACAGGTGATGTACGACCCTGGCGAGGATGGCCAGATCGGCAACAACCTGCGCGTCATCGAGGAAGAAGACAGCGCAGCCTGATCCGCACGCAAAACCTCAAGGGCCCTTCGGGGCCCTTTTTCATTGGAGCTTCGCCCATGTCGTCGGTGATTGAAATTTGCAACATGGCACTGTCCAACATTGGTGCCAGCAGGCGTATCGACGACCTGGATGAAGATAGCCAGGAAGCCGAGCAGTGCAGCCTGTTCTATGTGCATGCCAGGGACTTCGTGCTGCGCTCTGATTGCGAATGGGCATTCGCTACAGCCTTTGCTGCGCTTGCAGAGGTGGCGGATAACCCAGACCCCGTATTCCCCTATGCCTACGCCATGCCGAACGACTGCATGCGCATCCGGCGCATCGTCAATCCAGTGCTGGATGCCAGCTACTTCACCCGCATCCATTGCTACGGCAATCCACCGCAGATACCTGAGATCAAATTCCGTGTGGTCAATGGATCGAGCCAGCGCTTGATTACCACCATGGAGCCTGCCGCAACGCTGGAGTACACATTGAAGGTCGAGTCATCTGAGATGTTCGATCCCGTATTTGTGTCCGCGCTCTCTTGGTACCTCGCGTCGAAGATTGCCGCGCCCTTGGCCAAAGATACATCAGTCACCGCCAACTGCTACGCCCAGTACCAAGCCGACGTTCTGCGAGCCGGCGCCGCCGCCCTTAACGAGGGCTCAGGGCCTGAGCAGCATGAATCCATCTTCATCTCGGGGCGCAACTGATGGCCCAGATCCTACAGCCTTCCTTCAGCGCCGGAGAGTTGGCCCCAGCCACCGCAGCCCGGGCAGACCTGAACCGCTACTTCACCGGGCTCAAGACATGCCGCAACTACATGATCATGCCCGAGGGCGGCGCCCGTAACCGGTCCGGCTATCGGTTCTTGGCTGAAACAAAGATCAGTGCCCGGGTATCCAGGCTGATCCCGTTCCAGTTCAGCACTGAGCAGACCTACGCCATTGAGGTCGGCCACCTGTACATGCGGTTCTACACCAATGGTGGCCAGCTGCTGGATGGTGGTGTGACCTATGAAATCAGCACCCCCTACGAAGAGCAGCACCTGTTTGAGCTGAACTTCACCCAGTCAGCGGATGTGCTGACCATCGTGCACCCCAGCTACGCCCCGATGGAGTTAAAGCGCCTGGGCGCGACGAACTGGACTTTGACGGCCATCAGCTTCATGCCGAGCATTGCCGCTCCTACAGGGCTCACGGCAACGCCACTGTCTGGCGGCAGCGGCGACACCACGGAGTTCCGATATGTCGTCACTGCTGTTGCCGCCGGAGAAGCTGCCGAAGAATCGGTTGCATCGGCTCCAGCATCCGTCGACGCATGGGATGACAAGTCAGGGGCAGACCTGACCTGGACTGCCGTTGCCGGGGCAGACCATTACAACGTGTACAAGGAGAACAACGGTTCTGGCATCTTCGGCTTCATCGGCATGGCCACCGGCACCACGTTCACCGACCTGAACATCACAGCCGAGAAGGATGACACGCCGCCCACCTATGCCAATCCATTCGAAGACGGCAACAACCCGGGCGTGGTTGGCTACTACCAACAGCGGTTGACCTTCGCCGCAAGCGCTTCGAAGCCGCAAACGATGTGGATGAGCAAGGTGGGCGCCTTCAACAACTTCGGCTACTCCCAGCCGCGAAAGGATGACGATGCGATTGAGCTGACCATCGCGTCCAACCAGGTGAACCGGATACGCGCCTTGGTGCCGCTCAAGGAGCTCTTGGTGCTGACCTCTGGTGCCGAGGTCACCATTGCTGGCGATGCCACCGGCATCAAGCCGACCAACATACGCGCCATCTTCCAGAGCTATATCGGATCAAGCCCGGTTCCCCCGGCGGTCTACGGCAACACCGCGCTTTACGTTCAGGCCCGCGGCCAGAAGATTGCCGACCTTTCCTACTCGTACACCAGTGACGGTTTCCAGGGGCAAGACCTGACCGTGCTTTCTTCCCACCTAGTGCGCGGTTACGAGATCAAGGCCATGACCTTGGCCCAGGTGCCGAACAGCGTGCTTTGGTGCGTGCGTAATGACGGCGCCAAGCTGGGCTTCACCTACCTGCCGGCGCAAGAGGTGTTCAGCTGGCACCGGCACGACACGGACGGGGCTTTCGAATCTATCGTATCTATCCCGGAAGGCGACGAGGACGCGGTCTACGCCATCGTTCGGCGGGTCATTGCTGGCACCACCAAGCGGTATGTCGAGCGCCTGGCATCCCGCGAGCTGCGCCGTTACGGATCAGGCGAGTACTGGTTTGACCGGGCATTCTTTGTGGACAGCGGCCTGACCTACGACGGCAGGCGCACCGGTACCGCCACGTTGACCGGCGGCACTGACTGGGCGTTCCCGAACCCGCTGACGCTCGGCACCTCGGAAGCAACGTTCGACGCTGGAATGGTTGGCCGCAGCGTCATCATGTACGGCGACGGAACGCTGACCAGTGCCGGGGATATCCTCACGGTCAAGATCCTTGCCTATGTGTCGCCAACAGTCGTCAGCGTTGAGCCTCAGACCGTTGTACCGGCATCGCTGCGTAGCGTGTCGGCAACCCGTTGGGGCATTGCAGCCTCCACGGTATCTGGGCTTGGCCACCTTGAGGGGAAGACGGTCAGCATCCTGGCTGACGGCAACGTCGCACCCCAGCAGGTGGTTACCGGCGGGGCGATCTCTCTGGACAGCCCGTCGTTGGTCGTGCATGCAGGCCTGCCCATTGAGGCCGACTTCGAAACACTCGATGTCACGCTGCCAAACAACCCGGCGTTCCTGGGCAATCGCAAGCGCACCAATGAACTGGTCGTGTTCTGCGAAGAGAGTCGTGGCTTGTTTGCTGGGCCCGATGCCCAGCACTTGCGCGAATTCAAGCAGCGGTCCACCGAGAACTACGGCGAGCCGATCACCCTGCTGACTGGCCGGGCAGAGATCCTGATCAATTGCACTTGGAATGACTCTGGCCGCGTCTTCATTCGGCAATCCGATCCGCTGCCCATCACCATTCTGGGGGTCATGCTCAATGTGCAAGCAGGCGGCTGATCTCGTCCCGGTACGGGAGGCGCATATTCAGTCGTTGCTGGCCGACATGCGCCCAGCGGACCAACTGGAACTGCAGGCAATTCGCGGCTGGACGGTTGAGCGAGAGGTGCGCCACGCCATAGCCAGCGCCTCTCACGCGGCAGTGTGCGTCGTTGAGGGTAAGGTCGTGGCGATCTTCGGCGACAGCCCGCATGACGCTGTATACGGTCTTCCTTGGATGGCCAGCACGGTCTGGATCAATCAATACCGTCGCCAGTTCCTGGCTGAGTGCCGCCCGGTCATCGAGGGAATGCGCAGCCGTCACCAGGTGTTGCTGAATCTGGTCGATGTGCGCAACACCCTGGCCATCCGCTGGCTCAAGTGGCTTGGATTCCAATTCCTGCCAGCGGTGCCCTACGGCATCAATGGCGAACTCTTCTACCCATTCCAGATGGAGGGCACAGCATGTGCGCAGTAGCTGCTATTCCATACGCGGCCATGGCCGCATCGGCGTTGCTCAGTGCTCAGCAGTCACAGGCGCAAGGCGAGGCTTCGGCGCAGGCCAGCCTGCAGAACGCGGCCTTCGCCGATGCCTCGGCGGCTGATGCCCTGAAGCGCGGCGAGTTCGAATCTGACCAGCAGCGCCTGGCCACCCGCGCTGCCATTGGCACCCAACGTGCTGGCTTCGCTGGCAACGGCATCGATGTGAACAGCGGTTCCGCCGCCGACATCCAGGATGACACCGCCGCCTTGGGCGAACTTGATGCCCTGACCATCAAGAACAATGCAGCCCGGGAAGCTTGGGGCTACCGGACGCAGGCTCAGCAAAGCCGCCTGGCGGCAGCCAACGCGACGAAGTCAGGTCAGGCTGGCATGTTTGGCTCCTTGCTCTCCGCTGGCGCCAAGGGTGCGCAGGCTTACGGCGCAATGAGAGGGTAAGGCAATGGCAACAGTCCCAACCTATCAGCGCCAAGTCTCGCTGCAGGGCCTGCCGCAAGTGCGCGTTTCGCCGCAGATGGTCGATACAAGCGCCATTCAGCAAGGCCTGGATGCTGTTGGCAACGTTGCCACCGACATGGCAGTCAGGCAGCGGCAGGAGGCCGACACCACGGCGATCATCAACGCCGACAACAAGCTGACTGAGTGGCAGAACAACACCTTCTACAACCAGCAGAACGGCGTCTACACCCGAAAAGGTCAGAACGCGCTGGACGTAACCGGGCAAACACTGGGCGATTTCGACAAGTTCCAAGAAGAGCTTGGCGCCGGTCTGGCCAATGACACCCAGCGCAAGCGCTATGCCCAGCTTGTGGCGCAGCGCCGGCAGTCCATGTCGAACGACCTGAACCGCTATGAGTACGGCCAGCACCAGCAGTACATGAACGATGTCGACGACGCCTCGATCAAGCTTTCCACTGATTCTGCGGCGTTGAACTATGGCGATCCGAGCAAGGTTGGTCTGTACCGGCAGAAGGCTCTGGATGTCATTGAGTCACAGGCTCAGCGGAATGGTTGGTCGCCCGAGAAGACGGAGCTGGAGAAGATCAACGCCAGCAGCCGCCTGCTCACTGGCGTGATTGCCCAAATGGCCGACAGTAATCCGCAGCGCGCCCAGCAGTATTACGAAGCATCCAAGGACGGCATGAATGCTGAAACCCAAGTTCGGGTAAGCAACATGATTGACCAGGGCATTCGCCGGCAGCAGGCCGAGGCAAGGCAGCGCCAGGTCGAGGCCCGACAGTTGCAGGCCATCTCCAGGGTTGAATTGCAGTCCAGGGTTCAGGACGCGCAGTCGGCCTACTTGCAAGGGCTTGAGTTCGAAAATCCACCGTCGCGTGCGGACTTCGATGCGGCATATGGTGACAAGGGTGGCCAGGCCTATGAGTCATTTGCGAAGGTTCAGGCTGTGGCACCCGCAATGCGTGAACTGGCCACTGCCGGGCCAGAGGACCGTCAGAAGATTCTGGATCAGTTCAATCCTGCAAGCGGAGGAAAGGCAGGAGAGGGCTTCACTCAGGACGAGCAGCTTTATCGACGCCTACAGACGGTTGACGCCGGACTGATGAAGCAGAGACAAACTGATCCAGCGGCTTACGCAGCTACTTACAGCGCACCAGTCCGAGAGGCTTTCGCTGCGGCACAGCAAGCCGGAACCCCTGAAGCTTATAGGGCATATGCCGATGCAACTTTCGCTGAGCAGCGCCGTCTGGGCGTGCATTCGCCGAAGCTGCTGCCAGATGCTGCAGCCGACCAGATCGCGGCAGGCTTCAATGCTCGAGTTGCCGGAGGCGAAAATGCGGCAACTTTGATCGAGCAACAGCAGGCGCAGTGGGGAAACAATTTCCCAATGATCGCCCAGCAACTTGGAAAGAAGTTGCCGTCCGAGGCCCAGGTGATTGCTACGCAGTTGCCAAAGGACTTGGCCGAGCGCATGGCCGCCGTGGCAAGCCTAAGTGAAGATGACCTTAAAAAGGGGCTTAGTGAAGGCGTTTCGAGCAATGTCGCATCCGCCGTGCAAACCGCAATGGGTCCATTTGGGCAATCCTTGCAAGGGCAATCAGGCGGAATTGAAACATTCAACACCATGTACAACGCGGCTTACAAAACAGCGCTTGCCTACGTTCGCCAGGGTGATGACCCGCAAAAAGCTGCGCAGCGGGTCGTGAACGGCATGGTGAACGACAAGTACGACTTCTTTGATACCTACCGGGTACCCAAGTCACTGAACACGGCCGCGGTTAAGCGTGGTGCGGACCTTGCTTTGGAGAGCATGGCCGCCGACGACTTCATGCCAATGCCCGGCATTCTCGGCGTGACCGATAGCGCGAACGCCGAGCAGCTGCGCCAGGCCGTCGTAGATGGCGGGCAGTGGGTACCGAACAACGACGAAAGCGGCTTGAGCCTCACGATCAATGGTTACCGTCTGCTGGACAAGGACGGCAAGCCGATCACGCGCACTTGGGATGAACTCACCACCAGAGGGCTGAGCCAGCCTGAAAGCAACGCATCACGGATTGGTCGCGTGCGCGGCCTGGGGATCAACAATTGACCATTTATGCGGGCGATGCCCCGGCGCTTGATCGGCGCACGCTTCTGGATATTCCGGCTGATACTGGCGATGTCTTCGGCGCGGCGTTCGACGAAGCGTTCTCGACCAACCCGAGCACGTCGGCCTATCGACTGGAAGAGCTGAACCAGCAGGAGCTTGGCCGGGCGGTGGTTGCCGGTCCGGAGTCGTACCTTGCTCCTAACGCTGGGCGGCTTGAGCCTGACACCCCACTGATAGGCGCTGAACAGGCGCGTGAGCAGGTTGCGGGGGCCGGCCTTGATATCAAGATTCCGGACCAAGGAATCCGTCAGGGTGCTCTCGACATACTCATGCAGCGTCATCAGGAGCAGCTGGCGCGTCAACAGATCATGGCTCGTGCCAACGGCGGGTCGCTGCCCACAACGATTGCCGGAAGCTTGGCGGCCTCTCTGCTTGATCCGCTCAACATCGCGTCGGCGTTTGTGCCAGTGGTGGGGGAAGCGCGTTATGCCCGGCTGCTGGCCGGCGCTGCTACCCCACTTGGCAGGGCCTCGGTGCGCGGTGGTGTTGGTGCGCTGGAGGGGTCGGTAGGCGCCGCGATCTTGGAGCCGCTGCCGTTGCTGGCTGCCCAGCAAGATCAGACCGAGTATGGGCTGTCCGACTCGCTGGCCAATATCGCCTTGGGCGGTGTGCTGGGCGGCGGACTTCATTCGGTTGGAGGCGCCGTCAGCGATGCGCTGCGCCGGCGGCTGGCAACCGAATCTCCAGTCGTTGAAACCTCTTTGAGCGTGGGCGCTGCGCCTCGTCCAGCGGATGCAGGTCGAAGCATTGACCTTGGCCGTATGTTCGATGAAGACCCGGACCTTGCGCTGCGCGCCGGGCTCTCAAGGCAATTGGAAGCAGACCAAGCAACGCTGTATCGCTCGGCAGAGCAGCAAGCTCTGGACGAGATCCGACCATCTTTGACCGGCGAGCGTGTCGGCAATGTAGCGGACCTCAAGGCCGAGCGCGTTGGGCTGGTGGCGCAAGACATGGCGCTTGACGCTACGTACCGCGACCGTGCCAAGGCCTTCCAGGCTCAGCGCATGAGCCGCAAGCAGGCGGAACGTGCCGCACGGGACTCTATCGCTACGGAGCGCGAGCAGATCCGTGCCCGTACCAGCGAGATCGACACCACGCTGGAGCGCAATCGCGCTGGAGAAATTGACCGGCGGGACTTGGGCTTGATCGAGCGTGGTCAGGTGCCAGAGCGCTTGCAGCCTCAGATTCAGGCCCGCGCCCGGCAAATTATGCAGGGCTACCAGCAACGCCCGCTGGGTGCGGCGATTCGCACCGCCCGGGAGACTGCGGAGGGCGCCGACTGGACTATTCGTGATAATGCCCTGCGCACTGCTGTGGCCCAGGCTATGAGCGGGCGCGATATCGATGTGGCCAAGCTGTTCGAACTGGACGAGCCGGGAAAGGCCGCCAGCGCGCTGGAGTACCTCAAGCGTCCGCAGACCAGGCGCGTCGACCCAGAGGGCCAGGCCGAAAGCCGGCGCATGGACGGGCAGGGTCAGGTTGTCGACGATCTGGAGGATGCCCGCGCAGCCTTGGCAGAGGACGAAGCGCTTGCACGCGAAATGCTCGATCAGTTGCCCGAGGATCAGCGCGCTCAGGTTGAGGCCTTGGGCCGCGATGAAATGGCGGCAGCTGATGCCGAGGCCGCGAAGGCCCAACAATACGCCAAGGCCTACCGGGCTGCGGCCATCTGTGAACTGGGGAGAGGTTGATGGCACTTCCATCGGGCATCAGCCCATGCGCTGACGCGGTGCGAGCCGCCGCCGGCGACATGGAGTCGAACGAAATTCAGGAAATCTTCCAACTGCTGCGATCCCGGGCGCAAGAAATCATGGCTCGCGAAGGCGCATTGGGTAGCGAGCAAGCCGCTCTGCGCGCCGCCGACGAGCTGGCAAAGCAGGCCGAACATGCTGCCATCATCGAGAGGCGCAACGCGCTAATCAACGTTCGCGCCCGCGCCCGCCTGGTGGCGTTCGTGCGTGATCAGTTCTCCGACCGTCCAGATCTGGGTGTCGAATCTTTCCTTGTCGGTACCAATCTTGCGCGCCAGGGCTCGCGGTTGTCGGTCGCGGCCGAGCAGAAGGCTCTGGGAGATGCATACATCGGCGGCATGCTGGCCGACCTGGACCGTGCCGATCTGACTGCCGTGCTTGCGCGGGGCGACTCTGACCAGGACATAGCCGATGCTCTCTGGCGGATCGGCAAGGACCAGGACACCAAAGACCTGAATCCACAGGTCGTGGAGATCGCCAAGATCATCCAGAAGTATCAGGAAGGCGCCCGCATTGATGCCAACCGAGCAGGGGCCAGCATCGGCAAGCTGCCGGGCTACATTGCTCGGCAAAGCCACGACAGCGAGAAGATCGGCGCAGCTGGTTTCGATCGCTGGGCAGAAGAGATCCTGTCGCGCCTAGACCCTGCAACGTTCCGCGAAGGCGGCGACCCCATGACCTTCCTGAGGGGTGTGTACGACGGACTGGTCTCTGGTGACCATTTGAAATCGCCAAGTGGCCAGCAGCCCAACGGCTTCCGTGGCCCTGCCAACCTGGCCAAGAAGCTCAGTCAGGAGCGGGTGCTGCACTTCAAAGATGGCGTGGCCTGGCATGAGTACAACCAGCTGTTCGGCACCGGAAACCTGCGGGAGGCTGTGCTGCGCGGCCTCGATCTTTCCGGGCAAAACACCGCCCTGATGCGCCGCCTTGGCACCAACCCAGAAGCCAATTTGAACATGGCCATGGATGTCATCAAGGAAGATGTCCGAGCCGGTGGTGATCCAGCCGCTTTGGCCAACTTCAACACTGCCCGCCGTGGCGTGATCGACAACCGCTTCAAGGAGGTAAGCGGACAGACCCGAATTCCTGGCAATGCCACCCAGGCGCGCGTGGCGGCCAACGTCCGGGCCTGGCAGTCCCTGTCCAAGCTCGGTGGCGCGCTGCTTTCCAGTTTCACCGACCTGCCGGTGGCCGCCAGCGAAATGCGGTACCAGGGCCAGAGTTTCCTGGGCAGTCTGGCGGAAATGGGCGCGGGCTTGATGAAGGGCAGGGGTAGTGCTGAACAGCGCCAGATCCTGTCGGCCTATGGCGTGTACGCCGACTCAATGCGCGGCGAGATCATGCGCCGGTTCTCTGCTGACGACTCCGTTGGGGGCAAGATGTCCCGTGGCATGAGTCATTTCTTCCGCCTCAATGGCTTGTCTTGGTGGACCGATGCCAACAAGGCCAGCGCCGGATTGATGATGGCTCACAACTTGGCGCAGAACAAAGGCAAGGGCTGGGGCTCGCTGAACAGCGACTTCAAGCGTGCCCTGAGTCTCTACGACCTCGACGCAGGAAAGTGGGAATTGCTGCGCGAGATGGACATGCGCATGGCTGATGGCCGTGATTACATGACGCCTGACGGCATTGAAGCCATCAGCGATGAACGCATTGGCCAGTACTTGTCCGAGCGCAACCGACCAGTATCCGCCGGCGCAATCCGCGAAACACGACAGGACCTGGAGCGAAGCCTGCGCGCCTACGTGAACGATCGCGTGACCTATGCCGTGCTGGAGCCGGATGCGCGCACCCGCTCGATCATGAACCAGGGTACTCAGCCTGGAACCGTGCCCGGCGACCTGCTGCGCTTCGTCACTCAGTTCAAGAGTTTCCCTGCCGCCTACATGCAGAAGACTCTGGGCCGGGACCTTTACGGGCGCGGATACACGCCCACGGCGCTCGGCAATAACTTTAGAGGCATTCGAGATGCTGGCATTGCACTGAAGAACGCACTGATGAATGCGAACGGTGAGCGTGCAGCTCTGGCGCAGTTGATGTTGTGGACGACGGCGTTTGGATATCTATCAATGGCTTCTAAGGATGCGGCAAAAGGTCGAGAGCCTCGTCCGGCAGATGATCCAAAGACATGGTTGGCGGCAATGGTTCAGGGTGGTGGACTGGGGATATTTGGTGACTATCTGTTTGGCGAGGCCAATCGATTCGGTAATACTGCCTTGGAGTCTGCGGCCGGCCCAACACTTGGCACGGCCGCTGACCTAGTCAATCTCTGGGCGCGAGCAAAAGAGGGAGATGATACTGCGGCTTCGGCTTTGCGACTGGCCCAGAACAACACCCCATTTTTGAACCTTTTCTACACGCGCATAGCCTTAGATCACCTTTTCCTTTACTCCGTTCAAGAAGCTCTTAGTCCAGGCTCTCTACGCCGGACTGAGGAACGCATTCGACAGCAGAACGGACAGGAGTTTTTGATAAGGCCTTCTCAGAGTTATAGTGACCCACTGGGAATATCACGATAGGCTGATGGTTGATGAAAAGGATTCTTGCTTGCTTCTCGATGGCGTTTTCTATTGGGGCGGTCGCATATGACGACTTAGGAAACTTAGAAGGAAAAACGGTCATAGCCTCCGGGGATGTAGAGTCATTGGATTGCCCAATAAATGGTAAATACAACTGCGCTACATGGCCTGTTGGACTGTTGCGTTTTCAGTACAAAAATATTTGTTTCACCTCGATCACAGCAAGCTGCCCTTACTTTTGCAAGGGCTTAATTGCCATTGGGCAGGACAAGACTCCATATTTTTACACGCTTGGCTCGATTGGAAGCGATTTCAAAGAGAATAGGATTGATCTATTCAAATGCCCCGATGTGCTCTGAATCCTAACACATAGATTAAATAAGCCCGCCATGTGCGGGTTTTTTATTGCCAAGGAGAAAGCGATGCCCCAGTTCTTCAGTTCCAACACGCCAACCACCTCGTTCGTGCTTTCCCTCAACGGATTCAGCCGACCCTCATTCCAGCTTTCTGTGGAAGGCGCAGGCGCAGTCGCTGCGCAGGCGATTGTAGAAGGCGGCCATGACGGGCGCGGGTGGATTCCGATTGCAACCATTACCGCAAGCGGAAACGTGTATGCCACCGACGGTGGTCCGGTCGAAACCAACTGGCCGCTCATGAGAGCTCGTCTCCTGTCGGTGAGTGGCGGCACCGCGACTCTGAACTTCTCGTTGTGAGGTAGGCCATGGAACGACACGACAACGGGATATTGAAGAACGGCTTCATCGACCAGGGCGACATGGAGGCGTTGGCGCAGCAGGCGGTGGCAGATGCCATGGCGCAGTTGGTGGTTAACCAGGCCGTGATCGAAGGACAAACCGTGACGCTTCCCGACACCAATCAGGACATAACCCTGAACCTGCTCACCAGTGGCGCGGCGCTCAACCAGGTGAACGTCACACTCCCGGGCAACAGCGACGGCCGGGTAGGGCAGCGCATCTTCGTGAACTCTGACGGCCAGATTGCACTGGCCCACTTCACCAGCGTCATTGCCGTGAACGGTGGCGACTACATGTTCAACCCTGGCGACAACTGCGTGTTCTACCGAAACCGCCCAGCCATCCTGTCGAGGATCACCGCATGAAGCACCTGATCGCCGCCTTGCTCCTTCTGCCACTGCTGGCCTTCGGCGCGGCCAACGATATTGTCACCAGTCAGCGCAACGCCACTGATACCAGCAGCATCCCGCGCACGGTGGCCAAGCCGCCCGGCACCCAGGATGGCCTGATGGGGTTCAACGGGACCACTGTACTGCCGGTGCACTGGACCATCGGCCAAGGCCTTGTCATCAGTTCCGGAGCGCTGGTGGCGCTGCCGCAGGCCTGGGCCGACATAACCGGAAAGCCAGCCTTCGCCGCCGTGGCCACCACCGGCGCATATGCGGACCTGACTGGAGTGCCGAGCACCTTCGCCCCGGCGCCGCACACCCATGCGGCCGCAGATATCGTGTCCGGCACCTTGGCCACGGCCCGGCTGCCGGCGCTGGCAATCAGCCAGACGACCGGGTTGCAGGCGGCGCTCGATAGCAAATTCGCCACGCCGACCGGCACAACTGCTCAATACCTGCGGGGCGACGGCAGCCCGGCCACTTTCCCGGCTATCCCCGGCGGCACCGTTACCAGCATCACCGCCGGCACCGGCCTGGCGGGTGGAACCATCACTACCAGCGGCACCATCAGCATGCCGAACACCGGCACGGCTGGCAGCTACGCCAACGTCACCACGGATGCGCAGGGCAGGGTGACCGCCGGCACCAACCGCAGCCAGGCGGCAGCAACCCGAGCGCTGAACACGGCGTTCCAGATCAGCGCAACCCGCGATGCCTGGGTCAGTTACAGCGTGCAGATCACCGTCACCGCCTCGATCGCCGGCGGCCAGAACGGTGACGTGATCTTGGAGATTGCCAGCGACAGCGGCTTCACCGCCAACGTGCAGACCTTGGCCATCAGCGGCCTTGGCCAGACGTACACCCTTGCAATCGCACTCCAGGGCGTGCAGCCGCAAACCGGCGTGGTCACCGGCTACGTCCCGGCCGGCTTCTACACCAGGCTGCGCACCGTGAACACCACTGGAACGCCGGCATTCGCCTACCGCGCCGGCCAAGAAGTCCTGCAGTAACCCATCAGCAAGCCAGAGAGCCCCGCCAAGTGCGGGGCTTTCGCATTTCTGGAGCATTGAAAATTGACCGTATCGACCACTGATAGCGTTATCGAATACGTATCCGGCGGCCCGGCGTACCCAATCCCGTACCGGTTCCTGCAGAACTCCGACATTCAGGCCGTGCTGGTGAAGCAGGATGGAACTTCTGAAACCCTGGTGCTGGGCACGCAGTACACGCTGACTGGCGCAGGGGCGCAAAGCGGCGGAACGCTGACTTCGGCTTATGCGGCTCTTTACCTGGCCACGCCAGGCGCCACGATCACGATCTCCCGCGTAATGAGCGCAGTTCAGCCAACGGACCTGCGAAACCAGGGGCGCTTCTTGGCTGAAACCCACGAAACGGTGTTCGACCGTCTGACGATGCTAATTCAGCAGGGGATATCGAATCTTCGTCGCGCCCTACTTCGCCCAATTGGGAGGAACTACTACGACGCTGAAGGGCGGCTGATCAAGAACCTTGCGGATGGCGGCGATGACCAGGATGCGGTGAACATTCGGACTATGCGTTCGTATGTTGATGCCGCAATCGCTGGGGTTGTTGGTGGATTTGGTTGGTTCCTGCAATCGGGCATGGGAGCAGTGTTTAGAACCTTCCAGGACAAGATGCGGGATTCGATTTCAACCTCAGACTTCGGTTCCATCGGTGATGGTACGTATCACCCATTGTCGGAGAGGTTCGGAACACTTTCAGAGGCTCAGGCCCAGTACCCATTTGCCACATCGCTTTCCCAGTCAATCGACTGGGCCGCGTGGCAGGCGGCTTGTAATGCCGCAGATGGCAAAGGCGTACAGCTTCGCGGGAAGCTGGTCCCCACAGACACGATTGATACAGCGTCTGCCCTGTTCATTCGAGGGGATTGTGCCGGGGATTGGACTCCAGGCTATAACGAGTTGATCTCAGACGCTGGAACTCAGGCCTTGTTTTACGGAACCGGGCCGAAGGTTCATACGGTTGACCACATAAGCGACCGATCAACCGCTGGCGGGGTAATCGCAAACCCATCGGCTGCTGATCCGTACACCGCCAATGCACCGGCCCCGCTATACAAGTTGCTTAACTTCACCAATGGAGATGCAGTAGGCGTAACCAAGGCGACGCTGAAGCCTTTTTCGGTAGGAATCTACAGGCGCAAAGGATGCCGCTTTGAAAACTTCCGTATTGCCCCATACTTTAATGGGGTCGCAGGCTATCAGGATTCAGAAACTGGAGGCCTTGGGTCGAATTGGGATGTCGGAGTTTGGGATGAATCTGCACGCGCAACAAGCGATTCCAATTTCCAGGCAGTTGGCTATTGGCGAATTGCAGGGATGCTCAAAACCTGCAGCCAGGCATCGCCTTTGATTGCCCCGGTTGCAGAAACATCTGCGCATTACAGATCAACCTTCCAAGGATTTCGCGGCGTTGCTATTCGTGCGAATGACGTTTACCGAGTCACAGCTGTTACTTCGAACACTATTGAGATCCCATGGAGTCCATCGCATCGGTTCAATCTCACAGGGACCGTGCGCGTGCTTGGGATTGAGTACTCTTACACAGGCCTCAGCTTTGCCTCCGATAAGCTGACGTTCACCGGGGTTTCTCCTGCAAGCGGGTCAATTACTTTAGGATCTGAACTGAGAGTTGGGGGGTCTAATTTTGGCACATCCGGCTCTAACCTAGATGATTGCTACATCACAGGGCTTGAGCACTCAAGCCGCATGCTAGCGACGTGCAACGAACTCGAGTCACCTTTCGATAGTCCTTCAGCTGCGATTGAAATTGACGGAAGCCCGGTAAGGGCGATTCAATTGCCCAACTCTACCGTAATTACTCGCGAAGACATTTTGGTCTTTGCTACCAACATCGGAGACTTGGTATACGGAAATACTTATTTCGAGTCTCAAGCAGGTCGATCATCGCTCTCTGTTGGGATTTTCACTGGAGATATACCTGCAGGCAGCCGGATGATCTACCAGCGCGCTTCTACATCTTTGCGGTCGCCGTATCCTGCCGGCGGCACTGTTCGCTTAATAGCCGGTACTGGCACTGTATACGGACCAGGCGTTGATCGTCGTCCAGATTTTGCATCTTCGGCTACTCCGTCACGCTATGCCAGCGGCTCTGGTCTTGCTGAGGCTCGCGATTACGTAGACTTCACAGGTTCATTCCCAACAACATCTGACGGCGACATCACCATGGAGGCGCCGAATCGGCATGTCCGTATTCGCCCAACACCTGGCGGTTCAGTATTCTTGGGCCCAACATCGGGCGATGCCGATGTACAAAGCGCTGTTGGCTCTTTGAACCTTCGTTCTGGTCTTCGAGTTAGGATAGGGCCAGCGGGTAATGGAACCACCTACTGGTATCTAGGTGATTCGGCAAAGTGGACTCCAACCGATGACAATTTAAAGGCCCTGGGGCAGCCAAGCTCTCGATGGTCTGTCGTTTACGCCGGCACCGGAACCATCAACACCTCAGATGCTAGGGAGAAGACTGAGGTTCGCCCTCTGTCTTCAAATGAGATCAGCGCCGCAATTGATCTCGCAGAGCAGATCGGGGCATACAAGTGGCTCGCCGCAATTGAAACCAAGGGCCAAAACGCCCGGGAGCACATCGGTATGACTGTGCAGAAAGCTATTGAGATTTTGGAGTGTCACGGCCTGGATGCATTCGGCTTGGGCTTCATCTGCTACGATGAATGGGGCTCAACGCCTGAAGAGCTGGATGCTGACGGCTTTGTGACTGGCCCGGCAACTGAAGGGGGTGACCGGTTCAGCTTCAGAATGGATGAGCTTTACGCGTTCATTGTTTCAGGCCTTTACTGGTCATTTCGGAAAATGAACGAAGATTTCGAATCTCGAATAGCAAAGCTTGAGGAAAAATAATGATCAATCCTAATAAGAAATTTTTCTGTGCTTCTATTTGAGACACCGAACTACTCTTTGTAAATAATTGTATTCCTCTTGAGCCCGCCAAGCGCGGGCTTCTTTTTTGCCTTAAGGAAATGAATATGGCCCGACTCACCGAATCCCAGGCCGGAGGCGCGAACGTGCTCCGGTTTCTAGATCTCATCGCCTTCTCGGAAGACACGTATCGGATCGGAAGCCAGGATGGCTACGACGTAATCGTGACCGGTATCGATATGAAGCCTGAAACCTTCAGCGACTTCAGCGACCACCCGTTCGCCAAGGGGCGCAAGTCCAAGAAAATCAATTCCAAGGGGCTGACCAGCAACGCGAGTGGACGCTATCAGTTCATGCTCAGGGACTGGGCGCACTACCGCGACCAGTTGAAGCTTCCCGACTTCGGGCCGTTGAGCCAGGACAGGTGGGCAATCCAGCTGATCCGCGAGCGCCGCGCTTTGGAAGATATCAAGGCTGGCCGAATCGCCGAGGCCATCGCCAAGTGCTCGAACATTTGGGCCTCGTTTCCAGGGAACAACTACCAACAAAACCCGCACAAGGTCGAGAAGCTGCTGGCTCATTGGCAGAAGCTCGGCGGGACGCTGGTATGACCTGGCTGGGCGCGGTGCCGGCTTGGTTCTGGTGGTTGATCGCGCTGGTGCTGGTCGCCGGCGGCCAGCAGTACCGGGTCGTCGTTGCCCAAGGCGAAACTGCATCTGCACGCAGTGGACTCGCCAGCTATCGCCTGGAAGTGGCCGAGCGCGACCGGCGCGCTGCCTCGCAGGCCAGAACAGAAGAACAGCGCCGCCAGAAAGTGGCGGATGAGGAGGGGAAGAGTGCACGACAGAAACTGGAACTGGCACAAGGCCGCGCCATTGCTGCTGAGTCTGCTGCTGGCGGGCTGCGCGGGGAGATCGACCGACTGCGCGACGGCCGCCGAGCAACCTGCGATACCATCGCTGCCCAGCAGCGCCAGGCAGGAACCTCTGCCGTCGTGGTGCTCGGGGGATTGCTTGAAGAGTCTGACCGAATGGCGGGAAGCTGCGCAGCAGCGCTTGAGCGAAGCCGAATAGCCGGCCTTGCGTGCGAGTCGGTGGTAGATCGAATAAAGGGGGAGTAGGTTGGCAGAACGCCATAGGAGGGATTACGTGTTATGCATATTCGGCATAGGAGCCGGCTATTGATCCTCGGACCACTTTGCGAACCATCGGTTGTGTTTTCGTGAGTGGTCTAGGGTGGTTTCGCCTAGCAAAACCTACACATATCCACCCGCTAAACCCCATTGCATAGCGCATCGTGATGTTGGCGGTAGAGATCAAGAGCTTGTCCTGCGGCAGTTCCAAAGGTGTATTGAGGCCCGTTCGTCTGTTTTTGGACCAGTTTCGGTCAACGCGACGCGGGGCGGCAGCTTCTCCAGCTCCCCCTGTTCGAGGAGGAGCTGATCCGTTTCGCTCAGGTGGTAAGCGACATCTCAACACTGTAGCCGTGCCGATTCGCGACGAACAAAGCGTTCATCCCGAGCATCAGACGCAGGTTGGCAGAGGTGTGGCGGGTGACTTGCTGGCGGCGTATACGGATGCTCAGCGCCTCAGGCGCTGATTAGCAGCGGGGGATTGTATCACTTGGTGCGTTGATCCACAGCCCGGGTTTGCGCTATTGGGACAGAAATGGGTTAATCGGAGGGCTGATGACTATGCCGGGGAGGGAAAATGACACCCGAGGAACAGGACGTTTCGGGGCGTGCGCTTGCATTCGCCAAGTTGCATCGAACTCGAATTGCGCGGGAAGTGGCATGCTTAGGCAAGTATCCGAGCGATGAGTGTCCCGTTTCCGTTTTCATGGCTTGCTCACCAGGTGCGGGTAAGACGGAAGTTTCTCGTGCACTGATTGCGGCGATGCAGGCTGGCGGCTCAAGTGCGTTGCGCATAGACCCGGACGATTTTCGGGATTTTTTCCCTGAGTACACTGGACGCAATTCAAACCTCTTCCAGCGAGCGGTTACCACGATCGTTGAGCGTACACTTGACCTCGTCTACCAGCAGCGTCAGTCATTCTTACTTGATGGCACGCTCGCGAACGTCGAGGTAGGCCGGCGAAATATCTCGCGTGCCCTCAACAAACCGAACAGGTCTGCCCAGGTCATTTACGTTTATCAGCGCCCCGAACTGGCTTGGGAGTTCGTTTTGGCGAGAGAGCAGAAGGATGGAAGGCACATTCCTTGCTCTGAATTTGTCAGGCAGTTTTATGCCGCGAAGGCGTCGGTATGTGCGCTCAAGCGCGACTATGGCAGTGCTCTGCAGGTAGATGTGATTGTCAAGGACAACGATGGGCAGAATGGGGACATTGGCATCGATCTCTCAGCTGACGAAATTGACGTATTTGTCAACCAACCCTATGATCACAACCAGTTGGTACGTATTCTGAGCGGAGAATCCCTATGAAAGACGAGAAGGTAGACGTTTCGACCAAGCCCCAAGGGGCGGTGTCGATGTCTGATTTTTTCCGTCACGGGTCCGTGGAGGAAAAACGGGCGATGTACCTTTTGGCGGCTCGTGCAGCTATTGACGAGCAGCGAGATGTCATCCGCTCTGTGAAATCTGGCGAATTCGTCACTGCAAAATGTAAGTAATTCTGCGTCTTTTGAGCCCGGCCATGTGCCGGGCTTTTTGCATTTCAGGGGTTCATCAGGGCGGGTATTGCAAAATGGCATACCCTTCAGCCCAGCTTCACGATCCGATATTGCCAATAAGCATTAGCTCAAGCGGTACCGAGGCCTATCCTGTAATGGCCGAAGCGCTCGCCGAGAGCGTGTGGCCACAGAACAAAAAAGGGCTGTACCGTTCGCAACTCTTCAACTTCTCAATGAGGGGGGCAGGAGCGTGTAGCGTGAAGAGCTCTCTTTTGGTCCCGATACTTTCGGCCTTGCTCATGGCCGGGTGCGCACAAAACCCCGATATCCGTGATGGCCATGGTTCTACCTCCGGCACAACGGCCAGAAGCGCGCCCGATTATCTGGGGTGCGTGAAGGGTGAACTGCAAAGCGGTTCCAAGACGTATCTGATTGACGACAACGGCTCGGCCAAGTTGTTCGTGGACAGCACAGACCCGAACACGGCCGGTGGTTTGGTGGAAGTACAAGGTTCGGGCAGCCAACGGCAGTTCACCGCGTATCAACGCGATGCTTGGTACGACCATGGCCGGCTGCTGGACGCGGCACTGATGTGCAAAAAGGCATGAGTGCTTGTCTGTGCGCTGACAGGGCCGCTCGGCGGCCCTTTGGGCAGCGTCCACGACTTATGTCCATTGGTATGCAGTATCAATCGCGGCTAAAATGCGTCACATCCATGATGGTTGAATGCAAATGCCAACTTTTCGCATCTTTTTCGCTGCTGCACTGGCGGTGACGCTTTGCGCCTGCGCCAACCCCGGTAAACCTACCGGCAGCAAGACCACCCACAAAGCCCCTGCCGATTACGCCGCCTGCGTACTCCCCAAATGGCAAGCACTGGCGCCGCAAACCACCCAGAAGTCCATCAGCCATGGCTACAGGCTGACTGCACCCAGTGCAGTGACCTCTGATGAAGTGCTCGAGGTGGTCGAATACCGCGACGGTAGCCGCGCTACTTTTTACAAGGGCAGTTTCCTGTCCAGCGACAAGCTACGCCAGGCGGCACGGGAGTGCCTGGAGTAAGCGTTTCATCACCCGGGCTAACCCTTCAGGTTCATCTGCCTGCACTGCATTTCTGCATCTGTTCTGCTCGGGTAGCTGGGCTTGAGCCGCTCCTTCGCCTCGTTGTCATAAATGTCAAAACCGCCGCAGGCAGTGGCCGCGTAATAGCGGCTTCCAAAGCGGAACGACTCCTTTTCGATCGGCACCGCCGGAACGATCACGAATCTTGGTTGCATGGTGCGCGCCTCCCCAGGCAGAGACTTAAGTATTAGTCCGCTTGTGGGTGACCATCAAGCTGGCTCATGGATAAATGCCTAGGGTGAAAGCGCCATATCCTCGGGTAAATGCCGCCTTTTCGGCTGATTGAATCCACACATGCTGAACATAATGCTGGCTGTGGCAGAGAACTGATTCCCCAGAACGTTGTCTGTCACGCCCAGGACACAAAAACGGCTCAGGCTCATCCGGGCCAAGTTTGTAAGTGTTATGTAAAAAGGCGCGTCGTGTACGCGGGGGGCAGTATTCTGATTGGTATCGTTACAACCGATGATCGCGTGATGAACACACTTCCGTCCCAGCTCAACGCTGAACGCGGGGCGTTCTCCAGTTTCGAGGCGTGTCGCAATACTCAAAAAGGGCCGGTGGTTATCCTTGCCTCCGGGGCTTCTGCCAAACAGTTTCCGCTGGGCGAGTTCGCCCACCTGCCGGTGATTGCCATGAACGGTTCGGTGTCATTGACGGCAGCCTGTGGTGTGAAACCGTTCTTTTACGTGTGCACCGACAAGAGCTTTCGCGAACAGCAGCCCGAGCTGTTCGCCATTGCCCTGCGCGACAGCCAGCGCCTGGCGTTATGGCCCGAGCAGTTCGCCGGGGGCGACATTCCTGCTGGCACTGAATGTTACCCACTGCACAAGGCGGGTAACCCAGGCATGCTCGATGGCTTGCGCGGGCACGGTGACAGCTATGTATGCCACCGGGCACTCTGGAGCAAGCGGGCGCGCTCGATTGCGTTCAGCAAAGACATGTCCAGTGGCTATTACGATGCCCGCACCGTCGCCTACGTGGCACTGCAGCTGGCGTATCACCTGGGGTTCGAGCAAGTGCTGCTGGTAGGCGTGGACCTGGACCAGACGGCGGGCCGTTTTTATGAAGACGGCAGCGGCGAGCGTTCCCCTTGCGGCCTGGATCAGCATTGGGACAGCCGCATTTTGCCGTCACTGACGTTGATGGCCGAGCAGGTGGTCAACGAGCATTTTCGCGTATACAACCTGTCGCCGACCTCGCGTATTCCCGCGACGCTCATCCCCCGAATCGACCTTGCCGAAGCGCGCCGCATAAGCGCCTGACAATTACCTGCGCAAGAAAGCGGATGCGCAGGTAGCCGGCCGGCATTAGAGTGCCCTGAAGCTGGCCCTTTTAGTGGAGACGTCCCATGCCCTGTGCATTCACCCTGATGCAATCGCCTGTAGGCACCCTGACGCTGGTGGCTCGTGGTGAACGGCTGGCTGCCATTTTGTGGGAAGAGGAGCGCGAAAACCGGGTGCGCCTGGGTGAGTTGCAGCGCGACGATGAGCACCCAGTGCTGCGCGAGGCAGCCCGCCAATTGGGCGAATACTTTGCCGGCACGCGCCGCACGTTCAACCTGGCACTGGATTTTGCCGGTACCGATTTTCAACGCCAGGTGTGGGCGGCATTGCTGACCATTCCGTTCGGTGAAACCCGCAGCTACAGCGATATCGCCCGGCAAATCGGCAACCCCAGCGCGGTGCGTGCCGTGGGCGCTGCGAACGGGCGCAACCCGATTTCGATCATTGCACCGTGCCACCGGGTGATTGGTGCCAGTGGCGGGCTGACAGGCTTTGCCGGTGGATTGCCCGCCAAGCAGTACTTGCTGGCGCTGGAGGGGCGGGAGAGCCTGGCACTGGATTTTCAACCCGTCAGCTGAGCCACCACGCCAGCAGGCAAACCGCCAATGCCACCACCGAGCCGGCCATCACTGTGTACTGCCGGTGGGCACGCCGCGCATGAGGCTGGACTTCGCGCATGTATTGCCCGGGGGGTGGGGCGTCTGGCCGATGCCGAAGGCCCTCGGCGATGTCCGCAAGCTGGCCCCTGATCAGCAAACCCACGACATACCAGGTGGAGGCATAGCAGCCAACGGCCAACACAATGTACTTCATGCCGCGGTTGCATCCAGCGGCAGTGCGACGGCTGTGCAGGCCCCGATATCCAGCAAGAGCATGCCTTCTTCGTGTTCGCCGAGCGTGGCCAACAGGTTGCCCTGGTCATCCCATGCTGTTGAGCCTCCGGCGCCGACGAAGGTGTCGGCCGGCCCGACGCAGTTGGCCATCAGCACCGGCATGGCCAATGTCCTTGCGACTTGCGGGTAATGTTCGTAGCCTTCGCGGATGCCTTTGGCGGTTTTCGCCACGCTCACCAGATACAGCTGCGCACCCAGCGCTTTCGCGTGTTCGGCATGCTCGATGAACATTGATTCGTAGCAGATGGCAGGCGCCACCTGCAGGCCATCCTGGGAGAAGACCAGTGGCTGGTCACCGGGCGCGAAAAAAGGCAGTTCATCGGCGTGCAGGCGTTGCTTGGCATACACCTGCCGTGGTTGCCCGGGGCGCAGGATCAGCATGCCGATCTGGATGCCTCGAGCGGTCGCCAGCGGTAACCCGACTGCAGCCGTAATGGCCAGCCTGTCACATTGCCCCTGCAGCGGATGCAGCCACTCGGAGCCCGCCGGCAACGCCAGCTGACGGGCGAGGGTAGGCTCGTATCCGGTCAGCGACAGTTCGGGGAACACTACCAGCTGCGCGCCGTGGGCCGCAGCCTGTTCGATGCACTGCTGGTGCCGGGTGAGGTTGCCTTGCAGATCACCTTGGCGCGATGCCAGTTGTACAGCACACAGTTTCATGGAGAGCCCATCCCTGGTTCAGGTTGAAGGGCCGAGCATACTACCGGCACCTTCGTCTGCACCAGTGAAGGGTTGATCAGGAGGCCGGGCGTGCAGCGAAACGCGTGCGGAACCATTCGTCCAGCATGGCTTTTTCGGCGTATAGCCGGTCATTGCTGCTGGCGGCGCGTCCCGGACGGCTGAGGTACATCTTGTCGCTCACATGCTCCTGCGCCACTACGGCGGGTTTACCGGGCTGGTTCAGGGTGTAGGTGAGGTCGATGCTGGGCCAGGTGATGTCACGCATGAAGCGCACGTCGTAAGCCCGGCTGTGCCAAGGCTCGAAACGGCCGGCCAGGTCGATGTCGCGGATGTCGATAACCAGTTGCTGGCCGGGCGGTAAGTAGCGCTGGCCAAGTTTCTGCAAGTACTGGGTCAAGGTTTTCATCACGTAATCGTCCGCGCCCCGTTCATAGCCATTGCTGTCGAGGCTGGCGTCACGGAATTTTTCCGGGTGGTCGAAACGCACCTCGACCTGCGCAGGCGCGGCGCCTTGTGCCATGCTGTTGACTGACAGCGCCATGAGCACGGCACACATTAATGGGTTACGCATGATGCACCTCCGGGGCGGGCTGCGTGTTCGCCCATTTTACGCCTGCCAGCGCGCGGCAGCAGAGGAACATTGTAATGAGCCGGTTCCGGCGGGTAGCCGCCAACAGCAAGGGGCGTGACCTGGCCGTGGGCGATATCCACGGGCATTTTCGGCGCCTTGAGCAATGCCTGGCCGCTGCCGGGTTCGACCCGCGTGTCGACCGCCTGTTCAGCGTCGGTGACCTGGTCGACCGTGGCCCGCAGAGTGAAGAAGCGCTGGCATGGCTGGCCGAGCCGTGGTTTTACGCGGTGCAGGGCAACCACGAGGCATTGGCGGTGACCTGCCTGCGCGGTGGGCGGCTGGATCTGGAGATGTACCGCAGCGCCGGGGGCGGCTGGTTTCTGGATTTGCCCGGGTGGGCGCAGGAACGTTTTGCCGGGCATTTCGCGCAATTGCCGATCGCAATGGAAGTCCAGACCGACGCTGGTTTGATCGGCCTGTTGCACGCCGACAGCCCGTTCCCGCGCTGGGATACCTTGCGCACCTGGCTTGAGCTGGACGATGACCCTGAAGTGCGCGAGGTCTGCCAGTGGTCCAGGCGGCGCCTGAAGGAAGGTGATACCCAACCGGTGGAAGGTGTGCGCGCATTGCTGGTTGGCCACACGCCCGTGGTGCAGGCAAAAGTGTTGGGCAATGTGTGGCACCTGGACACCGGCGGTTGGGCTGCCGGCCATTTCACCCTGATGGACATGGCCTCGCTCACATTGGTCAGCCCGGCAACAGGTGCACCAGCAATGCAACGGCCAACGCCATCAGCATGACGCCCGTTGCCCGCTCCAGCCAGGGCAAAACGCGTGAAAACCGACGCAACAGGCGCGGGTGACCGATGGCCACGGCCACCAGCAGGTCCCACAGCATTACGATGCTGAACATCCAGGCCCCACAGGCCCATTTCCAGGCCGCGCTGCTGCTGGCCACCATGCTGGCGAGGCTGGCATAAAACAGCGCGTTCTTGGGGTTCAGGATACCGGACAGAAAACCCGCCCCCAGGCCCCGCCACCAGCCGCTCACCGCCCGCCCAGAGGTGTGCGCCGCCAGGTCTGATTTGCCGGCATGGCGCAGAAACAACTGGCCTATATAAAGCAGGTAACCCGCACCGGCCAGTTGCAAGCCAATGAACAAGGTGCTGCCTTCGCGCAGCACGGTGAACCCGGCAAAGGCCATCGCAATAAATAGCCCATTGGCCAGGGCGATGCCCAGGCAGGCACCGCTGGCAATGCGCCAGCCAGCATGGATGGAGGAACGCGCAATCAGGAAAAAATCCGGGCCAGGCGATAGCAGGGCGAGGAAGTGGGCGAGGGCAACTAGCAGAAACGGTTCCATGGGGTGGGCTTTCTCGGAAGGGAAAGCCGCAGTCTGGCTACAGACCTTGCGCAGGTATTGAAGATTATTGCAGCGCGCCTTGTCGGTATTGCCCTGGCGTTACCCCCACATGGGCTTTGAACACTCGCTGGAAGTGGCTTTGATCGGCAAAGCCCAGTTGGTAGGCAACCTCCGCAAGGGGCTGGCCACTGCGCAACAGTCGACGCCCGTGGTTGACCCGGGCGTTGACCAGATAGGCATGCGGGGTCAGCCCGGTGGCGCTGCGGAACGCGCGGATCAGGGCGTAGCGGCCAAGGCCTGCTTGCCGGGCCAGCGTGTTCAGATCGAGCGTTGCGGGGTCGTGTGCGTCGATGTAGCGGATCAAATCATTCAGTGCCGAGCGGCCCAGCACAGGTGCGCAGGGGATGGCAGGGTGCGTGCAGAAGTCATGATCGCCCAGAAAGGTCACCAGCGCGGCTTCCTTTTCAGCGCAACTGGCGGTGGAAAACAGCAGCGCGTTCAGGGCACTGAACTGTTGGTACAACGCAGGTTCCTGGCTGACCCGGGCAGGCGCGTCGGGTTCGGCGGCGCTCAGGCCTGACTCCAGGCGCATCTGCCCCAGCCAGTCGGCATCGATGTGCAACATCTGATAACTCCACGCCTGGCCGGGGTCCGGATTGCACGCGTGCACCCGCTGCGCGGGTACCAGCACCACCGTGCCCGGGGTCAAACGGGTTTGCCCGGTGCCGGCGCCGGTAAACAGGCTGTAACCGGCATCCACGGCACCGATGGAAAAGGTGGGGTGGCTGTGGGCTTTGTAGCAGGCCCGGCTGTGGCAGGCGCGGCGGCTCTCGACCCAGGGCAGGGCCGGGTCACGCCAGAGGGCGCTTGAGGCGGCTGGCCGGGCCAGGTCAAAACATGCTGTCATCAGTCTGCCGTTGCTCAAAACAGGGGTTAGGCTTAGCATTGACACCATAACCCCTTGGGAGGGATTCAGATGCTTGTATACAGCAATTCGAAAGCCTCGGGTAAGCCGAAACCAAAACGCCGTGCGCACAAGGACGATATCGATCCGGTCGCAGTGGTGTCGGAGGCAGCTCGCGTAGGCGATTCGCGCTTCCAGCACTTTGTCGAAACCGGGAAGCTTCAGCGCACCTCCAACACGCACAAGGCATGCCCAGCCGTGCGCCGGGAATGGCAGGGGCCATCTCTCTAAGTGAGGCTGTTTGCAATACGCAAGGATTCTTGTAACACCCGAGTTCATGGAACTACCTACGTGGTTCGAGCTCTTCGTCGATTTCTACAACTTCAAGGTTTGCGGCGACCACCCTGCATATTGGGGGCGTGACGCTACCCTCTATCAAAAGCCTCTGGGCAAGGTTCAACTCACCGATTCCCAGGTAGTGCTTCAGCGTTGGAAACACATTTCCGACCCTTTCTATCGAACCGTCAAGATATCGGAAGGTGAGCACGATCTGTGGCTACTCTATGCCTACGATGCTTTCACCAACCGTTATCTCATGCTTGATGTCTTTGGGCCGAATGCACACCAGCACCCCAAATTCCAGGCGTATGTTCGCGAGCTTCAGGACAAAATTGTCCAACCTTGGATCAATGGCCGATACGATGGCGTTTTCGAGCCGCCGGAAGACTACGAACCCTAAGAACTTTGGGCTGATGACAAGGAGAACACCATGGAGCTGTCCAGCCTGCTGCTATTCATCCCGGCCTGTTTCGCCCTGAACATGGCGCCGGGGCCGAACAACCTGTTGTCGTTGCACAATGCCAGCCGATACGGTTTGCGCACGGCGTGCGTGGCCGGGGGCGGGCGCATCGTGGCATTCAGTGGCATGATCGCCTTGGCAGCGATGGGGCTGGCGGTGGTGCTGCACACCAGTGAATACCTGTTTTTGGCAATCAAGGTGGTGGGGGCGGCCTACCTGTTCTACATCGCCTGGCAACTGTGGCGTGCGCCGGTAGGCGAGGCTGTGATGGCAACCGAACAGCCACGCGGTACCTGGCGGCTGGCGCGTCAGGAGTTCTGGGTGGCGGCGGGTAACCCCAAGGCGATCCTGATTTTCACTGCGTTCCTGCCGCAGTTTGTGTCGGTGAGCAGTGCAACACCGGTCAGCGAGCAGTTCCTTGGGCTGGGCGTTTTGTTCCTGTTGCTGGAATGGGCCGCCATTGCCCTTTACGCCGGCCTTGGCGCCTACCTGCAACGCTGGTTCAGCCAGCCGGGGCCACGCCGGGTGTTCAACCGGGTGAGTGCGTCCTTGCTCGGGTGTGCCGGCCTCGGGTTGCTGGCGGCACGCCGCTAGAATTCCCAGCGTACGCCCAGGTTCACACCGCTGGCTTCCTGCTGGCGGCTGTCGAGGTTGTGGGTGTATTGCACACCGCCGTGCAGGCTCAGGGTTTCGCTTACCTGGGCTACCACGCCCGCTTCCAGTTGTGCGGCGGTGTAGCGGTAGTCGGTCTTGATCTTGTCCACGCCATCGAAGGTCAGTGTGTCGCGCCCGCCGTCGCCGTGCCACAGGTTGACTTGCCCATAAGGTTGCAGCAGCTTGCCGCTGGTGCCTGTGAACGCGCCTTCAAGGCGCACGCCGAGCCGGCCGGTAAGCTCGACCTGAGCATCATGGCTGATGTGGGAAATGCGGTCGTTGGTGCTGTCCAGCGAGACCTTCTGGGCAATCAGCTGGGCCTGCGGCTCGAAAGTCCAGCGCTCTGAAACCCGAATCGGGTAACCGGTCTCCAGTGAACCGGTCCAGGCATTGCCGTTGACGTTGATGCGGTTGCCACGGTCGGAGCGGGCACGGCCATCCAGGTCGGTATACTGCAGCACCGCGTCCACATACCACTGCTGTGGCCCGATCAGTGTCCAGTAGGCGCCGGCGCTGTCGCCATCGATGCGCAAATCGCCCACGGCGCGGTCTTCCTGGGCCAGGGCAAACCCTTTCACGTCAGATTCCATCCGGCTGTGGCTTACGTAGATACCGGCGTGCTGGCGATAGCCGCCGTCGGAAACGGCTGCATACAGGTCCTGGCCGACCTTGAAACCATACAGGTCGCCATCCAGGCTGGGGCTGACCGTGCCGCTCCATTGCTGGCGCAACGTGCCGCCATACGCCTGGCCCCACGATGCCGAAAGGCCGCCCTTGTTGGTCAGCAGCAGTTGGTCACCCTGGCGTTGATGGAAGGTGCCCAAGGCCTGACGGGCGATGATGGCGGCGCCCCGGGGGGCTGCCGCATACACGGGCACTTCCGGGCGGTAGATCGGCACGCTCAGGCCGGCCACGGGCGCAGGCAGGTCGGGCTGGCCTGGTGCAGGGGCCGCGACCGGTGGTGTGGCTGCCGGTTCGACCGGCGGGGTGCCGGGTACCTCGGCTGGCGCTGCTGCGGGCGTGGCCACCAGCGTCGAGCGCAGGTACCAGCTATTTTCGCTGCCCGCGGTGACCCCGCCTTTGAACAGCCGGTAATCGTATGCGCCGGCCGACAGGGTCTGGGTTTGCACGAACGCGGTAGCGGTGCTGGTGGCCCCGTCACGGGCTTCGACCACCTGAATGCCGTTTTGCGTGGTGGCCGCGCCCGCGCCGCCCAGGTTGTTGACCAACAACTGTGTGCTACCCGAGATCGCGCCCTGACTGACGATCAGCCGGTCGGAGGCAGCGTCATCACCTGCCAGCACACTGTTTACCCGCAATATGCCGTTCTCGCCTTCGTAGTCGCCGTTGATCGTCAGCCTGCCTTGGCCGTCGTTCCCGGTACTGAGGTCGAGGGTGCCGGCATTGCTCACGATCACGCCCTGGCCAGGGGTGAAGGCGGTGACCGTGCCACTGCTGGACACCACCGAGCTTGAACTGTCGATGAGCAAAAAGCCGCTGCCGGTGCCGGGGGCGTCGGGTGTTCCGGCACCGCCATCGCCGAGTACAAGGGTGTCATTGAGGGTGACCCGGCTGTTGTCCAGCAGCTCGATGGCCTCCCAGTTCACGTAGCGCTCACCGCCATTGAACTGGCTGTTGCGAAAGGTCAGTGTGTCGTTGCCTTGGCCGCCATCCAGTGCAGTGATCAATGTGCCGGCAGAGAGATTGGTGATGCTGGCGACGTCGTCGCCCAACCCCATGTCGACGCGCCCCCGGATGATGCCGCCGCTCCAATTGAAGATATCGTTACCCACACTGGCCAGCACACTGCCGCGCAGCGTGCCACCGCTGATGGTGATTTGGTCAATGCCACCGCTGACGCTGATATTGCCACCAATGCTGCCGCCGCGAAGGATGATGGTGTCATTGCCAAAACCGCTGACCAGGTTACCGTCAATCAAGGTAGGGGTCGCCGTGTCCTGTGACATCTCGAAGAAATTGTCGGCAAGTTTCAGGTCGACCCGGCCGATTTGCCCACCCGAGAAGGTGGCATTGTCACCGTCTTCGAACGCATCGATGATGCGCCCGTCGCTCATCGTGAAAACGTCGTAGCTCTCGCCCTGGTTCAGCGACTGGATCGTGCCGCCGCTCATGGTAAAGGTGTCGACGGCCTGGGTTTGCACCACCGCCCCCAGGGTTTCACCGGGCAAAACCGTCAAGTCTGCCGCGTGGCCAATGAAGGGCAGCACCGCAAGTGCAGCAGGGGCAAGGCGTGCATGACGCATAGGGAGTTCTCCAGGTCGTGGTAAAAGGGACCACTACCTGGAGCTATATCGAAAGGGTTATTACTCCGGCCCTACTTTAGTTGTAGGTAACCGCGATATTCTTGGCAACTGTCAAAAATACCAGGTGGCGCGGTGCCATCAGTCGCGATAGAAAACCTGCACCAGGTGATACCCGAACTTGGTCTTGATCGGCCCATGCACCACGCGCAACGATTTTTTGAAGATCACCTGGTCGATTGCCCCCACCAGTTGCCCTGGCCGCACCTCGCCCAGGTCGCCGCCGCGTTTGCCCGACGGGCAGGTGGAAAATTTCTTCGCCAACACGTCAAAAGCCTCACCGTTGGCGATGCGCTGCTTGAGCTTTTCGGCTTCATCAGCGGTCTTGACCAGGATATGGCGGGCTTGAGCTTTCATGGTTCACCTGTGTTTCGGGGCAAAAAAGGCGCCATTATGCCTGATCGCGCAACTCCGTGCGGTCGCGGAATTGATCCAGCGCCTCGGGGTTGGCCAAGGCATCGGTGTTCTTGACCGGCAAGCCGTGCACCACATTGCGAATGGCCAGTTCGACCAGCTTGCCGCTGATGGTGCGCGGAATGTCGGCCACCTGCGCGATCACCGCCGGTACGTGGCGCGGGGTGGTGTACTGGCGGATCACCTGGCGAATGCGCTCGCGTAGCGCCTCATCCAGTTGCAGGCCGTCCTGCAGGCGCACGAACAGCACCACGCGCACATCGCCGTGCCAGTCTTGGCCGATGGCCACGCTTTCCAGCACCTGCTCGACCTTTTCAACCTGCCGGTAGATTTCTGCCGTGCCGATGCGCACACCGCCGGGGTTCAGTACGGCATCGGAGCGGCCGTGGATGACCATGCCGCCGCTGTCGCATTGCTCGGCGTAATCGCCTTGAGCCCAGACACCGGGGAACTGGCTGAAGTAAGCGTCGCGGTAACGGCTGCCATCAGTGTCATTCCAGAAGCCCAACGGCATCGACGGGAAGTTGCGGGTGCACACCAGTTCGCCTTTTTCGCCGGTGACCGGCTGGCCGTGTTCATTCCAGACCTCCACGGCCATGCCCAGGCCCTTGCAGGCAATTTCGCCACGGCGCACGGGCAGTGTCGGGTTGCCGAGCACGAAGCACGAGACGATGTCGGTGCCACCCGACATCGAGGCCAGGCGCACATCGGCTTTGATCTTGCCGTACACATAGTCGTAGCTGTGCGGTGACAGCGGCGAACCGGTCGACAGAATGGCCCGCAGGCTCTCCAGGCGGTGGCTGCGCGCTGGTGCGAGGCCCGCCTGTTCCAGTGCGGCCAGGTATTTGGCACTGGTGCCGAAGACGTTGATGCCCTCGTTGTCGATCAGGTCCAGCAAGCGCTCGGGGCCAGGGTGAAACGGTGAGCCGTCGTAAAGCACCAGCGTGGCACCGACTGCCAGGCCACTGACCAGCCAGTTCCACATCATCCAGCCGCAGGTGGTGTAGTAGAACAGCACGTCGTCGGCCTTCAGGTCGTTGTGCAGGCCGTGTTCCTTCAAGTGCTGCAGCAACACGCCTCCGGCGCGGTGGACGATGCACTTGGGCACGCCAGTGGTACCGCTGGAGTAAAGGATGTACAGCGGGTGGTCGAAGGGCAGTGGAGTAAACGCGGGTTCGCCGCCAGCCTGGTAGTAATCCCCCCAAAGGCAGACGTTGGCTGCGTTGAATTCGTCAGCCCGCGTTTGTGTGCGGGTGTAGGGCACGATGATCAGCTGTTGCAGCCCTGGCAACTGGCTGCACACCTGGTTGATCTTGTCGACCTGATCGATGGTTTTGCCCGCGTACTGGTAGCCCGCGCAGGCAATCAGCACTTTTGGTTCGATCTGGCCGAAGCGGTCGATGATGCCGTGCAGGCCAAACTCCGGTGAAGACGTCGACCACACCGCGCCCAGGCTGGTGCAGGCCAGCATGGCCACCAGGGTTTGCCAGGTGTTGGGCATGACGGCGGCGATGCGGTCGCCGGGTACGATGCCGGCGCTGATGAACGCTTGCTGCAAACCCGCCACTTCAGCGGCCAGTTGCGCATGGCTGAACGCACGGCGTGTGCCGTCTTCCTGCACGGCAATGAATGCCGGGCGGTCGTCGCGGCGGCGCAGCAAATGTTCGGCAACGTTGAGGGTGGCGCCGGCGAACCACTGAGCTTCGGGCATGGCGCTGCCTTCGCTGAGGACCTGGCTGGGCTGTGCATGCCACAGCACATCGAAGTACTCGGCCAACAGCTGCCAGAAGGCGCCGCGCTCAACGATGCTCCAGCGATGGAGCGCCGCGTAGTCGTTGAGTTGCAGGTTGTAACGCAGGTTGGCCCGGCGGCGAAAGGCATCCATGCGGCTGCCCTCGACTTGAGCGGTAGTGGGGCACCAAAGCACATCGTTCATGCGATACCTCTCGATTCATCGCCGGGGCAGGGGCCGCTTTACTCCACTTTAGCCTTTTGCACGTCTGCCGACGCCGACCACACGCGGTAACGCACCTCCACACCCTCCGGCACATACACCACCACCGGCAACTTGCTGTTGTAGCGCAGCATGAAGCCTTGGCCCACCACTGGCACGAAGGTTTCGGTCTTCTTGCCGTCCGGGCAAGCCATTAATGTGCTGGCGGGGCCGCCGACTTTTTCCAGGCGGTAATAGCTGTAGCCCCAGCCTTGCAGGGTGTGCCGTTCCAATTTGCCAGCCAGGCGCTGGCGGTTGCAGTCCACCTGCAGGGTTTTACCTGCCAGAATTTCCAGTTGGTGGGCCGATTCGTCGGTTTGCGCCGGCAGGTGGATGACCTGCCGGGTAAAGCCTGTTTCCGCTTCGGGGTAGGGGGCAACGTCCTTCAGGCTGGCCGCCACTACCGGTGTGGCAGCGGCCAGGGCCAGGAAGGCGGTGATCAGGGTTGGGCGCATAGGGCCTCCTTGCAGATGATCGAATGCGAGCGCTGCGCCAGGCCCAGGCCACCCCTTACTGGGCCAGCCAGCCACCGTCGACGTTCCAGGCGGCGCCGCGGACCTGGCTTGCGGCCTCGCTGCACAGGAAGAGTACCAGTTCTCCCAGATGCTCTGGTGTGACGAACGCCAGCGATGGCTGTTTCTCGGCCAGCAAGTCGTGTTGTGCCTGTTGCGGGTCAACCCCTTTGGCGGCGCGGTCGTCGATCTGTTTTTGCACCAGTGGCGTCAGTACCCAGCCTGGGCAGATGGCATTGCAGGTGACATTGCTGGTGGCGGTTTCCAGCCCCACCACTTTGGTCAGGCCGAGCACGCCGTGCTTGGCGGCCACGTAGGCGGCCTTGCCGGTGGAGCCCACCAGCCCGTGCACCGAGGCGATGTTGACGATACGCCCCCAGTTGCGCGCACGCATGCCCGGCAGCGCCAGGCGCGTGCCGTGGAACACCGCCGACAGGTTCAGGGCGATGATCTTGTCCCAGCTTTCCACCGGGAACTGCTCCACCGGCGCCACATGCTGGATGCCGGCATTGTTGACCAGGATGTCGACACCGCCGAATTCTCGCTCGGCCATCGCGAACAGTGCTTCGATCTGCGCCACATCAGACAAGTCTGCCGGGTGGTGCACGGCCTTCACACCTAGCCGGGTGATTTCGGCCAGTGCCGGGGCCGGGTCGCCAAAGCCGTTCAAAACAACGTTGGCGCCGGCGCGGGCCAGCACCTGGGCAATGCCCAGGCCGATGCCGCTGGTGGAACCGGTGACGAGTGCGGTTTTGCCGTTGAGAGACATGCCAAAAGCTCCTTAGACGATGCCGGTGGCGTAGAACGTGGCGATGACCACGAATACCGCCAGGGTCTTGATCAGGGTAATACCGAAAATGTCTTTGTACGCTTCGCGGTGGGTGAGGCCAGTGACCGCGAGCAAGGTAATGACCGCGCCGTTGTGCGGCAGGGTATCCATGCCACCGCTGGCCATCGCGGCCACCCGGTGGAACACTTCCAGCGGGATGTTGGCGGCATGGGCGGCGGCAATGAACGTGTCACCCATGGCCGCCAGGGCGATGCTCATGCCACCGGAGGCGGAGCCGGTAATGCCGGCCAGCAAGGTGACGGTGATGGCTTCGTTGACCAGCGGGTTGGGGATGCCGCGCAGCGCATCAGCCAGCACCAGAAAGCCCGGCAGCGAGGCAATCACCGCGCCAAAGCCATACTCGGAGGCCGTGTTCATGGCAGCCAGCAGCGCACCGCTGACCGCGCTTTTGGTGCCTTCGGCCAGGCGCGTACGGATGGCGCCGAAGGCGCACACCAACACCATGAGGATGCCCACCAGCAACGCGGCCTGCACTGCCCAGATGGCCGTAAGTTTGGCCACGTCACTGTTCACCGGCGCGCTCATGCCCGGTAACTGCAAGCTGTGGCTGGGGCCGTACCAGTGCGGGATCCAGTGGGTGAACAGCAAGTTCATCACCCCCACCAGCACCAGCGGCGCCAGGGCCAGCCAGGGGTTGGGCAGTGCCAGGTCCGGGGCGGTTTCCGGCTCGTTGCGCAATTCGGTGCCGTAGCCTTCGCCCGCGCGCTGGGCCTTGTTGCGCTGGCGTTGCAGGTAGAGCATGCCGGCGCAGAACACGAACACCGTACCGATCAACCCCAGCCAGGGCGCAGCCCAGGCGGTGGTATTGAAGAAGGTGCTGGGGATGATGTTCTGAATCTGCGGGGTGCCGGGCAGCGCGTCCATGGTGAAGGAAAACGCGCCCAAGGCGATGGTGGCGGGGATCAGCCGCTTGGGGATGTTGCTCTGGCGGAACATTTCGGCCGCGAACGGGTACACCGCAAATACCACCACGAACAGCGACACGCCGCCGTAGGTGAGCAGGGCGCACACCAGCACGATCACCAGCATGGCCTGGCGGGTGCCGAGCAGGCGGATGGCGGCGGCTACGATCGAGCGCGAAAAGCCCGACAGGTCGATGAGCTTGCCGAACACCGCGCCCAGCAGGAACACCGGAAAGTACAGTTTGATGAAGCCGACCATCTTCTCCATGAACACCCCGGTGAAGGCGGGTGCCACGGCGGCGGGGTCGGTGAGCAGTACCGCGCCGAGGGCGGCGATGGGGGCGAACAGGATTACGCTGTAGCCGCGGTAGGCGGCCAGCATCAGCAGGGCCAAAGCGGCCAGTGCGATGAGCACGGTCATCGGGGTGAGTCTCCTGGGTGGGTCTTGTTTTTATCGGTGACCGGGAGATAGCGGGAATCGTGCCAATTTTTAAGTTATTGATATATATAGATATTCCTTAATCGAACTGTTTCTGATTTGAGATTGTTGGGGCCGCGTTGCGGCCCATCGCGGCTAAAGCCGCTCCTACACAGGCGACGCGTTCCCCCCTGTAGGAGCGGCTTCAGCCGCGATCGAGGGCGCAGCCCTCGCAACAATCTCAAAATGGAAACCAAAATCTCCAATCAGAGACCAAGCGCCACCATCTTTTTATACAGCGTCGAGCGCCCCAACCCCAACGCCTTCGCCGCCTCCGGCACATTCCCCCCGTACTCAGCCAACGCACCCCCAATCAGCTTGCGTTCAAACTGAGCACAAGCCTCCCGATAACTCAGCCGCTCGCAAGCAACCGGCGCCAACGGCCCCAACGCTTCGCGCAATTCTTCGGCCCCAAGCCGCGGCTGGTCCGCCAGCAGCGTCGCCCGTTCCAGCACATTGCGCAGCTCACGGATATTGCCCGGCCATGCATGCCGTACCAGCAACTGCAACGCATCTGGCTCCAGCTCGAACTGGCTACCCAGCTCGGCCAGGATCGCCTCGCACAATGCCGGCAAGTCTTCGGCGCGCTCACGCAAGGGCGGCACGGCAATCGGCAGCACGTTCAGGCGGTAATACAAATCCGCCCGGAACGCCCCGCGCGCCATGGCCGCCTGCAAGTCGATGGACGTGGCCGCGATAATGCGCACGTCGCTACGCAGCATCTGGTTGGAGCCGACCGGTTCGTACTCCTTTTCCTGCAGCACGCGCAGCAGCTTGCTCTGCAGGGCCAGTGGCATGTCGCCGATTTCGTCAAGAAACAGCGTGCCGCCCTCGGCCAATTGCAGCTTGCCGCTGCGCCCTTTGCGGTCAGCGCCGGTGAACGCTCCGGGCGCGGTGCCGAAAAACTCGGCCTCCAGCAGGTTCTCGGGGATGGCCGCGCTGTTGATGCTGACAAACGCCTTGTGCGCCCGTGCCGATGCCGCATGAATGGCATGGGCCAGCAGTTCCTTGCCCGTGCCGGTTTCGCCCAGCAGCAGCACCGGGGAGTCGCTGCCGGCGCCGCGCCGGGCGCGGCGTTTGGCTTCCAGGCAGGCCGCGCTGCTGCCGACGAACTGGGCGAAGGTGTACTTGGCCTGGCGCGCGCGCAGCTGCGAACGGGTGCTGGCCAGTTCCTGCTGCATGCTCGAATAGCGCTTGAGCAGCGGCGACAGGCTGCGCAGTTCGTCGAACAAGGCAAAGCCGATGGCACCGATCAGCTTGCCCTGGGCGTCGTGGATGGGCAGGCGCATGACCACCAGCGGCTCATTGGGGGTGTCGAGCATGTCCAGCAAGATGGGGCGGCCATTGCTGACCACATCGCGCATCAAGCTGCCCGGGATCACCGCCTCGCATGGCTGGCCGATGGCGCTGGCCGCGTCGGCCAGGCCAAAGCGCCGGGCGTAGCGCTCGTTCATCCAGACGATGCGGGCGTCGCGGTCGACGATGATGGTGCCTTCGCTGGACTGCTCGATGATTTCGAACAGCGAGCGGATGGCCAGTTGCCGGACCTGGGGGTAGTCCTTGAGGTGGTTGTTGTCGTGCATGGTTTGTGGGCCTTGAATACCTAACCTCTGGGGTCGAACGCCTGGCGCAAGGCATCCCCGATAAACACCAGCAGCGACAAAATCACCGCCAACGCAAAAAACGCCGTGAAGCCCAGCCACGGTGCCTCCAGGTGCTGCTTGCCCTGGGTCACCAGTTCCCCCAGCGAAGCACTGCCAGCCGGCATGCCAAAACCGAGGAAGTCCAGCGCGGTCAACGTGGTGATTGCCCCGGTCAGCATGAACGGCACAAAGGTCAGCGTGGCATTCATGGCGTTGGGCAGGATATGGCGCAGCATCACCTGGCTGTCTGGCAGGCCCAGGGCGCGGGCTGCCTTGACGTACTCCAGGTTGCGCCCGCGCAGGAACTCGGCGCGCACCACATCGACCAGTGCCAGCCACGAGAACAGTGCCATGATCCCCAGCAACCACCAGAAGTCCGGCTCGACGAAGCCACTCAGGATGATCAGCAGGTACAGCACCGGCAACCCCGACCACACTTCCAGCACACGTTGCCCAAGCAGGTCGACCCAGCCGCCGTGGTAACCCTGCAAGGCGCCGGCGACTACGCCGATGAAAACGCTGATCACCGTCAGGGCAAAGGCGAACAGCAGGGACGTGCGTGTGCCATACAGCACCCGGGCCAGCACGTCGCGGCCCTGGTCGTCGGTGCCCAGCCAGTTACTGCTGCTTGGCGGGCTGGGCGTGGGCACCTGCAGGTCGTAGTTGGGTGTGTCGGCACTGAACGGGATGGGCGCAAACAGCATCCAGCCACCCTGGTCCTCGATCAGTTGGCGCACGTAGGCGCTGCGGTAATCCGGCTGGAACGGCAACTGGCCACCAAACTGCTGCTCGGTGTAGCGCTTGAGCGCCGGCGTGTACAGCTCGCCCTTGTAGCCGAGCAGCAGCGGCTTGTCGTTGGCCACCAGTTCCGCGCCCAGGCTCAGCAACAACAGGCCGGCGAACAGCCACATGGACACCCAGCCAAGGCGGTTGCCACGAAAACGCTGCAGGCGGCGGCGCGAAACGGGCGATAGCATCAGTGCGCCCTCGCGTCGAAGTCGATGCGTGGGTCCAGCAGCGTGTACGACAAATCGCCAATCAGGCGTATCAGCAACCCGGCCAGGGTAAAGATGAACAAGGTACCGAACACCACCGGGTAATCGCGGGCCACCGCGGCGTCGTAACTCATGCGCCCCAGCCCATCAAGGGAAAAAATCACCTCGATCAGCAACGAGCCCGCGAAGAACACCGTGATCAGTGCCTGTGGCAACCCGGCCAGCACCAGCAGCATGGCATTGCGCAGCACATGGCCATACAGCACCCGGCGCTCGCTCAGGCCTTTGGCCCGGGCGGTGACCACGTACTGGCGCGAGATTTCATCGAGAAAGGCATTTTTGGTCAGCAGCGTCAGCGTGGCAAAGCCGCCAATCACCAAGGCGCCGACCGGCAGCACCAGGTGCCAGAAGTAATCGGCCACCTTGCCCAGCAGGCTGAGCTGGTCGAAGTCTTCCGAGACCAGCCCGCGCACCGGGAACCAGTTGAGCGACGTGCCGCCGGCAAACAGCACGATCAGCAGCACGGCAAACAGGAACGAGGGCAGGGCATAGCCGATCACGATCAGTGCGCTGCTCCAGGCATCGAACCGGCTGCCATGGCGCACCGCCTTGCGGATGCCCAGCGGGATGGACACCAGGTAAGTGATCAGCGTGGCCCAAAAGCCCAGTGACAGTGTCACGGGCAGCTTGTCCAGAATCAGGTCGGTGACCTTGGCCCCGCGAAAGAAGCTTTGGCCGAAATCCAGCCGCGCGTACTGGCTCAGCATCAACCACAGGCGCTCAGGGGCAGACTTGTCGAAACCGTACTGGCGTTTGATTTCTTCGATCAGCTTGGGGTCCAGGCCTCGGGTAGCCCGCGATTCGCCATGCACCACCTCGGCTCGTGCACCGGGCGCGCCGCCGCCGATGCCCTGGAGCCGGGCCACGGCCTGTTCCACCGGGCCACCGGGGGCCGCTTGAACGATGGCGAAGTTGACCAGCAGGATCGCCAGCAACGTGGGGATGATCAGCAGCAAGCGCCGCAGAATGTAGGCGGTCATGGCGTGGCCTTCAGCCGTTCGGCCATCTGGGTGTTGGTCAGCGCGTCCGGGCTGGCTTCCCACCAGCTGTCCAGGCCTTCGTCATAGGCCGGCTGCACCTTGGGCAGGCCGAAGCGGTTCCACCACACGGTCGAGCTGCCGGGCGGGTAATAGTTGGGGATCCAGTAGTAGTTCCATTGCAGCACCCGGTCCAGCGCATGGGCATGGCGCAGCATGCCGGCCTGGGTGTCGGCGCGCACCAGGCCGTCGAGCAGGGTGTCCACGGCCGGGTCCTTGAGCACCATCAGGTTGTTCGAACCCGGGTCGTTGGCTGCCGCTGAGCCAAAGTAGTTGTACAGCTCGGCGCCGGGCGACAGGGTAACCGGGTAGCCCGTCACGATCATGTCATAGTCCCGGGCCATCAAGCGGTTGACGTACTGGGCCGAATCGACGTTGCGGATGTTCAGGCTCACGCCGATCTGCGCCAGGGTGCGCTTCCACGGCAGCAACAGGCGTTCCATACCCGACTGGCCGTTGAGGAAAGTGAACGCCAGCGGTTCGCCATCGGCATTCACCAACTGGTCATCCTTTGGCTGCCAGCCGGCTTGCTGCAGCAATGCCAGAGCCTGGAGCTGTTGCGGGCGAATGATGCCCGAGCCGTCGGTCACCGGCGCAGTGAACACCTGATTGAAGACTTCATCGGGCACCTTGCCGCGCAGTGGTTCCAGCAGTTGCAGCTCGCCCGCGTCGGGCAGCGCCCGGGCGGCCAGCGGGGTGTTGGAGAACACGCTTTGCTGGCGGATGTACATATTGCGCATCATCTGCCGGTTGCTCCACTCGAAGTCCCACAGCAGCGCCAGCGCCTGGCGCACGCGGCGGTCCTTGAACTGCGGGCGGTCGAGGTTGAACACAAAGCCCTGGGCGGTTTGCGGCTTGGCCGGGCCCAGGTGCGCGCGCTGCAGGCGGCCGTCGTCCAGCTGGGCGCCGTTGTAACCGAGGGTGTAGGCGGTGGCGGAAAATTCGCGGTTATAGTCGTAACCGCCGCCCTTGAGCACCTGCCGGGCCACCTCGGTGTCGCCGAAGTACTCCATGCGGATGCGCTCGAAATTGTAGCGGCCCCGGCTTACCGGCAGGTCTTTGGCCCACCAGTCGGGGTCGCGTTCGAAGGTGATGCTGCGGCCGTTGTCGATGCGGCCGATGCGGTACGGGCCGCTGCCCACGGGCTTGTCGAACCCGGCGCCATTGGCGAAGTCGCGCTTGGCCCAATCGTGCTCGGGCATCACTGGCAAGCTGGCCAGGTCCAGGGCCAGGGTGCGGCCGTGGGGTTGCCGGAAGTCGAAGCGGATGCTGTGCGGGCCTTCGACCGTTACACCCGTCACATCCGCGTAAAGCGTGCGGTATTTGAGGCTGCCCTGGGTCATCAGGGTGTTGTAGCTGAAGCGTACATCCTCGGCCCTGACCGGTTTGCCATCGGCGAACGTGGCCCGCGGGTCGATCTCGAAACGCAGCCAGGCATCGTCCGGGCCACGCTCCATGCGCCGGGCGATCAGGCCGTAAACGGTGTAGGGCTCATCGAAGGAGCGTACTGCCAAGGGTGCGTACAGCCAGCCGTCGACCTCGCTCACGCCGATGCCTTTATCGATATAAGGCAGGATGTGGTCGAACTGGCCGATTTCGATGGCCGAGCGGCGCATCAGGCCGCCTTTGGGGGCGTTGGGGTTGGCGTAGTCGAAGTGTTTGAAGCTTTCGGCGTAGCGGGGCGCTTCGCCGTAGACGGTGAGGGCGTGGGTGGGCGCGGCTTGCGATAGCGCTGCCATACCCATCAGCAGCAGCCCCCCAATACACTGTAGGAGCGGATTTATCCGCGATGGCGTCGGCCCAAGCTTCGAGGTCGCCTGGGCCGACGCCATCGCGGATAAATCCGCTCCTACAAGTGGCATCATCAGTTGCTCAGGCTCAGTCCTGGCGGCTGGTCACTTCGAGCAGGTGGTAGCCGAACTGGGTTTTCACCGGGCCTTGCACGGTGTTGACCGGGGCGCTGAACACCACGGTGTCGAATTCCTTGACCATCTGGCCTGGGCCGAACGAGCCCAGGTCACCGCCCTGGCGGCTGGACGGGCAGGTGGAGTTGGCCTTGGCGATTTCGGCGAAGTCGGCACCGGCTTCGATCTGGGCTTTGAGTTCGTTGCACTTGTCTTCGGTGGCAACCAGGATGTGGCGGGCAGTGGCGCGTGCCATGGGTACTACTCCTTGGGGTGAAAAGCGCAAGCCTAGCGCACTTGTTTGGCAAAAGTCTCGCCAGGCTTGCAACCGGGCCGCTTACAAACGTGCGGCCGCCTCGCGCAACAGGTTCTCGGTGGCGCTCCAGCCCAGGCAGCCATCGGTGATCGACACGCCGTATTTCAGCGCGCCCTTGCCCAGCGCCTGGCAGCCGTCGAACAGGTGGCCTTCAAGCATCACGCCGACCAGCGACGAGTCCCCCGCCAAGCGTTGTGCCAGCACGTCTTCGAACACCGCCGGCTGGCGGGCAGGGTCCTTGCCGCTGTTGGCGTGGCTGCAGTCGACCATGATCCGGGCCTGCAAACCGGCCTTGGCCAACCCTTGGCGCGCCAGTGCAACGCTGTTGGCGTCGTAGTTGGGGCCCTTGTGGCCGCCGCGCAGCACCAGATGAGTGTCCGGGTTGCCCAAGGTTTCGATGATCGCCGGGTAGCCTTGCGCATCCATGCCGAAGTGGCGGTGTGCGGCGGCGGCGCTGCGCATGGCGTCGGTGGCGATGGCCACGCCGCCGTCGGTGCCGTTCTTGAAGCCGACCGGCAGTGCCAGGCCGCTGACCATTTCACGGTGGATCTGCGATTCGGTGGTGCGCGCGCCAATCGCCGCCCACGCCAGCAGGTCGTCGAAGTAGCCCGCGGCCATCGGTTGCAGCAACTCGGTGGCAATCGGCAGGCCGCGTTCGATCATGTTCAGCATCAAGCCACGGGACAGGGCGATGCCGGCATGCATGTCGTCGCTGCCATCCAGGTGCGGATCGTAGGCCAGGCCTTTCCAGCCGACGGTGGTACGGGGTTTTTCCACGTAGGCGCGCATCACCAGCAGCAGTTTGTCGTCCACCTCGCGGCTGAGGGCGGCCAGGCGGTCGGCGTATTCCAGCGCCGAGCGTGGGTCGTGGATCGAGCACGGGCCGACAATCACCAGCAGGCGCGGGTCGCGGCCTTCGAGGATGGCGCGGATGGCCTGGCGGTGGGCGTGTACTTGCTGGGCGTGTTCAACAGAAAGCGGCATCTGCTGCTTGAGCAGGTGCGGGCTGGGCAGGCGCTGGCTGACAGTGGTGTTGGCCGCGTGCGGTTGGGTCAGGGGCAGGGCGAGGTTCGAGGCTTGCATGGCATGGCTTCCCTGGGCGGACGGCGGGTTCTTTCCCGCGCGGTCGGCCCTATTCAGGTGTTCGACTGTTCGTTGATTGATTGCGTGCAGCATTGCCACCGGAAAGGGACCGAACGGAGGCGGCAGGCTGGCCCGAACGGGATTGGCTAAATCGCCAGGCAGCGGTGCTTGGGTAGTAATAGGTGGCGTAGTTCATGAATCTGTCCTCAATGTGAAGCGGTAATGTTTGAAAGGCCTGAAAAGCAAAACCCCCGGTCGGGGAGCCGACCGGGGGTTGAGTATTCTCATGTTCGGCGGCCCCTCGAAGGTGGGCGCCGTGTGGGTATCGGCGCCTAGTGGCTAAACCAATACCCAAAATAAAAGCCGACAGCAGCCTTGCAGCCAGCAACGGCCAGCACAGGGCGCGCGGTGCGACCGGTGGTGTTGGCGTGGTTGCGGGTGTGTTTCGGCATGTTGCTCTCCAGTGAATGAGCCCGAGCTTACTTCAGGTGGTGCACGCCGTTCAATGGAAAAGTGCTATGGGCACGATTAATTGCGGGTGGCCCTGCACAAAACGGATAGCACTCTGCACGAAGCGGATATTGCCCCATCCCCGCAGTCCCTAACCTGACCCGGCCTGAACAATAACAATGGAGGCCCTGGCCATGTCCCTGGGATTCGACTACCTCAATGCCATGCTCGAGGACGACCGCGAAAAGGGCGTCTACCGTTGCAAGCGTGAAATGTTCACCGACCCGCGCCTGTTCGACCTGGAGATGAAACACATCTTCGAAGGCAACTGGATCTACCTGGCCCACGAAAGCCAGATCCCCGAAAAAAACGACTTCCTCACCCTGACCATGGGGCGCCAGCCGATCTTCATCGCGCGCAACAAGGACGGGGAGCTCAACGCCTTCCTCAATGCCTGCAGCCACCGCGGCGCCATGCTGTGCCGGCACAAGCGCGGCAACCGGTCCAGCTACACCTGCCCGTTCCACGGCTGGACGTTCAACAACAGCGGCAAGCTGCTCAAAGTGAAAGACCCAAGCAACGCCGGCTACCCCGACAGCTTCAACTGCGACGGCTCCCACGACCTGACCAAGGTGGCGCGCTTCGAGTCGTACCGGGGTTTTCTGTTCGGCAGCCTCAATGCTGACGTGAAGCCGCTGGTCGAGCACCTGGGCGAATCGGCCAAGATCATCGACATGATCGTCGACCAGTCCCCCGAAGGCCTGGAAGTGCTGCGCGGCGCCAGCTCGTACATCTACGAAGGCAACTGGAAGCTCACCGCCGAGAACGGCGCCGACGGCTACCACGTCAGCTCCGTGCACTGGAACTACGCCGCCACCCAGAACCAGCGCAAGCAGCGTGAGGCGGGTGACGAAATCAAGACCATGAGCGCCGGCGCCTGGGCCAAGCAGGGCGGTGGCTTCTACTCGTTCGACCACGGCCACCTGCTGCTGTGGACCCGCTGGGCCAACCCCGAAGACCGCCCGGCCTTCGAGCGCCGCGACCAGCTGGCCGCCGACTTCGGCCAGGCCCGCGCCGACTGGATGATCGAGAACTCGCGCAACCTGTGCCTGTACCCCAACGTGTACCTGATGGACCAGTTCAGCTCGCAAATCCGCATTGCCCGGCCGATTTCGGTGAACAAGACCGAAATCACCATCTACTGCATCGCCCCCAAGGGTGAAAGCAGCGATGCCCGCGCCAAGCGTATCCGCCAGTACGAAGACTTCTTCAACGTGAGCGGCATGGCCACCCCGGACGACCTGGAAGAATTCCGTTCATGCCAGACCGGCTACGGCGGCGGCACCGGCTGGAACGACATGTCCCGTGGCGCGCAGCACTGGGTTGAAGGCGCCGATGAGGCGGCCAAAGAGATCGAACTCAAGCCGCTGTTGTCGGGCGTGCGCACCGAGGACGAGGGCCTGTTCGTGCTGCAACACAAGTACTGGCAGGACACCATGCTCCAGGCGCTCAAGGACGAACAGCAACTGATCCCCGTGGAGGCCGTGCAATGAGCCTGCATGACACCGTGCGCGACTTCCTCTACCGCGAAGCGCGCTACCTGGACGATGCCCAGTGGGACCAGTGGCTGGAGCTGTACGCCAGCGATGCGACCTTCTGGATGCCATCCTGGGATGACGACGACACCCTGACCGAAGACCCTCAAAGCGAAATTTCGCTGATCTGGTACGGCAACCGTGGCGGCCTTGAAGACCGTGTGTTCCGCATCAAGACCGAACGTTCCAGTGCGACCGTGCCCGACACCCGCACCTCGCACAACATCAGCAACATCGAGATCGTCGAACAGGGCGAGGGCAGCTGCCAGGTGCGCTTCAACTGGCACACCCTGAGCTTTCGCTACAAGACCACCGACAGCTATTTCGGCACCAGTTTCTACACCCTCGACCTGCGCGGTGAACAGCCGCTGATCAAGGCCAAGAAGGTGGTGCTGAAAAACGACTACGTGCGTCAGGTCATCGACATCTACCACATCTGAAACAGGGTTTTGCGAGCACTGCCCGGTGCGTCATGCGACGCGCCGTGGGCCGGCTCGCCCGCGAGGTGCAACATGAGCTTCCAGATCGCGCTTAATTTCGAAGACGGGGTGACCCGCTTCATCGAGGCCACTGGCCAGGAAACCGTGGCCGATGCTGCCTACCGCCAGGGCATCAACATCCCGCTGGACTGCCGCGACGGCGCCTGCGGCACGTGCAAGTGCAAGGCCGAATCCGGCCGGTATGACCTGGGCGACAACTTTATCGAAGACGCCCTGAGCGAGGACGAAATCGCCGAGGGCTACGTGCTCACCTGCCAGATGCGCGCCGAAAGCGATTGCGTGGTGCGCATCCCGGCGTCTTCACAAGTCTGCAAGACCGAACAGGCCAGCTTCGAGGCGTCCATCAGCGACGTGCGCCAACTGTCGGAGAGCACCATTGCGCTGTCGATCAAGGGTGAAGCCCTGAGCCGCCTGGCGTTCCTGCCTGGGCAGTACGTGAACCTGAAAGTACCGGGCAGCGAGCAGAGCCGTGCCTATTCGTTCAGCTCGCTGCAAAAGGATGGCGAGGTCAGCTTTTTGATCCGCAATGTGCCGGGCGGGCTGATGAGCAGCTTCCTCACCAGCCTGGCCAAGGCCGGTGACAACATGAGCCTGGCCGGCCCGTTGGGCAGCTTCTACCTGCGGCCGATCCAGCGCCCGTTGTTGCTGCTGGCGGGCGGCACCGGCCTGGCCCCGTTCACGGCGATGCTGGAGAAGGTCGCCGAGCAGGGCAGCGAACACCCGCTGCACCTGATTTATGGCGTGACCAACGACTTCGACCTGGTCGAGCTGGACCGCCTGCAGGCACTGGCCGCGCGCATTCCCAACTTCACCTTCAGCGCCTGCGTGGCCAACCCGGCCAGCGAGTACCCGCAAAAGGGCTACGTGACCCAGCACATCGAACCGCGCCACCTCAACGACGGCGATGTGGACGTGTACCTGTGCGGGCCACCGCCGATGGTGGAGGCGGTAAGCCAGTACCTGCGTGAGCAAGGCATCGCCCCGGCGAACTTCTACTTCGAGAAGTTCGCGGCGGCAGCCTGAGTTTCCTCGGGGCTGCCCGCATCGTGCGGGTGAGGGCGGCCTCCTTTTATTTCGAAGGCGATACGGTCGAGACCTGTAGGAGCGGATTTATCCGCGATACAGGCGACGCGATGGATGGCACCGGCTTCGCCGGTGATCGCGGCTAAAGCCGCTCCTACCTCGACCGTGTTGCCAGGGAGAATGTATGAACAACAGATTCCAAGGCAAAATCGCCCTGGTCACCGGCGCCGCCCAGGGCATCGGCCGTGGCGTGTGCTGGCGGCTCAAAGCCGAAGGCGCGCAGGTGGTGGCGGTGGACCGCTCCGAGCTGGTGCACGAACTGGCCGGCGAGGGCATGCTGACCCTCACCGCCGACCTCGAACAGCACGACGAGTGCCAGCGCGTGATGGCCACCGCCGTGGACACCTTTGGCCGCCTCGACATCCTGGTCAACAACGTGGGCGGCACCATCTGGGCCAAGCCGTTCGAGCACTACGACGCCCAGCAGATTGAAGCCGAAGTGCGCCGCTCGCTGTTCCCCACCCTGTGGTGCTGCCACGCCGCGCTGCCGTACATGCTCGAACGCAACAGCGGGGCCATCGTCAACGTCTCGTCGATAGCCACCCGTGGCGTTAACCGCGTGCCTTACGGCGCGGCCAAGGGCGGTGTCAACGCGCTCACCGCGTGCCTGGCCTTTGAAACCGCCGGCCGTGGCATCCGCGTCAACGCCACGGCACCCGGTGGCACCGAAGCGCCTCCCCGGCGCGTGCCGCGCAACAGCGCCGAGCAAACCCCGCAGGAAAAAATCTGGTACCAGCAAATCGTCGACCAAACCCTCGACAGCAGCCTGATGCACCGCTACGGCAGCATCGACGAGCAGGTGGGCGCCATCCTGTTCCTGGCCTCTGACGACGCTTCCTACATCACCGGTGTGACATTGCCGGTAGGGGGCGGTGACCTCGGCTGACCGATTCCCCAGGCAACGCTTTCCTCCACAAAAACAACAAGAGCGACAGATGCCATGCGAACCCTTGACGTACACCCGATCATCGACAATGCCCGCTTCAGCCCCTTCCACTGGATGGTCATGGCCTGGTGCGGCCTGCTGCTGATCTTCGACGGCTACGACCTGTTCATCTACGGCGTGGTGCTGCCGGTGATCATGAAAGAGTGGGGCCTGACCCCGCTGCAAGCCGGTGCGCTGGGCAGCTATGCGCTGTTTGGCATGATGTTCGGCGCACTGGCGTTCGGCAGCCTGGCCGACCGCATCGGGCGCAAGAAAGGGATCGCCATCTGTTTTGCCTTGTTCTCGGGGGCGACCATCCTCAATGGCTTTGCCAGCAGCCCCAGCGAGTTCGGCATCTACCGCTTCATCGCCGGGCTCGGCTGCGGCGGCCTGATGCCCAATGCCGTGGCGCTGATGAACGAATACGCGCCCAAGCGCCTGCGCAGTACGCTGGTGGCGATCATGTTCAGTGGCTATTCGCTGGGCGGCATGCTCTCGGCGGGTGTTGGCATTTTCATGCTGCCGCGCTTTGGCTGGGAGTCGATGTTCTTCGCCGCTGCCATCCCGCTGTTGTTGCTGCCGGTGATCCTTTACTACCTGCCCGAGTCCATCGGCTTTCTGGTACGCCAGGGCCGCACGGATGAAGCCCGCACACTGCTCAAACGCCTGGACCCGACCTGTGACGTGCAGCCTGGCGATACGTTGCAAGCTGTCGACCGCAAAAGCAGCGGGGCTTCGGTACTCGACCTGTTCCGCAACGGCTTGGCCATCCGCACCCTGGCCCTGTGGCTGGCGTTTTTCTGCTGCCTGCTGATGGTCTACGCGCTCAGTTCCTGGCTGCCCAAACTGATGGCCAACGCCGGCTATAGCCTGGGCTCGAGCCTGTCATTCCTGCTGGCCCTGAACTTTGGCGGCATGGCCGGGGCGATTCTTGGCGGCTGGCTGGGCGACCGCTACAACCTGGTCAAGGTGAAAGTGGCGTTTTTCCTGGCCGCTGCCGTGTCGATCAGCCTGCTGGGCGTGAACAGCCCGATGCCGGTGTTGTACCTGCTGATCTTCATCGCCGGCGCCACCACCATCGGCACGCAAATCCTGCTGTACGCCGGTGCCGCGCAGCTGTACGGCCTGTCGGTACGCTCCACTGGCCTGGGCTGGGCCTCGGGTATCGGCCGCAACGGCGCCATCGTGGGCCCGCTGCTGGGCGGTGCGCTGATGGGCATCAACCTGCCGCTGCAACTCAATTTCATTGCCTTTGCCATCCCTGGCGCGATTGCCGCGCTGGCCATGGCCGTGCACCTGGCCAGTGGCCGGCGCCAGGCCGTGGCGGCAACTGCCTGAACGTTCACTGACAACTACAAGAGGTAAACCATCATGACCGTGAAAATTTCCCATACCGCCGACGTGCAAACGTTCTTTGAAGAAGCCGCAGGCTTTGGCAACGACGACGGCAGCCCACGCCTGAAGCGCATCGTCCAGCGCGTGCTGCAGGACACCGCCCGCCTGATCGAAGACCTGGAAATCAGCGAAAACGAGTTCTGGCACGCCGTGGACTACCTCAACCGCCTGGGCGGGCGGGGCGAGGCCGGGCTGCTGGTGGCGGGCCTGGGCATCGAGCACTTCCTCGACCTGCTGCAGGATGCCAAGGACGCCGAGGCCGGGCAGACCGGCGGCACCCCGCGCACCATCGAAGGCCCGTTGTACGTGGCCGGTGCCCCAATCGCCCAGGGCGAAGCGCGCATGGACGATGGCACGGAAGAGGGCGTGGCCATGCCCATGTTGCTCGAAGGCGTGGTTCGCGGCCCGGATGGCCAGCCGTTGGCCGGTGCCACCGTTGACCTGTGGCATGCCAACACCCGTGGCACTTACTCGTTCTTTGACCAGAGCCAGTCCGAGTACAACCTGCGCCGGCGCATCGTCACCGATGCCGAAGGCCGCTACCGCGCGCATTCCATCGTGCCGTCGGGCTATGGCTGCGACCCGCAGGGGCCGACCCAGGAGTGCCTGGACCTGCTTGGCCGCCACGGCCAGCGCCCGGCGCATATCCACTTCTTTATCTCGGCGCCGGGGCATCGGCATTTGACCACGCAGATCAACCTGGCCGGGGACAAGTACCTGTGGGACGACTTTGCCTATGCCACGCGGGATGGGCTGGTGGGTGAGGTGGTGTTGCGCGAGGGGCGTGCCGAGCTTGCGTTCGACTTCCAGTTGCAGCAGGCGCAGGGCGATGCGCACGAACAGCGCAGCGGGCGGCCGCGGGCGTTGCAAGAGGCCTGATGTCCAGGGCCGCTCCTGCCGGATTGCGGTCCGTTTGTGGGAGCGGCCTCGTGTCGCGAAACGAGGGCAGTGCCCTCGCCAGCCAGACACCACAACCCCGGGAGGCCTAAATGAAAACCCTGATCAAGGACTGCTCCCTGTCCGCCGTCATCGCCGGCTGCATCGCCACGATGATCTCCTACGCCGGCCCCTTGGTGATCATCTTCCACGCCGCCGAAGCCGCCGGCCTGTCCCACGGCCTGTTGTCCTCATGGGTGTGGGCCGTGTCCATGGGCAGCGCGGTACTGGGCGCGTTGCTGAGCCTGCATTACCGCGTGCCGGTGGTGATCGCCTGGTCGATCCCCGGCTCCGCGCTGCTGGTCACCGCCTTGCCGACACTTGGCCTGGAACACGCCGTGGGCGCATACCTGGTGGCCAACCTGGTCCTGCTGCTGATCGGCATCAGCGGGGCCTTTGACCGCATCATCGCGCGCCTGCCGGGCTCCATCGCTGCCGGGATGCAGGCGGGCATCCTGTTCACCTTCGGCATCGAAGTGTTCCGTGCGCTGCCGGTGCAGCCGGGCTTGGTGCTGGCGATGTTCGTGACCTACATGCTGATGCGCAGGCTGCAACCACGCTACGCCGTGGCCGCGGTGCTGTGCGTGGGCGCGTTGGTGACCGTGGCCAGCGGCGCGTTTCGCAGTGAAGCGCTGGTGCTGGAGCTGGCCTCGCCGCAGTGGATCACCCCGCAATTCAGCCTGTCGGCAGTGTTCAGCCTGGCCTTGCCGATGGTGCTGGTGGCCTTGACCGGGCAGTTCATGCCGGGCATGGCCGTGCTGCGCAATGCCGGTTACACCACGCCGGCCAGCCCGTTGATCAGCGCCAGTGCCCTTGGCGGGGCCTTGCTGGCGCCGTTCGGTTGCCACGGGCTGAACCTGGCGGCGGTCACTGCCAGCCTGTGCACGGGGCGTGAAGCCCATGAAAACCCCCGCCGGCGCTACGTGGCGGCAGTGGCTGGCAGTGCGCTGTACCTGCTGCTGGGCATCGCCGGGGCCACGTTGATGTCGTTGTTCGCCGCGTTCCCGGCGGCCTTGATCGCGGCACTTGCCGGCCTTGCCCTGTATGGCGCGATCAGCGAGGCGCTCACCCGCAGCCTGGCCGAACCCGGCGAGCGCGATGCGGGGCTGTTCACTTTTTTGGTCACCGCTTCGGGGGTGTCGTTTCTTGGCTTGTCAGCCGCGTTCTGGGGGCTGCTGTTCGGCCTGCTGGCCCACGCGCTGGTGTGCCTGCGCCGGCCGCAAACCCGGGAGGCCTTGCGCCGAGCACCCTGAAATACCCGTTTCCAACGCTTTATCCATAACAACAAGATCAAGAGAGCTTCGGAATGAACCACACCCCTTGCGTCGCCATCGGGCTGACCCTGCTCAGCCAACCGTTGCTGGCCGCCGATAACGGCTTCTTCGAGGATGCCAAAGCCAGCCTCAGCGCCCGCAACTATTACTTCAGCCGCGATTATTCCGACATTGTCGGGGCCAACCAGCAGTCCAAGGCCGAGGAGTGGGCCCAGGGCTTCATCCTCGATTTCAAGTCTGGCTACACACCAGGGCCTGTCGGCGTTGGCGTGGACGCCCTGGGCCTGCTGGGCATCCGCCTGGACAGCAGCCCCGACCGGGTCAACACCGGTTTGCTGCCGGTGCACGGCGATGGCCGCGCGGCGGGTGAGTACAGCCGCATTGCCCCAACCATCAAGGCGCGCGTGTCGAAAACCGAACTGCGGGTGGGCGAGTTACAACCCAACCTGCCGGTGCTCACGTTCAGTGACATCCGCCTGCTGCCGCCGACCTATCAGGGCGTCAGCGTGAACACCGCAGAGCTGGAAGGCCTGACCTTGCAGGCCGGGCACCTGACATCCAGCCACCTGCGCAACGAAGGCGGCGACGGCAAGATGAACGCCATGCTTGGCCATGTGCCGCAACGCCAGGCCGAAAGCGATGCCTTCAACTATGTGGGTGGCGATTACGCGTTCAACGCCAACCAGAGCAGTGTCAGCCTCTGGTATGGCCAGCTCGAGGATATCTACGAGCAGGGTTTTGTCGGCCTGAAGCACAGCAAGCCGGTGGGGGACTGGGTGCTCAGTGCCAACCTGGGCTATTTCACGGCCCGCGAGGACGGCGATGCATTGCTCGGCAACATCGACAACCAGGCCTTCTTCTCGTTGCTCACGGCCAAAACGGGTGGGCACAGCTTCCACGTGGGCTACCAGGGTATTTATGGCGATAGCCCCTTCCCGCGGGTGTTCGCCAATATCTCGCCGCTGGGCAACGAAGTGCCGACCTACGAATTTGCCTACACCGACGAGCGTTCATACCAGGTGCGGTATGACTACAACTTCGCCGCCATGGGCATACCAGGCCTGACCGCCACCGTGCGCTACATCACCGGCAACAATGTCGATACCGGCCTTGGCTACGAGGGCAAGGACCGCGAGCGCGACCTGGACATCGGCTACGCCGTGCAAAGCGGGGTGCTCAAAGGGCTGGGGATACGCGTGCGCAACGCCATGGCGCGCTCCAACTACCGCACTGACATCGACGAGAATCGGCTGATCCTCGTGTACACCTGGCAACTCTTTTAAACCTTGCGCGGCCCGTGTAGGAGCGGATTTATCCGCGAAACAGGCGACGCGGTCGATGGCACCGGCTTTGCCGGTGATCGTGGCGGTCCGACGCCTCGGTAAATCCGCTCCTACCCACACCAGCAATTGCGCAGCAACCCCGGCAAAGGGTAGGTTTCCCGCATAGCCCTCAAGGAAACCACCCTTTGGACTCCATCACCCAAGCCGTCCTCGGCGCTGCCCTGCAGGGCACGGTGCTCGGCCGCATTCAGGGCCGTCGTTCGCTCATCTACGGCGCCGCACTGGGCACCTTGCCAGACCTCGACGTGGTCATCCGCTATGCCGACCCGGTGTCGCAGATGACCTATCACAGGGGCTTCTCCCATTCCCTGTTCGTGCTCACCGGCCTTGCACTGGCCTTGGCCTGGCTGGTTGCGTGGTTGGGGCGACGGCGCTGGCCCGACAAGGGCTACCGCATGCCCAGGCTGTTTCTGGCGTTCTGGCTGGTGCTGGTGACCCACCCGATTCTCGATTCGTTCACGGTGTATGGCACCCAACTGTTCTGGCCATTGCAGTTCACCCCGCAAAGCTGGGCAAGCGTGTTCATCATCGACCCGGTGTACACCGTGCCGCTGTTGTTGGCTGTGGTGTACGCGGCCATCAAAGGGCTTTCGGGCCGCGCGGTGCGCGTGTTGAGCGTGGCGCTGCTGTTCAGCACGGCTTACCTGGGCTTTGGCCTGGCCGGGCGCATGGCGGCGGAGCAACGCTTCCAGGCCGCACTGGATCAGCAGGGCATCGTGGCCAGCGACGTGCGCGCCGTGCCGATGGCATTCAACAGCCTGATCTGGCGAGTGATGGCCAAAACGCCGGAGGGCGACTACTACGAAGGGGTCAGCAGTGCCTTCGACCGTACGCCGCCGGAAATGCAAAAACTGTCGCTGAACCTGCCCGCCGCCCAAGCCCTGGCCGGATCACCGTGGCTTGCGCGTTTGCGCTGGTTCACCGATGACTGGCTGCGCTACGACGTGGTGGGGGATGCGCTGGTGGTCACCGACCTGCGCATGGGCATCCCCGGCAACTACACCTTCCGCTTCAACATGGCCCACCGCGACAGCCAGGGGCACTGGGTGGTCGACACCCCGTCCACGTGGCGAGGCAGTGGGCCGGGGTCGATGTTCAGCGGGGATGACTTGCGCCTGATCTGGCAGCGCATCTTCGACCAGCAGCCGCCGTTGCCACTGGCCGCCTGGACGGCCAGGACACTGGGGCGTTAGGGATTTTTCGTTCAAGTCAGTACAGGCCGAACGAGCTGTGCAGATGAAGTTTATGACTTCGCCTGTCTTGAGACGCAGGTCAGGCAAGGCCAAAACAGCTGAGGAGCGGTCGGCGTCGCGCTCCACTGTACAGGCCCGCCGTTATGGCTCAAGCCACATAGCGTGCGAGCATCTCGTAAATCTGGCCAACGGGTGGCATGGATGTAAGTACGCGAATGTCCCGCCCATTTACAAATAAACCGGTGGTTTCCCACAGGTAAGGGTGAGGCGCGGTAAAACCTCCCTCACCAAAGTTGCTGTCCAAGTCCCCATCTGGGGTAAGGCGTGCTACATGAATTTGCGCATGAACCATATTTTCATGGTCAGGAAAATAAAAGCGATGTCCGGCCAGGATCAATCGATCTTCGGAATCGAAAGCAATCCACGGAAGCGCCAGATTCCCATTATCCATCGAAAAGGATCGTGTAAATTTATCGATCGGCAGCCCCTCATGGTTGAACCCATACAACTCGGTATCGTCTGGAAGGGCGGCATTCCAGTTTGCACTGGTCGTGAACACGACTGAATCCTCGCTGACGGCCAATCCGGCCCCCGAACCGGAAGGACGTGTGATGTAACCTGTTCCATTGGCAAACGTAAGGTCCAGTTCGGCATTGCTCTGGAAACGAAGAAGATGGATGCGCTGGCCCGTTGTTGCGAGCAAATAGAAGCTACCGTCACTCAAGAAGGTACAGCGCATGACACGTAGCGTATCACCTTGAATTTCAGGCAATTTCAGTTGGCTCTTGTCCTGCTCCTGACCTAAGCCGAAGGCAGGTTCACCTGTTTCCGGTTTGAACAGTGCGCACCACACTTCGCTAGTGTCGTCAACAGGGTTATAGAACGTATAAACCACCCTGATCAGGTTGTTAACCAGCGCGACTTGTGGAGTAGCTATGTAGTATATTGCTTTCGGTGAGAGAGCACCTGCCGGATCAGATGTAGGTTTTGGGGCGGCCGGTGCAGGCACGGATGGCGAAGACGCGCTCATTTTCAGCGTGTGTGCGATACCATCGTCACCAAAATTCTCCCAAGGGCTAAAATTCCGGTCATAACGTCCAACTGCAACGCCACCTTCATATAGCTCCCCATCAAATTTATATACAAATCCGGCTGTCAGATAGCCATCGTCGGGATTGCTTGATGTTTGAACCAACGTTGAAAATTGTTCAAATCCATCCGGCATTGGGTTTTGCTGATTTTTTGAGAGAGGCACATAGCCTGTCTCTGCATCCCACGTGCCATCCGCATTGATTCTTCCGAAAAAATTATATTCGCGATCAGGATCATCCGGGTTGTTTCCATATATGGCAACTGACCCATCGCTTCCTCCTGCACTGGGTAAAATCTGAAATGACCGAGCATCGGGATTCAATTGGTTTTGAGGCGGGATCCGGGCGATACCATCGCCTTTGGTACCATAGTTGATGTCCAGATCACCAGGACGTACTTGAGACATGATGCACCTCTGAATCCAGTTATTGGAAACACGAGGCTAATGTACTTTCGAAGTTCGAGAAACTGGCAAAAATGCTAGGTTCAGAGGCAGACGGAAGGTATGGCCATATTTCAGCTTCCGAAGGGCGCCAATTGAGTTTCTCGGCTTTTCGTACAGAGCCTGGGGGCGGTGATCAATGCCCGCCTTTCATGCGCCGGGCAATCAGATAAATACCCAGGCCCACCATCGCCGTTGCCGCGCCAATGTAGCCAGTGCTGGTCCAGCCCAGCCCGGCGCTGATGGCGATGCCGCCCAGCCACGGGCCCAAGGCGTTGGCCAGGTTGAACGCCGCATGGTTGGAGGCTGCCGCCAGGCTGGGCGCTTCGTGGGCAATGTCCATCAGGCGGATCTGCAGCGGCGCGGCCAGGGCGATCATGGTGCCAACCAGGCCGATACCCAGCAGGACCGTCCACAGCGAGTGGGCCGCGAAGGTGAAGAACAGCAGCACCGCCGCCGACCACACCAGCACAATGCCCACGGCACGGAACTGCAAGCGGTCGAACAGCTTGCCGCCGGCCAGGTTGCCGATGATGCCGCCGGCGCCGAATGCCGCCAGGCCCAGCGGGATCCATTGTGGCGAAACCTGGGTCACCTCCAGCATGGTCGGCGCCAGGTAGCTGAACACGCAGAACATGCCGGCAAAGCCGATGGCGGCGATGCCCAGCGCCATCCATACCTGGGGTAGGGTGAAGGCTTGCAGCTCCTTGCGGGGGTCGCTGCGCGGTTCATCCTTCGGCTGAGGCACGAACCGCCAGACCAGGGCAATGGTGCACAGGGCAATGAACCCCACCAGCACGAACGCCGAGCGCCAACCGAAGTATTGCCCCAGGAAGGTCGCCAGCGGGTTGCCCAGCAGCATCGCCAGCGTCAGGCCCATCATCACCCGCGCCACGGCACCGGCGCGCTGGTCGCTGGCCACCATGCTCGATGCCACCACCGCCGCGATGCCGAAATAGGCGCCGTGGGGCAGGCCGCTGATGAAGCGGAAGGCCACAAGGCCTGCGAAGGAGGGCGCAAACGCGGTGGCCAGGTTACCGATGGCATACAGGGCCATCAGCAGAAGCAGCATGTGCTTGCGCAACAACTTGGCACCCAGAATCGCCAGCGCCGGGGCGCCGACCACCACGCCCAGGGCATAGGCGCTGATGGCATGCCCCACCTGCGGTTCACTTAACTGCAGGTTGCTGGCCACATCGGGCATCAGCCCCATGATCGCGAATTCGCCGGTGCCAATGGCAAAACTGCCCAAGGCCATGGCCGCCTCCATCCTGGCTACTGTGCCTTTGGAGTGGACGGCAGGTGGAGCTTGTAGAACAGACATTAGGATCCTTGTTGAAACATGCTGAAACGTTCAACGCGGGATCATAGACAATCAGCAGCCGCGACGTCGAGTGAACGCGCTGTGCGGTGGCACGGCGCGGCGCCCGTCAGTCGGCCATTTGCAGCTCGGGCAATTGCACCCGGAAGGCGCGCGTGAGGCACAGCAGGCACACGAACCCGGCGCCCATCCAGCACAGGCCGATGGTGAACGACAGGCTGGTCAGGCTGGTCCACAGCCAGATCGTGCTGAGAAAGCCCAGCGCCGGAATTGCGCCATACAACAGTACGTTGCGCGCTCCGCGCAGTTTTTGATCGACCAGGTAATGCTTGACCACCGCCAGGTTGACCGCCGAGAAGGCGAACAGCGCGCCAAAGCTGATCATGTTGGCCACCGTGTCCAGGGTAATGAACAGGGCAATCAGCGACAGCAGGCTGACCAGCATGATAGCGGTGGCCGGTACGCGCTTTTTCGTCACCAGCCGGCCGAACACCTGCGGCAGCGCGCCGTCGCGGCCCATGGCGAACAGCACCCGCGACACGCTGGCCTGGGACACCATGGCCGAGGCAAAGCACCCGGCCACGTAGGTGGCGGTGAAAGCGGTGACCAGCAGCTCGCCGCCCACCCGGCGCATCACGTCCACCGACGCCGAGTCCGGGTCGGCGAAGCTGGCCCAGTCCGGGAACACCATTTGCGCAAAGTACGACACCAGCAGGAACAACAGCCCGCCGATCACCGACACTGCCATGATTGCCATCGGGATACGGTAGGTCGGGTTGCTGGTTTCTTCGGCCATGGTCGACACCGCATCAAACCCCAGAAACGACAGGCACAGCACGGCGGCGCCAGTCATGATCAGCGGCATGCTGAAGCCTTCATGGTGAAACGGCGCCAGCCACGACACCGCTTCAGCCTGCCCACCCAGGTTGCGCAGCGATAACGCCACGAACACCACGATGAACACAAGCTGCGCCACCACCAGTATCCAGTTCACCCGGGTGATCGACTCGATGCCGATCAGGTTCAGAAAGGTCACCAGGGCAATCGACCCCGCCACCCACACCCAGGCGTGCACGGCCGGGAAGTATTCGGACATGTAGATGCCGATCAGCAAATAACTGAGCAACGGCAGGAAGATGTAGTCCAGCAGCAGCGTCCAGCCCGCCATGAAGCCGAAGTGGCTGCCGAAGGCTTTGCGGGTGTAGGTGTAGACCGAGCCGGAATAGGGGTGGGCCTGCACCATGCGCCCATAGCTGTAGGCGGTGAGCAGCATGGCGGCGAGGGTGATCAGGTAGGCGGTGGGCAGGTGCCCCTTGGTCATCTGGGTGACCAGCCCGTAGGTGGTGAATACGGCCAGCGGCACCATGTACGCCAGGCCGAACAGCACCAGCGCGGTCATGCTCATGGACTTTCTGAAGCGGCCTGCAGTGCCGACGGGCGACGCATGATGGGGGTTCAAGGCAGGGGCTGTAGTTGTTGTTGTATGCATTGCTAACTCCTGAAAGGGGATGCAGGAAGCCGCAGTACGCGAGCAGGCTCGCTACTGATAAGGGAGTTGGAAGGGAAACGCTGTCAGGGGTGGGGCTGGTTGAATGCTCCCACACTCGTCAGGGGCTCGATATCACCCTTTGGGGGGAGCTGATGTTTCGGCGCTCGTAACATTTTGCATTAATTGCTTACATTTATAGAATGGCTGCATCAATCCGCCCGTCACCGAGTGCGCGCCATGGCCATCAACTTTGACCTCAACGACCTGCAAGCCTTCCGCGCGGTGGTCGACCAAGGCAGTTTCCGCAGGGCCGCCGAAGCGGTGCGTATCTCCCAGCCCGCCTTGAGCCGGCGCATCGAAAAGCTGGAAGACGCGCTGGGCGTGCGGCTGTTCGAGCGCACCACCCGCAAGGTCAGCCTGACCCAGGCCGGGCGTGGCTTCATGCCCAGTGTCGAGCGCCTGCTGGACGACCTGGACAACGCCCTGCTGGGCATCAGCGAAGTCGCCTCCACCCGGCTTGGCCAGGTCACGGTCGCCTGTGTACCTTCTGCCGCGTACTACTTCATGCCCCGGGTGGTGGCCCATTACCACCGGCAGTTTCCGCGCATCAAGGTCAAGGTGCTGGACGCCAGTGCCCACGAGGTGCTGAGTGCCGTGGTGGAGGGCGAGGCCGACTTTGGCCTGAGCTTCATCGGCACAACCGAAGCCGATGTGGAATTCGAGCCGCTGGTGCAGGAAAGCTACGTGGTGGCGTGTCGGCGTGATCACGTATTGGCCGGGCGCGCCAGCGTGACGTGGGAAGAGTTTTACCAGCAGGACTACATTTCGCTGGGCAAGACTTCGGGCAACCGCTTTTTGCTGGACCAGGCGCTGAGCGGCATCGTGCCGCAGCGCCAGAGCATTTGCGAGACGCGCCATGTGACCACGATGATAGGGCTGGTGGAGGCGGGCCTGGGCGTTGCCGCCGTACCGCTGATGGCCATGCCAGCGGCGGATCACCCGATTCTTACCCGCGTGCCGCTAACCGATCCCCAGGTGATGCGCAGCGTTGGCTTGATCAAGCGCCGGGGCCGTACCCTGACCCCGGCGGCGCTGGCGCTGGAGCGCCTGGTGGTGGAAATGAAAGCCGCGCAGGTCAGCGCTTAACGGAATCCAGGCCGGTGGCCTGCACCTGTGGCTGAACGGCGGGTGAGGCCAGGTAATCCAGCAGTGCCCTGGCTTGAACCGGGTGTTGCGCGCCCACCGGGATACCGGCGGCAAAGCGGGTGACTGACTGCACCTCCTCGGGCAATTTGCCGACAAAGCTCACACCTGGCACCGGCAGCAGTTCACTGACCTGCTGAAAGCCAAACTGGTAATCACCCTTGGCGACCACCGACCCCACCGGGATTTTCTCGATCATGCTGGCTTTGGGTTTGACCTGGGTTTCGATGCCCAGGCGTTTGAACAGCTGGTCCTGCACGTATACGCCACTGGCGCTGTCCGAATAGGCCACCGAGCCTGCGTCGAGCAGGGTCTTTTTGAGCGCGGGCACGGTGCTGATATCCGGTTTTGCAGCACCTTCGCGTACTACCAGCCCGATACGTGAATCGGCCAGTTCCACCCGTGAGGCCGGGTCGACCTTGCCTTGCCTGATCAGCTCGTCCAGGGCGTAGCCGACCATGATCACCACGTCGGCCTGCTCGCCACGGGCCAGGCGGTTGGGGATGGCTTCGGGGGCTTTGCCCATCGACGGGCCGAGGGTGGTGGCCAGTGTGTTGCCGGTATCGGCGGCAAATTGCGGGCCCAGTGCTTTGTAGGCTGCGGTAAAACCACCGGAGGTCATCACCCGGATCTCTTCAGCCTGGGCCACGCAGGCCAGGCTGACACCGGCCAGCAAGGCCAGGGATTTAAGCAGTTTGTTCATGTTCATTCCTTGTTCTTATGGGTTTTGTGGGAGCGGCTTTGTGTCGCGAAAGGGCCGCAGAGCGGGCCCGGCGATATGTGCGTTACGCTGAAATCCTGGGGCCGCTGCGCGACCCTTTCCGACCGGTCCGGCGTCCCGGCAAGGCCGCTCCCACAGGGATTGCGCATGCCTTGAGGTACGCGTTGAACCTGGACGCCGGCACAAGACAGTTGCACCCACACCGGCCCGGTGTTTGTCAGCTGGCCACGGCCGGCTTCAGGCCGCCGCCGGAGCGGCGATACATGAACAACGTGGCGCACAATGCACACAGTGCGGCAAAGCACATCCAGTAACCCGGGGCCGCCTTGTCACCGCTGTACTGGATCAGGAACGTCGAAATCGCCGGCGTGAAGCCGCCGAAAATCGCGGTGGCGAGGCTATAGGCCAGGGAGAACCCGGCAACCCGCACTTCAGCCGGCATGATTTCGGTCAGCGCCGGGATCATCGCGCCGTTGTACAGGCCATAGATGAACGACAGCCACAACAGCACTTCCAGCATGTGCAGGAAGCTGGGTGCGTTCACCAGGTAGGTCAACGCAGGGTAAGCGGTAGCCAGGGTCAACAGCGTCATGGCGATCAGCACCGGGCGCCGGCCAATGCGGTCGGACAACATGCCGCCCAGCGGCAGCCAGATGAAGTTCGACACACCCACCAGCAGGGTCACCAGCAACGCATCGGACGTGCTCAGGTGCAGCACGGTCTTGCCAAAGGTCGGCGCGTACACGGTGATCAGGTAGAACGCCGTGGTGGTCAGCGCCACCATCAGCATGCCGGCAATCACGGTTTGCCAGTTCTTCAGCAGCGTACGAAACACCTCCGCCATGGCCGGGCGATGCTTGCGCGCGGCGTACTCTTCAGACTCTTCCAGGTTGCGCCGCAACAGGAAGATGAACGGCACGATCAGGCAACCGACCAGAAACGGAATACGCCAGCCCCAGTCGGCAATGGCTTCTTGCGCCATCCACTGGTTCAGGGCAAAGCCCAGTGCAGCAGCAACCACGATGGCCACCTGCTGGCTGGCCGACTGCCAGCTGGTGAAGAAGCCCCGGCGGCCCGGTGTGGCGATTTCCGCCAGGTACACCGACACCCCGCCCAGCTCGGCGCCCGCCGAAAAGCCTTGCAGCAGCCGGCCGACCAGCACCAGAGCCGGCGCCAGCAGGCCGATGGTTTCATAGCCGGGAACCAGCACGATCAATATCGTGCCACTGGCCATGATCGACAACGTCACGATCAGGCCTTTGCGCCGGCCCACTTCGTCAATGTAGGCGCCCAGCACCACAGCGCCCAGCGGGCGCATGAGGAAGCCCGCGCCGAATACGGCGAAGGTCATCATGAGTGAAGCGAATTCGCTGCTGGCAGGGAAGAAGGCCGCCGCGATGTGCGTGGCGTAGAAGCCGAACAGGAAGAAGTCGAACTGTTCCAGGAAGTTGCCTGAGGTAACCCGGAAGATGGCACCGGCCCGGGAACGCCCGGTGGGGTTTGCTGCTGTCATTGCCGTACTCCATACCGCTTTTGTGACGTGCACCGCCTGGATGCGGGCACGGTTCTTATTGAGCGGTTATGGTGCGGCAGGGGTATTGATCTGTTAATTGCATTGTTCGCATGGATTGATGTGTGGGCTGGATGAGTGCGTTTGTCTGTGGGGGCCTATCGCGGATAAATCCGCTCCTACAGGTTACGCGCAACGCGTTGTAGGAGCGGATTTATCCGCGATAGGTCCAACTCATTCTTCCAGCCCGGCCCGGCGAAGCCCCTCGGCCAGCCGGTCCATGTCCACCTGCCGGTGAACCGGCAGCCAATCCTTCAACCGCGAAACCCGCAGTGCAGGGCCTAGCGCCAGTAAGGTTTCCAGCGCCCGGGCCGCTTCCACCTCACGCCCGCTCAGCCCATGGCACGCCGCAATCACCGCATGCGCCGGCAACAGTGTCGGCAGGCTCAAGGCAGCCTTTTCGGCCCACTCCAACGCCACATCCAGCCGCCCGGCAAAGAAATGCGCCAACGCCATGCCCACCTGAATGCGGAACATCTCCGGGTCCAGCGGGCTCAGGCGCTCGGCATGGGTGAGGTTTTCTACCGCCACCTCGGCCTCGCCACGCAGCGCCCGCAAGATACCGCCCAGGTACCACGCCGGGGCAAGGTTGGGGTTGAGCACGCGGGCGCGGTCAAGCAGCGCGATGCCGCCCTCCAGGTCGCCGGCCAGGTGCGCCAGGGCATGGCCGCTGCGGGTCAGCGCCACGGCGTCGTCACGGCCCAGTTCAACGGCCATTCTGGCCAGGCGAATGCCTTCGGCGATTTCCTGCGGGCGGTCGAGCATCCAGGCGTTGATCTTGCGCCAGAAGTAGCACCAGGCCGCCATGGCGTAGGCCGATGCAAACTCAGGGTCCAGCTCGATAGCCTTGTAGTACAGGGGCAGGGCGGCTTCGATGGCCTCGCGGGTGCCCTGGTGCAGCTTGGCCGTGGCGCGCAGGTAATAGTCGTAGGCGCACAGGTTGTCGGTGGGTTTGCGCTTGGCACGTTCGATTTCGGCAAGCTCCAGCTGTGGTGCTATGGCCCCCACAACGCATTGCGCGACGCGGTCCTGCAGCTCGAAGATGTCATCCAGTTCGCCTTCAAAACGCTCGGCCCACAGGTGCGCGCCGGTGCTGGCATCAAGCAACTGGCCGGTAATGCGCACCCGGTTGCCAGCCTTGCGTATGCTGCCTTCCAGCACATAGCGAACCCCCAGTTCACGGCTGATGGTTTGCAGGTCAACCCGCTGGCCTTTATAGGTGAAGCTGGAGTTGCGCGCGATCACGAACAGCCAGCGCACGCGCGACAGGGCAGTGATGATGTCCTCGACGATGCCATCGGCAAAATAGTCCTGCTCCGGGTCGCCGCTGAGGTTCTGGAACGGGAGCACGGTAATCGACGGCTTGCCGGGCAGCGCGGGCGGTTGCTGCGTGGTCGGTGCCGGGGGGGCGTCATGGTGCTGTGCCTGCACTTCCCCGACAAACCGGTAACCCTTGCGTGCCACGGTGCGCAGCAGCCGCTGTTCGGCGCCGGTGTCGGCAATGGCCGCGCGCACGGCGTTGATATGGCTGGTGATGGTCGATTCCGAGACGATGCGCCCGCCCCACACGGCCTGCAGCAGTTCATCCTTGCTCAGCACACGGTCGGGGCTTGTGATCAGCGCCAGCAGCAGGTCGAACGCCTGGGGGCTGATGGTCACGGCGTCGCCGCGCTGGGTCAGCTCCCGGCGTTGCTGGTCGAGCACGAAGTCTTCAAACAAAAAACGCACGGTGTTTATCCTGGCCGCACTGAGGGTGGTTAACCCCCGATGATACGGCAGCGCCAAGCGGCCTGCACCGTGCGTGAAGCTGGACGCTATTCCAATACTTTCTGAAGGTAAAACCAAGGGTTTGGCAAGGACTCACCGGCGCTGCTGGCGCATCCTCAAGCGGCATCGACGGCAACGGCTGCGGTCGAACACGCGGAGAATCGCCATGAAATTCGTCATCATCGGAGGCACTGGCCTCATTGGCTCGCAACTGGTCAGCCGCCTGCGCGAAGGTGGCCATGAAGTGATCGCGGCAGCGCCCAGCACCGGCATCGACAGCATCACCCGCGAAGGCCTTGCCGCGGCCATGGACGGCACCGACGTGGTGGTCGACGTGGCCAACGCGCCGTCCTGGGAAGACCAGGCTGTACTGGACTTTTTCCAGACCTCCACCGGCAACCTGCTGGCGGCCGAAAAAGCTGCCGGTGTGCGCCACCATGTGGCGCTGTCGATCGTGGCTTGCGAGCGTTCACCGGCAAACGGGTACTTCCGCGCCAAGGTCGCGCAAGAAGACCTGATCAAGGCATCTGGCCAGCCCTACAGCATCCTGCGGGCCACGCAGTTCTTCGAATTTGTCGGCGGCATCGCACAATCGGCCACGGTGGGTAACGAAGTGCGGGTTTCACCTGCGCTGATTCAACCGTTGGCTTCGGCCGATGTGGCGGCTGCGCTCGCCGAAGTGGCCCTGGGCGCGCCAGCGAACGCTACGCTGGAAGTGGCCGGCCCTGAAGCCTTGCCGCTGGACGAGCTGATAGGCCGTTACCTGCGCCTGACCGGCGACCCCCGTCAGGTTGTGGCCGATGTGCATGCGCGCTACTTCGGCGATGTGCTGGATGACCAGTCGCTCACCCCGGGCCCGCACGCCCGTCTGGGTAAAATTCGCTTCGAAGACTGGCTGGCGCGGTCCTGACCCCTTACTCGATCCAAGGAGAATCACCATGTTCACTCGCACCCTTATGGCCTGCACCCTCATGGCGTTGTCGGTTGGCGCAATCGCCGCCGATAGCCCGCCGGCCAGCAAAGTCACTGAAGTGTTCAACCAGCCGCTGCCGAACGTGCCGGGCAAAAGCATGCGGGTGGTGGAGGTCGATTACGCGCCGGGCGCGGCATCGCCGTCCCACCGCCACCCCAAAACCGCGTTCATCTATGCCACGGTCATCGAGGGCGAAATCAGCAGCGCCGTCAATGGTGAGCCGGCGCGCACCTTCAAGGCCGGTGAAAGCTGGTCCGAGTCGCCCGGCGACTTCCACGGCGTCAGCGCCAATGCCAGCAAGACCAAACCGGCGCGGCTGAAGGCGGTGTTCGTGCTCGACAGCAGTGAAACGCAGTTGGTAACGCCGGCCGACAAGTAACGGCCACTGCAGGAGCCCCGATCATGGACACCCCGCTGCAAGACACCCCTCAGGCCAGCCCTCGGCGGCGGCTGGGCATGCTGTTGTGCTTCGGTGCACTGGCCGTGCTGGCGGTGGGCGGCTACCTGGCTTGGTCGGGCGCCGACACCTCCACCGACAATGCGTACGTGCGGGGTGATGTCACCGCGATTGCCGCCAAGGTGCCCGGTTATGTGACCGAAGTGGCGGTGGCGGACAACCAGCGTGTACAGGCAGGTGACGTGCTGTTTCGCATCGATGACCGCGATTACCGCGCGCATCTGGCGCAGGCCGAGGCCAATGTGCAGGCGGCCGAGGCGCGCCTGGCCAACGTCGACGCCGAAACCCGGTTGCAGGGGGCGCAGATCCGTCAGGCCGACGCCCGCCTGCAATCGGCGGTGGCCGAACGCAATTTGGCCAGCAAAACCCACGAGCGCAACCGCAAGCTGATTGCTTTCAACGCTGTCAGCCAGTCGCTGGTCGACCAGACCTACGCCGCGCGCACCGACGCTGAAGCTTCTGTGGCCGCGACGTCGGCCACCCGCGATGCCGAGCAACAGCGCCTGCTGGTGTTGCAGGCACAACGGCAAGCTGCGCTAGCCGCCATCGAGCAGGCCCAGGCCGCCCGTGAACTGGCCATGATCGATCTGGAGCATACCCAGGTGCGGGCGCCGGTAGCGGGTGTGGTGGGTAATCGCCAGGTGCGGGTAGGGCGTTACGTAACCGCCGCCGGTGCATTGCTCGACCTTGTCCCTGTCGACAACGTGTGGGTGGTTGCCAACTTCAAGGAAACCCAGGTGGAGCACATCCGCCCAGGGCAACCTGCCCGTATTGTCATCGACGGCTACCCTGACGACGTGCTCGACGGGGTGGTCGATAGCGTTGCACCCGGCAGCGGTGCGGCATTCAGCCTGTTGCCGCCGGACAACGCCACCGGCAACTTCGTGCGTGTGGTGCAGCGGGTGCCGGTGAAAATACGTCTGGTCGCCAACCCTTTGCCCGGGCGGATTGTGCCGGGGCTGTCGGCACGCGTGGTGGTCGAGGCAGGTAAAGAATCGTGAACCGCGTGCAGGCGGGTTGGGCGCTGATTGCCGGCATCGTGCTGGCCACCCTGACCGAGGCCATTACCAGCAGTGTGCTGGCCTTGGCGCGTAACGACATCATCGGCGACACGGCCGCCACCCCGGATGAATTTGCCTGGTTGGACGTAAGCTATATCGCCTGCAAACTCACCGGTTTTTTGCTGGCGCCCTGGCTGCTCGGGCGCCTGGGGCCGCGCAACCTGCTGTTGAGCGCAACAGCCCTGATGGGGGTGGCCTGCCTGGCTGCAACCCTGAGCCTGCAACTGCAGTGGCTGATTGCCTTGCGCGTGGTTCAGGGGCTGGCCGGCGGTACCTTGCTGGTAGCCGGGCAGGCGGCGCTGTTCTACGGTTTTGAAAGCCGCCGGCAGCCCACACTGCAAGCGCTGTTTGCCATCGGCTCGGTGGTGGCGCCCGGCACCCTGGCGCCGGCCCTGCAAGGCTGGTTGATCGATACCCGGTCATGGGGCTGGGTGTTTTTCAGCGCGGTGCCGCTGGCGACCGTTGCCATGGCTCTGATTGCCCATGCCGGCTGGCCGCGGGCATTGCGACCACCCGCACAGCGCTTCGACTGGCTGGGGATGGCGCTGATCGCCGCCAGCCTTGGTGGCTTCACCTACCTGTTGAGCCAGGGCAACCGTTGGGACTGGTTCGAACAGGCGCATATTCGATGGGTGGCAGTACTGGCCCTGGCCTCGTTGTTGGCGCCTTTCGGCCAGCAGGCCATGCGCAAGGGCCCTGGCGTCTTCGACTTCACCCTGTTTCGTACCTACGATTTCACTTTCGCCTTCATCGTCAGCTTTGTCGCCGGGGCGGCGTTGTTCGGCAGTGCTTACCTGATACCAGCGTTTGCGCTGTCGATGCTCGCGTTCACGCCTACCGACGCGGGCCTGCTGCTGTTGCCCAGCGCAGGGTTGTTCATCGCGGCGCTGTTGTTGGCGGCCTGGTTGTTTCAGGTACGCAAGGTGGCGCCGTTTGCCACAGTGCCGTTCGGCATCCTGCTGATCATGCTGGCCATGTGGATGCTGGCCCACGTGAGCGGCGAGAGCGGGGCGCAGGACATGACGCCCGCCATCCTGCTGCGCGGCCTGGGCCTGGGTTTTCTGTTCCTGTCTATTACCTTGATTGCGTTTTCGGGCCTGAACCACGAGAACCTGGCAGCTGGCATCGGCCTGTTCAACACCGGTCGGCAGTTGGGCGGCCTGCTGGGCGTAGCCGGGCTGCAGACGCTGATAGACCACCAGGTGGCCGTCAATGGCGTTGTGCTGGGGGCGCATGTGGTCAATGGCGCACCGGCAGTGGTGCAGCGGTTGGCCACCACGGGCACGCTGTTGTCAGGCAAGGGCATGGGCCCGGAAGCCGGGCAGGCAGCAATCACGCTACTGGGGCGCAGCGTAGCTACGCAGGCGGGGGTGATTGCCTTCGACACAGCCTTTTATGCCGTGGCGCTGCTGTTCGTGGTCGCAGCCCCGGTGCTGGTCGGCATCAAAGTGTTGCTCGCGCGGCGCGCAAAACACGCGAGTTCGGAACGATCCTTGCTGATTGCTAGCAATCCATGCGAAGGAGCTAGCAATGAATCCATCCCTGACCGCCCATTCCCGTGGCGGCGTGTTGTGCACCCCACACCCCCTGGCCAGCACGGCGGGCCTTGAAGTACTGGACGGCGGCGGCACGGCCATTGATGCAATGCTGGCCGCCAGCACGGTGCTGGCGGCGGTATACCCGCACATGACGGGCCTGGGCGGCGATGCACTGTGGTTGCTCCACGATGACCGCATACGCACCATTATCGGGATCGGCCAGGCGGGCACGCAGTTGCCGCAGGGCGGGGTCATCAGCCTGCGGGGCCCGGCATCGGTGGCGACCACTGCTGGCGCCATGGCCAGCTGGCTGCAGGCCAAGGCCGTGAGCGAAAGCTGGGGCTCGCGCATGGGGTGGGGCGATTTGCTTACCCCGGGCGCCGAGTTAGCCCGCGAAGGGGTGGAGGTGTCTGCCTCGCAGCTGTTCTGGCAGGGCCAGCGCGCCGGGTTGATCGACACGCTGCCCAGCCTGCACCCACTGTGCAAACGCGATGGCCAGTGGCTTCAGGCCGGCGACCGGTTGCGCCAACCCGCGCTGGCCAACAGCCTGGAACATCTGGCGCGCCATGGGCTACAGGACTTTTACCACGGTGAACTGGCGCACGCTTTCGGTAATGCCTTCGAGGCGCTGGGCTGCGGCCTCACGGTTGACGACTTGCGAGCGACGCGGGCACACCTGGCCGAGCCGATCTCGGTACGCTACCGCAACGGTCGGCTGTTCAATGTGGCGCCGCCTTGCCAGGGCCTTTATACGCTGCGCGCCATGGCGGCGCTGAACACGGTGGAGCTGGGCGAAAACGGCAGCCCGCGTTACTACCACTTGCTGGTCGAGGCCATCAAACAAGGCCTGCTGCAGCGTAACGCGCAGTTGCATGACCCGCGCGCAAGCGGCTGGGATTACCACCAAAGCCTGGCTCAACCCGCCGCGCCGCTCGACCCGCACCATGCCGCCCCCTGGGCCGAACCCGGTCGATCGGCCGACACCGTCTGGATGGCCGCCACCGACCGCGAAGGGCGCAGCGCCTGCCTGATCCAGAGCCTGTTCCACGACTTTGGCTCCGGCTGCATCCTCGGTGACACCGGCATCCTCTGGCACAACCGGGCCGCCGGCTTCAACCCGCAGCCCGGGCACGCCAACACCTGGGCACCCGGCAAGCGGCCGGCGCACACCCTCAACCCGTCAGCCTACGTGGCAGACGATGGCCGGCGCTGGTTCTTCGGCACCCAGGGCGGTGATGGCCAGCCGCAAACGCAAATGGTGCTGGCCACCCAGTTGATCGACTACCAGCAATCCCCTCAGGGCGCACTGCGCACGCCGCGCTTCTTGCTGGGCCGCAGCTTCTTCGACAGCACTGACAACCTGAAACTGGAAGCCGATATCGGCCAGGCAGTGCTTGAGGGCTTGGCCAAGCGTGGCCACGCCCTCGAGACCACCCCGGCACTCAGCCCGCTGATGGGCCTGGCCGGCGTGATCGCCATCGACGCCGACGGCAACCGCAGCGCCGCCTACGACCCGCGCAGCCAAGGGAGCGCCCTCGGCCAGGCGCGCTGAAACACCCGATTGCCGTGGCAACGGGCCGGGCGGATAATGCCGGCCCATCGCGTACGAGGGTTTCGAGGTTTTGATGAAAGGCAAAGCGGTCAGCAGCAAGCAACAGGAAGTCCAGCGTATCGCCGACATGCTCGCCAAGGCCATTGCCCAGCACCGGCTGCGCCCCGGCGCGCGGCTGGTCGAAGCGCAGATCGTCGAGACCCTGCAGGCCAACCGCAACCATGTACAGGCGGCGTTGCAGCGCCTGGCCATGCAGCGCATCGTCGACATCGAACCTAACCGTGGCGCCACCGTGGCCCAGCCCAGCGCCCGCGAGGCCCGGGAAATCTTTGCCGCCCGCCGGGCGGTGGAACGGGCGATCGTCGAGGCCATCACCCCGGCGCACATCGCCGAGCACCAGGCACGCATCGACCAGCACATGTGCAATGAACGCCAAGCTACCGCCAGCACCGACCGCCGGGCCATCGTCGGCAGGCTGAGCGAGTACCACCTGCTGCTGGGCACGGTGTGCGGTAACCAGGTGTTGGCCGACATCCTCGCCAACCTGATGGTGCGCAGTTCGCTGATCGTGGCCCTTTACCAGCGCGGTGACAGCCCGCCCTGTGCCTCGGATGAACACCAGGCGATCATCGATGCCCTGGCTGCCGGTGACACCCAGGCGGCGGTACGTGAAATGATCGCGCACCTGGATGAACTCGAGGGCCAGTTGGCCCTCGAGGAAGTGGCGGCCCCTGAAGTCAACTTGCGACAGGCACTGGACGGGCTTTGAGCGGGCTGCGCAGCAACTGCGCGGCCGGGCGCTCGAAGGTTTGCACGCCGTGCTTGAAGCCCATCAGCGGTGGGGCGATGCGGCCAATCACATCGGCGGGCGAAGGCACGTCGAACACCACGAAGTCGGCCCGGCAGCCCGGTTCCAGGCCATAGTCGCGCAGGCGCAGCAGGCGCGCCGAGGTGCGCGAGATCCAGCCCAGGCACATCAGCAGCTCCTGCGGCGTGCCCAACTGCGCGACGTTGGCGTACAGGTTGGCCTGGCGCACCAGTGACGCGTCGCCATAAGGGGTGAAAGGGTTGCCGATGTTGTTGCTGGAAACCGAACAGGTGACCCCGCACTGGTGCAGTTGCGCCAGCGGCGCGACTCCCCGTGGCTTGTCATGGAAGCGTTCGCGCCCGGTCAGGAACAGGTCGGTGGCCGGCAGGCAGGTCACCTGCACGCCGGCCTCGGCCAGGGCATGGCCCATGGCGATGAGTTCGGCCTTGGGCAGCGCCGACAGCTTGGTGGCATGGCCCACTGTGACGCGGCCGTGCCAGCCGTGCGCATGGGTGCAGCGGATCACCTCGCCCAGGGTCATGCCGGCCACCTGCAGGTCGAAATCCAGGTGCAGGTCCAGGTCGCGGTCATAGGCCACCGCCAGTTCGAACAGCCGGCGAATCTGCGCGGGCGGGTCGCTGTCGGTGTAGGGGCAACCGCCCAGCACCTCGGCGCCTTCGTCCAGGGCCTGGCACAGCAAGGCTTCGGTGCCGGGGTTGTCGAGCATGCCTTCCTGGGGGAACACGCAAATCTCAAGGGTCACGGCCCAGGCGTAATCGGCCTGCAACTGGCGGATGGCACGCAGGCCGGTCAGGCCGATCCCCGGGTCGATTTCCACGTGGGTGCGCATGTGTGTGGTGCCCTGTGTAATCGCCTGCTCCAGCACGGCGGCGCCCCGGGCGTAAACATCCGCCTTGGTGAACGCCGCCTTGGCCTGGCGGGTCTGGGCGATGGCTTCGGCCAGGGTGCCTTCCTGCAAGTGGCAGCGCGACAGGATGCAGGCTTTGTCGAGGTGGATATGGGTTTCCACCAGGCCCGGCAGCACCAGGCAGCCTGCCAGGTCCAGCGTGGGGGCCGGGCGGCTCAGGCGGGAGACGAAGCGGCCGTCTTCGATCAGCAGCCGTGTGGGGGCAGGGTTGTCGCCAACCCGTACGTTAATCAGTTCCAGTGAAGTCATGCGGCGGCTCCTGCACCCAGGTAGGCGGCTTCAAGTTGAGGGTCGCCACGCAAGGCTTCGGCGCTGCCTTGCTTGACGATACGGCCGGTTTCCAGCACGTAGGCGCGGTCGGCCACCTGCAGCGCCAGGTTGGCCATCTGGTCGACCAGCAGCAGGGTCACGCCTTCGTCGCGCAGAGCGGCCAGGGCATCGTACAGTTCGCCGATCATTGCCGGGGACAGGCCCAGTGAAGGCTCGTCCAGCAGCAGGATGCGCGGCTTGGCCATCAGCCCCCGGCCGATGGCGACCATTTGCTGCTCGCCGCCCGACAGCAGCCCGGCGGGGCTGTCGATGCGATCGCGCAAGCGCGGGAAGCGTTTGAGGATGGCCTCGATCTCGGCGTCGCTGTCCACGGCATCGGTGCGCACGTTGGCGCCCAGCAGCAGGTTCTCACGCACGCTCAGCTGGCCGAACAGTTGCCGGCCCTCGGGCACCAACGCCAGGCCCAGGCGGGCAATCTGGCTGGCGTCGAGGCTTTCGATGCTGCGGTCATCCAGCACGATACTGCCACGGCCAGGGCGGTGCAGCCCGGCCAGGGCTTGCAGGATGCTCGACTTGCCCGCGCCATTGGCACCCAGGATGGCGATCAGTTCGCCGGGGTTGACCACGAGGTCCACCGCTTGCACCACGGGGGCGGCGCCGTAGTCGATGGTCAGGTCGCGCACGTGCAGTACCGCATCGCGCGCCCCGGCCCAGGCCTGGGCACGGGGTTGTGCCTGGTATTGAGTGCCACCCAGGTAGGCCGCGATCACCTTGGGGTTGTTGCGCACCTGCTCAGGGGTGCCCCAGGCGATCGGCTGGCCCGCATCGAGCACCAGCAGCCGCGCCGACACGGCCATCACCAGCGGCATGTCGTGCTCCACCAGGATGATCGTCAGGTTGAAAGCGGCCAGCCGTTGCAGCAGCGCGGCCAGGCGGTCGGTGTCCTGGCGGCCAAGGCCGGCGGCGGGTTCGTCCAGCAACAGCACCTGGGGGCGGGTGGCCAGCGCCCGGGCGATTTCGACCAGGCGGCGGTCGACGTGGGGCAGGTCATCGGCCGCCACATGCAGGTTGCCCCGGTAACCGACCAACGCCAGCAACTGGGTGGCCATGGCGTGGCGTTCGGCCTGGTGCACGGCCCAGGGGCGTTCGATGGCGCCTTGCTGGAATGCCACCAGCAAGTTCTCCAGTACGCTCAGTTCGCCGAACAACTGGGTGGTCTGATAGGTACGGGCAATGCCGGCGCGGGCGATGCGCCATGCGGGTTGCCCGGCCAGCTCGTCGCCCAGGGTGATCGAGCCGCTGTCGGGGCGGTAGAAACCGCTGATCAGGTTCAGCACCGTGGACTTGCCGGCGCCGTTGGGGCCGATCAGGCTGGTGATGCTACCGGGCACTGCATGCAGGCTCACATTCTGCGCTGCCTGCACCCCGCCAAAGCGGATGCCGATGCCTTGCACTTTGAGGCCGGTGGTGTTGCCCCCGGCAAAGAAGGCCTGCAGCTTGCCGGTATCTAGCTCGGCCGTGACCGGCACCTGCAAAGGGCGCCAGAAACGCCGGGCCAGGCTGCCCAGCACACCCCGTGGCGCGGCCCACAAAACCGCCAGCAACAGCACCGAGAACGCCAGCAGGCGGTATTCGGCAAAGTCGGCCAGCAACTCGGGCAGCACGATGATCACCAACGCCCCCAGCACCGGGCCGAACAACAGGCCGGCACCGCCGACGATCACTGCCAGCACGAACAGGATCGACTGGGAAAACGGGAACGCCGCCGGGTTGATGAACATCAGCGCCGGGGCCACCAGCGCCCCGGCCGCGCCCGCCAGGCCGGCCGACAGGGCAAAGGCCAGTGTGCGCGTTTGCACCGGGTTGATGCCCAGCGAGCGGGCGGCAATCTCCGATGCCTTCACCGCACGCATGGCCAGGCCCCAGCCACTGCGTTGCAGGCTCCAGTAGAACGCCAGCGCCGCCAGCATCAGCAGCACCGCGCCCACGCCTAGCAGCACGGCCGGGTCCAGGGTGCCGAATTCGGGCAGCGGGATGCCCATCAGACCGTTGGCGCCGCCGGTCACGCTGCGCCACTCGATCAGGCCGTTGTGCACCACCAGCGCAAAGGCGATGGTGATCATCGCAAGATACGGCCCGCTGACCCGCAGCGCCGGTATCGCCAGCAACCCGCCCAAGGCCGCACAACCCAGGCAGGCCAGGGGCAGGGCAGCGGCGAGTGGCAGCCCGGCGATGGTCAGCAGCGCCGACAGGTACGCGCCAATGGCGTAGAACGCGATATGGCCGAAGGACATCTGCCCCGACAGCCCGATCAGGATGTTCAAACCCACCCCGACGGTGACCGCCAGGGCATACAGCGTCAGGATCAACAACGAGTAACTGTCGAGGCTCACGGCCAGGCCCAGCCCGGCAACGCCGAGCAGGGCCAGGCCCAAAGGGGCGAGCAATTGGCGCATCGTCATACCTTTACCCAAAGTTTGCGGCCAAACAGGCCGTCGGGGCGTACCGCCAGCACCACGATCACCAGTGCAAAGCACAGCAATTGGGTGAAGGCAGAACCGAAATACAGCGTCACCAGCGCCTCGACCAGGCCAAACAGCAGGCCGGCGGCAAATACCCCACCGGCGCTGGCGATGCCGCCCAGGATGGCCACGGCGAAGGCCTTCAGGCCGAACAACGTGCCCATGTCGGCATGCACGCTGTACAGCGGAGCAATCAACAGCCCGGCGATGGCAGCAAACACGGTCGACAAGGCAAAGGCCGCCGCCACCACCCGGTTCACCTCGATGCCCATCAGGCGCGCTGCGCGCGGGTTTTGCACGCAGGCTTCCAGGCGCAGGCCAAGCTGGGTGCGCTTACGCACCCAGAACAACCCGGCCGCGACCGCCGCGCCCACCAGCGGGATCGCGATCTGCACGGCATTGAGGTTGCTGTCACCCAGCGCAAAGCGCAGGTTGGCCAGGTCACTGCCGAACTGCCGGGGCTCCTTGCCGAAGGTGAACATGGCCAGGTTGTCCAGCAGCAACCCGCCGGCCACGGTGGCCATCAGCCAGGCGTCCGACCCGCGCGCATGGAAAGGCCGCACCAGGAAGCGCTCGATGGCCAGGCCCAGCACCGCGCACAGGATGAGGGTGGCCGGCAGTGCCAGCCACAGCGGCCAGCCCCAGGTCACCGCCAGGCTGTAACCCAGCACGGCGCCGACCATCATGGCGCTGCCCTGGGCAAAGTTGACCGTGCGTGACACGGCGTAGGTGAGGTGAAAGCCCAGGGCCAGCAGCGCATACATGCTGCCCAGGCCCAGGCCGCTGACCAGTGCGGTGGTAATCATCCGTTAAGCCTCCGCTCAGGGCGTGACGGGCACGATGGTGTCGCCGTCGAAGCGGCTGAACACGTAATCGTCAGGCCCCAGGGCATCGTGGCGGGCGGGGGTGAATGGCTGCTGGTAATGCTTGATCAGGCCGGCGTAGTCGTTGATGGCATAGAAGCCGTCGCGCACTTTGCTGCCGCTGGTGTCCTGCGCCTGGCTGATGGCAAGGCCCACCAGGTGCATGGCGTCATAGGCGTTGGCAATGCCCACGGCTGGCGTCACATCGGCCAGGCCCTTGATTTGCGGGTAGCGCTGCTTGAGCGCGGCCAGCAGGGCATCGCCACGGGCACTGTTGTGCTCGCCGAACACGAACGTCTGGATGAAGTGCACACGCCCGGCATCCGGCCCGGCCAGCTCACCGAAGCGTCCACCGGCCGGCCCCCAGTGCGACACCACCGGCACCTGCCAGCCCATCTGGTCGAGGGACTTGACCACTTGCGCCGACGGCCCGACGTTGCCCACCAGTAGCAGGGTGTCGACGCCCGCGTTCTTCAGGCGGGTAAGTTGCGGGACCATGTCCAGGTCGCTGTCTTCAAAGCGCTCGGCCGGTGGCTGTGGCAGGTTGCGGCGGGCCATGGCGGCGTTCAGCCCGGCCAGGTTCGACTCGCCCCACGGGTTGTTGGCCAGGATCAGCCCCGGCTGCTTCATGCCCTGGCGCAGGCCGTAGGCCACCAACGCCTCGTCGACCTGCTCATCCACCGCCGACACGCGGAACACGTAGTTATCCTTCGCGCCGTTTTCGGTGATCTTGGTGCCAGCGGCCCAAATCCCCATGAACGGCGTTTTCATCTGGTTGGCCAGCGGCACGATGGCCAGCGACACCGGGGTATCGAGCCCGCCGAACAGTACGCTGACTTTCTCCCGCTGGATCAGCTCGCGCGCCGCCAGCATGCCCTTGGCCGGGTTGCTCTCATCGTCACGGCGCACCAGCTCCACCGGCCGGCCCAGCAAGCCGCCTTTGGCGTTGATCTCGTCGATGGCCAAGGTCAGGCCGCGGGTGAGGGCCTCACCCGATTTGGCCGACTGCCCCGACAAGGCGGCCACCAGGCCCACCTTGATCGGCTCGGCCGCCTGGGCCCAGCCCGTGGCACAGGCCAGTGTAAGGGCTGCGCAAGGCAGCCAGCGACGCAGCAAGGAACGGGTGAACATGGGGCGAACTCCTGATTGCTAGCAATTTGTGAAAATGTGCTAGCAAAACAGGTGCCATTCGGGAAATACTCGAAAAACCCCGTGATACGGGGCTTGTGCCTGCGGTCCAGCTGCGCGGTCGTGCACTGGATCAAGGCAACGCAGGGGCACAACGCCCCGTTCTGGACAACCTCGGAGATTTTCCATGACCGACAGCAACGCCGCCGTACAGCTCGTGCGTGACTTCCTGGCCGCTTCGATGGCCCCCGACCCGGTGCGCGCCGCCACCTACATGAGTGCCGACGTGCGCATCACCTTCACCGGCGGGCGCCACATGCCCACGCCCACCGACATCACTGCCTTCAACGGCGCGCGTTACACCTGGGTGAAGAAAGAGCTGGGGCAGTTCGACTGGTGCGAGCGTGAAGACCATACCGTGGTGTACTCCAACGGTACGTTGTACGGGCAATGGCCGGATGGGCGCAGTTTTTCGGGTAACCGCTACCTGGACCGGTTTGAGGTCAAGGGCGGCAAGATTGTGCGGATGGATGTGTGGAATGACAGTGCGGAGTGGATGCTGGTGCCGGAGATTGCCCGGGGGGTGTGAAGGATGGCACGGGCTTCGCCCGTGCTGGCCTGATGCAGCGTTACTCGGCACTGCCCGAGCGGGACAAAGCCTGCAGTACCTGCATCGCTTTGGCTGCGTACTCCAGGCCCACGAAAATGTGGTCATGGTAATAGCCCGCGACAACGTTGCAACTGATGCCGGCATTGCCCAGCGCAGTGGCAAAAGCTGCCGTCAGGCCCACCGCATCCAGCGCCGAATGGACCGTCAACGTGATCCACGCCGACACGAAGCTGTACTCAAGCCCAAGCGCGTCGGCGTGGGCCCTTTCGATGATCACAGTAAGGCCTTCTTGTTCGCGGAAGGTGCCAATCACTTCAGTCCCTTGCAGCACCGAAATGTCCGGTACCGTGCAGAACACGAATTCACCTTCGTTGAGGGTAGGGCGCATGTTGCGCAGCAGCACTTCGATCGATGTTTCGCCAGCCATTGGGTAACTCCCATCCAGTAGAGCGGGCCAGTGTGCACGCCAGTGGGCGATTCGCTTAATTAATGTTGCTCATGCTCGATTAGCGGTGCTGATGAACTTTACATCGGTTCTGGGCAGGGCACGTGCTCTGGGGGCACACTGTGCCTTTCGCCCGCGCGTGGCGTTTGGAGACCAACATGATCAACCTTGGCGATTCGCTGCCTGATGTCACCCTGTATGAGTACAACGATGGCGAGGGCGGCTGCTCGATCGGGCCGCGGGCGTTTTCCCTGCGTGCACGCTGTGTCGGCAAGAAAGTCGTGATCTTCGGCCTGCCCGGCGCGTTCACGCCAACCTGCTCGGAGCGCCATGTGCCCGGCTACCTGGCGGCAGCGCAGGACCTGTTCGATGCCGGCGTGGACGAGATCCTCTGCGTGGCGGTGAACGATGCCTTTGTGATGCACGCCTGGGGCAAGACGTTCGCGGCCGAGGGCGAGGTGGGCATGATTTCCGATGGTAACTGCGCGCTCACCGATGCCCTGGGGCTGGCCCAGGATGCTTCGGCCCGTGGCATGGGCCGGCGTTCGCAACGGTATGCCTTGCTGGCAGATGACGGGGTGGTGCGGCGCATCGTGGTGGATGCGCCGGGCAAGCTGGAGGTCAGTGATGCTCAGAGTATGCTGGCGTTTTTGCGAGGCTGACTCAGGCGCCTAGCGTGCTGTTGTCGATGACGAAACGGTATTTCACATCGCCCTTGAGCATGCGCTCGTAGCTGGCGTTGATGTCGTGCGCACTCACCAGTTCAATGTCCGCGACCAGGTTGTGTTCGGCACAGAAGTCGAGCATTTCCTGGGTTTCGGCAATGCCGCCAATCATCGAACCGGCCAGTGTGCGGCGCTTCATGATCAGGTTAAACACGTTGGGGCTCGGGTGCGCCGTTGCCGGCGCACCGACCAGCGCCATGCTGCCGTCGCGCTTGAGCAGCACCAGCAGGGCATCCAGATCATGGGGGGCGGCCACGGTGTTGAGGATCAGGTCGAAGCTTTTGCCGTGGGCGCGCATTTCGTCCTCGTTGCGCGACACTACGACTTCATCTGCACCCAGGGCGAGCGCAGCGTCGCGCTTGGATTCGGAGGTGGTGAACGCCACGACGTGCGCGCCCATGGCGTGGGCCAGCTTGATGCCCATGTGGCCAAGGCCACCGATACCGACAATGCCAACCTTCTTGCCGGGGCCAGCCTGCCAGTGCCGCAGCGGCGAGTAGGTGGTAATGCCCGCGCACAGCAGTGGCGCCACGGCTGCCAGTTGCTCGGGGGCATGACGAATACGCAGCACGTAGCGTTCGTGTACGACGATGGCCTGGGAGTAACCGCCCAGGGTCCAACCGGGTGCATCCGGGGTTGGGAAATTGTAGGTGCCGACCATGCCGTCGCAGTAGTTCTCCAGCCCTTCGTCACAATCCTGGCAATGTTTGCAGCTGTCGACGATGCAACCCACGCCCACCAGGTCGCCGACGGCGAAACCTTGCACATGGGCACCCACCTGGGCCACGCGGCCAACGATTTCGTGGCCGGGCACACATGGGAACTGTGTGCCCGCCCATTCGGCGCGGGCCTGGTGAAGGTCGGAATGGCAAATGCCGCAATAGGCGATCTCAATGCGCACATCGTGTGCGCCTGTGGCCCGACGGGTGATGGTCATGGGTTCGAGGGGCTTGTCGCCCGCATGGGCGCCATAGGCATTTATCGACATGGTGTGGCTCCACATAAGTGAGGTGTGCAGCCATTGTCTGCCTGGGCTTGCGCGGGCGGATAGCGCATTACGCCGGGGTGATTGCCTGATCCTTCCTCAATGGCACCCATCGCGGCTAAAGCCGCTCTCATGGAACTGCACATAACGTATTGGCAGTAGTTCCCGGAGCGGCAGTGCGTTCAGAGCACCTTGAACCCGTGGGTGCCGTCTCGCTCCAGTTGGGCGATCAGGCCGAATTCCCAGTCGAGGTAGCCCTGCATGGCTTCACGCGGGTTGTCGGTGCCCTCGTAGGGGCGCCGGTAGCGGTCGCTGCGGGGAACTGCAAGGCGGGTTTCGCCGGTTTCCAGCGGTTGGCCGGCGGCTATCCACTGGGCAGTGCCGCCTTCGAGCACGTACACCGGGGTGCGGGTCAGGGCTTGCAGGTCGTGGGCGGCGAAGCGTGCCAGCAGGCTGCTGCCACAGGTCAGCACGTAGCGCTGTGCCTGGGGTACGTGCTCCAGCGCTTCGGCCAACTGCGCGCGGATGGCCCAGTGGGCGCCGGGGATGTGGCGTTTGACGTAGTTGGCACTGGTGGTGAAGTCCAGCAGCACGGTGCCGTCTTCCTGCAACCAGTCGGCCAGTTGCGCAACGCCGATTTCGCTGGCGGTCGGCAATCCGGGCAGGGGAGGCTGCCATTCGCCTTGGGCACTGAAGTCGGCTTCGGCCAACCCGTCCAGCACAGCCACCTCCCAGCCCATTTGTGCCAGCCACGAGGCACTCATGTTGGCACGCACGCCATCGTTATCCAACAGCACGATGCGCGCCCCGCGTACGCTGGCCACGTGGTCGGTTTCCTGTACCAGTTGCCCGCCGGGTACAGAGCGGCTGCCGGGCAGGTGGGCGGCGGTGTATTCCTCAGGGGTACGCACGTCGAACAGGTAGGTGGTGCGCGTGCTGTCGGCTTGCCAGTCGGCCAGGCCAACCGTGGTCAGGCGCAGCACACCGGCGCGGTCGGCGACTGCGCGGGCCTGTTGCCCGGCGTGGCTGCGGGTACCGGCGCTGACCTCGGTAAAGCGGCGCTCCTGGCCGTGGGCAAGCTGCTGACCGGCCAGGGTCCAGCCAATGGTGCCATTGCGCAGGGCCGCCACCGGGTTGGGGATGCCGGCGTTCACCAGCGACTGGGTACCGATGATGCTGCGGGTGCGCCCGGCGCAGTTGACGATCACCTGGGTGGCCGGGTCCGGGGCCAGCTCGGCCACGCGCAGTACCAGTTCGGCACCGGGCACGCTGATGCCGCCGGGGATGCTCATGGTCTGGTACTCGTCGAAACGGCGGGCATCGAGCACCACCACGTTGGCCTTGGCATCAAGCAGCGCCTGCACCTGCTCGGCGGCCAGTGACGGGGTGTGGCGCACGCTTTCAACCAGCTCGCCAAACGCTTTGCTCGGCACGTTGACGTCACGGAACAACTCACCGCCAGCGGCGCGCCAGCCCGCCAGGCCGCCCTCTAGCAGGGCTACGTTGGTGTAGCCCAGTGCCCGCAGGCGTTCGGCAGCCGTTGCGGCCAGGCCTTCACCATCGTCGTACAGGGTGACGGCGGTGTCGCGCCGCGGTACCCGGGCGTACACCTCGATTTCCAGTTTCGACAGCGGGATGTTGACGGCGAACAACGGGTGCTCCTGTGCGTACGGGTCTTCCTCGCGAACATCGATCAGGGCCAGTTCTTCGCGGGCCAGCAAGGCCCGGCGGATGTCATGCAAGCTTCGGGTGACAGGGTTGCTCATGGGGCGACGCTCTCTTTGGACAGGTCCCAGATGTTGGGCAGGCGGGTATTGGAATAGCCGGAAATAAAGGGTTTTTCGGTGCCGTCGGGCAAGTACACGGCGCGGCTGACCGCGCCGATATTGGCGCCATACACATGAATGCTGATCGACACCCGGTCGCTGAAGGCGTTGCTGACCTGGTGGATATCGCCAATGCGCGGCGAAACCGCCTCCACGTGGCCGGGGTCGATGCGCACCGGCGCGCCGCTGGGCACCAGGGCGCCCTGCGGGTTGCGGGCGAACCCTTGGGAATATTCGGCGCCGCGCAGCATGCCGATCAGGCCCCACACGCGGTGGTCGTGAATCGGGGTTTGCTGCCCCGGGCCCCAGACAAAGCTGACCACTGAGAAACGCTGGCGCGAATCGCAGTGCAGCAAGAATTGCTGGTAACGCGTCGGGTCGGGTTGGGCCAGCTCATCGGGTAGCCAGTCGTCGTGGGCAACCAGGCTGCGCAACAGGCCTTGGCCGTGGTCGAGCAGGGTGGCTTCGTCGGGTTGCCGGTCCAGCAGGTCGGCGAGGGCGCCGATGAAATGACGCAGGCGGTCGGGGCGCGATGGTTGGCTCATGGTTCAGGCTCTGCGTAGGGTTTCCGATAACCCTAGCAAACACCCTGATTATTCTCAAAATTCAAATTATGCATAAGCTAATATGCAATTACTGCATTTACAGTCACGCCATTATGCTTTCAAATTCGCTCATGACCGTGGCATTAGGTTATGCCAAAAGCGCATTTCACAGCCCGGTTTATACGTTTTAGTTTATTAACTGTCGCGTATTTAGATTAAAAACGCATATTCGAACCTCCCTGACCAAGGTCCCTCCCATGAGCGTTCAATTCATCGGCATGATCGGCCATCGGCTGTCTTCGGAAACCCACGAGCCTGAAGGCCCGATTCTCGACAAGGCGTACATCACCCGCTTCGCCCAAGCCCACGAACAGGCGGGGTTCGATCGTATCCTGGTGGGCTACTGGTCTGATCAGCCGGACGGTTTTCTGGTGACTGCCCTGGCGGGCCTGGCGACCTCGCGCATTCATTTTTTGCTGGCGCACCGCCCCGGTTTCGTTGCCCCGACGCTGGCCGCACGCAAGCTGGCAACCCTCGAACACCTGCTCGACGGCCGCCTGGCTGTGCATGTGATCAGCGGCGGCAGCGACAACGAGCAGCGCAAGGACGGCGATTACCTGGACCACGACCAACGCTACGCCCGCACCGACGAGTTTCTTGAGGTGGTGCGCAAGGTGTGGACACAGGCCGAGCCTTTCGACCACGCGGGCGCCCATTATCAGGCGCAAGGCGCGTTCTCGGCGATCAAGCCCTTGCAGCAGCCCCACCTGCCGATCTACTTCGGGGGTTCTTCCCCGGCTGCCCTCGAAGTGGCTGGCAAGCACGCCGATGTGTTTGCCTTGTGGGGCGAGTCGCTGGAGCAGACAGCCGAAACCATTGCTGCGGTGCGTGCGCAAGCCGCACGCCACGGCCGCGAGGTGCAGTTCAGCGTGTCGTTTCGCCCGATCATTGCCGCCACTGAAGAAGCCGCTTGGGCAAAGGCCGAGGGCATTCTCGGCCAGGCCCGTGCGCGCCTCGAACGCGCCGGGCCGGTGATTGCCAACAAGCCGCAGAGTGTGGGCGCCCAGCGCTTGCTGGACACGGTGGCCAAGGGCGAACGCGTCGATCAGCGGCTTTGGACCGGCATCGCCGCGCTGGTGGGCGGCGGGCACAACTCCACCGCACTGGTCGGCACCCCGGAGCAGGTGGCCGATGCTCTGCTGGCCTACTACGACCTGGGCGTCACGCGCTTTTTGATCCGCGGCTTCGACCCGCTCGAGGATGCCGAGGACTACGGCCGCGAACTGATCCCGCTGACCCGCGCCAAGGTTGCCGCGCGCAACGCCTGAAACTTAATTTCATCAAGTAACGACGAGACCGCACGCGCGGATCGCCATGCCATGCCCCACGGGGTATCTGGAGACGAACGTGCGCTACCTCAAACAATTGGCCGCCGGTGTGCTGGCCGCCTCACTGAGCCTGTCGGCCGCCGCGCAAACACTGGTTGTCGGCGACCAAAGCTTCAACGCCAGAGCCGTGATGGAAGCGGCCGGTGTGCTCGACAACCTGCCGTATACCCTGGAATGGAAGCAGTTCACCGCAGGCTCCCCTGTGGCGGAAGCCCTCAACGTCGGCAGCCTGGACATCGGCCTGCTGGGCGATGCGCCGCCGCTGTTTCTCGGTGCACTCGGTGCGCCGATCAAGGTCATCGCCGTCAGCCGGCAGAACCTTGACGGTGTCGCAATCCTGGCCCGCAAGGACTCGAACATCCATAGCCTGGCCGACCTGCGCGGCAAACGGGCAGCCATCTGGAAGGGGTCCTGGAGCCAGCAACTGCTGTTCAACGCACTCGACAAAGCTGACGTGCCCCGTGATGCACTGGAGCTGCGTTACCTCAGTGCGCTGGATGCCTCCCACGCGCTGGACGGCGGCTCGGTGGATGTGATTGCCACCTGGGAACCCTATGTCACCCAGCAAGAGCGCCAAGGCGCACGGGTGCTGGCCACCGCCGAAGGGCTTATTCCGGCGCAGAGCTTCGTGGTGGCCAATGCCAAAGCAGTGGACGCCAAGCGGGCGCAGATCAGCGACTTCCTGCAGCGCTTGAAAAAGGCCCGCGAGTGGACCCTGAGCGACCCCGCCAACACCGAGGCTTATGCCGATGCCTGGGCCAAGCGTACCCGCGCCGACACCGAGATCGCCCGCGCCTGGTTTGCCCGCGCGCGTACCGACCTGGCCCCGCTCAGCCCACAGGTGATCGTGGATGCACAGAAGACCGTCGACTTTTTCGCCGGGCTTGGGCTGATCAAGGGTTATCCGGCGGGGGAGCTGTTTGATACCTCGTTCGGGCCCTCCATTGGCGGCGACTGAGCCAGCCTGCACGGGCCCTATCGCGGATGAATCCGCTCCTACAGAGGGAACGCAGCCCCTGTAGGAGCGGATTTATCCGCGATGAAGCCAACACTATTCGCAAGGATTTTCACCATGACCAAACGCCAGATCAAACTCGGTGCCCTGACCATGGGTTGCGGCGGCCCAGGCCGCCATAACCTGTGGCTCGACCCCGAACTGCCCGCCGACGCCAGCGTCAACATCGACTGGTACATCGACATTGCCCGCCAGGCCGAGGCAGCGCTGTTCGACCTGATGTTCATCGTCGACAGCCAGTTCATCACCCCCGGGTCGCCGTCCCATTACCTGAACCGCCTGGAGCCGTTGACGCTGTTGTCGGCACTGGCGGTGACCACGCGCCACATCGGCCTGGTCGGCACCCTTACCACGTCCTACAACGCCCCTTACAACGTGGCCCGCCGGCTCGCCTCGCTGGACCTGATCAGCAAAGGCCGCGCAGGCTGGAACGTGGTCACCAGCGGCGATGCCGGCACGGCCGGCAACTACGGGTTGGACGAGCATTACGATTACGACACCCGCTATGCCCGCGCCAAGGAACACGTGCAGGTGGTGCAGGGCCTGTGGCATTCGTATGAAGACGACGCCTTCCCCCGTGACCGGGCCACTGGCCGCTTCCTGGACCCGGGCAAGCTGCACGGGCTGGCGCACAAAGGGGAGTATTTTTCGGTGGTCGGCCCGCTGAACATCCAGCGTTCGCCGCAAGGGCAACCGGTGATCTTTCAGGCGGGTGACTCCGAGCAAGGCCGTGATCTTGGTGCTGCCACGGCGGATGTGGTGTTTACCCATGCAGCCAGTATCGAACAGGGCCAGGCGTTTTACCGCGACATCAAGGCACGTGCGACACAGCTGGGGCGCGACCCGGAGCAGCTCCTGGTGCTGCCCGGTGCGGAAATCTACGTGGGCGACAACGACGCGCACGCCCGCGAAATAGAACGGCACTACCATCAGCAGGACCACAGCTTCGAGCTGGCCCTGAAGGAGTTCGGGCGCAACTTCGGCTGGCATGATTTCAGCCAGTACGACCTCGATGCGCCGTTCCCGCAGCAAAGCCTTGAGTTTGCCCGCAGCAGTTTCTTCACCAACGCCAAGCGTATCGCCGACCAGGCTCGGGACAAGGGTTTCAGCTTGCGCCAGGCGGTCGAGTTCGGCCGGCAACTGCGGCCCGGGGCGTTTGTGGGGTCGGCGCCAACCGTGGCGGCGAAGATGGCTGAGTGGTTCGAGGCGCGGGCGCTGGATGGGTTCAACATCTACATTGGCCACCCCGGGCAGTTCCGTCGGTTCACCGAAGAGGTGGTGCCGTTGCTGCAGGAGCGGGGGCTGTATCGCACGGCGTATGAGGGCAATACCCTGCGGGAAAGCCTGGGGTTGGCGATCCCGCAGTTCGGCCGCTAAGCGCTTTTAGAAGTCATACGCCAGCTTGGTGTACCAATACCCGCCGCCCGGATGGAACGGCGGGTTGCCGTAGGCGGCCTGGTTGCCATTAGGGTTGTAAACGCCGTTTTTGTCCGGGCGCACGTTGAAGATGTTGGTGCCGCCCAGGCTCACCGTCAGGCTGTCGAACAACAGGTAGCTCAAGTCCAGGTCGGTGATCCACTTGGCACCGAAGCTGCGGTCCTGAGCGGGGTTTTGCTGCCAGGTCTCGACCTTGCCGTAACGGGTGGTTTGCAGGGTGCCGGTGAAGTTGCCGAGCAGCCATTGCCCGCCCAGCACCCATTTGGTCTTGGGCGACGCTGCCACCAGGTCGCCCTCACGGCCATGGCCCACCACCTGAATACCGGCATCGGCCAGCGCCTGCGGCGTGTTGCGGGTGCCGCGCACGGTGGTCTTGTTCCAGTTGAAACCCAGGGTCCAGCGCACATCACCAAACGCGCCGAATTCGCTGGTGTGGTCGGCCACCAGGTCGAGCCCGCGGGTGCGGGTGTCGAAGGCATTGGTGTAGTAGTTGATCCAGGTGGTGCGGGCCAGGCCGAGCGATTCGAGGATGTCGCCAACCGCACCGGCACCGCCTGCACGGTCGTAGATGTTCTCGGTGAGCAGGATGCGGTCGTCGATGTCGATCACGTAGGCGTCCAGCGTCACGCTGGTGCGCCGCGCCGGTTGCCAGGTGATGCCCAGGCCGGCATTGCGTGATTTTTCCGGGTCCAGCGAGTCGCCGCCAAAGGCCTTGGCCGCGGCGCTGCCGGGGGCGACGGTGCGGCGCAGGGCCGGGACCACGTTGCCATTGGCGTCCAGCGCGGTGCGGTTGTCGCTGACGGTGTAGCCGGTCTGGGTCAGCGACGGCGCACGAAAACCGCTGCCCAGCGTGCCGCGTACGGCCACGGTTTGGGTCAGCTCATAACGCGAGTTGAGCTTGAAGCTGGCCGTGTTGCCGGACTCGTCATCGTAATGCTCAAAGCGTGCGGCGGTGCCCAGGTACCAGCGGGGCGTCAGGTCGAAACCCAGGTCGAGGTAGGCGGCGTAGTTGTTGCGCTTCACATCGGCTTCGTCTTCCGGGCGAATGGTCAACGCCGCCTGGGCACCCACGGCGGTCTGGCCGTTGGCCAGGGCGTACAGTGGGTTGGGGCTGCCGTCGGCCAGTGTGGCCGGGTAGGTGTAGGGGCCAACGCTGTAGGCAACCGGGTCGCCGGCAAAGGTACGGAACCGCTCCCAGCGGTGCTCCAGGCCGGCCGACACGCGGGTCGGCACCGCCAGCCCGAACAGCCCGTCGAAGGCGCGGCTGATGTCCAGGTTGTTCACCCACTGGTCGAACTGCAAGGTGGCCAGGTCGTCGAAGGAGGTGGGCGAGGCCGGGCCGTAGGTGGGGTTGATGGTCAGGTCGCTGGACTGTTCGTTCTTGTTGCGCCCGTAGGTGGTGGACAGGTCCCAGTCCCAGGCACCGGCGGCGCCTTTGGCGCCGAGCAGCCACTGGTAGTCGGTGTCCTTGATGTTGTTGAGGGGGAAGTAACCGTCCGGGAACAGCTCGGGGATCGAGGCATTGCTGTTGGGCAAGCGGTAGTTGTTGTAGGCCTCAAGCTTGCGTTCGGCGTAGGTGGCGAACGAGTACAGCTTCAAATCGTCGCTCAGGGGCAGTTCGGCGTTGTAACCCAGGCTGAACGCGCGCAGGTCGGGGTCGCCGTTTTTCACGGCCTGGTGGTCCCAGGCGGCTTGGCGATCATCCTCGAAGTAGGCGCGGTAATCGGGGGCGGCCTTGTCGATCCAGTTGGCCGTGCCGCGTTTGCGGGCTTCGCCCGAAAGGTGCAGAAAACCGCCGTCACCCAGGGTAAAGCCCTGGTCACCCGCCATTTTGATGGTTTCGCCCTGGCCGCTGTACAGCTGGCCGTAGCTGCTTTCGTAATGGCCGCCACTGCTGGCGCTCTTGAGGATGATGTTGATCACCCCGGCCACGGCGTCGGAACCGTATTGGGCGGCGGCGCTGTCCTTTAGCACTTCGATGTGCGACACGGCGCTGACCGGGATCATGTCGATGTCGACTGCGTTGGCGCCGCTGTTGTCGGTGGAGCCGCTGGCCGGCACGGCGCTGTTGTGGCGCCGCTTACCGTTGACCAGCACCAGGGTGTATGCGGGGCCGAGGCTACGGTTGCTCAACGGCCGTACGCCCGACTGGAAGCCAGCGATGTTGGTGCCGAAATTGAACGAGGGCAGTAGTTTGGCGATGGCTTCGGACAGTTCGGCGCGGCCGGTGCGCAGCAGTTGTTCGCTGCTGATCACGTCGATGGGTGCCGGGCTGTCGGCGACGGTGCGCTGGTTGCCGCGTACGCCGGTGGAAATCACCGTGACGGTGCTCAGGCGTGGGTCTTCGGGGGTGGTATCGGCGAAGGCCTGCGGGGTAAGCAGGCAGGCCAGGGGCAGGGCGATGAAAGGCGGTTTGAACATCAGGGCCTCGAAATGCACGCAGGGGTACAGGCGCCAGGCCCGGTTTGGGCTGGCGGTGGGGTTTGAGAATCGGGAATTGTGTTGGGGCTATCGCGGCTGAAGCCGCTCCTACAGGAGGGGCGTCATTTGTAGGAGCGGTTTTAACCGCGATGGGGCCGGCTCAGATCAAGCGCTACGGGTACTACGCCCCGTTTCCAGTTGCTCAACCAGCGCACGAATCCGTGGGATCAGGTCTTGCCCGTACTCCACGGCATCGCGCAGCTGGTCGAAGCCACGGAACAGGAATGTGCTCACGCCCAGTTCGTAGTAGGCCAGCGCCGCTTCGGCCACCTGCTCGGGCGTGCCGACCAGTGAGGTGGAATTACCGGCACCGCCACCCAGTGCGGCAATCTCGGTCCACAAACGGGTGTCGTGCACCTTGCGCTCGCTGGCCAGTTGCACCAGGCGTTCGGAGCCCGCGTTGCTGCGCCCGAAATTCTTCTCGCGGCGGTTGCCCTGGCGGATGCCGATGCGTTGCTGCGCGTCGGCCAGAATGCGCTCGGCACGGGCCCAGGCTTCGGCTTCTGTTGCCCCCAGGATCGGCCGTAGCGAGAGGCTGAAGCGGATGTGTTTTTCCCGCCCGTAGCGGGCAGCAGCCTTGCGCACCTGGGCGATGCGTTCGCGGACCTGCTCCAGCGGCTCACCCCACATCATGTACACGTCGGCGTGCTTGGCCGCGACTTCCACCGCGGCGTCCGAGGCACCGGAGAAGTAGATGGGCACGCCTTCTTTGCGCACCGGTTTCACCAGGGTCAGGTTGTCCTCCACCCGGTAGTGCGCGCCCTGGTGGTCGAACGGCTGCTGTCGGGTCCAGGTGTTGCGCAGCACTTCCAGGTACTCGTCGGTGCGGGCGTAGCGGGCGTCCTTGTCGAGAAAGTCGCCGTCGCGTTGCAGGTCGCCGCTGTCACCGCCGGTGATCACGTTGATCGAGGCGCGCCCGCGGCTGAGCTGGTCAAGGGTGGCGAACTGGCGGGCTGCGAAAGTGGGCGCCTGAAAGCCTGGGCGATGGGCGACCAGCAGGCCGATGCGTTCGGTCAATGCGGCGACGTAGCTGGCCAGAATCATCGAGTCGGGTGCGCTGGTGTTCACTGCCAGCAGCGCTTTGTCGAAGCCGCCGTATTCCTGCGCCTGGGAAAAGGCCTTGATGAACTCCAGATCAACCAGCGGGCCACGCGGGGCTTGTGATTCGCTGCTTTCCTGGGGGCCGATCAGGCCGATGAATTCGAGGGTCATGCGGTGGAACTCCTTTTCGTCGTGGTAATTGGCCTCCGCCGGGAAAGGGGTCGGTCTGTTCAAGGATGACGTTAACGTGGGGCAGTGCGGGTTGTGAAAGGCTTTGTGGTTCTAAGCTAAGTATGCAATCGGTTAATAACAGTAGATCAACAATATGCGTATAAATACGTTTCTTTACACAGCTACCGGAAGCACGCTGCGCGAATGCCCTGGGACGGCCGCAATCAGCTCACGCGTGTAGGCACTGGCCGGGTGGCTGAACACCTGCACCGCCGGCCCTTGCTCCACCACCTGGCCGCGACGCAGCACCAGCACCTGGTCTGCCATGCTGGCAACCACGGCCAGGTCATGGGACACCAGCACGTAAGCCACACCCAGCCTGCGCTGAAGGTCGTCCAGCAGCGCCAGGATCTGCGCCTGTACCGACACATCCAGTGCGCTGACGGGCTCATCCAGCAACAGCACGTCGGGCGCTAACGCCAGTGCCCGGGCAATCGCCACCCGTTGGCGCTGGCCGCCCGACAGTTCTTTGGGCAAGCGGTCAAGGAAGTGAACGGGCAAGTGAACCTGCCGTATCAGCTCGCGGGCCTTGCGTTCCAGTGCTTCACCTTTGAGCAGGCCGAACGACACCAAGGGTTCGACGATGCTCTCAAAAACGGTAAAGCGGGGGTCGAGCGCGGCGAACGGGTTTTGCTGTACCAGCTGGATGCGCTGGCGCAAGGGGCGCAACTGCTGCCAGTTGTAGCCGGTGACATCGTTGCCCGCGATTTCGACACGCCCCTGGCTGGGTTTTTCCAGCCCGAGGGCAATACGCAATGCGGTGCTTTTGCCCGAGCCGGACTCGCCGACAATGGCCAGCGTCTGCCCGGCGTGCACCTCAAGGCTCAGGGCATGCAGGGCCGTGAAGGGCTCTGCTTGCCCGGGCACTGCAAAGCCTTTACCGACGTTGTTCAGGCGCAACAGCGGCACCTGGCTCGCTGCTGCGCCTGGCCTGCGCCGTGGCACAAAGGCTGGCGCCGCATCAAGCAAGTCGCGGGTGTAAGGCTGCTGCGCAGCCCAAAGGATTTGACGGGGTGAGGCCTGCTCCACCAACTGGCCTTGCCTCATCACCAGCAGCCGGTCGGCACGGTCGCAGGCCATACCCAGATCGTGCGTGATGATCAACAAGGCAATCCCGCGTTCGGCGACCAGTTGTTGCAAGTGATCGAGGATGCGCCGCTGGACAGTGACGTCCAGCGCGCTGGTGGGCTCGTCGGCGATGATCAGTTTGGGCTGGCCGGCCAGGGCGATGGCAATCAGCACCCGCTGGCGCATGCCGCCAGACAGCTCGTGGGGGTACTGGCGGGCTCGCAGGGCCGGGTCGTCCAGGCCGACCTGGGCCAGCAGGTCGAGCACATCGGCATCCAGCCCTGGGTAGCGCCTGCCACGGGCCAGCAGCAGGGCCTCGGCGATTTGCTGGCCAACGCGCAGGGTGGGGTTGAGGCTGACCATCGGGTCTTGCGGCACCAGGCCGATGGTGCGCCCACGCAATTGGCGTTTGGCGCGTTCGCTGGCGTGGGCCACATCGATGCCATCGACCCGCAACTGGCCGCTGTCAATCCGGGCATTGCCCGGCAGCAGGCCGAGCAGGGCGTTGGCCAGGGTGGATTTGCCCGAGCCGGACTCGCCGACGATCGCCAGGGTTTCGCCCGGTGCCAGGTTGAACGACAACTGCTGCACGGCCTGGGTGCGTTGGCCGGCGAAGGTATAGCTGATGCTGAGGTCGCGGACCTCGATCAAGGCGGGCTGGCTCATCGGGCATGTTCCTCGGCGCTACGCGCCAGGTGGTTGAGGCTGAACACCACGGCCACCACGAACAGCCCCGGCAACAGGGATACCCAGGGCGCGGTGATCAGGAAGTGGCGGCCATTGGCGATCAGCGTGCCCCATTCGGCCGCGGGCGGCGCGGCGCCAAAGCCGAGGAAACTGAGCCCGGCGGTGGCCAGGATGGCCGCACCGAAGTCGAGGGTGGCAAGCACGGCCACCGGGCCCCAGGCGTTGGGCAGCACATGCCGCCACAGCGTGCGGGCCCAACTGGCGCCGCCCAGCCGCGCGGCCTCCACATAGGGCAAGGTCTTGATACGCAGCACTTCGGCGCGTGTGGTGCGGGCGAAGCCCGGGATGATGCCAACCCCGACCGCCACGGCCACCGGCACCGTGCCAAAGCCGATGGCCGTGACGATGGCCAATGCCAGCAGCAGGCCGGGCAGGGCCAGCAGCACGTCGATCAGGCGCATTAGCGCCGCATCCGTGCGCCCGCCGGCAAACCCCGCCAGCACGCCCAGGCCCAGGCCACCGACCAAGGCAATGGCCACGGCAAGCAGGGCGGCCAATACCGACAAGCGCGCGCCATACACGACACGGGTGTACAGGTCGCGGCCCAGTTCATCCGTGCCAAACCAGTGCACAACGCTGGGTGCGCTGAGTTTGTCGGCGGGCGAGGTGGCGTAGGGGTCGAAACTGCTCAACCAGTGGGGTGCCAGGGCGCAGAGCAGGGCAAACAGCACGGTCAGCAACGCCAGGGTGAAGCCTGGGCGGCGCAGCAGCGGCACAAAGGCCTGATGCACACGTTGCAGGCGGGTCCGCCGTTGCCAGGAGGCCTCGGCGGTGAGGGTGATGTCGAGGGTCATGTCAGCTCACCTTGGCAGTGTGGGTGATGCGTGGGTCAAGGTAGGGGTAAAGCAGGTCGACGATCAGGTTGACCAGCACGAAGGCGGCGGCCGAAACCGCGACAATCGCCAGCACCACGGGGATGTCCTGGCGCAACACGGCCTCCTGGGCCAGGCGGCCAACGCCATTGCGCGAGAAAATGGTCTCCACCAGCACGGCGCCGGACACTGTGTTGCCCACCTGCAAGCCGACCAGGGTCAACAGCGGCAGCGCCGCGTTGCGCAAGGCGTGGCGCGATTGCACCTGAGCGCGGCTCAGGCCCTTGGCGAAGGCGGTGGCGATGTACGGCTCTTGCCACACACCCTGAAACCCGCGCTGCAGCACCTGGGCGTATACGGCGGCGCTGGGGATTGCCAGCGTGATTGCCGGCAGCACCAGGCTGGCCAAGCCTTGGCTACCCGTGGCCGGGAACCAGCCCAGGCCAAAGGCGAACACCTGAATGAACAATAGGCCCATCCAGAACACCGGCACCGAAAAGCCTAGCGAAGGCACGCGGGCCAGTGCGGTCTTCAAGGGCCGCCATTGCAGGTAGGCGGTCAGGTAAGCCAGGCCAACCCCAAGCAGCAGCGACAACCCGATGGCCACACCGGCCAGGGCCAGGGTTTGAGGCAGGCGCTCGGCCAGCAACGCGGTGACCGGCCGGCCTAACGACAGTGATTGCCCAAGGTCGCCGTGCAAGGCACGCCAGAGCAGGTCGAAGTACTGCTCGAACAACCCCTTGTCCAGCCCGTAGTAAGCGCGGGCCTTGGCCAGGTCTTCGGGCGACAGGCCGTCGGCTTCCATGCCGGAGGCACTGAGCATGATCGCCAAGGTGTCACCTGGCAGCAGATACAGGATGAAATAGGTGATGGTATAGGCCCCCCACAGCACCAGCAGGGCCTGACCGATGCGGCCAATCAGGTAGCGCTTCATGGCTGGGCGACCTGAATGTCGCTGAGGAAGGCAAAGCCTTCGGCGGTCCAGCGGAAGTCTTTCACCCGTGGTGCAGTGGCAGCCTGCCAAACACGCTCGTACAGCGGGAACGCGCTGGCTTCATCGACCAGCAAATCCTGCAGCTGGCCATAGGCCTGAGCCCGTTGCGCGTCGGCGGTGGCGGTGATACCGGTGTCGAACAGCGCCTGCGCCTTGGCCAGGGTGTGGGGCTCGTAGGTGTTGGTGGCCACCGTCGCGCTGTTGGCGGCGCGGGGGTCGAGGATGGTCTGCAGGATGATCGGGTCGGCGCGGGTCATGTAGGTGGAGGTCAGGTCGTAGGTGCCTGCCGCGTTGCCTGCTACCCATTCGGCGCGGGTGAGCACGTTCAGCTTGAGGTCGATGCCGACCTTGCGCAGTTGGTCCTGCACCAGCACGTCACCGGCGCTTTCGGCAGGGGTGAGGTTGTAGCGCAGGGTCAGGCGCTGGCCGTTCTTGTGCCGGTAGCCGTCGTCGCCCCGGTGCCAGCCAGCGGCGTCGAGCAGCTGTTCAGCGCCCTTGGGGTCGTAGGCGAGTTTGTCGGCCTGGGGCTTGAAGTACGGCGTGGTCACGTCATAAACGCCTGTGACCACCGGGAAGTCGGCGTTGTACACGGTGTGCGCGTAACTGGTGCGGTCGATCGCTTTTTGCAAGGCCAGGCGCACCTGGCGGTCGCCCAGCAGGCGGTCGTTGCGGGTGTTGGGGTACAGGTTCAGCGCTGGCCCGGGCAGGGAGCGGCTTTGGATGGTTGCACCCTTGGACTGGAACAGTTTCAGGTCGACTTCCGAGAAGGGGTTGCGCGGCCACAGGATGTCGGCCTTGCCCTGCAGGAACAAACCGTTGCGCACGCTTTCTTCGGGGATGTAGCTGATGTCCACCGCATCCAGGTGCGCGGCGCCCTGGTTGCGCACGTTGGCCGAGGCCCAGGCATAGTCCGCCCGTTTGACCAGGCGCGCGCCGACTTCCGGGGTGTAGTGCTCAAGCACAAACGGGCCGGTGCCGATGATATTGCCCAGTGAGCGCTCCTGGGCAGTCAGCTGGTAGGAGGCCGGGGCCAGGATCGCCAGGTTGGTGGTGGAGGTGGCCTGCAGGAAGCCGGCGTTGGGTTTTGCCAGCACCAGGCGCACGGTGAAGTCGTCAATCACCTCGGCGTGGTCGTAGCCGGCCAGGTAGGTGGCGCCGAACGTGGCTGGCAACTGGGTGGCGAAGGCCTTGTTGCTGTCGAAGGCGGTTTTAACCGCGTGGGCGTCGAAGCGTTCGCCGTTGCTGAAGGTGACGTCCTGGCGCAGGTGGAAGGTGTAGCTCAGGGCATCGCTGCCCACCTCCCAGCTTGTGGCCAGCCACGGGATGATGCGGCCGGTTTCCGGGTCCTGGTCGGTGAGTGACTCGGCGACGTTGCGCAGCAAGACGCGGTGTTCCAGCCAGTAGACCTGGAACGGGTCAACGCTGACCAGCGTGGTGTTGTCGCCCCAGAAGGCGATGTTGAGGGTTTTGCTGGCGCTGGTGTTGTCTGCGGGAGAGCAGGCGGTGAGGGCCAGGGCGAGGGTGCCGAGGGCGAACAGGCGGTGGAGTGTGGGCATGGGGTGGTCCTTCAGGAATTGGGGGCGGCTTCATCGCGGATAAATCCGCTCCTACAGGGGATTGCGCTGCCTGTAGGAGCGGATTTATCCGCGATGAGGCCCTGGAGGTCAGGCTTGGTAATCGCGTCCTTCACGGTCCAACTGCCGAATCAACGCATCCCAATGCCGCTGGATGCCTTCCCCCTTGCCATCGGAAAACCGCTTCGACTGCTCATGCACCTTGGCAATCGCCGCCTCCGACGCATGCAGCAACTGGTCATTGCCGCCGGCCTGCGCCGCCACCTGGATGTTGCAGGCCCGCTCCAGCCCATGCAGTTCGCGGAACGCGTGCTCCACGCTGATGCCGCCGGTAAGCAGCCCATGGTTGCGCAGGATCAGGATGTTGCTGTCGCCCAGGTTGGCCACCAGCCGCTGCTGCTCGTCCAGGTCCAGGGCCACGCCTTCGTAGTCGTGGTAAACCACCCGGCTGTAGTAGGCCAGCGCGTGCTGGGAGATCGGCAGCAGGCCGCCGCGCTGGGCCGATACCGCCGCGCCGTCGCGGGTGTGCGTGTGCAGCACCGCGTGCAGGTCGGGGCGGGCGCGGTGGATGGCGCTGTGAATCACGTAGCCGGCCTGGTTGATGCCCAGGCCCAGCGGGTCGTCGATAATCGTGCCATCGACATCCACCTTGACCAGGTTGGAGGCGGTGATCTCGTCAAACAGCAAGCCGAAGGCGTTGATCAGGAAGTGTTCATCCGGCCCCGGCACGCGGGCGGAGAAGTGCGTGTAGATGTGGTCGGTCCAGCGAAACAGCGCGGCCAGGCGGTAGGCGGCGGCCAGCTTTACCCGCACCTCCCATTCTTCGGCGCTGACCCGGTCGCGGACGTTATGGGGTGTGGTGGTGACGGCAGACAGTGAACTCATGCGGGTGTTCTCCGATTAATCAGGGGGGGCTTATGCCAGTGCGGTGCGGCCGACCTGGCCGAACACCACATCGTCCTGTGGGGTATGAATGCGGCTGCACAGCACGTCGCGGTAATGCCGTTCCAGCGGGTTGCGGCGTGACAAGCCGGGGTTGCCGGTGGCTTCGATGGCCAGCTCAACGGCCTGGATCGCGTTGCTGCTCACCAGGTGTTTGACCTGCCCGGCATGCTGCGGGCCGACGTGCCCTGCAGCGGCCGAATCCAGCAGGCTATGGTTGGCGAACAGCAGGGTGTCGATGCGCCCGAGTGCATCCTGGAAACGGGGCAGGGTGGCCAAAGGGGCACCCAAATTCGAAGGCGCACGCTGCTTGAGAAATGCCACCAGCCAATCCCGCGCGGCGCGGGCCACGCCGTCGTATACCGCCGGCAGCAGCACGGCCATCCACAACAGGCTTTCGCCGTCCAGTTCGGCTTGCGGCGCGCTTGCGGGGCTGACGCTGACAGCGTGGTCGAAGGGGATCAGCACGTTGTCGAAACGCACCTCATGGCTGCAGGTAGCACGCATGCCAAGGTGGTCCCAGTCATCGATGATGGTGATGCCGGGTGTGTCGCGGTGTACCAGAAATCCGCCCACCAGCGGGTCGCGGTCATCGCTGCGGCCCCACACCAGGTACCAGGTCAGGCCGTGGCTGCCGGTGGAGTAGATCTTGCGCCCGCTCAGCCGCCAGCCTTCGGCGGTGCGCCGCGCCACGGTAGCCGGCAGGCCGCCCCGGGCCGGGGTACCAAGATCGGGTTCGACGCGCAGGGCGTTGATCAGCGCACCCTGCTGCACGGCATCGTGAGCGACGCGCTGGCGAAGGTGGCGGGGCCAGCGCGGGTCGTCCTGCAGGCGAAAGTGCTGCAGGTACTGCATTACCAGGATCAGCGCGGTGGCCGGGTCGCCTTTGGCCACGGCACTGATTACCCGGCGGGCGTTGGCCAGGTCGGCACCACTGCCGCCTAGGGCTTGGGGGACCGTGTAGGCCAAAAGCCCCAGGCGGTGCAGCAGGTCGAAATTATCCTGGGGGAAGGCGGCACTGCGGTCGTAGCGCTCGGCATTGGCCGCAAGGGCCTGCGTCAATTCGGCGAGCGCGCTGTCGGACGGGTGACTCATGGGGGTTCATCCCTGAATGACGGTGTGTTGGCTAAGACCGTATTCTTATGAATGAACGCTGTAAAAGTCTTTTTGGTTCTATGCTAATTATTTGTTTATAGAATGTATAAAGCTAAATGTTATGCAAAGAATGTATTTAAACAGTCGTGACGGCAGCGCACATCAACCCAGCAACCGGTGCCCGGCGACCTCGCCAAACAATTCAACCGGGTCTTGCAGGTTGCCCAGGTAACGGGGATGGAACAGCCATAGGTCGACCTGTGGCTTGAAATCGCTGATCGAGAGCACTTCCAGCGCATCGCGATGCTTGCTGGCCAGCAGCAGCGGCTCGGGCACCAGGCCCAGACCCTGGCCGTTGGCGACCAGCCCCAGTTGCAGCTCGGTGCCGAAGGTTTCCAGGTTGATTGACAGGCTCAGCCCTTGTTCGCTCAGCGCACGCTGCAGCCCGGCACGAAAGCCGCAACCATCGGGGTTGAGCACCCAGCCGCGGGTGTAGCAGTCCTTGAGCTTGTAACTGCGCTTGGCAACGCTGCCCTTGGCCGCCACCACTTTCAACGGCATACGCGCAATCGAGCGGCTGGCAATGCCCTCCGGGAAGATCTTGCCCGGCGGGAACAGTGCCGCGGCAGCATCCAGTTCGCCGTTTTCCATGCGTGCGATCAGGCTGCTGCCCCAGCCGCTGCTCACCTGGGTGCGCAACTGCGGGTAGGCCTCGCGGATGTGTGCCAGGGCCTCCAGCAGCACCACATCACCCAGGGTTTGCGGCACGCCCAGGCGCAAGGTGCCCGAGGGGGCACCGTCGTTGGCCACCAGTTCGCGCAGCGCGTCGATTTCGCGCAGTATTGCCTTGCACTGCTCGTACACCCGCAGGCCCATTGGGGTGGGCTTGAGTGGCTTGGTGTTGCGGTCGAGCAGGGTGGCACCAAGTGCTTCCTCGAAGTTCTGCACACGGCGGGTGATGGCCGGTTGTGTCAGTTGCAGGGCTTCGGCTGCCAGGTTGGTGGATTGGCAACGGATGACGGCGACGAACGCGTCCATATCATCGATTTTCATACTCGCGCTCACTGGTTCGAACGGGGGAAATACGTTTTTAGCATAATCTGACGGGTGAGTGATGCCATGTCAAAATGATCTTGCCCACGTTCAGAGCGGCTTCCATCCGGCGATGGGCATCTGCGGCGCGTTCGAACGGGATCGTGCTGTCGACTACCGGCTCCAGGCCGCCAGCGCCGACGAAGCGGTTGAGCCAATGCGCCCGAAAGCGCCCGACCATCGCGTGCTTTTCTGGCTGGGTACGCGATTTCATCACGGTGCCGATGATTTTCAGGTGGCGGTACAGGATGTCTTCGAGCCTTACCGCAACATCCCCGCCACCGCCCATGATGCCTACCTGAACCAGCCTGCCACCGTTGGCCAGTGCCTGCAGGTTACGGGCGAAGTATGGCTTGCCCACGAAATCGATGATCACATCGACGCCGCGGCCATCGGTGTGCTGCGCGACCACCTCGGTAAAGTCCTGCGCCTTGTAATCGATGGCTACAGCGGCCCCCAAATGCTCGACGCGGGTGAGTTTGCCCGCGTCGGTCGTGGCAAAAACCTTGGCGCCCGCGGCATGGGCCAACTGCACTGCGGCCGAGCCTACGCCCCCCGCGGCGGCGTGGATGAGCACGGTTTCACCGGCCTTCAGCTGCGCCAGGTGCATCATGGCTTCGTGTGCGGTGACGAACACCTCGGGTATGGCCGCTGCATGTACGTAGTCCAGGCCGGCAGGGATCGGCATTGCCATGCGGTAGTCGATGCGGGCGATTTCAGCATAGGCGCCGCCGCCCACAACACCCATGACTCGATCACCGATCTGGTAACCCTGTACCTGGCTGCCGATCTGGATGACCTCGCCGGCCATCTCCAGGCCCATGAGCGTCGAATCGCCAAAATTGGGGCGCCCGTAGCCGCCTGTTCGGTGGGTCAGGTCCGCCCGATTGACGCCGGCGGCATGCACTTGCACCAACAGGTCGGTAGGGCGCACGGCCGGTGCCGGTACGTCGCTCAGCTGGAGCACTTCTGGGCCCCCGAACGTTTCAAAGGTAATGGCTTGCATGGCGGTGCCTCAGATCTGGCTGATGAATTTGTGGGTGAGGTAGTACTCGATGCCTTCCACGCCGCCCTCGGCGCCGTGGCCGCTTTCCTTGATCCCGCCGAAGGGCAGCTCGGTGGCGACGATGCGGTACTGGTTGATGCCGATCATGCCGGCCTCCAGGCCGTCGGCCACATCGATGGCCGTGCGGGCGCTGCGGGTGAAGGCATAGGCTGAAAGCCCATAGGGCAGGCGATTGGCCTCTGCCAGCCCATCTGCAAGCTCATTGAATGGCATCAGGATGGCGATGGGGCCGAACGGCTCCTCATGCATGATGCGGGCGTCCATGGGCACGTTGGCCAGTACCGTGGGTGCGAAAAAGAACCCCGGGCCGGGCAAGGCTTCACCCCCTGCCAGCACGTGCGCGCCTTTGGCAACGGCATCTGCCACCAGCTCTTCCATCTTGCTCAGCTGCCGCCTGTTGGCCAGTGGCCCTACCTGGGTGTGCGGGTGCATGCCGTTGCCCACCCGCAATGCCAAGGTGGCGGCCACGAAGTGTTCGGCAAACTGCGCATAAGCCCCACGCTGGACGATGAAGCGTGTTGACGAAATACACACCTGGCCAGTACCCCGAAAGCGGTTGGCGGCGCCCTGTGTGGCGGCGTGCTCGATGTCTGCGTCGTCGAAAACCAGTACCGGGCCATGGCCGCCCAGTTCGAGGGTGATGGGCTTTACACCCTCGGCGGCCCGCCGCGACAGCAGGCGGCCGATGGGCACCGAGCCGGTGAACGTGACTTTGCGAATGATCGGCGAGGCAATCAGTTGGCTGGAAACCTCATCCGGTACGCCAAACACCACCTGCAGCACACCTTTGGGCAAGCCGGCATCGTCCAGTGCGCGGGCCAGTGCCAGCGCGGTGGCGGGGCTTTCTTCCCCGGGTTTGAGGATGACGCTGCAACCTGCCGCCAGGGCGGCAGACAGCTTGCGCGCCGGGGTGATGGCCGGGAAGTTCCAGGGCGTGAAGGCGGCCACGGGCCCGATTGGCTGGCGCTTGACCATTTGCAACACGCCGGGGCGGTTGGCAGGTACCACACGGCCATCAATGCGACGGGCACTTTCGGCGAACCATTCAAAGTATTCGGCTGCTCGGGTCACTTCGTCCATGGCTTCGCCAATTGGCTTGCCTTCTTCCAGGGTCATCTGCGCGGCAATGTGCGGCGCACGCTCCAGCAGCAGGTCGGCAGCACGCTTGAGCACCCGCGCGCGCTCTGCGGGCACGGTGCTGCGCCATTGCTCAAAGCCGCGTTGCGCGGCCAACAGCGCGCGGTCCAGTTCAGCCGTGGTGGCCAGTGGTATCTGACCAATGACTTCCTCGGTTGCCGGGTTGATGACCGGCGCGGTGTGGTGGCTTTTGGCGTCGAGCCATTGGCCGTCGATGAAGAGGTAAAGCGGGTCGTAGGGCGTGTTCATGGCGGTGGCCTTCATGGGGATCTCGGTTTGGGGTCAGCCTGAAGGGCGGCGGTTGCCGGCCCGTGAATCCAGTCTATGGCGGTCACCTGCGTGGATTTAGCCCGTTACAAGGGAATGATTGTTGTGGCCAACGGTAAAATCGCTTCCCAATGCGCGTTGATTTGCACACAGTGGCCGTTGAATGTGCTGAGCCGATGGGGAGGGGTGTGATGGACAAGTTTTCGAACATGGCGGTGTTCGTGAAGGTGGTTGAGATGGGCAGCTTCACGGCCGTGGCCAACCACCTGGACTCCACGGTGGGGAATGTCTCCCGGGCAGTGTCGGCACTTGAGCAGATGCTCGACACCCGCCTGCTCCAACGCTCCACTCGGCGCCTGGCGGTTACCGACGCCGGCCAGCGTTATTACGCACGCTGCACCGCCATCCTTGCCGACCTGGAAAATGCCGAAGCCCAAGCCCGCAATGCATTGCTCGAGCCACGTGGCACGCTGCGCGTGCACTGCGTACCGGGGCTGGCTCGGCACTTGGTGACAGCGGCGGCCCTGCACTATCGCGACACGTATGCAGAGGTCACGGTAGACCTGATGCTTTCGCAAAGAATGCCGAACCTGCTGGAAGACCAACTGGATGTCTCGATCCAGATCGCCAGGGTGTTGCCGGACTCAAGCTATGTCAGCCAGAAGATCGGGGTAAGTCACTGCGTGCTGGTGGCATCGCCGCAATACCTGGCAAAACATGGCGCGCCACAGGCACCCGCTGACCTGGCAGATCACGCCTGCCTGCTGCTCAACACCGTGGACTACGCGCGTGACGCGTGGGAACTCAAGAGCCGCAAGGGCGATGCAACGTTCATCCCCAGTGGGCCAAGCTTCAGTGTGAATGACATGGAGGCCATGGCCGTGGCGGTGCAAAGCGGGGCGGGGATCGGGCTGCTGGCGGGCTTCGCCGCCATGGACGGGTTGCGTGCGGGGAGCCTTGTGCGCGTGCTGCCGGGCTATTACACGCAGGCGCGCAATGTGTATGCGGTGTACACGTCGCGGCAGTTTGTGGATGCCAAGATCACGCGATTCATGGAGGTGCTCAGGGCCACCGTGGGTAATGAGCTGGCAGCGATTGCCGAAGCGCTGAACGTGGATTGAGGCATGCAGGGCCTTGCAGCAGCAAGGCCCTGCAGCACGGCTATCAGTCCTGCAGCCTGGCTGCCAGTTGCTGGACCCGCTTGAGGTCGGCCTTGGCCACTTTGGCCAGCCCGGTGCCGTAGTCCGCATCCGCTTTGTAGAAGAACGACAGCATGATGTAACGGCTTTGTTCGTCAGCGGTGGCCAACGCTTCACCCAGGCTGTTGATCAGGTCGGTCTGTTCCTTTTTGCTGTAGGACCGGTACAGCTCGCCTGCCTGCTTGAAGTTTTGCTCACGGCGGATCTTGGCTTGCTGGGTGGTGCCGTTGAGCGGGGTCTGAACGTAACGGGCAGCGGGCTGCTCCTCACGCGGCTGCAGCCGGCTTGGCTGGTAGTTCACGCCGCTGTTGCTGGCGCCATGGTTGGCCGGCCCATCCTGGTTGATGGTGTTGACCTCCACACGCGGGCGGTTGACCGGCAGGCTCAGGCCATTGGCACCCACACGGTGCATCTGCGTGTCGGCATAGGCGAACAGGCGCCCTTGCAGCAGGCGGTCTTCGGACGGTTCGATGCCCGGTACCAGGTTCGACGGCGCCATGGCGACCTGTTCGGTTTCCTGGAAGAAGTTGTCGACGTTGCGGTTAAGTACCATCTGGCCGATCTTGCGCTCTGGGATGTTGGGCCAGATCTTGGTGGCGTCCAGCGGGTCGTAGTCCAGTTTGGCCATGTCTTCAGGCTTGAGCACCTGGATGTACAAGTCCCACTTCGGGAAGTTGCCTTTGTTGATCGCGCTGACCAGGTCGTGGGTCATGTGGCTGTAGTCGCGGCCCTGGATTTGCGCGACCTGTTGCGGGTCAAGGTTCTTTTGGCCTTGCAGGCTCTTCCAGTGGAACTTGACGTAGTGCACGTCACCTTTGGCATTTACAAACTTGTAAGCGTGAACGCTGTTGCCGTCCATTTCACGGTAGCTGGCCGGGGTACCTTCGTTGGAGTACAACAACGTCAGCGTACGGGTTGCTTCAGGTACATGGGAGAAGAAGTCGAAGCGGCGCGAATCGTCATCGAGGTTGGTGCGCGGGTCCGGCTTGAAGGCATGCACCATGTCCGGGAACTTGATGGCATCGCGGATGAAGAACGTCGGGAAGTTGTTGCCTACCAGGTCCCAGTTGCCATCAGCGGTATAGAATTTGGTGGCAAAACCGCGGGGGTCGCGCAGTGTTTCCGGCGAGTGAGTGCCGTGAACGACCGACGAGAAACGCACCATGACCGGGGTCTTCTCCCCTGGGCGGAACACCTTGGCCATGCTCAGTTCGCTGATGTCGGCGCTGGCGACGAATTCGCCGTGAGCACCGGTGCCCCGGGCATGCACCACACGCTCCGGGATGCGTTCGCGGTCAAAGCGCTGAAGCTTTTGCAGCAGCTGTACGTCTTGCAACAAAACGGAACCGTTTTCGCCAGCGGTTTGTGAGTTCTGGTTGTCGCCGACGGGGGCGCCGTTGTCACGTGTCAGTGTGGCCGCTTGAACCGACTGCGCCAGCAGTGTCGTGGCCAAGGCGGCCGTGACCAGCAAGCGGCCGGGTTGGAAATGGGGCAGGGAAGGGATCATAGAGTACTCCTGATGGCTCTAGCATGCGCTTTTGGTGCGCTGGCCAGAATTCTAGGAAGTTAATCCTGATCATCTAAATTGATATCGCTTATGCGATTGATTGGCCATTTCAATTTGTGCAGGGAAGCGGCAGGGCTATAACCCTGCACTAAGCGCCTGCCACCAGTTTGTTCACGCTGGTAATCCGCCCGCTCCATACCATTTCATAATGAGATGACTGGATGATCGAGGCCACCTGGCGTGGAGTCGTCAGCGCCCAGCAGGTGTTGCCCATCGCGCGAACCGAGTGATAGCGCAGCCCCGGCGCCTTGGCAGCTTTCACGTCCCGGCCCAACGCGCGTGCAAACGTGTAGTCATCCGGTGCGTAGATCGGGTGCGTCAAAGGCAGGCTGGTCGCGTCGAGCACGCCGGCTTCATCAAATTGGCAAACCAGCCCCCTGAACACGAAGCGCTCGTAATTCAGGCCATGGACCTTGCTCCAGTACGCTTGTTGATGGTGGCGCACTTCGGCAATGGCGGTTTCCATGGTGTCGGCCAGGTACAGCATGCCGAACGAGCCGTCCGCGAAGCGCGAACCGTCAGGGTTCACATGGGTAAAGGGTGCTGTCGCGTAAGAACAACCCTTGATCCCGAATGGAATTTCGCTGCGTGGAATCAGGTTAAGGCTGCCGACTTCGTTCTGCAGCCGGGGGTTGGTGAGTGCCTGAACCGCATACAGGATGTCGAACTCATCCGCGCTCGCGACGTCATCGAACAGCGCGATGGGGGGGAACTTCGAATTCACCAACCGGTACGACTGGATGAGGCCACCGCCGCGTACTGCGTGCAAGCTTGCAGCATTTACCATTGGGCACCACGCAGCGCATCGATGCGCCGGAATGTTTCGTAAAGCTGGATGAAGGAGCCTTCCCCCATGATGTCCAGCGGTGAGCGGCCGTCGAAAAAGGCATTGTCATTGGCCATGGACGGGAAGCCGTAGACGTTCTCCGGGTTGTCGAAAATCGTGCGCAGGCTGGCGTGAATGTTCAGCACAAGGCTGATGCGGGCAATCTGGTCGCTGTCCAGGCTAACCGAGCGCTGTTGATCCTTGGCGCGGGCATAGGTGCTGCGGGAAATACGCAGCACATTTTCAATCTGCCTGGAGGTGGAGTTCCATTTTTCCATGATGTTCACTGCAGTGCGAAGCGCAACGGCACCCGCATCCTTGCTGGCAGGGGCTTGCTGGCTGGGCATTTGGCTCATGGGTATCTCCATGATTGTGATCTGTAGATTCAAATTTAGCTTAAATGAATCTTCAGATCAAATCCGCTGGCTCAGCATGACGCTTCGGTACATCGGGTAAAGGCCGGGGGGCAGCCTCCAGCCGTGCTTTCAATTGGGCTACGTAGGCCTGCGCTTGCTCAGCATTGGTAAACGAAACTGCAATACCATTAATGATCACTTTGCAGTCCGAGCCGTTGCAGGGGTACTGGATATCGATCTTCATGCTGCTCAGCTCCTGAGTGTTTAACGGTATGCGGGTGGGTCAGCTACCAGGGAAATACCTACCGTTGAACAAGGGTGCCGGGTTTACCGGGGCATGGCTGTCGGATAAATCCGTTTACGTTGACCGCGCGAGCATCACTTGAGGTGCGGGCGCTCCGCCAATGCCCACATCACCTTTTTGTTCTCCAGCCTCAGCTTTTCCAGATCAGCCATCAGCAAGGCATTCATCTGCACAAGCTTGGCCGTGTTCCTGCGCGAACGGCGCAGCTCGGCCCAGACATCCCTCAGTTCACTGTGGAGCAGGGCGCATTCTTCCCGGGCCATTGCCAACGGGCTTGGTACATCCAGGCTGAAGTCAGAGTCGTCATTCATGAGGGAAATCCGGAAGGAGAACATTTGTACTCCTGGCAGGATAGCGGCCATTACTGGATATATCAACAGTGGTTTATGGGTTCGGAAAAGTCGCAACCGGGGCGAGCAGTTTTCGCCCCGGTTGCGGGGTCAGGGGCGGTCCTTGAGCGTTTCGAAGGCTTCGACGCGTTTGATCAGGCTTTTGTGGCTGGCGGAGCTGGCAGTGTTGAACAGGAAGGAAAAATCAGAGGCCAGCGTGTCGCTGCCGGCAATCGTCGCGTATTGATGGCACTGGTTACAGTTATCCGCTTGCACGTAAGTTTCCATGGTGGTGTTGGCCACCGGCACGCTGCCCTCGCTGATGAACGGGCCGTACGAGAGTGGCGCTTGTGCCTTGGCACCTGGTTCCGGGCTGGGCGGCGTGGGGGTTTGGGTCCAGAGCACGTTGATCAGCTTGTAGTACTGGAACACCGATTGCCCTTGGCTGTGCTGCGCGAAGTTGGCTTGCACCGCGCTGTTGAGGGCTTGCAGGTTGCCGGGTACGGGGTGCTCGCGGGTGGTTTGTACCGGTTGGTCGCGGGGGAAAGGCTCGGTGCAGTCATTGCCGTTGCACTGGATGCGGGCCACGTTCGGCTTGCACTCGGGGCCGCTGCCGCAGTTGGGGTTGTTGAAGGCGAAACCTTCCGGCGGGGTTTGTTGCGCTGGGGTTTGCGCGGGTTCAGGCACGTTGTCCACCTGCTCGAAGGTGGTCCAGATGAAGTTGGGCGAAGCCTGGGTCTTGTTGATGATATGCAGGCCCACCAGCCCCACCACTTCCTGGGTGCACTCAAGGGTATCAGGGCGCTTGAGCCAGGCGACGGTGGTCAGGTAGCGCCCGTATAGTTCGGGCTTGCCAGTCAGTACTCGCCAGGCGGCCTTGAGTTCGATCGCGCCAAGGTCCTCCTGTGGCACGGGGTCGGGCGGCAGGGCGCGCATCGCTTTGCCGATGGGCAGCGACAGCCCTTCCGGTGTGTTGCCGTCCTGATTCTGCGCCACCTTCAGCTGGTTGGCAGCGTCATAGAGCGCATGCTTGACGATGTAGTCGAACTCGGCCTTGCCCACCTTGCGCTCAAAAAACACCAGGTTGCCCGACTGGTCCGTGAGCCAGCCACCGGACGCTTCCATCACCGAGTCGGGAATGGTCGCCAACGTGCCGGTCGACAGATGGAAGCCGTGCAAGGCGTTGATCGCGCCCTCGGAGGTGGCGTTCATGAACTTGCGCGCGCCTACCGTGAGTGCCGTGAGGCTGCCTTGGGTGCTGCAGCCATCTGGCACCAGGGTTTGCACGCCCCAGTCGCTTGGCTTGGGCGCGCCGGGCAGGAAGATGTCGTTGGCGTCCTTGTAGCTGGCCCATACCGGGGCCACGCTCATGGGCTTGCCCGGCTCGGAAGGCACGCCGAACTGGGCCAGTGTGCTTTTCATATCGGGCTCACCCGCCAAACTGGCGGTAGCAGGCCAACCGGGGTTCACCGGCCAGTTCAAGGCAATGAACAACTGCCAGCCAAAGCAGTTCATGAAGGCTTGATCGTTGGCATTGAAGTTGTTGACCGGCAAAAACCCACCGCTGGCCGGGTTGAACACCAACTGCTGCTGCACACAGGTGTCGGCCGCCGTAAGGGGAGCCGCCGAGGCAGGTTGCAGGACGGACAGGCACAGCAGAATGCCGCCCAGCAGCGACAGAAGACTCAAGCGTATCCTGAGCATGATTGCGCTCCTTGCACGTTGGGAGCCGCACCCGAAGGTGCGGCGAGGCGGGGTTGTTCAGGCGCCAGGCACCAATGCCAGGCCAGATTCCCAAGGGTGATCTGCCGCACTCACGTTCGCGTCTTCACCCGGGTTGAGGGCACGTACCGTTACCAGACCGGGTGTTGCGTTGGGGCTTACGTTGATGGTCAGGATGTAGGCCTGGGTGCCGCCCGAGTTGGTCTGGCCCGGAATGGCCGATGCGTCGGGCAAAAATTGCGTGACCTGCGCGGTCACGTCGGGGTTGGAGAACTGCACCCTGGCATTTTGCGCCGTGGTGCTCGGATCGGCACCTTGTACCACCAACACGAACGTGTTGCTGCTGCCCGGGGCAAGCCAGGCAGGCAAGTCGGTAGGGGATTGCCCGTAGAACAGGTCCACCGGCAGCAGTTGCACCGGCCAGGGTTGCAGGCCGCTCACACGGTTTTGCACACACGGGAAGGAGGATGGTGTGGTGGTGATCGGTTTGACGGTGACGCTCAGGCCCACCAGCAGTTGTTGGGCAATGACCCACACATAGTTGATCGGTTGTTTGTTGATGGTGATGTCATTGATCGAGAAACCGGCGCTTTCCGGCACTTCGAATACCGCCTGCAGGATCTGGTCGGAGCCATTGGCGGCTGTCTTGGCCGAGCCGCGGGTGATGCGCCAGTACTGGCTTACGTCCTGGCCTTGCGGGCCTTTCCAGGTACTGAAGTCGGTGGGTTGTTGCAGGTACAGGCCAATGGGGTTGGTCAGCGACAGGCGATTGTTCACCGCCGTTGCGTTGGCCATGTAACCGATGTGGGGGTCGGAGTTTCGGTAGTTTTGCCCATACTGGGCGCAGCAGATGAGCGACTGGGCGTTCTGGCTGCTGCTCAACGGCCGCAGGATGGTGCCGGCCGCGGCCAGGTAAACCTCGGCGCTTAGGGTGTTGGGGCCGGACGTGAGGTGCATGGCGCCGCCGTATTGGCCGGGTACACACGCGGTGCCGGCGTTCCACTTGTTCACCGTGTCGTAGGCCGGCTGGCCAGTGGTGGGGTCGATGACCGGGTCGCCGGCCTTGCCGGTGGGGCAGTCGACGGTGTAGCGCAGGTAAAGGTCTTCAAGCTGCACGCTCGGGTCGATGTAGTCGCGGTACAGGCCCAGCACTGCCTGCGGGTCGATGCGCCACATGGCCAGGAAATACGCCGGGTTTTCACACGTGAAGGTGATTTTGCGCATGTTGCCGTTGGCATCGCGCACGATCGACCACTCGCAATACTCGTCGAGCCAGCCCCGTGGGCCCGAGGGCGAGAATGCCGTGAACTTGCCGCTCCAGTCGATGCTCGGGCAGCGTTTGGCCGGCAATTGCAGCAAGGTGCCCTTGTTGTCAGGGTCGTACAGCGTGTACAGGGTGCCGTTGATGGTGATCTGGCCGTTGTCGGTGAGCTCCATCACCTGCTCCAGGGTCATTGCACCGCCACCCAGTTGAGGAATGACCGCCTTGCCCTGGTTGTAGAAGAAGGTCCAGAGCCGGTTGGGGAAGGGCTGCCAAGTGATGGCGGGCAATGTCTTGTCGCCAAAGCCTTCCACCAGCGGGTTGTAGTAACCCGATCGGGGGGCGTCGTTCAGGCCGGACCACGGGTTGCCGATGATGGACGATTCGGTCCAGCCGGTGAGGTCGTTGTTCCAGTCGGTTTCAAACTGCTGCAGCTGGTCTTCCAGCCCCAACTTGTTGTAGTCCTTGGGGGCTTGGCCGGCGGGAGAGGTGAATTGCTTGAAGGGCGTGCTCATTTCGGTTCTCCAGGTGTGTGTGAAGTGGAAGTGGAGCAGCAGCCGGCGACCGGAGGCGGACCGGCGAGGGTTTGGCGTGGGTCGTCCCACACCAGTACGGCGGTGAATCCGGGCAGGGCGGTGCAGTCGTCCGGCGTCAGCACCCGGCCGCTGTCAAGGTGGGTCACCACCAACGACAGTTGCACCGCATCGTGGGGGCCAAGGCCCAGCGCAGCGGCGTTGCGGGCCGCGTTCAGTGCGCGGGACACGCCATGGGTGATGCAGCGGCCCTTGTCATCGACCAACCCCATGCCGATACGGCTGAAGCGCCCCACGTAATGGGGGTTGTCAGCGCTTGCGTGGGCCGCGGTAGCCTCAGGCTGGTCGAGGAAGGCATCGATCAGGTAGGTGTCATGGGTGCAGCGCACATGGTCGAATACCACCCACGGCCCGGGCCCGGCCGCATTGCCCGCCGCAGGCGTGGTGTTTACGTTGTGCTTGCAGCAGGCGCTTGTTGCCGCCTTCGGCGCGCCGAACTGGGGGGCCACCGGTGTACCGTAGTCGTAGCCGATATGGCGGCTGTCCTGGGCCATGTCACCGAGGGTGGTATAGCGCCAGGCGTCGGCACTGGTGAAGGTGACCTGCGTGGCGTCATGGCCGGCGAAAGGTTGCAGCAGGCACTGGGTGGTGTACTGCGCCCCCGGGTTGGCCCTGATCCAGACCTCCAGCATGCGGTCGATGTTGGCGTGATACGAGCAGAACACCGGGTCGAAGGCGGTATAGGCATTGTCGGCCATGTCGCCGCCGATCCAGCCGTGATAGTTGTCGTGGGGTTGTTCGTACAGGCCGTCGAAGTTGAGGGCTCGATTGGGGTACAGGTTGTCCTTCTGGGGCGGGTCGAATACCGGAATGTTGGCCCATGGGTAACCCGGCACACCTTGTGGCTGGCTGAAGGTGGTGAACTTCAGGGCATCGACTACCTGTTGCTGGAAGATCCGGCTCATGGCGTACAACCGCGAGCGTGCCAGGCGTGAATCGTCACCACGGGTGTAAAACAAGGGGTCACGTTGCACATACCGGCAGTCGACCCCCTTGGTAGCGCCATTGGCGCACACTTTGGAGCAACCGTCCTTGGCGGCCGCATAGCGCAAAGGGTTGGGCCGGGTTTCGCCGGTGTGCGGGTGCACATAGGTTTCATCGAGAAACGCCTGGGGCAAGCCTGCCTGAGGGCTGCCGTCGACACTGGCATCTTCGGCCATCCAGTCCCAGTAAGGGATGGCGCAGCCGATCAGGCCTTCCAGATACAACAGGTACGCGCGGTGCCAGAGGGCAAAAGCCTCTTGATAATGCAGGCACCAGTTGGTGTGGATGTAGGCGTACCGTTGCCAGGGTGAACCGCTGTCCGGGTCGCCCACCCGCATCACGTCGTCCAGCTTGGCGCGGTACAGGTTCAGTTGATCAAGGGGCAGGGCGCGGATGTCCTGCCTCACGCGCTTCACCGTTTGCGGCAGGTCTGGTGGGGGAATGCGTTCGGCGATATCGAATGGCGCACTGGCGTCGAGGCGCCAGCCCTGGTTGACCCATAACCTGAAGGTTTCCAGCGCATCGATTGGCCAGAACTGCTGCTGGTCAAGGGTCAGCGGCATGTTGCGCGAGGCCAGGTGCTGGTAGATGGTTTCTGACCAGGTCTTGACCGATTCCGGGTTGTCCAGGTACACGAAATAGCCGTTCATGCACCCGGCCCAGGTGGCCGCCACAGCTGCACGCTGCTCGGCAGGAATCCAGTAGGGAGCGGTGAAAAGGCCGTGTATATCCGCGGTCCATGTCGGTTTGGCAACAATCATAAGATCCCTCTCATGCGCCCTGCAGGTGGGCTGCTAAGCTCAGTTGATGGTAAAGAGCCAGCGCGCAGGAATCGTGCAAATTGGCGCATCCTTGCGCCGCATTCATTGCAGTTTTTCAGGGAAGACACGGAAAAAATGACAGACGCCATGGATCTGAAAATTCTGGGCAAGCTGCAGAAGGATTGCAGCCAGAATCTGGAGTTGCTCAGCGACAGCGTCGGGCTGTCATCCACCAGTTGCTACCGGCGCATCAGGCGGCTGGAAAGCGCAGGCATCATCAAGGCCAAGGTCGCGATACTGGACGAGCGCAAGCTCGGCATACAGGTGACGGCCTTTTTTCTGGTCAAGCTGGACCGCGACAGCTACGACATCGACCGCAAGATGCAGCACATTCTGGCCAGCCACCCGGAGATTCAGGACTGCTACCTGATGACGGGCGAGTTCGATTTCGTGATGGTTGCCAAGTTTCGTGATGCGACCGAGTACACCGACTATATCTACCGGTTTCTGGACACGTACCGGGATATTCCGATTCGCACGTATTCATCTACGCTGGTGGTGCGTACGGTGAAAAAGTCGTATGAGTTGCCACTGGAGGGTGGGTGGCGTCATGCGGTGGATGGGTGATGCTCATGGGTGTAGGTTCTGTACGAAAAGTCTTGAGACGCAGGTCAGGCAAGGCGAAAACAGCCGAGGAAGCGCAGTGTACTGGAGTACATGAGCATTCCGAGGCTGTTTTCAACGCAGCATGAACAAGTATCAGGGCTTTTCGTACAGAACCTAGTGCAGTAACCAGCCAGCAGCCCCTTTTATGCAAGGATTTCGCGATGGCTGAGGCAAGCAGGAAGATGAGCCTGACGGGGCTCACTACGCTGGTGACGGTGAACATGATGGGCAGCGGGATCATCCTGTTGCCCACCAGCATGGCGCAGCTGGGGGCCGTTTCGCTGCTGTCCTGGGTGTTCACCGCCATAGGCTCCATGGCCATTGCTTACTGCCTGGCGCAATGCGGGGTGTTTTGTACACGCTCTGGCGGCTTGTCGGCCTACACCGAGGAAGCCCATGCGAAGTCGGGCTTCTTCCTGTGTTCCTATCTGTACTTCCTGTCCCTGGCCATCGCCAACGTGGCGGTTGCCATTTCCGCGGTGGGCTACATGACTGCGTTCGTGCCCTGGCTGGGGACCGGCGCGATTCCCCTGTGTGTCGGCACGATCAGCTTGATCTGGCTGACCACGCTGGCCAATTTCGGTGGGCCGAAGGTCACCGGCAAGATTGGCGCGTTCACGGTGTGGGGCGTGATCATTCCGGTCGCGGGGCTAAGTATCTTCGGCTGGTACTGGTTCGACCCGGACATCCTCAGGGCCGCCTGGAACCCCAACCAGCTGCCGATTTCCGAGGCTATCAGCAAGGCCATCCCGCTGACCCTGTGGGCGTTCCTCGGCATGGAATCCGCGGCCCAGGCCACCGACGCCGTGGAGAACCCCAGGCGCAACGTGCCACTGGCCTGCCTGTTCGGCACGCTGGGGGCTGCCGTTGTGTACGTGCTGTCCACCACGGTCATCCAGGGCATCATCCCCAATGCCGACCTGGCCAAGTCCTCGGCGCCGTTCGCGCTGGTCTATGCCACGATCTTCAGCCCGGCTGTAGGCAACTTCGTCATGGCACTGGCGGTGGTGGCCTGCATCGGCTCGCTGCTGGGCTGGCAATTCACCTTGGCGCAAACCGCCAAGATGACAGCGGACCAGGACCTTTTCCTGAAACTGTTCGGCAAGGTCAATGCCATGAATGCCCCCGCGATCGGCATGACTGTCTGCGCCATGCTGCAAACCGTGATGGCCCTGTCGACCATCTCGCCGGACGCCGCTGCCCAGTTCGCCAGGCTGGTCAGCCTGGCAGCGGTGACCAACCTGATTCCCTACATCACAGCCTTGACCGGCTTGCTGGTGATCATGCACAAGGCAGGCGTCACCCCGGGCGTGTATACCCGCAACATGGTGGTGCTGCTGGTTGCCGTGGGGTATTCGTTGTATGCGCTGCATGCCTGCGGGCTGGAGGCGGTGATGGGCGGCACCTTGGTGCTGGCGATCGGTTACCTGTGCTATGGGTTTCTGGGGCAGAAGTTTGCCGAAGCGTCCGTGCCTCGACGCTAGGCAGATGGGGAGGGTGGTTGGATCCTGTGGCGTAAAGCACTATCCTTGCCCCGCCACGCCGCGCTTGATGCCGGATGGCGCGCACTTTACCCTCAGGAGATTCACCGACATGAACGTCACGTTCCGCCCCCAGTGGCTGCTTGCCCTTGCTTTACCTCTCGTCCTTGCTGCCTGCGGCGACAATGAACCCAAGCAACGCGCTGCCTTCAGCGAATTCCTGCAAACCCGTATCGTCGACAAGCCAGGCGTGCACGTGCCCAAGCTGACCACGGACGAAACGCAGGCCTTCGGCCCCTACAGCGATCACTATGCGGTCATCACCAACTTCAACGGCGCCATGGATGCTGCCGTGAAGCCCTTGGGCAACCTGCTGCAAAAAGGCGCGGTACGCTCGCTTAACGATGTCACCGCCCGCCGTGACGACATCAAGGCGGTGCAGACGGGCCTGAATGACATGGGCAGCCAGCTGCAGGAGCAGAAGGCCAAGGCCGATACCGCGCACGCCCAGCTCAAGCAGCCAGAAGACCTCAAGGTTGTCTACGACAAGGCCTTCGAGCGCACTGTCAGCGTACCGGCCGATACCTTCCTGGAGGTGCTGCCGCAAATTAACGGCACCCTCGACAGCAGCCTGAAAATCGCCGACTACGTGGACGCCAACAAGGCCAAGATCGAAATCAACGGGCCAATCGTGAAGGTGTCGGACCCCAAGGTTCAGGCTGAGCTCAACGCGATGCTGGCGGATCTGAACACCCAGGCCAAAACCGTGCAACAGGCACAGACACGGCTGAAAACCGTGATGCTCGGGCGCTAATGCAGTAGCTGCGGATGTATCGCGCCTCCTGTGGGAGCGGCTTTAGCCGCGAAGCAGGCGACGCGGCACCTGGCACCGGCTTCGCCGGTGTTCGCGGCTAAAGCCGCTCCTACAGGGATTGCGCATGCCTTGAGGTAAGTACAGAACCTGTAGGAGCGGATTTATCCGCGAAGAGGCCGACACTAGCAGCACAAGACTGTTGCTCCCACATTACCCTGCTAAACCGTGAAGCACGACTAGAACTCCACCTTGCCGCGACCCGCCTTGACAGTGCTGCGCCTGGCTTTTCCTTCGAGGCGGCGGGTCTTCGAACCGAGGGTCGGCTTGGTGGGGCGGCGTTTCTTCTCGGTTTTGCCGGCAGTGCTGATCAATTCGGCAAGACGCGCCAGTGCGTCAGCGCGGTTCTGTTCCTGGGTGCGGTACTGTTGAGCTTTGATGATCAACACGCCGTCGCTGGTGATGCGACTGTCACGCAGCGTCAGCAACCGCGCCTTGTAAAACTCCGGCAGCGACGAGGCGGGGATGTTGAAGCGCAGGTGCACGGCGCTGGACACCTTGTTGACATTCTGCCCACCTGCGCCTTGGGCACGGATGTATGTCAGTTCGATGTCGGCGTCTGGCAGATGCACGGTGTTGGAGATGGTCAGCATGACTGGGCCTTTGTGATTGCCCACCATTATTACAGCCTTGGCCGCTCGCTTACACAACAGAACACGGTGTACCTGCGCGATCTTGAACTCCTGCCATCAACCGAGAGCGGCAGCCTGCTGCAGGCTCATCGCACGCGTCTCAGGGGCAAGCAGCCAAGACAGCAGCAAACCGAAGAAGGTGATGCCGGCAGCGATGTACATCGTTTGGGCAATGCCGAGGGTGTCGAGCGAGATGGGCACGAGATAGGTGCCTACCGCTGCACCGATTCGCGAAATCGACGTCCCGACACCCACCGCAAAAGCGCGGATCTCTGTCGGGAAGATTTCGTTTGGGTACACCAGGGTCAACACTTGTGCCCCGCCTATGAATAGCGCATAGAGTGCGAAAAACGCCAGGATTCCCAGGCCCGCGCTGTTGTTGAATGCGCCCAGGCAAAGCAGCGCGATACCCGACACGCCGAAGCTGTACAGCAAGAGGTTACGCCGGCCAAGCGTGTTGATGAGGCGTGTGGCGCCAATGCAGCCGACCACGAAGAACAACGTAATCAGTACCGACCCGATGGAAGCGCTGTCGCCTTTTACGTTCATCGCCGCGAGCACCTTGGGGGCAAAGGCATACACCGCGAACAGCGGAATGATGCAGCAGGTCCAGAAGACGATGATGAACAGCATGCGCTTGGCATAGCCCGAATACACGAGGCTCCAGACGTTGATCTTGTAGTTCGGGCTTTCTTCCGGCAGGTTTTCAAGGGAGAAATCGTCGCCATAAACCTGTTTGATGACCTGCTGCGCCTCGGCATCGCGGCCCTTGCTCAAAAGCCAGCGTGGCGACTCGGGCGTGCCGATGCGCACCACCAACAGCGCCAGGCCAATGGTGGCCGAACTGGCCAGTACCCAACGCCAGGCATCTTCACCGCCTGTGCGCAGTATCAGTTCGCCGACGATGTACGCCGCTGCAGCGCCAGCAAACCAGAGAATCGTCAGCATCGCCAGGCGAGGGCCGCGGTATCGCTTCGGCATGAACTCCACGAGCAGTGACGTGGCGACGGGGTACTCGATGCCGACCGCAATGCCGATGATCAGCCGCAGAATAAAAATCGCTTCAGCGGAGTCGGCCCAGAACTGAGCGATAGAGGCGAGAATAAAAAGGGTGGGGCCTACGAAAAACAGGCGTTTGCGGCCCAGGCGATCAGTGAGCCAGCCGCCGAGAAAACCACCGAAAAAAATGCCGATCAATGCGGATGCTGCGATCAGGCCTTCCCAGAAACTGCTCAGGGAAAGCGAGGCGGTGATGTGGGCCAAGGCCACGCCAATGATGCTCAGGACATAACCGTCCACAAAAGACCCGCCACCGGAGCGAAACGTGAGCAGTTTATGGAATGGGTTGAGGGGGACATCTTCAACCGAGATTTTAGGACTTGTCATTGTTGTCTCCTGATCAGGTTTATAAAAGATGGCAGCGCGATGCCAATACGCAGACGCGTCGGCTCGAAAACCGGCTCAAACTGGCTGTGAGCGGTCGTTTTATTGTTAGGGGTTTGTAAAATTCGATCGGTTTGCTTCAAGCACCGGCAACCGCTGTTCAAACGTCATACCGGATTTCTTTTGAAGGTGGGTGCCCAAAAAAAGCACTGTATGACCTGCTGAAGTGCGTGCAGGAGACGAAACCACAGGCAAGCGATACATCGAAGATCGACGCGCTGGAGTTCTGGATCAAACGGCGGGCCTCCGTAATCCTCAGCTGGAAGTAGTATTTTTGCGGTGTGGTATTGAGCTGATCCCGGAAGAGCCGCTGGACCTGCCTGATCGACAGGCCAACGACCCGCGCCAGGTGTTCCGGGCCAAGCGGTTCTTCAAGGTTGGCCTCCATTAACGCGATGATGTCGCGCAGTGCCTTGCCGAGCTTGGGTTGTTGCGGTTTCTGAAAGGCGCGGTGTTTGCTTCGATCGTAATCGAGGGTATCCAGCACCGCGTCTGCCAGCACTGGGGTTGTACCCTGGCCCAACCACCGGATCATCATGTCAAAAGCGCCGTTTGGTGTAGCCGAGGTCATGCGGTTTCTGTCGTATGCCAAAGGTTCGTGGGAGACGTTCGCACGGGGCGTGCGCTCTGCCAACGCGGTACGCTGCTCGGCGTGGATGGCACACCGGTAGCCATCCAGCAAGCCGGCAGCGCCCAGATACCAAGCGCCATTCCACAGGCCTCCAAGCGCAATGGGCAGCCTGGCGACTTTGTTGAGCAAGGCCAACAGCCAGTTCGGCACGGTTCGGGCGGCGCGCAACCCACCGCAGATCACCAGCAGGTCGAGATCGGACAGGCGTATATCGGTTAATGGCGTGTCTGGCCTGATCGGGATACCCAGGTCGCTGATAACCTCGGCGTGGTGATGGCTGAATGTATGCACCCGCACACGGCCAGGCGAAATGAGGTTGGCCGTGACCAGCACATCCAGTGCCTGGGTGAAACAGGGCAATGAAAAGTTGTCCAGCAGCAGGAAACCGACTCTGGAAACCGTGCACGGGGTGTGGCCCTGAGCGATGAAACCCAGGTTACGGTCGGCGAACGTTCGGCTGAAGGTTCTTGTAATTGTTTTCATTGTGGCACCCCAAGCTCAACGCTTGATGCTCTCGTTGATGGTGGCGCGTTATGGATAACGCATTTGAATCGTGAAGTTGTTGTCCGCCAGCCTAGGCTCTGGGCATATTCAGGGTCCAGCAATATTTCCGACCTTTTTTGGATAACGTCGAGTTATCGGTAGGGCGCGTGGCGGCCACTAAAATAGGGCGGAGTTCGAGTGGTTGTCCAGCAAGAAGTGTGCGTTGCCCCTGCATAACTTTGGGTTATGCAAACGGTAATTTTTTGCGCTGTAATTTTCGTTGAAGTGCGTACTATGAAAGCGGCGTAGTGCATGAGATGGGAGCGGAGCACAGTATGTCACAACGGCACGTTGACCCAGACACCTTGCTGCTCAAGATGCCGTCCCTTAGAGCGGTTAAAGCGTTTGTGGCTGCCGCAAAGTATGAAAGTTTCACCCGTGCGGCAGAAGCCCTGTGTGTAACCCAGGCGGCAATCAGTCGGCAGATCCGGGAGTTGGAACTTTACCTGAATGCGCCGTTGTTTGTGCGTGTGGGCAGGGCGGTAGAGTTGACCGCGGCAGGTGCTGTTTTCTTCGACGCTTCACAGATTTCATTTGTCAATATCGCGCAGGCGGCAGAGCGGATACGCAATATCCCCGGCGACCATGACAAGCGTGTATTGACGGTTTCATGCTCGCCCGCTTTTTCCTCGTTGTGGCTGGCGCATTACATACAGGATTTTCGCAACAAGCACCCTGATATTCAGTTGAACCTGATTACCACGCAAAACTTTCAGGCCAGAGAGCCGGGTGTCGAGCCAGATGTTGTCATTTCGAAATGCGTCAATGTGGGCGAGGGGTACACACCCTATCCGTTGTGTCACGACATCATCTACCCCGTGTGCTCCCCGGCCTATTTAAAGCAGCACCCTGGCGTCGCGACACTGGAGGGGTTGAGGGATTCCGAACTGTTGGACCTGAGCCCATACGGTCGCTCTGGCGTGGCTGAACATGTCGACTGGCGAGTATGGCTCGCTTTCCTGAATATCAATATCGATGAGCGGGCCCCAGCCAGCCCACCGTTGTTTCACGCCAACGATTACAGCTTGATCATCAATATGGTGCGTGCAGGTCAAGGTGTGGCACTGGGGTGGAACCAGTTGGTCGGCCACTTTGTGGAGAGCGGGCAACTGGTCAGGCCGACCCAGGAGCACGTGACACTGAATAACAGCCTGCACTACCTGGCGTATAAAGAAAACAACAGTGACGACGATGCCTGTGAGCGGCTGAGGGACTGGATCATGTCCAAATTCTCGTGGTGGAAAATTCCCGGGCGCAACGCATAACTGCCCTTGTGGTTATTTACAATAAAAAGTTTTCAGTCAATTGCACAGGGTGGCAACGCGCCTGGGTGCAAGGAGGATAATAATGAACAGTAATGAATCCGTCATTCGCCTGATCCAGCAGCGCAAGCCTCGCCATGTATTGCCCCGGCAGCTTTACCTTGACCCGGATGTATACCGCCAGGACCTTGAGCATATCTGGCACAAGGATTGGGTATTTGCAGGACACACTTTCGAAATCCCGAAAGCCGGCCAGTATTTCACCCTGCAGATTGGTGACTACCCGGTGGCTGTTGTGCGCGGCAAGGATGGCGAAGTCAGGGCGTTTCATAATGCCTGCCGCCACCGGGGTGCAAAAGTCTGTGAGCATGCCAGTGGCAAAGTTGCCAAGCTGGTGTGCCCTTATCACAAGTGGACGTTCGAACTGGATGGCAATCTGATCTATGCCGGTAACATGGGGGCTGATTTTGATCGTTCGAACTATGGCTTGAAGCCGGTGCATGTCGAGATCGTGCACACGTACATTTATGTGTGCGTGGCAGAAAAAGCCCCGGATTTTGCGGGCTTTCGTGCCGCCGTCAGCCCCTTCATCGCGCCGCACTTTCTGGAAAACTGCAAAGTTGCCTTTGAGTCGAACTTGATCGAAAAAGGCAACTGGAAGCTTGTGTTCGAGAACAACCGCGAATGCTACCACTGCGACGGTACACATCCGGAGCTGCTCAACTCGTTCGTCGAGAACCTCTCGGTGGCCGGCGTAGGCGGTGATGACGACCCCGAACTGGTCGCGCACTGGGATCGCTGCGAGGCAGCAGGCATGCCGAGCCGCCTTAACATGGACCCGCTGGGGCGCTTTCGCATGACGCGCATTCCGCTTTCTGCCGGCGCCGTGAGCTACACCATGGACGGCAAACCTGCCGTTGCCGGGCGGCTGGACAAGAGTGGCGAAGCTGACATCGGCGCGCTGTTGTATTTCAACTACCCGTCGACCTGGAACCACTTCTTGGGCGACCATGCGCTCAGCTTCCGGGTGTTGCCGGTTGGCCCGGGTGAAACCCTTGTGACCACCAAATGGCTGGTGCCTGAGTCGGCTGTCGAGGGGGTGGACTACGACCTGGAAAGGCTGACCAAAGTATGGCTCGCGACCAATGACCAGGATCGCCGCCTGGTGGAAGGCACGCATGCGGGGGTTTCGTCCCCGGCCTATGAGCCCGGCCCGTTCTCTGAGAATGCCGAGAATGGCGTGTGCCAGTTTGATGACTGGTACTGCGACACGATGCTGGATCGCCTCTCGGGGCGGCCATCATTGAAGTCAGTAGTTTGATTGAACGGCGCCTCAAAGGCGCCGTTTCTTCATGCCACGGCTTTTCGCTGCAGCCATTGCACGATGGTCATGACGGTGGGCGTCAGTTCACGGCCTTTGGGAATGACCAGGTAGTACGACTGAGGTGGCCTGACCACGAACGGCTCAAGCTTGATGAGCTGACCATTGTCGATGAAATGGTCCACCATGCGGCCCCAGCCCAATGCAACGCCATAACCGTTGACGGCTGCGTTCACGACATCGGTATACAGTGTGCAGCGCAAATTCAGGTTCAGTTGGCGGGTTGCAGCGCCCATCTCCGTGAACCAACCCGACCAGGTCATCCAGCCTTCGGAGGTAGCGTCGGACTCCAGTAATCCCGACTGTGCCAATTCAGCCAGGGTGGTGGGGGCAGGATTACGTTCAAGCCAGGCGGGCGAGCACACCGGAAACACCTCTTCTTCAAAGAGCAGTATCGATTGCGCGTCCGGCCAATGCCCATGGCCAAAGCGGATATCCAGGTCGTAGTTAGGTAACTTTAAATCCCCCGTGAACATCTGGGTCGCGAGCCGAAGTTTTACGCTGGGTAAAACGTCGGCCAATCGCTGCAGACGCGGCATGATCCGAAACTGGGAGAAGGTTGCCGTGGAGGCAAGAATAAGTTCTTCCCGTTCACTGCCTTCGCGGATCTGGTCAAACCCGCTGGCCAGCTTTTGCAGCGACTCTGAAATGATGGCGAATAATGTTTCACCGGCTGGCGTGAGCTGAATGTGCCGATGGTTACGCTGGAAGAGTTGAACGCCAATATTGTCTTCCAGCACCCTGATCTGTTTACTCACGGCGGCCTGGGAGACGCCCAGCTCTTCGCCCGCCAATGTAAAACTGTTCAGCCGGGCAACGGACTCGAATTGCAGCAAGGCGGTCATGGAGGGAATGATGCGCCGGTAGCCTTTATGCGGGGTGACAGGGCCTTGATTTTTCATGTTATTCCTTCCCGATACCGCGCCAAGCGTAGCATTTTTCGCTGGCCTGTCGGGGCGTAGAGCACCCGACAGTTTGGATAACGCCCGGTTATCCAAACGCGCGCCTAAATGTTGCTTGTCGCGGGTTCAGCCATCGAAATAGATTGCCTGTAAGCCTGTGCCTGCTTGAATCAACCCAGTCGTAGTCGTTAAGCAATCATATTAATAATGTGCTTGGAGACCGTGATGCCCTCAACGTATTCCATCCCACCTGACAGTCGACGCATTGACCCCGCCAGGCGGCGAACAACCGCGCTTAAACCTGACGGCTCGCTCGATGACAATGACCGGGCCGAGATCGGTCCGACGCAGTTGGCCTTTTCAGAATGGGCACAATTGGGATTACAAGTGCCCCACCTCGCGACCCTGCGTGAATACCGTTTAGGTCGAATCCGGCAGCAATTGATCGCCCGCGATTTGGCCGGCATCCTGCTGTTCGACCCGCTGAACATTCGATACGCCACCGACACCACCAACATGCAGCTCTGGACGACCCACAACCCGGCACGGGCGTGTTTTGTTGCAGCCAGTGGCCATGTAGTGTTGTGGGACTTCCATGGCTGTGACCACCTCAGCGCGCACTTGCCTCTGGTGAGCGAATTGCGCAGCGGCGCGTCGTTTTTCTATTTCGAAACAGGCGATAGAACTGAAGAGCACGCGCGCCGGTTCGCGGGCCAGGTCGATGGGATCCTGCGCACACATGCTGGCGCCAACCGCCGTCTTGCGGTGGACCGGCTAGAGCTTGCGGGTATTCGGGCGCTTGATGCATTGGGTATCGAGCTGCACAGTGGCCAGGAGGTCACCGAGTTCGCCCGGGCGATCAAATGCCCCGATGAGGTCAAGGCCATGCGCTGCGCGGTGGCTGCTTGCGAGGCGGCCGTTGCCGAGATGCAGCACGCCCTGTGCGCCGGCATGTCGGAGAACGATGTGTGGGCCGTGTTGCACGCTGGCAACATTCGGCGGGGAGGCGAGTGGATTGAAACCAGGATCCTCAGTTCAGGCCCGCGCACCAACCCGTGGTTTCAGGAATCCGGGCCTCGTATCCTGAGTGATGGTGACCTGCTGTCGTTCGACACCGATCTTATTGGTGTCTACGGCATGTGTGTCGACATGTCCCGCAGCTGGATATGCGGGGGGCTGGCGCCCACTGCCGAACAGAAGCGGTTGTACCGCATCGCCCATGAGCACATCACCCACAACATCGAGATGATCAAGCCTGGTGTGCGTTTCTCCGAACTCACGGCCAAAGGCCATCGGTTGCCGGAACCTTGCCGTGCCCAGCGTTACGGCGTCATGTTCCATGGGGTAGGGCTGTGTGACGAATACCCGTGCATTCGTTATCCCGAGGATATTGACGCGTACGGCTATGAGGGCGAACTGCAACCGGGGATGGCGTTGTGCGTCGAGGCCTATGTCGGCGAGGTGGGCGGACGTGACGGGATCAAGCTGGAGAACCAGTTGTTGGTTACCGAGACGGGGTATGAACTGCTTACCCATTACCCCTTCGAGGACAGCTTTCTGCTGGATTGACGGGTTCAGGCTCAAGTGCGCGGTCCGCTATGTCATCCAATTATTGAAATGTGTCTAACATGGGCATGCCAAGGCCCTGCCAGATCCAGTAGCATATGCGCCCGTTTTTTGAGGTTAGGTAATGATCACCAGCAAGCGCGGTGCCACGATGTCTGGCCTGTTGGCAATCGCTATGTGGAGTATGTCGATCGCGTTGATTCGCAGCATCAGTTCGACGTTTGGCCCGGCAGGGGGAGCGGCGCTGATCTACACGCTGGGCACGATCCTGTTGCTGGTGTTGCTTGGCAAACCGAGGTTGAGGTCTACGCCTTGGCTCTACCTGGTCGTGGGCGGTGCACTGTTCGTCACTTACGACGTCAGCATGTCCCTGGCGTTGGGCTACGCCACCACCGATACACAGGCGGTCGAGGTCAGCATCGTGAACTACCTGTGGCCTTGCCTCACGGTAGTGATCTCGATCTGGATGAACGGCCAACGCGCGCGCTGGATGATCGTCCCGGGCACGATGCTGGCCATATTCGGCATTTTGTGGGGCGTGGCAGGCGACGGGCTTTCACTGGAGCGGTTGGCAGCGAGTGTCGAGTCCAACCCCGTGGCCTTTGGTTTGGCCTTCGTCTGTGCACTCAGCTTCTCGCTGTACTGCAACATCACGCGTCGCTACGCCGGGGCAGGCAATCAGGTCGTGCTGTTTTTCATGCTGACCACTGCTGCGCTTTGGACCAAGTACGCCCTGAGCGATGAGCAGCTTCACGGATTCAGCCTGGCAAGCAGTGTTGAGCTTGCGGTCGCGGCGCTTGCTGTTGGCGGGGGGTATGCGTTGTGGAACCACGGCATCACACGAGGCAACCTGACTTTGCTGGCTACAGCCTCTTACTTCGCACCGGTGCTCTCGGCCGCATTTGCTGCGATCTGGCTGGGCGCGAACCTTACCGTGCAGTTCTGGCAGGGCGCTGTTCTGGTCACTGCCGGTTCGCTGCTGTGCTGGTACGCCACCCGGGAACTTGCACCCAGCGCTGAAGCGCAGGCTTGAACGCGTTATTTTGATACCGACGCGTTACAAGGGGGAGGTTGCTGCCCAGGACATGTTTTCCAGGATGGCGGCCTGGGTGCTCGGGGGCAGGGTAGGCCAGTACTTGAAGGCCAGGAAATACCCAAGACCCGCGATGATGTAAATCAGAAGGGCACAGGCTGGGATGACATAACGAACGCTGTAGATGAGGCCAGCGGTCTTTCTCAGAATTTCGGTCATGATGAGGGTTGCACAGGGGGCGATTGAAGGGGGAGCACTTTATGGTCTTGTATATTAGCAAGCTAAGCAATTATAGAGACAGTGGCATTGTGTCACATGCCCGTTAAATAAAGGGCAATTACAGAGCAAGCGATAGTTACCTGGAGCCATGAATGGATGTGCTGAATGCGATGTGTCGACTTGCCGGTGTCCGTGGGCCATCTGCTCATCATTCCGTCGCTCATGGAGTTCCAGCAACGCTACCCTGGGATCGAGTTGACGCTGGGTACCAGTGATAAACCGGTCGACCTGATCAGCGAAGGTGTCGATTGCGTCGTGAGGCTTGGCGCCCTGGAAGATTCCAGCCTGATTGCAAGCGGGATTGGTTATCTACCCATGGTGACGTGCGCGTCTCCAGCGTACCTGGCTCGACATGGGGTGCCCGAGTGCGTGGGGGATCTGAGCGAACACGTTGCGGTGAACTATTTCTCGGGCAGTAACCCTCGTACGCTGGAATGGTTATTTGTTGACGACGATGAAATTCAGACCGTGCGGGTCAGGTCGGCAATCAACGTGAATGACACGCAGGGCTTCGTCGCATCAGCCCTTGCCGGGTTCGGCCTGATCCAAGGCCCAGCGCTCAATGTTCAGGCACATCTTGATTCCGGCGCGCTGGTGCGGGTAATGCAGAATTGCCCGGTACCCGCCAAGCGTGTCTCGATCCTGTACCCCCATCGTGAACTGATGCCGCCGACGGTTGAGGTCTTCGTTGCATGGCTTCGGTCGCTGATGGCTGAGAAGGGCTTGATCCAGCCTTGATTGGTAATTTTGGGATACCAGTCTGTAACTCCGACGCGTCTTTTTCTCTGCCTTGCGGCTCGGTAATTTTGAGCTTTGAGCATTTGCAAGAGGAACAGAGACATGTCAAAGGTTGTTCGATTTGGCACGTGGTTTGAAGTCAGCACCTCATTTGTTTTCGGGTCGCTGTCGCCACTGTAGAGACGATAATCATAAGCTGTGTAACCCAGCAGCAGGTTGGATACGCTGAGCGCCTCAACCGCCAGCGAGAATGAGGTGAGAGCGAAACCAGGAAACAGAATGAAGCCAACGCGCCTTACAGGGGGCTGCGGTTGCGTTTTTTGCATGGCATGAATATCTCTGGCAGGACGTTCAAAGCAAACAGGGGATATTTGAATGTCAGCACAAGCTGTCTGGGCACCAGCCTGACAGTAATGCAGCCTGTACGCATGGATCAAGGTGTACAGAAGACTCGAGAGCAGCGTCAGTAAGCCCAGTTGCGGATTGTAACGCTCAAACAGAATACCAGATTTAACATAATCATCATTATGCGCACATTCGTATACACCGCTGAATGCCGACATGCTCAGATCCAAAAATGCAGCACGCACAAAATCCGCACATTGTTTGATCCTGGTTAAGGTTTCTGCCAATGACTTCCCGCATGCTCATGGCTCGGTATCCTCTTATCGCGGGAGGCTCCACATGACGCTCATCGTAACCGGCGCTGCCGGCTTCATTGGCAGCAACTTGATTCAGGCGCTGAACCAGCGTGGCGAAACCAACGTCATCGCCGTTGACGACCTGACTGATGGCGACAAGTTTCGCAACCTGGCAGACAGCGACATCGCTGATTACCTGGATAAAGATGATTTTCTTGAGCGCTTCAGCCGTGGCCAGTTTGGCAAGGTGCGCGCAGTGCTTCATCAAGGCGCTTGCTCGAGCACCGTCGAAGGCAACGGCCGCTTCATGATGGACAATAACTACCGCTTTAGCCGGGATTTGCTGCAGTCGGCTCAAGCCCAACAAATTCCGATGCTTTATGCTTCGTCTGCCGCCGTGTACGGCGCCGGGCAGGATTTTCGCGAGCAGCGTCAGTGTGAGCGCCCACTGAACGTTTATGGCTACTCCAAGTTTCTGTTCGATCAGTATGTTAGGCGTCAGTTGCAGGCGTCATGCAGCCAGATCGTGGGCCTGCGTTACTTCAACGTTTATGGGCCGCGTGAACAGCACAAAGGCACAATGGCGTCTGTTGCCCTGCATTGCTACAACCAGTATCAAGCGCATGGCGCTGTTCAATTGTTTGGCAGCTATGGAGATTATCCTGCAGGTGGGCATTTACGAGACTTCGTTGCTGTAGACGATGTCGTGCGGGTCAATCTGTTCTTTCTGGATCACCCGGGCCTGAGCGGAATTTTCAATGTTGGTAGCGGCCGCGCTCAGTCTTTCAATGACATAGCATTGGCGGTCATCAACAGGCTTCGCCTGGCGCGCGATGAGCCACCTGTTTCGCTGCAAGTGGCATTGCGTGACAAACTCTTGAGTTACAGTGAATTTCCTGTGCATCTTCGCGGTAAATATCAGTGCTACACCTGTGCCGACCTGAAGCGTTTGCGTGATGCGGGTTACCGGGCGGCAACCCTGACGGTTGAGCAAGGCATCAACCGTTACTGTGATGAGTTATTGGCCAATCGCGCCGCTGCTCCCTCCCCGGTGGCGCACGGTTTTGCCGCTTGAAAAGTTATAACTACACTAAATAGTCATTTAGTGTAGTTATATAAACGCAGTATTCATCGCTCAGCCACTTGCCCCATCAGTTGCCACGCTTTTTCGGACAAGGCCTTTAAACTGAACGGTTTGAGCATCAACTGCTGCGCGGGCACATCGTTGGTCGCATGCAGATACCCGGTCACAAACAATACCGGCAGTTCCGGGCGTATTTGCAATACCCTGTCCGCCAGTTGCCAGCCGTCTATCGCTCCGGGCAGGCCGATGTCAGTAATTAGCAGATCTACTTCACTGTGCCTGTGTAATTGCTCAAGGGCCGCCGCGCCCGCCATTGCCTGAACGACCTTGAAGCCACTGTCTTCCAGCGTTTCCGCCATGACTTGGCGCATCGTGTGCTCGTCCTCCACCAGCAAGATCGTCCCGCCCCGGTGCGCTTTAACCGTGGCAGTTTCGTCCGATGCGGTGCGCAATTGGCTGGCTTGCGCAAGGTAACGAGGCAGATAAAGGTCTACTGTGGTCCCCTTGCCCGCTTTCTACGTGGCCGCCTGATTGTTGAGCGAAACCGTAAATCATCGACAGGCCAAGGCCCGTCCCCTGCCCTGCGGGTTTGGTAGTAAAGAAGGGTTCGAATGCATGCGAGGCTGTTTCGGGGGGCATACCGATGCCGGTATCGATCACCCTCAGATGTACGTAATGGCCGGGTAGCAGATCGGTAGCCTGGGGGCTCTGCGCGTCCACCGCAACGTTGCTGGCTTTAAGGGTAATCTGGCCGCCGCTCGGCATGGCGTCGCGGGCATTGTTACACAGGTTCAGCAGTGCATTTTCAAGCTGCGCTGCGTCTACGTAAGCCTGCCATAATGCTTGGTTGCCCAGAATTCGGACATCAATTGCCGGGCCGAGCGTAGGGGCAATGAGTTCACTCATGCCCTCCAGCACGGTCATCACATCCACGGCCCTTGGGCTAAGCGCCTGGCGGCGGGAAAATGCCAACAATCGGTGCGTTAACGTAGCTGCACGGCTCACGTTGCCCTGGCAGACGGCCAGGTGTTTGTCCACCTCGGCCAATTGGCCCTCAGCAAGGCGATGACACGCCAGCTCCAGTGAGCCGGAAATGCTGCCGAGCAAGTTATTGAAGTCATGAGCCAGGCCACCGGTGAGCTGGCCCACAGCCTCCATTTTTTGCGATTGGCGCAAGCGCTCTTCCACAGCCATCAGTTCGTGGGTGCGGGTAGCCACCCGTTGCTCGAGGGTGTCGTTGAGTTCTTGCAGGCGCCCCTCTGTGGCTCTGAGCTCGTTGCAGGCGCGCTCCAGTGCTTGCTCACGGCTGCGCAACGCCTCTTCAGCCAGCGTGCGTTCGAGCAGGTCGGCAGCCGTGCGGGCGAGAATATCCAGCAGCCTCAAAACCCGTTCGGAAGGCTGGTGTGGCTCGCACCAGTGGTTGGACATCATGCCCAGTAGCCGACCGGTTCGCGACACCAGCGGCGTGGTTTGCGCCGCCCGGATGCCAGCGTCTCGAAATGCCTGAAGCTCCGGGGTGCCGGCAATATCGCTCCATTGCTCGAAGTCGGCGATGACCGCTCGCTTGCCTTGGCGCAGTGCCAGCCCACAACTGCTCAGCGCATTCTGGTTGACCCACTTCCAAAAAGCTTCCGCGTCGGCCGACAAGCCGCGTGAGCACAGCAACTGCAGCTCACCTGCATGCCCCGACGGGTCGTCCGGCGGGCAAAGCACCTGCATCGTGGCAAACTGGGAGCCGGTGATGGTGGCCGCCGCATCAATGATATGGCGGTACAGCATCTGCCGGTCCTGTTCGCCAATGAGCGCCACGCTGATGCTGTGCAACAACTCGATATCAGACATGCCGGGCTGCAAAGCCGCTGGCGAGCGCTGGGCAGATGTCATCATTGCGGTTCCCGTAAGAGCTACGCTGGTGCACAAGCGTAGCAATAAAAGGCACGGCTACACAGTCATGCCAGGCCGCCAAAACGCTTGTAGAAGTTCTCGTTCACATCGGGCAGTGGGCCATCGGCGGTTTCAAGCGCCGCATTCAGCCACGTTTCCGCCTTGGCAAATACCAAACGGTACAGATTACGGCACAATTGCCGCGCTGCCCGGCCTTCCCAGTCGCCAGGCAACAGCTCGTCCGGCAGTTGCGGGTCGCGCAACAACAGCCGGCGGTACTCGTGAATCAGCAAAGTACGAGCCAGGAAGCAGTCCTGGGCATCTAGCTCGTCCTGCTCTTTCAAGCCTTGCCACAACGGCCGGAACAGCTGGATGAATTCGCTGTACTGCTGGCCCAGCTCATCGATGCGCCAGCTTTCGCGCACTTGTGCGCGCATGGCCTTGGAGGCGAGCACCTCCTGGGTATGGGTATCGAACACAATGCTGTCGTCACTGGCCTCGAGTTCACGCAGGGTAGCCGCCAGGTCAGTGCGGTCCGCCCGAGGGCAACCGAGGACGTTCGGGGCCATCACACCAAAACCTTGCCATTCCAGTTCTTCGCGTACGGCCTTGCGCTTGGCGGCTTCCAGTTGAGAAAGCAGTACCAGCGTCCATGCACCGTCCCAGGCCGGCTGGCTAGGGCTGTACACCCGCTTGAAGGCTTTTTCGAAGCGGCGACGCCCAGTGCCGGTCAGGCTGTAATAGCTGCGTCGGCCAACCTTTTCGGCGGTTAGCCAGCCTTCTTTGGTAAGGCGGAAGATCGACGTGCGGATCAAGCGCTCGTTGATGCCGATCGGCTCCAGCAGGTTGATCAGGCTACCCAGCCAAACCGTTCCACCATGGGGCTCGATGGCATCACCGTACAAGGTGATGATCAGCGAGCTGGCACGGATCGGAGTCTGTTCCTGAAAGCGTTTGATCAGCGTGTTCAGTGGGGCGAGGTTGCTCATGAATGAACTGCTTGCAGATAAAGCATCGACTATACCTGTGCGGCGGCCCGCCTGACCATGGCGCTGCGCAGGGAGGTTCATGCGCCCTCCTCGCCTTTTGGCCTGAAGCCGCCGTCGCCCATGCGCGGGCGATGCGCTTCGGCCTCGGTCAGGGGCTGGCATTCCACGAGGCTGGCCATGCAGCGTTGTGTCAAATGGTGATACTCGGCGGTACCGCGCTTTTTCCAGGTGATTTCCTGGTCGCTTAATGCACGTTTGACCTGTGCGGGTGCGCCCATCACCAGGCTTTGCGCCGGGCATTCGAAGCCAGCCTTGACGAAAGCGGTGGCGCCGACGATGCAGCGCGGCGCCACGTGTGCGCCATCCATCACCACTGCGTTCATCCCGATCAAAGCGTCTTCTCCCACGCGGCAGCCATGCAGTACCGCGCCGTGGCCGACATGACCGTTGCGCTCGACCACGGTATCGCCCCCCGGGAAGCCATGCATCACGCAGGTGTCCTGCACGTTGGCGCCCTCCTCCAGCACGATGCGGCCGAAGTCACCGCGCAATGACGCCAGAGGGCCGATGTAGCAACGCGGGCCGACGATTACGTCGCCAATCAGCACGGCGCTGGGGTGCACGTAGGCGGTGGGGTCTACCACGGGCGTCAAGCCATCAAGGCGATAGCACGGCATGATCAACTTCCTGAAATAATTTATTGATAGGAACAATCCTGTATCGGGTCTGGTAATGCCGTCAACCAATAAAATAGGCACTAAGCTCTTCTTAAGTCACGCATAGGATACGTAAACACAATTTAGATGTTGCATTCATGTATCGCATGGTAGCTATACTGTCCACACCCTGGGTACGGCATCGCCCTGCCCCTGCAGACAATTCCAACAAGCGCCGGCCATGCAATGCGCCGCGCGAGCAGCCCGAGGACCCACCATGCCGCGTTTTCTCGAAGTGCAGGCGCCAGACCACGGCGTGCGCCTGATCACGCTGTACCGGCCCGAAGCGCTCAATGCCTTGTGCACCGAACTGTTGGCCGAGCTTGCCAACGAATTGAGCAGCGCCGACAACGACCCCCAGACCCTTGCAGTCGTGATCACCGGCAACCGCAAGGCCTTTGCCGCAGGTGCCGATATTGCTGAAATGGCCGAGCGGGACCTCGTGGGCATCTTCAATGACCCGCGTGCAGCCCATTGGCAACGCATTGCGGCCTTCAGCAAGCCCTTGATCGCGGCAGTGAACGGCTATGCCCTGGGCGGCGGCTGCGAACTGGCGATGTGCGCGGATATCGTCATCGCCGGTGAAGAGGCCCGCTTCGGTCAACCGGAAATCAACCTCGGCATCATGCCTGGCGCCGGCGGTACACAACGCCTGCTGCGCGCAGTAGGCAAGCCATTGGCGATGCAAATGGTGCTGACTGGCGAAGCCATCACCGCCCGCCACGCCCTGCAGGCCGGCCTGGTCAGCGAGGTCACCCAGCCCGAACTGGCCGTCGAGCGCGCCATGCAGGTGGGCCGAAGCATCGCCACCAAGGCGCCACTGGCCGTACGCCTCGCCAAGGAAGCCTTGCTAAAAGCCGGCGACACCGACCTGGCCAGCGGCCTGCGCTTCGAGCGCCACGCTTTTACCCTGCTGGCCGGCACCGCCGACCGCGAGGAAGGCATCCGCGCCTTCCAGGAAAAACGCCCAGCCCAGTTCAAGGGCTGCTGATACGCCCTCCCCATCGACCGACGGAGCAAGTCTGCGATGACTTTCGAGCACATTCTGTTTTCCATCGAGGGCGGCGTTGCCCTCCTTTCGCTGAATCGGCCCGAGCAGCTGAACAGCTTCAACACGCACATGCACCTGGAAGTGCGCGAAGCCCTCAAGCAAGTGCGCCAGAACAGCACGGTACGGGTGCTGCTGCTCACGGCCGAGGGCCGCGGCTTCTGCGCGGGGCAAGACCTGTCCGATCGCAACGTCGCCCCCGGTGCGGCAATGCCGGACCTGGGTGAGTCCATCGAAAAGTTCTATAACCCCCTGGTGCGCACCCTGCGTGAACTGCCGCTGCCTGTGGTGTGTGCGGTAAACGGCGTGGCCGCGGGTGCCGGCGCGAACATCCCGTTGGCCTGTGACCTGGTTTTGGCGGCCCGTTCGGCCAGCTTCATTCAGGCGTTCTGCAAAATTGGCCTGGTGCCCGACTCGGGCGGCACCTGGTTATTGCCGCGGCTGGTCGGCATGGCGCGGGCCAAAGCGCTTGCCATGCTGGGTGAGCGTTTGAGCGCCGAGCAGGCTGAACGCTGGGGGTTGATCCACCGCGTGGTTGACGATGCTGCACTGCGTGACGAAGCCCTTGCCCTCGCCCGCCACCTCGCCACCCAGCCAACCTATGGCCTTGCACTGATCAAACGCAGCCTCAACGCCAGTTTCGACAACACGTTCGACCAGCAACTGGAGCTTGAGCGCGACCTGCAGCGCCTTGCCGGGCGTAGCGATGATTACCGCGAAGGGGTGAGCGCCTTCATGGGCAAACGCACCCCCGCATTCAAGGGGCGTTGAGTATGAGCGCTTTAGGCAACAACGCCCTGGTGGCGGTAATCGGTGCAGGCGCCATGGGCGCTGGCATTGCCCAAGTGGCCGCCCAGGCCGGCCACCCCGTCAAGCTCTATGACAACCGCCCGGGTGCCGCGGCCGAGGCTGTGGCGGGCATTGACCGCCAATTGGGCCGATTGGTGGAAAAAGGCAAATTGCAGCCGGCTGCCCGAGAGTCGATCCGTGCGCGCCTGCAGCCAGTGGAGGCCATAGAGGCGCTCGCTGACGCGCGCTTGGTGATTGAAGCCATCGTTGAAAACCTTGAGGTCAAACAAGGCCTGTTCCTTCAGCTTGAGGCGCTGTGTGCCGACAATTGCATCCTTGCCAGCAACACCTCGTCATTGTCGATCACCAGCCTGGCCGCCGGCCTGAAGCGCCCGCAACAGGTCATAGGCATGCACTTCTTCAACCCGGCGCCGCTGATGGCTCTTGTGGAGATTGTTTCGGGCCTGGCCACTGACCCCGCGCTGGCGGTATCGCTTTATGAAACCGCCAAAGCCTGGGGCAAGCTGCCTGTTCACACCCGCTCTACCCCGGGCTTTATCGTCAATCGCGTGGCCCGGCCGTTCTATGCAGAAAGCCTGCGCCTTTTGCAGGAAGGCGCCGCCGATTGCGCAACGCTGGATGCCTTGCTGCGTGAGGCTGGCGGCTTTCGCATGGGCGCGTTCGAACTCACCGACCTGATCGGCCATGACGTGAACTACGCGGTTACCTGTTCGGTGTTCAATGCTTTTTATGGCGACTTTCGCTTCCAGCCGTCGCTTGTGCAGAAGGAGTTGGTCGATGCCGGCCGCCTTGGGCGCAAGAGCGGCCAAGGCTTCTATTGCTATGGCGAAGGCGCCGAGAGCCCACAACCCACCCAGTTGCAAAGCCATGAATCGGTGGACAGCTGCGTGATCGAAGGCGACTTGGGCATCGTGCAAGGGCTTGCCGAGCGCCTGCGCGGTGCTGGCATTGCCGTGAGCGAACGTGCCGGCCGCGGCCTGATCCAGGTCGGTGACGCAGTCATTGCCCTGTCCGATGGGCGCCTGGCGAGCCAACGTGCCCGTGAAGACGGCTTGCGCAACCTGGTACTGATCGACCTCGCCCTGGATTACCGCACCGCGTCGCGCATTGCCATCACCTGGTCTGCGGATACCACGCCAGTCGCCCGCGATCAGGCGGTGGCGTTGCTGCAACGTGCAGGCCTTGCCGTCAGTGCCGTTGCCGACCTGCCAGGCCTGGTAGTGCTGCGCACCGTGGCCATGCTGGCCAACGAAGCTGCCGATGCGGTGCTGCACGGCGTAGGCAGTGCCGCCGATATCGACCTGGCGATGTGTGCCGGTGTCAATTACCCACGCGGCCCGTTGGCCTGGGCCCAGCAACTGGGCGCTGGCTACACGCTGCGCGTGCTGGAACACCTGGAGCGCAGCTATGGCGAAAGCCGCTACCGCCCTTCGCTGTGGCTGCGCCGTAAAAACGCCCAAGGAGCCACGCTCGATGAATGACCTGCAACGTTCCCCCACCGAGCTGGCACTGGCCTGCGCCGACGCCATGTTCGCCCGCGACAACGCCACGCAGGCGCTCGGCATCAGCCTGCTGGGCGCTGGCCCCGGCTGCGCGACGCTGCGCATGCCGGTTCGCGCCGACATGATCCAGGGCCACGGCACCTGCCACGGGGGGTTCCTCTTCGCCTTGGCCGATTCGGCTTTTGCCTTCGCCTGTAACAGTTACGACGAGGCCACGGTGGCGCTCGGCTGCAGCATTGATTATGTGGCCCCGGCCATGCGCGACGACGTGCTCACCGCCACCGCCACCGAACTGAGCCGCAAAGGCCGCACCGGCCTGTACGACGTGCGCATCGAAAACCAGCATGGCGCGCTGATCGCCATGTTCCACGGCAAATCCTACAAAGTGCGCGGCACGGTGCTCGCGCAGGAGACGCAAGATGACTGAACCCACTGCCTGTGACGCCTTGATCATCGATGCCGTGCGCACCCCCATCGGCCGTTACGGCGGCGCGCTCAGCAGCGTACGTGCCGATGACCTGGCGGCGGTGCCGATCAAGGCGCTGGTCGAGCGCCACCCTGAACTGAACTGGCAGGCCATTGATGACGTGATCCTCGGCTGCGCCAACCAGGCCGGCGAGGACAACCGCAACGTGGCGCGCATGGCGGCGCTGCTGGCCGGGCTACCGATCAGCGTGCCGGGCACCACCCTCAACCGCCTGTGCGGCTCGGGCATGGATGCCATCGGCAATGCCGCCCGCGCCCTGCGCTGCGGTGAAGCCGGGTTGATGCTGGCCGGTGGCGTGGAGTCGATGTCCCGTGCGCCTTTCGTGATGGGCAAATCGGAGCAGGCCTTTGGCCGCAGTGCCGAACTGTTCGACACCACCATCGGTTGGCGCTTCGTCAACACATCGATGCAGGCGGCGTACGGCATTGATTCCATGCCGGAAACAGCAGAAAACGTCGCTGAACAGTTTGGCATCTCGCGTGCCGACCAGGACGCTTTCGCCCTGCGCAGCCAGCAGAAAGCCGCCGCTGCACAGGCCCGTGGCCGCCTGGCGTGGGAAATCGTGCCGGTGGCGATCGCCCAACGCAAAGGCCCGGCCAAGTGCGTTGAGCACGATGAGCACCCTCGCGCCGATACCACCCTTGAACAACTGGCCAAACTCGGCACGCCGTTCCGCCAGGGTGGCAGCGTTACCGCAGGTAATGCCTCGGGCGTCAACGATGGCGCTTGCGCCCTGCTGCTGGCCAGCAGCCAGGCGGCACGCAAGCATGGCCTCAAGGCCCGTGGCCGGATTGTGGGCATGGCCGTGGCCGGGGTCGAACCGCGCATCATGGGCATCGGCCCGGTGCCGGCCACCCGCAAAGTGCTGGCTCTGACAGGCCTGAGCCTTGCCGACATGGATGTGATCGAACTCAACGAAGCGTTCGCCGCCCAAGGCTTGGCCGTGTTGCGCGAATTGGGCCTGGCGGATGACGACCCGCGAGTGAACCCCAACGGTGGCGCCATCGCATTGGGCCACCCGCTGGGCATGAGCGGTGCGCGGCTGGTAACCACGGCCCTGCATCAACTGGAAGAAACTACCGGCCGTTACGCCCTGTGCACCATGTGCATCGGCGTGGGCCAAGGTATCGCCATGGTCATCGAACGCCTCTGACCAACGGTTTGTTACCCAACGCGACGCGGCCGGTTATGCTGCGTCCATGACACTCACGGCGCCTGCGGGCAGCCGGTCTACAAGAACAATTCGAGTGAAGCCATGAACATGTACCATGATGCCGACCGTGCCCTGTTGGACCCGATGGAAACCGCCAGTGTCGACGCCCTGCGCGAGCACCAGCTGCAACGGCTGCGCTGGAGCCTGAAACACGCGTACGACAATGTGCCGCTATACCGCAAACGCTTCGACGAATGCGGTGCCCACCCCGATGACTTGACCAGCCTCGAAGACCTGGCGAAGTTCCCCTTCACCGGCAAGAACGACCTGCGCGACAACTACCCCTACGGCATGTTCGCCGTGCCCCAGCAGGAGGTCGTGCGCCTGCATGCATCAAGCGGCACCACCGGCAAACCCACCGTGGTCGGCTACACCCAGAACGACATCGACACTTGGGCCAACGTGGTGGCTCGGTCGATTCGCGCCGCTGGCGGGCGCAAGGGCGACAAAGTGCATGTGTCGTACGGCTACGGCCTGTTCACGGGCGGCCTGGGTGCCCACTACGGTGCCGAGCGGCTGGGGTGCACGGTCATCCCGATGTCCGGCGGGCAAACCGAGAAACAGGTGCAGCTGATCCGCGATTTCCAGCCTGACATCATCATGGTCACGCCCTCCTACATGCTCAATCTGGCCGACGAAATCGAGCGCCAGGGCATCGACCCGCATGACCTCAAGCTGCGCCTGGGCATTTTCGGTGCCGAGCCATGGACCGATGAACTGCGCCGTTCCATCGAGCAACGCCTGGGCATCAACGCCCTGGATATCTACGGCCTTTCGGAAATCATGGGCCCTGGCGTGGCCATGGAGTGCATCGAGACCAAGGATGGCCCGACCATCTGGGAAGACCACTTCTACCCCGAAATCATCGACCCGGTTACCGGTGCGGTGCTGCCCGACGGCCAGCTGGGCGAATTGGTGTTCACTTCACTGAGCAAGGAAGCGCTGCCTATGGTGCGCTACCGCACCCGCGACCTGACCCGATTGCTGCCGGGCACGGCGCGGCCGATGCGACGGATTGGCAAGATCACCGGGCGCAGCGACGACATGCTGATCATTCGCGGGGTTAACGTGTTCCCGACACAGATCGAGGAGCAGGTGCTTAAAATAAAACAGCTTTCAGAGATGTACGAGATTCATTTGTATCGTAATGGCAACCTGGATAGCGTCGAGGTGCATGTGGAATTGCGTGGGGAGTGCCAGCATTTCGATGAGGGGCAGCGCAAGCTGCTGGCCGGGGAGCTGACCAAACAGATCAAGACTTACATTGGCATCAGCACCCAGGTGCGTTTGCAGCCTTGCGGGACGCTGAAACGGTCCGAGGGCAAGGCTTGTCACGTATTTGACAAACGGTTGGCTGGCTGAGTCATCTCAGTCGCCTTTGTAGCCCCGGCCTGGTCCGGGGTTTTTTTGCCTGTGAAACTGTCTGGGGCCGCTCTGCGGCCCAATCGCGACACAAGGCCGCTCCCACAGGAGATCGCGTTCCCTTGTGGGAGCGGCCTTGTGTCACGAAAGGGCTGCGCAGCAGCCCCTCGACCTGAAACCGATACACAAATTTCATTTGATACACATAAAACAGTTTGACGATGCGTTTTGTATCGCATACAAATGACTCATGCCTTAGCAGGAGTCGGAACATGTACGCACAGCTCGTGGAAACCGGTGTCAAGCACGTCAAGTCGCTGGAAGAAATGTCCCCGCAGGAACGCCACTTCCAGGAAAAGATCGACGCCGAAATCAAGATCGAAGCCAAAAACTGGATGCCGGACGCCTACCGCCAAACCCTCATCCGGCAGATCTCCCAGCACGCCCACTCGGAAATCGTCGGTATGCTGCCCGAAGGCAACTGGGTCACCCGCGCCCCCAGCCTCAAGCGCAAACTGCAGCTGATGGCCAAGATCCAGGACGAAGCCGGCCACGGCCTTTACCTGTACAGCGCCATGGAAACCCTCGGCGCCGACCGCGACGAAGAAATCGCCAAACTGCACAGCGGCAAGGCCAAGTACTCGAGCATCTTCAACTACCCCACCCTCAGCTGGGCCGACATGGGCGCGGTAGGCTGGCTGGTCGACGGCGCCGCCATCGTCAACCAGGTGGTGCTGCAGCGCACCTCCTACGGCCCCTACTCCCGCGCCATGATCCGTATCTGCAAGGAAGAGAGCTTCCATCAGCGCCAGGGTTACGAGCTGTTGCTGACCATGATGCGCGAGGGTACCCAGGCGCAGAAGGACATGGTCCAGGACGCCATCAACCGCCTGTGGTGGCCCGCGCTGATGATGTTCGGCCCCAGCGACGAGCACTCCCCCAACAGCGCCCAGTCGATGGCCTGGAAGATCAAGCGCCAGACCAACGACGAACTGCGCCAGCGTTTCATCGACCAGACCGTGCCGCAACTCGAACTGCTGGGCTGCACAGCCCCCGACCCACACCTGAAATGGAACGCCGAACGCGGCCACTACGACTTCGGTGACATCCAGTGGGACGAGTTCTACGAAGTTATCAAGGGCAACGGCCCCTGCAACCAGGAGCGCGTCGCCACCCGCCGCAAGGCCATCGAGGACGGTGCCTGGGTGCGCGAAGCCGCGGTGGCCTATGCACGCAAACAACAGAACAAGAACGCCGCCTGAGCGGCGATTGATGCGGAGATCGAAAATGTCTGTCTGGACCCTTTACGAAGTGTTCGTGCGCAGCAAGCACGGCCTGAACCACAAGCATGTTGGCAGCGTGCACGCCGCCGACGCCGCCATGGCCATTGAGAATGCCCGTGAGCTGTACACCCGCCGCAGCGAAGGCGTGAGCCTGTGGGTGGTGCCGTCGGCGCTGATTACCGCGTCGTCCCCGGACGAGAAAGACCCGCTGTTCGTGCCGTCGGACGACAAGGTGTACCGCCACGCCAGCTTCTACGAACTGCCCGACGAAGTCGGGCACATGTGAGGTTGGCCATGCACAAGCAAGCACTCATCCCCTACCTGCTGTTGCTCGGCGACAGCGCCCTGATCCAGGGCCAGCGCCTGTGTGAATGGTGTGGCCACGCGCCAGCGCTGGAAGAAGAACTGGCCCTGATGAACGTTGGCCTCGACCTGGTCGGCCAGGCGCGTAACTGGCTGGAATATGCCGCCGAGCTGCAGGCGGACGGCCGCGATGCCGACGCCCTGGCGTTCCGCCGTGACGAGCGGGCTTTCCGCAACTTGCTGCTCGTCGAGCAACCCAACGGTGACTACGCCGTGACCATGCTCAAGCAGTTTCTTTATGACGCCTGGCATTACGCCGTGCTGCAAGGCCTGGCCGCTTCGACCGATGAACGCATCGCCGGTATCGCCGCCAAGGCGCTCAAGGAAGTGACCTACCACCTGCGCCGCTCCAGTGAGTGGGTACAGCGCCTGGGCGGCGGCACCGACGAAAGCCGCCGTCGCATGCTCGAGGCGATCCCGGCCCTGTGGCGCTTTACCGTCGAACTGACGGCGGGCAGCGACAGCGAAACCGAACTGGCCCGGGCTGGGGCCATTGCCGACCCTGCCCAGGTGGGTGCGGCATGGCTGAAGCAGGTGAGCGCGATTTTTGCCTCGGTCGAGCTGCCGCTGCCCAAGGCTGCCAGCCACTTCTACCTGAGCGGCCGCCAAGGCCTGCACACCGAGCACCTGGGCTTGCTGCTGGCCGAGATGCAGTTCCTGCCGAGGGCCTACCCCGATGCAACCTGGTGAGCTGATTGCCGGCGACCGTGGCGCCCGCGCGCTGCGCGGTGACGACCTGAGCCGTGCCTGGGCCGTGCTGGGCCAGGTCATGGACCCGGAAGTGCCGGTGGTCAGCGTGGTCGACCTTGGCATCGTTCGCGACCTGGGCTGGCGCGCTGGCCACCTGCATCTGGTGGTCACCCCCACTTATTCCGGCTGCCCGGCCACCGAGGTGATTGAGGGCGACATCCGCGATGCGCTGGAGCAGGCCGGTTTTGCCGCGCCCGACCTGGAGCGGCGCCTGACCCCGGCCTGGAGCACCGACTGGATCAGCCCGCTGGGCCGTGAACGCCTGCGTGCCTATGGCATCGCACCGCCCCAGGGCAGTAGCAGCAAGCGCAGCCTGCTGGGCGAGGCACCCGAGGTGTGCTGCCCGCAATGCGCCAGCCACAACACCGAACTGCTCAGCCAGTTCGGCTCCACGGCCTGCAAGGCGCTATACCGCTGCCGCGAGTGCCTGGAGCCGTTCGACTATTTCAAATGCATTTGAGCCGTGGAGATCACCATGAGCCAGTTTCACAGCCTGACCATCAAGCAAGTGCGCCCGGAAACCCGCGACGCGGTGTCGATTGCTTTCGACGTACCCGCGCATTTGCAGCACACCTTCCGCTTCACCCAAGGGCAATACCTGGTGATGCGCACCCAGCTGGATAACGAGGAAGTGCGCCGTTCCTACTCCATTTGCAGCGCGGTGCAGGACGGCGAGCTTCGCGTGGCGGTAAAACGTGTACCCGGCGGGCGTTTTTCGGCCTTCGCCAACGATGTGCTCAAGGCGGGCCAGCAGCTGGACGTGATGCCACCGGCCGGCAGCTTCTTCGTGCCACTGGAGCCTGCTCGCCGAGGGCATTACCTGGGCGTGGCCGCCGGCAGCGGCATCACCCCGATCCTGTCGATCATCGCCACCACGCTGGACGCAGAACCGAACAGCCGCTTCACCCTGCTGTACGGCAACCGTTCCAGCTCCGGGGCGCTGTTTCGTGACACGCTCGAAGACCTGAAAAACCGCTACCTCAACCGCTTGAACCTGATCTTCGTGTTCAGCCGCGAGCAGCAGGACATCGACCTGTACAACGGCCGCATCGATGCCGACAAGTGCGGCCAGTTGTTTTCCCGCTGGATGGATGTGCCCAGTCTGGATGCGGCCTTCATCTGCGGCCCGCAAGCCATGACCGAAACCGTGCGCGACAGCCTGCAGGCCAATGGCATGGACAAGGCCCGCATCCACTTCGAACTGTTTGCCGCCGCCGGCAGTGAACAGCGCCGTGAAGCCCGTGAAGCTGCCCGCCAGGTGGATGCGGCGCTCAGCCATATCACCGTGATCAGCGATGGCCGCGCGCTCAGTTTCGATTTGCCGCGCAATACCCGGAACGTGCTGGACGCCGGCAACGCCATCGGTGCCGAGCTGCCCTACTCGTGCAAGGCCGGTGTGTGTTCGACCTGCAAGTGCCGGGTGATCGAGGGCGAGGTGGAAATGGACAGCAACCATGCGCTGGAGGACTACGAAGTGGCGGCCGGGTATGTGCTGTCGTGCCAGACGTACCCGATCAGCGACAAGGTAGTACTCGATTTCGACCAATTGTAAGACCGCGTCGCTTTCATCGCGGATAAATCCGCTCCTACAAACGCGTGCCCTTGTAGGAGCGGATTTATCCGCGATGAGGCCCTCAGCAACACCCGCGTGACCTCACCAAAACAATTACAACACCCACGAGATCGCAACCCATGACCCCCGAACACATCGAAACCATCACCAACCACCCCGATTTCCAGCACCTGGTGCGCCGCAAGCGCCGCCTCAATGGCAGCCTGACCCTGGCCATGCTGGTGATCTACTACGGCTTCGTCCTGCTGGTGGCGTTTTCCCCCAGCACCCTCGGCCAGTCCCTTAGCGGCGGCGTGACCACGGTGGGCATGCTGGTCGGCGTGCTCATGGTGCTGTTGTCGTTCGCCCTGACCGGCCTCTACGTGCACCGCGCCAACAACGTGCTCGACCCGCTCAACGACAAGGTCAAGCAGGAGTGCGCGCAATGAACTGGACTGCCATTTCGATGTTCATGGTGTTCGTCTGCTTCACCTTGCTGGTCACCCGCTGGGCCGCCTTGCGCACCCGTTCGGCCAGCGACTTCTACACCGCAGGTGGTGGCCTGACCGGCATGCAGAATGGCCTGGCGATTGCCGGTGACATGATCAGCGCCGCGTCTTTCCTGGGCATTTCGGCAATGATGTTCATGAACGGTTACGACGGCCTGCTTTACGCCCTGGGCGTGCTCGCTGGCTGGCCGATCATCCTGTTCCTGATCGCCGAGCGCCTGCGCAACCTGGGCAAGTACACCTTTGCCGACGTAGTCTCGTACCGCCTGGCACAGACCCCGGTACGCCTCACCTCGGCGTTCGGCACCCTGGCCGTGGCGCTGATGTACCTGGTGGCGCAGATGGTCGGCGCCGGCAAGCTGATCGAACTGCTGTTCGGTATCAGTTACCTGTACGCGGTGATGCTGGTGGGCGTGCTGATGGTGGCTTATGTGACCTTTGGCGGCATGCTGGCCACCACCTGGGTGCAGATCATCAAAGCGGTGATGTTGCTGTCGGGTACCAGTTTCATGGCGTTCATGGTGCTCAAGCACTTTGGCTTCAGCACCGAGGCCATGTTCGCCAACGCCGTGGCCGTGCACGCCAAGGGCCAGGCGATCATGGCCCCGGGCGGGCTGCTGTCCAACCCGGTGGACGCGATTTCTCTGGGGCTGGGCATGATGTTCGGCACTGCCGGCCTGCCGCATATCCTGATGCGCTTTTTCACCGTCAGTGACGCCAAGGAAGCACGCAAGAGCGTGTTCTACGCCACGGGTTTCATTGGCTACTTCTACCTGCTGCTGATCGTCATCGGTTTTGGCGCCATCGTCATGGTGGGCACCGAGCCCGCTTACCGTGATGCCACGGGCGCGATCATCGGCGGCGGCAACATGGTGGCCGTGCACCTGGCCCAGGCCGTGGGCGGCAACCTGTTCCTCGGTTTCATCTCGGCCGTAGCGTTTGCCACCATTCTCGCCGTGGTGGCTGGCCTGGCTCTGTCGGGTGCTTCAGCGGTGTCCCATGACCTGTATGCCTGCGTGGTGCGCAAGGGCCAGGCAACCGAACAGGAAGAAATGCGCGTATCGCGCATCGCCACCCTGGTGATCGGCTTGCTGGCCGTGGTGCTGGGCCTGGTGTTCGAGTCGCAGAACATCGCCTTCCTGTCCGGCCTGGTGCTGGCCGTGGCGGCCTCGGTCAACTTCCCGGTGCTGCTGCTCTCGATGTTCTGGAAGGGCCTGACTACCCGTGGCGCCGTATGCGGCAGCATGGCCGGGCTGCTGTCGGCCATCGTGCTGGTGGTGCTGGGCCCGGCAGTGTGGGTCAACGTGCTGCACAACGAGCGGGCACTGTTCCCTTACAGCAACCCGGCACTGTTCTCCATGAGCCTGGCCTTCCTCGGCGCCTGGGTGTTCTCGGTGACCGACACCTCCGAACGCGCCCAAGAGGAACGCGGCCGCTACCTGGCCCAGTTCATCCGTTCCATGACCGGCATCGGCGCTGCCGGCGCCAGCAAGCACTGATCCTTTCGAACCAATGTCGGGTATAAAAACAATGAACCGCCTGCACCTGAAATCGGCCGCTTGCCTGGCCACCTTTGCCCTGCCCCTGCCCGTCATGGCGGACTTCATCGGCGACAGCCATGCGCGGCTGGAACTGCGCAACCACTACATCAACCGCGACTTCCGCCAGAGCAATGCTCCTCAGGCCAAGGCCGAAGAATGGGGCCAGGGCTTTACCGCGCGCCTTGAGTCCGGCTTTACCGATGGCCCGGTCGGCTTTGGTGTGGATGCCATTGGCGAGTTGGGCATCAAGCTCGACTCCAGCCGTGACCGGCGCAACACGGGCCTGCTGCCATTCGGCCCCAACAGCCACGAGCCGGTGGACGACTACAGCGAACTGGGGCTCACCGGCAAGGTGCGGGTGTCGAAAAGCACCCTGCGCGTAGGCACCTTGCAGCCCATCCTGCCGGTGATTGTCTATAACGACAGCCGCCTGCTGTCCACGACCTTCCAGGGTGGCCAGCTGACCAGCCAGGACATCAATGGCCTGACACTCAATGCCGGGCGCCTGACCAAGGTCAACCTGCGGGATTCGTCTGGCCGCGAAGACATGGGCTACGGCGCCGCTGTCAGCGACAACCTGGACTTCGCCGGCGGCAGCTACGCACTCACCCCGCAAACCAGCATCAGCTACTACTACGCCAAGCTCGAAGACATCTACCGCCAGCAATTCGTTGGCTTGGTTGACACACGCCCGTTGGCCGAAGGCGTCAGCCTGCGTACCGACCTGCGCTACTTCGACAGCCGCGAAGACGGCGCCCAGCGTGCCGGCAGCATCGACAACCGCAACTTCAACGCCATGTTCACCCTGGGCGTAAAGGCGCACAAGTTCACCGCCACCTGGCAGCAGATGTCGGGCGACAGTGCCTTCCCGTTCGTCAACGGTGGCGACCCGTTCACCGTCAACCTGGTCACCTACAACACCTTCACCCGCGCCGGCCTGGACTCCTGGCAGGTGCGCTACGACTACGACTTCGTGGCCATGGGCATCCCCGGCCTGAGCTTCATGACCCGCTACACCGACGGCCGTCATGCCGAAACCGCCACGGTCAGCAACGGCCGTGAGCGCGAGCGCGACACCGACCTCACCTACGTCATCCAGAGCGGCCCGTTCAAGGACGTCAGCCTGCGCTGGCGCAATGTCACTTTCCGGTCCGGCAACGGCCTGACCAATGCCCTGGACGAAAACCGCCTGATCATCGGCTACACCCTGGCGCTGTGGTAAGCGCGCCCCTTGAAGGAGTACACCATGTCTGAAGCCCCTACCCTGCAAAGTTTCATTGCCGGCCGCTGGATCGGCCAGCACGGCGCCCAGGCCCTGCGCAGCGCCCTCGACGGCCACGTGCTGGCCTACAGCCACGAAGAGCGCTCGGATTTCGCCGAAGCGGTGGACTTTGCCCGCGCCCGTGGCCTGGCTGAATTGATGGCCATGGACTTCCAGCAACGCGCGGCACGGCTCAAAGCCATCGCGCTGTACCTGGCCGAGCGCAAAGAGCAGCTTTACGCGTTGTCGCACCACAGCGGCGCCACCCGTGCCGACAGCTGGATCGACATCGAAGGCGGCAACGCCACGCTGTTCGCCTACGCGGGTATTGGCAGCCGCGAACTGCCGTCGGGCAACCTGGTGCACGAAGGCCCCGCAATCCCGCTGGGCAAGCAAGGCCACTTCGCCGGCAGCCACATCCTGGTGCCACGGGCCGGTGTTGCCGTGCACATCAACGCATTCAACTTCCCGATCTGGGGCATGCTCGAGAAGTTCGCGCCAACCTTCCTGGCCGGCATGCCGTGCATCGTCAAGCCTGCCACCTCCACCAGCTACCTGACAGAAGCCGTGGTGCGGCTGATGAATGAGTCGGGGTTGCTGCCTGCCGGCAGCCTGCAGTTGGTGATCGGCAGCACCGGTGACCTGCTCGACCGCCTGCAAGGCCAGGACGTGGTCACCTTCACCGGTTCCGCCGACACGGCAGCCAAACTGCGCGTCACGCCCAACCTGATCCGCAATTCGGTGCCCTTCACCGCCGAAGCCGATTCGCTCAACTGCGCCATTCTGGGCCCGGACGTGAGCCCGGACAGTGAAGCGTTCGACCTGTACATCAAAGAGGTGGTGCGCGAAATGACCACCAAGGCCGGGCAGAAATGCACCGCCATCCGCCGCGCGATCGTGCCGGCCAAGCACCTGGACGCCGTGGCCAGCCGCCTACGCGAGCGTTTGAGCAAAGTGGTAGTCGGCGACCCGTCGGTGGAAGGTGTGCGCATGGGCGCCCTTGCCTCCCATGACCAGCAGCGTGACGTGGGCGAGCGGGTGCGCAGCCTGCTGCAAAGTTGCGACCAGGTGTTTGGCGCCAGCGACGGCTTCAGCCCGCGCGGTGAAGGTGTGGCCGAAGGCGCCTTCTTTGCCCCGACCCTGTTGCATGCCCGCAATCCGCATGCCGAGGGCGGCGCGCACGACATCGAAGCGTTCGGCCCGGTCAGCACCCTGATGGCGTACGACGACCTCGACGAAGCCTTGGCTTTGGCTGCCCGCGGCAAGGGTAGCCTGGTGGCGACGCTGGTGACCGCTGACCGCGCCGTTGCCGCCAAGGCCATCCCTGTGGCGGCCGCCTGGCATGGCCGTTTGCTGGTACTGGACAGCGAAGCAGCCAAGGAATCAACCGGCCACGGCTCTCCCCTGCCCCAGCTCAAGCACGGCGGCCCCGGGCGTGCCGGCGGTGGTGAAGAACTGGGCGGCCTGCGTGCGGTCAAGCACTACCTGCAGCGCGCTGCCGTGCAGGGTTCGCCGAGCATGCTCGCAGCCGTCACCGGTGAATACGTGCGCGGTGCCGAGGTGATCGAGACCGACGTTCATCCGTTCCGCCGCCATTTTGAAGAGCTGCGCATCGGCGAGTCGCTGCTTACCCACCGCCGCACCGTGACCGAAGCCGACCTGGTCAACTTTGGCTGCCTCTCGGGCGACCATTTCTACATGCACTTCGACGAAATCGCCGCCAAGGCGTCGCAGTTCGGCAAGCGCATCGCCCACGGCTATTTCGTACTGTCCGCCGCCGCCGGGCTATTCGTTTCACCAGGTGAAGGGCCGGTGCTGGCCAACTATGGGCTGGATACGCTGCGGTTCATCAACCCGGTGGGAATCGGCGACACCATCCAGGCGCGGCTCACCTGCAAGCGCAAGATTGACCAGGGCAAGAGCAGCCCGCTGGGGCAGCCGCAGGGTGTGGTGGCGTGGGACGTGGAGGTGACCAACCAGTTGGGGGAACTGGTGGCCAGTTACGACATTCTGACCTTGGTCCTCAAAAAGCAAGGCGTATAATGCTATTCACTTAAGATCGCCGGGGCCGCTTTGCGGCCCCTGCATTTTTGGGTGCGGGCCGCTCCTACGCATCCACTGCCGTGGTGGACCTGCTGCCAGACACGCGCCAACTCACCGCCGTAATCCCATAGCGCTCCGCCATCGGCCTGCTGATCTTTCTGATCTTCTCCCGCCCGAACTTGGGAATGATGCCGATCCCCGCATCGCAGCTCGCCCAATGCCACGCCTCAGCATTGTCGAGGCGGTCCAGGCGGATGATGAAACTGCGTGGCTGGCCATGCAGTTGGTAATCGATGATGTACAGCTGGGGGTTAGGCATCACGGGGCCTCCTCTTCTCCATGGATGACTCAATCATTGAGTGAGGCGCGCCGTGAAGATTCAAAAAACTTACGCATGCACACTCCATTGTGTGACGTCCGCCTCGACGGGCAGTTCGTCGATGGCATGGATCAGCCCGCAATCCAGCGCCTCGCGAGGCCCCAGAATGCGTGGGTAGGCCATCAGGTAACGCGGCACATCGAGCGTTTCGGCACTGCCTTCTGTGCGCTCGGCAACAATTTGCGCATACAGCCGCAGGTCGTAATCCAGGCTCATTGCATATTCGGCCATGCGCGCGTGGTCCACCGAGCCATGCAGCGTCCAGTGGAACGGGTGGAACAGGAACTTGCTGTAGCTGCAGGCGGTGCGGTGTTCGCCCGCCAGGAACAGGATGTTGCCCATGGACTCCACGGTGCCCAGGTTGTGCGTGTGTACCGGCACCGGTAAAGCCCGCAAAAAGTTGTACAGGGTAAAACCGTAGCTGCATTCCCCGCCCATGGTGGCGATGTTCAATTGCAGCACCTCAGCCCCCTGTTGCAGCACTTTGGCGCACGTATTGATCAGGTTGCCGCAGGTGGACGAGTTGATTGGGCCGGTGAAATGGATGATGTGTCTGGCCATGTTTGCCTCCAGGGTTGGCGGGGCCTTCCTGTAATGCCGCCCTACGGTGGAAACACGCACCGGCACAAAGTTCACCTGTGGCGCCGGACGGCCACTGGTCAACTGTGCTGAACCCTTGCCGCGCTGCTCAGGTCACACCTCAAAGGACGTAGCGAGGATGGCGGCGTGACTGAAACCCACAGCAAAAACGCAACGACCGGTACACAAGAGCAAATTGCCACGGTGCACCGCCTGAATGTGCTGACCATCAATGTGCACAAGGGCTTCACGCCGTTGAACCGGCGCTTCATCCTGCCGGAGCTGCGTGAGGCCGTGCGCGCCACGGGTGCAGACCTGGTATTTCTGCAGGAGGTGCACGGCAGCCATCAGCACCATGCACAGCGCCACCCTCACTGGCCGCAGACGCCGCAATACGAGTTTCTGGCCGACAGCATGTGGCCGCAGTTCGCCTACGGGCGCAACGCGGTGTACCCCCACGGCGACCACGGCAACGCCTTGCTGTCGAAGTTTCCCATTGCCGATCACCGCAACCTCGACGTGTCGATCCATGGCAACGAGGAACGCGGGCTGCTGCACTGCCAACTGGACGTGCCGGGCCACACTCAAGTGCATGCCGTGTGCGTGCACCTTGGGCTGCGTGAAGCCCACCGCCGTCGTCAGGTGCAGCTGTTGCTGGAATTGCTGGAAAGCTTGCCTGCCGATGCCCCTGTCATTGTTGCCGGTGATTTCAACGACTGGCGCCTGAAAGCAGATGCGGTGTTGTCGAAGCAGCTGGTGGAGGTATTCGGCGAGCGTTTTGGCAGCCCTGCACGCAGCTTCCCGGCCCGTTTGCCATGGTTGCGGCTCGACCGCATCTACCTGCGTAATGCCGAGCCGGCCAAGGCCCAGGTACTGGCCAAATACCCGTGGTCGCATTTGTCCGACCACGCCCCCTTGGCGGCGGAGGTGCACCTGTGAACAGGTCTTGGGTGGACGGTAATCAGGTAGAGCTGCTGATCAACGGTGAGCAGTATTACCCAAGGGTGTTCGAGGCCATGGCCCAGGCGCAGGAAGAAATCCTGCTGGAAACCTTCATCATCTTCGACGACAAGGTTGGCCAGCAGCTGCGCCAGGTGCTGATTCACGCGGCGCGCCGGGGCGTGCGGGTAGAATTGGCGGTTGACGGCTATGGCACGGCGGACCTGCCTGACGGCTTCATTGCCTCCATGACCGAAGCGGGCGTGTGCTTTCATGCGTTCGACCCCCAGCCCCGCCTGGCCGGCATGCGCACCAACCTGTTCCGTCGGCTGCACCGTAAGATCGTGGTGGTCGATGGCAAACGAGCGTTCATTGGCGGGATCAATTACAGCGCCGACCATTTGGGCGACTACGGGCCGATGGCGAAGCAGGATTATGCCGTTGAGGTCACCGGGCCGGTGGTGGCGCAGTTGCATGCGGCCAGCCAGCGGCTGATGGCGCCGGTGCTGCAACCGCCGAGTGCCGTGCGCCCCGCCTTGCAACGCACTGGCCCTGCCAGCGCATTGTTCGTGGAGCGCGACAACGGGCGCCATCGCACCGACATCGAACTGAGTTACCTGCAAGGCATACGTGCCGCCCGTACGCGCATCATGGTGGCCAACGCGTATTTCTTCCCGGGCTACCGGCTGCTGCGCGAGCTGCGCAATGCGGCCCGGCGCGGTGTCGAGGTGACCCTGATTTTGCAGGGGCAACCGGACATGCGCTGGGTGCGGGCGCTGTCGCGCCTGCTGTACAACTACCTGCTGCGCGATGGCGTACACATTCATGAGTATTGCCAGAGGCCGTTGCACGGCAAGGTCGCCCTGGTTGATGACGAGTGGGCCACGGTCGGTTCCAGCAACCTGGACCCACTGAGCCTGTCGTTCAACCTGGAGGCAAACCTGCTGATTCGCGATCGCGCCTTCAACCGGCAGCTTCACCAGCACCTCGCCACACTGGCCAGCGAGCAATGCAAGGCCGTGACGCTGGAACGCATGATCCGCGGCTATTGGTGGCGGGCGCCGCTGATCTTTGCGGGGTTCCACCTGACGCGCTACTTCCCGCGCATTGCCGGCTGGTTTCCGGCGCACCGGCAGAAGCTGCGCTCGGTACAACCGGAAATTGACGCACACAGGGATTTGCACGAGGGCAATACCTGATGGCACAGCCGGCCTGGCAGACCTGGGGCAAGCGCGTGCTGACCCTGTTGTTCGTGCTGTTGATCCCGGCGTTGCTGTACACGCTGGCCAGCAACCTGGACTGGCAGGAGGTGCGTCAGTCGCTGCTCGCCTACAAAGCCAGTACTTTGGCCATCGGCCTGGCCCTGGCCTTGTGCAGTTACCTCACGTTCGCCAGCTATGACCTGCTGGCCCGCGCCTACACAGGGCATCAGCTGCCGGCCCGGCAGATCTTGCCGGTGGCGTTCGTGTGCTATGCCTTCAACCTCAACTTCACCACCTGGGTGGGCGGTGTGGCCCTGCGTTACCGGTTGTACAGCCGGCTCGGGCTGGACACGGGCACCATCACCAGGATCCTGACGCTTGGCCTGCTGACCAACTGGATGGGCTACATGCTCATTGCCGGTACGGTGTTCGCCTTGCGCCTGGTCAAGCTGCCGGCAAACTGGGCAGTCGGTGAAACAGGGCTGCAGCTGATCGGCTTGCTGTTGCTGGCGATCGCGCTCGCCTACCTGCTGGCCTGTACCTTTGCCAAGCGCCGTACCTGGCAGTTTCGCGGCCATGAAATCATGTTGCCTTCATGGCGCCTGGCGCTGTGCCAGGTGGTACTGGGGGCGTGCAACTGGGCCTTGATGGCAACCTTGATTTACTGGCTGCTGCCGCAAGGCCTGTTCTACCCGACGGTGCTGGGCATTCTGCTGATCAGTTGCGTGGCCGGCGTGGTGGCGCACATACCCGCCGGGCTCGGCGTGCTGGAGGCGGTGTTCCTGGCGCTGCTGCACGGGCAGCTGGGCCAGGGCAGCCTGGTGGCGTCGTTGCTGGGCTATCGCACGCTGTATTACCTCATTCCCTTACTGCTGGCGATAGGCATCTACCTGGTGCTGGAAAAACGCGCCCGGGCCATGCGCCAGCATCGGGAAGGCTCGCTGCGCAAATCCTGAGCTGCACTCAGAACAAGACGCGACGGAAGGCCTTGGCGGCCAGGTGCACCTGCACCGACCAGTCCTCTGCCGCATCACTGCCGGCATCATCGGAGATGTACTTCAGGCACACGAACGGGATGCCCTCATCGCGGGCGATCAGTGCGAACACGTAGGCTTCCATATCGACGATGTCATACGGCACGTCGCCGTGGTTCACTTCGAAGCTGTCGCCACTGCCACAGGTTTCAACGGGCAGCCCGGCAATCACCTCGCCATGCTCCAGGAACACGGGCACGTCAGAAAGCGGCGTCTGGTAGCGCTCGAAGCCCAATGGTCTCACATCCATGTCGCGCTGCACGAAGCGCGTGCAGCACACCACCTCGCCCTTGCCGTGGCGTTGGCTGCCGGCCGAGCCGAGATTGACGATCAGTTTGGGGCGGTGTTGCTGGATGGCTTTGGTCAGCGCAATGGCGGCGTTGACCTTGCCGATACCGGTGAACACGGTGTTGACGTCGGCAAACACGTCCCCCGCCTCTGCCTCCAGGGCAAAAACGAACAGGGTGTCGGCAAGGGAAATGGCAGGGAAATGTGTGTTGAGCAACATAGGGCGGTAGGTCCGAATGGCCTGCGTGGGTGGCAGCCATTGTCGGTATCTACCGGGGGATTGCAAGCGCTGGCAACGACCGGGGCATTACAAGCCATTGCAGTGCCAGGTTGCCCCGGCACTGCATTGCAAGGCTTACGAACGGCCGCCTTTGTGGCCTTGTTCGCGGTCTTGCTTCTCGCGGTCCTGGGTCATGTTGCCACCGGAGGATTGGCCACCTTTGCGGCCTGCTTCGGATGCTTTCTGCCGGTCATTGGCGAAATTGCCTGGGTTTTTGTTACCACCTTGGCTGCCCATGCGGCTGTTCTCTTTGTTGGCCATGGTCTTGAAACCTCATGTGACTTCAGGATGCACGGCAAGCGCCGTACACAATGTCGGAGTATGGCAACACGGCGGGATTCGTTTTATTGCAGGGGCTTCGGACCGGTGGCGTTAAATAAACGGTGGTTGTGTATTTGGCGCGCCAGCTGCCGTCGCAGGTTCCTGGCCCAGATTTTGCGCCTCCAGTTGCCGCTGCCGGCGCCCCAGCCAGCCGCCAGCAAGACCCCAGCCCAAGGCGATGACTGCACCCATCAACATGGCCAATTGCGGATGGTCGCCGATCACATCCAGTGCCCGTTTAACCCAGCCGCTCAAGGCATCACCGCCGCGGTACACCACGGTATCAATGAAATTCTTGGCTTTGTACTTGTCCTCGGCGGGCAGTACGGTGAACAGCATTTCCCGCCCAGGGCGCACCAGGGCGTACTCGCCCGCCCGGCGCACCACCATCACCACCACGAACACGGCAAACACGGGCGCCAGCGCCAGCCACACAAAGCCCGCCGCCATCACCAACGGCACCGCCACCAGTAATACGCCAACCCCCAGACGCCGGGCCAGGCGGCCGGTGATGAACACTTGGGTGAGGATGGCCAAGGCTTGCACCACGGTGTCGATCAGGCCGAATACCTGCGTCTGGCGGGTGCGATCGGTGAAGGTTTCGCTGACGATGCGGGCCTGTTCGAAATACAGGAAGGTGCTGACGCTGGCCAACAGCACCACGAACAGTGCGATGCCCAACAGGTAGGGTGAGCGCAGCACGGCCGTCGCCCCGGCAAACGGGTTGCCGCCCAACGGGCGGGAGGCCGGGTGTTCGGCCGTGGCGGGTAACGGATGGCGGTCACGCCAGCGCTGCAGGGCGATACTCGCGCCAACGCTGCCAATCAGGAACAACGCAGCCAGCACCACCAGCCCTGCATGCCCCAGGGGCGCCACCAGCAAGGTGCCCAGGATCGGCCCGCTGAGCCCGCCCAGGCTGGCCCCGGCCGCCAGCAACCCGAAAAGGCGTTTGCCCTGCTCGGTGCTGAACAGGTCGGCAAGCACGCTCCAGGCCAGGGAGATGGTCAGCAGATTGAACACCGACAGCCAGATGTAAAAGGCCCGCGCGTGCCACAGGTCGTCCGGGTTGTAGGCGAACAGTACGGCAAACAGCAACAGGTTGGTGGCAAAAAAACCGTAGGTCCACGGCAGGATATGCCGACGCCGCACCCGGGAAGCCAGCCAGCCGAACAGCGGCAGGCACACCAGGGTGGCAATGAAGGTGCCCGTGAACAGCCACTGCAGGTTGTCGACTCCCCCCGCCACCCCCATGGTTTCGCGCACCGGCCGGAGCATGAAATAGCCCGTGAACAGCAAGTAGAACAGCGCCAGCCCGGCCATTACCGCCGGGCCTTCACCGGGCTTGACGTTCAGCCCTTGCTCGATGCGCGCTCGCCAGGTGCTCATGGCATCAGCTGAACTGCTGGATCAGCGCCTGCTGCTGGGCGCTGGTGAGCAGGGGCTCATGCCCCGCCTTGAGCTGGTCGAGCTGGCGATCGGGCCGACCGGTCGCGGGTATGACGGTGGTAACCGCCGGGTGGCTGATGGCGAATTTCAGGAACATCTGCGCCCAACTGCCAATGCCCGCCTCTGTCGCCCAGCCGGGCAGCGGTTGGTCCTTGACCCTGGCGAACAGGCGGCCGTCGTCAAACGCCCGGTTGATCAGCACCGCGATGCCCTTGTCCTGGCACAGGGGTAGCAGTTCACGGGCGGCCTGGGGCGCGTTCACCGAGTAGTTGATCTGGATGAAGTCCAGCGGTTCGCTGCGCACGATGCTGGCGACAGCGTCCTGGCCACTTTCCAGGTAATGGGTAATGCCCACGTAACGGGCCTTGCCCTGTTGTTTGAGTTCGCGGGCGTAAGAGAGCTGTGTTTTCCAGTCTCGCAGGTTGTGGATTTGCAGCAGGTCGACCTTGTCGGTGCGCAGGCTCTTCAAGGTACCCGCCCATTGCGCTTCGGCGTCAGCCCGGCTGTCGGCAGCAATCTTGGTGGCAATAAAGCATTGGCGGTGCCAGCCACCCTCCTCCAGCAACTGGCCGAGGATGCTGTCGGCGCCACCATAGTTCGGCGAGGTGTCGATGACTTTGCCACCGCCATCGAAGAAGGCTTTTAGCACCACTTTGAGTTGCTGGTACTCGGCAGAGCCGGCCGGCACTTCAAAGCTGCCGGAGGTGCCCGCGCCGATCACCGGCAACGCCTCGCCGGTGGAAGGGACTTTGCGGGTCAGCAGCCCGCTGGCGGGGGCGGCATACAGCCAAGGGCTAGCGGCCACCAGGCCCAACGCCGCCCCGGCGCGTAGGATTTCGCGACGTCCGTACATGGGAAAGCTCCCGTCATCAATCGGAAACTTTCAAGGCTAGCCGCTCTACTGCGCCCCGGCGGGTGATTCTGTTTCTGGATGTTTAGTGCTCAGGCTTTCAGCAACAGGCTCAGGTCCAGAGCGGCCTCACCCCGTGGCGGGCACCAGTAATAGCCACCGGTCAGTGGGCGGCTGAAGCGGTACAGGCCATCTATGATGCCGTCCTCCAGGCCGCTCATGCGCCGCAATTGCGCGTCGAACGCCGCAAAGCTATGGCCCAGGGCGACAAACGCCAGGCCCGCGCCGCGCTCGTCGGCCCAGGCCAGCGAACGGCGCACCATGAATGCCTCGGGTTCGAAGCTTTCCTGGGCGGTGCGTTTGACGTGGGCCGACTCAGGCGCGTCGTCGAGTTCTTCGTTGTCGCTCAGGCGGCGGCCGATGATGTTGTCCTGGTCCGCTTGCGGCAACGACTTGAAGTAGCCCAGGTCGTGTTTCCACAGCTGAAAGGCGGCGAAGCTGGAGCCAACCAGGCCCGGCTGGCCGTCTGCGACGATCGCGGCGTCGATGGCGTCCTGCTCGACCGGGTTTTCGGTGCCGTCTTCATAGCCCGTGAGGTCATGGCCACCACGGTGCAGAAAGCCATCGACGCTGTCGACCAGGGTGAGCGCGGGTGCGAGCAGTTGCTCCAGCGCCTGGCCCTGCAGCAGCAGGTCGCCGCGTTCGTTGCCGCGCAGCCACAGCCACAGGGCGTGCTGGGTGCTGGGGTTCTCAACCACCGCGCCCAGCAACGGGAACGGCTGCAAACCCGGCACTTCGCGGCCCAGCGCTTTCACCAGCGGTGCGCCGACGCCCAGGATCAGGTTCAGGCCATCCACCTGTGGCAACAATGCATCCAGTACACCGGGCAGTGCCTCGGCCGCGTGCAGGGTGAAGAACAGGTGACGGGCATGGGCCGGCACCGGGGTGGCAAGCAAGCCTTGCTGGAACGGCATGACGGGCGAATCCTCGGTAAAAGCGGGAATGCTACTTTGATGGCAACGTCGTCGCAATTAGGCGCAAGCCTGTGCGTTAACAAAACATTACCCAAAAGCCTCCCGTAGCGATTAGCCATTCCCCGCCACCGTCCTACACTCCTCGGAATTCTTCGTCCGAGTGCCCGCCCATGACCGCTTCGCCCCTGCTTACCGCCGTCCTCCCCCTCGCCTTGGGCATCATCATGCTGGGCCTGGGGCTGTCGCTGACGCTGGCGGACTTCGCCCGTGTGGTGAAATACCCGAAACCGGTGGTGATCGGGCTGGCCTGCCAGATCCTGCTGCTGCCGCTGGTGTGCTTCCTGATTGCAAACGGTTTTGGCCTTGAGTCGGCGCTGGCGGTTGGGCTGATGCTGCTGGCGGCCTCGCCCGGTGGCACCACGGCTAACCTGTTCAGCCACCTGGCTCACGGCGATGTCGCTTTGAACATCACGCTCACGGCGGTGAACTCGCTGATCGCGATCCTGACCATGCCATTGCTGGTGAACCTGTCGCTGATGTGGTTCATGGAGTCCGATCAGGCCATCCCGCTGCAATTTGCCAAGGTGATGCAGGTGTTCGCCATCGTGCTGCTGCCGGTGGCGCTGGGCATGCTGATCCGCCGCTTCGCGCCGCGTTTTGCCGGGCGCATGGAAAAGCCCATGAAGCTGGTGGCGGCGCTGTTTCTGGCATTCACCATCGTGCTGGCGCTGGCCAAGGACTGGCAGACGGTGGTCGAGTACGCCCCTGTGGTTGGCCTGGCGGCGCTGCTGTTCAACCTGCTGAGCCTCAGCGTCGGCTACTGGGTGCCACGCCTGCTGAACATCCCCAAGCGCCAGGCGATTGCGATCGGCATGGAAATCGGCATTCACAACGGCACATTGGCCATTGCGCTGGCATTGAGCCCGTCGCTGTTGAACAACCCCACCATGGCCGTGCCTGCAGCGCTCTACAGCCTGATCATGTTCTTCACGGCGGCCGGCTTTGGCTGGTGGGTAAGCCGTGGCCATGCGGCCGAAGCACCACAAGGCAAAGGGGAAACGGTGAACTGAGGTATCAGTTGCGGTTGCGCCGCGCCTGCAGTTGCCGCTTGAGCACTTGCAGCGGCGGCGCATAGAAGAAGCCGAACGATACGCTGCCCTTGCGGCCCTTGATGGCGTGGTGCAATTGATGGGCGCGATGCAGGCGTTTCAGGTAGCGGTTGACCGGCCGCGGTGCACGCGGCCAGTGCCGGTGGAAAAACCCGTCGTGGGCAATCACGTACAGCACGCCATAACTCGCCACGCCGCCACCCACCCACTGCAGCGGTGCATAGCCGGCCTTGCCCAAGGCCACCAATGCAGCGGCAATCAGCCCCAACGCGACCAGATACAGGTCGTTGGTTTCGAGCATGCCCAGGTGCGGTTCGTGGTGCGAACGGTGCAGCCACCAGCCCCAGCCATGCATGACGTACTTGTGCGCCAGCGTACCGACACCTTCCATGGCCACCAGCGTGCCGAGCAGCACGGCGAGATTGAACAGCATGTAACGGTCCGCAAGAAGGCAAAGAATGGCGCAAGGGTAACGATTGCCGGCTGATTTTTCCATTCAGCCGTGACTGGTGGTGCCGCTACCGTCACGCCCCCTGGGCAGGGATTGCCTCGTCACGTTTGCGCAATTCACCTTGCAGAAACGCCAGCTGCCGGCCCTGTTCAGCCTGCAGGGCGCGTTGTTCATCCAGGCTCTGCGCCTGCAGCTGCAGTTGCCGGCGCATTTCATCGCTGGCGCCCTGGGCTTGCGCGAGGATCGTGCGCAAGCCCTGAATTTGCGCGTCGCGCTGCTCCAGCAACTCAACCTGCACCTTGCATTCGCCGCTGGCCTGGCGGTGCTCGCCCAACAGCCGTTCGTTGTCGCGGTGCAGGCGGGTCAGTTCGTCCTGCTTGACGATCATGCCCTGCTGCAGCTGGCGCAGCTCCACCTGCAACTGTTGAAGCTGCGCCTCATGGCGACGTTGGTCCTGCTCACGTTGCTCGCGGCTGGCGGCGCGGTAATGCTCCAGCGCATCGCGGGCGTGGCGGTGTTTGTCTTCCAGCGAGCGTACCTGCTCGTCCTTGTCGGCCAGCCGCAGCTGCAACTCGCCCAGCGACTGGTTGAGGCTTGCGCTGCGCAGTTGTTCGGTTTGCAGCGTGCTTTGGGTTGCCGCAAGCCGTTCGGACTCGGCCGCCAGCGCGGCTGCCTGAATTTGCTGCTGTTGATGGGCAGCTGCCAGCGCCTGGCGGGCCAGCTCCAGTTGCGCCTGCAGCTGTTCGCGCTGTTCGGTGAAGGCTGCCAATGCCTGCTCGACCCGGGCATCTGACTCTTCCTGCAGCTGCTCGGCCAGCTGGGTCACCAGCTTGGTCAGCGGGTCGCTTAGCGCGGAGGCACCCTGCAACACCAGAGGCTTCTTGTCTTCCAGCTCTTTGAGGTAGCGATGGATGGTGGTTTTTGAGCCTGTATTGCCCAGCTCGATACGTACCGCATCGATGCTGGGGTACTCGCCCCGGGCGATCAACAGCTGCCTGGCCTGCTGCACTAGTGCCTTGTTTACGCCGCCTCGGGCCATGCTTGCTCCTACGATTTCGTATTGTGGTACGTACCATGTATATATTGGTGGATTCTCTTCCTATTCAGGTAGGGTTTCAAGTGGAATCTAAGGCTTAATAATCACGGCTTATCGAATCTTTTGAGGCTTGAGACGCGGTCAAGAGGTGAAGGTGTTGACGGTAGTACGATGGTGGTGGGCAAATCGCGGATAAATCCGCTCCTACAGGGGATCGCATTCCTTTGTAGGAGCGGATTTATCCGCGATGCGCCGCGGGGCGGCGCCCCATCTCACAGGCGCTACAACTCCCCGATCAAGACGCCAGAATAAAGTCCGCCACGGTAACCGTGGTGGCATCCGCCACCCCAACCAGCCGTATCGAATCCGCCCCGCCGATGGTCACCAACGTGTCCGCCCCCACATCGGCGATGTTGACGTTGGCGGCAAAGCTCGCCGCCGTAATGTTCAACCCCGTCACATCCAGCCGGTCCTGCCCGCCCGCCGGGTTGGCATCGAAGTTGATGATCAGGTCGGCGCCAAACCCGGCGGCAAACTGGAAGATATCGTTGCCGTCGGTGGCAACCATGGTGTCGTTGCCCGCCCCGCCGATCACCGTGTCATTACCCTCTGCGCCGTTGAGGAAGTCGTTGCCGGCGCCGCCCTGCAAGGTGTCGGTGCCGGCCGCGCCAAACAGCGTGTCGTTGCCGTCGCCACCCACCAGCAGGTCATTGCCCACGTCCCCGTTGAGGTTGTCGTTGCCCGCCCCGCCCAGCAGCGTGTCGTTGCCGGCGCCGCCATTGAGTGTGTCGTCGTTGTCACCGCCATCCAGGCTGTCATCACCGCCGCCGCCGTTCAGGCTGTCGATACCCAGGCCACCGAACAGCTGGTCGTTGCCTGCGTCACCGTTGAGGGTGTCGTTACCGGCATTGCCGTTGAGGATGTCGTTACCGCCGTCGCCGTTCAGGGTGTCGTTGCCCACCCCACCATTGAGCGTGTTGTTCAGGCCATTGCCCACGCCCGTGAAGTTGCCGACGCCTGTGTAGGTCAGCATTTCCGCATTGGCTGCCAGCGTGAGGGTGGCCAGCGAGGTGAGCACCGTGTCCGTCCCGGCACCGGTGCCCTCCACCACCACATCACTGGCGTTATCGACCACGTAGGTGTCGTTGCCCACACCACCCACCAGGCGGTCAGCGCCAGCACCACCGTTGAGCAGGTCGTTGCCGGCAGCACCGGTCAGGGTGTTGGCCAATGCGTTACCGGTGCCGGTGAAATTGCTGCTGCCGGTGTAGGTCAGGTTCTCGACGTTGTTGCCCAGCGTATAGCTGGCCAGGCTGGTCTGAACCAGGTCGGTACCGCCATTGGCGGCTTCGGTCACGGTGTCGCCTGCGTTGTCGACCACGAAGGTGTCATTGCCCAGGCCGCCATTCATGGCATCGGCACCCGTGCCGCCGTCGAGGATGTCGTTGCCATCCTCGCCATTGAGGATGTCGTTATCGGCACCGCCATTGAGGGTGTCGTTGCCCACACCGCCGAACAGTTGGTCCATCCCGCCCAGGCCATTGAGGATGTCATTGCCACCCAGGCCCGACAGCGTATCGCTGCCCGCTGTACCGGTCAGGGTATTGGCCCCGTTGGTGCCCGTCAGCACCACACCGGGCGGCACCACCACTGGCGCCGTCGCGGCCGAGGTGACGGCCTCCAGTGCACCAAAGCCATCGGTATACCGCACCACCACCCGCAGTTGCTGGTTGCCCTGGGCAAACGCCGGGGTGAAGGTGGCAGCGGTGGCACCGGCAATATCGGTAAAGGTGCCGCCGGTGCCCTGCTGCCACTGGAAGCTGAAGGCCCCGAGCCCGTCCAGGTCGGCAATGCCGGCAGTCAGCGCCGTCAAAGCCTGCCCCAGGTCGGGGGTGGTATCGCTGATCAGCACGGCGCCTGTGGGTGCATCGTTGACGTTGGCCACCGGGTCCAGAATGTCGGAAGCCACGGTTTCGGTCACGCCGAAATCATCCACGTAGCTCACCACTACCCGCATGTTCTGCCCCACCTGCGCCTGGGTCAGCACAAAGGTGCTGCTGATGGCGCCGGCAATGTTGACCCAACCCACGCCGCGGTTGGATTGCCACTGGAAGGTAAACTGCGGGTTGCTCAGCCCGTCGGCATCGATGATGGTGGCCGGGTTGGCAGTCAGTACCTGGTTCTGTACCAGCAACCCGGTAACAGCCAGCCCGGCTGTTGGCGCACTGTTGGCCGACGAATCGACGATTTCCAGCGTGCCCTTGGCATCCTGATACACCGCCCGCACGCGTATGTTCAGGCCCGCCACGTCGTCCGTGACCCGGTAGGTCGTACCCGTGGCGCGCGACGCTTCACCAGCGGCGACGAAGGTGATGTCTTCGTACACCCCCGACCCCGGCAACTGTTCGACTTGCCAGTAATAGGCCACTGGGCCGGTAACGACGCCGCCATTGGGGTTGTCGGCATCGTGCACGCCCCGGCTGGTAACCCGCAGCAGTTGCCCGGCCACGGGCGAGTCATCGCGTACCCCGGTGGCATCGTCGAGGATCACCAAGTGCCCCGAGGGCCCACTGTTCAGGGCTGTACCCACTCCCGAGGCCAAGGCCCGGTCAGAGAACTGCAGGCGCTCGATGCCCGTCAGGCGGTCAACGCCATCACGGCCGGCCACCAGGTCGGTGACGATCACGGTATCGCCCTCCACCACCACGTTGTAGTCGGTGGCCACGCCCGAGAACAGTGCCGTGTCGTGCTGGTCGGTACCCTTGAGGATTTCCCGCACGATTACCAGTTGCCCCGGGTTGTAGGTGCCGTTGAGCATCAGTGGCACCATCGGCTCCATGCTGTCGAAGCTGGCGATTTCCGGGCCGCTGCCGTCGAGGTTGGCGCGCACGCTGATGCGCACGTTGAGCCACTTGTCCCCGCTCAGGATGTCATCGCCACCGCGCCCTTCGAGCAAGTCGCTGCCGCTGCCACCCAGGATGATGTTGCCACCGTCATAGAAGGTTGCGCCGGCGGCCAGCAGGTCGGCCAGGCCGTTGATCAGGCCGATGTTGGTCAGCACGCTGCCGTTGGCGCCGGCGGTGGGCAGCGAGGCGGCATCTTCGTTGTCACCCCGCAGGAAGTCGCCGTGGGCACTGCCCGACAGGCCTTCCATGATGTCGAAGCGCACCAGTGCCGAGGCACCGGAACCTGGCACCAGCGGTACATCGAAGAAGCGGTCGGTATAGTCGATGGACACGCCCTGGGCCAAGCCCTTGAAGGTTGCCCAGTCATAGCCTGAGCCGCCAATGTAACGGTCACCGAAGCCCAGGCTGCCGACCATGATGTCGTCGCCGCCTTCACCGTTGAACTTGTCGTTTTCGTTGCCGCCGATGAACACATCGTTGCCGATCACCGGGTCGTTGCCTAGCGGGTCGAAGTTGTCGCCTGGCGCACCGTCCGAGGTGCCCTTCTCGATCCAGTCATCACCCTCGTTGCCCATGTCCTGCTCGTTGGCCTTGCTGCCGAGGATGAAGTCGTTGCCCTGGCCGCCGATGGCTTCGGAGGCATCCTCACCCGTGACGATGAAGTCATTGCCGAAGCCGCCGATGATCAGGTTGACGCCATTGCCGCCGTGCAGCACGTCGTTGCCGTCGCCACCCTGGATGTTATCGTCGCCGCCAGTGTCACTGATGATGTCGTCGCCGGCGCCACCGCGCAGCTGGTCATTGCCGTCGCCGCCGTCGATGCGGTCGTTGCCGGCATCGCCCCACACGGTATCGTCGCCTTCGCTGGCAATCAGAATGTCGTTGCCGTTGCTGCCACCGAGCACGATGTGTTCATCACCGGTGTAGCGGATGTAGTTGCTGTCCGCGCCTGCCGTCAGCGGGTTGTCGCGCCATACCACTTGCTGGCCATGGTCACCCAGCGGGTCGAGCTTGCCCAGCCCGTCGTTGTACTGCTTGCCCGGGTCGACTTCCAGGTATAACCCGACCTCCGAGAACACCAGCCCCGGCAAGTGAGTGGCCGAGGTGTTGGCCATGATCAGCTTGGCGAACGAGTTGCTCTCAAGCTCGGCGTTCATCGACAGGCCGGCCGTACGCTCCAGGTAATAGAAGCGGTCGCCATCCTGAAGTTTTTCCAGCTGGTTCTCGAACACGAAGTTGAACGTGGAGCCGAGCATGCCGCCGAACGGGGTTTTCTCCTCGGCCAGGCCACCGATCCACAGGTCGATGGCATCCACACCGGTAATGGTCACCCCCTTGAGGTCGTCCACGGTGCCCACTACGCCGTCCTTGCCGGCCAGGGTCACGTTGGCCCAGGCGCCAGTGCCGTTGAGGAAGTCCAGCCGGTCTGCCGGCGCGCCTTCGCCACCGAACACCAGCGCCATGGCTGCATCGCGCTTGCCCACCAGTGTGGTCGCCGAGGTGATGGTGGCATGGGTGCCGTAGGCGGCGATGAAGTTGATCAGCGACTCGGGGTGCTTGAGGTGCTGCACCAGGTCGACCCAGCTGGTGTAAGGCTTGAGCTGGGTATCGCCGGTTTGCCCGTAGATGTCGCGACGCACCGCGTTCAGCGACGGGATGCCCACGTCACGGCCCCGGGCGATGTTGATGGCTGGCAGGTCCAGCGGCAACCCCAGCAGGTTGTTGCGCAGCGCTTCGGTGACGAATTCGTCGATTTCGTTGCCCGCCTGCCGGGTGACGCCGCGCACGATGGCACTGGTGGCGTCTTCGGCGCTGACGCCACTGGCGGCGTAGGCCAGCGGGTTGAGGAAGGCGGCGATCAGGCCCAGTTGCTGCTCCGGGTTGGCGCTGCCGGGGTCACCGATCACGTTGAAATCGATGTCGAAGCGGTCCACCGTCTCGGTCAGCATCGAGTGGCCGAAGCGGTACACGGTGTGCGCGAACTCGGCGACGATCGAGGCATCGAGGTCGACGTCGTAGACTTGGGTCGGCGCAAAGAACAGGTCGACCCGTGGCTGAATGGTACGGGCGAACTCCTCGAACACCAGGTGCTGGTACTGCATTTCGGTGCCGAACTTGGCTGCCTGGAACAGCCGCTCGCCGTTCCACACCAGGGCGTCTATTTGTGCCTGGTTGACCGGCAAGGCGGTGACAGGGTTGAGCAACCATTCGTTGAGGAAGCCCAGGTCGCCCGCGTCGAGCACGGTGTCCTTGGTCTGCGCCACCAACCGGTTGTGCTCACTGTGGAAGATCGCGTGCACTGCGGTCAGGCCGATGTTTTCGTTCACCCGGCCATCACCGGCAATGTAATGCGCATCCAGCAGTTCGTTGTCGTAAGCCAGGTTGTTGCCGGTTTGCGGGTTCATCGGCACCGCATTGCCGGCCACGCTGTCGGCGTCCGGCGCGAGCACGCCGCCGCTGAACACCGGTACGGCATTGTGGGCGATGTCGGCCAAAAACTGATGCCCGGTGCGCACGGCATTGGCCAGGTCGATCGGCGCCAGCGGGTTGCCCTCCACCAGCACATCGTCGGCGGTGCCGCCCAGGCCATCGGCGCCTTTCATCACCACCATCGGGTAACCGTGGGGCCCTTTGACGAAGTTGCCGTAGGCGTCGGTGGCCAGCAGCGGCACGTTGTCGACGTCGGCGTCGGTCAGGTGGATGCCCAGCACATCGTTGGCCTGGGCCTTGACCACCTTCCAGGTGGCCATGCCGCCCAGTTCGGTGTCATCGCCGGTGCCGTACTTGCCATCGGCGCCCAAGTCACGGTTGGTGATCAGCCGGCCGGTGGCAATCGGCCCATGCTCGGTCAGTTGATACCCACGCAGGAACACTTGATGCGAGGGGTGCGAGCTGTAGGTCTGGTTCTGGTCCACAAACGGCGTGGTGGTGTTGGTGTGCTCATGGATGTCATCAGCAGTGCCCAGCACACCGTCGGCGCCCGGCAGGTTGGTGGCGCGGGTCAGCACCATGAAGTTGCTGTGGCCACCAGGCACGTACAGTGGGTCATCCGGTTGCAGCGGGATGAACACGGTACCGGAGCCGCCCTTGGTCACCAAGTCCAGCCCATGGTCGAAGAACTGCCCGAAGAAGGTCATCCAGGCGTTGAACGGTGCCGACAGCCCGGCATCGGCCGCGGTGTTCTCGAACAGGTAAACGTCATGGTCGTCGGCGGTGCCGAAGTTGCCATCCATGCCGGGGCTGGCGACGATGCGCACGCCGTCCTTGAGCACGTCGTCGCTGCCCGCCGCGCCGTAGTCGAGCTTGCCGTTGGCGCCCGGGTCGTATGCCGTGGCATAGGCGGCCGGGTTGTTGGACGTCTGGTCGACGATCAGGTTACTGATGGTGCGCGGCTGGGAGTCGAACACGTAGCCGCTGGTTTGCTGGTACGAAGACCCTGGGATGGCGGGTGACCCGGGGCCAAAGAAACCGGCAGGCGCCCCCTCGGCGCTATTGAACACCGGGTCGGTCAGGCGCGGGAACACGTTGTCGGCGGCGCCGAACTGGGTGTTGTTGGTGCCGTTGAGGTTCAGCAGGTTGTTGTTCGAGCCATCCACCGCACGCAGGCCCATGGGGGCGCGGATGTTGGGAATCAACGAGAGGATGTCCTGGCCAGCGGCATCTGCCTCGGCGATCTTGATCTGCGCGAGGATGAAGTTCAGGTCCGAGCGCACCATGTGCAGGCCTTCGCCGCCTGCCGTGGCATCCACAACCGGCACCGCCTGGGTTGGCACCACTGGCGCGCCAGCCGCCACCGCCGTTGTAGGTTGCGAGAAGAGGATTTCGGTTGTGCCGTGGGCGTCCTGGTAGATGGCCTTGACCCGCAGGGCCAGGCCTTCAAGGTCGGGCGACACTTTGAACGCGGTGCCATCGGCGCTCTGGAAGGCCAGGTCGCCGGCCGGCAGCAGCACGATGTCTTCGAACACGCCACTGCCCGGGTCGGCCTCGAACTGCCAGTAGTACGACACCGAACGGTTGGCCAGCGTGCCCAGCGGGTTGCCGGCGCTGATGTTGTCGGCATCGCGTACCCCGGCCACGCTCACGCTGAGCATGTCGCCCACGGTAATCACACCGCCATTGTTGTCGGTCAACGTCGGGCTGCCGGTTGGCTGGGCGTTCTGGCCTGCCACCAGCACCCGCTGGCCATCGGCAAACTGCAGGCGCTCGATGTGCAGCAGGGTGTCAGTGCCGTCGCGGCCGGCCACGCTGTCGGCCACGGTCCAGACGTCATCTGCCGTGCTGGCCGTGCCTTTGTCGTTGACGGTGACCACGTATTCCGACTGCACGCCGGAGAACACTGCCGTATCGAACGCCGCGCCGCCCGCCGATGTGCCAGGCAAGATTTCCCGCACGGCCTTGAGTTGCCCCGGGTTGTAGGTGCGGTCGAGCATGAACGGGATCATGTCGACCATGCTGTCGAAGCTGGCGATTTCCGGGCCTGTGTGGTTCACGTCACCCACCGCGTACACGGCGATGCGCACGTTCAGCCATTTGTCGCCATCGATCAGGTCGTCGCCACCCCGGCCTTCGATCAGGTCGCTGCCGTTGCCGCCCAACAGCATGTTGCCGGTGGCAAAACCAGTGGTGGGCAGCCCGGCATCCTGCAGCAACTGGCGCAGCCCTTTGATCAGGTCGACGTTGGTCAGTGCACTGCCGGTGGCGCCACCGTGGTTGAGGATGGTCACCGCGTCCACGTCATCCCCTTTGATCACGTCGGCATACTGCGAGCCAGAAACACCCTCCACCTCGGCGAAGCGGTCGAGTATGGACGTTGGTGAGGCACCAACCGGGTTGAACACGCCGGTATTCTGGTTTGGCGCATTGCCATGGGGTTGGGCCAACGCCGCCAGGCTCAGGTCGACGGTTACGCCGGCCTTGTCGTTCTTGTACGTCACCCAGTCAAAACCGGACATGCCGTCCATTTTGTCCTGGGCATCGCTGCCGACGAAGATGTCGTCACCGCCCTCGCCAATCATCTCGTCAAAGCCACCGCCACCGACAAAGATGTCGTTGCCCGCCACGTCATCGGTCAGCAGCGGCGCGAAGTTGTCGCCCGGTGCGCCGTCCTGGGTGCCCTTCTCGATCCAGTCGTCACCGGCGTTGCCGGTTGGCGGCAGGTTGGTCTTGGCGCCGAGGATGAAGTCGTCGCCCTGGCCGCCGAAGGTGGTGGTGATGTCTTCGGTGGTGACGATGAAGTCCTGGCCATCGCCGCCCAGTACCAGGTTACCGGCGGCCAGCATGCTGCCAACCACGATCACGTCGTTGCCGCCGTTGCCTTCCAGGCGGTTGTCGCCGAACGAATCGGTGATGATGTCATCGCCCTCGCCGCCCAGCACGGCGTCGTTGCCGGCGCCACCCTCCAGGCGGTCGTCGCCGCCGTCGCCGTAGACGGTATCGTCACCCTCGCCGGAAATGATGATGTCGTTGCCGGCGGTGCCACCCAGCACCACATGGTCTTCGCCGGTGTAGTGCAGGTAGTTGCTGTCGGCCCCGTCGGTGTCCGGGTTGTCACGGATCACCCGCTTGACGATCTCCACGCCGTTGATCATCAGCCCACCGGTAGGGTCGGTCTTGCCGTCCGCGCCAAGCCCGGTGAACTGGTTGGCCTGGTTGACCTCCAGCGTGTAGGTCGGGGTCAGGAACACGGTGTTGGACAGGTGGGTCACGTCGGTGTTGAGCATGATCAGCTTGGCGAACGAGTTGTTCTCAAGCTCGGTGCCGAAGTTGAGCCCCGCCGTGCGCGACAGGTAGTAGAAGCGGTCGCCGTTCTGCAGCGCTTCAAGCTGGGTCTCAAAGACGAAGTTGAAGCTTGAACCGAGCATGCCGCCGAACGGCATTTTCTGTTCGGCCAGGCCACCCACCCAGAAGTCGATGGCATCCACGCCAGTGACGGTTACGCCGGTCACGTCGTCGGCCGTACCCGGCACACCGTCCTTGCCGGCCAGGCTCACATTGGCCCAGGCGCCCGTGCTGTTGAGGAAGTCCATGCGGTCAGCCGGGGCGCCCGCGCCGCCGAACACCAGGGCCATGGCTGCGGCACGCTTGTCGGCCAGGGTGGTGGCGCCGGTGAGGGTGCTGTGGCTGCCGTAGGCAGCAATGAAGTTGACCAGTGACGCGGGGTGCTTGAGGTGGTCGGCAAAATCCACCCAGCTGATGTAAGCCTTGAGCTGGCTGTCGCCAGTCATGGCGTAGAACTCGCGGCGCGCTTCGTTCAGGGTCGGGATGCCGGTGTCGCGGCCCCGCGCCAGGTTCAATGCCGGCAGGTCGAGCGGCAGGCCCAACAGGTTGTTGCGCAGCGCCTCGGTGACGAACTCGTCGATTTCGTTGCCGACCTGGCGGGTGACGCCGCGAATGATCGCCCCGGCGGCTTCATCTGCCGTGGCACCACTGCCGGCGAATGCCAGCGGGTTGAGGAACGCCGCGATCAAGCCCATCTGTTGGTCGGGGTTGCTCGGGTCGGTCAGGATCGGGTTGAACTGCGGGTCGAAGCGGTCAACGGTTTCGGTCAGCATCGAGTGGCCGAAGCGGTACACCACATGGGCAAACTCGGCGAGGATGGCCGGGTTGATCGAGGTGTCATAGCCGTTGGGGGCCAGGAACTCGTCGACTTGCGGCTGGATGGTGCGGGCGAACTCTTCGAACACCAAGTGCTGGTACTGCATCTCGGTGCCGAACTTGGCGGCCTGGAACAGGCGCTCGCCGTCCCACACCAAAGCGGCGATCTGCGCCGGGGTGGTAGGCATCGCGGCCACGTCATCCACCAGCCATTCGTTGAGAAACGCCAGGTCGCCAGCGGCGAGGATGGTGGCCTTGGACTGCTGCACCAGGCGGTTGTGCTCGGAATGGAACACGTGGTGCACGGCGGTCAGGCCGATGTTTTCGTTGGCGCGGCCGTCACCGGCGATGTAGTGGGCGTCGAGCAGCTCGTTGTCGTAGGTCAGGTTGTTGCCACCCGCGCCCACGGGCTGGGCATTGCCTGCATTGCTGTCGGCATCGGCCTGCAGCACCCCGCCCACCTTCACCGGCTCTGCGTTGTGAGCGATATCGTCAAGGAAGCCGTGCCCGGTGCTGACCGCATTGGCCAGGCTGATGGGCGCGGCGCGGTTGCCTTCGACCAGTTGCGTCACGTCATCGGCGGTGCCGGCAACGCCATCGGCGCCATTGCTCACCCGCATAACCACCTGCGGCATACCGCCGGGCCCGCGGATGAAGTTGCCATAGGCATCGGTGGCCAGCAGCGGCACATTGTGCACGTCGGCATCGGTCAGGTTGATGCCCAGCATGTCGCGGGCTTGGGCCTTGACCACCGCCCAGGTGGCCATGCCGCCCTTCTCGCCATTGCCATCGTCGGCGGTGCCAAACTTGCCGTCCGCGCCCAGGTCGCGGTTGGTGATCAGCCGGCCGGTGGCCACCGGGTTACCCGCCGCGCTGAGGGTGTATTCGCGCAGGAATACCTGATGGGACGGGTGCGAACTGTAGGTCTGGCTCTGGTCCACGAACGGCGAGGTGGTGTTGGGCTGGCCATCATCCGCCGTGCCCACCACGCCGTCGGCGCCCGGCGTACGCACAGCTCGGGACAGCACCATGAAGTTGGTGTGGCCGCCCGGCACGTACAGCGGGTCGTCTGGTTGCAGCGGGATGAACACGATGTCGCTGGCGCTTTTGCTGACCAGGTCCAGGCCATGGTCGAAAAACTGCCCGAAGAAGGTCATCCATGAGTTGAAGCTGGCGCTCAGTCCGGCATCCGCCGACTGGTTGGGGATGAAGAACACGGGTGTGTCATCAGCCGTGCCGAACACCCCGTCCTGCCCGGGGCTCATCACCGAGGCCGCGCCCCCGTTGGCGTCGACAGCAGCCGGGTTGCCGGCGGTCTGGTCGACGATCAGGTTGCTGATGGTGCGCGGCTGGGCGTCCACCACCGTGCCGGTGGCGGCGTAGGCCGCGGAACGGTACTGGGCATCGAGCAGGCGCAGGAACGAATTGTCGGCGGCACCGAATTCACTCTGCCCGGCCACCAGGTTGTTGTAGCTGCCGTCCACCGTGCGCAGGCCAAACGGTACCTGGCTGTTGGGCAGCAAGTCGAGCAGGCTGACGCCCTTGGCATGAGCCTCGGCGATGAAAATTTGCTTGAGGATGAACTCCAGGTCCGACTTGCTGAAATTGGCCATTTTTCGATGCCCCTGTGATGTCGGGAGAAGACACAGGGCGACAGGGTCCATCCCGCGCCCAGTCAATGTTGACGTGCGCAGTTCGTGGTCACTGTTTTGGCGGGTTTGCGGGCCGGCATGCCGGTGATGAGGCGCCAGAAACATGGCAGGCCTGTGCAGGGCCTGCGTTATTCGTGACTAAAGACGCAGGCCATCACCTTGTCAATATCACGTCGAAAAAATGGCTCGCGATGCAAATGCGTTGCAACTCGCTGTTTTCACGCAACTTATGAAAAGTTCAAAACTTGATTAGAGCAAAATGATATTACCAAATGTTTCTATGCTGCCTACGCTGCTGCTTGAGGACGTCGCGCAAGTATTTCGCGGAGCAGCCAGTAGAGCTACCCGCCCGCGCCCCTCTGCAACGCTACTTTCAGCAGTCCGGTAAGCCGCAAAGGCCACCGGTTTTCGAAGAGGGAGGCCCACCATGCACACGCTGCCACGTACCCGCTCCGAACTTGCCGACACACTGTTTCACCTGCGTCGCACCTTCTATGCCCTTGCTGCCTTCAGCGGGGTCATAAACGTCATGATGTTGACGCCTTCGGTGTACATGCTGCAGGTGTATGACCGTGCGCTGGTGAGCCGTAACGTCACCACCTTGACCATGCTCACCTTCCTGGTGGTGGGCCTGTTCCTGCTGATGTCGGCACTTGAGTGGGTGCGCAGCCGGGTGATGGTGCGGGTGGGCAACCGCCTCGACATGGGCTTGAACCAGCGCATCTTCAGCGCGGCGTTCGAGCGCAACCTGAGCCGCGCTGGCGGCAACCCGGCGCAGGCACTCAACGACCTGGCGCAGGTGCGGCAGTTTCTGACCGGCAATGGCCTGTTTGCCTTCTTCGACGCCCCCTGGACGCCGATCTACCTGCTGGTTTCCTACCTGATTCACCCGCTGCTGGGCCTGGTGACCCTGATCGGCTCACTCATTCTCGTGGGCCTGGCCTACCTGACCGAAAAGGCCACGCAAAAGCCGCTGGGCGAGGCCAACCAGGCCGCCCTGGCGTCGGCCAACTACGCCAACAACAACCTGCGCAATGCCGAAGTGATCGTGGCCATGGGCATGCTGCCAGCCATCAGCAAGCGCTGGTACCAGAGCCATTTGCGCATCCTGCAGATGCAAACCCTGGCCTCTGACCGCGCGGCGATCATCAGCAGCACCGGCCGCTTCGTGCGCATTACCCTGCAGTCGCTGATTCTGGGCACCGGCGCGCTGCTGGCGATCGAGGGCAAGATCACGCCCGGCATGATGATCGCGTGCTCAATCCTGACAGGCCGCGCACTGGGGCCGGTGGAGCAAGTGATCGCCTCTTGGAAGCAACTGTTGGGCTGCCGTTCGGCCTGGGGCCGGCTCAATGAATTGCTGCAGGATTACCCGCGCCGCCCGCCCAGCATGGCGCTGCAACGGCCCGTTGGCGGGTTGGCGGTGGAGAACGTGTTCGCCGGCGCGCCTGGCGCCAACAACACCATCGTACGTGGCGTCAGCTTTACCATTGCGCCAGGTGAAAGCCTGGGCATCATCGGCCCGTCCGCCTCCGGCAAGTCCACCCTCGCCCGCTTGCTGGTGGGCGTATGGCCCACCCAGGCCGGCAAGGTGCGGCTGGACGGCGCCGACATCTTCACCTGGAACAAGGCCGAACTTGGCCCTTGGCTCGGCTACCTGCCCCAGGACGTGGAACTGTTCGAAGGCAGCATTGCCGACAACATTGCCCGCTTTGGCGAGGTAGACAGCGACGCGGTCATCCGCGCTGCCAAGGTTACCGGCGTGCACGAGATGATTTTGCGCCTGCCACACGGTTACGACACGCGCCTGGGCACCGATGGCAGCCCACTGTCCGGTGGCCAGAAGCAGCGCATTGCCCTGGCCCGCGCACTGTATGGCGAACCCAGCCTGATCGTGCTCGATGAACCCAATGCCAACCTCGACGACCTCGGTGAAAAAGCCCTGGTCGATGCCTTGGCCGAACTGAAGGCCCGTGGCACCACGGTCATACTGATTTCCCATCGCCCCAATGTGCTGTGCGCCGTCGACAACGTGCTGATGCTGCGCGACGGCGGCGTGCAGATGCTCGGCAGCCGCGATGAGGTGTTTGCCGCACTGCGCAAGGCCAGTGTGATCCCCGCCGGCGCCGCCGCGCCGCTGGCCGCCGTGAAAGTACGGGAGTAGCCGACCATGCACACCGAGATGATCCCCGCCGATGCCAAGGGCCTGATCGACCTGGACACCGGCAAACCCGCCCGGGCCGGCCTGTGGCTGATGCTGGCCGGCTTTGGCGGCTTTTTGCTGTGGTCCTGGCTGGCGCCGCTGGATGCCGGCATCGTCGCCACCGGCACGGTGAAGGTCACCAGCAACCGCAAGGCGGTGCAGCACCTCACCGGCGGCACCGTGGAAGCCATCCTGGTGCGCGAAGGCGATGTGGTGAAAAAGGGCCAGCCGGTGGTACGCCTGGATGCCCTGCACGCGGTGGCCGAGCAAGGCGCCGTCAGCGCCCAGTACATTGTCAGCAAGACCGTGCACAACCGCCTGGAGGCCGAACGGGACGACCAGAAGACCATCACCTTCGACCCCGAACTGCTCGAACGCTACGCCGACGACCCCCGGCTGCAAGCCGCCATGGACCTGCAACAACGCCTGCTGGACACCCGCCGCGCCGGGCTGGCGGGCGAAATCAACATCCTTGAAGAAAACCTCAGCGCCTCCACCACGCAGCTCAAGGGCCTGCAACAGGTGTATGGCGCCCGCTCCACACAGCTGGGCTTTCTCAATCAGGAACTCAAAGGCACCCGCACGCTGGCCGCTGAAGGCTACGTGCCGCGCAACCGCCTGCTGGAACTGGAGCGCAGTAACGCCGACCTGTCTGCCGGCCAGGCCGAAAACCTCAACAACATCGCACGCGCCCGCAGCCAGGCCACCGAGATCAAACTGCGCATCCTGCAGCGCCAGCACGACTACCTGAAGGAAGTGGAATCCCAGCTCACCGACACCGCCAAGGAAAACACCACCCTGGCCGACCGCCTGAGGGCGCTGGATTACGAGGTGAACCACACCGTCATTCGCTCGCCCATCGATGGCATGGTCCAGGCCCTGAGCATCGCTACCGTCGGCGGCATCATCCAGCCTGGCGCGCGCATCATGGAAGTGGTGCCCCTGGACGAGCCGCTGCAAGTCGACGCCATGATCCCGGTGCAGGCCATCGACAAGATGGTGCCGGGCCTGGCCGTGGACCTGGCCTTCCCGGCATTCAACCACGCGCACACCCCCAACATCCCCGGCCGGGTCAAGACCGTTTCCGCCGACCGCCTGATGGATGAAGAAAGCAAGCAACCGTTCTACCTGGCGCAAGTGGAAGTGACCCCCGAGGGCATGGACCTGCTCGGCAGCAACCACATCCGCCCGGGCATGCCGGCCACCGTCACCATCAAGACCGGTGAGCGCAACCTGCTCAGCTACCTGCTCAAACCCATGCTGGAACGCGTCGACAGCGCGTTCAAGGAGCAATGACATGCACCGCTCCTGCCTGTTCGCCTGCCTGCTGGGCCTGGCAGCACCCGCCGGCGCCATGGACCTCAAGCAAGCCTGGGACCTGCTGCAGTATCAAGGGCCGGTCTACCAGGCCGCCGTGCACGAGCAACAGGCTGGCCTGGAAAACCGCGCCATCGGCCAGGCCGGCCTGCTGCCGCAGATCAACGCTTCGGCCTACAACAACAAGGTCAACGGCAGCCAGCGCCAGAACGGCCTGGACCGCGACCTGGACTATGACTCGCGCGGCGCCAACGTGCGCCTGCGCCAGCCGTTGTTCAACAAACAGAAAATGGCCGAATACCACCAGGGCCAGCAGCGCGCCGATTACAGCGTGGCCGTGTTCGACGCCAAGACCCAGGACGCAGCCGTACGCCTGGCCGACAGCTACTTCAACGTGCTGCTGGCCAGCGAAACCATTGCCCTGGCCAAAGCCAAGCTCAGCGCCTTCGAAGAACAACTGGCCTCGGCCAAACGGCGCATGGAGTTGGGCGACGGCACCATCACCGACATCGACGAGTCCGCCGCTCGCCGTGACCTGGCCGAGGCCGAACTGATCGAAGCGCAGGACAACCTGGTCAATGCCCGGCGCAAGCTGGAGGAATACATCGGTGAAACGCCGCAGTCACTGACCACGCTGCAACCCGGTTTCGCCACCCCGCCGCTGCTGCCCGGCAACCTGCAGGACTGGCTGGTGAAAGCCCAGGCCGACAGCCCGCTGATTCATGCCCGGCGGCACAGTTATGAGCTTGCAGAAGAAGAAGTGAAACGCGCCCGGGCCGGGCACTTTCCGACCCTGGATTTTGTGGCGGGGTATACCGCAGGCGAAAGCCAGTCGATTTCCGAGTTGAACCAGCGCAACCATTACAGCTCGATCGGGCTGGAGATCAACATTCCGCTGTACAGCGGCGGCAGTGTCAGCGCCCTGACCCGGCAGGCCAGTGCCAACAGTTCCAAAGCCCTGGACGAGCTCGATGCCACCCGCCAGGAGGTCATTACGGGCACAACCCGCGAGTTTCGCGGCGTGCAGAGCGGCGCCTTGCGTGTGCGGGCGCTGGAAAAGGCAGTGGCGTCCAACGAGCGCTCGTTGCTGTCGGCTCGCAAGGGGTTCAAGGAAGGCGGCACCAGCACCAATTCCGATGTGCTCAATGCCGAAGAACTGTTGTTCGTGGCGCGGCATGATTTGTTCGAGGCCAAGCTGCGGTATTTGATGTCGCGGCTACGGCTGGCCTCGTCGGTGGGGAGTTTGGGGGATGATGATATCCGGCTGGTCAATGATTACCTGGGGCCGGAGTTGGTGGTGAGCAATTAGAACCTGATAGCGATGAGATGCCTGGATCGAGCGCCGCTTACGCGCCGCATCGCGGATAAATCCGCTCCTACAAAGGAATGCGACTCCCTGTAGGAGCGGATTTATCCGCGATGCGGCGCGTAAGCGGCGCCCGTTTCTTACAAACCTTGCGCCAACCCCATCTGCCAGAAGTCCGCCTCCAGCTTCGACGCCTGCCCAAAAATCCCCGCCAGCTCCACAAAGCGCTGCTCGGTCATGCTACGCGCCGCCAGCACATCCAGGTGCTCACGCGCCGCCGCCGCCACGCCCTGATACGCCGCCCCGGCATACTCGCCAATCCATTCCCGATACGGGTGCCCGCTCAAATCGCCAATCTGCCCCGCCAGCCGGCTGCCGATCTCGGCATAGCCAATCACACAGGGGGCCAGCGCTGCATGCAGCTCCAGCAGGTCACCTGCCGCGCCGCAGTCGAGTACATAACGGGTGTAGGCCACCGTAGCCTGGTGCTCGGGTGCCGCCTCGATATCCGCCTTGCTCAGCCCCCAGCGGGCGCACAGGCGCAGGTGCAGTTCGGTTTCGTCCAGAATCGCCGCCAGCCCCGCCTGGGCCGCGCGGATGTCCGACGGCAGGCGGCTCTTGTAGGCCGCCAGCGCGTAGGCACGGGCGAACTGGATCAGGAACAGGTAATCCTGCACCAGGTACACACGAAAGGCAGCTTCGGGCAAGGTACCCTCGCCCATCTGCCGCACGAATTCATGGTCGACGTAGCTGGCCCACTGCGGCGCGGCGGCGGTTTTCAAACGCTGGAAGATATCCATGCTTACGCCGCCTCGTCGTACACAGCGTCGAAGAAGGCCAGCTCCAGCGCCACAGTGCGGGCAAAGAAGTCGCTGCTCAGCGCGGCCTCTTGCGGCCCCACGCGGTCCAGCTCGCTTTGCAGGAACCCGACGAATTCGCTAAAGGCAGGGTTGTCATGCAAGGTAATCCATTCGGCGTGAACGAAGCTGGCTGGCAGTGGTTTGGGTGCTCGGGTTGCCCAGTCCAGGTACAGGCCTTCGGCGACGTTGAGTACGGCCAGCGCAGCGGCGTAGGAGCGCGTGGCGGCAGCTTCGCGCATGATCGCCTTGAAGCCCGCGGTAGGCACAGTGTCTGCGGGTTCGGTGCGCTGCACGGGGCTGACATCCAGCGCCTCGAAGGCGCGCAGGAAGTAGGTGTTCTCGTCGCTGGAAATCATCCCGGCAAAGCGGCCGAAACGCAGGCGGGCTTCGAAGGTGTCGGCGGTGGCGATGGCTGCGCCGAGCAGGGTCAGGAAGCTGTCGAGAAAGCGGTGATCCTGCACCAGGTAGCGAATCATGACCGGGTCGGCCACGCTGCCATCGCACAGCTCGCGGACAAAACGGTGGCCAACGGCGGCGTCCCAGGTGGCCAGGCTTTGGCGGCGAAGGGTTTCGGTGAAGCGTTCGGTCATGGTTGCGGCCTCGCAGTGGGGGCCGGCAAAAAGGCAGGTTTTTTCATCCCATCCCTTCGCCGGCATGATCCGGATCAGGTTCGAAGGGTCACCGCGCCAGCGGTTTCTCAGCCCGTTGCCGGGCTCCCCTTGGAGGCCTGCAGGTATACCGCAGTTGTTAAGGTTTTGTCACCCACCCACCAGAACTGGGCCACGGTTTTACCCCGCTTGTGGGTGCCATCACCCATTTATTGACACCCCAGTGTTTAGTGCACATCAGGCCGCGCAAGGGTTTGTTTAACAAAGTATTACTGGCCTTGAAGTTGGCACATCCGTTGCTCCAGCCCTTACAAACGAGGCAAAACGCCATTGATGGCCCCCAGCCATTTAGCTGCGAGCGAGGCACAAGGCAATGAAAACCCCTGCCGTGACCCACCCCAACCGCCACGCCTTCCAACTTACCGCCGTTGCCGCGCTGATACTCGGCCTGGGGCAAGGGCCGTTGATGGCGTCGTCGCTGGACGACGTCAGCCAGCCTCCGCCGACAGACCCATCGCACTTCGACGATCAGCCGGCCGACCCCAACCCGGCACTGCTCAACCTGTTCAATCTACCCGAGGCCAATGAAGGCTCGCTGGAGCTGAAGGATGGGGTGTACGGCGACCGCTCGACCAACCGGGTCGACAACGTACTGCCGCCTGCCCTGCAAACCTCACGCAATTACCCTACCAACGGTAAGCCAAGCCCGCTGTTCGGCGCGCAGCCTTTCACCCAGCAGCTGCTGCTGTTCGAAGAATTCGGCCCGGAAAAACTCGACCCCAGCCTGCCGCCGCCCGCGCTGACCTTCCCCGTGCCAACGCTGGGTGCCGCGCCCGCGCAAGACCCGGATGTGGTCGCCCGCAGCAGCCCCAACGGCAATGCCCTGGAAGCCTTCCTCAAGCAACCGGGCCTGTACCCGTTCCCTACCCAGTATTCCAACGTGCTCGACCGCAACCCATGGAAGGCACAGATCGAGATGTTCCTGAACCGCAACGGGGTAGGCTCGCCAGCAGAAGGCCGGCCACCAGGAAAAGGCTGGTCGCACCAGCGCTGGAACGAGTTCTACCCCCAGGCGGCGTTCAAGACCGCGCAGGCCGGGGCGCGCATCAACCAGGGGCTGCGTGACCGCAAGCAGTTGCACAACTATGCCGTGGGCGAGTTCGCCCCGGGCGGGCTGTATTACCAAACCTCGGACATCCCCACCACCCTCGGCACCACCAAAGGCATCGACACCCGCTTTCACCCGAACATGCCCCTGCAAAACCACAAGTCATTGTGGACCTTCGATGGCACCTTCCCGGTCAAGCTGCTGATGGTGCGCTATGGCCAGCCGGTGCTGATGCGCCACTACAACGCCCTGCCTATCGACCCGGCCGCCAACGCGGGCTTTGGCTTGCACACCATTTCCACCCACGAGCACAACGGCCACTCCCCGGCCGAAAGCGATGGCTTTGCCAACGCCTATTTCTTCCCTGGCCAGTATTACGACTACCGCTGGCCCATCCAGCTGGCCGGCTACGACACCATCAACACCCGTGCCGAAGACCCCCGCGCCGCATTCCCCTGCTCGCCCGGCGAAACCCTGTTCGTCAACGATGCCTCCCCCGGCCTCAAAACCTGCCAGAACGGCAGCATCAAGATCCGCGGTGACTGGCGCGAAACCATGAGCACCCACTGGTTCCACGACCACATGATGGATTTCACGGCGCAGAACGTCTACAAAGGCAACGCCGTGATGATGAACTACTACAGCGCGCTGGACCGCGGCAACGAAGCCCTGCAGGACGGCGTCAACCTGCGCTTCCCCAGCGGCGCGGGCATGCCGTGGGGCAACCGCGACTACGACGTCAACCTGGTGATCGCCGACAAGGCCTGGGATCAGAACGGCCAGCTGTGGTTCAACCCGTTCAACACCGACGGTTTCCTGGGCGACCAGATCCTGGTCAACTGGCAATACCAGCCCAAGCTCAAGGTACGGGCACGCAGCTACCGCTTCCGTATCCTCAACGGCTCGGTGTCGCGCTACTTCAAGTTTGCCGTGGTGCGGGAAATCGCGGGTAACAGCGGTGAGTTCAAAGGCCCGTCCGGCTCCAACCTGTCTTACGCCCGGGTGCCGTTCCACATGATCGCCAACGACGGCAACATCATGGAACACGCCGTGCCGTTCGACGGCACGCTGGACCTCAACGGTGACGGCAACCTGCAGGACAACAACGGCATCCTGCCACTGCAAGGCATCGCCGAGCGTTACGACATCATCATCAATTTCGGCAAAAACGGCATCAAGGCGGGCGACAAGCTGTACTTCGTCAACCTGATGGAGCACGACACCGGCAAAGGCCCGAAACAGGCCATCTCGCTGGCTGACGTGCTGTCCGAGAAGTACAAGGCGGTGATCAAGCAAACCAGCAAAGGCCCGGAGTGGGACAACGGCGACCCGGTGGTCGGCAAGTTCATGCAACTGCTGGTGCAGCCCTACAGCGGCCAGGACCAGAGCATGGACCCGACCGCCTATGAACCTGCCAAACCCGGCAAAGCCGAAGGCCTGCGCATGATCCCGCTGACGATCGACCGCACGGCCCAGGCCGACAAGGACCGCATCAAGGCCGCCCGCCACCGCGAGTTCATCTTCGGCCGCTCCGACGGCACCGACACCGCGCCCTGGACCATCAAGACCGACGGCGGCTTCGGCTACAGCATGGACCCGCGGCGCATCACGGCAGCCGCGCAACTGGCCAACGAAGCGACGCAAGGTGGCTTCAGCGGCGATGGCACGCTGGAAGTGTGGAAGATCAAGAACGGCGGCAACGGCTGGAGCCACCCCGTGCACGTGCACTTCGAAGAAGGCGTGGTGCTCAGCCGCGACGGCAAGGCGCCACCGGAATGGGAAAAATGGGCACGCAAGGACGTGTACCGCATCGGCCCGGACGCCGACTCATCCGAAGAAGTGGAAATGGCCATTCGCTTCCGTGAGTTCGCCGGCACCTACATGGAGCACTGCCACAACACCCAGCACGAAGACACCTCGATGCTGCTGCGCTGGGACATCGAGCACCCGGGGCAATTCCAGGTGATGCCAACCCCGCTGCCTGGCTGGGACGGTGTGCAATACGTGGCCTCGGTGGGCCTGCCAACCTTCCGCACCGTCAGCGATGACGGCGGCGAGGACGACAGTAACAAGCCCCCGGTGGCGGTGAATGACAGCGGCGCCACCACCGCCGGCAAACCCATCGTGCTGAACGTGCTGGCCAACGACACCGACCCGGACCGCAACCTGCCCCTGACGGTGAGCGGCCTTACCCAGCCGGACTCCGGCAAAGGCACGGTCAGCACCGACGGCACTTCGGTGACCTATACCCCACCGGCCACGGTCCCCACCGCCTTCACCGCCAGCTTCAACTACTCGGCGCGTGACGCCAAGGGCGCCGAATCGGTGGCACCGGCCACGGTCAGCATCGCGGTCAGCCCGGCCGTGGCGATGGACGAGATCCAGGTCAGCAGCGCCACGGTGCAGTTGCGCAGCAACAACCGCTACACCTGGGACATCTCGGGCACCACCTCGGTCGCGACCGGCAACAGCATCACGGTCACAGCGGCAACCACCGGTGGCCCGCTGAACCTGGGCACGGCAACGTTGACCGCGGCAACCACCGGGGCGCGCTGGCGGTTGTCGGTGACCACCACCGGCAATGGGCCGGCCACACCGGCGACGGTGACCGTGAAGTCGACGCTGGGGCAGAGCGTGACTGCGCCCGTCAGCATCCGCTGAAACCGCTGGGCCCTGTAGGAGCGGCTTCAGCCGCGAAGCAAGCGACGCGGTGCCTGGCACCGTTCGCGGGTGAACCCGCTTCCACAAAGGCCTACGAGCGAACGCTTTAACCCGACTCAAAGGAGGGTTCATTCATGACCGGCTCATGGCGCATCCTGCTGGCACTGGCCGTGTTCGCCGCCAGCACCCCCTATTGGCCCATCCACGCGCCGGCTAAGGCCGAGGCCTCCACCCCGTGGGGCGCCGACTACTTTCCCAACACCCCTCTGCTCACGCAGGACGGCCAGCAGGTGCACTTCTTCGACGACCTGATCAAGGACAAGGTGGTTGCCATCAACTTCATCTTCACCGGCTGCTCCGACTCCTGCCCGGTGGAAACCGCCCGCCTGCGCCAGGTGCAGAAAATCCTCGGTGACCGGGTGGGTAAAGACGTGTTCCTCTATTCAATCAGCATCGACCCCTACAACGACACGCCCGCCACCCTCAAACGCTATGCCGAAAAATTCGGCATCGGCCCCGGCTGGACTTTGCTCACCGGCGAGCCCGCCGACATCGAACAACTGCGCCGCCGCCTGGGCTTGTATATAGAAGGCCTGGAAAACGGCCGCTCCAAGGACCACAACCTGAGCCTGATCATCGGCAACCAGGCCACCGGCCGCTGGATGAAGGCCTCGCCGTTTGAAAGCCCCTACATCCTGGCCGATCGCCTGGGCAACAGCCTGCACAACTGGAAGCAGGCCACCGCCACCAGCAACGACTACGCCAGTGCACCAGACATTCGCCCGCCCAGCAGCGGTGAGCAGATCTTCCGTACCCGCTGCTCGTCGTGCCATACCGTGGGCAATGTCGAACCCGGCCAGCCCGGCATCGGCCCCGACCTGCTCGGCGTTACCCGCCAGCGTGATGCGCGCTGGCTGGTGCGCTGGCTGAAGGAGCCGGACCAGATGCTGGCCGAAAAAGACCCGCTGGCCACCTTGCTGTTCGAGCAGTACAACCGCCTGGCCATGCCCAACATGCGCCTGGGCGAAGCCGAGGTGCATGCCCTGCTCAGCTACCTGGAAGAAGAAACCACGCGGTTGCAGGCCCCGTTGGCAGATCGGGGGAAACCTTAAAGGCACATAGCCATCAACGTCACGAGGCTGTCACGTTATTGTCGTATTTTCGGGGGATCACCCAGGGTAGGGAATACCAGCAGTGATCCGCCGCTCTCTCTCGTCCACAAACCTGCTGCGCCTGCTCATCCTGATGCTCTGCGCTGCCACCCTGACGTTCCTCTGGGGGCTGCACATCACGCAAAAGGCCGCCTCGCGCCAGGATGCGCTGTCGGCCAAGGCCGCTGAACACCTCAACCTGGCCAGCATCGTCGGCGAAAGCCTGCGCCAGCTGGTCGACCGCGCGCAGGCGATTGGCCGGGTTACCCAGGACGACATGAAAACCCTGCGCCAGGGCAGCCTCAGCCTGGCCCGGTTGCTGGCCGAAGACCCGGTGTTCAAACGCATGAGCCTGTATGACCGCCAAGGCCGGCTGGTTTCAGCCAGCCACCCGGACGAAGCGGCGCAGTTGCCAAACGATTGGCTGCAACAGCTCAAGGCCCACGTTGCCCGCTACGGTTTCAAGCCCTTTCTGCCGAACGTGGGCGCTGGCAAAGCCCCTGCCACCCTGCCCGACTGGCGCCTGCCCTTTGTGCTGCCATTGACTGACCTACCAGGGCGGCAGATCGACAATATTCTCGTGGTGCACCTCGACATTGGCTACCTGGCTGTACTGTTCCAGCATATCGACCTGGGCCGTACCGGCATGATGCGCCTGCTGCAGGACGACGGCCAGGAGCGGCTGCGCATCGACACCAGCGGCGTGGTGGTGGCCGGCGAAAGCTTTGAACCAGAGTTGCCCGACAACGCCAACAGCACCGGCCAGACCACACAATATGCGGCCGGCGAAGCGTACCAAAGCCTGTATCGCGACGTGCCCGAGCGCGGTTTCAGCGTGGTGGTCAGCCAACGCTACGAGGAAATCCTGGCCCCGACCAGCCTCGCGTACTCACGGCAGTTCTGGCTGAACCTGAGCATGACGCTGATGATCCTCGCCAGCCTGGCCTGGACCTTGCGCCTGCTGCGCAAACGCCAGGAAGCCTTCAACGCGCTGGAGCATGCCCAGCAAGTCAACCAGCAACTGATCGGCCGCCTGGAGGACGAGCACCGGCGCAGCAGCCACGCGGCCGCCACCGACCACCTCAGCGGCCTGCACAACCGCCGCCAGTTCGTCGAAGTGGCCGAGCAGGCCCTGGCCCGCCAGCGCGGCAAGCGCCGCCTGATGGCCATCCTGTTCATCGATATGGACCGCTTCAAGTCCATCAACGACTCCCTCGGCCACAAGGTCGGTGACCTGCTGTTGCAGGCGGTGGCCGGGCGTATCCAGCGCCTGTTGGAGCCCGGGGACGAGGCGTCGCGCTTTGGCGGTGACGAATTCGTCGTGCTGCTGGCCGGGCAACGCAGCGAAGCGCAAATCGACAGTTGGGTGCGCAGCCTGGTGCAAAAGCTCTCGGCCACCTACGCCCTCGATGGCCAGGAGGTCAACACCAGCCCCAGCGTGGGTGTGAGCATCTGCCCGCGCGACGGCCAGGACATCGACAGCCTGATCCGCAGCGCCGACGCGGCCATGTACTCGGCCAAACAGGCCGGGCGCGCCCAATACCGTTTCTTCGACCCGTCGCTGAACCTGGCCGACATTCAGGCATTCACCCTCGAACAGGCCTTTGGCGCGGCCTTGGCCGAGCGCCAGTTCGTGCTGCACTACCAACCGCAAATCCGCCTGGACAGCCATCAGGTGACCGGTTACGAGGCCCTGGTGCGCTGGGACCACCCGGAATTCGGCCTGCTTTACCCCGACCGCTTCATCACCCTGGCCGAGCGCAGTGGCTTCATCATCGGGCTGGGCTGGGAAGTGCTGCGCCTGGCGTGTGAAGAACTGGCCCGTTGGGACGCTCAAGGCCGCGATACCCGCCTGGCGGTGAACGTCTCGGCCATGCAACTGCGTCAGGCGGATTTCAGCACCCGCCTGCTGGCCAAGTTGCAGCATTACGGCATTCCCCCCCAGCGCCTTGAACTTGAAATTACCGAAACCACGGTGCTCGACCCCGAAGGCACGGCGCTGGAGCATTTGCACCGGCTGCGCGCGGCCGGGCTGGGCATCAGCCTGGATGACTTTGGCCGTGGCTATGCCGGTTTCGCGCACTTGCAATCGTTGCCGCTGAGCAAGCTGAAAATCGATCGCACGTTGATTGCCCCGCTGTGCAACAGCTACGACGACAGCCCGATCGTCTCGTCCACCATCATCCTGGCCAAGCGCCTGGGCCTGGAGGTGGTGGCTGAAGGCGTTGAAACCCGTGAACAGGTGGTGTGCCTGAAACTCGCCGGTTGCGACATCGCCCAGGGTTACCACTTCAGCCGCCCCTTGTCGCCTGCACAGTTGCTGGCGTACCCGCCCTTCAATGGCCTGGAGGAAAAGCCATGCGTACTCTGAATGCGCTGGCCGCCCTGCTGGCCGCACAGATACTGGCCACCGCCGCGTGGGCCGACTGCACGCCCCGCAGCCTGCGCCTGGCCGTGATCCCGATCAAAAGTGCCGACGACATGACCCGCGAACACCAGCCTTTGTTGCAGCGCCTGAGCCAGGCGACCGGGGTGCCAGTGGAGCTGGTGATTGCCGCCTCCTACGAAAGCGTGGTCGATGCCATCGTGTCTGGCGGTGCCGACATCGCCCGCCTGGGGCCAGCTTCGTATGTGCTGGCCAAACAGCGTGATCCCAAGGTGGAGCCTTTCGCCACGTTCACACTCAGCGCCGGCCCGTATACCCCGGCGGGCAGCCACTATCAGGCCTTGTTGCTGACCCGTCGCGACAGCCCCGACGGCATCGACGCCCTGCATGGCAGGCGCGTGGCCTTGAGTGACCCGGCCAGCACCTCGGGCAGCCTGATACCAAATGCAGAGTTCCCCAAGCAAGCCGGTGCGCCGTTGGCGCAGTTTTTTGGCGCACTGGTATACGCAGGCAACCATGACAAAGCCCTGGAAGCGCTGCTGGACGCGCGAGTGGACGCGGCTTTCGTGGCCAGCGAGCGCGCGGATGCCTACCTGGCCCGGCACGCGCTGGCGGCAGACACCTTCAAGGTGCAATGGCGCTCGGCACCGATCCATTACGACCCTTACGTATTCAGCGCCAGCCTGTGCCCGGCGCTGAAAGTGCGGATACGCAAAGCGATGCTTGAAGACGCCGGGGCGTTGGCCGGGTTTGTAGCCTCCCAGGATGCCAGCGGACTGGTGCCGGTCAGTGCGCAGGAATACGCGCCGCTGCAGCGGTTGATGGAAGCTGCGATGGCGCGTTAGCCTGTGCCCGGCGCTGAAAGTGCGGATACGCAAAGCGATGCTTGAAGACGCCGGGGCGTTGGCCGGGTTTGTAGCCTCCCAGGATGCCAGCGGACTGGTGCCGGTCAGTGCGCAGGAATACGCGCCGCTGCAGCGGTTGATGGAAGCTGCGATGGCGCGTTAGCCTGTACAGGCCCTTACACGGGGCACGCACAGACCAACCTGAAAGCCCTGCAACCATGACCGACATCGATCGCTACGTCCGCGCCGCCACCCGCGACAACACGCGACGCAGCTACCAGGCCGCCATCGAGCATTTCGAGGCGCACTGGGGTGGCTTCCTGCCGGCCACCGCCGACAGTGTTGCCCGCTACCTGGCCGACCACGCCGAACAGCACGCCGTCAGCACCTTGCGCCAACGCCTGGCGGCCCTCAGCCAGTGGCACATCAGCCAGGGCTTCCCCGACCCTACCAAGGCGCCTTTGGTACGCCAGGTGCTGCGCGGCATCCGTACCCTGCACCCGGCACCGCCCAAACAGGCCGCGCCGCTGCTGTTGCAGCACCTGCAAACCGCCATCGCGCATTTCGAGGCAGAAGCCAGCCAGGCCCGGGCGCAGCATGACCTGCACGCCTTGCGGCGGGCGCGGCGCGATGCAGCATTACTGTTGCTGGGCTTCTGGCGAGGGTTTCGTGGCGACGAACTGGCGCGCTTGCGGGTGGAGCACATCCAGGCCCAGTCAGGCGTCGGCATCTCCTTGTTCCTGCCGCGTACCAAGGGTGATCGCGAAGCGCTGGGGGTGCAGCATCGCACGCCCGCCCTGAAGACCCTGTGCCCGGTCACCGCCTACCTGCAATGGCTCGAAGTCGCCGGCATCGCCCATGGGCCGGTGTTTCGCAAGATCGACCGCTGGGGCAACCTGAGCGACACGCCGCTCAACAGCAACAGTTTGGTCAAGCTGCTGCGCCGCATGCTGGAACGCGGCGGCGTACCGGCTGCCCTGTACACCGGCCACTCCCTGCGCCGCGGGTTTGCCACCTGGGCCACGGCCAACGGCTGGGAACTGAAGTCGCTGATGAGCTACGTGGGCTGGAAGGACGCCAAATCGGCGTTGCGCTACATCGACGCGGCGCAACGCTTCGGTGATCTGGCCGTGCTGCCGGCCCAGCCGCTCATTCCGTGAAGGTGTAGCGGGCAATGCCACCCACTTCCGGGCGAATGGCGTACAGGTCGCCGGCATCCGGGTAGTGGCGCAATTCGGCCGGCGACATGCCCACGCGGGCCGTGGTGATGTACAGCGTGCCCAGCCCGTCACCGCCAAAGCAGCAACTGGTGGGGCGCGGCACCGGCATCACCACCTGGTCGGTCAGGTGCCCGTCACGGTCGTAGCGCAGCACGCAACTGCCGTTGAACTGGCACACCCACACCCCGCCTTCGCGGTCCAGCGCAATGCCGTCGGGGCGCCCCAGTTCGGCCGGGGTTTCGGCAAACAGCGTGACATGCTCCAGGCGCCCCTCTTCCAGGTACTCGGCACGGTAGATGGCGCGGGCCACGGAGTCGACAAAGAACACCGTCTTGCCGTCCTCGGACCAGGCCAGCCCGTTTGGCAGTGACAGGCCATCGTGGATCACTTCGTCGTGCAGTTCGTGGTCGAAGCGGAACAGTGCGCCGGTCTTGCCGCTTGGCCCTTCATCCATCAGCCCGGTAACGAAACGCCCCTGCGGGTCGCAGGCGCCGTCGTTGAAGCGGTAGCTGGAGCGGTGATGCACCGAGGCCGAATACTGGCGCACCTTGCCCGGTTCAACGTCCAGGATGGCAACACTGGCGTCTTCGGTGAAGATCAGGTTGCCCTGATTGGTCAGTGCCAGGGCGCCGATGCGGGCAGCGGATTCGTACAGGGTTTCCACCTCGCCATCGGCCGGCAGCCGGTGGATGCGCCCACCGGTGATGTCGACGAAGTACAGGGCATTGCCGCGCGCATCCCACACCGGGCTCTCGCCCAGGTCGGCGCGCACATTGGCAACCTTGACCGGCAGGTAGTGGCATTCCTTGATGCGGCTCCAGCGCTCGGCCACCTCGGCCAGGCTCGACGCTTCCACCCGCGCCAGGTCGCGCGGGTAGCTGACCCCGCTGTTTTCGCTGAAGCGCGTGGCGGTGAACTGGCCGTTACTGGCGCGCAGGATGTACCCGGTGTCGCGGCACAGGCCACTGGCCAGGTACAGCACGCCCGGCGTCACCCACTCGGGCTTGAGCTCTTCCGGCGGTTGGGTCACGCCCCACATGCGGGTCTTGGCCACCGGCGAAATGGCGTTGACCAGGATGCCGTGCTCCAGGCCTTCCATGCTCAAGGCGTTCATGATGCCCACCTGGGCCATCTTGCCGGCCGAATAGGCCACCAGGCCCGGCTGCGCGTAACGCTGGTACATCGCGCGGTCCGAGGTGGTCAGCACGATGCGCGGCGCCTCGGAGCGCTTGAGGTGCTTCCAGGCATGCTTGGCCAGCCACACCGGGGCATGCACGCTGATGCCCAACGCACGCTCCAGAAAGGCCTGCTCCTGGGTTTCAATGCCCTGATAGTCAACCCAGCCAGCGTTGTGGATGAGGATATCCAGGGCGCCATACTGCTCGATGGCCAGCTCCACCAGCTGCCGACATTCGTCTTCGTTTTCCAGCTGGCCAACGTGGGCGATTACGTCGAAGCCTTTGCTTTGCAAGGTTTGCAGGGCCACACTGACGGCTGCTGGGTCGTGGCCCTCGCCAGCCCGATCGGTGCCCAAGTCGCTGATGACTACCCGCGCGCCGCGAGCGGCCAGCGCGGTGGCGTAGTCCAGGCCAAGGCCTTGGGCGGCGCCGGTGACGATGGCGACTTTGTTGCGGAATGGCTCTGTGGTTGGCATTGTCCGGCCCTTTCGATTCTCCTTTTTTACGATAACAATAAAAAAATCAATGACTTAATATTAAAAGCATGCAACTTTGATATCTCCCGGATATCACATCCGACCCCTCTCCCGCCGATGTGCCTGCACCCGCAGCGCGATGCCCTACAAACGCTGTGTGCAGCAGGCACTTTGTTGCCGCGATGCCACGCTCTATGATGGCCGCCTTGCAGGGTCGGCCGCCGGGTAACGCCTTGCTGGCACTGGTTCGACTCGACGAAGGAACGAACATGATCGAGACACGTTTGCTCAGGCAGTTCATCGCCGTGGCCGAGGAGTTGCACTTTCACAAGGCAGCCATTCGCCTGCACATGGCGCAGCCGCCCCTGAGCCAGGCGATCAGCCGCCTTGAGGAAAAACTCGGCTTCAGCCTGTTCCTGCGCAACAAGCGCGGCGTCAAGCTGACCGCTGCCGGCATGGCGTTCCTCGAAACGGCCTACCGCACGCTCAAGGAGCTGGAACAAGGCATCGAGTACGCCCGCAACGTGTCCGAAGGCATTTGTGGCAAGCTGACCATCACCGCCATTTCCATCGCCTACTACGAGTCGTTGCTGATCACCCTGAAGAAATTCCGCGAAACCTACCCCAACGTGCGCCTGACCATCCGCGAAATGCCCTCGGCCTCCCAGGCCAAGGCGTTGATGGCCGGCGAGGCGGACATCGGCTTCATGCGCAAGTTGCCCATGCCACCCGACATGATCGAATCGCGCCTGCTGCTCAACGAGCAGATCGTCATGGCGTTGCCGTCCGCGCACCCCAGGGCCCACCAGCCGGTGGTCGACCTGCGCGAGTTCGCCGAAGAAGACTTCGTGTTCACCCCGCAAGCATTGGGCAGCGGTTACCACAGCCAGTTGATCGCGCTGTGCGAATCAGCCGGCTTCTACCCCAAGGTGGTGCAGGAAGCGGCGCAGATCCACACCCTGATCGGCCTGGTTGCCTGCGGTTTCGGTGTGGCGCTGGTGCCAGAGTCGATTGCCTACTCCACCTTGCGCGAGCGCGTGCAGTTTCGCCCAATCCGGCCGATCAAGGACCAGCCTACGCCAACCATGGGCCTGTACATGAACTGGAACATCCAGAATGCCTCCCCGGCGCTGGGCAGCTTCATTTCCATGCTCGACCTGGGCGCGCCACGGCGCTTCGCCGATACCATCCAGAACCCGGTGATTCTGGATGGCAGCGCCTTCCACGACCTACACCGCTAAGCGGTACTCACGTAGCCAGGCATCCAGCGCCAGGGCGGTTTCCAGGTTGTTGCGCCGCAGTTGCGAATTGAAGTAGCCCTGGGGCTGCTGCAACTGCGTGGCGAGCCGGACACGGTCGATCACCTGGAACGCCGGGCTGTCGGCGTCCTGCAACAGCTGCCCGACACGTTCGCGCAAGAAGCGCTCATACGCCAGGTTGGCCGAGGTCGGATACGGGCTTTTACGACGCTGCAGTACCGCGTTTGGCAGCAGGTCGGCGCAGGCCTGCTTGAGCAGCCACTTTTCCTCACCGCCCCGGCCCTTGATCGCCCACGGCACGTTGTACACGTACTCCACCAGCCTGTGGTCGGTGAATGGCACCCGCACCTCAAGGCTTGCGGCCATGCTCAGGCGGTCCTTGCGGTCGAGCAGAATCGGCAGCCAGTGGTGCAGGTGCAGGTGGCAGATCTCGCGCATGCGCCGTTCTGTCGGGTCGTCGCCCGGCAGGTGCTCGACGCCTTCAAGGGCCCGGTGGTAGCAGCTGTTCTGGTAATCCGAGAAGTCGCACAGTGGGTTGAACTCGGGGTTGATCAGTTCAGGTTCCAGCAACTGCATGCGCGATAACCACGGGAAACGCTGCCCGGCAATTGCCTCGGGGTCACGGAACCAGCCGTAACCACCAAACACCTCGTCAGCTGCCTCACCGGAAATGGCCACCGTGGAATGCCCGCGGATGGCCTTGAACAGCAGGTACAGCGAGGTGTCCACGTCACCGAAGGTGGCGGCCGAGTCATTGGCCCGGTACACCGCCCGGCGCGCCGGGTCGGCAACCAATTCACGGTTGTCGATGAGGATGGTCTGGTGGTGGCTGCCTATGTGTTCAGCGGCCGCCAGGGCGTAAGGCTGATCACGCTCCGGGCGAAATGCGTCGCTTTGAAACTGCTCGGCCTGGCCGACGAAGTCCACCGAAAACGAATTGACCTTGCCGCCCTGCCCGGCCCGCAGGTGCTGCTGCGCCATGGCCGTAAGAATGGTCGAGTCCAGCCCGCCCGACAGCAGCGAACACACCGGCACATCGGCATACAACTGCTCGCCCAAGGCCTGGCCAAGCAGTTCGCGGGTGCGTTGTACCGTGCTGTCCAGATCGTCGCGGTGCTCGCGGCGTTGCAGTTGCCAGTAACGGCTGATAATCGGCTTGCCGTTGGGGCGCCACGACAACCGGTGCCCGGGCGCCAGCTCGCTGACCCCGCGCAACGCCGTGCGCGCAGTGCCCCGTGACAGGCTCAGTGCATCGACCAGGCCGACCACATCCAGTGCACGGGTGAATTCGGGGTGCGCCAGTATCGCCTTCACCTCCGAGCCGAACAGCAGGCCCTGACCATGCCGGGCGTAGTACAGCGGCTTGACCCCGAGGCGATCGCGCACCAGCAAAAAGTGGCCGTCACGCTCATCGAACACCGCGAACGCGAACATGCCACTGAGGTGCTCGCAGCAGTGCTCGCCCCACTCCAGGTAGGCATGCAGCACCACTTCGGTGTCACTGCGGGTGTGAAACTGGTGCCCGGCCTGGCGCAATTGCTCACGCAGGGCATTGTGGTTGTACACCTCGCCGGTATAGACCAGCGTGACCTGCTGGCCATCGCCACAGCGGAACGTCATCGGCTGCACGCCGCCGCTGAGGTCGATGATCGCCAGGCGGCGATGCCCCAGCAAGGCGTGGCGATGCTGCCAACTGCCGCTGGCGTCCGGCCCGCGCAGGGCCAGGGTGTCGGTCATGGCCGCGAGGGCCGGGCCGGTTTGCAGGAGGTCGCGGGTGTAGTCCACCCAACCTGTGATGCCACACATGTTGCGCTCCTTACACCTGAAGACGGCGGGTTTGCAGCAGGCCGACCGTGGCCTGTACGCGTTTGGCGATGTCCAGCAACTGCTGCTCGCTGTCGCGCCGGCCCATGATCTGGATCGCCAGCGGCGCCTGGCCGTCGGCACTCAGGCAAATCGGCACGGTGATGGCCGGCAGGCCGCTGAAACTGGCCAGCGGGGTGAAGCTGATTTTCTGGTCGTAGCCAGGCTCGGCTGGCGACGGGATGGTCGAGTCGCCGGGCTGTGGGTTGCGGCGGTCGAATGGCCGGTTCGGGTCCATGGGGAACACCACCACGTCAACCTGGGCCTGTTCGAACCAGGCGTCGATGCCGCCCCGCACGCGGTCCATGCGCTGTTGAATGCGTTGGTAATCGCTGTCGCTCACGCCTTCGCCCACCTTCAGCGCACTTTGGGTGGACCAGTGCAGCTCGCAATCAAAACGGCGCATCCAGGCGGCCGAGGCCAGCCAGGCATCACGGGCACACAGCTGCCAGGCATCGCCACGGCAGGCCCACAGGTCGGGCATGGCCACTTCGGCCGGGGCCATGCCCAGATCGGTGAAAGCACCGCGCGCCTGGGCCAGCATCTGGAGCATGGCCGGGCTGGTCAGGGCCGGGTCCAGCGCGTGTTCGAGCAGGCCGACCCGGTAGCGGTCCTTGAGCGGTTGCTGTTCGCCCAGCAACGGTTCCAGCCCAAGCAGCGGGAACAGCAGGTCCAGGTCGTCAGCACTGCGGGTTACCCAGCCCAGCGCATCCATGCGCGGCGACAGCGGAAACACACCGGCCAGGCTTTCGGCCTTCTGGGTCATGCGCAGGCCCACCATGCCGCAGTGGGACGCCGGCCAGCGCACCGAGCCCAGCACGTCAGTGCCCAAGGAGATGTCGCACAAGCCGGCCGCAACCGACACCGCGGAGCCGGTACTGGAGCCGGACGGGTCGATGGTGGGGAAATGCGGGTTGCGGCACCCGGCACCGAAGGCGATGTTCAGCTCGGTGGTGGCTACTTTGCAGGTCAGGGCGATGCGCGGGTCGAGGAACGTCAGCGCCTCGGCGCTGCGTTGCGGGTAGTGGCGATAGCTGCGCAACCCCAGCCGCGTCGGCATGCCGGCCACATCGACCGTGTCCTTCACGCCCAGGCGATACCACGGTGCCTCGGCTTCACGGGTACTGGTCAGGCAACGGTAGTGGCTGTCGGCATGCACGCTCCAGTGCGCGTACTGCTGCGCCCATTCCGCCGCCAGGGCGGGGTTGCCCTGCAACAGCTGGTGGCGCTTGCGCAGGCCGAGGCCGAGGTATTCCGGCTGCTCGCGGCCCTGGCTGGCATCCGCGCCACAGTGGGCGAGGTAATGGTTGATGGTGGCCTGGGTATCAGCGTGGCTCATGGGTGTATTCCTTGACAGAGGTTGAGGCAGCCCACGGTTGGGGCTTACCCGTGGCGGACAACGGCAAATCGGCAACGCGGCGAATCGCCACCGGCCGGGGGTGGCCCGGTGGCAGGTGATCGAACGCTTGACGCACGGCGCGCTCGCTCAGGGTGCTGGAGCTGTAGAGCACTTCGAACGCCTCGGCGCGCAAGGCATCGCGCACCGCCACACAGGCCAGCGCCGGGCACTCAAGGCGCTGGCTCAGGTCGCTGGCCAGGCGCGCCAGGTCCAGGCGCAGGCCGTTGACCTTGATCAGGCTGCTGGCCCGGCCCAACCACTGGAACCGGCGCGTATCCAGCACCTGAATCTGGTCCTCGCAGCAGTGCCGGGCAGCGGCGCTGGCGTGGCCCTCTTCCCGGGCGATACGTGGGCTGGCCACTTCCAGCGCACAGGGTTGGCCCGGCGCACTCAGCAGCGTGACATCGTCAAGCAAGGTCCAGGGTTGGTCTGCGGTACTGTTGGCGCCCAGTTCGCGATAGGCAATGGCGCCGGTTTCGGTCGAACCCAGCAGTTCGAGGAAACGCACTTGCGGCCCGGCATGCTGGCGCACGACGGCCAAGGCATCCGGCGGCAGCAACGATGCACTGTGAATCACCAGCACGGGGCGTTGGTTTGCCAGGCGGGCCAGCAAGGCAGGCAGTAACCGCCAGGTGCTGGCGATGGCCAGGATCGCGCAGGGCCCGTCGCCGTCCAGGGTCGGCAGGCAATGCTGCTCCAGAGAACACGCCTGCAGCCGTGCGTTCATCACTTGTGCGCCAACTTCACCCAGGATCATCCCGTAGCTGTGGCTGGCCGGGGCAAAGGCCAGAATCTCGCGTACACCGGGCGCCCAGCGGCCAAGGATCAGCGAGGCCTCGCACGCCATTTGCGCCCTGCTGCGCAACCAGCGGCGCGGTGCACCGGTGGAGCCGGAGGTGCTGAAGGCGGTTTCGTCGTTCACAGGCTGGCCTGCAAGGTCAGTTGGTCTTCGCGCTTCTGGTCGACGAACTGCTCCATCTTCTCCAGGGTTTCGAACCAGAAGCGCACGTCGTCGCTCAGGTAGTCCACTTCGATGTCGAACGCGCCTTCGATGGCGGTGATCACTTCAACCGCCATGAGGCTGTCGAAGCGTTCGCCCAGAAAGTCCCGGAAGCTGTCACCGGGGGCGATGGCATTGATGTCGTCGCCCAGTAGCTGGCCGAGGGTCTGGCGGATGCGTTGTGCGGTGCTGAGGTTGCTCATGAGCCTGTCTTACCTTGTGGTTGGGCGGCGTTCACCAACACTGGGCCGGCGCTGAAAAACACCTGCTCGGGCTGGATCGGGTCGAAATGCAGATAAATGAATGCGCTTGGGTACTGGCTGCGCAGGCACTGGTGCAGGCCTTCGGCCAACGCCTGTTTCGCCTTGGCGTCGCGGGCGGCATCCAGCGTGACGCGCAGGTAGAACTGCGCGGGCACTCCGCTGCGGTCGAGGGTGGGCAGCGGCATGCCTGCACTGAACACGCAGGCCTCGGGCAACGGGCTGAAGAACACCATGCAATGGGCGGCTTCGGCGCCCAGTTGCTTGAGCTGGCGGGTCAGCGCCAGGGCCAGGCGTTTGCGCGCCAGGACTTCAAGGGGCGCACAGGCTACGGTGATGGTTGGCATGGCATGTCCTTATGAAAGCTGCAGCATCGGCAAGTGCTGACGCTGGCCTATGGCCAAGGCGTCGAGCAGTCGGCCCAGGCAGGTGGAAAGTGCGTCCACCCCTTGCAGGAACAACGGCGACCAGGCGAGGCCTGCGTCACTGCGCACCTTGTCGAGGAAAAAACGCAGGTGTGGCATATCCACCGGCAAGCCGAGGTGTGCCGCCAGGGCCACGGCCTGGTAGGTACTGAGCAAATCGGGAATGCGCTGGCCCTGATTGGCGAAACCGCCCTGGCGCACCTTGTGTGCCGCCATCAGTTGCGTTGCGCTTTCGCGCACATCGTGGCCAAGGTAAGCAAGGCAGCCCAGCGCTTGCAGCCCGGCGCGCAGCGAGGTTTCGCCGCGCGGATACCCGGCATATCCCTCTGCGTGCCGGCAACTGGCCACAAAGCCTTCAAGTGCCTTGAGATCGACGCCCACGGGCGTTTCGAGGTGGCGCAGGATCGCCACCGCCGACGCCGTGGACACCATGTCCGAGCCGCGCCCCTCCCAGAACCCGAAGCCGCCGTCGGGGTTTTGCAGGGTGGCCAGCCAATGGCCGATTGCCTGGCGGGCCGTGGGTTGCCCAGCGAATGCGCCCGCCGCCAGGCCCCAATTGGTGCAGCGCACCTCAGCGCCACGGCCGGGCATGTACATGATCCCCGGCTCATTGGGCATCTGGCAGCCTTCAATCCAGCGTCGCGCAGCTTCGGCCTGTTGCAGCGTGAGGTTACCGCCCAGCACTGCCGCTGCCGTGGTCAGCACATCGGCGGCCGAACTGGCCTGCCGGTAGGTATAACCGCCCTGGGGCATCGCCAATGTCGCGATGAACGCTGCCACGCCGTCGGCCAGGTGCGTGACCGGTTCACCCAGCGCCTTGAGCGAGCCTACGGCGCAGAATGCCGCCCACACATCTTCGCCGTCATAGCCGGCCCAGCGCACGAAAGCCCCGGTCGGCCCACGCAGTGATTCGATCCAGCCGGCGCACTGCTGCCGCGCCAAGGGTTGTGCCTGCAAGGCGGCAAGGCTGGCCGTGGCGCGGTAGGTTGCCCACAGGCATGGCACCTGCGCAGCTTCGCTGAAACGGAAGCCGCCGCAATCCATCTGCTGCGCCTGCAGCCAGCCCACCAGCCGCGCCATGTCCCACTTCGGCGCTGGCAAGCCCTGGCGCGCCAGGGCGCGTGCCGCCATTACGCCATAGAAGCAGGCGCGGGTGTCCGCGACGTTGCGCCGGGCGAAATCGGCAGACCAGCTGAGCCCGCCGTTGGCGCATTGCAACCCATCCAGCCAGGTGTACAAGGCCTCGGTATCCCGTGGTGTGCTGTCACATACCTCGACCAGCGTGCGCAGCGCGTAGTGGCTGGCCCACACATCGGCGGTCTGGCCCGGGCACATGGCGTAGGCGTCACCATCGAACAGTGTATGAACCCAATGGGCAGTCTGCTCGGGCTGCTCCGCCGCCTGCCCCAGGTCGTTCAGCGTCTCGGTGCAATAGAACGTCGCCCAGGCATCGGACGGCATGCCCTTGCTCCAGGCAAAGCCGCCATCGCGATTGCGCCGGGACTGGATGTAGCTGCGCAGCGCCGGCACGTCGGCGCCATCGAGGCGCTCGACCCAGGCCAGGCTACGAATGGCGGCGTAGGTGCACCACAAGTCCGGCTGGCCGTTGGCCAGGCCCTGCCCGGCGGGGAAACGGGGCGGCGTCATGGCTGGCCCCCGACAAAGCGCAGGTTGGTTTTCTTCCAGCTTTTTTGCGAGGCGCCGCTTTTGTTGATGGCCGACAGGTTGTTGACGAACAGGATGCGGCTCCAGCGCAGGCCGATGTGCTGCTCGGAGCGCGCGTGCAAACGCGCCTGCAACTGGGGCTCCTGGCTTTGGTCCCAGCCCACATCCCGTTCAAGGATCAACGAAGCCGTGTCGTGATCACGGTCCACTTCGATCACATAGCCGGTGGCATCGCAGGTGCCGTACACCACTTCTTCAACGGCGCGAATTTCCAGGCTGGCCCCGCCTACGGTGATGCTGTCGCTGTCCCGGCCGTTTATCAGCAGGCTCGGGCTGGCAAGCCCCGGCGCCCAGGGCGCGGTGATGGTCACGCTGTCGCCGGTGTCCAGCCGCAGCAGCGGCCGTGCGTAAAGGTTCAACGGGGTGACGACAAGGCGGCCTGTCAAACCTTCGGCAGGTGGGACAACCCTGCCGTCCGGCAGCAGCAGCTCGAAGTAGTTGGTGGCGGTGGCCAGGCGCATCTGCCGGTCCTCGCCCACCGCGGCCAGCGTGCCCGTTTCGGTGCTGCCATAACTGGCATCCAGCACTTCGCATTGCCATTCACGCGCCAGGCGCTGGCGGAATGGCCGGGTGTTGACCTCGCCCAGCAGCATGATGGCCTGTACAGAACCGGCAAAGCCCTGTAGCAACTCACGCTGCTTCAAGTAGCGGGTCAGCTGCACCAGCACGCCCGGAGCAATGAACAGCACGGTCGGGCGGTAGGTGTCGAACGTTTTGCATACCCGTTCCCAATCGGTAATACCGGTGGTGAAGGGGTACAGCCGCACGTGGGAAACGTCCAGGTACTCGCACACGTTGGCGATCAGGTCGCCCACGGGCACGATGTCCGATGGCATCAGGTTGGCTACCCGCGCGCCTGGCCGCAGTACCGAGCGCCAGTGGCTGGCGACACTGACGGCGTTCCAGATGATGTCGCCCTTCACACGGGGTGTTGGCGTGGGTTCGCCCGTGGTGCCGGTGGTGGCGTAGTACTTGGCCGCATCACCGAGTGCCACCGTGCAGAACTCAAGTGGCTGGCTTTTAAGCAGCGCCTTGGGTGTGAGTGGCAACTGGTTGAACGTGGTGAAACTGTAAGTACCCACACCGGCGTACTGTGCGCTGCCAAGTGCCCGGCCCCATACCGCCTGCAACTTGCGTTCATAAAACGTGGCGTCGGGGATTTGCCCCCCCTGCTGCTGAAGCTCGCGCTCCGCGCCCTTCAGTACGCCGTATTCCTGGTCGCTGTGAACCAACATCGACTCGCCCCTCTCCATTGAACTGAGCAGAGGATTGGCGAGGGGGTGGGGCTTCGTAAAATACTTAATTTAAGCCGCTAGTAATAGTTACAAAGTATTATTCGGGGGCTTTTGATCCAAGTTCTGAATGCCCGGCAGTCCTTTTCTTGCGAATATTGTGGATTCCCGCCCTGTTTCCGGGGGGATATCAGACAAAGATACAAACAGTATTTCCCTCCTGATCCGCGCCCTGCGCACTATCGCCTCAACCTGCCGCACCGGCAGGCCGAGCGACGACACTCTCAGGAGAGACACCCATGTACCCCCCTTCTGCCACTGCGGCGAATGCCCTCACGCACTGGGCACCTGATTCATGGCGCAGTTGGCCAGCTCTGCAACAACCGGCTTATCAAAACCCGCAAGCGCTGGCCCTGGTGCTGGATGCCTTGGCCCTGCAACCGGCATTGGTCACCGCCGAGCGCACACTGCACCTGAAGGCCATGCTCGCCGAGGCCCAGCAAGGCAAGCGTTTTGTGCTGCAGTTGGGTGACTGTGCCGAGCGCTTCGACCACAACGACCTGCCCCAGACCCGGCGCCAGATTGCCCTGCTGCAGCAGATGAGCCAGGTGTTGATGCATGGCCTGCAACTGCCCGTGGTGCAGGTGGCCAGGCTTGCCGGGCAATATGCAAAACCCCGTTCCAGTGATATGGAAACCCATGACGGTGTGGCATTGCCGGTGTATCGCGGCGACAGTGTCAACAGCCCCGCCTTTACCGCCGAAGCGCGCCGGGCCGACCCACAGCGTTTGCTGGATGCCCATGCCCATTCGGCGCTGACACTGAAACACCTGCATGCGCTGCAAATGGCCGGTGTCGACCAGCTGCTGCATGGCGAACACTGGTCGCTGCGCTGGCTTGACCTGGCCCAAGGCCGCGATCGGCTGCAGGCGCTGCTAACCGAGGTGCAAGGCACCCTGCGCTTCATGCGCACCCTCGCCGGCTCACAGCCGGGCGCTTTCCTGCATCGGGAGGTATACATTTCCCACGAAGCGCTGCTGTTGGGGTATGAGCAGGCGCTGACCCGCCAAGACGAAGATGGCCGCTGGTTCAACCTCGCCACCCACCTGCCCTGGATCGGCCTGCGCACGGCCCAGCCGGAGGGTGCACATGTCGAGTACCTGCGTGGCCTGGCCAACCCGGTGGCGGTCAAAGTGGGCGCCGACGCCACCCCGTCGCAGCTGAACGCATTGGTCGAACGGCTTAATCCCGATAATGAACCGGGCCGCCTCACCCTGATCCACCGCATGGGTGCGCACCTGCTGCACGAGCGCCTTGGGCCGTTGATTGAAGCGTTACAGGCGCAAGGTGCGCAGGTGCTGTGGTTGTGCGACCCCATGCACGGCAACACCCGCACCCTGCCCTGTGGCACCAAGACCCGCCTGTTCAACGACATCCTCGGCGAAATTGCCGACGCCTTCACCGTGCATGCCCGCCACGGCTCCTGGCTGGGCGGCCTGCACCTGGAGGCCAGCGGCGATGATGTTACCGAATGCCTTGGCGGCGCGGCGGGGCTGCAACCGGCGGACCTGGGCAAGCATTACCTCAGCCAGGTGGACCCGCGCCTTAACCGTGACCAGGCGCTGGAACTGGCGCTGCGCATCAGCCTTGATGTCGATGCATGGCGGCACTGCGCATGACCATGAAGCCAAGGCCTGTGTCCATGCCAATCGTCATCTATGTGTTTTCGTTGTGTACCTTCACCTTCGGGCTGTCGGAATTTGTGGTGGCCGGGTTGGTGTCGGCGATGGCCGAAGACCTCGGCACCAGTGCGGCGGTAGCGGGCTCGGCGGTGGCGGCCTATGCCCTGGGGGCCGCGATCGGTGCGCCGCTGCTGACCGCATGGCTGCTCGGCCAGCGCGAGCGTACATCGTTGGCGTTGGCGTTAGTGGTGCTGGCAACGGGCAGCTTCGCTTTCGCTTGTGCTGAACAGTGGGTTTCGATGAACCTGATTCGCTTGGGTATCGGCCTGGTACACGGCATGTTCATGGCCGTGGCCGCAGATGTGGCCGTGAAGCTTGTCGACCCTGCGCGCGCCGGGCGTGCCCTGTCACTGGTGTGGCTGGGGCTTACTCTGGCACTGGCGTTGGGTGTGCCGCTGGGCACGTTGCTGGGTAGCCTGTGGTCATGGCGAGCGATCTTCGTGGGGTTGGGACTGCTGGGTCTGTGCAGCTTGTTCGGTTTGCTGAAGTTAATGCCTCGCCATCCGCCACCCATGCTGGTCGACGGCAGCCGGATGGCCGGGCTGGCGACGCTGTGGCAGTGGCCACTGCTGGCGGCGGCGTGCCTTGCCATGCTGGTGAGCATGGCGACCTTTTCCTTCCTGACGTATGTGTCGCCGTTCGTGCTGCGGGTGACGCATGGCGATGTCCCGCTGTTAAGCCTGGCCATGCTGATGTTCGGCTTGGCCACATTGGTCGGCAACCTGCTGGCTGGTCATTTGGCTGATCGGTACGAGGTAGTGCGTTGCCTTAAGGTCGCCTTGGTGCTGCTGGTACTTAACTTGGTCCTTCTGTACCTCGCGCGGGCGCAGACTTGGGCCGTTGTATCGCTAGTGGGGGCCTTGGGCGGGCTTTTCTTTGCCATCGTGACCTTGTCGACACTGCGCCTGCTCGGCCTGGCGAAACAACTGGCGCCCGAGGCGACAGGGATTGCGTCGGGGGTGAGCATTGCCGCCTTCAATCTGGGCACGGCGCTGGGTGGAGCCATGGGGGGTTGGTGCATTCATCAGGTAGGGTTGGCCTACCTGCCCCTGACCGGTGCAGCCTGCGCCTTGCTGGCACTGGGTGTGTTGCAGGCCCAAGCCAGCGAAGGCCGTGCCTCAATGCTGAGGTCTGGCCTGCAGCGCTAGGATGCTCGGCCTGCCCCGGCCCGCTTTCATCTCGATACCTCGCAGTGCAGCGGGTGGGTTAATGCGGGCATGAGGTTGGCTCCGGCAGGTGCAGAGGCGTCTTGATCGGGTATTCGGGGGTGCCGTAGGCGTAGCAGGAGGTGGTGGCCTGTACTTCGTCACAGGGCAGGAAATGCAGGGTGATCCCGCAGACCTTTTCGTATTCATGACACGACTCTCTGTAATCACCACATCGACCGGTCACACATCGCGCACCTGCTCCGAGACAAACGCCTCGCGCTCTACATCGACCAGCAACCCCTCGCGGCACGCCTCGAGCATGCCCCGGTAACAGGCCTGAAACCGTTGCTCAGCCCCCCATTGCAGGGGGAAGGCAATCGCCTGTTGCGCAATTGCCCGAGTGGCATCGGCGGCACAACCAAGGATGTCCACCTGCGCATCACTCAACGCGACAGGCCCAACTCCCTCGCACTGCTCGGGTTGCAGCACATGGCTGAACAGCACGGGGAACAACCGTGGGTCGTAGAAACGCAGCAACCCCAGCCGGCCACCGTTGAGCGCCTGCATGCAGTGCCCAAGCCGAGCGGCCAGTGCCGCTGCAGCGGCTGCGTCAGGTCTACCCGCACCAGCAAGGGGCCAGCGCGATTGCGCTTTCCTCCGGCAGGCCATCGAACAACGACCGCCAAGGCATTGCCGGTGCCATGCCTTGCACACCAGCGAGGAACGGCTGCTTGCCGGCCGCTTGGTCGATGATCAGGTCCAAGTGTGCAATACCTGCTACGGAGCACGTGCCTTCAAGCAGGTGAAGCCAGTCGGCAAGGTGTTGAGCCATCATCCGCGTGCCTCCTGCTGTAGGAACCCGACAGCCATCGCTTGCGCGCGCTTCAAGCACCCGTCACACACCGCACCCGACAGCGGGAAGTTTTCACCATAGGTGAAGGGGTGGCTGAGCCATACCTCGCCGCTGAAGCCCAGCAGGCCGAGGTTGGCCTCATCGCCCTGGATGGCGAGTTTGTGTTGGCTATGGTCGAAAAAGGGGAAAGCGCCATGGGACATTTTCTGAACTCCACTCCTGTGAAGTCCGAAACCTTGGCGCATGATTCCCGGTCACACCACCCTTGCGGTAGAAAATAGATCTTTCCTACAAATGGTGTAAATAAAGCCAACGAAAGATGCAAATTTCAGCGACTGGCAGTAAGTGAATTACCTGCTACGGCCGTCACGCAATTTGTTCAAAAGGTTGCAGCCGCAAACACCGGCAAAGCCGGTGCCATAAACCGCGTCGGTTGCTTCGCGGATAAATCCGCTCCTACAGGGCGCCAGCGCAGTGCCACAACCGGCCAATGTCGCTGGCCCGCGCCTGCAGCAATTCGGCGGCATTGGCGCACGCCTGCTCCAGGCTCATCGGCCCACTGGCCAAGGCAAAGGCGGCGTCGATGCCGTGGGCATACAACTGCTGGTAGCCTTCGCCCAAGGTCCCGGCCAGCACCACCACCGGCACCCCGTGGCGCTTGGCAACCCGAGCCACGCCCATGGGGGTCTTGCCGCGCAGAGTCTGGGCATCGAACCGCCCTTCCCCGGTAATCACCAGGTCCGCGCCTTGTACCAACGCATCCAGCCCGGCCAGTTCCGCCACCACCTCAACGCCCGGGCGGAACCGCGCGCCCATGAACGCCTTGGCCGCAAAGCCCATCCCACCCGCCGCACCGCAGCCGGGGAATTCGCGCACATCTTCACCCAGCAACCGCGCGCAATGGTCGGCAAAATGGCCCAGCGCCTGGTCCAGCGCCTGCACCTGGTCGGGGTTCGCGCCTTTTTGCGGGCCGAAGATCGCCGATGCACCGTTCGGCCCACACAACGGGTTGTCGACATCGGCGGCCACTTCAACCTGCACCTCGGCCAAACGTGGGTCCAGGTCGCTGGCATCGATATGTGCCAGGCGTGCCAGGGCCAAACCGCCTTCTTCCAGCGGCTGGCCGTCGGCATCCAGCAAGCGCAGGCCCAGTGCCCGCAACATGCCACTGCCGCCGTCGTTGGTGGCGCTGCCCCCAATGGCCAGCACGATGCGCCGTGCACCGGCGGCCAACGCGGCTGCAATCAACTCGCCAGTGCCCCAGGTGCTGCTGCGGCAGGCATCACGTTGTTCACTGGGCACCAACTGAATGCCGCTGGCCTGGGCCATTTCAATGATGGCGGTGCGGCTGTCGGCCAGCCAGCCCCAGCCGGCCTCCACATGCTCGCCCAAGGGGCCGCGCACCTTGAGGCGGCGCAGTTCGCCCTGGCTGGCAGCCAGAATCGCCTCCATGGTGCCTTCTCCGCCATCGGCCATGGGGCATTCGACCAGCTCAGCCTGCGGCAACGCTTCGGCCAGGCCTGCGGCGATGGCGCGGGCGACACCGGCGGCGTCGAGGCTGTCCTTGAACGAGTCGGGGGCGATGACGATTTTCATGGGGGTTCTCCTGTCCTGATGGCGGCATGCTGACAGTTGTCAGGCGTCGCAGCCTCGGTCGGATGCACAAAAGCACGTTGTCTGGTTTGGGCAAATGCCTGCTGGCGGGTTCAGTCGGCGCGAAGCAGTTGCAAACCCAGGTACAACGTGAGCATGCCTTCGAGCCGCAGCGGGTCGACTTCCCCCAACTCCGCAATACGCTCCAGCCGGTACCGCAAGCTGTTGCGGTGGATGCCCAACGCATCGGCACAGGCCTGGCTCTGCCCGTCATGGGCACACCAGGCGCGCAGGGTCGCCAGCAGTTGCCCACTGGCATCCTTGGCACGAATACGTTGCAACGGCTCCAGCAGCTCATCCAGCGCATCTTCATTGCGATGGCGCCAGAGCAATGCCGGCAGGCGGTAGCGGGCAAGGCTGAGCAATGGCTGGTGAGGCAACACTTCGCGCCCATAGGCAAGCAAGTCGCGCACGCGGCGGTAGCCCCGGCGTAACTGGTCCAGGCTTTGCGCCGGGCTGCCCAGCGCCAAGCGCTCCACCTCCCAGCCGTGGCGCTGCAGGCGTTCAATCAGGCGCTCTTCGTCCAGGGCTTGCGCCACGGGGCGGCACCAGAGCAAAGAATCACGCGCCGGGCTGACGCACCAACTGTCCGGGTATCGGCTCATCAGCCAGGCGGCCAACGCCTCCGCCGGTGGCCCGGCACGCAGTTCGAACAGGCATGGGGCCCTGGGTAACTGGGGTTTCAAACCCAATTGCTGTGCTTCGTCCAGCAGCCGTGGTGAATCGCCTGAGCCTCCCAGCAACAAGGCCAGCAGGTCATCACAGCGCTGGCGCCGCCACTGCTGCTCCACCTGCAAGTGGCGCTGGGCCAGCAGCATTTCGGCGGTCATGCGCACCAGTTCGCCATAGGTGCGCAACTGTTGCGGGTCGCCGGTCAGGCCCAACACGCCCATCAACCTGCCATCAAGCAGCAAGGGTAAGTTGACACCCGGTTGCACGCCTTTCAGACATTTCGCGGCCTCCGCGTCCAATTCAACGATTCGGCCATTGGCCAGCACCAATTGAGCCCCTTCGTGGCGAGTGTTGATGCGCTCCGGCTCACCGCTGCCGAGGATCAAGCCCTGACTGTCCATGACGTTGACGTTGCACGGTAGGATGGCCATCGCGCGATCGACGATCTCTTGCGCCAGATCATGGTCCAGTTCGAACATTCAGCGATCCTTGAAAGCGTTAGGTTTTGTACTTGGGCACAGCGCCCTGCACCATACGCTGTGCAAAAGCACAAAGACAGGCGCGTCGCACTCCCCGAGACTCCTCAGGGCGAGCGCCGGCACAGGCGACGCGGCGACAACCATAACAACAGAGATCACGATCATGGCACACAGCCCTGCCCCTGACCAAGGCAACGACATCACCCGCAACGCGCTGTACCGGCGCATAACCCTGCGGCTGATCCCGTTCATTTTCATCTGCTACCTGTTCAACTACCTGGACCGCGTCAACGTCGGCTTCGCCAAGCTGCAGATGCTCGATGCGCTCAAGTTCAGCGAAACCGTGTACGGCCTCGGTGCCGGCATTTTCTTCATCGGCTACGTGCTCTGCGGCTTGCCGAGCAACCTGGCGCTCAACCGCTTTGGCCCGCGGCGCTGGATTGCGGCGATGATGATCGCCTGGGGCAGCCTCTCCACCTGCTTGCTGTTTGTCACCACACCCACCGAGTTCTACACCCTGCGCCTGCTCACCGGTGCGGCCGAAGCCGGCTTTTTCCCGGGTGTGGTGCTGTACCTCTCGCGCTGGTTCCCGGCCGACCGCCGTGGCCGCATCATGGCGCTGTTCATGTCGGCCATCCCGGTGTCGGGCCTGCTCGGCGGGCCGTTCTCAGGCTGGATTCTGGAGCACTTCGCGGCGGGCCAGCATGGCCTGGCCGGCTGGCAATGGATGTTCCTGATCCAGGGCCTGCCAACCGTACTGCTGGGGGTGCTGGCCATCGGCCTGCTGAGCGATGGCTACCAAAAAGCGGCCTGGCTGAGCCCGGCTGAACGCCAGCTGATCGAAGCCGACCTGCAGGCCGATGCCGCCAGCAAGCCAGCCACAACGGGCGACGGTATCCTGGCCGTGCTGACCAACCCGCTGATCTGGACGTTTGGCTTCGTCTATTTCTGCATCCAGAGCGGCGTGTACGCGATCAACTTCTGGCTGCCGTCGATCATCAAGAACATGGGCTTCGACAACCCATTGTTGATCGGTTGGCTCAGCGCCATCCCGTACTTGCTGGCGGGTGTGTTCATGATCCTGTGCGGCCGTTCCGCCGACCTGCGCAACGAACGCCGCTGGCACCTGGTGGTGCCGATGCTGATGGGCGCCGTCGGCTTGTTGATCGCGGTGAACTTTGCCGGCAACCCGACCATCGCCATTCTGGGCCTGTCGATTGCCACCATGGGCGCCCTCACCGGCCTGCCGATGTTCTGGCCGATGCCGACCGCGCTGCTGAGCGCCAGCGCCGCCGTGGCGGGCCTGGCGATCATCAACTCGGTGGGCCAGATGGCCGGTTTCCTCAGCCCGTACCTGGTTGGTTTCATCAAGGACCAGACCGGTTCGACCGACGCCGCGTTGTATTCGCTGGCAGCGTTGATCGTATTGGGTAGCCTGGTGGCCCTGCGGGTGACCCGTGCGGGTGCACTGAGCACCGCACGCGCCAACTGACCTGCCTGCGGGCAAGCCTCTGCCAAGGGGCTTGCGCGCGCACTGGCGATGCCTGTCGCCAGAAAAACCAGCTAAGGTTTCTCCACACCCATAACAAGAAACCGTGGAGCGCCCATGACCGCGCACACCGCCGCATCCCGCGCCCGGGAGCTGGCCGCCTTCGTTGACTGCCATTTCGCTGGCCGTGGCCTCAAGCCCGAGCCCGTCATCGCCGAATCCTGGTACCGCAGCATCAACCAGCACCGCCTGGACCCTGACCTGTGCCCTGTCGACAACATTCTCAGCGCTGGCGAAATCCGCCTGCATCAAGAGCAGCACGAAGCCTACCTGGCCATTGCCAGCCAGGGCGTCAGCGGCTTGGCCCGTCGCGTGGTGGACGCCGGTTTTGCCGTGTTGTTGAGCGACGCCGACGGCATTACCCTGGATGCACGCCTGCCCAGTGACCAGCAGCGCTACACGCGCTCCGGGCTGATCGTGGGGGCGCGCTGGGATGAATCGATCGCCGGCACCAACGGCATCGGCACCGCGTTGGCGTCCCAGCAGGCGCTGACCATTCACCGGCAGGAACACTTCCTGTCCGCCAACGCCCAGCTCAGCTGTTCGGTTGCACCCATCTTCGACGCGCACAACCAGTTGTTGGGCTGCCTGAACGCTACCTGCCTGCACAACGAGGGGCCAAAGCAGGCCCAGCACCTTACCTTGCAGCTGGTCACGCTGTATGCCCGGCTGATCGAAAATGCCCATTTTCGCCAGCGCTTCCGTGGCCACCTGACCTTGGCCCTGAAGCCACGTGACGACCTGGCCGACCTGGCCGCCGAGCAATTGCTTGCACTGGACGAGGCAGGCCGCGTGATCGGGGCCAATCGTGCGGCGTTCCTGGCCCACCCACCCCTTTTGCCGGGCATGGCGATTGATCAGTTGCTGCCCGCCGATGTCGACCGCTTGCTGGCCCTGACCCGGGGCGGCGCATGCGGCACCCGGTTGCACAACCTCAACGGGCAAATGCTGGATGTGGGCCTGCGCGTGCCTGCGGGTTATCGCCCTACGCCACCCAAACCTTTGCAGGCCGTTGCCACACGGCACCCCTCCCTTGAACAGCTGGCAGGCCAGGATGCCCGCTTGCAAGACGGTGTGCGCCGCCTGCGCAAGGTACTGGACAAAGACATCGCCATCCTGCTGACCGGTGAAACCGGCACCGGCAAGGAAGCCTTTGCCCGTGCCCTGCACCAGGCCAGCCAGCGCCATGCCAAGCCTTTTGTGGCGCTCAACTGCGCGGCCATTCCCGAATCGCTGATCGAGAGCGAGCTGTTCGGCTACCGCGCCGGGAGCTTCACCGGCGCCAACCGCAAGGGCATGAAGGGCAAGCTGGAAATGGCCAATGGCGGCACCTTGTTCCTGGACGAAATCGGCGACATGCCGGCGCACCTGCAAACGCGCTTGCTGCGGGTGCTGGCTGAACGGGAGCTGGTGCCCCTGGGCGGTGAGGTGCCGGTGTTGCTGGACATTCAGGTGATTTCAGCCACCCACCAGGACTTGCCGGTGATGATTGCCAACAAGGGTTTTCGCGAAGACCTGTATTACCGGCTTTGCGGCATGCAGCAGCACTTGCCGGCGTTACGTGAACGCAGCGACCGTTGCCAGTTGATCGAGGGCCTGCTGGCTGGGTTGCCCGGCGCTGATGGCCTACGCCTGAGCGCAGAGGCCCGCCAGTGCCTGATGGCGCATGAATGGCCGGGCAATGTGCGGCAGTTGCTCAATGCGTTGCGTCAGGCGGTTGCACTGGCTGAAGGCGGGGTGATCGAGAAGGAAGACCTGCCGCAGGAGTTGAAGGCTGTTCCGGTGGCTACACCGCCTGTGCTGTTGGGGCAACAGTGCGCTGACAGCGAGGCGCAGCACCTGGTGGCACTGCTGACCCGTGAGCGCTGGAACATGAGTGCAGCCGCAGAGGCCGCGGGGGTGTCGCGTTCGACGCTGTACCGAAAGATGAAACGCCTGGGGGTTGTGCAGCCTAACTTGAGGCGGTAACGGGCCTTGGCTGTGCTGTCGCGTTTCCTGTAGGAGCGGCTTCAGCCGCGATGAATCCAACGCGGTGAATGGCACCGGCTTTGCCGGTGTTCGCGGCTGAAGCCGCTCCTACAATGAACGTGCCGCCTGCACTTACCCCTGTATGTAAACCACCTGCGTACGCGTGTATTCATACAACCCATGCTTGCCATCCGCCCCGCCTACCCCGGACTTGCGCGCGCCGGCATGGAACCCTTGCATGGCCTCGAAGTTTTCGCGGTTGATGTAGGTTTCGCCAAAGTCGATTTCGCGGCACGCCTTCAACGCAGCATTCAGGTCGCGGGTGTAAATCGACGACGTCAGCCCGTATTCGCTGTCGTTGGCCAGGGCGATGGCTTCATCCAGGCCATCGACCACCTGCACCGGCAGCACCGGGCCGAAAATTTCCTTGCGCATGACTTCCATGTCCGCCTTGCACCCGGCCAGCACGGTCGGCTGGTAATGGAACCCCGCCCCCAGGTCGGCAACCTGCCCGCCGGTGACCACCTGAGCGCCCTGCCCGACCGCCGTGCGCACCATCTGCGCCACCTTGTCCAGCCCGGCTTGGTTGATCAAGGGGCCCATGTCCAGCTCCGCGCTTTGCGACGGGTCACCGTAGCGGGTGGCGGCCATGGCCTGGGAGACCTTGTCGAGGAAGGCGTCTGCCACCTTGCGCTCCACATACACCCGCTCAGCGCAGTTGCACACCTGGCCGGTGTTGATCACCCGTGAGGCCACAATCGCCTTCACGGCAAGGTCCATGTCCGCGTCGCCCAGCACGATCGCCGGTGCCTTGCCGCCGAGTTCCAGGTTGAGCTTGGTGATGTTCGGCGCGGCCGCCGCCATGATCCGCGCGCCAGTGGCCACGCTGCCGGTGAAGCTCACCAGGTCGACCCCGGCGTGGCTCGACAGCCCGTGGCCCACGCTGGCCCCCTTGCCGCCCACCACGTTGAACACGCCGGCGGGCAGGTCGGTTTCGGCCACCAGCCGGGCGAACTCGAAGCAGTTGATGGGGGTTTCTTCGCTGGGCTTGATCACGATGGTGTTGCCGGTCAGCAAGGCCGGCGCCATCTTGCGGGCGATCAGGAAGAACGGGAAATTCCACGGCAAAATGCCCGCCACCACGCCCAACGGCTTGCGCATCAGGAAGATATGCTCGTTGGCACGGTCGCTGGTCAGCACTTCACCTTCCAGGCGCCGCGCCCATTCGGCCATGTAGTCGAGGTAATCGGCGGTGAAGCTGACTTCCACCTGTGCCAATGCCGGCACCTTGCCGCCTTCCAGGGTAATGAGGTGCGCCAGCCGCTCGGCGTTGGCGCGCACCTTGGCCGCAATCTGGCGCAGGTAGCCTGCGCGCTCGATGGCTGTTTTTGCCGCCCAACCCTTGTGCGCCTTGCGCGCCACGCTGATGGCCCGCTCAACCTGCTCGGCCGGTGACTCGGGCACCCGGCCCAGCAACTGGCCATTGGCCGGGTTGTACACCTCCAGCAACGTTTCGCTGGCCACGAAGGCATTGTCGATGAAGTTCTGGTAGATCGCATCGGTCATGGCGGGTTACTCCTGCGGGTGGTTGTCGGCCAATGGCGTGTGGGCGGCCGGTTTGGCGCTGAACTGCTGCCAGGCGTTGCCCTCGGCTTTCAGGTCGTGGGCGCGCTTGATCAGGTACTGGTGCACTTGCTCGACCTGCTCGGGCTTGAGGTGGTCGGCGAACGACGGCATGCCATCGGGTACCCGGCCGCCGTAGAGGATGCCGAGGAACATCTGGTGTTTTTCCGGGGTGAGCTTGCGCAGGTCGGGCAGCACGCCACCGCTGACCGCGTGGATGCCGTGGCATTGCGAGCAGCTGCCGTCGTACAGTGCGGCGCCCGCCGCGACAGTTTGCGCATCGGCGGTCAACGGCGGCGGTTGTGGCGCGTCGGCGGGCGGCGCGGGTTCACGCAACTGGGCCGTGCCACCGATTTTATAGGTCAGCACCTGGGAGAACGGCTGCACACCGGCACGCAGTGACAACGCCCCGGCAAACGTGGAAAACGCACCGCCCCAGCCGGCCATGAAGGTCACGTACTGCTCACCGTCCACCGAATAAGTGATCGGCGCGGCCATCACGCCGCTGGCCGCCGGCGATTCCCACAGTTTCTTGCCCGAATCGGCCGCGTAGGCAATCACCCGGCCATCGGCGCTCCCTTCAAACACCAGGTTGCCGGCGGTGCTCAAGGTGCCACCGTTGAAGATGGTGATGTACGGCACCTCCCAGGCCGGCGCCTGTTTCACCGGGTCCCAGGCAATCAGCTTGCCGGACCAGGTTTTGGCCATGTCCAGCAGGCCGTCGGCGCCTTCAGGCATCATGCCGGTGCGCAGGCCCAGCTGGTAAATGCTCTTGAACGGGTTGCGCTTGGGCGCTTCGGGGATGTGTTCGTAATACGCCGACATGATGTGCGCGGGGATGTACACCAGGCCAGTGTTCGGGTTGTAGGACATCGGGTGCCAGTCATGGGCACCCCAGAAGGCCGGGGTCACCAGCTTGCGCTTGCCGTCCTTCCAGTACGCGGCCGCCTCGTCGTCCAGAATCGGCCGGCCGGTTTTCATGTCGATGCCCTTGGCCCAGTTCACCGGCACGATGTTTTTCGCCGAAAGCAACTCGCCGGTGGCGCGGTCGAGCACGTAGAAGAAGCCATTCTTGGGGGCTTGCATCAGCACTTTGCGCGGTTTGCCGTCGATGGGCAGCTCGGCCAGGATCATGTGCTGGGTGGCAGTGAAGTCCCAGGCGTCGCCCGGGGTGGTCTGGTAATGCCAGGCATATTCGCCGGTGTCGGCATTCACCGCCACGATCGACGACAGGAACAGGTTGTCACCCTTGGCCTGGCTGCGCCATTTCGGGTCCCACATCGAACCGTTGCCCACGCCGATGTACAGCAGGTTGAGGTCCGGGTCGTAGGCGAACGAGTCCCACGCCGTACCACCCCCGCCCCACTCGACGAAGGCATCGCCATGCCAGGTTTTGGCGGCTATTTCCATGGCTTTGTCTTCCGGTGGCAGCTTGGGGTCGCCAGGTACGGTGAAGAAGCGCCAGGCCTGCTTGCCGGTTTCGGCGTCATAGGCGGTGACATATCCGCGTACCCCAAACTCGGCGCCGCCGTTGCCGATGATGACCTTGCCGTTGACCACCCGTGGCGCGCCGGTGATGGTGTAGCTGCGTTTGTGATCGTCGCGGGTGTCCACCGACCAGACCCGTTTGCCGGTCTTGGCATCGATGGCTTCGAGGCGGCCGTCCAGCACGCCGACGTAGACCTTGCCCTGCCACACCGCAACACCCCGGTTGACCGCATCGCAACAGGCTTCGCCAGCGCGGTTGCGGTCCGATTGCGGGTCGTATTTCCACAGCAGCTTGCCGTTGCGGGCGTCCAGGGCATACACCACCGAGAACGGCCCGGTGGTGTACATCACCCCGTCCACCACGATGGGCGTGGCTTCGACGCCGCGGTCGAGGTCCAGCTTGTAGCTCCAGGCCAGGCCGAGCTGGTTGACGTTGGCTTCGTTGATGGTTTTGAGTGGGCTGTAGCGTTGCTCATCGTAGGTGCGGCCATGGCTCATCCAGTTACCGGGTTCGTTGTCGGCATGGATGATGCGCTGGCCGTCAACCTCGGCGGCAAAGGCAGGGGCGCTGCAGGCCAGGGCCAAGGCCAGGCAGCTCAGGGTTCGGGTCATGGTGGCTTCTCCGTTCTTGTTATGGCGACACCGTGGCGGGTGTCGAGAACGGAGGGAGCAACGGTTGTGCCAATGGCCGAAATTCAGCCTGCAGGCCTTGTTTTAGAGCGGTTGGTGTCGTTCATGCAGGCCAAGGCAGCGCGGCATGCCTGGAGCAAGCCTGCAACAGGTGGCGCAGGCCTGGCACAACTGTGTCAGGCCTGTTGCTCACCACTGGCGCTTGTCGGGCCGGGTCAACCCCAGCTTCTCGATCCGGTAGCGCAGCATGTCCCGCGACAGCCCCAGCATCCGCGCCGACTTGGTCACGTTCCAGTCGGTGCGGTCCAGCGTCTTGCACACCAGGTCCCGCTCCATGTCGGGCAGGCTGGTGCCCGGTTCCGGCTCATGCCGGGGCACTTCGTAAAGCACGGGGGCCGGCTGTGCAAGCGGCTCGTCCACCAGTGTCATGCACAGGTTCAGCTGGTGCGCCTGCACCACTTCGTTGGGTGCCAGCAGCACCGTTTGCTCCAGCATGTTGCGCAACTCGCGCACATTGCCCGGCCAGCTGTAGTTGAGCATCAAACCCTCGGCCTCGGCGCTGAAGCGCAGGTTCGGCTTGCCGTACCGGCGCCCGTGGTGGGCCAGAAAATGCCGGGCCAGCAGCAGGATGTCCTGGCCCCGGGCATACAGCCTTGGCACTTTGATGGCAATGATACGCAGGCGGAAGAACAGGTCGCGGCGGAATTTGCCCTGTTGCACCATCTGCTCCAGGTTGCAGTTGGTGGCACTGATCACCCGCAGGTCGACCTTGCGCTCCTTGACCGCGCCGATGCGGCGGATGCTGCGGTCTTCCAGCAGCTTCAGCAGTTTGGCCTGCAGCACCAGGTCCATCTCGCCGATTTCATCCAGGAACAGCGTACCGCCGTCGGCGGCCTCGACCAGGCCCACCCGGCGTTCCTTGGCGTCGGTGAAGGCGCCCTTTTCATGGCCGAACAGTTCCGCCTCCAGCAGGTTGGCCGGTATCGACGCGCAGTTGAACTCGATGAACGGGCCTTTGCTGCGCGAGCCGTCAAAATGCAGGGCCCGGGCCACCAGTTCCTTGCCGGTGCCGGTTTCACCCTCAACCAGTACCGGTGGCAGGTCGTCACTGGCCATGCGCCGCTCGGCATCCAGCACCTGGCGCAAGGTGTGCTTGAGGCTGAGCATGGTCGGCGATTCGCCGATCAGCGCCTGCAAGCCAGACTTTTGCGCCTCGCGTTCCTGATAGAACGACAAGGTGCGTTCCATGCGTTCAGTAGCCAAGGCCTTGTCCAGGGTCAGTTTGAGCTCGGCAAGCACCACAGGCTTGGTCAGGTAGTGGAATGCGCCCTCCTTCATCGCCTGCACGGCATCCTCCACGTTGCCATAGCCCGTCATCATGATCACTTTGAGCTCAGGCGCCTGCGTCACCAACGTGCGCAGCAGGTCGTGCCCGCTCATGCCGGGCAGCGAGTTGTCGGTCAGCACCGCGTCGGGCTGGCTGCGCTTGATCTGCTCCAGCGCAAGCTCCGCGCTGTCACACACCGTGACCTCGAAACCTTTGAGGTTCAAGTAGGTGCGAATGTTGTCGGCAAGGATTTCATCATCCTCGACCACCAGGATGCTGTGCTCCATGGTCCCCTCCCGCTGCAATATTGAAAGTTAGGCTGACGCGGGTTCCTTCCTCTTCCCGGCTGGCCAGGCTGACCGTGCCGCCAAAGCGTTCCATGATCCGCTTGACCAGGGCCAGGCCCACACCGAGCCCGCCCTGTTTGGTGGTGAAAAACGGTTTGAACACCATCCGTTCCTGCTGCTGGGTCATGCCCTTGCCGGTGTCACTGAGTACCAATTGCACCCGCTGGCCCTCCAGCAGGGTGACTTGCGCACGCAACTCCCCGCCTTTGGGCATGGCTTCCAGGGCATTGGCAAACAAGCTGTTGAGGATTTGCGTAAGTTGCAAGGACTGGCTGGCCACCCACTGTTCGCGCGGCCCCTCGAAGCAAAAGCGCACGCCATTGCGCTCGATTTGCTGGGTAAAGGCCAGGTGGGTGTCCTCGATGCTGGCAACCAGGTCCACCGCTTCAGCCAGGTCACTGGTGGGGCGCAGGGACACCAGCAGCTCACGCACCCAGCGCGACATGCGGTCTACCTGACTGATGATGTCGACGATGTTCTTTTGCGCCTGCGCATTGGCAATGCCTTGGGCCAGTTCGGCACTGGAGCGGATGTTGGCCAGTGGGTTGCGCAGGCTGTGCGCCACGGCCGACGACATTTCGCCCAGGGCAACGTAGGTTTCGCTGGCCACCAGGCGGTCCTGCTGCTGGTGCAACATCAGCGCGGCGCGGCGCACGATCCAGAACAGGCCAAAGTAGATCAGCGCCCCGCCCAGCAGGGTCGAAGCCCAGATCAGCACATAACCGCGCTGGATACGCCGCACCAGGTCTTGCGGCTCCTTGTAGATCTCGACCATGGCCATCACTTGTTCGCCCTGGCTGTCGAACAAAGGGATGTAGTTTTCGATGAACAGGTACTTCGGCTCACGCTGAAATTTCTGCTCCTCCCTGTCCTCTTCGGCCTGATGGTAGCTGGCCGACACTGCTTTGCGCGAACGGAATGCCCGGTCCAGGTCGTCATCGGCCTCGATGCGTTTGCCGATCAGCGCCTTGTTGGTGGACCAGACGATGGTGCGGTCGCGGGCGTAAACGTTACTGAGCAACGTGTCGGGCAGGTGCTCTACATGGTCGAGGAACTCCACCCGGGTAGATTCGGCCAGCTCCGGGCCAAACTGCAGGTGCTGCTGGTCCAGGCGCGGGTCAAGCAGTTCACCCATGGTGGTGCCTGGCGGCAACTGCGAATGGCGTACCTCGGCCTGGGCCATGGCCTGAATGAATTGTGCGGTGAGCATGGCGTCGCGCTCGACGCTGTCACGTACGACGAAGCGCGTCGACACATACCCCAGGCTGCCGGCCACCGAGGCAATGATCATCAAGCTGATGACCGAAAACCAGCGCAGCAGGTTGAACTCGCGCAGCGGCGCCGTCAGGCCGGTGACGGGCGGGTGAACGGGCTTGCCGGGAACATCGTTTTCCAGGGTCTGCATCACTTCGTTCCCGCACAGGGAGTCCGTTCAAAACGCTATCAGGGCACTGCTACCAGCGGTAGCACATTGATAGCACCTTACTGTGGCGGCCGCAGCCGCCATTGGTGGTCACATGCAGGTAGCAAAAAGTCAGCCACAACCTATATGTTTTTATTTATCAATAGGTTATCGATTACATTTAATCTTCAGTAGCGTTTCTTCCCCCACTGTTGGGTGTTTTACACCCAATTAACTTGATTGCCAGTTATATCAATGGCTTACCAAGTAATTCAAACCTGACTTATAAAGAGTCTATAAGCTTGAAATTGAGCGAAACCCGCGTACCGTACCCTTCGCTGCTGCTCAGCCGAACAGACCCACCAAAGCGCTCCATAATGCGCCTGACCAGCACCAGCCCTACCCCCAGCCCGCCTTGTTTGGTACTGAAAAACGGCCTGAAGGCCAGGCGCTGTTGCTGCTCGTTCATGCCCTTACCCGTGTCGGACAGGCGCAATGTCAGGCTGCGCCTGTCATGCTTGACCACTTCCACGCGCAGCCGGCCACCTTGCTCCATCGACTCCAGGGCATTGGCAATCAGGCTGGTGAAAATCTGCCCCAGCAGCACCGGCTGGCCCAGCACCTGTACAGCCGGCAGCGGTTGCAGGTCCAGCACTACGCCGCTGCGGGCCAGGGGGACGGCAAAGGTCTGCAGGCTTTCCTGCAGGGCCTGGTGCAAGTCCACCGCAACGGCCTCATCATTGAGTGGGCGCAGCGACTGCAGGAGCTGGCGGATCCACAACGACATGCGGTCGACCTGGTTGATGATGTCATTGATATTGCGTTGGGCCGGCCCTTCGTCAAAGGCCTGGGCCAGCTCTGCGCTGGAACGGATGCTGGCCAGCGGGTTGCGCAGGCTGTGGGCCACCGCCGAGGACACCTCGCCCAAGGCTACATAGGTTTCGTTGTTGATCAGGCGCTTTTGCTGCACCGCCATGACCCGGGCGGCGCGGCGCATGATGCCGTAAAGGCCGACGTACACCAGCCCGGCACCCACGGCAATGGCCGCCCAGATCAGCAGCAGGCCGTGTTCGATGCGCACGATCAGGTCATGGGGTTCCTTGTAGATTTCCACCATGGCGGTGACGTGCTCGCCGTCGGCGTCGAACAAGGGGATGTAGTTTTCGATGAACAACTGCTCGGGGGGCGTGACGAACTTCTGCTCGGCGCGCGCCTGCTCGAAGTTGTGGTAGCTGGCAGACACCCGCATCTTGTACTCGAAGGCCCGATCCAGGTCGTCATCGCCTTCGATCAGCTTGCCGACCAGCGCCGGGTTGCTCGACCAGATCACCGTACGGTCGGGTGCATAGATGTTGGCCAGCAGCATGTCCGGCAGGTGCGCGATATGGTCCAGGAATTCGCCCCGCGCCTTGCGCCGGGCTTCAGGGTCCACGCCCGGCAGGCTGATGCGGTCTACACGCGGGTCGAGCAACTCCCCCATGGTGCGAACATTGGGGATGTCCACGTGGCGCACCTCGGCGTCGGCGATCGAGGTGATGAACTGGGCGGTGAGCAACGCATCGCGCTCGACGCTTTCGTCGATGATGAAGCGGCTGGAGATCAGCCCCAGGCCCGTGGCCACCGACAGGATGATAGCCAGGCTGACCCAGCCATACCAACGCAGCAGGTTGAAGGGTTTACGCGAGGCTGTGGTTGAATCAGCGACGTCTGCGTTTGGGACGATGTCCATGGCGGGCTCCACTGCCGGGCACCTGTTATTAAGGTTATAGCCCAGAGTTGGGGAAACGGTCGCCCGCGCCCTAGTTCTCGGCCAGCCCCTGCAACTTACGGTATTCGCGCAGCACACTGGGCACGTAACGCTGGGTTTCGGCGTATGGCGGCACGGCGCCCCGTCGCATTACCGCATCGGGGCCTGCGTTGTAGGCGGCCACGGCCAGGGTGATGTCATTGTCGAACAGCTTGAGCATGCGTTTGAGGTAGCGTGCGCCGCCCTGCACGTTGTCTTGCGGGTCGAGCCGGTCCTGCACGCCCATTTCCCTCGCCGTATCGGGCATCAGTTGCATCAGCCCCACCGCCCCGGCCGGTGAACGGGCCTTTGGGTTGTAGCCAGACTCGGCTTTGATCAGCGCATGCAAAAGCGCCTGCGGTACGTTGTGTGCCAGGGCAGCCGCCGCCACCACATCGGCGTAGGGGCGGCCGGTGATCAGTTGTGCGTTGGCAGCACCCGCCTGGGCCACCGGTTCGCTGATCACCCGCTCATAGTGGCGCCCGGGCCGATGGACGTTGCTCAGTACATAGCCGCCTTTGGCATCGATGGAAATGTACACATCGGCTGTGGCATCAGCCGCCGCCAGCCAGATCAGGCTCAAGATGATTGCACGCATGTCGGTCGCCTCCCCGCCGTACCCCCGATGTGGGGGAAATGCCCCGGAAAACCCGGGTTCCACAGCTACGACGCAAGCACTGTGCCGCTTGCCATGCCGCATGGCGCAAGGCCCCGAGGCAGACGTGCACGGCAGTTGCATAAAGCACGAAAACGCGATGTCCCCATCCTGCGGAGGGCTTCACCATGCAGTGCAGACGCAACTCCCAACGTGGCTTCACCCTGCTTGAACTTCTGGTGGTGCTGGTGGTGCTCGGCTTGCTGGCCGGCATCGTCGCGCCCAAGTATTTCAGCCAGCTCGGCCGCTCCGAAGCCAAAGTGGCCCGGGCGCAAATCGAGGGCCTGGGCAAGGCGCTGGACCTGTACCGGCTGGAAGTGGGCCATTACCCCAACAGCGAGCAGGGCTTGCAGGCGCTGGTGGCGGCGCCAAGCGGCGAGCCGCGTTGGTCTGGCCCGTACCTGCAAAAAGCCGTGCCGCAAGACCCGTGGGGGCGCCCGTACATCTACCGCCAGCCTGGCGAGAACGGCGGTGAATACGACTTGCTGTCGATGGGCAAGGACGGGCAACCCGGCGGCGACGGCGAAAACGCCGAAGTCACCAGCTGGCAGTGAGGGCCACGACCATGCGCTACAGCCTCAAGGCCCTGGGCAGACAGGGCGTGGTGCAATTGCAGATCGATGCCGAAGACGCCGAGCAGGCGCGCCGGCAAGCGGAAAACCAGGGGTTGCGGGTGGTCAGCGTGCGTGGCCAGGGCAGCGCGCTGCTGGCACTGGCGCGCCGCCGCACCGCAGCCTTCGACCTGGTGCTGTTCAGCCAGGAGCTGACTACCCTGCTACACGCGGGCCTGCCGCTGATCGATGCACTCGAAAGCCTGGCCGAGAAGGCCCCTGCCGCGGCCACCCGCAAGGTGCTGGTGGAGCTGGTGCGCCAGCTGTACGAAGGGCGCTCGTTGTCCCAGGCACTGGCGCAACAGCCGCGGGTGTTTCCGCCGCTGTACGTGGCGCTGGTGCAATCGAGCGAGCGCACCGGGGCGTTGGGCGATGCCCTGGCCCGCTACATCGGTTACCGCCAGCGCCTGGACCTGGTTCGGCAAAAGCTGGTGGGGGCGTCGGTGTACCCGTTGCTTCTGCTGTTGGTGGGGGGCGGCGTGGTGCTGTTTTTGCTGGGGTATGTGGTGCCGCGTTTCAGCCTGGTGTTCGAAGGCATGGGCAGCGAATTGCCGTGGATGTCACGGGTGCTGATGGAAATTGGCCTGTTCCTGCATGCTCACCAATTGCCTTTGGCAGTGGGCACCGTGGGCGGCATCGTTACCCTGGTGCTGATGCGCCGCCACCCGTGGGTGAAGCGCTGGGGGGCACGTCAACTTCGGCGTTGGCCGGCGTTGCACCAACGGCTGTTGATGTATGAGCTGGCCCGGTTCTACCGTTCTTTGGGTATTCTGCTGCAGGGCGGCATACCGATCCTCACCGCCATGGGCATGGCCCGGGGCCTGCTGGGCAGCACCGCCGCGCAAGGGCTGGAACAGGCCAGCCGGCATGTGGGTGAAGGCTTGCCGCTGTCGGATGCGCTGGAGGCCGGGCAATTGGTGACGCCAGTGTCGTTGCGGTTGCTGCGGGCGGGGGAACAATCGGGCAATCTGGGGGAAATGCTTGAGCGCTGCGCCGACTTCCATGATCAGGAAATCGGCCGCTGGGTGGAGTGGTTCGTGAAACTGTTCGAACCCCTGCTGATGACCTTCATCGGGTTGCTGATCGGGGTGATCGTGATCCTGATGTACATGCCGATCTTCGAGCTGGCATCGAGTATTCACTAACGCACGAGCCGATTCAGTAGTCGAACCGGTCCACCGCCCTGCGCCGCTCGTTGTCGTCGCGCCGGTCGTAACTGGCGGTTGTCTGGATGTTGGCGTGGTGCGCCAGCTTCTGGGCAATCGACAGGTCATGCTCTTCGATCACCCGGGTAATGAACGCCCGGCGAAAATCGTGGGGCATGATCTTCACCCCCACCTGCGCCCCGCGCTGGCGGGCAATGTAATAGATTGCATGCTTGGTGATGCGCGCGCGGGTAATGTGGTTGCCGCGGCGAATGCGGTTGAACAGGAACGGGTCATCCGAAGCGCCTGCGGGCAACTCGGCCCTGCGCAGTTCCAGCCAGGCTTGCAGCTTCTCGAATGCCCACACCGGTGCATACTTGATCAGCTGCCGATTGCCCTTGCCCAGCACCTGCAGGCTGCGCGCTTCGAAATCCACCTGATCCAGATCGATGTCCACCGATTCCGACTTGCGCATGCCAGTGCCGTAGAGCAACGCAATGATCGCAGCATCGCGCACACCCTGTGGGCGCGGGTCGGCGGCGCACACGTCCATCAATTCACGGATCAGGCTGCGCCGCAAGTTGCGCCCCGGCGGCAGACGGCTACCGGTGGCAGGCTTGACCTCGCGGATGCGCTGCAAGTGTTCGTGCTCGATGAGGCCCTGGCGCCAGGCTTCGTTCATCACCCCGCGCACGGCATTGACGTACAGTGACGAACTGTTGGGGGCGTAGCCGTCTGCCCGCAAGGCCGCCACCAGGCCGATGACATGGCCGGGTTCAAGCCGGTGCCAGGGCACCTCGGCCAGGTTGCAGTCGATAAAGCCCAGCCGGTCGGCGGCGTCTTGCAGGATGTAGCGCATGGTCTGCTGGCTGGACGGCGCCAAGCGGGCCAGGTACTGCAGCAGCGGGTTCTGTGAAAGGTCGGACACAACGTGAATCCTGTAGCAAAGCCTGGGGGCAAACCACGCCGCCAAGCGTGAAGCGGGCAATGCCATCACCTTGATATTCAAGGCTTTTGGCACTGACTTGGCCCGCAATGGTAGCCCATAGGCTATCGTGGTAGCCACGACTCTGCATCGATGAGGCCCCATGGCTTTTCACCGCCTTACCCGCAGCCACCCCCGTTTGAGCATCGCCGTGCTGGTGGGGCTGGCTGGCGTCTGGTGCGTGCCGGCCGCCGACGCCGTGCAACGCTTTTTGGCCGGTTGGAACCTCGGTGTGTGGCTGTACTTGCTGCTGGTGCTGTGGCTGACCTGCCGGGCCAACCCCGACAAAGTCCGCAAGGTGGCCCAGGTGGAGGATGAAAATGCCGGGCTGGTGCTGTTCACGGTGTGCATCGCGGCGATCGCAAGCCTGGCGGCCGTGACGCTGCAACTGGTCTCCAGCCGCGGGCTGCACGGCAGCGCGCTGGCCCTGCACTACCTGTACACCGGCATGACCGTGGCGGGGTCATGGTTGTTGATCGGCTGCATCTTCAGCCTGCATTACGCGCGGCTGTTCTATACCGGTGACCGCCACGAACCCCCGCTGCGCTTTGCCGATGGCGAACGCAACCCGGACTATTGGGACTTCCACTACTTCTCGTTCACCATTGGCGTCGCCGTGCAAACCTCCGACGTCGGGGTGGGTGGGCGCAGCATGCGCCGGGTGGTGCTGGCCCATTCACTGGTAGGCTTCGTGTTCAACACGGCAATCCTGGGTTTCACCATCAACATTGCGGCCGGCCTGCTCGGCCAGTAACCGGCCGGCACAGACGCGAATCCGCCGGCATGCCTCTTCCAGCCGGTCTGCCGCCAGCACCAGGCCCATGCGCACATGCCCTGCCGCACTGGGCCCGAACGCATCACCTGGCAGCAGCGACACGCCCTCCTCAATCAGCAAGCGTTGGGCAAAGGCTTGCGCGCTGACACCGGTGGCACGGATGTCGAGCATCACGAACATGCCGCCCGCCGGGCGATGGGCCTGCACACCCGGGCAATCGGCCAGGGCGGCGCACACCCGGTCGCGTCGTTGCCGGTAGGCTTCGCGCATGTGGCCAATGGCGGGCAAGTCTTCTTGCAGCGCTACGCAGGCGGCCTTCATCACGAATTCAGGCAGCCCGAACAGCATGACCATCGCCAGGTTGGCCAGGTGGGTGATCAATGCCGCCGGGGCCACCACCCAGCCTACCCGCCAGCCGCTCATGGCGTGGGACTTGGACAGGCTGTCGATCACCACGCAGCGTTCGGCCATGCCCGGCAGGCTGGCGGGGGCCACGGCTTCACCCTCGAACAGCAGGCCGCTGTAAACCTGATCGCATATCAGCCACAGGTCATGCTCCCGGCACAACTGGGCAAGCCGCGCCATGTCGTGGGCTGATATCGCCGTGCCAGTCGGGTTATGCGGGGTGTTGAGCAGCAAGCCCCGGGTACGTGGAGTAATGGCCTGCGCCACCGCACGCGGGTCGAGGCGAAAGCCCTGCTCCGGGCTCACCGGCACTTGCAGCGGGCGGGCGCCACAGGCGCCGAGCACGCCGTGGTAGGTGACGTACATCGGCTCGGCCACGATCACCTCGTCGCCGGCTTCGAACAGGCATTGGCAGGTGGCATACAGGGCGCACTGGGCACCGGCCAGGACCATTACCTGGTCGATGGTCACCCCCAGGCCGCTACGCCGAGCAATCGCCTGGCGCAGCGCCGGGCTGCCGCGCACATCGCTGTAGTGGGTGTCGCCCTGGCGCAAGCTGCTGACTGCCGCGTCAACGATGGCGGTGGGGGTGTCGAAGTCAGGGTCTCCAACCGACAGCAGCAGAACGTCTCGCCCTGCACGCCTGAGTGCCTGGGCTTGATAGTGAATGTCCCAGGCAGCGGCGGCATCACCGGCAATGCGTTGGGTGAGCGTGGAATAACGCATGACTGTCTCCCTGTCTGACCAGCCCGCACCGTCTGTCCGAAAACGCCGTGCGCCGAATGTGTTTAAAAATAGCAGAACCCGGCGGCAACCCGGTTGCCAACAGGCAAGGAAAACGTTTGCCAAGGCATGCGTTGGCAGAACGTGTGGATGACAATGATGTGACGGGCGTCATGCATCAGCGAATGTTTCGCATTTTGCCCGGCCGGGCACACGGCCAAGTGCTATGGTTAGGTTCCCGGGGCAGAACCCTGGGCACTGATCACCGCGTCCAGGACGGACAAGGAGGCTGGCATGAACAAGATGACGTTCCCCAACGCCTGCCAGGTGATGCGCTGGCATTTTCACCCATTGGGCTTCGAAGCCAGCATGGACGCACCGCGCAGCATGATTGCCCGGCTGTTTGACCGGGCCACCGGTGAAACCCTGTTGGCCATTGCCGGTATCCCGTGCGCGGCGATCATGGCGGCGGCGGATGTAGAGCGCATCATCGAAGCCGTGGAAGCCGAGCTGGAAGCATTCATCCCGGCCTTTACTCTGCGTAACGCCATTTAGGCGGTTTCTACCGAGCCCTTTTCCAATTGCTGCAATTTATCGATGAACTGATCGGCTGGTACCGGCTGGCCCAGCAAATACCCCTGCAACGAATCACAGCCCAGGCGCGTCAGGAAGTCCTGTTGCCCGCCGGTTTCCACACCTTCTGCAACGATGCGCAGCCCCAGCGCCTGCCCCAGTGCGACGATTGCCGAGACAATCGCCGCATCATCACTGTCCTGCTCCAGGTCACGCACGAACCCTCGGTCGATTTTCAGCTCGTTGGCCGGCAGGCGTTTGAGGTACATCAGGCTTGAGTAGCCGGTGCCGAAGTCGTCGATTGACAGGTCCACGCCCATGTCGGACAGGCGCTGCAGCACTGTCAGGCTGGCGTCGGCATCGTGCATGGCGGTGGTTTCGGTGATTTCCAGCGTCAACCGGTTGGCTGGCAAGCCATGGGTGTTCAGGGCGCGGGCCACACTGTCGACCAGGCCTGCGTGGCAGAACTGAATCGCCGACAGGTTGACGGCCATGCGCCAGTCCGCGTGGCCCTGGTCTAGCCAGGCGCGCATCTGACGGCAAGCCTCGTCCAGCACCCATTCGCCAATCGGGATGATCAGGCCGGTCTTCTCCGCCAGGCTGATGAAGCGGTCGGGGAACAACAACCCATGCTGCGGATGCTCCCAGCGCAGCAGGGCTTCGGCACCAATCGGCTGGCAGGCCTGGGCGTCGAACTTGGGTTGGTAATGCAGGCGGAACTGGCGCTGCTCCACGGCCTGGCGCAGGTCCTGCAGCAATTGCAATTGTTGGCGGGCGTTGCTGTTCATCGACACGTCGAAGAAGCTGTAGCCATTTTTGCCGGCGCTCTTGGCGTGGTACATGGCGGCATCGGCGTTGCGCAGCAATTCGTGCTGGTCCTGGCCATTGCCTGGATAAAGCACGATGCCAAGGCTGGCGGACAACTGCAGCTCGTGATCGGCCACCGGGAACATTTTGGAGACCAGGTTGACTTGCTTCACGGCAACGCCCATGGCGTCATCCGGCTCCTGCAGCTCCACCAGCAACACGAATTCGTCGCCACCGATGCGCGCCAGCGTGTCCTGGCTGTGCAAGTGGCCGCGCAAGCGTGCGGCCACGGCCTTGAGCAGCAGGTCGCCAACATGGTGGCCATAGGCATCGTTGACCGGCTTGAAGCCGTCCAGGTCGATGAACATCAGCGCAAAACAACCACCCTGCTCCGCCACCTTGGCAATTGCCTGCTCGATGCGGTCGGCCAGCAGCGTGCGGTTGGGCAAGCCGGTCAGGATGTCGTGCAGGGCCAGTTGGGTCAGTTCCTGGTTGGCCAGGGTCAGCGAACGCGCCAGTTCGGCGGTGCGCGACTCAAGCCGCGCATCCAGCACCGAGGTCAGCAACGCCACCGCCAGCACCGCCAGGGTGGTAATCAGCACCAGGTAAACCAGGCTGTCACCCTGCAGCCCACCGGCCAGCGCGCCACAAAAGCTGCCCTCGGGGAAGTTGGCGGCCGCCATGCCGGTGTAATGCATGCCGACGATGGCCACGCCCATGATCATGGCCGCCAGGCCACGCACCTGCCTTACATACGGGGTGTGCTGGCGCAGGCGGAAGGCGATCCACAGGGCGGCGGCCGACGCGCCTACCGCAATGGCCAACGAGGCGCCGAACAGCGTTGGGTCGTAGTCGATGCCGGGCAGCATGCGCATGGCCGCCATACCGGTGTAATGCATGCAACTGATGCCTGCACCCATGATCAATGCGCCAAAGCCCAGTTGCAGCCATGGCAGGCTCGGCTGGCTGACCAGCCACAGGGCAAAACCCGAAGACAGGATTGCGATGAGCAAGGACAACGCGGTAAGGCCGATGTCGTAGCCCAGGTCGATCGGCAGGCTGAAGGCAAGCATGCCAATGAAGTGCATCGACCACACGCCGATGCCCATGGCCACCGCCCCACCGAGCATCCACAGGTGCACGGCTCGGCCTTTGGCCGTGGTGATGCGGCCGGTCAGATCAAGGGCGGTATAGGAAGCAAGAATGGCCACGCACAGCGAAATCAACACCAGCGAAGAGGAGTAACTACCGGTCAGCATTGGGAAATCCAGGGGCGGGATGGGTGGCCCGGCAAAAACTGAGGATTGTACTCAGGCGTTGGCGAAACGCACGGGGTTTTTGCGAATGGGAATGGATCCAATCGCTTTGAAAACATGGTGCAAGACCCGAGATAGAGCAGTTTCACCGACAAGTAGCGGCACATTGCCACTTGTCGGCTTTGGTGTAGGAGGCCCCGAGCGCGACGGGTACCCTGTAGGAGCGGCTTTAGCCGCGAAGCAAGCGACGCGGTGCCTGGCACCGGCTGCGCCGGTGATCGCGGCTGAAGCCGCTCCTACAGGGTCGGCGTGCTTCAGTCCTGGGCTGCGAACGCCTGCTCGGCTTCCCAGCCACCGCCCAGGGCGGCGATCAGTTGCACGCTGGCCACCAGGCGGCCTTGTAGCAGGTTCAGCACGCTGCGTTCGTTGCTGAGCGCAGTGGTTTGCACGTTCACCACGTCCAGGTAGCCAATCAAACCGGCCCGGTACTGGTTCTCGGTCAGGCGCAGCGATTCTCGGGCGGCGTCCAGCGCCTCCTGGCGCACCACGGCCTCGTCGGCGTACACCTTCAGTTGCACCAGGTAGTTTTCCACTTCCTTGAAGCCGTCCAGCACGGTCTGGCGGTATTGCGCCACGGTCTGGTCGTAGGCGGCGACGGTGCGGTCCACTTCGGCGCTGCGCTTGCCGGCATCGAACAGCGTGAGGGCCAGTTGCGGGCCTACCGACCAGTAGCGGTTGGGTAACTGAATCCAGTCGTTGAACGTGCTGCTGGAATAGCCGCCGCTCATGCTCAGGCTCAGGTCCGGGAAGTAGGCGGCGCGGGCCACGCCGATGTTGGCGTTGGCAGCCATCACGTTGCGTTCGGCCGAGGCGATGTCCGGGCGGCGTTCAAGCAACTGCGAAGGCAGGCTGACGGGTATCTGCGGCAAGGCAGGAATGGCCTTGCTGTCGGCCAACGCGAAGTCGGCGGGGGCCTTGCCCATGAGTACCGCGATGGCATTTTCGAACTGCGCACGCTGCCAGATCAGGTCGATCAGGTCGGCCTGGGTACTTTTGAGCTGGGTGCGCGCCTGCGCAACGGCGTCAGGGCCGGCGACACCCGCGCGGTACTGGTTTTCGTTCATGCGCAACGAGCGTTCGTAAGCGGCGACGGTGGCTTCGAGCAGGCGCTTCTGCTCGTCGAGTACACGCAGCTGCAGGTAGTTTTGCACCAGCTCCGACTGCTGGCTGAGGCGAATCGCCGCCAGGTCGGCAAGGCTGGCCTCGGCGCTCGCCTCGTTGGCGTTCATGGTTTCGCGCAACTTGCCCCACAGGTCGATTTCCCAGCTCACGCCGAGCTGGGCGTTGTAGGTGTTGCGGATGCCGCTGCTGTTGTTGGACAGGCTTGAACTGGAGCTGCCCGTGCCTTGCGCCGAGCGGTTCTTGCTGGTGGTCAGGTCCAGTGACGGGAACAGCGATGCCCGGCTGCTGCGCACCAGCGCCTGGGCCTGGCGGTACTGGGCTTCGGACTGGGCCACGGTCTGGTTGCTGCGGTTCAGCTCCTCGACCAGGGCATTCAGGCCGGCATCGCCGTACAGTTCCCACCAGGCGCCGCGGGCAATGGCGTCGGAGGGGTTGGCCTGGGTCCAGCCCTCTGCCTGCTTGAATTGCGCCGGGGTGCTCAGCTCGGGGCGGTGATAGTCGGGGCTCAGGGTACAGGCACTGAGCAGCGCCACGCACAGCCCGGCGCCGACCAGGCGCGAGCCGCGCCCACGGGTCAGCAACTGCAGGGCTCGGTGAAGCGGAGTGTGGGCAAAGGTCATAGCGGCGTGTCCAGGGCGGCGTCGGTGCGCACACCGCGCCAATGGTTGAATCGGTGGCGCAGGCGGTCCAGGTACAGGTACACCACCGGCGTCGTATAAAGGGTCAGCACCTGGCTGAATACCAGACCACCAATGATGGTCAGGCCCAGCGGCTGGCGCATCTCGGCACCTTCGGCGCGGCTGAGCAGCAGCGGCAAGGCGCCGAGGATGGCTGCCAGCGTGGTCATCAGGATCGGCCGCAGGCGCAGCAGGCAGGCGCGGCGGATCGACTCTTCCGGGCTCAGGCCCTGGTGGCGCTCCAGTTGCAGCGCCAGGTCGATCATCAGGATGGCGTTTTTCTTCACCACGCCGATCAACAGGAACAGGCCCAGCAGCGAGATCAGGCTGAACTGCCCGCCTGTGGCATAGAGCGCGAGCAGGGCCCCTACCCCGGCCGACGGCAAGGTGGACAGGATCGTCAGCGGGTGAATGTAGCTTTCGTAAAGAATGCCCAGCACCAGGTACACCAGCAGCAAGGCGCCAAGGATCATCAGCGGCTGCCCTTCCTGAGTCTTGGCAAAGGCGTCTGCGGTGCCGCCGAGCTTGGCAATCACCTCTTCGGGCAGGCCCAGTTTGGCCACTGCCCGCTCCACGGCAGCCAAGGCCTGGTCTGGGCTGTAGCCTTCGGCCACGTCAAAGGCGATGTCTTCGGAGGCAAACTGCCCTTCGTGGCTGACACGGTCGTTGGCCAGGCTGTTTTCATAGCGGGCGATGGTGGACAACGGCACCCGAGCACCCTCGCTGGTGATCACCTGCACCTGTTCGAGGGTGCTTGGGTCCCAGGCGTACTTGGGGTTGATCTCCAGCACTACCTGGTACTGGTTGAGGCTGTCGTAGATGGTTGAAATCTGCCGCTGGCTGTAGGCGTTGTTCAACACGGCGGTGACCATATCCATGTCGATACCCAAGCGCTTGGCCTGGTCACGGTCGACCACCAGGGTCACCTGCTGGGTGCCGGAGCCGTCGCGCGCATCGATGGCGGTCAGCTCGGGCAGCGCGCGCAACGCCGCGACTACTTTCGGGAACCACTGGCGCAACGCGGCCAGGTCGCCGCTTTGCAGTGTGTACAGGTATTGGGACGAGGTCTGGTCGCGCCCGCCGCCGCCCAGTTGCAGGTCCTGGTCGGCCATCAGGAACAGCCGCCCGCCCGGCACCTTGGGCAAGTCCTTGCGCAGGCGCTCGATCACCTTCTGCGCATCGACTTTGCGTTCACTTATCGGTTTGAGCCGCACCAGCACCATGGCGTTGTTGGTGCCGCTGTTGCCGCCAATGAAACCGGCCACGCTTTCCACCGCAGGGTCGGCCAGCAGGGCGCGGCGGTAAATTTCCATCTTCGGTTGCATCACGGTGAACGACAGGCCGTCGTCACCGCGGATAAAGCCCATCAGCTGGCCGGTGTCCTGCTGCGGCATCAAGGTTTTGGGCACGATCACGTACAGGGCGATGTTCAGGCCAATGGTCGCCAGCAGGCTGAGCAAGGTGATGCGCTTGTGGCGCAGGGCCCAACCCAGGCTGCGGTCATAGGCGCCGACCATGCGCTGGTGCACGGCATCGCTCCAGCGTTGCAGGCGCGACGGCTCGGCCCTGTGCGGCTTAAGCCAGCGCGCGCAGAGCATGGGCGTGAGGGTAAGCGACACCACCAGCGACACGATGATGGCCGCAGCCAGCGTGACCGAAAACTCCATGAACAGGTTGCGCACGATGCCGCCCATGAACAGGATCGAGACGAACACCGCCACCAGCGATACGTTCATCGACAGCAAGGTGAAGCCCACTTCCTTGGCGCCGAGAAGCGCCGCACGCATGGGCGGCTGGCCGTCCTCGATGTGCCGCGAGATGTTCTCCAGCACCACGATGGCATCGTCCACCACAAGGCCCGTGGCCAGGATCAGGGCCATCAGCGACAGGTTGTTGAGCGAGAAACCGCACAAGTACATGACCGCAAAAGTGCCCACCAGCGACACCGGCACCGCCAGGCTGGGAATCAGCGACGCTCGCAGGCTGCCCAGGAACAGGTACACCACCAGAATCACCAGTACCACGGCAATCAGCAGCGTGTGCTCGGCCTCTGCCAGGGTGGCCTTGATCACCGGCGAACGGTCCATGGCCACCGCCAGCTGCACGTTGGCAGGCAGCAACGACTGCAAGGCGGGCAACTGGGCCTTGATCTGGTCGACGGTTTCAATGATGTTGGCGCCGGTCTGGCGGTTGACCACCAGCAGCACCGCCGCCTGATCGTTGAAAAAGCCGCTGTTGTAGCGGTTCTCCACGCCATCGGTGATGGTGGCCACATCGCTCAGGCGCAGGATCGTGCCGTTCTCCTGGCGGATCACGATGGGCTCGTATTCCTTGGCCCGTTCAAGCTGGTCGTTGGCGCGCACCTGCCAGTTGCGCTCGCCGTCTTCGACAAAGCCCATGGGGCGGCGCTGGTTGGCGTTGGCGACGGCCGTGCGCACTTCATCCAGCGACAGGCTGTACTGGTTGAGCAGTTGCGGCTCCACGGCAATGCGCACCGCCGGCAGCGAGCTGCCGCCGATCTGCACTTCCCCTACCCCGCTTACCTGGGCCAGGCTCTGGGACAGGATGGTGTCGGCCAAATCGTAGAGCTGGCCTTTCTGCAACACGTCCGAGGTCAGCGACAGCACCATGATCGGCGCCTGGGACGGGTTGATCTTCTTGTAGGTGGGCATGCTGCGCATGCCGCTGGGCAGCAGGTTGCGGGTGGCGTTGATCGCCGCCTGCACCTCGCGCGCGGCACCGTCGATGTCGCGCCCCTGCTCAAAGCCGATGATCACCCGGGTCGAGCCCTGGTTCGAGCTGCTGGTCAGGGTGGTGACCCCGGCAATGCTGCCCAGCTTGCGCTCCAGCGGCGTGGCCACCGTGGAGGCCATCACCTCGGGGCTGGCACCGGACAGGTTGGCTGACACTACGATGACCGGGAAGTCCATCTGCGGCAATGGCGCCACCGGCAACAGCCCGAAGCTGACACCGCCCAGCAACATGATCGCCAGGCTCAGCAGCATGGTCGCTACCGGCCGGCGAATGAATGGCCCGGACAGGTTCATGCCTCGGCCTGCCGTGCATCAGTGGCCGGGCGCCAGCGGCGCGCAAGGCGGTCGAAGTACAGGTAGATGACCGGGGTAGTGAACAGCGTCAGCACCTGGCTGACCAGCAAGCCACCCACCATCACCAGGCCCAGGGGCTGGCGCAGTTCCGCGCCGGACCCTGTGGCCAGCATCAGCGGCACCGCACCGAACAGCGCGGCCAGGGTGGTCATCAGGATCGGCCGGAAGCGCAGCAGCGCTGCCTGGTAAATGGCATCACGCGGGCTCATGCCCTGGTGGCGCTCAGCCTCCAGGGCGAAGTCGATCATCATGATGGCGTTTTTCTTGACGATGCCGATCAGCAGGATGATGCCGATGATGGCAATCATGCCCAGGTCGTTGCCGCTGAGCAGCAACGCCAGCAAGGCACCCACCGCCGCCGACGGCAGCGTCGAGAGGATGGTGATCGGGTGGATGTAACTTTCGTACAGCACGCCCAGCACGATGTACATGGTGACTACCGCTGCCAGAATCAGCAGCAAGGTGCTCGACAGCGACGCCTGGAAGGCTTCCGCCGCACCCTGGAAGCGGGTTTGCACACCAATCGGCATGCCGATGTCCTGCTGCACCTGCTCGATCACCTTCACGGCCTCACCCAGCGATGCACCATGGGCCAGGTTGAACGACATCATCACCGCCGGGAACTGGCCGATGTGCGAGATGGCCAGTTGCGCCTGGCGCTGCTCGATGCGCGCCAGCGCCGACAGCCGCACCTGGCCGCCGTCGGTCGCTTTGACATGGATCGACTCAAGGGCTTGCGGGCCAATCACGGACGCGTCCCGCGACTGCAGCACCACGCGGTACTGGCTGGCCTGGGTGTAAATGGTCGAGATTTGCCGCTGACCGAAGGCGTCATACAGGGCATTGGTGATTTGTGACACCGTGATACCCAGGCGGCTGGCCATGTCGCGGTCGATGACCAGGTACACCTGCAAGCCTTTGTCCTGCAGGTCGCTTGCCACGTCTTGAAGCTCTGGCCGTTGTTGCAGGGCCTGAACCAGCGTGCTGCTCCACTGTGCCAGCAAGTCGGCGTCGGGCGATGACAGGCTGAACTGGTACTGGGTGCGGCTGACACGGTCCTCGATGCTCAAATCCTGCACCGGCTGCATGAACAGGCGGATGCCCACCAGCTTGTCGACTTGCGGCTGCAAGCGGCTGATGACCTCGCTGGCCGTCACGTCACGCTCGCCGTGGGGTTTGAGGTTGATCAGCAGGCGGCCGCTGTTGAGCGTGGCGTTGTCGCCGTCCACGCCAATGTACGACGACAGGCTCTGCACGGCCGGGTCTTGCAGGATCACCTTGCTCAGCGCCTGTTGGCGTTCGCTCATGGCGGCAAACGAGGTGGACTGCGGCGCTTCGGAAATGCCCTGGATCACCCCGGTGTCCTGCACCGGGAAGAAGCCCTTGGGCACCGCCATGTACAGCACCACGGTCAGCGCCAGGCTGGCCACGGCCACCAGCAAGGTCAAGGGCTGGTGACGCAGCACCCATTGCAGCCCACGGCCGTAGTGTTCGATCAGCCAGTCGATCCAGGCACCGCTGGCACGGTAAAAGCGGCCCTGCTCTTCTTCCTTGGGTTCACGCTTGAGCAGCCGTGCACACATCATCGGCGTCAGGGTGAGCGAAACCACCAGCGAAATCAGGATGGCCACGGCCAGGGTGATGGCGAACTCACGGAACAGCCGCCCGACCACATCGGCCATGAACAGCAGCGGGATCAACACCGCGATCAGCGAGAAGGTCAGCGAAATCAGGGTGAAGCCAATTTGCCGTGCGCCCTTGAGCGCCGCCTGCATCGGCGTCTCGCCTTCTTCGATGTGCCGGGAGATGTTTTCCAGCATGACGATGGCATCGTCCACCACAAAGCCGGTGGCGATGGTCAGGGCCATCAGGGTGAGGTTGTTGATCGAAAAACCAGCCAGGTACATCACGCCGAAGGTGCCGATCAACGAAAGCGGCACGGCGATGGACGGGATAATGGTGGCGCTGACGCGGCGCAGGAACACGAAGGTGACCATCACCACCAGCACGATGGCGATCAGCAGCTCGTGCTGCACGTCTTTGACGGCGGCGCGAATGGTTTGGGTGCGGTCGGTCAGCACCGACACTTCAAGGCCCGCCGGCAGGTTGTCGGTGATCGACGGCAGCATCTGCTTGATCCGGTCGACCACCTCGATGACGTTTGCACCCGGCTGGCGCTGGATGTTCAGCAGCACCGCCTGGTTCTGGTTGGCCCAGGCCGCGAGGCGTTCGTTTTCGGCGCCGTCGACGATTTCGGCGACATCCTTCAGGCGCAGCGGCGCGCCGTTGTTGTAGGCCAGGATGAGGTTGGCGTATTCCTCGGGGGAACGCAGCTGGTCATTGGCATCGAGCATCGATACCCGGGTGGGGCCGTCGAAGTTGCCCTTGGGCTGGTTGACGTTGGACGCGCCGATCAGGGTACGCACGTCGTCCAGGTTGAGGCCGTTGGCGGCCAGGGCATCGACGTTGACCTTGATGCGCACCGCCTGGCGTTGGCCGCCGGCGATGCTGACCATGCCCACGCCGCTGATCTGCGCGAGTTTTTGTGCAACGCGGGTGTCGACCAGGTCGTTGAGCTTGGGCAGCGGCATGGTCTTGCTGGCAATGGCCAGGGTCAGTACCGGGGTGTCCGCCGGGTTGACCTTGTTGTACACCGGTGGTGCTGGCAGGTCGGTGGGCAGCAGGTTGCTGGCGGCGTTGATCGCGGCCTGCACCTGCTGCTCGGCCACGTCCATATTCATGTCCAGGCTGAAGCGCAGGGTCAGTACCGAGGCACCACCGGAACTGGTCGAGGCCATCTGGGTGAGGCCAGGCATCTGCCCGAACTGGCGCTCCAGCGGCGCGGTGACAGCACTGGTCATTACCTGCGGGCTGGCGCCGGGGTACAGGGTCATGACCCGGATGGTCGGGTAATCCACCTGCGGCAATGCCGACACGGGCAGCAGCTTGTAGGCGATCAGGCCGGCCAGCACGATGGCCAGCATGCTCAGCGTGGTGGCGACCGGGCGAAGGATGAACAGGCGCGACAGGTTCATGCGCCCGCCTTGCCTGCCGCTTCACCCGCCTTGGCCGAGCCTTTGGCTTCCTGGCCCTGCAGGTGCTGGCCAGGGGTGGTCGGCACTTGCGAGCTGTCTTGCACCACTTCCACCTTGGTGCCTTCGCGCAGGCGGTCGGTGCCTTCAAGCACCAGGCGGTCACCGGCTTTCAGGCCGTCGAGAATCACGCTGTTTTCTCCGTCGCTGGCACCGACCTTGAGCTTGCGCACATTGACCGTGTTTTCAGCGTTCACCACGTAGGCAAAGGTGCCGTCGTTACCGAACTGGATTGCCGCCGCCGGTGCCATGGTCACCTGCTTGAGGGTGTCGGCCAGCAGGCGCACGTTGACGAACTGGTTGGGGAACAGGGCCAGGTCCTTGTTCTCGAAACGGCCCTTGAACTTCAGGGTGCCGGTGGTGGTGTCGATCTGGTTGTCGATGCTGCCCAGCACGCCGGTGGATTGCAGCTTGCTGTCGCTGCGGTCCCAGGCTTCGACCGGCAGGCTGGCGCCGCTGCGGTAGCGTTCGAGCACGGTGGTGAGCTCGGTTTCCGGCAGGGTGAAGGCGACACTGATTGGCTCGGTCTGGGTGATCACCACCAGCGCGGTGGTGTCATTGGCTGCCACCAGGTTGCCGAGGTCCAGCTGACGCAGGCCTACGCGGCCGCTGATCGGGGCGCGAATCTGGGTGAAGTCGAGATTCAGGCGGGCGTCGTTTACCTGAGCCTGGTTGGTCTTGACCAGCCCAAGGAACTGCGCAACCTGTGCTTCGGCCGTGTCCAGCGTCTGCTTGGCAATGCTGTCTTCGGCATACAGGCCTTTGTAACGTGCCAGGTCCACCTGGGCGTTTTTCAATTGCGCCTGGTTTTGCGCCAACGTGCCTTCGGCCTGCTGCAAGGCGATGCGGTAGGAACGCGGGTCGATTTCGGCAAGCAAGTCGCCAGCCTTCACTTGTTGGCCTTCCTTGAAGTGGATTTTCACCAACTCCCCTGCCACCCGGCTGCGTACATTGACCGTGTTGGTTGCGGTTACCGTGCCCAAGGCTTTGTAGTACAGCGGGAAGTCGCCGACACGGGCCGGCTCGACGCGCACCGGCACCGGGTCGGTGGAGCCACCGAAGCCCGGGCGCCCGCCCATGCCCATGCCTTTGCCCGGGCGCCCGCCGGTAGCCTCTTTATGGGCAGGCGTTGCGGGCCACAGCCACCAGGCCAGCAAGGCTACCAGCAGCAGGATCAGCAGGCCGACGAGCCAGCGACGAGGGGAACGGGAGACAGAAGCTTGCATGGATTGAACGAGCCTTGTTCGGAAAAGGGCGACTTGGGGAGGGTGAACGATAATCACTGGTACTGTTTTAGCAAAGGGCCTTTACCAGAGGTTTACCTTTGTCTGACGGTGCCAAGAGGTTGAACTTTAAATGAAAACGGCCCGGAAAGCGTTCCGGGCCGTTACAGGGTGTTGCTTGGAGGGGGCACAGGACAGGGAGTTCCCCCTCCAGCCCCTTACTTCAATACAGCCAGGGCTGCTTCGTAGTTCGGCTCGTCGGCAATCTCGCCAACCAGTTCGCTGTGCAGCACTTTGTCGTTCTCGTCCAGCACCACCACGGCACGGGCAGCCAGGCCGGCCAACGGGCCGTCTGCAATGGCAACGCCGTAAGCTTCGAGGAATTCACGGCCGCGCAGGGTCGACAGGTTCTTCACGTTCTCCAGGCCTTCAGCACCGCAGAAGCGCGCCTGGGCGAACGGCAGGTCGGCGGAGATGCACAGCACCACGGTGTTGGCCACATCGTTGGCCTGGGCGTTGAATTTGCGCACGGAGGTGGCGCAGGTTGGGGTGTCAACGCTTGGGAAGATGTTCAGTACCTTGCGCTTGCCGGCGAAGTCTTTCAGCGAGGTGTCAGCCAGGTTGCCAGCGACCAGGGAGAAGGCTGGCGCCTGGGCGCCGACCTTCGGCAGTTCACCGTTGACCTGTACCGGGCCGCCTTTGAGAGTCACTTGAGCCATGAACGTGTTCCTTATACGGGTTTGAAAAGGACACTGAGTTAATCACGAAGAACGGCGGGTGCCTATGGGGGGCTGTAAATTGTTGTATTGCCGGACAATTTTTGTGGACAAAAAAATGCCCGAATGGCTACAAGCCATCCGGGCATTTCTTACAGCGGATGCACGATCAACCCAGCAGGCCGTACACCACCGAGGTCAGCGCGACCAGCCCCACCACCACCACGAACACGTTCGACAACGCGCCGCTGTACTTGCGCATCGACGGCACGCGACGGATGGCGTACATCGGCATCAGGAACAGCAGCACCGCGATGATCGGGCCGCCCAGCGATTCGATCATGCCCAGAATGCTCGGGTTCAGCGTGGCGACAACCCAGCACACCACCAGCATCAGCGCGGCAACCATACGGTCCAGCGCCTTGGCGCCCGGGCGCAGGCCGGTTTTGCCGATGATGCCCTTCAGGCCTTCACTGGCGCCGATATAGTGGCCCAGGAACGACTTGGCAATGGCGATGAAAGCAATAAGCGGCGCTGCAAAGGCGATCGTCGGGTTGCTGAAGTGGTTGGCCAGGTACGACAGGATCGACAGGTTCTGCGCCTTGGCTTCAGCCAGCTGGGCGCTGTCCAGGGTCAGCACGCAACTGAACACGAAGAACAGCACCATGGCCACCATGAGCAGGTGGGCACGCGCCAGGATCTGGCCACTGCGCTGGTCTGCGTGTTCACCGTAACGGCGCTTCTGGTCAACCGCGAAGGCCGAGATGATCGGCGAATGGTTGAACGAGAACACCATCACCGGGATCGCCAACCACACCGTGTGCAGGAAGGCCGAACCGCTTGGCAACTGGTTGGCGCTGTCGAGAATGCCGCCGGTCCAGTGCGGCACCAGGTACAGGCCCAGCAACGCCAGCGCAACGATGAACGGGTAAACCAGCAGGCTCATGACCTTGACCGTGGCCTGTTCACCGCAACGCACGATGGCCAGCAGGCCCAGGATAAGCACGAACGACAGGAGCGCACGGGGTGGCGGCACCATGTGCAACTGGTGCTCCATGAAGCTGCTGACGGTATTGGTCAGCGCCACGCTATAGATAAGCAGAATGGGGAAGATCGCGAAGAAGTACAGCACCGTGATCAGTGCACCGGCCTTGATGCCGAAATGCTCTTCGACCACTTCGGTGATGTCTCCGCCGCGCCCGGACAGCACAAAGCGGGTCAGGCCGCGGTGGGCGTAATAGGTCATCGGGAAGGCCAGCGCGGCCAGGATCAGCAACGGCCAGAAACCGCCAAGGCCGGCGTTGATCGGCAAGAACAGCGTGCCGGCGCCAATGGCGGTGCCGAACAGGCCCAGCATCCAGGTGGTGTCATGACGCGACCAGCTGCCCAGGGCTGCCGGGGTCGATTCTTCGAAGCGCCGTTCGACGCTTGGGGCCTGCTCATTCATTCCGGGTGTAGCTCCACTCGCAAGACTGCAACAGGGCTGGGAGTGGCGAAACAGAAGCCTCGCGCCCCCAACCAGAAAGAGGGGCGCGATTGTGCGCTGAAAGGTTGCACTTTGGAAAGCCCCGCCCGAGGGACGGTTGCACTTGTCATGACATCAAGGTGTTACCTGCCGCCCTCCCGGTGACGAGCACGCCGCCATCACCTCCCTGGACTCACGCCTGTTTTTTCAATTCGTTCTCGTAGTGGTCCATCGATACGAGTTGCTGGTGCGTGAACGCCTCGCGTTCTTCGGCGATGGCCTCCAGCTTTATCGAAGCGTCCGCCAGGAACTGATCAATTCTAAGGCGGGTAATATGGTCGCCGGTCAATTCACACAGTTTGGTCCAGCTGCCGTTGAGCACCCTTTCGCACTTGTCCGCCACCAGGCCCACTGCAAGCCATTCAGCGGTTTGCGTGATGAAAAAGCGATCATTGCTTTCTTTCAGGTGCTCAAGGTACTGCTTGCGTAATTGTGACTTTGCCTCTACCTGATCAAACTCTTCCAGCCGCAACTGAGCCTCATCAACAATGAGCTGCATGAACTCGGCGAACGACTGGAACAGGGCCGCGACCGACAGCAGCACTTCCTTGCAGCGCTTGAGCGCGGAAACGCTGATGTTGAGGCAGCGCAGGACCAACTCCACATCACGCTTCTCGTCCTGTTTCTTCGTCAACAGGTTCTTGACCTTGCGCAGCTCCAGCACCTGCTCAGACTCAATGCGCCTGTAGGCCCTGACCTTGTTCATCATGGCGTACTGGGCCTGTCGCAAGCTTTGTTCTTTGGGCTTGTCACTGCTGGTCGCCTTGTCAATCTTACGTAACAGCTCAGCCAGCTGGCTTTCCAGTTTGACAAGCTTGGTCTGTTCTGAAGCCAGCTTGGTTCGCTCGGCGGCCAGTCGCTTGGTCTGCTGGTTTTTTTCCAGTTCGGTTTTGCCCGCCGCCACCGCAGCCTCAAGCTGCGCGACGTCGCCCTGCGTGCTTTTCACAACCGCTTGTTGCGCTTTGATTTGCGCTTGCAAGTCATTTTTTTTGACCACGTCCTCTGCGCCTATCTGCACTTCATCAAGTGCCGCTTGAGTGCCAACCCCACCGGCCCCTATCGCCTTGCCAGCAACCAGTGGAACAATGGGAACGAACACATGAACCACGACGTTGACGAGCTTTTGCCAAAACGCTCTCTTTTCCTGGCTGTCGGCTTGCTTGCGATAACTCTGCGCCAACGCCCTGAAGCGATCGATTTCCTTGCGCAAATCCGCAACCGACGAGTCAAGGCGATCACGGTCAGCCTTGGCTTTGTTAATGTCATCCAACACGCTGCGTTCAAGCTTGATCGCATTTCCCAAGTCTTTTTCGCTGCGGGCAGTACAGTTTTCTGCCGCCTTGATGATGGCGTCATATTGCCTGACTATCCCGCTCAGCCCCGCCTCAACGGCGGTTGCCACCTCGATGATGTAGCTGGCCAGCGGTCGCAACTCGGTAAGTACACACTGTTTGATCTGGTCGGCATCGTTGCTGCGCCTGATGGGCAACCACTTCTTCATGGCGGCATCCAGCTTCTTGCGAATTGCAGCGGCCTCACGGATCGAATCCTGAATGGCAAACTCGGCTGCCTGCTGCACATCCACAAAGTTATCCATCACATGGCTGATTGCAATCCGCTGCTGCGAGTAACGTAACGGCGTAGCGTTGTAGGCGATGAACAACAGGTCGACGGCATGCTCGACATCTCGCTCAATCGTCTCGAAACTGAAGTTACCCTCAACTTTACTCACAAAGCACTTCACCAAGGGGGACGCGCTGTTTGGGGCTTTTAAAGTCGTCGCACCAATCAGTGCTTCCACGTGCGAAGAAATTTCATACTCCAGTAATAGATTGCGACTGGTAGGTGACAAGTAATTTGTCATTTCTGAACCCCTGCTCACATATTCACGACATGGCAAGCTTGCCTGTGCGACATCAGGAACTCTGGCCGGTCGAGTTTATTCAGCTGGTTTTCGAATAACTGGCTTGCCGCCAGCATGCCTGACTTGAATGCGTCGCCAGTTTCGGTGCGACAGGACTTGACGCTCCCGCCTTCCCTGAAACACAACTTCCAGTCAAAGGCGAAGTCGTTGAATTTTTTGTACGCGGACGCCTTGTCAACACTGAATGTTGCCTGGTTTTCTTTTACCGCGGCCATGCTGGCGTCCTTCGCCAGAAGCGCAGCAATCAGGGGGCCCAGCTCTTTGTAATTAGCCGCCTGTTTCGGTGGGATACCGAGGGAAACTTCAAGTGCGGCTATCTGCCAGTTGATCACTTTTTCAACCTGATCAATTGCCTGGCGGCACTGCCCGACTGCGCTTTGGAGATCTTTATTTTCAGGCACCAGGACAAAAACAGAATCCCGTGGCTCGGCCACCACTGCCGGCGCCGCAATCAGGCAGCACACCACACTTAGCGCCCTACACCATGCATTGACTTTCGCCATCTCTTCATCCCTCGCAAAGTAGTAATTTTTAAACAGTACTTGGTTGCGAGATGGTGTATGAAACAACATGGTCAAACAAAGCTGAACGTGTTTCCATCGTAGATCGTCTCAGCCTTGATAACTAAAAAAGGCAATTGGCCCCGGGGGCCAATTGCCTTTTGTCTTCCTGTTGGCAACCCACTACTGACGGGTGCCGATAGCGCGCCGTATCGCGCCCGGGCGGTCACATCATTTCTGAACGGCCGCAAACGCCTCGGCAACCTGTTGCAGGTTGGCCGGGCGCAGGCCCGACATGCACACCCGGCCGCTGTCGATCAGATACACACCGAACTCGTCACGCAGGCGACGCACCTGCTCGACGCTGAACCCGGTGTAGCTGAACATGCCACGCTGGCGCAGGAAGAACTGGAAGTCCTGGCCCGGCAGCAACACCGCCAATGCATCGACCAGCGCCTGGCGCATGTCGAGGATACGCTTGCGCATCACTTCGACTTCAGCTGCCCACTGGGCATTCAGGGCTGCATCACCGAGCACGCCAGCAACCAGCTGGGCACCGAAGTTGGGCGGGCTGGAGTAGTTGCGGCGTACGGTCGCCTTGAGCTGGCCCAGTACGCTCTGGGTGGTGGCTTCATCGTCACACACCACCGACAGCCCCCCTACCCGCTCGCCGTACAGCGAGAAGATCTTGGAGAACGAGTTGCTGACCAGGCACGGCACGCCGGCGCGCGCCATTTCGCGAATGGCGAAGGCGTCTTCGACCAGGCCTTCGCCGAAGCCTTGGTAAGCGATATCGAGGAACGGGATGAGCTGACGCGCCTTGACCACTTCAACCACTTGCTGCCACTGGTGTTGTTCCAGGTCGGCACCGGTAGGGTTGTGGCAGCACGGGTGCAACAGCACCACACTGTTTTGCGGCAACGTTTGCAGGGTGGCCAGCATGCCGTCGAAGTCCACGCCACGGGTGGCCTGGTCGAAGTACGGGTAGCTATTCACCTTGAAACCGGCACCTTCGAAGATGGCGCGGTGGTTGTCCCAGGTCGGGTTGCTCACCCACACTTCGGATTGCGGGAAGTAGCGCTTGAGGAAGTCGGCACCCACTTTCAGTGCGCCGGAACCGCCAACGGTCTGCACTGTGGCCACCCGCTTGCCGGTAACGGCCGGGTGATCAGCGCCGAACAGCAGTGCCTGGATGGCCTGGCGGTAGCTGGCCAGGCCTTCCATCGGCAGGTACAGCGAGGCTTCGTGAGCCTGGCCAGCCATGCGCGTTTCCACCGCATCGACCGCCGCCAGCTGCGGCACCACGCCGGCCTCATCGTAGTACAGGCCGATACTCAGGTTGACCTTGTCGGCGCGCGGGTCGGCCTTGAAGGTTTCCATCAACGAGAGGATCGGGTCGCCGGCATAGGCATCGACATGTTTGAACACAGCGTGCAGCTCCTTGGATCAGGACAGTTCGGAATGACTGCCCTGAGGATACCCGGCTTCGGGACCAAGGAACATCACATAAGTGCAAGGTTGTCTATGCAACATTGCACAAGGGCCGAATCAACCCAGCAACGCTTTCAGTTCAGCCAGTTCCTGTACGCCCACTGCCACCCCGTCCTGCTCGGACACTTCACGCTCCCGATAGCGCCGCTCCCCCGGCATGCGCGTCAGCCCCACGCCCTGCATCTGTTCAACCAGGTCACGGCTGCGCTGGGCAAACCGCTCACCTTCGGCCTTGCTCGGGTCAATCACGATGATCAACTGCCCGGTCCACGGCGTTTTGGCCCCCGGGTGCTCTGACCAGTCGAACTCCCACGAAAAATGCCCGCCGGTCAACGCCGCCGCCAGCAGCTCCACCATCATCGACAGCGCTGAACCCTTGTGCCCGCCAAAGGGTAACAGTGCACCGCCTTCGAGGATGGCCTTCGGGTCCGTGGTGGGCTGCCCCGCCGCATCCACACCCATGCCTTCGGGCAAGGTTTGGCCGGCCCGCGCGGCGATTTGCACGTCACCATGGGCCATGGCACTGGTGGCCATGTCGAACACGATCGGGTCAAACTCCGCGCAAGGGGCGGCAAAGGCAATGGGGTTGGTGCCAAACAGGGGCTTGCGTGCGCCGTGGGGCACCACGCAGGTCATGCTGTTGACCACGCTCAAGGCCACCAGCCCCTCTTCAGCGAATGGCTCGACATCCGGCCAAAGCGCGGCGAAATGGTGCGAGTTGTGGATCGCCAGCACGGCAATCCCGGCGTTGCGGGCCTTTTCGACCAGCAAAGGCCGCGCAGCCGCCAGGGCCGGTTGGGCGAAGCCGCCAGCGGCATCCACACTGATATAGCCCGGCGCCACGTCGCTGATCTCAGGCGTGGCACGCCCATCGACCCAGCCGCTGGCCAGCGTCGAGACATACCCCGGAATGCGGAACACGCCATGGCTGTGGGCGCCGTCACGCTGGGCGCTGGCGCAGTTTTGGGCAAGCACGCCCGCCACCGCCTCGCTACAACCATGACGCTGGAAAATCGCCTGCAGCAGTGCCTGCAGTTCGGTAAACGGCACCCGCACGATCGGGTGGGTGGAGGGTGCAGACATCTGTAGCTCCTTTATTGGTTTTGGCATGGCAACAGCGCAAGCAACGGGAAAGCCTTTCCCAACGATCGATTGCTATCTAACCTCAAGGGCCGCCAGGCAAACAACACCAAGCCAGAGGAAATCCACATGCATTGCCAAACCCTTGTGCTGGGCGCAGGCATCGTCGGCGTCAGTACTGCCCTGCAGTTGCAGGCACGCGGGCGCCAGGTCACGTTGATTGACCGCAATGACCCGGGCAGTGGCACCAGCCATGGCAATGCCGGCCTGATCGAGCGCTCCAGCGTGATCCCTTACGCCTTCCCGCGCCAGCTTGGCGCGCTGGTTCGCTATGGCCTGAACCGCCAGCCGGATGTGCGCTACAGCCTGGCGCACCTGCCTAAGGCGGCCCCCTGGCTGCTGAAGTATTGGCGCCAGTCGGCACCCGCGCGGCTGGCAGGGGCCGCGGCCGACATGTTGCCGCTGGTGCAGCGCTGCGTCGAAGAGCATGACCCGCTGATCAGCGCTGCCGGCCTGGAGGCATTGGTGGAGGCCAAGGGCTGGATCGAGCTGTACCGTGATCAAAGCGCGTTCGAGCAGGCCAAGGCCGAACTCAAAGGGCTTGCGCATTACGGCTTGCAATACGAAATACTCGAACAGGCGCAACTGCAGGCGCGTGAACCCCAACTTGCCATGGGAGCAGTGGGCGGCATCCATTGGCTGGACCCGAAGACCGTGCGCGACCCGGGCGCCCTCACCCGCGGCTACGCAGCCCTGTTCGTGCAACGTGGCGGGCAGTTTTTGCACGGTGACGCGCGCAGCCTGAAACAGGTGGGCGATAGCTGGCAGGTAAGCAGCCAGCGCGGGGCCATCAGCGCCGATGAAGTGGTGGCTTGCCTGGGGCCGCAGTCCGCCGAGCTGTACGAACAGCTGGGTTACAAGATCCCGCTGGGCATCAAACGTGGCTACCACATGCATTACGGCACCCGCGATGGCGCCCGGCTGCAACACGCCATTTGCGATACCCAGGGCGGTTACGTGTTGGCGCCGATGGCCCGGGGCGTGCGCCTGACCACCGGCATCGAGTTTGCTGCCAGTTCAGCGCCCGGCAATCAGATCCAGCTCAACCGCTGCGAAACGCTGGCTCGCGCGCTGTTCCCGGCCTTGGGCGAGCGCCTGGACGATACCCCTTGGCTGGGCCGCCGCCCCTGCCTGCCAGACATGCGCCCGGTGATCGGCCCCGCACCCTTGCACAAAGGCCTGTGGTTCAACTTTGGCCATGCGCACCATGGGCTGACGCTGGGCCCGGTCAGCGGGCGATTGATGGCGGAGCTGGTGACAGGCGCAAAACCCTTCACCGACCCGCAGCCCTATAGCGCGGCGCGGTTCTTGTAGGTGGCGAACATTGCACGGCTGCAATCATCCAACTGCGCCGTTAAATATAATTGACCCAACCGTCTGCCAAACCCTTGCCGGCTGAGGGTTTGAGGCATCCCCAGCCCCAAAATACGGGGGTTAACCCCCTACACGCTCGTTTGACATATCGAACGGCTCTGGCAAGCTATCTACAAGCCCCGACCGGCATCGTCCCTCGATGAGCCGGCAGTGCTCGGGGCTTCAGGTAGCACACCAGGCCCCGCGCCGTGCACCTGCACAACAACGGCAGGTTGAACCTGCCATAAGGTGACATATGTCCAACAGCAACATTGGCAACAAGCAACCTTCCCTGCGCAAACCCGTCGTCCTGATGACCATGGGCAGCCAAGAGCGCAAAGGCCATGACTACCAGGTCATGACCCACAAATACATCACCCCGCTGGTCGAGTTCTCCGATTGCGTGCCGGTGCTGGTGCCCACCTGCTGCGGCATCGATGACCTGGAAACCTATCTGGACATGGCCGACGGCGTTTACCTGACCGGGGCCGGCAGCAACATCGACCCGACCTTGTACGGCCAGGAAAACGAAACCCCCGGCAAAGGCCAGGACCAGAACCGCGACCTGTTCGACATTCCGCTGGTAAAAGCGGCGCTCAAGCGCGGCCTGCCAATCTTCGGCATCTGCCGTGGCATGCAGGAAATCAACGTTGCACTGGGTGGTGACATTTACCAGAAGGTGTACGCCGAGCCTGGTTTCAACGACCACCGGGAAAACCCGGAAGACCCGGTCGAGGTGCAATACGCACAGGTTCACGGCGTGAAGATCAAGCCGGGCAGCTGGCTGCGCGATACCTTGGGCACTGACGAGATTCGCGTCAACTCGCTGCATGGCCAGGGCCTGCGCAAGCTTGGCGCGGGCATCGAGCCAATCGCCCATGCAGAAGACGGCCTGGTCGAAGCGATTCACGCCCCGAGCATTTCGCCGTTCCTGTTTGCGGTGCAGTGGCACCCGGAATGGCAAGCGGCCAAGAACCCGGACTCGATCAAGATCTTCCAGGCCTTTGGTGATGCCTGCCGTGCCCAGGTGCGCAAATCCCTCAAGCGCCAACAGGCCGCCTGACATTCAGCTTCGTTAGCTTTGATCGCGGGGCGGCGCAAGGTCGCCCCCGCTTCCCCGGTCACCCTCTGCTGGTCCCAGAACACCTCCCGTGGAAGCGGGCGGCGGGCGTGTGCCTGTCTCCGCGATCGTTTTTTTCTTCCCATTATTAAGAGATACGATGACCCGATATGGTCGTCGCAGGATGTTCTGCGCCTGTTAGATCGAGCGCCGCTTTGCGGCGCATCGCGGATGAATCCGCTCCTACAGGGCAGGCTGCAGCAATTGTAGGAGCGGATTTATCCGCGATGCGGCGCAAAGCCGCGCTGGATATCCGCCCCACCACAAAATTAGAGCCTTTCACCTCGCCAAAAAAATTTCCCACGGGGACTAGTCATCGCCCTAGTTGTACGATAACTTACCTCCAACGCAGCAACACACCCTTCACCCCAAAGCGCCACAGGATGCCAACAACAATGACTCCACAAGAACTGAAATCCATCCTCTCCCACGGCCTGCTGTCTTTCCCGGTCACCGACTTCAATGCCCAGGGCAACTTCAACCAGGCGGGCTACATCAAGCGCCTGGAATGGCTTGCCCCGTACGGTGCCAGCGCCCTGTTCGCCGCCGGCGGCACCGGTGAGTTCTTCTCGCTGGCCGCCAGCGAATACAGCCAGGTGATCAAGACTGCCGTCGACACCTGCGCCAAGTCGGTACCCATCCTCGCCGGCGTCGGTGGTTCCACCCGCCAGGCCATCGAATACGCGCAAGAAGCCGAGCGCCTGGGCGCCAAGGGCCTGCTGCTGCTGCCGCACTACCTGACCGAAGCCAGCCAGGACGGCGTTGCCGCCCACGTTGAAGCGGTGTGCAAATCGGTCAACATCGGCGTGGTCGTCTACAACCGCAACGTCTGCCGCCTGAACGCCGACCTGCTGGAAAAACTCGCCGAACGCTGCCCTAACCTGATCGGCTACAAAGACGGCCTGGGCGACATCGAACTGATGGTGTCGATCCGTCGCCGCATGGGTGACCGCTTCAGCTACCTGGGTGGCCTGCCGACCGCCGAGGTGTATGCTGCTGCTTATAAAGCGCTGGGCGTACCGGTTTACTCGTCGGCCGTGTTCAACTTCGTGCCGAAAACCGCGATGGACTTCTACCACGCCATCGCCAAGGACGATCACGCCACCGTCAACAAGCTGATCGACGATTTCTTCCTGCCGTACCTGAGCATCCGTAACCGCAAGGCCGGCTACGCCGTCAGCATCGTCAAGGCGGGCGCCAAAATCGCCGGTTACGACGCAGGCCCGGTGCGCACCCCGCTGACCGACCTGACCAACGAAGAATATGAAATGCTCGCAGCTCTGATGGACAAGATGGGTCCGCAATAAGCGAACCCCCGCGGCCTGCCATTGCCGCATCCGGAGTGGGTAACCCCACTCCGGCTACAACTCGTGAGCCCGCACAAAAATAACTAGTGGGAGATTTACCAGCATGCAAGCGAGTAAAAAGACGCATGTGCGCTACCTGATCCTGTTCATGCTGTTTCTGGTGACCACGATCAACTATGCCGACAGAGCCACCATCGCCATTGCAGGTTCCAGCCTGCAGAAAGACCTCGGCATTGACGCCGTAACCCTCGGTTATATCTTCTCCGCCTTCGGATGGGCTTACGTTGCCGGGCAAATCCCCGGCGGCTGGTTGCTGGACCGCTTCGGCTCCAAAAACGTCTACGCCTTCAGTATCTTCACCTGGTCGCTGTTCACCCTGTTGCAGGGGTTTGTCGGTGGCCTGCCAGTGGCGTGGGCGGTTGTAACCCTGTTCACCCTGCGCTTTCTCGTCGGTTTTGCCGAAGCCCCGTCGTTCCCCGGTAACGCGCGTATCGTCGCGGCCTGGTTCCCGACTCAGGAACGTGGCACCGCATCGGCGATCTTCAACTCGGCGCAGTACTTCGCCACCGCGCTGTTCGCCCCGATCATGGGCTGGATCGTGTTCAGCTTCGGCTGGGAGCACGTGTTCGTGGTCATGGGTGCCCTGGGCATCGTGTTCTCCGGCGTGTGGCTGAAGACCATCTACAACCCCCGTCAACATCCGCGCATCAGCACCGAAGAGCTTGAGCACATCGAGCAGAACGGCGGCCTGGTGGACATGGACCAGAAACGCGGCAACGACGGCCCGAAATGGGGCTACATCAAGCAATTGCTGACCAGCCGCATGCTGTTGGGCGTGTACCTGGGCCAGTACTGCATCAACGCCATCACCTACTTCTTCCTCACCTGGTTCCCGGTGTACCTGGTACAGGAACGCGGCATGACCATCCTCAAGGCGGGCTTCATCGCTTCGCTGCCTGCGGTATGCGGCTTCATTGGAGGTGTACTGGGTGGCGTAATCTCTGACTGGCTGCTGCGCCGTGGCAACTCGTTGACCTTCTCGCGCAAGCTGCCGATCGTCTGCGGCCTGATGCTGTCGACCACCATGGTCTTCTGCAACTACGTTGACGCCGAATGGATGGTGGTCGGCTTCATGACCTTGGCCTTCTTCGGCAAAGGCATTGGTGCGCTGGGCTGGGCTGTGGTTGCCGATACGTCGCCCAAGCAGATCGCCGGCTTGTCGGGCGGCCTGTTCAACACCTTCGGCAACATTGCCTCGATCACCACCCCGATCGTCATCGGCTACATCATCAGCGCCACTGGCTCGTTCAAGTGGGCACTGGTGTATGTAGGTGCCAACGCCCTGGTAGCGGTCTTCAGCTACCTGGTGATCGTCGGCCCGATCAAGCGTATCGAACTCAAGGATGATGCCACGCCAAAGCCGGAACCTGCCGGCAGCGGTGAACTGGCCGGCTCGCGCCACTGAGTGAACACGCCCGCCCCGGGTAACACCGGGTGCGGGCGGATGTACAAAGCCTGAGAACAAACAGACAGGGCCTGAACATGCAGTTGATCGAACATTCCGAATCGCCCCGCTACGTGCGCCTGCACGAAGACGACAACGTGGTGGTGGTGGTCAATGACGGCGGCCTGGGCGAAGGCGCCCGCTTCGCCGACGGCCTGACCCTGGTTGAAGGGGTGCCGCAAAGCCACAAGGTTGCCACCGTGCTCATCGCCAAGGGCGAGCCGGTGCGCCGTTACGGGCAGATCATCGGTTACGCACTGGAAGACCTGCGCCAGGGCAGCTGGGTGCAGGAAAGCCAGCTGGCCATGCCGTCCGCCCCGGAACTGGACAGCCTGCCGCGTTGCGATGCAGTGCCCGACGCCCTGCCGCCACTGGAAGGCTTCACCTTCGAAGGCTACCGCAACGCCGACGGCACCGTCGGTACCCGCAACATCCTCGGCATCACCACCACTGTGCAGTGCGTGACCGGCGTGCTGGACTTTGCCGTAAAACGCATCCGCGCCGAACTGCTGCCCAAATACCCCAACGTCGATGACGTGGTGGCCATTACCCACAGCTACGGCTGCGGCGTAGCCATCAACGCCCGCGACGCGTACATCCCCATCCGTACCGTGCGCAACCTGGCACGCAACCCCAACCTGGGTGGCGAAGCGCTGGTCATCAGCCTGGGCTGCGAAAAGCTGCAGGCCGGCCAGGTGATGCACGACAACGACCCCTCGGTGGACCTCAGCGAACCTTGGCTGTACCGCCTGCAGGACGCCAGCCTTGGCTTTGTGGAAATGATCGAGCAGATCATGGAGCTGGCAGAAACCCGCCTGAAAAAACTCGACCAGCGCCGCCGTGAAACCGTGCCGGCCAGCGAGCTGATTCTGGGCATGCAGTGCGGTGGCAGCGACGCCTTCTCGGGCATCACCGCCAACCCGGCACTGGGCTACGCGGCCGACCTGCTGGTGCGTGCCGGTGCCACCGTGCTGTTCTCGGAAGTGACCGAAGTGCGCGACGCCATCTACATGCTCACTTCCCGGGCCGAAAACCAGGATGTTGCCGAAGCCCTGGTGCGCGAGATGGACTGGTACGACCGCTACCTGCAACAGGGCGCGGCCGACCGCAGTGCCAACACCACGCCGGGCAACAAGAAAGGCGGCCTGTCGAACATTGTCGAGAAGTCGCTGGGTTCGATCGTCAAGTCGGGCAGCGGCGCCATCCAGGGCGTACTTGGCCCTGGCGAGCGGGTGACCCGCAAAGGCCTGATTTTCTGCGCCACCCCGGCCAGTGACTTTGTCTGCGGCACGCTGCAGCTGGCTGCCGGCATGAACCTGCATGTGTTCACCACTGGCCGCGGCACGCCATACGGCCTGGCCATGGCGCCGGTGGTGAAAGTGTGCACCCGTACCGAACTGGCCCAGCGCTGGCCCGACCTGATCGACATCGACGCCGGGCGCATCGCCAGCGGCCGCTCCAGCATCGAAGAGCTAGGCTGGGAGCTGTTCCACTATTACCTGGACGTGGCCAGTGGCCGCAAGCAGACCTGGGCCGAGCAGCACAAGCTGCACAATGACATCACCCTGTTCAACCCGGCGCCCATTACCTGATGGCCCGCATCCCCTGTAGGAGCGGATTCATCCGCGATCACCGGCAAAGCCGGTGCCACGTACCGCGTTGCCTGCATCGCGGATAAATCCGCTCCTACAAGGGCCGGGCAAAGCATTCATTACTTCACTCTCTTTACAGGAGCACCCCATGCCAGAGATCCTCGGCCACAACTTCATCGCAGGCGCACGCAGCGCCGCCGGCCCGCAACGCCTGCAGAGCCTGGACGCCACCACCGGTGAGGCCCTGCCCTACAGCTTCGCCCAGGCCACCGAGGCCGAAGTGGACCAGGCTGCCTTGGCCGCCAAAGCTGCGTTCGCCGAATTCCGCCAACTGAGCCCGGCTCGCCGCGCCGAGTTCCTCGACGCCATCGCCGCCGAGCTGGATGAACTGGACGACGCCTTCGTTGCCGTGGTCTGCCGCGAAACCGCCCTGCCCGCCGCACGCATTCAAGGCGAGCGCGGCCGCACCAGCGGCCAGATGCGCCTGTTCGCCCAAGTGCTGCGCCGTGGTGACTTCCTGGGCGCGCGCATCGACCTCGCCCTGCCTGACCGCCAACCGCTGCCCCGCGTCGACCTGCGTCAGATGCGCATCGGCGTTGGCCCGGTGGCCGTGTTCGGTGCCAGCAACTTCCCGCTGGCCTTCTCCACCGCCGGTGGTGATACCGCCGCCGCCTTCGCCGCCGGTTGCCCGGTGGTGTTCAAGGCCCACAGCGGCCACATGGCTACCGCCGACCTGGTGGGCACCGCCATCATCCGCGCCGCCGAGCGCACCGGCATGCCCAAGGGCGTGTTCAACATGATTTTCGGCAGCCGCGTGGGCGAGGCGCTGGTCAAGCACCCGGCCATCCAGGCCGTTGGCTTCACCGGTTCGCTCAACGGCGGCGACGCCCTGTGCCGCCTGGCCGCCGAGCGCCCGCAGCCGATCCCGGTGTTCGCCGAGATGTCCAGCATCAACCCGGTGATCATCCTGCCGGGCGCCCTGGCCAAGCGCGGCGAAGCCATTGCCCGCGAGCTGGCAGGCTCCGTGTGCATGGGTGCGGGCCAGTTCTGCACCAACCCGGGCATGGTCATCGGCCTGCAATCGCCACAGTTCAGCCAACTGCTGGCTGACCTTGGCCAACACCTGGACGCCCAGGCTGGCCAGACCATGCTCAACGCCGGCGGCCTGCGCAGCTACGTCGGCGGCCTGGAGCACCTGCAGGCCCACGCTGGCATCCAGCACCTGGCCGGCCAGGCACAGGAAGGCAGCCAGGCCCGCGCCCAGCTGTTCAAAGCCGATGCCAGCCTGCTGGTGAACGCCGACCCGCTGCTGCAGGAAGAAGTGTTTGGCCCGACCACCGTTGCCGTCGAAGTGCAGGACAACGACCAGCTGCGTGCCGCCCTGCTCGGCCTGCGTGGCCAGCTGACCGCCACCTTGATCGGTGAAGCGGAGGACTTCGAAGCTTACGCCTGGCTGGTGCCGCTGTTGGAAGAAAAAGTCGGCCGTATCCTGATCAATGGCTACCCGACCGGCGTTGAAGTGTGTGACGCCATGGTCCACGGTGGGCCGTACCCGGCCACCTCCGACGCCCGGGGCACTTCGGTCGGCACCTTGGCCATCGACCGCTTCCTGCGCCCGGTTTGCTACCAGAACTACCCGCAGGCGTTGCTGCCTGAGGCGCTGCGTGACGGCAACCCGCTGGGGCTGCGTCGCCTGGTCAACGGGCAGTGGAGTGATGGGGCGATCTGATTGCCTCAGGTATGAAAAAGCCCCGCACATGCGGGGGTTTTTCATTTTCGGTACAGGCAGAACGCGTACCCTGTGGGAGCGGCTTCAGCCGCGAAGCAGGCGACGCGGTGCCTGGCACCGGCCATGCCGGTGTTTGCGGCTAAAGCCGCTCCTACACAGATTGCGCTTCGGCTTCTTCATGCGCCTGGCGCAAGCGCTCGCGGCTGTTGCTCAGATGCATGCGCATGGCCATCTTCGCCCCTTCGCTGTCGCGCCGGGCAATGGCCTCGTAAATAGCCTCGTGCTCATGCATCAACCGGCCCATGTAATGTGCCTGGTCATCATGCGCCAGGCGCGCCGAATTCAACCGGGTGCGCGGGATGATGCTGGTGCCCAGGTGGTTGATGATGTCGGCGAAGTAGTGGTTGCCGCTGGCCTGGGCAATGCGCAGGTGGAACTGGAAGTCTGCCGACACGGCGTCGGTGGCATGGGCCGCGCCTTCGTTCAGTTCGTCCAGTGCCGAGCGCATGCCGGCCAGCTCATCATCGCTGCGACGCTGCGCCGCAAGGCCCGCCGACTCGATCTCCAGGGCAATGCGCAACTCCAGCACCGCCAGCACTTCACGCAGTGTCACCACCGTGGCCGGGTCGATGCGGAAGCCGCCGGTGGTCTGCACGTCCAGCACGAACGTTCCGATGCCATGGCGGGTCTCGACCTGCCCCGCCGCCTGCAGGCGCGAGATGGCCTCACGCACCACGGTGCGGCTCACGCCCTCCTCGGCCATGATCTGCGATTCGGTCGGCAGCTTGTCGCCACGCTTGAGCTGGCCGCTGCGGATGCGTTCGGTCAGTACCGTGACCAGTTCCTGGGCCAGACTGCGTGGTTTGCGCCGGGTCTTTGCCTGTACCTGCTGCTCTGTCATGCCCTGAATTTCACCTAGAAAGCCAGCGGTCATGATAGCGCAAGCGGTTGTACGATCACATCCACCCGGCGCGGTATTTATTACAGGGCAGCGCCCGGTGCCCGCCCCAACACGCGGGCGTATTCCTCACGCGCGGCCTGTTCGGTGAATTCACCGGCCCACTTAGCCACCACCACGGTTGCCACGCTGTTACCAATGGTGTTGCAGGTGGCGATGGCCATGGACATGAAGCGGTATACCCCGAACAGCAGCGCCAGGCCTTCCACGGGCAGCACACCAATGGCCGTGACGGTGGCGGCGAACACCACAAAGCTGCCGCCCGATACCGCTGCCGCGCCCTTGGAGGTCACCAGCATGATCGCCAGAATACCCAACTGCTGCTCCCACCCCAACGGCACGCCATAGGCGTTGGCAATGAACAGCACGCACAGCGACATGTAGATTGACGTGCCGTCCAGGTTGAACGCATAACCGGTGGGCAGCACCAGGCCGACGCTTTGCTTGGAACAGCCGAACTTCTCAAGCTTCTGCAGCAGGCGTGGCAAGGCACTTTCGGACGACGCAGTGCCCAGCACAATGAAGATCTCGTCCTTGATGTACAGCAAAAAGCGCCACAGGCTGAAGCCCGAAAGTCGGCACACAGCGCCCAGCACCACAAACAGGAAGAACGCCACGGCCAGGTAGAACATCAGCACCAGGTTGGCCAGCGACATCAGCACCGCCGTGCCATTGCTGCCCACGGCATACGCAACCGAGCCGAATGCCCCCAACGGCGCGAATTTCATGATCAGGTTGATGAACTCGAAGAAGCACTCCGAGACGCGGTTCAAGCCGTCTTCAATCACCGCGCGCCGTTCATGCTTGAGGGCCAGCAGCGCGAAGCCGAACAGCACGGCGATCACCAGCACTTGCAGCAGTTGGCCACCGGCGAAGGCACCGACGAAGTTGTCGGGGAAGATGGCGTAGATGAAGTCCATGGTCGACGTCGGCGCATGGCCCTTGGCAACCGCCGCGGTAGCCGCCGCCGATGTAGCGCTGCTGGGGTGGGCATCGTGCATGCCCGAGCCGATGCCGATCAGGTTGCCCCACAGCAAGCCAATGGCCAGGGCCAGGGTCGACAACAGTTCGAAGTACACCAGCGCACGCCAGCCGACCTTGCCGACGCGCTTGATGTCGCCGGCTGAGGCGATGCCGTGGACCACGGTGAAGAAGACCAGCGGGGCCACGGCAGTCTTGATCAGTTTAAGGAAAATGTCCCCGAGGATCTTGAACTTGGCAGCCAGCTCGGGGGCGATGAAACCAAAGGCGATGCCCAGCAGCATCGCCGCGACAACCTGGAAGGTCAGGTCCTTGTACAGCGGCTTTTTCGAAGTGGAAGACATGGTTGTGTTCTCATTGTTCTTGTAATCGAGGGGGCCTGGCGCACGGCCAGGCCCGAGCAACATCAGCGTGCAACGGCCCCCGGGCGCGCCAGCGCCAGGTCGACCATTTGTGGCGCCAGGCCCAGGTAGTTGGCCGGGTCGCACAGGCGCTGCAGGGTTGCCAGGTCCAGTTGCGCGGTGGCCTCACCCTGGGCCTGCAGTGCTTCCAGCAGGCTGATGCCCTGATCGTTGGCCATGCGGCAGGCGGCATATACCACGTCGTGCGCCACCTGGCGGCCCAGCGCCGGTGCCAGGCCCATCATCACGGCTTCGGCAACGATCAGGCCCTGGGTCATGTCGAGGTTCTTGCGCATGCGCTCGGTGCGCACATCCAGCCCGGCCAGCATGAAGCGCGCCTGGCCCAGCGATGCGCCGGTCAGGGCGAAGGCTTCAGGGATGGCGATCCACTCGGCCTGCCATGGGCCGGTGGAGCGCTCGAAGTCCTGGATCATGGCGTCGAGCATCAGCCCGGCCTGCTGGCGTACGCCCTTGGCGGCGGCGTACATCAACTCGCAGGAAATCGGGTTGCGCTTTTGCGGCATGGTGCTGCTGGCGCCCCGGCCTTTGACGAACGGCTCGTAGGCTTCGCCCAGCTCGCTGGTCATCATCATCATGATGTCCAGGGCCACCTTGCCCAGTGAAGCCGTTACCAGGCCAAGGAAGTTCAGCGTCTCAGCCAGGCCGTCGCGGGCCACGTGCCAGGTAGCCTGCGGCACGCCCAAGCCCAGTTCGGCCATCAACGCCGCCTGCACGTCCAGGCCTTTGTCACCCAGCGAGGCCAGCGTGCCGGCAGCACCGGCGAATTGCCCAACCTCCACCCGCGGGCGCAACTCGACCAGGCGTTCGGCGTGGCGGTCGAACATGCTCAGCCATACCGCGCACTTGTAGCCGAAGGTGATCGGCAGCGCGTGTTGCAGGTGCGTGCGGCCTGCCATCGGTGTGTCGCGGTAACGTTGCGCCAGTTCCGCCAGCAGGCCACGCACGGCCTGCACGTCGCGTTCGACGATGGCCAGCGCGGCGCGCACCTGCAGGACCACGGCCGTGTCCATGATGTCCTGCGTGGTAGCGCCCCAGTGCACGAAGCGACCGGCGTCACCGCACAATTTCGACAGTTGCTCCACCAGCGGCAGGATCGGGTAGCCGACGATTTCGGTTTCGTGCTGCATCAGCTTCAGGTCGAGGGCGTCGTAACGCGACAGCTCGGCGATCTGTGCCGCGGCTTCTACAGGAATGACCCCGCAGCGCGCCTCGGCCTTGGCCAGCGCCACTTCGACTTCGATGTAGCGTTCAATCAATGCGCGGTCAGAAAACACCTCACGCATTTCGGCAGTGCCGAACATGTCGCGGAACAGGGTGGAGTCAAAAACGGTAGTGGACATGGGCAGGCATCCTGAAATGTTGTTATTGAGCGTACATATTATTTATGTCCGTACATAATTCTTGCCCTGCCGCTGTTACACTGTCAACCGGTGAAATTGACGGGACAGACCGAAGGTATGAACGAAACGCGTTATGCCGTGGTGGCCAAGGACTTGATGGAAGGCATTGCCAGCGGCCGCTACCCCGTGGGCAGCCTGCTGCCCACCGAGTTCGAGCTGTGTGACTTGTATGAAGTGAGCCGGCACACGGTGCGTGCAGCCATCAACCAGTTGCTGAACCAGGGGTTAGTGTCCCGGCGCAAGCGCGTGGGTACACGGGTCGAGGCCAGCAGCCCACGGGGCGGCTACTCGCAGTCGTTGGCCACCGTGTCGGACCTGGCGCACCTGGCCGAAACCCAGCAACGGGAAATCCAGAACGTGCGCCACTTCGTCGCCGACCTGAGCGAGGCTGCGCGGCTGGGGTTGGTGCCGGGGGAACATTACTTTTGCGTGTCGAGCATTCGCGTCGACCGCCAGCACAATGCCGCGCCACTGTGCTGGACCGACGTCTATGCCCAGCGCGATTACGCCGACGTCATCGACCTGGCCCGGGAGCACCCCGACCAACTCATCGCCAGCCTGATCGAGCAGCATTTCGGGCGGGCCATCGCCGTGGTCGACCAGCAGGTGCGCGCAGTGCTGCTGCCGGCCGAGCTGGCCCGCGTACTCAAGGCCGAGGCCGGGTCGCCAGGGCTGAAGATCCTGCGCCAGTACCGGGATGATGCCGGGGGACTGATGGCGGTGTCCGAGACGGTGCACCCGGACGACCGCTTCACCCTGGTCACGCAAATGCGCAGAGACAAGGCCCAAAGCTGAGACGGGCGGCAAAATAATGGCCCCCAGCGTTGCCGATGAAAGGCAAACTCCTTTCATCTTCAGATGCTTAGGACAGCAACATGCGAGTATTTCTAGCAACGATGGCCGGCTGCCTGCTGGCCACGACCGCCTTCGCAGCCCAGGCCAGGGCGCTGAGCCAAAATGATCGCCACGTATGCGGCTGGGGCGCCCAAATTGCCGCCGAAGCCCAGCAGGCCAAGCTTTCCGGGGTAACGTTGTACGCCACACGCAAGAAGCTGCAGGCGCGCAAGTTCCCCAAGCCGTGGATGCGCATGACCGCCTTCGGCATCACCGAGCAAACCTACAACAGCCGCTCACGCCTCAAGCCCGCTGCGATCAAGCAAACCTATTACGAGCAATGCGCGCAGCACGCGTTAGCCAAAAAATAAGGCCTTTAAATCATAGACTTAAAGGCCTTATTTAAACTACTGGATTAACAACCGGACAACGCGACGGGGCGGCGCTCACCGGCAAAGAACAACGGCCGCAGGCGCACGCCAATCAGGTTGCCTGTGTAGGCCGCCACCAGCCACAGCCAGCCATGTACGCTGCCCGAGGCAATGCCGCTGAAGTAAGCACCGATGTTGCAGCCATAGGCCAGGCGCGAACCGTAACCCAGCAACAAGCCGCCAATCACGGCCGCAATCAGCGAGGGCAGCGGGATCTTCAGGCTTGGAGCGAAGCGGCCAGCAAGGCCGGCAGCCAGCAACGCCCCGAGCACGATACCGATGTCCATGACCGTGGTGATGTCCTGCCACACCGGCGAAGCGAGCGCTTTGGCATTGGCCGGCATTTGCCAGAATGCCCAGCTGCCAACGTCCACACCCAAGCCATTCAGGGTTTTGGCGCCCCACAGTGCAAAGGCCGAGGTGATGCCCCACGGGCGCCCGGCAAGGGCCAGCGTGGCATAGTTCAGCAGCGCCAGGGCAATTGCACCCCACAGCAGTGGCCAAGGGCCGCGCAGTAAACGGCGCAGGCCTTGATGTTCACTGCTCACCGGGGCTTCCAGAGCGCCGTGGCGGCGCTTTTCCAGTACCACGGTTGCCCACGCGATCAGCGCGAACACCACCACACTCACCAGCAGCGCAGGCGCTACGCCCCACACCTTGACGATTGAAGTGGCCGGGAACGACGGCAGAGCAAACCACCAGTCAGCATGGTGGGTGGCGGCAACCGAGCCGATGATGAAGAACAGCAGCGTCACCAGCATCCGCGCGTTGCCACCGCCCACGGTGAACAACGTGCCCGAGGCGCAGCCGCCGCCCAGTTGCATGCCGATGCCAAAGATGAAGGCACCGAACACCACCGACACGCCAGCAGGCGCGACCAGCCCCGTGACCGGGTTGCCGAACAGCGTGCCTGCCGACAGCGCCGGGAAAAACAGCAGCACAGCCAGGGTCAGCATGACCATCTGCGCGCGCAGGCCGGCACCACGGCGTTCATTGATGAACACCCGCCAGGCAGAGGTGAAGCCGAACGCGGCATGGTAAAGGGTCAAGCCCAGCGCCGCGCCGACCAGCAGCAACAGCACCTGCTTGAAGCCGGCATTGAGATTGAGAAACCAGGCACCGGCCAACAGCAGGCCCAGCGCAATGAGAGGCGCGCCGAAACGGCGCGGTTCGGGTGTGGCGGTTGCAGAAAGCCCCATGGGAATACTCGGATTACAGTAAAACGGGCGGCGAGTATAACCCCATGGGCAAAATGATGTTGCGCAGCGGTCAGGAAGCGGCTTTGGCCCGCGCCGCGTGCAGCTTCTTGTAGCTCTCGATCAAGCGCAGGTGGCGGTCCAGCCCTTCGAGCTTCAGGCTGGTCGGGGTCAGGCCATGGAAGCGCACGCTGCCGTCGACCGAACCCAGCACTGCATCCATGCGCGGGTTGCCAAACATGCGGCGGAAGTTGGCCTCGTAGTCGGCCATGTCCAGCTCATCGTCCAGCTGCACCTCCAGCACCACGTTCAGCGCCTGGTAGAACAGGCCACGGTCCACGGTGTTGTCGTTGAACTGCAGGAATGCTTCAACCAGCTCCTTGGCATCCTCGAAGCGCTTCAGCGCCAGGCATATCAGCAGTTTCAGCTCAAGAATGGTCAGTTGGCCCCACACCGTGTTGTCATCGAACTCCACACCGATCAACGTGGTGATGGTGGTGTAATCGTCCACCTCGCAGTTGTCCAGGCGCTTGAGCAATGCGCGCAGGCCACGGTTTTCCAGGCTGTGCAGGTTGAGGATGTCGGCGCGGAAGGCCAGTGCGCGGTTGGTGTTGTCCCAAATCAGGTCTTCGACCGGGTAGATCTCGGAATACCCTGGCACCAGGATGCGGCACGCGGTGGCGCCCAGGTCGTCGTACACGGCCATGTACACTTCCTTGCCCATCGCCTCGAGGATGCCGAACAAGGTGGCGGCCTCCTGGGCGTTGGAGTCTTCGCCGTGGCCGGAGAAGTCCCATTCGACAAACTCGAAGTCGGCCTTGGCACTGAAGAAGCGCCACGACACCACGCCGCTGGAGTCGATGAAGTGCTCCACGAAGTTGTTCGGCTCGGTCAGCGCGTGGCTTTCGAAGGTGGGCTGCGGCAGGTCGTTGAGGCCTTCGAAACTGCGGCCCTGCAGCAGTTCGGTAAGGCTGCGCTCCAGCGCCACTTCAAAGCTCGGGTGCGCGCCGAACGAGGCAAACACGCCGCCGGTGCGCGGGTTCATCAGGGTCACGCACATCACCGGGAACTCGCCGCCCAGCGACGCGTCCTTGACCAGCACCGGGAAGCCCTGCTCCTCCAGGCCCTGAATACCGGCAACAATGCCTGGGTACTTGGCCAGCACCTCTTGCGGCACATCCGGCAGGCACAGCTCGCCTTCCAGGATTTCACGCTTGACCGCCCGCTCGAAGATTTCCGACAGGCACTGCACCTGGGCCTCGGCCAAGGTGTTGCCGGCGCTCATGCCGTTGCTCAGGAACAGGTTTTCGATCAGGTTGGACGGGAAGTACACCACCTGCTCGTCCGACTGGCGCACGAACGGCAGCGAAACGATACCCCGCTCGGTGTTGCCCGAGTTGGTGTCGTACAGGTGCGAGCCGCGCAGCTCGCCGTCGGGGTTGTAGATTTCCAGGCAGTAGGCGTCGAGTATTTCCTGTGGGAGTGCGTCTTTCACGCCCGGCTTGAACCATTGCTCGTTCGGGTAGTGCACGAACGGCGCGTTGGCGATGTCTTCGCCCCAGAACTGGTCGTTGTAGAAGAAGTTGCAGTTAAGGCGCTCGATGAACTCGCCCAGCGCCGAGGCCAGCGCGGCTTCCTTGGTGGAACCCTTGCCGTTGGTAAAGCACATCGGCGACTGGGCATCGCGCACGTGCAGCGACCACACGTTCGGCACGATGTTGCGCCACGAGGCGATCTCGATCTTCATGCCAAGGCCGGCCAGGATGGCGGACATGTTGGCGATGGTCTGCTCCAGCGGCAGGTCCTTGCCGGGGATGTAGGTGGTGGTTTCGGCCACCGGCATCAACAGGCCCAGGGCATCGGCGTCGAGGTTGTCGACTTCTTCGATGATGAACTCCGGGCCGGTCTGTACCACCTTCTTGACCGTGCAGCGGTCGATGGAACGCAGGATGCCCTGGCGGTCCTTCTCGGAAATGTCCTCGGGCAGCTCGACCTGGATCTTGAAGATCTGGTTGTAGCGGTTTTCCGGGTCGACGATGTTGTTCTGCGACAGGCGGATGTTTTCCGTAGGGATGTCGCGCGTCTGGCAGTACAGTTTGACGAAATAAGCCGCGCACAGGGCCGACGAGGCCAGGAAATAGTCGAACGGCCCTGGCGCCGAGCCATCGCCCTTGTAGCGGATCGGCTGGTCGGCGATCACCGTGAAGTCGTCGAACTTGGCTTCAAGGCGCAGGTTGTCGAGGAAGTTGACTTTGATTTCCATGCGGGATTTACCGTGATTTAAGCGTGCGAAACGAGAATGGGCGGCATTATCCGGGTTTTCACCCCGGAAGTCCTGTTTACCTGTGCGGGGGCGCCGCTCGCGCGGCGCATCGCGGCGGTCCGACGTCTCGGTAAATCCGCTCCTACAGGGTGGGAGCAACTGTCTGATAGTGCCCATTGGCGAGACAGGCCATTTCACCGTTACAATGCCGCCCTACCGTGACAGCCCGAACCTATAACGACATGTCCCTTCCAAAGAACCACCTGGAACTGCTCAGCCCTGCCCGTGACGTGAGCATCGCCCGTGAGGCGATCCTGCACGGCGCTGACGCCATCTACATTGGCGGCCCGAGCTTCGGCGCGCGCCACAACGCCTGCAACGAGGTCGGCGAAATCGCCGAACTGGTCGAATTCGCCCGCCGCTACCACGCGCGCGTGTTCACCACCATCAACACCATCCTGCACGACAACGAGCTGGAGCCAGCGCGCAAGCTGATCCACCAGCTCTACGACGCCGGTGTGGACGCGCTGATCGTGCAGGACCTGGGGGTGATGGAGCTGGACATCCCGCCCATCGAGCTGCACGCAAGCACCCAGACCGACATCCGTACCCTGGAGCGGGCCAAGTTCCTCGACCAGGCCGGCTTCTCGCAGCTGGTGCTGGCCCGTGAGCTGAACCTGCAGCAAATCCGCGCCATCGCCGCCGAAACCGACGCCGCCATCGAATTTTTCATCCATGGCGCGCTGTGCGTGGCATTCTCTGGCCAGTGCAACATTTCCCATGCCCAGACCGGGCGCAGCGCCAACCGTGGCGACTGCTCCCAGGCCTGCCGGCTGCCGTACACGCTCAAGGACGACCAGGGCCGTGTGGTGGCGTTCGAGAAGCACTTGTTGTCGATGAAAGACAACAACCAGACCGCCAACCTGGCCGACCTCGTCGATGCCGGCGTGCGCTCGTTCAAGATCGAGGGCCGCTACAAGGATGTGGGCTATGTGAAAAACATTACCGCCCACTACCGCAAAGAGCTGGATGCCATCCTGGAAGGCCGCCCGGAGCTGGCCCGTGCCTCCAGCGGCCGCACCGAGCACTTCTTCGTGCCCGACCCGGACAAAACCTTCCACCGAGGCAGCACCGACTACTTCGTCACCGACCGCAAGGTGGACATCGGCGCCTTCGACTCGCCTACCTTCACCGGTTTGCCGGTGGGCGTAGTGGAAAAGGTCGGCAAGCGCGACATGCAGGTGGTTACCGAGGTACCGCTGACCAACGGTGACGGCCTGAACGTGCTGGTCAAGCGTGAGGTGGTGGGCTTCCGTGCCAACATTGCAGAACCGCGTGGCGAGTTCGAGGAAGACGGCCAGAAGCGCTACCGTTACCGGGTCGAGCCCAACGAGATGCCTGAAGGCCTGCACAAGCTGCGCCCGAACCACCCGCTGTCGCGCAACCTGGACCACAACTGGCAGCAGGCCCTGCAACGCACCTCGGCCGAGCGCCGGGTGGGCGTTGAATGGCACGCCGTGCTGCGTGAGCAGCGCCTGATGCTGACGGCCAGCAGTGAAGAAGGCGTGAGCGTCCAAGTGGCGCTGGACGGCCCGTTCGGCCCGGCCAACAAGCCACAGCAGGCGCTGGACCAGTTGCACGACCTGCTCGGCCAGCTGGGTACCACGATGTACCACGCCAATGCCATCGAGCTGGATGCACCGCAGGCGTTCTTCATCCCCAACTCGCAGCTCAAGGCCCTGCGCCGCGAAGCCATCGAGGCGCTGACCGCCGCACGCATCAAGGCCCACCCGCGTGGCGCGCGCAAGGCAGAGACCACGCCGCCGCCGGTGTACCCCGAGTCGCACCTGTCGTTTTTGGCCAACGTGTACAACCAGAAGGCCCGTGACTTCTACCACCGCCATGGTGTGCAGTTGATCGACGCGGCCTACGAGGCCCACGAAGAGCACGGCGAAGTGCCGGTGATGATCACCAAGCACTGCCTGCGGTTCTCGTTCAACCTGTGCCCGAAACAGGCCAAGGGAGTGACCGGCGTGCGTACCAAGGTGGCGCCGATGCAGCTGATTCAGGGCGATGAAGTGCTGACCCTGAAGTTCGACTGCAAGCCGTGCGAGATGCATGTGGTGGGCAAGATGAAGAGCCACATCATTGACTTGCCGACGCCGGGGAGTGCGGTGGCACAGGTGGTGGGGCATATCAGCCCTGAGGATTTGCTGAAGACCATTCCTCGCGCGCCGCATTGAGGGCCGGGGGCTGCTGCGCAGCCCTTTCGCGACACAAGGCCGCTCCCACAGAGTAATGCGATCTCCTGTGGGAGCGGCCTTGTGTCGCGAAAGGGCCGCAACGCGGCCCCGGCAATCTCAACCCTTACAACAACCCCAACCCACGTGCGGTACGATCCACCGCAATGCGCGTCTTCTCCACCAGCTCATCCAGCTCCGCATGCCCGGCCACCAGCGCCGGCGCCATGATCATCCGCCCCAGCGTCGAGCGAATGATCACCCCCTCTTCGAACCCATAAGTACGGCACTGCCACGCCAGGTCGTTCTCGTTGGCATAACGCTTGCGGCTGCCCTTGTCCTCCACGAACTGCAACGCCGCCACCAACCCCGCGCCTTGCACCTGGCCAATCAACGGGTGGTTGGCAAACACCTCGCGCAGTATGCGCTGCAGGTACGGCCCGGTGTCGTCTTTGACCCGGCTCACAATGCCCTCGTCACGCAGCGCCTTGAGGTTGGCAATGGCCACCGCCGCCGCCACCGGGTGGCCGGAATAGGTCAGGCCGTGGGCAAACACGCCGCCCCGCTCCACCAGCGCTTCGGCGATGCGCTTGCTCAGCACCAGGCCGCCCATGGGCACGTAGCCCGAGGTCAGGCCCTTGGCGATGGACAGGGTGTCGGGCTCGAAGCCGAAGTATTCGTGGGCAAACCATTCACCGGTACGGCCAAAGCCGCCAATCACCTCGTCGGCGCACAGCAGCACGTCGTACTGGCGGCAGATGCGCTGGATTTCCGGCCAGTAGCTTTCCGGCGGGAAGATCATGCCGCCCGCGCCCTGGAACGGTTCGGCGATGAAACCGGCGACGTTTTCGGCACCCAGTTCGAGAATTTTCTCTTCCAGTTGCAGGGCGCAGCGGCGGCCGAATTCAGCCGGGGTCAAGTCGCCGCCTTCGGCGAACCAGTACGGCTCGTCAATGTGCGCCACGTCCGGGATCATGCCGCCCATTTCGTGCATGAACTTCATGCCGCCCAGCGCCGTGGCCGCCAGGGTCGAGCCGTGGTAACCGTTCCAGCGGCCGATCATGACCTTTTTGCTCGGCTGGCCGACCACCTGCCAGTACTTGCGCACCGTGCGAATCAGCACCTCGTTGGCCTCGGACCCGGAGTTGGTGTAGATCGCGTGGCTGTAGTGGCCCGGCAGCAGGCTGAACAGCAGCTCGGACAGCTCGATCACCGCCGGGTGGGTGGTGTGGAAGAACATGTTGTAGTAGGCCAGCTGGTCCATCTGCGCGGCGGCGGCGGCGGTCAGGTCTTTGCGGCCGTAACCGAGCTGGGTGCACCACAGGCCAGACATGCCGTCCAGGTAGCGGTTGCCGTCGTTGTCCCACAGGTACAGGCCTTCGCCACGGGTGATCACGCGCGGGCCTTCGGCGTTCAGGGCCTTTTGGTCAAGGAAGGCATGGATGTGGTAGGCCGCGTCGCTGGCCTGGTAGTCGCGGGTGTCGCGTTGCGGCTTGAAGGGTGCGTTCATGGGTGTTCTCCTCAGGTCAGCGCAGCTGGAACCAGGTGGTTTTGAGTTGGGTGTACTTGTCGAACGAATGCAGCGACAGGTCGCGGCCAAAGCCGGACTGGCGGCCACCGCCAAACGGTACGGCCACGTCCAGGGCATCGACGGTGTTGACCGACACAGTGCCAGCCTTCAGGCCACGGGCCACCCGGTGGGCACGGTTGAGGTCGTCACTCCACACCGAGGCGGCCAGGCCGTAGACGCTGTCGTTGGCCAGGCGCAGGGCCTGCTCTTCATCGTCGAAGGCGGTGATGGCCAGCACCGGGCCGAAGATTTCCTCGCGGGCCACGGCCATGCCCGGGTGCACGTCGGCGAACACGGTGGGCGCGATGAAGTTGTTCGAGCCGTTGAAGCTCAGGCGCTGGCCGCCGCACAGCAATCGGGCGCCCTCCCCCTGCGCCTGCTCGATGGCGGCCATGACGCGTGCGCTCTGGGCACTGTCGACGATGGCGCCGGCGCGGCTGGCCGGGTCCAGCGGGTCGCCGGGCAGCCACTCGCGCGCTTTGGCCAGCAGCCGCTCGACGAACTCATCGTGGATCGAGCGCTGTACATAAAGGCGCGAGTTGGCCGAGCAGACTTCGCCCTGGTTGAAGAAGATGCCAAAGGCGGCTTTCTCGGCGGCCAGGTCCAGGTCGTGGCAGTCGTCGAACACCAGGTTCGGGCTTTTGCCACCGCATTCCAGCCACACCTGCTTGAGGTTGGACTGGGCCGAGTACTGCATGAAGTACTTGCCCACCTGGGTGGAGCCGGTGAACACCAGGCAGTCCACATCCGGGTGCAGGCCCAGCGCGCGGCCGGCGCTTTCGCCCAGCCCCGGCACCACGTTCAGCACACCTTCGGGCACGCCGGCCTCAAGCGCCAGTTCTGCCAGGCGCAGAGCCGAGAATGGCGATTGCTCGGCGGGCTTGAGCACCACGCTGTTGCCGGCAGCCAGTGCCGGGGCGACTTTCCAGGCGGCCATGTCCAGCGGGAAGTTCCACGGCACCACGGCGCCGACCACGCCCAGTGCTTCGCGGGTGACCGTGGCCAAGGCGTTGGCGGCCGTGGGCGCCACCTCACCGTAGACCTTGTCGAGCGCTTCGCCATACCAGGCAAACACGTTGGCGGCGCCGGGCACATCAATGGTGTAGGCGTCCATGACCGGCTTGCCCATGTTCAGCGAGTCGAGCAGTGCCAGTTCTTCACGGTTGGCCAGAATCAGCTCGGCCAGGCGCAGCAGCACACGCTTGCGGGCAGACGGCGCCATGCGCGCCCACGGCCCTTGTTCGAACGCACGGCGGGCCGAGCGCACGGCCTGGCCGACTTCCAGGTCACCGCAGGCCGCGACCTTGGCCAGCAATTGCTGGGTGGCCGGGTTGATGGCGTCGAACGTGACGCCGCCCTGCGCCGCCAGCGGGCGGCCGTCGATCAATGCCGTGGTGATGAAGCTTTGCCGTGCAGCACGCTGCTGCCAGTCCTGTTTTGTATGCACGCAGGTCTCCCTTGCGGCCACGCCGGTGGCCGCTTGTTGTTCGTATTGAGGTGGTGCGCCGGGGGTCAGCGCCTTCGCAGGTAGCTTTCCAGCGGGTCTTTGCTCAGGCCTTCCTGGGCTTGGGCCAGGGAATCGATGAACAGTGAAAACAGCTCGGACTGCTTGGCGATGTCGAGCTTGGTGTAAAGGTTTTTACGGTGGGTCTTGACCGTGTCCTCGCTGATGCCCAGGCGCTCGGCCAGCGAGCGCGTGGAATGGCCGCGCAGCAGGTACTGGGCGATGCGGCACTCACGTTCGGTCAGCAAGGATGAGCCAAAGTTGTTCAGGGCGGCGTTGATCTGCCGGCCCAGGGCGCTTTCGAAACGCCCGCCCAGGGCGTCGATGTCCAGGTGGCTCCATTGCCGCCGTACCATCGCCACCACCCACGGCGCCACACACTTCAGGTCGCTTACGTGCTGGCGGTCCAGGCGGCGGGTACTGGCCAGGGCAACGGCAATGGTCAGGTGCTCGTCCAGCGGCACGATGAAGTTGAGTTCGTCCTCCAGGTGCGCGTGCTGGTAAAACGCCAGGTAGTATTCGCTGCGCTTGAAGTGGTCGGGGGCCACGTCGCTCAGGCGGTAGCAACCGGGTGCCACGCCGTCCATGCAGGCACGGTAGAACGGGCACAGCAGGTAGTAGCCTTCGAGGTAGCGCTGCACGTTGCCTTCCGGCAGCCATGGGCCTTCTTCGTCTTTGACGAACAGCGCCGAGGGCAGCCCCTTGCGCGGGTACAGGAACACGGTGATGGCTTGGCACGGGGCCAGCAGGCGCAGCGCGGCGAACAGCGCTTCGACAAAGCCCGGCGTACCCTGGGCGTCGATGACGCGGGCCATCTGCGCGTACCAGTCGGGCGATTTCAGCCGGTCTTTGCTCATTGTGGTGGTCCCGTGTCGGGGTTGTTGTGCGGTGGATTGTTGCATGGGGCCAGCGGGGGAACCATCACCCTTCGGGGTGATGGGTGGGGGCGCCGCTGGCGCGACGCATCGCGGATAAATCCGCTCCTACAGTGGCCCGTGTAGGAGCGGATTTATCCGCGATGCGTTGCGCAGCGACGCCCGCTCCAGCCTATGGCATGATCGCTACCACCCTTATGGATGGCCCCACCGCATGCTGATCGACGAAGAACTGACCCTGAAAAAGCTCGAAACCTTCCTCGCCTTCATGCGCAGCGGCAACCTGGGCCGCGCCGCCGCCGAGCTGTCCACCAGTGCGGTGAGCGTGCACCGGGCCATCCATTCGCTGGAAAGCGCCCTGCGCTGCCCGCTGTTCAAACATGAAGGCCGCCAACTGATCCCGCTGGAAAGCGCCTATGTGCTGGAAAAAAAGGCCCGCCAACTGATCCAGGACGCCGAGCAGATGGTGCGCCAAACCCGCGAGGCCGCGGGCTTCTATGCCGAGCGCTTTCGCCTGGGGGCCTTGTACTCGCTGACCGTGAAGACCGTGCCCAAACTGGTGATGGGCCTGAAGCTGCGGCGCAGCGAGCTGAACATCGACCTCACCCTGGGCTCGAACGTCGACCTGCTGCAGCGCCTGAAAAACCACGAGCTGGAGGCCATTCTGGTGTCGCTGGACGAGAGCGTGGCTGATCCGGCCTGCGAGCAACTACCGCTGTTCTCGGACGATATCTTCCTCGCCGTGCCCACCGATTCGCCGTTCGCTGAGCAGCAAGAGGTAGACCTGGCCGACCTCGCGGCCTCCACCTTCATCACCCTGACGCAAGGCTTTGCCACCCACCGCGACGGCGCCCGGGTGTTCGAGCAGGCCGGGTTCGAACCCAAGGTGGCGATGCAGGTGAACGATATCTTCACCCTGCTGAGCATGGTCAGCTCAGGGGTGGGCTTTGCCCTGCTGCCGGGGCGGATCGCGGCGGTGTACGAAAACCGCGTGCGGTTGATCCCGCTGCAGGCGCGCTACCGCCTGCAGCAGCACATCGGGGTGGTGTTTCTCAAGGCCCGCGAGCGCGAGCCTAACCTGTTGGCACTGCTGGCCGAGTGCCGGATGTACAGCCGGGAGCAGTAGGCGCGTTCAGCCAACCAGGCCTCTGACACAGAAATACAGAATCGAAGGCCCCATCAAGCAGCCCAGCCCGGTATGGAAGGTCGCCGTCAGGGCGCCATAGGGCACCAGCCGCCGATCGGTTGCTGCCAGCCCGGCGGTCACCCCCGAAACGGTACCGGCCAACCCGCCAAAGACCATCGCCGAGCGTGGGTTGTCCAACGCCAGCAAACGCGCCGACACCGGGGTGAAGACCATCACCAGGATCGCCTTGATCAGCCCGGTGGCAATCGACAGTGCCATCACATCGGAACTCGCCCCCAGCGCCGCCCCCGTCACCGGGCCGACGATGTATGTCACTGCGCCAGCGCCAATGGTGGTCATGCTCACCGCGTCGCGGTAGCCGAAGGCATAGGCCACGGCGGCACCGACAATGAAAGGCAGCACCGTACCCAGCAGCAACGCCACCGCGCCGATCATCCCGGCCTTGCGCGCCTCGGTGGCCTGCACCTCGAACGCCGTGGCGACGATGGCGAAATCGCGCAGCATGGCACCGCCCATAAGGCCGATGCCAGAGAACAACGCCATGTCGGCAAGGCCCTTCTGGCCACCGGTCACGGTGCCGCCCACCCAGGCCAGTACCAGGCCGATGACGATGGCAATCGCCGAGCCGTGAACCCGGCCAAACGTCAGGTACTTCGACAGCAGCACCGACAACCACATGATCGCACCGACCACCGCGAAGGCCGTGATCAGGCCGTTGTGTTCCAGCGCATTGTCAATGATTGGCCACATGATCAACGCCCTCCTGCAGGGGCAAGCTGCGTGCTATTGGCCGGGGGGGCCTCCAGCGGAGGCAACGGTTCGCCGCGATGGCTGCGGCTGATCAGGGCAATGGTCACCCCACACACCAGCACCGCACCAATGGCCGCCAGCAGCGCGACTGGCCCGCCGTGCAACGCGGTGACCACATTTTGCTGGGCCGCCATGGCCACCACTACGGGGATGTACATGGCACCCCAGAACCCTACGCCAAACTCGCACTCTTTGCTCATGCCGCCATTGCGGTGCATGTAGAGCCGTGCGCAGATCAGCAGGATCATGGCGATCCCGACCCCACCCACATTGGATTTGACGCCCAGCAGCACGCCCAGGAAATCGCCGACGATAACGCCGGCCAGCGTGCACACCGCCAGCAGAGCCACACCATAAATGATCATTGTTGTTGTCCTCAGCTTGTGTCGAAGTTGTTTGTTGTTGTTCTTCGAAATGCCGCGCGGTCATCGGTTCTGGGCCACCTCCTGGCGCAGCAGCGCGTCAAGGGTGTCCCAGCGGGTGGCCTCGATGGCCGTCACCCTGCCCTGTTCGAACACCTGCCGTGCCAGGCCGCTGAGCACGCCGCCCGGAGGCACTTCCAGGTGCAGGCGTACGCCCCGTTCATAGGCTGTGCGCAACGTACCTCGCCAGTCGACCACCCGGGCCATGTTGTTGGCCAGGTCGTCACGCAGGCGTTGCGGGTCGAAGATTGGCCGGGCACTGCTGCCGCTGAGGTAAGTGATACACGGGCGGTGCAGCGTGACCTCGGCAAAGGCATGGGTCAGCTCGGCGGCCGGGCCGTCGAGCAATGGGCAATGGGACGGCACGCTCACGGCCAGGCGCTTGGCCACTCCTTGGCCACGGCTGCGCGCACGGGCGGCGACCTCGGCCATGGCGGTGTCGCTACCGGCGATGACAATCTGGTTGTCGCTGTTGAGGTTGGCGATGTACACCTCGCCGCCCACCTCGGCCAGCAAGTGCTCGACCGTGGCCAGGCCCACACCACTCAGGGCGGTCATGCCATAACCGCTGGGGTAGGCCCGTTGCATCAATGCCCCGCGCAGCGCCACCAGGCGCACGGCATCGGCCAGTTCCAGCGCCCCGGCCACCACGGCGGCGGGATAGGCGCCGATCGACAGGCCCGCGACGTAGTCCGGCGCCGGGCTGCGCTGCACCAGCCAGCGTGCCCAGGCAACCCCGGCCAGCAGCAGGCAAAGCTGCACAGCGCGGGTGGATTGCAGGGCTTGAGCAGTGTCCAGTGCCAGCGCCTGCTCGTTGAGGGTGTCGCAGGCTTCCTCCAGCAAGGCCGCCGAACCTTCCGGCAGGCGATGCAGCATGCCCGGCTGCTGCGCGCCCTGCCCCGGGAACGCGAACAGGCTGCTCACGCTGCACACTCCAGGGCGTTCCAGGGGTCCAGCACCAAGCGCGCGCCCAGCGCCGATTTGAGCAGCACCCGACGCGCCACGCAGGCCCATTCACGCAAGGCGATGGCGCCTGTTGGGGTTTCCAGTTGCACATCGATGCGGCAAGGGCCGCAGTCAAGGATATCCAGCAGCTCCCGCGCCTTGGCCCGCGTCAGGGGCAACGGGGTGCGCAGGGTCAGGTCGAGGTCGCTGGCGGCATGCAGCACATTCACGCCCGTGGCCAGTTGGTAACCGACGCCCCCGGTGGGCCCCCAGGCCAGCCCGCTGGCATCGAGCACCGGAGCCACCGAGGCCAACGCCTGCAACGCCGGGCATGGGCTTTGGCCTTGCCAGCGCAGCGCCTCGGGGCTGACCAGGCGCTGAACATCGGCCAGGTGCATTTCAAGCCCCAGACGCTGCGCTCGCCCTTCGCCTCGCAGGCCCACCGCCACTTGCCCCGGTGCGCAGGCTGCCCGACGCACCACCACCGGTTGCCCTGCACCCACCACACGCACGGCCCACGCCGGGGCGTCGGCTGGCAAGGCGCTCAAGGGCAGCCCCCAGAGCAGGTCGTGCGGTTGTGGCCGGTGCATTTCAGGCCTCCTGCCACTGGCGGCGCAGTGCGGCACGAACCTCGCGGGAGGCCCGGCGGTTTTCGCCTGAAAGGCGGGTCGAAAGGTCGGTCTGCTGGCCGATGTCGCGCACGGCTTCAGCCAGGCATGCCCGCACTTGTGCGAGGTCGGCTGCGCTCGGGGCCTCTGCGTTTTGAACCGCCAGGCGCCGCCACAACAGGCCGAGGGAGGCATAGCTGTCGAGGTCATAGGCCATGGGTGGCACCTGCGCCGCCAGCGCCTCCAGTTCGTCGACACTGCGCAAGGTAATGCGCGCTGCCGCCGCCTTGCCCATGGCGTGCACCATCACGCCGCTGTCGTCCAGCGCGATCAAGCGTTGGGCCTGGTAGCCATGGGCCAGAAACGCGCCGGACATGGCTTTGCCAACCAACAAACCCACCACCGGGTGCCCGGCTAGCCGCGCCTGCGCATAAGCCTGCACGGCACCGGCCAGCGCCTGGTGGATGCCCAACGCCTCTTCGCGGCGCCCGTAGGCCTGGCTAGGCACGTCGATGACCGCAATGACGGCGCGCTTTTCGCCATCCCGGTCCAGCGCCACCGCCTCGTTCACCGCCTTGGCCAGGCCCCAGCCTTCCAGCAGGCCGACTTCGCCATCGCGGGCACGGGGGAATGGGTTGTTGGCGTCCGGCACCACGGCGATGAAGCGCGTCAGGCGGTTGTCCAGCTCGGCGTCGATTACCCGTATCGATGCGGGGTAACCTGGCAACGCTTCACCACCGGCAAGGCCCGGCAGCCAGTTCAGGGCACGGTTCATGGGGTATCTCCTTGGTAAAGGGCACGCACGGCGGCGGCGTCGAGTTGCGGGCAGTCAGCCCCCAAGCGTTCAAGCCGCGCAAGGTAACCGGCGTAGTCCGCCGCGCGGTCGGCGGCGGGTGTGTCCAGCAACTGCAGCACCTGTTCGCGCAGGCTCGCCACGTCGTCGTTTACATAGGCGTCCACCAGGCCACTGGCATAACGCTGCTCACCGCCTGTGAGGCTCCAGATGAAGGGGCGGTCCTTGGCGTCGTACTCGGCAATGCCGGCTTCCTGCTCGATCACCTGCGGGCCATTGAGGCCCAGCCGCGCTTCGCGGGTGACCAACAGGTGGCTGCACAGGCCGGCGGCGATGGACATGCCACCGAAACAGCCCACCGACCCGGCAATCAGGCCGATGACGGGCTGGTGGGTACGCAGCTCAACGATGGCGGCCTGGATTTCGGCAATGGCCGCCAGCCCCAGGTTGGCTTCCTGCAGGCGCACGCCACCGGTCTCCAGCAGCAACACAGCGCAGGTCGGGGTGCCCTTGCGGTTGTCCTCGATGGCAAGCTCAAGGGCGCCGGCAATCTTGGCGCCGCCCACCTCGCCCATGCTGCCCCCCTGGAAGGCGCCTTCGATGGCGGCGACCACGGTGTTGCGCCCGGCAAGCAGGCCTTTGGCGATGACCACGCCGTCGTCAGCCTGGGGCACGATGCCCTGGCGTGGCAGCCACGGTGACATCAGCCGGTCGAATGGGCCGAGCAGTTCGCGGAAGGTGCCCGCGTCCAGCAAGGCCTGGGCACGCTGGCGGGCGCCCAGTTCGACGAAGCTGCGGCTTTGCAGCAGGCGTGCGGTGTCAGTCATGGGCGATCTCCTCGAAGCCTTGTTCAAGGCGCAGGCGCACTACACCGGGGGTGGCGCCGAAGTCATGGATGTCGATGTTAACGGCGGGCCAGTCGCGGCCTTCGAACAAACGCTGGAACAGCTGCTGCCAGCGGGCGCCGCTGCCGTTGACCGAGGTCACCACCTGGATCTGCAACTGGCCGGCGTTACCAGGTTCGATCAGCACTTCGAGGTCGCCGGAGCTGACGCAGCCAACCAGGGTGCGGCCTCGGCCAGGCGCGCTGGCGGGGAATTGAAAGTTGAGGGTTTCCATGTCACAGGCTCCCGGCTTTGTCGAGGAACAGGCAGGCGGCCAGCAAGTCGGCGGCGCCGCCTGGTGAGGCGTTCAGGTGCAGCAGGTGGGCGTCAAGCTGGCGCAATTGACGGCGCCCGGCCAGCGACGCACTGCCGCCGGTTTCCAGCACGGCGCGAGCGCCCTGCTGCACGGCATGCAGGCCTTGCGGGCCAGCGCGCCAGAGCACGCAGGTGTCGGTCAGTGCGGCCATGATGGCGAGCAAGGCATCGAGCCGGGCGTGGCTTTCGCTGACGCCTGCGGCGCGGCTGCGGCGCAGTTGCGGCAGGCCATGGTCAATCACGGCAGGAAAGCCTTGCTGGGCCTGCTCGCGGGCACCGCTGATGCCGTAACGGCGGCGCACCTGGGCACCGTGGCTGTCTTGTGCGGCGGCTGCAGGGTCGTCGATCAAGGCAATGCGGCCGGCTTTGGCGGCCACGGTTTCAGGGGCGGCCTTGGGGGCCAGCGCCTGGGCTGCAACCAGCAGGCCGAGCGCCCAGATCGCGCCACGGTGGGTGTTGACGCCGCCGGTGGTGGCCAGCATGGCGGCCTCACCTTCGCGGCCGATCTGCCCCAAGGCTGCACGCAGGGGTTGAGTGATCTGGCCGTGGGTTTGGCCGGCTTCGGCCATTTGCCGCAGGCAGGGCCACAGGGCCAGGGCCGAGGCATGCATCAGGGCCAGGGTCATGTCGGAATGGGCGCCGCTGCTGCGGCGGTCGACCAGGCCGGGTTTGGGGGACAGGTCGGCTTCGTCGATCAGGGCTTCTATGGCCAGGTCGGCGAGGTGGTCTGGCAGGGAGACCGTTTCAAACCGTGCTGGCCTCATCGCGGCGGTCCGACGTTTCGGTAAATCCGCTCCTACAGGCATCACCAGCTCCTGAAGCGTGCGGGGGGGTTGTAGAGGCCGCCGGACCAGTCCACCAGGTCGGCGATGCTGCGTGCGGCCAGCAGTTCGCGGCTGGCGTCGGTGCGGCGGATGCCGAGGTCTTCGGGCAAGGCCACCAGGCCTTGCTGGCGCAGGCGCAGGGTGTCTTTGGGGTTGTGGCGCAGGCCTATGGCCGTGACTCCGGCCACGGCGGCGATCATTTGCTGGCGTTCTTCCAGGCTGCGGGCCTTGTAGAGGTAGGCAATGCCCTCTTCGGTCAGCAGGTGGGTCACGTCGTCACCGTAGATCATCACCGGCGCCAGCGGCATGCCGGCTTTTTTCGCCACTTCCACCGCATCGAGGGTTTCCACGAAGGTGGGCTTGCCGCCCTCCTGGAAGGTTTCGACCATCTGCACCACCAGCTTGCGGCCGCGCTCAAGCAGGGTTTCGGGTACGGTCATGTCGAGCCAGGCCGGGGTGGCGTGGCGCCGCCCGCGCGGGTCGTGGCCCATGTTCGGGGCACCGCCAAAGCCTGCCAGGCGGCCACGGGTCACCGTCGAAGAATGGCCATCGCCATCCACCTGCAAGGTGGCCCCGATGAACAGGTCCACGGCGTATTGCCCGGCCAGCTGGCACATCATGCGGTTGGAGCGCAGCGAGCCGTCGCGGCCGGTGAAGAACACGTCCGGGCGCTGGGCGATGTAGTCTTCCATGCCCAGTTCGGTGCCAAAGCAATGCACGCTTTCGACCCAGCCGGTTTCGATGGCCGGGATCAGCGTCGGGTGCGGGTTGAGGGTCCAGTTGCGGCAGATCTTGCCTTTGAGGCCCAACGATTCGCCATAGGTGGGCAGAATCAGTTCGATGGCGGCGGTGTTGAAGCCGATGCCATGGTTCAGCGACTGTACGTTGTGTTTTTCATAGATGCCGCGGATGGCCATCATGGCCATCAACACGTGCACCGGCTTGATGTGGCGCGGGTCGCGGGTGAAAAGCGGTTCGATGTAGAACGGCTTGTCGGCCACCACTACGAAGTCGACCCAGGAGGCGGGAATGTCCACCCGTGGCAGGTCGTCGGTGTGCTCCACCAACTGGTTGACCTGGGCGATCACCAAACCGTCACTGAACGCGGCGGGTTCTACCAGTGCCGGGGTGTCTTCAGTGCTGGGGCCTGTGTACAGGTTGCCCTCGCGGTCGGCCATGAACCCTGCGACCAGGGTCACGTTGGGGATCAGGTCCACCACCAGCCGGGAGTAGAGTTCGATGTAGGTGTGGATGGCGCCGACTTCCAGCAGCCCGTCTTCGAGCAACTGGCCGATGCGCAGGCTCTGCGGGCCGGCGAAGGAGAAGTCGAGCTTGCGGGCGATGCCGCGTTCGAACAGGTCCAGGTGCTCGGCACGGCTGACACTGGGCATGATCATGTGCAGGTCGTGCAGGCGCTGGGGGTCGGCTTTTGCCAGCGAACGGGAGAGAAAATCGGCCTGCTTCTGGTTGTTGCCCTCCAGCACCACCCGGTCACCCGGGGCAATCAGCAGTTCCAGCGCTTCAACGATGCGCTCGGTGGGCAGCACCACGCCCTCGGCGAGGTGGCGGACGCGGTCGAGGCGGCGTTGTTTTTCGGCGCGCCGCCGCGACCATTGCGGCGGTGGATTCTGCGTTATGGTCATTGTGTGACTCCACGGGTTCGCTGTCGTGGAGGTACAGTAGGGGGATAGTTGTAGGGTGATCAATCAAGGTGGGGGGTTGATCGTTACGGTTACCGTAATGGACAGTGAAGGGCGGCGCGTTGCGCCGCATCGCGGCGGTCCGACGTCTCGGTAAATCCGCTCCTACAGCGCAAAAACGCACGCCTCCCCTGCACTTTTGCCAATTGTGCACGGCAAATTTGCATGACAGGATCCAGCCATCCCCCAAGGCTTCACTCGGAAAATCAATAACAAAGCAGGGAGAACGCGATGACCGCGCATGCTCACACCTCGGCAACGGCGCACGTACTGGCCGAGGTCCGTAATCAGATTGGCCACCTCACCCTCAACCGCCCCGCCGGCCTCAATGCCCTGACCCTGGACATGGTGCGCAGCCTGCGCCAGCAGTTCGACCGCTGGGCCGAAGACCCGCAGGTGCAGGCGGTGGTGCTGCGTGGTGAAGGCCCCAAGGGCTTCTGCGCCGGTGGTGACATCCGCTCGCTGCACGACAGCTACAAGGCCGGTGACACCCTGTATGAAGACTTTTTCGTCGAAGAATACGCGCTGGACCTGTGCATCCACCGCTACCGCAAGCCAGTGCTGGTGTTGATGGACGGTTTCACCCTCGGCGGCGGCATGGGCCTGGCCCAAGGCTGCGACCTGCGGGTGGTCACCGAACGCAGCCGCCTGGGCATGCCGGAAGTCGCCATCGGCTACTTCCCGGACGTGGGCGGCAGCTATTTCCTGTCACGCATCCCCGGCGAACTGGGCACCTACCTGGGCGTCAGCGGTGTACAGATCCAGGCCGCCGACGCGCTGTACTGCGGGCTGGCCGACTGGTACCTGCCCAGCGACAGCATTGCCGTGCTCGATCAGGGCCTGGACCAGATCCGCTTTGGCGAATACCCGCTCAAGGACTTGCAGAACCTGCTGGCCAAACTCGGCACCCAGACCCTGGACGACGCCCCGCTGGAACGCCTGCGCCCGGTCATCGACCACTTCTTTGCCCTGCCCGGCCCGGCGGCCATCATCGAACAATTGCGTGCCGTCAGCCTCGGCGACAGCCATCAATGGGCGCTGGCCACCGCCGACCAGCTGGAAAGCCGCTCGCCCCTGGCCATGGCAGTTACGCAGGAAATGCTGCGCCGGGGCCGCCACCTGGCCCTGGAGGACTGCTTCGCCATGGAGCTGCACATTGACCGCCAGTGGTTCCAGTACGGCGACATCATCGAAGGCGTGCGCGCCCTGATCATCGACAAGGACAAGCAGCCTCGCTGGAACCCGCCAACCCTGAGCGGGCTGGCACGCGAGCGGGTGGACCAATTCTTCGAAGGCCTGTGAGCCCGGGAGTACACAGATGCAAGACCTGGAACTGAGCGAAGAGCAGATCATGATCCGCGACATGGCCCGGGACTTTGCCCGGGGCGAGATCGCGCCCCAGGCCCAGGCATGGGAAAAGGCCGGCTGGATCGACGATGCCGTGGTGCGCAAGATGGGCGAGCTGGGGTTGCTGGGCATGGTCGTGCCCGAGGACTTCGGCGGCAGCTACACCGACTACGTGGCCTACGCCCTGGCCGTAGAAGAAATCGCCGCCGGCTGCGGTGCCACCGGGGCGATGATGAGCATCCACAACTCGGTGGGCTGCGGCCCCTTGCTGGCCTATGGCACGCCCGAGCAGCAGCAACACTGGTTGCCGCGCCTGGCCAGCGGCGAGGTGATCGGCTGTTTCTGCCTGACCGAGCCACAAGCCGGCTCCGAAGCGCACAACCTGCGCACCCGTGCCGAACTCATTGGCGGCGAATGGGTGATCAACGGGGCCAAGCAGTTTGTCAGCAATGCCCGGCGTGCCGGCCTTGCCATCGTGTTTGCCGTTACCGACCCCGAGCTGGGCAAGAAAGGCCTGTCGGCATTCCTGGTGCCCACCGACAACCCTGGCTTCAATGTGGACCGTAGCGAGCACAAGATGGGCATCCGCGCCTCCGACACCTGCGCGGTCACCTTCGACAACTGCCGCATCCCGGCCGCCAACCTGCTGGGCGAGCGTGGCAAGGGCCTGGCGATTGCCCTGGCCAACCTCGAAGGCGGGCGCATCGGCATCGCCGCCCAGGCACTGGGCATTGCACGCGCCGCGTTCGAGGCCGCGCTGGCCTACTCGCGGGACCGGGTGCAGTTCGGCAAGCCGATCAATGAGCACCAGAGCATCGCCAACCTGCTGGCCGACATGCAGGTGCAAACCAACGCCGCACGCTTGCTGATCCTGCATGCCGCGCGTTTACGCAGCGCAGGCAAGCCCTGCCTGTCGGAGGCTTCACAGGCCAAACTGTTTGCGTCGGAAATGGCTGAGCGGGTGTGCTCGATGGCGATACAGGTGCATGGGGGCTACGGGTACCTGGAAGATTACCCGGTGGAACGCTATTACAGGGATGCGCGCATCACGCAGATTTACGAAGGCTCGAGCGAGATCCAGCGCATGCTGATTGCCCGGGAGCTGAAGCACTACACACTGTAGAACCGGGGCCGTGCAGCCCTTTGAACAACGGCTGCACGGCCTCGCGGTGATCAGTCAGCCAGGCGCCAGGTCGTCGCGCCCTTGCTGTCTTCCAGCACCACGCCCATGGCGGTCAGCTGGTCGCGGATGCGGTCGGACTCGGCCCAGTTCTTGTCGGCACGGGCCTGCAAGCGCGCCTGGATCAGTGCTTCCACTTCAGCTGCGTCAACCTTGCCTTCGGCACCGGCACGCAGGAAGTCATCGGCGTCCAGCTGCAACACGCCCAGCACATCACCCAGTTCGCGCAGGCGGCCAGCCAGGCCGGCGGCGGCGTCAACGTCGCTGTCGCGCAGGCGGTTGATTTCGCGCACCAGGTCGAACAGCACGGCGCAGGCCTCGGGCGTACCGAAGTCATCGTTCATCGCCACGCTGAAGCGTTCGACGAACGCCTCGCCACCCTGGGCGGCAACACGCGGCAGGCCGCGCAGGGCGTGGTAGAAGCGCTCCAGCGCGCCTTTGGCGTCGCGCAGGCTGTCTTCGGAGTAGTTGATGGCGCTGCGGTAGTGGCTGCCCACCAGCAGGTAACGCACCACCTCCGGGTGATACTTCTCGAGCACGTCGCGGATGGTGAAGAAGTTGTTCAACGACTTGGACATCTTCTCGCCATTGATGCGGATCATGCCGCAGTGCATCCAGGCATTGGCGTACTGCTTGCCGGTGGCGGCCTCGCTCTGGGCGATCTCGTTCTCGTGGTGCGGGAACTCCAGGTCGCTGCCACCGCCGTGGATGTCGAAGCTCTCGCCCAGGCAGCAGGTGGACATCACCGAGCACTCGATGTGCCAGCCCGGGCGGCCCGGGCCCCACGGCGAATCCCAGTAAGGTTCGCCCGGTTTGACACCCTTCCACAGCACGAAGTCGAGCGGGTCCTGCTTGGCTTCGTCGACTTCGATGCGGGCACCGATGCGCAGGTCTTCGATCTTCTTGCGCGACAGCTTGCCGTAGCCGACGAACTTGCCAACGCGGTAGTACACGTCACCGTTGCCCGGCGCGTAGGCATAGCCCTTGTCGATCAAGGTCTGGATCATGGCGTGCATGCCGGCGATGTGGTCGGTGGCACGCGGCTCCAGGTCCGGCTTGAGGATGTTCAGGCGGCGCTCGTCCTCGTGCATCGCGTCGATCATACGCGCGGTCAGGGCGTCGAACGACTCGCCGTTCTCGTTGGCCCGGTTGATGATCTTGTCGTCGATGTCGGTGATGTTGCGCACGTAAGTCAGGTCGTAGCCGCTTTTACGCAGCCAGCGCGTCACCAGGTCGAAGGCCACCATGCTGCGGCCGTGGCCAAGGTGGCAGTAGTCGTACACGGTCATGCCGCACACGTACATGCGCACCTTGTTGCCATCGAGCGGCTTGAAGGCTTCTTTGGTTTTGCTCAGCGTGTTGTATATGGTAAGCACGGCGGTTCCTTAGCTGCCCCAGGAGTCACGCAGGGTGACGGTGCGGTTGAACACCGGGCGGCCCGGCTGGCTGTCCTTGAGGTCGGCGCAGAAGTAGCCTTCGCGCTCGAACTGGAAGCGGTCTTCCGGTTGTGCCTGGCCCAGCGACGGCTCGGCGCGGCAACCGGTGAGCACTTGCAGCGATTCCGGGTTGATGTTGTCGAGGAAGCTGCCGCCTTCTTCGGTTTTTTCCGGGTTTGGCGAGCGGAACAGGCGGTCGTACAGGCGCACTTCGCACTCGACGCTGGTGTCGGCCGGTACCCAGTGGATCACGCCCTTGACCTTGCGGCCCTCGGGGTTCTTGCCCAGGGTGTCCGGGTCGTACGAGCAGCGCAGCTCGACGATGTTGCCGTCGGCGTCCTTGATGGCTTCGTCGGCGCGGATCACGTAGCTGCCGCGCAGGCGCACTTCACCGGCCGGTTCCAGGCGCTTGTAGCCTTTTGGCGGCTCTTCCATGAAGTCGTCGCGGTCGATGTACAGTTCACGGGCAAACGGCAGCACGCGCACGCCCATGTCTTCTTTCGGGTGGCGCGGCAGTTCGAGCTGCTCTACCTGGCCCTCGGGGTAGTTGGTGATGACCACTTTCAGCGGGCGCAGCACGCACATGGCGCGCGGTGCGGTACGGTCGAGGTCGTCGCGGATGCTGAACTCGAGCATCGACATGTCGACCACGCCATCGGAGCGGTTGGTGCCGATCATGTCGCAGAAGTTGCGGATCGAGGCCGGGGTATAGCCCCGGCGGCGGAAGCCCGACAGGGTCGACATACGCGGGTCATCCCAGGCGCTGACGTGCTTTTCGTCCACCAGCTGCTTGAGCTTGCGTTTCGAGGTGATGGTGTAGTTCAGGTTCAGGCGGCTGAATTCGTACTGGCGCGGGTGGGCCGGTACCGGCAGCTTCTCGAGGAACCAGTCGTACAGCGGGCGGTGGCTTTCGAACTCCAGGGTGCAGATCGAGTGGGTGATGCCTTCGATGGCGTCCGACTGCCCGTGGGTGAAGTCATAGTTGGGGTAGATGCACCACTTGTCACCGGTCTGGTGGTGGTGGGCATGGCGAATGCGATACAGGATCGGGTCGCGCAGGTTCATGTTCGGCGAGGCCATGTCGATTTTGGCGCGCAGCACGCGCTCGCCGTCCTTGAACTCACCGGCCTTCATGCGGGCAAACAGGTCGAGGTTCTCTTCAACGCTGCGCTCGCGGAACGGGCTGTTCTTGCCTGCCTGGGTCAGGCTGCCACGGTATTCCTTGGCCTGCTCGGGGGTGAGGTCGCACACATAGGCATTGCCCGACTTGATCAGGTCGACGGCCCAGTCGTGCAACTGGTCGAAGTAGTCCGAGGCGTAGCGCACCTCGCCGGCCCAATCGAAGCCCAGCCACTTGACGTCGCTCTGGATGGCGTCGATGTATTCCTGGTCTTCCTTGGCCGGGTTGGTGTCGTCGAAACGCAGGTGGCAGACACCGCCGAATTCCTTGGCCAGGCCGAAGTTGACGCAGATCGACTTGGCGTGGCCGATGTGCAGGTAGCCGTTGGGCTCCGGCGGGAAACGGGTGACGATGCTGCTGTGCTTGCCCGAGTCCAGGTCGGCCTGGATGATCGGCCGCAGGAAGTTCGCAGGGACAGCGGGGGCGCCTTTGGCAGCGGCGTTGGGCGCGTTGTCGGCAGTGGGCTTGCTCATAGGATCCTTGAATGCACGTGTCCGGCCTGGGTAGGCCGATTGAATCAAAGGGCCTATCATAGCCGAAGCAGTCAAGCTGCTGACAGCCGAACACCGACAAACTGGCGCGATTTATCGCGTTGCGTGCAAAATGGCCGCTGCGCGCCATGTGTCGCGGTGGCCCGATGCTGCGTCAGGTAACCACCAGCGCCCTGCGCACCCTATTCCCGTATGCCTTGAAAGAGCGAATTTCAGCATGTCCAAAGTCAAACTGACCACCAACCACGGCGACATCGTCCTGCAGCTGAATGCAGAAAAAGCGCCGCTGACCACCGAAAACTTCGTTCAGTACGTCAAGGACGGCCACTACAACGGCACCGTGTTCCACCGTGTGATCAAAGGTTTCATGATCCAGGGCGGCGGTTTCGAAGCCAGCATGAGCCAGAAGAAAACCCGCGCCAGCATCCAGAACGAAGCCGACAACGGCCTGAAGAACACCAAGTACAGCATCGCCATGGCCCGCACCATGGAGCCGCACTCGGCTTCGGCCCAGTTCTTCATCAACGCTTCCGACAACGACTTCCTCAACCACAGCGGCAAGAACGTGCAGGGCTGGGGCTACGCGGTGTTTGGTGAAGTGACCGAAGGCCGTGAAGTGGTCGATGCCATCGAGAAGGTCGCCACCGGTTCCAAGGCTGGCCACCAGGACGTACCTAAAGACGACGTGATCATCGAGAAAGCCGAGATCATTGAGTGATTCTGCTGATCTCTGATCTGCACCTGCAAGAAGAACGCCCGGACATTACCCGGGCGTTTCTTGATCTGCTCGACGGCCGCGCCCGCCACGCCAAGGCGCTGTACATACTGGGCGACTTCTTTGAAGCCTGGGTGGGCGACGATGCCATGACGCCGTACCAGCAGTCGATCTGCCAGGCCCTGCGCCAGTTGAGCGACAGTGGCACGGCGGTGTACCTGATGCACGGCAACCGTGACTTCATGATCGGCCAGGATTTCTGCAAGGCAGCCGGCTGCACGTTGCTGGCCGACCCAAGCGTGATCACCCTGGGCGGTGAACAGGTGCTGCTGATGCATGGCGATACGCTGTGCACCCGCGATGTCGGCTACATGAAGATGCGCCGTTACCTGCGCAACCCGCTCACCTTGTGGGTATTGCGGCATTTGCCGCTGGGCACGCGGCTGAAACTGGCGCGCAAGCTGCGCAATGAAAGCCGCACACAGGTACGCATGAAGGCTACCGAAATCGTTGACGTTACCCCGGAAGAAGTGCCGAAGGTAATGGCAGCGCATGGGGTGCGTACGCTGGTGCATGGCCACACCCACCGGCCGGCGATTCACAAGCTGGTGGTGGATGGCGAGCCGGCACGGCGGATTGTGCTGGGGGATTGGGACCGGCGCGGCTGGACCTTGCAGGTGGATGGGCAAGGGTTTGTGCTGGAGCCGTTCGAGTTTTCCTGACGCAAAGGTTGTGGCTGTACCGGCCTCTTCGCGGCTAAAGCCGCTCCAACAGGGGCAGTGCTTACCTCAAGGCAAGCGCAATCCCTGTGGGAGCGGCATTAGCCGCGAAGCAAGCAACGCGGTGGCTGGCACCGGCTTCGCCGGTGTTCGCGGCTGAAGCCGCTCCCACACCCGGCAACCGCATCCCCTGCTATCATCGCTGTACCTTACGCAGTACAGTCGGCCGCATGGACAAATACGCCCCCCGCCAGTGGCTACCCCACGAAAAGCCCAGCCTGCCCGGCTCCCCCTCCACACCCCTGCACAGCCCGGCCAAACGCCTGGCCTATGGCGTGGTCGGGCTGTTGGTGGCCATCACTGGCGGCCTGGGCAACGCGCTGGTCACCGCCAACCTGGTGTTCCTGCAGGGCGCGCTGGGGGCGACCACGGCGGAAATGGCCTGGCTGCCAGCGGCCTACGTGATGACCAACGTCTCGATCAACCTGCTGCTGGTGAAGTTTCGCCAGCAGTACGGCCTGCGCGCGTTCACCGAAGTGTTCCTCGTGCTCTATGCGCTGGTCACCTTCGCCCACCTGTTCGTCAACGACCTGAACTCGGCCATCGCCGTGCGCGCGGCCCATGGCATGGTCGGCGCGGCGCTCAGCTCCCTGGGCCTTTATTACATGATCCAGGCCTTCCCGGCGCAGTGGCGGCTCAAGGCCATGGTGTTGGGCCTGGGCGCCTCGCAACTGGCCCTGCCACTGGCGCGCATCTTTTCCGAAGACCTGCTGCAGATCGCCGAATGGCGCGGCCTGTACCTGTTCGAGTTGGGCCTGGCATTGGCGGCGCTGGGCTGTGTGCTGATGCTCAAGTTGCCGCCGGGTGACCGCTTCAAAGTGTTCGAGCCACTGGACTTTCTCACCTTTACTCTGATGGCCAGCGGCACTGCCCTGCTCTGCGCCGTGCTGTCGCTGGGGCGCATCGACTGGTGGCTGGACGCACCCTGGATCGGGGTGGCGCTGGCCGCCTCCATTGCCCTTGTTTTCAGCGGCCTGGCCATTGAGCACAACCGTCAGAACCCGCTGCTGATGACCCGCTGGCTGGGCAGCGCGGCGATCATCCGGCTGGGCTTGTGCGTGATTCTCATCCGCATGGTCACCTCCGAGCAGTCCACCGGCGCGGTGGGTTTCATGCAAGTGCTGAACATGGGCAGCGAACAGCTGCGCACCCTGTACGCGATCATGCTGCTGGGTGCAGTGGCAGGCCTGGCCACCAGCGCGCTGACCATCAACCCCAACCACCTGGTAATTCCGCTGTTTGTTTCGTTGCTGGCCATGGCCACCGGGGCGTTCATGGACAGTAGCTCCAGCAACCTCACCCGTCCGGCACAGATGTACCTGAGCCAGTTCCTGCTGGCCTTCGGCAGCACGTTCTTTCTGGGCCCGTCCATGGCGCTGGGCATCGCCATGTGCGCGCCAACCCGCGCAACCTGGTGAGCTTCTCGGTGCTGTTCGGCATCTGCAACAACCTTGGCGGGCTGATCGGCGCCGCGCTGCTGGGCACGTTCCAGACCTGGCGCGAGAAATACCATTCCAGCCATCTGATGGACCGCCTCAGCTACCTGGAACCCTTGGTAAACGCACGGGTACAGAGCGGCGGCGCCGGTTACGGCGGCCTGCTGGCCGACCCGGCACTGCGCAGCGAGGCCGGCATGCGCCTGCTGGCCAACGCTGCCACCCGCGAGGCCAATGTGATGGCCTACAACGATGTGTTCATGCTGATCGGCAGCATTGCCGTGCTGACCATGGTCTGGATCACCCTGCGCGGCTCCTGGCTTTGGTACAGCGCGCGTCAGCCGGCCGACTCCGATTCTTCCCGTGGTACTGCCAGACAATGACCGAAGAAACCCGCACAACCACCACCACCGCCCTCGCCGAAACCCCGGAAGGCGTCACACCGCCCAGCGAACCGACCAGCCCGGTGCGCTCGCGGCGTGTGCGTATCCTGTCCGCCATCAGTTTTGCCAGCGTGGCGCTGGCCGGCATTTTGCTGGTGCTGTATGCCTGGCGCCTGCCGCCGTTCAGCAGCGCCATCGAGAGCACCGAGAACGCGCTGGTGCGTGGCCAGGTCACCATCATCGGCCCACAGCTGAGCGGCTACATCGTCGATGTGCCCGTGCACGATTTCCAGTTCGTGAAAGCCGGCGACCTGCTGGTGCAGCTGGACGACCGCATTTACAAGCAGCGCCTCGCCCAAGCCATCGCCCAATTGCAACAGCAGCAGGCGGCGCTGGCCAACAACCAACAGCAACGCAACAGTGCCGATGCCACCATCGCCCAGCGCCAGGCGGCCATCGGCGACGCCCAGGCACAGGCCGACAAGGCCCGCGCCGACCACGGCCGCAACCAGGCACTGGTCAACGACGGCTCGGTGTCGCGCCGCGACCTGGACCTGAGCCGCGCCAGCCAGGCAGCCGCTGTTGCCAGCCTGGCCCAGGCCAAGGCTGCGCTGGCCATTGCCCGGCAAGACCGCGAAACCGTCATCGTCAACCGCGCCGCGCTGGAAGCGGCCGTGGAAAACGCCAAGGCAGCGGTCGAGCTGGCCCGCATCGACCTGGACAACACCCGCGTCACCGCGCCGCGTGATGGCCAGCTGGGGCAAATCAGCACCCGCCTGGGGGCTTACGTGAATTCGGGTGCGCAACTGATGGCGCTGGTGCCCGACACGCTGTGGGTGATCGCCAACCTGAAGGAAACACAGATGGCCAACGTGCGCATCGGCCAGCCAGCGACGTTTACCGTCGATGCGCTGAACCACCTGAAACTGCACGGCCATGTGCAGCAGATTTCACCGGCCACCGGCTCCGAATTCGCCTTGCTGCAGGCCGACAATGCCACGGGCAACTTCGTCAAGATCGCCCAGCGCATACCGGTGCGCATCACCGTCGACCCCGACCAACCCGAGGCCAAACGCTTGCGCCCAGGCATGTCGGTGGTGGTGAGCATTGACACTCGCGCCACGCAGTGAAGCGCATTCCACAAAGTGAGAACCCTGTCGAGATGCCGCCTTGCCATGATTGCGCCGCTCTAGCCCGTGGGTTCTAATTCCGACCCACCGGTTTTATCTTCGCCATTCAAGGACGCTTCATTATGTACAGGAAGATCGTACCGCTGGCCGTGCTGGCCACCCTGGCAGGCTGTTCGGACACCAAAGACGTCAGCGAAGCCAACTTCCACAAAGCCGCCCAGGCTTACCTCGATACCCAGTACCCCCACTGTTTCGTGGTCACTTCCTTCCCCACCAAAACCCAGGACTTCGACATCGCCGGCACCAACAAGGCATTGCATGCCCTGGCCAAGGTCGGCGTGGTCAGCGAGAAGGAAATTTCCCGTACCGAAGTGCCCGAGCGCCTGTGGCAGCCAGCGCGCACCGACATCTATTACGCCTACGACCTCACCGACGAAGGCCGCAAGTACTACAAAGCCGATGCCCAGAAGATGCTCAACGGCACCACCCGTGGCGGGCTGTGTTTCGGCAAGGCGCAAGTGACCGGTATCGAGCAGTACAGCGAACCTGGCGAAATGATGGGGCAGACCATTTCCGAGGTGACCTATGCCTACAAGATCACGGATTTGCCAGCGTGGGCGGCGGACGCAGAGGTCAAGGCCAATGTGCGTGATCTGGGCAAGGCGCTGGCCAGTAATGACGCACCGGTGAAGGAAACACGGGCGATGGTGCTGACCAACAAGGGGTGGGTGCACGAGCGCCAGTTCAGGGACTGAGTTTTGCTGTGCCGGCCCTATCGCGGCTGAAGCCGCTCCTACAGGGATATCACAATGCCTGTAGGAGCGGCTTTAGCCGCGATAGGGCCATTGGCCTTACATCCAGGCCGCCAGCACCACCGGCAACCAGGCAAACGACAACACCGTCGAGCACATCACCAGGTTGGCCACCTGCTCGGGTGACCGGTTGGCCCGCACCGCCATCAGGTAGTTGAACACCGCCACAGGCATGGCCGACTGCACCATCAGCACGGCCCGCTCCATCGCCTCCATGCCCAGCGCCGCCCCCACCGCCCAACCGACAGCAGCGCCCAGCACGATGCGCACACCCCCAAGCAGCATGCCGCTGCCGATGTGCTGCGGGCGGATGCTCGCCAGCGACACACCCAGCGTCAGCAGCATCAACGGGATGCTCATGCCACCCAGCAAATCGGCAGTGTTCGCCAGCCAGCGCGGCAGTTCAAAGTCCAGGAAGATGATCGGCATGGCACCGGCCAGGCTGATGACGATGGGGTTGCGTATCAACGCCTTGAACGACGCTGCCGTGCCGGAGATGGCCATGCCCACGGTGAACTGCACGATCGACAAGGTCAGGAAAAACGCCACAGCCAACGCCAGGCCATGTTCGCCAAAGGCATACAGGCTGATCGGCAAGCCCATGTTGCCGGTGTTGGGGAACATGAACGCTGGCGTCAGCACCCGCCAGTGCAAGCCCGAAACGCGGGCGGCCAGTAGCCCGGCCAGTGCCATGCCTGCGGTGCACAGTACACAGGCCAGCGCCATGCTGGTGAACACCGTTGCGTCCAGCTCGGTGCGGCTGAGGGTAGACAGCACCAGCGAAGGCGTGCCCACGGTCATGACCATGCGGGCAATGAATTCGGTGGGGTAATCCAGGCCCTTGCGGGCCCAGGCATAGCCAATGCCGGCCACGATGAACACCGGTGCCAGCACGGCAAACAACGAAGCGAACATAACCCGGGCCTTTGCGGAAAAAGCGTCATTATGCCGCAGGGCAAAGCCACTTGGGGAAATCGCTGCGGAGCATTAGAATCGCGCCTCCTTTCCCCCCTGCCTTGCCGGTGGCCAATGTGCCACTCCCCTTGAGGTTATTATGTCTCCGCGTTTGCTGGCCATGGCGCTGGCGCCCCTGCTCGGGCTGTTCATCATTGCCCTGGGCAACGGTTTCATGTCGTCCCTGACCACCTTGCGCCTCGGCGCTGCTGGCGAAACCGCCACCACCATCGGCATCGTGTCGTCGAGCTATTTCCTGGGCCTGACCCTGGGCGCCATCTTCAACGACCGGCTGATCCTGCGCATCGGCCACATCCGGGCCTACACCAGCTTCGCCTCGCTGATCGCCGCGACCATCCTGCTGCAGGGCCTGTTCTACGACACCACCTGGTGGTCGGTGCTGCGCCTGATCAATGGCTGGGCCGCTGTTGGCGTGTTTCTGGTGATCGAAAGCTGGCTGCTGCTGGCGGGCGACGCGAAAATCCGTGGGCGCCTGCTGGCGCTGTACATGATCGCCTTTTACGGTGCGGGCGTGATTGCCCAGGCCGGCCTGGGCGAAATTGCCCATTTGAGCGACAGCGCGCCGTTCATGCTGGCCGGCATGCTCGCAGCCCTGTCGGTGCTGCCTATCGTGATCCTGCCGCGGGTTTCGCCGCTGCTGGAACAGGTCGAACCTCTCAAACCACGCCAATTGCTGGGTGTGGCACCGTCCGGGCTGGTGGGCTGCTTCGGCTCCGGGGTGGCCATTGCGGGCATTTACGCCCTGCTGCCGCTGTACCTGCAGCGCATCGGCCTGGACGTGGCCGAAGTGGGCCATATGATGGCCTGGGTGATTCTTGGCGCCATGATGCTGCAGTACCCGGTGGGGCGCTGGTCCGACCGCAAGGACCGTCAGGATGTGCTGATCGCCCTGGCGGCGCTGTGCGTGGTGCTGTCGGTGGTCATCGTGTTCCTGCCATCGCACTCGGCGGTATTGCCGGCCCTGCTGTTCCTGCTGGGCGGCGGCGTGTTCGCGCTGTACCCGGTGGCGGTCAGCCATGCGGCCGACCGTGCGCCGTCCGACGCGTTGGTGCCGATGATTCAGGGGCTGCTGCTGATCAACTCGCTGGGCTCTGCCATGGCGCCACTGGCCATCTCGCCTGCCATGACCGAGTTCGGCGAGGCCGGGTTGTTCTGGGCCTTTGCCGTGGTCAACCTGGGCATGGTGAGCTTCTTCCTGTGGCGCCGTGGCAAGCGCCCGGCGGCCGAGCACCCGGCGCCGTTCACCGCGTCCACCACCTTCTCGCCCACCGGCGCCGAGCTGCGCGTAACGGAAGACCTGATACAGGCGGCGCAGGAGCATCCGCCGCTGGAGCCAGTCAAGGAAGCCACACCCAAGGAAGCACCGCTGGTCGGCTGAGCGGCACCCTGCGGGCCTGGGGCAACCCAATGAATGACAGATCATCCGCTCAGGAGATTCGCCATGATCCGCATTCGCCCGCTCCCGCTTCTGCTCGCCGTGCTGCTGGGTATCGGCTCGGCCACCAGCTTTGCCGCCACCGACACCAACACCGACAGCCGCCCGCAAACCGACCAGCAAGGCGGCAAGACGGCCGGGGAAGGCAGCAGCATCAACAGCCCCGGCAGTGGCCAGGACAATGACAGCAGCAACACCGGCACCGATGCCGACGACGGCGCTGCCGGTGGTTCCAACAGCACAGGCGAGGCGACCGGGTCGGGTGCCGGCCACAGCGGCGGCACCGCCGAGGACCAGGACAGCCATTGATGGCCACAGGGTCTAGAGTGCAGCCATCGCCCAACGCTCGGAAACCCTCATGACGTTCAAGCCCTGGCTGTTTGCCGCCCTGCTGCCCTTTACGGCCCTGGCGGCCGGTACTGGCTCCGGTGCCCTGTCGATCAGTTCGTCATCATTCACTGACGGTGGCGTGATTGCCCTGCAGCAGGTCGGGCCTGACCCGGCCTGCGGTGCGGGCGAAGAGCAAACCCCGCAGTTGAGTTGGGATAACCTGCCTGCCGGCACGCGCTCGCTGGCCTTGGTGATGTTTGACCCGGACGGAGGCAAAGGGCTTGGTGTGGTGCACTGGGTGGCCTACAACATCGACCCGGCGCTCGATGGCCTCAAGGAAGGCACCGGCGGCGTCACGTCCTCAACCATCACGGTTGGCCGCAACTCTCGCGGTACATCGGCCTATCGAGGCCCCTGCCCGCCTGCAGGCGACAACCCGCACCACTATGCCTTGACGCTGATTGCCACTGATATCCCGGTGGGCACCTTACCTGCAGAGCTCGACCGCAATGGGCTGCTGACGCTGCTTCAAGGGCATGCCTTGGGCGCCCAAAGCCTGGTAGGCCGTTACGGCCATTAAGTACATGCACGATCTGTGTAGGAGCGGATTTATCCGCGATCACCGGCACAGCCGGTGCCATACGCCGCATCAACGCCAATAGCGCGCATCATCGACAATTGCCGCATGCCCGGCAAACAACGCGGGCAACTGCTCCTTCAGATAATCGATCCAGGTCCGCACCTTGGCGTCCAGGTAATGCCGTGACGGGTAAATTGCATACAGCGCGTTCTCCCTCAAACGGTAAGGCGCCAGCACCCGCCGCAACCGGCCCTGTTCGATGGCCTGGCTGGCGGTATAGAACGGCAACAGGCCAATACCCATGCCCAGCTCGGTGGCCACCAGCATGGCATCGGCAACATTGGTCAGGAAGCTGTCGCGTGGGGCTATCACACAATGGTCAAGCCCCTCCGGGAACACCCAATCGCCTTCGTACATCGGGTAGGCCATGCGCAGGCAGCGGTGCTCGTGCAGGTCTTCGGGGCGTTCGGGCACGCCGTGGGCCTCGAGGTAGCTGGGGGCTGCGCAGGGGATGCTGAAAATATTGCCCAGCGGCACGCCGATCATCTGCGAATCGGGCAACACTTCGTCCACGGTAATGACCACATCATGCCCCTCTGCCAGGGGGTCGGGGTTGCGCTGGGACAGCGTCAACTCGATCACCACTTCCGGGCACACGGCGTTGTAACCGGCCACCAACGGCATCAGCAGCATGCCGACGCCATGCGGGCAATGCAGGCGCAGCCGACCCCGGGGCGTCAGGTGGGCGCCGCGCGCTTCGTCCATGGCTTCTTCGGTCAGCGCCATGATCTGCCGCGCCCGCTCCAGAAAACGCTCGCCAGCCTCGCTCATGCGCAGGCGGCGCGTGGTGCGGTGCAGCAGCCGGGTTTGCAGCTGGTTTTCCAGCTCGGCGACGATGCGCGACACCTGGGCAGCGGAAATGTCGAGGGCATTGGCAGCAGCGGCAAAGCTGCCACATTCCACCACCCGGGCGAAGGTTCGCATGGCGTGCAGCATGTCCATGAAGCGGCTCCTGAGACTATTCTTGCGTTCCAGGCAGGAATCTATCACGGGTTGGGCCATTTATTGTGCACTACCAATGAATACATCATTGGTAAAACATTGATAAAGGAGCCTGCCATGAACATCAAACGCTCGATCAGCCTGCTTGCCCTTACTGCCGTTTTCGCCTCCTTCACTGCCCTTGCCGACACCGCTGGCAATCAGCCGGTATCCAGCCAGCAGGAAAATTACGAGTACGGCATGCCGCTTGATGTGGCCAAGGTCATTTCCATCACCCCGGCCAGCAACGCCGCCGACTGCCAGATCGGTACCGCGCACATGGTGTACGTCGACCATCAAGGCCAGAAGCGCGAAGTCAACTACCGCGAAATGGGCAATTGCTCGCAGATGTGATTCACGCCAAAACCTGATTGATCCAACCGACCTGCCGGGCAAAACGCTGCTGTTTTTCCAGCGGGACCGCGCCTTGGGCGCGCTCGAAGTTGGCGATGGTCTGTAGCTGTTGGCGCAGCACGCGCTGCCACTTGGCGATGAACGCCGGGCTCTTCTCGCGCATCAACACGGGCCCAAAATACAGTTCTTCCGGGCTATAGACTGAGGCTGCATCAGGTTCGGCCACGATGATTTCGTAATCGAAACGGTTTTCCCGCAGCAGCTCTTCGCTGACGATGCGGTAGCCGTTGTGCATCAACCAGGTGCGCAGCTCATGTTCACCGCCGTTGGGCTGCAAAATCATTCGCTCGCGCCCATTGAGCCGTGCCTTGCCACGCGTCAGGATTTCGCACATGGTTTCGCCACCCATGCCGCACAGGCTGATGGCCGTAATGCAGTCCTCAGGCTCCAGCGCCTCCAGCCCATCGGCCAGGCGCACGGTGATGTGCGCCTGCAGGCCATTGCGGCGCACATTGCGCAAGGCCGACTCATAAGGCGTTTGTGCCACTTCCCCGGCCACGCCCGCCGCGATCACGCCACGCAGCGCCAGGGCCACCGGCAGGTAGCCGTGGTCCGAGCCGATATCGGCCAGCCGCGCGCCCTGCGGCACGTGCGCCGCCACGCGCTCAAGGCGCAGCGACAATGTCTGTTCGTTCAATGCAAACCCCTTGCTCAGCAATCGGGCGCGATTCTGACGGCCAAGGCGTGGCATTTCAATGCAAGCAAGCCAAACGGTGTGCGGCGGCTCGACCCATCCGCCCGGCTCGCGTAGGCTTGCGCCTTTCCTTCCGTTGCAAGGCAAATTCCCATGGCAGACCTGATCTACACGCCGGATTCCGACGCCGAGTCCATTTCTTCCGACGTTGCCGAGTTCAACGGCATCCTCGTCACCACGCAGATTCCCGCCGATTACGACGTCGGTATCGTCGAGCAGAGCGAAAGCATGCTGCAGGCGCTGAAGGAAGCGCTGGAAAAGGCCGGCAGCAGCATGGACCGGGTCATGCACCTGACCATTTACCTCACCGACATGGCTGACCGCGCCGCGTTCAACGAGGTGTACCAGCGCTTCTTCAAGAAGCCTTGGCCTGTACGTGCTGCCGTGGGGGTTGCCGCGCTGGCCTTCCCGGGCATGCGCGTGGAAGTGACCGCCATGGCCGCCAAGGCCTGATTTTTCGATTCCCCCGCGCTTGTGGGCGCGGGTTTCCAAGCAGGACGCTGCTGCATGCATTGCCCCCCTTTTCGCCGCAAAGCGCTGATCGCTTTGCTGCCCGGCCTGGGCCTGGCTCCGCTGGCCCACGCTGACAACACCCCCTTGAACCTCGAACCCGTGGTGGTCACCGGCGCCTACGCCCCTACCGCCAGTTTCGACCTGCCCTACTCCATCGACACCGTCGACCGCGCGCAGATTGCCGACGGCCAGTTGGGCGTCAACCTGTCCGAAGCCCTTAATCGGGTGCCAGGGCTGGTGGTGCAAAACCGCCAGAACTACGCCCAGGACTTGCAGATTTCCTCGCGTGGCTACGGCGCCCGCTCGGCCTTCGGCATCCGCGGCATCAAGCTGCTCAGCGACGGCATCCCGGCAAGTACGCCGGATGGCCAGGGCCAGGCGGCCTCGCTGAACCTCGACGTGGCCGACCGCATCGAGGTGTTGCGTGGCCCGGCATCGGCCATTTATGGCAGCAATGCCGGCGGCGTGATCCAGGTGTTCTCCCGCGACGGCAACGGCCCGCCCAAGGTGGGGGCCGAAACCACCTTCGGCAGCGACGGCTTCAACAAGAACCACCTGTACAGCGAAGGCGGCAGCGAGCGGGCCGGTTTCCTGGTGGATGCCTCGCGCATGGACACCGACGGCTACCGCGACCACAGTGCCGCCCGCCGTGACCAGACGTTTGCCAAGGTGCATGTCAAACCCGACGACGACAGCCGCCTGGCGCTGATTTTCAGCACGCTGGAGCAAAACGGCACCGAAGATCCGCTGGGCCAGACGTGGGATGCGTACAAGCACGACCCACGCTCGGTAGCAGACCGCGCCGAGGAGTACAACACCCGCAAGAGCATCCACCACCAGCAGGTGGGCATGAACTACGAGCGCTATGTCGGCGACGCAACGCTGCAGTTCAACCTTTACGCTGGCAAGCGCAGCGTGATCCAGTACCTGTCGATCCCCAAAGGCACCCCCGCCAACACCCGCGGCGGTGGTGTGGTCGACTTCGACCGCGAGTTCCACGGCGGCACCCTGCGCTGGATCCAGCCCGTCAGTGCCGCACCCGGCGCCCTCACGCTGACCTTTGGCGCCGATTACGACCGCAGCCGCGACGACCGCCGTGGTTTCCAGAACTTCAGCGGCGATACCCTGGGCGTTAAAGGCGAACTGCGCCGTGACGAGCAGGACACCGCCACCAGCCTGGACCCCTACGTGCAGGCTCACTGGGAGCTTGGCCGCTGGACCATCGACGGCGGCCTGCGCCGCAGCACCATGGAAATGGACGTGGATGACCGCTTCCTGGCCAATGGCGATGCCAGCGGGTCGAAAACGTACCAGCGCACTACCCCGACCTTGTCGGTGATGTATGCCTTCACGCCCGAACTGCATGGTTACGTGAGTGCCGGCAAAGCCTTCGAAACCCCGACCCAGGCAGAAATGGCCTACGCCCCGGGCGCACTGGAGGGCTTCAACTTTGGCCTGGAACCGGCCACCAGCACCCAGTACGAGCTGGGCCTGAAGGCGCGGCTCGACGAACGGACACGCATCAACGCGGCGATCTTCGAGATCCGCACCGAGGACGAAATCGTCGTTGCCGCCTCTGAAGGTGGCCGCACCAGTTACCGCAATGCCGGCAAGACGCTACGCCGGGGCTTCGAGCTGAGCGTGCAGCGCGAATTGAACGCGCAATGGCAGGCAAACCTTGCCTATACCCTGCTCGATGCCACGTACGATGAAGCCTTCAGCCAAGGCACCACCACCATCGACAAGGGCAACCAGTTGCCCGGCGTACCACGCAGCAACCTGTTCGGCGAACTGGTGTGGCAGCCGCGTTCAGGTATCAGCATGGGGCTTGAGGGCCAGTACCGCAGCAAGGTGTACGTCGAAGACAGCAACGACCAGCATGCTGCACCCAGCTATGCCGTGTTCAACTGGCGTACGCGATTCGAGCAGCACCTCGGGCCGTGGACCCTCCATCAGTTGGTGCGGCTGGACAACCTGCTGGACCGGCAGTATGTGGGGTCGGTGATCGTGGGTGATGGCAATGGCCGTTATTACGAAGCGGCGCCGGGGCGGTCGTGGTACGCCGGGGCCGGTGTCGAATACCAGTTCTGATCAGCGGTGGATGGCACCGGCGATGCCGGTGTTGCGCATTCCAACGGAATACTTGCCTGATCCTCTGGAGATACCGTGCTCGGCAGACCAGCGGTCATCCCCCTGTGCTAGCGTTTGTGGATTGGGGAACAACGTATTCCCCACCCGACAGCAAACAACAGCAACCGTTGATCAGCAGGTGCCCCATGGAACTTCGCATTAACCAGAAGACCTATCAGGTCGAGGCCGACGCCGACACGCCCCTGCTGTGGGTGATCCGTGACGACCTGGGCCTGACCGGGACCAAGTACGGCTGCGGCCTTGCCCAGTGTGGCGCCTGTTCGGTGCTGGTGGACGGCAATGTGGTGCGCGCCTGCGTCACCCCGGTGGCCGGGGTGGTCGGCCGCGAGGTGACCACCATCGAAGCCATCGAAGCCGACGAGGTGGGCAAGCGCGTGGTCGCGGCCTGGGTCGAGCATCAAGTGGCTCAGTGCGGTTACTGCCAGTCCGGGCAGGTAATGGCCGCCACGGCCCTGCTCAAGCACACCCCCAAACCCAGCGATGCGCAAATCGACGCCGCGATGGTCAACCTGTGCCGTTGCGGCACCTACAACGCCATCCACACAGCGGTGCATGAGCTTGCCCAAGGGGAGAAAGCCTGATGAGCGCACCGTTCGATACCCCCGCGCAAACACTCAACCTGGCCGCTGGCGAAACCGTCAACCTGTCGCGCCGCCGCTTTCTCGCAGGCACGGCCATTGGCGCGCTGGTACTGGGCTTCGGCTTGCCGGTAGGCACCGGCCGTGCGATGGCCGCCGCCACAGCCGAACGCGGCACCCAGGTGCCCGCCTTCCTGGAAATCCGCCCCGACAGCACTGTGCGGCTGCTGTGCCCGTTCATGGAAGGTGGCCAGGGCACCTACACCGCCATGGCGCAAATCGTTGGTGAAGAACTGGACGTCGACCCGGCCAGCTTCCTGGTGGACAGTGCCCCGCCCGGCGAAGCCTACGTGGTGATGGACAACGGCCTGCGCATTACCGGCGGCAGCATGTCGGTGCGCATGAGCTACACCACCATGCGCCGCCTGGGCGCGCTGGCCCGCACCATGCTGCTGCAGGCGGCTGCCGAGCAGCTGGGCGTGCCGCTGAGCGAACTCAGCACCGAACCGGGCAAGGTGGTGCACGCCGCCTCGGGCCGCACGCTGGCCTATGGCGAACTGGCCGGGCGCGCGATGGACCTGCCCGTACCGGACCCGGCCAGCGTGCAATTGCGCGACCCTGCCCAGTTCCGCTGGATCGGCAAGCCGGTGCGCCGGGTCGATGCCTACGACAAGTCCACCGGCAAGGCGCAGTACTGCATCGACATCAAGGTCGAAGGCATGCTCCACGCCGCGGTGCAGCACGCGCCGCGCCTGGGCATGACCGTGGGCAGCCTGCGTAACGAAGCCCAGGTCAAGGCCATGAAGGGCGTGCACTCGGTGCATCAGTTGCCGGGGGCCGTGGCCGTGGTCGCCGAGCGCTGGTGGCATGCCAAACGCGCGGTGGAAGCCATCCAGGTGGAATGGCAGGAAGCCGGCGCCGACTCGAAGGTGCGCGCCATGCCTGCCGATTTTTCCAGCGATGGCTGGCGCGAGCACCTGGCCGCGCAAACCGGCCCGGCCCGCGACGAAGAAAACGAAGGCGACGTGGCAGGTGCGCTGAGTGGCGCCAAGACTCAGGTCGAAGCCACCTACCACAACCAGTACCTGAACCACGCCCAACTAGAGCCGCCGTCTGCCATCGCCCGTTTCAACCCGGACGGTACGCTGGACGTCTGGCTGCCCAACCAGGCACCAGACATGTTCCGCGATGACATCGCCAAACGCACAGGCCTGAACGCGGGCCAGGTCACCCTGCACTCCCCGCTGCTGGGCGGGTTCTTTGGCCGCCACTTTCTGTACGACTCGGCCAACCCTTACCCTCAGGCCATTGCCCTGGCCAAGGCCGTGGGGCGCCCGGTGAAACTGATCTGGAGCCGAGAGGAAGAGTTTCTGCGCGATGTGCTGCGGCCGGTGGCCGTGGTCAAGTTCCGTGCCGGGCTGGATGCCGACGGCCTGCCAGTAGCCATCGAAGCGATCAGCGCCACCGAAGGCCCCACCGAGGCCCTTGCCGGCAAGCAAGGGGACAAGATCGACCCTACCGCGGTAGAAGGGCTGTCGGGCAAGGCTTACGCCATCGCCAACAAGCGCGTGGCGCAAATTTACGTCAAAGGCCCGGCCATGCTTGGCTATTGGCGGTCGGTGGGCAATTCGCTCAATGACTTCTTCTATGAGGCATTTCTTGACGAACTGGCCGACAAAGGCGGCAAAGACCCGTATGAACTGCGCCTGCACCTGCTGCGCGACAACCCGCGCCTGACCACGTTGCTGCAGGCGGTGGGCGAATTGTCCGGCGGCTGGAAGCGCGGGCCGTTCACGGCAGAGGATGGCAGCAAACGGGCGCGCGGCGTGGCCATGGCCTCGCCGTTTGGCTCGGAAGCGGCGGTGATTGCCGAAGTGTCGATCGAAAATGGCCAGGTCAAGGTGCATGACATCTGGCAAGCCATCGACCCGGGCAGCGTCGTCAACCCGGCGATTGTCGAGGCGCAGGTCAACAGTGCTGTGGCACTGGGCCTGTCCCAGACGCTGGTGGAAGAAGCGGTGTTCCTCGAAGGCAAGCCCAAGGCACGCAACTACGACCTGTACCCGATCCTGCCGCCGTCACGCATGGCCCGGGTGCATGTGCGCATCGTTGAAAGCGGCGCGAAGATGGGGGGTATCGGCGAGCCACCATTGCCCGCCGTCGCCCCGGCGGTGGCCAACGCGGTTGCACGGCTGACCGGCCAGCGCATCCGCAGCCTGCCCCTGAGCCGCTACACCTTCAGCTGATCGCACAAGGAACGCCTCATGACCCAGAGTCGATTCGCAAGAACCGCCGCCTGGCTCGCGCTGCCGTGCCTGGTCGCGGCAGGCCTTTTGGCCTGGTACGTCACCCGCGAGCCCGCCTCACCCTTTGATCAGCAGCCGGCCGACCCGGCGCTGGTCGCACGCGGTGAATATGTGGCGCGGCTTAGCGATTGCGTGGCCTGCCACAGCGTGCCGGATGGCAAGCCCTTTGCCGGCGGGCTGGCCATGGCCACGCCGCTGGGCACGATCCACGCCACCAACGTCACGCCAGACCCGGCAACCGGCATCGGCCGCTACAGCCTGGCCGACTTCGACCGCGCCGTGCGCCATGGCGTGGCGCCCGGTGGCCGCCGGCTCTACCCGGCCATGCCCTACCCCTCTTACGCCAAGCTCAGCGATGACGACGTGCAGGCGCTGTATGCCTTCTTCATGAAAGGCGTGCAGCCGGTGCAGCAGGCAAACCTTGCCAGCGATATCCCTTGGCCACTGAACATGCGCTGGCCCATCGCGATGTGGAACGGCCTGTTCGCTGCCGATACCCCCTACGTGGCCAAGCCAGCGCAGGACACACAGTGGAACCGTGGCGCCTACATCGTCCAGGGCCCGGGCCACTGCGGGAGCTGCCACACGCCACGGGGCCTTGCGTTCAACGAAAAAGCACTGGACGACAACGGCAAACCCTTCCTGGCTGGCGCGCTGCTTGATGGCTGGTACGCGCCGAGCCTGCGCGGTGACCACAACACCGGGCTGGGCCGCTGGAGCGAGGCCGACATCGTGCAGTTCCTGAAAACCGGGCGCAACCGGCATGCGGTGGTGTACGGCTCGATGACCGAGGCATTCAACAACTCCACGCAGTTCATGACCGACGATGACCTGGCCGCCATTGCCCATTACCTGAAGTCGTTGCCCGGCGACCCGCAGCGTGACGGCACACCATGGGCGTATCAGGCAGCCTCGGCCGATGCCGGCCTTGACCGCCCCGGTGCCCATACCTACGTGACCCGCTGCGCGTCGTGCCACGGCCTTGATGGCAAGGGCCAGGCCGAGTGGATGCCGCCGCTGGCCGGTGCAACCTCGTCGCTGGCCAAGGAAAACGCCTCGGCAATCAACATCACCCTCAACGGCTCGCAACGCATCGTGGCGGCGGGCCTGCCGGATGCGTATCGCATGCCCGCGTTCCGTGAGCAGCTTTCGGACCAGGAGATAGCTCAAGTGTTGAGTTTTGTGCGGGGCAGTTGGGGCAATCATGGGGGTGCGGTGGATGCTGCGGCGGTAGGCAAGCTGCGCGGGCATACCGACCCGGCCAGCAGCAGCCCGATCATTTTGCACATGCGTTGAATCAGGTTGCCTGTACGGGCCTCTTCGCGGGTAAAGCCGCGAAGAGGCCCGTACAGACAAACACAAGAGGAACCCCCACCATGGAAAGCATCGACCTGCTGGTACTGCGCACCGCCCGCGACTGGCTCCAGGCTGGCGAGCGCGTTTTGCTGGCCACTGTCGCCCGCACCTGGGGCTCATCGCCGCGCCCGGTCGGCTCGATGATGGCCCTGCGCGGTGATGGCCGGGTGATCGGCAGCGTTTCCGGTGGCTGCATCGAAGATGACCTGATCCACCGCTACACCACCGCCTACCAGGGCGACGGCATGCCCAACGGCCTGCCCCGGGTGGTGCGCTACGGCGTCAGCGCGGATGAGGCGCACCGTTTCGGCCTGCCCTGTGGCGGCACGCTGGAACTGATCCTCGAATTCGAGCCACCACTATCAAGCTTCGATCACCTGCTGCCGCAACTGGACGCCGGCCAGCTGGTGCGCCGTGAACTGGACCTGGGCAGCGGCCGGGTGCAACTGGCCACCACCCTCACCCCGGACGCTTTCAGCTTCGACGGCCAGCGCATGCTCAACACCCTCGGCCCCGGCTACCGCATGCTGCTGATTGGCGCCGGGGCGCTGGCCGAGTACCTCGCCACCATGGCCCTGTTCAACGGCTTCAAGGTGGCGGTGTGCGACCCGCGCCCCGAGTACATGGACGGCTGGAACGTGGCGGGCGTGGAAAAGATCGTCGGCATGCCCGACGACGTGGTCCGCGCTTTCGCTCCGGACCTGCGCAGCTGCATCATCGGCCTGAGCCACGACCCCAAGCTGGACGACCTGGCCCTACTCGAAGCCCTGCATAGCCCGGCGTTTTATATTGGCGTGATTGGCTCGCGGCGTAACAGCCAACTGCGAAGGGCGCGGCTGATCGAGCATTTTGGGGAAAGCGAGGCGTCGCTGCAGCGGTTGAATGGGCCTATCGGGATTTACATCGGCAGCAAGACCCCAGCCGAAATTGCCGTGAGCGTGATGGCGCAAGTGTTGGCGACCAAAAACGGCGTGGCGCTACCGGCGGAAGTCGACGTGACTCGCGCCAAAACCAGCCTCGCGACAGCATCAATGCTGTAATTTCCAGCGTTCCAGGTTCCGCTTCACCAACGCTTCAGGCAACGGACCGTCCACGATCGCTTTCATCGCCGTTGCCAGGCGCGCCTGAAAAGCCGCTGTGTTGCACGGCGACGCCCGAGACATCGCCAGGTACAACCCTTCGCTGGAAACTGGCGGGGCCAGTACCTTCAACTCCCCGTCCACCCCCAAAGTCCGCACCAGCGCCATGCCGGGGTACTGTTCGTAGATCAGGAAATCATTGCGCTTGTGCAGCAACTTCTCGAACGCCTGCCTGGCACTGGGCACGGCTTCCAGCGTGAGGTTGGTCTTGGCGTAGTCATCAAACTGCTGCCCATGGCTGTTGCTGACCAGCGTGCCGCCATTATGGCCCTTCAAGTCTGCCCAGCCGCTGTAGGTAAACGCTGCTTCCTGACGCACCCAGACCACACTGGGCGTGTGCAGGAACGCCGGGGTGATGAAGTCCACCACCTGCTGGCGTGCCTGGGTCATGAAGTAACCGGCCATCAGGTCGATCTGGCCGGTGCGCACTTCTTCCTGCGCCCGGGACCAGGGCCCGCCATAGATCACGTTTATCTGTACCCCCAGCTGCTCGCCCAGGTGCTTGAGCAGGTCGGCATTGGCGCCGATCAACTGCTGGGGGTTTTGCGGGTCGCGCCACAGGTACGGGGGGTATTCCGGGTTGCCGGTGGCGGTCAGGTGCAGGCAAGCCTCCTGCGCCACCGCGAGGGGGGCAAGCAACATCAGCGAGAGCGACAGCAGCATGGACCGGCAAAAACAGCGCGCGATCATCACAACCCTCAACAACAATGGCCACTTCCTGTGGACGACCGCAACCGCGGAGCCCGGCTTACCCTACAGTCTGGACCAGGATTGCACGGCCGTCAGCTCGAAGGGCACCCCACCCTGCCCGGCACCGCCGTCGAGCGCACGGTTTCGGCCAGCTTGCGCAGGTTGGCCTGGTGGGCGTTGACCAGCCCGCTGATGCTGTTGTCGGCCGGGGTTTTCAGGGCGGTTCGGCACGTCACTTCAGCCTCGCCCGGCCGCTTCAGGCGCCACAGGGCGTCGAGTGCCGAGTACTGGCCCGGGACGCTGTCAAAGCGCTGAACGTCCACCCGCAACAAGGTTTTCGCCCCTGGGGCCGGGCCGCCCAACAGGTCCTGCAAGGCACTGCGAAACTCATCCACCAGGTTGGCACCCCACCATTCGGTTTCGAGGATGACCAGCCCGCTGCTACCCTGGCGCACCACCAACTGCGGGCGGTCCACCTGTGGCGGCAAGCTCACCCGCCCTACCAGCACCTGCGGGCCACCGCTCTGCAGTGGCTGGGCCGGCACCAGGGTATGGTAATTGTTGGGTGTGCTGCAGCCGGCCAGCCAGATCAGCAAGCCTACCCCGCACAGAATGCGCAGTCGATGCATCAGATGTCACTCCTCAGGCAAGCGGCCTCAAGGTTTCAGGTTTTCCGCCCCGGCGGCTTTGGGGCGGCCGCGAATCAACGACTCGGGGTGCCGGCCCAGGTAGTCGGCAAGGTCGCGCAACGAGCGGGACATGCGCTCCAGCTCGTCCAGCGATTCACTCAGCCGCTCGCGTTGCGGCGAGTCCTCGGCGATGGCCGAATTGGCGGTTTGCAGGGTTTTGTTCATCTGGTCGAGCGTGACTTTTACGTCGGGCAGCGTTTTGCCGTTGAACTGTTTAAGGCTGGCGCGCAGCTCGCGCAGGCTGCCGTCGAGGTTGCCGGCGATGCTTTCCAGCGGCAGCTTGCCGACCCGTTCGATAAAGTGCTGCAGTTGCTCCTGAAGTTTTTCCAGGCTGCCGGGCATGGTGGGGATGACAATCGGCTCAGCGGCCATGTCGAAGGCCACCTTGGGCGCTTCGGGGTAGAAGTCCAGTGAGATGAACATCTGCCCGGTGATCAGGTTGCCGCTGCGCGCCTGGGCGCGCAGGCCGTGCTCCACAAAGGTCGCGATCAAGCGCCGGGCGCCGGCCAGGTCGCCTGGGGTCTGCTTGAAGGCCACGAGCATTTTCTGGTGCACCGGCCCCAGCCGCTCGGGGTAAATCACGGCGTCTACCACCACCGGGAAACTCTGCCTGGCCTGGTCATAATCCAACTGGATCGAGGTGACCTTGCCGAACTCCACGCCCTTGAATTCCACGGGTGCCCCTACCGAAAGGCCACGCATGGCCTGGTCGAAGCGCAGGCGCAAATACTGCGCCTGACCATTGGGCGGAGCCAGGGCCGTTTCTCGGTCAGCAAACAGGCGGAATTTTGCCTGGTCAGCAACAGGCTCTGCGTCCGGCGCAAAGTCAGGGGAACCGAATGCCAGCCCACCGACCAGAATGGACGACAACGACTCAGTGTCGACCTTCAGGCCGTTGGCGCCGATCTGCATGTCTACGCCACTGGCATTCCAGAAGCGCGTGTCGGCCGTGACGAAACTGTCATAGGGCGACTGCACGAACACCCCGATTTCCACGCCTTTGCCGTCGTCCTGCAGCGCGTAGGACACCACTTCCCCCACCGGTATCTTGCGGTAATAGATCGACGAGCCGACATCCAGCGAGCCCAGGTCACTGGCGGTCAGGATGAAACGCTTGCCCTTTTCGCCGTAGGTGATCGGCGGCGGCAGCTCCAGGCCTGTGAAGGTTTTTTCCGGGGTTTTTGCCTCCCCTGCATCGGCACCGATGAAGCTCCCGGACAACAGCGTGTCCACCCCGGATATCCCGCCCGCGCCAATGCGCGGGCGCACCACCCAGAAACGCGCACCCTGGGTGGCGAACGAACGCGCATCGTTGGACAGTTGCACCTTCACGTCCACACTGTTGCGATCACTCGCCAGGTCAACGTCGGTTACCTCGCCAATCACCACGCTGCGGTACTTGACCTGGGTCTTGTGCGCCACCAGCCCTTCGCCTGAACGAAACGAAATCGAGATCACCGGGCCTTCCTGCATCCAGCTGCGCACCACCAGCGATGCCCCCACCAGAATCGCCAGGATCGGCACGATCCACACCAGCGACACGTTCCAGCGTCGGGTGCGGATTTGCGGGCCTTCGTGCTTGTCACTCGCCTGCGCCATCGCGGCCTCCATCAGGTTGATCCCAGATCGAGCGTGGGTCGAAGCTCATGGCTGCGAACATGGTCAGCACCACAACCATGCCAAAGAAGAGGATGCCGGCCCTTGGCTCGATGGTGCCAAGGCCGCGCAGTTGCACCAATGCCGCCACCAGTGCCACCACGATGACATCCAGCATTGACCAGTAGCCGATCAGCTCCACCGCGCGGTACAGCTGCGAGCGCTGCGGTTGCGCCCAGCTTGAGTGACGCTGGGCGGTGTACAGCAGCAGAGCAAGTGACAGGAACTTGATGGCCGGCACGCCGATGCTGGCGGTGAAGATGATCAATGCGATATCCCACGCGCCCGCCTCCCAAAATTCCAGCACGCCGCCACCGATGGTGCTGTCGGTGCCGCTGCCCAGCATTTCGGTGTGCATGACCGGTAGCAGGTTGGCCGGCACATAAAAGATCAGCGCCGCCAGCAAAAACGCCCAGCCGCGGGCAATTGCGTTGGTTTTTCGCCGGTGCAATGGCGCACCACATCGGTCGCAGGCATGGGCGCCGGCATTGACTTCGCACGCCTTGCCGCAGCCATGGCACAGGCACAGCCCCAGTGCATCGGCTTGGGCAGGCATGCTTACACCTGCTCCCACAGGTCGCGAATGTCGCGCCCGGCAATGTAGATGATGAGCATGCTCAGCATTGCCAGGGCTACCAGGCCTATGCCCGGGATCACGTCCAGCAACCCCGCCAGCTTGATGACGGCCACCAGTGCGCCCAACAGGCACACCTCCAGCATGCTCCAGGGGCGCAGCGCTTCCAGGCTGCGCATGCACAGTGCAAAACCCGGCGCGCGGCGGCCGGCCAAAGCAAAGCCCAACACCCAGCACAACAGGCCGATTTGCAAGGCCGGGGCAAAAATGATGGCCAACGCCATGACCAAGGCAATGAAGGTGATGCTGCCGCTGCTCAGGATCAGCACCGAATCCCAAAGCGTGGCCGAATTGGAAAGGCCCTGCATGCCGATGGTCATCACCGGGTACAGGTTGGCGAACAGCAAGAGCACCGCGCCCGTAACGCTCAGTGCCAGGCGCTGCTGCACCGACAGGCTGTTGTGCCGATACAGCACCCCACCGCAGCGTGGGCACAGCGCCCGCTGGTGGTGCTTTACAGGCGTGCGCTGATACACCGCATCGCAGTATTCACAGATGATCAGCCCCATGGTGGTCCCCGATGCACGGTTTGCCAGCGGCCAGCCAAAGCTTAGTCGCAAAGCGCCATGTGCCGCGACAAATACGATGTGCATTTGACGACAAACAGTGCGGGGAATAATGCGCCAGAGGTGGCTTGGATGCTCGGTCGTCACGCCTTGATCAGGCGCAACGTGAGGGCGCGGGCTTGCCCCGCGCCTTCAGCGGCTTATTTGGCCAGGCGCTGGCGGGTACGCTCCGCCGCCGCCTGGAATACCCGGCGCAGGGCTTCGACCTTGTCCTTGTCATCCGGGAAGGCCTTGGCGCTGATCAGGCCTTGCAGAAAGCCCACACCCCAACCTTTGGTTTCTGACAACTCCTGGCGGGTCTCGGAATCGGCAATGTCCCCCAGGTGCAGTGCCGCCGGGTGTTCGTAACGGTCTTCGAGGGCCAGTTTGCGCAACTCCTGTAAAGCAACCTGGAACTCAGCAGCGGCAGCATCGTCCAGGCCCAGGTGCTCGTACTGCAGCAGGCTCAGACGGTCAGTGGCGGTCATCAGCGAATCTCCGTTTCTCATTCAATGCAGCAGTTCAGAAAAGTCACCCATCAGCCCGTGGCACGACCGGGTGCCCGCTGCTGGTGAAGTCGGCAGGTGGCTTGTATACCACAGGTAGCACCTCGCGCCCTAGCGCAGCCCGCCATCCGGTCACGGGCTTGGATGGATTCACTCTTCATCGGTTAGTTTAAATTTAATTTGAATTTAGCATTGATTCATTTCAGGATGATTTCAATCATCTACCCATGCGAGCCCGCACCATGTCAGCCACCCCCCGCGAACCACGCAAGGACGGCGAGGCCACTCGCCAACGCATCCTTCAGGCCGCCGGCGAACTGTTTGCCGCCGTTGGCTACGCCGAAGCCAGCAACAAAGCCGTGGCTGCCAAGGCCGACGTCGACCTTGCTTCGATCAACTACCACTTTGGCAGCCGCAACGGGCTTTACCTGGCGGTGCTCGACGAAGCGCGCCGGCGCTTTCTGGACATTGCCGACCTGCAGCGGATCGTGCTTGGCGAGCAGCCAGCTACCGAAAAACTGCGCGCGCTGGTCGAGCTGGTTGTGCACAAAGCGGCTCAATCCAGGGACAACTGGCACCTGCGGGTGCTGGCGGCGGAAATCCTCGCCCCCAGCCCCCATGGCCAGGCGCATTTGCAGGCCGAAAGGCCCATGAAGTTGTCGCTGCTCAAGACACTGTTCAGCGAAATCACTGCCATCCCGGTGGACGACCCGGCGCTGACGCGCTGCATTCTCTGCGTCACCGCACCATGGGCCATGCTGCTGATCGGGCCGCGGGGTGCCTCGGGGGCGCTGCACGAGATTCTGGATATGCCCGCCGATGCGGTGTGCACCCACCTCTACCACTTCGCGCTGGCCGGTTTGCAAGCCACCGGCCAGCACCATGCCCGTCAGCAAGGCCTATGACCATGAATGCCCCCGAACCCCAAGCGCAGCACCAGACCTCCCTGCCCTTGTTGCTCGGCGCCCTGATGCTGGTGATGTTCCTTGCCGCGCTGGACCAGACCATCGTCTCTACCGCGCTGCCAACCATCGTCAGCGACCTGGGCGGCCTGCGTTGGCTGTCCTGGGTCGTCACGGCCTATCTGTTGGCATCCACCGTGGTGGTGCCGCTGTATGGCAAATTTGGCGACCTGTATGGCCGCAAGCGCGTGCTACAGATTGCCATTGCCCTGTTTCTGCTGGGTTCGGCCTTGTGCGGCCTGGCCCAGGACATGACCCAGCTCATCCTGTTCCGCGCGTTGCAGGGCCTGGGCGGTGGTGGCCTGATGGTGGTGGCGATGGCGGCCATCGGCGACGTCATTCCACCCGCCGAGCGTGGGCGCTACCAGGGCCTGTTCGGCGGCGTGTTTGGGCTGGCGACCGTGGTCGGGCCGTTGATTGGCGGCTTTCTGGTCGAGCACCTGTCCTGGCACTGGATTTTCTTCATCAACCTGCCCTTGGGCCTGCTGGCCGTGGTGGTGATCGGCAGCGTGTTCCGGCCGCACGTGGCGCCGGTCAAGCATCAAGTGGACTACATCGGCGCGGTGTTCCTGACCATCACGCTGGGCGCATTGGTGCTGATCACCAGCCTGGGTGGCAGCTTGCTGCCCTGGGTATCGCTGGACATGCTGTGCCTGGGGCTGTTCCTGGTGATCGGCCTGGCGGGTTTCGTCTACGAACAGGGCCGCGCTGCCGAGCCGATCATGCCGTTGCACCTGTTCCGCCACCGCACCTTCGTGCTGGCAGGGCTGATCGGGCTGATCGTCGGTGTGTCACTGTTCGGTTCGGTGACCTTTCTGCCGCTGTACATGCAGGTGGTGAAGAACGCCTCGCCAACCAGCGCCGGCCTGCAAATGCTGCCATTGATGGGCGGCCTGCTGGTGACCTCGGCCATCACCGGCCGGCTGATCAGCCACTGGGGGCGCTACCGCGTGTTCCCGATCCTCGGGACCCTGCTGCAGGTGATTGCCCTGGGTTTGCTCAGCCAGCTGCAGCTGGACACGCCCACGGCGCTGATGAACCTGTACATGGGCCTGCTCGGCGCTGGGCTGGGCATGGTGATGCAGGTGCTGATCCTGGCGGTGCAAAACAGCGTCGAGCGCCGCCACATGGGGGTGGCGACATCCGGGGCCACGCTGTTTCGTTCGATTGGCGGCTCGGTCGGCGTGTCGGTGTTCGGCGCGTTGTTTTCCCACTCATTGCTGAACCAGCTCACCAGTGAATTCGCCGCCAGCGCCGGCGGGCCTGCCGCGCTGTCACCCGAAGCCGTGCATCAGTTGGCTGCGCCACAGCAGCTTCTGTACCTTGAAGCGTTCTCGGGGGCGATGCACGGGGTGTTCGTGGTGGCCGGGCTGGTGACCTGCGTGGGGTTCGGCCTGGCCTGGCTGCTGCGCGAGGTGCCCTTGCGCAGCAGCCAGGCCTGAGCAACTCAGGCAAAGCCGAACAGTCTGCGTGGCGTGTCCCACATGATGGCGCGGCGCACCTCGGGGTCTGGCATCAGGCGTTCGGCCAGTTTCAGCAACGGGCCGTAGTCCACGCGCGAGGGCTGGCGAATGAACGGCCAGTCCGAGCCCCACACGCAGGCCTGCGGGCCGAATGCGTTGATCAACGCGCTCACGAAGGCGTGGCTTTGTTCGTGCAGGGCATCGGCGGCGGCAAACTTTTGCATGCCCGACAGCTTGACGCACACGCGCCCGTGCCGGGCCAGCCCGAGCAGTGCCTGGAACCCGGCCTGCTGCACGCCGGCCGCGGCATCCGGGCGCCCGCAATGGTCGATGAGTACCTGCGCGGGGCAGCGTTCCACCAACGGCAGCACGTCGACGAGCTGGCCTTCACGCACCTGAATCTGGGCGAACATGGCCAGTTCGGCGAGCTTGCCGAACAGTGGTTTGGCGCCGTCAAGGCTGCCCACGCCATACAGCGCCGGGTTGAAGGTGACGCCCACCACGCCCTGCTCGCGCAGCGCTGCCAGTTGATCAAGGCTGATGCCGTGTTCGACCACCGCCACGCCCTTGAAACGCCCTTGCCCGCTGGCCAAGGCATGCAGCAGGCAGCGGTTGTCGGTGTGGTAGCCACTGTTCGGGCCAACCAGCAGCGCATGCTGCACGCCATAGGCGTCCATCACTGCATTGAACTGCTCCAGGGTACCCACCTCCTGCCCGGCGGGCGCATACGGCGCGTCGGGGTGGTAAGGGAAGCGGACGGGGTCGAACAGGTGGTTGTGGCAGTCGATCTTCGGTTCGTCAAAAATGCTCAAAGCGTGTTCCCTCGCGCTTGCTTGCAGTGGGTGTTGATATTCACGGGTTTGAAGATACTGCAGCCAAGCGGCGGGTGAAATACGCAGTATGCTGAACAGCATGCCCACAACGACCGGTTGCCCCATGCCTACGCTTGAACAGTCGCTGCAAGACAGCTGGCACCGCAACGCCCACGCCTGGATTGATGCAGTGCGCGGCGGCGCCATCGAAAGCCGCCAGCAGGTAACGGACCAGGCCATCCTGCTTGCGATACTCGGCCGCCAGCCAGCGCGGGTGCTCGACCTGGGTTGCGGTGAGGGCTGGCTGTTACGTGCGCTGGCAGGCCGTGGCGTCGAAGCCGTCGGTGTGGATGGCGATGCCACGCTGGTCGCCGCTGCCCGCACCGCCGGGTCCACTGCCGTGCACCACGCCGGTTACGAGCAATTGGCCGAGGGTGAAGCCGATGTGGGCACAGGCTACGACCTGGTGTGCGCCAATTTTGCCTTGCTGCAGCAAGACATCATCCCGTTGCTGGCAGCCATGAATGGGCTTTTGCTGCCGGGTGGCGCTGTGGTGATCCAGACGCTGCACCCCTGGGCCGTGGCGAACGGCGATTACCAGGACGGCTGGCGGGAAGAGACGTTTGCCGGGCTGGCCGGTAACTGGCAGCCGATGCCCTGGTACTTTCGCACCCTGGCCAGTTGGCTGAATGCGCTGGACATGGCGGGCTTCAGGTTGGCAAGCGTGCAAGAGCCGCAGCACCCGCAAAGCGCGGTGCCGCAGTCTTTGCTGATGATCGCCGAGCGCGCCTGAATGCATGTGGGAGTGGCTTTGAGGTAAGCACTGAACCTGTAGGAGCGGATTTATCCGCGAACACCGGCAAAGCCGGTGCCATCCACCGCGTCGCCTGCTTCGCGGCTAAAGCCGCTCCTACAAAGGCGACAACCGCAGCACACGGTTACGGCCGCCTTCTGCCAACAGGTACCCACCCTTGCCGTCCGGCACGATGGACTGCGGTGCCTTGAGGAAGGTCAGCACCGTATGTTGCGTGCCGTCGGCATCCACACGCAGCAGGCGTGAACGGTGCGTGTTGTCTTCACTGATCCACAAGCCCCGCGCGTCGCACATCAGGAACGTCGGGTTACGCAACCCCTGCACCACCACCGGGTCCTGGCCATCGTCACTCAGTGCGCGGATTTTGCCGCTCGCCTTTTCCGTATACAGCAACCGCCCATCCGCGCAGCGGGTAAGCCCTTCGGTTTCGCTCAGGCCCGAGCGCAACACTTCCAGCTGGCCGCTGGCCCACTGGTAACGCATGAGCCGCCCGTTGCCCTTGCGGTCTTCGATGGCATACAGGTAAGCGCCATCGTCCCAAAGGCCCTGCACGCTCTCGCCCATGAACAGCGCGGTGACCTTGCCATCACGGGCCAGGCTGACCGGCGCCTGGCCACCTTCCTGGCTGAACACCCACCCGCCTTGGGCCGCGACCATGCCATCGGGCTTGGAGAGCTTGTCCACCAGCACTTCCCGCGCGCCTTGGGCCGTAATGCGCAGGATACTGCCACGGCCATCGTCCAGCTCACGGCTGACCAGCAAGCTGCCATCTGCCTGCGGCAACAGCGATGCGGCCTTGGCCACGTCACGGTGCACCACCTCGACACTCCAGCCTTTGGCGGCTTGTACCGGAAAGAAGCTTTGCCAGGCGAAGAAACCCAAGGTGGCAGTGAGCACGGCGGCGGTGGTTTGCAAGGCAATACGGGTGCTGCGTAGACGCAGGATGGGCATTAATCGGGCTCCTCGGGGCAGCCTGCGATGCTAGCAAGGTGATGTGAAAAAAACGTCAAATAAGTAAAATCATTTTTGGATATAAAAAGAACAAAACATTCTAACTAAATGGAATTAAAAAATTGAAAGCTGCGCACCGCGTCTCGTAGGCTGAAGGCACCTCTTTCACCCCGTTCAAGGATGCCTTCCCATGCCCGCCCGCACGTTCTCACCCCTGCGCCGTCTGCTCGTCGGCGGCCTGCTGGCCACCTTCGCCAGTGCCCTGCTGCCCTGGGCCAACGCGGTGGCCGATGACAGCAAGACCCTGCGCATCGGCTACCAGAAATTCAACAGCATCAATATTCTCAAAGGCAGTGGAGCGCTGGAAAAAGCCCTGGCACCGCAAGGGGTGAAGGTCAGCTGGCACGAGTTCGCCGCTGGCCCGCAGTTGCTCGAAGCCTTGAGCACCGGCGCGATCGACCTGGGCCACGCTGCCGATGCGCCCTCGGTGTTCGCCCAGGCTGCCGGTAAACCGGTGGTCTACCTGGCCGCCGAACAACCCTACCCGCGTGGCATCGGCCTGGTCGTGCGCGAGCAGGACCACCTTGCCAGCGTGCAAGACCTCAAAGGCAAGCGCGTGGCCACCGGCCGTGGCTGGAATGCCCAATACCTGCTGGCCGTCGCGCTGGAACAGGCCGGCTTGAGCTACCAGGACATCACCCCGGCTTACGTCAACAACGCCGCCGATGCCGTGGCCGCCCTGCAGTCGGGCAGCGTGCAGGCAGTTACCCTGTGGGACCCGTTCCTGGCCGCCGCCGAAAGCCAGCCCGGCCTGAAAAACCTGCGCGATGGCAGCGGCCTGTCCAACAACCGCACCTTCTACCTGTCCACCGCTGCTTTTGCCGACCAGCACCGCGACCAGCTCAAGACATTCTTCAGCGAGTTGGCCAAGGTCAGCCAGTGGGCCAACGCCAAGCCCGCCGAAGTGGCTGCGCTGCTGTCGCCGCAACTGGGCATAAACGCCAGTGTGTTGCAGGTGGCCAGCGAACGGCGCAACTACAACGCGGTGGCCATTACCCCGCAGATCGTCGCCGAGCAGCAGAAGCTGGCCGACACCTTCCAGGGCTTGGGCCTGATCCCGCACAAGCTGCAGGTGGCCGATGCGGTCTACCCGGCTTCCGTGCTGCCTTGACCGGGGACTGACCATCATGCCCCGCCTCATTCGCTTCAACGCCTTCAGCATGAACGCCGCCAGCCACCAGTCGCCCGGCTTGTGGCGCCACCCGCGCAACACCAGTACGGCCTTCAACCGCCTGGATTACTGGACCGACCTGGCCCGCTTGCTGGAGCGTGGCCTGTTCGACGCGCTGTTCATTGCCGATGTGCTGGGCATCTATGACGTTTACCAGGGCGGCCCCGGCGCCGCCCTGCGAGGCGGCGTGCAGGTGCCGGTCAACGACCCGCTACTGCTGGTGCCGGCCATGGCCGGGGTCACCCGGCACCTGGGCTTTGGCGTGACCTTCTCGCTGACCTACGAACACCCCTACCCCTTCGCCCGGCGCATGTCCACACTCGACCACCTGAGCAATGGCCGGGTCGGCTGGAACATCGTTACCGGCTACCTGGACAGCGCCGCACGCAACCTGGGCCTGGCCCGCCAACTGGGCCACGACCAGCGTTACGACCTGGCCGAGGAATACCTGCAAGTGCTGTACAAACTCTGGGAAAAAAGCTGGGACGCGGACGCCGTGGTGCTGGAGCGCGAAACCGGGCGCTACATCGAGCCGTCCAAGGTGCACGCCATCGGCCATGCCGGCGAGCACTACCAGGTGCCCGGCATGCACCTGTGCCAACCTTCACCGCAGCGCACACCGGTGCTGTTCCAGGCGGGTGCTTCCGCGCGCGGCCAGCAATTTGCCGCCACGCACGCCGAATGCGTGTTCATCAGCGGGCCGACGCCTACGGTGCTGCGCCGCTACGCCGATGGCATCCGCCACGCCAGCGAAGCCGCCGGGCGTGGCCGTGACGAAGTGCTGATCTACGCGCAGGCGTTGATCATCGTTGCGCCCACCGCAGAAGAGGCCCGGGCGCGCTTCGCCGAATACCGCCGTTATGTCGACCTGGATGCCGCTCTCGCCCTGCTTTCAGGCTGGACCGGTATCGATTTCGCCGGCCTTGCCCCGGACACGTACATCGAATACGTCGAGAACGACGCCGGCCGAGCAGCGCTGGCAGCCTTCACCGCTGCCGACCCCAACCGCCGCTGGACCGTGCGTGAAGCTGCAGAGTTCATCGGCCTGGGCGGCCGTGGCCCGGTGCTGGTCGGCGCCCCGGGCGAGATCGCCGACCAACTGGAGCACTGGCTCGACCAGACGGGCATCGACGGTTTCAACCTGACCTACGCCGTGCAGCCCGACGACCTGCACAACGTGGTCGATCTGTTGGTGCCCGAGCTGCAACGGCGTGGCCGCTACCCGCATGCCTATACCGACGGCACGCTGCGCCACAAGCTGTTCGGCAAGGGCGACCATCTGCCTGAACATCATGCAGGCCAGCAGGTGCGCATTCAGTAAATAGATACCGGGTATTTCAACATTTAATTTGTGGATGCGTTGGGCCCGCCCCTATGCTGTCCGTGCATCCCCTGCACGCACCGGCCGGTGTGGTTCAAGGCACGGGGAGAGAACAACAAGTCGAGACCGTTCATGTCGAATCATTCCTACTTCGCCCCCCACGGTGGGCACCCGGCTCAAACCGAGCTGCTGACTGACCGTGCCATGTTCACCGAAGCCTACGCCGTCATCCCCAAAGGCGTGATGCGTGACATCGTCACCAGCCACTTGCCGTTCTGGGACAAGATGCGCATGTGGGTCATCGCCCGCCCGCTGACCGGCTTTGCCGAAACCTTCTCGCAATACATCGTCGAAGTGGCGCCGGAAGGCGGCAGCGAGCGCCCGGAAATGGACGTTAACGCCGAAGCCGTGGTGTTCATCGTCGAAGGCGAAATCGACATCACCGTAGAAGGCAAGCACCACACCCTGGGCCAGGGCGGCTATGCCTTCCTCGCACCGGGCGCCGAATGGAGCCTGCGCAACAACAGCAAGGCCAATTGCACCTTCCACTGGCTGCGCAAGCACTACCAGAAGGTCGAAGGCCTGGACATCCCCGAGTCGTTCGTCACCCACCGCGACAATGCCACCGTCATCGAAATGCCGGGCACCGAAGGCCGCTGGGTCACCACCCGCTTCGTCGACATGGCCGACATGCGCCACGACATGCATGTGAACATCGTTACCTTCCAGCCAGGCGGCGTGATTCCGTTTGCCGAAACCCACGTGATGGAGCACGGCCTGTACGTGCTGGAAGGCAAGGCCGTTTACCGCCTGAACCAGGACTGGGTTGAAGTGGAAGCCGGTGACTTCATGTGGCTGCGCGCGTTCTGCCCGCAGGCGTGCTACGCCGGTGGCCCAGGCAAGTTCAGCTACCTGCTGTACAAGGACGTGAACCGTCATGTGCACTTGACGCTGAATCCGCAGCGCTGAGTTCACTGCCAGCAAGGGCTGCCTGGCAGCCCTTCGCGGGTGCATCGACGCCCGCAAAGCTTTGCTGGCACACCCTCGATTTGCCGCACATACTGAGCACCTATCGTCTGCGCGGGGTTCACCATGAACCGCTGCCTCCTGCTCACCGCCCTGCTGCTCCTCAGCCCCGCATTTTCGGATAGCGCCTGGCACCTGGCCTACGACCGCGAAGGCATCCGCGTCTACCTCAGCAGCGCCCCCGACTCCCCCTACCAGCAGTTCCGTGGTGTCAGCACCATGAAAGCCAGCGTGCGCACCCTCACCGACTTGCAGGAAAACCTGCGGGTGGCGTGCAAGTGGCTGTATGCCTGCGAACAGATGCGCCTGCTGGAAGTGGACGGTGATAGCACCTGGGTGTACCTCACCACCAACCTGCCATGGCCCACCTTGCCACGGGACATGGTCTTGAAGGTGACTACCGAGCGGCTGGAAGACGGCACTCTGGTGCGCCACCTGAGCGCCGAGCCGGGGAAGTTACCGGAAACACCCGGGCTGATCCGCGTGCAACGGCTCAGTGGTGAGTGGGTGATGAAACCGCTGGGCGAGCGGGAAACCGAGGTGACTTACCAGTTGCAGGCCGACCCGGCCGGGGATGTGCCCGGGTGGCTGGCCAACCGGTTCGTGGTGGATGCGCCAGTGGTCACGCTGAGGACGCTGCGTGCGGTGGCCGAGCGACAACGTTGAAAGAACGAGTTTAGGAGCCTTCCTACAACAAGCAGCTCCAGCTGCCGACTATTCAGGCGTTGCCCTTTCCACCACCCTTCACGCCTTCGATCCGGAGGCGCCATGAACCGCAATCTTTCGTTTTTTCTAGCCGTGCTCACCCTGACACTTACCCTGCCCGCCTGGGCGGAACCGGCCCAACGGATGCGCATTGGCGTGGGGGGGCAGGCATCGATCTATCACCTGCCACTGGCTGTCGCGCTGCACAAAGGGTATTTCAAGGAGCAGCAGCTCGACGTGGAGGTGGTCGACTTCGCTGGCGGCGGCAAAGCCATGCAGGCGCTGCTGGCCGATGCCGTGGATGTGATTTCCGGCGCCTATGAGCACACCGTCCGCGCAAACGCCCGCGGTATGGCTACGCAAGCCTTCGTGCTGGCCAGCGAAACCCCGCAAATTGCCATGGCCGTCTCGGCACGCCACTTCCCCGAGTACCGCTCACTGGCCGACCTGCGCGGCAAAACAATCGGCATCAGCGCACCCGGCTCCAGTACCCAGATGGTCGCCAGCCGGGTGTTGAATCAGGCCGGTGTCAGCCCTGACGACGTATCGTTCATCGGGCTGGGAACGGGTATGGCCGCCATCGAAGCGCTGGTTTCGGGCAAGGTTCACGCCCTCGTCCACAGTGAACCGCTGATCAGCCAGTTACAGCAGCGGCCCGAAGTCACGATCGTAGCCGACACCCGCACGCCTGCGGATAGCGCACAACTGTTCGGGGGGCCGGTCCCGGCCAATGTGCTGCTTGCGCGCATGCACTACATCGAGGCTCACCCGCAGCGCATACAGCGCCTGACCAACGCGATGCTCAAGGCACTGCGCTGGTTGAACCAGGCCAGCCCCGAGGACATCGCAGCGCTGGTTCCGCAAAGCTGGCAACTGAACGACGCCCTGGTCTATCAACAGGCCTTGCGCAATGTTCTACCCGCATTGAGTGCGGACGGACGTTTCTCAGAGGAAGGCATTGATAACCTGCTCAAAGCACTGGAAAGCTTTGATCCGACATTGACAAACCTTGCAGAGGACAACGCGAGCACCTGGACCAACCGCTTTGTCGACAATGCACCATGAGCCCGATTCCTGCGTTGAGCATGTGCCAGGTACAGGTCAAGCGCGGTGCCATTACCGTGCTTGAGGCTATCGATCTGCAGGTGGGCGCCGGCGAGTTCGTCTGCCTGCTTGGCCCCAGCGGCTGTGGCAAGAGCACATTGCTGGACCTCGCCGCCGGGCTCACACTTCCCACGACGGGCAAGGTCAGTTGCCTCGGGCAACCGCTAACAGGCATCAACTTGCAAAGCGGGTATCTGTTTCAACAAGATGCGCTGTTGCCCTGGTGCACAGCACTGGAAAACGTCACCCTCTCCTTGCGCCTGCAGCGGGTTGAGCAGCGCGAGGCCAACGCAACAGGCATGCGTTGGCTTGAACAGGTAGGGCTTGCCGATTTTGCGCACTATTATCCCGCGCAATTGTCTGGCGGCATGCGTAAACGGGTAGCGCTCGCCCAGGTGCTGGTGCATGACGCGCCTGTGCTTTTGATGGATGAACCCTTCGCCGCACTGGATGCACAAACACGCCAGAGTGCGCAGGTGTTGCTGCTGAACCTGTGGGAACAACGCCGCCGGGCCGTGCTGTTCGTTACCCATGACCTTGATGAAGCGCTAACCCTTGCCGACCGTATCGTCATGCTGGGCGCTGCACCCAATGCCCGTTGCCTGGCGTCTTTGCCAATCGACCTGCCTCGCCCACGCTGCTTGTCGAGCGTGCGCACCCACCCGCGCTATCAGCGCTTATACCGCCGCCTGTGGCAAATGCTGCATCCGCCTTCCTCCACCTCGACTTGCGCAGCCTTGCCATGAAACCTTTACCGCTATACGGCTTGCGTTTGCTACTGCTTGGCACGTTCCTGGGCACTTGGGGGCTGCTGGCACGTAATGCCGAACTGGCATTTTTCATCGGCCACCCCTGGCAAGTGCTCGAGCGGCTGTGGAACTGGCTGGCAACGGGCAGCGGTGTGCTGGAGGTGCAATGGCAAGGGCAAAACCTCGTGGTCATGCACTTCCCAGGGACGCTTTACCCTCACCTGTTGGTAACCTTGGCTGAAACCCTCATCGCCTTGCTGATTGGCGTCGTCACGGGGCTGTTGGCGGGCTTTTGCCTAGGGCTGATGCCCGCTGTAGCGCACCTGTTATCACCATTCATCAAAGCGGCTAACGCTATACCGCGGGTCGTCCTGGCCCCCCTGTTTCTGATGTGGTTCGGGCTGGGCATGCCATCGAAAATTGCCCTGGCGGTATCGCTGGTGTTCTTTGCCGTCTTCTTCAACGTTTATCAAGGTGTGCGTGAAGTCAGCCCGGCCCTGCTGGCGAACGTCAGGCTTTTAGGTGCCAGCCGCTGGCAACTGGTGCGCCTGGTCTATCTGCCATCAGCGGCCGGGTGGGTATTTTCAAGCCTGAACATGGTCACCGGCCTGGCGCTGGCCGGCGTGGTGGTAGGCGAGTACTTGGGGGCATCGCGCGGTATCGGCTATCTGATCCTGCAGGCCGAAGCCACGTTCGATGTCAATGCGGTCATGGCAGGCATCGTCGTGCTGACGTTTTGCGCATTGTGCCTGGATGCCGTGTTCGCGCGCATTGAACGGCGGCTGCAAGCCTGGCGAAACCTCGACCCTTGACGAAGCAACCCCAGCACCGGCAAGTCAGCGCTTCTTGAGGGTTTCGGAGGGCAGTTCACCAAAGCGTTGCCGGTAGATCTCCGAAAAACGCCCCAAATGCAGAAAGCCGTAATCCATTGCCAGCTCGGTGACACTGCGCACCGCGCAACTGGTATCGGCCAGGCAGGCATGTACGCGCTCCAGCTTGCGCTGGCGCACATACTGCTTGGGCGTGGTGCCCAACTGGCGGTCGAACAAGGCATAGAGCGATCGCACGCTCATGCAGGCTTGCTCTGCCAACGCCTCGGCGGCCAGTTCAAGCTTCAGATTGTGGTCTATGTAATCCAGAATCCGCTCAAGGCTGGCCCCCTGCGTGCCCAGGCTTTCGCGGCGGATGTTGGTGTTCATCAGGGTCAACAGCTTGCTGGCGACAATCTGGCTGTAGTGGCCCTGCACGCGCGGCAGCGAGTCACCCACTTCGGCCTCGTGGCACACCATCGCCAACAGGTTGACGAAGCCGTCCAGTTCTTCCAGCCGGTAATGGTTGCGCAAAAACCGGATGCCGCCGTCGGGCCGCTGCCAGCGTTGCTCTTCGCAGATGCCGTCAAGCAGCCGGGTCGGCACTTTGAGGATGAACTTTTCGCAGTCTTCCGAGTAGGTGAGGTCAACCGGGTCGTCCGGGTTGATCAGCAGCAATTCGCCCGGCACCAGGTGGTGCTCACGCTGATGCCCGCGCCACAGGCAGCTGCCGTTGAGCAGCACCTGCAGGTGGTAGATGGTTTCCAGCGCCGGGGATGTAACGCGCACGCTGCCGCCATAGCTGATGCGGCACAGGTCGAGTTCGGCAAACTTGCGGTGGCTGAGGCTGGCTTGAGGGTGGGTGGTGCGCGACAGGCCGATGCAATGCTGGCCCACGTGCCGGTTGACGTAATCGGACACGGCATAGGGGTCGGCGTGATGGAACACGCTACTGCGCTCGCTCAGCAGGCGGCTTTCCATAGGCAAGGCACTCGGTATCGTTATTGTTCTGGTCGCCGCTTCCTACAAGCCGTAGGGCCTGTGGTCGCGGTCGTTCACGGTCAGTGTATCGAGCCGGGGTCGGGGTTCAGCAGGCAACTGACCACCGGCGCGTGTGTGACACATTAGGCAAAAAGGCAGCGTTTGGGCAATGAGATCTTTGGATTGGGTGGGCGGATAGCGGACAGGGCTTTGGTCAACCCGGGCGATTACCGAACAGTTTGATTACTGGACGGTTGCCACCCAGCCCTGGCTGCGTGCACGAAACTGGCGCGGCGCGATGGCATACAGCTCGCGAAAGCGCCGGTAAAAGTGCGGGAAGCTGACAAACCCGCTGGCCACCGCCACTTCGGTCAGCGATTTGCTGGTGTGCTGCAGTAATTGCCGGGCATGGGTCAGGCGCAGTTCCAGATAATAGCGCGGCGGTGTCGCCTGGACATGGCGCCGGAAAAGGCGCTCCAGGTGGCGGCGCGACAGCCCGGCATGTTCGGCAATTTCGTCGATGCTGATCGGGTCTTCGATATTGGCATGCATCAGCTCCAGCGCCAGGCGTACACCGCGCGGCAGGCTGGGGTCGATTTCCGGCGTGCTGCCCGGCACATCGCTGGGCACGCGTGCCCGGTCGCAGGCCAGCATCTGCTCAACCGCCCGGCGCAGGCCTTCACCGCCTTGCTGCTCCAGCAGCGCCAGCATCATGTCCAGTGCGCTGCTGGCACCCGCGCAGGTAATGCGGCGGCCGTCCAGCACATGGGCCTGGCGGCTCAGGCGCACTTTGGGGAACAGTTCGTTGAGCATGGCGCGGCCATCGGGGTGGAACGCGCAATCGTGGTCGTTGAGCAGGCCTGCTTCGGCGAGAAAGTAGGCGCCGTTCCACAAGCCGCCGAGCTGGCAGCCAAGCTGGTCGGCGTGGCGCAACTTGCCGCGTAGCAGCGGCGCCGCTTCCAGGCGCACGCGAAAACCGCCGCACACCAGCAGGGTGTCCAGGCCCTGCACGTCCAACTCATCCAGCGCTGTGGTGACCGGCAGTGCAATGCCCAGGTCGCTCATCACCTGCGCGCCCTCGCCTACTACGTGAATCTGGTACAGCGGGGTAGCGCTCATCAAGTTGGCGGTGACCAGGGTGTCCATGGCGGCGGTGAAGGCCATCATCGAAAAGTGCTCGCGCAACACGAAGGCCACGCGGCGGCAGGGCAACGACAACGGCGTACGGCTGGCTGGAGCGAGGTGGGCCAGGTTGGTGTTTTTGAGGATGCTTTCGAAGTGGCTCATGGGTTGGCTCTACAGCTTGAGATTGTGCTGGCTGCATCGCGAATAAATTCGCTCCTACAGGTTCAGTGCCAGCGCGCTGTTCTTGTAGGAGCGGATTCATCCGCGATGCTGCGAACACAAATGAAACAGGTTAATTGCTGGCCTGGGTGGCAGCCGCACGCGAAGCCTGCAGCCACAGGTCAAACTGCTGACGGTGCGCCGCGACCCATTCCTTGGCATGTCGGGTGATGTCGGCAGGCTTCTTTTCGCCCTGCTGCATCTTCAGGTTCTGCGCGCTCTCGTCGGCCGTGGTGATCTGCATCAGCGACAGGAACTTGGCTGCAGCGGGGTTTTCCTGGGCAAAGTCCTTGTTCAATACGGCTTCGATCTTGTCCACGGCAAAGCCCAGGTTTTTGCCTTTGTACATCGTATCGACGGTGTTGTTGCCGTCTGGCAGGTCGGTTTTCGGCACTTCCAGCCACACCACATCCTTGTCCTCGACCAGCACGGTGGAAATCCACTGGGGCACCCAGGTGAAGTACAGGATCGGCTTGCCCTCCTTGTAGCGGGTGATGGTGTCGGCCATCAGCGCGAAGTAAGAGCCCTGGTCGACGTGCACGGCCTTGTCCAGGTCATAGGCCTTCATGTGGTGCGAGATCACCAGTTCACAACCCCAGCCGGGGTTGCAGCCGGTGAGGTTGGCCTTGCCGTCACCATCGGTGTCGAACAACTTGGCGATTTCGGGTTTTTTAAGGTCGGTGATGTACTTGATGTGGTACTGCTCGGCGGTTTTCTTGTCGATCAGGTAACCCTGCAGTACACCCGGCATGATGTCGCCGGCCTTGACCATCACGTCGTCACCGCCGGCCTGCTGGTAGAACTTGTCGTGCAGCTTGTCCCACAGGTGCACGGTGAAGTCGGCGTCGCCGTTGGCCAGCGCGACCATCATCACCCCGTATTCGGTTTCTTTCGGCTCCTGCACCTTGTAACCCAGCTCACGCAGGCCTTCCATGGCCACTTCGCCACGGAAGCGCTCTTCAGCGATCGACGGGAAGATCGGCGTCACCTTCACGCCTTCGCCGGGCTTGTCGGCCGAGGCGTTGGCGCACAGTGAGGCGATGACCAACGCCAGGGCACTGGCGCCTTGCAGGATGCTGCGGGAGAACGTGGATTCCAACATCGTCGCGTACCTTTTTCTGGTTGTTATGCTGTGTGCGGCAGTTCGAATGTGTGTGTCTCAGGCAGTCTTGCGCCGCCCTGCTTGCCCGGCGCCGAACAGGCGCAACACGCCGCCTACGGGGCCGGTGTGGTACCAGCGCAGGCTGGGGTCGGCGCTGGAGCGTGCGCCCATGGCCTGGGTCAGGCGGTCAAGGAAGATCGCCAGCAGCACCAGCCCCACGCCGCCCACGGTGGCCAGGCCCATGTCCAGCCGGCCAATGCCGCGCAGCACCATCTGGCCCAGCCCGCCCACCGAAATCATCGACGCGATCACCACCATCGACAGCGACAGCATCAGGGTTTGGTTGAGGCCGGCCATGATCGTGGTGGTGGCCAGCGGCAACTGCACGCGGGTCAGCATTTGCCACGGGGTGCAGCCAAAGGCCCGGGCGGCTTCGATCTTGTCGTCCGGCACCTGGCGAATGCCCAGGTTGGTCAGGCGTACCAGCGGTGGCAGGGCAAACACGATGGTGACCAGCACGCCCGGCACGTTGCCAATGCCGAACAGCATCACCACCGGCACCAGGTAAACAAACGCCGGTAGCGTTTGCATGGCGTCGAGTATCGGCCGAATGATGCGCTCCAGGCGGTCGCTGCGGGCACAGACGATCCCCAACGGGATGCCGATCACGGCGCAGAAGAACACGGATGTAAGCACCAGTGCCAAAGTGGTCATCGACTCCGACCACACCCCGATCAACCCCAGCAAGGTCAGGGTGACGAAGCACAGCAAGGCCATGCGTTTGCCTGCCAACTGCCAGCCCAGCAACGACGACAGCAGAATGCCGATGGTGGGCGGGATGCTCTGCAGGATGAACTCGATGCCGTTGAGCACCTGGTCGATCGGCCAACGGATGGCGCGAAATACCTCACGGAAGTTGTGCACCAGGAAATTGAGAGTGGCGGTTACCCAGTCACCCAAAGGGATGGTGGCCGCCTGGAACGGGTCGAGAAGGCTGAATTCGGACATCAGGGCATTCCTCGTGTTGGGCTCAGTGGCGGCTCTGGGTTTGCAGCGGCACCACGGCCGCCTTGCGGGCTTCCTGGCACGCCAGCAGGCGGGCACTGTCGAAGTGCTTGAAGAAGGCACGCACGTAGTCGTTGGCCGGCTGGTGGATCAGTTCTTGTGGTGTGCCGATCTGCACCACCCTGCCCCCTTCCATGATTGCGATGCGGTGGCCGATGCGCACGGCCTCCTCGATGTCGTGGGAGATGAAAATGATGGTGCGCTGCTGCTCGGCCTGCAGGCGCATCAGCTCGCCCTGCATTTCGCTGCGAATCATCGGGTCGAGTGCCGAGAAGGCTTCGTCCATCAGCAAGATGGTCGGGTCATTGGCCAGCGCGCGGGCCAGGCCCACCCGTTGCTGCATGCCGCCGGACAACTGGTGCGGGTAGCTGTGTTCGTGGCCGGCCAGGCCGACCTGGCTCAGCGCCTCACGAGCACGTCGGTTGCGAACCTCTTGCGCAACGCCGGCCACTTCCAGCCCGAAGGCCGCGTTCTGCAGCACGCTCATGTGCGGCATCAGGGCGAAGGACTGGAACACCATGCCCATGTCCTTGCGGCGCACATCGATAAGGTCTTTGTCGGACAGCCCGGTGATTTCGCGGCCGTTGAGGTGGATGCTGCCGCTGGTGGGCTCGATCAGGCGGTTGAACAACCGCACCATGGTCGACTTGCCCGAGCCGGACAGCCCCATGATGACGAAGATCTCGCCGCGTTTAACGGAAAAGCTTGCATCGAACACGCCGACGACGTGGCCGGTCTTGCTGAAAATTTCGTTCTTGTCGGCACCCTTGCGCAACATCTCCATGGCCATGTCCGGGTTGGGCCCAAACACTTTGAAGATGTGGTTTACCGAAAGAATCTCATCGGCATGGCTCATACGACCCTCGTTATTATGCTTATAACCAATTCATCCACTCGCACCTTCAACAAGGCGGCTGGTGATCAGTGCGAGTACGCTTGGCAGTCCGTTCAAATTCGAACGTGAGTCAAAACCGGCACGCAGAATGTCCTGCTTCAAATTATTCGACATCGATGTCTCAATGCCGCGCCGTGGTTTTACGGTATGCCCAGGCCCGCCAGGGGTCCAACGACATTTGCAGGGCGCAAATCATTACCTGAAGTTATCAATCGGCCGCGCGCATTTACCGTTGCGCGGCGAACAGGCTAGAGTGCCAGCACCTGGCTCGCCGAAGGACCACCATGGTCAGACACTCCGAACCCGATCAAACCCTGATCAAGATGCCGTCGCTGCGCGCCGTGAAGGTGTTCATCGCCGCCGCCAAGTACCAGAACTTCACCCGCGCGGCAGAATCGCTGTGCGTCACCCAGGCTGCGGTCAGCCGGCAGATCCGTGAACTGGAAACCTACCTGGGCGCCGAACTGTTCACCCGTGTGGGCCGCGCGGTAGAGCTGACCGTGGCCGGTTCGATCTTTTTCGATGCGGTGCAGTTATCGTTCGTCAACATTTCCCAGGCTGCCGAGCGCATCCGCAGCAACACCAACAGCAAACAGGTGGTGACCCTGTGCTGCTCGCCGGCATTCGCGGCCTTGTGGATGGGCCCGCGCATGCCGCGATTCTTCGAACAAAACCCTGACATCGACATCAACCTGGTGACCACCCAGAACTTCCTGACCATGGAGCCGGGGGTGCGCCCGGACATCTACATCACCAAACTGGGCAAGGTGCAGGCCGGCTACAGCAGCCACCCGCTCAACCACGACGTGATCTACCCGGTGTGCAGCCCGCAATACCTGGCGCAACACCCGGAACTGGGCACGTTGCAGGGTCTGCGCGACGGCACCTTGCTCAACCTCAGCCCCTATGGGCGCTCACAGGTAGCCGAGCATGTGGACTGGAGCGTGTGGCTGGCCTTTCACAATGTCGACCTGAAAGCCCGCGCCAGCACAGCGCCGCACTTTTTCAATGCCAACGATTACAACCTGCTGGTGCAACTGGCGCTCAGCCACCAAGGTGTGGCGCTGGGCTGGCATCATCTGGTGGAGCCGCTGCTGGCACAGGGGCTGCTGGTGCGGCCGGTGGAGCAGCAACTGGTACTCAAAGACTCCTTCCACTCCCTGGCCTTCAATGAAGACAAAGAGCATGACCCCAGCTGCCACCGGCTGCGCGAGTGGCTGTTGACTGAGTTTCAGCCGTTGCTCGACAGCCTGGCCTGAAACAGCTTGCAACCAACCCTGATTGCCATTCGGTCATTTTTCCACCCCCTGGCCGGGTTGATCTGTTAAAAAGCCACCATGCCCACCCTCCTCCTCACCCACCTGCGCCGCCGCTGGCTGACCTGGCTGTTCGCCTCGTTGCTAGTCATTGGCCTGCCCACCGGTTGCGCCGTGCTGCAGCACAAGGAGCGCGAACTGGTGTTTCGCATCGAACCGGGCCAGGCCAGCTGGTTCCGGGGCCTGCCCAAGGGTGTGCAAGAGCTGGAACTGCGCCCGCGCAGCTTCGACAAGAACCAGAGCCTGCACGCCTGGTGGTGGCCCGCCCAGCGTGCAGACGCGCCGGCCATCCTGTACCTGCACGGCGTGCGATGGAACCTGACCGGGCAGTTGTTCCGCATCGAGCAGTTGCATGCCATGGGTTACTCGGTGTTGGCCGTGGACTACCGCGGTTTCGGCCAGAGCCGTGGGGGCCTGCCTTCCGAGGCCACCGTTTACGAAGATGCGCAGGTGGCCTGGGAACGTTTTGCGCAACTGCAACCGGACGCGGGCAAACGGCTGATCTTCGGGCATTCGCTTGGCGGCGCGGTGGCGGTTGAACTGGCCACGGAACTGGCGCAGCAGGCACAGCAATCGGGCGGTGCCACGGCGGCACGGGGGCTGATTCTGGAGTCGACTTTCACCTCATTGGGCGATGTGGCAGCAGCGGTGGCCAACACCAGCCTGCCCGTGCGCTGGCTGTTGTCCCAGAAGTTCGATTCGCTGGACAAGATCAAGAACGTGGGCATGCCGCTGTTGCTGGTGCACGGGCTGGACGACCGCTTCGTACCGCCGCGCTTCAGCCAGCAGTTGTTCGATGCCGCGCAAGAGCCCAAGACCTTGTTGCTGGTGCCCGGTGCCACCCACAACAACAGCATGAGCCTGGCAGGGCAGCGTTATCGTCAGGCCATCAAGGCCTTGCTTTGATGGCCTATTGCACGGGCAGGAAGTTCATCAGCAGCAGGCTCTGCGCATAGTTAAGGCCAATCCGCCGATAGCGCTCGTCCAGCAGTTCGGCCAACAAGTCCAGGCGCGCCACGATCTTTCCGAACTCCACCGCAAAACTCAGGTTGCTGCCTTCCTCCGAAATTTCGTTGGAGAACAGCAACAGCACGCCGTTGGCATCCTGACGCTGGCTGAGCATCCACGTAGCCTTCTCGATGTTGCGTGCGGCATTGTTGACGAACAACGGGTCAATGGTGTCAGTCATGTAGAACTCGGTGCGCCCGCCATGGGCGGTGATCAGCATGCTGCCGATGGCGTAGATGAAGGCACCTACGCGGTCACCCCTGAACTCGGGGCTGAGGGCATAACTCAGTGCCGCCAGGTCGCGACGATTACCCAACTGTGGCAACGGCTGACGCTGTTCGATAGCCAACCGAATTTGCCGCTCGGCGGTGGCGGCGTCGACGTAGCCCGACAACTTCCACTGGTTGGGGTTGCGCAGGTACAGCTTGTTCATCAGCAGGTACAGGCTCTGCAGGTTGTCACGCATGGACAGCGTGGCCAGGCGGTCGACACTGGTCTGGAACAGCTCGCTGGGCTTGCCGTCGCTGAACTGGGTGACGATGTCCCGGCCTTGCTGTTGGGTGCAGGCGGCCAGGCAGGTCAAAGTGCCAGCCAGCAGCAGGCACGGGAGGAATCGGGAGGTGTTTGCAACCATCGGCACCGGGTCGTATTCGGCGGCCGCGCCGGGAATCGGGGCGGCCTGGCCAAGGATAGAACCCGGAATTGGAAAAAAGTGCGACGCTTGGCGCAATCACATGGCGTGGCGCAGCATCTCCACCACCTGCGCATGCAGCGCCGGGTCACCACACGCCACCACACAGCCACCATTTTGCGCAGAACTGCCGTCCCAAGCAGTAATTACACCCCCTGCCCCTTCGATGATCGGCATCAACGCCTGCACGTCATACGGCTGCAGGCTGGCTTCGACAATCACATCCACAAACCCCGACGCCAGCATGCAGTAGGCGTAGCAATCGCCGCCGTAACGCATCAGCCGCGCCTTGCTGGCGACGGATTCGAAGGCTGCTTTGCGTTCGGGAGTGTCGAACATGTCTGGCGTTGTGCACATCAGCGTCGCCGAGGCCAGGTCGGCACAGGCCCGGGTCTTGAGTGGGGTGCCGCTGCGCCAGGCGCCTTCCGGGGTGCCGACGAAGCGTTCACCGGTAAAAGGCTGGTTCATCACACCAACCACAGGCCGCGAGCCGTCGTTCAGCGCAATCAGCGTGCCCCACAGTGGCAGGCCGGTGATGAACGCGCGGGTGCCGTCGATGGGGTCGAGTACCCAGGTCAGCGGGCTGGTGCCGACCTCAACGCCCGCTTCTTCACCCAGGATGCCGTGCGCCGGGTAACGTGCCTGAATCAGCTCGCGCATGGCGTCTTCCGCCGCTTTGTCGGCCACGGTTACCGGGTCGTACAGGCGCCCGCCCTTGTCTTCCACATCCAGGCTGGCGCGAAAATACGGCTTGATCGCGGTTGCGGCGGCGTCGGCCAACTGCTCGGCGAAGGCGCGGAATTCGCTGATCTGTTCAGCATTCAGGGACATGGGGCAAGCCTCGGAATAATGGGTGGGGCCGCATCATACCCGACATTGCACGGCGCAGTGGGCAAAGCACCGCTTGGGGCTAGACTGAACAGACCAGGACACCATGCATGAACCGGGGGGCTGCCGCACGTGGAGGTGTGAGATGAGCCAGTTCAAGCGTTTGTTCGTCATGCTGGGCCCGCAAATGCGCCATACGCCCGCGCTACAGCGCGCCGCAGCGTTGGCCGATTCCAGTGGCGCCTTGCTGGATATCAACGTGTTCGTCGACGATGTCGACACCTTCGGCTTGATGAGCGATGGCCATGAGCGTGAACGCCTCCTGGCTGACAACCGCCAGTGGCTGGCCGATCAGGCTGAACAGCTTGGCAATGCCGGGCTGGATGTGTCCACCGAACTGCTGCTGACCCGCGACCCGCTGGGCAGCGCACTGGAACGCATCGAACAGTTGGGCTGCGACCTGCTGGTGAAGGACGTACAGCACGAGCCAGTGCTCAAGCGCCTGCTGGTCACGCCGCTGGACTGGCAATTGCTCAAGGAAAGCCCCGTGGCGGTCCATCTGGTCAGTGACATCCGCCTGCCATTACCCCGGCAGATTGCAGCGGCCGTGGACCTGAACAGCCATGGCGCGGGCGAACATCTGGACGAACAGGTGATCCACTGCGCCCATGCGTTGGCGCTGCAGTGCAATGCCGAACTGCACCTGCTGCATGTGTGCGATGCCACCAAAACCCACATTGCCGACTTTGGCGCGGGCACGGTGACCATGCCAGGCTTCGACAGCAGCGTGCGCACGGCCCAGCGCACGGCGTTCAACCGCTTGGGCGACCACCACCAGATCGAACTGGAGCGGCGGCATTTTCTTGAGGGCCCCGCCATCAAGGCGATTGCCCAGTTTGTCAGCCACAGCCGGGTGGATGTGATCGTGATGGGCAGCCATCGGCATGACGCCATGCAGACCTTTTTGGGTGGCACCACGGCGCACGTAGTGGAGCACCCGCTGTGCAATGTACTGGCGATCAAGGCGGTACGGTAACTGTAGGAGCGGATTCATCCGCGATGCAGGCAATGCGGTGCATGGCCAGCAATCGCGGACGAAACCGCTCCCGCGGCGACCATCAGAACCCTTTGCTGTAGAACAGCGAGTACGACTCGATACCATCGTTCGGCTGCTTGAGGCCGGCGTTGGAATAGTGCATCGCCCGCAGGCCCACCTTCTGCTCACCCGGCAACTTCAGGCCAAAGCCGATACGGTCTTCGAAGTTGACCGCCGAGCCCAGGCGCTGGTCACCCACATCGGTCTTGGAAAACGCCGCCAGACCAATGCCCACCTCAATGTATGGGGTATAGGTAAAACCAGTGAATTCGTAAGTGAACACCGGGCTCAACGACAGCGAATGAGCACCACTGGCTTCACCCCCTTCCCAGTAGGTGTAGGCCGCATCCCAATAGCCACTGAGAAAACCGGTACTGCTTTGCAGCCACTTCGTGTCCCAGTCGAAGGACATGCCGAGCCGGTAGGTCATGTCGCCTTGGCCAGTGGCCCCCACAGCACCGGAGATCTGCGCAGCCTGAGCCACGCTGGTGCCGGCAAAAGCCAACACAGCAGCGGCCAACGACGCGGCGAGACGGGTTTTCATCAATGACTTCTCCTGATGGTCACACGGATTGACGGGGGCTTTTGCCCCTCGATTTTTTTTGGTGCCCGGTGCATCCAACCGGTCACACGGAGTAATACTTTTCTGATTATTGTCCAGATAATCAGAAAGTTGAAAGTGAATTGCCACTATTGTCTATCAGTCGTATTCCGCTACGGCATGTTCACCCAGCAAGCGACGCTGCCTGGGGGTTGCGGGTATGTGCGCCTCTACGTATGGAGTACGGATGTACTCCTTGCGTCTATCCGCTACTCATCGCCAGTTCAGGTTCACCGTTGCTGGCGATTTCCCATCCACCGCGACTTGCTGCTGTACCGTCGCCCCCTCAGCCTGACCGATGACTTTGTAATGCCCCGGCGGCAACTGCACATACAGCAATGGCCCGACATCCTGCAGGGTCAACAGTGAGTTGCCCTGTGCATTCTGGATATCCACGGATGCACCGCTCTGGAACTTGCCTTCAGGGCCAATGGAAAGTTCCACATGCAGGTTGTAGCCTTTGGTCTGGCGCAGCGCATTGGCTTCATCCTGGCCAATGCCACCCTGCACATAGCGGATGCCGTTCTGCTCCTGGGGCTGCAGTTGCACGGCCTGCATGTCGATGGGGGCACTGAGGTCGGCGGCGGCCGCAAGGGTCCAGGGCAGCGCCAAGGTGATCAGCAGCGCGGCGCCCAACGCATAGTGATGGTTACGCATGGTTCACCCCTCCTGTGAGGGAATGGCTTACCCAATATCAGACGCCCGGCAATCCAAGTCGTTCGTGCTCAGGCCGCGCGCCGCTCTTCCAGCAACTTGATGAACATGCTCAGGCTGCGCGACACGGTGCCCCGGCGCCACACCAGCCAGGTTTTCAGGTAGCGGAAGGCTTCCGACATCGGCCATACGCTGACCGTGCTGCAACCGGGCATGTTCTCGAGCATGCTGCGCGGCAACATGGCCAGCCCCGCCCCGGCACTGACGCAGGCCAGCATGCCGTGGTACGACTCCATTTCGTGGATCTTGCCCGGCACGGCCTGATCCTGGACGAACCAGCTCTCGAAATGGTGGCGGTACGAGCAGTTGGCGCGAAAGGCATAAATACTGGCGCCGTTGACGTCCTGGGCACGGGTTACCGGGGCATGGTTGAGCGGCGAGATGATGACCATTTCTTCCTCGAATACCGGCATGCCTTCCAGCGTGGGGTGAAGCAGCGGGCCATCGACGAAGGCCGCCACCAGGCGGCCGGCCAGTACGCCTTCAAGCATGGTGCCGGACGGCCCGGTGGAAAGGTCGAGGTCGACCTTGGGGTAGCGCTGGTTGTAGGCCGCCAGCAGCGCCGGGATGCGCACCGCAGCCGTGCTCTCCAGCGAGCCGAGGGCGAAGGTGCCTTGCGGGTCTTCCCCCGCCACGGTCAACCGCGCCTCGTGCACCAGGTCGAGGATGCGCCGGGTGTATTCGAGGAAGTTCCAGCCCGCCGGCGACAGGCGCAGGCGGCTTTTTTCGCGGATGAACAGTTCCACCCCCAGGTCTTCTTCCAGTTGTTTGATGCGGGTGGTGAGGTTGGACGGCACCCGGTGGATATGCTGCGCCGCCGCACTGATGCTGCCCTGTTCGGCCACGGCCTTGAAAATCTCCAGTTGCACCAGGTCCACGGTCATTCTCCAAACGTGAATGTTTCGCTCATTATTATTCAGTTTTCATTAAAGCCATAGCCCACTAGTCTGGCGTCACGAATCAACAACAACGAGTGCCCAGCCATGAGCGAGATCAGCAGCCTGACCCACGCCATCTCCGTCGACCCTTTCAGCGGCGAGCAGATCGGCAGCTACCCCTTCGACACCGACGCCGCACTGGAAGCGGCGCTGCAACGCGCCAAGGCCGGTTACAGCCAGTGGCGCAAGGTGTCGCTGGGTCAGCGCAGCGAATACCTGCTTGCCTTGGCCAGCACGCTGGAAGCCAAGGCCGAAGCGTTCGCACAAATGATCAGCCGGGAAATCGGCAAGCCGATTGCCCAGGCACGGGGTGAAGTGAGCAAGTGCGTGGGCCTGTGCCGGTGGTACGCCGAACACGGGCCGGCCATGCTCGCCGCCGAGCCAACCCAGGTGGAAAAAGCCCGCATCGAGTACCGCCCGCTGGGGCCGATCCTGGCCGTGATGCCGTGGAACTTCCCGATCTGGCAGGTGCTGCGCGGCGCAGTGCCGGCCATCCTGGCGGGCAACACCTACGTGCTCAAGCATGCCCCGAACGTGATGGGCAGCGCCTACCTGCTGGGCGAGTTGTTCCAGGACGCTGGCGTGCCACAAGGCGTGTTCGAAGTGCTGAACGTGACCCCGGACGGTGTCACCCGCGCCATCAACGACCCACGCATTGCCGCCGTGACCCTGACCGGCAGCGTGCGCGCCGGCATGGCGATTGGTGCCCAGGCGGGTGCGGCACTGAAGAAGTGCGTGCTGGAGCTGGGCGGTTCCGACCCGTTCATCGTGCTGGCCGACGCCGACCTGGACGCCGCCGTGAAAGCCGCGGTCATCGGCCGCTACCAGAACACCGGCCAGGTGTGCGCGGCGGCCAAGCGCCTGATCGTCGAGGCGGGCATTGCCGAGGAATTCACCCGCAAGTTCGTGGAAGCGACCCAGGCACTGAAGGTTGGCAACCCGTTGCAGGATGACACCTACATCGGCCCGATGGCCCGCTACGACCTGCGCGACGAGCTGGATGGGCAGGTGCAGGCCACCCTCGCCGAGGGCGCTACCCTGCTGCTGGGTGGCCACAAGGTCGAGGGCGTGGGCAACTTTTACGCGCCGACCGTGTTCGCCAACGTGACCCCGGCCATGACTGCCTTCAAGCAGGAACTGTTCGGGCCGGTGGCGGCGATCATTACCGCCCGCGATGCTGACCATGCCGTGGAGCTGGCCAACGACAGCGAGTTTGGCTTGGCCTCGACCATCTATACCGCCGATTATGCGCTGGCTGAGCGTATGACCGAAGCGCTGGACACCGGTGGTGTGTTCATCAACGGTTACTGCGCATCCGACCCCCGCGTGGCATTTGGCGGGGTGAAGAAGAGTGGCTTTGGGCGTGAATTGTCGCATTTTGGGGTGCGGGAATTTACCAATGCGCAGACGGTTTGGCTGGATCGGAATTAAGCCGCAAGCGGGGGCTGCTTTGCAGCCCATCGCGACACAAGGCCGCTCCCACACGGACCGCGATGGCGGACTATGTGCGAGCGGCCTTGCCGGGGCGCAGGACCGGTCGGAAAGGGCCGCAAAGCGGCCCCCAAAGTCAAGCCAACTTCGCCCTATACCGCCCCGGGCTCTGCCCCGTCCATTTCTTGAACGCCCGGTGAAACGCGCTGGGCTCCTGAAACCCCGTGTGCTCGGCAATTTCGGCAATGCTGAGCACCCCCTCGCGCAAGCGCTCGAACGCCATCGCCCGGCGCACCTCGTCCTTGATCTGCTGATACGAGCGCCCTTCGCGCTCCAGTTGGCGACGAAACGTACTGGCACTGATGCCCTGCTGCCTGGCCAACGCCTCCAGCGTCGGCCACTGCCCATACCGCCGCGCACGCAAGTGCCGGTACACCTCGGCCACCAGGCCGTTCTGATTGCGAAAACGGATCACCAGCCCTTGGGGTGCGCTGCGCAGGAAGGTTTTAAGCCCGGCAAGGTCTTGCACCACCGGCAGGCGCAGGTAGGCACTGTCGAATTCGACCTCGGTACGCCCACTGCCCAGGCGCAAGTCCGGCCCCCAGAGCAACAGGTCGTCTTCTTGTGCTGGGCGTGCAAGCGCAAGCTCGGTACGGTCTATGGCAATTCGCCGCCCGGCCAGCCAGCACAGCAGGCCAATCACCAACACCAGATAGGTTTCTTCGGCATACACGCGGGTCAAAGGGTCGGTAATGCCCGACTGCACACTGATCACCGCACGCCCCGAGCGCACCGCCAGGCTGCCACGCACATCCCGCAGAAACAGGCCAAAATTGCCCATGCACTGGCGCAGGGCCTTTTCCAGCGTGGGCTCCTGAATCAGCCCACGGCAGATCAAGGCAAAGCTGCCCAGCGGCATGCCGTGGCTGTCGAGGTGGAAAAATTCGTCATCCAGCAGCTCAATCAGCTCCAGCCACAACCGAGCAAATGCCTTGGCCGGCACACGGGCATGGGCCTGCCCAAGCAAGGCCGGGTCAATGCCCACCGCACGCAACCGGGCCTCACGTACATCGGGCTGATCACGCAAGGCGTGCAACATGGCATTGAGGAAGTACACCGCGACCGAATCGCTCTCGCGCATGGCAAAAATTCGCTGTCTATGCTGAGTGGCAAAAAATGCCAGGTTGACTGAACACATCCGACATAGGCTCAAGCACGGCCTTTGCCTAGACTCAGACCCATCGCGGGGCCGCCGGCCATTCTCGCAGAGCCTGGCCCGCGCCCGCCACGCCCTTCGCAAACGGAGCTTCATATGAGCAGCGCAGAAATCTACGTCGTCAGTGCCGTACGGTCCGCCATCGGCAGTTTTGGGGGTGCCCTGAAGGACTTGCCGCTGGCCGACCTCGCCACCGCCGTGACCCGCGCCGCCATCGAGCGCTCGGGCGTGGCCACCGACCAGATTGGCCATATGGTGATGGGCACCGTTATCCCCACCGAACCCCGCGACGCTTACCTGGCGCGGGTGGCGGCCATGAACGCCGGCATCCCCAAGGAAACCCCGGCGTTCAACGTCAACCGCCTGTGCGGCTCGGGGCTGCAGGCCATCGTGTCGGCCACCCAGTGCCTGCTGCTCGGTGATGCCGAGGTGGCCGTGGCGGCGGGCGCCGAATCCATGAGCCGAGGCCCATACCTGCTGCCGCAAGCCCGTTGGGGCGCGCGCATGGGTGACCTGCAGGGCATCGACTACACCGTGGGCGTGCTGCAGGACCCGTTCGAGCACTTCCACATGGGCATCACTGCCGAGAATGTGGCCGCCAAACACGGCATCACCCGTGAGATGCAGGACGAACTGGCACTGACCAGCCAGCGCCGCGCGGCCCGTGCTTTGGCCGAAGGCCGCTTCGCCAGCCAGATCGTGCCGCTGGAGCTCAAAACCCGTAAAGGCAGCGTGCAGTTCAGCGTCGATGAGCACGTGCGCGGCGATGTCACCGCCGAACAACTGGCAGGCATGAAAACCGTGTTCAAAAAAGACGGCACGGTGACTGCTGGCAACGCCAGCGGCATCAACGACGGTGCCGCCGGCCTGGTGCTGGCCACCGGCGATGCTGTGCGCCGCCTGGGCCTGAAGCCCCTTGCGCGGCTGGTAGCCTACACCCACGCTGGGGTCGAGCCGGAGCTGATGGGCCTGGGCCCGATCCCGGCCACCCAGAAAGTGTTGGCAAAGGCCGGTTTGAAGGTGAGCGATCTGGACGTTATCGAGTCCAACGAAGCCTTCGCTGCCCAGGCCTGCGCCGTGGCCCGTGCGCTGGATTTCGACCCGGAAAAGGTCAACCCCAACGGTTCGGGCATCTCCCTGGGCCACCCGGTGGGCGCCACCGGCGCGATCATCGCCACCAAGGCCATCCACGAACTGCAGCGCACCCAGGGCCGCTACGCGCTGGCCACCATGTGCATTGGCGGTGGCCAGGGCATTGCCGTGGTCTTCGAGCGCGTTTAAGGGAGTTTTGCCATGACGATTGAACAGATTGCCGTGATCGGCGCGGGCACCATGGGCAATGGTATCGCCCAGGTGTGTGCCGTTGCTGGTTATCAGGTGCTGCTGGTGGATGTGTCCGACGCCGCGCTGGAGCGCGGTGTGGCCACCTTGGGCAAGAACCTTGAACGCCAGGTCTCCAAGGGCACCCTCGACGCCGAACGCGCCTCGGCAGCCAGAACACGCATTCGTACCAGCACCGACTACGCGCAACTCGGTGGCGCGCAGCTGGTGATCGAGGCGGCCACCGAGAACCTGCAGCTCAAGCAGCGCATCCTGCAGCAAGTGGCCGCCAACGTGGCCGCCGACTGCCTGATCGCCACCAACACCTCGTCACTGTCGGTTACCCAGCTGGCCGCCAGCATCGAACACCCCGACCGGTTCATTGGCGTGCACTTCTTCAACCCGGTGCCGATGATGGCGCTGGTGGAGATCATCCGTGGCCTGCAGACCAGCGACAGCACGTATGCCCAGGCCCTGGTGGTGACCGAAAAGCTCGGCAAGACGCCCATCACCGCCGGCAACCGCCCGGGCTTCGTGGTCAACCGCATTCTGGTGCCCATGATCAACGAGGCAATTTTCGTGCGCCAGGAAGGCCTGGCCAGTGCCGAGGACATCGACACCGGCATGCGCCTGGGCTGCAACCAGCCAATCGGCCCGCTTGCCCTGGCCGACCTGATTGGCCTGGATACGCTGCTGGCAATCATGGAAGCCTTCCATGACGGCTTCAATGACAGCAAGTACCGCCCTGCCCCGCTGCTCAAGGAAATGGTCGCGGCCGGCTGGCTGGGGCGCAAGAGTGGCCGTGGTTTCTTCACCTATTAAGGACCAGGTGCCATGCCCCCGATCAATGCCGCGATGCGTTGTGCCAATTTCGAAGAGCGACGTGACCGGGCCATGGCGCTGTTCGCCGAAAAGGGCTTTGGCCAGGTAAGCATGCGCGAGCTGGCGGCGCATGTGGGGTTGACGGCCGGGTCGCTGTATCACCATTTCCCCAGCAAGCAGGACTTGTTGTACGACCTGATCGAGGAATTGTACGAAGAGTTGCAGGCAACACTGGAGCAAGGGCGCCGGGCCATGGCGCGCGGCGGCTCGGCGTTGAAGTGCCTGATTGCCGCGCATTGGCAGTTGCATGCCGAGCGGCCTCTGCAGTTTCGCCTGGCGGAGCGGGATTTCTGCTGTTTGAACGCTGATCAACAGGCACGGCTGGTGATGCTGCGATCGGGTTACGAGGCCGGGTTGCTGCGGCTGATTGCGCCGAAGGCGCGGCTGCAGGGTGACGTGTTGGTGGCCACGGCGCATGTACTGGCAACGCTGATGAACCAGTTGCCGGGGATGCTCGGCGGGCTACCTGAGGATCAGGGGCTGGGGTTGATGGAAGGTTTGCTGGTAGGCGGGATAGAGCGGACGCTGGGGTAGCCCGCGCGCCCTGTAGGAGCGGCTTCAGCCGCGATGGGGCGCGAAGCGGCCCAAGGGTTTTCAGGTTCGCAACCAAGCTTCGCAACCAAGCTAGTTGGGGCCGCTCTGCGGCCCATCGCGGTTAAAACCGCTCCTACACCGGGAGCGTGGTCAAACAGAATGTACAACCCGCCCCTAACGCAACAGGATCTGGATCTGCTCGTGCAGGGTATCCAGATCAAACGGCTTGGCCAGAATCGGCGCCTTGCGCGCGATCGGGCTGCCGGACTCCAGAATCTCCGCCGGGTAGCCGCTGATGAAAATCACCTTCAAATCCGGCCGCAGTTTCACCGCTGGCTCGGCAATCTCAACCCCGGAGATACCGCCGGGCAAGCGAAAATCAGTCACCATCAGGTCCAGGTGCGGCTTGCTGGCCAAAATGGCGAACGCCTGCTCGCCATCTTCGGCTACCAGCACGTGATACCCCTCACCCGCCAGGTAATCGCGCAGGATCATGCGAATCGCCGGTTCATCCTCGACGACCAAAACCACATCTTGTGCATCTTCACTCATGACAACGCCTTGAAATTCATACAGTTGGCCATCTGACCCCAGGCTTACGCAGAGGTTGCCCGCGCCTGGTCGTTTTGTTCTGTCGCACCCGCCAGCGGCAATTGCAGGCTGAAGGTGGCGCCTTTGCCTTCTTCACTGTCAACCACGATTCGCCCGCCGTGTGCGTGCACGATCTGCTCGGAAATGTACAACCCCAGCCCCAGCCCGCCGCTGGCCTGTTGCGTGGCCACGCGCTCGAACTGCTGGAAAATCCGTTGCTGATTGGCCGCGTTGATGCCAATGCCATGGTCCTGCACCTGCACCCACGCCATACCGGCCTGTTCGAACACGCGCACCAGCACCGGCTTGCGCTCGCCATAGCGCAACGCGTTAGACAACAGGTTGGCCACCACTTGTTCAATCCGAAACTCATCCCACTCACCCGCCAGCACCTCGCAACGCTGCAAGTCGATGTGGGTTTCCAGCGCCGCGGCCTGGGCGGCGAAATTTTCCACCAGGCCGCGTACCAGCTGGCCCAGGTCGAACTGCCGAGGCCGCAACGACAGTTTGCCGGTGCGAATGCGCGACACGTCGAGCATGTCCTCGATCAAGCGGATCAGGCTGTTGATCTGCCGTTCGTCACGCTCGACCATGGCCTGCAGCTTCTCGGCGCTGAAAGCGTCGAAGTTGCCACGCGCCAGGTGCATCTTGCGCAGCTGGGTTTCCAGAATCAGGCCATTGAGCGGCGTGCGCACCTCGTGGGAAACGATCGACATGAAATCGTCCCGCATGCGCACCGCTCGCTCCAGTTCCCCCCGCGCCACCTGCAGCTGTGCGACCAGGGCTTCCTGTTCCTGACGGCTGCGTTCAAGCACCTTGCGCTGGCGGTACAGGTCAACGAACACCGACACCTTGCTTTTCACCGCCAAGGTGTCGAGCGGCTTGTGCAGAAAGTCCACCGCACCGCTTTCGTAGCCCTTGAAGGCATAGTTCATTTCGCGCCCGGCAGCGGTCACGAAAACAATGGGAATGTTGCGGGTCTTTTCCGTGCCGCGCATCATTTCGGCCAGCTCGAAGCCGTTCATGCCGGGCATCTGTACATCGAGGATGGCCAGGGCGAACTCGTGCTCAAGCAACAGCGACAGGGCCGCTTCGGCAGACTGCGCCTGATGCACCTCGCGGTCATCGCCTTTGATCAGCGCGTCGAGGGCCAGCAGGTTTTCCGGCAGGTCGTCGACGATCAGCAGTTTGGCGGTGGTGTGGCTAAGCATGCGCTGGGTTCCAGGTTGGCGAGCAATTGCTCGATACCACTCAGAGAAAGTATATGGTCGGGCTGATGCAGGGCCAGTGCGGCCTCCGGCATCAGCGCCACCTGTGCGTCGCGGGGGTCCTGGACCACGGTCCGGCCGCCGCTGCTCTTGATGTAGGCAAGGCCCTGGGCACCATCTTCGTTGGCGCCGGTGAGCAAAATGCCGAGCAGGCCGGCGCCATAGGCGTCGGCTGCCGAGGTAAACAGAAAGTCGATGGCCGGCCGGGAAAAATGCACGGGCGGTTCCTGGCTCAGCGACAGGCACAAATCACGCTCCACCGACAGGTGGTAGCCCGGCCCGGCCACGTAGATCTGCCCCGGGGCGATGGCTTCCTTGTCGCGCGCCTCGCGCACCGGCCGGTGCAGCCTGCGCTGCAGCACTTCGGCCAGCTGGCTGTGGCGGTCGTCGGGCAGGTGCAGCACACACAGCACCGGCGTGGTAAAACCCGGCCGCAGGCCGCCCAGCACCTGAAACAGCGCCTGCACGCCGCCTGCCGAGGCGCCGATCACCACTGCCTGCACGCCGTTCATGACTTGCGGTAGATCCGTTCGGGCTTCACCAGCGGCTCGAAACGTTCGCTGTAGGCCGAGAAATCAACGGATTCCTTGCTCCCCAGCACCAGGAAGCCGCGATGGCACAGCGACTCATGGAACAGCCCCAGGGCACGGTCCTGCAAATCCTTGTTGAAGTAGATCAGTACATTGCGGCACGACACCAGCTGGGTTTCGGAGAACACGCTGTCGGTGGCCAGGCTGTGGTCGGCGAAGGTCACGTTGTCACGCAGGCTGCTGTCCATGATGGCGTTGCCGTAGGCCGCGGTGTAGTACTCGGCAAAATCCCGGCGCCCGCCGGCCTTGCGGTAGTTTTCTTCATACTCGCGCATGCTCTGCATCGAATAGATGCCCTGCTTGGCCTTGTCCAGCGAATGGGGGTTGATGTCGGTGGCGTAGATGATGGTGCGTTCCAGCAAACCCTCCTCGCGCAACAGGATGGCCATCGAGTACACCTCTTCCCCGGTACTGCACCCGGCGATCCAGATCTTGATCGAAGGCCAGGTGCGCAGTAACGGCACCACCTCCTGGCGCAAGGCCAGGAAGTGGCTGGGGTCGCGGAACATCTCGCTGACCGGAATCGTCAGAAACTGCAACAACTGCATGAACATGCCCGGGTCGTGCAGCACCCGCTCCTGCAGGGCAGACACGGTCAGGCAATCGAACTGGCGCAGCGCATGCAGGATCCGGCGCTTGATCGAAGCGCCGGAATAATTGCGAAAATCATAACTGTACTTGAGGTAGATCGCCTCGATCAGCAGCCGGATCTCGATGTCGGTGTTGCGTTCGCTAGTCAAATTCGCTCCAGTTGCGGCAGCCACACACGGATCAACGAGAACAGGCGGTCCAGGTCGATCGGTTTGGCCAGGTAATCATTGGCGCCGGCCTGCAGGCAACGCTGCTGGTCGTCTTTCATGGCCTTGGCGGTCACGGCGATGATCGGCAGCTTGCGCCAGCGTGCCTGTTGGCGGATCAGCCGCGTGGCTTCGAAGCCGTCCATCTCGGGCATCATCACGTCCATCAGCACCAGGTCGATGTCGTCGTTCTGCTCAAGGCGCTCGATGGCTTCGCGCCCGTTACGGCCGATTTCGACGATGGCGCCCTTGTGCTCCAGCGCACTGGTCAGGGCAAAGATGTTACGCACATCGTCATCCACCAGCAGCACTTTGCGGCCTTCGAACACTTTGTCGCGGCTGCGGGCGGTCTTGAGCATGCGCTGACGTTCATGGGACAACTGCGATTCGACTTTGTGCAGGAACAATGTCACTTCATCGAGCAAGCGTTCCGGCGAGCGTGCGCCTTTGATGATGATCGAGCGCGAATACTTGAGCAGGTCGGTCTCTTCTTCGCGGGTCAGGTTGCGCCCGGTGTACACGATCACCGGCGGGAACGAACGGATGTCCTCGGCCGTCATGCGCTTGAGCAATTCATTGCCGAGCATGTCGGGCAGCTTGAGGTCGATGATCATGCAGTCGTAGATGTTCTCGCGCAACAGTGCCAGCGCATCCTGAGCCATGGCAACGGCGGTGATTTCGACATCATCGTCGCCGATCAGGCGGGCAATGCTGTCGCGCTGCAGGTCGTCGTCCTCCACCAGCAGGATATGCTTGAGCTTCTGGGTGAGCTTGGCTTCCAGGCGGGCAAACACTTCCTTGAGTTCTTCGCGGCTGGTGGGCTTGACGGCATACCCCACCGCGCCCATGTGCATGGCGGCCTCGACACGGTCTTCCACCGAAATGATGTGCACCGGGATATGGCGGGTGGAAGCCTGTTCCTTCAGGCGCTGCAGCACGGTAAGGCCGGAATGGTCGGGCAGGCGCATGTCCAGCAGGATGGCGTCGGGTACATAGTCGATGGCCAGCTCGAAGCCTTCGTCCGCGCCTTGGGCCACCAGGCAGCTGTAACCCAACTCGTGGGCCAGGTCGAACAGGATACGGGCGAAGTTCGGCTCGTCTTCGATCACCAGAATGCAGCGGTTGCCGAACGGTGCGCGGTCGCGGTCGTCCGCAAACGAAGGTGCCGGGCGTTTCGGCGCTGCCGGTGCTGCCACCTGCGGCGCGGGCGGCAGGCTGTCAACTGCCGGGCGCAGGCTCAGGGCCTCGACTTCCTGGCCCTCGGCTTCATAGCGCTCCGGCAAGGTCAGGCTGAACACGCTGCCCTTGCCTGGGCTGCTGTCGACGCTGATCTGCCCGCCCAGCAGGTGCGCCAGGTCGCGGGAAATCGACAGGCCCAGCCCGGTGCCACCGTAGCGGCGGTTGCTGGTGCCATCCACCTGGTGGAAGGCGCCGAAGATGGCTTGTTGCTGGTCGGCGGCGATGCCGATGCCGCTGTCGCGTACCGAGAAGATCAGGCCGCTGCCGGGCTGGTGGCCGATGCTCAGGCTGACCTCGCCGCGCTCGGTGAACTTGATGGCGTTGGACAACAGGTTCTTGAGGATCTGTTCCAGGCGCTGGCGGTCGGTGAACAGGGTCGCGGGCACCTGCGGCTCGACGCTGACGTTGAACACCAGGCCCTTGTGCTCGGCCAGCGGCAGGAACATGCCGCGCAGGCCTTCTACCAGGCGCTCCAGCTGGGTCGTTTCGGGGCGCACTTCCAGCTTGCCGGCCTCGACCTTGGCGATGTCGAGGATGTCGTTGATCAGGTTGAGCAGGTCGTTGCCGGCCGAATAGATCGACTCGGCGAACTTGACCTGCTCGCCACTGAGGTTGCCCTCGCCGTTCTCGGCCAGCAGCTTGGCCAGAATCAGCGAGCTGTTGAGCGGCGTGCGCAACTCGTGGGACATGTTGGCGAGGAACTCGGACTTGTATTTGCTCGAACGCTGCAGGTCGTCGGCGCGGGCCTGGAGTTCTTCCTGGGCCTGGCTGAGTTCGTCGTTCTTGCGGTCCAGGGCCTCGGTGCGCTCGGAAAGCTGTTCGTTGGTCTGCTCGAGTTCGGCCTGCTGGGTTTCCAGGTGGGCCTGGGATTCCTTGAGCACGCGTGACTGTTCTTCGAGCTCTTCGTTGGCGGTCTTGAGCTCTTCCTGCTGCACCTGTAGCTCTTCGTTGAGCTGCTGGGTTTCGGCCAGCACCTCCTGCAGGCGTTGGCGGTAACGGGCGCTTTCGATGGAAATGCCCAGGTTGCCGCCCACCCGCTCCATCAATTCATCGTCACGCACCTGCAGCGGGCGCAAAAAGCCCAGTTCGATGACGCCGTTGACCTGGCCGTCATCATTGATGGCCGGCATCAGCAAGGCGCTGTGCGGCAGGCCGCTGCCTATACCGGAGCTGAGGTGATAGTAATCCTGCGGCAAGTCTTCAAGGCGCAACAGGCGACGTTCACGCACGGCCTGGGCCAACAGGCCGTCGTGGCTGGCAAGCACCTGCTCACGCGCCTGTTCTTCGGCGTCCAGCCCGTAGGTGGCAACGCGCACCAGGCGGCCATGGTCATCGCGCACATACAGGGCACCGACCACGCTGCCCAGGTACCCGGCAAAGAAACGCAGAATATTGTCACCCAGCATCGGCAAGGTCAGCTGGCCCAGCACCTGCTCAGCCAGTTGAGTCTGCCCGTTGCGCAGCCAGGCCTGGTGCTCCAGCCGTTCGGCCGAGCGCTGCTGGGCCTTGAGGTTGTCATCGTAGTTGCCCGACAACGTAAGCAGATCACGGCGGCCCAGGTAGGCCAACAAGGCACTCAGGCTGACAATAAACAGCACGAACGCCGTGATGGCCGTGACCGTCACGGTGCTGACCTTCTCGTTGCGGGCCATGCGCAACTGCTGTTCGGTACCGATCAGCCCGTCGAATTCCTTGCGGATTTCATCGGTAATGCGTTTACCGCGGCCATTGCCGATCGAGGCCTTGTAATCACCGTTCTGGCGGCGCTGGGTAATCATCTCGCTGCCGAAATCATTCCAGGCCTTCTGCAGGGCAATCAGCCGGTCAATGCGGTCGACCTGCTGCGGGTTATCCTCGACCATGCCGCGCAGGCTTTGCAGGCTGCTGAAGATTTTCGGCTTGGCCACCTCGTAGGGGTCAAGGAAGCGCTCGTCGCCGGTAATCAGGAAGCCGCGCATGCCGGTTTCCATGTCGATCGACAGCTTGACCGTTTCGTTGGCATTGCCGATGACCCTGTCGGTGTGCTCGACCCACTGCATGGCCGACAACAGGTAATTGATCACCGCTACAAAGGCCACGGCACCCAGCAAGCCCACGCCCAAGGGCAGGCCGACGTTGCGGCTCAACAGCTTGCGAAAGCTTTGCTGGTCCATCGAGGCTGCTTGAATCATCTGAAAACGCCCGCGCGTAAAAGTCCATTGAATAGTGTGGCGGCATGCGCCTGTACCCGCCTGCCGCTGCGCTCACCGGTTACTCAGCGAGTCTAACCAGCTTTTGCGGCTTCGGCAGGGCATTTAGCCAGTATTTGAAGGTTGTGTGTAGGAATCGTTCCCTCGATGTACCAACGCCGGTATCCTCGGGAACTTCTGTCCTTGCCGCGCGCACAGAGTAAGGACATGCCATTTTCAACAGGAAACCAACCATGCACCTTCTGGTAGTCGAAGACGACGACATTGTCCGTATGCTGATCGTCGAGGTGCTCGAGGAGCTGGGGTATGCGGTCATCGAAGCGGCGGACGCGCGGGCGGCCTTGCAGGTGCTGGAAGACCCGTCACAACCGCTGAACCTGCTGATGACCGACGTGGGCCTGCCGGACATGCGCGGCGAGGAACTGGCCGCCAAGGCCCGTGGGCTGCGGCCGCTGTTGCCGGTGCTGTTTGCCAGTGGCTATGCGGAAAGTCTTCAGGTGCCTGAGGGCATGCACATGATCGGCAAGCCGTTCAGTATCGACAAGCTGCGGGAGAAGGTGGTGAAGATTCTGGAAGGGCAGGCCTGAGAAAGCCTGTGCGGGCCTCTCGCGGATAAATCCGCTCCTACAGGGGGCGGTGTCGCTTTTGTAGGAGCGGATTCATCCGCGAGAGGCCGGCACAGGCAACCCAATCATCCGCACCACAACCTTGCATCACGCACCACATCAGGGCCTGCCCAGGGCCCGCAGTATCGCCAAACGCTTCTAACCCGGCCCCTCCAGCCCGCTGGCCCGCCTCTTGCTACCACTCGCCCCTTAACCTTTTGTCAGCCTTAGGTTTTTTAAGGTTTATGGGCACATATTTACTAATTTCTCCTATCCCCCTCTCCCCGCATCATCGCTCCAACAAGAACGCGTCGCCCTTCGCCGGCACGTACCCGGGCAGCACACGATGCCCAACCTTGCCTTGGAGTCAGTCATGACCAGTGCAGCCAACTCGGCACCCCTGATAGAAAAACACACGATCGGCTATGTGCCCCCGCAAGACCGCCATGGAAAGGTAAGGGATCTTTTTACACTGTGGTTCGGCGGCAACATCGCGCCGTTACCCATCGTCACCGGCGCCCTGGGCGTGCAGTTGTTTCACCTGAACCTGGTGTGGGGCATCGTAGCCATTCTGGTTGGCCATCTGGTTGGTGGGGTGCTGATGGCGCTGCACTCGGCCCAGGGCCCGCAAATGGGCATTCCGCAGATGATCCAGAGCCGGGCGCAGTTCGGCTCGCTAGGGGCGTTGCTGGTGGTGGTGATTGCCGGGGTGATGTACATCGGCTTCTTTGCCTCCAACATCGTGCTGGCCGGCAAGTCATTGCATGGCGTGGTCGATAGCGTGCCGGTACCGGTAGGCATCGTCATCGGTGCACTGGGCTCGGGCATCATCGGCATCATCGGCTACCGCTTCATCCATGTGCTCAACCGCATCGGCACCTGGGTGCTGGGCATCGGCATCGTGGTCGGCTTTGGTTACATCTTCACCCACGTGCAAAGTGACGACTTCCTGACCCGCGGCGGCTTCAACCTGGCCGGCTGGTTGGCCACCGTGTCGCTGGCGGCGCTGTGGCAGATCGCTTTCGCCCCGTATGTATCGGATTATTCGCGTTACCTGCCGGCGGATGTGAAGGTGTCTTCAACCTTCTGGACCACCTACCTGGGTTCGGCTCTGGGTTCGAGCCTGTCGTTCATTTTCGGCGCCGTGGCGGTGCTGGCGATCCCGGCCGGCATGGACACCATGGACGCAGTCAAACTGGCCACCGGCACCCTCGGCCCGCTCATGCTGGTGCTGTTCCTGCTCAGCGTGATCAGCCACAACGCCCTCAACCTGTATGGCGCGGTGCTGTCGATCATCACCTTGATTCAAACCTTCGCCTACCGCTGGATCCCGACCGCCAAGAGCCGCGCCGTGCTGTCGCTGATCGTGCTGGCCGCCTGCTGCGTGGTGGCGGTGTTTGCCTCGGCGGACTTCATCGGCCACTTCGTCGACATGGTGCTGGTGCTGCTGGTGGTGCTGGTGCCGTGGACGGCGATCAACCTGATCGACTTCTACGTCATCCACAAGGGTGACTACGACATCCAGTCGATTTTCAAGGTTGATGGCGGTATCTACGGGCGTTACAACCCGCAGGCGTTGATTGCCTATGCCGTGGGCATCGTGGTGCAGATTCCGTTCATGAATACGCCGCTGTACGTGGGGCCGATTTCCGAGCATATCAATGGCGCCGACCTGTCGTGGCTGGTGGGGCTGGTGATTACTTCGCCGCTGTATTGGTGGCTGGCTTCGCGTGACAGTGCTTATCGTCGTCGGCAGGTGAGTGCCAAGCTGGCGGCAGCAGCTTAAGCAGGGCCGGCCTCTCGCGGATGAATCCGCTCCTACACGCATTCCCCTGTAGGAGCGGATTTATCCGCGATGGGGCACCCCATATCTTAAAGGTTGTAAGCCCGCTCGTTATGCTCCGCCAGATCCAGCCCCTGCTCTTCTTCTTCGCGGCTGGCCCTTAAGCCGATCCCCAGCTTGATCGCCCCCAAAATTGCCCAACTCACCACAAAGCAGTAGACGAAGGTAAACGCCACCCCCTTCAACTGCACCAACGCCTGCCCCAACGGCGACACCCCTTCCACATACCCGCCCAGTGCAGGCGCGGCAAACACCCCGGTCAGCACCGCACCGACCATCCCGCCCACACCATGCAAGCCAAACACATCCAGGCTGTCGTCATACCCCAGCGCCTGCTTCATCCGGGTAACGGCAAAGAAGCAGATGGCGCCAGTCACCAAACCGATCACCAGTGCACCCAAAGGCCCGACGTAGGCGCATGCGGGCGTGATGCCCACCAACCCTGCCAAGGCACCTGAAGCGGCCCCCAGCGCAGTGGGCCGGCCATGCATGACCTTTTCAGTCAGCAACCAGCCAACGATCCCGGCGCAAGCAGCCACCATGGTCGCCAGCATCACCACCCCTGCCCCTTCGTTGGCGGCAAGGCCGGACCCTACGTTGAAACCAAACCAGCCCACCCACAGCAACCCGGCCCCCACCAGGGTGAAGCCCAGGTTGTGCGGTGGCATGGCCACCTGCGGGTAGCCCTTGCGCCGGCCCAGCATCAACGCCGCTGCCAACGCCGCCACGCCGGAGTTGATGTGCACCGCCGTGCCACCGGCAAAGTCCAGCACACCCCAATTGACCATCAATGCGCCCGGCCCGCCCCACACCATATGGGCAATCGGCGCATACACCAGCACGAACCAGGCCGCCATGAACAGTAAAGAGGCGCTGAATTTCATGCGTTCGGCAAAGCCACCGGCAATCAGTGCCGGGGTGATGATGGCAAAGGTCAGCTGGAACACCGCAAACACCCCCTCCGGGATGGTGCCCACCAGGCTGTCATGGCCGATGTTCAGCATCAGCGCCTTGTCCAGCCCGCCGATGAAGCTGTTCAACGTAACTTGCCCTTCGACCATGCCGGAGGTATCGACCACCAGGCTGTAGCCGAACAGCACCCAGAGAATACCGATCACCCCGGCCACGGCGAACAGTTGGGTGAACACCGACAGGAAATTCTTGACCCGCACCATGCCGCCATAAAACAGCGCCAGGCCCGGGATGCACATCATCAGCACGAACATCGCGGCGCAGATCATCCAGGCGGTGTTGCCGGTGTCCAGTACGGGTTCGGCGGCGTGGGCCTGGGTGGCCAGGGTCAACATCATTACAGCGAGGGTGAGGTGCTTCATGGGGTCACTCCTGTGCAAATGAAGGGGGCCGCAATGCGGCCCCGGTTGGTGAATCAGTACTGCGCCTGCCCCGGCACCCACGCCGTGCCCGCCAACGGCACGCGGGCCATGGCCGCAGCCTCGACGGTCAAGGCCACCAAGTCCTCCGGGTCGAGGTTATGCAGGTGCGATTTGCCACACGCCCGCGCCATGGTCTGTGCCTCCAGCACCAGTACGCGCAGGTAGTTGGCCAACCGGCGCCCCGCCTCTTCCGGGTTCAGGCGTTTGGCCAGCTCCGGGTCTTGCGTGGTGATGCCCGCCGGATCGCGGCCGTTCTGCCAGTCGTCATAAAAGCCCGCCGCCGAACCGATCTTCTTCAGCTCGCTGTCCAAACGCGGGTGGTTGTCGCCCAGCGCGATCAACGCTGCCGTGCCGATGGCCACCGCGTCAGCGCCCAAGGCCATGGCCTTGGCCACGTCAGCGCCGTTGCGGATGCCGCCCGAGACGATCAACTGCACCTTGCGGTGCATGCCCATCTCCTGCAGCGCCTGCACCGCCTGGGGGATGGCCGGCAGGATGGGGATGCCCACGTGCTCGATGAACACTTCCTGGGTGGCGGCGGTACCGCCTTGCATGCCGTCGAGCACGATGACATCGGCGCCGGCCTTCACCGCCAGCTTGACGTCGTAGTACGGGCGGCTGGCGCCGATTTTCACGTAGATGGGTTTTTCCCAGTCGGTGATCTCGCGCAATTCGGCAATCTTGATGGCCAGGTCGTCCGGGCCGGTCCAGTCGGGGTGGCGACAGGCTGAGCGCTGGTCCACGCCAATCGGCAAGGTACGCATGCCAGCCACCCGCTCGGTGACCTTCATGCCCAGCAACATGCCGCCGCCACCCGGTTTGGCGCCCTGCCCCAGCACGATCTCGATGGCGTCGGCCTTGCGCAGGTCATCGGGGTTCATGCCGTAGCGCGACGGCAGGTACTGGTACACCAGGTGTTGCGACTGGCCGCGCTCTTCCGGGGTCATGCCGCCATCACCGGTGGTGGTGCTGGTGCCAGCAATGGTCGCACCACGGCCCAAGGCCTCCTTGGCGTTGGCCGACAGCGCGCCAAAGCTCATGCCGGCGATGGTCACGGGGATTTTCAGGTGGATCGGCTTCTTGGCGAAGCGTGTGCCCAGCACTACATCGGTACCGCACTTTTCGCGGTAGCCTTCCAGCGGGTAGCGCGACACGCTGGCGCCCAGCAACAGCAGGTCGTCGAAGTGCGGCACGCGGCGTTTGGTGCCGCCGCCGCGGATGTCGTAGATGCCGGTTTCGGCGGCACGCTGGATTTCCTGGATGGTCAGGCGATCGAAGGTGGCCGACTCACGCAGTACCGGGGTGTTTTGCTCGCTCATGGGTGTGCTCCTGAATCAGTACGCGCTGGCGTTGTCGACTTTGAAGTTGTACAGCTGGCGGGCCGAGCCGTAGCGTTTGAAATCGGCGGCCTTGTGGTCCAGGCCGGCTTTGTTCAGCAGCTCCTGCAGCTCTTGCAGGTGCTCGGCGCGCATTTCTTTTTCGATGCAGTCCGAACCCAGCGACTGCACCGCGCCTTTGACGTAAATGCGCACCTCGTACAGCGAATCGCCCAGCGCATCACCGGCATCGCCACACACCACCAGGCGCCCGGCCTGGCCCATGAAGCAGCTCATGTGGCCGATGCTGCCGCCCACCACGATGTCCACGCCTTTCATGGAAATACCGCAACGGGCACCGGCGTCGCCTTCGATCACCAGCAAGCCGCCATGGGCGGTGGCGCCGGCAGCCTGGGAAGCGCTGCCCTTGACCCGTACAGTGCCGGACATCATGTTCTCGGCCACGCCCACGCCGACGTTGCCGTGCACGGTGATGGTGGCCTGCTGGTTCATGCCGGCGCAGTAGTAGCCAGCGTGGCCGTCGATATCCACCGACACGGCCTGGTTGATGCCCACGGCCAGGTTGTGTTTTCCGCCCGGGTGGCTGACCTGCCATTCGCGGTCCTGCAGGTCGCCGTGCAGGGCCTGGTTGAGTTCGCGCACCGAGGCGCTGGAAAGGTCGATCGTTTTCATGAAGGTCTCCCGTGGTTCGGTGGCAGGTCAGGCGCTTTCGCGCTCCCAGACGTACAAGGTGGCCGGCGCCGGTTCCCAGACCTTGGCCTTGTCGATGCCCGGCAGGCTGGCCAGGGCCTGGTACTCGGAGGCCATGGCCACGTAGTCATCGGTTTCGGCCAGCACGGCCGGTTTGCAGGCAATCGGGTCGCGGATCACGGCAAAGCCGTTGCGGGTGCCGATGGCGAAGGTGAAGAAGCCGTCCAGGTCTTCCAGCGCACCGTCCAGGGCCTGAGCCAGGCTGTCGCCCTGCTGCAAGCGCCAGGTCAGGTAGCCGGCGGCCACTTCGGTGTCGTTATCGGTTTCGAACGTGATGCCTTCGCGCTTGAGTTCCTGGCGCAGGCGGAAGTGGTTGGACAACGAACCGTTGTGTACCAGGCACAGGTCGGCGCCGGTGGAAAACGGGTGGCTGCCTTCCATGGTCACGGCGCTTTCGGTGGCCATGCGGGTGTGGCCGATGATGTGGCTGCCCTTCATGCCAGCCAGGCCGAAACGGCTGGAGATTTCTTCGGGCAAGCCCATGCCCTTGAGGATTTCGATGCTTTGCCCGGCGCTCATGATGCGCACTTGCGGCGCCAGTTCAGCCAGCGCCGCACGGGCCTGCGCTTCAGTGGTATGCACTTTGAGCACGGCGGCGCTGGCGTTCTGGAACCAGTCCAGCGAGCAGCCCAGGCGGCCTTCAAGTTGGCCCATCAAATCGGCCCAGGGGAAGTCGACGTTGCTGGCCTGCAGGGTCAGCTTGACCCAGCCATCGGCCACTTCATCGCCATAGATGGCGAAGCCCGCGCTGTCGGGGCCGCGGTCGGTCATGGCCTGCAGCATGGGTTCGAAGAGCTTGCCCAATTGGGCCTCCAGCTCCGGTTTTTTCAGGTACAGACCTACGATTCCACACATGGTTGTGCTCCTTACGAGGCAGTGGGCAGCCGCATGGGTGATGGCCGCCCAGGGGATTGGGGGCAATCAGAAAAATTCGGTGTAGCGCTGGATTTCCCAGTCGGAGACGTGGCGGCAGTACTCCACCCATTCCATGCGCTTGAGCTTGATGAACTCATCGACGATCTCGGCGCCGAGCACCTCGCGGAACAGCGGGTCGGCCTCCAGGGCGTCGGCGGCTTCCTTGAGCGATTGCGGCAAGGTCTTGATGCCGCGGGCGGCGATCTCTTCCAGGCTCAGGTTGTAGAGGTTTTCGTTGCACATCTCGCCCGGCTCCAGCTGCCGGTCGATGCCGTCGAGGCCGGCAGCAATGATCGCGGCCGTTACCAGGTACGGGTTGCAGCCGGCGTCGGGCAGGCGGAACTCCAGGCGGCCATACGGGATACGCACCATCGCCGAACGGTTGTTGGCGCCGTAGGCCACGAAGGCCGGGGCCCAGGTGGCGCCAGACAACGAGCGGCCCACTACCAGCCGCTTGTAGGAGTTGACCGTAGGCGCCGCGAACGCACACAGCGCCGGGCCGTGGGCCAACAGGCCAGCGGCAAAGTGATAGGCCAGTTTCGACAGGCCCATGCCGCTGCTGTCGGCGGGGTCGTGGAACAGGTTCTTGTTGGTGCTGCTGGCCAGCGACAGGTGGAAGTGCATGCCGTTGCCGGCACGCTTGGGGTCGGGCTTGGGCATGAACGAGCAGATCATGCCCAGGTCATTGGCGATTTCACCGGCGGCCATGCGGAAGAATGTGAAGCGGTCGGCCGACTCCATGGCGTCGCTGTAGGTGTAGTTGATCTCGAACTGGCCGTTGGCGTCTTCGTGGTCGATCTGGTAGATGTCAAAGCCCACCGGCTGCAACGCTTCGGTGAGGCGCTCCAGGAACAGCCGCGAGCGTGACAGGCCCTTGTAGTCGTAGCACGGCTTGTCGAGGTTGTCGGAGGCGTCCACCAGTTGCAGCTTCCCGCCTTCGTCGCGGCGGAACAGGCTGAACTCGGGTTCCAGCCCGGTATTGAGCGTCCAGCCTTTGTCGGCCAGGCGCTGCACCTGCTGCTGCAACACGTAGCGGCTGTCATACGGCCAGGGCTGACCGTTGACATGGCCCACGCACACTACCCGGCCATAGCCCGGTTGCCACGGCACCGGTATCAGCGTGGACAAGTCACCACGGGCCATGAAATCCGGGCCGTGCGGCTCCATGCCCATGCCGCAGATGGCAAACCCGGCAAAGCCGGCGCCCTCTTCGGCCACCATCTTCAGGCCCGAGACCGGCACCGACTTGGTTTTCGCCGAGCCATGGATATCGACGAACTGCGCCAGCACATACTTGATACCGTGCTGGTCGAGGGTGCGCTGGGTTTCTGCTGGCAACATGGGTTGGACACTCCTGGGTAAGGGGCAATGATTCCGCATGAGAAACTTACTTTCCTATCAGGAATGCAATGGGCTTGCCAACTTTGGAATGTTGTTTGCCTCATCGCGGATAAATCCGCTCCTACAGGGCCCGTAGGAGCGGATTTACCGAGACGTCGGACCGCCGCGATGAGGCCATCCGCCATGACGCAGGCATTTCTTCTATAGATATGGGAAACTTGTTTTCACCTGAGGAAAACAGCGGCCCATGCAGCCGCTGATTGCACTTTCCCAGTGCGAAATCTTTATTCTTGAACTGAAACCGTGCAGGATCCTGGATGTCGACCGAAACCGAACCACGCCTTCGCCTGGAGCAGTACCTGGGCTTGCAGATCAAACGCCAACGGCAGGCCCAGTCGCTGAAACTGGCCGATGTGGCACGCATTGCCGGCATCAGCCAAGGCATGCTCAGCAAAATCGAAAACGCGCAGGTATCCACCAGCCTCGACACCCTCAGCCGCCTGTGCGACGTGCTGGGCATGCCCATGGCCAAACTGTTCAGCCAATACGACCAGCCTGATGGCAATGCGCTGCTGGTGAAGGCCGGCGAAGGCCTGGAGGTAGTGCGCCGCGGCACCGAGAAAGGCCACACCTACCATTTGCTCAATCACGCCAGGGGGCCGAAGAAGAACTTCGAGGCGTACATGGTGAGCATGGATGACGCCAGCGAGGAATTCCCCACCTTCGCCCACCCGGGCACGGAGTTTCTGCATTTGCTCGAAGGTGAACTGGTGTACCGCCACGGCAACCAGCTGTACCACATGCATGCCGGCGACAGCCTGACCTTCGACGGCGAAACGCCCCATGGGCCAGAGCAACTGGTGCAGGTGCCGATTCGCCTGCTGTCGATCATGAACTACGGCGACGAATGACGCGGCGCTGGCAGGCAGCCCTGATGTCGCGATCTGACAAGCACACGTCGCCCGCAATCGGCTTCGTATCTCTGTATACAAAAATAATACTCACACCTGCCAGCCCCGCGCCGTGGGCTGGCAGGCGCCGTACTTGCGAGTAAGCAGCCTCGCTTCACAATTCCAACGCTGTGGCGCCTTTTTGCACCGGGCAGTTCGCCCGGGCTCATAACGATAAAACTCCCAGAATTGAAGACCCGCGTTGCGCAGCCGGGAGTGCATGCGCGCGCCTATTGTGAAGACTTTAACTGCCATGATCGCTACCTCACTGCCCGTAGCCGGTGCTGCCACCGGCCACCGTAACGCCCTGCTCGTCGCCCACCTGGCCGCTGTGCTGTTCGGCCTGACGGGCATTCTTGGCCACCTGATCGATGCCGACGCCAGCATCATCACCTTTGGCCGCGCCACCTTCGCCTTTATTGCACTGGGCTTTGTTGCCGGGCTCAAGGGCACGCGCCTGCTTGACGCCCTGACCCTGCGCAACCTGCCCATCCTTGGCCTGACCGGCGCTCTGCTGGCGGCGCACTGGGTGACCTTTTTCATTGCGGTGAAGGTGGGCGGTGTGGCGGTGGCAACGCTAGGTTTCGCCAGCTTCCCCGCCTTCATCGCGCTGATCGAGCGTAGCGTGTTCGGCCAGCGCATCGGCGCCACCCAGGCGCTGTTGCTGATGATGGTCACCACCGGCCTGGTGTTGGTGGTGCCGACCTTCGACTTGCTCGACAAGGGCACCATCGGCCTGCTCTGGGGCCTGGCATCCGGCCTGGCCTTCGCGCTGCTGACCGTGGCCAACCGCCGCCGCGCTTCAAGCATGAACGCGATGCAGGTGGCTTTCTGGCAGAACGTGGTGGTGGCCATGCTGGTGGGGCCGTTTGCCTTTACCCAGCTGGGCAGCACCAGCCTGGCGGGCAGCGACTGGGTCAACCTGGCGTTGCTGGGTGTGTTCTGCACCGGGCTGTCGCAGTTCCTGTTCGTCAAGAGCCTGGAAGGCCTTGAGGCGCGCACGGCGGGCATGATCATCGCGCTGGAGCCGGTGTACGCCATCCTTGGCGCCTGGTGGCTGTTTGGCGAGCAGCCGAGCGTGCGCATGGCCGCCGGCGCGGCGTTGATCGTGCTGGCAACGGTCCTGGCGGCCTGGCGGGCAGCACCTGCAGCGCAAGGTGATACCAGCCGCTGCGCACATTGAGTGCAGTTCGGTACACTGTGCCGAATTGTCAGCGAGGACGTGCCCCATGAAGATCGCCAGCTTCGATGTCGACGCGCAAAACGGCTTTACCGCCAACGCCCCACACGAACTGCCGGTGCCTGAGGGCAACGAGATTGCTGAAGACCTCAACGCCATGGCCCAACGTGCCGACCTGCGCCTGGGCAGCAAGGACGCCCACCCGGCCAATGCCGTGTGGGTGGTGGCTGATCGGGCCAAGATGCTGCAACCGCTGCAACTGGCCAATGCCGACCTGACCTGGGTCAGCCATTGTGTGCCGGGCACAGCGGGTTTCGAACTGCTGCCCGGCCTGCCCGCACCGATCGATTACGATTATTTTGTATGGAAAGGCGTCGAGCCTGACTTGCACCCTTACGGCGCCTGCTACCACGACCTGGCCGAGCGCCGCACTACCGGGGTAATCGAGTACCTCAAGGTCAACCAGGTGGGCGCGGTGATCGTCGGCGGGTTGGCCCTCGATTATTGCGTGCGCACCACCGCCTTGCAGTTGCGCAAGGCGGGGTTTGCGGTGTTGCTGTACTTACCGGCTTGCCGCGCGCTGACGCACGAGGGTGCTATCAGCGCCTGCGGTGAACTGGCCGCCGAAGGCGTCATTCTGTGCGGGGACGAAGCAGCGCTTGATCACCAGCTGGCGGTGATCAAGGCGCCATGAGGCCTGCTTATCCGGTCAACCAAACAGCCGGCCCAGGCAAGCAAGCTTTTTCTTGTATGACCGCCGCGCCTGCAAAGCCTCGTCCAGGCTCACCGCCAAAAACCGCGCTTGCTGATTGGGCTGCATCTGCCCGATCAAATCCAGGTCTGCACTGATCACCGTGCCAATCATGGCGTAGCCGCCACCCGATACCGCATCGCGATGCAAAATGATTGGCTCCAGCCCGGCCGGCACCTGGATCGAGCCGATCGGGTAGCAGCTGTCGACAATGTTGGAAGGGTCCGACCCCGCGCCAAACGGCTGTTCACGCGGCTGGAAGCTCAGTGCAGTGCCGCCCTTGTAGCGGTAGCCGATGCGGTCCGCTTCGGAGCCGACCGTCCACGCCTCGGTGAAGAAGCTTTGCGCAGCAGTTTGCGTCAAACGGTGGAAATACAGCCCCGGCACCACGCGCAGCACCACCTCCCCGCCCAATGACTGGCGCAAGGCCATGGGCAGGCTGGCACCCGCTCGGCCCTTGCCGCTGGCCACGCCGACTGGCAGTACGTCACCGGCCATCAACTTGCGCCCCTGCAACCCACCCAGCGCCCCAAGGGCATAGGTCGAACGGCTACCCAACACCTCGGGCACATCAATGCCACCGGCTACCGCCAGGTAAGCCCGGGCACCGGCCGTGGGGAAGCCAAAGCGCAGCACTTGCCCTGCCCTGACCGCGAAGGCGGTGTCCGGGTACTGCTCGCGGCCATCGAGCAGCGCCGGCATCTGCGCGCCGCACACTGCCACCAGGGCATCGTGCTGAAACTCCAGTTCCGGGCCGACCAACGCACATTCGAGGCCAGCAGCGCCTGCCGGGTTACCGACCAGGTGGTTGGCCGCACGCAAGGCGTATTGGTCCAGCGCCCCGGACGGCGGGATGCCCAGGTGGTAATAGCCTTCGCGGCCCAGGTCCTGCACCGAGGTGGCCAGGCCAGGTTTGAGTACCTTGATCATGCCAGCACCTCCTGCAGCGTTCTGGGGTAACCGACCGGGTCGGCGAGGAAGGCGTCCAGGGAAAACTCCACAGGGCGAATGCGCAGGTCGAAACGGCCATCCTCCACATCCGCTACTGCCTGGTCGTAGGTGCGGCGGTCGATGGGCTTGAACTGCACGATGTCGCCGGGGCGGAAGAACACCATGTGCTCTTTCAGGTAAGGCAAGCTTTGCTGCGGGTCGTAGATCGGCGCCGGTGTCACGCCGAACATCTGATAGCCACCCGCGCCGCGCACCGAATAAATGCAGCCGAAGCAACCGCCATGGCCCAAGGTGAGTTTCGGCGTGTCGGTGCGCGGGCGCAGGTACTTGGGCACCTGCAACTGGCGCTCGCGCTCGACCATCTGGAACATGAACGGCAGGCCGGCAACAAACCCGACCATCGACACGAACCAGGGTGCGCCGCTGTGAGCTGCAATGAACGCCTCGACATCAGCCAGGCCGTTGATGCGCGCGGCGTATTCCAGGTCGGTACTGGCCGGGTCCTGGTGGCGGTCGCGAAAACGCATCAGGGTTTCGTGGGTCCAGGGGTCGTTGTACAGCACCGGGATTTCGATGATTCGTGTACTCAGCGAGCGTTCCGCCACCGCTTCGGCTTCAGCGCCCTGCACCGCTTCCAGCAGAGCCTGCGGGGCAATGCGGTCAGGGTCGAAGCGGATCTGGAACGACGCGTTGGCCAGGCAGATGTCGAGCACGCCGTCCAACGCCAGGCGCTCCACGGCGCGGGTAACGGCCATGCCTTTGAAAAACGCTTCCAGCGACATGCTGTCACTGACTTCGGCAAACAAGTGTTCATCCGCACCGAAGCTGTAGCGGATCGGGGTAGTGGCAAGCGGCTCGGCCATGTCTGCTCCTTTTTTGGAATCTTTATCGTAAGGCAGGCAATAACAATGCGGTGCGGCAACGGCGTCTGTGCGCCGTGTGCCTTGTTGTCTCAACGCGGCGCGCGAACCTGGATGCCCGCGCCGTCCAGCGCCGCACGCGTGGCTTCGACCAGGCACAGGGCGCCCGGGGTGTCGCTGTGCAGGCAGATGGAATCGAACTCGATGGCCAGGTCCTGCCCTTCCACCGTGCGTACCATGCCTTGCTGACAGGCACGCAGCACACGGTCGGCGACATGTTGCGGCTCATAACCCCGTACGTTGCGGGTGAACACGATCGAGCCGCTCAGGTCATACTCACGGTCGGCGTAGAACTCGCGCACCACCGGCTGGCCTAGCGACTGGGCGATACGGCAAATCACCGAGCCGGGCATGCAATACAGCAACAGCTCGGGCTCAATAACGCGCAGGTTTTCCACCAGCAACCGCGCGGCTTCTTCGTCGCGGGCCAGGTGCATGTAAAGCGCGCCGTGGGGCTTGATGTGCTGCAGGCTCACGCCCTGGGCACGGGCGATTTCGCGCAGTGCCCCCAACTGATACAGCATGTCGTCGACCAGTTCCTGGGCAGGCGCGTTGATGTGCCGGCGGCCAAAGCCAACCAGGTCGCGAAACCCTGGGTGGGCACCCACCGCCACCCCCAACGCCTTGGCGCGCTCGACGGTGCGGCGCATGGTGCCGGGGTCGCCGGCATGGAAGCCGGTGGCGATATTGGCTGAACTGATAAAGGCCATCAGTTCATTGTCGACACCGTCGCCGATGGTCCATGGGCCAAAGCCTTCACCCATGTCCGAATTGAAATCCACTGCCTGCATGCCTGATCTCCTGGCGCTTGTGACTGCGTGCAGGCCACGTTAAATTCTGCGCACCCCCTTGGGAAGATTTATAAACAGAGGGGGCACCTTCTGAAAATCAGATACCAGGGAGCCACACCGTGTCGTTGACCTTGCGCCAGGTCCGCTACTTTGTCGCCACCGCCGAGATCGGCCAGATTTCCCAGGCGGCGCATCACCTGAACATCTCCCAATCGGCGGTGACCACCGCGATCAAGGAACTGGAAGCCATCCTGGGCGTGCTGTTGTTCCAGCGCTCGGCACAGGGCATGAGCCTGACCGATGCGGGCCGGCATTTTCTGAACCGTGCCTATGTGATTTTGCGCAGCGTTGACGATGCGTTGAACAGCCCGCTGCCGGATGTGCGCGCCAGTGGCCTGTTGCGCCTGGCAGCGAGCTACACGGTGCTGGGTTACTTTTTACCCCACCATTTGCAGCGCCTGGAACACTGGCACCCGGATGTGACGCTGCAGGTGCATGAACAAGAGCGCAGCGCCATCGAGCACGGGTTGCTGGAGGGGCGTTTCGACATGGCCGTGGTACTGACGGCCAACCTCACCCACCCGGATATCGTGTCAGAAACCCTCTTCAACTCCGAACGGCGGCTGTGGCTGCCCAGCCATCATCCGTTGTGTGAGCGCTCGGCTGTCAGCCTGGCCGATGTGGCGCGCGAGCCTTTCATTCTGCTGACGGTGGACGAGGCCGAACAAAGTGCCATGCGCTATTGGGAGCACGCCGGCCAGCGGCCCACCGTGCGGGTGCGCACCAGCTCGGTCGAAGCGGTGCGCAGCATGGTGGCCAATGGCAGTGGCGTGGCCATTTTGTCGGACCTGGTGCACAGGCCGTGGTCGCTGGAGGGCAAGCGCATCGAAACGGTCACCATCAGCGACCCGGTTACGCCGATGAGCGTAGGCCTGGCCTGGCACCGGGAGCGGGCGTTCAGCCCGGCGATGCAGGCGGTGCGTAACTACTTCCATGATGCGTTTCTGGCGCCGCAGCAGCTTTCAGCCCGGCGCTGAAACGCTGGCTTGCAGGAGCGGATTTATCCGCGATGCAGACGACGCGGTGGATGGCACCGGCTTCGCCGGTGTTCGCGGCTCAAGCCGCTCCTACAAACATGCGCAAACGCCCCAAAGGTGCCTCAGCGTTTCATGCAGCTATCGATCCCCCAGCCATAAAGCCACTGCACCGCATCGTAAAACTGCGCCTGGCTACGGCCTTCCCACAACTGGTTGCGCACCAAACGCTCAACCCCCTTGGCGTGATACAGCCGCCCCATCTCCCGCGCCGACCACAACACCCGGGCAGTACGTGGGATACGTATCGATTCGTACAAACGGAACGCTGCCGGCAAATCGTGCTCACAGGCTTTCACTGCCTGCCCCAGCACCACCGCGTCCTCCAGCGCCATGCACGCGCCTTGCGCCAGGTACTGGGTCATCGGGTGGGCGGCATCGCCCAGCAAGGTGGCGCGGCCCTCGCCCCAGCGCTCCACCGGGTCGCGGTCGGCGGTGGCCCAGCGGCGCCACGACGTTGGCCGGTCGAGCATCTGCCGCGGGCGTTCGTGAATGCCGTCGAAGTACGACAGCACCTCGTCCTTGCTGCCGTCGGTCACGCCCCACTGCTCTTCGTTGCGGCTGTGGAAGGTCACCACCAGGTTGTACTGCTGGCCGCCGCGCAGCGGGTAATGCACCAGATGGCAATGCGGGCCGGCCCACAGCATCGGGGCGTTGACGCGCAGGTCTTCGGGCATGTTCTGCACATCCACCACGGCGCGGTACACCACGTGGCCGGTGACCCGGGCCTGGTCGCCGACCATGCGCTCGCGCACCACCGACTTGACGCCGTCGCAGCCAATCACCGCGTCAGCCTGGTAACGGTTGCCGTGGCTGTCGATCAGCGTCACGCCGCGGTCGTCCATCTCCATGCCGGCAATGTGGGTGGAGGTCTGGAAGCGGATCAGCGGGTTCTGGCGTACGGCTTCCAGAATCGACAGGTGGATGTCGGCCCGATGGATCACGCCGTAGGGGTTGCCGAAACGCTGGCGGAAGGCTTCGCCCACTTCAATGCGGCCCACTTCGTGGGCGTCGATGGCGTCCATCATGATCAAATGGTCGGTGAACACCGAACGGTTGCGCGCCGCCTCACCCACGCCCAGGGCATCCAGCGCCGCGTAGGCGTTTGGGCCAAGCTGGATGCCGGCGCCGATTTCACCGATATGGTCGGCCTGTTCCAGCAGCAACACGGCGATACCTTGGGCGGTCAGGGCCTGGGCCGCGGCCAGGCCGCCGATGCCGCCACCCACGATGATGACTTTTTGTTGTTGGGCAGTCATGGTTCGGATCTCCTTCAATACGTTCTTATTGGATGAAGTCAGGCTGGCGGCCCGGTGCGGCAAGCTGGAAAGCCGGCTGGGCCAGGCAGTGCTGGTACACCGCCATCACTTGCGGGTAGGCCTGCAGGTCGCAGCCCAGGCGTTCGGCATTGGCCACCTGGGGCACCAGGCAGCAGTCGGCCACGGTCGGCTTGTCACCGAAGCAGTACGGGCCCTGGCCATGACGCTGCAGCAGCACTTCCAGCGCCGTCAGGCCTTCAGCCACCCAGTGGGCGTACCAACGGTCCTTCTCTTCGGGGGCGACTTCGAGCACCTGTTGCAGGTAACCCAGCACGCGCACGTTGTTCAGCGGGTGGATGTCGCAGGCAATGAGCTGGGCGGCTTCCAGCACCCGTGCCCGTGCCAGCGGCTCGGCGGGCAGCAATGGCGCCTGGGGGTACAGGGCGTCGAGGTAATCGATGATCGCCAGGGACTGGGTCAGGCTGAGGCCATCGTCACGCACCAGTACCGGCACGCCACCAATCGGGCTGAGTTCACGGTGCTGTGGCTGGCGCTGTTCACCGGCGCGCAGGTTGACGCCGTGGTAGTCCACTTCCAGGCCTTTGAGGGCCAGGGCGATGCGCACCCGGTAAGAGGTGGAGCTGTTGAAAAAGCTGTAAAGCTGCATGGCAGTAGTCCTGCTCGATCAGAGCGTGGCGTGGGTGTTGGGGCACGCAGCCGTGGCCGGCCGAGCCCCCTTGAAGAAAATGGCCGCTGCGCCGATCACGGCAGGCAGCATCAGCACACCGAACAGCAGCTCGAAGGTGAGCCCGGCGTCCAGCAACAGCGCGCCGCCAAAGGTGCCGCACACCGAACCGATGCGCCCTACCCCATGGGCCCAGCTGACGCCTGTGGCACGGCTGCTGGTGGGGTAGAAGGCGGCCGCCAGGGCATTGGCGCCCACCTGCGAACCGCTGATGCAAAAGCCCATGCCGGCCACGCTCAACCCCAGCAGCGCGTAGTCACCGTGGCTTTGGCCGATGGCGAACAGGCAACCGGCGCCGCCGAGCAACGCCAGCGCCAGCACATGGTGCGGGTCGAAACGGTCCATGGCTGCGCCCAGGCACAGCGCCCCAAGCGTGCCGCCAATCTGGAACAGCGCGCTGACCAACGCGGCCTGGCTGAGGGTGAGGCCGGTGTCCTTGACCAGCAGCGGCAGCCAGTTGGTCATGCCGTAGATGATCAAAAGGCTCATGAAAAAGGTCAGCCACAATGCCAGCGTGCCGCGACGCAGGGGTGTCGCAAGGATCTGCCGCACGGGGGAATGCCCCTCGTCCTCCGCCTCGATGTGCAGTTGCTGGCAGCCCGCTGGCAGTGGGGCGATCTGCCCCAAAGTGGCCAGCGCCCTCACATCACGCGGGTTGCGCCGCGCCAGAAAGCGCACCGACTCGGGCAACGCCAGCACCAGCACCGGCAACAGCGCCAAGGGCAGCACGCCGCCCAGCAACAGCACGCTGCGCCAGCCAAACACCGGCAGCATCTGCGCCGCCACCACGCCGCCCAAGGCCGAGCCCAGGGTAAACCCGCAGAACATGCCAGTGACCATCAGCGAACGGCGCCGCTGAGGGCAGTACTCCGACGTCAGGGTGATGGCATTGGGCATCGCACCGCCCAACCCCAACCCGGTCAAAAACCGCAGCAGGGCCAGGCTGTGCAGGTCCTGGGCAAACGCGGCGGCCAGGCTGAACGTGCCGAAGCAGGCCACCGACAGCAACAGCACGCGCTTGCGGCCAAAGCGGTCAGCCAGCGGCCCGGCCATGAACGCGCCGAGCATCAGGCCGACCAGCGCCGCCCCCAGCACCGGGCCGAGTTCGGCGGCGCCAAGCTGCCAGTGCTCGCGCAAGGCCGGGGCAATAAAGCCGATGGCAGCGGTGTCCAGGCCATCGATGGCCGTCACCAGAAAACACAACAACAGCACGCGCCACTGAAAGGCAGTCACGGGTTGGCTGTCGATGAAGCGTTGTACATCCACGGTATTGTTGTTGTCGGTGGAAGACATGAGCGAAACCTCCGGGCCTGCGCATTGGCGCAGGCCTCATCTGAAGCGTGGGCAAGGCGTGTCAGATGACGCGGACGCTGATTTCGCCCAATCCATCGACACCGCCGACCATCAGTTCGCCCGCCACCACCGGGCCAACGCCTTCCGGCGTGCCGGTCATGATCAGGTCACCTGGCTGCAGTTCGAAAAAGCGCGACAGGTAGGCGATGGTTTCCGGTACCGACCAGATCAGCTTGTCGATATCGCTGCGTTGGCGGTCCTGGCCTTCGACCTGCAGCCAGAGCGCAGCTTGGGTGGGGTGGCCCACCTGGCTGGCCGGGTACAGTGGGGCAATCGGCGCCGACGCATCGAACGCCTTGCCGATTTCCCACGGGCGGCCCATTTCGCGCATCTTCATCTGCAGGTCGCGGCGGGTCATGTCCAGGCCCACGGCGTAGCCGAACACGTGTTCGTTGGCCTGCTCCAGCGGGATGTTGCGCCCGCCTTTGCCGATGGCCGCGACCAGCTCGATTTCGTAGTGGTAGTTGGTGGTTTCGGCCGGGTATGGCAGCTCCAGCGTCTGGCCGTTGGCCACCGGGACCACGGCGTCGGCCGGTTTGCAGAAGAAGAACGGCGGCTCGCGGTCGGGGTCAAAACCCATCTCGCGGGCGTGGGCGGCGTAGTTGCGGCCCACGCAGTACACGCGGCGCACGGGGAATTGTTGCTCGCTGTCGGCAATGGGCAGGCTGGTGACGGCGGCAGGCTCAAACAGGTAAGTCATGGCAGGGGCTCTCTGGGATCAATGGTTTTCGCGGGCTTCGCGCAGCAGCCCAAGGGCCTCCTGCACGGGGCGGTCGGAGTAGCTGAACAGCACGCATTCGTCGTCGGCCTGCAGGCTCAGCGGCGCCCAGCTCGGCACCACGAAGGTGTCTTTGGGTTCGAAGTGGAAGGTTTGCCCGCCGATGATTGCCCGGCCCCGCCCTTCGACCACGGAGTAAACCGTGGCGTCGGTGCAGCGCGCGGTCTTGCCGGCAAAGCCACGTGGCAGCAGTTGCATGCAGGTACCGATGGTCGGCATCGCCCAACCGCCAGTCACAGGGTTGACATAGCGCAGCTTCACGCCGTCCCACGCATCCACCTCGCCCTGGCGCTCTAGGGTGGCCAGCGCTTCACGGGTGCGGGCATAGGGGTAGCTGAAGATCGGCGAGGTGGCGCCCCGCACGTCATGGCGCAGCGGCAGCATGTTGGCGCCATAGCGGGCCAGGCTGTTGCCCTCCGGGCGGCTGACCGGTTGCACCGCTTCGGGGTAGTTCTCGGCAAAACCGGCGCCAAAGAAGCGCACGGTGGGGATGTCCAGCCCGTCGAGCCAGATCACCGGCTCACCGCCATCCGCTTCGCTGGGGTTGCCATGGTCGTGCCAGGTCATCGACGGGGTGATGATGAAATCGCCCGGGTGCATGGTGGTGCGCTCGCCGTTCACCGCGGTGTAGGCGCCCTGGCCTTCCACCACAAAGCGCAAGGCCGACTGGCTGTGGCGGTGGCTGGGCGCGATCTCGCCCGGCAAAATCAACTGCAGGCCGGCATACAGGCTCGGGGTGATCGACGCCTGGCCACGGATGCCCGGGTTCTCCAGCACCAGCACCCGGCGCACCGCCTCTTCGGCGCTGATCAGTTGGCCGGCTTCCATCAGGTACGGGCGCACCTCGCTGAATCGCCAGAGGGCAGGTACACAGGGGGTGGTTGGCTGGGGCGGCACCAGGTTGTGCAATTGCTCCCATAGCGGGAACAGTGCCTGGGTGTCGATGCGTTGATAGAAGTCGGCGCGGGCCGAACCGATGTTGTCGTTGTTATTCATCGCGTCACCTGTGGTGGGCTGTGATGGGGCTGATGGCGTGGCAGCGCCCCGTTGTGGGTTTGATTAAACGCCCACCTGCCATACATAAAAAATGATATTTTCGTATGCAGTCATACGATAAAAAGAATGGGATTACCGCCATGCACTGGACCCGCCGCCTGCGTCCACGCCACCTTCAGCTGCTCGTGACCCTGGCCGAAACCGGCAACCTCAGCGACACCGCGCGCCAGGCCTACACCACCCAGCCCGGGCTGTCGAAGTTCCTCAAGGAGCTGGAAGAAGACGCCGGCGCCCTGCTGTTCGAACGCCACGCCCGCGGCCTGCGCCCAACCGCCGAAGGCACGTTGCTGGTCAACCATGCCCGGCGCATTCTCAGCGAGATGTCGCGTGCGCAAAGCAACCTTGACGCCCTGCGCGAAGGCAACACGCCCAACGTGACCATCGGCACCTCCCCCGCCTCGGCGCCAAGCCTGGTGCCCGATGCGATCCTGTATTTCCTTGAAAAGCACCCGAAAGCGCATGTGTCGCTGCAGGAAAGCACCATGAACGTGCTGCTCGAACGCCTGCAACTGGGGCAACTGGACGTGGTGGTCGGCCGCGTCGACAACTACCAGCCCAGCCAGGCGCTGCACAGCGAAATGCTGTTTCGCGAACCGATGCAGGTGGTGGCCCGGCCCGACCACCCCTTGGCCCAGCGCCAAGGTTTGAGCTGGGACGACCTGTACCAGTACGACTGGCTGCTGTGGCCCCCGGCCACGCCGATCCGCAACCGGCTGGACACCGCCTTGAGCAACGCCGGGCGCAAACCCCTGCCCTGCAGGATCGAATCATCCTCGCTGATGGCCAACCTATGGCTGATGCAGAACAGCGACATGCTGTCGGTGGCGTCCGGGCGGGTGGCGGAGCATTTTCATGGGCGCGGGTTGTTGAAACGGCTGGATTTTGAGCTGGAGGCTGAAGGGTCGATTGGCATGTGCTGGCGGGATGAGCCACATATCGAGGGGGCGGTGCTCGATTTGCTGGAGAGCTTGCGCGAAGCGGCTCGGGTGCCGATACGGCGGGTGGCGTAACCCTCGGCGGAAGTGCCTCTCTGCGCCCTGCTCCCTGCCGGCCGCGTAATGTCTTTGCGGTGCACCACCACACCGTTAACCGAGGCATTGACCATGGCGAATGAACTGCCCTATTGGGCTGAAGGGACCTTCATCGGCAACTTTCACATTGTCCTGGCGGAGAAGAAGCTGCCTGTGCGGAACATCCGCCTATCCACCCACGACACGGGGCGGATCCTTGCCCACTACGTTGGCAGTGACGGCGTGCCAATCGTGTTCAGACACGCTGGCAAGCAAGGCAAGCGTCTGCGATTCAACATTCTCACTGCCGGGTTCAACTTCCACGGCGGTATCAACTCAAGCAATGTCCTTTGGCTCGAGACCGATCACCTGTCCCCGTTCCAATTTGAAGTGCTTGTTGCCACGCCAACCTCGCTGCGTGGCCACCTTTATGCCGCGGATGGCAGGCGCATCGGTACGGAAAAGCTTGTGCTCGGCGCCCATCACAAAAGGTCGGAATTCCACTTGATGAAGATTGGGGCAACCCCCTGTGAATTCGTCATTGACCGCCGTTGACCGACACATATGGCCGGCACCTGCACAACCAAACGCCCCCATTCATGCTCGCACCGCAAGGACATCTCATGACAACGTCTGAAACCGTAAGAGACTGGATCGAGAACTATTCCTTCATCGGGAAAATCTATCAATCCGTCGAACACCAAAAAATTCCAGTGTCCCTTGATGCACAAAACCGCCTGCGTGCCAGCCCCGACACGGACGCGCTGGAGCTGATCTTTCTTTACCATTCCAGCACGCCCGGTCGGCTAAACTTCTTGCTACGACGGCTGCACCAACGCCATGAGACGATTGATATCAGCCCGAACAACGTACTGACGGCTTACCCCGACAGAGCGCACACCGGCTTCTTCAAGCTTCAACCACTGGCGTGGCGAGCACGCTCGTTGCGATGTCTCTGGCGGGACCAACATGGCAACCCTATCAAGCGTGCGCTGCAAACGGCCGCGGACCTTGCAAAGCCGTCACTCCTCACAATAGGTCAAGGCCAGGAATGCGAGTACCTGGTCGAACAAATCAACTGAGGCGGTCTTTCGTGTTGTCGGGCACGTGGTGGCACGCCGGCCGAATGTTCCAACGGCACTGCTGTCACAAGTCGAGCCACTGCCACCCGTAGCGACGACGCGACATGACCCGGCCAGTTCCGCCTGTGGCAGAACCCGCATGCTGTCGGTGGTGCTGGATTTGCTGGAGAGCTTGCGCGGCAGTGCGGGTGCCGATTCGGCGGGGATGAGGGGGGCGTGATTTCAGTTAGGGAAAGGGTCAATCTCGGCGTGATTCAGGGCGAATTGTTCAAGAACTTTCAGTGCGCGTGCCGACACGACTAGGCGGCCATCGGCTGCCGTACCGAAGTCTGAGTGGCCGGCGATACCGTGGACGTTCAGCCGGACAAAAGCGGGAAGTGCATGCGCTGGATAGAACTGCTTAAATTGCTCTGAAGCTGTAATAGTGACCGTACCCACTTCGAAACCTGTGAAGTTACAGCTAAGCAACGTTGCGGCCAGTTCGTCCGTTATTACGAAGCAGGGAAAGGACTCCAGCAATGCGTCGCCTAGCCAACCGTAAAACTCATACTCGAGAATGTTTACGATTGGCGGGTGGCACGAGGTATCAATGAGCGTACCTTTGCCCAAGGCCCCCGCCACTTCTGATTCTACGTAATAGAACATTCTCCATCTCCACATAAGCCTGCATAATGACCCAAACTGAGCGAGCACCCAGGGCTAAAAATCTTTTTCTTTAAATACTCAATTTTGTCATCGCCGGGGGGCAAATTTTCTATCTGGATTGTGCTTCGATAAAATTAATCGCCCCCGACAACCTGCATAGCGAGATGAGCGTCTTGCTAGAGTTTGCATGCCTTTGTATTTAAGATTGATTTACCCCCCCCATTGAAATATCGAAACTGCACTCACCAAGACTGCGATTCAATATGCTCAACTATAAAGCCAAGCAGTTCATCAAAGGTATCAAACTGCTCATAGACATTAAAAAAAGCCTGTTTATCCCTTACTTGATACTTACCCTCAACCAAATCCAAAACATACTCATCCTGATCACTATCCCCAAATACCAAAAAGTCCTTCATGAAGTCTACGTCGCGACTCAGCTGATTTTCCTCTAAAAAACCATAACTTGAACCACCACCCGCCCTCTTCACTGTACGACTAGAGTAGATAAACGCACCGCACGCAGACACCCCATCAAAGGTACGTAAAAAATCCAAATACTCACCTGGAAGCTCTTCCGACAACTCGCTGCGCACGGATTCAGTCAATGATAGAATCTCAAACGGCGAAGCTGGCACCCCCAAATACATTTCTGTTGCACTCAACCTACCGCGCAAACTCATTAATCTCGACACGATCTCGTCGTTCATAGTTACATTCCAATTTCCGGATAAATTTTCGTATTTATCATCGGCCAATCAACCATAATTTTTTCACCCACCTTCAAATGCCCGACTAACGTTCGTTGCGCATTCGTAATGCACTTTATGATACGGCTCTTGCCTGATAAGGACTAAATTACCAAAGTCATTTAACCCACCATCATCCAAGGGCTTATTGTGATGCACTTGCCAATCAGTATTCGGCAACCTGCCTTTTTGCACAACTGCAATGTCAGCATCACTTAGACCTGCGCGCTTTAGACTAGCTACCCCTTCCGGGGTACTGGATAGGAATTTCAAAAATTTTGACTTTTCTTTATTGTTGAACACTCTCCTTAACAACCCCACCTCCGCACGTGACCTTTTCTTGTATTGGAACCGCTCCGTCCCAACGCCCGGCAGTTCACGCAACTCACCTCTCAACTTACCCACGTATCCACTTGGCTGCCTTACACCTACCTTGGTATTACCAAAATTCGTCCCTAACCCACCATTCGCCTGCACCCGATAACGAGCCGTCAGCCCCCCAACAACCAAACTCCCACCAAACGCCAAGAGCTTCTGCCCATCCGAACCCTCGCCATACCGCTGACCTCCCAGCTGATAACCCGCCCCACCACCCAGCGCACCGCCAAACAGCCCCCAAAGGGCCATTGCTGGCCCAACCAGGGCAATTGCGCTGGCGAGCCCAACCGCCAGCACTGCACCTTCGAGCGAGCCAGGTACTTCAGGGCTGATTTCATCGGTTGTTTCAGCCTCCCCACCGATGCAGACATTCGGCGACCCCTGCGCGATCCTGGCATCGCAAACCGTGCGATCGCCCACCCTGGCTGCAGGCTGACCATTGATGTGAACGGCCCGGCTGCCTTGGGCCAATGGCTTTGATGTACCGGAGTGATCGCTGCACTCGGCATAGTCGATGTGGGCCCTGGCAGCTGGCCGTCCATTGATGTGTACGTTCCCGGACCCGGACCTGATCTGCCCTGTTTGCCGATCGGCAAATGACAAGCTGCCGATAAGTTGACCAATACCGGCGCCCGTTGCAGCACCCGCCCCGACCATTGCGACCAGCGCCACAGCCCCGACACCACCTGTGCCAATAACCGCGATACCCACCAAAACAGCGCCCGCGCCGATTGCCAAGCCAGCCAACAAACCGCCCAAGGCACTTGAGTGTTCTATCGGGTCGCCCACTCGAGCTGCGCTGCTCATGCCGGGGTAACCTTGCCTGTTTCCGTTGTGCTATCAGGTGGGCTGCGCAGCTGCAGGCTGTTCAAAACTTCATCAAATGCGACGCGCTCAACTTCCGTCATGCCTTTAACGCTGTTACTTGTGGCCGTTAACTGCATGAACAGGCGTTGACCGTGTTCGTCACGGTGCAAGAACATTACCTGTATCTGATGAACCAACTGGCCTTGCTGCCGCCAACGAAACGCTGCTCGGCGAGCTTCAATGCCTCCCACTTCGATGGGCGCAAGTGGCTCTTGCCATTGCAAATGAGGGAGCGTCTTTTCCATTTCACCGAGCAACTTTTTTGCAAGGTGTTCGAGCGATGCGTCCTGCCCGGCCAGGGTTCGGCCCAGCACCAAAGAAAAGGGGCTTGGCGTGTGTTCAGTGAGCGTAAACACATGAAACGTCTTATCCCTCAACCCCTCCGGCCGCACAAAGCTCAACTCATTCGTCAAATACCGCTCCGGCGGTGGCGGCTTTCTGGCTTCTTCCTCAAGCCGCTCACGCTCCAACTTCTCCTGCGCCTCGCGCCGTTGGGAAATACGGTCATAGATACTTCCTTGGTACATCAGACTTCTCCCTGCCCTGCTTTCAATTCGATTTGTTCAAGTTGATGATCGTGCTGCCATCCACATCCACCACCACACCGCTCAACGTGATGGTCCCGTCCTGGTTCATCACCAACTTGCTCTTGCCCACTTCCAGCGTGAGGGTTTGCGCGGCCTTCAAGTTGAGGTGGCCTTGATCCACGGTGACGAAGTACGAGCCTTCTTCCACGGCGATGCTGGTTTCCAGGCGGATGGTTTGCGCATGGCGGCCGGCGACTTTGATGGTGCGGTTGCCGCCGACGGTCAGCAGGTCGTCGGCCTCGACTTCGGTGTCCATGTTGCGTTCGGCATGCAGGCTGACCTGTTCGGCACCGGCCTTGTCTTCAAAGCGCAGGAAGTTGGCCGTACGGCCCGTGCCCTTGATCGAGCGGGTGAGCACGCCGCTTTGGGTCTTGTTTGCCGGGAGTGACCAGGGCGGCGTGTTGCGGCTGTTGTAGACGCTGCCGATGATCAGCGGGCGGTCGGGGTTGCCGTCCAGAAACAGCACCACCACTTCGTCATCCACCCGGGGCAGCTGGATGCTGCCAAAGCCGCCACTGGCGCCGGTTTGGGCCACGCGCACCCAGCAGGAGCTACCTTCGTTGAAGCCCCCCAGGCGGTCCCAGTGGAACTGCACCTTCACCCGCCCCAGTTCGTCGGTGAAGATTTCTTCGCCGGGTGGGCCGACCACGATGGCCGTCTGCGGGCCATTGATGGTGGGCCGTGGGGTGGTCGCCTGGGGGCGGAAGGGGATTTTCTTGCGCACGCAGGTGAAGGTGTTGGCGTAGCTGGCGTGCTGGCCGCTGAGGTGGTTGTTGTGGCCCTCGCTGTGCACGCTCATCAACAGAAACTCGCGGTCTTCCAGCGGGGCCTGGTCGTGGCCCGGGTGCTGCTGCAGCTCGAAGCTGTAGCCAGGGCGCATGGCGCGGCAGTTGCTGGCGCCTTCGAACACCTTGGCGCGCAGTTCCAGCGCCTCGATGCGGGTGCGCAGTACGTCCTCGCCTTCATCGTTGGTGCCATGGGTGTACTGGCCGGGGTCGTACACTTCCAGGCGCTGCACGTCCCCTTGCTCGATCACGCTGCGCATGGCCACCGGCATGCGGTTGCCGGGCTGGCGGTAGTCGAAGGTCTGGATGGCCATACTGCCGGCCTGCACCTGGCGGCTGGCGCTCCAGCGGGTGATGGCATCGGCGGTTTCAGTGATGGCATTGCTGTGGAAACGGATGTTCGGCTGTTCGGGCAGCGGGTCGAAAAATGGCGGGTAGTCGCTGATGACCAGGGTGTGGGCTGTGGCACTGTGCTCGAAGAGGTAGAACAGCCCGGCCTGCTCCAGCAGGCGCTGGACAAAGTTGAAGTCGGTTTCGCGGTATTGGGTGAGGTAGCTGTGGCGCTTTTGCTCGCGGTACAGGCGGAACTCGTACTGCGCGTAGCCGGGGTAACTGGCGAAGACCTCGCGTACCACCTCTTCCACGGTGCAGTTCTGAAAGATGCGCGTGTCGACACGGTGGCGGAGCAGCGTCAGCCACGGGCTGAAGGTGGCGCTGTAGCGGTCCACGGCACCGTCGCTGCCGAGGCTGGCGAAGGCCGTGAGGTAGCCGTTGATGAAACGCGGCACTGCGTCGGCCAGTTCGATCTCGAGGCTGGCTTGCTGGCCGAGCATCGACTTGAGGGGGATTTGCGGGGTGTTGCAGAGCAGTTGCAACTGGTACTCGAAAGGCTGCGACAGGCTGTCGGTGCCTTTGAAGCTGTCCAGTAGCAGTTGGGTTTCAGCCAGGTCTGAGTGGTTGAATTTGAACAGCCGACGGTGCTGCGCCGTCAGCTGTTCGACCAGGTCCATGATCATTGTGCGCTCCTTGTTGGCACGCTCGTGCTCGAATTGGGCGCAGGTTAGGAGAATGAAAATGGGCTGACAATGAACGGGGTGTTTAGGGGAATGCGAGGTTGTAGGAGACGTCCTACAGGTGGTTTCGCGACGTCTTACTTTGGCTGAAAATCGCGTGCTAGAGGGGTTGAGTGTGGATTTGAAGGCAGGGCGTCAAGGGCGCGGGTTTGGGAATGAATGAGCTAGGGCAAGGGCCTTGCCCTTGATCGCGGATGAATCCGCTCCTACAGGGAAGTGTGTGAATTGGGTTGTTACAAAAAGATGGGCAAACGAACGTTCCGGCAGCGGTGTCGTCTTAACTGGAGCCAATCGACCCGCAGCGAGGACGCGACATGACCCGCCCAGACCCGTCATATGTCAAATGGCTCGAAGACCACGCCATGCTCAAGGCTTCCCAGGCCCGGGCCACGCTGTACTCCGGCCAGTCACGCCTGTGGCAGAACCCGTATGCCGAAGCCCAGCCACGCCGTGCCACCGAGATCGCGTCGGTTTGGCTCACCGTCTACCCCGACGCAATCATCGCCCCCGAAGGCAGCACGGTGCTTGAAGCGCTGGGCCACGAAACACTCTGGAAGCACTTGTCGAGCCTTGGCGTGCAGGGCATTCACACCGGCCCCATCAAGCAGTCCGGTGGCGTGCAGGGGCGTGACTTCACCCCCAGCGTGGACGGCAATTTCGACCGCATCAGCTTCGACATCGACCCGCTCTACGGCAACGAACAGCAACTGGTGCAGATGAGCCGCATGGCCGCGGCGCACAATGCCGTGACCATCGATGACCTGATCCCCTCGCACACCGGCAAAGGTGCGGACTTTCGCCTGGCGGAACTGGCCCACGGCCCCTACCCCGGCCTTTACCACATGGTCGAAATCCGCGAGGACGACTGGCCGCTGCTGCCGGATGTGCCCGACGGCCGCGATGCGGTGAACCTGGCGCCGGCGCTGTGCGACGAACTCAAGCTGCGCCACTACATTGTCGGCCAGTTGCAGCGGGTGATCTTTTTCGAACCGGGGGTGAAGGAAACCGACTGGAGCGTGACGGCGCCCATCACCGGGGTCGACGGCAAGACTCGGCGCTGGGTGTACCTGCATTACTTCAAGGAGGGCCAGCCTTCGCTGAACTGGCTTGACCCAAGCTTTGCCGCCCAGCAGATGATCATCGGCGATGCCCTGCACGCGCTGGACTGCCTGGGCGCGCGCGGCCTGCGCCTGGATGCCAACGGTTTTCTCGGTGTGGAGACGCGCGCCAGCGGTACCGCCTGGTCCGAGAGCCACCCGCTGTCGATTGTCGGCAACCAGCTGATTGGCGGCATGATCCGCAAGGCCGGCGGGTTCAGCTTTCAGGAGCTGAACCTGACGCTGGACGACATCGCACAGATGTCCAGAGGCGGCGCCGACCTGTCCTACGACTTCATCACCCGCCCCGCCTGCCAGCATGCGCTGCTGACCGGCGATACCGAGTTCCTGCGGTTGATGCTCAAAGAGATGCACGCCTTCGGCATCGACCCGGCGTCGTTGATTCACGCCCTGCAAAACCACGATGAGCTGACGGTGGAGCTGGTGCACTTCTGGACGCTGCACGCCCACGACATGTTCCTGTACAAGGGCCAGACGCTGCCGGGCAGCATCTTGCGTGAGCACATCCGCGAAGAGGTTTACGAGCGGTTGTCGGGCGAACATGCACCCTACAACCTGCGCTTCGTCACCAACGGGATTTCCTGCACCACGGCGAGCCTGATCACCGCGGCGCTCGGTATCCGCGACCTTGAGCAGATCGGGCCGGCGCAGATCGAGCACATACAAAAACTGCACTTGCTGCTGGTGATGTACAACGCCATGCAGCCCGGTGTGGTGGCGCTGTCGGGCTGGGACCTGGTGGGTGCCCTGCCACTGCCTGCCGAAGCGGTGGCCGAACGGATGCTGGACGGCGACACCCGCTGGATTCACCGGGGCGGCTATGACCTTGCCGGGCTTGCACCGCATGAGGCGCAATCGCTGCGCGGCATGCCCCGCGCGCGTTCGCTGTACGGCAGCCTGGAGCAGCAACTGGAAAACCCCGACTCGTTTGCCAGCCAGGTGAAAAAACTGCTCGCCGTGCGCCAGGCCTACGGCATCGCTACCAGCCGCCAGGTGCTGGTGCCGGAGGTGAGCAGCCCCGGTTTGCTGGTGATGGTGCACGAGCTGCCAGCCGGGCGTGGCACCCAGGTGACTGCACTGAATTTTGGCCAGGACGTGATCGCAGAAGAGCTGCAGCTGACTGGCTTCACGCCGGGGCCGGTGGTGGACATGATCAACGAGCGGGTGGAAGGCGACCTGACCGAAGAGGGCCGCCTGCTGATCAACCTGGACCCATACGAAGCGCTGTGCCTGCGGATCGTCAACAGCAGCGGGCATGTGTAAGGCGCTGAAGAGCCATAAAAACGTAATATCGAATGGCCATATTGGGCGCCCCTGAATATTCACCATGGTCGCCCAATGCCCTTCACGCCCAACCGCCTGGCCCTGTGCATCGCCCTGGCCTGTGCCGCTTTTGCCCCCACCGCGTTCGCCAAGGATTACCTGATCGACAGCGCCAGCACCGACACGCTGGAGCTGAAGAAAACCGACACCCTGAAGGTCACCGCCAACGGCAGCATCGTGGCCAGTGACGACGATGGCGTGATCCTGCCCAAGCACACCAGCGCAGCCACCGTGAGCGTGGACAACGCCGGCATCATCCGCTCGACCGACGGGCGCGGCATCGACAGCAAGGATGACGGCGAAGACCTGAGCCACTATGTGATCACCAACCAGGCCGGGGCGCTGATTCAGGGCACCAACGACGGCCTGCGGCTGCAAACCAACCCCACGGCGGGCGGCAGCCTGAGCATCGTCAATGCCGGCACCATCGAATCGACGGTAGAAGGCCAGGCCATCGACCTGGAGGCGCTGAACAGCCCGGGTTTCACCACCACCCTGGTCAACCAGGCCAGCGGGGTGATCCATGCCGTGGGCAATGATGCGATCAAGACCGGCTCCAACGCCACCGTCACCAACTACGGCCTGATCTACACCGACACGGCGCCGCAGGACGAAGACGGCCTGGACCAGAAGTACGACGGCATAAAAATCGACGAGTCCACCGGTGTGACCGTGTACAACTACGGCACCATCAGCGCCGACCGCCATGGTGTCGACCTGAAGACGGATGCCACCCTCTACAACTATGAAGGCGCCAGCGTCACCGGGCGCAATGGTTCGGGTTTTGGCTCTGATGGCAGTGGCACGGTGTACAACTTCGGCACCATTACCGGTGCAATTGCCGACAGCAAGGTCAATGGCGACGGCGACGGCGTGGACATCGACCTGGTCGGCCACATCTACAACGCCGGCACCATTCAGGGCCTGGGTGCCAAAGGCGTGGACAGCGGCGGCCGGGCCAATGGCAGCGAAGGCATTGCCATGGGGGGCGGTACCATCACCAATACCGCCAGCGGGGTGATCCGCAGCGTCGACAATGGCATTTTGGTGGACGACGGCGCTGAAGGCGCTGGCGTGGCGGCTACGGCCATCAACAACGCCGGCCTTATCGTCGGGGAGAACGGTTTTGGCATCAAGCTGATCGGCAACTTCGACGACACCGTGATCAACAGCGGCAGCATCCGCGGCGGCAACGGCCTGGCCCTGAGCATGGGCGCCGGCAATGACACGCTGGTGGTACAAACCGGCGGTGTGTTCGAGGGTTTGGTGGACGGCGGGGACGGCTACGACAGCGTAACGCTCGACGGTACCGGCAGTTTTGGCAACAGCAGCGGTTTTGAAACGTTGCAGGTCAGCGGCGGCACCTGGACATTGAGCAGTATCGACGACTTCAGCGAGGGTGGCGTGGTCAACGCGGGTGCCACCTTGGTAAACCAGGGCAGCATACTGGGGCAGATGCAGGTTGTGCAGGGTGCGACCTACGCCGGAGGCGGCTCGGTCGGTGGCCTGAAAATTGACGGTACCTTGCTGACCAACAGTGCGCTCGGCGTGGCGAAGGTGAACGGCGACCTGACTTTCGGCCAGGGATCGACGCTGGCCTATGGCGTGAACGCAGACGGCACCAGTGCGCCGATCAGTGTCAGCGGCACCGCCAACTTGAGTGGCGCCACGCTGCGCGTTCAACCCACCCCCGGCCAGTACCCCTGGCAGAGCCAGTACACCGTGCTGAACGCCAGCGCCATTAACGGCACCTTTGCCGGTGTCACCAGTGATTACGCGTTCCTAACCCCGAGCCTGAGCTACACCAGCACCTCGGTGGGCCTGGCCTACACCCGTAACGACGTGGCGTTCGCCGACTATGCCCGCAGTGGCAACGGTGCAGCCGTCGCCCACAGCCTCGACAGCCTCGACCACAGCACCACGCTGTACAACGCGGTGCTTGGCAGCAGCGCTGCCAACGCAGGCAACGCCATCGAGCAACTGGCCGGGGCCAACACCGCCAACCTTGCGGCCGCTACACTGGCCGGCACGGCTCAAGTGGGCAGCAGCATGCTGGGGGCCATGCAGGCCATGGGCAGTAACGCCGGCCTGCTGGTGGGCATGAGCGACGATGACACCCCCGCACTGGCCGCCACCGGCGTGCCACGCGAAGCCCGCAACCTGAATGACCCGAATGCCCAAGGGCGGGTCTGGGCGCAGGCGCTGAGCAGCTACGGCAAAGTGGACGGCAGCCAGGGTGCCAGCACCCTGGAGCAGCGCACCGGTGGTGGTGTGCTGGGCATCGACTGGGCGTTGGCGGGCGATTGGCGTGTGGGTGTGCTCGGGGGCTACTCGCGCACTCGCCTGGACAGCACCGGGCTGGAAAGCACCGTACGCAGCTGGCACGCGGGCATCTACGCTCAGCACCAAAGCGGCCCGCTGGCCGTTCGGATGGGTGCGGCCTACAGCAGCCACGACGGCGACAGCAAGCGTGATGTCACCTTCAGTGGCCTGAACGAGCGCCTGAAAGCCGACTATGACGCCGACAGCCAACAGGCATTCGTCGAGCTGGGCTACGCCATGGGCAGCGGCCGCCTCAGCGCCGAACCCTTCGCCAACCTTGGGTATCAGCGCTACCACCGCGACAGCTATCGCGAAAACGGCGGCAACGCCGCACTGGCCGTGGATGCCGATACCCAGGACAACGTCAGCAGCACCTTGGGCGTGCGCATTGCACACCTGGGCCAGCTGGCCAACGGCATGAGCCTGACACCCCGCGCCACCCTGGGCTGGCGCCACACCTACGGCAGCATCGACACCCGTACCCGCCAGGCCTTCCTGGCCGGGGGCGATGCGTTCAGCGTCGAAGGCAGCGCCATCGACCGCGACAGCCTGGTGCTGGAGGCCGGCCTGGACCTGGGCGTGAGTGCACGTCAAACGGTAGGCCTTGGCTACAGCGGTGAGCTGGGCAACAACAGCCGCAACCAGGCGATCGTAGGCCAGTGGCAGTTGACGTTCTAACCGGTATGTCCCGTGCCGCACGTGTCTGACACCCCGTGCGGCACTGACTAATACAAAAGTCTAAAAACTTTTTATAAGTCGCAGTAACCGGGATTTTCCAGCAACTTTGCCAACTCGATCTAGACTTTTAGCCACACCTTGGCAAGTTCATCCCTGCGACAATCAGCCTCATTAAATTTTGTACTAACTTGTTAATTAGCTTGCTAAGGGCTTAAACTCCGCGCCATTCCACCTGCTGAGATCCCTGGCATGAACGAAACACCGCGCGCCTCTGGCGCCACAAAATTCATCCTGGTCGGCTTGGGCGTGATCATCGCCCTGCTCGGCCTCCTCCTGGCTGCTGGCGGCATCAAGCTCGCTGGCCTGGGCGGTTCCTGGTACTTCCTGATCGGCGGCCTGGCCATGGCCATCGCCGGCGTACTCATTGCCCGGCGCAAAAAAGCCGGTGCCTGGGTGTACGCAGCCTTCTTCGTCGGCACCGCCCTGTGGGCGTTGGTCGATAGCGGCCTGGTGTTCTGGCCACTGTTCTCGCGCCTGTTCATGTTCGGTGCCATCGGCATGGTCGTGGCGCTGGTATACCCGCTGCTGGCCCGTGCCAATGGCGGCACGGCAGGCCGCGGTGCGTATGGCCTGGCGGGCGTCATGGCCGTGGTGCTGGTAATTGCCGTAGGCAACATGTTCGTGGCTCACCCAAGCGTTGCACCTACCGGCAAAGGCCCGGGCATGACGCCGGTGGAAGCTGGCAAGGAACAAAAAGACTGGGCCCACTACGGCAACACCGAAGGCGGCAGCCGCTTCGCGGCGCTGGACCAGATCAACCGCGACAACGTCAACAAGCTGAAAGTGGCCTGGACCTACCACACCGGTGACGTGGCCATCAGCGATGGCAACGGCGCCGAAGACCAGCTCACCCCGCTGCAGGTTGGCAACAAGGTGTTCATCTGCACCCCGCACAACAACCTGATCGCGCTGGACGCCGACACCGGCAAAGAGCTGTGGAAAAATGCAATCAACGCCCAGTCGAAAGTCTGGCAGCGTTGCCGTGGCATGGCCTATTTCGACGCTACCGCGCCGCTCGCCCAGCCGACCTTGCCGAACAGCTCGCCCGTCACCGCCGGCAGCGTACCGGCCGGTGCCAACTGCCAGCGTCGCCTGCTGACCAACACCATCGACGGCCGCCTGATTGCCGTTGACGCCGACACCGGCGAGTTCTGCCAGGGCTTCGGCAACAACGGCCAGGTCAATCTGATGGCGGGCCTGGGCAACGTGCCAGACTCGTACTACCAACTGTCGTCCGCGCCGCTGATGGCCGGTACCACCGTGGTAGTCGGCGGCCGTATTGCCGACAACGTCCAGACCGACATGCCAGGCGGCGTGATCCGTGGTTTCGACGTGTTCACCGGTGCCATGCGCTGGGCATTCGACCCGGGCAACCCGCAAGACCGCAACGCGCCTGCCGAAGGCAGCACCTACGTGCGCAGCACCCCGAACAGCTGGGCACCAATGTCCTACGACCCGGCGATGAACACCGTGTTCCTGCCAATGGGCTCGTCGTCCACCGACATCTATGGTGTAGAGCGCAGCAAGCTGGACCACACCTACGGCGCTTCGGTGCTGGCCCTGGACGCCACCACCGGTAACGAGAAGTGGGTGTACCAGACCGTTCACAACGACCTGTGGGACTTCGACCTGCCGATGCAGCCGAGCCTGATCGACTTCACCAAGGACGACGGCCAGTCGGTACCTGCGGTGGTGATCGGCACCAAGGCCGGGCAGATCTACGTGCTCGACCGCGCCACCGGCAAGCCGCTGACCAAGGTCGAAGAAGTGGCCGTCAAGCCGGGCAACATCCCCAACGAGCCGTACTCGCCAACCCAGCCGAAATCCGTTGGCATGCCGCAGATCGGCGCGCAAACCCTGACTGAATCGGACATGTGGGGCGCCACCCCGTATGACCAGCTGCTGTGCCGCATCGACTTCAAGAAAATGCGCTACGACGGCCTGTACACCGCACCGGGCACCGACATGTCGCTGAGCTTCCCCGGCTCGCTGGGTGGCATGAACTGGGGCAGCATTTCCACCGACCCGGTGCACGGTTTCATCTTCGTCAATGACATGCGCCTGGGCCTGTGGATCCAGATGATCCCGTCGCAGAACAAGGGCTCGGCCGCCTCCGGTGGCGAAGCGCTGAACACTGGCATGGGCGCCGTACCGCTCAAGGGCACGCCGTACGCGGTCAACAAAAACCGCTTCCTGTCGGTGGCCGGCATCCCGTGCCAGGCACCGCCGTTCGGCACCCTGACCGCCATCGACATGAAAACCCGCCAGGTGGCATGGCAGGTACCGGTCGGTACGGTTGAAGACACCGGCCCCCTGGGCATCCGCATGCACCTGCCGATCAAGATCGGCCTGCCAACCCTCGGCGGCACCCTGTCGACCCAGGGCGGCCTGATCTTCATCGCCGGCACCCAGGACTTCTACCTGCGCGCCTTTGACAGCAGCAACGGCAACGAAGTATGGAAAGCTCGCCTGCCAGTCGGCAGCCAGGGTGGCCCGATGACTTACGTTTCGCCGAAAACCGGCAAGCAGTACGTGGTGGTTACCGCCGGCGGCGCGCGTCAGTCGACGGACCGTGGTGACTATGTGATTTCTTACGCTCTGCCGTAAGACCGCGTCGCACTCTTCGCGGGTAAACCCGCTCCCACAGGTTCTTCACTGCCCATGCAATCGGTGCAGTCCTGGTGGGAGCGGGTTTACCCGCGAATGGGCCCAGAAAACAAACCGAGATACAGCAATGCCATCCGCAATTCGCATCACCCCCACCCTGCTGTTGGCCCTGGCCAGCACCACCGCCCTGGCCGAGGGCGACCTGATGAACCGCAGCACCATGACCGGCGACTGGGGCGGCCTGCGCCATCAACTGGAAGACGACGGCATCAAGTTCACTGGCGACTACAGCGGCGAAACCGCCTACAACGCGCACGGCGGCCTGCACCGCTCGGCACGCTATTCGCAAAACCTGAAGCTGGGCGTGCAGTTCGACCTGTCGAAACTCTACGGCCTGGACAACGGCGGCAAGGTGCAACTGACCATCAACGACCGCCGCGGCAACAGCGCCTCCGAAGACCTGGTGGGCAACCGCCTGCCGATCCAGGAAAACTACGGCGGCCTGTACACCCGCCTGACCGAGCTGAGCTACGAGCGCCAGTTCACCCCGGCGCTCAACGTCAAGCTTGGCTACATGGCCATGGGCAACGACATCGGCGTGCTGGACACCGGCATCCTGTGCAACTTCATGAACGCCGGCTTCTGCGGCCACCCGCTGAACATGTCCGGCGGCAGCGGCTGGACCAACTACCCCAACGCCCACCTGGGCATGCGCGTGAAGTACGACTTCACACCGTCCTGGCAGCTGCGTGTGGCCGCGTTCAACGTCGACCCCGAAAGCAACGGCAACTCCAGCCGCGCCTGGCACCTTGGCCCCAAGCACACCACCGGTACCGTGGTGCCTGTGGAGCTGGTGTACAAGCTGCAGGGTGAATTGCCGGGCGAGTACAAGCTGGGCTACTACTACGACAGCTCCGACGTTAAACGCATCGGCAGCGATGACGAAGTGTCCGGCCGTGGCGGCCATTACCTGGTCCTCGACCAGGCGGTGTGGAACGACCCGGGCATGCCGGGGCGCAGCCTGCATGCCTTTGGCCAGTACTCGGCATCGAGCAAGGCCGCTTCGCCGTTCACCAAGTGGTACGGCACTGGCGTGGTGCTGTACAAGCCGTTCGAAGGCCGCCCGCGCGACACCCTGGCCCTGGGCTATGGCCGCGCCGTGCCTAACCCCCGCAGCCGCGATGTGCTGGAAGATGCCGCCTTCAATGCCGGCGAGCAGTTCCCGAACATCGACAGTGCCGAGCAACTGATCGAGCTGAGCTACGGCTACCAGGCCACGCCGTGGCTGAACCTGCGCCCGGATGTGCAATACATCATCGAGCCGGGTGCGTTCTCGGGGCAGGACATCGACAACGCATTGGTGGTTGGTCTGCAGGTCAAGGCCAGCTTCTGATGGTTCAGGGCCGGCGTTTTTGCCGGCCCTGAAATCCGGGTTTCTACTGGCACCCCCTCGCCCGGCGGTCTTTACTCTTCCACTTGTCCTGTGGAGAGCACGCCCCATGACCACCGCAACGGAAGGCAAACTCAACGTCTGGGCGCTTACCGCCCTGGTTGTCGGCTCGATGGTTGGCGCCGGCATCTTCTCCCTCCCCGCCACCTTCGGCCGCGCCACCGGTGGCCTGGGCGCGATCATCGCCTGGTGCATCGCAGGTGCGGGCATGCTCATGCTGGCCTTCGTTTTCCAGACACTCGCCCGCCGCCGCCCCGACCTGGATTCCGGCATCTACGCCTACGCCAGCGCAGGCTTTGGCAGTTACCTGGGCTTCGCTTCGGCCTTTGGCTTCTGGGCCGGCACCTGCATCGGCAACGTGTCGTATTTCATCCTTATCAAATCCACCCTCGGTGCGTTCTTCCCGGTGTTTGGCGACGGCAATACCGTGGCCGCCATTGCCGCGTCGTCGGTATTGCTGTGGGCTTTCCACTTCCTGGTGATGCGCGGGGTGCAGCAAGCAGCCGTGATCAACACCATCGCCACCGTGGCGAAGATGATCCCGATCCTGGTGTTCATCGTGGTGATCATCGCGGCCTTTGACAGCGACCTGTTCTCGCTCAACTTCTGGGGCACCGCTGCCGCAGGGCCGGCAGCGGACCTTGCGCACCTGGACGACTATGGCCGCGTCGGCCATGCCGCCGCCGAGATGGTGCCGCCGGACGAGTTGCTGTTCGAGCAGGTGCGCAGCACCATGCTGGTGACCGTGTTCGTGTTTTTGGGCATCGAAGGGGCCAGCGTCTACTCGCGCTATGCCCGCAACCGCCGCGATGTGGGCATTGCCACGGTGCTGGGTTTCGTCGGCGTGCTGTGCCTGCTGGTGCTGATCACCCTGCTCAGCTACGGGGTGATGCTGCGCCCGGAGCTGGCGGGCCTGCGCCAACCGTCGATGGCGGGCGTGCTGGAGGCCATCGTGGGCCGCTGGGGGGCAATCTTCATCAGCATCGGTTTGATCATTTCGGTGCTGGGCGCGTACCTGTCGTGGACGCTCCTGGCGGCCGAAGTCTTGTATTCGGCAGCCCATGACCAGGCCATGCCGGCCTTCCTTACCCACGAAAACCCGCATCAGGTGCCGTCTGCCGCGTTGTGGCTGACCACCTTGTTCGTGCAGCTGTTCCTGCTGCTGACGTGGTTCACCGAGTATGCCTTTACCCTGGCATTGGAACTGACCAGTTCATTGACGCTGATCCCGTACCTGCTGGTGGCAGCCTATGCGCTGAAGCTGGCGGTTACCCGGGAAACCTATCAAAACGCAGCAGCCGAGCGTGGCAAGGATTTGCTCGTCGCCCTGCTGGCCACGGCTTACGCGGTGTTGATGGTATGGGCTGGCGGGCTGAAATATTTGCTGTTGTCGGCGGTGATCTACGGGCCGGGGACGGTGCTGTTCATCATGGCTCGCCGGGAGCGTGGCCAACAGGTGTTCACCGGTTTTGAGCGGGCGGTGTTCGGGGTGGTGGTGCTCGGGGCCGTGGTAGCGGTCTATGGATTGGTCAGTGGCGGGATCGAGATTTGAGGCTGAGGGCCTTTTCGCCGTGCAAGCACGCGAAAAGGCCCGCACTGCTCACCCTTGCCGCAGGTAGTCCGCCAGCCGCAGCAGCATCGCATCGCACCCCTGCAACTGCTCGACACTGACAAACTCGTCCGGCTTGTGGCCCTGGTCCATGCTGCCTGGGCCACACACCACAGTCGGGATGCCGGCTTGCTCGAACAACCCGCCCTCGGTGCCGAACGCCACTGTGCCGAAATCTTCCGACCCGCTCAGCATCGCAACCAGCCGCGCGGCTTCGCTGTCGGCCGGGGTGGCCAAACCGGGGTAGGCACTCAAGGGCTCCAGGCGAATCGCACTGGCCGCGTTGACCTTGCGCATGCGTGGCAGCAACTCGGCTTCGGCGTAGGTCTGCAGCTGGTCGGCCACGGTCCGGGCCTCGAACCCCGGCAACGCACGCACCTCAAAGTCAAAGGCGCATTCTTCCGGCACGATGTTCAGCGCCCGGCCGCCTTTGATCACCCCGGTTTGCACGGTGGAGAACGGCGGGTCGAAACGGTCGTCGTGTTGCTCGGGCCGTGCCAGTTGATCGCCAATCTCGCCCAGCTTGCCAATCAGCCGGGCGGCATACTCGATGGCATTGACCCCATACGGCGCATACGCGGAGTGGCAGGCGGCGCCATGCACCTGGCAGCGCATGGCCAGCTTGCCTTTGTGGCCGAGCACGGGCTTGAGTTCGGTCGGCTCGCCGATCAGGCACAGGCGCGGTTTGTTCGGCCGGTGCTCAAGGGCGGCCAGCATCGACCGCACGCCCAGGCAACCGACTTCCTCATCAAAGGAAAATGCCAGGTGCACAGGCATGCGCAACGGCTGGGCGAGAAACGCCGGCACCGTAGCCAGTACCGAGGCAATGAACCCTTTCATGTCGGCCGTGCCACGGCCATACAGCCGGCCATCGCGCTCACTCAACGCAAACGGCTCGACCGTCCAGGCTTGGCCGTCCACCGGCACCACGTCGGTGTGCCCGGACAGCACCACGCCGCCCACATCCTTGGGGCCAATGGTGGCAAAGAGGTTGGCCTTGGTGCCTTCCGGGTTATGGAACAGCTCGCATTCCACGCCAAGGTCGGCCAGGTAATCGCGGATAAAACCGATCAGTTGCAGGTTGGAATCGCGGCTGACCGTGGCAAAGCCGATCAACCGCGCCAGCAACGCGCGGCTGCTGTGCTCACTCATCCCCAGGCACCCCATAGCTCGGCGCTGCTGTCGGGTTCAGGGCGCGGGTGACGTAATCCTGCATCTGTGGGCGGTAGGCTTGCCACAGGCCATCGAGCACGCCGATCGGGTCTTCGTTGGCCCAGTCCACGCGCAGGTCTACCAGCGGCCAGGTGAGTTCGCCGGCAATTTTCAGCGCGGCCGAGTGCACCGGGCCTGCTTCGCCACCAGCGGCCATCGCCGCGTGCATGGCCGCCAGCAGGCGGTCAGCCAGGTGCCCGCCGGCCTGCTCGAACGCTTGGACCATGGCCTCGATCACCTCGATCGACGACAGCAGGTTACCGGCCGCCGCGCACTGTTCGCCCGCCACCGCGTTGTGTACACCCAGCGCCTCTTTGCCGGTGAACACGGCTACCTGGCCCTGATTGTCGATCACCGTGACCTGGCGGTATTCGCTCCAGCCGTTGGCACTGAGCACCCGGTCCAGCGCCGCGGCGGGGGGCAGTTGGCCGTGCTCCAGCGCGTCGAGAACCTGCGGGCCAAGGGCCGGCAAGGTGATGTTCTGCGTGGACACCGCGCCAACGCCTGCGCGTACCCAGGGGCAGCGTGCACCCACGGCGATGCTCGACGAGCTGATGGCGATGCCGACCTGGCCGGTTTCCTGGCAGCGGCCGATGATGGAAAACGTCATGTGAAGCTCCTGTTGTGGTGTCCGATGCCGGGCATTCTGTGCGCAACCTTATGCACCACGAAACCAACATTTTCCTGTGGGTTGAGCAGCTAAATACTAATTTCGCGATGCCCCCGGCATCCCTAGTCTGGCTCCAGGCAACGGCGGTCCTCCAAACCGACCTGACAAAAACCGCCTGAACAAGGGCTCGGACATGACACTGAACAACATCGAAATCGACACCCTCGTGGTCGGCGCCGGCCAGGCCGGCGTGGCCATGAGCGAACACTTGAGCAAGCTCGGCGTACCGCATCTGGTGCTGGAGCGCAAGCGCATCGCCGAGGCCTGGCGCACCGGCCGCTGGGACTCGCTGGTGGCCAACGGCCCGGTCTGGCACGACCGCTTCCCGGGCCTGGAATTCAACCTCGACGCCGACGCCTTTGCCGGCAAGGACCAGGTTGCGGATTACTTCGAACAGTACGTACGTAAATACAACCTGCCAGTGCGCACCGGCATCGAAGTGAAAAAGGTGGTACGCAACGCAGACCGCCCGGGTTTCACCATCGAAACCAATGAAGGCGTGATTCGCGCCAACCGCGTGGTCGCCGCCACCGGCCCGTTCCAGCGCCCGGTCATCCCGGCCATTGCGCCCAAGGATGCCGGCCTGCACCAGATCCACTCCGCCGCCTACTTCAACCCCGAGCAATTGCCCGAAGGTGCTGTGCTGGTGGTGGGTGCCGGGTCTTCCGGCGTGCAGATCGCTGAAGAACTGATGCGCGCCGGGCGCCAGGTGTACCTGTCGGTCGGCGCCCACGACCGCCCGCCACGGGCCTACCGCAACCGCGACTTCTGCTGGTGGCTGGGCGTGCTGGGCGAATGGGACGCGGAAATCGCCAAGCCCGGCCGTGAACACGTGACCATTGCCGTGAGTGGCGCCCGTGGCGGCCACACCGTGGACTTCCGCGCCCTCGCCCACCAAGGCATGACCCTGGTCGGCCTGACCCAGTCGTTCGTAAACGGCGTGGCCCGCTTCCAGGACAACCTGGCCGAAAACATCCAGCGTGGCGATGAAAACTACCTGGCGCTGCTCGACGCCGCCGACGCCTACGTCGAGCGCAACGGCCTCGACCTGCCAGAAGAGCCCGAAGCCCGCAAACGCCTGCCAGACCCGGCCTGCATCACCCAGCCGCTGCAGCAGCTGGACCTGGCCCAGGCCGGCGTCACCAGCATCATCTGGGCCACCGGTTATGGCGTGGATTTCAGCTGGCTGCAGGTCGACACCTTCGACGCCAACGGCAAGCCCCAGCACCAGCGCGGCGTGGCCCGCGAGCCGGGTGTGTACTTCCTCGGCCTGCCGTGGCTGTCGCGCCGAGGCTCGTCGTTCATCTGGGGCGTGTGGCACGACGCCAAGCACGTGGCCGGCCACATCGCCACCCAACGCACCTACCTGGCTTACCGCGACCGCGAGCAGCGCGAAGCGGATGAGCAGCAACCTTCCCCGATCAGCAACGTCAGCACCCTCGGAGCCCACTGATGCCTACCCATACTCGCATCCGCATGTTCAACACCAAGGTAACCTACCCCAACCAGACCCTGGACAACGACCTGTGCCAGGCAGTGCGGGCCGGTAACACGATTTACGTACGTGGCCAGGTTGGCACCGACTTCGAAGGCCGCCTGGTGGGCCTGGGCGACCCGCGCGCGCAGGCCGAGCAGGCCATGAAGAACGTCAAGCAACTGCTGGAAGAAGCCGGCTCGGACCTGTCGCACATCGTCAAGACCACCACCTACATCACCGACCCACGCTTCCGTGAGCCGGTGTACAAGGAAGTGGGCAAATGGCTCAAGGGCGTGTTCCCGATTTCCACCGGGCTGGTGGTGGCGGGGTTGGCCCAGGCTGAGTGGTTGATGGAGATTGACGTGATTGCGGTGGTGCCGGATCTAGAGTGATGCCATCGGGGGCGCTTTGCGCCCCATCGCGACTGAAGCCGCTCCTACAGGCCTGCGCAGTACCTGTAGGAGCGGCTTTAGCCGCGAAGCTTTTTACATCCTCGCCAGTTCCTCTCGGCAAAACTCCACGAACAACTGCGCCGGCTTGGTCAACTGCACCCGTTTCAACCACGCCGCCGCCAGCCCCGACAAGGCCACCGGTTCGGCAATGTCCACGGTCACCAGCTTCTGCCCGTCGTAGGTGCATTCCGAATGCGGCCGGGTCACCAGCAGCGAAAACCCGAACCCCTGCCCCACCATCCCGCGCACCATCTCGATCGACGGCGAGCTGAACACGATGTTCGGCGTCAGGCCCAGTTCGTTGAACAGGCTGACGAAGTAGGTGCGGCTGGGCGCTACATCCAGCAGGATCATCGGCTCGGGGCACAGGTCGCGCAGCGACACTTGCGCCTGGCCAGCAAACCGGTGCTTCTCCGGCAACAGCACGTACGGCTTTTGCGGCGGCATCAAAGGTTCGGCCTCGATGGTGCCGTCCAGGTCGTGGTCGTAGAGAAACGCCAGGTCAAACGTACCCGCCGTCAGCCCCTGAATCAGGTCCTGCTGCTCGCCATCGCGCAGGCGGATGTCCACGCCCGGGTAGCGCAAGCGAAAACCGGCGATCAGGCGGGGCAAATACAACGGCGCCACGGTCTCGAAGCAACCGATGTCGATCTGCCCCGCCACGGTGTCGTTGTCGGCCAGGGCGTTCTGCTCGAACTCGTGGGCCATCTGCAGCAGCGACTTGGTCTTGGCATAGAAGCGCTTGCCGCTGGGGGTCAGCGACACGCCTTGGGCGTGGTGACGGATGAACAGCTGCACGCCAAAGCTTTCTTCCAGGCTTTTGATGGCGGTGGAGATCGACGGCTGGGCGATGTACAGCTGCCGCGAGGCTTCGGCAACACTGCCAGCCTCCACAGTGGTGACGAAATACTTGAGTTGACGCAAGGTGTAGGCAGCCACGGGCACCTCTGTGGCGCCGGCCTGCGGCGCCGTGGAAATTGTCCTGCCACTTTACCTTGGCGCCAGGAGGTGCGGGCGAATGGGTGATGAAGGATTTGCCTATGGCTTGAGGATAAATTACCTGCTGCCAGCGTTAGCGCCGATAAAATTGACCCCACGGGCACCTGCCAGCGCCTCGTTGACCAGCAAAGCAGCATCGGCCTGCCCTATGCCATAGTCGGCAAACTCCGTGCGTACCCCCAACCCCTGCAAGAAAGCCTGCAAACGCGCCTGAGCCGCCTGCAAGTCGTCACCGAACACTCGCCGCAGCACCCGATCACGCCCGGCATCCTTGCCCCAGGCCAGGCCCAGCACAAACGGCAGGCTGAACGAGCAGGCAATGCCATGGGGCACGCCGTGGCGCAACGTCATCGGGTAAGAAATCGAGTGTGCCAGCGCCGTGCGCGTGTTGGAAAACGCCAGCCCGGCCTTTAGCGCCGCCAAGGCCATGCGCTCACGTAGCGACAGGTTGCCGAGGTCGCTGTACAGCATTGGCAGGCAATCGAGAATCTCGGCAATGGCTGACTCGGCAAAGGTGTCCGAGATGGGGTTGGCGTTGTGGTTCCAGATCGCTTCAAGGGCATGGGACAGCGCATCCAGGCCGCTGGCCAGTGTCACCCCGGCGGGTGCACTGAGCATCAAGTGCGGGTCGACCAACGCCAGCGACGGCCAGGTGCAGTCCAGGTGCAGCGAGTATTTGCGCTGGTTAGCCGCATCCCACAGGGTCGCCCACGGCGTGACTTCACTGCCCGTGCCGGCGGTTGTGGGCACGGCGATCAGGCGCTTGCGGCGGGCCGGGGTGAATGGTTTGCCGCTGGCAAGCAGGGCCAGCAGTTCATCGAAGCGGCCACTGGCAGTACCGACCACCAGCGCCTTGGCCGTATCGATGGCACTGCCGCCACCCAACGCCAGCACCGTGTCGCAACCGCCTGGCGCGGCCCAGAACCGTTCGTGAACTGCTGCCAGCCAGGCGACATCCGGGTTGGGCTGCACATCCTCGATGATGCCGACCAGGCGCTCGCCGAGCATGGCCTGAACCCGCTCGACCAGCCCCAGGGCGCGTGCCTCGGGGAAGGTGACCAGCGCCACGCGCTGGCCAGTGGTAAGTTCTGCCAGGCGGTCGAAGCTACCGGAGCCAGCGTGGACGGCCACCGGGTTATGAAAGTGTGTAGGCATGATTAGTCCTTGGAAGGGGCCGCCGGCTCAGTGCCGGCCATTGTCCTGAATGGCCTTGCGCAAACGGCTCGAGACCAGGTCGGCCGCCACCACCATGAGGGTGATGACAATGATGCACGTGGCGGTTTCGGGGTACTTGAACAGCTTCAGGCTGCTGACCAGTTCAAAGCCCAGCCCGCCCGCGCCTACCATGCCCAGCACGGTGGCCGAGCGCAGGTTCACTTCGAAACGGTAGAGGATCACGGCAATCCACGCGGTAATCACCTGTGGCACCACACCGAACACAATGACTTGCAGCGGGCGCGCACCGGTCGCGCGCAGGGCTTCGATTGGGCCCTGGTCGATTTCCTCGATGCTCTCGGCGAAGAATTTGCCCAGCATGCCCACGCCATGCACCGCCAGCGCCAGCACGCCAGGGAATGGCCCAAGGCCGACCGCCGACACGAACACCAACGCCAGGATCAGCTCATTGATGCTGCGTGTGACGTTAAGCACCTGACGAGTGCCTTGATAGACCCAGCGGTTGCCGTGCAGGTTGCGGGCGGCCAGCAGCGCCAGCGGAATGGCGAAGACAATGCCCAGCAAGGTGCCCCAGATCGCGATCTGAACGGTTTCGAGCGCGGGCGCCAGCAGTTTGGGCAGGATGCTCAGGTCGGGTGGCAGCGAGCGGCTGACGAAGTCGCCAATCTGCGGCAAGCCACCGGCCAGCTCGCCCAGGCTCAGTTGCGCGCCTGTAGCGCTCCAGTGCAGCACCACGATAATTGCCAACAGCGTCACGGCCCCCACCGCCCAACCACGCAGGCTTTGCGGGGTGTTCACCATCCAGCGGTAATCTTGATTGCGCATGGTTCAGGCTCCCATCCGATTGGCGGCGCTCATTGGCAGCGGCGACGGGGCGCCCCCGGGCGCCGGGGCATCGAGCTGCGGGTAGATGCGCTGCAACGCGGCGTCATCCAACCCGGCGGCATCACCGTCGTAGACCAGCCGACCATGGGCCAGGCCGACAATACGGTCGCCAAACTCACGGGCAAAATCCACCTGGTGCAGGTTGCACACCACCGTGATGCCCAGCTCGCGGCTGGCGTCACGCAAATACTGCATCACCAAGCGGGCGGTTTTCGGGTCAAGGCTGGCCACCGGCTCGTCCGCCAATATCACCTGGGGTTGTTGAGCCAGGGCACGGGCAATGCCAACCCGCTGCATCTGCCCGCCCGACAACGCATCGGTGCGCGCATCGGCCTTGTGCGACAGCTCCACCCGGCGCAGGCACTGCAGGGCGAGTTCCACGTCGCTGCGCTGGAACAGTTGCAGGACCGATGCCAGCGTCGGCATGGCGCCCAGCCGGCCGGTGAGCACGTTCTTGAGCACCGACAGGCGTGGCACCACATTGTGGTGCTGGAAGATCATCGCCACCCGGCGCCGCAATGCCCGCTCGTCACGTGCCAGCATGGCGTCGATACCCGCCACCTGCAGATCGCCGCTGTCGGCGTGGGCCAGGCGGTTCATGCAGCGCAACAAGGTTGACTTGCCAGCACCGGACTGGCCCAGCACCACCACGAACTCGCCGGGTGCGATCGACAGGTCGATGCCACGCAGCACCGGGTTGTCAGCAAAGTGTTTGGTGAGTTGGCGTACGCGAATCATTTCATGCCTCCCAGGTCCAGATCGAGCACCTGGGCAGTTTCGCGCACCACATCGTAGGCCGCGTCATTGGTGGGCTGAAAGCCATTGAGCATGCCCTGGTCGGTCCAGGCCACGTTCTTTACCTGGGCCATGGCGGCGGCGAGCTTGTGCTTCAACGCCGGGTCCAGGTTCTTGCGAAAAGCCATGGGCGACTCCGGAATTTCGGCCGAACTCCAGACCACGCGCAGGTCGTCCTTGCCCACCTCGCCCGCAGCGATGGCCGATGCCAGGATGCGGTCAGCCACCGCGGCGCCGTCGACCTTGCCGTTGGCCACGGCAAGGATGCTGGCATCGTGCGAACCAGAGAAAATCACCCGTTTGAACAGCTGCTCGGGCTGATACCCGGCCTTTTCCACCCCTGCCTTGGGGAACAGGTGCCCCGACGCCGAACTGGGGTCCACGAAGGCAAAGGTATGGCCCTTGAAGTCAGCCAGCGACTGGATTGGGCTGTCGCTGCGCACCACGATCACACTGCGGTAGGCGCTTTTGCCGGTCTTTTGGGTTTCGGCCACGGCAAACGCCTCGGCACCCGCCACCTGGCTGGCCAGCACGTAGGAAAACGGCCCGAGGTAGGCCACGTCCAGCTTGCCGGCGCGCAAGGCCTCGATCACCCCGTTGTAGTCCGTGGCCACAAAAGGCTCCACCGGCATGCCCAAGTGCTGCTGCAACTGGTCGAGTACCTGCTTGCTGCCCTCGATCATGGCCTGGGAATCCTCCGACGGGATCAGGCCGATACGCACTGCGTCAGCAGCCTGCGCGCTGTGGCTGGCCAGCAGCGCCACGCTGGCGGCAAGCATCAGTTTTCTTATCAGGTTCATGGCATTTCCGGCATGTGGTTGGGGATGCGTCCTACCCTAGGCCGGTAATGTGAACGTCATGCCATCGATTCAATATGCGTTTACTGGCTAAAGCATTGAAAGGATCTATGGATGTCCAACAGCAAGCTGCGCGCCTTCCTCGCCGTGGCCCGGCATGGCAGTTTCAGTGCAGGCGCCCGTGCGCTGGGCCTGAGTCAACCGACCCTCACTACCCAGGTGCAAGCCCTGGAGCGCCAGCACAACCTTGAACTGTTCCACCGCCGCGGCCGGCGCATCGAGCTGACAACTGTTGGCCGCCAGTTACTGCCGCTCGCCCAGCAATTGCTGGCCCTTGAGGCCGAAGCCAGCGGCCTGCTGCGCGACGCTGGCACCTTAAGCCGAGGGCAATTGCAACTGGGCGCCGTGGGGCCGTTTCATGTGATCGAGATGGTCGATGCCTACCGCCGTGCCTACCCGCAGATCGACCTGTCCATCCGCATCGGAAACTCCGCCTCAGTGCTGGCAGACCTTGAAAACTACGTGATCGATGTGGGGGTGCTGGCCGGGCTGCATCCCGACCCCGCGTTCCATTCCGTGCTGTACGCCCGCCATCCGGTGATCCTGTTTGCCCACATCGACCACCCGCTGGCCAAACACCACAGCGTGCGCCTGGAGGCGCTGCAGGGCCAGGCCATGCTGCGCCGTGAGCAGGGCTCGACTACCCGGGCAGCCTTCGAGCGGGTGTTGCACGAGCGTGACGTCTCCCCACGCATGCTCATGGATATCGGCAGCCGCGAGGCGCTGCGTGAAGCGGTTGCGCGAGGTATTGGGCTGGGCGTGGTATCGGAGGCCGAATTCGTGCCAGGGCCACGGCTCAAGGCGATACGCATTGAGGGGGATCCGGTGTTTACCGAGACGTATGTGTATTGTTTGACCGAGCGGTTGGGGAGCCAGGTGATTGATAGTTTTCTGGGGATGGCGTGCTGAATCATGGGTGCTCCCCACCCTTGAAGAAACGGGCTTAGTCAGCGAAAAGGCAGAGTCCGAGGGCAACCAAGCACACAAGTCGAATTTTCCTACAGCATTTTGGGAAGCCCGAAGCTCCTCGGTGAATGCATTCCTCGTTAGGGTTTGGCACATGGTTTTCAACCCCGGCAAGGAGCTACCCATGAACTTCAGCAAACTGGTCGACATCCTCATCCGCGAGGAACTGCCCAACCCCGACTTCGGCTGCATGGCCTGCGAGCGTTCCGGCCTGCCCATCCTGCTGTTGCGCACCGCGGATACCTTGCAGCGCGGGGCGTTACGGGCCACCGAAGGCGTGATGATCAGTGCCGAGGCAGCGCGCACCCTGGCCAGTGACGGGATGCGCAGCTTGCGCGGGGCGGCGACCAATACCAACAGCGCGGGGTTGATGATGGCGCTGGGGATTCTCTGGTTTCATCAGGACGGGTTGCGCAGGAACTATGAGGCGCTGCAGCAAGGGGCGCAGGACAATCCCGAGGCCCTGGCGGCGATCTGGTCATCGTCGATTGGTTTGATCGGGGCCAGTGTTGAGACGACGGGTTTTGCAATCAAGCTGTTACAGCCAAAGCTGAAGTGGCCCGGCGTTGGAGTAACGGTGTCGTTGGGGGAAAGTCTGGTGCGGTTCGGGGCGGCAGTTGCCGCGACGGCGGGTTTTATGGATGCAGTGTTATTCAGATTCGCCGCCATGCGGACTGAAAAGCAAGGCGACACAATATCGAAAAGACTTTACAACGTAGGCGTGGGGTTATCGACCCTCTCTGCAATTGCAGCAATTTTTGCTGCAGCAACCGGATTCGCTTTAGCACCTATTGTTATCGCCGTTACGCTTAGCCTCGCCGCATACGGTCTTGCTTCTACTGCGAAAAAGACGGAATCATCCTTGACGGAGCTTTGGGCTCGACGAACCAAGTGGGGTTTACCGACTGAACATCGCCGCTGGCTTAACCCATCGGATCTGGATTCAGCCATTGGCGAGTTAAACGCTGCATCACTCGGAGTCAGCGCTGAGGCTTCGATCAATATTCAGTTCATGCAGGATTCAAGTACCCATAGCCCCGGGGCACTGGGCATTGCTCTTGGCGACCACACTGCCGTGCCGGCAGCATTCATGCTCGTCCTCAACATCACCGCCCCCCATTTCACGCGTGAAGACTCACGATACGAATGGCAACTGACCCTTTATCAAGGCGGCTCGTATGGAGGCCCTATCGTCATTGATGGCAGTAGCGACAGCCCTGAACAACTCACACTTACCGCCACGCGTATTTCTGACACTTTCTCCACATCACCAGCAGAAATAACACCACGAATCAATGTTCACCCCGAAAGCAAGACGCTTAATATCCAAGTGGCGCTACCCCTCACACACGACCATACGATTAATGCAATCGACCTTTCCTTCACCTATTGGCCAGACAGTCACGACCAATCGGGATATGCAAAAATCACCAATAAACACGACGAGATCAACAACATGAGAAGGGTGGTACTATGAGGCGACCTAAATTGACTCCGCCTTGCCCTGCCTGGAAGGAAGACCTCAATGCGCCTTGGGAAATAACTCAAACTCCCGGATTCCTTGGCAGAAAAACACCAAACAACCAGACCGACGCCTACTTGGAAATACCTAGGAAAACACTTGCCTACAGAGGACTTTTGTTGTTCATAAGCGTGATATCCGGCTTCTTATTACTTCCCATGCCGAAATCAATCTATGAAAGTTTTTTTATTCCTGATTACTCACACATACCGACAGGAACTTTTGCATTAGCCGTGGGCGTTTGGGGAGTGGCCGTCGCACTAAAGATGGGCACTTCCCCCCCACGCGACGAACCCATCCGCTTCAATCGCGCCCGCCAAAAAATCTACGCCTACAACTTTCACTACCGATGGTGGAACCCCTTCGAAAAATGGGAAGTGCGCCCCGTAAGCTACGACTGGTCCCAAGTCCGCGCGGAACGCTGGTCACGCGCCGGTGCAATGAACGGTGGCGCTTACTTCAGCTGGGGCGTAGTCCTCTCCATCGTTGAACCGGGTACCAACAACGTTATTGACCGCTTCCAACTCAGCACAATGGATGCCGACCCTGAGACGTGGGCCTACATCTGCACCTACATGCAGGAAGGCCCTTCAGCGCTGCCGCCACCAGGCCCACCCAAGGATCACAATGATGTCCTGTGGTGCGAATTTGCCTTGCGCCTGGCGCCGAAGGTGGGGTGGCCAGCTGAAATGGATCTGGAGTCCAGGACCGCTCCTTGATCAGTAGCCCGGCATAAGCTGTGGGTGGTGGTGTGAGATAACGGGCGCAGCGTACGAAAGCAGAGGCTGCGCCCGCTCAACAGTTGCCCCCACCTCAATCATGCCCCAACTCCCCCTGCACCCACTCCAGAAACCGCCGCACCCGTGGCAACTCCGCATGCCCGCGCGGAAACACCAGGTGATGGGCACTCACCGGGCTGGCCTGGTCCTCACCAAACACCGGTACCAACTGCCCTCGGGCCACATAGTCCTGGGACAGCAACGAACTCTCCAACGCAAACCCATACCCATGGCTGGCGGCCTCGAGGCTCATGTACGACCGGTCAAAACTCAAGGCGAACGGCGCCTGCGGCAATGACACCCCCTGCTGGGCAAACCACTGCGGCCACTGCACCAGCGCCGACTCCGACAGGATCAGGTTCTGCCCCAGCAAATCGCCCGCCCCCCGAATCGGCTGGCGTGCCAGCAGGCTGGGGGCCGCCAGCACCGTGGCGCGCTCGTGGCGGATGGTGCGCACTTCCAGGCTGGGCCAGTTGGGGTAGCCGTGGCGGATGTCCAGATCGATCTGGTGGCGGCCAAAGTGCAAGGCCTCGTAGGAGCAGGACAGGTTGATCTGGATGTCCGGGTGGCTGGCGCGGAACTGTTCCAGCCGCGGCAGCAGCCAGAGCAGGCCAAAGCTTGGCGCCGAGTGCAGGCGCAGGCAGTCAAAGCCCACGGCGCTGCCGGCACGTTCGGTGGCCACGGCCAGGCTCTGCAGAATGCCGGACACCTCACGCAGGTACTGCTCGCCCGCGGCCGTGAGGTTGACGCCCTTGGCCGTGCGCAAGAACAACGGCCGCCCAATCAATGCCTCCAGGTTGGCGATCTGGTGGCTCACCGCCGATGGCGTGAGGTTCAACTGTTCGGCGGCACGGGCCACGTTGCCAAAGCGTGCAGCCTGCTCAAAGGCCTGAATCGCTTTCAGCGGCGGTAACTGCAAGGGCTTCTTGCCCGGTTCGTGTTTCATGGTTTTCCTAGCCAGTGCTGAATTTTTTTCAGCATAGGCTGAAAGGCACTGCGTTGCCCAGTGCCCGCCCGAGTACCAAGCTGTGCCCATCGGTTCTGCCTGAACCCCTGCTCACAACAACAATCAATGGAGCACTGCCCATGCTACTCGAAGGCAAGATTGCAATCGTCACCGGCGCCGCCTCTGCCCGCGGAATCGGCCGCGCCACTGCCCAGGCCTTTGCCGCCCACGGCGCCAAGGTGGCCATCCTCGACCTCGACCGCGATGCCGCCGCCCAGGCCGCCGCCGACCTTGGCACTGGCCACCTGGGCCTGGCCGCCAACGTGGCAGATGAAGCCCAGGTGCGTGATGCCGTGGCACAGGTGCTGGCTCACTTTGGCCGCATCGATGTGCTGGTGAACAATGCCGGCATCACGCAGCCGGTAAAAACCCTGGAGATCACGGGCAAGGACTACGACCGCATCCTTGACGTCAACCTGCGCGGCACCTTGCTGATGTCCCAGGCGGTGATCCCAGGCATGCGTGCCCAGCGCTCGGGCAGCATCATCTGCATGTCGTCGGTGTCGGCCCAGCGCGGCGGCGGCATTTTCGGTGGCCCGCACTACAGCGCCGCCAAGGCTGGCGTGCTCGGCCTGGGCAAAGCCATGGCGCGTGAGCTGGGGCCGGACAATGTGCGCGTCAACGCCATCACCCCGGGGCTGATCCACACCGACATCACCGGCGGCCTCATGCAGGATGAGCGTCGCCATGCCATCATCGAGGGCATCCCCCTGGGCCGCCTGGGCGAGGCCCGCGATGTGGCCAATGCGGCGCTGTTCCTGGCCAGCGACTTGTCCAGCTACCTGACCGGCATCACGCTGGACGTCAACGGGGGCATGCTGATCCACTGACCGCTGCACCCCGATGTTTCGCATCTGAGCCCCGCCCCGGCGGGGCAATCGATAACAACAAGAGATCAGATCGACATGACCACCCTAGCCCTCGACGCGGCCACGGCCGCGCGCAGCAATGCCTATCGCAAGACGGCCTGGCGGCTGATGCCGTTTCTCATGTTGTGTTACCTGTGCGCCTACCTCGACCGGGTCAACGTCGGCTTCGCCAAACTGCAGATGATGGACGACCTGGCGCTGTCAGAAGCCGTGTATGGCCTGGGCGCCGGCATGTTTTTCATTGGCTACTTCCTGTGCGAGGTGCCGAGCAACATCATCTTGCACAAGGTAGGCGCGCGGCGCTGGATCGCCCGCATCATGATCACCTGGGGCATCATTTCGGCACTGTTCGCCTTTGTCGAAACGGCCTGGCAGTTCTATGTGCTGCGGTTTTTCCTCGGTGTGGCCGAAGCGGGGCTTGCGCCGGGCCTGCTGCTGTACCTGACGTACTGGTTCCCGTCCTACCGGCGGGCGAAGATGACCGCCTTGTGGTTCATCGCCATCCCGCTGTCGGGCATGGTCGGCGGGCCGTTGTCGGGCTGGATCATGGAGCGTTTTGCCGGGGTGCATGGCTGGGCCGGCTGGCAGTGGATGTTCGTGCTGGAAGCAGTGCCCACGGTGCTGGTCGGCATTTTGGTGCTCAGCTACCTCAAGGACGGCGTCGACCAGGCCCATTGGCTCAATGATGACGAAAAGGCGCTGGTGCGCAAGGAGCTGGCCGAAGACGAACAACACAAGGTGCAGCACGGTTCGGTGGCCGATTTCATCCGCGACCGGCGCCTGTGGCTGTTGGCGGGCATCTACTTCTGCGTGGTCATGGGCCAGTACGCGATCACCTTCTGGCTGCCGACCCTGGTGCGCAATGCCGGCGTCAGCGAGCCGTTGCACATCGGCCTGCTCACCAGCCTGCCCTACCTGTGTGCCATCGGCGCCATGCTGTTGGCCGGGCGCAGCGGCGACCGCCACCGCGAACGGCGCTGGCATCTGGCGGTGCCGATGCTGGCCGGCGCCCTGGGCTTGAGCCTGGCGGCGGTGTTCGCCAGCCACCTTAGCCTGTCGATTCTCAGCTTGTGCCTGGCGGCATCCGGCATTTTGTCGGCTTCGTCGCTGTTCTGGATGCTGCCCACCACGCTACTGGGTGGTGTTTCTGCGGCCGCCGGGATCGCAGCGGTAAACAGCTTCGCCAACCTGGCCGGGTTTTGCTCGCCCTTTCTCATCGGCTGGCTCACCAGCACCTTGGGCAACAACGCCATCGGCATGTACCTGATCACCGGCGTGCTGGTGTTTGGCGCAACCCTGGTGTTCCGCGTACCGGCCAGCCTGGTCAACCGTTAATTCCTCACAAGGAGTCACCCCCATGAATGCCGTACCCGCTACCCCGGGTGCGCGGCCTCTGGCTGCGCGCGCCCACAACATCCGTCGCCATGCCTTGCGCATGGGCCAGGTTCAGGGCCAGGGCTACATTGGCCAGGCACTTGGCGCCGCCGACCTGCTGGCCGTGGCCTACTTCCATGCCCTGCGCCTGGACCCGGCCAACCCCGATTGGGAGCAGCGTGACCGCTTCTACCTGTCCATCGGCCATTACGCCATTGCCCTGTACGCCGCGCTGATCGAAGCCGGGGTCATTCCCGAAGCAGAACTGGAAACCTACGGCAGCGACGACAGCCGCCTGCCCATGTCGGGCATGGCCGCCTACACCCCCGGCATGGAAATCACCGGGGGCTCGCTGGGCCACGGCCTGGGAATTGCCGTAGGTGCCTGCCTGGGCCTGAAGCGCAAGCAATCGGGCAGTTGGGTGTACAACCTGTTATCAGACGGCGAGCTGAACGAAGGCTCCACCTGGGAAGCGGCGATGTCCGCCAGCCACTGGAAGCTCGACAACCTGATCGCCCTCATCGACGTCAACAACCAGCAGGCGGACGGCCATTCCAGCGAGATACTGGCCTTCGAGCCGATCGTCGAGCGCTGGCAGGCCTTTGGCTGGTATGTGCAGCGGGTAGACGGCAATGACCTCGAAGCGCTGGTAAAGGCCTTCGACCAGGCCCGGGCACACACGGCACCGCAACCCCGGGTGATCATCTGCGACACGCGCATGGGCAAGGGGGTGCCCTTTCTCGAGAACCGCGACAAAACCCACTTCATCCGTGTGGACGAACACGAATGGGCACTTGCCCTGCAAGCACTGGACGCCGGGAGCCACGCATGAACAGCCAGACCGCACCCACCAAACGCCTGACCACCTCGGCGATGATCGCCTCGATTGCCGCCGAAGGCCAACCCACCCGGCCCGCACCGTTTGGCCATGCGCTGGCCGCGCTGGCCGAGCAGCGCCAGGACATCGTGGGCCTGAGCGCCGACCTGTCCAAGTACACCGACCTGCACATTTTCGCCAAGGCCCACCCCGAGCGCTTCTACCAGATGGGCATGGCCGAACAACTGTTGATGAGTGCCGCCGCCGGCATGGCCCGCGAAGGCATGACGCCGTTTGCCACCACGTACGCGGTGTTTGCTTCACGGCGCGCCTACGACTTCATCTGCATGGCCATTGCCGAGGAAAACCTCAACGTCAAGATCGTCTGTGCCCTGCCCGGCCTGACCACCGGGTACGGCCCCAGCCACCAGGCCACTGACGACCTGGCGATCATGCGCGCCATGCCCAACCTGATGGTGGTCGACCCCTGCGATGCCCTGGAAATCGAGCAGGCGGTACCGGCCATCGCGGCCCACCAGGGCCCGGTGTACATGCGCCTGCTGCGCGGTAATGTACCGTTGGTGCTGGACCGCTATGACTATCGCTTCCAGCTGGGCAAGGCGCAGGTGGTGCGCGGCGGGCGCGATGTGCTGGTGATCGCCAGCGGCCTGATGACCATGCGTGCACTGGAGGCCGCTGAGCAGTTGCACAGGGACGGTGTGGATGTGTCGGTGCTGCATGTACCTACCATCAAGCCATTGGATGAAGCCACGATCCTCGCTGAAGCCCGCAAGCCCGGGCGGTTGGTGGTGACTGCCGAGAACCATTCGATCATCGGCGGGCTGGGGGAAGCCGTTGCCGGGGTATTGCTGCGCAACGGAGTAACGCCGACCTTCCGCCAGATCGCCCTGCCGGATGCATTCCTCGATGCCGGTGCGTTACCGACCTTGCATGAGCGGTACGGGATTTCCACCGAGGCGGTGGCGCGGCAGATCAAAGGCTGGTTGTAGGCTAGTTACCACAGTACCAACCGGGCCTTTGTAGGAGCGGCCTCGTCTCGCGAAAGGGCTGCGCAGCAGCCCCAGACTTCAGCTTCGCAGCCGATATTGCCGGGGCCGCTTTGCGGCCCTTTCGCGACACAAGGCCGCTCCCACATGGCCGCGTTACTGCCTGGTCAAACCGCTCAAACCGGCTTTACTCATGGATAAACAACAGCAATAACGGTGTGCATCCATGAAGATCGTTGTCACCAGCATTCTCGTTGACGACCAGGCCAAGGCATTGGCCTTCTACCATTACGTGCTTGGCTTTGAGCCCAAGGACGACATCCCGCTGGGCCAGCACCGCTGGCTCACGCTGACCTCTCCGCATGAACCAAACGGCGTGCAACTGGTGCTGGAGCCTGACATCCACCCCGCCGCCAAAACCTACAAGGCAGCCTTGCGCCAGGACGGCATCCCGGCCACCTCCTTTGGCGTGCGCGATATCCAGGCGGAGTACACGCGCCTGTGCAAGGCGGGCGTCAAGTTTACCCAGGAGCCAACCAACCGTGGCCCGGTCACTGTCGCGGTATTCGACGACACATGCGGAAACCTGATACAAATCGCCCAGAAACACTGAACCGAACCGCCCCTGTGCGCGATAACAAGGAAAACAAATGCGCCACGAATTCAGCGAAGTCCTCAACGACCTGGTCGACTATTTTTTGCTGGGCGATATCCAGCTGCTTGAAACGTTCAAACACGAAAATGACCTGCCAGACGACCTGGCTTATGAATTCACCCACAACGACAGCGGTGACAAAGCCGTGCGCGAGGGGGTGGTGCTGCCATTGGCCGGGGTCGATAACCTGCCCTACCGCATCCTGTTCACCCTCGACGACTACACACCCGCGCTACTGGAAGCGGGAAGCCGCCTCAAGCATCGGCGCAATGGTTACGTGCTGCATGTCGAGAACCGCGCCGTGATGCTGTACACCTGGCGCATCCTGCAGCATTTCACCAACAAGACACTGGGCGACTTGATGGCCCGTTATCAAGTACCGGGGCGGCCGATCATCGAGCTTGAAAATGGCTGGTATGACGTTGAGGTGCTGGGTGGGGCGGTGGTTCGGGATGGGCTGTACGAGCCGGCGTTCGAGTTTGTGATGAAGAAGCGCTGGAGCCGGGGTGAGGCCAAGGGAGTGGATACCGGGTATGCCTTTAGCCTGCGGGGCTATTTCGGTTGAGTTTTCCTGTGCCGCCCTCTTCGCGGCTAGAGCCGCTCCTACAGGGCCTGCGCTTTACCTGTAGGAGCGGCTTTAGCCGCGAAGAGGCCTGACCTGCTTACGCCAGGTCAGGCATGGTTAATATCCCGGTCCTTGGTTTCCGGCAGGAAGAAAATCCCCAGCACCGCCGTCATCACCGCAATCACGATCGGGTACCACAACCCGTAATAGATGTCCCCGGTAGCCGCCACCATGGCAAACGCCACCGTCGGCAGGAAGCCGCCGAACCAGCCGTTACCGATGTGGTACGGCAGTGACATCGAGGTGTAGCGGATGCGCGCCGGAAACAGCTCCACCAGCCACGCGGCGATCGGCCCGTAAACCATGGTCACGTAGATCACCAGAATGGTCAGCAGCAACAGCACCATCGGGTAGTGGATCTTCGCCGGGTCGGCTTTTTCCGGGTAGCCCGCTTCTTTCAGCGCACCGCCCAGGGTGGCCGTGAAGGCATCGCTCTGGGCCTTGAAGTCCGCCCCCGCGAGGGCGCTGCCCTCGAAGCTCGGGATCACCCGTTCGCCGATGCGGATCTGCGCCACACTGCCCGGCTCGGCCGCCTGGTTCTCGTAGGGGATGGCACGCTTGGCCAGCAGGCTCTTGGCGATGTCGCAGGAACTGGTGAATTTGGCCTTGCCCACCGGGTCGAACTGGAACGCACATTGGGCAGGGTCGGCCACCACCACGACCGGGTTTTGCTCCTGGGCAACGAACACGTCCGGGTTGCCGTACTCGGTCAGCGCCTTGAAGATCGGGAAGTAAGTGAGCGCCGCGATGATGCAGCCGGCCATGATGATCTTCTTGCGGCCGATGCGGTCTGACAGGCTGCCAAAGAAGATGAAGAACGGCGTGCCGATCAACAGCGACCCGGCAATCAACAGGTTGGCGGTTTGCGGGTCGATCTTGAGCATCTGCAGCAGGAAGAACAACGCATAGAACTGCCCGGTGTACCACACCACCGCCTGCCCGGCCGTGCCGCCCAGCAGCGCCATGATCACCACTTTCAGGTTGTCCCAACGGCCAAACGACTCGGTCAGCGGCGCCTTCGACGCCTTGCCCTCGGCCTTCATTTTCATGAACACCGGCGACTCGTTGAGCTGCAGGCGGATGTACACCGAAATCGCCAGCAGGATGATCGACAGCAGGAACGGAATGCGCCAGCCCCAGGCTTCGAACGCCTCGGTGCCCAGCGCCGTGCGGCACGCCAGGATCACCAGCAGCGACAGGAACAGCCCCAATGTGGCGGTGGTCTGGATCCACGCGGTGAAAAACCCGCGCCGCCCTTTGGGTGCATGTTCGGCCACATAGGTGGCCGCACCGCCATACTCACCGCCCAGCGCCAGGCCCTGCAGCAGGCGCAGGGTGATCAGGATGACCGGTGCCGCGACCCCGATCGTCGCGTAACTGGGCAGCAACCCCACCACCGCGGTGGAAATACCCATGATCACGATGGTGATCAGGAAGGTGTGCTTGCGCCCGATCATGTCGCCCAGGCGGCCGAACACGATGGCACCGAATGGCCGCACGGCAAAGCCCGCCGCAAACGCCAGCAAGGCAAAGATGAACGAGGTGGTTTCGTTGACACCGGCAAAAAAGTGCTTGGCGATGATGGCCGCCAACGAGCCATACAGGTAGAAGTCGTACCATTCGAACACGGTGCCCAGGGAGGACGCGAAGATGACCTTGCGCTCCTCCTTGGTGATGCCCCGTTGGGGCGCGCTACTGCCCGTGGATGCGCTGTCGGTTATCGCCATGGGTTGTCTCCGTCTTGTTTTTATCGCAGGCCGGAGTACCTCACACCCACACGTACCGTCGCACCCCAGGCCCTAGGGCTTGCATTGGTTGCGCGAAGCACGACGAGGCAGGCCGCCTCGGATCGCAGCAAGGTCAACTGAAGCATAATCGGCTTTGGCAAGATATCCACTTGCCAGCATCGCCGAATGCCATCACCCCAAACGGCAGTGCATCACGCGGTCGGCACCGGCCCTTTGAGCTCGACCTGATTGCCGTCGGGGTCGAAGCAATACAGCGACAGGCCCTCCCCCTCGGCACCATAGCGCCTCTCGGCAGGCTCCACCTTGATCCCGGCCGCTTGCAGGTAGGTCGTCAGCGCCGGTTCGTCGAACGGTTCGACGCGCAGGCAGAAGTGGTGCAGGTTGCGCCCTTCGCTGCCCGGCGCGGCACCACCCGCACTGCCCAAGGGGCCATCAAGGGTAACCAGGTCAATCATGGCAGTGCCGGTGGCCAGGTGGACCATGCCCAGGTCTTCACGTACCCGGCTGACGGTGCACCCCAGTAGGTCACGGTAGAAAGCCACGCTGCGCTCCAGGTTGCTGACGCGCAATACCAGGTGGTCGATGTGCTTGATGTGGAAAGGTCGCATGCCGGGTCTCCTTGTGTGGGCAGTGGCGCGGTACGCTCACCACCATAGCCCACTCGCCACCTATTCGTTGACCTGGCGCTGCAGCAGCCCGCCTTCGTGCCGGGCAAGGGTTCGCAACAACTGATCGACCAGCGCGCGGTCCGGCGCCTCAAGGTGGAAATGGTGCCCGCCGGGGTGCCACGAAACCTTGGCCTGGGCCGGCAATGACGCCTCACGCAGGGCGAAGACATCGCCACTGAACGCGCCCTGCCGGCCCAGCATGAGGTACAGGGGGCAGCGGATTTCCCTCAGCAGTTCGCACGCCTCGCGTTCGGTCAGTGGCATGGGTTCGGGCAGGACCAGGCGCGGGTCATGGCGCCAGCAGTAACCATCACCCACCTGCAGCAAGTCGCGCAGGGCCAGCAGCCGCGCGGCATCCTCCGACAACTCGCCATCCAGGCGTCTGCGCCGTTGTTCCAGGGCTGTCTGCACGGTGTCGAAGCGGCTGCCATCGGGTTCGCTGAACCCTTGCAACTGGCTGCGCTGCACCATGCGTTTGAGCCGGTAGGCACGTGCCAGGTGATGCACGCGGTCATCCTCGGCAACGGTGAACGGTGCGCCCATGCCGTCGAGGAAGGTCATGCTGACGATGCCACTGGTCATGGCGGCGAGCAACGAGGCAACGCCGGTCCCCATGCCATGTGCCAACACATGAAACTGCCCGAGGCCCAGGCTTTCGGTTACCGCCAGCATGTCCTCGGCGTGCTCCCACAGGTAATAGCCACTGTCGTGCCGCCGGTGGTCGGAGCGGCCGTGCCCGACCAGGTCGGGGGCGATCACGAAACAGCCGTCGAGCTGAGGGGCCAGGCGTTCGAACGATGCGGCGTTGTCCAGCCAACCATGCAAGGCCAACACCGGGATCCCCTCCTCCGGCCCCCAGCAGCGCACGGCGATTTCAATGCCGTCGAGGTCCAGCAAATGATCCTTGGGACTGAATGGCAAACCCATGCTTTCTCTCCCTGACTGGGCCTGGCGCGTGCTCGTCAGGCCTGCAAGTTACCTTGGCGCACCTCAACGGCTGCTGCTGGTCCGTCGCCGACAGTTACGTACACCAGACCGACCCATGCGGGCATCTATCTACCGCACCCTTGGCACCCCAACGGTATTCCATAACGCCTCCCTCTCACCGGAGCGCGCACATGAGCCGTCCCCCATTCCACCTGCAACAAATCACCCGCACCCTGCCCGCCTGGAGCAAGGCACTGCATCGCGACCACGCCACACGCATCATGCAAAGCCTGAAAAAGGACTACCTTGACGCCGATGGCGTTGCCTACGAGTGGTACAGCTCCGCTGAAGACTTGACCCGCCAGGCGTTGCTCGGCGCCATTGCCGTGCGTGATGCCAGCCGCAAGGCACTGCATGACGCGCTGGCGCCGTTGCAAGGCATGACCGAATTCTGCACACCGCTGCTGCAGAAACGGCTGGCGCTGGATGTGTCTGTTGACCAAGCGCAGTACGTTTATCAGCGCGTAAAGGTCAAACACGGTGTGACGGTCCCCAACACCCCGCCGCCGCTGTTCCAGCCAGGCGATATCGAGCCTGACGGTGATCCACAGCTGCGCAGCCTGCTGGAAGCGGCATTGCACAATTTCGAAGGTACCACGGACACCACAACCCTCAGCCGGCTGCAAACTAGCGCACAAAACACCCAGCCACTCGAAGGCCTGACCCTGGCCGACTTCATCGACCACTGCCGTGAGCTTGACCTGGGAAAACGCTACCAGGTGCACCTGGCCGAGGTGTTCGAGGGCGAAAACAAAAGCGCGCTACGCGCCTTGGCCATCAAAGCCAGGCAGGATGAATTTCGCGTGCAGGCGCGTATCGCCAGTTGCAAGAACAACCTCAGCCCGATGGCATCGATGGCCTTGCACGACCTGTGTTCCGACACAGCCACGGTGGCCTACAACGGCCGCCCCCTGGAGTGCAGCCAGGTCCAGTTGCTCAACGTCCCGATCCATGAAGTGTTGTTCATCGCGCCCGCTGTGAATGGCGAGCACGATCCAGTCTTTCTCTACAACCCGATCGATGATGACCCCATCCAAGAGTTCGCGTCGCTGGGCCTGGCCCGTAAGTACTTGCGCGAAAAGCTGGTGGCCACCGACTACCGCAACCGCTTCGTCGCCCTTGCCCCGCAACAGCAGCAGGCGGAACTGAAGCTGCGCTTGCGTCGGGCACTGTTCAGCAATGCCGACCAGGCGGACGCGCTGCTGGAGCCGCGCAGCTCTATTCACCTGGAATCCATTTTCACGCCGTTGCCAGGCAAGCCGTGGGCGAAGCTTGAGGCGAATCATCTGGTCAGGCTCAAATCGGACGCCCGCTGGATTGCAGTGCCAACCGCGGACGTCGATGCCAATGTGCGACTGAAAAACCTCGAGTACTGGTTCGACATGGGTATGACCGTGTTCAACATCGCCGCCATGTTCGTACCGGGGCTGAACACCCTCATGCTGACGCTGGGGGCTGCGCAGATCATGGGCAGCGTGTTCCACGGCATCGAGGCCTGGGAGGCCGGCGACAACGCAGAAGCGCTGGCCCAGTTGCAATCGATCCTGGTGAATGTTGCCGTGGTGGGTGCGATCGGTGTGGGTGCGTCGGTACTGAGATCTTCCGGCTTTGTCGATGGCATGCGCAGCATTCTCAAGGACGGGCGCGAGTATCTGTGGAGCCCTACCCTGAAGGGTTATGACACATTGCAATCGATACCCGAGCACCTGGAAGCCGACAGCCAAGGCCGCTACACGGTGGAGAACCAGAAATTCATCAGGATGGACAGCAAACTCTACGAACAGGTAGAGGATACAAACCACTGGCGGCTCGCCCACCCGCAAGACCCGCAAGCATACCGCCCCGAGATGCTGGACAACGGTGAAGGCGCCTGGCGAGCAGTACACGAACAACCACTACTTTGGGAAGAACCGCAATTGCTCAAGCGCCTGGGGCCGATCAGCAACGGGCTGGCAGACGCAGACCTGGACGCGGCATTGCAGTGTTCCGGGGTGCAGGGCGACGTGCTGCGCTATACCCAAAGCGCCGCGCTGCAACCTCCGGCACTGCTTGCCGACATCCTGGACCGCCTCAGGTGCGACCAGCAAGCAGACGACATCATCGACCGCGTGCGCAATGGCAAGCCTCTCGCTGCCTACAAGAACTTCGCCCTGCCCAGCGTGACTGAACTGGAGGGCTGGCCCGAGGACCATGTCATCAAGGCCTACCATGGGCCGGAAAGCTGGGGAGATTACGCAATCTACGGCCCTTCGGAGGCTGAATACACAGTCGAGATCGAGGTAAACCGCGGTGAGCTGGAGCAAGGCCAGCTCAGTGACCGCATTGTCGAACAACTGGAGGAGGACGCCATGAACGGATTGCTGCCGGAGGGTACTCCAGCAGCAGAACGTGCCAAAACCTTGAGCAACAAACTCGCGCAACATCTGGAGAACAACCGCCAGGCCCTGTTCGAACGCCTGTATACCTACCGGCCCCCGAAGCTGAGTGCCGAAGCCCAGACCCTGGCCAACCAGTTCAAAGGCTTGCCCCCGCGCGCAGTCGAGCAAATCATGGCGCGCGCCAGTGCCAGTGAGCGTCAGCGCCTGGCCAGCGGCCGCGTGCCGCTTCGCATTGCTGAAGAAGCGCGCGTGCTCCAGGCACAGGCTCGGTTGGGCAAGGCGCTGCTGGGGCTGTATCGCCCTGGGCTGGCCAATGCTGACAGCGCACTGCTGGATGCCAGGCTCACAACCGAACATCCGCTCAGCACGGCCAACCAGCGCTTTCAGCTTGCCGTAGCCGACCGTGCAAAGGCCGCCACGCTGATCGGCCAACAACCGATCCGGCCGGGCTATCGCTCGCCAATGCACCTGGCGGGCGGGCGCCTGGGCTATCCACTGAGCGGCAGACTTAACTGGATCAGCACCGCCGGCAGCCGACTGCGGGAGCTCTACCCCAACCTCAGCAGGGAACAACGTAACGCCCTGCTTGGGCAACTGCGCCTGAGAGGCGATGTGGCCCCCCAGCTCAGAGCCCTGGAACTTGAACGCAACACCCTCGACAGGGCCCTGCAAGATTGGGAAAAGCAAGCACCGGTGGACCAGCAAGCGGCACGCAGGCACGCCCGTGAGCTGATCAACGGGGCATGGCGCCGTGACCAGCCAGACACCCTGACAATAGATGCACTACAAGTTGACACGTTGCCATCGCTGCCCGCGCGTTTCGACCACATCACCAGCATGCAACTGCGCAACCTGGGCCTTACGCAACTGCCTGAATCGTTCTTCCAAAGCTTCCCGCAGCTCCAAACCCTGCGTCTGGCGCAAAACCCCGAGATGGACTTCGATAGCCTGTTCAGGGCCTTGCGGTTCACTCCTGAATTGCAAACGCTGGAGCTGGGCAACAACCGCATCGGTATCTTCAGCGACGTGATGCGCGAGCACCTGGCCGGGCTTGGCAGGCTGCGTCGTTTGAGTTTACGGCGCAACGACTTGCGACTCACCGAAGCCGACCTGAACACCCTCAAACAGCTCCCACTCGAGGCGCTGGACCTGGAAAACAATCGCATCCATCTGAATGCCGACCTGGCCAGCCACTTCAATGGCCTGATTAAACTGCAAGACCTGCGTCTGACCAACAACCCGCTGCAGCACGGCCCCGACCTGACCGGCCTGACCCAACTGCGCAACCTGCAATTGCGAAATTGCTACCTGCAAGACTGGCCACAGGGGCTTACACAACGGATGTCACAGCCGGACCTGAAGCTCAACAATCTGGACCTGAGCGCCAACCCGATCCGCGAAGTACCGGACCTGGATCAAGTGCTGGCCAGCCCCTTTGCCAACGCCCTGCGCCGCACTTCCAACCGGGCATACTGGGAATTCAACGAAAACGATCTGGAGGCAGCAACCAATCAGCGCTTGCGCGCAGTGGGCGCCAGGATAGCCAGACGAGAAATGGACATCGAAGGCAACCGCTGGTTGCAGGACGCCAGCGAAGCCCGGTTGCAGTTGTGGGAAGACATGTTTGAAACGCACGAGTACCCGCATCTGGAGTGGGCCATCAGGCGCTCGGGCGACACACTACAAGCAACCGCCAACCCCCGAGGAATGGCGCAGCAGGTGTGGCAACTGCTGACTCAGGCATCGCAAGACCAGGCATTGCGCGAGCACCTGGAAAGCGTGGCAGCAGAGTTCCCGGCAACCTGCGAGGACGCAGGCGCCGACGCGCTCAGCACCCTTGAAGTGGAAGCGCTTTCCTACCGCGAGCTGGCCGAGGACTCGAACATCACCCCTTACCTGTTCAATTTCATGCGCAAGCTCTACCGTAGGGACCGGGTCAATTACCTTGCCGAGCGCATCCAACTCAACCGTCTGGAGCGCCAGAGCCAGCTACAGGCTCCAGGCGAAACAGCGGATGCCACCAACCTCCCGGCACTGGATACACTCGATGACATCACTGACGAAGCCTTGTTGGCAGGTGGCGTTGACCTGATCGAAATGCGTCTGGCGCTTCGCCAGGCACTGGCAGAAGTGCTCGACTTCCCGGAGCCGAGCCAGGGCATGATGTACCGGGAGACCGCGCAAATTTCCACGACGGTCGAATTCAACGTGGAGCAGGCAGTCACCGCACTTGACCGTGCCCCCATCAAGCGCAGGGGCTGGATCGCCCTGCAGCCCGCTTGGCAGCGGCTGTTGAAACAGCGCTTCACCAGCCGCTTCAGCACGCTGGAGGAACGCTGGCTTGCTGGGTACGACTACCTGCAGTACTGCCTGGATGCAGGCAGCGATAGCGTTACAGCGCTGGATGAGGTTGTGGTGACCGCGCTCACCGAGCACCTGCCGGAATCACCGCTGGATGCCGGTGGCCAATTGCGCAGGGTAAGCCTGAACAGTCATCAATACAACGAAGCGGCCAAAAGCCTCAAGTCAGGGCTTGAACAGCAGCAAAACGCTTTGTACAAAACCCTGACCGACGAGCAGGACTCCAACAGCTGACACCTGCTACTGGCCGCGCAGGTCTTCGAAGAAGGCTTGCCGGCCGTCCACCTGGCTCGACGCACGCGATACAACCGGCGCGTCGCCGTTAGCCGCTTCAACATGCCAGTAACAGTGGCTGACCGCGCGCGTTACCGCCACATACGCCAAGCGCTGCACTTCCTCCTTCTGCGCCGTGTCAAACGGCTGGGCATCACCACCACGGCCCAGGCCCGCCTGGCGGTATACCTGGTTCTTGTAGGGCGAACTGGTGAGGTACTGGCAGTCACCGAGCATGAACACGGCATCCGCCTGCAGCCCCTTGGCACTGTGGTAAGTCAGCTGGCGCAAGCGCCGTTGCTCGGCGGGCAATGCCGCTTCGGCCTGCAGCACGCTGTGCAGGTGATCGTTCATTACCGCTTTGTCGCTGCCTTTGCGGTACAGCATCATCACCGACTCACCGCGCTCATAGTGCTCCAGCAGGGTCTGGCCGAGCGCCGCTTCGTCACGGTCGAACACTTTCACCGGCGTGCCCGGCAGTTGCGCCGCCGGCCCAGCAGCCCGTGCCTTCTTGCCGACGATGGCGGGTGCCCCTTTGACCAGGTGCTCGGCCGCGTCGATCACCTGTTGCTGGCACCTGTAATTGTCGACCAGCATGACGCGGGTATTGGCCGGTGACGGGAAGGCCTTGGTGAACTCCATGAAGTACTTGGGCGAACTGCCCCGCCAGCCGTAAATGGACTGCCAGTCATCCCCTACACACAACAACGAGGCGTGGCCAGCATTGCGCCCTATGTGCATGGCTGGGCCTCGGCGGCGGATTTCGCGCAGGCTGGCACGCAGCCAGCTAACGATTTGCGGCGACACATCCTGGAACTCATCGATCATCAGGTGGGCCAGTGGCCGCAGCAGCGGGTCGGGGAGCAGGTGCAGGTTTTCCGGATTGTTCTCACCAAACAGGGCGAACATGCGGTTGTAGCTCATCACAGGCGGCGACTGCTTGAGCAAGTGCGCTTCCAGTGCCTTCCAGTACAGGGCCAACGCCTCAAAAAACAGCGCGTCGCTGTCACCTGCCGGGAAGCTCATGGCGGCCACGGCTGTGTTGACCTCCAGCCCGAGGTTCTCGATGAAGTTGGCCGCACCGACAAATGCATCGAGCAATGGCGCCGGGGCCAGTTCACCCTTGACCTTGTATTCGAAGCCGGGGCCGGCCACCGCGTCGCCCGCCAGCGAAGCGGCCAGGCGCCGCGCCATGGCATAGTTGTCGAGCCAGATCAGCGGCTTGTCGCAGAACGCCTGCAGCAGGGTACGCTTCACGGCCCATTCGGCGCGCACCGCAAGCTTGGCCCCCGGGCGTTGGTACTGGGCACTCTCCGACGGGTCAAAGCCTAACACCACCCAGGCGCCAAGGCCCTCCAGGCGGCCATGCACATGGAAGCGCTGGCCACGGATCTCGACGGTTTCGCGGCATGGCTCTATGCCTTTGATCGGCCAGGCGCCTGCTCCAAACCACAAATCTTCGATCACGTCACACAACTCTTCATCGCGCTGGGCCGCGAGTTGCGTTACCTGCACGCGCTTTTGCACGTCGGGGTGGTCCGGGTCCAGCGGTTTGAGTTGCAGGGCCTCGCGGCGCAGTGTGGCCACGATGTCGGCAAACCTAGCGCTGGCATGGTGCAGATCGCTGTAGCACTGGTTCAGCTGCTGGCGCTGGGCATCGTTCAGGCGCAGGTCGAACGGGTTGCTGTCGGCGTCCGCTTCGCGGCCGCCTGGCAGCTCATTGCCCAGGGTTTCAAAGGCGCGTACCTGGTTGAAGCCCGGCAAACTGCGCACCAGCGGCAGGATGCGAGAGTGAAAGGTGCGTACCAGCTCGCGGGCGCTGGCCGGCGGCAGGTCGAGCTGCCAAAGGGCGAACACCTGCAACAGGCGCTTGATGAAGTCTTTGCGCGACTCGCGGGTGAAGGTCACCACGGTCATCGCATCCAGCTCGTAACCCAGGTAGTGGCGCAACAGCAGAATACGCAGCACCAGGGACGTGGACTTGCCCGCCCCGGCACCTGCCACCACGCAGGTAGATGGCGTGTCACTGAAAATCAGCTTCCACTGCGCGGCACTGGGCTGCGCGTCGGCGGGCAGGCGCTGCGCCACATCGGCCTTGAAGCGTTTTTTCAGTTCGGCCGTCAACGGCAGGCGCCAGTCGTCAAACAAGTTGTCATCCTGCCCTGGCACTGCAGCGCCATCAGGGCGCATGTCGCGGATCACCAGAACGTGGCGGCCCGCTTCATACCCCTCGGCTCGCCCGTGTTCGAAGCCTTCACGCAGCCCGTCGGCATGACCGCTGCGCTGGCCGGTGGCATGGCCCAGGAACCAGGAATCGCGGTGTTGCGCCTGCAGCCGGGTCAGGCCACGGCCAAGCAGGCGCGCGGCCAGCCGGCGGAACCAGGGCAACTGGGCGGGCGGGGTCAGTTCGGCGGGGGCCTGGGGTTGCTCGTGGGCCACGGTCACTCCGTTGAAAGTCGAAACAGCGGCCATGTTGGCCGCATCCGCCAAAAATCGCCAGCGAATGCTTGCAGATCAGTGGATTAGGCGATGAATCGCAGGTTGGATGGCATATTAATACATCTATGTTATCGATTTTTATTAGCCGATATTTACGCTTATTTTCGATCTTTCTTTGCCGCATCATGGCCCCATTCCACCGATTCAAGGAGCACGATGATGCTGCAACTGCGACCCTTTAAAAGCCTCGGCCATGCCAACCACGGCTGGCTGGACGCCCACCACCACTTTTCGTTCGCCGAATACTACGACCCGGCGCGCATGCACTGGGGCAACCTGAGGGTCTGGAACGATGACCTGATTGCCGCCGGCAGTGGCTTCCCACCACACCCGCACCGGGACATGGAAATCATCACCTATGTACGCGAAGGTGCCATCACCCACCAGGACAGCCTGGGTAACAAAGGCCGCACCGAAGCGGGCGATGTTCAGGTGATGAGTGCCGGTACCGGCATCGTGCACAGCGAGTACAACCTGGAAGACGTCGACACCCGCATCTTCCAGATCTGGATCGTGCCGGAGCGCGTTGGCGATGCGCCGTCGTGGGGTTCACGGCCCTTCCCCAAAGGGGAGCGCGGCGAAGGCTTCGTCACCTTGGCCAGCGGCCGCGCCGGTGATGAGGACAGCCTGCAGATTCGTACCGATGCGCGCCTGGTGGCCGCTACCTTGCGCGCCGGCGAAACCGCCGAATACCGCTTCGATGCAGGCCGCAGGGGTTACCTGGTGCCAGCCAAAGGCCTGATTGAAGTCAATGGATTGCGGGTCGAGGGGCGCGATGGTGTTGCCATCGAACAGGAAGAGGTGCTGCGGGTGACAGCGATCGATGACAGCGAGATCGTACTGGTCGATGTGGCTTGAATGAAGGTGATGAACCTGTAGGCGCGGGCCTGCCCACGCCTACAGGGTTTCACTCAACCCTTAGGCCAGCGCAGCATCCACAAGCACTTGCGCCTCAGCCACCAGCCGCTGCAGGTGTGCTTCGTCGATGAAGCTCTCGGCGTAAATCTTGTAGATGTCTTCGGTACCCGAAGGGCGCGCGGCAAACCAGCCGTTGGCAGTCATCACCTTCAAACCGCCGATGGCCTGGCCATTGCCTGGGGCATGGCTGAGAATCTGCGTGATCGGCTCGCCGGCCAGCTCGGTCGACTTGACCTGCTCGGGCGCCAGCTTGCTCAGCAATGCCTTCTGGCGGGCATCGGCCTTGGCCTCGACACGGGTGGCGTACGGCTTGCCCAGTGCTTCGGTGAGGTCGGCATAGGCCTGGCTCGGGTTACGCCCGGTGCGGGCGGTCATTTCGGCCGCGAGGAGCGCCGGGATCAGCCCGTCTTTGTCCGTGGCCCACACCGAACCGTCCTTGCGCAGGAACGAGGCGCCTGCGCTCTCCTCCCCGCCAAAGCCCAGCGAACCTTCGAACAAACCTTGGGCGAAGAATTTGAAGCCAACCGGCACTTCATGCAGCTTGCGGCCCAGGCGTTCGGTGACGCGATCGATCAGGCCGCTGGACACCACGGTCTTGCCCACGGCGGCGTCGGCACGCCATTGCGGGCGATTGCGGTACAGGTAGTCGATGGCCACGGCCAGGTAGTTGTTTGGCTGCAGCAAGCCGTCCGGTGTGACGATGCCGTGGCGGTCATGGTCGGGGTCGCAGGCAAAGGCAACGTCGAAACGCTCGCGCAGGCCGATGAGGCCTTGCATGGCATACGGGGAGGATGGGTCCATGCGAATCTGGCCGTCCCAGTCGACGGTCATGAAGCGGAAGGTTGGGTCGACCTCGGTGTTCACCACTTCGAGGTTCAACTGGTAGCGCTCGGCGATGGCCGACCAGTAGCGCACCCCTGCCCCGCCCAGCGGGTCGACGCCCAGGCGCAGGTTGGCGCCACGGATGACGTCGAAATCGATGACGTTCTCAAGGTCGGCCACATAATTGGCCACATAGTCGTGACGCTGGGTAGTCGCGGCCACCAGCGCCTGGCTGTGGTCCATGCGTTTGACACCCACCAGCCCGGCAGCCAGCAGTTCGTTGGCCTTGGCTTCGACCCATTTGGTCACATCGCTGTCGGCCGGGCCGCCATTGGGCGGGTTGTACTTGAAACCACCGCTTTGCGGCGGGTTATGCGACGGGGTGATGACGATACCGTCGGCCAGGCCCTGCTCACGGCCGCGGTTGTAACAGAGGATGGCGTGGGATACAGCCGGGGTTGGCGTGTACTCGTCGTCTTTGGACAAGCGCACCTGCACACCATTGGCAGCCAGTACTTCCAGTGCGCTGGCAGCGGCCGGGGCGGACAACGCGTGGGTGTCAGCACCAATGAACAGCGGGCCGTCAATGCCCTTTTCCTGGCGATACAGGCAAATGGCCTGGGTAATCGCCAGCACATGGTCTTCGTTGAAACTCAGGTCGAATGAGCTGCCCCGGTGCCCCGAGGTGCCGAAGGCCACACGCTGGGCCGCCACGGAGGCGTCAGGGCGACCGGTGTAGTAGGCGGTGAGCAGGCGGGGGATATCGACCAGCACGCTGGCCGGAGCCGGCTTGCCTGCCAAAGGACTGAGCGTCATGCAAAAACCTCGAGTTCAACGAATGTTGGGGTTGGAACACGCAGTGTACTGGGAGTTGCAGCACCTTGCGACGGTCCGTCGGGATTATTCGCTGGCCGTGCGCCACCATCCCGGGAACATCTGCTGCACCCGCGGTTCGGCAAAACGCTCGTCAATCAGCACCAGCACACCACGGTCCTGATCACCGCGGATGACGCGGCCTGCCGCCTGGATTACCTTGCGCACACCCGGGTATAGATAGGCGTAGTCGAACCCGGCCCCGAACTGCTGGCCCAGGCGCTGTTTGAACTGTTCGTTGACCGGGTTTACCTGCGGCAGGCCCAGCGTGGCGACGAACGCCCCGATCAACCGTGTGCCGGGCAGGTCGACCCCTTCCCCGAAAGCGCCCCCCAGTACCGCAAAGCCAACCCCGCAGCCATCGGCCACGAAGCGCTCAAGAAAGCCCTGACGTGCCGCCTCGTCCATCCCCGGCGCCTGGGCCCAGTACGGAATGCCCGGGTGCTGCGCCGCAAGCTGGGTGGCAACCTGCTGCAGGTATTCGAAGCTGCTGAAAAACGCCAGGTAGTTGCCTGGCTGGCGTTGATACTGCCCGGCAATGAGCTCAACGATAGGCGCCAGCGATACCTGGCGCTGGTGATAGCGGGTAGACACATGGCTGGCGATGCGCACTTGAAGTTGTTCGGCCCGAAATGGCGCCGCCACTTCCAGCCAGGCCGTGTCGGCCGGCATGCCCAGCAGGTCGGTGTAGAAGTGCCGCGGGCTGAGCGTGGCGGAAAACAGCGTCACGTTGCGTGCGGCCTGCATGCGCGGGCCAAGCAGGCGAGCCGGGTTGATGTTGCGCAGGCACAGGTTTGCCAGGCGTCGCTTGCGTGGGCCGTCGCGTACGCTGATATCAAACAGGAAATGCGCGTCGAACAGTTCGGCAACGCGGTTGAACTGCAAGGCCTGGTAAAAAAACTGCAAGACCTGGGTGTCCATGGCGGCGGGCGCTACGTTCAATTGCTCCTGAATCAACCCGATACACTGTTGCAACGCCCCCAGAAAGGCGCTCGGCAATTGGTCGCACGCGTGGTAAGGGGCACGTTGCGCCTTGTAAAGCGCATTCCACTGGCGGTTGAGCCGGTCCAGCGCACTGACCAGCCCGTGGGGTTTACTTTGACGCAAAGCCAGCAGTTGGCCTTGGTCCAGGCTGGCGCTGTACATGGCGCGCCCGCGCTCCACCAGATTGTGTGCTTCGTCCACCAATACCGCCACACGCCACTGATTGGCCTGGGTTAGCCCATGCAGCAGGGCATGGGCGTCGAAGTAGTAGTTGTAGTCGGCTACCAGCACATCAACCCAGCGGGCCATCTCCTGCCCCAGGTAGTACGGGCACACCTGATGCGCCAACGCCACCTCGCGCAGGCCAGCCCGGTCCAGCAGAGGCAGCCTGCCAGCGGCCTCTCGGGCAGCGGGTAGCCGGTCGTAGAAACCTTGGGCCAATGGGCATGACTCGCCATGGCAGGCCTTGTCCGGATGCTCGCACGCCTTGTCCCGGGCAATCAGCTCCAGCGTACGCAGGGCTGGCTGTGGGGTGGCCTGGGTGATCTGGCGCAAGGCATCGAGCGCAAGCGCCCTGCCCGGGGTCTTGGCCGTCAGGAAAAACACCTTGTCGAGCTGCTGTGGCACCATGGCCTTGAGCAAGGGGAACAACGTGCCCAAGGTTTTGCCGATACCCGTGCTGGCCTGGGCCATCAGGCAGCGGCCCGTGCTGACCGCCTTGTACAGGGTTTCGGCCAGTTGCCGCTGACCCTGGCGAAACTGTGGGTAGGGAAAACCCAGCGCCTGCAGCCCCTGATCGCGCTCGGCCAGGCGTTGCGCCTGGGTGTGGGCCCAGGTCAGAAAGCGCTCGCACTGGGTTTCGAAAAAGGTTTGCAGGGCTGCGGCGCTGTGGTGCTCGCTGATCAGCGTCTGGCGGTCGTTGTCCACATCCAGGTACACGAGGGCCAGATTGATGCCCGGCAATTGCCTGGCCTGGCACATCAACCAGCCATACACCTTGGCCTGAGCCCAATGCAGTTGCCGGTGATTGGCCGGTTGTTTTGCCAGGTCACCCCGGTAGGTCTTGATCTCTTCGAGACGGTTGTGGGCAGGGTCATAACCGTCGGCCCTGCCGCGCACACGCAAGCCTTTGTACTCGCCCTCAAGCTGGACTTCCGCTTCATAGCTTGCCGCACGACGGGCCACCACGCGGCGGTGGCCTTCGATGCCTTCCTGGGCCGTGGGGGACGGCGTGAAGCGCAGGTCCAGGTCGCCAACCTTGGCACTGAACTCGCACAAGGCACGTACTGCCACGCGGTAACTCACGCCGCGTCGCTCCACTGCACATGGCACACCGCAACCGGCAAGCCATGTTCGGCGCAGAAGGCCAGCCAGCGCAGTTGGTTGTCCTGCAGGCGATCGCCCGGCCCTTTGACCTCGATCATGCGGTACCGCCCTTGCTCAGGCCAGAACTGAATCAGGTCCGGCATGCCGGCGCGGTTGCTGCGAATGTCTTGCAACAAGCGCAGAAAACACTGTTTCAGGTGCTGGGCGGGCAGGCACGCCAGCGCTTGGTCGAGCAGCGTCTCGTCCAGCATCGACCAGAACACGAAGGGCGACTGCAAGCCGTGTTTGGCTACGTAACAACCCTCAATGGCCTGACGATGGGTCCCTTCATCAAGGTGGCCCAGGCAGGCATCGAACAGCGCAGCGCGGCGCTGATAAAAGTCACTGTCGTGCAAGTCCTGGGGGGCCGCCTGAAACGGGTTGAAAAACGCACCGGGCACCGGGGCGAAAATCGCGTCCCAGCACAGCAGGCCGAACAGGCTGTTGAACAGTGTGTTTTCCACAAAATGAACGTGGCCACCGGCGTGCACCTGCAGGTGTTGGCGCACCGCTTCCTCGACCCCCAGTGCCGCACATTCACGGGGTAGAACCAGTTCGATGACCTCCGGCGAGGTGGCGCGCTTGCGCCGCCCGGGCGGCCCGCCGAGCTTGCGTGCCAGGCGTGGCAGCATCCGCTCCAGTGCCTGGGTTTCCAGGGCATTGGCGGGGGCGCTGGCCATTGCCTGGGCCAGTTCATGGGCCTGCAGCCAACGCTCGCTGCGCTCAAGCACCCGTACCTGACGGATGCGCGCCTGAGCATGGCTGCTGCGGGCATATACTGCCAGCGCCTGCTCCCAATCGCCCAAACGCTCACATTGCTGGCCCAGGGCGAATAACAAGCGCGCATGGCGCCGGGCAAGCCACGGGTTGTCGCTGGCAAAGCCCGCCAGAGCCGCCGCAATCGTTGCCGGCGCTTCACCCTGCTCCAAGCGCTGGGCACAATCGTGCAGGGCCATGGCCTGGTCGACCTCGCTGCGCCGCTGCAAGGCACGAGAGCCGGCACTGAATGGCACGGTTTCGAAGCGCAATAGCCCCATATCGGCCAGCACGAACTCCGACCAGTCCTGATACAGGTTGCCGAAAAAAAGCAATCGCATGCGGTCGCACAGCGGCTGCAGACACCATTGCAGAATCTGCACGGGGGCGTCTGCAAACCAGTCGCCCAAGGGCCTTGGCGGCAGGGACAAGGCCTGCAATTGCAACATCAAGTCTGCTTTGGAGGCGCGCGGGCGGCTGAGCTGCCCGGCAAAGCACTGTGCCAGCTCGTCCTTGCGCAGCAATGCGAACAGTTGCTCCAGGCTCAGCGTTTGCGGCTCGCGCACCCACCCCAATGCCTGCAGGGGCTGCAAGGCCTGCCGGGGATCGCCGACTTCGTCGTAGTCGAGCCTGTCACTGCGAAACAGCTCGCCCTTGCGCATGACCATACGCACCATCAACGCCTGAGCCGGTTGATCAAGCCTGACAAACGCCTGCATGAATGCCTGCTCCTGCTCATCGAGCAGGTCGGCATAACGTTGTTCCACCCACGACAGCACCTGGCGGAAGTTGTGCAGGTAATACAGGGGGTCGTCAACGGAGTGGGCAATCACGAGGCAGGGTCAGGTAGCGGATATCGACACTGTTTATACATACAGATAAACGTGATTGGCAAGCATCCGGCTACCGGCTGTCGCTCTGCCGACGAACGGCGAGAAGTTACAGGGGCATAACCATCTCATGCCACGCCATGCCGCCATGGTCCGACGGCGAGGGCTGCACGTATTGGTAACCCATCTTCTGGTACAGCTCCACATGTTGCTGCTTGCACATCAGGTGAATGGCTTGCTTGCTCTCAGCCACCATCTGCTCGATGAACGCGTTCATCAGAAGCTTCGCGTAGCCCTTGCCCTGATGGGCCGGGTCCACCACCACCGACATGATCACCACATTGGGGGCCAGCGGGTCATGGCCTATCAGCTCCTTGAACGACTCATCGGACATTACCACTTCATGGGCACAACCACTGTTGATGAAACCGACAATGTCGCCGTCCACTTCAAGAATGAGGAAACCTTCCGGATACTGGGCAATGCGCGTGGCGATCTTTTCGAGGGTTGCCGCCTCATCGCCTTCATACGCAGCGGTCTCGATCTGAAAGCAGCGTTCGGCGTCCCGCGGGCTGGGGTGGCGCAAGGTGCTCATGCAGGGCTCCTGAGAAATGAAAGGCCGCCATGATAAAACAACCCTGCCCCGCAAACGCCAATAATTGCTACCCTTCGACCGCAAGCTGCCGACCGCGGCGCCCGCCCAGCGCCTGCGCCAACCTCTCGATGGCTTCACGCAGGCTGTGGGGATCATCACTCACCCACGTCAACGCCAGGTACTGCCGGTAGTGCCTTTGTAGGCTGAAGCGGGTACCCGCCACCGCCTGCAGTGCCGACCCCGCCATCAAGGTTGCCAGGCGATCACAATCCACCGGTTGCAACAGCCGCACCCACACGCTATTCCCGCCTTCGGGCATCACCAACACCACTTGTTTACCAAGGTGGCGCGCCAGCATGGTGCAGAGCTGGGCCATTCTCCCGCGCCGCTCCCACCGTGCGCGCACCAGGTGTTCGTCGATTTCACCTTTGGCGAGCATCTGTGCCAAGGCCTGCTGGCGCAACGGTGCAATCTGGAATGCACGCTGCGTGAACGCGTCGACCAGCGTTTCCTGCGTGCCCAGCACGTAGGCGTATGGCGCCTCGGCACCCAAGGCCACCTCCAGCGAGCCCATCACCAACAACCATTGAGGGTCGACCCAGTCGCGTAACCTGGTCCCAGGCGGTGCCACATGGCAGTGCTCGCTGTCCAGGTCATTTTCCACCAGCCAGACTGCGTATCTGCCGAGCAGTTGGGCAACCTGCTGCTGCGCATGCCTGGGCATCAGCCGCCCGGCCGGCATGCTCAGGCACGAAGGCATCACCACAATGCGCACAGGCTCGCGTGCAAGCAAGCGAGCCAGGCTGGCAATGTCAGGGCTGCCGTCGTGATCAAAGGGTATTTCAAATACACGCATGCCATGGCTCTGCAGCGCCCGCAACACGCGCCAACAACATGGGGAAGCCACAAGTGCCGCCCCCCCTTGCAACCCCAGCGCTGTCACCAGCAATTCAAGCAGCGCCTGTACATCAGGGGCCACATGCACATCTTCAGGCCGCCAACAGTAACGGGAAGATTGGGTGTAACGTTCTGCCAGCACCGTACGCAGTCGTGCCCCGCTTGCGCATTCCTGCCTTGAAGCGGTGCGCGAACGATGCCGCGCCAGGCGCCGCTCGTGGGCCAACAGGCTTTGCTGCAGGGCAGACTGTGCGGTTGGTGCGTGGCTCAGGGCCGTTTGATCACCTCCCACAGGCCTGCCCTGTATCTGGGCGAAATAGCCGGATTTGGGCACTGACCGCACCCTCCCTTCGTGCTCAAGCAGGCCATAAGCCGTTTGCACCGTGGCCAATGACACGCGAAGCGATTTGGCCAGTGCGCGCAACGATGGCAAACGCACTTCGCCCCCGTACTGGGCGCCCTCGATCAGCCCTTCCAGATAATGGTAGACCGCCTGATAGGCGAACTGGCGCCCCATCAGGATGCAGCCTCACAGCTCGGTACACGTGGCCCGGGCTGGCGCCTGAGCAGTTCCAGGTGAACGTCGCGGCGCGCCAGGTTTGCCAGCAAGCGCCGAGCACCACGCTGCACCCGCCCGTCATAAATGGCGCGCAAATGCGAGATTCCCAGGCCGCTGGTGTTCACCAGCCAGTCCCTGACCGCATCCGGGCATGCTTTGCCCTGCAAGGCGCGATGGAGGTAAGGCAACGCGACCAGCATGTCGGCATGCCGGCATTGCAAAAAGCGTTCAAGCCCCCGCCCTTGATCAGCAAATGGGCTGTAGAGCATGCAGACCAATTGCGTCTGCTCGATCCCGTACGCTTTGGCGAAGCGCAGGGGCTGAGCCACAGGGCGATTTTTAGTGCCCTTCTGGCACGCCAGCCGCAGGGTTTCCTTACGTGCGGCGGGGGCGATACATTGAACCCGCATTTCATGCAGTTGTGCTGCCGCCAGTGGGTCGAGAAACACGGCCAAGGGCAGTGTTTCCTGTGCGGGCTCGAAACGACATCCCAGCATGTGGTCCAGCCCACCTTCGCTGAGCATGTGGGGAAACAGGTCGTCAATGGCGATAAGCTGCACCGGGGCATGCTCGCAAGGCGTGGCAACTGTGAGGTCTGCCTGCTCGACGGGCAATACCGCCGTGGCGTGAAGCCGGCCCAAACGCCCGAACAGAGTGGCCATGCACTGGTGGACGTTGGCGGTATTGGGTTCACCGGCCAGGCGCATGCTCCTGCGCGCCCAGGCCAGAAAGTGCCGCCGCTGCCGCGCTGGCAACGCGGTCACAAGCCCCCCCACGCTTTGTTCCTCGAGCGCGCCATGCAAGGCATCCGCCAGCTCCAGATGCATGCGGCTGCCCAGCAGGGCTTCTGGCCTTGAATCGACCAGGTGACCAAACAGCAACAACGCCTCGCGAGCCAATGGCCACTGCCTGCCGGCTCCGCTCGGCCGGCTGCAGAAGCGCCGCGTTCTGCCACCCTCGATCATGTCCATTTGTACACGTGGATCATCGTGCATGAACAAGGCGTTGAAACAACGCTCATGGTGTTCCAGCAGCGCCCCGCTGATGGCTGGCAGGCTGGTAACCAGCACCCGCAAGTGAAAGGTTGCGGGTGCACGCAAGGCGATGCTGAGCTGCGCAGCACGCAGAATGGCCAACATCCGGGCACTGCGGCGATCCCCACTGTGCACCACCAGCAATCGGAAACTGCCAATGCCGTTCGGGCCACCCGCCATGACCAGAAAGCGCTGAATAAGCAACTGCAAAGAAGCACGCTGGGCAAGTGTCATATGGCCCAACAAACGCTCCAGTACTTGTTGGTGAATGTAGTGCATCGCCTGGTCGTGGATATTACTCACTTGCCACCTCATCACTTCATTCGCTGCATATCCCCCTGAAAGGTGATAAGCAGTGAATTTATTTTGAAGAAATTTCCCACACATTATTGGGAAACAATGAAGTGACCAAGGCCTGTCGCCAAGCCATTGAGACGAAAGATCCAGCGCGCAGACTTACCACCCCCTCAAACAGCACATCACCGGCCTTACCACTTTGCATTCCGCGCTCCTTGCGCCAACCTTCACCGCGCCATTATCGAGAGTAGCCGAGCGATTAAAAGATACAGATAAGAGTAAAAAAACCATTCAGCAAAGTGCACGAGCACACTGAACGGCACGGTGAAATGCTTCAATCAAAAAGACTTTTCAGGATGTGATTAAACATTTGCTTACATCAACAGGCAGGGAGGCCTTATTTTCATTAGTTTATGTACGACACCCCTATAAACGCAAAACCCGGGTTCACACCCGGGTTTGCATCTTGCATTCGGCCTGCTTCAGCCCTTGCCCATGTCCAGCACCACTCGCCCGCCGCAGGGGCACTCGTCCATATAGCGATGGGCCTCGACCACTTCGCTGAACGGATACTCCTTGATGATCAACGGGGTCACCAGCTGATCGGCCGTAAACTGGTTGATGTCCCGAAGGGCCCGATGCAAGGCGACCTGATCCTGGCTGATGCCAAGCTCCGGTTTGCCCGTGAAGTTGCCGATGCAGTGCACATGAAACTGAATGTTCTTCTGGAAGGCGGCGCAGGCAGGAAATGGCGTCTGGTTGCCACCTTGCAGGCCGTAAAGCACCAGGTTGCCACGCGGCGCCAGCACATCCCCGAGCAGCGACATCTGCGGCCCCCCCATGCCATCGAGGACCATGTCCACACCCCGGCCATCGGTGTACTTGCCAACCTGCATGACCAAGTCCTGCTCTTCGGTGACAATCACCTTGTCAGCACCAAGCCCAAGCAGATAGTCGCGTTGCTCCGGGTCTTTGGTGGCAGCAAACACTTTCAACCCCAACGCCTTGCCCAACTGCACGAATGCAGGCCCCGCACAATGGCTGGCATCGGTCACCAACGCTGTTTGCCCAGCCTTGGCTCGCGCCAGGTCAACGTAGGCAAAGTAAGCGATGAGCAACGGCGTGTAATGCACGCTGGCCTCAATCGGCGTGAGAATGTCGGGGTAAACGGTAATGGCCGTGCGTGGCAGCACGATCACATCGCCATACACGGGGTGCTCATTGGCACTGGTGGCCGGGAAGCTCGCGACACGGTCGCCCACGGCAATGTCGTCCACGCCCTCGCCGACCGCAGTCACCACACCTGCCATCTCGTGGCCGATCCCCGCGGGCAGACGTGCCTGTGAAGGCGCCAGGTTCTGCCGCCAAAGCACGTCATACCAGCTAACACCGATCGCCTCGACGCGGATCTGCACCTCGCCTACGGCAGGTGTCGGTTCGGCCTGCTCCTCGCAACGGAGCACATCGGCAGGGCCGAACTTGTGGAAACGGATCATGCGGGACATCGCATACCTCGCCTGTGTGAATCTCGTATTACCACGGACTTTATCCGGGCTTTTGCCGTTAGACCATCAGTGGCTATTAATAGTCGACATGCCTGTCATCGATTGGGCACCCCACATTCCTGTGCATTGGCCCCCGGAAAACGATGCAGGGTAACAGCCTTTAGCCTTAAGATTCACCCCTGCCCCACTTTAGGCGAAGCGCACCGATGAATCGAAACGACCTGCGTCGTGTAGACCTCAACCTGCTGATCGTGTTTGAAACGCTGATGCACGAACGCAGCGTGACCCGGGCTGCCGAGAAACTGTTCCTCGGCCAGCCTGCGATCAGCGCGGCCCTCTCACGCTTGCGCGGCCTGTTCGATGACCCGCTGTTCGTGCGCACCGGCCGCAGCATGGAGCCGTCGGCACGGGCCCATGAGATTTTCGCGCTGCTGTCGCCGGCACTGGACTCAATCTCCACCGCCGTGAGCCGCGCTGCCGAATTCGACCCGGCCACCAGCAACGCCGTGTTCCGCATCGGCCTGTCGGACGATGCCGAATTCGCCCTGCTGCCGCTGTTGCTAAAACGCATTCGCGCCGAAGCGCCCGGGATTGTGCTGGTGGTGCGCCGGGTCAACTACCTGTTGATGCCCACGCTGTTGGCCTCGGGTGAGATTTCCGTGGGCGTGAGCTACACCAGCGAGCTGCCCGCCAACGCCAAACGCAAGGTGCTGCGCCGCAGTAAACCTAAGCTGCTGCGAGCCGACAGCGTGCCTGGCAGCATCACCCTCGACGACTTCTGCGCCAGGCCCCATGCGCTAGTGTCGTTTGCCGGTGACCTGTCCGGTTTTATCGACGAGTCCCTGGAAGAAATCGGCCGCAAGCGCCATGTGGTGCTGGCGGTGCCGCAGTTCAACGGGCTGGGGAGTTTGTTGGCTGGGACCGATATCGTGGCCACCGTGCCGGATTACACCGCGGATGCCCTGACGGCAGCGGGTGGCTTGCGGGCTGAAGACCTGCCGCTGGAGGTGCGCACGTTTGAGCTGCACATGGCGTGGCGTGGGGCGCAGGATAATGACCCGGCGGAGAAGTGGTTGCGGTCGCGGATTCAGATGTTCTTCGGGGATCCCGATAGCTTGTGACTTACTTCCATCAAGATCCATAAATACCAATAAAATCAGTATTTTTGCCTGACTCTACGTCCAAGTCCGTCCGTCGTTTTCCCATTTCCAATACGCTTGCGGGTATATTTTTGGGTACTTTTTCCATTTCGAAAAAAAGTACCCGCACATGACGACTTCCCTCCCCACGCCTGCATTGCGGCGTAAACTCAGCGATGCCTTCTTGCGTGCCATTGCTGAACCCGGCAAGTACGCCGACGGCGAGGTTCCCGGTCTTTACCTGCATGTTCAGGCCTCGCAGAAGTCGAACAAGCCTGCCGCGAAATACTGGCGGATGAGGTATCGCCTGAACGGCAAGGAAAACGTGTACGCGATCGGCCGTTATCCCGACATTGGCTTGAAAGATGCCCGCGACCTGGCCCGAGCCGCGCGCCAGAACGTAGCTCATCACATCGCCCCGCTGAAGGCCAAACGCAAGAAAATCGCCGATCAGCTACTGAATGAGGAACGCACATTCAGTTACGTCGCCGAACAGTGGCTGGCCTTCAAGTCGCACGACCTCGTGAACAAATCCCTCGCGGGCTTTCGCGGCGCTTTGAACAATCACATCCTGCCCACGATCGGCAACATTCCCGTCAGCGAGATCAAACTGGACCACATCATCGAAATCATCGCTAACCTGCGCCGAGCACGCACACTGGCCATGGCCAAGCGCGTGCGTACCATCATCCGTGCCGTGCTCGGTTTCGCTGAGGGCCGTGGCTGGGTGGAGCGTAACGTTGCCCTGAGCAACACCGAGGAGCTCAAGGTTCGCCATGTGGTGACCAGTAATCCAGCGATCGAACGACCAGCCGATTTGGGTCACCTCCTGCTTCGTCTGGATGAGCTCAGCCCGAGCAGCGTGAGCACTGCGATGCGCTTGCTGGTCATGCTGCCGGTTCGCCCCGGCGAGCTGGTGAAAATGCGTTGGGAAGACATCGATCTGGTCAGCGCCGACTGGCGCTATGTAGTAGGGAAAACCCGCCATCTGGATAAGAGCAAACACATCGTGCCACTGCCGGAGCAAGCCCTTGTGCTGTTGCGTGAACTACATGAACGGCGGGTGGTGGATGAAGCGGGCAATGGCTGGGTCTTTGTATCGCCGGTCTACCCAGGCTATCCAGTTGACGCCACATCCCTGGCCAAGGGCTACCAGCGGATCTGGCCGGAATACCGCATCACTGCGCACGGCTTCCGCGCCACCTACCGCACTATCGCTCACGAGCATTTAGGTATCGATCCGATTGTACTGGAGTTGTCGTTATCGCACCGCATGCCAGGTGCACTGGGTGCCGTGTATGCCCGCGCGCAATTGCTGCCGCAGCGTCGGGAGGCAGCACAGCAATGGACGGATTACTTAGATCGGTTACGCAAGAGTGCTGCACTGGCTGAGTAAGTTCAGGTGCGCATGCGGGGGTTGAATCACTGTGAGAACGATGAATGCGAAGCGGGAAACGAGACTCGCATCGGGCCTGCGAGCCGTTGAAAGCAAAGGGTTTCAGCCGTTCCCAAAATGGGAATAGCCTTGATTCTGGACTCAATTTTCCTCGATGACAACCATAAGGCGTCACTGCCCTCGTGCCTCACGCGAGCGTGCTCACAAAAACACCTCGCCATGTGACCAACGCCGCTTCCTGCCTACCGTTGCCACTCGCGATCAAAGCACTGCGTCTTTCGCAGTCAAATCAGCAATCTGCTCGGAATCTGCGCCGAGATGCGATGAGGCGAACGAGATACGACCTGGAGTACAGCTGAACGTGGCTCGAGTAAATCTTCTTTGGCGTCCTATGACCGGGTGCTCAACCTAAGCGATGGGCTCCTCGGACTGGCAGTGTGGATCATCGAACATCCCATCCACTCGACATGAAGCCGCACAAAGTCGAGGACAGATCACTAAAGCCATATAAAACAACAACTTATGTCAATCTATCTCTATAGATATATAGACACGCTAAGGATTCTCCGGTCAAGTCAACACAGGCCATCTGACCTGTGCTGAAATAGCCCTCCGTCCAACTGCCCTCTACAAGCCCGCCATCCCATGAGTCAGATGAGCTTTTCCGATTTCGAGTACGCCGGTAAGCGCAAGCAAACCCGGCGTAAGCGTTTCCTGGCCGAGATGGAGCAGGTGGTTCCGTGGAGCGGGTTGGTAGCGTTGATCGAGCCTCACTACCCAAAGGCTGTTGGTGGCCGCAAGCCGTATCCACTGGAAACCATGCTGCGCATTCACCTGCTGTAGAACTGGTTCTCGTTGAGCGATCCAGCCATGGAAGAGGCGCTATACGAGATTACTTCGATGCGCCAGTTTGCTCGTCTGACGCTCAGCGCTCCGATCCCCGAAGACACGACGATCATGAATTTCCGGCACCTGCTGGAGAAGCATCAGTTGGCGGCGGGCATTCTGGAAACCATCAACAATTACCTGCGAGACAAGGGCCTGTCGTTGCACCAGGGCACCACTGTCGACGCCACCATCATCCACGCGCCCAGTTCGACCAAGAACAAGGAAGGCAAGCGCGCCCCTGAAATGCATCAAACGAAGAGGGGCAACCAGTACTTCTTTGGCATGAAGGCCCACATCGGCGCGGATGCTGAATCGGGTCTGGTGCATCACGTTCATGGCACCGCCGCAAACGTGGCCGACGTAACGGAAGTTGCACAACTGCTGCATGGCGCAGAGAACGTTGTCTGCGCCGACGCGGGCTACACCGGCGTTGAGAAAAGGCCAGAGCATGAAGGGCGGCCAGTGATTTAGCAGATTGCGGCTCGTCGTAGCACCTACAAGCACTTGAGCAAACGCAGCGTGCTCTACAAAGCCAAGCGCAAGATCGAAAAGGCCAAGGCGCAAGTGCGTGCGAAAGTGGAGCACCCGTTCCGGGTGATCAAACGCCAGTTCGGCTATGTAAAAACTCGTTTTCGCGGCTTGGCCAAGAACACAGCGCAACTGACTACGCTGTTTGCCCTGTCGAATCTGTGGATGGTGCGCCGGCAATTATTGCCTGCTGCGGGAGAGGTGCGCCCGTGAGTGCAGATAACCAAGGCTTTGCCTTAGTTATTCAATAATCAGCGGCTGAAAATCGGGCTTTTCGGCATCCCCAAGCCGTCCATTTCCGGCTGAGGAGCAACTTGTTCGGAGTTTCCCTAGCGAACATGCTCGACGCTACCAAACTCCCTATGGGTGCACCTTGCCTGTCGCGAAGAAGCAAAAAGCTCGCTCCGCTGGCTAGCGAGAGATCAGCATGGTTCGCCCTCGTTAACCCTCGAATCCTGGCGCAGCACCATTGCCACACTCGCCGCCGCCAGCACCAGCAGCGTCGATGTCGCGAGCAGCAAACCACCCACACCGGCACCGGCGGCCAATATCTGCCCTGCCAGTAGCGGCCCGCTCATCGATCCCAGGCGGCCAACCGCAACTGCCACGCCGACTCCAGTAGCGCGCACATCGTCCGGGTACAAGCGTGGTGCCAACGCATAGAGAATCAACTGCCCGCCTACGGCACAGGCGCCGGCTAGCGCCCCGGCCACATAGAGCAGATGCAGTTGTTTGAGATAACCCAGCGCTGCAAGCGCGAGCAACATGCCGGGGTAGACCATCGCCACCGCCAGCAGTGAACGCTGGCGATCCATCAAGCGGCCGGCCACCAACACGCCAGCAACGCCGCCGAGGTTGAACAGTACCTGGACAAAGGAGCTATCGAGTCGGCTGAGCTCGCGCCCGGCCAGCAGTGTGGGCAGCCAGTTGAGCAGCATGTAGAGGATCATCAGTGTGCAGAAGCAACTGCACCAGAGCAGCAAAGTGCTGCGGCTTTGCTGGCGACCAAGCACTACATTGGTACTTTGCGACAAGGTCAGCGGTCGGCTAACCAGAGGCCGGGACTCAGGCAGCCACAGCATCAGCAGCCCGGCGATCAGCAGCGGCGCAATGCCGCCGACATAGAACACCAGCCGCCATTCACCGACCGGCGCGAACATGCCAATCAGTGCCGCGCAGGCACCGCCCAGCGGTACGCCGCAGTAGGTCAGGCTGACCGCCATATTGCGCGAATCGCGACTGGCGACTTCCGAGGACAAGGCAATCAGGATCGGCAGTGCCGCGCCCATACCCAGACCGGTGACCAGGCGCGCAATCAGCAACTGCGTGTAGCTGGCGCTGTTGGCGGTCAGGAGTGAGAACAGGCCGAACAGGCTCACGGCAGCAATCAGCACACGCCTGCGTCCCAGCCGGTCGGCCAGCCAGCCACCAGCCAGGGCGCCGGGCAGCAAACCCACCAGGCCGGCGGTGAAGGCCCAGCCGAGGGCCGCTGGCGACAGATTGAACTCACGAATCAGGTGGGGAGCTGCAATACCTGTGGCCTGTAGATCCAGGCCTTCGAGCAAGGCCACGACAAAACAGAGCGCAATGGTGCGCACGGTGGATGGAGTAGACATAGGAACCTCGGTTTTATTGTTGTAGGAGGGGTGGCATCAGGGCGTAATTACGCTCAGGTGCCGGCAGGGTTTTCCAGCAGTACCTCTTCACGCTGCAGGCCCTAACGCCGCGCCAGGTTATGCGCCATGTCGATCATGGTCTGCCCAATGGCCGGATCGAGTAGCGCCTCCCAGAGGAAATCTTTGAAGCCCACCGGCGTACCGAGAAGAAAACCGCCGCGGTGCTCATAGCTGGCAATTGGGTTACGCGACATCGATTCGACCGCAACACAAAGCGCCAGCCGGAATGTGCACTTCTCCACCTGGTTGCCTGCCTGGCGTAACAGCTCCAGGCCGATACCACAGATTCGCTGTACGGCCAGCGCCGGCACCTGCAGAGGCACGTCAGCGTAAAAGCCGATATGCTGCGGCAACATGTAGGCATCGGAACTGGCCTGGGCCAGGCTGCCGGCCAGCAAGCTGTCGACCTGCTCCGCGCCGATGCCGGCACGTGCAAGCACACTTCGCGCAGCGTGAATACCTAGATCAATAGGCGAGACCTGGGCCAGCGCCCCGCCGTAGTCGATCCAAGGCGTGCACGCTGCTAGCAACGCGACCTGCTCGAAGAACTCGAACTACCCGCTCATGCATCCTCCTCGACCACTGCGCCGTTAGCGCCGGGGTCTGTATACAGGGCATCGACCAGGGCAACGCGGCGGCTCAATACTACGCGCTGGTTAAGCGACCCCTTGTCGGTGACCTCGCCAGCATCCAGGCTCGGTGCCTCGGTCATCGGGCAGAGCCAGGCGATGCGCGAGGCCAACCCGGTAGCGTCGCGGTTCAGCTCGGCCAGCAGACTAGATAGCCAGTGCCGTACGGGAACTGCCGACAGCACCTCGCCGACATCGGCGTCATCCGCCAGCCCGGCCAATTCGCGGCAGGCCGGCAGGTACGGGAACAACAGCAGACCGAGGCGCTGGCGATCCGGGCCGGTTACCACCACATCCTGCACATAAGGTGCGCCTTGTAGCACAACCCGAGTACGCAGCGGGCCGACGCTGACGAATACGCCGGTGGACAGCTTGAAGTCCTCGGCAATACGCCCGTCGAACATCAATCCCAGCTGCGGTTGCTCGGGATCGGCAAACTTCAGTGCATCGCCAGAGCGATAGAAGCCTTCCTCGTCGAAGGCATCGAGAGTCTGCTGCCACGAACGCCAGTAGCCCGACATGATGTGCGGGCCGCGGAAGCGCCCCTCCAGCTTGCCCTCGACCGGGACAAGTTTCACCTCACAACCAGGCGCCGGCAGGCCGATATAACCGGCCATGGACAGGGGGCCGGTGGTGAAGGTGCAGGACGGCGAGGCCTCAGTCATTCCCAGGCCGGCCATCATGCGAATACGCTCGCCGCAGTGTTGCTCGGCCGCACGATCAAGACGATCCCAGACGCTCTGCGACAACCCGGCGGCCGCGAAGAACAGTAGCTTGATACGCGAGAAGAAGCTGTCGCGCAGCTCGGAGTCGCACTCCAGCGCCCCGACCAGCTCTTCCCAACCTTTAGGCACGGTGAGGTAGGCCGTAGGTGCAATCTCTTTGAGGTTGCGCAAAGTTTCCGCCATGCCCTGCGGCGTTGGCTTGCCACCATCGATATACAGACTGCCGCCGTTGTACAGCACGATGCCTACGTTGTGGCTGCCTCCGAACGTGTGGTTCCACGGCAGCCAGTCGACCAGCACCGGCGGCTCGACGGCGAACTCGGGAAAGGTCTGTAGCAGCATTTGCTGATTGGCGCAGAGCATACGTTGGGTGGTCGGTACGGCCTTGGGCAACTTGGTTGAACCGGAGGTGAAAAGAAACTTGGCGATGCTGTCGGCATCCGTACCGGCGAACGCCAGGTCAGCCAGGGTGCAGTCACTCTGCTGCAATAGGCTGGCGAAGCGCTCGCAGACCCGACCGGGTAGTTCGCCACGGGTGAATACGAGCGGGGTCTCCACAGGGCTCAGCGCCTCGATGGCACGCTGGAATGGCGTGGCATCGGCGGCAAAGATCAGCCCTGGCTGTAGCAGCTCGAAGATATGCCGCAGCTTGGCCAGATCCTGCGAAAGCAGGGCGTAGGCCGGCGATACCGGGCAATAGGGAATGCCCGCATACATGGCGGCGAAGGCCAGCTGCAGGTGTTCCAGATCATTGCCGGAGAGGATCACCAGCGGCCGTTCGGCGGACAGGCCATAGCGGAGCAACGACTGCGCCAGGGCACGCACATTGACCAGCATCTGCCGATAGCTGATGCGCTGCCATTGGCCTTCACTATCGCGCTGGGCCACCAGGGTCGTATCCGGTTTCAATTCGGCCCAATGCAGCAGGCGGTCGAGCAGGTGTCCGGGATAGGGTTGCAAGGGCTCGTCGGCAAGCAGGTAGAACTCGCCACCAGTGCCGGGGGTGATGGTCACCGAAGGTTGGCCGATGGCGACCTGGCGATAGCGTGGCGCCTCAGAGCGCTGCGCTGTTGCTTCAACATTCACTTCGCCTTTCCTCTGATACAGCGCCTGCGGCGGGCCTCTGGAGCCACGCCGGACGCAAGGATTGTTTTTATTCTCTTACGCGGAGCGGCACCGACCGGCGCGCCCCTTAACAACAGCAAGCTCAGATCGGGTAGTGACGCGACCCGTTCTGCACCGTCACCCAGCGCAACTGGGTGAAGTAATCGATCGACGCGCGGCTACCGAAGCTGCCGTAGCCGCTGGACTTCACCCCGCCGAAAGGCATCTGCGCCTCGTCGTGCACGGTCGGCCCATTGATATGGCAGATACCCGATTCAAGCCGCTGCGCCAGCGTCAACGCACGCGACACATCGCGGCTGAAGATCGCTGCCGACAGACCGAACTCGGAGTCATTGGCCAAACGCAGCAGTTCCTCGTCGCCCGCACCGCGCAGCACCACCGCGACCGGGCCGAAAGACTCCTCGTGATACAGACGCATGTCCGCCGTCACCTCATCCAACAACACCGGCTGCATGATGCTGCCCTGCACGCCACCACCGGCGACCAGGCAGGCGCCCTTGGCAAGCGCATCATCGACCAGCGCCTGGATACGCTGGCCGGCTGCCGCGTCGATCAGTGAACCGAGCACGGACTTGCCGTCCTGCGGGTCGCCTGCACGCAGCTTGGAAACCCGGAATGCCAGCTTGATCACGAAGGCATCGGCCACTCTGGCGTCGACGATCAAGCGCTCGGTGGACATGCAGATCTGCCCCTGGTTGAAGTAGGCACCGAACACCGCAGCATCGACCGCCGCATCCAGATCGGCATCGTCCAGAACGAGCAACGGCGCCTTGCCGCCCAGCTCCAGCAGTGCCGGCTTCAGGTGCCGCGCCGACAGCTCTCCGACGATTCGCCCGACATGGGTGGAACCGGTGAAATTGACCCGACGCACCAGCGGATTGGCGATCAGCCGCTCCACAATGGCCGGTGCATCTTCCGGTGCGTTGCTGATGATGTTGACCACGCCATCGCCCAGCCCGGCCTCGTACAGCACCTGGCCGATCAATCGGTGGGTGGTGGGACTCAGCTCGGAAGCCTTGAGCACCACCGTGTTGCCGCAGGCCAGCGGCATGGCCAAGGCGCGCACGCCGAGAATCACCGGGGCGTTCCACGGCGCGATGCCGAGCACCACGCCGCATGGCTGGCGCAGCCCCATAGCGAAACTGCCGGGCACATTGGAGGGGATGACCTCGCCGAGAATCTGCGTGGTCATCGCCGCCGCCTCGCGCAGCATCCCGGCGGCCAACTGTACGTTGAAGCCATACCAGTTGGCTGCCGCGCCGGTTTCACTGGCTGCCGCCATGAACTCGGGCGAACGGGCCTCCATCAGCTCCGCCGCCTTGAGCAGGCGCAAGCGGCGCTCGCCTGGCGGCAGAGCGGCCCAGGCTGTGAATGCCGCCTGCGCGGCGGCCACGGCCGCATCGGCATCTTCCAAGGTAGCGGCGGCGACCCGCGCCACCACTTCCCCGGTCAGCGGGCTACGGCGTTCGAAAGTACGACCATTGGCGGCTGGGCGCGCCTGGCCGGCGATCAGCAGGGACACATCGTTCATGGAGCAACCTCTCGTTCGGCAGACGTTGGGGCAGACTCAGCGCTTGTAGGCTTCGAGGCCCGGCTTGATGCTCTTGTCGTCGAGGAACTGCTTCATACCCTGCTCACGGCCGCCTTCCGGATCGAGCAGACGGGACTGATCGAGCTTGGCGTACAGGTAGTCCTCGTTCTGCTCCCAGGTCAGCTCGCGGCAACGCTTGAAGCCGATCTTGGCCGCGCGCAGTACCACCGGATTCTTGTCCAGCAGATTCTCTGCCAGCTCACTGGTCACCTCGCGCAGTTGCGCCAGCGGCACGCTCTGGTTGACCAGGCCCATGGCCGCAGCCTTTTGCCCGTCGAAGGTCTTGCCAGTCATGATGTAGTACAGCGCCTCGCGGTGGCCGCAGGTGTCGGCCATCGCCTTGCTGACAAGGTTGCCCGGCGGAATGCCCCAGTTGATTTCCGACAGGCCGAAGGTCGCCTCGTCGGCACAGATGGCCAAATCGCAGGCCACCAGCGGGCTGAAGCCACCGCCGAAGCACCAGCCATTGACCATGGCGATGGTCGGCTTGGTGTACATACGCAGCAGTTTCCACTGCCATTGCGAGGCCTCGCGGCGGATCTTCTCCTGGAGGATTTCCGGGCCTGCATCGATCTCGCGGAAGTACTCCTTAAGGTCCATGCCTGCGGTCCAGGATTCACCAGCCCCGGTCAGCACCAGTACACGCGCTTCGGCGTCCTGCTCCAGGGTCTCCAGCACCTCGACCATCTCGCGGTTGAGCGTCGGGCTCATGGCATTGCGCTTCTCCGGGCGGTTGAGGGTTACCCAGGCGATGCCCGCGTCCAGTTCAACCTTCACGGTCTGCCAACGGCCTTCATAGCTGCTCATGTGACTCACCTCTTGTTTTGTTTGGGTGAGGCAAAGCTATGCCGACAAATTAGTTATGTCAATTAACTATTCTTCAAAAAAAACACTCGCCATGATCCGTTTACAACAGAAACCCCATAAAAAAACGGATAAATGGCAGCTTTAGCAAATGCAAAGCTGGGCATTCACCGACACAATGATTAAAATTAGTAACTAATTCAGCCAACGAGGCCATCCATGCCCCGCAAGCCCAAGGAATCAGTCGCCCAACCCATGCAGGAGCCGCTGGACAGCTTACTCAACAACCTGGTCGGCTACGTGATGCGCCGCGCGCAAATGAAGATCACCCAGCACCTGACCAATCGCCTGGAAGAACACGACATCCGTCCTGCCCAGTTCACCGCGCTGAGCATCATCGAACAGTCACCAGGACTAATGCAGGCAGATCTGGCCAAGGCCTTGGCGATCGAGCCGCCGCAAACAGTGCTGATGATCAATAAGCTGGAGAGTCGCGGCCTGGCCATGCGCGTGCGCAGCAATCCGGACAAGCGCTCATATGGCCTATTCCTGAGCAAGGCCGGCGAACAATTGCTGGCGCAACTCAAGGACCTGGCCGCGCAGAGTGACCTGGAAAGCACCGCAGCACTGAGCGATTCAGAGCGCGAACAGCTGCTGACCCTGCTGCACAAGCTCTATCGTGACTGAGTCATAGACCTCAGGGTGCCAGCCCGTCGAACAGGGTTTGGGTCAGTTGGCGGATGCGCCTCTCATGCGCGAACAGATCCGGCACCTGGTCCTGGACCAGGCGCATGAACAGCACCGAGCTGTAGTCGTTGAGGAAGTCGGCCACGAAGTCGACATCCAAATCCTTTCTGAGCAGGCCGCGCGCCTGCAACTCGCGCAACAGGTCGCCGACCTGCTGGACCAGGCGTGAATTTAGCTGAGCCGCTGCTTCGGGGCGCTGGGTGAGCAGCCCCAGCGGCAATAGCTCACGCCAGATGGCCACTGGCAGCGCCTCCAGCTCCTGGCGGATGATCTGCGATTCCAGGTGACACATGGCATCGACCGCATTGTCGAAAGCCGGCATCTGCAACCGCGCGTCCGACACCGCGCGCTGATCTGCCTTTTCCAGCAGCGCCAGCAGGATGTCCTGCTTGCTACCGAAGTAGTTAAACACCGTGGGCGTGGACACCCCCGCCTGCACCGCGATCTGTTCGACCGTGGTCGAGGAAAAGCCCTGCCCCTCGAACAACGCCAATGCTGCCCCAACGATTGCCTCCCGACGCTGCTCCTTCTGCCGCTGCCGCAATCCGCTCATACCGTCCCTCCTAAAGGCTCTTCTAAGGCCTTGATTCTAGTAAATTTTCAATTTCGATCAAATATTTTATTTGACTATAAATTTTTATGATTATAAAAAAAAGGCACTAACAGCGGAGAGAGTTTCCATGAGTACCGATTTCGCCCTAGCGCTTCGCGGCGCGTATCACGCCAGCGCCACCCCGATGCAGCCGTTGATGCAAGGCTTCCCGCCGCCCGCGGAGCAGCGCGTGACCTGGCACAACTTCATGACGCCGCCCCACAACCGCTGGGCTTTCCACAACCTGGGGCGCATCCGCCCGAACATCAGCGTCGAGCGCGGTGCCGGCCAGGTTCGCTCACTGCCCGTCGCCCCTTACGACATCGATGGTTTTTCCTTCCAAAGCGCGGCCGGGCACGAAGTGCATCTGTCGGAGCATCTCAGCGCTACGCATACCGATGGCTGGCTGGTGCTGAAGGACGGACAGATCGTCCACGAGCTCTACGCCAACGGTCATCAGGAACATAAGCGCCACATCATGTTCTCCGTGACCAAGTCGCTGATCGGCATGAAAGCGCAGGAGCTGGTACAGAGCGGTCAGCTGGACGACCAGGCCCTTGCCTCCCACTACGTTCCCGAATTTGCCGGCAGCGCCTTTGGCGATGCCAGCGTGCGTCAGCTGATGGACATGGCCGTGGGCATCGACTATGACGAGGTCTACGACGATCCGAATTCCGGTAGTTCGCAGTTCGGCTACGCCTGTGGCCTCACCCCGCCGCCGCCCGGCATCAAAGCCTGCCAGTCGCTCTACGAATACCTGCCAGCCACGCGCAAACTTGGTGAGCATGGCGGTTTCTTCCACTATGTCACCGCCACCACCGAAGCCCTAGGCTGGGTCATGGAGCGCGCCAGCGGGCGTAGCTGCGCCGCGATGCTTGGCGATATCTGGTCAGAGCTGGGCTGCGAGCGCGATGGCTTCTTCGTCGCCGACCCCTGGGGGCGCAATGTCACTGGCTGCGGCTTCAACGCGACCCTGCGAGACATGGCCCGCTATGGCGAATTGCTGCTGAGCAAGGGCAACTGCAGGGGCGATCAGCTTATCTCGGCCGATGCCATCGGTGCCGTTCTGGCCGGCGGAGACCCGGCAATCTACGCCGCCAATGAAAGCTTCGCCCAATGGAGCCCAGGCGCTAGCTACAAGAGTCAGTGGTACGTCTATCCAAATGAAGCCCTGCTCGCGGTCGGCATCCACGGCCAGTACCTGTACGTGGACTTCAAGCATGGGGTAGTGATCGTCAAGCAATCGTCCATGCCGGTAGCCGAAAGCATTCTGGATATCGACACGGTGCGCCTGATACGCGCGCTGGCCCGTACTCTCTAGTCGTCGATCAGCAAGGAGACGTTCCATGAAAAAACCATTCAGCACATGCACGGCAGCACTGCTGCTGAGCGCTACCTGCCTCTGGGCGAACGCAGCGCCAGCCGGAGGCGAGCTGCGCATCTACAACTGGATCGAGTACCTGCCCAAGGACGTCTTGCAGGACTTCCAGAAAGAGTCGGGCATCAAGGTCATCTACGATGTTTTCGACAGTCCGCAAACGCTCGAAGCACGTTTGCTGACCGGCACTGCCGGCTACGACGTGGCCTTTCCCAGTAGCAGCCAGGTGCCTAACCTGATCGGGGCTGGTGCACTCCAGCCGCTGCAGCGCCAGCAGCTACCGCATTGGCAGCAACTCGACGCACAGTTCATGCACCAGCGCGAGAACATCGACCCCGGCAACCGTTACTCGGTACCCTATCTCTGGGGCAGTACCCTGCTCGGCTACAACCAGGCCAAGGTCGAAGCCGTGCTGGGTAAGGGTGTCGACATGCGCGACTACGACCTGATATTCAAGCCCGAGAACATCGCCAAGCTCAGCCAGTGTGGCGTGGCAATCCTCGATAGCCCGACCGAGATTGTACCGATCACCCTGCGCTACCTGGGCCTCAACCCCAACAGTACCGACCCGGACGACTTCGCCAAGGCAGAGGCCGCGCTCAAAGCCATTCGCCCGTACGTACGCTACTTCAACTCGGCAAAGTACCCGCAGGATTTGGCCAACGGCGACATCTGCGTGGCTCTGGGCTGGTCCGGCGGCATGCTGGCGGCTCGCAACATGGCGCTGGCCGCAAACAACGGTAACGACATTCGTATGGCACTACCGCGTCAGGGCACGCTGATGTGGTCGGATGACATGGTCATCCCCAAGGATGCACAGAACCTCAAGCAGGCCCACGCCTTCATCGACTACCTGCTGCGTCCAGAAGTGATTGCCCGGGTGACCAACCAGATCGGCTACCCCAACCCCAACACGGCCAGCACGGCGCTGGTCGCCCCGGAGTTGCTCAATGAGAAGAACCTGTTCGTTCCGGAAGAAGATCGCCACCAGCTGTTCCAGGTCGAGCCGCCACACCGCAAAGTTCTGCGCCTGATGACCCGTCTGTGGAACCGGGTGCGCTCCGATGTCTGAACCCAAGCTGCACCTGGCCATGTGCCTGAACGTGTGGATCGGCCCTGGCATCGACCGAGGCCTCAGCGAGCACGGCTTGCGCATCGATTACCCGATTCTCGGCGGGCGCTTTGCCGGACCTGGCCTCACCGGGGAGATACCTTTGGAAGGCGCCGACTACTACTTGGAGCGCGCCGATGGCAATGGTGTGCTGAATGCCCAATACGGCCTGCGCTGCGATGACGGCGCCCTGATCAAAGTGCACAACCGCGGCTTGCTAATTCTGTCGGACAAGGGGCATGAACTGGCGCGCGATACCTGGCCAATACCGGACAGCGAGTACCGCTGCCGCTGCACACCGCAGTTCACTACCGACAGCCCACGCTACCGCTGGCTGACGCAGCACCTGTTCCTCGGCGTCATCACCTACCCCACCGAACACGGGGTATGGATCGAATGCTACCGGGTCGACTAACCCAGCATCTAGGCAACCACCTCACCAGCACTGACAACACCAAGCCTTAGCCACTTTCGGTTCGACTCAGCACGAGCCACATGCATCCTCATGCCCGAAAAAGTGAGCAGGCAGATAACAAGAAATGCAGATCCACTTCATCTCTGCCAGATAAATCAGAACAATGGAGCAGAAGTACATGAACAAGATTGCAACCTGGGGGTTGGCCAGCAGCCTACTCGCCCTTTCCATCTCCGCTCAGGCCGTCGACCTGACCCCGGAAACCATGCTGGACATCAACCTCGGCATCGCCAGTGACTGGCGCGTAGGTGGCCTCTCGCTGAACATGGGCGGCGCGCCCGTCTACCAGGGCAACGCGACCCTGGTGCACAAGCTGAGCGGCCTTTACTTGGGTGCCTATGCTGTATCCGTCGACATGGATACCGAGGCCAACCGCGAGATGGGCTACTACGTCGGCATCGCCCGCCCGATCACCGAGGACGCTCGTTTCTCGCTGACCTACATTCGCTACGAATACCCCGGCGACAGCTGGATCAACTTCGACGAACTCATCGGCACCCTCAGCTACCGCCAGGCCACTATCGGCGTGAAGTACGCCTGGGACCTGCAGACACCCAAGCCGATTGAGGAGGCCAACGAGCAAATCGCCGCAGCCCACGCGGCACAGGCCGCTGGACACATTCCAGCGTCAGTACAGCTGCCAGGGCTCATTCCGGAGCGCGACCCACACCGCACCATCGGTTGGGCCGAATACGACTTCTACCTGCCCTATGCGACCAAACTTAACGTGCGTTATGGCCACACCTGGACCCCGGACGAGAATGCCTGGACCTCGGCCAGCGGCAAAACCCGCAGCGGCTACAGCGACTGGGGGGTATCGCTGACCAAGCGCATGTGGGACATCGAGTGGAAGGCCGCCTATATCGACACCGATCTGTCGAAGGCTGAGTGCCAGAACAACTTCGGCGAGGGCGGCGACTGCCAGGCCACCGTGGTGTTCTCAGCGATGAAGAATTTCTGACTAGCCACCGAGCGAAGCGCCAAACCAGCGCTGTCGCCCGATGCATTTAAAGACAATCCATTCAAGACTGAGGCTCAGTTATGCAGATCACCCCTATCAAGCAAGCACTCGGCCTGAGCGCCCTCTGCGTAGCGCTGCTGATGGCCGGCTGTAACACCCAACCGCCGATGGACGGCCCACCTCCTTCCGATCGCAGCTTCCAGGCCTTCTGGGGCAAGCGCATCACCGGCTATATCACCGCAGCCGACGGCACCGAGTTGCGCTACTCGGTACTGCTTCCCAAGGGCGAAGGCAAGTTTCCGGTGCTGATCCGCTACAGCGGCTATGACTCCGGCAGCATCGGTGGCTCGGCCTACCTGGCCGACAACGAAACCTTCTCGGTGGCCATGGACAAGGATCTGGTTGAACGCGGCTACGCCGTGATGGGCGTGCAGGCCCGAGGCACCGGTTGCTCCCAGGGCACCTTCGACTTCCTCGGCCCGCAGTACGGCACCGACGGTCGCAGCGCCGTGGAGTTCGCCGCCCAGCAGAGCTGGTCCAACGGCAGTGTAGGCATGTTCGGCTGGTCCTGGGCCGGGATGTCGCAGTTAATGACCGCCAGCGAACGCCCCAAGGGGCTCAAAGCCATCGCCCCCGGCATGATCCTCGGCGACCCGCGTGGCGACAGCTGGGCCCCAGGCGGCGTCCCCAACCAAGAGTTCACCACCACCTGGCACTGGTTCGTCGACATGCGCTGGGACGCTGTCAAGGCCAGCGCCCAGACAGAGAAGGACGAACGCTGCCTGGCTCAGGTAGAAGAGAATAAGGCCAAGGTGGTCAGTTCCTCGCTGATGTACAACCTGATCCGCCACCCGCTGCGCGATGATTGGACCAAACAGCGCGAGCCGCGCAATCGCGCCAACGAGGTACAGGTGCCGGTGCTGTCCATGCAGAGCTGGCAGGACGAAGCGGTACTGGCCCGCGAAGGCTTCTACCAGGAACGCCTCGACCCGAAACTGCTGTGGATGGTGCAAACCAGCGGTGGCCACAATCTCTACGAGTCGGAGCGCTTCCGGAAGGAGAAGCTGTACCCCTTCCTCGACCATTTCGTGAAGGGTGAGCACAACGGTTTCGAGAGCGCCAAACAACTGGAAATCTGGCAGGAAACCGTGGCAGACGTCCGCGAGGGACGCCATCAACCGAACGAGACGGCTCACCCGAGCTGGACCATCGAGCGCGACCACTACCCACTTGCGGTCAAGCCTGTGAGCTTCGCCCTGAGCGAGGACGGTGAGCTGATCGAGGGGGGTCAGGGCAGCGGCGAGCCGGACGCCTACCTCTATCCGATCCCCGGCCCGGACGTGAACACCTACCTCAAGGACAACGCCTGGGGCTGGCAACACCCGCTGTGGAAACAGGGTAGCCTGGCCTACACCAGCGCGCCGTTCGAGCGTGACTTCCTCAGCTACGGCACCGCCAGCGCAGACATCTGGCTGTCCACCTTCCTGGCGCCTGATGCGGACGTGCAGGTCACCATCACCGAAGTGCGCCCGGACGACAAAGAAGTCTTCGTCCAGCGTGGCTGGTTGCGCATGTCCAACCGCATGCTGGATAAGAGCAAGTCCACTGAGCTGCGCCCCTGGCTGGTCGACGAGCCGGACGCTATCCAGCCGATGCTACCGAATGTGCCAGCCCTAGGCCGCGTGGAAATTCCGCCGTTCTCCCACCCGTTCCGCAAGGGTTCCAAGCTACGCATCTGGATCGACGCGCCCTCGCGCACGGGTGGCTACGGTTTCGCCTACTACTCGCTGCAGAGTCGCAACAGCGTGTACCACGACGCGCAGCACCCGTCGCGCCTGGTACTGGGTGAGCTGACCGACGTATCCGTACCGGAAGCGCTGCCAGCATGCGACACCCTGCTCAAGCAGCCCTGTCGCCACAACCCGCTGTCGGCCTTCAGCCGCCCGCTCTGATGCTGTGACGCAACGCCACCCGTGTCGCAACGGGTGGCTCTTCAACCAAGATTCGGGAGCGAACAGATGAATGCATTAAACACCCGCCGCAACACACTGCGCCTGATCGGCGCCCTCTGTCTGACCCTGGCCACAGCCTGGTTGCCGCAGGCCCAGGCCAGCGAGCTGAAAGAGAAGATCCCCAACCGCCTGACCGAGGAGTTGGTCATGCAAATCAACGTCAAGCTCGGCCCGCGCGAAGAGATGGGCAAGGGCCCGGACGGCACGCGTATCAACTACCCGATCATCGGCGGCACATTTGTCGGCAAGGGCATGAAGGGCACAGTGATACCTGGTGGTGCCGACATGTCGGTAATCCGCGAGGACGGCGTCTCCATGATCAACGCGCTGTACCGCCTGAAGACCGATGACGGGCAGATCATCATCATCGACAACGCCGGCATCTGGCGCCTCAACGAGTCCGGCCTGGCCAAGAAAGCTAAGGGACTGGAGCTGCGCGACATGAAGGAAAGCGACTTCTACTGCCGCACCACGCCCAAGTTCAAAACCCAGCCGGGCAAGCATGCTTGGCTCAACGACTACATCTTCACCGGCACCATCGATGGCGTCAGCGAGCATGAAGTGCTGATCAGCGTGTACCAAATCGGCGGCGAATGATGACGCCAGGGCGCAGACGTTTAGCTCCTTGGTCTGCGCCCGACTTCCTCTCCTCGTTTTAGCCACCCACCGAGCCAAGCAGTACAGAGAGACTCGTCATGTCCATCCTGAGAAAGGTCGCCATTGAGCGACGCCTGTGGCTGATTCTGCTCGTGGCCTTGCTGACAAACGCTCTGCTGATGGCCCTGGCCCTGCGCCAGATCCACGAGGGGCTGTATGGCACCAAGGTCTACCAGATCCAGACTGCCGTAGAAAATACCAATGGCATCCTCCAGCGCTTCTATCAGTTGGAAAAGAAAGGACTGTTGAGCCGGGATGATGCCCAGTCCCAGGCTCGCGAGATGATCCGAAGCCTGCGTTACGGCGGCAACGAATACTTCTTCATCCAGAACCTGCAGCAACGCATGCTGCTCCATCCCATGAAGCCCGAGATCGAAGGCCGCGACGTCGGCGATCTGAAAGACGCCAAAGGCGTATCGATCAACCGAGAGATGGTCAGAGTTGCCCAGGCCTCAGGGCACGGTATTGTCGAGTACAGCTGGCCAAAGCCAGGCTCGGTTCAGCCGGCGGACAAGATTTCCTATATCAGCCTGTTCGAACCCTGGGGCTGGATTCTCGGCACTGGCGCCTACATCGACGATATCCAGGCGATATTCTTTGGGGAAGTTATCAGGCTGGGCGGCATCGGTTTGGGCATCACTCTGCTGCTGACCCTGGTCACCGCGCTGATCTCACGCAGCATTACCCGGCCACTGTGCAATACCGTGCAGGCAATGGCCGAGATTTCCCGAGGCAATGGTGACTTGACCCGCCAATTAGCAACTGACGGCCGTGACGAACTTTCCGGTCTGGCCAAGGACTTCAACCGCTTCACCAAAACCGTGCGCGGTCTGATCGGCGAAATACTGGAATCCGCCAGCGCCACCGACGAGGCCGCCCGAACCATTCAGCACAACGCCACCTCGGCCAGGGCTCAGAGCGACCTGCAGGCGCGGCAGGTCACCCTGATCGCCACTGCACTCAACGAAGTGACCTACAGCATCCAGGACGTTGCCGGTAATGCCGAAGCTTCGGCCAGGGAAGTGGCCAATGCCGAGCTACAGGCACTTGACGGTCTGCATAACGTAGAACTCACCCTCAATGAAATCGCCTCGCTTTCGTCGCTCATCAGCCAGGGCGTGGAAACTATTCATTCGCTGGCCGAGCAAAACGAACGCATCAGTTCGGTACTGGCCTTCGTCCGCTCGATTGCCGAACAGACCAACCTGCTCGCGCTTAACGCTGCCATCGAGGCCGCCCGGGCTGGCGAGCAGGGCCGCGGGTTCGCTGTGGTCGCCGACGAGGTACGGTTACTGGCGCAAAAGACCCAGGATGCCACCGCTGAAATTCAGACGATGATCGGCGAACTGCGCGTCAGCAGCAGCTCTGCGGTCAACATGATCGGCGACACCCACAGACTGTCCGAGCGCACCGTGACCCAGGCCAACTTGGCCGGGCAATGCCTGCAGGCCATCGTCGACTCGCTGCGCGCGATTACCACGCAGGGTCACAGCGTTGCCGAGGCTACACGCCAGCAATCCCTGGCCGTTGAAGACATCAATCAGAACCTGGCCACCGCCTCCGTACAAGCGCAGGAGGCCGCCCAGTTCGCCAAGCTCACACGCGGACTGAGCGACAGCTTGCAAGCGACCTCCAGCGACCTCCAGCACGCGCTCAAGCGCTTCACGTTCTAACCCCGAACCCTGTTTCACCGACGCTACACGCGTCGGCGTGCTTTGCCATGAGCCTATAAAAACTATGAAAAGACTCGCCACCACACTTACCGCCCACTCCCTTTTGCAGGCCTCACTCTCAGCACACGCAGCGGCTGACCTGGTTCTGGTTAATGGCCGCATATTCACCACCGAGCAAACCCAGCCACAGGTTCAGGCTATGGCGATCCAGGGCGAGACCATCCTGGCCATCGGAAGCAATAATGAGGTTATGGCTCTGGCTGATAACAACACAGAGATACTCGATGTCGCCAGCAAACGGGTCATGCCCGGACTGATCGACACCCACTCGCATGCCATCTACGGCGGCCTGTCGCTGTCTTCCGCAAGCATGAAAGATACAGTCGTCGATCTGCCTGAACTGGAATAGCGCCTGCGCCAGTGGTGCCACGACGGCAGTGCCCGACTGGGCCCGGAGATTCTCCAGGTGCAGGGCATCAACTCCAAATACTGGGCGCGCGTGGAGGAATTGGGTCAGCGCTTCAATCACGGTGAGTGGGCCGACACGCCGCTAACCCTGATGGGCAGCGACCATCACACCGCGTGGGTCAATGCCCGCATGATGCAGATGGCGGGTGTCGGTCAACCTCTGCTGGCCAGTCTCCCGGAAGCCGAGCGCGGAACCATCGGCGTGCTCGCCAATGGTCAGCCCAGCGGCTTTCTGGTCGATGCCGGTTGGGATCGAGTCTCTGCCATATTGCCACCGATAGATACAGCAACCTTGATGAAGGGCGCCCAGGCGGCAGTGCGCTACTACACCAGCGTCGGCGTCACCGGCTGGATGGATCCGGCAGCCAATGCCTCTCCAGGTCAGGCAGTGTTCAATATCAAACCGACCGAACACAGTACCGGTGTACTCCCTGGCTACAAAGCACTGGCGGAAAAAGGTCGCCTTTACGCCCACGTGGCCGCACTACTGGTAACTAACCCCAAGAGTCGCCCAGCAGACCTGGAGGTGTTGGAGAAAGTCCGCCAACAGTTCGCAGGCGTGCCCAACCTGACGCTGCCCGGGGTGAAGATCTTCGCTGATGGAGTTCTAGAGTTCCCCGCACAAAGCGCCGCGCTGATCGATCCGTACAACAACAGCCACAAACAGGGCGAACTGCTGATCGACCCGCAACACTTCGGCGAACTGGTCACCGCAGTCGACCAGCGTGGCTGGTTGATGCACATCCATGCCGTGGGTGATCGCGCCGTGCGCGAGTCCTTAAATGGCTTCGAACAGGTGCGCGAGGCTGACAACAGCGGCGTTGCCCACTCGATCACCCACTTGCAGCTGGTTCATCCGTGCGAGATCGCCCGCTTCAAGAAACTCAACTTGATTGCCTCAATGCAGCTTCTGTGGGCCACGGCGGACGAGTACGCCATCGACATGGTCAAGCCGTACGTCAGCGCTTTCGCCTACCACTATCAGTACCCGGCCCGCTCGTTGCTGAAGGCCGGAGCCACCATCGCCGGCGCCAGTGATTGGCTGGTATCCCCTGCCAACCCCTGGCTGGCCATCGCCCGGGCCACCACACGCCAGGGCAACAAGGGCGTACTCAACGACAGCGAAACCATTACCCGCGACGTGATGTTCTACGCCTACACCCTAAACGCCGCCAAGACCCTACGTCTTGACGACCGCATCGGCTCACTGGTCAAAGGCAAGTCGGCAGACTTCGCCATTCTCGATCGGGATGTGTTCAGCGTGAACGAACAGGCACTAAGCGAAACGCAGGTGCTGGCAACCTATTTTGCGGGCCGGAAGGCGTATCAACGGCAAAGGTGAGGCTGCGCAGAGCGACGTGTAAACCGCAGTGGTTAACAGATCAAAAAACTGGTTTTCGCGTACGGATTGCCCGGCTGAGGCAGAGTAGAAGAATCGGTGAAGGGCTTGCCATAACGAGGATATAAAGAGGAATGATTGCATGTGTCGGTGCTCGTCGAGATGATGAGGTGTATGAGGCTGCGGCTTGACATATTGATCAAAAAGCCTCGTATTAACGGGGCTTTTTTTATTTCGATGTATTTTCTATCGTCGTTAAGCTCTGCTTGCTGATCTACGCTACTGCCTCAATAGCAGCAACCGTTCAGACTACACGCCGACACGGCTCAAACTGCCCCTGGAGCCGCTAGCTGAATTTTGGATTTTGACTCAATGGCCGCAGCAGCCAACCGTGCTCAACTAAAACAGCTTTCACTTTCGATGCCATCTCAACCGACTCAGGGGAATCGCCGTGAACGCAGATGCTGTCGATTTGCACTGGCATCCGCTTTCCGCTGACGGTAGTAATGCTCTGGGTTTCTATCATTTCCAAAACACGTTGGGCAGCTAGCTCCGCATCATGGATTACCGCTCCCTCCAGTTTCCTTGACAGTAGATAACCACTGTCATCGTAAGCGCGATCTGCGAAGACTTCCCTCGCAATCTTCAAGCCGGCTCGCTCAGCTACTTGCTCGGTCAAACTATAAGGCGGGATGACGAAGGTAAGGCTTTCATCTACCCGAAGCACGGCATTCACAATGGCTTGAGATAAGCCCTCGTCAATGGCCGCCATGTTCCCGAGCGCCCCGTGAGCCTTGAAGTGAGTGACCTTACCCCCATGCATCTTGGCCACTGCTTGGAGTGCGCCTATCTGGTAAGCGATGATCTGCTCTACATCCTCCGGCTTCTGTCCAGGTATCTGCCGACGACCAAAACCCCATAAATCCATGAACCCTGGGTGAGCACCGATATCCACCCCTTCTGCGATTGCCTTCGTAACCGTGTCTCGCATGACAAGTGGATCACCCGCGTGGAAGCCACAAGCGACGTTCGCAGAAGTCACGATCTTCAGAAGTGCGGCGTCATCGCCCATGGTGTAAGGACCAAAGCTTTCGCCCATATCCGAGTTGAGATCGATGATTTTCATGAGTGGTTCCTTTCGGTGAAAACGCTGACTAATGGAGCGGCGTAGCCCACAGTCGCCAAGGGCTTGGCGATTACTTCAGCTACGACGCCGCCCACATCACAGGTGACGGGGAACAGCAGCTCGCCGACCTTAAGGAAAGCAATTACTTTTCCGGCTTCGAAATGATCACCAGCCTTTAGCGATTCGCTAGGGGCGGATGGGTGAAATGGTAGGAATAAACCGAACCCCGGGCTTGTGATTGTCTGCACCGATTCCTCTACAGCGTTGGCCGTTGAGCTCAGCACTGGCGCAATCGCAACGGCGGGCAGAGAAGGCCCTGCCGCCTTTTCCACCCGTATTGAGAAACCGGGACCTTCCACCTCTAACTCGTTCATACCGCTCTTAGCGAAATGACGGCAGAGCTCTTCAATATCCGTTAGATTCATCGGCATATCACCTCCCTCATACGCTTCACCGCCGTGAGATAATTTGCATCAGCGGACTCAGCAGCAGCGGCTTCCTCCACGCTACATTCGACCAGGCGGACCTGCGTGCCAGCCGCAGAATGGGCGAGCAATCGCAGGTCGGATTCAATAACAGTTCCAAGGCGTGGGTACCCGCCAGAGGTTTGAGCATCCGCGAGCATCACAATAGGCTGCCCGTTCGGAGGTAGCTGCATTAAGCCAGGCAAGAATGCGTACGACAGCAGTTCTACGTTCTTACCAAGGTCCAACACGGGACCAACAAGCCCGTAACCGATTCGATTGCTCTGTCGAGACACTGTCCACTCGGTACTCCAAAACTCTCGACGAGCATTTGACGTCAGCTGCTCGAACTCGAAGCCAGGCATAAATCTTAAGCTCTTCAGAAGCTCTCGCTCAGGTGGGCAGGCGCCGAAGCTGCTGGTTGTTGGTACACCTCTGGCTTGTCCAAAGTGAAGTACATCACCAGTCTTGAGCATTCGGCCCTCATATCCTCCGAAGGCACCCTTCAGATCGGTGCTGGACGAGTGCAGGACTTGATGAACCGACACTCCTCCCTGGAGGCAAAGATATGCAATGCCGCCTGTTGGGCTTCCCGACAGGCGCAACACTTGGCCCTTGCGGGCCTGGGTGCACCACCAAGGCGGCAACACTAAGCCGTCCAAGGAAGCCTTTGCTGCTGCGCCGGTTACGGAAAATCTGCAATCGGCCCCGAACCGGATCTCGAACGGACAGATCAAAATCTCTATGGCGGGCGCGCTTTGATCGTTGCCCAACAGAACGTTACCTACCGACAAAGCCAGCTGATCCAATGCGCCAGCCGTCCCTACACCTATACGCCGATATCCTGAGCGCCCGTTATCCTGGACAGTGGTGCCCGGCATGCATTTCACAACTTCGATCATGCTGACACCTCCAAAATTTCAAACTGGACCCTATCACCGGGCGCGAGCAGAGCTGGCGGATCCAAACGATGATCAAAAAAGACTTGTTCGGTGGACCCGATCAAGTTCCAACCACTGGGCATGGTTGCAGCTATAACACCGGTTTGACTCCCACCAATAGCGACACTTCCAGCCTCGACTCGTTGGCGGGGAGCGCTACGCCGTGGAGCATGAAGCGCTGATTCCAGCCCTCCCAAGTAAGCAAAGCCTGGGTGGGCGCCCAAACAAAACACCGTGTACTGGGAACGCGCGTGGCGCTCAACGAATTGGTTGATAGACAACCCGGCGTGGCGGGCAAGTTCACTCAGATCTGCACCGCGGTCTCCCCCATAATGAACACCGATCTTGATGCACCGACTCTCGCGTTGCTGGTTTTGATCGCTCGCCAAGTGCCATAGCTCAGGCAGCCGAGGGAAAGCATTTTCGCGAGCCTGTAGCGAATCGAAGATGAGTAAAAGGTTATTCATTCCCGGCACGCTTTCAGTGAGGCCGGCCAATTCCTGGCTGAGGAGATCTAGGCCCCAGCAGATCTGCTGCACCTCCACAGAAGCCTGTGCCTGCTGACACTCAATAAGGACGGCACGGGTACCCATTCGGTGAAACTGCAGATTTTTCATAGCATTTTCCCATCAGCTCGCATCAAGCATCAGCTTAATCGAGGCGTTTCACTCGCATCCGCCCCGTTAAGCTCAACTCATTTAGACCGTTGCCTCAATCGAAATTTCGGAGATCAACGCAACGGTATGGTGTATTGAACGATTAACCGGTTCTCATCCAAATCGTTTCCAAACGAAGACCGCACAGTCGCATTTCGCCAGCGAAGCGATAGATTTTTGAGCGGACCGCTTTGGAACGCGTATGTGATGTCTGTATCACGCTCCCACTCCTTACCGGTTGCCCCGCTCGAAAGAGCGACGTCATCACCCGTGACATATCGCGTCATGAACACGAGTCCAGGTACTCCATAGGCTGCCAGGTTGAGGTCATACCGGGCCTGCCAGGAGCGCTCATTCACATTTGCAAAATCGTTGATTTGTATGAAGTTAATCAAATAGGGATCAGAATTGGCTACGTAAGGATATGGATCGTCCCCCCGCATTTTTTGGTAACCCACTCCAAAGGAGTGCGCTGATTTTCGCAGCGTGACCATGGCGCCAAAAGCTTTGTTATCAATGGCCCGAAAACTGCCATCCTCACTGCTCTTGGCGAAGCGTGCCTCGGTCTTGATGGAGGTGTCTTCGGAAAGATTGAAGGTGTAGCCGGCATTGGCTACGTACTGTTGGTAAACCTCATCCAGCTTGCCATAATGCAGGCCAATGGTAGATTGGGAACTGGGCGCATAATCGCCCCCGTAGAAGGCGTAATAGTCACCTTCTCCACCAATGCGGTTGCCAACCATCTTTGCCCAATGACCTGATTGCGCCGGCAGTGCGTCGGTGATTTTGGCCGCCTGCACAGTCAATCCATCAATTTCACTGGATTCGATCATAGCGCCCCGGAACATCTGGGGAAGCAAGCGTCCATCTGGAGAAAGCAACATCTGGTTTCGGAATATGAGTGTTCCGACCTTCGCCGTTGTCTTTGATAGCTTTGCTTTTCCAGTAATGCCTAATTTTGAGTATTCGTCCTGAGAATCGCCATCAGACCCTGTGGGAAACAATGCAGTTCCGGCACGATCATGGCTGGAGTCAAGCTTGAATCCGACCATGCCAATGGCATCCACACCTAAACCAAGCACGCCGGAAGTGTATCCAGACTCCCCTCTGAATATGAATCCTTGTCCCCATTCTGCAGCTTTGCTTTGACCACTAGCAGCGCTGCCTCCCGGTTGACGAAAGTCTCGGTTAAAATACAGATTACGAAGTTCTAAAGTGGCTTTACTGTCTTCGAAAAACTCCGCGCTAGCATTCGATGGCAACAAGCAAGCGCTGGTTAGCAATGCCAAAGGCATCGCCTGGATAGTCAAAAGGCGCATGATAACCATACCTCAGGAAAAATTATTATTAGGCAGGTACGCAGAATAATTGGACGAAAGCTTCTAGCTTAGAGTCGATAGCTCTCGTCCGACTGACTGGATAAATTAGTTATTTATACTTTCCAGCGATTGCTTACGGGTTTCTTGACCCAAGCAGATAATAATCACAGCAAACACGAGCAAGACGCAGCCGACAATACCAATCACAAGCTTGATACCGCCGCTCGCGAAGATTGCTGGAATTGCAAAGGGAATGGTCGTCGCAACCAGTCGGGCGATTGCGCTACAGGTACCTGTTCCACGCATACGCAACCGGGTCGGGAATAGCTCAGACATGTAAATTGCCTGCCCGACAACTACGAGTGTGTAAATGGAGGTAATCAGCAGGAACCCTGCGGCGATCAAGGCTGTTTCATCTGTCAGAGAGACGTAAACCCCGGCAATCACTGCAGCACAGAATGCAGCTGCCACAAGCATTGGCTTACGACCCACTTTATCCACCAGTAGCAGTGCGATTAATCCTCCAACCGGCCCGCCAAAGCTCATGATCGTGTTCCACTGGAGGGATTTAACGATCCCCAAGCCCTGCTGTACAAAAAATGATGGAAGCCAGCTGACCAACCCATAGAGGCAAATCTGGATTGTGACCATGATCGCGATACCTACGATCATTTTGGCGCGATGGGGCTTCTTGAACAGATCGCCGATGGTGGCCTGAATAGGTTCTTTACCTACCGCACTCTGAACCTTTGTATCAGGCGGAGTCGTGATGTTCATGGACCTTTCAACCGATGCAACGATGGCGTCAGCTTCCTCAAATCGGCCTTTCGATGCCAACCAGCGCGGAGATTCCGGCATCGATTTACGCATTGCCCAGATCAGTACCGCCGCGATGCCGGCGATGGCGAACATCCAACGCCAGCCCAGGTTCGGAATTACCCACAAAGCACAGACACCTGCGACAAAGAGAGCGGACTGAGCGATAAATGACAGCAAAGCAACCAGGCGTCCGCGCTTGTTCGGCGGCACGAACTCACTAAGTGTTGCAAAACCAAGTACCAACTCGCCACCTAGGCCGATACCCATGATGAAGCGCAACCCAATCAAAACATACATGTTAGGTGCGAATGCTGCCGCGATAGAAGCCAGCCCAAATATAGCCAAATTTATTTGATAGCAATATCTTCGACCAATCCGATCACCCAAGACGCCAGAGGCCCAAGCTCCAATAATGAAGCCCATGAAGGTTGCGGAGATAAACCACGCATTGAGCTGAGAAGTGCTCCACTGTTCTGCCAACAGCGCACCAAGCACGCTGCCCGCCAAGGCCAGTTCGAAGGAGTCAAGGAAGAGGCCGGCTCCGATCATGAATATCAGACGGTAGTGAAAACGACCCACAGGAAGTCGGTCTAAGCGATTAGCTATGCTTAGTTCCGAGTGACGATCGTTAATTGTCAGCTCTGAGTGTGTCATGCTCTTTCTCTATATTGTTGTTTAAAAGAGCTCTACTAAAAGCTCCGTTTTCGGCAGAGAGTTCACAAGATTGGTCCCATTTGCACGACACAGCCGCTGACCATAAAATATTATAGCCAGGTATAATCAGCATTTGGGGGCGGTAGCTCGGCGCTCCAGCTTTTTGCTCTTGTAGCACCGAGTTTACCGCTGGAGAAAAAGCATTTTTAGCGATATTTATTTATTTCATCGCATCTCTTTTCGTCATCTATCGAGGTGTATTTTTCCGCTTTTTGACCGGTGAGCGCCCACTCCTATCAGGGGGAGGGCGCCTGACTCTCTTAGGCTTTCTCGGAAAGCTTATGCTCTAGGTAGTGTATGTTCACACCTCCCTTCGCAAAGCCTTCATCCCGTGTGAGCTGACGGTGCAGTGGGAGGTTTGTCTTAATTCCATCGATCACGATCTCGTCCAGAGCATTTCGCATACGTGCCATCGCCTCCTCACGTGTACTGCCGTGGGTAATCAGTTTGCCGATCAACGAATCGTAATTCGGCGGCACCGTATAGCCGCTGAACAGATGGGAGTCCACCCGCACACCGTTTCCACCCGGGGCATGGAAGAAACTCACCGTTCCTGGGCATGGCATAAAAGTCTCAGGATCTTCGGCATTGATCCGGCACTCCACGGAATGCCCTCGGATGACGACCTGGTCTTGGCGGATCGAGAGGGGATTGCCGTCAGCAATGCTCAGCATCTCTTTCATGATGTCGACGCCCGTCACCATCTCGGTCACAGGATGCTCAACCTGAATACGCGTGTTCATTTCGATGAAGTAAAAACGTCCGTTCTCATATAAGAACTCGAAGGTTCCTGCCCCTCGATAACCGATATCGATGCAAGCTTGGACGCACCGAGCGAGCACGTCGGCCCGTGCTGCTTCGTCAATATGTGGCGCCGGCGCCTCCTCCAGGACTTTTTGATGTCGCCGTTGAAGCGAACAATCACGGTCCCCTAAGTGAATGGCGTTACCTTGGCCATCGGACAAAACCTGCACTTCAACATGGCGCGGATTGGTCAGGAATTTTTCGAGATAGACCTCTGGATTGCCGAAGGCTGCAGCCGCCTCAGTACGAGTAAGCTTTGCGGCTTTGATGAGCTCAGCCTCCTCATAAACAACGCGCATGCCTCGACCGCCGCCGCCTCCGGCGGCTTTAATAATGACGGGGTAGCCTACATCACGAGCGATGGCTAACGCTGTCTCTTCTTCCTCAGGCAATGCACCGGCTGAGCCTGGCACTGTAGGCACTCCGGTTGCTTCCATGGCCTGCTTGGCTGACACCTTGTCGCCCATCAAACGAATAGTGCTGGCCGTTGGGCCGATGAAGATAAAACCAGCGTTTTCAGCCTGCTCAGCGAAATCGGCGTTCTCTGCAAGGAAACCATAGCCGGGGTGGATGGCAGTGGCGCCGGTAAGCTCAGCCGCACTGAGGAGCAGAGGTATGCTCAGGTAGGATTTGTTAGCTGGAGCCGGCCCGATACATATCGCTTCATCGGCCAGCGATATGTGCGCAAGGTCTTTATCTGCCAACGAATACGCCGCAACAGTTCTGATGCCCAACTCTTTACAAGCCCTCAAGATACGGAGGGCAATTTCGCCACGATTGGCGATCAGTACTTTATCAAGCATAGGGAGTAATCCTGCCTCAGACGAAGGTAAACAACGGTTGGCCGTGTTCGACTGGATCTCCGTCCGCGACCAGGATCGACGCGATGACACCCGAAGCATCGGCTTCGATGTGATTCATCATTTTCATCGCCTCTACGATGCACAGAACATCGCCTTTATTGACGCTCTGCCCAACCTCCACAAATGCAGGACTAGTAGGAGAAGCGGAACGATAAAAGGTGCCCACCATCGGAGAGCGATGCGCATTGGTTTCTTCTGTTTGATTCTGTGGGGACGGCCTTGCCTTGGCCGGTAATACGGGCACTGCAGCCGTTGCCTGAGTGGAGGTTGCTTGAGAGGTGGCTCCCATGGCTGGGGTGGTGACTAGATGGCGATGCCGGCGGATCCTTACGGACTCCTCACCCTCTGAGATCTCCAATTCATCAATGCCAGATTGTTCCAGCAGATCGATCAGACTTTTGACTTTACGTATGTCCAACACCAGGGCTCCTTTGAAAGTGATTGCTGGTGGACGTGACCGGGCCCGAGGACTAGGGCTACTTTGTTGGCTTACGTCCCGGCGAATCATTCTAGGGAGACAGGATCAGATTTTTAGCGATATTTTTAGGTCTTGTGCCATCGCTTTTATTCAGCAATCCGCGATGTGAAATGAAAACACTTGGCGCCCCATCAGCTGGCTCGTCCCTGCAAAAGCATCCGGCTGAAGTCGCAACATGCGGCTGCCAATTTCGATATCTCCAAAGTCAGCCCCAGTACGCGATCCGCCCGGTGTAAGGCTGCGTAACGCACGTGAGGCAATCCCGGCTTCGTCTCCACCACGCGGAGCAAGCCCTGATCCAGCAACGGCGTCATACAATCTTTAGGCAAATAGCTAACGCCCAGGCCCGACAACGTGAACCCAAGCTGCGCCACCAGCGAGTTACTGATCAGCGTGCGGGTGATAGTGAGGTTGTGCTGAGCAAACCACCGTTCATAGATGAGGCCGGTACCAGAACTGCCACCTTGCGTCAGCACGGTAAAGTTCGAGATGCTCGATAAGCTGATTGGGCTCGTGTCCCGGTGTAAATGTGGTGCGCACATCCACGCATTTTCTACAGTTTTGAGCGGAGTGCAGACATAGCGCGCATCGTCGAAGACATCAGGAACAATGATCAAATCCAGCTGGTCAGCTTCCAGCTTCCGGAACAGCTCGGTGCTCAGTTCGACCGAGGGTTCGAGTACCAACCGCGGATAAGCTTCGCGGATGCTCTCAGCTAGCGCAGGTAGCCAGGTCAACGCAGTCAACTCAGTAACCCCTAAACGAAAGCGGCGCACAAGGACGTGCTGGGAGCTGATGCGTTCAAGCAGATATTCCCGCTGCCGCAGGAGGTCCGTGGCGTACTCCAGCAATTCGGTACCTTTTTCGGTCAGCCGGGCGGTGCGCTTGGTGCGGTCAAAAATCTGAATATCAAACGCCTCCTCCAACTCATGGATACGTTTCGATATCGCGGACTGTGACATGTTGAGCTTCACTGAGGCGGCTTCAAAGCCCCCCAGCTCTACAATCCAGTACACCGCCTCAAGTTGCTTGAAAGTAATCATTCAAAAATTCCTTTCATGAAAAAAAGAAAAGCAATGAGATGACCGTAGCGTGGGTGACGAATGGGATCAAGCAGTATCAGGAGCTGTCGCCGAAATTGGTCATTTCAGGGCGGCTGAAGAAAAAAAGGAGTAGCTGCATCGATGCCGCTACCCCTGAAGGAAACCGCCCAGTGAATGAGCGCAAGGAGTTAGGACGCTCTTCACTGCTCGGTTTAGGGAACGCAATTACCGAACCTGTGTAGCAGGCTCTGCAGAGACGTGGTTCTGCTGCTTGGACTGCTCCCAGCGTGCAATCACCAATGGAGCAAGCGCGTTGCCCAGCACATTGAGTGCCGTGGTTGGCATGTCCATAAGGCGATAGACGCCTGCGATGAAAGCAATGCCCTCAACCGGCAACCCGGCGCTGGCCAGCGTTGCGGAGAGGATCACGAACATGAACCCAGGAACGCCCGCCGCACCTTTTGACGTGAGCACCATGGTCACCACCAGCATGGCTTGATCTGCCAGGCTGAGGTCGATGCCATAAAGCTGGGCAATGAATAGGGTCCCGATGCCGAGGAACAACGACGCGCCATCAAGGTTGAACGAGTATCCAACCGGCACTACAAAGCTAACCAGATGGCGTGGTGCGCCAAACGTCTCCAGTTTTTGCATCAGTTGGGGTAACACCGCGGCCGAACTGGCACTAGAAAACGCCAACACGAGTTCGTCCTTGATGTGCTTAATCAAGCTGAACAAGTTGACCCCTACACAGCGAGCAATGGCACCGAGCATCAGAAGTGCAAATAGGAAGATCGTGACATACGTCACCAGGATGAGCTTGGCCAGAGGGAGCAAGGAGGTGAAGCCAAAATTGGCCACCGTTACCGCGATCATGCCGAAGACGCCAATGGGCGAGTACGCCATGATCATGCCGGTAACCTTGAACATGGTTTCTGAGACACCGCGCAGGGCAGCCACTACTGGAGCTTTGACAGCATCATCCAGCCGGGCCAGTGCCAATCCAAACATGACGGCAAAGAACAGTACTGACAGCAATTTCCCTTGGGCCATTGCCTCAATCACGTTGTCCGGGATGATGCCAAGGATGATTGCGCCCAAGCCGTGTGACGTGCCAGCCTGAGGTGCGATGGATACTGGTGCAGCATGCATAGCAGTTAGATCAGCACCTGCACCCGGGGTGAAAAGATTCCCGGCCAACAAGCCAAACAAAATGGCAGAGGTGGTAACAGCGAAAAAATAGATGAGGGTCTTGCCCCCGATCCGGCCGAGACCGTGACCTTTGCCATGCCCGGCAATGCCGACAACCATGCAGGCGAAAACCAGAGGGATAACGATCATTTTCATCAGTTTGATGAAAATATCGCCTGCAGGCTGCAACACTGCGCTGATCAACCAAGCTTTGTGTTCAGGAAAACTATTAAGGATCGCCCCTATAGTAATGCCGGCTACGAGGCCGATCATAATTTGCCAAACAAGGGGGATGCGTGCAGCTTTCATTTGGAAGCCCTTTTGTGATTTTTTGAACTAGGCAGTTATGAAAGGTTGCCATCCATGGCTGTTCGTCAGAACAAGGTGTTGCCCATTATTTATCGAAGGCGTTCAATTGCGTCCTTAATTCGACGAAGACCTTCGCTGATCTGATCTGAGTTCGTGGCGAATGACAGGCGGATATACGGCGACATGCCATAAGCGGTACCACTCACAGTCGCCACGCCTACCTCGTTAAGTAGGTAGTTCACGACATCATCGTCCGACTGAATTTTCTCGCCGTCCGGTTTGCGCTTACCGAACAACCCAGAAACGTTCGGGAAGACATAGAACGCTCCCTTCGGCGCCGCACAGGAGAGCTCTGGGATTTCCCCGAGCAGATCCATCATCAATTGACGGCGGGCAGCGTAGATGTCACGCATTTTCTCAACCGGGGCCTGGTCACCTGCAAACGCCGCTACCGCTGCCGCCTGGCTGATCGACGTAGGGCAGGTAGTAGTCTGGGAGATCAATTTAACGATTCCGGCAATCAGTGCCTTCGGACCAGCACCAAAGCCCAGACGCCATCCGGTCATGGCGTAGCCTTTCGATACGCCGTTGAGCACCAGCGTTTGATCTTTCAGATCAGGTGCGACGTTGAGCAGTGACAAGTGACGGCGTTTGCCAAACACGAAGTGCTCATAAATTTCGTCGGAAAGGATCAGCACGTGAGGGTGCAGGCGCAGAACCTCAGCAAGCCCGCTCAGCTCCTGTTCGGTATATACCGCACCGGTAGGGTTGTTTGGCGTATTGAGAACCACCCATTTGGTCTTGGGGGTGATCGCTCGGGCGAGGTCTTCCGGACGCAGTTTGAAACCGTTCGACTCGTCACCGTCAATTATGACTGGAGTAGCCTCGTTCAATGTCGCGATGTCTGGGTAGGAAACCCAGTAGGGCGAATGAACGACTACCTCATCGCCGGCATTCAGCGTGGCCGCAAAGGCGTGGTAGATGATGTGTTTTCCGCCGACACCGACGACAATTTCATCGATGCCGTAAGACAGCTGGTTATCGCGCTGCAATTTCTCGGCGATCGCGCGACGCACCTCTACGGTACCGGCTGCAGCTGTGTAGTGAGTGTCACCATTCTGCATCGCCTCTACTGCGGCCTGGACGATATGGTCCGGTGTCGCGAGATCGGGTTCACCGATGGTGAAGTTGACGATGTCGCGCCCTTGTTTACGCAGTTCAACGACCAATGCGTTGGCGGCGATGCTTGGTGACGGCTTAATGCTGTTCAGGCGATTGGAAAGGAGCATGTTTAAATTCCGATAACGAAGAGAAGACGATTAGAGGTATTTATCCAACCAGCTTTGGGATGGGTTCCCGCTGGCGATTTCCGCTTTCACTTCTTCTTCGATCGCCGCATGGCGAGCAGCCAAGCGCAGCAATTCATCGGCGTGACACTGAGGGAAGTTCACAATTCCGTCTTCATCGCCAACGATGATGTCGCCTGGCTCGATGATCTGGCCGCCAATGCTGACCGGAACATTGATCTCACCTGGTCCCGATTTGTAGGGACCGCAGTGGGTAACATCGCGTGCGTAGCACGGCACGTCCTGGAAGCTGGATACGTCGCGGATCGCGCCGTCGACAATGAATCCCACGCAGCCGCGTGCTTGGGCATAAAGCTTAATCAACTCACCGATGACCGCGTTGTTGGTGTCACCCTGAGCGTCGATGACCAGCACGTGACCAGGCTTGATCAGCGGCAGAGCCTTGTAGATGAAGAGGTTGTCACCTGGACGGGTTTTAACCGTCAGCGCTGTACCTACCAGCTTTCCAGTCGTGTTGTAGCGCTTCAGACCTTTGATGCCGATATGGCGCGACATGTTGTCACTCAAATGCGGAGTCACAACATTGTGGAAGGCTTCTATAACACCGGTCGGTGCTGGCTGAGCAGCGGGTTGGATTCGTTGGCCTGGCAGGAGCATAGCAGTACCTTTTTGATGAGTTTTAGTGGAACCCGGGCTCATCATAGGCACGTAAAAAAATCTTTTTTAGCGATATTAATTTAAGTTATTAGATCTCTTTTAGTAATGAATTATTGCCGCCCCGGCAAACAGCATTCATCTCCTATCGTTTTGTACTCCATCAAACCGTCGATAAGAAATCAGCTGCTACATCCCAATCCTGCGAGACCATATTCCGATCACCTGCACGCTGGGCTCTTCACAAAGAATCTTTCAAAAGCGCTGAAGCTGGCAAATCAGATTGAAGCTGGCGGCGTCATGATCAACGACTCCTCTGACTATCGATTTGATGCGATGCCATTCGGCGGATTAAAATACGGTAGTCTAGGCCGCGAAGGTGTTCGCTTCGCCTACGAAGACATAACTCAGCCAAAAGTTGTGTGCATTAATTATGCTTGGCGAGCGTAGCATCTAAGACATACTGTCGATTTTACATCGAGCAAAAGGTGTCGCCACACTCACTTCCGATGTTTTTTATTCGTCATTCCCTCGTTAAGCCACAAAGAATTACTGAAAATATTCAGAAGCAAGGAAATGAACCATTTTGGAGCATGCTGGCAAGAATCTTGAGGAGCGGCTCTGTTAGAATCTTGTGATTTGGTCACCCTTGGTACATGCTCCCTATTCGCTTTCGGCTAAATCCGAAAACGATCTTTTTTTTGCGTAGGGACTAAAACAGCCCCTAGCTATATATAAGCGCCCATCGCTATTCTCCTGATAGAGAATTAGATTTGAATTTTGGCGTTTGACTGCTAAAACCAGCTATTAACCGGATCGCTGCGCAGTGGCAAACGGGCGGAAACAATCATAAGCTTGGTCCAATCAGCGCCCATGGATTGGCACGTTTTGTATCCCTTAACCAAGGATGTACTGACACGGATTACTCCGCTGTAGGCTAGTGAAATCGGACCACAGCTTCCGGATAAGTGCAAACCGGACTGACTTACGCAAGGTAAGTTGGATGTACGCTGACCAACCGTCACCAGTCCCCAGTCACGACATCTGCTGACAACTTATCCTATCGCCAAAAGGTGCCGCAGGATTGATGAAACACGCAGTCGACTGCACATCGCGTCAACCGATGTAGGTCATCAACTGCTCAAGACTCTATTGGATACGAGTGCGCTGAATAACCTTCGACCTCTACACCACTGCGGGATAAGGCCTGACGCATGATACGCGACACGCTGTTGACATTGAGTTGATGGGCACTGATATGCCGCCAGCGATCGATACCGCGGATCAATGGGCCCTGCTCGATACCACTGAGCTATAAGTACTGTTCTGTAGCCTTGTATCGCACGCCGGCGTTTAAGAGCCGGAATGGTCAGATTACGCCCCCGATTGCCGCGGTCGGTCTTGCTGCTCGGCAGAAACAACTGCTTTCCTTCGCCCACCTCGATCTGCACGTGCTCGGCCTCTTTCTGGTAGGAAAATAGAACGAAAAGCCTGTCGGTCAAAGTGCGCTTGGGGGGGGCGAAATGATGGCAATTATCAGTCGCGTCAAAATCTGTCGTGATCAGTTCTCTTCAGCCGAACCAAACGTCTATTTCACAGTCACTATTTTCGGATCCCAAAAGCCCCTTGGATGCCGGCTCGCTCGACAGAGGCTACAGCCACCGCCTGCGAAATCAGGACAATTTCAGCAGGAGGCTGATGCCATGGACTCGATCAAGAGCTGCTATCACCCCATCGATGCCGCAATTCTCTGGTGCAACCTCGCCGACCACCGGAGAAAGCTGCTGGAGCGCATCTGGCAATACACGGCGCTCTCCGAGCCTCAGTTCGATCAGCTCTACCTCGAGCCGATACGTCGTTACGCCAGCTATGTTCAGCAACTCCCCGCCAGCGAAAGCCACCACCATGCCTATCCCGGCGGCATGCTGGACCATGGACTAGAGCTGATGGCCTGCAGCCTGAAGTTGCGCCAGTTGTACCTGCTACCCAGCGGCGCCGCACCGGAAGATCAGGCCGCGCAAGCGGACGCCTGGAGCGCGGTGATTGCCTACGGCGCCTTGCTCCACGACATTGGTAAGATTGCCGTCGACCTGCAGGTCGAGTATCAGAATGGCGAGGTATGGCACCCCTGGCACGGCCTTTTAAATCAGCCCTATCGCTTTCGCTACGGCGCCGGCCGCGACTATAAGCTACACGGCGCCGCTGCGGGGCTGCTTTACACCCAGATCTTGATGCCCCGCCAGCTCGACTGGTTGAGCAGCTATCCGATCTTGTGGAGCCAGCTGCTCTTCCTGCTGGCCAACCACTACGAGCATGCCGGTACCCTCGGGGAACTGGTGCTACAAGCGGACCGCATATCCACCGCGCAGAACATCGGTGCCAATCCCACCAAGGCCTTGCAGGCGCCCAAACACTCGCTGCAGCATCATCTGCTCATGGGCCTGCAACACCTGGTCAAGAACGAGTTCAAGCTCAACCAGCCCGGCGCAGCCGGTTGGCTCACCGAGGATTATCTCTGGCTGGTCAGCAAGGTCGCCACCGACAAACTACGCGCTTACCTGCTCGCTCAAGCGGTTGACGGCATCCCCACCTCCAACATCGCCTTGTTCGATGAGCTGCAATCACATGGATTGGTGGACGCGACACCTGAAGGTAAAGCGGTATGGAATGCCAACGTAATAGACGATGACTGGCAACATCGCTTTACTTTTCTCCGCCTGCAACCGAGCCTGATATGGGCCGATGCCCCTCGGCCAGACTGCTTTAAAGGAACGGTTGAGCCAATGATGGAACATCCTCTGCCGGCCGGTGAGACCTGCGAGTCGGCTTTGGATCGACCGAAACCAACGCCGGAAAAAAAACAGCCCGTATCCGAGCACCAGAACCAGAATTTTGACTATCTCGACGATTTGATGGTCATGCTGCAAGAGCCGAGCGAGCTCGAAACTGGACCAAGCGCGGGAAACCTGCAATCCACCATTGAGCCACCCAAAGATGCGGAGGGGCTGGCCTTCCTCGAATGGCTCCGCGAAGGAGTTCTCAAACATCGCTTGGTGGTCAACGACAGCAAGGCCAAGGTTCATACCGTAGACGGCACTTTTTTCCTAGTCACCCCGGGCATTTTCCAACGCTACGCTGCCGAACACCCCGAGTTAGCCGAAGCAGACCTTCAAAGCGACGCCTGGCGACGAATCCAACGTCACTTTGAAAAGCTGGATGCTCATCTGAAAAAGCCCAATAGGCAGAATATTTGGACTTGCAAGGTTAGAGGTCCTCGCAAAACAAGCTTATTAAATGGCTACCTCCTGCGAGAGAAAGCAGCCATATCTCGAGAGCCACCAGCGGACAACCCATTCCTCACATTGATCAAATAAAGCACCGGTGGAACCTCAAGTGCCCAGGGTTTGAACAATTCATACCCTGAACACATCAACCTAATCTTCCCCGCGATGACGAATAGCCTTCTCGATCCGCAAGCGGCCAGCGTGTGCGAGCTTCATAACACCGGCCTCTCTAGCAACAGCGTGGATCAAGGCCTCAGCCTCGTGCCCCTTGGTCTCCATTTCACCCACAAGTGCGGCCAATTCCTGCAAGCAGATTTCTACAAGGCTGCGTACAGAGTCATCGTCACCAGGACGACGGAATACGACCGCCGAATCTGATTGGAGGCTGGCAGGCCAGAAGAACGTGCCCAGTTGTTCCTCCTCATGTGCCCTGAAATGAGCATGCGCAAGCTGATCGACACGATCTCGTATCCGCGCTCCTGTACGCACCCAGCCATGCGCTCGGGCGATGCGCCGAGCCAAGACACTGTCCAATACGGGGCCTTCTTCATTCACGACATGAGCGATCATGCTCTGTAGAACCGGTGTGTAGGCGGCCTCAAAGAACTGCTCGGGGTTTACGCCCTGTACTGCTTGAGCAGGATCTGTCTCTCGATAAATTGGATAGTCCATCGGTTCGTAGGCTACGTACTCCGGAACGGCGTCAACAGTGGCCACCTTCGCGTACTTCTGCTCTTGGAAGGCACCTGCCGGATCATTGGCGACAGGCATGCCCTCCTCGCCTGTTACCACTTGGGTGACCTGCTCGACCACCTCGATCACCTCCGCGACTGCGACGTCAGCTTTGAGCCGATACACCTCCTCAGCAGCATCGATTTCAGCCTGTCTCGCTCGTGATGTTGTGAGCAACGCTGAGAGCTTCTGATGAACCTTCTCGGCTGTGTTGGCAGCATCAATCCACCAATCAGTCGACCAGATTCTGACGATCTCCCAGCCCAGACCGCGCAGTACAAACTCACGAAGCTTGTCGCGGTCGCGTGCAGTGGCGCTACGATGGTAGGTTGCACCGTCGCACTCCACGCCGGCGAGGAATCGACCAGGGGCATCGGGATGCACGATGCCTAGATCAATGCGGAACGACGATACGCCGATTTGGGTAACGACGTGCCAGCCTTTCTTGGAGAGCTCAGCCGCCAAGCCAACCGCGTACGCCTCATCTCGGACTTTACGCCAGGCGCACCAAGCTCTCAGGCGAGGCTCGGATGTGACCATCAGCTCACAGTTCTGCTTGAGCTGTTCGAGCGACAATTCGGAATTCGCCGCTATTACCCTTCGCGACAAACTGAAACAAGTTGAAGTGCGATCAGCTCACTTGACGGCCGTGGGCCAGTTTACTGAGAAAACCGTACCCTCACTATGGGTTGAACGAGGCGCGCGCCCGCGCCGACACTCACAGAGCATTAATTCGTGAGGGTATCGACCCTCTGACACACAAGGCTGATGCACTCCAGCAGCCTGAGGCTGCGCGGGTTGCTCGGGAAATGAATCTTGAAAACACCTTCCGCGCTTGTGCAATGGACTACATCGAAGCCCATAGAGCTGGCTGGAAAAACGCAAAACACGCGCAACAGTGGGTCAACACACTCACTACTTATGCATTCCCCTTTATCGGAGAAAAGCCAGTCGACGAAGTTGGAACAGACGATATCTTGAAGATTCTGAATCCAATATGGACCGCTAAGCCTGAGACAGCGGCCAGGGTCAGAAACCGGCTAGAGCTTGTTCTCGATGCAGCCAAAGCACGCCGGCTGCGCACGGGTGAAAACTCCGCTCGTTGGCGAGGTCACTTGGACAAGCTTCTACCTAGAAGAAGGCTGGCAGACCGTGGTAATCATCCCGCTCTACCCTGGGAGCAATGCCAGCCTTTAAGGCAGAACTTGAGCATTCCACGGACCTTAGTTCAATTGCGGTGAAGTTAACCGTGCTAAGTGCTCTGCGCACAAGCGAGGTGATAGGTGGGTGCTGGGAAGAGATTGATCTGGACGAAGAGATTTGGACTATACCGGCTGTTCGAATGAAAGCCGGGCGCCAGCATAGAGTATCACTATCCAAAGCCGCCCTTCACACGCTCAGGTGTCTAAAGGCAGAACGCAAAAGCGGATTGATTTTCCCAGGTAGGAGCATTGGTCGACCGCTCTCGAACATGGCAATGCTACAAAAAATACGCGGTATGGATGAGAAGTCCTTAGCCAACAACGGATCCGGCTGGCGCAATGAAGTTGGTGAAGTCATCACCATGCATGGCTTTTGATCAAGCTTCAGAGACTGGGCCGCCGAGACGACTAACTTCGCCAACATCGTCCCTGAGATGGCATTGGCGCATAAAATCAGCAATGCGACTGAAGCAGCATATCGAAGAGGTGACCTGCTGGAAAAGCGGAAACAACTAATGGAGGAATGGGCTTGTTATGCACTGTCAGGTGCAAAACAACCTGACAGTGCATAGGTGCTGATTCATATGAATTTTAGTAGGGAAACGAGGCTCGCATCGGTCCTACAAGCTGCTGAAAAAAGGGTTTTCAGCTACCCCTGAAACAGGGATAGACTTATTTGCTGTGGGTAGTCTTTCAAAGATGCCCGTCCGGATAAAATTCAAGCCTTATACAACTGTCTGAAATGGTGCAGCAGTGGTTCGGTATAACCGTTCGGTTGGCGCGTCCCCTCGAACACAAGCGAGCGGGCGGCAGCGAATGCCAGAGAGGCGTCGTAGTCCGCCGACATTGACCGATACAGCGGATCGCTGGCGTTCTGTTCATCCACAACGACAGCCATGCGTTTCAACGCCGACATCACCTGCGCCTGGTCGACCACGCCATGGTGCAGCCAGTTGGCCATGTGCTGGCTGGAAATCCGCAACGTGGCGCGGTCCTCCATCAAGCCGATGTCATGGATATCCGGCACTTTGGAGCACCCGATGCCCTGGTCAACCCAGCGCACCACATAGCCCAGCAAGCCCTGTGCGTTGTTGTCCAGTTCCTCGGCAATCGCCTCTGGCGACCAGACACTGGCGTCACCCAGAGGGATTTCCAGCAGTTCGTCCTGCAGCCGCAATGATTCCGTGGCATCTGCCTGCTCCAAAATCCCGGCTTGCACCGCAGCAACGTCCACCTGGTGATAGTGCATGGCATGCAGGGTGGCCGCCGTCGGTGAAGGCACCCAGGCGGTGGTTGCGCCAGCTTGCGGGTGGACGACCTTCTGTTCAACCATCGCGTGCATCAGATCGGGCATTGCCCACATGCCTTTGCCGATCTGGGCACGGCCCTGCAGTTGGCACTCAAGGCCGACCAGCACGTTGTTGCGCTCATAGGCTTTGAGCCAACGGCTGGCCTTCATGTCGCCCTTGCGCAGCATCGGGCCGGCTTCCATCAGCGTATGCATTTCATCGCCAGTGCGGTCGAGGAAGCCGGTATTGATGAACACCAGACGCTCAGTGGCCTGGGCAATGCAGGCCTTGAGGTTGAGCGTGGTGCGCCGCTCTTCGTCCATGATGCCCATTTTCAGGGTGTTGACCGGCATACCCAGCATCGCTTCGACGCGGCCGAACAACTGGGTGGTGAAGGCCACTTCCTCAGGGCCGTGCATCTTCGGCTTGACGATATAGACGCTGCCAAGGCGGGAATTGCGACGGTGCTCCAGGTCATGCATCGCCGCCAAACTGGTGATGACGGCGTCGACAATGCCTTCAGGCACTTCCTGGCCATCGCTGTCGAGCAGCGCAGGCGTCGTCATCAGGTGGCCGACATTGCGCACCAGCATCAATGCGCAACCGGGCAACGACAAGGTGCTGCCGTCGGCACGCAACCAGTGGCGCGCCGGGTTCAACCGGCGAATGACGGTGCGGCCGTCTTTTTCCAGGGTTTCACTCAGGTCCCCTCTCATCAACCCCAGCCAGTTGCGGTAAACCGAGACCTTGTCGGTGGCGTCCACGGCGGCAACGGAATCTTCACAGTCCATGATGGTGGTCAGGGCGGCCTCCAGCACCACATCCTTGATGTACGCGGCATCCTGGCGGCCGATGGCGGTGGTGCCGTCGATGTGAATCTCAATGTGCAGGCCATGGTTGACCAGCAAAACCGCGCTCGGCGCGCTGGCCTCGCCTTGCAGGCCCACCCACTGCTGAGGGTTTGCAAGGCCCGTGGTCACGCCGCTAGCCAGGGTAACGCGCAACTGACCGTCTGCGACACGATAGCACGTGGCATCGGCATGGCTGCCCGAGGCCAGCGGCACGCTGCTGTCAAGAAACGCGCGGGCAAACGCCACGACTTGTTGGGCGCGAGCCGGGTTGAAGCCCGATTGCCTGGCCGCCGGGCCTTCATCGGGGATTACGTCCGTGCCGTACAGCGCGTCATACAACGAGCCCCATCGGGCGTTCGCGGCGTTCAGCGCATAGCGGGCATTCATCACCGGCACGACCAGTTGCGGGCCAGCCAGGGTCGCGATTTCACGGTCGACATTGGCAGTGCGTACCGCAACCGCTGCGCGCACCGGCTGCAGGTAGCCGATGGATTGCAGGAAGGTTCTGTACGCCGCCTTGTCGCGCAATGGGCCCGGGTGGGCACGGTGCCAGGCATCCACCTTGGCCTGCAGCAGTTCGCGCTTGTCCAGCAGGCCGCGATTGAGCGGTGCGAGGTCGTGCACCAGGTGGTCGAATGCGCTCCAGAAGTGGCTGCTCTGTACACCGGTGCCCGGCAGCAGGTCGTCCTCGATGAACTGCAGCAACTGTGGGGCGACGGTCAAACGGCCTTTACGCATAAAATCGCTCATGACGCTCCTCGCTTCCGCCCTTTCAAAGGCGAATCTCTTATTGTTGGTGAGGCGTCAGTGTCACTCATTATGCATTTTGAATTCAATATTCAAATTTTCATCAACCGTTGGATGCTGGCCTGCACCTGCGCTTTTGCGAGGCCGTGCTGTACCCGCAAGCGACCCTGGCCGTCGGCCTGCAACACCTGGGCAAGCAACCGGGCCACTTCCGTCATCTGGGCACAGCCCAGGCCTTGCCGGGTAATGAACTGGGTGCCCAGGCGCAAGGCGTGGTGGCCGGCTTGGGTGGGATCAACGCAGGTGCCGATCAATACGCCGCTGGCTTGCACCGCCTGCATCCCGGACCGGGGATCGTCACCGCCGGACAATGGCAGCAGCAGTTGGTGAGTGTGTACTTGCTGCCCTTCGGCAGCGATCACCGGTAACCCGGTTGCCAGTAGGGCGCGATGAAGGGCCTCGCTGTTGCTGACGATGCTGCGGGCGTACGCGCCGTCATCCTCCAAGGCTTCGCTGAGGGTAACAGCCAGGGATGGCAGGCGGCCCGCGTCGTAGTTGGCGAGCATCCGTGAATCCAGCAAGGTGCGCAGCGCCTTGGCGTCTTGCGGGTTGCGGCCCAGTACCAGCCCTTGGGGCCGGCCGGGCAGCGTCTTGTAGGTGGAACTGCTGATCAGGTCGACACCGGCGTCGAACGGGTTGGGATAGGCACCACCGGCAATCAGGCCCAGCACATGGGACGCGTCGAACAGCGTCCTGGCCCCGACTGCACGTGCCGCCGCCACGACCGGGGCAATGTCGTCGGCCTTGACCATGATGCTGCGGCCCAGCACCACCAACTTTGGCCGCACACGCGCCACCTGCTCGACCGCGCGCGCCGTATCCAGTTGGCAGGTGGCACGGTCAAACGGCAGATCCTCGATCACGAGCCCCGCCAGCGCGGCCGTGCCGCCACGACGTTGGCTCAGATGGCCACCGTGTTCGGCTGCCGGCGCCAGCACCCGGTCACCCGGCTGGCAGTACGCATGAAACACCGCGAGGTTGGCCAGGGTGCAACTGGGCAGGCGCACCTCTGCCCAGGCGGCCTTGAACAAGCGCATCGCAGCCTGGCTTGTGTAGTCTTCCAGCTCACTGACCAGTTCGGTCTCCGGCTGTTCCTTTTCGTATGCCGGCCCCATCGCCGGGTAGGCACTCAGCGCCGGGTTATAGGCGGCCATTGCCCGGGCACTGGGCAGGTTGGCCCCGGCGTACAACATCAGCCGCTTCGATGTGAGTTGAGGCAATCGCGCTGCGCAGGCGCCCAGCAATTCATCGATACTGCGTGCCATGCTCACGCCTCCTGCCGAAGATTCGACGGCAGTTGCTCGGCATCCTCGCGTACCAGAAGCAAGACCGCATCGCGCTTTTCCAGCAGGTGATGGCGCAGGATATGACTGAGCCGTTTGCCGTCCCGCGCGTGCAACGCCACGATCATTTCTTCGTGATCGCGCAACGCTCGATCCCATTTGGGCGCTTGCTGGTTGGAGCGGAAGCGCAAGGCATGAATACGCCGGTTCAACGACAGGTACATCTGGCGCAGGGCCGAATTGCGCGCGGCCAGGTTGATCAAGTCATGGATCGAGCGGTTGCGGTGGTAATAGCCCGGCAAATCGTTCTGGTTCTTGCTGACCACCATGGCGTTGTGCAGCGCCTTGATTTCGTCCAGTTCCCGCTCGGTGATGCGCTCGCAAGCCAGCTCGCCAGCAAAGGCTTCGATCCCGCTCATCAGCTCGAAGGTCTCGCGGATTTCCTGCTCCGACAGCCGCGCGACGCTGGCGCCACGGTTCGGGTTGATCTCGATCAGCCCTTCCATCGCCAGCACCTTCAACGCTTCGCGCAAGGGCGTGCGGGAAATGCCGAGGGTGTCGCACAACTCGCGCTCATTGAGTTTCTGGCCAGCCTTCAGCACACCTTCGGTAATGAAGCTGCGCAAGTGCTCTATCACCGTCTCGTGCAGCCGCTGACGTTCAAGCCTGGGCATCAGGAGAGGTTTGGCTGACGCGTTCAGCTCAGTATTATTTTGCATTCAAAATCCTCATCGTAAGCGCTTGAAAGCACACTCTTATTCGAAAACCACCGCAGATACTGGAGACTCTAGCCCATTTTCGAGGCTTGACACAGGCAACGGTCGCGCTATCGTATTTTGCATTCAAAATACAAAAACAAAAAGGAGTCACCCATGTTGAAGCTCGATTTCCACCCGGCCGGCCGTCACTTCCTGCAGATCCCTGGTCCCAGCCCTGTCCCGGACCGCATCCTGCGGGCCATGAGCTACCCCACCATCGACCATCGCGGCCCCGAGTTCGGTGAGCTGGGCCTGAAGGTGCTCGACGGCATCAAGAAGATCTTCAAAACCGTTCATCCCGTGGTCATCTACCCGGCGTCCGGTACCGGTGCCTGGGAAGCGGCGCTGTGCAACACCCTGAGTGCAGGCGACGAAGTGCTGATGTTCGAAACCGGCCACTTCGCCACCTTGTGGCAGAAGATGGCCTTGAGCCTTGGCCTCAAGCCACAGTTCCTCGGGCGCCCGGGCATCGAAGGCTGGCGTGGCGGTGTCGATGCCGCCATGATCGAGGCTCACCTGCGGGCAGACAGCGCGCAGCGCATCAAGGCGGTGTGCGTGGTGCACAACGAAACCAGCACCGGCGTCACCTCGGACATCGCCTCGGTGCGCAAGGCCATCGATGCCGCCGGCCACCCGGCGCTGTTGCTGGTCGACACCATTTCCGGCCTGGCTTCGGCCGATTACCGGCATGACGAATGGGGCGTGGATGTCACCGTCTCCGGCTCGCAGAAAGGCCTGATGCTGCCGCCGGGCATCAGCTTCAACGCCCTGTCCCCCAAAGCCATCGAAGCCAGCAAGCGCGCCACCCTGCCGCGCAGCTTCTGGGGCTGGGATGAAATCGTGGAAATGAACAAGACCGGCTACTGGCCCTACACGCCGAACACCAACCTGCTGTACGGCCTGAACGAAGCACTGGAGATGATCCTTGGCGAAGGGCTGGAGAATGTCTTCGAGCGCCACAACCGCCTGGCGCAGGCCTGCCGCACGGCGGTCAATGCCTGGGGCCTGGACATCCAGTGCGCCGACCCAAGCGTGTACAGCCCGGTACTGACCGGCGTGATGACGCCAGAAGGCATCGATGCCGACGCCGTGCGCAAGGTGATCTACGAGCGCTTCGACATGTCGCTGGGCACGGGCCTGGGCAAGATGAAAGGCCGTATGTTCCGCATTGGCCACCTGGGCGACTGCAACGACCTGACCCTGATGGCCACCCTCACCGGCTGCGAAATGGGCCTGCAACTGGCCGGCGTGAAACTGCAGTCCAGCGGCGTGCTGGCGGCCATGGACTACCTGGGAGGGCAATCGGTCCCGCTGCGTCGCGAGTGATGTGAAAAACGCTTGATTGGGCGCTACGGTCCCTGCCGCAGCGCCTTGAGTGACGAGAACTATCCCGAATCCCCGCATCGTCCGCGGGAACAATAAGAAATTGGAGATAGAACATGAGGTTTTTCCGTCTGCGACCCACCACGGTGGTGTTGTTCATGCTGTGCGCCATGTATTTCATCACCTACCTCGACCGGGTCAACGTCAGCACTGCCGCTGTCGGCTTCGGTCCCGAGTTCGGGCTGAGCAAGACCGAAATCGGCATCGTCTTTTCGGCTTTTGCCTACCCCTACCTGGTGTTTCAGATCATCGGAGGCTGGGTCAGCGACCGCTTCGGCGCCAAGCGCACGCTGGTGGTATGCGGCATCATCTGGGCCGCGGCCACCGTGATGACGGGCCTGGCCGGTGGCTTCGTCTCGCTGATCATCGCCCGGATCCTGTTGGGCCTGGGTGAAGGCGCCACCTTCCCTGCCGCCACTGCGGCAATGTCGCGCTGGGTACCCAAGGAGAAACGCGGTTTTGCGCAAGGCATCACCCATGCGTTCGCACGGCTGGGCAATGCCCTGGCACCTGCCGCGATGATCGCGATCATGGCCACCTACGGCTGGCGCGAGTCGTTCTACGTGTGTGCGGTCATCAGTTTCATCTGGGTTGCGCTATGGGCGCTGGTGTTCACCGAACTGCCGAAGAACCATCCGCGCATATCCCAGCAGGAACTGGATTCGCTGCCGGCCCCCAAGGTCAAGAACAAGGACCCGCTGCCCTGGGGGCGCCTGTTCAAGCGCATGGCGCCGGTGACCATCGTCTACTTCTGCTACGGCTGGACCCTGTGGCTACTGCTGAGCTGGGTACCGATGTACTTCATGAACCTGGGCCTGGACCTGAAAGGCACCGCCATCTTCGCCTCCGCCGTGTTCTTCGGCGGTGTGGTCGGCGATACCCTCGGCGGTATCGTCAGCGACCGCATCTACGCGCGGACCAAGAACCTGAACAAGGCGCGCAGCCTGATGGTTTCGATCTGCCTCAGCTTGACGCTGCTGTCGCTGGTGCCGCTGATGTTCACCACCGACATCCACATTTCCCTGGCCTGCCTGGCCATCGGCTTCTTCTTCTCGGAAATGACCATCGGCCCGATGTGGGCCATCCCCATGGATATCGCCCCGGATCATTCCGGCACCGCCTCCGGCATGATGAATACCGGTTCGGCGATGGCGGCCATCATCAGCCCGGTGGCGGCCGGCATGCTGATCGACAAGTTCCACAACTGGCAGCTACCGTTCCTGGTCAGTATTGCGTTGCTCGCCATTGGCGTGGCGCTGTCGTTCCGCATGAAGCCGCAAAACAAGTTCGAGTATGCAAAGGCACCCGTGGCATCGGCTGAAGACCCGCAGCCGGCACCAGCCATCAGCAAGTGACAACCTGTCGCCGCGCCTTCGGGCGCGGCCTTGATTAAGGAGCGACACCTTGAATACCGCAGCCCCTTCTGCGCATCTGGCGCAACTGCTCGTCAACGCCCAACGTGAGCGCAGCCCGTTGGGCGAACTCGATCACGGCCTGTATCCGAAGGACTTCGCCGACGCCTATCAAACCCAGCAGGCGATTTTCAGTTTGCGAGGCATCGAGGCCGGCGGTTGGAAGATCGGCTCGAAATCCCCGACTGGCCCGGTGCAGGGCTCGCCCTTGCCTGCGCAATGCCTGCATGCGCCTGGTAGCGCATTTGCCCGTGCCGACTACGCGCCTGTGGGCCTTGAGCTTGAAATCGCGTTCCGCTTCAAGCATGACTTCACGCCGCGTGACGAGGATTACAGCGAAGCGGAAGTCCACGCCGGAATTGGCGAAATGGCCGCGACCATCGAGATCGTCTCCAGCCGGTTCGCGGCCTTCCCGAAAGTCGAGCCACTGACGCAACTGGCCGACTTGCTCAACCATGGCGCCTTGGTGGTGGGTGAATTCGTGCCTTACCGGGACGATTTTCCGTTTGCCCAACCAACGCTCGCACTGACGTTCAATGACGAAAGCATCGTGCCAGGGCCCGCGGCCAATCCGGCAGGCGATCCTCGCCGGTTGCTGACGTGGCTGGTCAACCATCACACCCGCAATGGCAAGACATTGCCCAAGGACTTTGTCATTACCACCGGGTCGTTCACCGGGATGTATTTCGCCAAGGCGGCGGGTGAGCTCAAAGGCGAGATCAGCGGCATGCCACCGGTGTCGCTGTCTCTGACCTGACAGCGCGCGGCACCCTCGAAAGCCAGGTGCTCGACCTGGCTTTTTTACACCTGGACGATTCCCCACGGGCATGAGGCGAAAAGAAAGGCCCCGAAAAATCGGGGCCGGGGGTGAACCATTCAACAACCCTCAGGCTGTTTGATAGGACCGGTAGCGCGGCTCCCAGAACATCTCGTCAATCGCTTCACGCAGCGCATCCTCTGACTGCTCCGACGCAACGCCATCTTCCTGCGCCGCCAGCGCGACAGCCAGTGCGATCGCCTTGCTCACGGCCTGCACATCGCCCATCGGCGGCAACATCTCGCCTGCTTGTGCACTCTGCGCCAGCGCCCTGGCCGAGGCCATCAACATGCGCTCGGTCACCCGGGAGGCTTGGCTGACGATCACCCCCAGGCCGATACCCGGGAAGATGTAAGAGTTGTTGCATTGGGCAATCTTGTAGGACCGCCCCGCCCACTCCACGGGCTGGAACGGGCTGCCGGTGGCGATCAATGCGTGACCTTCGGTCCACTGGAGCAGGTCGGCCGGTTGCGCTTCAATCTGCGAAGTCGGGTTGGACAGCGGCATGATGATGGGCTGGCGGCACCCTTGGTACAGCGTCTGAATAATCGATTGGGTGAACAACCCCGCTTTGCCCGAAACCCCGATCAATACCGTGGGACGCGCATTGCTCACCACTTCCTGCAAGTCCGGCCAGTCCGATGCGAATTGCCATTGCGACAGCGAGGCCGTGGCATGGGCAAGTCGGGTCTGGAACGGATACAGGCCCTGCTGGCGGTCGGTCAACAAGCCTTTGCTGTTGAGCAGGAACACCTGGCTGCGCGCCTGGGCATCGCTGAGCCCCTCCTCGACCATCGCCTGGATGATCTGCTCGGCGATACCACACCCGGCGGAACCCGCCCCGACAAAGGCGATGGTTTGCTGCGACAGCGTTTCACCCTTGATCCGGCAGGCCGCCAGCAAGGTGCCGACCGTGACCGCTGCGGTGCCCTGAATGTCGTCGTTGAAGCAGCAAAGCTGGTCGCGGTAACGCTCCAGTAGCGGCATCGCGTTCGCCAAGGCAAAGTCCTCGAACTGCAGCAGCACACCCGGCCAGCGCCGCTGCACGGCCGCCACGAAAGCTTCAAGGAAATCATCGTATTGCTGGCCACGCACCCTTGGCTGCTTCAGCCCAAGGTACTCGGGGTCTTCAAGCAAGGCCGGGTTCTCGGTGCCGACATCCAGCACGATCGGCAAGGTGTAGGCCGGGCTGATCCCGCCACAGGCGGTGTACAGCGACAGCTTGCCGATCGGAATACCCATGCCGCCAACACCTTGGTCACCCAGGCCGAGGATACGTTCGCAATCGCTGACCACAATGACTTTGACGTTGTCCTTGGTGACGTTGGCCAACATCGCGTCGATCTGATCGCGCTCCTCATAGGAAATGAACACACCCCGATGACTGCGGTAGATCCTGGAGAACTCCTGGCACGCCTTGCCCACGGTCGGTGTGTAGATGATCGGCAGCATCTCTTCGAGGTGCGACTCCACCAGCTTGTAGAACAGCGTTTCGTTGCGGTCCTGCACCGAGCGCAGGTAAACGTGCTTTTCCAGCGGGCCGGGCGCTTCGCTGAACTGGCGATAGGCTCGTGCAACCTGTTGCTCCAGCGTTTCCACTTGTGCGGGCAGCAGCCCCTGCAAACCAAATGCCTCGCGTTCGTGCTGGGTAAATGCCGTGCCTTTGTTCAGCAGCGGCGTTTCCAGCAGCGCAGGGCCACGGAATTTGACGGGCAGTGGACGACGTTCTGACGGCATGACGGAGACCTCGTTGGTTGTTGTATTTTGAATTCAATATACCGGCAACGAGATGAAATGCAATTCAGGGGATGTTTGTGCCTTCCCAATAACCGGGCACGTTGTAGACCTCTTTCAGGTAGTCGACAAAGAACCGGACCTTGGCCGGCAAATGACGCTGTTGTGGCCAGACCGCCTGGATGTCGTAATCAGGCAGTGCGAATTCATCGAGTACCGTGACCAACGTGCCAGCGTCCAGCTCCGCCTGGATCTCCCACGTCGACCGCCAACCGATGCCAACCCCTTGCTGCATCCACGCCGCCAGCAGTTCCCCGTCATTGCAGGCCAGGTTGCCACTGACCTTCATCGCCACCGGCCGACCGTCGCGCATGAACGTCCAACCACGCTGCTGGCCACCTTGCAGGGTGAAGGCCAGGCAATTGTGGTCCGCGAGGTCTTCCAAGGTCTGCGGCCGGCCATGCCGGGCAAAATACGCCGGTGTGCCACACACCACCCGCTTGTTGGGGAAGAGTTTGACCGCGACGTAGTTGGGGTCGCGCACTTCACCAATACGGATGCTCAGGTCGTACCCCTCACTGACCAGATCCACGACGCTGTCGGTAAGGTTGAACGCCAGCTTCACGTTGGGAAAGCGACGCTGGAACTCCAGCGCATGCGGGGCCACATGCACACGCCCGAAGGCTGCCGGTGCGGAGATCTGCAGGCTGCCTTTGACCAGGGACGCGCTGCTGCAGATCGCCGCCTCCAGATCATCGAAATCCAGCAGCAGCCGGGTCGCCCGCTCCAGCAACTGCTCACCCAACGCCGTCAGTTTCAGCCCCCGGGTAGACCGGTGCATGAGCTTCACACCCAGGCGTTTTTCAAGGCTGTCCAGGCGCCGCCCGAGGATTGCCGGCGTCACCCCTTCAATCAACGCCGCCGCCGCAAAACTGCCTTTTTGCGCGACCTGCACAAAACTCTGTAACTCGACATAGCGGCCCATTCCATACCTCAGGTATCGACAGAATCTAATTTTCTGGCCTTCAACAAGCCCATTCGCTGCTCCATGCTGCCACTCAATAAGAAAAATATCGACCTAGTGTCAGGAGAGCATTCATGGCGAAAATCAGAGCGATCGAAGCGGCCGTGCAGGTATTGCGCCGCGAGGGTGTGGACGTTGCATTCGGGATTCCGGGCGCAGCGATCAACCCCTTCTATGCAGCAATGAAGTCGGTGGGAGGCATCGATCACGTCCTCGCTCGCCACGTCGAAGGTGCCTCGCACATGGCCGAGGGCTACACCCGCGCCAACCCGGGCAACATCGGCGTGTGCATCGGCACCTCCGGCCCGGCCGGCACCGACATGGTCACCGGCCTGTACAGCGCCTCGGCCGACTCCATCCCGATTCTGTGCATCACCGGCCAGGCGCCACGCGCCCGCCTGCACAAGGAAGACTTCCAGGCGGTCGACATCACCAGCATCGTCAAGCCGGTCACCAAGTGGGCAACCACGGTTCTGGAACCGGGCCAGGTGCCTTACGCCTTCCAGAAGGCCTTCTATGAAATGCGCAGCGGCCGCCCAGGCCCGGTGCTGATCGACCTGCCGTTCGACGTGCAGATGGCCGAGATCGAATTCGACATCGACGCCTACGAGCCGCTGGCTATCAACAAGCCGTCCGCTACCCGCATCCAGGCCGAAAAAGCCCTGGCCCTGCTCAATGACGCCGAGCGCCCACTGCTGGTGGCCGGTGGCGGCATCATCAACGCCGACGCCAGCGACAAGCTGGTCGAGTTCGCCGAACTGACCGGCGTGCCGGTGGTGCCAACCCTGATGGGCTGGGGTACCATCCCGGATGACCACGAACTGATGGTCGGCATGGTCGGCCTGCAGACCTCGCACCGCTACGGCAACGCCACGATGCTCAAATCCGACCTGGTGTTCGGTATCGGCAACCGTTGGGCCAACCGCCACACAGGCTCCGTTGACGTCTACACCGAAGGCCGCAAGTTCGTGCACGTCGACATCGAACCGACCCAGATCGGCCGCGTGTTCACCCCGGACCTGGGTATCGTTTCCGATGCCGGCAAGGCGCTGGATGTGTTCCTGGAAGTCGCCCGCGAGTGGAAAGCCGCTGGCAAACTCAAGTGCCGCAAGGCCTGGCTGGCTGACTGCCAGGAGCGCAAGGCGACCCTGCAGCGCAAGACCCACTTCGACAACGTGCCGGTCAAGCCGCAGCGCGTGTACGAAGAGATGAACCAGGTGTTCGGCAAAGACACCTGCTACGTCAGCACCATCGGCCTGTCGCAGATCGCCGGTGCGCAGTTCCTGCACGTGTACAAGCCACGCCACTGGATCAACTGCGGCCAGGCCGGCCCGCTGGGCTGGACCATCCCTGCCGCCCTCGGTGTGGTCAAGGCTGATCCAAAGCGCAAGGTCGTCGCGCTGTCCGGTGACTACGACTTCCAGTTCATGATCGAAGAGCTGGCAGTAGGCGCGCAGTTCAACCTGCCGTACGTCCACGTGCTGGTGAACAACGCCTACCTCGGCCTGATCCGCCAGGCTCAGCGTGGCTTCGACATGGATTACTGCGTTCAACTCGCGTTTGAGAACATCAACGCCACCGACGCCGCCACCTACGGTGTCGATCACGTCGCCGTGGTCGAAGGCCTGGGCTGCAAAGCCATCCGTGTGTTCGAGCCCTTCGAAATCGCGCCGGCACTGCGTGAAGCACAACGAATGGCAGAAACCTTCCGGGTGCCCGTGGTCGTGGAGGTGATTCTCGAGCGGGTCACCAATATTTCGATGGGTACGGAGATCAACGCGGTCAACGAATTCGAGCCGCTCGCCACAACGGCTGAAGATGCCCCCACTTCTATTCTGCCTGTCCAAGGACTGTGAGGAGAAACCTATGCCGCGCTTCGCTGCCAACCTGTCCATGCTGTTCACCGAACAGGACTTCCTGGCCCGCTTCAAGGCTGCCGCCGACGCCGGTTTCAGCGGTGTCGAATACCTCTTCCCGTACGATTTCAGCGCCACTGAAATCAAACAGCAGCTCGACGCCAACGGCCTGACCCAGGTGCTGTTCAACCTGCCGGCCGGCGACTGGGCCAAAGGTGAGCGCGGCATCACCTGCCACCCTGACCGCATCGAAGAATTCCGCGCCGGGGTCGACAAGGCCATCGAGTACGCCAAGGTGCTGGGCAACACTCAGGTCAATGCCCTGGCCGGCATCCGCCCGCAAGGCCCGGACTGCGCCACCGTGCGCAAGACCTTCGTCGAGAACCTGCGCTACGCCGCCGACAAGCTCAAGGCCGCCGGTATTCGCCTGGTCATGGAAATGATCAACACCCGCGACATTCCGGGTTTCTACCTGAACACCACTCAACAGGCGCTGGAAATCCAGGCCGAGGTGGGCAGCGACAACCTGTTCCTGCAGTACGACATCTATCACATGCAGATCATGGAAGGTGACCTGGCGCGCAGCCTGGAAACCAACCTGGCGCTGATCAACCACGTGCAGCTGGCCGACAACCCGGGCCGCCACGAGCCGGGCACCGGCGAGATCAACTATCGCTTCCTGTTCGAGCACCTGGACCGTATCGGCTACCAGGGCTGGGTGGGCGCGGAGTACAAGCCCAAGACCACCACCGAGGCAGGCCTAGGCTGGCTGAAGACCCACAATGCAATTTGATTGCTGAACACCGAACAATTACAAAGAGGCAAAAATCTCATGGCTAAAATCGGCTTCCTCGGCACCGGCATCATGGGCAAACCCATGGCCCAAAACCTGCAAAAAGCAGGTCACAGCATCTTCGTCTCCACCCACCACGACGCCGCCCCGGCCGACCTGATCGACGGCGGCGCCGTGGCCCTGGCCAACCCGAAGGAAGTGGCCCAGGAAGCGGAATTCATCATCGTCATGGTGCCCGACACCCCGCAGGTGGAAAGCGTGCTGTTCGGTGAAAACGGCGTCGCCGAAGGCGTGGGCCCGAACAAGATCGTGATCGACATGAGCTCGATCTCCCCTACCGCCACCAAAGCGTTTGCCGAGAAGATCAAGGCCACCGGCGCCGCCTATCTGGACGCCCCGGTGTCCGGTGGCGAAGTTGGTGCCAAGGCCGCGACCCTGAGCATCATGGTCGGTGGCTGCCCGAAAGCCTTCGAGCGCACCCTGCCGCTGTTCGAAGCCATGGGCAAGAACATCACCCGCGTGGGTGGCAATGGCGACGGCCAGACCGCCAAGGTCGCCAACCAGATTATCGTTGCGCTGAACATCCAGGCCGTTGCCGAAGCCCTGCTGTTCGCCGCCAAGAACGGCGCCGATCCGGCCAAGGTACGTGAAGCGCTGATGGGCGGCTTCGCTTCGTCGAAGATCCTCGAAGTGCATGCCGAGCGCATGATCAAGGGCACCTTCGACCCAGGCTTCCGCATCAACCTGCACCAGAAGGACCTCAACCTGGCCCTGCAGGGCGCCAAGGAACTGGGCATCAACCTGCCGAACACCTCCAACGCCCAGCAAGTGTTCAACACCTGCCAGGCCCTGGGCGGCGGCAACTGGGACCACTCGGCGCTGATCAAAGGCCTGGAGCACATGGCAAACTTCTCGATTCGCGACGACAAGTAAACCTGTACCGGCCCATCGCGGATTAATCCGCGATGGGCGAACACCGATGAACAATATGTAACTTGCGACCTGCGGCCTGACTCCTGCTAAAATTGACGCCCGCCTGGCGTGCCGGCGTGGATCAATCTTGGCTGAGGTAGGTTATGTCTTCAGGTGTTTCACACTTGGGTGAACTGGCAAAAATCGAGCGGATGCATTTGCATGACACCGTACTCGATCATTTGCGCCGGTTTGTCATCGAAGGCACGTTAAAACCCGGGATCAAAATCAACGAGCGCGAACTCTGCGAAGTGCTTGGCATTTCCCGCACCCCGTTGCGCGAGGCATTGAAAGTCCTCGCCATGGAGGGCCTCATCGAACTCAGGCCGAATCGCGGTGCACGCGTTGCTCAAATGAGCGACGTCGAGACCCGCGAAATGTTCGAGCTCATGAGCGGCATCGAAGCCTTCAGCGGCCTGCTGGCCTGCGAGCGGATCACCGATAGCGAAATCCAGGCGATCCGATCACTGCACTACCAGATGCTCCAGGCCAAGGCCAGCAATGACCTGTCGTTGTACTTCGAAAAGAACGCCGCTATCCACGACGCCATAAGCCAGGCCGCGCGCAACGAAACCCTGCGCAAGACCTACCTCACGCTCAACCAGAGGATCCAGGCCGTCCGCTACCGCTCCAACCGCACCGATGTGAAGTGGGAGCGCGCCATTCACGATCATGAAGACATGATTGAAGCACTTGAACAGCGCGATGGCGAACGGCTCAGTGCCATCCTGCGCAGTCATATCCTCGATGCCGGTGGCCTTCAGCGCAACTGAAGGCTAACCCCGGGCTGACGCTCCGTCAGCCCTGCCCTTACGCCCCTCCTCCTTCGCACAGGCCTGATCGACCTCCGTGCGCAGGATTCGGCTGCCCTCAGGTCTAGACGCATTTTATATTTTGAATGCAAAATACCGAAGTGACCTAGCGGTCGCCCACTCCTATCACTGCCTGAGAGGCCATCCGTGAGCCAACAAGACCAAGAAAAACCCTACGAATCGAGGCGAACGTTCTTCAAAAAGACCTTGACCTTGATCCCTCTCACCGTGGTTGCCACGCAACTGCCCGGGCTGGTCGATGCAGCACCCGCCGAGCAAGCTCAGCGGCCAGCAGCCAATCCTGACAGCAGCACCGCCTACTCACCGGTATTTTTCAACGAACTCGAATGGGCATTCATCCTCGCGGCCTGCGCGCGGCTGATCCCGCAAGACGAACTCGGCGCAGGCGCGGTCGAGGCCGGTGTCCCCGAATTCATCGATCGACACATGCAGAGCAGCTACGCCGCCGGTGACATCTGGTACCTGCAAGGCCCCTACTACGAAGCCAGCCCGGAGTTCGGCTACCAAGGCAAACTCCCACCGCGTGACATCCTGCGTGTCGGTATCTCGGCACTGGACGCTTGGTGCAAAAAAGAACGTGCTGGAAAACCCTTCGCAGCACTCGCGACCAACGATCAGGACGACATCCTGAAAAAACTCGAAGCTGGCGAGATCAAGACCGAAGGTGTTCCGGGCAAGGTGTTTTTCACCCACCTGCTGAACGAAACCTTGTACGGCTTCTTCTCTGATCCTCAGTACGGCGGCAACAAGGACATGGTGGGCTGGAAGCTGGTGGGTTACCCCGGCGTGCGCGCCGATTACATGGACTGGGTCGATCAAACATCGAAGCCCTATCCGTTGCCCCCTGTCAGCATGTCCGGTCGTCGAGGTTAATCATGGCAATTCAAGAAAAAGTCGATGCCGTCATCGTGGGCATGGGGTGGACTGGCGCGATCCTGGCGAAGGAACTGACCGATGCCGGCCTCAAGGTGGTTGCCCTCGAGCGAGGCGCCGATCGGGATACCTACCCGGATTTCGTCTACCCGAAGGTCAATGACGAACTCGCGGGGTCGGTACACCGCAAATACCTGCAGAGCCTGAGCAAAGAGACCCTGACCATTCGCCACAACATGGCCCAGCGCGCGGTGCCCTACCGGCAGATGGGTTCCTTCAAGCCCGGCGATGGCGTGGGCGGTGCGGGCACCCACTGGTCAGGCTGCCACTTCCGCGCACTGCCGGAAGATTTGAACCTGCGCTCGAACTACGAGAGCCGCTATGGTAAGGCGTTCATCCCCAAGGAAATGACCATCCAGGACTTCCCGGTCACCTATGAAGACCTGGAGCCACACTTCAATCACTTCGAGCAGGTGTGCGGCACCGCAGGGCAAGCCGGCATCATCAATGGCCTCCCCGTTGCGGGCGGCAACCCTTTCGAAGGCTCGCGCAGCCGGCACTTTCCATTGGCCGCCAACCCGGATTACCTGGGCGGCAAAATGTTCGCCAAGGCCGCCAACAATTTTGGCTACCACCCCTACCCGATTCCCGCATCGAATGCTTCGGGGCCGTACAAGAACCCCTACGGATGCCAGCTGGGCCCATGCAACTTCTGCGGTTTCTGCAGCGATTACGGCTGCCTGAACTACTCCAAGGCCAGTCCCAACGCGTGCATCCTGCCGGTGCTGCGCCAGCGCAAGAACTTCGAACTGCGGCCCAACTCGCAAGTGCTCCAGGTCAACCTGGACAGCGACAAGAAAAAGGCTACCGGCGTGACCTACCTGGACGCGTCAGGCCATGAGCAAACCCAGCCTGCTGATTTGGTAATCCTTGCCGCTTTCTCTTACCTGAACGTGCATCTGATGCTGCTTTCCGGCATCGGCAAACCCTACGATCCGGTCACCGGTGAGGGCGTCGTGGGGAAAAACTACACCTACCAGAACCTCACGCGCATGACGCTGTTCTTCGACAAGAGCATCCAGGGCAACCCATTCATCGGCATCGGCGGAGCCGGCCAGGTCATCGACGACTTCAACGGCAACCAGATCGACAACGCCAAGCTCGGCTACCTGGGCGGCAGTGTGTTGTGGGCACGCCAGCCCGGTGGCGGGCCGGTGCGCGGGATCAGCCTACCGCCCGGCAGTCCGAAATGGGGCAGTGGCTGGAAAAAAGCGGCACAGGACAACTTCCGCCACCAGTTCTACTGGGAAGTGCAAGGGGCCAACATGGCCTATCAAGACTGCTACCTCGACCTCGACCCGACCTACAAGGATGCATTCGGCCGTCCGATGCTGCGCATGACCTTCGACTGGAAGGAGAACGAGATCAAAGCCAACCAGTACATGGTCGGCAAACTCGAGGAAATGGCCCGCAGCCTCAACCCGCTGGCGATCTCAGCCGACGCGAAGAAACCTGGCGAGCACTACAACACCACCCGCTACCAGAGCACCCACACCTGCGGTGGCGCCATCATGGGCGACAGCCCCAAGACCAGTGCGGTGAACCGCTACCTGCAGTCCTGGGATGTCTCGAATGTCTTCGTCATGGGCGCATGCGCATTCCCCCAGAACAATGGCTACAACCCGACTGGCATGGTCGGTGCCCTGGCGTACTGGTCGGCGAAGGCCATCCGCGAAAAGTACCTGGGCGCCCCGGGCCCTCTGGTGCAGGCATGAGGAGCCAACCGATGAAGACGCTTCACGCATCCGTGGCGGTTGCACTGCTGGCGACGGCGCCAGCGCTGTGGGCCGACGACTACACCAATCCGGCGCTGATCAAGCAAGGCGAATACCTCGCCCGGGCAGGAGACTGCGTCGCCTGCCACACCGCCAAAGATGGCAAACCGTATGCGGGTGGCCTCCCCATGGCCACGCCCATAGGCACGATCTTCGCGACCAACATCACCCCGGACCCGACAACCGGCATCGGCCAGTACACCCTCGAAGACTTCGACAAAGCGGTACGCCACGGTGTGACGAAGGCGGGTTACACGCTCTACCCCGCCATGCCCTACCCGTCTTATGCCAAGGTCACGGATGTCGACCTCAAGGCGTTGTATGCGTACTTCATGCATGGCGTCGAACCGGTCAACCAGGCAAACCGTGAAAGCGAAATTCCGTGGCCGCTGTCGATGAGATGGCCCCTGGGCATCTGGCGCAACCTCTTTGCCCCTGCGGTCGAACCGATGGCAGCGACCGGGCCGCTGAAGTATGACGACGCCCAGATCGCCCGCGGCGCCTACCTAGTTCAGGGGCTGGGCCACTGTGGCAGCTGCCACACGCCCCGAGCGTTGACCCTTCAGGAGAAGTCGCTGGATGAGCGTGCCCCCACCTACCTCGCCGGTGGCCAGGTGATCGACGGCTGGGTTGCCATTAGCCTGCGCGCCAATGCACCGGATGGCCTGGGAGGATGGCGAGAGCAAGATATCGTGCAGACACTGCGCGACGGCCGCAATGCTCACTTCTCGTCCATTGGCGCCATGAACGATGTGATCCAGCACAGCGGCCAATACCTGACGGACCAGGACCTGCTGGCCATCGCCCGCTACTTGAAGTCGCTGCCCGATGTACCCGGCTCGGACAAGGTGGCGTTCAAGGCGGACGACACGACGGCCAAAGCGCTGTGGTCTGGAGAGTCGCCTAGCCGGGGTGCTGAACTCTATGTGGACAATTGCGCCGCCTGCCACCGGACCGATGGCCTGGGCTATCAGGAAGTGTTCCCCCGACTGGCTGGCAACCCTTCGGTGCTGTCCGAGGACCCAAGCTCGATGATCCGGGTGATTCTGGGGGGCAGCCGGCTACCATCGACTCAACAGGCGCCCTCCGACCTGGTCATGCCGGACTTCAGCTGGCGGCTCAATGACCAGGAAGCCGCTCAACTAGTTTCGTTCATTCGCAACAGCTGGGGGAACAAGGCGCCGCACGTGACAGCTGAGCAGGTGCAAGCCGTTCGACGGTCGTTGGCAGAAGAGCATCCGGGGATCGCGGCCAGCGATACCCAGAAGGCTTTACAGCACTGACATCCAACGTAATGCCGGGGCCACGTAATGGCTCCGGCATCGTGTTGGAAACTTGAAGCGAGCGCTTAAACCGCCAATGCCCGTTGGCGCAGCTCGGTGTTGAGGATGCGGTCGTTCTCGCTGTAATCGACTGGGCAGTCGATCACGTGCACGCCAGGGTTGGAAATGCAGTGGTGGAGCAGCGGCAGCAAGCCTTCGGCGCTTTCCACGCGGTGGCCATTGGCACCGTAGGCTTCGGCATATTTGACGAAGTCCGGGTTGCCGTAATCCAGGCCGAAATCGGTGAAGCCCATGTTGGCCTGCTTCCAGCGGATCATGCCGTAGCCGTCGTCACGCAGGATCACCACGGTAATGTGCATGCCCAGACGCACAGCGGTTTCCAGCTCCTGGCTGTTCATCATGAAGCCGCCGTCGCCGCAGACTGAAATCACTGGGCGGTCCGGGTACACCAGGTGGGCCGCCATGGCCGATGGCAGGCCAGCCCCCATGGTTGCCAGGGCGTTGTCCAGCAGCACGGTGTTCGGCTTGTGCGCCTTGTAGTTGCGAGCGAACCAGATCTTGTAGATACCGTTGTCCAGGGCAACGATCCCTTCGGACGGCAGCACGCGACGGATGTCGGCAACCATGCGCTGCGGGTAGACCGGGAAGCGGTTATCGTCGGCGCCTTCGGCCATCTGTGCTTCGTTCGCTTCACGGATGGCCATGAGGCGGGTGAAGTCCCAGTGCGCGGTATCGGTCAGCGCTTCGCTGATCTGCCACACGGCGTTGGCGATGTCGCCAATCACTTCGACCTGCGGGAAGTACACGGCATCGACTTCGGCGGAGCGGAAGCTGATGTGGATGACTTCGGTGCCGCCACGGACCATGAAGAATGGCGGCTTCTCGATCACGTCGTGGCCGATGTTGATGATCAGGTCGGCCGCTTCGATCGCGCGGTGGACGAAATCACCGGACGACAGCGCGGCGTTGCCCAGGAAGCGCGGGCTGCGCTCGTCGACCACACCCTTGCCCAGCTGGGTGGTGACGAATGGGATGCCGGTCTGGTCGATCAGCTGCTTGAGGACCTTGGCGGTCATCTTGCGGTTGGCACCGGCACCGATCACCAGGATCGGGCTGCGGGCCTTTTGCAGTGTCTCGACGGCGGCTTCGATGGCCACGTGCTCGGCCAGCGGGCGGCGGTGCAGGCTGCGTGGGATCGGCAGGGCGTCGGTCTGCTCGGCGGCGATGTCCTCCGGCAGCTCCAGGTGCACGGCGCCCGGCTTTTCTTCTTCAGCCAGGCGGAACGCTTCGCGCATGCGGGCCGGGATGTTGTCGGCCGAGGCGAACTGGTGGGTGTACTTGGTGATGGGGTCCATCATGCCGCACACGTCAATGATCTGGAAGCGACCCTGCTTGGACTTCTTGATCGGCTTCTGGCCGGTGATCATCATCATCGGCATGCCGCCCAGGTAGGCGTACGCACTGGCGGTCACCAGGTTGGTCGCGCCAGGGCCCAGGGTCGACAGGCTGACGCCGGTCTTGCCGGTCAGGCGGCCATAGGTGGCAGCCATGAAGCCCGCGGACTGCTCGTGGCGGGTCAGTACCAGCTTGATCTTCGACTTGCGCAGGGATTCCAGCAGGTCGAGATTTTCCTCACCAGGAATGCCGAACACATACTCGACACCTTCGTTTTCCAGGCATTGCACAACGACATCGGCGGCCTTGGCCATTGGGGTTACTACCTCAGGTCTTCGTTTGAATACAGGTTTTCAGCGCGGGGCGCTGACATCGGTCTGCCCGGTGGCCAGCAAGGCACCCTGGACAAAACCACTGCGCAGCTGGCGCTCGACAAAGTCGCGCACGTAGGCTGCCGCATGGTCCCGGCCACGGGGTACAGCCATGGCCTGACGGATTGCGGTAAAGGCACCGTCCAGCACGCGATAACGCGCATCGGCATCGGCGACATTCTGCAGCGGCTGGCGAACCCCGGCGGCGGCCTCCAGTCCTTGCTCGATGAACAGGTCGACGGCACCGGCGGAGGTGTCAGCGCGCACCAGCTCGGCGTGTTCCAGGGTGCGGCTCAGGTACAGGTCATAGGCGGCGCCTTTGCCGACCGCCAATCGCAGGCCGGTCTGGTCGAGCTCCTCGACGTGCTGGTACGGGGCATCGCGGCTGACCAGGTAGGTGCCCTCGATCAGCACATAGGGCTCGCTGAAGGCGATTTGCGCCTCGCGTACCGGTTCGATGGCCAGGAATGCCAGGTTCCAGACGCCCTCCTCCAAATCGGCGAAGACCTTGCCGGCGGCGTCGTAGGTGCGCATCTGCAGGGGTACGCCAAGCTCTTCGGCCAAGGCCTGGCGTGTTTTGATGTGGAGAAGCTAACGAACCCCTGAATTAGCCCTGAGCCTTGAATGTCAGCTATGGGTCGAAACCTGCCGGTTGCGAGAGGCGACTATCGCCCCATCGCTGCCCATGCATCTGCACATGAGAGGATTGACATAGTTGCCTAAGGCAATAATATAGCTGCTAAAAGCAACTATATGAGCATTTTCATGACTACAACCCTCCTGGAGCGCGCTGACATCGTCCGCCGTTTCAACCGCTTCTACACACGGCAGATTGGCGCGCTGCAAGAGCACCTGCTCGAAGCCGAATTCTCCTTGACTGAGGCACGCATCCTCTTTGAATTGGGCGCCAGTGCTGGCCTGAAGAGTTCAGACCTCTGCCATTTGCTCGACCTGGACGCCGGCTACCTCAGCCGAGTCATCGGTGGCTTCGAGAAAAAAGGGCTGATCAGCAAATCTCGTTCGGCAATCGACGCCCGAGCCTCTCAAATCCAGCTCACCGAGCCAGGTCGTCAGGTGCTGGCCTCGCTGGAGCAAGCCGCTCGTGAAGAAGTCGTGTTGATGTTGCAAGGCTTGTCTGAGCCCCAGCAAGAGCAATTGATCCAAGCCATGAAAAAGATCCAAATCCAATTGGGCGACGGTGATCGTTCCTACATCCTGCGCGATCCACAAGCAGGCGACATGGGCATTGTTGTTCAGCAACAAGCGCAACTCTATGCCCGCGAATACGGTTGGAATATGGAGTTCGAAGCGCTGGTGGCGGAAATCGTCGCCAATTACCTTCGTGAGTTCGACCCGTCCTGCGAGCGATGCTGGATCGCGGAAAAAGAGGGCACAGTCATCGGTTCGGTGTTTGTCGTCAAACATGACCAGACGACCGCCAAGCTGCGGATGCTCTACGTTGACGCGAGCGCCAGGGGCATGGGAATCGGCAATCGGTTGCTGGAAGAGAGTATTCGGTTTGCGCGGCTCGCGGGCTACAAGCACATGATCCTCTGGACAACAAGTGTGCTTGTCGATGCCCGAAAGCTCTATCAGAAAGCAGGTTTCCAATTGGTCGAAGAAGAACAGGTACACAGCTTCGGAAAAGACCTCGTCAGCCAGACTTGGGCTCGGGAACTGTAAGTGTCGGGAGCACTGGCTGAGAGGGATCGAATTCTGCCAGTGCTGAACGGCTGCAATGGGTCCAGGCTGTGTGAAAACGCAAGTAAATACGTCGAGTAGCGAAAGAGGCTGGGGCACCCTGTCAATTCAACAGATCTAAGTGCTGATCTACCTCAGTCGGGCACCGGACGCGGCCCGCGCTATTTGGGCCGCGGCAGCGGCCCGAATAGCCGTATACGGACGCAAAAAATGCTTGGCCTCAAGTCCTGATCGCTTCAATCAGCCCAGCGATGCCAAAGATGCTCATCATTCGTTTGAGATTGTAGGCAAGCACGTGAAGGCTCATTTCGGTGCTTACCCTCGGTAGGGTTTTGGTCAGGAAGTGAGTGCTTCCCATCCAGTATTTGAGTGTTCCGAAGGGGTGCTCCACCGTCTGCCGGCGAACCTTCATCTTTCCTGGGTCATGCTCCAATCGGATCTGCACGGCTTCGACTACCGTTTCATGCTCCCAGCGCTTCAACCGGCGTTCCTTACCCGTCGTACACTGCTTCTGCATGGAGCAACTTTGGCAGCCAGAAAACCAGTAGGAGTGCAGCAACATGCCGTCTTCCACCGAAGAATGCCTGCGGGTCAGTAGTTGATCCGCAGGGCATCGGTATTCATCCGATGCAGCGATGTAGATGAAATCCTGCTTGCCGAATCGGCCTTCCGCTTTGCTGCTTGATGTCAGCGGCTTCGGGACAAAAGTGGTGATCCCTGCCTGCTCGCAAGCAAGGATCTCCGGACCTTTGTAATAGCCTCGGTCGGCGACCACTGTCAGCGACTCAGCGCCGATCTCTTCGCGTGCCTAGTTCGCCATATTTCAGCTGCGTTCGGTCATTGCCAACATTAGTGACTTCATGAGCAATGATCAGATGGTGTTTGTCATCGACTGCTGTTTGTACGTTGTAGCCAACCGTGCCAGTACCTCGGCCACTTGTGGCCATTGAGCGTGCATCAGGATCGGTAAGAGAGATTTGCTGATCTGGGCTGGCGTGAAGCTGCGCTTCAATGTCCTTGAGCTTCGTCATCTGCTGTTTCAGCTTTTCTATTTTTTCGCTCAGCCGTTCAGCCTTGGCCTCGGCGACCTCGGGCGCTGCCCGATCCGCCGAATCCATCGCCGCAAGATAGCGGTCAATGCTCTGCTCGATCTGCTGCATGCGCGCCTTGATCTTGCCTTGGGTAAAGTTGCGGTCGCGGTTATTTACGGCTTTGAATTTGCTGCCGTCGATGGCAATGATCGACTGGGAGAAAAGATTGAGGTTGCGGCAAAGCACTACGAATTGCCGGCAGGCGCTGCGAATGGCTTTGCCGTTGTCTCGGCGAAAGTCGGCAATCGTTTTGAAGTCAGGAGCCAACCGGCCCGTTAACCACATCAGCTCGACATTGCGCTCTGCCTCGCGCTCAAGCCGGCGGCTGGACTGAATCCGGTTGAGGTAGCCATAGATGTAGATTTTCAGCAGGACTGCTGGATGGTAGGCCGGACGACCCGTTGCAGCCGGATCGACACCCTCGAACCCGAGCGCTCCTAGGTCGAGTTCATCGACGAAAACGTCAACCACCCGAACAGGGTTTTCTTCGGTGATGTAATCATCCAGGCACTCCGGCAGCAGCGTGACTTGCGTCCGGGCCTCACCCTCAATGAACCGCTTCATGATCGTCCCCGCCACGATCTCGACGATCAGAAGGTTAGACAATCGCAGGTGTTTTCACACAGCCTGGGTCGAATGCTGCCGCTCGTGGTAGACGCCCCAATCCTAAGCAGGCCCGCCGTGATTCCACACATACGGCCATGGCGATACACTACAGTCCAGTGTGCGCCACCTCGAAAGCTGTCAGAAATCGCCATTCTCGATCGTGCATCCTGCTGGGGGTATCGCGGGTATTTTTGCGGGTACATTTCTGCTTTTTGAGGCCATAAATGCCGCTCCAGAGGCCTATCCAAATGTTCTTCGGGGATCCTGAGAGTCTTTGACTTTGACGACTTTACGTGGCCAGGCAAGCGTCAGTGGCAAATGATTCAGAGTTACTGCCTGCCCCCGTCCCTCGCTTTTTTTGAACTCCTCACGCCAACGCCGCCTCCCAATCCTGAGACCCGCGTACCCGTCCGGAGCCCGTCATGGCCAACTCCCTGCAGGACTACCAGCGCAAGCGCAACTTCGATGCAACGCCCGAACCCGCAGGCAAACGCCCACGCCTGCGCTCGGCCCACGCACTGCAGTACTGCATCCAGAAACACGACGCCAGCCACCTGCATTACGATTTCCGCCTTGAACTCGACGGCACACTCAAAAGCTGGGCGATCCCCAAGGGGCCCTCCCTTGACCCCAAGGTCCGGCGACTGGCGGTGCATGTGGAGGACCATCCGCTGGACTATGCCCAATTCGAGGGGCACATCCCCGAAGGCCACTACGGCGCCGGCGATGTCATTGTCTGGGATCGGGGGGTGTGGGAGCCCGAAGGCGACCCGCGCGAAGCCTATGCAAAGGGCAAACTGCGCTTTCGCCTGCAGGGCGAGAAGCTGTCAGGGGTCTGGAACCTGTTCCGCACCCAGCTGGCCGGCAAGAAAGAGCAGTGGATGCTGGTCAAATCCCACGACGGGCAGGCGCGCAGCGAAACCGACTACAGCATCGTCGAAGCCCTGCCGGGCAGCGTACTGAGTGAGCGCACCCTGCCCCCACGCCGCCCGGCCAGGGCGACCGCTGCCGCACGCAATCGCAAGGCCGGACGCAAACCGCTGCCCGACAGGCTTGCGCCGCAACTGGCTACATTGGTCGAGGCCCCGCCAAGCGGCGATTGGCGCTACGAAATCAAGTTCGACGGCTACCGCATCCTGGCGCGTATCGACGGTGACGACGTACGCCTGTTCACCCGCAATGGCCACGACTGGAGAGCGAAGATGCCCCGCCAGGTCAAGGCGCTCAGGGCTCTGGGCCTGGACTCGGCGTGGCTGGACGGCGAGATGGTGGTGGTCGACAACAACGGCGTGGCCGATTTCCAGGCCTTGCAGAACGCCTTCGACACTGAGCATGACGAGCGCATTACCTACTACGTGTTCGACCTGCCCTGGTTGGGTGGCGAGGACTTGCGCGAACTGCCGGTGCAACAGCGTCGTGCCACCCTGGCCCGGTTGCTGGAGGGCAACGCAACCCAAGTGCTCAGGTACTCCGCCGACTTTGAGGCGCCCGTCGAGTCACTGCTCGACAGTGCCTGCCGGCTGCAACTCGAAGGCCTGATCGGCAAGCGTGCCGACAGCCCCTACATTGGCCGGCGCAGCAGTGACTGGGTCAAACTCAAGTGCAAGCAGCGTCAGGAATTCGTGATTGTCGGCTACACCGACCCCAAAGGTAGCCGCAACGGCTTTGGCGCCCTGCTGCTGGCCCTGCACGACCACGACAGCGGCCAGTTGCGCTACGCCGGCAAAGTCGGCACCGGTTTCAGCGCGGCCACGCTGCACAGCATTCACGCCCGCCTGAAACCGCTGCAGACCACCAAGCCCGCCTTGCCCAGCCCACCCACCGGCGCCGAAGCCCGCGGCGTGCATTGGCTCAAGCCAAAGCTGCTGGCAGAAGTCGCGTATGCGCAAATGACCCGCGAGGGCATCGTGCGCCACTCGGTGTTCCACGGCCTGCGCGACGACAAACCCGCCACCGCCATCGGCCTGGAGCGAGCAATGCCCGTCAAACGCTCAGCACAGACAAAACCCGAGGCATTGGGCACCTTGCATCTGACTCACCCCGACCGCGAGGTTGACGCCATCAGTGGTGCCAGCAAACTTCAGGTCGCACAATACTATGCTCAGGTCGCCGACTGGCTGCTGCCACAGCTCAAGGATCGGCCTGTAGCGCTGGTGCGGGCACCGGACGGCCTCGGCGGTGAACTGTTCTTCCAGAAAAACGCCGGCCAGTTGCATATCCCCAAGCTGCTCAGCTACAGCAAGGCGCAGGCCGGCCAGGCGGCCATGGTGCTCAACCGCGCCGACAGCCTGCTGGGCGCGGTGCAGATGAACACGCTTGAGTTGCACACCTGGAATGCCACCACCAAGGACTTCGACAAGCCCGACCGGTTTGTCCTCGACCTGGACCCTGACCCGGCGTTGCCCTGGAAAGCCATGTTAGAGGCCACCCAGCTGACTCTTACCCTGCTCGACGAACTGGGCCTGAAGGTGTTTCTCAAGACCAGTGGCGGCAAGGGCATGCACCTCGTCGTGCCGCTGACCCGGCGTGCTGGCTGGGACGAGGTGAAGGGCTTCAGCCATGCCTTGGTCGAGCACATGGCCGGGCTGTTCCCCGACCGCCTCAGCGCAGTGTCCGGGCCGAAGAACCGGGTCGGGCGGATCTTCATCGACTACCTGCGTAACGGCAGGGGCGCCACCACCGTTGCTGCCTACTCGCTGCGGGCTCGCGAGGGCCTGCCGGTATCGGTACCGATCTGGCGCGAAGAGTTGAGCCAGCTCAAGGGGGCCAACCAGTGGAACATTGGCAACCTTCACGCGCGCCTTGCACAGGTCGACGACCCGTGGGCCGAGATGGGCAAGACCCGCCAGTCAATCACGCTGCGCATGCGCAAGCAGTTGGGAATTGCAAGATGGAACTGACCCGCTTAGATTCATTGCTACAGCGATTTGCTCACCGCTCGCAGGCCATCGACCGCGCCCCTTCCCTGATGGAACTGATGCACGCCTTGCAGGGCGAACAACTCGACCTGCTCCCCTTGCCCGGCCAGGGCTGCACCCTCGAACGCTGGCGCGTACTGGCGCGGGTCGCCGGTTACGACCTCAGCCTGGCCAAACTCTATGAAGGCCACACCGACGCCCTGGCGATCCTGGCCGAATGCGGTGCGGCCCAGCATGCCTGCAACGGCATCTGGGGCGTGTGGGCCGCCGAGCCGCCGGATGCCCGGACCTACATCGTCAAGCGGGAGCGTGAACATGTATGCCTGCAAGGCCGCAAGGCTTGGTGCTCAGGTGCGTTGCATATCGACCGTGCGCTGCTGACCGCCTGGGAAGACGACCAGCCTCAGTTGGTGGCCATCGAACTTCCCCATCCCAGCCAGCGCATTGAAGACAACCATTGGCAGGCCGTTGGCATGGCTGCCAGTGCGAGTGTCGCCATTGAGTTCACCCACTCCCCGGGGCTGGCCATCGGTGCCCACGGCCAGTACCTGTCACGCCCCGGGTTCTGGCAGGGTGGCGCCGGCATCGCTGCTTGTTGGTACGGCGCCGCCGAGGCCCTGGCAGACTACCTGCGAGAACACTGCCGCAAGCCCCGGCGCGACCCGCATGCCGATGCGCACCTGGGTGCAGTCGATGCCGCCTTGTACGGTGCCCGCGCTGCCCTTCGCGAATGCGCCACGTGGATCGACCAGCATCCTCAAGATAACGCCAGCTTCGAGGTGCGGCGCACCCGAGCGCAGGTCGAGCAGGCGGTCGAACAGGTCATACAGCATGTCGGCCGGGCGCTGGGCGCCACACCGTTCTGTCGCAGCAGCCATTTCGCCCGGCTCAATGCCGACCTGCCGGTGTACCTGCGCCAGAGCCACGCCGAACGTGACCTGGCCGAGTTGGGCCGACAACTGGCCAATGTGGGGTCGGGAGCATGGCAACTATGAGCCACAACCTGATACAGGCTGCTCAAGGGACGCCGTGGAGCACTTGGCAGCATTCGGCTCATCTGGCCCGCGCGCCCTGGCTGCGGCCCGAGCAGTTGTGCCCAGCCGGGAGGCGTTTGGTCATACTGGCGCCGCACCCTGACGACGAAATTCTCATGGCGGGCGGCCTGCTGGCCAGTCTGAAGGGGCGTGAGCAGGAGGTTCTTTTGATTTCTGCTACCAATGGTGAAGGCAGCCATCCCCATTCCTCGCAATGGACAGAACGTCGCCTGCGTCATCAGCGCCCGCTGGAAAGCCGCCATGCCTTGCAACTGCTGGGTCTGGATCTCAACCTTCTCGACTGGCGTCGCCTAAACCTCAAGGATGGCAACCTGCCCCATGATGAAGCCTTTCTGGTCAACCACCTCGCCCAGTTGCTCAAGCCCGGTGACCTGCTGCTGACGACATGGCGCGGTGACGGCCATTGCGACCACGAGGCAGCGGGCCGGGCCTGTGCCCAGGCAGCACAGGCCTGCCGGGTGCAACTGGCTGAAATACCGGTTTGGGCCTGGCACTGGGCAAGCTGTGACGACGCGCGCCTGCCCTGGCCCCGGGCGCGCCGCCTGCAGCTCTGCGATGCGTTTCTGGCGCTTAAACGCCAAGCCCTGGCCGCCCATGCCAGCCAGTTGCAGCCTGATGGCGAGCATCCACCGGTGGTGCCAGAACAACTGCAGGCCTGCCTGCTGCAACCCTTCGAGCTGGTCTTTCTGTCAACGGAGCCATCATGAGCCTGGGTGCACAGTATTTCGCCGATTTGTATGCCGGCAACGATGACCCCTGGGCCTTTCGTACCCGCTGGTACGAACGCCGCAAGCGCGAACTGGCCTTGGCCAGCCTGCCACGTCAATGCTATGAGCGTGTATTCGAACCCGCCTGCGCCAACGGCGAGATGAGCGCCCTGCTGGCCGAGCGCTGCGTCAGCCTGTTGTGCCAGGACATCGACGCAACGGCCGTGGCCTTAGCCCGCCAGCGGCTAGCGGGGATGGGCCATGCCCGCGTCGAACAGGGCCACTTGCCGGGCGACTGGCCGGGCGGGCAGTTCGACCTGATCGTGCTCAGCGAGATCGGCTACTACCTGGCCCCCACCGACTGGCTACGGGTGATCGAGCAGTCGGTGGCCAGCCTGGCTTATGACGGTGGTCTGCTGGCCTGCCACTGGCGCCACCCCATCGCCGGTTGCCCGCAGGATGGCCGCGAGGTCCATGCCCTGCTGGCCAGGCATTTGCCGCTGTATCCGGTGCTGCGCCACGAAGAGCCGGACTTCCTGCTCGAATACTGGTCGTGCCAGCCCAGTGTCGTGGACCTCGACGAGGCCTGCACATGATCGCCGTCATCATCCCCGCCCACAACGAAGCCCGTCATCTTGGGCACTGCCTGGGCGCCGTAAAGCTCGCGGTGGCACAGGCCGAAATGGCGGGCCTGACGGTCGAGGTGCTGGTGGTGCTCGACCGTTGCGTCGACGCCAGCGCGCGCATCGCCCGCCGCCATGGCGTGCATACCGTGGAGCTGGAGGCCGGCAACGTCGGCATTGCCCGGCGCCTGGGCGCGGCGTGGATGATCGAGCGCGGCGCCCAGTGGCTGGCGTTCACCGACGCAGACAGTCGCGTGCCGGGGCACTGGCTGGTGTCACAGCAGCAATGGCACGCCGACGCGGTCTGCGGCACCGTGCACATCGAGCGCTGGCAACCTTGGCAACGTGCCGCCCTGCGCCAGTTGTACCGCAACCATTACCAGGCTTGGGACGGGCATCGGCATATCCATGGCGCCAACCTAGGCGTATGCACCAAGGCCTATGAACGCGTTGGCGGATTCCAGCCGTTGCCGGCGCATGAAGATGTGCAACTGGTGATGGCCCTTGAAGCCAGCGGCGCGCAGATCGTATGGACCGCGGCGCACAGCGTGGCCACCAGCAGCCGGTCGGACAGCCGCGCACGACAAGGCTTTGGCGACTACCTCAAGGGTCTGGAGCGCCAGCTACCGTAGATCAGGAGGCCTTGCGCGGTCGCTTGGCCGCCGGTTTCTTCGCCTTGGTCTTGCCGCCAAGGCTACGCTTGAGCAACTCGGTGAGGTCGATGATGTCGGCGCCCTTCTCTGCCGTCGCGCCTTCGCCTTTGGCCACGGTCTCGATCTTGCCTTTGCTGGCCTTCTCTTCCACCAGGTCGAGGATGGTCTGGCGAAACGCATCATGGTAATCATCAGGCGCCCATTGCCCGCTCATGTCCTCCACCAGGCGCCGGGCCATGTCCAGTTCACGCTTGTCGAGCTTGCTCTGGGTCACACTCTTGTCCAGTTCCAGCGTATCCAGCCCGCGCACTTCTTCGGGCCAGCGCAGGGTGATCAGCACCAGCGCATCTTCCAGCGGGCGCAGCAGTGCCAGGTGCTGGCGGGTGTGCAGCACCACGGTGGCCAGGGCCACCTTGCCAGTGCCGTGCAGGGTTTCGCGCAACAAGGCATAGACCTTGCCGCCACGACGGTCAGGGCTCAGGTAATAAGGGGTGTCAAACTGTTGAAGCGGAATGTCGCCAGCGTCGACGAACGAGAAGATATCAATGGTCTGGGTCGCTTCGGGCCTGGCCTTGCGGATTTCCTCCTCGCTGATCACTACGTAACGGCCCTTCTCGTATTCCACGCCTTTGACAATGTTTTCCTTGTCGATCTCCTTGCCGGTAACCTTGTTCACCCGCTTATAGCCCACCGGCTCCATGCTGCGTTTGTCGAGCCAGTCGAAATCCACGCGCTCACTGCGCACGGCAGTGTTCAGCGAGACGGGGATGTGCACCAAGCCAAAACTGATCGCGCCTTTCCAGATTGCCCGGGCCATGGTCGGCTCCTACGCATCGAAGGGTTGGCCGGGCTGGCTGTAGCGCAGCGCGCCACAGCGTTCACAGCTCTGGCAGTGAAGCCCGGCGACTTCACACACCAACAGGCTGCGCCATTGGCAGCCACGCAGCAGGCAGACGAGCTTCATCAGCCACCTCCCTGGCCCAGTCATGCGGGCCCTTACTGAAAGTGACTGCGCGGCGCTGCGAAGGTTTAGCCGCATTTGCCTGCTCCGCTGCATTCACGCCCAGGCACTTGATTGCATAACAGCCGGTCAAGCGGCTCGATTAACGCCCACCGGAGAGGTGCGGAAGGCCACACCGAATCGATTGAACGCGTTCATCAAGCCGATGGCGTAGGTCAACTCAGCCAACTCCTTGTCGTTGAATGCTGCCGCGGCCTGAATGTAATCGTCGTCGGGGATGCCTGTTTCGCAAACCCGGGTGACGGACTCCGCCCAGGCCAGCGCTGCGCGTTCACGAGGCGTGAACACATCGCCGGCATCACGCCATACCGGCACCATCACCAGTTTTTCAACTGCGACCCCAAGTTTGAGCAGATCACGTGAGTGCATGTCGATGCAGAACGCGCAGCCATTGATTTGCGATACCCGCAAATAAACCAGGTCGATCAGCTCGGCCGAAAAGTCGGACTTGAGCAGGTAGCCATAAACGTTGCCAAAAGCCTTGTAACCTTCCGGTGCGGCGCTGGCGTAGTCGATACGTTGAGTCATGAACAATCCTCGGTAGTGCTGTTTGGAGGGCAGCATCCTGGGCCTGACTGGCCTGGGGCTGAAGTGCCATGTTCATGCTTTTGGACTGGGCCATACTAAGACCGAAGCAACGTGATCGTGGCCCACTCGCCAAGGCCAATCATGGCCCTTGGGATGAGGCCGTGAGGGCTTGTAGGCTGTATGGTTCCTGCCTGCTGCAAGGGCATTGCCCCTGAGTACATCCATGACCAGCCCCATCAACAACCGGTCACCCATCGACCCCACTTCAACAGAGCCGATCTACCGGCAAATCTACTGGCGTTTTCGCAGGGCCATCACCGATGGCGTGCTCGCGCCAGGCGAACGTATTCCGGCGGCCCGGTCGCTGGCCAGGGAACTGGGGCTGGCCCGGGGCACCGTTGACACCGCTTATTCGCTGCTTGCAGCGGAGGGCTATATCCAGCCTCGCGGGCAAGCTGGCACCGTGGTGGCCGCGGGCTTGAATGTGCGGCCGACACAGGCGCACGCCGATCACACGTGGCCAGCAACGGCTGGCGTGCCGGTGCGGCACAAGGCACCCGTACTACCGTTGCAGATGGCCTTGCCTGCGCTGGATGAATTTCCGCGAAAGATCTGGGCGCAGATCGGTGCCCGTTGCGTACGTGCCACGGGGGTCGCGGACATGGCCAGCCCGTCGGCCCAAGGGCTGGAATCCCTGCGCAATGCGATTGCCAGTTACCTTCACGTGGCGCGGGGCATCAGTTGCCAGCCTGCCCAGGTGTTCGTGACCTCGGGCTACCGCAACACCCTGACGCTGGTCGCTCGTGCCCTGCTGCAACCGGGCGATCGGGTCATCGTGGAGAACCCCGGTTACCCCCCTACCCGGCAGTTGCTGGAGGCCTTGCGGATTGCAGTTCAACCCGTAGGGGTGGATCAGGATGGGCTGCAAGTCAGCCGCGGCATCAAGCAGTTTCCCGACACCCGCGCAGCAGTGGTGACACCGGCACACCAAAGCCCGCTGTGCATGTCGCTGTCTTTGCCGCGCCGCCTGGAACTGCTGGCCTGGGCGGCCCGTGAGCAGGCCTGGGTCATCGAAGATGACTACGACGGCGAATACCGTTACGTCAGCCGCCCGCTGCCGGCGCTCAAGAGCCTTGATCGTGACAGCCGCGTACTTTACGCAGGTACTTTCAGTAAGGTGCTGTTTCCCGGTATCCGGATCGCCTATCTGGTGGTGCCCCCTTCCTTGGTCAACCGTTTTCACACGGTCGCCGAAACGTTCTTTGGCGGCGTCCCTGAACTGACCCAGGCCATCGTCAGCACGTTCATCACCGAGGGGCATTTTGCCCGGCATATCCAGCACATGCGCAAGCTCTATGGCGAACGCCGGGTAGCGGCGATCAAAGGCTTGAGCAGGGTCTTGGGCGAACACGCGCGCATTGATGTGCAGCCGGGCGGTATGCACCTGATCCTGCGCCTGGCTGGCGCGCAGTGCGACCGCGAACTGGTCGAACGGCTGCTGAATGCGGGCATCTACGCCGAAGCCTTGAGCGCTTGCTATATCGGCCCCGAAAGCCAGTGCGGCCTCATGCTGGGCTTTGCCAACATTGATTCGCAAGCCAGTGCCGAGCGGTTGGGCAAGCGCATCCTGGCGCTGCTCTGACGCACGTGCATGGTCCACTCCTGCAGGCAATTTTTGGCGCTTTGCCACTGGCCCAGGTGGCTACATCATGCCCTGCCAGCCCCTCTTGCAGGAACAATTCGATGAGCAACAACCAACCCTTGCGCAGCATTGCCGTGTTCTGCGGCTCCAACCATGGTTTCAACCCCAGCTATGTCGAAGACGCTCGGGCCCTGGGCCGGGAAATTGCCCGGCGAGGTCTGCAACTGGTATATGGCGGTACCGACAAGGGTTTGATGGGTGTCATGGCCGACACGGTGCTTGCCGAGGGTGGCGAAGTGGTCGGGGTCATTACCAAGTTGCTGTTCAACCTCGGGCACATGCACAAGCAGCTGACCCGCTACGAGGTGGCCCATGACATGCGTGGTCGCAAGGCACGCATGAGCGAATGCGCCGATGCATTCATTGCCTTGCCCGGTGGCCTGGGAACCTTCGAGGAGCTGTTCGAGGTGGCCACGCTGACCCAATTGGGCGAGCATCAAAAAGGCGTGGCTTGCCTGAACACCAATGTCTTTTTCGAGCCGGTACGCCGCGTGTTCAGGCATGCTGTGGCTGAAGGGTTCATGAAAGCCGAGCATAGCGAAATGTTGATTTGTCACACCGACCCATCGGTGCTGATTGACAGGCTGGAACAGTGGCAAGCCCCGACAGTCGACAAATGGATCGCACCTGCGCACGTGCATGCTTGCGGTCTCAGGCAGTAGTGCGCATCGTACCGCCTCAAGCGACTACCGCTTCAACCTCGCTTTCATCGGCAGGCGCCGCGTCATCAGACAGATGCTCCAGGTCCCACGCAGCCATGTCCAGATACCGCTTTATCCAGGCCCTCTGATAAGCCCCACTGTTGATGCCATCCAGAATCAGCCCATAGAAAAACACGGCGACAACACCCAGCATCAACACGGCCATCCCCTGGCTGGTGAACACATCCGCATTCTTGATGAGCTCGGTACTGATGGCGATCATGAAGGCGACGAGCGACGCAAAGCCCAGGTTCTGCGACAAGGGTGGCCTGGCCGGCTTGCCCACCAGGTCCGAATACGCCGACAGTTCGCGGGCCTTGGCCGCGGTGTAGCCCTCAGTGCGCAGGCGCTGCAGGAAAAAGGTATAACACAGGGTATTTTCCCGGTGGTGGAATGATTGCCTGTCGATCACATGGTCATCGAACGCTTGCGCATGCGTGGCGCGCAGCCCCTTCACCCGCGTGACATAAAGCGCAAGCCCCCAAGGCACCAGTGCCATGTAAGCGTACGGCAACAACGCCGGGTGGGCCATGGCCACCAGCGCAAAGGCTACCAGCAATACCGTCGACGCCAGGGCAGCCCACATCGGCCACAACCTGCGTGCGTTCGTCCACTTGAACAGGCGCTTGTTCGGTTGCCGACGGCTGCGTTTGTAGATGTCCTGGACCTGCGCCCACTCTGCCAGTTTCATGCTGGTTCATTCCCTCGCGGTTGATGGTGAATCTTCCAGCCGCGAGCCTGAGCCACGGGTCGAAGCCTCGTCAACGCAGAACCTTGGTGCAACTGTCTCCAGTTGCTTCGTGCAGCCACAGGATGAAAGACACACCGGCCGATTACCGCGCCCCCGCATAAACAGGCGGGCAATACCTGATGCGCCACAGGCTGGGTGCAAGCTGTTACGACACGAGTGATTGACCGCTCGGTATTCTCGCGCACCCCGTCTGTTAATTCGAAAGTAGGGTGAGCAACCAAGTGCTGCAAGATCTCACACGTAAACACAGCCTTTTCTGTGTGAACACACAAAGGTGACGATCATGGCTAACGAACAAGACAAACATGGGCAGCAAGGCGGCCAGATGTCTGGCGGCAGGCCCGAAGAGCAGCCACAAGGTGGTCAGGGCTCATGGCAGGACCGGCAAGGCAACGACCCTGAACGTGCACGCGGTGCCAATGAGCAAGGCGCAAAAGGTGGCCACTCAACCGGCCAGAAATCCGACACTGACCGCCAGAATCAGGTGGAAGACGATTCTGAAAACATCCAGGACGATGACAGTGACATGACCGACAACAATCGTTGACCGCCACCCGCCAGGGCGAAGGATTGCCCTGGCACACCCAAGTCCAGATTTGATCGCCTCAGGTCATGGGCGTAATGGCTTGTGACCGCTGCCGGCCTGGCGCTTGTTGTTTGAAGGACTGCTCCCAATCCAGTTGCGCCTGCACCTTGGCTGCGGATTCAAGCACCTTCCGGGCCCAGTCTTCATCCTTCGGGCAAACGGTCAGCACGCGGAAACCATGGTCGATTCCCTCCATCCGCACACCTTCGGAGTCATCGATATGCAGATCGATGCCGAAAGCCGAAGGCAGTTTCGAAGGTGCATTGGTAAACCCGCGTGCTGTCAGGGCGTGCTGGTGCCGGTCGCTGTTGACCACACCGTCGACGTGAATCCCGTACAGCAACAACCAACGCCTGATGTAGGACGGCGTGCGGCCCGACGAAGTGTAGATCCAGATGCTGCAACCACGGCGCCGCAAATCCCGGATCAACTCACGGGTGCCGATACGCAAGGGTTCACCCAGCCAGCGATGAACACACGCAGGCAATTTGCCAGGCTCAACGGCACTGTGCTCAGCCTGGCAGGCGAGCGTGTCGTCGATGTCGAACGAAATGCGTACCCGTGGGCGACGGCTCGTGCGCCACTGCGCGACCATTGGCAACTTGCCCATCACAGGCCACCCCGGCCACTGGCCACAGGTGCATTACCCAGCAAAAACGTTTCGGGATCAGGCGCGTTTGCCTCCAGAAAAGCCGCGTATTTTTTCTTGATCTTGGGCAATTCGTACAACGCCTTGACTCCATGCTTGGCTGAGTTGCGGATCACCGAAGAGGGATTGAAGTAACCTTCGGCGTTGTTCAGTGTGAGGACGAAAGGCGGCAACCCGGCACGCATCAGCAAGTAGCTGACAATGAGCGAACCCGTGCGGTTGTTGCCTTCGATGAACAGCTGCGGCTTGCTCAGGATTCGCACGTAAACACCGGCCGCGCGCTTCCAGATCGAGTCGCTGCGGTAGGCACAGTACCAGTTGTACAAATCCTTGATACCGCCTTCCACGTTATTGAAAAAGTGCGCTTCGGTAGCCACCAGGTGTTGGTTGAATTCCTGACGTTGCGCCGGGTCACGGCCACACAGGACGGTGGCGTTGATTTCCAGCATCAGGTTCACCTGCTGCAGGTCGAACAGGTCCACGCCGCGAGCGACATAATGGTCAATCAACGCATAACCTTCGAGCACATTTTGCAGCACTTCATCGGTGAACGGGTCGCGCGGCTCGGTGAAGTGCCGGCTGAGTTCGGCAAAACGGCCCTGGACCTCGCGCAGTGCGCGCTCTACGGCTGACAGATCAAGGCGACGCACTGCACGCATGGGTATCCTCAGGGCACTCGGTAATGTTGTAACAGTGGGTTACGAGAACTTGCCGCTGATGTAATCAGCGGTCAGTTGTTCACGCGGGTTCTGGAAAATCTGCGCGGTCTGGCCCATTTCGACCAGGTAGCCGGTGCGCGTACCCTGGGAGATATCGACCGAGAAGAAGGCCGTGTTGTCGGCCACGCGCACCGCTTGCTGCATGTTGTGGGTCACCAGCGCGATGGTGTAATCCTTCTTCAACTCGACCATCAGCTCTTCCACCCGGCGGGTGGCGATCGGGTCCAGTGCAGAGCACGGCTCGTCGAGCAGCAGCACTTCCGGCTCGGTCGCAATGGCGCGGGCAATGCACAGACGCTGCTGCTGGCCACCCGACAGCGACAATCCGCTGACCTTGAGCTTGTCCTTCACCTCATCCCACAACGCCGCGCCTTGCAGCGCGTGCTTCACACGGTCGCCCAGGTCGCCCTTGTAGCGGTTAAGACGCAAGCCAAAGGCAACGTTGTCGAAAATGCTCATCGAGAACGGGTTTGGCTGCTGGAACACCATGCCGATGTAACGGCGCACCACCACCGGGTCGACGCCCTTGCCGTACACGTCCTGCCCGAGGAAGTGCACATGCCCTTCGAAGCGGAAGCCCTTGACCATGTCGTTCATGCGGTTGAGGCTGCGCAGCACGGTACTCTTGCCGCAGCCGGACGGCCCGATGAAGCCGGTGATCTTGTTCTTTTCGATGGGCACATGGCTGTCACGTACGGCCATGAAGTTGCCGTAGAAAATCTTGTCCAGCTTGCAGTCCATGACCACAGGTGTCTGCTCGACCATGGGAGCGGCGCGTTGTGCAGTGGAATGGTTCACGTGTTGATGCTCCCTGACTCAGTACTTGGGTTTGCCGAAAATACGGCTCAAAATGTTGACTACCAGCACGATCATCACCAGCACCAGCGAGGCCGCCCAGGCCAGTTCAAGCTGGTTGTCGAACGGCATGCCGGAGAAGTTGTAAATCAGCACGGCCAGCGATGCCGTCGGGTTCATTACCGCCAGGCTGCCGTCGTGGTAAATCCAGTAGTTGCTGAACAGCGCGGTGAACAACAGCGGTGCCGTTTCACCCGCGGCGCGCGCCACCGCCAGCATGACGCCGGTCAAAATCGCCGGCATGCCGGTGGGCAGGATGATTTTCCAGATCACCTGGGCGCGGGTGCAGCCCATGCCGTAGGCTGCGTCCTTCATCATCTTGGGCACCATCTTCATCGCCTCTTCAGCGGTGAGCACCACGATCGGCAGCATCAGCACCGCCAGCGCCACGCCGCCTGCCGGCGCCGAATAGGTGCCAGTGGTCATCACCACCAGCGCATAGGCAAACACACCGGCCAGGATCGATGGCAACCCGGTGAGCATCTTGGCGGCGAAGCGTGCAGCGTTGGCCAGCTTGCTGTCCGGCCCAAGTTCGGCGAGGAAGACCGCCGCCAGGATGCCCACCGGCACCGCGATGGCAGCGGCAATGCCCACCATGACGAAGGTGCCCGCCATGGCGTTACCAAAACCACCGCCCATTTCGAAGCCCGTGGGTGGCAGCTCGGTGAACACCTCCAGGCTCAGGCGCGCGCCGCCACGGGTGATCAACATGTACAGCACGGAAATCAGCGGTACGGCAGCCAGCAGCGCCGTGCACCACACCAGGGTGGTCAGCACGATGCTGCGCAGGGCGCGGCCTTCGAAGCGGCGTTGCAGGCTGGGCAGCGCGGTTTTGGGAGTAGAGAGATCAGTCATTACTTGTTACCCCGCTGTGCGTAGAGCATGAGCATCGAGCCGAGCACGTTCACCAGCAGGGTGATGAACATCAGCACCAGCGCGGCATACATCAGCACTTCGATTTCGGTCGGCCCGGCTTCCGGGAAGTTCAGTGCCAGCAGGGCCGCCAGCGTGTTGGCCGGGGCAAACAGGGACACCGAAATGGTGTTGGCATTGCCCACGAGCATCGCCAGGGCCATGGTTTCACCCAGTGCGCGGCCAAGGCCGAGCACCAGCGAGCCGAAGATGCCGGTGGCGGCGGACGGCACCATCACCTTGAGGATCGCCTCCCAATGGGTGGTGCCCATGCCGTAGGCCGCCTGTTTGGTTTTCATCGGCACGCTGGCCAACGCATCCTGGGACACAGCGGCGATGGTCGGCAGAATCATGATGGCCAGTACCAGCGCTGCGGGCAGCAGGCCGGGGCCACTCAACGAGGTGCCGAAGAACGGGATCCAGCCCAGCTCGCTGTTCAGCCAGGTGGTCAGCGGGCGGATCGCCGGGATCACCACATAGATGCCCCACAGGCCGTAAACCACGCTGGGGATGGCGGCGAGCAACTCGACGATGGTGCGAAACACGGCGGCAAGCTTCGCGGGGAGAAAGTCCTGAGTCAGGAAAATGGCCATGCTGACGCCGAAGAAGCCGGCGATCACCAAGGCAATGAAAGCACTGTAGAGGGTCCCCCAGATGGCCGGCAAAATGCCGTACTTGCCCTGGTTGACGTCCCATACACTGCCGAACAGTACGTCAAAACCGTACTTTTCCATACCGGGCAGGGCCTTGTGCCCTACTTCGTAAACCAGCGCGAAAACCAGCGCCAGTATCAGCACCACGCCGATGCGCGCGAGGGCGCGGAAGGTGCGATCGACCAGGTAGTCCTTCGTTGAAGGTGGCTGGCAGGCCGAATCGGGGTTATCCGGTATGGAGAAGGGTGTGTTCATGGGTTGGTTCCGGGAACAGGGTGCGAGCACGCCCGACGTGGCTGTGGAGCCAGGTCGGGCGCGGCCTGGCAGGTCTTACTGGATGTTGGCGGACGCTTTGCGCACTTGGTCGACAACCGACGGTGGCAGCGGGATGTAGCCCATCGAATCGGCGATTTCCTGGCCCTTGGTCAGGCTGTACTCGACCATCTCACGCATGGCCTTGGCTTTGGCCGGGTTGCCGTTGTCCTTGCGGAAGATCATCCAGGTGTAGGAAGTGATCGGGTAGGACTTGGCGCCTTCCGGGTCCGGCAGCCAGGCCACCAGGTTTTCCGGCATGGTCACCGCGGCCAGTGCCTCGGCACCGCTTTCGGCGTTCGGCACTACGTATTGGCCGGCCTTGTTCTGCAGTGCGGCGAAGTCGACCTTGGCCAGCTTGGCGAAGCCGTATTCGATGTAGCCGATGGCGCCCGGGGTCTGGCGCACGGTGGCGGTTACACCATCGTTCTTCGGCGACTTGATGAACTTGTCGGTGGCAGGCCAGTTGACAGTGTTGCCCTCGCCCAGCGCTTCCTTGAAGCCAGCGTTAATGGCCGACAGGTGCTTGGTGAAGACGGCGGTGGTACCGCTGGAGTCGGCACGCACGACCACGGTGATCGGGGTGGCCGGCAGTTTCAGCTCAGGGTTGGCCGCGGCAATCTTCGGGTCGTTCCACTGGGTGATCTTGCCCAGGAAGATGTCGGAATACACATCACGCGGCAGCTTCAGGCCTTTCGGGTTACCTGGCAGGTTGTACGCCAGGACGATTTCACCGGCGGTCATTGGCAGCAATTGCACGCCTTCGGCAACCTTGGCGATTTCCTCGGGCTTCATCGCCGAGTCACTGGCGGCGAAATCGACCGTCTTGTTCAGGAAGTCCTGTACACCCGCCCCGCTCCCCTTGGACTGGTAGTCAACAGTGACGCCAGCGGTGTTCTTGCTGAAGTCCTTGAACCAGGTCAGGTAGATCGGTGCAGGGAAGCTGGCACCCGAACCGGTCAGGCGAACGTTGTCCGCAGCAAAGGCCGAGGTGGCGCCGAGGGAAACGGCGACGGCAAGTGCAGCAGATTTCATCAGGCTAATCATCAAAAAACGCTCCGTGTGATGGCGAGCACAGTTTGAAGCCGCTTCGTTACAGTTTTGTGAATTTTGAATTTCAGAACGGTGGGGAGTGCGTCAATCGAGGGGGTTACAAGGGGGAAGGCTGTCACTTTGTGGTTACCAGATGTGACTAACCCATTAGGCGTCTTCCCCTCGCAGATGCCACAGGCTTACCTTGCAAAGAGACAAATTCAGGCCAGGCAAAGCGTCATTTTCCTACCCGGAAGTGGCGGATTGACGCACCCGCATCAAAATAATACCATTTGTATACAAATTGTATTTTACCGGTCATGTTGATGCTGTACGTTGATTTGCCATACGCGGTCCCGCCGTTCCAGGTCATCTCAGAAATGCGTCCTCATCCTTGGCCATTTCCCTGGTTGTTCTACTGAAGAGATGAATTGCAATGGCGGTTTCACGAAGAAATGTCCTGATCGGTGTTGGCGTGGGTGCGGGCGCCATCGCCGCTGGCAGCGCCGCGTCCCTGCTCAGCGATGGCCTGCCGAAAGACCCTGATTCCCTGGTGCGCGTGGGCTCGTTGCCGTCTGACGATTCGTCCCCGGGCTGGTTCCACACCAGCCGCGTTCGTCAACCCAAGGCCCCGCTGATCGGTGACGACCAGGCGCCATGGGTGGTGATCGGTGGTGGCTTCACCGGCCTGGCAGCCGCTCGCCAGCTGGCCCTGAACTTCCCGCAGGACCGGGTGATCCTGGTCGAGGCGCAGCAGGTTGGCTTCGGTACTTCGGGCCGTAATGCCGGCTTCCTGATCGACGTGCCGCACGACATCGGCGCACCGGACTACATTGGCGACCACGCAAACGCCAAAAACGTCCTGGCGCTGAACCAGCGTGGCCAAGGCATCCTTCGCGACCTGGTGGCCGAGCACAACATCGTCGACGCGCACCTGCGCCACTCCGGCAAGTACCAGGCTGCGATCGAAGACAAGGGCATGGCCGTACTGGAAGCCTACCGCGGCGGCCTGGAGGGGCTGGGCGAAAAGGTTGAAATGATCGAAGGCAGTGAACTGAAGGACCACATTGGTACCTCGTTCTACCGCAAGGCACTGTTCACGCCGGGCACCATGCTGGTTCAGCCGTCTGCGCTGGTCAAAGGCCTGGCCGACAGCCTGCCGGAAAACGTCGTGCTATACGAAGACACCCCCATCACTGCTGTCGACTACGGCCAGAAAACCGTGCTGCATCACCCGACCGGTCGCATCACTGCCGACAAGCTGATCCTGGGTAACAACCACTTCGGCCAGCACTTCGGCTTCCTACAAGGGCGCATGCTGCCGATCTTTACTTACGGCAGCCTGACCCGCCCACTGACAGCCGCCGAACAGGCCAGCATCGGTGGCCACGAATTCTGGGGCGTGATCCCGGCCGACCCGTTCGGCACCACCCTGCGCCGCACACACGACAACCGCATCCTGGTGCGCAACAGCTTCAGCTTCAACCCGGATGGCCGCCATAAGCCGGGCTACACCGACAAGGTGCGCGTGGCCCACCGCCAGTCGTTCGAGCGCCGCTTCCCGACGCTGGCCAACGTGCCGTTCGAGCACACCTGGGGCGGCGGCCTGGCGATGACCCGCAACGGCGCCGGCTTCTTCGGCGAACTGCGGCCAAACGTCTACGGTGCACTGGCCTGCAATGGCCTGGGCACGGTGCGCGGCACGGCCACTGGCACCCTGCTGGCCAACATGCTGGCGGGCAAGAACGAGAAACTCACCGAGTTCCTGCTGGCTGCACCGAAGCCGAACTGGAACCCGCCACAACCTGCGCTTTCGATGGGTGTGAACTTCACCCTGCGCACCGGCCAGGCGAGCGCCGGCCTCGAAGCCTGACGGCACCCGGGCTGGCGCCAGTGCGCCAGCCTTTCCTTAACAAGTGAGAGCACCATGGGTATTTTTGACTGGAAACACTGGATCGTCCTGTTGGGCGTCGTGGTCCTGGTCTTTGGCACCAAGAAGCTGAAGAACCTTGGCAGCGACCTGGGCGAATCGATCAAAGGCTTTCGCAAGGCCATGAACGACGAACCCAACCTACCGGCCCAAGCGCCGCAGCGTGAAGACTGAACCATGTTCGGCATCAGCTTCAGCGAGTTACTGCTTGTGGGTTTGGTCGCCTTGCTGGTGCTCGGCCCCGAGCGCCTGCCTGGCGCCGCGCGTACCGCCGGCCTGTGGGTCGGGCGGCTCAAACGCAGCTTCAATGCGATCAAGCAGGAAGTCGAGCGTGAAATCGGCGCTGACGACATCCGCAAACAGTTACACACCGAGCACCTCCAGCAGGTCACAGAAGACGCCAAACGCATCCTCGACCCGCACACACCGCCTACCCCGCCCCGAGCCCCATGATCGTAACCCCCAAACTCGACCAGCCCATGCCGCTGGTCTCGCACCTCACCGAGCTGCGCACCCGCCTGCTGCGTTGCGTGGCTGCCATCTTCCTGATTTTTGCCGGGTTGTTCTCATTCGCCCAACAGATCTACACCCTGGTTTCGGCACCCTTGCGCGAGCATCTGCCAGCCAACGCAACGATGATCGCCACAGACGTGGCCTCACCCTTTCTGACGCCGTTCAAGCTGACCATGATCGTGTCGCTGTTCCTGGCGATGCCGGTGATCCTTCAGCAAATCTGGGGGTTTGTTGCCCCGGGGCTGTATCGCCATGAAAAGCGCATCGCCATTGCGCTGCTGGTTTCGAGCATCCTGCTGTTCTACGCCGGTATGGCGTTCGCCTACTTCCTGGTATTTCCGCTGATGTTCAGCTTCTTCGCCGCCGCCACGCCCGAAGGCGTGTCGATGATGACGGACATTGCCAGCTACCTCGACTTCGTCATGACCCTGTTCTTCGCCTTCGGCGCTGCCTTCGAAATCCCGGTGGCGGTCGTGCTGCTGGTATGGCTCGGCGTGGTCGATGTGCATTACCTGAAGAAGATCCGGCCGTACGTGATCATTGGCTGTTTCGTAGCCGGCATGGTCCTCACCCCGCCGGACATCTTCTCGCAGACGCTGCTCGCCGTGCCCATGTGGTTGCTGTTCGAGCTCGGCGTGCTGAGCTGCGGCCTGGTTCGCTCACGCCAATAGCAGAGAGATCCTTTGCCCAATAATTCGAAAGCCTGCGCCAACCCCACTACACTCGGCCTTTCACCCCGGAGCGACGAATGTGCACAACGCAGGAAGCGAACGGCAACCCCGCGGCGCCGTCATCTGGCTCACCGGCCTCTCCGGCGCCGGTAAATCTTCACTGGCCCAGGCATTGGCCACGCGCCTGCGCCAAAGGGGCCACCGCTGCTACGTCCTTGATGGCGACACCCTGCGCACCGGCCTGAACGCCGACCTGGGCTTCTCCCCTGCCGCCCGCCACGAAAACATCCGCCGCACCGGCGAAGTGGCTGCGCTGTTCGCCGATGCCGGGCTGCTCTGCATCGCGGCACTGATCTCCCCCTACCGCGCCGACCGCGCCGCCGCGCGCCGGGCCTGCAAGGGCAGCTTCCACGAAATCCATGTAAACGCCGACCTGGCCACCTGCGAAACACGCGACCCCAAGGGCCTGTACCGACGGGCACGGGCTGGCGAGCTGAAGGCATTCACCGGCATTGATGCGCCCTACGAGGCACCGGAGCACCCCGAGCTGGTGCTGAACACCGCCACCCACTCACTGCCGGCGTCGCTGGACCTGCTGCTGGAATACGTCCTGCAGCAGGTCCTGCCTGTCAACTCCCCGGCGTAATCTCCCCACGCTGCCAGCGCGCCTCGCTGTTGCTCAGCGCCTGGGCAATATCACCCAGCTCACCGGACGGCAATGTAGCCGGCAGCGGATCGAGCCCGGCACTGGCAAACACCTGCCCGTAGCTGTTGCGCAGCTCAGCGTAGGCCAGGTCGCGGCGCAGGTCGGCCTGCAAGGCGTTGAGCTCGCCCTGGATCAGCTCCAGCTCCCCGATGCCCTGGGCCTGGTGGCGGTTGCGCAGCTGTTCGACGATCTGCTGGTCCAGCGCCACCAGCTGCTGGCTGGTGGCGAACTGGCGGCGGGCTTCGCTGTAGTTGGCGTTGGCCACGTACAGCTGGGCCAGGATTGCCATCGACATGGCCTGGCGGCGGGCCTCGACCACTTGTTCACCGGCCTTGGCCACATCGATCGACGCCGGGCCCGAGAGCACGTTGAACAGGTTCCAGGTCACTTTCACGCCGTAGTCGGCCCAGCTCTGGTTGGTCAGGAAGCTGTTGCTGTCGTAATGGCCGCCAGCGGAAAACTCCAGGCCCGGCAGCATGCGCAGCATCGACTTGCGTACCTCGGCGGCGCTGATGCGCGCTTGATAGTCCTGCTCACGCAGCTCCGGGCGCGAGGCCAGGGCTTGCTGCTCCAGGCTTTCCAGGCCGACCTTGAGCTCGGGCACGCTGTAGTCTTCGTTGCTGGCCAAGGTCAGCTCAGTGCCCGGCGGCAGGTTGATCAGGGCGCCCAGTTCGGTCTTGGCCAACGACAAGGCGCGCCGTTGTTCCTCCAGTTGGCGGGTGGCCTCGATCAGCGCGCGCTGGTAGTTCAGCGCGTCGATCTGGTCGCCGATGCGTTGCTCGCCCATGCGCTGGCTGCTGTCCCGGGCCTGCTCGACGCGCGACATCAAGGTGTCGATACGCTTGAGCAGGCGTTCGGCGGCCACCGCGCGCCAGTAGGCAGAGCGCACGTCCTGGATGATGGTCTGCACCACCTTGCGCCGGCGTTCCTGCACGATCAGGCGCTGGTCGCCCTGCTGCTTGGCGCTGACGTAGCTGACACCGAAGTCCAGCACGTTCCACACCATTGTCAGGTCGGCCACGTCGCGGTCGCGGTCCTGGGAGGTCGACGGTTCCAGCGACTGGGTGTTGGTCAGCACGCTGCGGCTGCTGGCGGCGCTGACGTTGCTGCGTCCGGCGTAGCCAGCGGACATGGCCATGCGCGGCAGCATGTCGAAGGTGGCCAGGTCGACCTGGCGCTGTGCCAGGGCTTCCTCCATCACCTTCAAGCGCGCCTCCAGGTTGTACTTGACCGCCCGGGCCATGGCCTGGTGCAAGGTCAATGGGCCGTGCAGCGCCTCCTGGCCCTTGAACATGTTGGCCAGGTCGGCCCGCGCACGCTGTTCGCTGACGCTGCGGTCGATCGGCTGGGTCTTGACCGCGCAGCCTGTCACCGCCAGTGCCAACATGCTGATCGCAAAAATCCTTGATGCTCTGCTCATCCCACCGCCCCTTGGTACGACCTTGTAATGTGCGTTGTGTTGTTATTGCGCCCGCCGGGGCTCATGCCCCGGGCACGGCTGCTTCGATCTGCCCCAAGGCCAGTGCCAGGTCACGGACCTGACGCTGCTCGCCCTCCCTGGCGGCTTGCAATTGTTGGCCGAGGGTCGGCGCACTGGAGAGTTTCTCGCCGCCCTCACGCAGTGGCTTGCCACCGCTCAGTTCGTACTGGCCGCCGTCCCCCGGCATCGTCTTGCCGAAAATGGTGGCCATGCTGCTGGCACCGAACACGTTGGCATCGCCGCCGCCGAAACCGAGGAAGCCGGCACCGCTGCCATTGCCGGTGCCGAAACCGCCCTGCTGCCCGGCGAACACCTGGGCCAGGTAGCTCGGCGCCAGGGCACCGTCGCGAATGAAGATGCTGCCCAACGCCGGCAGGCCGCCGCCAGCGCTCGGTACTTCGAACAGCGGCGGTGGCAGCAGTGGCGACTGGTAGGCCGAAGGTGGTGGAGCGGGCGCCACCAAAACCGGCACCGGCTGGCTGGCCAGCCCCGCTGGCGTGGCCGGATAGGCACGGAACTGCGGGTCGCCATCGCTGGACTGCAGCGCCAGGCCCTGGCCAGCAAAGCCGCCTTCCATCGCGTTGCCCGCAGCGTCGCTGATGCCGGTGCCGCTGGCGTTCAACGCCAACGCCAGGCTACCGCTACCGGCAATGCCGGCGACGTTCACCTGCCAGGTACGGCTGTCGAGTTGCACCAGCGACTGCAAGGTGCCGACGACGTTGCCGGTGCTCACCAGCTGGAAATCACCCAAGTCGACGCCGCCCACGGCTTCGCTGAAGGTCACGGTGAAGGTTTGGCTGCCGGTGCCGGTGACCAGGCCCGGGGTGATCGACTCGACGCTCGGCGCGCTGGTATCAACGGTCACCCCACGGCTGTCACCCACGCCATTGAGCCCCGGCGTCAGGGCATTGCCGGCGGCATCGTGCAGGCTCGCGCCATTGGCCGACAGGCCCAGCACCTGGATGCCGTCGCCGTCGTTGTCGCCCGCCTGGATGCGGTACTGGAACACCAGCGTCGGCGTGCCCGAGCCGGCGACGAAATCGGCAAACACGGTACGCCCGCCCATATCCAGGGCCAGTTTCGGCACGCCATCGACGATCACTGCTTCGCTAGTGTTGACCACGAAGGTCAGGGTGTCGCCCGCGTTGTAGGGCACTGCGACCGGCACGCTGACGCTGCTGACCGTGGGCGCGTCGTGGTCGAGGGTGTAGACCGCGCCGGTCAGGCCACCGACCAGCAGGTTGCCAGCCACGTCACCGATCCCCGTGCCGCTGGCGTTGAGGTTCAGCCCCAAAGTGCCGTTGCCGGTTACGCCGCTGACGGTCACCTCGTACACGCCCTCGCTGACCAGGCGCAGGCCACTGAGGTTGCCGCTGGCCGTGCCGCTGGCAACCAGGCTGAAGTCGTTCAGGTCCACGCCATTGACGCGCTCGCTGAAGGTGACGGTGAAGCGTACGCTCTGGGCGTTGCTGGGCGACGGGTCGACGGTGACGATGCCCAATGCCGTCGGTGCCTGGGTGTCGACCAGCACCTGTTGGGTGTTGGCGATGCCGTTCAGGGCCAGGTTCATGGCATTGCCCTGGGCATCGCGCAGGGTCGCGCCGTTGGCATCCAGGCCGGTCACGCGGATACCGTCGCTGTCGTTGTCACCGGCCTGGACGATGTACTGAAACACCAGAGTCGGCGTCCCCGCCCCGGCCATCAGCTCGGCGAACACCGTGCGCCCGCCGATGTCCAGCGCCAGTCGCGGCGCACCATTGACCTGCACTGCCTCGCTGGCGGTGACCACGAATACCAGTGCATCGCCTTCGTTGTAGGTCACGCCACCGACCGGCACGCCGACGCTGGTAATGCTGGGTGCCAGGGTGTCGATGCTGTAGTTGTTGGAATCCGTGCTGCCCACGCCAGCGTTGCCCGATACCACGCCGACTACCCCCGTGTTGTTCAGGGTGATGACGTTGCTGGTGTCCTCAATATTGCTGCCGGGGGTAAGCGTGGCGGTCCAGGTGATGCCGCCATCGGCACTCGACAGGCCACCGAGGCTACCGTTGGCGATGGTCAGGTCGCTCAGGTCGAAGCCGCTTACCGCTTCGCTGAAGGTGATGGTCACCAGGCTGTTTTCACCCATGGCAAGGCTGCTGTCGGCCACCACGATGGTTGCAGTGGGAATCAGGGTGCTGACCACGTAGTTGGCCGACAGCGTGGTACCGGCACCGCTGTTGCCGGCCAGGTCGGCGACACCGGTATTGGTAAGGGTGATGACGTTGGTGCTGTCCAGCACTGCGGCGCCGGGGGTGAAGGTGGCGGTCCAGGTGATGCCGCCGTCACTGCTGGCCAGGTTGCTCAGCGTGCCGTTTTCGGCCGTCACATCGGCCAGGGTGAAGCCGGTAACGGCCTCGCTGAAGGTGAAGGTCACCTGGGTGGTCTGCCCGGCGCGCACCACGCTGTCGGCGATGGCGATGGTCGCGGTCGGGCGCTGGGTATCGATGGCGTAGTTGTTGGAGGCCGTGGTACCGCTGCCGGTGTTGCCGGCAAGGTCGCTGACCCCTGTGTTGTCCAGGGTGATCAAGTTGCTGGTGTGGGTGATATTGCTGTTGGGCGTGAACGTGGCGGTCCAGGTAATGCCACCGTCGCTGCTGCTCACCGCGCTCAAGGTGCCGTTGGCCACGGTCAGGTCGGCATTGCTGAAGCCGGTCACCGCCTCGCTGAAGGTGATGGTCACCAGGCTGGTTTCGCCGACCACCAGGCTGCTGTCGCCGACCACGACAGTGGCGGTCGGGCGCAGGGTATCGATGGCGTAGTTGTTGGACGAGGTGGTGCCGACACCGGCGTTGCCACTGGAGGCCGCCGTCACGCCGGTGTTGTCCAGGGTGATGATGTTGCTGGTGTCCTCGACACTGGCACTCGGGGTGAACGTCGCCGTCCAGGTGATGCCGCCGTCACTGCTGCTCACCGCACTCAGGCTGCCGTTTGCCAGCGTCAGGTCGGCATTGGTGAAGCCGGTCACCGCCTCGCTGAAGGTGATGGTCACCAGGCTGGTTTCGCCCAGGCGCAAGGCGCTGTCGGCCACCACGATGGTCGCCGTCGGGGCCACCGTGTCGACCGTGTAGTTGACCGAACTGGTCGTGCCTGTGCCCGCGTTGCCGGCCAGGTCGGCAACGCCGGTGTTGTTCAGGATGATGAGGTTGGTGCTGTCGCGCACACCCGCATTCGGCGTGAAGGTGGCCGTCCAGGTGATGCCGCCGTCACTGCTGGTTATCGTGCTCAAGGTGCCATTGGCCACCGCCAGGTCGGCGTTGGTGAAACCGCTCACCGCTTCGCTGAATGTGATCGTCACCAGGCTGGTTTCACCGACAGTCAGGTTGCTGTCGGCCACCACGATGGTGGCGGTTGGGCGCACGGTATCGATGGCGTAATTGTTGGAGTCGGTGGTGCCACTGCCGGCATTACCCGCCTGGTCGAAGACTCCGGTGGTGTCCAGGGTGATCACGTTGCTGGTATCGCTGATGCCGGCCGCCGGCGTCAGGGTGGCGGTCCAGGTGATGCCGCCGTCACTGCTGCTGACCGCGCTCAAGGTGCCGTTGGCGATGGTCAGGTCGGCATTGGTGAAACCGCTCACCGCTTCGCTGAAGGTGATGGTTACCAGGCTGGTTTCACCGATGGCCAGGCTGCTGTCGGCGACCACGATGGTGGCGGTCGGGCGTACCGTATCAATGGCGTAGTTGTTGGACACGGTGGTGCCGACACCGGCGTTGCCACTGGAGGCCGCCGTCACACCGGTGTTGTCCAGGGTGATGAGGTTGGTGCCATCGGTGATGTTGCCGGTGGGCGTGAAGGTGGCGGTCCAGGTGATGCCGCCGTCGCTGCTGCTCACGGCACTCAGGGTGCCGTTGGCCACCGTCAGGTCGGCATTGGTGAAGCCGGTCACCGCCTCGCTGAAGGTGATGGTCACCAGGCTGGTTTCGCCAATGCGCAATGCAGGGTCGACCACCACGATGGTCGCCGTCGGGGCCACCGTGTCGACCGTGTAGTTGGCCGAACTGGTCGTGCCCGTGCCCGCGTTGCCGGCCAGGTCGGCAACGCCGGTGTTGTTCAGGATGATGAGGTTGGTGCTGTCCCTCACACCCGCATTCGGCGTGAAGGTGGCCGTCCAGGTGATGCCGCCGTCACTGCTGGTTACCGTGCTCAAGGTGCCATTGGCCACCGTCAGGTCGGCGTTGGTGAAACCGCTCACCGCTTCGCTGAATGTGATCGTCACCAGGCTGGTTTCACCGACAGTCAGGTTGCTGTCGGCCACCACGATGGTGGCGGTCGGGCGCACTGTATCGATGGCGTAGTTGTTGGAGTCGGTGGTGCCACTGCCGGCGTTACCGGCCAGGTCGACCACCCCGGTGTTGTCCAGAGTGATGACGTTGGTGGTATCGGTAATGCTGCTGGCGGGCGTGAACGTGGCGGTCCAGCTGATGCCGCCGTCGCTGCTGCTGACCGCGCTCAAGGTGCCGTTGGTGATGATCAGGTCGGCATTGGTGAAGCCGCTCACCGCTTCACTGAAGGTGATGGTCACCAGGCTGGTTTCGCCGATGGCCAGGCTGCTGTCAGCGACCACGATGGTGGCGGTCGGGCGCACCGTGTCGATGGCGTAATTGTTGGACGAGGTGGTGCCGAAGCCGACGTTGCCGCTGTTGAGCCCGATCACCCCGGCGTTGTCCAGGACGATGAGGTTGGTCGAGTTCTGGACGCTGCTGCTCGGGGTGAAAGTGGCCGTCCAGGTGATGCCGCCGTCGCTGCTGCTCACCGCGCTCAAGGTGCCGTTGGCCACCGTCAGATCGGCATTGGTGAAGCCGGTCACGGCCTCGCTGAAGGTAATGGTCACCTGGCTGGTTTCGCCGATGCGCAAGGCGGTGTCGGCCACCACGACAGTCGCTGTCGGGGCCAGCGTGTTGACCGTGTAGTTGGCCGAGCTGGTGGTGCCCGCGCCCGTGTTGCCGACCCAGTCGGCCACGCCGGTGTTGGCCAGGGTGATGACGTTGGTAGCGTCTTGCACGCCCGTATTCGGGGTGAAGGTAGCCGTCCAGGTGAGGCCGCCGTCGCTGCTGGACAAGTTGCTCAGGGCACCATTGGCGGCGGTCAGGTCGGCCAGGGTAAAGCCGGTTACCGCTTCGCTGAAGGTGATGGTCACAGTGGCAGTTTCGCCGGTGCTCAAGGCGTTGTCGCTGAGGACGATGGTCGCCGTCGGGCGCTGTGTATCGACGGTGTAGCTGTTGGAGACCGTGGTGCCGGTCCCCGCGTTGCCGGCACCGTCACTGACCCCGGTGTTGTCCAGGGTGATCACGTTGCTGGTACTGGTGATATTGCTGGCGGGGGTGAAGGTGGCCGTCCAGGTGACGCCGCCATCGCTGCTGCTCACCGCGCTCAAAGTGCCGTTGGCAATTGTCAGGTCTGCGTTGTTGAAGCCGGTCACCGCTTCGCTGAAGGTGATGGTCACCAGGCTGGTTTCGCCGATGGCCAGGCTGTTGTCGACGACGACGATGGTCGCCGTCGGCCGCCTGGTGTCGATGGCATAGTTGTTCGACGTGGTCGTGCCGCTGCCGCTGTTGCCGGTGATGTCCGACACGCCGGTGTTGTCCAGGGTAATGAAATTGACCGTGCTGGTCAGGTTGCTGGTGGGCGTGAACGTGGCCGTCCAGGTGATGCCGCCGTCGCTGCTGCTCACCGCGCTCAGGGTGCCATTGGCCACCGTCAGGTCGGCGTTGCTGAAGCCGGTCACCGCTTCGCTGAAGGTGATGGTCACCTGGCTGGTCTCGCCGATGCTCAAGGCGGTGTCGGCCACCACGATGGTCGCCGTCGGCCGCACGGTATCGATGGCGTAATTGTTGGAGTTGGTGGTGCCGCTGCCGGCATTGCCGGCCAGGTCGCTCAACCCGGTGTTGTCCAGGGTGATCAGGTTGGTGGCATCGGTGATGTTGCTGGTGGGCGTGAACGTGGCGGTCCAGGTGATGCCGCCGTCGCTGCTGCTCACTGCACTCAAGGTGCCATTGACAATGCTCACGTCGGCATTGCTGAAGCCGGTCACCGCCTCGCTGAAGGTAAAGGTCACCAGGCTGGTTTCGCCGATGCGCAAGGCCGTGTCGGACATCACGATGGTCGCCGTCGGGCGCTGGGTATCGATGGCGTAGTTGCCGGAGTTGGTGGTGCCGCTGCCGGCGTTGCCGGCCAGGTCGGCCACCCCGGCGTTGTTCAGGGTAATGACGTTGCTGGCTTGGGTGATGTTGCTGGTGGGCGTGAAGGTGGCGGTCCAGGTAATGCCACCGTCGCTGCTGCTCACCGCACTCAAGGTGCCGTTGGATACCGTCAGGTCGGCGTTGGTGAAGCCGACCACCGCCTCGCTGAAGGTGATGGTCACGGTCGATGTCTCGCCGATTATCAGCGCGCTGTCGCTGAGGCTGATGGTGGCCGTCGGCGGCACCGTCTCGTGGATCGCCACCTGCACGGTGGCCGCGCTGGAGGTGCCACCGTCACCGTCGTTGACGGTGACCGAAATCGAGCGGCTGGCCTGGCCGATGCCATTACCGGCATTGCTGTTGTCGTAACTGAGGTTGCGCACCAGCGCCTGCACCGCCGCTGCGGTGGCATTGGCATTGAAGGTCACCACCAGGTTGGCACCCCCGCTACCGCCGGCCACGGTACCGATGGCCACGCCACCGTAGCTTACCGTGTTGCCGCTGAGGCTGATCTGCCCGGCACCGGTGCCCTGATTGCGGATACTGAGAATATCTTCGCCGGCCACGCCATTGGCACTGATTGCAGCGGTCAGGTTGCCACCGGCGAAATCGGCCGAGTCACTGTCGCTGACGGTGGCATTGCCACCCACGTCGATCAGCACCGCGCCACCACCCTGGGTGTACGTCAGGCTGTCGCCATTGAGGTTGCCGACCACCGGGGCGATGTTCTGCGGCAGCACCACCACCGACGCCGTGTGGCTGGTGCTGCCCATGTCGTCGTTGACGCTGACGGTCACGCTGCGGGTGCCGCTGGTGTAGGTTGCCGTCGCGTTGGCATAGGTGACCGAGGCCATGATCGCCCGGTACTGGGCCAGGGTGGCGACACCGCTGAGGGTCAGCAGCGTGCTGCCCGAACCGCTTACGGTGATGCCATAGCTCGCCGCCAGGGCAAGCTGCGCGCTGCTCAGTGACAGCGTCTCGTTGCCAGCGTCGACCACGCCGCTCAGGGTCAGGGTTGCGCCGCTGACTTGGGTGTCGCCGTCGGTCTGGGTGATGAGAAGGTTCGGCACGATCGCCACCGCCGAGCCGCTGAAGTTGACGCTGCTGTCGTTGCCACCGGTATTGGTGTCCAGGTCAACCACCGGCGGCGCCACGTACAGCACTTCGTACGCGCCGATGTCGACGCCGCCACCGCGCGGCCGGTCGAAACCGCGCAGGTCGGTGGTGGTGGCGCCACTGGTGGTGCCTTGATCGATGGCGTTGGTGGCGGTGGCAGCCAGGCGGTAGTCGCCGCCGGCAGCGTTGACGAAGTTGACCGTGGTGCCGATCAGGTTGGTGATGCTGGTGAAGCCCCCGCCGGCACCTCCGTTGGTGGCGGCATCCAGGTTGGTGCCGTTGACGGTGTTGCCGGTCAGGATACTGTTCTGCACCGTCACCGTACCGGCCTGGCCACTGGCCCAGCCGAGGCCGGCCGAGGTGATGCTGCCGGTGCTGGTGTTGAGAAACACGTTGTTGGCCACGGTGCTGTTGGTGATGCGCACCGTGCCGCCGCTGTTGCTGAGCACGATGATCGAACCGGCCGCCACCGTACCGGTGGCTCCGTAGGTGCCGGTGTTGTTATAGATGGCGACGTTTTCCAGCACATGGTTGTTGGCGCCGCCCAGACGCACCAGTGACGACATGCCGGTGGCCCCGACGATACTGGCGTCGTTGTCGTGGATCGTGGTGTTGCGCACGATCACGGTGGAACCGCCGGTCGTCGCCGAGTTGATCACCGTACCGGCGTTGTTCTGGAAGTTCGAATCCTCGATGGTGATCGAGCCGTTGAAGGCACGGATCGCGCCACCGGTAATGTTGCCGGAAAAGTTGCGGAAATCGAGGTTCTTCACGGTCAGCACGCCGCCAGCGTTGCTTTGCAGGCCTGAGGACTCAGTGGCATCGCGCAGGCCGTTACCGTTGACGTCACCACTGAGAATGATGTCGCCCACGCCATCGCCATCCACATCGCCATTGATGGTGATATTGCTGGTGACCAGCAGCGCGGCGGAGGTGGACCAGGTGATGGTCTTGCCCTTGAGCGACTCGTGGAAGACGATGATGTCGTTGCCGCTGCCGGCGGCCGAACCGTCCACCGAGATGTCGTTGTTGGCGGCCTGGATTGCCTCGGCCAGCGACACCAGGCCGTTGCCGGCCACGGTCGAAGACGCATCCAGGTCGGTGACGGTGATGGTCGCCAGCGAAGTGCTGAACCCCGACAGGTCGCCCCGCTGCACGCCCACGCCGCTGGCCACCACGCCGGAGACGGTCTCCAGGTCCCAGTCCTCGCCGGCACGGTTGCCGGTGGCATCCGAGGAGGCGCCTACGTCGGCGCCGCTGAGCCGCGCCACCTCGTCGACAAACAGCTGGCCGTCGCTGCCGGCACCGGTGCTGCAGGCGAAGAAGCGAATGTCGCCACCCTCCACCAGGCTGGCGCCGATGCGCGCCAGGTCGGCGGCATGGCTGGCCAGCTGGTCGGCCCAGATGGCGTTGCCGGCCAGGTACACGTAGCCGCTGTCACCGTGGCTGATGATGTCGATGGCGGTGACATCGGTGCGGCCCTGCAGGTAGTCGGCGATCTGCTTGAAACCGTCCTTGCCGTTTTCCAGCACCACCACCTCGACGCCGGCAGGCAGGCCGGCAATCAGCTTCTGGTAATCGCTGACGGCGGAGTCGATGAACACCACTTCGTGGCTGCCCGATGCCGTGGTCGCCGGCGCCGTGGCGGGTGCGGCGTCCTGGGCGGTGTCGTGGCTGGCGCTTTCCTGGGTGCTGGCCGCGTCGCTGGCAGTGGCCGTGTCCTTGCTGGTAGCGGTGGCGGCAGCGGCCGCCTCCGCAGCCTGGGCCGCCTGATCAGCGACCACGGCCACCGAGGCGTCGAACATCATGCGCGGTTCCAGGGCCTGGATCAGGCTCGGCCGGTTCACGGACACGCTGGGTTTGTCGTGCTTCTTGTCTCGTTTCCAGAATGCCATGTCGACCTCGTTCAGCCCTGGGCTGGTTGATCCTGCAACTGCGCCAAGTGGGGCGCGTCCTTGTGGTGAGTCCTGAACGCACCGCGGGGAGCCGGCATGCCCCCCGCGGTGGACTGCAACGCCAGCCTCAGTTACGGCTCGGGTAGATACCTTCCAGGGCAATGATGAAGTTGATGCCCAGGTAGGGGTTCTGCACGGAAAACGGCTGCGGGTTGCCGCCCACGAGGACGGTATGCTGCGGCACGGTGACGTCGAAAGGTTTCAGGTTGGTGTTGGCTGCGGCACTGGAGTAGATATCCGCGGCCGCCCCCGAGCCGCTGGTGTCATAAGGCTTGGCCAGCACGTTGGCCGGCGACGGTGCAGGCGCATTGGCATCACCTTCCACTGCCGGAATGGACACCGAGATGGTCTGGACCGGGATTGTCACTTGCTGACCCGGCGCGTTCGTCGACAGCAGCGTGACGGTGTTGGCACCCGCTGCCTGGCCCTGCACGATGTTGGGCAGCCCAGGCCCGGTACCGAAACCGATCGGCGCACGGCCGCGCAGGTCTGGCAGGGCGAAGGTAGTCTGGCCATCGCCGCCATACTGGGTCCCGAGCAGCGCAAACAGCGCGTTGTTCGAGGCAATGCTCATTATCTGGCCTTGGCAGAACGCCCAGCCTCGTGGCGGAAAGTTGCCTGCGAACATCTTGATCTCACCGAGGAACGGATCCATTTACTGCTCTCCTATAACTACCTGCAAGGCAGGCCGAATGGCCCGCGAAAGTGGGTTCAGGGGCGATGCATCTTCAGGTACAAACCGTTGTCGTCCACGACGTCAAAGCCGTTGCGCCGGTACAGCCGCAACGCCGGGTTTTGCGGTGTTACATGCAAACCCGCGCTCAGGCCCTGGCGGTCGGCCTGCGCCAGCCACTGCGCAAGCAGCCGGGTGCCGATGCCCTGGCCTTGCCAGGCGGGCAGCAAGGCCATGTCGATGATGTGCAGGTGCCGCTCGGCCCAGTGCAGGTAGGCACGGCCGATGCGTTCACGGGGGGTTTCGATGATGGAAAAGCAGGCGTCAGGGTACTGCGCCTGGTAATGGGCGTGCTGGGCGTGGTGCTGCTGATCGAGAAAGTGCCCGATCACTGCCGAGTCCCACCCCAGCGCGGCCATTTCGGCAGCCCGAGTGGTGCCGTACAAGGCACGCAGGAACGCCTGGTCGGCGTCCGCCATGGGACGCAGAAGCACCTCGGAAGTCGACATCGCTCACGCTTCCCTGCTCAAGTTACCCCGGGGTGAGGGGCGCACATCCTAGTGAATTGTCCTACGAGATGGCGTGGAGCGTAGCTGAATAAAAAGGCACATTGCCACCACCGCTTAGGCAAATGGCAATCTTTTCTCAAACGGCCGTTCTAACCCTTTTGACACCCTTTTTCAAGCCTTTTGCAAGCGTATGATTTCCAAGCCGTTATAGGCTTCGAGCGCCCATTGGCGCACACTGGCGCGCAACGCCTCACCGGCTTCCTGGCGCTTGCGCTCACTATCGGCAGTAAAGCTCACGGACGGTTGCTTGGCGTCGAACCCGGCCACTTCACGCAACCTTGGCACTGCGTCCGGGGTCACCCCGAACGCCGGGGCCAAGCGCCCCCACAGCGCGTCCGGCAGCTCGCTGTAGTTGACCGCAATGCCACCGTGGTCGCGGCACAGCACCAGGCCAGCCTTGAGGGTTTCACCGACCATCCGGCAGGTGTACTGCAGCGTGTCCATGCCCTGGCCGCCCGCGAGCAAGGTATCCAGGGCCGAGGCGCCGAGCAGCCCTGGCACGCGCTGCATGCCGGCCTGGCGCAATTGCGAGACGACAATCTCCAGCGGGTCGCGGTAGAGGAAAATCCGCGGCACCTGGGGATAGAGTCCGGCCAGCAGCGGCGCCTCGAAGACGTTCCAGGCATCCAGCTTGATCACCAGCTGGCGTTCCTCGCCGTGGCGGCGCTGGCCATAGGCCGATAACAGCGCGCGCACGGCCTCGGCCTGCCAGCCCTGCGCGCCTGGGTCCTGCAAGGGCGCACGCAGCAGGTTGTCCAGCGGCGGCGGCTCGGACAGCACGATGTTGTGCGCCTGGCTGGCCAGTAGCTGGGCGATCAGCGTCGAGCCACAGCGCGAGGCATGGAACACCAGTGCCGACGGCGCCAGGCCCGGGCTGCGGGCGTGCCAGTCAAACAGGGCCTGAAGGTCGGTTTCGCGGCGCATGGCCTGGTTGAACGGCAGACGCAGGGCCTGGTCGACATCATCCCGGAAAAAGGGCCGGGTCAGGCGCTGCTGGCCGAACCAGCACCAGTCCAGGCGCCATTCGCCCTCGCGGCGCCACAGCCGGATAGGCAGCCAGCCGTGAAAGTCACTCACACTCGCCATTGGTCGCTCCATGCCTGCTTGCCCTGGCGCATGGCGCTGTGCACTTCGGCGTCAGAAAAGTCCAGGCCGATGCGCGCGCCCAGGGCGACGGCCTCGGCCACGAAGTCGCGCGGGTCGCTCAGTGCCTGCAGGCGGGCCGCCAGCTCAGGCGACTGCGCCACGCACTGGCGGAAAGCGTCAAATGCCTGCCCTGCCCGGCCCGGTTGCAAGGCCGGCGTCTGCGCCCGCCCTTGCTCGATCAACGCCAGCAGCCAGCCGTCAGGCAGGCAATCGAGCACCAGGTGAATGCGCTCGCCAGGGCCCGGGTTGCTTACCCGGTGCGGGCGCGACAGGTCGATGAACCAGCACTCGCCCGGGCGCATGGGCACCTGCAAGCCGTCAACCAGGAACTCGACCCCTCGCGGGCTCAGCAGCGGCACATGCAGGCGCAGCGGGCCGCCGGGGCGGCCCAGGTCCGGGTCGCGGTGCTCGTGGATCCGTGCACCCGGGCCCAGACGCAGCAGGCGTGCCGCCCGCAGGGTTGCGCGAAACGGCGCCAGCACGGCCTGCCAGGCCGCCTCGTCCAGCCACCAGCCCAGGCACAGTGCCTTGCCTTGGCCAGGTGCCAGCGGCACCGGCGCATCCTCGGTGCTGACCAGCGCCACCCCGCTCCACTCGCCCTCGTAGTAGCCGGTGTTGAAATGGCTTTGCCAGGCTTGGGCGGGCACCTTCTGCAAGGCCTGTAGCAGGGCCGCCAGGTCGATGGCCAGGGGTAGCCGGGCACAGCGCGGCAGGGTTGCGTCGGTCATTGGTGCTCCCTCCATGGCTTAGAAACCACTTTCACGCACACCCAGCGCCGCCAGTCGACGCCAGGCCGCACCCAGCAGCGACTCGCGGCCGCCATCGAGCACCACCATGCCGCGAAGTGGCTGCGCCACATCGGCGGTGTCGCCCAATGCCGACAGCTGCACACCGTACTGCGCCTGCAACGGCTCGGCGCGTTGCTGGCCATCGCGGCGCACGGCAATCGGGCCGTGGCGGTCGGACGCCAGCGCCTGCTGGTCGAGGTAGGCCACACCGGTGGCATCCACTTGCTGCAGGCGCACCGCCAGCGCAGCGCGGGACGGGTCATCGGCAATGAATCGCCCCTCACTGCCCGCCGCCACCCGCCACAGGTCGGCCTCGGCCAGGTAACCGCGCAGGCGCACGCCCGGCTCGACCACCCGCCCCAGCGTCAGCGCGGTGTTCACCCACTGCCCCGGCGCCAGGTCGGCCGGCAGGTCGCGCAGCACGCCCGTGCGCGGTGCGCGCAACAGCAGGCGCTCGCGCTGGGCGGCCAGGCCACGGTATTGGGCCACCGCCTCGGCCAGTTGCTGCTCGATCACCCCGGCATCGCTGGCCGTGGCGCTGCGCCCGGACTGGCGACGCAACAGCAGCTGCAGGCTATCGATTTCACGGCGCACGATGGCCTGGCGCGAATCCAGGTCCGGCGACTCCAGTTCCAGCAACAGCTGGCCCTGGGTAACCGCCTGGCCATCGCGTACCGGCAGGCTTTTCAGCCGCGCCGCCACTGGCGCATGCAGGGCGCTGACCCGCGATGCTTCAAGCATCGCCGGCACTTCCACGCCACCGCGCCACGGCACCACCAACAGCGCCAACAGCAACGCCAGGCCGGCGCCGATGCGTAAAGCCTTGCCAGGCTGGGCCTGGGCGCGCTGTTGCCACCAGTGCTGCAGTTCCTTCCACACCGGCAAGCCAATGAACCAAACCAGTTCCACCAGCATCAGGAAGATCCCCAGCACCTTGAAGAACAGGTGGTACACCGCCAGGGCGATACCGAAGAACAGCACTGCACGCCAGATCCACGCTCCATAGCCCCACACCAGCAGGCGCCGTCGCAATGCCGGCGGCCAGGGTTCGGGCATCGGCTGGCCATAGCCGAACAGCGCCTCACGCAGGCGCCAGCGGCACAGGGCAAAGGCCCGCTGCTGCAGGTTCTCGACACCCCACAGGTCGCTGACCAGAAAGTAACCGTCAAACCGCATGAACGGGTTGAGGTTGACCAGCAAGGTGGTGATCCAGGTGGCGCTGGCCAGCATGAACGCCGCCGTGCGCAGCGGCCCGTCGGGCAACAGCGACCAGGCCAGCAGCGCCAGCACCGCCAGCACCAGTTCGGCGAACACCCCGCCAGCATCGATCAGCAGCCGCGAGCGCCGATCACTGACGCGCCAGGCATCACTGACGTCGGTGTAGAACATCGGCAGCATCACCATGAACGCCAGGCCCATGCTCTGCACCCGGCAGCCGGCGCGCTTGGCCATGTAGGCATGGCCAAACTCGTGGCACAGCTTGGCGAAGCCCAGGGCGAGGCCAAAGGCAAGCAGGCCGCCGAGGCTGAACAGGTGCGGGAAGGTGGCGACGAAGCGCGACCAGTCGCGCATCACCAGGAACAGGCCGAGCACCAGCAGCAATGGCAGGCCAGCCCTGAGCAGCCAGCCACCGTGGCGTTCGAGCACAGGCCAGGTGCGATTGAGAAAGGCGTCCGGGCGCCACAGGGGGATGCGGAAGAACAGGTACTGGTGCAGGGCCTTTTTCCACAGCCCCTGGTGGATTGCGGCGGCCTTGCCGGCATAGCTCTGGCGCTGGCGCGGATCCTGCGCGGTGAGCAGGTCGTGATGGCCGAGAAAGGTCAGCAGGTCTTGCAGTGCTTCACCATCCAGCGGCGCACCGGGCTCGCCATTGGCGGCGTCGAGCACCTGCTGCGGCTCCCCCAGCGGCCAGTGGCGCAGCAGGCGTACCGCCGCCGCACCCAGCTTGAAGTAACGACCCCGCAGCGGGTCGGCCAAGGTCCATTGCGGCGCGCCGTCCAGTGCCGGGGCGGCCGGCGACAGCTGCAAGTCCGCCCGCAGCGCTGGAAGCATCACAGCCCCAGCCCTTGGCGCACTGCTGCCAGCGGGCGGCGCAGCAGGTAGTAGGCCAGTGGTGCGCGTTCGCCGTAGAGCTTGGCCGTGCCGCGCAAGCCGATACGTGGTGGTGTGTCGGTGAAGGTTGCATCCAATCGGTAGGCCAACTGCCCCGCTGCAGTCGCCTGGGCTTCGTAGGCAGCCCGTTCGAGTGTGGCCTGGTGCCGATGCAGCGGGTCGCTGTCGAGGAACAACGCCACCTGCGCATCCGGCTGCAGGGCGATGGCATCCCCCACCGGCAACTCCAGGCGCAACTCGGCCTGGGCAGGGTCGGCCAGTTGCATCAGCCGCTCGCCGGTCTGCACCGGTTTGCCGGTCCAGCGCTCGGCGTCGGCAAACACCGCGATACCTGCTCGCTCGGCGCGGATCTCGCTGCGCGCCAGCAACTGCCGGGCATAGTCGAGCTCGGCGCGCTTCTGCTCCATCCGCGCGGCCAGCAGGTCCAGGCGCGCGCTGGAGTCGGCATCGGTGAAGGCTCGCTGGGTGCTGGCCTTGAGTTCCGCTTCGGCAACGCCCAGGGCACGCTCGGCCACATCGGCCTGGGCCTTGAGCGTGGTGGCGTCGAAGCGTACCAGCAGGTCGCCGGCCGCCACGGTCTGGTTGGGCTTGACCAGGAATTCGGCGATCACGCCGTCCAGCGGCGCCGCCACCACCCAGCCGCCGCGCGGCACCACTTCGGCTGGCGCCAGCACCGACTGGCGCACCGGCACCATCAGCACCAGCAGCGCCGCCCCCAGCACCGCCAGCACGCGCCGCCGAGGCCAGCGCAGGCGCCATGGGCGAACCGGGTCGAGGGCCTGCCAGGCGTGTGCATAGGCGTGGGCCAGCTGCACCAGCAGCGAGTGCTCGGAAACGTTGAAGGGGTGTTCACGGGCCAGCCACAGGCCACCGAACGGGCGGCCCTGGCGGTCGAGCAACGGCAGCCAGTACGCCTGCCCGGCCGACAGGTCCTGCCAGTCGGCCAGGGCCTGGGCATCGAGCATCGAGGGCTCGACGGCCCCGGCCTGGCCAGCCACACCCGCCGCCTGCAGCCTGCCAGCGGCACACTCGACAAAGGCCACGAACGGCGCATTGGCCTCGACTACGCTGATCCCGGTCAGCGCCCGCACCTTGCCGGCAATCAGCAGGGCGGCGTGGCGAAAGCCGAACAGTGCCTGGCCGTCGTTGACCATGGCGAATGCCAGCTCTTCAGTGGTCGCCGCCTCCCGGGCTTGGCGCTCCAGGCCGAGAAACAGGGCGAACGCGCGCTCGGCCGCACCACTGGCGACGTTCATGGTTTGTCCGCAAAGCTGGCGGTGCCGCTCATGCCGGCCAGCAGGCCGTGGGCATCGGTGGGCAGCTCGCCGATCAGCAGCAGCGTCTGGCTGCCTTCATCGATGCGCGCGCCCACCCGCTTGACCTTGGCCGCCAAGGGCTGGCCGGTTTCATCGGGGGTGAACTGGAACACCTGGCCAGGCTTGACCCGGGCCAGCCAGCGCGAAGGCACCAGCAACTGGATCTCCAGCGAGCGGTTATCCACCACTTCCAGCAACGGCGCGCCATTGGCGACGCTTTCGTGAGGTTGCGCGCGGCGCTGCACCACCCGGCCGTCGAACGGCGCGGTGACCACGCAGCGCTTGACCTGCACCTGATACACCTGGGCTTCGGCCTGGGCCTGGGCCTGCTTGACGTCGGCCAGCGACACTTCGAACTGGCCCACGGATTTCAACGCGGCCAGTTGGCGGTTGTGGTTGAGCTCTTCGCGAGCGGCGCGCACGGCGGCCTGGGCAGCGTTGAGCTGGGCCTGGTAGGCCGAGCAGTCGAAACGGGCCAGGGTGCTGCCCTTCTTGAAGTCTTCGCCGTCGGCGTAGGGCATCTCGACGATGCGCCCGGCCAGTTCACTGGCCAGCACGGCCTGGTCGCGGGCACGCAGCACGCCACGGGCATTGTGCCCATTGCCCGCCTCGGCGGTGGCGTGCGGGGTATCCAGCAAGGGGTCGCCAGGGGCCTCGCTGGCCCAGGCCAGCGGCAGGTGCAACATACTCAGAACCAGAGCCAGCCGAATCCCACGACACATGTTGCACACTCCCTTGCGAACACAGTGGCCGGAGTGTACGAGAAAACTGATGGCACGGATACATCACGCAGATGAAGTTCACACGGGTGCAATTTGCAGGCCGTCAGCGCTCGACTGTCACGTTCCGTTGCAGCATCCAAGGCATGGAATTGCAGTGGTCAACTCATCCGGTGTCCGGGGTTGGTAGACCACTACATAGAAAGCCTGGCAGCAGGCGAGACGACACGGGCTTCAAAACCGGGGCTTGACGGCTTTCCAGTCCGGCCGATAACGCTGCATCTGCTTCACGTCATCGCGCTGACGAATGCCACAGCTCAGGTACTGGTCGTGCAGCTTGCCCAGCTGGTCATGGTCAAGCTCCACACCCAGGCCCGGTGCACGGGTAATGCGCACGCAACCATCGATGATCGGCAACTTGCCGCCTTTGATCACCTCTTCGTCCGGCTCCTGCCATGGATAATGGGTGTCGCAGGCGTAGTCCAGGTTCGGCACCGCCGCCGCCACGTGGGCCATGGCCATCAGGCTGATGCCCAGGTGCGAGTTGGAATGCATGGACACGCCCAGGCCAAAGGTTTCGCACATTTTTGCCAGCGCTTGGGTGTCGCGCAGGCCGCCCCAGTAATGGTGGTCGGCCAGCACGATCTGCACGCTGTTCTGGGCAATGCTACGGCGTAGCTCGTCAAAGTCGGTGACTACCATGTTGGTCGCCAGCGGCAGGCCGGTGCGTTTGTGCAGCTCGGCCATGCCGCCCAGGCCCGGGGTGGGGTCTTCGTAGTACTGCAGGTCGTCACCCAGCAACTCAGCCATGCGCACGGCGGTTTCCAGTGACCAGTTGCCGTTCGGGTCGATGCGCAGCGGCATCCCGGGGAACGCTTTCTTCAGCGCCTTGATGCACGACACCTCGTGCTCAGGCTCCAGGGCACCGGCCTTGAGCTTGATGCTCTGGAACCCATAGGCCTCGATCATGCGCCGCGCCTGGGCGACGATCTGCTCTTCGCTGATGGCCTCGCCCCAGTTGTCCGCTTTGTACGGCGAGTCGATGTGCTGGGCATACTTGAAGAACAGGTAGGCACTGAACGGGATCTGCTCGCGGATTGCGCCACCAAGCAGGTCCACCAGCGGCACGTTCAGCGCATGCGCCTGCAGGTCCAGAAACGCCACTTCAAAGGCCGAGTAGGCATTGCTCACCGCTTTGCTGGCATGGGAACCGGGCGCCAGTTCGGCACCGGCCAGGGTCGCGGGGCGGTGTGCGGCCACCGTGGCCTGCACAATGGCACGCAATTGGTTGAGGTTGAACGGGTCAAGCCCTATCAGCTGTTGCTGCACCGCTTGCTGGATGGCCAGCGCGGGCGCATCGCCGTAGCTCTCCCCCAGGCCAATATAGCCGGTATCACTTTCGATCTCGATGATCGAGCGCAGGGCGTAGGGTTCATGGATGCCGCTGGCATTGAGCAGCGGTGGGTCACGAAACGCAATGGGGGTGACGGTGACGCGGACAATTTTCAAGAGGCAGCTCCCTGTGGGCCGTTACGCATGGCGTGATGATGGGTTTCGGTGTTTGGGGCAACCTTGGCAATCGCCCGCCCCGGGGCGCCGCTGCGTGGCGTGGTGCGGGCCAGGAACACTGCCGCCGCCGCCAGCAGCGACGTTGCCGCCAGGCCGTACAACCCGCCCTCGATGGAACCGGTGGTTTGCTCAAGGAAGCCGAACGCAGTGGGTGCAACGAAGCCGCCGAGGTTGCCGATGGAGTTGATCAAGGCAATGACCGCCGCCGCGATCCGCGCATCCAGGTAGCCTTGGGGGATCGGCCAGAACAACGCCGAGGCGGCCTTGAAACCGATAGCGGCAAAGCAGATGGCAACGAAGGCAAACACTGGCCCCCCGGTGGTCGACATGAACATGCCAAACGCCGCAATCACCAGCATCAGCGCTACCCAGGCTTGCTGGTGCTTCCACTTGCTGGCCATGGCGGCGAACACGTACATCGCCACGATAGAGATCAACCACGGGATCGAGTTGAACAGGCCGACCTCGAAGTCGCTGAGGCTGCCCATTTTCTTGATCATGCTCGGCAACCAGAAGGTCGCGCCGTAGATGGTCAGGGCAATGGAGAAGTAAATGAAGCAGAACAGGGCAATCTGCTTGTCGGCCAGCAACCTGAACATCGACGGCCGGCTGACCTGGTTCGCTTCGCGGGCTTTCTGCTCCAGCGCGATGGCCTCGATCAACGCATCCTGTTCGGCTTTGCTCAGCCACTTCGCCTCACGCGGGTGCGACTGCAACCAGAACCACACAAACCCGCACAGCACCACCGAGGCAAAGCCTTCGATCAGGAACATCCACTGCCAGCCATGCAGGCTCAGGCCCTCGATGTGCAGCAACCCACCCGACACTGGGCCCGAGATGACCGACGCTATGGCCGAGCCGCTGAGGAAGATGGCCATCGCCTTGCCGCGCTCGGCGGCCGGCAGCCACTGGGTGAAGTAATAGATGATGCCCGGGAAGAACCCGGCTTCGGCAGCACCCAAAATAAAGCGCAGCACATAGAAGCTGGTTTCGCCGCGCACGAACGCCATGGCCATCGCCGCCGCGCCCCAGGTGAACATGATGCGCGTCAGCCAGGCGCGGGCGCCATAGCGCTGCAACAGCATGTTCGAGGGCACTTCGAAGATCGCGTAGCCGATGAAGAACAGGCCGGCACCCAGCCCGTAGGCGGCCGCTCCAATACCCAGGTCGGTTTCCAGGTGGCTGCGCACGAAGCCGATGTTGACCCGGTCGATGTAGTTGACGATGAACATGATGACAAACAGCGGCAGCACATGGCGTTTGACCTTGGCGGCCGCCTGGGCGAGCACGGCAGGGTCTGACGCGGCGTTTGAGGTGTTCAAGGTGGACTCCCGTTCTTTGTTTTTTTGGGGACGCACCGATCATGGACGCCAGGCATTGTTACTGTCTAATCTAACCTGGCATCGGATTGATATACGGATTGGATCAATGTTCGAACTCTCGCAACTTCGCTGCTTCACTACCGTGGCCACGGAGCTGAACTTTCGCCGGGCGGCGGAGCGGCTCAACATGACCCAGCCGCCGCTCAGCCGGCAGATCCAGCTGCTGGAGCATGCGCTGGGGGTGGAACTGTTCACCCGCACCACGCGTACGGTTGCCCTGACCGCGGCAGGCCGGGCGTTCTTTATCGAGGCGCAGAACCTGCTGGAACGCGCTCAGCAGGCTGCCGTCAGCGCCAGGCGTTTTGCCCAGGGTGATATCGGCACGGTGAATGTCAGCTTTGTCGGCAGCGCCGTGTACGAGTTTTTGCCCAAGGTGATTGCCGAAGCCCGCCTGAAGCAGCCACAGGTGAAGATCGAACTGTCGGAGATGAACACCTACCAGCAGCATGAAGCGCTGCGTGCCCGCCGTGTCGACCTGGGCATCGTGCGGGCGCAGTTGCTGGAAACTGGCTACGCCAATGAATGCCTGGTGCGCGAGCCGTTCGTGCTTGCCGTGCACCGTAGCCACCCGCTGGCCCACGCAGGGGAGGTGTCCATCCAGGACCTGGATGCGCAGCCGTTTCTGATGTACGCCCACTCGGCCTACCCACCGTTCAACGAACTGCTCACCGGCAGGTTGCGCTCGGCACGGGTGGCGCCGCAGTTCGTGCAGTGGCTGGGGTCATCCCTGACCATTCTGGCGCTGGTCAATGCGGGGATGGGGCTGGCGTTGGTACCCCGCTGCGCCAGCAGCGTGGTGTTCAGGAATGTGGTGTTTCGCGAGATCGACCTGGGCGAAGGCGTGCTGAGCGAACTGCACCTGGTGTGGCACCAGGACAACGACAACCCGGCCTTCGCCATGTTGCTGGAGGGCATTCGCACGGCCGCCCGTGAAGGGTGGCCTGCCACAGGGTCATCACACTAAATGCAATACACGCATAATACTTAACAATGTAAATCAGCAATACAAATAATTAACATAGAACCAAAAAGACTTTTACAGCGCTCATTCATGCGATTACGGTCTTAGCTTTCTGCCGTCATTCAGGGAAGAACCCCATGAGCCATTCGATCATCGCCAGCCAGCTCGACTCCCAGGCCAACCAGACCCTGCGCGATCGGTTGGCGGACCACGAGGTCATCGACATCGCCCCCGGCCAGCTGACACTGGACGTGCCCGCCGACGTGTTCATCGTGCGCCCGATCAACGTGCGTGGCCAGCGCGTGGACACGCCGCCGCCCGGTTGGCCCTGGGGGCTTAAATGGGTGCAACTGGTGTCCTCGGGTATCGACTTCTACCCCGACTGGGTGTTTCGCGGCGCACCGGTCACCAGCGGCAAAGGTGCCAACGCCGAGTACGTGGCCGAGTTCGCGCTGGCCCTGGTGTTCGCGGCCGCCAAGCAGCTGCCGGGCCTTTGGGTCAATAACGCCGACTGGCGCCTGACGGCGCTTGCGCCGGTGCATGGCCGCACCTTGGGCATCCTTGGTTTTGGCAGCATCGGCCAACACCTTGCGCGCAAGGCCGTGGCACTGGGCATGCGGGTGCTGGCCCTAAGCCGCCCCGGCCAGCCCATCGCCGAGGTGCCAGGGGTTGAACAGGCCGACGACTTGAGCGAGTTATTCGCCGGCAGCCACCACCTGGTACTGGCAGCGCCGCTCACCCCCGCCACCCGCGGGCTGATCAACCGCCAGGTGCTGGCTCATGCGCGCCCCGGGCTGCACCTGATCAACATCGCGCGTGGCGGCCTGCTTGACCAGCAGGCCTTGCTCGAAGCGCTCGACAGTGGCCTGGTCGGCCGGGCCAGCCTGGATGTGACCGACCCCGAACCACTGCCCGCCGGGCACCCCTTGTACCACCACCCGCAGGTGTTCCTGTCGCCCCACACGTCGGCCATTTCCGAAGACGGCTACCCGGCGTTTCTCGACGCCTTCATCACCAACTTCCACTGTTACCGCGAGCAGTTGCCCCTGGCCAATCTGGTCGATACTGACCGCGGCTACTGATCAGCGGAGTGCGTTTAACTGCCCTGATTAAAATGCGCATATTGCATTTTGTGAATCAAACTACATTAGCTGCTTACATACTTAACTTATAAGAAAACAGACTTTCACTACTCACTGAAAGACCATTAAGTTATGTAGACCGACCCCGACCTGGCGGAGGCAAATGGATTTGTGCCAACCGCCGCCGGGCCTCGCCATGCGTCCGCCCGCCCTGTTGCACACATCCGAACCCACTATCCTCGGAGACTGCAACATGGGATTGTCCCGTAGAGACCTGATCGCCCGACTCGCTGCCATCGGCGGCTACTCGGCGGCACTCGGTGCGTTGGGGCAGAACGCCCTGGCCGCCACGTTCGAACCCCTGCAACTGGCCGCCAATGGCGGCAACGGCAAACGCGTGGTGATAGTCGGCGCTGGCATCTCAGGCCTGGTTTCGGCCTATGAACTGCGCAAAGCCGGCTTTTCGGTCACGGTGCTTGAAGCCCGCGAGCGCGTTGGCGGGCGGGTCTGGACCCTGCGTCAGGGCGACCGCATCGAACACAACGACGGCTCCACGCAAAGCGTCAAATTCGACCAGGGCCAGTTCTTCAATGCCGGCGCCGCGCGCCTGCCCAGCCACCACCTGACCATCCTCGGCTACTGCCGCGAGCTGGGCGTCGAACTGCAGGTGCTGGTCAACAGCAGCCGCAACGCCCTCGCCCAGCCAAACCTGGCCCGCCCGCCGCTGCTGCTGCGCCAGGCCGTGAACGACACCCGCGGGCACTTCAGCGAACTGCTGGCACGCAGCGTCAACAGCAACAGCCTGGACGCAGAGCTTGATGCCGGGCAGCGCAAGGCCTTGCTGGATTTCCTCAAAGTGTATGGCGACCTCGACAGCCAACAGCAGTACCGCGGCTCGGTACGCGCCGGCTACACGCGCTTCGCCGGCGCCGGCGACCAAACGCCGATCCAGCGCCAGCCGGTGCCCCTGGACCAGTTGCTGGACAGCAACTTGCTGCTGCCATTGGTATTCGACGAAATCCCCGAGTTCTCCTCGACCATGTTCCAGCCGGTGGGCGGCATGGACCAGATCCCCAAGGCGTTCTACCGCCAGGTCAAGGACAGCGTGCGTCTAGGTGCAGAAGTACTGGGGGTGGAAACCAGCGAGCACGGCAGCAAGGTGGTGTGGCGTGACCGCAAGAGCGGCAAGCAACATGTCGAACATGCCGACTATGCCATCGTCACCCTGCCCTTGCCGCTTTTGGCGAAACTGCCTAACAACTTCAGCACAACGTTCAAACAGGCGATCGCCAGCGCTGAGGGCGACAAAGCCAACAAGGTGGCCTGGCAGGCGCCGCGGTTCTGGGAAACCGACTTTCAGATTTACGGCGGCCTCAGCTACATCAACCACGAGGCACGCACCCTCTGGTACCCCAGTGACCGCCTGAACAGCGCCCAAGGCGTACTGGTGGCCACCTACAACACCGGCGCTGTGGCCCAGCAGTTCGCCGCCAAACCGTTGGAAGCGCAGATTGACTCATCGCGCCAGGCCGTGGAGTCACTGCACCCGGGCCACAGCCACAAGCTGGCCCGGCCGGTGGTGGTGAACTGGTCGAAGATCCCGTTCAGCGAAGCACCGTGGATTGTCCACGACGAAGTCGCCCAGCCCGGTTACGACCTGCTCAACCAGCCCCAAGGCCGCACATGGCTCGCCAGCGATGCCCTGGCCCATGGTGGGGTCGGTATCTGGCAGAACAGCGCCGCCGAATCCGCCCGCCGTGTGGTCGGCCTGATCGCTCGCCATGCCAGCCAGACCACCCGCGGCGCTGCCGCCTGACCACAAGGATCATCTTCATGCCTCGTCTTCTTCTGCTTGCCGGAGTGCTCATGTCCCTCACCCTCAATGCCCATGCCGACAGCATCAAGCGGGTGGCCCCGCCCGGCTCCAACTTCCCCATTTCGCAACTGGTCACGGTGCCGGCCGGCAGCCAGCTGACATTCATCAGCGGCACCCTGCCGGATGTGGCCGACCCCAAGGCCCCCAAAGGCAGCATCGCCGCCCTGGGCAATACCGAGACACAAACCCGCTCGGTACTCAACAAGCTGCGCACCGCACTGCGCAGCCAGGGCCTGGACCTGGGCGACATCGTCCAGCTGCGGGTGTTCCTGGTGGGTGACCCGGCCAACGGCGGCAACCTCGACTTCGCCGGGCTGCAAGCGGCCTACACGGAGTTTTTCGCCACTGCCGACCAACCCCGCACGCCCACCCGCACCGCCTTGCAGGTGGTAGCGCTGCCGCTGCAGGGCGCGCTGGTGGAAATCGATGCCATCGCGGCCAAGGCGCCCTGAGCGCGCCACACCGCCCAACAAGGAACTGCGTGCATGAAGCAAGCCTTTACCACTGCCTCGCTGCTCCCCGTGGCCTTCGCCGCGGGGTTGCAGACTGCCCCGACACTGGCCGACGAACCGGCCGGCCAGGCCCTGGGCACGGTGATCGTCACCGGCAACCGGGGCGCCGAAAAGCGCACCGTCACCACCAGCCCCGTACCAATCGACGTGATCAGCGCCAAACAATTGCAGGAAACCGGCAAACCCGGCCTGATGGAGGCGCTGAGTGCCAGCGTGCCATCGCTCACACTGCCGGAAAAAACCGGCTGGGATGCCAGCGGCATGGCCCGGGCCCCCAACCTGCGCGGGCTCAACGCCGCCCAGGTGCTGGTGCTGGTCAACGGCAAACGCCGCCACACCAGTGCCACGCTGAACATCAGCGGCATCAACGCCGGCGCCGCGCCCAGCGACCTGGACCTGATCCCCATCAGCGCCATCGACCACGTCGAAGTGCTGCGTGACGGTGCCGCCGCGCAGTACGGCTCCGACGCCATCGCCGGGGTGATCAACGTGATCCTCAAGGCCGACACCAGTGGCACCGCCGTGACCACGGCCGGGCAAGGCTATGACGGCAAGAAACAGACGGTGCAGCAAAGCCTGAACAAAGGCTTCGAACTTGGCCGCGACGGTATCCTGCAACTGGCGCTCGATGCCCGCAGCCAGAACGACGACAACAAGGCCAGCGCCAATGGTTACAGCCAGGCCGAGGCGCTGGACCGGGCCGGCAAGGTCACCTACGGCGGTTACGGCACACCGAAAATCAACCTGCTGACCTTGGGCTACAACGCCGAGCTGCCACTGGCTGACGACCTGAGCCTGTATTCGTTCAGCACCTGGTCGTACCGCAAGGCTGAGCAAGGCCAGAACTTCCGCCTGCCAACCATCGTCAATACCATCACCACCGGGCCCAACGGGCGCCCGGCCGGCTACACGCCCACCTGGTACATCGAGGAGCATGACTACCAGGCGGCATTCGGCGCCAAGGGCCTGGCTGGTGAATGGGACTGGGGCCTGTCCAGTACCTACGGGCGCAACACTGCCGAACAGGGCACCTGGAACAACCAGAACCCGTCGCTGGGCGAGGCCACGCCCAGCCACTTCGAATCCGGTACCTGGGTCAGCTCGCAACTGACCAGCAACCTCGACCTGCGCCGCAGCTTCGAGGTCGGCCTGAGCAAGCCACTGGACTTCTCCTGGGGCCTGGAGCAGCGCCGCGACACCTACCAGGTGCAGGACGGCGACTGGGCCAGCTGGGCCGATGGCGGTTACTGCACCGCGCCTGGCAACTGCGCCTCATCCGGCGCCCAGGTCACCAATGGCATCTCGCCGAACGAGGCCACCAGCGCCAGCCGCAACAGCTACGCAGGCTACCTCGACGTCGGCTTCAACCCGCTGCCGCAGTGGTACTGGGGCGCGGCCGTGCGCTACGAGCACTATGACCGCGGTATTGGCGCAACCCGCAGCGGCAAGCTGACCACCCGTTACGAATTCACCCCGGAACTGGCCTTGCGGGCTACCGTCAGCAATGGCTTTCGCGCACCGTCGCTGGCCAACAGCCTGTTCAGCGCACGCTCCACCACCTATGGCGTGGTCAATGGCGTGTACCAGTCGATCAACTACGGCGTGCTGCCGGTGGACTCGGCGGCGGCCAAGGCTTTGGGGGCCGAAGCGCTGAAGCCGGAAAAGTCCACCAACTACAGCCTCGGCCTCACCTGGCAGCCCAGCGAGCGCCTGGCCTTCACCGCCGACGCCTACCTGATCAACCTGCGCGACCGCATCACCCTCACCGGCACGCTGCTCGGCCCGGAGGTCACCCAGACGCTGCTGGCCAATGGCATCGACTCCACCTCCGGCGGGCAGTACTTCACCAACGGCGCCGACACCCGCACCAAGGGCCTGGACCTGGTGGGCAGCTACGACCACGACCTGGGCCGCGCCGGCACGGTGAAGTGGACCGCGGCGTTCAACTGGAATGACACTGAAATCCTCAGCTACAAGGAAAGCGTGAACATCCTCGGCACCTCCTATGCGCTTATGGACCGCCAGGCGCGCAACCTGCTCACCGAGGTGCAGCCGCACACCAAGCTGATCCTGGGCGGCAACTGGCGGCTGGACCGCTACCGGGTCAACCTGGGGCTCACCCGGTATGGTTCCTGGCGCGAAGTGAACGCTGCCAACGACCGCTCACTGGACCGCGAGTACAAAGCGCGCTGGATCACCGACCTGGATGTGGGCTACCAATTGACCAAGGACCTGGAGTTGGCCGTGGGGGCACGCAACCTGTTCGATGTGTACCCCGAGCGCCAGTCGCCCAGCAGCAAGACCATGGTCAAGGGGTACGGGGTTTATTCGCCGTACGGGTTTACCGGAGGGTATTACTTCGGGCGGGTGACCTACAACTTCTGAAAAGGGACAACTTTAATTCAATACCGCTGCATCCAAACTGCCTCCTGGCGGGTATTAGCTACAGGGCAACACCTGTGTGCCCTGCCGATACCCACCAGGAGAACGCTCGATGAACATCACACACGTCTCGTTCCTGCTCGCTTCAAGCCTGGCACTGGCCATGCTGCTGCCAACCGCCCACGCCCAGACCGGCGTCCCCGACGCCGTCAAAGTGCCCGATGGCCACAAAGTGGCGCTGGAAACCGTCGGTGTCGGCGAAATCACCTACGAGTGCCGGGACAAAGCCAACGCACCAGGCCAGACCGAATGGACGTTCGTGGGCCCCAAAGCCGTGCTCAATGACCGCAACGGCAAGCCTGTAGGCGAGTACTTCGGCCCGCCCGCCACCTGGCAGGCAAAGGATGGTTCGAAGATAACCGGCACTCAGCTGGCAATCGCTCCAGCGGGCAAAGGTGACATCCCCTATCAACTGGTCAAGGCCAACCCCGCCGAGGGCAAGGGCGCAATGACCGGCATCAGCTTCGTTCAGCGCCTGGCCACGCAGGGTGGCGTCGCCCCGCAGAGCGCCTGCACGGCACAGAACAAAGGCGAGAAACAGATCGTGAAGTACCAGGCTGACTACATCTTCTGGGCCGCCAACTAAACGGCACGTGTACCGCTGACCTTCAGCTACGCTCATGGGCACTCCCCTGGCCAGTCGGCCGGGGGCTACCTGGCCCGAAAGGATTGCCCCAACCTTGAACCTGCCCACAACACCATTCGATTTTCAGCGCTGCCTCGAAGCCTGTGCCATGGGCGAGCGCAGTGCCTTGCAGGCACTGTACGACCATGAAGGCGCCCGACTGCTTGGGGTAGCGCGGCGCATTGCCCGCGACGATGCCACAGCCGAGGACATTGTCCACGATGCGTTCATCCGCATCTGGACCCGAGCCAACACCTTCGACCCGGCGCGCGGTTCGGCACGGGGTTGGATTTACAGCCTGACGCGCCACCTGGCGTTGAACTTCATACGTGATACCCGCCGTGAATCGGCGCTCGACGAAGCCGCGCTTGCTGACATTGCAGCGCTGGCCCCGTACCACGATGACATGGTGCTGCTGACCGACTCGGCGAAGGTGCACCGCTGCCTCGACAAACTGGAGCCAGCGCCGCGCACGTGCATCGTGCATGCCTACGTCGACGGCTGCAGCCACGCTGAAATCGCCCGCCTGCTCGGTCGCCCGCTGGGCACGGTCAAGGCCTGGATCAAACGAAGCCTCAACGCCTTGCGGGAGTGCATGGGATGACCACCGAGCCTGGCGACGACAACAGCCCTGACCTGGACCAACTGGCGGGTGAGTATGTACTGGGCACTTTGCCTGCCGAGCAACACGCTGCCGTACTCAAGCGCCTGGGCAGTGACCGGGCTTTGCGCGATGCCGTGGATGCCTGGGAACACCGCTTGCTGGGCCTGAACGCACTGGCCGCGCCCCAGCCCCCCAGTGGCCGGTTGTGGCAGCGAATCAGCCGGTCACTTGAAGACCGCCCTGCCCCACTGGCCTGGTGGCAGCGCCTCAAGCTGTGGCAGGGGCTGGCAGGGGCCGGTCTGGCAGCCAGCCTGGTGATGGGCCTGGCCCTATTGACTGCACAACCTGCGCCCACCACCTTCATGGTGGTACTGGTGGCACCCTCGACCCAATCACCAGGTTGGGTGGTGCAAGCCCGTGATTCGCAGCAGGTGCAGTTGATTCCCCTGGGCAAATCCGAAGTTCCGGCAGACAAAGTGCTGCAGTTCTGGACCAAGGGCGATCAATGGCAGGCCCCTGTGTCCCTTGGCCTGGTCAAGCCTGGTGAGCAGGTAACCGTGCCACTGGAGCGCCTGCCTGCGCTCGAAGCCAACCAACTGTTCGAACTGACGCTGGAAAAAGCAGGAGGTTCCACAACCGGGCGCCCGACCGGGCCGGTGCAGTTCATTGGCCGGGCGGTGAAAGTGATCTGAAGCAAAGCCAACGCAAACTGCTTCCCTTGATCGTGTGAAGGGTTCTACCCTGCCTCCATCGTGTGATCAGAGACCATGGAATGGAACTTCGACTGAGGAAGGCGTGCGTGACCGACCTTCCGGCCATCTACCAAGGCGAAGCGCATTATATTCGCACCTGGGAACCCGACCATGAGGCCGCGTGGCGTTGTCAGCTGGAACGGCACCTGACGCGCTGGGTGGAGCATTTCGATCGCTTTACCATTGCGGTCATCGGCGAGCGCTTTGCGGGTTACGCGTTGTGGGCGCCCGAGCATGATCACGCAGAACTGTGCACACTCGGCGTCAGCCAGGATAAGCGGCGCAGGGGTGTTGGCACCGCGCTGCTGAACGCGTATCTGATGGAGACGGCGCAGCAGGGGTTTACCCGCTTGCGGTTGAGTGTAAGGCCAGATAACCCCGCCAGGTTCATGTACCTGAAAGCGGGGTTCTCTTGTGTCGGTACAGCTGCAAACAACTACCTCATTTACGAGCGGCTGCGTTGATCAAACCCCCGGCCCGCGTCGCTTTTAGCGCGCTGCCTTGGATTCAGCCCGGATAGTTAAAGACAGCCTTGCAACTGCTCGGAAGGGCCGCCAAGTGCCGCTTGGCAGTCAATCACTCGCTTCACTCACCGCCTCCGCCGCCAGCTTCTCCCGCTCAGCCTTGCTGATGTATCTGGGCTTGTTACTACGCGGCGCCAGCTTGGCGCTGGCTTTCTTGGCATGGGCCTTGAGCAGTTGCTTGATCTTTTTCTGACGGTTCATGGTTGACTCGGGCAGGTTCGCGGTACGCATAGCATACCGTGCCGTAGCACTGATCACTGAATCTGAATGACGATCGTCTTGCGGCAACGATGCTGCCCTCCCTGAAGGGCAGCTATGCCTCGATTGTGGTCACTTGCCTGTGGCAACTATCGACTCAAAGCTGCACTTCCCGAAGGAGAGCTATCAGCCGATAGCAGTCAGTCGACTGATGGGATGCGGAAGATTAAGCTGGCGTTCTTTTGCGTGCACGGACGGGCGTATGGCTGAGATCTATCAGGGGAGTTGCTTATGTGCGAAGGTCAGATTCGAGCTAATCGGTCCACCTAAAGCAGTAAGTCATTGTCATTGCAGCCATTGCCGAAAAGGGCACGGAGCGTTGTTCGCTTCGTACGGCAGCGTTCCTCGCAGCGCGCTTCGAGTATTAGAAGGTTTTAGCCAGATCAAAGCCTATGCCTCTTCACAGAAGGTCGTGCGTGAGTTCTGTATGGAGTGTGGTTCGACCTTGTTCTGGTCACGATCGCACGGGGAGTTTGCCGGCTGGGTTTCGATAGCCTTGGGCACGCTCGACACACCCTTCATTCCCCATAAGCAAAAACATGTACATGCTGATGCCGCAGCCCATTGGTACACGCCAGCAAGCGACTGGGGCCGGATGCAGCCAAAGGTGAATGTCCGCTGCGGGTCGACTGCAGCCAGTCGCGACTGGCCGCTGTCGAGCTATTGCAGTCGTTCGCGCAAGCCTGGAAGATCTGTGCCTGCTGGATGAGATGACGTATGGCGACGATCGAGATATCAGAGAACGCTGACTGGAAGCTATTCGAAGACGTGGCCCAAGTCCTCGCTCAAGGGCTCGGCGGTTGCTGGGCTGAAAAAATTGATGGATTGGACCAGCGCTACTGGGATCTGTTGGTAGACGAACAGGTGCTTACCCTGCACCTTGAACACTATTTGGGCATTTCAGTGGTTGTTCCTGATGGCGCAGATGTGATCGCCCAACGAGTACGTGCGTTGCTCAGGCTGGATCAGCAGCGTTTTCAAGGATGATTCCATTCCAGCAAAGACCACTTCGGATCTTGACGACAGCTTCGTGTCGATACCGGCCTGTGATTATCCGTCGATTCCAGGCCAAACGACGGCCTGCGCCACGATCACATCCTTGCCGTTGAAGGTGAGTGCGGGCGAACCATGCAACCGGTATCCCAGTTCCAAGGCCTCACTGACCCGCCGGCAAAAGGCGGCGTCATCGGGGCCGGTCAGCACCCGATAAATTGGCAGTCCGTTTGGTGGTTGGCTCATCTCTACATTCCTTGCTTCAGGCGGCTTGCTTTGTGACGGATGATCTTGCAGGTGACGTTACTTTACTTCAAGTTCGCCAACATGGTTTGCCTACTACAGGCGTTGCAGCAATCGGCCATGGCACACGTCCGCGTCACGCCCTGAGAAAGTCAGTCGCGAAGCGTTACAGAATGACAAGGCCGCCCGGTGTACTGATGCTGGCCCTCAATACGTATCGCTCACCGCGCAATACACTGACAGGGCCGGTGAAGCCGATAGCCTCCAGTTGGCGCTCCACCAGGCCCGGATCAGGGTATGAAATCTCCAGGTGTTGCAACTGGCAGCCTTTATCATCGAGCCTTTGCGCAGGATGCTCCGCATCGCCCCAATCGATCAGGCTGGGAATCGCTCCCTCCAGTGGAAGGTGCCCGTCAGGCTGAATCGAAATTTTCCACGACAGCACTCCCCTGCTCATCGGCTCGACCTCTCCAAAAACCTTGCGCAGCCCCTCATCCGCGGTATCCAGCTGCTCCGTTCGAGCGACCCAATGGGCCAGCCGTGGTGATGCTTGCGCACTGAGCTCATCCAGCCCGAACCACCTCGGCCTCGTGGGCAAGGGGGCCATGCTGTTTGGCGCGATGACCTCCAGATAAAAAGAGTCGCCTAACCGCAGCAACAGGTTGTGAGTCCCCATGCGCACATGCTCACCACCCGGTTGCAACTGCACGCCAAGTTGACGTTCGACGAACCTGGCCCCCAGCGGCAGGATCGGTGAAACAACCACCAGGTGATCCAGGGTGCAACGCCTCATAGCCTTCTCTCTCCTTGTTCAGGTATGGTCCTGCCCCGAAACCGCCTGGCATTCATGGAGGAATCAATGCGGTTTTACATCTCTCATCCTGGCGTTGCCGCAATTGCAGGATGTTGGCTGAAGTTTTGCAATCCCTCGTCAATCAACAACAAGAGTCGGGTAGCGTGAAATTCCACCAAATCAAAGCACTGGTCGCGGTCGACCAATGTGGCAGCATCAATGAAGCATCGCAACGGTTGCATGTGACTCAACCGGCGTTAAGCCGCTCCATCAAGGAACTTGAGCGTGAACTGGGGCTGACCTTGATGCAGCGCACCTACAAGGGCATGTCGCTGACCGAAGAAGGCCGGCGCATCCTTCGCCACGCTCAGATGGCGGTGGAGAGCATGCGCCGGCTGCAGATCGAGGCTGATAACATCCACGACGCCGCCGTCGGCGAAGTGACTGTCGGCGTAACGTCCCTGACAGCGGTATTGCCAGAGTTCGGGCCGTGCATCAGTGATTTCCAGGCGAAAAACCCACGTGTACGGCTCAAGCTCAGCGAGCAGCGCCCAAGCCACATCGTCCAGCGGCTGCGCGACGGCTCCCTGGACTTTGCCCTCACGTCACAGCAAAACACGCAACGGCTGAACCTGGACTGGGAGGCCGTGCAACGCATCCAGGGCAATGTGTTCTGCAGCCCCGCCAACCCGCTGCGCCATGCGCGCTCGCTGCGTCAGCTGCAATACGCCAACTGGATAAGCCTGGATGCGGTTGACGATCGTTCCTCGCAGTTTTACCAGATGTTCGAGGTGAACGATGTCAACCCGCCGCAGAACGTCATCGAATGCTCTTCCCTACTGCTGGCATTGAGCTTGGTGGAGACCGCGAATGCGTTCATGACGCTCAGCGACTTTGCTGCAGCCAATACCCTCACAACCGGGCCGGCAGCAAGGCTGACTCGGGTCGAGGTGGAGGAAATCATTCCTGAATACCCTATCTACCTGGTCAGTGTCGATCGACACGCACTGACGTCGCCGGCCAGGGAGCTGTTCCATAGCCTGCGCGTCAGGCTGCAGCGCTAAAAGTGGTAATACATGCCGATGGCCACATTTTGCGGGTCATCGCCGCTTTGTTCGAGCGGTATGCCTGCATAGCTTACAGCTGAGTTGCGGTGGTTGGTAATCATTGCCAGGCGCCCATAAATCGCCCACTGCGGCCGCAGGAAGTGGTCATAGCCGAGCATCACCCCATAGGCATCCTTGTCGCCGAACTCGATGTCGCGCTTGACCAGCGCCAGGCGTGCGACATCGGCCTTGCCAACCGGTGCACTGAGGCCCGCGGTCCACGCCTGCATGCTGGGCGTGCCGTGATTGTCCACATCCTGGCGTTGCCAGGTCAGGCTGCCGGCCACCGGCCCGAAATCGCGGAACACCGACGCACTCTTGAAGTAGTTGTGGGTTTGCCGATTGTCATCCCCCCAAGGGTCACTCAGGTAATCGTTGTAAGACCCCAGCACAATCCACCGCGCGTTGCTGTACTGCACGCTCACGCCCTTGCCGCGCAGGGTCTTGCCTGAGCTGGCGGTGTCGTTCCAGCCAAAGCTCAGCGCGCTGCCCACGCTGATGCCCGCGAATTTGGGGGTGGTGTAGGCCAGGGTATGCTTGGGCCGCATGTCGAGGTAGTAGGCGCCGTTGCCCGCGGGCGGGCTGGTCAGGTAGGTGTAGGGTGACCCGTAGGTGGCCAGGAACGGGTCGGCGTAGGTGGGTGTGCCCATGCCGTAGGTCTTGCCGAACTCCAGCTTGCCGTAATCGCGCGAGCGCAGTGCTACCAGTGCCAGGCGCAAGCCGCCAATCTGCTTCCAGTGCTGCGAAAATGCCTGGCCGTTGACGTTGAAGCCTTCCTCCACGTCCATTTCGAGCACAGTGTCCGGGCCGAGTGCCTTGCGCATGTACAGCCCCAGCTTGTTGGTCCAGGCACCGCCCCCAGCAATTTTGTAGCCAGAATAGTGGCCTGAGTCCTGGTAGTTCACGAAGGCATCGACCGTGCCGTACACCTTGAGCTTGTCGTCGTAACCCTTGTCTACGTTGTAATAACCAAAGCCCGACGCTACCCGTCCTATTGAGGGAAACCCCTCAGCCTCGCCTGCCAATGGCAGCCCGAGCCCAACGAACATGACGGCCAGCGACCCGGTACGTGTAGCGAACGCCCCCATTGCAGCCTCTCCGTGCAAGTGTGTACGGGTTCGCAGCCTCCACGAAAATAAAAATGCCCGGAAATCGCCAATTTGATAAGGCTATGCCTTTTTGTTAATTGGCCGTGCGCAAAACGGGATAACACCGTTGCGTCAGCCGCCGCATGAGGCCGCCGATAACGTTAAACGGGGATTTTCTAGTCAATATCACTCACCGGCCGGGCAAGTAATTTGTGCAAAACCTGGCTGAAAACGGCACCTGCGCATCTGATTGGTGCACTTCTAACCCGCAACCGACCACCTTCTTAACCATTGGTAATGTGTTTGCAAAAAGCGCAAGTGATTCAGCGCCCGGGTTACTCGATAGTTCGTCCACAACACGAATGACTCGGAGAGAGCCCATGACTACCCTGCACCCGGATACCCGCCTGGCGAGCGACACACGACCTGTCGAGAAACCTGCCGTCGGCTCCAAACGCGCCACCGTGGCGTGTGCACTAGGCAACGCCCTCGAGATGTACGATTTCACCATCTACAGTTTTTTCGCCGTGATCATCGCGAAAAATTTCTTCCCGGCGCAGTCACCGGTCGCATCGTTGCTGATGTCACTGACCGCCTTCGGCGTGGGCTTCCTGATGCGCCCCGTGGGCGCCATGGTGATCGGCCGCCTGGCAGATCGAAGAGGCCGCAAGGCGGCACTGACGTTGACCATCGGCCTGATGTGCATGGGCACCGCACTCATCGCCTTCGCCCCCACCTACCAGCAAGCCGGCGTGTTCGGCACGGTGATGCTGGTGATCGGGCGCCTGACCCAAGGGTTTTCCGCAGGGGGTGAAATCGGTACGGCATCGGTACTGTTGATGGAGTCCACCACCACCCGCAGCCGTTGTGCGAACGTCAGCTGGCAAGCCGCCAGCCAAGGTTATGCGGCATTGGTAGGGGCTGGCATCGGCCTCTTGCTGAGCAGCGTCATGAGTGCGCCGGACCTTGAAAGCTGGGGCTGGCGCATCCCCTTCCTGATCGGCCTGCTGATTGGCCCGGTCGGTTGGTACATCCGTCGCTGCATGCCCGAAACGCTTGAGGAGCAGGCGCCACGCACACCACATCCAGCCCCCGCCAAAGCTGACTGGCGCAGCGTGATCGACCTGCGTCACACCGTGCTGGCAACCGGGCTGATGGCGAGCGCTACTATCGGCATGTACCTGTTCATCTTCTACATGCCCTCCTACCTCGTCACCACGCTGCACTATCCGCAGCGCAGCGCCATGGCAATTGCCTGTGTCGCCGCCGCGTGCCTGGCGATCATCAGCCCGATTGCCGGGCGCTACGCCGACCGCCATCGCCTGCGCAAAAAACTGCTGGCGTGGACGGTTGCCCTCCCCGTTATCGGCGCATGGCCGGCGTTCTGGCTGTTGTCGCACACCACGGACCTGTATATCGCCATGCTGATCGTGGCGCTGCTGGTGCTGCCAGGGTGCGTCGGCTCGGGGGCGTTCGTTGCCTTGATCATGGAGGGCTTCGCCAAGCCGCAACGCGCATTGGGGACGTCCGTCAGCTACAGCTTCGGCGTCACCTTGTTTGGTGGCTTCTCGCCGCTGATCGCCACCTGGCTGACGTCGACCCTCAACGACCCGTTGGCACCCGCCTTTTATCTGCTGGCCGGTGGGGCAATCAGCCTTGTCTGCCTGAAACTGTTCCCTGAAAACATCGGAAGGGCTTGAACCATGGATGCTCAACAAACCTGCACCGCCTTGAACGATGCTGAATTGCACGCTTTCACGGCCCTGCGCCGCCAGATTCATGCGGCGCCCGAACTAGGCGGCGATACCCCGCACACCGCCGAGCTGGTCGCTGCCAAGTTGCAGCAATGGGGCTATCAAGTGCATCGAGGGGTCGGCGGTCATGGGCTGGTCGGTGTGCTGCGCAAGGGCCAGGGCAGCCGCCGTATTGGCCTGCGCGCCGACATGGACGCACTGCCCATGCAAGAGAAAAACGCCTTTGCCCATGCCAGCCAGATCCCCGGGCGCATGCACGCCTGTGGCCACGACGGCCACACGGCAATCCTGCTCGCGGCCGCCTACCGCCTGGCGAACTGCCCATTCAACGGCACCCTGAACCTGATCTTCCAACCCGACGAAGAAGGCCTGTGCGGCGCCAAGGCGATGATTGACGACGGCCTGTTCGAGCGCTTCCCGTGCGACGCCATTTTTGCCTTGCACAACATGCCTGGCGCCCCCGTGGGCAGCGCGGTCGTGCAGGCAGGGCCCACCATGGCCTCTTCGGAACGGGTTGAAGTGCACATCACCGGCAAAGGTGGCCACGGCGCCATGCCGGAGCTGGCCGTGGACCCTCTGCCCGTGGTGGCCAGCCTGATCAACGCCATCCAGACCATCAAGTCGCGCAACCTTGCACCAGAGGAATACGCCGTGGTCAGTATCGGCATGCTGCAGGCCGGGAGCGTGTACAACATCATCCCGGATGAGGCCAGCATGCTGATCAGTGTGCGCACCGACACCCCGCAGACTCAGCAGAAAATTAACCAGCGTTTGTCAGAAATCGTCCGTGGCCATGAGCAGGCGTTCGGTGTCGGCATCGCGTTGACCTTCACCCAACTGGCCCCTGCCCTGATCAACCACACGGCCGAGACAGAACAGGTTCGGCAAAGCCTGGCGCCGCTGTTTGCGCCAGGGCAGTTGCACAGCCGGGGGCCGAAGGTGATGGGCACTGAGGACTTTGCCTGGATGCTGGAGCAGGTGCCGGGCTGTTACTTCATGCTGGGCAACGGCGAAGGTGAGTTTCACGGCTGCTCGGTGCACAACCCGCACTACGATTTCAATGACGAACTGATCCGCTTGGGCGCGGACTGCTGGTACAAGCTGGTCAGTGATTATCTGATTTAGGCGGGCGTGGCAATCAGAATCGCACGGTGCATGACGGTTTGAATCTGCTAGCTTGAACGCCATGCCCGCATTGCAGACAAAGGAGTCACCGCATGTCAAAGCTGTATCCCGGTAATGATCCTGAGGGGCTGATCGAGTACTCGGTGGTCTACACCGACCGCTCGCTCAATCACATGTCGCAGACCTTTCAGGGCGTGATGAGGAACATTTCCACGACCCTGAAGCAGGTCTATAACGCCCAGGCTGTTGCGGTGGTGCCGGGCAGCGGTACATTCGGCATGGAATCGGTGGCGCGGCAGTTTGCCACCGGCCAGCAATGCCTGGTGATCCGCAACGGCTGGTTCAGTTATCGCTGGAGCCAGATCCTTGAGATGGGCAATATCCCGGCGGCCACCACGGTGCTCAAAGCCCGCCCCGTCGAAGCGGGTCGCCAGGCCGCCTACGCTCCCCCGCCACTGGACGAAGTGCTGGCGGCCATCGAAGCGCACAAACCACAGATTGTTTTCGCCCCCCACGTTGAAACCTCATCAGGGATAATCCTGCCCGACGATTACCTGCGCGCCGTCGGCGAAGCCGTGCATGCAGTCGGGGGCCTGTTCGTGCTGGACTGCATTGCTTCAGGCACGCTTTGGGTCGATATGCACGAGTGCGCAGTCGACCTGCTGATCAGTGCACCGCAAAAAGGCTGGAGCGCCTCCCCTTGCTGCGCGCTGGTGATGCTTGGTGCTGCGGCCCTCGCACGCATCGAACAGACGCAGAGCAGTAGCTTTGCCTGCGACCTGAAAAAGTGGCTGCAGATCATGCAGGCCTACGAGCAAGGCGGGCATGCGTACCATGCGACCATGCCCAGTGATGCGCTGGCGCGGTTCAACGACGTGATGAACGAGATGCAAGCCCACGGTTTCGACAAGCTGCGCGAAGAACAACAGGCGCTGGGCACTCAAGTGCGGGCCATGTTGACCGGCAAAGGCATCAAGAGCGTGGCTGCAGCCGGGTTTCAGGCACCGGGGGTAGTGGTGAGCTACACCGATGATGCCGACATCAAGAACGGTAGGAAATTTGCCGGGCACGGCCTGCAAATTGCTGCCGGAGTACCGTTGCAATGTGACGAACCGGCCGACTTCCAGACCTTTCGCATCGGCCTGTTCGGGCTCGAAAAACTGCATAATATCGAGCGCACGGTCCGCACCCTTGAGCAGGTTGTGGACGAAGTGATGGTGAACTGAGTCCCGTTCCGGGCTGTAGCACGGCGGCGGCTTTCCGGCATTCGGTGCGCAGCTCACTTTGGGGGGAAATGCATTGTGGCGCGTGTCGAGTGTGGAGCAGGTATCGAGATCTAACGGCATGCAGGGCCCTGTGTGCCCGCTATTGCTCGTGAGCGGCTACTCGAGACTGACCGCTATCGACCCATAGCTGTCATCGGAGAGTGCTAGCAACCAACTTAATGCAGAAAGTTGGAAGCCTATTTTTCAGCAATCTTTTGTAAAGCGGCGAGTAACTCTTGGCTGCTTCCCCCGAGCAGACTTGTCGCCTGGGCAGCACGCTTCAACAGCATCAATCGAGCAGCTTGCAGCTGATCCTTGTTGAAACGCTCGGATGGGCCTGACAGCGTGAGAGCACCTTTGAACTCGTAAGCGACGCCAAACACAGGTGCCGAGATCGAAGATGTATCTGGGTCACGCTCACCGAACGAAGTTGCCCAAAACTGCTCCCGCACCTCAGCTAAAGCGCGATCAGCTGGTGGGCCAAATGCCCTAAGGATCTTCCCGGAGGCTCCGGCATGCAAAGGAAATCGATCACCCTCATGAATGCTGAAGCGCACTGCCCGCTTGGGTTCCACCCGGAAAAGTACCACTCGGATATCGTTCTCGATCACGTAGAACGAGGAGGTCTCCCCGCTCTCTTCAGTGAGTGCCTCAAGCACCGGATAGATCGTATCGCGTAGACGGAAGGAAGATTGGTAAATCTGAGCCAATCGCAGGGGCTCATGGCCCACAGCGTAGTGCCCGTCAGCCAGGCGCCTGATAAATCCAGCCCTTTCCAGAGAGCTCATGAGTCGAAGAATGGTGCTTTTGTACAAACCGGTGCGACGAGCGATTTCAGCTAACGAGAGCGTGCTTCGATCAGGCTCGAAAGCACCGAGAATCGCAAACGCTCGATCAACCGCTGCCACCCCTCCGTCAGCATTGTTCTTGGAAGCTTCGGCTACCACAGGTTCATTTTTTGGCGACATCAGACTTCTTCTCGGCACAATCGTGAAAAAGCGGCCCCTGAAAGGGGCCGTTCAGATGGCTCATACCTTACCTGTGAGTACGGTTAGCAGCTAGTCCATTGTCCAGAACGCCGTTCTACTTGACCAGCGTCAAGCATCACGCATGAACAGTCGCAGGGACAATGCCATCACAGCGGCAAAGAACAGGATGCAACCCATAACCATCAGGCCCGCCGTGAAGGACTGGGTGTAGTCCTTCAGGAAGCCCATCAGATAAGGCCCTACAAACCCGCCGAATGCACCAATGGAGTTGATGAGAGCAATACCGCCAGCAGCAGCTTGGCCACTCAGGAACTTCGCCGGCAACGTGTAGAAGATCGTTTTCGCCGAGATCGTACCTACCAGGGCCAGGGTAATGCCTGCCAGCGCCGGAATCAGGGCGTTCATGTTCACTGCGAAAATCAATGCCAAACCGGCCAAGACAAGCGCAACGATCAGGTTAAGAATGCCTCGTCCAGTACGGTCTACATATTTGGCCCAGAACAGCAGACCAATGGTGGAGAAGAAATAAGGTACTGCAGCGACCCATCCAATCAGGCTGATTTCAACGCCCTGCGCTTTCAGCATCTGAGGCAGCCAGATACCGATACCGTAAGTGCCAATAGTGAAGCTGAAGGTGATGGAGCTGAGAATCCAGACTCGTGGATCTTTGAGCGCTGCAGCGAAGCCGTGGCTTTTTTGGGTGCTCGACTTTTCCTTGTCCAACATGCCGGTAAGAGCGTCTTTCTCTTCTTGGGTGAGCCACTTGGCCTCGCTAGGACGATTGGCAAGCACCTTCAGGGTAATGAGTCCCAGGACGCAAGCTGGCAAGCCTTCAATGATGAACATCCACTGCCAACCTGCGAGCCCCCAAGCACCATGCATTTGCAACAGGTAGATAGAAAGCGGGCCACCAACAAGGAATGAGATCGGCGTTGCAACCGTGAACCAAGCCAGCACCCGAGTACGGTATTGGGCAGGGAACCACAGCGTGAGGAAGAAAATTACGCCTGGGAAGAAGCCAGCCTCGGCAACCCCCAGAAGGAAGCGAACAACATAGAAACTATAGGGGCCGATTACCAATGCTGTGGCTGCTGCTGCTAGCCCCCAGGTGATCATGATACGGGCCATCCAGAGCCGAGCGCCGTAGCGATACATGGCCAGGTTGCTCGGAACTTCGCAAAGACAGTAGCCTACGAACATGATCCCCGCGCCTAGGCCAAACTGAGCGGCGGTAAGCCCCAACTGGTCAGTCATCTGCAGGGCTGCGTAACCCACACTGGTGCGATCCAGGTAATTGAAGAAGTAGGCCAGCGCAAGCAACGGAATTAGCCGCCAGGCCGCTTTCTTCATCGCACGCTGCTGCAGTTGGGTTGTGGCATCAGGTTGCGGCATAGACAAGTGGGTATCCGGGGTCGTGACATTAGCCATGACTGTATCCTCGGTTTTGTTGTTATGAATACCGTGGCTGGATGGGCCATCGGTGAGCGCAGGCCCTCCGGTACGTCCCGTACCTGTAGCGCTGCTGATTTCGCCCGAAAGTCATTTCGAACTGGATGTAGGGACATCTTCGAAAGCGAGCCTCTCAGAGAGACTCGCCACACTTGTAATCAGGCAGATCTGACCGTGCCACTGGCCTCAAGCTGGGCAATCTCGTCATTGCCATACCCAAGTTCAGCTAGGAGCTCTTTCGAGTGACTGCCAAGATCAGGGACGTTTAGCCGGGTGCCGAAACGCTGGCCATCCATTTCAAATGGCAGCTTCGGAACCTTGACCTGCTCACCACTCGGAAGCGTCAACTCTGCCATGCCACCAGACTTATTAAGGTGCTCGTCCTCAAACATATCTTCAGGGCGTTGGATAGGAGAGAACGGCAGCCCGGCTTTCTCACAGAGATCCATCACAGTCTGCTTATCCATCCCAGACAAACGCTCCCGCACCATAGGGATGATTCGGTCGCGAGCCTGAACACGTTGATTGTTCCGACTCAACTCGGCGTCACCACCAAGCTCGGGGAAGTCAAATGCCTCGCAAAACGATACCCACTGAGAGTCGCTGACGACTCCCATAAAGACCTGCTCACCTTCCTGAGCAGTCTCGAACACGTCGTAGATGGCCCACGCCGAAATTCGGCTAGGCATCGGCGCCGCCGCTTTGCCAGTGACGACCTTTTGCATCATGTGCTGAGCGACCAAGAAGGCTGAGTTCTCAAAGAGACCGGTCTGCACAAATTGGCCCCGCCCAGTCTCTTTGCGTTGCAGCAGAGCAGCGAGAATAGATACGGTGCTGAACATCCCACCCATCACGTCGTTGACAGAAGCTCCAGCGCGCAGCGGACGTCCGACAGGCCCCGTCATGTAGGCCAACCCCGTCATCATCTGCACCACCTCATCCAGCGCTGTGCGCTTCTCATAGGGGCCTGGCAGGAAACCCTTCATCGAGCTGTAGATGATGTCGGGTTTAATGGCTTTCACCTGGTCATAGCCCAGGCCCAACTTTTCCATCGCGCCTGGGCGGAAGTTCTCGGTGACGACATCTGCGGTTGCGAGCAGCTTCTTCACTGCCGCCATACCCTCTTTGGATTTGATGTCAACCGCAAAGCTCTTTTTGTTGCGGTTGTAGGTCATCCAGTAACCAGCACCGGAGCCCATCAGTCGGCGAGTGTTATCCCCTTCTGGCACCGGCTCCACCTTGATGACTTCAGCGCCAAGATCAGCGAGAAGAAGACCAGAGGTCGGGCCCATCACCATATGGACAAACTCGACGACTCGGATACCAGCCAGTGGCAGAGACTTTTCTTCGTGCTGGCTCATACGGCCTCCTTCGCATAGGTGAAATTCTTACCAACGCCGGCATCAGGGATGAAGCCATATACAGGCTCTCCAGGAAGCCCACGGAGAAGCACTTCACGAGCGGCAACCAAACGATCAATGTCGACGCCGGTCTTCAGCCCCATGGACTCCAGGAGATACACCAGGTCTTCTGTAACGATGTTGCCCGATGCACCTGGGGCGTATGGGCAGCCGCCCAGACCACCTTGAGAACCATCGAACGTCTTCACACCCGCTTCTAGCGCAGCGACTACGTTGGCCAGGCCTTGGCCACGGGTGTTATGGAAGTGAGCACTTCCAGCGAGAGCGCCGAGTTCCTGGAACAGTCGAGTGAAGAGTCGACGTACCTGAGTTGGATTGGCGTAACCAACGGTGTCGGACAGACCGACCTCATCGACCCCCAGCTCCGCCATTTTCAGGGCAATGGCGATTGTTTCGTCATCAGTAACGACACCTTGGAGCGTGCAACCGAACGCAGTCGACAAGCCCGCCTCGATCTGCACATGCGGGAATCGCTCATTGCGCAGAGCTACGACTGCTTGAACTTCATCGAAGACCTGAGCATGAGTCTTACGGATGTTCGAGATGGAGTGCTGCTCGCTCACGGAGATGGGCAGAGTGATCTTATGGATACCAGCGTTGAAAGCTGCTTCCGCGCCCTTCAAGTTCGGCACTAGCGCAGTGACGAAAAGATTCGGCAGGGTCAGGGCATGGGCAACGACTTGTGCAGTATCGGCCATCTGCGGAAGCAGCTTCGGGGATACAAACGAGCCTACTTCGATTTCTTTCAAGCCAGCGTTTGCCAGAGCCGAAATCCACTCCAGTTTCAGCTCAGTGGGCATGGTGGCCTTGACGCTCTGCAAGCCATCCCTAGGCCCGACCTCGCTGACGAGGATGTCGATTTCTGTCGGTTCTTTCACGGAGGTTCTCCTGTTGCTGGGGAGAGCCTGCCCGAACATTCATGCATTGCAGCTGCAGGGTGAAGCGCTGTTTTTATGATTGTTCTGTCAGGCAGAATTACGTTCTGTTTTAGTATCTACCCACAATTTCATACCTGTCAACGGCACAGTCGATGAACGGATCACGCTCCCGAGCGGTAAGAATACGGTGAAGGAGTTAGCGACTGATGAGACTTGACAGAGCGGAGAATAGCTTGGAAAGTGTTCTACCAAGAGTAATGACGTTCTACCTAGCAGAACAAGAAGCTCGAAACAACAAGATATCCCAGGCAACGTACACTGATGAAGCTGGCACAGACCTCTGCCGTTTGAGCCTCAGCGTCGCATGCCTGTTTTCACATGGAGATTTGCCATGAGCCTGTACGCCCCTCCCGAGGAACGCCCAACAGAAGTATTCAGCAGACTGCCGAAAGAGTTTTGGCGTGATGGTGATTCCGACTGGGTCAGAGCCAACAAGCCAGGACAGCAAGTCGCGAGCTTCTTGGAAGGGCCCTCCTTCGACCAGGCTGGCAATCTCTATGTCACTGATATCCCTTATGGCCGAATCTTCCGGATTTCCCCACAAGGCGACTGGGAGCTGGTTGTTGAATACGACGGCTGGCCTAACGGCTTGAAAATCCATCGTGACGGTCGGATCTTCATTGCCGACTACAAGAACGGGATCCTCGTTCTCGATCCGATCAGCAAACGCATCGAGCCATTCCTGACGCATCGCCGGAGTGAAAGCTTCAAGGGTGTAAATGATCTGTTCTTTGACGGGCAAGGGCACCTCTTCTTCACCGATCAAGGTCAGACGGGCATGCACGATCCAACGGGTCGAGTTTTCCGCTACGACCTGGAGCAACAACGCCTGGATTGTCTGCTGGATAACGGCCCTAGCCCTAATGGCCTGGTGATGGATCTTCAAGAGAAAGCGCTATTGGTTGCGATGACTCGCGGGAACGCAGTCTGGCGTCTTCCGCTACAACCCGACGGCACTACTACCAAGGTGGGTATCTTCACGGCCATGGCAGGGGGCGTGAGTGGCGCTGACGGTATGGCGCTCGATGAGTCAGGCAATCTGTATGTCTGCGATGCGGGCAATGGTTGCGTGTGGGCATTCGACTCGCACGCCATGCCCCTCTATCGATTCAAGTCATGTACCGAGGGTCGCACTCTCACCAACTTGGCCTTTGGTGGGGAAGGTAATCGCGGCCTGTTCATCACTGACTCATCAACAGGGCACATCTTGAGGGCTGATCCTGGCCACTCAGGAAAGCGGATGTTCTCGCACGCGTCAGCTTAAGGATTAGTGCTGTAGCCCTGTGCAAATGGCGCACGGACTTCGCTCGCCCCCCAAAAGAGCCCGGCGAGCCTTTCGACTCATACAAAACAGATAATAAGAGGGCAACATGCTCACACTCTTGAGCTACACAATGATCGTCTGCTTCATGTACCTCGTCATGAGCAAACGACTGTCACCACTGGTTGCCCTCATCCTGGTGCCAGTTGCATTCGCCAGCCTGGGTGGGTTTGCAACCCAGCTTGGCCCGATGATGTTCGATGGCGTGAAGATGCTGGCCCCAACCGGGATCATGCTGACCTTCGCGATCCTCTACTTCTGCATGATGACCGATGCGGGCCTGTTCAACCCTCTGATCAAGCTGATCCTCAAGTGTGTGAAAGGCGATCCCCTGAAGATTGTCATCGGCACTGCTGTTCTCGGAATCTGCGTGGGCCTGGATGGCGATGGTGCCACAACTTATATCATCACCACCGCAGCACTTCTTCCGCTATATCGACGCACAGGGATGAGCCTTCAGGTTCTGGCCACCGTTCTGTTGCTTACCAACGGCGTGATGAACATCCTCCCTTGGGCGGGGCCCTTCTCGCGTGCGGCAAGCGCCATGCACGTAGACATCACTGAACTGTTCATCGAGATGCTGCCGCTCATGATCGCTGGAGCGGGCTGGGTGATTTTCGCGGCCTTCTATCTCGGTGGCCGGGAACGCCGTCGTCTGGGTGTCGTACAACTCGATCATGATGAGGTCATGAGCCACTTCACCGAGTTCAAACTGACCGACTGGCGCTTCCTTTTCAACGCTGTACTCACCATCACGCTGATCACCATGATGATGCTCAGCCTCATGCCCCTCCCGATCCTCTTTATGCTCGCCTTCGGCCTGGGCGTCTTGGTGAATTTCCCCAGCGTCAAAGACCAAAAGGAAGTCATCGGAAAATACGCCGACAACGTCATGGCGGTAACCCTGCTGATCTTCGCCGCTGGCATCTTCGTCGGAATCATGTCCGGCACAGGGATGATCAAGGCGATCTCGGAAAGCCTGAACCATGTGATCCCTGAATCCGCAGGCCATTTCATGTCGGTCATCACGGCCTTCCTCAGCATGCCTTTCACCTACGTACTGACGAACGACGCTTTCTACTTCGGGATTCTCCCCATCCTGGCCGAGACTGCGAGCCATTACGGCATCGGCGCTAAAGAAATGGCCATCGCCGGTTTGATCGGGCAGCCAGTACATCTGCTCAGCCCACTGGTTGCCTCAACCTACCTGCTCTGTGGACTGCTCGACCTGGATTACGGTGACAACCAGCGAGCGTCCATCGGCTGGAGCATCGGTACGTGCCTCGTGATGTTCGTAGCGGCTATCGCGATTGGCACCATCGACGTTTTCAACTGAGGATTTTCCTCAACCGAGCAATACGCAGGTGGGGAAGCTCACCTGCGCTTGAAGTGATCGGCTTCATCAAGGAAGCCAGATTGCGACCCAGGCCTTTCACAAGAAGGTCGGATGTTTTGACGGTCGTTTGACCATTTTGGTGAGCTGCTCGGAGCCACGAACGCCGAGCGTAGGTGAACCTTGGTGACGGGGGGCAACCCCCGACACCTCAATATTCTGGAGAGAGATGTGCAGTGGCTTTTTGAATCGATCACATGGTCAGCTTTAGTGCAGATCGTCGCAATTGACATTCTCCTCGGAGGTGACAACGCGGTCATCATTGCTTTGGCGTGTCGAAACCTACCGCTGCAGTTGCGTAACAAAGCCATTCTGGCAGGTGTTGCCGGTGCCATCCTCTTGAGGATTGTCCTGCTGTTCTTCGCGATTCAACTGCTGTCCCTGCCTGGGCTAAAGATCATCGGCGCAGCTTTGCTGCTTTGGATTGGCATCAAGTTGCTCAAGCCAGAGGACGATAATCATGACGCGATTAATGGAGGTGTCAGCTTGGTCGCCGCCATCAAGACCATCATCATTGCAGACGCGGTGATGTCGCTGGATAACGTCCTCGCTCTAGCAGGAGCAGCTGGTGGTGATCTAATGCTCGTGTCCCTGGGCGTCCTTATAAGCATTCCCATCATCGTTTGGGGCAGCCGGCTGGTTCTTGCCCTGATGGATAAATTTCCTCAAGTCATCATCTTGGGCGCAGGGCTACTCGGCTGGATATCAGGCGGAATGCTGGTGAGTGACATCTGGCTCCAGCCACGAATCCCGTTCCCAGCAGACGTAACTCACTTCGTCGCAAGTGCTGTAGGAGCACTGCTGGTGGTGGCTGTCGGCATCCTGCTCAAAAGACAGAAATCCGCATCAAGCGATACCCGCACCACCCAGTAGTAATACCGCGTAACTCCAACCAACAAAAACAATTTGGCTGCTTCTGCGTGCTCATCTCCTGTGCGCGCAGACTACGCCTGGAGTAAACATGAAGGCACATAACGCAATCCCGGTCTGCACCTTTCTCGGCCTTGGCAATATTGCCTCCCCCGCACTGGCGGAGGGCTTCATAGAGTATTCCAAGGTCTCTCTGCAAACGAAGAATTTCTATTTGAATCGAGACTTTCGAGATGGAGCAGGCCAGAACAAGCGCGATGAATGGGCCCAAGGTTTCATTCTCGATGCCAAGTCAGGTTTCACGCCTGGCCCTTTAGGCTTCGGTGTTGACGCCATTGGGATGCTCGGCCTGAAGCTGGACTCCAGCCCCGGCCGGACAGGCACCGGGCTTCTGCCAGTGCATGATGATGGCAGAGCTCCAGACGAATACTCCAAGCTCGGATTGACAGCGAAAGCACGGCTCTCAGAAAGCCTGCTTGAGGTAGGGACGCTGATCCCGGACATGCCTACCGTTAAGGCTAATAACGGACGCATCTTTCCGCAGACTTTTAGAGGTGGATTGCTGAGCATTGGAGAAATCGAGTCCCTTGATGTCGTGGCGGGCCGCCTCACGAAAGTCACTGACCGCGACCAGACTGCCGCTCAAGACCTTGTGCTGAACAACAAGAACCGTCGCTTCCAGGCCGGCGTTGCTGCTGACCATTTCGACGTAGCAGGCTTTGATTACACCTTCTCCAAAAACCTTGTCGGCTCATATCAGTACGGTTCACTTGAGGATGTGTACACCCAGCATTTCTTCGGGCTTGTTGGATCTGTCCCCTTGCCTGCAGGCCAGTTGAAGGCAGATCTTCGACTTGCCATCAGTAGAGACAGCGGCAGTTCAGCAGCAGGGAAAATCGACAACAGATCAGCCAACGGCATGGTCACGTACAATCTCGAGGGCCACGGCTTTGGCGTCGGCTATCAGCAGATGTCAGGAGACACCGCCTTCCCTTACATCGACGGCACCGACCCCTACTTGATTAACTTCGTCCAGATCAACGACTTCGCCGGCGCCAAAGAGAAGTCTTGGCAGCTTCGGTACGACTTCAATTTTGCCACTGTGGGAATACCCGGCCTGACCTTCATGTCTCGCTACGTCAAAGGCCAAGATGTCGAGCTCGCTGGTACTGCCACCGGTAATGAGTGGGAGCGAAATACTGAACTGCAGTACGTGTTCCAGAGCGGCACGCTGAAGAACCTGGGGATCCGCTGGCGGAACGCAAGCTATCGCTCGGACTTCGCTCGAGGCGCGGACGAAAACCGCCTCATCATCAGCTACAGCATTTCGTTGCAATAACACCCTGCGCAAATCAGCAGCCGAAGCTATAGCTGAATGGCTGCTTTTGGCCAGATACTGACTAAATCAATGGCAGCTTTGGGTCGGAAGCGGTCGCTCACGACTGACTGCTTTCGACCCAATGCGGTCATCCTGGGTAAGCGATTTTTAATGCTCCTACTTCAGCCCTTTCAAGCGCACATTCGCTCTTTGCACCGCAGCCATCTTTTCAGGCCGCTTCATGCGTTTCCACTTTCTGATTTCTTCCTTGATTCGCCCACAGCTCACACACAGATCCCCCTTCAGTTGGCACACTGAGATGCAGGGGTTCTCGATTTCTTTAGCCATCGTCAATAACCTTTAGCCAGGCGCCTGCGCCAGTCTCCACCCTGAATGCGTTGGCATTCTTCCTCGGAGTCGAGTCGGACATTGCGATCTGAGAGCTTCAGGTCGATGGCGGCGTCTTTCAGTGCGTTGGCCGTCAACTCAAAGATGCGATCTTTCGCGTCAACCTGGGCGAGCATTTTGTCCGCCTGCGTTTCAAACACCCAGATAACCTTCAGGGTTTCAGGCCACGCCTTCATGTCGGCAGTGTGGGTGAGCCAGGTAAAGCCTTTGATTTCACTTTTCGCGGTTTCACACGCTTCGGTGAGGTAAGTGATCAGCCGGTGTTCGCTTCGGGCCGTTTCACGTATGCCAGGGCGCATTGCGGGTTCCTCTGGAAATAGGGGTGGAGCAGGTGCTGAATCAGGCCAATCGCCCTCCCCTTGAAAGGCGCTGAAATCAAGCCTTGTTGCAGACCGTGCAGAGTAAACCAACGATTGCCGATATGCATCGTCGTGTGCGAGCGACTCAAGAATACCGGAGCGCTTTGCTTGACCTCTACTTAACCTCAGGTACCAGACTGCCCGCACCTTGATCTGGAGCAGTCTCATGATTCAACCATCAAATCCTGCATTCACCCTGTCGAACCCGGACGGCTTGTACGACCCGCGCAGTAATGGCTATTCCCACGTCGCAGAAGTGACGCCGGGCACAAGGCTGCTGTTCATTGCAGGCCAAGGCGGTGAGGATGCCAACGGAAACCTGCCCCCGAACTTTGCGCAGCAAGCCAGGCAGGCGCTGACCAACCTGGCGACGGCATTGGCGTCCAAAGGGGCAAGCCTGGCACAGGTATTCAAGCTGACGCTGCTGATCGTTGACCATGACGAGGAGCGTCTACGCACCTGGGTCATGGAAGCGAACCGCATCTGGGCGCAAGGGCGGCAACCTGTCTGCACGTTGATCCCTGTGCCGCGCCTGGCACTTCAGGGCATGTTGATTGAAATTGATGCGGTGGCTGCTGGCTGACACCCCGCGCGCTGAATGGCCGGATTCAGATCAGTTTGCCGGATCCGGAAATTGCATGGTATAAATGATATTCACTATCAATTGGATGCCGTCATGGCCTCGACTGACAACGATCTCTTGCAAGCCCTGGCCTTGCACTATGACGATCTGGTCGAGCACATCCGCCAACGCTTTTCCAACCAGCATTTCGCCCGTGACGTGGTGCATGACGTCTGCGTGCAGATTTTGGAGAAACCACCGCTCAAGGCCATCAGCGTACCCATCGCTTTTCTTCGTCGCGCCACGCTCAACCGCGCCATTGATCGGCGCCGCGCCGAAAGCACTCGCTCGTTATACGTACAGAGCCAGATGGCCGTGGTCGAGCAGCATCGCGACGACCTCGACGGCGCGATGGCGCTGGAGTTCGAACAGCGCCTGAGAGCGTTGCTGGCGGTGATCGAGTCGTTGCCAGCGCGCCAGCGTCACGTGTTTCTTCTGCACCGCATCCACGGCATGCCACAACATGAAATCGCCAACGAGCTAGGCATTTCCGTCAACATGGTCGCCCAGCACTTCATGCGGGCCATGCGCACCCTCGCGCAGCGCTGGCAGCCGGAGACCTGACCGATGCAACGCCAAATCCCACCCGTCGTTCCCGATGCCCTGGAGCCTTACGCTGAGTCGCTGCGCACCTTGGTGCCCAGTCGCGAAGCCCTGCTGGCCGAAGCCAGGGCGCAGAGCGCACGCATTGCCAGCCGTCGGCGCAAGGCTGCCGGAACAGCCCTGCTGCTGGCCCTGGCCGGCTGGGCCTGGTTGGCCGACCCGGCGCTCGGCTACCGCCAGGTCGAAGTCGCCAGCAGCGCGCGCGAAGTGCTGCACCTGGCTGACGGCAGCACAATTGAACTGGACGCGGGTAGCGTGCTGCGCATCGAGTACCGCCTGCGCAGCCGGCAGTTCGAACTGCTCGACGGCGAAGGTCTGTTCAGCGTGGCACACCAGCCCAAGCCCTTTATCGTGCGTAGCCAGGGTGTGGCAGTGCGAGACATCGGCACGGTGTTCGATGTGCGCAGCGACCTGCGCGGCGTGCGGGTGGCGGTTCTGGAGGGCGCGGTGGAAGTGGACAACGGCAAGGCCCGCAGACAGCTCACCGCCAACCAGCAGTTGCTCGCCAGCGCGCAGGCGCTTGGCCCGATCGAGGCGACGAGAGCTGGCGAACTGGAGGCCTGGCGGCATGACCTGTTCCACTTCGACGGCACGCCGTTGGACACGGTTGTCGCGCAACTGCAGCGCCATCGCGCCGCGCCAATTCGCTTGGAAGGCCCACCCGCTGGTGCGTATCGACTAAGCGGCGAGTTCCTTACCCGCAACGTCGAACAGCTGATCGACACGCTACCCCGGCTGGCTCCGGTGACCGTGCACCGTGAAGATGGCGGTTTCGTGAAGGTAGTTGTGCGTCACTGAAAATTATTTTCAGTCACACATCAAAGTTCGCCATTGCACAAACGCCAATCCCTATGAAACTCATTATCATTACCTTCGATAGGGATTCCATGACGCTCTTTGTCCACCCGCTGCGCCAGGCGATGCTCCTGGCGACTTTTGGCTTTCTGGCAGCCGGCCCCTTGCAGGCTGAACAGGCACAATACCGCATCGACCTGCCTGCGCAGCCGCTGGACCAATCGATCAGCACCCTCGCCCGACAGACCGGCACCCGTATCCTTTTCAACACAGACGCCGCCCACGCCGTGCAGGCGCCGGCATTGCATCAGCAGCTGAGCGTCGAGCAGGCACTGCGCCAGCTGATCGCCGGCAGCAATCTGACCCTCGGCAAGACCGCCGACGGCCAGTACCTGATCGCCCTGCCAAGCGAGCCCGGCAACGGCGCCCTGGAGCTGGAGACCTCCAGCGTCATAGGCCGCCCGCCGCTGACTACTACCGAGGGCAGCCGTTCCTACACCTCCGGCGCCGTAACCCTGGGCAAAGGCGTGCAGAGCCTCAAGGATATCCCGCAGTCGGTCACCGTCATGACCCGCCAGCAGATGGATGACCAGAACACCCAGACCATCACCGATCTGGTCAGCCGCACGCCTGGTCTGACCGCTACCAAGTCACCGGGCTCGGGGTTGTTCATCTACTCCCGCGGCTTCAGCATCGACACACTGCAGTACGACGGCGTGCCAATACCGCGCAACACCTACTCGCTGGGCAGCTATCTGACCGAAGACCTGAGCTTCTATGACCGCGTCGAAGTGCTGCGGGGCCCGGCCGCGCTGCTGCAAGGTGGCGACAGCCCGGGCGGCGCGATGAACCTGGTGCGCAAGCGTGGTCAGGACAAAGCCACCGTGAGCCTCACCGGCAAGGCCGGGTCGTGGGACCGTTACGGCCTGCAACTGGACGCCGGAGGCCCACTGAACGCCGAAGGCACCCTGCGTGCCCGCACCGTGATCAGCCAGAACGACAACGGATCGTTCATCGACTACGTGCGTGGCTGGAACCAGACCGTCTATGGCGCAGTCGACTACGACTTCACACCCGACCTCACCGTTGGCCTGGGCGTGGCCAACCAGAAGGGTCACTCACGCCCGGCCATGCTTGGCTTGCCGCGTTACGCCGATGGAGGCAACCCGGACTGGTCACGCTCGACTTATGTTGGCGCCGATTGGAACCGTGCCGACAATGACCAGACCAGCGTGTTTCTGGATGCCACTTATCGGCTGAATAACGATTGGCGGCTCAAGGCTGCCGGCGTGTATATGAGCGAACACAATGGTGCCACCTACCAGGCGCTATGGGATGCCCTGCCAGCCAACGGCTCCACCGATAACACCTACATCGACTGGAGCACCGATTTCACCACCCACAGCAAGGGCCTGGACCTTTACCTGGATGGCAGCTTCACCGGTTTCGGCTTCGAGCAGACTTTCCTGCTAGGCGCCAACTACTCCCGCATCAACACCGATGACCGCTGGGCGCGGGCACCCACCTTCGGCGCGGACTCGTCCAATGTCGATCACCATCGACCGATGCCGACCATCTACGATCTGGCCAGTCGCGGCCGTGGCCAACTGACCGAATACGAGGTGGAGCAGAAGGGCTTCTATACGCGCTGGTCGATCAACCTGACCGACCCGTTGAAGCTGATTCTCGGCGCTCGCACCAGCTGGTACGACTACAGCTACGCTGCCGAATTCTTTGACCACAGCGGTTACGGCGAGTCCACCACCAGCAGCAACGGCAAGGTGTCGCCCTATGCAGGGCTGGTGTATGCGCTGGACAAGCAGTGGTCGGTCTACGCCAGCTACACCGACGTATTCCAGCCACAGACCGCGCGCACGACGTCGGGCTCGGTGGTCGAGCCGATCATCGGCAGCAACTACGAGCTGGGCGTGAAAGGCGAGCTGTTCGACGGAGCGCTGAACACATCGGTCGCGCTGTTCCGCTATGACCAGGAGCACCATGCCGTGCTCGACCGCAGCGGCCCGATGGACTGCGATGGCTGGTATTGCTCCAAGGCCTCGGGCAAGGTGCGCAGCCAGGGCCTGGAGGCGCAGGTCAGCGGCGAGGTCATGCGTGGCCTGCAGGTGATGGCCGGCTACGTCTACAACACCACGCGTTATTTGGAAGACGGGGACTACAAGGACAAGGTGTACAGCACCTGGACGCCAAAGCATCAGTTCAAACTGTGGGCCGACTACACCTTGCCGGGTGACTTGAGCCGCACCTCGGTGGGCCTGGGGACCACGGCGGTCACCGGCACTACTTCCTATGACCACGTGTTCGACCTGCCGGGCTATGCGGTGTGGGATGCGCGGGTGGCGTACAAGGTCAGCGACGAAATCACCGTGGCGGCGAACCTGAACAACCTGCTGGACAAGAAGTATTACGTGCCGGCTTACAACACCATTGACTACAACAACTATTATGGGGACCCGCGCAACGTGATGTTCAGTGTGAAATACACGCCTGAGTTCTAGTTTGGTTGCAGTGTGGAAAGATCCGCTGTGAATGGCTCAGCGAGCGTGGCGCAAGCTGACGTTGGTTATAGGCCGGAAACGGTCACTCATGTGTGACCGTTTTCGAGCCTGCCTACAGGCAGGTAGTGAATGGCCGCTTTCGACCCATTGCAATCGTTCAGCTGCATCGCGTTTGTGTAATGCCTGGAATGTTCACTGTGACATCGCCTGCGCCTGTCAGATCGAGCGCCGCCCGCGCGGCGCATCGCGGATTAATCCGCTCCTACAGTTGTTGCAACGTGCCAAACCTGTCAGGCCATGGCTGCTTGCCTTCGTGCACCCCGTGAGTCATACGGGGCGCCGGGAGTGCCCGCCGTGAGTTTGCGCCATGCACACCAAGCTGATAACCGTGGCCTATCAGGTATGGCCACGTTGCAACAACTGTAGGAGCGGATTCATCCGCGATGCGCCGCGCGGGCGGCGCTCGATCTAATAGACAATGCTAATGCCGAGACGAACACCTGCACGCCTCAACACTGACCTCAGCTGAACACCAGAACGTCCGCTATGGGTCGAAAACGATCAGTTGCAAACGGCCCCTAACGCCCCCCCATAGCGGACACTGACAATGGGCTCTCACTCAGCTCATCGTTTCGCGCCAACCAAAGCCAATGCAATTCCTCCCAGCACTATCAGGGATGCGGTCACCATGCGTGCCGAAAGCGGCTCGTTAAGCAATATCACCCCCGTAGCGGATGCAAGCACTGGAACGCTTAACTGAAGGGTTGCGGCTGTTTGAGCGCGAAGTCGTTTCACGACCGCGTACCACACGACGTAGCCTGCCCCGGACGCAAGCGCTCCTGATGCGGCAGCATAAATTACCCCCGTCGGAGTGATTTGTAGATTTGCCCGCGAAAGACTTATGACCGCGACGATCCCCATCAGTGGGAGGCTGCGCAAGAAGTTTCCTGCTGTGTCGCGAGCCGGGCTTTCTGAACGTTTTCCAAGCACGCAATAGCATCCCCAGGCTATGCCCGCGGCTGCCATGAATAGCGCGCTTGTGAGGGGCGGCGCACTGCCACCTGGAGCCAGCAGAACGATCAGACCAGAGAACGCCACTAGCATTCCCATTACTACCCGCAGTTGAAGCTTCTCCCCACTCTTCATGCCCAGGGCGAACATAGTGATTTGCACGGCGCCAAACAAAATCAATGCACCAACGCCGGCAGCTAATTGCACATAGGCCAGCGAGAAGAGGTACGCGTAGACAAAGAGATGGAAGCCACCTCGCCAGGTGCCACTGGGCGATCTTGACTTCAGTGGTTTCAGGCAGAGTGGTAGTAGAGCGAGTGCACCTGCGAGCAAGCGAATTGTGGTGAAGGAATCAGGGTCGATATCGCCACTCCGTAGCGCCAGGCGGCACAAGACAGAGTTTGCTGCGAAAGCGATCAAGCTGAAGATCGTTGCAGCTAACCACAGCCATGTCTGCTCCCCGGTTTGCAGCACGCTATCTCTGCTTCTCAACACGACGTGGCCCTCAGGTTTGTTGCTTTGAGTCGGAGGTTACTCAGCAGAACGAGCGTCAAGCTTCAACTGGAGGAAAGTCAGATCCAACCACGTCCCAAACTTCACTCCGACCTCTCTCAATTTACCCGCATGCTCGAACCCAAGCCGCTCATGCAGACGAATCGAAGCGAGGTTTTCCGCCTCGATGCCTGCCACCATTACGTGCTTACCGATGCTGCGCGCCCGGTCTACAAGCGCCGAAAGCAGGTGCTTGCCTATGCCATTGCCCCGCTGATCCGCACGAACATAGATGGAATGCTCCACGGTGTGCCGGTAGCCATCCCACGCTCTCCAATCGCCAAAGGAGGCGTATCCCAGGACATTGTTCCCGGTATCAATAGCGACCAGTACCGGGTAGCCCGCTCGCGCCCTATCAGCAAGCCAGGCTCGGCGGTTGTTGGTATCGACCTTCGCGTCATTCCAGATGGCGGTAGAGTTCTCAACAGCATCGTTGTAAATGGCTGTGATCCCTGCGATGTGGTCGCCTGTGGCATTAATAATTTTCATGGGAACCTCTTCGCGGCCTCGTCACTATAGTGGATTGAATATCCATCATAGTGAACGATAAGGCAATATGTTATCGCTCGCTGCGTCAGAAAGGATCGAGATTTTTGCCTAAACCCTCTAGATATAGGCATTAGATGGGGGGTTAGAAACCATTTCGAGGCTGGAAGCGCCAAAAGTGACGTATTACTATAGTAGTACGAAAACCTCCTCCACTGATGAGGCCACGACACCCAAGCGATAATCACTGATGAATAACGAAATTGACCTGCAAATTGGCGCTCGGATCAGGATCGAGCGAGAAAGCCGAGGTTGGTCTTTGACAGACTTGGCCGCTAAAGCCGGAGTTTCACGGGCAATGATCTACAAGATCGAGCGTGGAGAGAGCAGCCCCACCGCTAACCTTTTGGGCAAGCTATCTGGCGCCTTCGGTTTGAGCATGTCTACCCTTGTTGCCCGTGCTGAGCTGCGCCAGGGGAGGCTGCTCCGAGTAGCAGATCAACCGCTCTGGATTGACCCCGATACCGGATATGAGCGCAGGCATGTATCTCCCCGCTCCGACATGCCGCTGGATCTCGTTCAAGTTACGCTACCGGCTGGCAAGCAAGTGCCGATGCCGGCTTCAGCCTATGCATTTTCACGGCAACTGATATGGGTGATTAAGGGCGAGCTGGTTTTTGCAGAAGGCAATGTGCAGCACAGAATGAGCGAAGGTGACTGCCTGGAACTGGGCCCGCCCATGGACTGTCGTTTCATCAATGACAGCGATGAACCCTGTGTGTACGGCGTAGTCGTCCTTAGCGCTTCCTGATTGTTTACCGCTGCGTGGGCGTCGATAGAAGTATCCGTTTATCGCCGGTTTCTGTTCTGCGTGACGGGCCGCAATCGGCCAGAAGCAGTCACTCGTTCCTTCATTTCTGCGACCACAATGTCAGCCCAGCAGAGATCGCTTCTCTAACAGAAAGTCGATCAGTGCCCGCACCTTGGCCGGCATTTGCGCACGTGTAGGGGCGTAGAGATAGAAGCCGGGGAAAGACGGGCACCAAGGCTGTAGCACCCGCACCAGCTCACCGGACGCCAGTTGCTCGCGCACACAGATATCCAAGTATTTAACCAGGCCAACGCCCTGGATGGCCGCCTTGAGCATGCTCTCGTCATCGTTGAATACCACGCTGCCCCGAGGCTCGAACACCTGGGTATGGCCATCCCCGTCCGGTGCCGTGAATGACCAGCGGTCCAGTGTGCCGCTGCTGGTGAAGCGATACGCCAGGCAGTCGTGCTGGTTCAGCTCGGCCGGGCTCTGCGGAATGCCGTGGCGCTTGAAATAGGCGGGTGAACCGACTATCGCCATCTCGATGCGCGGGGTGATCGGGACCGCCACCATATGCTCGTCCAGACTGTCACCCAGGCGAATCCCCACATCGGCACCGTCGGCGATGATGTTGGCGAAGCCGTCGTTAAGCACCATCTCCAGGCGCAATCCCGGAAAGCGGGCGAGAAATTCGCCGAGGTGCGGTTCCAGCAAGTTTCGCGCAGCGATGCGAGAGGCATTCACCCGGATCAGCCCGGTCGGCGAGGACTGCGCCTCACCCAGTTCAGTTACCGCCAGGTCGATTATCTTCAGCGCCGGGGCCAAGGCGTCATAGAGGCGCTGGCCTTCTTCGGTCAGCGACATGTCACGGGTGGTGCGATGCAGCAGGCGCACGCTGAGCTGTTGCTCCAAGCCCTTGAGGTGCTGCGACAGCGCTGCACGGGACATCTCCATCTCGATCGCAGCCTTGGTAAAGCTGCGGTGGCGAGCGATGTGGACGAACCAGGCCAGGGCCGGAAGCAGTGACGGATTGATCGACATATTGTTCAGTTTTGCTGACGACTGATGTCGAGTATTGCATATTTTTCAATGACAAGCCTTGGCCTACCATGAATTCATCGAGCAACAAACAGACGCTCAACTTCGGAGCCAGGACCATGCATAACGTCACCATCCACACCCTCAACGGCCACGGCATCACGCTCGCCGCCGTCATTCATCAACCGGCTGGCTTTGATGCCGGCAAACAGTACCCGGCCATCGTCGTCGCCCATCCGGGCGGTGGTGTGAAGGAGCAGGCTGCTGGCCTCTATGCGCAGAAGCTGGCTGAACAGGGGCTGCTGGCCATCGCTTTCGATGCCTCCTACCAAGGCGAGAGTACCGGCCTGCCGCGCCAGCTGGAAAACCCCCATGTGCGTACCGAAGACATCAGCGCAGTGGTCGACTACCTGACCACGCTTCCCTACGTCAACCCGGCCCGTATCGGTGCTATGGGCATCTGCGCCGGCGCGGGCTATACCGCCAATGCCGCAATCAACGACCGACGCATCAAGGCCGTTGGCACGGTGAGCGCCGTTAACATCGGCCAAATGTTCCGCAATGGCTGGGAGAACACCGTCAAGGATGCTGATGCCCTGCCGTACATCGAGCATGGCTCACAGGCGCGTAGCAGCGACGCCAAGGGCGCTGGGCTGGCGACCCTGCCTTTGGCGCCGATGCGCGAAGAAGATGCACCGAACGAAGAACTGCGCGAAGCTTGGGAGTATTACCACACCCCTCGCGCCCAACACCCCAATGCACCAGGCTTCATGACCGCGCGCAGCCTGTCGCAGATCATCACCTACGACGCCTACAACAAAGCCGAGGCCTTCCTGACTCAGCCCTTGCAGATCGTGGCGGGCACCCAGGCAGGTAGCAAATGGATGAGTGATGATCTCCTGGTCCGAGCGGCCAGCAGCGACAAACACATGCACCTCATCGAGGGGGCGAACCACATGTCGCTCTACGACAAGCAGCCCTACGTAAATGAAGCCGCCACTGTGCTGGCTGATTTCTTTCAGAGCCGCCTGTAACCCTTCCTTTGCCAAACACCCGGCGTCCCAGCGCCGGGTTCGGGAATAGGCAATGCGGTAAACCGCGGAACGTGATGCTGAGCACCCGGCGGGAGTTCCAGAGGGTTGGCCTCGAAGGGCTACTCCCCCATAACGCACCCGCGATGGGCGTACACCGCTACCCAGCCAGCGGCGCATGCTCACCCATCAATTCGATAATCCAGTCGATAAACACCCGCACCTTCGCGCTGACATGGCGATTCGGCGGGAATGCCAGGTACATCGGCATGGGCGACATGTGCCAGTCTTCAAACAACGGCACCAGCTCGCCACTGGCCAGGTGCGGTTTGGCCATGTACTGCGGTAGCCACAGCACGCCCAGGCCAGCCAGGCCGGCAGCAAGGTACGCATTGCCGTCATCGACCGTCAGTTGCGGGCGGCTCTGCAGCTCGATGCGCTCCTCACCCCGCTGCATCGCATAGGGCAAGGTTTTGCCTGTGCGAAACCAGAGGAAGCCGACGGTGTGGTGTCGGCTCTGCTCCAGTTCATGCGGATGCACCGGCGTACCGAAGCGCTGCAAATAGCCGGGCGTGGCATAAATGCCGAGCTTCAGATCGCCCACATGCCTTGCCACCAGGGACTGATCGGTGATTTCGCCGCCGCGCACCACGCAGTCGATGTTTTCGCCAATGATGTCAACGATGCGATCACTCACGCCCAAGGTCAGCTGAATTTCTGGGTATCGCGCAAAAAACCTCGGCAAGGCCGGTATCAGCAGCATTCGCGCCAGCGGGCTGGGCACATCCACCCGCAGCCGCCCGCGCGGTGTCAGCGACGCGCTCGACAAGCTGGTCTCGGCATCATCCATGTCGCCCAGCAGCCGGACCACACGCTCGTAGTAAGCCGCACCGTCAGCGGTGACGTTGACCTTGCGTGTGGTGCGGTTGAGCAGGCGCACGCGCAGCCTCGCTTCCAGCTGCTGAACGAGCTGTGTCACGGTGGTCTTGCTCATGTGCAAGGTGGTTGCAGCCTTGGTGAAGCTGCCGGTTTCCACCACGCGGGCAAAGGCCTGCATTGCATCGAAGCGGTCCATTTCACGCCCCTCTCGTGCCCGGATTGTTTGGATTATACAAACAGTCATGACCAGTACTGCCCGTTTATTCAAGCCGGTGGCCGTTCTTATAGTGGCCTCACCGTAAACACACCGGGCCGCGAAGGCCCCGCATGAGGTATGCAATGTCCAGCAAACGTGATGTCGTTTTCCCATCTGACCGCCATGCGTTGTACGAACTGCACCGCTACTCGCCGGCCATTCGCTCCAACGGTTTTCTGTTTGTATCCGGCCAGGTAGGCAGCCGCAAGGATGGCACGGCCGAGCCGGACCTTTCGGCACAGGTGCGCTTGGCCTTCGCCAACCTCAACGCGATCCTGGCCGGGGCCGGCAGTAGTTTCGAGGATGTGGTTGATACGACCATCTTCATGGTCGACCCCGACGCAAAATTCGAGACCATTTGGGAGGTGGCAGCCGAGTACTGGGGCCAAGCGCCCTACCCCACGGTAACTGCCATCGGCGTGACCTGGCTGTCCGGCTTCGACTTTGAGATCAAGGTGATCGCGAAACTGCCGCACTAGCGCCGGCCAAACCTCACCTGGGCCAAGGACAGCCGCAGAGCACACGCTCTTCGCCGTCATCAGCGTCTTTTCCGGAGAACAGCGCGTAAAAGCTCAGGCCTGCGCGGCGTTACTGGCTTTGCTTTGGAACATGGCGCTATCGGCCTTGAACATCAGTTCGTCGAGGAGTTCGCCATCTTCCGGGTACCACGCCACACCAAGGCTGGCACTGACCGTGATCTGGTTGTCTTTCCACGGCATGGGCAGCTCGACAGCCTTGCAAATCGCCTGGGTGATGCGCTCAATATCGTGTTTGTGATGCGCGCCGTCGAGCAGCAGGACAAATTCATCGCCGCCCATGCGCGCGGCGATTTCGAAGTCGCGAATATGGGCTTTGATGGCCGAGGCTACATGGACCAGGACCGCATCGCCCGCCTGGTGCCCAAAACAATCATTGATCTGCTTGAAGTTATTCAAGTCGATGTAGCACAGGGCCAAATGCTCGCCCCGACGCTTGGCGCCGAGCAGCTTCTGACTGACGAAGGGAATAAAACTATTGCGATTGGGCAAGCCACTGAGGCTGTCATAGAAGGCCAGCTTGCGCACTTCCTCTTCCGCGAGTTTGCGTAACTTGATCTCGTTGCGCAGGTGGCGCTGGGTATTCAACAGCACCAGCGTGAACATCAGCACCAGCACACCGCCAATACTGATCAACACTATCGTCTTGCGCAGCCGCTCGACGAGTTGTGGCGGGTTGGGGTCGTAAATGAAGTTTTCCAGGCCATCGATGCTGTTGACCATGCCCAGTTCGAGGAAGGTTTCAGCCATACGTTGCCAGCGCCCCGGGTTCATATGACCGATCTCGATCAAGTCCGATTGCACCAGTGGACGCATGGCTTGAGCTTCGAACTCCAGGTGTGCGCGGGTTTTCTCCACCGAATACTGATCGAGCAGCAGGTCGATGATTTTATCGGGGTTATCCATCGCGTAGCGCCAGCCACGCAGCGTGGCACGGCGCAAAGCCTCGACACGTTGAGGATGCTCATCAATCTCGGCTTGCGTGGTGAACAGGATGTCGCTGTAGAAGTCGATGCCGTAAGTGACAGGCGAGATAACGTTGTACTCTACACCGCGCTGTTGCAGATAGAAGGGCTCGTTGGTCGAGTACGAGTTGAAGGCCGTCACTTTGCCGTTGGCCAAGTCCTCAACCTGATAACTGCTGGGCAGCAGTTGCAGTTTTTCGAGGGGTATACCTTCGCTGCGGAACATCGCCAGAAAATCGGCATCGGTTTGTGCATCCATCAACATTACTGGCTTGTCGATCAGATCGTGCGCGGTACGAACCTGTTGGTCACTGCGAGCCAGAAGCACAGACGGAGAATGCTGAAAAATCACCGCAAGCGCGACCAGAGGCTTTCCATTCAACCGTGCATGAAGCAGTTCGCTGTTGGCCTCGCCATACTGGGCGCGCCCGGACAGCACTTCTTCGACCGGCGTAATATTAGGGCCGCCTTCGTGTAACCGCACCTCCAACCCTTCTTCGCGGTAGTAGCCCTGTGCGATGGCAGCGTAATAGCCCGCGAACTGAAACTGATGTTTCCAGCGCAGCTGTACATCTATCACCTGTAGCGCGCCATTCTGTTGGGTGACCGGGGTCGCCCACGCAGCGGGAACCGAGAACAGCACGAAACACAGCAGTCGACGCAACCGACCCGACAGACGTCTTGGCGTGTTGGAGCAGCTACGGAGGCTGGGCATAGTGGGTGGTCCGTGTATCGCGCTTATCGTTTGGCGTGCAAGGCGTGGCGCGGCATTGTGGCATCACTGATGCGCTGCCAGCAATCGGGAGCCATGGCGTTGGTCAGCAGCTTTCAGCCTGGAACTGCGTTAGCTGCAGCCAACCGCTATCAATGCCGCTGGAAAAAAGTACTGTTTACACGTCTAGCCCATCCAAGCCATACAACGCGGATGAAGAAAATTGAACCTCTCCCCTGGCGCTGCAAAAGCCCTTCTCGATGGTGGCATCGATGCCACCGCGGCGCTTAACGACGCACTGAAACGAGCGCTGCTGCACTCACCAGCAGCCAGTCACGCCGAACTCAAGAGGGCTGTGGGTCATGCAATGGCAGGCGTACTGGAGGCGACTGTTGATGTGGCCGTTCAAACGTATCCGGATCTAAAGCCCGACAAAGAGACATGGGCAGCGATCGCCAGAGAGTGCGCGATAAGAAGAGCCAATTGATCGCCTGTACCCTGACAATTTACCGTTCGACGAGCCACACTTTCACTGATGAAGGTGCAGGCACTTTTACCCTAGTGCGGCGGCGAATGCTTCGGGCGTCGGGCTCTCCTGCCACTGTGCGATAGTCCCCGGCAGCACCAGCCAAGGCTGCTTGCGCCGTGTCCAGATATGCGCAATCGGCTCGAAACGCTCAGCACCTTCCAGGATGCCGGCTCGTACCACCCGCATGCCGGGCGCTGCCGTGGTCTCGTTGAACAGGCGGGTATGACATATACCACAGGCATGTTGGGTAGACGTTTGCCCCTGGTGTTCATGCCTGAAGATCGCCGTTTCGCCAGACACCTGAACAGCCGACGCCGCGCTCAGCATATGCAGACCAAACGCACTGCCGCTCCAGCGCTGGCAGTTCAAACAGTGGCAGGCATACAGTGGCGGCAATCGCGGCGCCGCGATCTCAATGGTAACTTGCCCACATCGGCACTGACCGGTGATTCTCATGCGTTGGTTCCTTACAATGATGACCGAAAAAATGAGGGCGTATGATCCCTTTTTCACAGGTTCGGGCAGAAGAGCAAATCAGGAGCAACAGTTGGTCAAGAATGTATGAGTGGCATTGAATGGGAAAGCCAGCGTGTATTTCTGGCCGTGCTGCGCTCTGGCAGCCTGAGCGGGGCAGCGAACTTACTTGGTATCGCCCAGGCCACTGCGCGCCGGCGCCTCGACCATCTTGAACATACTCTCGGTGTGAAGCTGTTCACCCGCACATCTTCAGGCCTTACGCCAACGGGTGGAGCGCAGCGCCTGATCGAACATGTGGAGGCCATGGATCTGGCCGCGCAAACCTTCAATCGCATGGCCAGCGCTGAAACGTCAATGGATCACGGTACGATTCGGCTGACCTGTGGCGAGTTGCTTGGCGTCGAGGTACTTCCCGATCTGCTGCGCGCTTTCCATTACGAACATCCGGGGCTCAAACTTGAGTTGAGCATAAGCGATGCCCTTGAGGACATCGCCAGGCTGCAATCGGATATTGCGGTGCGGCTGATACGGCCCACTGAAGCTGATATTACAGTGCGGCGTGTCGGCAGTTTGCAAATTGGCATCCATGCCAGTGCTGGGTGCCTGCAGCGCTACGGTAATGCAACCTCCCTGCTTTCGCTACGCCAACGGCCGCTGATCGGGCCGGACAGGCGCTCAGCAGATTTGCGTCGGTTGGTCGACGCCGGTCTGTGCGGTGCCGACCAGCATTTCGCCATCGCCTCTGATCATCACCTTGCTCAACTGGCCGCTCTGAAAGCGGGCTTAGGCTTTGGACTCTGCCCGACACAAGTAGCAAAATCGCACGGCCTGGTACATGTGCTGCCACACGACTTTGGCTTTGAGGTAGACGTATGGATCGCAATGCACAATGACCTGCGCAAAGTTAACAGGATCGCTCAGGTGTTCGAGGTTCTTGGAGAGCAGTTGCATCAATACCTATGCTTGGCCGATCAGCGAATAGCGTAGAGGATGACATTCACTGCCTGGCCTGAATGGCAGCAATGGGTCGATAGCAGCTAGTCGCGAATGACCGCTTTCGACCCATAGCAGACGTTCGCTGATAGGGGCAGACGAAGTCTGGGGCTTCACATTCCTCACGAAGGGCTGATATGCGTCGGTTGAATGGAAGCCTGTCAGCGAGGGAACAGCAACGTCACTGCCGCGCGGAATCCCCAGCCTTGGGGGCCATCGCCTGATCTGTCCAGCCAGTACCTCGGGCCCGCTTGGATGGTCAGGGGTTGGCCATTTATCTTGAGCAGTTGGGTGATGGTCAGGTTGATGGGGACCGACCACTCGCGCGCTTGCCAGTCATAGGTCGATTCCGTGTTGATGCCGTAGGTGGTGAGCGACTTGGTGGTGTACGACAGGAAGGGTTGCAGGAATGTCTGATTGACCTTTTCCTTGCCATCCGGCGGGCTGCCATCCAAGCCCCAGATATGGTTGGCGAGCACCCCTCGGGTCCAACCATTTGACTGCTTGAGCGCTACCGCAGTCGGGCCCAAACCCCATTGTTTATTACCGAGTAGTTCGTCACTGGCGGTCGGAATCAACAAGGCTGGACCTGCTCCGAGGATCCATCCGCTGTCGGTGGGTTTGCTGGGGGAAAAGAAAAAGCTTTGTGTGATATCCCCTGCACCTGACTTGTCCGCAGCGCCGTCGGGGGCCAGCCCGTGCTGGTCGATGACAGGCAAGATAGTACGTGAAATCAGGTTCCAGTCTTCGTTCAATGTGAACGGCAGCACCGGCTGGATGTTGGTGACGCTGTGCATGCCGTCACCCGTCGCCCCCATCTTCTGATCCCAGTTGTACTGCACGGGAAGGCTGTACATGGCCGCCACGGGGTTTAGTGCAGCCTTGGCCAGTTCGGCGGAGTCTTCTGCCTGGGCACCTCCCACACCAGATGAGATGACTATGAACATCCAGTGTGAGTAACGCACCTGTCGCATAGGCTTACCTGTCAGCTGGTGAATTTGCAGGTTCCTGATCCTGCGCCAGTGTAGACAATGATTGCTTGCCAAACGAATGCTGAGTGCAACGCTCGGCGTTCACCCATGCACTTCGATGCAACCCGTGCCACCGCCGTGGAATTAAAGAATGGGCGCAAAATGTAAGCATTTACCCGGTTGTCCAGAAAACCTCACCTACACTGCTTCAAGTTCGATGAGGGCAGCCATGCTGCAAAGCAGCGGGCTACCGACAGTCTCTTGCACAAAGGAGGTTTTCATGGCAGCCATTGTGGGATTGATGACTCGGATGGCCACCTGTCTGAAGCCTTGCCTGCTAGCCACAGCGATTGCCGCTTGTACTGTCTTAACCGCGCAGGCAGCTACCGAACCCTTGGGCGGGCAACCCCCAGCGGGGACCAGCCCTTCGGTTAAGGACTTCGACTACCAGATCAAGTACCAGCGTGCGTTCGAAGCCATCCTGTGGAACATGCCAGCGATTGCCATCTACTCCTTCCGCCGTGCTGCCGAAAAGGATCTTGGCTACAAAGACAATGACATCATTGCCTATTCGTCAACGGCTACTCCACAACTTGAAGCCATTACTGCCAATAGCACCACGCCTTACATCGCGGCTTACACGGATCTGCGCAAAGGTCCTGTGGTGCTGGAAATCCCAGCAGCTTCTGCGGACGGCAGCCTGTATGGCCAGGTGGTGGATGCCTGGCAACTGACGATCGCCGACGTAGGCCCGGCAGGGCTCGACAAAGGCAAAGGTGGCAAGTACTTGTTCACTGCACCTGATTACAAAGGTAACGTTCCCAAGGGCTATATCCACGTGGCCTCGCCCAATTACCGTATCGCCCTGGCGTTTCGCTCGGTGCCGTCCGCAGGCAAGACAGCCAAGGACGCCTACGAATACGCCAAGCGCCTGCGCATGTACTACCTGGCTGAAGCCAAGTCGCCACCGCAGCAAAAGTTCATCGACCCTGCCCATGAGCGCTATCCGACGCTGCCGTTTTATGATGAACGCCACTTCGAAGACATGCACGCGATCATGAGCGTGGAGCCAGTGCGCGAATACGACAAGGTCATGATGGGCATGCTGTCGTCGCTAGGCATCGTCAAAGGCAAACCTTTCGCACCGGACGAAACCGCCAAGAAGGCCATGCACCAGGCCGCGATCGATGCCTGGTTCTTCCTCCAGCAATGGTTCGACACCGAGATGTCCAAGCGCGTGTACTGGCCGGATCGGCACTACGTCTCGCTGTTGCAGCCTGATGCCAACCACACGTTCACGTTCATCTACGAAGATCGCATCGACTTGCTCGAACGAGCAGCGGAGTACTTCTGGTGTACCTATATGCCTAAGGTTCTCAGTGCCTCGCCGGCGACGTCGTACCAGATGGCGATGGCTGATAAGGACGGCAAACCGCTGGAAGCCGGCCAGCTCTACAAGCTCGACGTGCCCAAGGACATGCCGGTCAAGCAATTCTGGGCGCTGACGGTATATGACCGCGCCACTTTCTCGTTCATTTACAGCAACAACAACCGCACCACGCTGTCGTCGTTCGATGTCGACAAGATGAAGAAGAATACCGATGGCGGCGTGACGATCTATGTCGGGCCAATGGCCCCGCAAGGCGAGGAAACCAACTGGATTCCCACCTCCGGCAAGCGCCCGTTGCCAGCCATGCGCTTCTATGGTCCCACCGAAGCGCTCAACAACAAGACCTTCAAGTTGCCCGACTTCGAACGGGTAAATCTCTGAATACTGCTTGCATCCTTCAAAAACCAAACGACAGGGGTTGGCCCGCCGGCCCAAGGAGACTTGATGAAACCCATTGTGCTTGGAGCAGCCCTGTTTTCGCTTGCCGTGCCGGCCTTCGCACAGATCCCCGACAAGCTGGCGGAAGACGCCTACATCTATGGCTATTCCATCGATGAAGCCTACAAATTCTTCTACGAAACAGCGGTCAAGACCGACACGCCGCTCAACCGCTTCCAGAATATCCGCCACCTGGCTGACGATACCTACACCGATCATCCCACCATCAACAACGACACCCTGCACCTGATGGGTTGGCTCGACGTCGCCGCCGAACCGGTTATCGTTAGTGTGCCGGACATGGACAAAGGCCGTTACTGGATCCTGCACACCATGGACATGGGCCACTACACCACCTCGATGATCGGTTCACGGGGTCGTGGCGGCAAAGGCGGCCACTTCATGTTCGCCTCGCAGGACTGGAAAGGCGAAGTGCCAGGTAGTGTCACCGAGGTGATTCGCGTCGATTCCAACCTGGTCAAGCTGATGGGCCGGATTATGGCCACTGGCCCAGAGGACGAAAAGAAAGCCCTGAACTACATGGACGACTGGAACGTACGCACGCTTTCCGCCTACCTTGGTGTGGCCGGCCCCAAAGCCAAGCAACGCACTTACCTGGACCCAACCAAAACCAACTGGTTGCAGCGTGTGAACTTCGTGCTGTGTGACGGCAGCATGGGCAAGGCCGACAAGAAATGGCTGGACCAGTACAAGACAGTCGGCATCGAACCGTGCAAGGAAGACTTCACCAAAGATCAACTCGCGGCTGCCAGTAAGGGTGAAGAACTCGGCATGAAGCACATCAAGGAACTGGCACCCACACTAACCAGTGGCGACAAGTCCCTCGGAACCCGCAAACAACTGGGCGACGGTCCACGTGATCTGTTTGCTTCGGGCACCTACCTGGGCCAGTGGGGCCTGCCGCCGGATGAAACAATCTATCTGCAAACGGCAAAGGCCGCTGATGGCAAGCCGATCAATGGCTCGAACGGCAAGACCTATCGCTTGCACTTCAAGGCACCGCAGGTCAGCGAGTTTTGGTCGTTCACCGTTTATGGCAGCGACAACCGCTTCATGGCGCACAACGACCTCAATCGTCACAGTCGTGGTGATCGGACCTTGAAGCCGGATGCCGATGGCAACTACACCATCGAACTCGCCGCCAAGGGTGATGCTTCCAACCCAAACTTCCTGCCGATTCCCGAAAAGGATGCCTACATCGTCCTGCGCATGTATGGCCCAAGCGAAGCCGTACGGGGGGGCGGCTACAAGTTCCCGCCGATTGAGGTCGTCAACCCCTGAGCAGAGTGCGCCCCTTCCTAGGAAGGGGCGCCTCTTGTCTACAAGCCGATCTTCTTCGGTGGGTACTTCTTGAAGGTGGCCAGATGGGCCTGAGCCTCCGACAGCAAGGACGCCAGCCACGGATTGAGCCGATGCCCCATCGGCATCGACTCCTTCGGGTCGACGTAAAGGTTGAACAACCAGGGCGAAAGTCCGATCTGCTCGGTGGTGCTATAGTCGATGGTCATGTGCTCCGCCTGCTCCATCGTCATCTTCAGGTGGATCTTGTATTCGCGCATCCGTACTGCCGCCAGGTTTGCACCTGTCCAGATGTATTCGGCCTCACGCTTGCTCTGACCGTCATCGGCGACCAGGAAGGACGCCTGATCGATGCCGTCGTAATAGCGGTCCTTGAGCAGTTTGTCACCGGCACCGGCGAAGCGCAGACTGGTGTTGAATAGGTCCATCAGGTCGAACAGCTCGGCACTTTCCCGGGGCTCGATCATGTTCTTCCAATAGGCGATCCCCGGCACCCGGACCCCACCCTCCCAGGCCGAGCCCTTGGCGCCCCGGAACGGTGTAAAGCCGGAGTCGGGCCAGCTGTCCATCTGCGGGCCGTTGTCGGAGGTGAGGAAGATGAAGGTGTTCTCCAGCACTCCCGCCTTGTCCAACGCCTCGACGATGCGGCCGACGAGCGCGTCGACTTCGACGACATTGTCCTTGAACGGATACTTGCTGGCGCTGCTGCCAACAAACGCCTTGCTCGGGTGGTTGTCGGCGTGTACGCGCATGAAGTTATGGGCGATGAAGAACGGTTTATCGCCCTTGGCCAAGGCATTGATACGTTCGATGGTGAAAGCAGCCAGGGTCTGATCCGCTTCGGCAAACTGTTCGATGCTAGTGGTTTTCTCCACTACCTTTTCACCTTGGCCTTTGGCTCCGTAGTACATATCGATCTTGCCCCCTACCTTCTTGAAGCGCTCTAGCTTTTCAGTGTCGTACACCAGATCCGGATAGCGCCTGCCGTCAAACTGCTGGGTCAGCTCCTTTTGCGAGGCGTAATAGCCCTTGAATTCGTCAAAACCCACCTCCCATGGACGCATGCCCTCCAGTTCACCGGTGTGCCATTTACCCGTCAGAATTGTGTGATAGCCAGCGCCGGACAATAGCTCGGCAATGCTGTGTTCATCCTCCCAAGGGTTCTTCATCACCTTGTCGCCAGCCAGGATCGGTCGGATCAGGCCGGTTCGGGCCGGTAGACGGCCAGTCATCATCGCCGATCGTGTCGGCGTACACGTGGGCTGGGAGTAGGTCGAGGTGATGGCTAGCCCACTAACGGCTAGGGTATCGATGTGAGGGGTGGCCGCGCCGATATGTGCGCCGCCACCCCAAGGGCCGCCAACATCGCCGAAGCCCAAATCATCCACCACCAGCCAGACGATGTTCGGCCGCTTGCCGGTTTTCTTCAGTAACGCGTCTAGTTTCGCATCAGCGGCCTTGTCCTGGGCTTCACGAGGAATGGCGGGCTGTTGATTATCCTGCTGGACCACCGCCCGGCTCAGCTCCGACGCGGGGTAGGCCCCGTTTGCGGAGACCAGTGAGTCCTCGGCATGTGTGGCGAAGGCCGTTATATAGCCAAGCGAGGCAAGCAGCACTGCAACTCCAGAGCGTTTGAGCATGTGAGGCTCCTTTGCATTTGGCTTCGCTAAAATGTCTAGAGGGCCGGCTCGCTATTCGCTAGCCTGAGTGCAATTGCTCTGTCCGCGACGCACACAGAAGCGATAACGCACCTGCTCGGCCCAATAACGCTCGGCTTCGGTGACGTCGCTCCAGGAGTCGTACGTGCCACTTTCGAACAGACCGATGATTGGCTTGCGCGCCCCTACCCGGCGATCGATCATCGCGGCGACTAATTTACCGGTGCTGGCGTCAGTCACCTTACCTTCGACCGTGACCTGCCCGGCGAAAGGCGGTTTACCCGCGGTATGCTGCATAGTCTGCATGGCTGCAATCTTGGCACCTGGCAGCCCCAGCGGAATGGGCACATAGGAGGCTGCCTTCGCCGACGTGTCGGCTTCCTGCGCGTCGATGATCGCTACAGATACTTGTAGGGTGTCGGGGCCGGCCTGGGTGACCATCTGGTAGTCGTGCCCCAATTGCTCACGCAACTGATCGTATAACCCTTGGGCGATGGCGGCGTTCTGTACCTGCGGAGCGTCGTGCAGCTTGGAATCTGGTCCGGCATAAAGCTTGACGGGGTCCAGGTAAATTTTCTTGAAGCGGGAAAACACAGCCGGGGAGGCAAACTCAGGATTTCGGTAGACCAACAACGACTCGCCTTTGTCTCCCTCCTTCATCAAAGGGTAAACCTCAGGCATGAAGCCGGAACCCTTCACGTTTTCGGCTAGTGGGGTGCTCCTGTCGGGTTGAGAAGTTGAGGCGCAAGCGGTCAGCAGCACCAGTACACTTCCTAGAACGATGTTGAGGTTCGTCGCCATTCAGAAAAAGCTCCTGTGCTTGCACCATGTCAAAAGGGAACTCGAAATGACGAGTCACCGGCTCCATAAGCAGTGAGGAGTGTAGACGTGGAAATGCTAATAGGATTGGCGCATGGACAGCGACGATTCCAGTCAAATGCGAAGGTCCGCTATGGGTCGAAAGCAGACGGTCATGACTGACCGCAATCGACCCGTTGCTGACGTTGCCAAAGCAATGCTCTTGCTCACTTTCCAAGGCTGACGCGAACACTGTGGGAGCGGGTTTATCGAGGCGTCGAACCGCCGCGAAGCAGGCAACGCGGAGGATGGCACGGGCTTGTTACAAGGACGTCCATGCCCGTGCCCTATGGCATGCAGAGCCTGGATCATGCTGATTTCGACCGCACGCCAGGTCACATCATGGGCATGCCTGTGCGTCGTCTGAAACTGTCGCAGGGCCACGGTTTCGCGACGGTCGAGACCCTGTCGGCCCATGACCTGACAGGATGGAAATGTGAGCCTGGGGAGTCAGATCAATCCTTCGGCTTTCAGGGTTTTCTGCACTGCAGGACGGCCGGCGACGCGTTTCTGGAAGTCAGCCACCGTTGGCCAGGGCGAGAGGTCAATACCCAACATGGGCGCCCAGTTCACGATGGTAAACAGGTAGGCATCAGCCACGCTGAACTGCTTGCCGGTCAGATAGTCCTTGCCATGCAGTGCCTTGTCCACCAAGCCCAGGCGTTTGCCGAACGTGTCGATGGTTTTGCTCTTGGCTTCTGGGCTGATGCTTGGGTTGAACAAAGCGCCGAGGGTTTTGTGCAGCTCGGTGCCAATGAAGTTCAGCCATTCCTGCACCCGCGAACGCTCAAGCGAACCCGCAGGGGGCAGCAGGTTGGCCTGGGGTTTCTGGTCGGCGAGGTACTGTACAATGGCCGGCCCCTCTGTGAGCACTTCACCATTATCCAGTTGCAGGGCGGGCACACAGCCCTTGGCGTTGACCGTATAGAAATCCACGCCGCTGGCTGTCTTGTGGTGTTTGAGGTCGACTTTCTCGACCGTGTAGGCCAGGTCCAACTCGTTGAGTACGATGTGCGGCGAGAGTGAACAGGCGCCTGGCGAGTAAAAGAGCTTCATTGTTTTCTCCCATTGCGTGGGGCAGCCGTGAGAAGGCTGTCGAGGTCAGGTTCCGTTATCTGTCTTGGGCCGGGCGGCCGATTTGGCGCGGGGGGTAAAGATGGCCAGGGCAACCGCCACGATGAAAAGCGCCGGCACGTCACCTGCCAAGTGCCCCATTCGCCCGGGCTGATTGACGGCCTGAACGGCCATGATTGCTCCATGTACGGCGCTGGACCACACCACGAACCAGATCAGGCTCAAATTGGCCAATGGATCACGTGCTGCCAGGATCAGGAACACGCCAAGTGTCGCGTAGATGCCAACGATCATCATCGAGTAGTCCGAGTGATCGACGTGCCACGCCCAGCCGGAAGGCCATGACACCATGAGTGGGTAGAGCGCAAGGCACGCGAGGCCAGCCAAAACCAGAATAACGCGCAAGTATCTGAGGCGATCGACTAAGGTCATAGCGGATTCCCAATGGGGCGGCCTGACTTCAGATCCCCTGTGGCTTGATAACGATTTCGCGGGTCTGGTGGATAGCAGGCCTCCTACTCCATCAGTTCCGGCAGCAGGTCAAGCATAGCTGCTGATTGGCTATGGCTCCTTTCGCAAGTTGTTTATGGCCGTAACACATGGCTGTCTTGTGTCTGCGACAAGCTGTAAGTTACCAATCGCGAGTGGCCGCTTTCGACCCGTAGCCGACCTTGTAGAATCTCCCCAAGGCAACCAAAACAAAATCCGCAGGAGCGTCGCCTAGCAATACCTACCGGATGCCTGAAAAAATGAAAGAATTGATCGTCTATCAGTGAGTACGCATTCAAACCATCGGACGGCAAGCAATGTTAACCACAGAGTTCAGCTGGAACAGATACCTACTCTCAGTGCTCATCACGTGCATGCCCATCTCGACAACGGTCTACGCTCAGGGCGGATGGGTGGACGGCAACGGGCGGTTATTACCCGACACTGATTACGCGAAGTCCAGGCAAGGCTTCAGCGCTTCACTTTTCATCACCTCTGACAGCGACTGGAATGAAAAGTGGAACACCTCGCCAGGTACGACCCCGCGTTTCAAAACGGCCAGCGAGGTATCAAAAAATGGCGAGCTGTTTATCCTGACGTTTTTGGCCAACCCTAAGCTCGACAGCACCGGCATGACGGATGTGAGCTGCGATTTCACGGTGACCAGGCCCGATGGTTCCAGATCGCTGTATGAGCAGGGTCTCCCCTGCTTCAAAACAAGGCTGACCACAGCCCCCACACTTGTCTATCTAACGTCGGCTGCGATGAAATTCGTGGCGGACATTGACGATCCGTCGGGAAGCTGGAGCGTGGATGTCATTGTCAGGGACCACCTGCGTGGTCTCAGTATTCCCCTGCACACCTCATTTATCGTCCGCTGAGGTAGTTGCGCGAGCGACGGATGCCGTACCACAGCTCGCGGTGAAGCGCGCACATCAAGAATTGGAACAAACGCGAAAATGGCCAGACAAACAGTGAGCATTGGGTCAGTGGTGGAAATACAGCTGGGAGAAAACCTGTTCGGGTAAGGCAGGAGGGCGGGATTGAAGTAACTGACCGCTTCGGGTCGAAAGCTACCATTCAGCTCCCGCTTAATACACCGTAGTTTCAAGGAGCAACTGCTGCCCGACCAGCGCCAGCCTCCTCGCTGGCCAAGCCTTCGCGCAGCATGGGCCGCTTGTACTGATCCTCGCGGACCCAGCCAGTGAAGGAACGGCCATCATCATTGATGAACTCCACCCGCGCCCATCCCGCCTGGTACGCCAGCACACCCAACACATCGCCCTTGACGATGTACGGGCCCTTGGCCACTTTGTCGCCCGGGTGTTTTTGCAGGTACGCCTTGTCAGCGGTGATGCTGACAAGCCCGATCCAAGGTTTGTTGGCATAGCGGCTCAACGCCAGGCCAGTGGTAATTTCCGGCATCAACACGCTGACGCAGCCCGCATGCTCACGCCCTCTCTCCACCGTCAGCTCCACGCCGTCCGCCGTCGCGGTCACGCTGCCGGGGTAAGCTTCACTGCTCCAGGTCGTAACCGGCACCGGCGCCTCACCCTGGATCCGGCCTTGCAGGTAGAACGCGCAGTGTCGGGTCACCCCGCCACCCAGCGTTTCAGAGTAATAACCCTGTAATTGCCGGTCAGGCGTGATCGCCAGCATCAGCGCGTCGTATTGACCGGCTTGCAGTGCGGCGTCAGCGGCGAACACCTGCACCGTCACGCCCGCCCACAACACCCCCGTGAGCAGCAAACGGGTGGAGAACTTGAATGCTTTCCGGGCGCTGGCCACCGCCTGCTTATGCACCAGGCTTTCGCCTTCAACGTTGTAGATCAGTTGTTGCGTCATGCAGGGTTCGTCCTTGTGCGGTTGAAGGTTCCAGAGCAGCCTCGATCTGCTGGCGCGGTGCGCTGCCAGGGGGCACGCCGCAGGGCGGTATCCTACCACCGGCGTGCAGCGTGTACCCACTATCACTCATGAGCTGTACTCATCACTGCTTGCCGATTTAGCCGTCTAGTGCATCTCCCCTTCCTCCCTTAGTGTTTTCACACCAGAACGGCCTCCTGCGGATAGCCGTTCGATCCCCTTTTTCCTCACAAGCGGATGCGCTTCGCTCACAGGCAGGAGACGTGAAATGCAAACACGAACACTCGGCAACAGCTCGCTGCACGTATCAGCACTTGGGCTGGGCTGCATGGGCCTGAGCCATGGCTATGGCCCTGCAACGGATACCAAACAGGCCATTTCGCTGATCCGCGCGGCAGTGGACCGCGGTGTCACCTTCTTTGACACTGCCGAGGTCTATGGGCCTTATCTGAACGAGCAGGTGGTGGGCCAAGCCTTGGCCCCTGTTCGTGACAAAGTGGTGATCGCCACCAAATTCGGTTTCACCTTCGGTGCCGACAACAAGCAGCAGATCCTCAACAGCCGCCCGGAGCACATTCGCCAGGCAGTGGAGGGGTCATTGCGCCGCCTTCAGACAGACGTCATCGACTTGCTCTACCAGCACAGGGTCGACCCGGATGTGCCCATTGAAGATGTCGCCGGCACGGTGAAGGAGCTTGTCTGGGAAGGCAAGGTCAAGCACTTCGGCCTCAGCGAGGCAGGCGTGCAAACCATCCGCCGTGCCCATGCGGTACAGCCCGTCACGGCCGTGCAGAGTGAGTATTCACTGTGGTGGCGGGAGCCTGAACAGGCGCTGCTGCCAACCCTGAAGGAACTGGGCATAGGCTTCGTGCCGTTCAGTCCGCTGGGCAAAGGCTTCCTGACCGGTGCCGTAGCAGCAGATGCTTCATTTGGCAGCGATGATTTTCGCAGCATCGTGCCGCGCTTCAATCAGCAAGCACTGCAGGCCAATCAGGGCCTGGTGGTGCTGATCCGTGAAATCGCCGAACAGAAAGCGGCCACACCAGCACAGATCGCCCTCGCCTGGTTGCTCGCCCAAGCCCCCTGGATAGTGCCGATTCCGGGGACCACCAAGCTGCACCGCCTGGACGAAAACCTTGGGGGTGCGAGCATTACCCTCAGTGCAGCCGACCTGCAGGCCATCGATGCGGCGCTGTCGAACATCCGCATCGAGGGCGACCGTTACCCCGAGGCCCTTCAGGCTCGCGTCGGGCGCTAGCAAGGAGTCATTGAGATGAAAAACCTGATCGCCCCACTCACGGCCTTGTCGTTGATGGCCACCGAGGCCTGCGCGCAACCTGACCAGCAGATCCGCGTCAGCAACGTCGGTACTCAGCGTGCCATCCAGGGGGCTGCCGAAAACTTCACCGGCGCGGTGCGCGTTGAGGGCCTGTTCAAAGGGGACGCCCCCGCCCGCATTGGCGGTGGCACGGTGACCTTCGAACCCGGGGCACGCACAGCCTGGCACACCCATCCGCTTGGCCAGACGCTGATCGTCACCGCTGGCGTCGGGTACGTGCAGCAAGCAGGTGGTGTTCGCCAGGAAATCCGCCCGGGCGACACCGTATGGATCCCTGCCCACGTGCGTCACTGGCATGGGGCAACCGCCACCCACGGCATGACTCACATTGCCATCGCCGAAGCCGAAGATGGCAAAGCCGTCACGTGGGCAGAACACGTCACGGACGCTGAATATGCAGGCGCGTCGACGCCGGCCGGCCAATAAACCCCATTGCGCCATGGCACCTCATGCCACAGGAAACCTCACATGCGTAACACCTTTCTGAAAGCCTCATTCATGGCCGCCATGGCCAGCATCGGCGCTGGCGAGGCCGGCGCCGCGGACTACCGGAAAAACCCGTTCACCCTGGCCTACGACGGTGCGATCACGCAAAATGAACCCGGCAAGGTCAACATCCACCCGGTCACCTACAAACTGAATGGCCTGGACATTGCGGCCAACGTCTACATCCCCGCCAACTACGACCCCAAACAGGCCTACCCGACGGTTGTGGTGGCACACCCGAATGGTGGCGTGAAAGAACAGGTCGCAGGCCTCTACGCCCAGCGCCTGGCTGAGCAAGGCTACATCACCATTACCGCCGATGCGGCCTATCAGGGCGCCAGTGCCGGCCAACCGCGCAGCACCGACAAACCTGCGTACCGCATTGAAGACATCCACGGCATGGCAGACTTCATCAGCCAGTATGCCGGGGTCGACCGCAAGCGCCTGGGCCTGCTCGGTATTTGCGGCGGCGGTGGCTACTCGCTGGCGGCGGCGCAAACCGACAAGCGCTTCAAGTCGGTGGCGACGATAAGCATGTTCAACTCCGGCCGGGTACGCCGCAATGGCTACAACGACTCGCAACTGAACAGCGTTCAACAACGCCTGCAGCAGGCCTCCGAGGCAAGGGCGCAGGAAGCGGCCGGCGCAGCGGTGCTCTACTCAGGTGACGCCAACCTCAGCGACGAGCAGATCGCCAAGCTGCCGTTTGAACTGTACCGCCAAGGGTATGAGTACTACTGGAAAACCCACGCGCACCCCAACTCGACGTTCAAGTACACCACCAGCAGCCTGCTGGACCTGATGCGTTTCGACGCCACCGACCAGATCGCCCTGATTGGCCAGCCATTGCTCATGATCGCGGGCAGCGAGGCCGATAGCCTCTACATGACAGAAGACGCATTCGCCAAAGCCTCGGGCGCCCACGACAAGGAATTGTTCATCATCGAGGGTGCAACCCACATCGAGACTTACTGGGTTCCCAAATATGTGGATGCCGCCATTGGCAAACTCTCGGCGTTCTATGGCAAGACCCTGTGATTACACAACGCCCAGGCGGGGCATGCCTGAATCGGATAATCTCAAGTGTCTGATGAGAGGCTTTACCCATGTCCCGCCCTAACCTCAACGACCTGCAGGCATTCGTGGTCATTGCCCGCGAGGGCAGCTTCACCCGCGCGGCCGCGCAGCTCGGCGTCTCGCAGTCTGCCCTGAGCCACACGATGCGGGCCTTGGAAGCCAGGCTTGGGGTGAGGTTGCTCACGCGGACCACACGCAGTGTTTCCACCACCGAAGCCGGCCAGCGGTTGTACCTGGCCATGGCCCCTCGCTTCGAAGAAATCGACCACGAGTTGGCGGCTGTCAGCGAATTTCGTGATACCCCGGCAGGCACGGTGCGCATCTCTGCCTCGGAACATGCCGCGAACAATATCCTTTGGCCCAAGCTGCTGAAGGTGCTTCCCGCCTACCCGGACATCCACATCGAAATCACGGTGGACTACGCCCTGACGGACATCGTTGCCCAACGTTTCGATGCTGGGGTTCGCCTGGGAGAACAGGTGGGCAAGAACATGATCGCGGTTCCGATCGGCCCGCCATTACGCATGGCCGTGGTGGGCGCCCCTGAGTACTTCAGCCAGCACGCTGCACCGCGGGTGCCTGGCGACCTCGCCGCCCATAACTGCATCAACTTGCGTTTGCCCACACACGGGAGCCTGCTGCAATGGGACTTCGAAAAAGCAGGGCGCGAGCTCAAAGCGCGGGTGGAGGGGCAATGGACATTCAACAGCAGCCTGCCGATCCTGCGGGCTGCAATCGCGGGGTGCGGGCTGGCATTTCTGCCTGAAGACATGGTCGCGCAAGGGCTGGCAACCGGGGCGCTTGAGCGTGTGCTCGATGACTGGTGCCAACCTTTTGCGGGCTACCATCTCTACTACCCCAACCGCCGCGAACATTCGTCGGCATTCAAGATCGTGGTCGAGGCGCTGCGCTACAGGGACTGACGCAAGCGCTCTGTTCAGCCCCTTTCATCGATCACACTGATGATTACTATCAAGCCGCCCGCATGTCGGGCAAGCTGAACCGGCCCGTATAATTCCCGCCACTTTCCCCCCATCCCCTCGCCTGCCCAAGGCGCCATTCCCTTTTTGGAACCCGACCCATGCCCAGCGCAAACCCGGCCTCCCGTGGCCATCCCGAACATGATCAACAAAGCGTGCTGCAGCAGTGGCTGGCCATTCTCTCGGTCGCCGTGGGCGCCTTCGCCCTTGTCACCAGCGAGTTTCTTCCGGTGGGCGTACTGAATGATGTCGCCAGCGACCTCGGCATCAGTGCCGGCCACGCCGGCCTGATGGTGACCCTGCCCGGCATCATGGCCGCCCTCGCCGCGCCGTTGCTGTCGGTGGGCATCGGCACGCTGGACCGTCGCTACCTGCTGGTCAGCCTGACCCTGGTCATGATCATCGCCAACACGGTGGTGGCGTTCGCCAGTGACTTCAACCTGCTGTTGTTCGGCCGCGTATTGTTGGGCATCAGCATCGGCGGGTTCTGGGCCACGGCCATTGCCCTGAGCGGGCGCCTGGCGCCCAAAGGCGTTGGCGTCGCCCAGGCCACCTCGATCATCATGGTGGGCGTGACGCTGGCCACGGTGCTGGGCGTGCCGGTAGGCACCTGGCTGAGCGGCCTGATGGGCTGGCGCATGACCTTCTTGGCCACCGCGCTACTGGGCGTGCCGGTGCTGCTGGCGCAGGTCTTTTTGCTGCCACGGCTGAACCCGGACAAAGCCATTCGCGTCAGCGACCTGCCGGCCCTGTTCATCAACCCGCAAGCGCGGGTTGGCCTGATTGCCGTGTTGCTGATTGGCCTGGCGCACTTTGCCGCCTACACCTATGTCGCCCCCTTCTTCAAACAAAGCGCCGGCTTCGACGGGCCGACCATTGGCTCGCTGCTGCTCCTTTACGGCATCGCCGGGGTGGCAGGCAATATCTTCGCAGGCTTCGCCGCCAACCGCAGCGTGCGCCATACCCTGATGCTGGTGGCCTTGATGATTGCGGCCAGCACCGCCTTGTTCCCCTACTTCGCCACGGGCATGACCGGCGCTGCCATGCTGATCGCACTGTGGGGCTTTGCGTTCGGTGCGTTCCCGGCCTGCGCCAGTATCTGGATGTTCGTGGTGGCACCCAAGGATGTGGAACGCGGCATGCCGCTGTTCGTCGCCATGTTCCAGGTGATCATTGCCCTGGGCTCGTTCTTCGGCGGGCAGATCGTCGACCAGTTCGGCACGTTGATGCTGCTGAGCCTGGCCACGGCCCTGGTGGGTTGCGGCTTTGTGACGGTGTTGGTGCTGGGGCGCAATGTCAGCAACAGCCTGGCTGCCCAGGTCGCAAACTGAAACAGGTCAGTTGTCGGTGCTGCCCTGGTAGCCTGCGCCATGCGACAGTGCTGCCAGGGCAGGCCCCTGCACAGTGCTGACACCCTCCAACTGTGCCTGGGAAATGTCTTTTGCCGTGAGCAAAAAGTCGCTCATGTAAGGCACTTCAAGCATGTCGCTGCGAACGGCTGCGAACAGCGTTGCCTGCAACCCTTGCTCGCCCAGCCGTTTGGCAATCACGTAACCGCGCGAGGTGTACTCGTGCACGGCCCAGTTCGGCAGGCAGCATACCCCTCGGCCACTGGCTACCAGTTGCATCATCATGACGGTCATCTCGGCGGTGCGAACCTGCGCCGGTTCGATGTCGGCAGGGTCCAGGAAGCGGGTGAAAATGTCCAGGCGGTTGCGCTCGATCGGGTACGTGATCAGGGTTTGGCTGGCAATGTCGGCCGGGGTCAGATACGGCCTGTCGCGCAGCACATGATGCTTGTCGATGGCCAGTAGTGCCTCGTAGCCGAACAGTGGCACGTAAGTGATCCCGGGCAGCTCGGCCGGGTCGGAGGTTACCACCAGGTCGAGATCCCCGCGCTCCAGCGCCGGCAGCGGCGCGAATGAGAGCCCCGATGCCAGGTCCAGTTCCACCTCCGGCCAGGCTTCGCGAAACTCGTCCAGCGAAGGCATCAGCCACTGGTAACAGCTGTGGCACTCAATGGCGATATTCAGCCGGTCAGCAGCTCCACCCGCCAGCCGGGTCAGGTTGCGCTCGGTCGTGCGAATCAGCGGCAGCACCTGGTCGGCCAGTTGCAGCAGCTTGAGCCCCGCAGAGGTGAAGCGCACGGGCTTGGATTTGCGCACGAATACCGTCAAGCCAAGGCGGCTTTCAAGTTCCTTGAACTGGTGCGACAAGGCCGACTGTGTCAGGTTCAGGCGCTCGGCGGCATCGGGCAGACTGTCCGTTTCGCGCAAGGCATGAAGCGTGCGCAAGTGTCTCAAGTCGATCATGAGCAGAAGGCAAACGCTCAGCCCGCGACAAGCGCGCTGAGGTTGCAATATTGTCCTTTGAAGTACAACAGTGGTTGCGAAGCCGTCGGTTCTTGCAGGCTCAACGCTTTCACTTCACCAATCACGATCACGTGATCACCGGCCTCATGTTCAGCGTGAATTTCGCAATCAAGCCAATGCAGGCTGCCGGCAATCACCGGGTTGCCAAGTGGCGACAACTGCCATTGCACGCCATGCCACTTGTCCGCACCCTTGCGGGCAAAACGGTTGGAAACCCCAACCTGTTCACCCGCCAGGATGTTGACCGCGAACCGGCCCGCCTGCCGCATGCCTGGGTAACTGGCGGAGGTGGCCATTACACTGAATGACACCAGTGGCGGGCTCATCGACACGCTGTAGAACGACTGACAAGTGAAGCCGATCGGCACGCCATCGATCAGTGACGTAATCACCGTGATGCCGGACGCGTAGTGCCCGAGCGCTTCACGAAAACTCAAAGGTTCGATGGCGTTACCAGAAGGAGGCATGGGAAATCCTACGTTATCAGGGCCTTTAATTGGCCAACAGCTCTCTACGGACAATGTCTGCCCCTGCGCTCAATGCTTTCAACTTGCCGTTGGCGACATGCCGAGGTAAGGGGGCCATGCCGCAGTTGGTGCACGGGTAGAGTTTATCGGCATCAACAAATTGCAGTGCCTTGCGCAAGGTAGTGGCGACTTCCTCGGGCGTTTCAACGGCATGGTTCGCCACGTCAATGGCACCGACCATCACTTTTTTGCCACGCACAAGTTCCAACAACTCCATGGGCACGTGGGAGTTGTGGCACTCCAGCGAAATGATATCGATGCTGGATTGCTGCAGTTTGGGGAATGCCTGCTCGTACTGGCGCCACTCTGACCCCAACGACTTTTTCCAGTCAGTGTTGGCTTTGATGCCATAGCCATAGCAAATATGCACGGCGGTCTCACACTTCAGGCCTTCGATGGCCCTTTCCAGGGTTGCGACGCCCCAGTCATTCACCTCGTCGAAAAACACATTGAAGGCGGGTTCATCAAACTGGATGATGTCCACACCCGCGGCCTCCAGTTCCCTGGCTTCCTCGTTGAGAATTCTGGCAAATTCCCAAGCCAGTTTTTCACGGCTTTTATAGTGATTGTCATGCAACGTGTCGATCATGGTCATCGGGCCGGGTAACGCCCATTTGATCGGTTGCCCGGTTTGCTGACGCAAGAATTTTGCATCGTCTACAAATACCGGCTTCTGACGTGCAACAGCACCCACTACTGTCGGTACGCTTGCATCGTAGCGATTACGGATCCTGACTGTTTCACGCTGCTCGAAATCAACACCACTGAGGTGCTCGATGAACGTGGTTACAAAGTGTTGGCGTGTTTGCTCGCCATCGCTGACGATATCAATGCCGGCCTGCTGCTGCTCCTGCAATGCCAGACGCAGTGCATCCTGCTTGCCTTCGAGCAATGCCTGATCGTGCAACTTCCAGGGTGACCAGAGTGTTTCAGGCTGCGCCAGCCAGGACGGCTTCGGCAAACTACCAGCGGTTGAGGTAGGCAACAATTTTTTCACGGGATAAAAACCTATCGATTCAGGAAACGACGTTGCCAGCCCACTGCTCAAGCAGCGCGCGATATGGCGTGATGAAGTGCTGTTGGGCAAACTGCCCTTGCTCGATCGCCAGGCGGCTGCGCTCTTCGCGGTCATACACAATGCGCGTGAGCGAATAATCCTGATGTTTCAAGCTGGGCTGATAGCAGGCACCTGCAGCCGAATTGGCGTTGTATATTTCGGGGCGGTAAATTTTCTGGAAAGTATCCATCGTACTGATGGTGCTGATCAGTTCCAGGGGCGTGTAGTCACCGAGCAAATCGCCGGAGAAATAGAACGCCAATGGCGCGACGCTGTGAGGCGGCATGAAGTAACGCACCTTCAAGCCCATTTTCGCGAAGTACTCATCGGTCAGGGAATACGACTCTTGCCTGTATTCATGACCCAGCACGGGGTGATGATTTTCAGTGCGACGGTACGTTTTGCTGCTTGAAACACTCAGGCAAATCACCGGCGGTTTGTTGAACGCTGCCTTGTAAGTACTTGAGTTCACGAAATGCTTGAAGAGCTTTCCATGCAGCGTGCCAAAGTGCTCAGGCGTGCTGAACGCTGGCCGGTTTTCATTGTGCGCTGGCAACAATACGCTGAAGTCATAATCACGCACATAGGAAGAAAAGTTGTTCCCAACCATACCGGCAATACGTTCGCCGGTATGCTGGTCGAGGACGTGAGTACTCAACAATTCAATCAAGGGCAGCGTGTGCTCGTTGCTTTCGTCAGCAACATGCATTCTGACAGAAACAATATCAAGCCCGACGCGATAACGGTCGCCGGCTGGATTATCCCAGCTTGCCAAGGCATTGAAGCGGTTATCAATCATGCGCAAGGTATTGCGCAAATTTTCCTGACGGCTCGCACCCCGCGCCAAATTTGCGAAATTTGTAGTGGTGCGCGTGTTTTCGCAGGGCTGATAATGTTCATCAAAGCCAATGCTGCTGATGAAAAAACTAAAATCTTCGTTTGCCATGATGGGGGCCACTCAAATCTTTAAAGTCTCGACAATTGAGGCCTATTTTAAGTTGAGGCACTGTTCGAGCGGAACTGAATTGATTTCACAAACCCTTTAGTCGTGTTCATGACGCACTTACCCTGCAAACACCGGCAACGCCGGTGCCACAGCCACGGCAATATCAGAAGCGGTAGTCAGCCGTAACAAAGAATGACCGCGGCTCGCCCAAGTACCACTGCAACCCATTGTTGCTGGTGGTGGTAGCGTATTGGCGATCAAACAGGTTGTTCAGTTGCAGGCCCAACGTCAGGTCCGGTTGCACACGCCAGTCAATATTGGCATCCACCACCGTGTAACTCGGCACCTCGACGGTATTGGCGTTATCGGCATAACGGCTGTCGACATAGCGGGCGCCAGCACCGGCACTGAAGCGCTGGCCAAAGTCCTTGCTCAACCACAGGTTGGCCGACCGACGCGGCACGTCGGTTGGCCGGTTACCGGCATAATCGTCGCCACCGCTGGCAAACTCGTCGTAACGCGCCCTCACCCAGGCGGCATTGGCCGACAGCTGCACGTCGTACGGCAGGTTCAGCTCCAGGGTTGCCTCGATGCCGTCCGAAGACTGCTGGCCAACCTGCTGCTGCAACGTCGGGTTGAGCGGGTCGGTGCTGAGCAGCTTTTTCTTGACGATGTGATATGCCGCCAGGGTCCACTCCCCTCGCCCATCCGGTAGCACCTGCTTGATACCCACCTCGGTTTGTTTGGCGGTACTGAGGTCCCATTGCTGCTGGGCGGCGTTGAGGGTCAACAGGTTGCTGATCCCTTCGGTGCTGGTGGCGTACTGGCCGTACACCGACAAGTCTGGCGTCAAGGCGAACACCAGGCCGGCGCGCCAGTTATCGCCCGAAAGGCTGCGGTCGGTACGGGTATCGGCCAGCAGATCATCGCGGTTCAAGTGCACCTGGTCACGGCGTACCCCCGTGATCAACGACAAACGCTCGGTGAGTTGGGTGCGGTTTTCGGCAAACAGCGAGAATTGCCGGGCCTGGTTGGCCTCGCGTGAGCGGTATGGGTCGTTGCTGATGTACTCGCCACCGCCCGAGCCCGCCAATGGCACCGTATCGGTCAGGGTATTGCCGAAGTCGTGCTTGCGTACGAAGCGGATCGAGTTGTAGTCGGCGCCAACCACCGTCTGGCTGGCCAGGCCGAACAGCGAATGCTGCAGGGTGAAGGACTGGCGGTCGCCAATCTGGTCCTGGGTCTGCTTGATGCTGATGAAGTTGCTGCGCTGCACCTGGTCGCCCGGCAGCCAGGTGTAGGTTTCGGCATTGCGCCAACGGCGCTGGGCCTTGAGGAAGTACAGCTGGTTGCTGGCGGTGAGGGTGTCGTTGATCACCCAGTCTGTGACCAGGCGCGTGGACTGGTCGTTGTAATGCACCTCGGCGTTATCGACGTTGTAGTTGTGGTCACGCAGCGACTCACGAAAATGCCCGTTCACCAGCGGCGTGCCGAAGTACTGCTGCGGGTCCTGGTCCCCGTAGTCGTGGCTGAGGGTGACACTCAGGTCGTCGTTCGGCTGCCAGCGCAGGGAGCCGCTGATGGCGAGGCTTTGCGAGTCGCCACGGTCGACCCAGCCGTGGCTGGCCAGCTTGTTCAGGTTCAGGCGGTAGCTCAAGGTGTCGCTGAGCGAGCCACCGCTGTCCAGTGCCATCTGCCGGCGGTCATCGGAACCATACCCCAGGCGCACGTGGTTGCGGATTTCCCCCTCGAACGGTTTTTTCGGGACCACATTGATAACCGCCCCGGTTGCGCCCTCCCCGTACAGCACAGATGCCGGGCCACGCAGCACATCGATGCGCTCGACCGACCAAGTGTCCACCGGAAAGGTAACCGTACCAGCGCCCACGTACAGCCGCGTGCCGTCGTACAACTGCATGGTCGAACCGTGGCCGGTAAAGCCGCGCGCCGAAAGCGCCGTGCCACCGTTGCCCGGGTCGCCGATGAAGGTGATGCCCGGGGAGCGGGTAACCGCTTGCTGCACGGTGGCATTGTTGCGTGTGTCGATTTGCTCGGCGCTGATGCTGGTAACGCTTGCCGGGGTTTCCAGCGGCGTCAGGTTCAGCCGCGAACCGCTGGCATTGGGGGTATGCAGGTCGGGCGGCATATCTTGCCCGGCGATACCGGTGATGTCTGTTGCGGGCAGCGCGAGGGCCTTGTCGGCCTCGGCGGCCAACGCCGGCAGGGTGAAGAACACGCAGGGCACCAGGCTTGCACGCAGCAATGGGCCAGGCAGTGAACTGAACAGCGAATTACGGGACATGTCGTTCCACTTGAAGCAGGAATGGAAGAAGCCCGGAGGGAAAAACGCACAGGGAAACGCAGGCGCACGCGCCCACGCAAACCGGCCTGCGCCCGCCCACCGCGGGTTGCCTATCGATGCTTCAGGCCGGTCTCCGGGCTCACGAGGGTCATGAAGCATTCACCTTCCCATGCCAGAGCACAGTGGCCTTTCGAATGCTTCGCTCGCATACCGTTGCGGGGGCAGCGCCGGACTGATCATCACGCGATGACGAACCGGCTTCCCGTTTCACCCCAAGCTCGGCGGCAGGGGGCACCTGAAACAGGCGCGCAGATGACCATCAAATTGCCATAAGGTCAACCGGCAATCGTTAAAGCAGTAGTTTTTCTATCGCCAAGTGACAAGTAGTGTGGCTCTCTGCCTTGGCCGGCAGGTGCTAGCCTGACGACTCACACTTCATCATTAAATGTGTCTCAGGAGGCCGCATGTCAAAAGAAAAAGTCGCCATCATTATCGCCGGTGGCAGCGGTATGGGTGCAGCAGCTGCCAAACGCCTGGCTGCCGATGGTTTCAAGGTTGGCATCCTGTCCTCCTCGGGCAAGGGCGAGGCACTGGCCAAGGAACTGGGGGGTATCGGCATTACTGGCAGCAACCTGAGCACGCCAGACCTGCAGAGGCTCGTGGAAGCCGTGCACGAAAAGTGGGGCCGCATCGATGTGCTGGTGAACAGCGCAGGCCACGGGCCGCGCGCGCCAATCCTGGAAATCAGCGACGAAGACTGGCACAAGGGCATGGAAACCTACCTGCTCAACGTCATTCGCCCCACCCGCCTGGTTGCCCCGATCATGCAGCAGCAAAAAGGCGGCGTGATCATCAACATTTCCACCGCCTGGGCGTTCGAGCCCAGTGAACTGTTCCCCACCTCGGCTGTGTTCCGCTCTGGCCTTGCCGCTTTCACCAAGATCTTTGCGGACAACTACGCCGGCGACAACATCCGCATGAACAACATCCTGCCCGGCTGGATCGACAGCTTGCCGAGCACCGATCAACGTCGCGACAGCGTGCCGCTCAAGCGCTACGGCACGAGTGAAGAAATTGCCGCCACCGTTGCGTTCCTTGCCAGTGACGGAGCGGGTTACATCACGGGCCAGAACATCAAGGTCGATGGTGGCGTAACGCGCAGCGTTTGATCAACCTGCCATCGCCATCAGCCAGTTCCTGACGGTCGCCAAGGCTTGCGGCGGCCGCGCCTTGCGCGGCCATACCAGATAGAACGCCTTGTCCAACCGAAGTTGTTGGGCAAACACCTGAACCAGCCGCCCGGCGGCCACATCCGCTTTCACGAACTCAAGGTTTGCCAGGGCGATGCCTTGGCCATTGATGGCGGCTTCAATGGCCAACGAAGTCTGGTTGAAACGGATGTTCTTGGCGCTGCCCTGTGGATGCCCGGGAAACACCGCAGCAGCATATTCGGGCCAGAAGTTGTGCGCATCATGGAGCATCAAAAAGCCCTGCAGTGCCGCAAAATCATGCGGTAAGCCCTTCTCTGCGAGCAAGCCCGGGCTGGCCACCGCGACGATGCGCTGCTCCATCAACAACTCGGCATTCAGGCCCGGCCCGAACGGCGGCTGGCCGTAGCGCACGGCGATGTCGACGCCATCGTTGTGAAAATGCGAAAGCCGGTCGGTGGCCAGCACCCGCAGGTCGATGTCAGGGTGCGCATCGGCGAAAGCACCCAACTTGGGGATCAGCCACTTCGAGGCAAAGGTGGGCGTGACGCTGACCGTCAGGTGGGAAGGCGCCGGTTTGAGCAGACGCGTGGCTTCATCAAGCATCACAAAGGCACTGCGCACACTGGTGCTGTACGCATGGCCGGCATCCGTCAGGGCCAGGCCACGTGGCAGGCGCTTGAACAGTTTGAGGCTCAGGCTGGCCTCCAGGCCGCGTATCTGCTGTGCGACGGCGGCCTGTGTGACACCCAGCTCCTCTGCCGCCAAACGGAAGTTCAGATGGCGCGCTACGACCTCGAAGATGCGCAGGGCGTTGAGGGATGGCAAGGATGGAAAACCCGCTGGCATGGCCGCTGAAACTCTGTGGTCAGATTCAAACCTGAAGGCTAGCGGTCGAGGACGACAAAAGGAACCTTTGAATACTGGGATTGTGCTCCGCCGCCCGCACGCGTCGTCTGCTGAAACCTCCGGTACACGATGGCGCCCCCGATGCACGCACTCCTACAAGAAATCCTCGACCAGGTCCGCCCTTTGCTCAGCCAGGGCCAGGTTGCCCAGTACATTCCCGCCCTCGCCGAGATAGAGCCGCAACAACTGGGCATTGCCGTGCAAAGCCTGGACGGCCAGTTGCACTGTGCCGGCGATGCCACCACGCCGTTCTCGATCCAGAGCATCTCCAAGGTATTCAGCCTGGTGCAGGCCATCAGCCACAGCGGCGAGGGTATCTGGTCGCGGCTGGGTTACGAGCCGTCCGGCCAGGCCTTCAACTCGCTGGTGCAACTGGAGGTGGAAAAAGGCCGCCCGCGCAACCCCTTCATCAACGCCGGGGCGCTGGTGATCTGTGACATCAACCAGTCGCGCTACGCCACCCCTACCCTGTCGATGCGCGACTTCGTTCGCCGCCTGGCCGGCAATCCGCGAATCGTCAGCGACGCGGTAGTGGCCGAGTCCGAGTACCAGCACCGTGCCCGCAACGCGGCAATGGCCTACCTGATGCAGGCTTTTGGCAACTTCCACAACGACGTCGACGCTGTGCTGCGTAGTTACTTCCACCACTGCGCCCTGTCGATGAGCTGCGTGGACGTGGCCCGGGGCTTTGCCTTCCTGGCCAACCGCGGGCTCTGCCCCAATAGCCATGAGCAGGTGATCAGCCCACGCCAGGCCCAGCAAGTGAACGCGATCATGGCTACCAGCGGGCTGTATGACGAGGCGGGCAACTTTGCCTACCGGGTCGGCCTGCCGGGCAAGAGCGGGGTGGGCGGTGGCATCGTGGCGGTGGTGCCGGGGCGCTACAGCATCTGCGTGTGGTCACCAGCGCTGAACGCCTCGGGTAACTCGCTGGCAGGCTTGCGGGCGCTGGAGCTGTTGAGTGAACGCCTGACCGGCTCGGTATTCTCGCCGGTGCTCTGAAACACGCCGCGTTTTGGCACGGGCGCCCCAAGTTGGCGCCCCACGCGCCCCAAAAGCACACACCCCGCCCTGAAGGTGCTCGCCCAGTGGCACCCGTTCCCGACGTAAACCCCGCTGCCACGGCCCGTTGCTCGATAATCTGACCAATTGGCCATGTTTTTGCTTTGCACCCTGCTCATCACCCAAAACCTTTGAGCAGCCCCATGTCCGAACGCCCCCCACACCAGCGCCTCGAACTGCGCGCCATCACCAAGCGCTACCCGGGCACGCTGGCCAACGACCGCATCGACCTGCGCATCGCGCCCGGTGAAATTCATGCCTTGCTGGGCGAAAACGGCGCCGGCAAAAGCACCCTGATGAAAATCATCTACGGCGTCACCGCGCCGGATGCCGGCCAGGTGATCTGGGAAGGTCAACCCGTGCAAGTACGTGACCCGGCCCAGGCCCGGGGGCTTGGCATTGGCATGGTGTTCCAGCATTTCTCGCTGTTCGAGACCCTCACCGTGGCGGAAAACATCGCCCTGGCCATGGGCCGCGAGGCCGGCACACCCAAGCAGCTGGCACCGCGCATTCGCGAAGTGTCGCAGCGCTATGGCATGGCGCTGGAGCCCGAGCGCCTGGTACACAGCCTGTCGATTGGCGAACGCCAGCGGGTGGAGATCGTTCGCTGCCTGATGCAGCAGATCAAGCTGCTGATCCTTGACGAGCCCACCTCGGTGCTGACGCCCCAGGAGGTCGAAGAGCTGTTCGTGACCCTGCGCGCCCTGGCCGCCGAAGGTTGCAGCATCCTGTTCATCAGCCACAAGCTCAACGAAGTGCGGGCGCTGTGCCACAGCGCCACGGTGCTGCGCGGCGGGCGTGTGTCGGGTGACTGCGTACCCGCCGAATGCAGCGACCTGCAACTGGCGCGGTTGATGGTCGGCGACGCCGAAGGCCTGGAAGCCAGCTACCCGAAGCGCGACGGCGGCCTGCCGCGCCTGCGGGTGGACGACTTGAGCTGGCGCAACAAAGACCCGTTCGGCACCTCATTCGAGCGCCTTCGCCTGGAAGTACGCAGCGGCGAAATCGTTGGCATCGCCGGCGTTGCCGGCAATGGCCAGGACGAACTGCTGGCCCTGCTCAGCGGCGAAACCCGCCTGCCCGCCAGCGAGCGCGAACGCATCACCCTCGACACCCAGCCCATGGCCCACCTCTACCCGGATGCCCGCCGCGCCTTGGGCCTGGCATTCGTACCCGCCGAACGCCTGGGCCATGGCGCCGTGCCGGACATGAGCCTGGCCGACAATGCTCTGCTCACCGCCTTCCAGCAAGGCCTGGTCAGCCGCGGGCTGGTGCGCTCGGGCAAGGTCCAGGCCCTGGCCGAACAAATCATCCAGCGCTTCGCGGTGAAGACGCCCGGCACCCAGGCCCCGGCGCACAGCCTGTCTGGCGGCAACCTGCAGAAATTCATCCTCGGCCGCGAGGTGCTGCAAAACCCCAAACTGCTGATCGCAGCCCACCCGACCTGGGGCGTGGATGTAGGCGCGGCAGCCGCCATCCACCGCGCGCTCATCGCCCTGCGCGATGCGGGGGCAGCGATTTTGGTGATTTCCGAAGACCTCGACGAGCTGTTCCAGATCAGCGACCGCATCGGCGCCCTGTGCAGCGGGCGCCTGTCGCCGCTCAAGGCCACCGCAAGCACCCACACCGTAGAAGTCGGCGGCTGGATGGCCGGCCAGTTCGACACCCCACAAGACGCCGCCTGACGAGAGCCTGCCATGTTGCTATCCCTCGAACCCCGTACCCAGCAGTCGCGCGCCATGCTGCTGCTTTCGCCCCTGCTGGCCGGCCTGCTGACGCTGCTGAGCGGCGCGCTGCTGTTCAGCGCGTTGGGGCATGACCCGCTGAACACCTTCCACACCCTGCTGATCGAGCCGGTCAGCGACCTTTACGGCGTCAGCGAGTTGCTGCTCAAGGCGCTACCGATTCTGCTCTGCGCGTTCGGCCTGGCCGTGGCCTACCAGGCGCGTATCTGGAACATCGGCGCCGAAGGCCAGCTGTTGATCGGCGCCCTGGCCGGCAGTGCCGTGGCCCTGCAGCTGATCGATTGGGAAAGCCGCTGGGCGCTGCTGTGGGTGCTCGCCGCCGGCACCCTGGCAGGCGCTTTGTGGGGCGCGCTCGCCGCGTGGCTGCGCACGCACTTCAATGCCAACGAAATCCTGACCACCATCATGCTCAACTACATCGCCCTGAACCTGCTGCTGTACTTCGTGCACGGCCCGCTGAAGGACCCGGACGGCTTCAGCTTCCCGCAGTCGGCCATGTTTGGCGATGCCAGTCGGCTGCCGGCGTTGTTCGAAGATGGCCGGCTGCATGTGGGCATTTACTTCGTGCTGCTGGCCCTGGTGGCGGTGTGGGTGCTGCTGCACAAGAGCTTTCTGGGCTTTCAGATCAAGGTGCTCGGGCTGGATCAGCGCGCCGCCGGCTTTGTTGGCTTTCGTGAAAAGCGCCTGGTGTGGCTGGCGCTGCTGATCAGCGGTGGCCTGGCGGGCCTGGTTGGGGTCAGTGAGGTCAGCGGCCCGATCGGCCAACTGGTGCCGCAGGTGTCGCCCGGCTATGGCTACGCCGCGATCACCGTGGCATTTCTCGGCCGACTCAACCCGTTCGGCATCCTCGCCGCCGGCCTGCTGATGGCCCTGTTGTACCTGGGCGGTGAAAACGCACAGATGAGCCTCAACCTGCCGCCTTCGCTGACCGGGTTGTTCCAGGGAATGATGCTGTTTTACCTGCTGGCCTGCGACGTGCTGATTCTTTACCGGCCACGCCTGAACCTGCACTGGCGTCGCCGTGCGCCGCTGGCTGAAGCGGCCCGTGCCTGACCTCCCCTGACCTTTTTGTTGCCTGCCGCCGCTTGCGCGCAGGCTGAGGCTTCAACGATGGATCTTGATCTGCTCGGCAACATCCTTTACGCCATGGTGCGCTGCGGCACGCCATTGCTGCTGGTCGCCCTGGGTGAACTGGTGTGCGAGAAAAGCGGCGTCCTCAACCTCGGCCAGGAGGGCATGATGCTGTTCGGCGCCGTGGTGGGCTTCATCGCCGCGTACGCCACCGGCAACCTGTGGCTGGGCGTGCTGATGGCGTGCCTGGCCGGCATGCTGCTGTCGGCACTGTTTGCCCTGGTGGCCCTGGGCTGCCAGGCCAACCAGGTGGCCACGGGCCTTGCCCTGACCATCTTTGGCGTGGGGCTTTCCTCGTTCGTGGGCGCCGCCTGGGTGGGCAAGCCATTGACCGGTTTCGAGCCGGTGGCGATCCCGCTGCTGTCGGACCTGCCGATCATCGGCCACATGCTGTTTAACCAGGATGTGCTGGTTTACCTGTCGTTCGCCCTGTTCGGGTTGATTACCTGGGTACTGCTGAAAAGCCGCACCGGCCTGATCCTCCAGGCCGTGGGTGAAAACCCTGACGCTGCCAGCGCCATGGGCCTGCCGGTGCTGCGCGTACGCACCCTGGCGGTGCTGTTTGGCGGCGCCATGGCCGGGCTGGCCGGCGGCTACCTGTCGCTGGCCTACACCCCGATGTGGGCAGAAAACATGACCGCCGGGCGCGGCTGGATTGCCCTGGCGCTGGTGGTGTTCGCCAGCTGGCGGGTACTGCGGGTGCTGCTCGGCGCCTACCTGTTCGGCCTGGCCAGCATTCTTCACCTGGTCGCCCAGGGCATTGGCGTGAGCTTCCCGGCCAACCTGCTGGCGATGCTGCCATACGTGGCAACGATCCTGGTGCTGGTGGTGCTGTCACGCGATGCCATCAAGACCCGCCTGTACGCCCCGGTCTCCCTTGGCCAGCCCTGGAAAGGTGGCCATTGAAGCACCCTGCTGCCACGCACTGCCAATACACACAATAAACAGGAGTAAAACCCCGATGCATCCGAAGAAAACCAAGCACCTGCTGCGCGCCCTCGCCACCGCCATCGGCCTGACCACCGCCCTGTCCGCCAGCGCCGCCGACCCGCTGAAAGTCGGCTTCGTCTACATCGGCCCCATCGGCGACCACGGCTGGACCTACCAGCACGAGCAGGGCCGCCAGGCGCTGATCAAACAGTTCGGCGACAAGGTCGACACCACCTTCGTCGAAAACGTACCGGAAGGCGCCGACGCCGAGCGGGTCATTCGCAATATGGCCAAGGGCGGCTACGACCTGGTGTTCGCCACCTCCTTCGGCTACATGAACCCCACCGCCAAGGTAGCCAAGCAGTTCCCCAAGGTCACCTTCGAGCACGCCACCGGCTACAAGCAGGACAAGAACCTCGGCACCTATCTGGCCACCTCCTATGAAGGCCGTTATGTGGGCGGCTACCTGGCCGCCAAAATGACCAAGAGCAAAAAGGTGGGCTACGTTGCCTCCTTCCCGATCCCGGAAGTGCTGCGCGACATCAACGCCATCCAGTTGGCCCTGGACAAGTACAACCCCGGCACCGAAATCAAGGTGGTGTGGGTCAACTCCTGGTTCGACCCCGGCAAGGAAGCCGATGCCGCCAACGCCCTGATCGACCAAGGTGTGGACGTACTGTTCCAGCACACCGACAGCCCGGCCCCGATCCAGACCGCCGAGCGCCGCGGCATCTACGCCGTGGGCTATGCCTCCGACATGGCCCACTTCGGGCCCAAGGCCGTGCTGACCTCCATCGTCAACAACTGGGGCCCGCACTACATCAAGAGCACCCAGGCGGTGATCGATGGCACCTGGAAGCCCAACGACTACTGGGGCGGCCTGGCCGAAGGCACCGTCGAGCTGCCGATCAGCAACCTGGTGCCCGCCGATGTGAAAAGCGGTGCCGAGCAGATCATCGCCAGCATCAAGGACGGCTCGTTCCACCCGTTCACCGGCCCGATCCTGGACCAGAGCGGCGCGGTCAGAATCCCTGAAGGCGCGGTGGCCAGCAACGCGGAACTGGCGGGCATGAACTACTACGTCAAAGGCATCACCGCCCAGCTGCCGAAATAACAACTGACTGCCCGGGCTGGCCCTTTCGCGGGCCAAGCCCGTGCTTGCGGCCACACTCCATTGGTGCCTGAATGAATACCCTGCCCATCATCGACATCACCCCGCTGTACCAGCAAGACCCCGAAGCCCGCCACGCCGTGGCCCGGCAAATTGACGCGGCCTGCCGCCAGTGGGGCTTCTACTACATCAAGGGCCACCCCATTCCGGCCTCGCGCATTGCCGAACTGCAAGCTGCCGCCGAGCGCTTCTTCGCGTTGCCGGCCGAAGAAAAGCTGCGCATCGACATCACCCAAAGCGCGCACCATCGCGGCTACGGCGCCATCGCCACCGAGCAGCTCGACCCGACCCGGCCGAGTGACCTGAAAGAAACCTTCGACATGGGCTTTCACATGCCCGCCGACCACCCCGACGTGGTCGCCGCAAAACCCCTGCGCGGCCCCAATCGCCACCCCGACGTGGCTGGCTGGGAAGCACTGCTGCAGCAGCACTACGAAGACATGCACGCGTTGTCGCTGACGTTGCTGCGGGCCATGGCCAATGCCCTGGAGATCGAAGATGACTTTTTCGACCAACGCTTTGCCGACCCCATCAGCGTGTTCCGCATGATCCACTACCCGCCACGTCAGGCCGCCAGCAGCGCAGAGCAACAGGGCGCCGGCGCGCACACCGACTACGGCTGCGTGACCCTGCTGTACCAGGACAACGCCGGCGGCTTGCAGGTGCAAAGCCGGGACGGCCACTGGATTGACGCCCCGCCCATCGCGGGCACCTACGTGGTCAACATTGGCGACATGATGGCGCGCTGGAGCAATGACCGCTACACGTCCACCCCGCACCGGGTGATCAGCCCGCTGGGCGTGGATCGCTACTCCATGCCGTTTTTTGCCGAGCCGCACCCGGACACAGAGATCAGCTGCCTGCCTAATTGCTCCGGGCCGCAGAACCCGGCGCGATACCCGGCGGTTTCGTGCAGCGATTACATGCTGTCGCGGTTTGCCGAGACGTACGCTTACCGGCGCGAGGCCTGACAGACCGTGTGAGATGGCACGGGCGTTGCCCGTGTTCGCGGCTGAAGCCGCTCCTACAGGTCATGTGCCAATTCTGAAATCGGCAGTATTCCTGTAGGAGCGGCTTTAGCCGCGATCACCGGCTAAGCCGGTGCCAGGCTACCCGGTGGTGTCTGCTATCTTCGTAACCACTACGTTGATAGCAGAGATGTCCATGTTTCGTGTGTTTGAACGCTGGCTCGACCCCTTCCCACCCGATGAGACACCCCCGCCCCCCGTCGGCTTGCTGCGTTTCTTGTGGGCCTGCACCCGTGGCGCCCGGGGCTACATACTCGCCCTGGCGCTGCTGGGTGCTGGCGTGTCGACCCTGGAGGCATGGCTATTCGCCTTCCTGGGCCAGGTGGTCGACCTGCTGGCCACCTGGCAAGTCGGCGAGCCGGTCAGTGCATCGGAGCGCCATGTGCTGTGGGGTGTCGGTTTCGTGCTGGTAGCCAGCGTCAGCCTGGTCACACTACGCACCCTGATGCAGCATCAGGTGCTGGCAATCAACCTGCCCTTGCGCCTGCGGTGGGACTTCCATCGCCTGATGCTGCGCCAAAGCCTGTCGTTCTTCGCCGACGAATTCTCCGGCCGGGTCACCACCAAAGTGATGCAAACTGCCCTGGCGGTGCGCGAGGTGCTGTTCACCTTGATCGACCTGATCCCCGGGATCGGCGTGTACTTCGTAGCGATCATTGCCCTGGCCGGCGGTTTCTCCCTCAACCTGATGCTGCCCTTCATTGCCTGGCTGACCCTGTTCGGGCTGACCATGCTGTATTTCGTGCCACGGCTGGGCCGTGTCGGCCAGGAACAGGCCGATGCGCGCTCGTCGATGACCGGGCGCGTTTCCGATGCGTACACCAATATCACCACCGTCAAGCTGTTTTCCCACTCCCGGCGCGAAGCGCAGTTCGCCCGTGCGGCCATGGAAGACTTCAAGCAAACCGGCTTTCGTCAGATGCGCCTGGTGAGCCAGTTCGAGATCGTCAACCAGGCTTTGGTGGCCAGCCTGATCTTCAGCGCAGGCGGCTATGCACTTTGGCTGTGGCACCAAGGCGACGTCGGTACGGGTGCAGTGGCGGCAGTGACCGCGATGGCACTGCGTATCGATGGCCTGTCGCACTGGATCATGTGGCAGATGACCTCGCTGTTCGAAAGCATCGGCACCGTGCAGGACGGCATGGCCACCCTGACCCGTAGCCCGAAGGTGCACGACGCCCCGGATGCCACCGTGCTGAAAACCCACGGTGGCGCGGTGAGCTTCGACAAGGTGAATTTCAGCTACAACCCGGAGCGCCAAGTGCTCGACAGCCTGACCCTGCACATTCGCCCGGGCGAAAAAGTCGGCCTGGTGGGCCGCTCCGGCGCAGGCAAGTCCACACTGATCAACCTGCTGCTGCGCTTTTACGACGTCGACAGCGGCACCATCCGCATCGACGGGCAAGACATCGCCCACGTCACCCAGGACAGCCTGCGCAGCGCCATTGGCATGGTCACCCAGGACACCTCGCTGCTGCACCGCACAATCCGCGAAAACATTGCCTATGGCCGCCCCGACGCAACCGAAGCGCACATCCACCGTGCCGCCGCCAATGCCCAGGCCGACGGGTTCATCCGCCAGTTGAGTGACCGACATGGCCACAGCGGCTACGACACCCTGGTGGGCGAGCGCGGCATCAAGCTGTCCGGCGGCCAGCGCCAGCGCATCGCCATCGCGCGGGTGATGCTCAAGAACGCACCGATCCTGCTGCTGGACGAGGCCACCAGCGCCCTGGATTCGGAAGTCGAGGTGGCCATCCAGGAAAGCCTCGACGAAATGATGCACGGCAAAACCGTCATCGCCATCGCCCACAGGCTGTCTACCATCGCCGCCATGGACCGGCTGATCGTCATGGACGACGGGCGCATCATCGAGCAAGGCACCCACGCTGAACTGCTGGCAAAGAACGGCGTTTATGCGCGGTTGTGGGCGCATCAAAGTGGTGGTTTTCTCGGTGAGGACCAGGACGTGGCACAAGCGATGCAGTGACAGCGCGGGCCTCAGCTTGATGTGAGGGGCTGGCGCACGCGCTTCCCACGGCGGCACCGCGCCGAGCAGTAACGCACCTGTTCCCAGCAGCGGGCCCAGCGTTTGCGCCACGTGAAGGGCCGCCCGCACGCCGCGCAGATTTTGCTGGGCAACGGGTGATTGCTCATCGCTCGGCCCCAGCCTGGCCCAACAATTGTTGGCGCAATTGCGGGTCTCGGGTGCGGGGATCCAGCCAGATGGCAAAAAAAGCACGGGCGAAAGCCGGGTCGGCTATTTCACCACTAGGTTGGCCATCCACGTAGAACCGGCCCCCCTGCCCTGGAAGGTACACACCGGTAATACGCATGCCCGGGCGCACATCGACAAAGGCCTCGGCCATCGCTTGCGCCCAGCGCGCGGCGGTGTCAGGCGGCAGTGGCTGATCGGCCATGCGCTGGATTTCTTTCATGCTGGCTTGCACCAAGGCATCCCGGGACAGCGCCCGGTGATAGATCAACTCCAGCGCAAAGGGGCGTTGCCATCCCTGCACCGGCCCTGCACTCCACAAGCGCGCGGTGTACAGGCGCAGGCCGAACCAGGTGTATTCGCCACTGCCGGTCAGGCGAGCATCGGGCAGTGCAGAGCGCCAATCTGCCCAAGCAGGCTGCGAGCACAGCATGACCACGCCCAAACCGATCAAGCGTAGCCCAGCCCATGTGTTAGCCATGATCACCCCGCTTTGTACAGCTTCGGGTCGATGCCCCATTTCTTCAGACGCGAAGCCAGCGTGGTTGGTTTCACGCCCAGCAACTGCGCCGCACCGCCATCACCGGAAACCTTACCCGCCGTGCGTTTGAGCACCTGAATGGCATTGAGCTTCATCTGCTGCTGCCACTGCTCATCCGCCGTGGCTTCAAGCACGGCCGGGGATGGCGACGTGGCCGGCCGCGCAACCTGGCCAGCAGTCGCCAGCAGCCCGTCAAAACTGACCCGGCCATCGCGGCAGACGATGGTCTGGCGTTCGATCACGTTCTGCAGTTCGCGGATGTTGCCCGGCCAGGCGTACTGCTTGAGCACCTCCACCTGGGCCAGCGGCATGCGGATGCCCGGTTTGTTGAACGCCTGGCAGGCCCGCTCGAGAAAATGGCTGGCCAGCAGCGGTATATCATCCAGCCGCTCGCGCAGGGGCACGGAGCGAATCGGAAAGACGTTCAGGCGAAAATACAGGTCTTCACGGAATGTGCCCTGGGCAACCATTTCACGCAGGTCGCGGTTAGTGGCGGCAATCACCCGCACATCGACCGCACGGGTGCGGTTGTCGCCCACCGGCTCGAACTGGCGGTCCTGCAGCACGCGCAGCAGTTTGCTTTGCAGTTCCAGCGGAATCTCGCCCACTTCATCGAGGAACAACGTCCCCCCGTCAGCAAGCTCGAAGCGGCCGACGCGGTTGCTGACGGCGCCAGTGAACGCACCCTTGAGGTGGCCAAAAAACTCGCTTTCGAACAACTCACGGGGCACTGCCGCACAGTTGACGCGAATCAGCGGGCGGTCACGCCGTGGGCTGCTGGCATGAATCGCACGGGCAACCAGCTCCTTGCCAGTCCCAGACTCCCCGCTGACCAGCACGTTGGCATTGGTTGCGGCCACCAGTTCGATCTGCTGCAACAGGTGCAACACCGCCGGGCTTTTGCCGACGATTTCATGAGGGTTGGCGTGGGCGTTGATTTCTTCCTGCAGGTACTGGTTCTCCATTTCCAGGCGCGTCTTCAACTGCTCCACCTCGCTCAGCGCGTCGCGCAGGCGCGCTTCGGTCTGCTGCCGTTGGCGAATATCGCGAAACAACACCACGGCGCCGACCAGCCGGCCCATTTCGAAGATCGGTGTGCTGGTGTATTCGACGGCGATCGGCTCACCATTCTTGTGCCAGAACACCTCATGCTCCACGCGGTGCACCTGGCCGTCGCTGAAGGACGCGTGGATGGGGCACTGGTGCACGGCAAACGCACTGCCGTCGCGGTGGCTGTGGTGAAACAGCTGGTGGGCATCCTGGCCGATCATGTCGGCGGCGCTCCAGCCAAGAATCCGCTCGGCGGCGGGGTTGATGAACGTGGTCTGGCCGCGGGTGTCGAGCCCGTAGATGCCCTCGCCCACAGCGCCCAGGATCAGGCGGTTTTGCTGCTGAATGCGCTCGAACACCTGGCTGATCCGCTCCCAGCCAACATGCCCCAGCCGATGCTGGCGGCGGGCCTCGGCACGGTTGCGGCGTTGCTCCAGCAGGTCGCGGCGCTGGATCGCCAGCACCATGCGCTGCCCGCCCAGCGCCCGGGCGGTGATCTCCACCGGGTGTTGGCGCAGTTGCCGGTCGACCAGCAGCAGGTCGTCCGACCAGGCCTCGCCCTGGGTCAGCACCTCGTCGGTGAAGCTCACCCACAGTGAGATGCCCCCACGCAGGAACTGGCTGAAGGCAGCCATCGACCCGGTTTGGCAGCCGAGCAGCTCGAGCGCGGCTTGGTTGGCTTCCAGTACACGGTCCTCGACGGGGTCAACCACCAACATGGCGACGGGCGATTGTTCGGCGATTGCGAGCGCAAGCAAGCCTGGCATCAGATTGGTCCCCTGCAATCAAGAAATACGAAATATCGTCAGTAGCGACACGATATTTCGTCATTCACGAAATATCGTCAATCCTGAACGCCAAGTGAATCCTGAATACTCTTTTAAATCAGTGACTTACACCAACTTGAAAACTGGCACAACTCTCGCAAAGAGCCTTTCGACCTCAACAAAACTCAAGGGAATACCCCATGACCAAAATCGAAATGCATCATCTGATCATGGCCGCCAAGGCTCGCAAAGGCATGAGCTGGGATGACCTCAGCACGGCCGTCGGCAAGGCGCCGGTGTGGCTGGCGTCCGTCTGCTACGGCATGAACAGCGCGCCGCAGGAGGTGGCCTCGCACCTGTGCGAAGTGCTGGAGCTGGATGAGGAAGTAGCCGCCGCGCTGACCACCTTCCCGGTCAAAGGCTGGGACAAGACCATCCCCCAGGACCCGCTGATCTACCGGCTCTACGAAGTGGTTGGCGTTTATGGCCCCACCCTCAAGGACGTGATCCAGGAAAAGTTCGGCGACGGCATCATGAGCGCGATCGATTTCTCCATGCACGTCGACAAAATCGAAGACCCCAAAGGTGACCGCGTGCTGCTCACCCTCAACGGCAAGTTCCTGCCCTACCGCTCCTGGTAACCGCCCCTGGCCAGCGGCGCTTCGCTTCGGGGCGTCGCCACCGAACTTCATGCAGAGGGAAACCCCATGTCCTACCTGTTACCTGCCGACTTCGTCACCAAGATGCTCGATGCCGGCGCCTCCAAGGTGCATATGTCCACCCGCGACACGCTGATCCGCAGCTACATGGCCGGCGCGATCCTGGCACTGGCGGCGGTATTCGCGGTGACCATTGCAGTGCAGACCGGCTCGGCGCTGCTGGGCGCCGTGTTGTTCCCGGTCGGTTTCTCGATGCTCTACCTGATGGGCTTCGACCTGCTGACCGGGGTGTTCATGCTCACCCCGCTGGCCCTGCTGGACAAGCGCCCCGGCGTCACGGTCAAAGGTATCCTGCGCAACTGGGGCCTGGTGTTCGTCGGCAACTTCGCCGGCGCCCTGACCGTGGCCTGCATGATGGCCTTCGTCTTCACTTACGGCTTTCACGCCTCACCCGGCGAGGTGGGTGAAAAGATCGCGCACATCGGCGAGGCCCGCACCTTGGGCTACGAGCAGTACGGCCTGGCCGGCTGGCTGACCATTTTCCTGCGCGGCGTGCTGTGCAACTGGATGGTGTCGATGGGCGTGGTCGGGGCGATGATTTCCACCTCGGTGAGCGGTAAGGTGATCGCCATGTGGATGCCGATCATGCTGTTCTTCTACATGGGCTTCGAGCACTCGGTGGTGAACATGTTCCTGTTCCCGTCGGCGATGATCATGGGCGGCGGCTTTTCGGTCATGGATTACCTGGTGTGGAATGAGATACCCACGGTGCTGGGTAACCTGGTGGGTGGGCTGGCCTTCACCGGGCTGACCCTGTACGGCACACATATCCGCACAGCGGCGAAAAAAGCCGGGGCTACGGCCTGATGGCAATCAGTTGAGCTAAATGGGGCCGCTGCCTACTGAAACACCGCCTGCGCGCTACACCACTGGCGCAACAACCCGGCAAACTGCACAGCCACCTCGGCCATCGGCCGGTCGGTTGGCGACGTCAGGCCGATGGGCGCGCGCAACAAGGGGCTTGTGAATGGCAACTGCTTCACAAGCCCCAGGCGCAGGTCCAGGTCCACCACCCCGCGTTGCACGAACCACACCCCGTCGTAATCGTGCACGTACACCCGCGAAAAGGTCTCGCTGAGTGATTCCTGAATCTGAAACGGCTCGGTATTGCCCTGGGCCAGCAGGAAGTTGTCGACACTGATGCGCACCAGGCTGCCCTGGGGTGACACCAGCAGCACGTAGGGGCGCAGGTCTTCGAGGGTGAGGCGCTCACGTTGGGCCAGGGGATGCCCGTGGCGCACCACCAGCAGCAGGTCTTCTTCGTACAGGGCCTCAAAGCTGACCCCCACCATGTCCCGGCCAATCAGCCGCCCGACAATCAGGTCGAGTTCGCGGGTGCGCAGCTTGCCCACCAGGTAGTCGTACAAGCCGGATACCACCTGCACCTGCACATGCGGGTAGCGCTCACGCATCTGCGCCACCACCGGTGCCAGCATGTACCCGGCGGCGGCAGGCAGTGCGCCCACTTTCAACACCTGCGGCGCCTGGGGCACAGCCTGCACGTCGTCCATGGCCAGGCGGAAGCTGGCCATGGTCTGCGCGGCGTGCTTGTTGAACGCTTCCCCCGCCTGGGTCAACTGCACGCCCTTGCGCCCGCGCACCAGCAATTGCACGCCCAGTTCCTGTTCGAGCTCCTTGAGGCTTTTGGACACCGCCGACAAGGTGATGTGCAGCAATTTAGAGGCCGTAGCCAGGCTGCCGGAGCTCACCACCGCCAGGAACACGCGGAAATGGCGAAGGTTGATGGTGGACAGGTTCATCGGCACCCCTCTTCAAGATCAACCTGTAAGTTAACCAAGCGAGGATTTTATATCAATTTAATCAACCAAAAGTTTGCTCTACGATCGCTACCACCTCCACTGGCATTGATCACAAGGCCCCGCCCATGACTTCAACCCCCTTGCCACGGCTCGGCGCCTCCAGCGCTTCCTTGCCCAGCCTTGCGCCTGAAGCACTGGCCGAGCACTTGGCACAGCAGGGCTACCAAGGCGTCGAATGGCGCGTGGCCGACACCGCTGGCCTGGATGCCCACCAGCCGTGGAACGCCCGCAGCAACAACCGCTGCACGGTTGCCCCAAACCTTCACGCTGTTGAGCGTATCCATCGCCACTGCCAGGCGCTGGGCCTGGAGATTTTCTGCCTCAGCCCGTACCTGAACGTCGGCGACCTCGAACACGCCCGCCTGCTCATCGACCTGGCCAGTAGCGCAGGCCAGGCCCGCCTGCGCCTCTGGGCGCCAAGCTACGAGCAGGAGCGCTACGCCGACGCCTATGGCCGCATGCGTCGCTTCCTGGACCAGCTCATGCCACTGGCCGAGGCCGCCGGCATCCGCCTGGCCCTGGAAGTGCACCAACGCACCATCTGCTCCAGCCCGTCGCTGGCCATGCGCGTGGCTGAGCATTACCCGGCTCGCCAGCTGGGCATCATCTATGACCTGGGCAACCTCGCCATCGAGGGCCGTGAAGACGTGCAGATGTCCCTCGACCTGATGGGTCAGCACCTGGCCCACGTGCAGGTGAAGAATGTCGCCTATGCCCCGCAAGGCCCGGGCCAGGGCTGGGAATGGCAATGGTGCCCGCCCGACGAAGGCGTGCTGCCCTTGCCAGCGATGCTCGCGACCTTGCGCGCCAATGGTTTTGCCGACTGGGTTTCGATCGAGGATTTCGACACACGCTACAGCGACGAACACAAGTTGCAGCGTAACCACGGCCTGATCAGCCGCTACCTGAACCTGACTGCCCGCCACGAGGTACTCTGCCCATGACCCCAATCCCCAATGCCCGCCGTGTTGCGCTGGTAACCGGCGCCGCCGGCGAACTGGGCCGCGCCATCTGCGCCCGCCTGTGGCAGGACGGCCTGCACATCGTCGCCGTGGACCTGAACCTGGATGCCGCGCAAACCCTGGTCGCTCAACTACCCCTGCAACACGAGCAACGCGCACTGGCGATTCAGGCCGACCTAGGCGATGCCACATCGATCAGTGCCATGGTCGAACAGGCTGGCAGCGCCTTCGGCCGCATCGACGTGGTGGTCAACAATGCCGCGGTCAATCACCGTGGCTCGATCTACGACTTCGACCCCGCCCAGTGGGACCACATGATGGCCGTGAACCTGCGCGGCCCCGCCCTGCTCTGCCAGCAGGTGGCGCCGTACTGGCAGCGCCAGGGCAGCGGGCGCGTCATCAACATGGTCTCACGCTGCTGGGTGGCCGGCGGCCCGCCTGCCTATGTGGCCTGCAAGGCCGGCCTGGTCGGCCTGACCCGCTCCATGGCGCGGGAGCTGGCCGAGCACAACGTTACCGTCAACGCCATTGCCCCGGGCCTGTTGCCCTCGGCCTTCACCCTGGACGGCCGCGACGCGGAAAGCTTCGAGCGCATGGCCCAAGGCTCGATCAGCAATACCCCGATCAAACGCCTGACCACCCCCGAGGACATTGCCGGTACCACCTCATTCCTGGCCTCGGCCGACGCTGCCTTCATCACCGCCGAAGTCATCCACGTGTGCGGCGGCAGCCAGCTGGCACCGTTCGGCAGCCGCTGAACACCCGTTACCCGATCACTACAATTACAACAAAGGTGACCCACCATGCACACCCAAGCCCCGGACAACCGGCGCATGGCCCGCAGAGCTGCCTTCGGCAGCTTCCTGGGCAGCGTCGTCGAGTACTACGATTTCTTCATTTACGGTTCTGCCGCCGCGCTGGTGTTCAGCACGCTGTTCTTCCCCTCCTCCGACCCCATGGCCGGTACCCTGGCGGCCCTGGCCACCTTCGGCGTGGGCTACATCGCCCGGCCCATCGGCGCACTGGTGTGTGGCCACCTGGGTGACCGCCTGGGGCGCAAGCAGGTGCTGATGATGACCCTGCTGCTGATGGGCATCGCCACCTTCACCATCGGCCTGCTGCCCACCTACGCCAGCATCGGGCCCTGGGCACCGGCACTGCTGGTTTTTTGCCGGCTGCTGCAAGGCTTCTCCGCCGGCGGTGAACAGGTCGGCGCCAGCCTGCTGACCATGGAGCACGCACCGGGCAAGCACAAGGCGTTCTACACCAGTTGGTTGATCAATGGCGCCTCGATGGGTTCGATCCTCGCCACCTCGGTGTTCATCCCGCTGTCGATGCTCAGCGAAGAACAGTTGCTCAGCTGGGGCTGGCGCATCCCGTTTCTGCTTAGCGCAGTGATGGTGATCGTGACCTGGATGATCCGCCGCGGCGTGGATGAAAGCCCCGAATTCAAGGCCAGCAAACCCGCCACCCAACACTTGCCGGTGGCCCAAATGCTGCGCCACGAGCGTCGGGCGTTCATCACCGTGTTCTGCTGCGCGCTGATCTGCTCGGTGTCGTCGCTGGTGATGATCTTCGGCCTGTCCTGGGCTACCAACAATCAAGGCATCGACCGCCCCTCGATGCTCGCCGCCATCGCCGCCAGCCAGGTCGCCGCGCTGGTGTGCCAGCCGATGTTCGGGCTACTGGCCGACCGCATCGGGCGCAAGCGCATCTTCACATTGGGCGCGTTTACCTGCTGCGCCGGGGTGTTTCTGTTCCTCTGGTCGATCAGCACCGGCAGCATCGGGCTGATCATGTTCGCCACTGTGCTGCTCAAGGGCGTGATCTACAGCGCACCGAATGCCCTGTGGCCGTCGTTCTACGCCGAGATGTTCAGCATCCGCGTGCGTTACACCGGGGTTGGCCTGGCCACGCAGCTGAGCTTCATCATCTCCGGCTTCTCGCCCAGCCTGTGCTACGCACTGATGGGTAACGAACACAACTGGCTGCCAGTGGCGTGCTTCATTGGCGGGCTGGCGCTGGTGGCGGGCATGGCGGCGATGGTGTCGCGGCCAGCAGCCGAGACCACCCCGGCCTTGAAACCTGTGCAATCCCTGTAGGAGCGGCTTCAGCCGCGAACACCGGTGAAACCGGTGCCATCCAACGCGCCGACTGCATCGCGGATAAATCCGCTCCTACCTACGCCTTGCATGTCACCCCCATACATGCAAGGCTGAAAAAGGAACGTCAGTCACCGGAAAAGGAAGAACAGCACCTTATGCTTGGAATCACACGTATCCATCGCTACGTGCGCCCATTGTCTGCAAACCGCACTGCAGCCAGTGGGCGTGACCTCAAAGCCAAACCGGGCACCCGCCTGGCATCACTTCTCGTTACCCTTCTCTGCACTCCCCGCGCCGTACCGCCCTACCTCTGGGTCAACCCCGAGCGCCCCCCTGTAAATCGCGTGCCCCCTACCTGACTGCCCACACTGCAGTTAACGCACCTGCCTGGCCATTGAGCTGCCGACGGCGGGATATTTCACGCAACCCAGGGGCAACACCCAATGATCATTTTTCAGGGCAAGAAAATTCTCAGCGCCATCTTCGACATGGATGGCACGATGTTCGACACCGAGCGCCTGCGTTTCAAAACCTTGAAACAGGCCTCGCTGGAAATCTTCGGCAAGGCCTTGAGCGAGCACACGCTCATCGGCTCGCTCGGCCTGAGCGCGAAAAAGGCCGAAGCCCTCGCCAAGGCCCACAACGGCGACGCTTTCCCTTACGCGCAAATCCGCCAGCGCGCCGATGAGCTTGAGCTGGAGTACGTGCGCAACCACGGCGTACCGATCAAGCCCGGCCTCCTGGAAGTGCTGGAACGGCTGCGCAAGTCCGGCCTGACCCTCGCGGTGGCCACGTCCAGCCGCCGCGCCATCGCCGAGGAATACCTGATCAACGCCAACGTGCTCAAGTACTTCGACATCACCGTTTGCGGCGACGAAGTCAGCCAGGGCAAACCCCACCCGGAAATCTTCCTGCGGGCCGCCCGTGCGCTCAATTGCGAGCCCGGCCAGTGCTTCATGGTCGAGGATTCGGAAAACGGCCTGCTGTCGGCCATTCGCGCCGAAGGCCAGGCCATTCTGATCGAAGACATCAAGCCCCCCGCGCCCGAGGTCAAGGCCGGCGCCCTCATGGCTTACCGCGGCATGCATGCGTTTCTCGCCGACCTGAGCGAGTGCGTGCCCGACCTGGGCATGCCGGCACTCGGTGAACCCTTTCCCGCCTCGCTTAACCAGTTTCGCGTGGGCATCCACGGGTTCGGCGCGATTGGCGGCGGTTACCTGACCCAGGTGCTCTCCCATTGGGATGGCTATACCCGCCCCTGTGAAATCATCGCCGCCACCCGTTCACGCATGCTCAGGGAGTCGGTCGCCGCGTTCGGCCGGTATAGCGTGCGCTACGGCGCCACCTCGTTCGACCAGACGATCGAGAATGTGTGCATGATCGACATGGACGACGCGCAAGCGGTCATCGACATGTACAACACGGCCGAAATCGTCGGGCTGAGCCTGCCCGAGCAGGCGATCCAGCACCAGGCCAAAGTCATTGCCCAGGGCCTGCTGCAACGGTTCGAGCGGCGCGGGCGCGAGTTGACCCTTCTGATTGTGCTGAACAAGATCGGCGGCGCCGCGTTCGTGCGGCGCCAGGTGCAGGCGCAGCTGGCGTTGCTTTGTACAGCGGACATCTGCAAGCAGGTGCTGGAAAAGACCCATTTTGCCGAAACCGTGGTCAGCCGCATTGTTTCCAAGATCAGCAATGATGCGCTGGTGCGCCAGTTGCGCATCAAGTCGCAGATCTTCCAGAACAGCCTGGACGACGCGCCGACGGCCAACCGCCAGCCCTCGGCACCAACGCCTGAATACGAACGCCTGATCCGCCACTTCAGGCCTTTTGCCCAATCCAGCACTGCCCTGAGCCAGTTGCACCTGATCCTGTTCAACAGCGAGCCCGACATGCCGCTTTACGTCGAGCGCGGCAGCGACCTGCTGGAGCGCTTGCGCCAGGTGAAAACGGTGACGGACATCACCCAGATCCAGATCATCAAGAACCGCTTGTGGAACGGCCCGCATGCCATCATTGCCTGGTACGCGAGCTTGCTGGGGCACACCTGGGTTGGCCAGGGCATGGGCGATGCACGCGTGAGTGCGCTGGCCGAGCGCTTGATTCACCAGGAAGTGGCCCCGGCTTTGATGGCTGAGTACCCGCAAATGGCAGAGGTCGTCAGCGAGTTTGCCAATGCGTTTCTCGAACGCTGTAAATCCTCGTTCAAAGACCCGTGCGCACGCGTTGGCCGCGACCCGATGCGCAAGCTGCAGCGTAACGAACGCATCCTCAGCAGCATCGACCTGGCGCGCAAACATGGCCTTGAAACGCCAGCACTGGCGTTTGGTGCCGCCCTGGCCATTCACTATGCGCTGCGCTGCAGTGCCGGCAAAGACCGTGAGGCGCAGTTGATGCAGGCGCTGTACAAAGAGAATGATGAACGCGTCGAGGCGGTACTGACGCATGATGGGGATTACCACGGCAAACCTTACCCGGGGCTGGACCCGGTTGGTGATGCGGCGTTGATCGCCAGCATTTCGGCACACTTCCGGCGTTTGCAGGAACAGGACGGGGCTGACTGGGGCTGGTCACAGCCGGTAATAGCTGATGTGGCGACTGCATCCAGCAGGATTTGACCGTTTGCCTTCAAGTGTTTTTCGCCTGTGAGAGCGAGCGCCGCTGGTGCGGCGCATCGCGGCGGTCCGACGCCTCGGTAAATCCGCTCCTACAACAGCGGGCAACGGTTCGGCACCTGTAGGAGCGGATTTATCCGCGATGCGCCGCGAAGGCGGCGCTCGATCTCACAGGCGCCAAACTTCCACCGCCCTCCCCCCGCCCAATTCACGACTGGCCGTTCCCGATCCGCCCCGGATGTATTATCGTGGCGTGGTGCGCATGCAACAGCAGCCCGAGTGAGCGGGCGCTGCAAGACAATCGAGGGTGTCATGAGTAACGAAAGCATTAATTGGGACAAGCTGGGCTTCGACTACATCAAGACCGACAAGCGCTACCTGTCCGTATGGCGCAATGGTGAGTGGGACAACGGCACCCTGACCGAAGACAACGTGCTGCACATCAGTGAAGGCTCCACCGCCCTGCACTATGGCCAGCAGTGCTTCGAAGGCCTCAAGGCCTACCGCTGCAAAGACGGCTCGATCAACCTGTTCCGCCCCGACCAGAACGCCGCCCGCATGCAGCGCAGCTGCGCACGCCTGCTGATGCCGCAGGTGCCGACCGATGTATTCATCGAAGCCTGCAAGCAAGTGGTCAAGGCCAACGAGAAGTTCGTGCCGCCGCACGGCAAAGGCGCCCTGTACCTGCGCCCGTTCGTGATCGGCACTGGCGACAACATCGGCGTGCGCGCCGCCCCCGAGTTCATTTTCTCGGTGTTCGCCATCCCGGTTGGCTCGTACTTCAAAGGCGGCATGAAGCCGCACAACTTCCAGATTTCCAGCTTTGACCGCGCAGCCCCACAAGGCACTGGCGCAGCCAAGGTCGGTGGCAACTACGCCGCCAGCCTGCAACCAGGTGCCGAAGCGAAGAAAGCCAACTTCGCCGATGCCATCTACCTGGACCCGCTGACCCATACCAAAATTGAAGAAGTGGGCTCGGCCAACTTCTTCGGTATCACCGCCAACAACGAGTTCGTCACCCCGAAATCGGCTTCGGTGCTGCCGGGCATCACCCGCCTGTCGCTGATGGAACTGGCGCAATCGCGCCTGGGCCTGACCGTGGTCGAAGGCGACGTCGAAATCAACAAGCTCGACCGCTTCCTCGAAGCCGGCGCCTGCGGCACTGCCGCGGTCATTACCCCGATCGGCGGCATCGAATACAACGGCAAGCTGCACGTGTTCCACGACCTGGAAAAGGTCGGCCCGGTTACCCAGAAGCTCTACAACGAGCTGACCGGCATCCAGAGCGGTGACGTTGAAGCGCCAGCCGGCTGGATCGTCAAGGTCGCCTGAGGCGCCTGAGTGCATCAAGAACGGGGCGTCAGCCCCGTTTTTTATTGCACGCTGACACAGCCAGATGAATTTTTCTTAAATCGCCGGTTGTCTATTCTTTGGCACAATCAAGTCTCCCCTAGACGCCCAGGAACCAGCATGCCACGCGTACTGACCATCGAAGACGACGCCGTCACCGGCCAGGAAATCGTTGCCGAACTCACCAGCCACGGGCTGGACGTGGAGTGGGCCGACAACGGCCGCGAAGGCCTGGCCAAGGCCATAGCCGGTGGCTACGACCTGATCACCCTCGACCGCATGCTGCCCGAGGTCGATGGCCTGACCATCGTTACCACCCTGCGCAACCTCAAGATCACCACGCCCATCCTGATGATCAGCGCTCTCTCCGATGTCGACGAACGCGTACGTGGCCTGCGCGCTGGCGGTGACGACTACCTGACCAAGCCGTTTGCTTCCGACGAAATGGCCGCACGGGTAGAGGTGCTGCTGCGCCGCAACAGCGTGCCCATGACCCAGACCCGCCTGCAGGTCGCCGACCTCGAACTGGACCTGATCAGCCACGAAGCTCGCCGTGGCGAACAGGCGCTGAGCCTGCTGCCCACCGAGTACAAACTGCTGGAGTACCTGATGCGCCACAGCGGCCAGGTGATCACGCGGATGATGATCTTCGAGGAAGTCTGGGGCTACCACTTCGACCCCGGCACCAACCTGATCGACGTGCACATCGGCCGCCTGCGCAAAAAAATCGACTCCCCCGGCCAGTCGCCGCTGATCCGTACCGTACGGGGCTCGGGCTATGCCATTGCTGAACCCGTCTAAGGGCTGGAGTTCGTCAACCAGCCGCCTGCTGGCGCTGTACAGTTTTCTGTTCGTGGCCTGGAGCAGCATCCTCATGGGGGTGCTGTACTTTGAGGTGTCCAGCTACCTGAACAAACTCACCCGCCACTCCATGCTGCAGCGTCAGCACCTGTTCGCGCACATGACCGGCAAGCAGCTGGACGACGCCCTGATCGCCAGCCAGGCGTTCGAAGAGCGCGCCTTCGATGCCTACGGCCTGTTCGACCCCCAGCTCAACCCGATTGGCGGGCGCATCCGCGCCATCCCCCAGGAACTTGGCCTGGACGGCAAGGTACACGAGCTCAAACGTTGCCTGGACGCAGACGACCCCCACCTGCCGCGCGACAGCTGCGACGCGGTCGCAATCAAGATCCAGGACGGTCGCTGGCTGGTACTGGTGCGTGACAACGGCTCGTTGTTCGTGGTCACCCGCATTATCCTGGACGCCCTGCTGTGGGGCATATCCCTGACCTTGATCCCCGGTTTTGCCGGCTGGTACCTGCTGCGCCGTCGGCCGCTAAAGCGCATCCGCGCCATTCAGGCCCAGGCCGAGCTGATCGTGGCCGGCGACCTCACCCACCGCCTGCCGCTGTCGGCACGTCGCGACGAACTGGACATGCTGGCGGCCATCGTCAACGCCATGCTCGATCGCATCGAACGGCTGATGCACGAGGTCAAAGGCGTGTGCGACAACATCGCCCATGACCTGCGCACCCCGCTCACCCGCCTGCGCGCCCAGTTGTACCGCATTCGCCAGCAAAGCGACGTCGACTCGGCCCAGTCCGAGGCACTGGACCAGGCAATAGGCGAAACCGACACGCTGATGGCCCGTTTTCGCGGCCTGCTGCGCATCAGTGAGCTGGAAGACCGCCAGCGCCGGGCCGGCTTCGTGCAACTGGACCCGCATGAGCTGTTGACCGAATTGCACGATTTCTACCTGCCCTTGGCCGAAGACGGTGCCATTCGCTTGCAGCTGGAGCAACCCGCGCAGTTGCCGGCCCTGCATGGCGACCGGGAATTGTTGTTCGAAGCACTGGCCAACCTGGTGGGCAACGCCATCAAGTTCACCCCCGAGGGTGGGCAAGTGGCAATCAACGCAACGCAAGACGAACAAGGCGTGCACATCGCCATCGAAGACAGTGGGCCGGGGATTCCCGAGCAGGAACGGGCAGCCGTGTTGAAGCGTTTTTACCGCAGTGACGAAGGCCATCGCCACCCGGGGTTCGGGCTGGGGTTGTCGATTGTAGCGGCGATTGTCGACCTGCATGGTTTCGGGCTTGAGGTAGGGGCCAGCGCGCTGGGTGGCGCGAAGCTGGTGTTGCATTGCCCGCTCGCGGGGCACGCGAAGTAAGCCAAGGGGGCCGCGTGGCGGCCCTGTTTTCAACAATCAGCATTTGCCAGAAGCATTGGCCGCGCTACCCTGTGCCGCGTACCCGACCACGGAACGCCACCCCCCATGCTCCATCTGCTGCTCACCACCCTTGTACCCATCATCCTGCTGATCGCCCTGGGCACCTTGTTGCGCGTGCGCGGCTTCCTTGCCGAAAGCTTCTGGCCCGGCGCCGAGCGCCTGAGTTACTACGTACTGTTGCCTGCCCTGTTCCTGCATGGCCTGGCCACCGCCAACCTGGACGGCGTGCCGGTGCTGGGCATGGTCGGCGTGCTGATGCTTTCGACCCTGCTCGGCGCGGTGCTGCTGGTGGTTTACCAAAGTGCGGTCAACCATGACGGCGCCGACTTCACGTCGGTGTTCCAAGGCGGCGTGCGCTTCAACAACTACATCGGTGCCACCCTGGCCGCCGGCATTTATGGCACCGCCGGCATTGCCCTAGCGGCAGTGGCCAACGCTGCCATCGTGCCGATGGTGAACCTGCTGTGCGTGCTGGTGTTTGCCCGCTTCAGCGCTCGGCACAGCTCGCCGGCGACCGTGCTGCGCGCAATCTTTGCCAACCCGCTGATCATCGGCTGTGCCGGCGGCTTGTTGCTGCGCGTGACCGGCCTGGGGCTGCCCGAAGGCCTGGAACCCACCGTCAAGGCACTGGGCCAGGCCGCCCTTCCCCTTGGCCTTTTGTGCGTGGGCGCGGCGCTGGGCGGCGCCAGCCTCGGCCAGCAAGTGCGGCCGCTGCTGGCGGCCTCGCTGTTCAAGTTTCTGGTCATGCCCCTGACCACCTGGGCGCTGTGCCGCCTGCTCGGCCTGAGTGGGCAGGCGGCCGTGGTAGCGGTGCTGTTCCAGGCCTTGCCCACCGCCTCCTCTTCCTACGTGATGGCCCGCCAGATGGGCGGCAACGCGCCATTGATGGCCACCATCATCGCCCTGCAAACGGTGGCGGCCGCCGTGACCTTGCCGGTGATGCTGACCTTGACGCTGACTTGATCGCCATTGGCTAGACTGTGACCCAACACACACTCTGGAAGCTCGACCATGCGCCTTATGTGGATGGTGATCGGTTTGACCTCGGCCCTGCTCGCAGGCCCCGTGAACGCTGCCGACACCGCCAAGGCGGCGGTGGCCGAAGACAAAGCCGAGGTGCTTGAGGAAAAGGTGGTCGAGGATGCCCCGCCTCCCAAAAAGGCCGAAACCCTGACCCCCAGCGAGGTCAAGGCCGTCGACCCCGCTGGCCAGTCGCCCATGGACGACAGCATCACCTGCCTGGCCCGCACCATTTACTGGGAGGCCAAGGGTGCCGACGCGGCCGACATGAGCGCGGTGGCCAGCGTGGTGCTCAACCGCCTGGGCCACGAAGGCTTCCCCGACACTATCTGCGGCGTGGTCAAGCAAGGCGTGGAAACCAAGTCCTGCCAGTTTTCCTGGTGGTGCGACGGGCGCTCCGACCAGGTCGAAGAGCCCGAACGCTACGACATCGCCAAGGAAATCGCACGCAAGGCGCTGAACCAGCAGCTCAAAGACACCACTGGCGGCGCCTTGTACTTCCATGATCGCAACGTGCACCCGTCATGGGCAAAGGCCTACCGCAGGACGGCGCAGACCAAGGAGTTTCTGTTCTACAAGCCGAATCAGGCGCTAGCGCGTTAGAAGTCCAGGGTGCCGGAAAACTTCACCAACCGCGGATCACCCTGGGTGAGATACCCACCATTGGCCGACGCCCAGTAATTCTTGTCGGTCAGGTTTTCCACGTTCATGCGCAGGGTCACCTCCTTCTCCTGCACCTTGAAGCGGTAACGTGCGCCAACGTCAAAGCGGTTCCAGGTCGGCAGGCTGAGGGTATTGGCCGGGTTGGCGTATTGCCCGCCGGTGCGCAGCATGCGGGCATTCAGTGCAACCCCTTCGAGGCCCGGCACGTCCCAATCAACGCTGGCGTTGAGCTGGAACGTCGGCACGCCCACCGCATGGTTGCCATCATCAGCGCCGTTGAGGGTTTTCTTCAGTTCAGTGCTCATGCGCGTGCCGCCCGCCATCAGCCGCAGGCCCTGCACGGGCTCGCCGAACACGCTCAGTTCCACACCTTTGTTGACCTGTTCGCCATCCTGCACGAACACGTTGCCCTGCACGAAGCCGTCGGTGGGCCGCTCGATGCGGAACACCGCCAGGTTGGCACCGAAGCTTTGATAATCCAGCTTGATGCCCGCCTCCACCTGTTTGGTCTTGGCCGGCGGGAACACCTCGCCGACATTGACCACCTGCCCGGACGCCGTGGCGCCCTGGGCAAGGCCTTCAATGCGGTTGGCATACAGCGAAATCGACGGGTTGACCTTGTAGACGATGCCATACACCGGCGTGGTGACCGCCTCGTCGTAAAAGGCATTGCGGCCAAGGTCCGGCCCTTCGCCGTCGTAAGCATAACCTTCCACCCGCAACTGCTGGCGGCGCACGCCCACGGTGAGCAGCAAGGTGTCGTCAAACACGCCCAGGGTGTCGGACACAGCGATGCTGCGGTTGCGCGTTTTGCCGGTCACGCCGGGGTCGTCGAGCTTGCCGCCGGTGAAGGTGGGTGTGGTGGGTTTGGGCAGTGGGTCGGTGTGGTAGATGTTGGTGTCTTGCGAGTTGTAGAAGACGAAGGCGTTTTCCTGCTGGGTCCAGATGGTGGCGGCACCAATGTTCAACTGATGGCTGACCGGGCCGGTCTGGAAGCGCCCGTTGATGCCGCCCATGAACGTGGTGTTGTCTTCGTTGTGGGGGATCTTCGAGCCACCGATGGTGGCGTCGCCGGTGGCCGCGTCGGTGAGGATCGGGGTGCCGTAAAAGCCGTTTTCGTGGGTGTGCTTGACGCCGCCGGCCAGGTAGGCGCTCCAGTTGTCGTTGAAATCGTAGTCGCCACGCACCATGCCGAAGGTGTCTTCGGTTTCGGTCCAGGCCCAGTCCTGGCCATAGTTGTGGTCGGTGTCCGGCGCCCGGGGGATATCGGTGAGGCCTGCGCCCAGGCGCACCGAGTTGCGCATGTGGTTGACCCGTTGCTTCTGGTAGCCGATGTCGGTGGACACGCGGAAGTTGTCGCCCCGGTAATCGAGGCCGACGATGAACAGCTTGCTGCGCTGGTCCTGGTCGTCTACCGCCGTCTCGCCTTCACGTTGGGACAGGTTCAAGCGTACACCGAAGCGGTTGTCTTCGCCGAAGCGCTGGCCCAGGTCCAGGTGGCTGCCGATGCGCCCGTCGCTGCTGATGTCCTGGGTATAGCGGCGGGTCGGCACGTCGCCGGCACGCTTGGGTTGCAAGTTGACGTTGCCGCCCAGGCCCGTGCCGGTGGGGCTGGCACCGTTGAGGAAGGCATTGGGGCCCTTTAGCACCTCCACCCGCTCCACCGCGTCGGTGGAGATCATCTGCCTGGGCAGCACCCCGTACAGGCCGTTGAACGCCACATCATCGCCATTCAGCGGCAAACCGCGGATGACGAAGACCTGGGACTGGTTGCCAAAACCGAAGGACTGGCGCACCGATGGGTCGTTGAGCAGCACGTCACCGATGTCCTCGGCTTGTTGGTCCTGGATCAGCTTCGAGGTGTAGCTGGTCATGGTGAAGGGCACGTCCATCATGTCCTGATTGCCCAGTATGCCCATCTGCCCGCCCCGGGCCACCTGGCCACCGGCAAACGGCTCGGGCGGCTCGCCCTTGGGCCGGGCCGCTTCGGCGTTGATGGCGGTGGCCTCAAGCTCCACAGGGCCATCGGCGGCCAGGGCATTGACGCCGAAGGAACAGCAGACAGCGACGAAGGTCGATTGATACGGGCGCAGTCGGGCCATGAATGGCTCCCAATACGTTGAGGGTGAGGCCGTCCTGGCAGACGATTAATCATTGGCGATTGAGTATTGTTTCTAGCCGACATTACGAATGATTACCAAACCATCGCACTTTTTCGGCGACCAGTGGTCTACCCCCTCTTTTGCCGCCCGCAAGCCATTGCCGGCATTTTCATTGCTTTGCACGAGACCGGGCCAAAAGCCGCGGGCTTGTGTAGGATGAGCAGCGCACACCCAGACGCTGCCAGCCACAGGGAGATCCACATGCGCGTCCTGTCATCCGTTGCTGCTTTGTCGCTGGGCCTGGCCGTTTCCACTGCAGCCATGGCCGTTACCGGCGAAGAGGGGCAACTGATCGATTCGATCAATGCTTACCGCAGCCAGGCCCAGCGCTGTGGCGGTGAGGCATCGCTGGAGCTGCCGCCGCTCAACAGCGACACCCGCCTGGCGTTGTCACCAGAAGGCACCCGCGACCTGCAGCAGGCAATGACCCGCGCCGCCTACCCCATGGTCAATGTCCAGGCCATCAGCCTGTCGGGGCCGCGCAACGCGCAGGCGGCCATGAAGGCCATCGAGGAAAGCTTTTGCCAGGTGGTGCTCGACCCCCAGTTTGTCGACATCGGTGTGAGCCAGGAAAACCGCGATTGGCGCGTGGTGCTGGCGCGCCCGCTGCTGAGCGGGCGGCTGGGTGACTGGCAGGCCGAGGGGCAAAAGGTGCTGCAAGCCATCAATGCCGCGCGCAAGGCGCCGCGCCAATGCGGTGGCCAGCCCTTTGCCGCCGCCCCGGCGCTGAGCTGGAGCACGGCACTGGCCGGCGTGGCGGCGGGCCATACACGCAACATGGCCAACCAGAACTTCTTCGACCATATCGACCGCGATGGCCGTACCCCGGGTGACCGGGCAGAGCTGGCGGGCTACCTGTACCAGCAAATCGGCGAGAACATCGCAGCCGGGCGTGATACCGCACAGAAGGTGGTGGACGGCTGGCTGGCCAGCCCCGGGCACTGCGCGACGCTGATGAACCCGGATTTTCGTGAATTGGGCGCGGCGTATGCGGTGGACCCGAAGAGCGATGCGGGGATTTACTGGACGGGGTTGTTCGGCACGCCTCAATAACTCAAGAAACCACCACGGCCCCTGTAGGAGCGGATTCACCGAGACGTCGGACCGCCGCGATGCGGCCTTACTACCACCAGTGATTGAGCAGGAATGTTGAACGGCTGAGTTGTGGGGGCTGCGTTGCAGCCCATCGCGGATGAATCCGCTCCTACAGGGGCCGCAGTTCACTTGCCGTACAGCCAAACCGCCGCCGCACACACTTGCCCAGGTAACTCGCATCCCCCAACCCGACCTCATCGGCAATCTGCGCCAGGCTGTGACTTGAGTTAAGCAACCGCCAGCGCACCTGCTGCAGGCGCATCTCCAGCCACCAGGCTTTGGCACTCATGCCATGGCTGGCGTTGAATTGGCGGTCCAGCTGGCGTCGGCTGATCCCCAGTTGCGATGCCAGCTGCTCCACCGACAGGCTCGCGCCCATGTGGTCGCGCATCAACGCCAGCGCCCGTTGCACCGGCCGTGGCTGCCCTGCTCCCGTCTCGAGCGAACGCAAGGCATGGCAGCTGTCGCGGGTTTCGTCCACCAGCATATCGGCAAGGCCCTTCAGGGCACGCGCCCGGCCACAGGCCTGTGACAGCAAGGCCACCGCCAGGTCAATCGCGGCCGTGCCGCCAGCACAGGTAGCCCGCGTACCGTCGATGCAATACAGCTGATCAGGCACCACCTGCAACTGCGGATAGCTGGCACGGAATTCCGCTGCATGACGCCAGTGCACCACCACCTTGTGCCCATTCAGCAAACCACACGCGGCCAGCAGGAACGCCGCGTTGTCGATGCCCACCAGTTTCACGCCCTCGCGCGCCGCGCGCTGGAGCAGGCGCCTGTAGGCCGGGGCCAGCGCCGCGCTGGCTTGTGCGTTGCGACTGCCAAACAGCACCAGATAGTCAAAATCGGCCAACCGCAGCTGATCATCAATGGCTGAAACCTGCACCGCCGCGCCACTGCTCGACACCACCGGTTCGCCGGTCAGCCCTGCCAGCGTCCAGCTGCAATGGCGCTGCTGGCTGTAGTCCTCGTCATCGGCACTGAACCGTAGCTTGTCGAGAAAGGCGCCAAAGGGCAGCAAGGCAAAATCCGGCAGGGGCACGATCAGCAAGCGGATATCCGGGGTCATCAGAGGCTGTCCAGCATTCACCATGAAATGTCCAGATCATACCGCTGCCAATGGCCGCCGTCCTCTTAGACTGGCACCTTCTCACAGAGGGACTTCACCATGGCGCTGGATACCTGGCTCATCTACCTGCTGGCAAGCATCGGCCTGTCACTGACACCGGGGCCGAACAGCTTGCTGGCCCTGACCCACGGCGCGTTGTACGGCGCGCGGCGCACGCTGTTTACCATCATTGGCGGGGTATTCGGCTTCAGTGCGCTGATTGCCCTGGCCATGTTCGGGCTCAGCGCCCTGCTGCAAACGTCGGCTTCAGTGTTGACGGTGCTCAAATGGGTGGGTGGGGCCTACCTGATCTGGTTGGGTATTCAGCTGTGGCGCAGCCCCGCGCTGCACCTGGAACTCACCGCACAGGCCGCCCGCCTGGGCAATGGCGGGCTGTTCCGCCAAGGGCTGCTGTCCGCGATGGCCAACCCCAAGGTGTTGCTGTTCTATGGCGCATTCCTGCCTCAATTCATCGACCCACAGCGTGGGCTGCTGATGCAGTTCGTGATCATGGCCGCCACCTTCGCCAGCGTGGAGTTCCTGGTGGAATACCTGCTGGCGCGGCTGGCGTACCGGATCAGGCCCTGGCTGGCCAAGGGCGGCAAGGGTTTCAACCGCTGCTGCGGGGGCCTGTTCGCGCTCATCGGGGTGGCACTACCGCTTGGCCGTTGAGGGCATCAGGAAGACCACCAGTGCCAGTGCCGGCAGCGCTGCACCCGCCAGCGCCACACCCTGCCAGCCGTACTGGCCGAAGACACTGCTGGCCACTGCCGACCCGGCGGCGCCGCCCAGGAAGATGCTGGTCATGTACAGCGCATTCAGGCGGCCACGGCTGGCCGGGTCCAGTGCGTACACCTCGCGCTGGCCGATGACCATGTTCATCTGCACGGCAAAGTCCAGCAGTACCCCGGTGACGCCAAGGCCGATGACGCTGTAGCCGGGCGTGGTCAGGCCCAGCAGCAAAGCCACGGGGGCCAGCACCAGGGCCAGCAACGACCCCGTGCGGGCATGGCCGGCATCCGCCAGGCGCCCGGCCAGCGGCGCAGCCACTGCCCCGACCGCGCCCACCAGGGCAAACAGGGCAATCTGGCTTTGCGACAGCCCATGCTCCCCCGCCAACGCCAAGGGCACTGCTGTCCAGTACAGGCTGAACGCGGCGAACATCAGTGCCTGATACAGCGAGCGCTGGCGCAACACCGGATAGCGGCGCAGCAAGGCCACCAGCGACAGCATCAGGCTGGCGTAGCTGGCCTTGTGCTCGGGAACACGGCGCGGCAAGGTCAGGGCCAGTAGCAGCACAATCGCCAGCATCAGCACGGCCGCACCGATGAACACCGTGCGCCAGCCGAAGTGGTCCGCCACCAGGCTCGACAGTGGCCGAGCCAGCAGGATGCCCAGCAACAGGCCGCCCATGATGTTGCCCACCACCCGGCCGCGCTGCTGCTCCGGTGCCAGGTGCGCCGCCAGCGGGATAAGCATCTGCACGGCAACCGAACTGAAGCCGATCAGCAAGGCATAGCCCAGAAACAGCAGGCCCTGGCCGCTGCTGCTGGTGCCCGCCAATAGCAGGCCGACGCACGCCAGCACGGCAGTGGCGATCATCAGGCGGCGGTTTTCCAGCAAGTCGGCCAAGGGCACCAGCAACAGCAGGCCGAGGGCGTAACCCAGCTGGGTCAACGACACGATCAGGCTGGCGTGGTCGGCGGACAGGCCAAGGTCCGGGGCAATCAGCCCGACAATGGGTTGGGCGTAATAAATGTTGGCGACGATCGCACCACAGCAGAACGCCAGCAAGGCCACCAGGGCCCGGCTAAGGCCGGTGGCGCCTGGCTGCGTAACAGCAACGGAAGGATTCATGGGAGGGTTCTCGGTGTGTGGTAGGAAGATGCTGCCACCTTACCGACTGCCCCCCGGCCAGAGAATCCGGCGCCGGCGCAATGGGGTGTTGCGCCAGGCGCAACGCCAGCGGGTCAGCTCAGCAGTTCTTCGCAAAAGCCAATGAACGCCTGCACCCGGCGTGAACCGCGGTGGTTGGGCAGGTACAAGGCATTGATACTGTCATTGGCGGCGCCCGGGCTGGCCTGCCAGTCGCTGAACACACGTTGCAGGCGCCCGGCCGCCACGTCTTCACGTACCAGCCAGTCGGCCAGCAGCGCGATCCCGGTATCGGCCAGCGCGGCTTCGCGCAGCAAATCCGCATTGGCACTGCGCAACGGCCCGTTTACGTCCAGCTCCAGCCCCTCGGGCCCCCGTTTCAGGCGCCAAGGCCGTGCTTTCTGGCCATAGCGAAAGCGCAGGCAGGCGTGATCCAGCAACTGGCTCGGGTGCTGCAGGTTGCCGCGCCCAGCAAGGTAACCCGGGCCCGCCACCAGCCAACGCTCGAAACGGCCCAGCGGGCGGCATACCAGTTCATCGTTGGGCGAAGGGTCGCCCAGCCGGATCGACAAGTCATAACGGCCGTCGAGCAAGTCATCGAGCCGGTCGCTCATGTCGATGTCCAGCTCCAGCGCCGGATAACGCGCCAAAAAATGCCCAAGATGCGGCGCAATCACCCGCCGCCCGAACTCCACCGGCATACACAGGCGCAGTACACCCACCGGCTCTTCGCCACGGTCCGCCACGCTGGCATCGGCCTCGTCCAACGCTTCGAAAATGTCCCGCGCCCGGCTGTAATAGCGGGCACCGGCCTCGGTCAGCGTTACCTGGCGCGTGGAGCGGTTGAGCAAGGTGGTGCCCAATTCAGCCTCCAGCCCATCCACCAGCCGAGTCACCGACGAAGTTGCCACCCCCAGCTTGCGCGCCGCAGCGGAAAAGCCCTGCGCATCGACGGTCGCGGTGAACATTTTCATCGCCAGGAGCTTGTCCATACCTACCCCGATCAGCAAATTTCGGAACGGTCCTACATACCGCGGCGCCGGTCAAGCAGCGCATTGGCGGGCGATACGGTGCATAGTGGAAGCACCTCCCGCAGAGCGAGATTTTGCATGCCCCTTGCCAACGTGCTTCACGCCCTCCCCCCTTGCGACCCGGCCACCGCCGAGCGCGTCGACGACCTGCTGCAACGCCCTGGCCTGCGCATCGAGCGCATCGTGTCCAGCGGCCAGGCCAGCCCGCCCGGTTTCTGGTACGACCAGGACGAAGGTGAATGGATCGTACTGCTCAGTGGCAGCGCCGGCCTGCGCCTGGAACATGAAAGCCACACCCGGATACTGGCGCCGGGCGACTGCCTCGACATACCCGCGCACTGCCGGCACCGGGTGGAATGGACCGCAGAGGGGGTGTCGACCGTGTGGCTGGCGGTGTTCTACAAAACCGAGATGCCCTGGCCTGCCATCGACTGACTACCTGGCCAAACTTGCATTTAGCGCCCCACGGGCATAGTTTGCGGAGCATTCATTTTCAGCGCCCAGGAGCAATTCCATGTACACCGGCATCGTCCAGGCCGTCCGCCCACTGCTTGATGTGGCCATTTACCCGGGCCACCGGCAGTTCACCATCGACCTCACCCCGGAGCTGCTCGACGAACTCAAGATCGGCGCCAGCGTCAGTGTCGAGGGCACGTGCCTGTCGGTCACCGAAATCCACGGCACGCAGGTGCGCTTCGATGCCATGAATGCCACGCTGGAGCGTACCAACCTGCGTTGCCTGCAAGCCGGCCAGGGAGTGAACATCGAGCGCTCGGCAAAGATGAACGCCGAGGTCGGTGGCCACCTGATGGCTGGCCACATTGCCACCACGGCTGAAGTCGTCGAGCTGTCGATCAAGGACACCGGGGCGTTCATTACCTTCCGCGTGCCACCGGAATGGGCCAAGTACGTATTCCCGCGCGGCTTTCTCGGGGTCAACGGTTGCAGCCTGACCGTGGCGGACGTGGACGATGGCGTGGTCACCATCAACCTGATCCCGGAAACCCTGCGCCAGACCACCTTCCCCCGCTACAAGGCTGGCGAGTTGCTAAACATCGAGGTCGACCACCAGACCATGGTGCTGGTGGATGTGGTGGAGCGCACCCTCAAAGGCACGCTGGCACGCCAGCCGTAAGGCATGTTCAATCGATGCGCGGGTGTTGCTGTGCCAGTTGCTGGCGTTTGGCTTCCAGCTCGGCAATCTGCGCGTCGATGTCTTCGATCTTTTGCTCGATGGTGTCGTGGTGCTCCTGCAGCAACTCACGCGCTTCTTGCATGTCTGACGCCGCCGGCGCCGCACCGCGCAGGGGCTTGTTGGCGGTTTCCTTCATGGTCAGGCCGGTGGCCAGGCCGATCAAGGCGATCACCATCAAGTAGTAGGCCGGCATGTACAGGTCGCCCGTGCTTTCCACCAGCCAGGCTGCGAGGGTCGGCGTAAGGCCGGCGATCAACACCGAAATGTTGAACGCACTGGCCAGTGCGCTGTAGCGGATGTGCGTGGGGAACATGGCCGGCAAGGTCGACGCCATTACGCCGATGAAAAAGTTAAGCAACACGGCAATGATCAGCAGCCCGGCAAAAATCACCCCAAGGATGCCGCTGTTGATCAGCATGAACGCCGGAATGGCCAGCACCAGCAGGCCAACGCTACCGACGATGATGAAGGGCCGGCGCCCCCACTTGTCGCTGAGCAGGCCGATCATCGGCTGCACGAACAGCATGCCAACCATGATCGCAATGATGATCAGCACGCCGTGGTCTTCGCTGTAATGCAGGTTGTGCGAAAGGTAACTGGGCATGTAGGTGAGCAGCATGTAGTAGGTGACGTTGGTGGCGATCACCACGCCGATGCAGGTCACCAGGCTGCGCCAGTGCTGGGTGGCGACTTCCTTGAACGACACTTTGGGGCCTGTGGCCAGGCCTTCGCGGTCGCCTTGCTCCAGCTTGTCGACATGCTGCTGGAACGCCGGCGTTTCCTCCAACGCGTGGCGCAGGTAGAGGCCAATGATGCCCAATGGCAAGGCCAGGAAGAACGGCAGGCGCCAGCCCCATTCGAGGAACTTTTCTTCGCCCAGCACGGTGGATATCAGCACCACCACGCCCGCGCCGAGCACAAAGCCGGCAATCGAGCCAAAGTCCAGCCAGCTTCCCAGGAAGCCGCGCTTGCGGTCCGGTGCGTATTCAGCCACGAAGATCGACGCGCCTGTGTATTCCCCACCGACCGAGAAACCCTGGGCCATTTTCGCCAACAGCAGCAGGATCGGCGCCCAGATACCGATGGATGCGTAGGACGGTATCAGGCCGATGGCGAACGTGCTGATCGACATGATCACGATGGTGGCGGCCAGCACCTTCTGGCGCCCGAAGCGGTCGCCCAGGGCGCCGAAGAACAGCCCACCCAGCGGGCGGATCAGGAACGGCACCGAGAAGGTGGCCAGGGCCGCGATCATCTGCACGCTGGGGTCGGCGTTGGGGAAGAACACCTTGCCCAAGGCATAGGCAACAAAGCCGTAAACGCCGAAATCGAACCATTCCATGGCATTGCCAAGCGCGGCGGCCGTAATTGCCTTACGCATCTTGGCATCGTCGACGATGGTGATGTCCTTCAGGCCGATTGGCTTAAGGTCTTTCTTGCGCGATGGCATACCTGATTCCCTGTCGATGTAGGCTCTAAGGGTTCAGATACACCGTGACACTAAATAATTCAGCGCTTACTGAATTTTTGTGCGCATTGAATGAGACGCCGCTTGCGCGGCTTATCGCGGATGAATCCGCTCCTACAGAGTGTGGTGTTGCCTTTGTAGGAGCGGATTCATCCGCGATGCGGCGCGCAAGCGGCGCTCAATCTCAAATACCTTCGCGCGCCAGGTCCATGGCGAAGTAGGTCAGGATCAGGTCAGCACCGGCGCGCTTGATGGCGCCCAGGCTTTCTCGCACCACGCGCCCTTCGTCGATAGCACCGGCAAGCCCGCCAAACTTGATCATCGCGTATTCGCCACTGACCTGGTAAGCCGCCAGCGGCAGGCGCGAGGCAGCGCGGATGTCGGCGATCACGTCCAGGTAAGCGCCTGCGGGCTTGACCATCAGCACGTCAGCGCCTTCCTGCTCATCGAGCAGCGACTCACGCACGGCTTCACGGCGGTTCATCGGGTTCATCTGGTAGCTCTTGCGGTCGCCCTTGAGCGTGGTACCGCCGGCTTCACGGAACGGGCCATAGAGCGACGAGGCGAACTTGGTCGAATAGGCCATGATCGCCGTGTCGTGGAAACCGGCGGCATCCAGCGCACCACGAATGGCCTGGACCTGGCCGTCCATCGCCGCCGACGGCGCGATGAAATCGGCACCTGCTGCTGCAGCCACCACCGCCTGCTTGCCCAGGTTGGCCAGGGTGGCATCGTTGTCCACGCCATGGTCATGCAGCACGCCACAGTGGCCGTGGCTGGTGTATTCGCAGAAGCACGTGTCGGACATCACCACCATTTCCGGCACGGTGTCCTTGCAGATGCGGGCCATGCGCGCCACCAGGCCGTTTTCGTTCCAGGTGTCGCTACCGGTGGCGTCCAGGTTGTGGGACACACCAAAGGTCATCACCGACTTGATGCCGGCACGGGCATAGCGCTCGATTTCCTGGGCCAGCAGCTTCTCGGGGATGCGGTTGACGCCCGGCATGCTGCTGATCGGCACGAAGTCATCGATGCCTTCCTCGACGAAAATCGGCAGGATCAGGTCTTCAAGGCGGAACTCCGTCTCCTGGAAGATCGTGCGCAACGATTCGTTCTGGCGCAGGCGGCGGGGGCGGACGGAGGGGAAACGGTTGGACATGACAGCTCCAGGGAATATGGACGGCGTACACCATATGCCTGTTAGGCGTGTGTGAAAAGGTTCAGTGGCGAGATTGTGTGTTGCGGTGGGGGTAACAGCGGTGTTTGCCCGTGACGGCCTCTTCGCGGCTGAAGCCGCTCCTACAAGAGCGGCTTTAGCCGCGATGAGGCCCGCACAGCCAACACATTACTGCATCCAGGGCGGCGTCGGCTCCTCGGCTTTGGCCGGCCCATGCTCAGCCTCATGACGAGCCTCGCGGCGCCGGGCATCATCGCGCTTGGCCGCATCGATCTCGCGCATCACCCCCATCACATCCGCCTCATGCTCATCCTCCACGAACAACCCGCTCAACGGGCTGTCCGGGCGCAGCTCACCCGCCTCAAACAAGGCCCACATCTCCTGGGCATACCGGGTACCCTTCAACTCCGGGGCAAAGCGCCCGAAGTAATGGGCCATGTTCGCCACATCGCGCTGCAACATGCTGAAGGCGTGGTTGTTGCCCGCCGCATCCACGGCTTGGGGCAGGTCGATGATGACCGGGCCATCGGGGCCCAGCAGCACGTTGAATTCGGACAGGTCACCATGCACCAGCCCTGCACACAGCATCAGCACGATCTGGCGAATGACGAAGGCGTGATGCTCACGGGCTTCATCGGCCTCCAGGTGCACATCGTTCAACCGTGGGGCGGCATCGCCATCGGCGTCGGTGACCAGTTCCATCAGCAACACGCCGTCCTGGAAATCGAACGGTTTAGGCACCCGCACACCGGCGTTGGCCAGGCGGAACAGCGCTGCGACCTCCGCATTCTGCCAGGCGTCCTCGGCCTCTTTGCGGCCATATTTGCTGCCCTTGGCCATGGCCCGGGCCTGGCGGCTATTGCGCACCTTGCGGCCTTCCTGATACTCCGCCGCCTGGCGGAAGCTGCGCTTGTTGGCCTCTTTGTAGACCTTGGCGCAGCGTACCTGGCCGCCACACCGCACCACATAAACGGCAGCTTCCTTGCCGCTCATCAGCGGCCGTAGCACTTCGTCGACCAGGCCGTCTTCGATGAGCGGTTCGATTCGTTTTGGCGTCTTCATCAGGCTGTGTTCAGGGTCCTTACCATGTTGGCGGACATCCTCTCACAGGTGGCCCCGGTCATACACCCCATCAACCAGGCGCAACAGCCCCAACGGGTTGGCATCGCGCAAGGCCTGTGGCAACAGCGCATCCGGGCAGTTCTGGTAACACACCGGCCGCAAGAAGCGGTCGATGGCCAGGCTACCCACCGACGTACCGCGCGCATCGGACGTGGCCGGGTACGGGCCACCGTGCACCATCGCGTCGCTCACTTCGACGCCAGTCGGGTAACCGTTCACCAGCAGCCGCCCCACCTTGCGCTCCAGCATCGGCACCAGGGTGGCGAATTGCTCAAGGTCAGCAGGCTCGGCAATCAGGGTGGCGGTCAACTGGCCATGCAGCCCGGCCAATGCCTGGCGCAGTTGCGCCTCGTCGGCCACCTCCACCACCACCGTGGTCGGGCCAAACACTTCGTCCTGCAGCACGGCGTCGCCGTCGATGAGCAGGCTGGCATCGGCCTTGAACAGTTGCGCATAGGCCAGGTTGCCTGCCTGAGCCGGCCCGGCGAGGTGCTGCACCTGCGGGTGCTCAAGCAAGCGCTGCACGCCCTGCCCATAACTGCGCAATGTGCCCGCATTGAGCATGCTCTGGCCCGGCTGGTCGGCCAGCCGCGCGCCCAGTGCGGTGACGAAGGCGGTAAAAACAGGCCCGGCAATGCCAATGACCAGCCCAGGGTTGGTGCAAAACTGGCCACATCCCAGTACCACAGAGGCTGCCAATTCCGCGGCCACCTGCTCGCCCCTGGCCTGCAACGCACCCGGCAATACCAGCACCGGGTTGATGCTGCTCATTTCCGCAAATACCGGAATAGGCTGCGGGCGCGCGGCGGCCAGGTCGCACAATGCCCGGCCCCCCTTGAGCGAGCCGGTAAAGCCCACGGCCTGGATGGCCGGGTGTTTGACCAATTGCTCCCCTACTCCCGCGCCATAAATCATGTTGAATACCCCGGCCGGCATGCCGGTAGCCCGGGCCGCGCGCTCGATGGCCTCGCCCACGTACTCGGCGGTGGCCATATGGCCACTGTGAGCTTTCATCACCACCGGGCAGCCGGCTGCCAGTGCGGCGGCGGTGTCGCCACCGGCGGTGGAAAACGCCAGCGGGAAATTGCTCGCACCGAACACGGCCACCGGGCCAACGCCGGTGCGGTACTGGCGCAGGTCCGGGCGCGGCAGCGGTTGGCGCTGCGGCTGGGCGCGGTCGATGCGGGCACCCAGAAAATCGCCACGGCGCAGCACCTGGGCAAACAGGCGCAACTGGTTGCTGGTGCGGCTGCGTTCGCCCTGAATGCGGGTGGCGGGCAGTGCAGTTTCGCGGCAGGCGGTGGCGATGAACGGCTCGCCAAGGTTGTCCAGTTGCTCGGCGATGGCGTCCAGAAACTGTGCCCGGCGCTCTGGGGCCAGGCGGTTAAAGGCAGGGAACGCCTGTTCGGCGGCATCGGCGGCGGCATCCACCTCCTCGACGGTGGCTTGGGTGAAGATGACCGGCAAGGCCTCGCCGGTGCGGGCATCGAAACTGTGCAGGCGTACGCTGCCAGCGGCGCTGCGGGCGCCGCCGATGAAATTGCTTCCAGACATAGGGAGTTCCTTGTTCGCGGCTGAAGCCGCTGCGTCAGATTGATGCGGCCTTTGTAGGAGCGGCTTCAGCCGCGATCACCGGCGCAGCCGGTGCCAGGCATCGCGTTGCCTGCATCGCGGATGAATCCGCTCCTACAGAGGCCCGGTGTGGGTCAGAGGCTTTTCACTACGCCCGGGCGGATTTGCCGGGGCGCAGCGGCGATACCATTGCGCAGGGGCTGGCCGAATGCCTCCAGGCTGACCTCGAAGGTGTCACCTGGCCTTGCCTGGATGCCATCGGCAAACGACAAGGTGGCCGTGCCGAAGTAATGCACGTGCACATCCCCAGGGCGCAGGAACTGGCTGTACTTGAAGTGGTGGAATTCCAGGTTCTCGAAGCTGTGGCACATGTTCTGCTCACCCGAGAGGAACGGTTTGCTCCACAATTCCTGCCCGTCCCGCAGGATGCGGCTGCGGCCCTCCAGATGGGCAGGCAATTCGCCGACGCGCAGTTCGGGCCCGAAGCTGCAGGCGCGCAACTTGGAATGGGCCAGGTACAGATAGTTGCGCCGTTCCATTACATGGTCGGAAAACTCGTTGCCCAGCGCATAGCCCAAACGGAACGGCGTGCCATCGGTGCCGATCAGATACAGCCCGACCAGCTCCGGCTCTTCGCCGGCATCCTCGGCAAAGGCCGGCAGTGGCAAATCGGCGCCGGGGCGCACAACGATGCCGCCATCGCCCTTGTAAAACCACTCGGGCTGCGCGCCCTCCTCGCCCGCTGGCGGTCGCCCACCTTCAAGGCCCCACTGGAACATGCGCATGCTGTCGGTAACAGCACCTTCAGCCTGCTGCTGGTGCATCTTGTCGCGGGTAGCCGCGCTGCCCAGGTGGGTCAGCCCGGTGCCGGTGACCAGGCAGTGCGCCGGGTCTTCGTGGTCCAGCGGCGGCAATACCCGGCCTTCGGCCAGCAGCGCCCGGTAATCATGGCGCTCGCCCAGGCCGGCCTGCGTGACCTCGCCGGCCAGGTCTCGGCCAGCAGCTATGGCGTGCAGGGCCAGTTCACGGGTGCTGGTGACGCCGAGGATTTCCAGGGCGCTGTCGCCCTCCACCACGCCCACCCGGCGTTGGCCGGCGGCGGTTTCGAATTGGATCAGTCGCATGCTTGTGCTCGCTTGTGGGTTGCGGGAATCAGTGGGAGGCGTCTGCCACCCGCGTGGCGCCCTGGCGCTGGCGGCGCTCCAGGCGGTTGTAGACGACGCCGGTGAGTACCAGCCCGAACAGCATCACCACGGCCAGGAAGTACAACCCGGAAGACAGCTGGCCGGTGTGCTCCTTGAGTGCGCCGATGCCGAATGGGCCGAGGTAGCCGCCCAGGTTGCCGATCGAGTTGATCAAGGCAATGCCGGCGGCGGCGCTGGCGCCCGAGAAAAACCGGCCCGGCAAGGTCCAGAAGATGGCGGTGCAGGAGAACAGTGCGAACGCCACCAGGCACAACGCCGCCAGTTGCAGCGCCGGCGCGCTGAGCCAGGCGCTGAGGAACAGCCCCAGCGCACCCAAGGCATACAGCAAGCCCAGGTGGCCATAACGATCGTTGAGGCGGTCGGAACTGCGCGGAATGATCAACAGCCCAATGATGCCGAACAGGTATGGCACTGCCGAGATGAACCCCGTCATCAGGTCGCTACCGCCAAACTGGTGAATCAGCGTGGGCAGCCACAGCCCCAGGCCATAAATGCTCAGGGTCACCGGCAGGTAGAACAGCGCCAGCAGCAGCACCCGGCCGTCCTTCAGCGCATGCAGCGGGTTGCCATGGCGGGTCTGGCCGAACTCGCGCAGGTCGTTGGCCAGTTGCTCTTTCAGCCAGGTGCGTTGTTCATCACTCAGCCAGCGCACCTTGTCGGGCCCATCGGGCAGCAGGCGCAGGGTTGGCCAGGCCAACAGCACGGCCGGAGTGCCGATGCAGATGAACAGCCATTGCCAACCGTGCAGGCCAAGGTTGCCGTCCAGCCCCAGCAGCGCCCCGGACAGCGGCCCGGTGACCAGCATTGCCAAGGGCTGCGAAAGAATGAAGAAGCCCAGGATCTTGCCGCGATGGCGCACCGGGTACCACTGGGTGATGTAGTACAGCACGCCGGGGAAGAAGCCGGCCTCTGCCGCCCCCAGCAAAAAACGCATCACATAAAAGCCATTGGGCCCGGTGACAAACGCCATGCCGACCGTGATCGCACCCCAGGTCAGCAGGATGCGGGCAAACCAGCGGCGTGCCCCGAAGCGGTCAAGCATCAGGTTGCTGGGCACTTCGAACAGGAAATAACCGATGAAGAACAGCCCGGCACCCAGGCCGTAGGCGGCGTCGCCCAGGCCAATGTCGGCGCCCATGTGCAGCTTGGCAAAGCCCACCGCCGAGCGGTCGACGTAAGCCACCAGGTACAACAGCACCAGAAAGGGGATGAGTTTAAGCGTGATCAGGCGGACGAGCCGCTGCTCCTGAATCATGGCGAGGTCTCCGATTGTTTTTGTAATGGGGACAGCACATGGCCGGGGTGTTTTGGGCAGACCTCCGGCGCGGTGAAGCCAGAATATAGTATTACTATTTAAATCGACAAGCCTTCACAAATAGGATTTTTGCCGATAGAGTCATTCGCATAACGACAAATAGTAATACTAATAAGGTGTTCACCGATGTCTGATAAAAAACCTGCTCTGCGCTCCGCCCACTGGTTCGGCACGGCTGACAAGAACGGCTTCATGTACCGCAGCTGGATGAAGAACCAAGGCATCCCGGACCACGAATTCCAGGGCAAGCCGATCATCGGCATCTGTAACACCTGGTCCGAGCTCACCCCCTGCAACGCCCACTTCCGCAAAATTGCCGAACACGTGAAAAAAGGCGTGCTGGAGGCCGGCGGGTTCCCGGTGGAGTTCCCGGTGTTCTCCAACGGCGAATCCAACCTGCGCCCCACCGCCATGCTCACCCGCAACCTGGCGAGCATGGACGTGGAAGAAGCCATTCGCGGCAACCCGGTGGACGCGGTGGTGCTGCTCACCGGCTGCGACAAAACCACCCCGGCCCTGCTGATGGGCGCCGCCAGCTGCGACGTGCCGGCCATCGTGGTGACCGGCGGGCCGATGCTCAACGGCAAGCACAAGGGGCGCGACATCGGTGCCGGCACCATCGTGTGGCAAATGCACGAGGCCTTCAAAGCCGGGCAGATCGACCTTAACGAGTTCCTCTCGGCCGAAGCCGGCATGTCGCGCTCGGCGGGCACCTGCAACACCATGGGCACTGCGTCGACCATGGCCTGCATGGCCGAAGCCCTGGGCACCTCGCTGCCCCACAACGCCGCCATCCCGGCGGTGGACGCCCGCCGCTACGTGCTGGCACACCTGTCAGGCATGCGCATTGTCGAGATGGTTCACGAAGACCTGCGCCTGTCGAAAATCCTGACCCGTGAGGCGTTCGAAAATGCCATTCGGGTAAACGCTGCCATTGGCGGCTCGACCAATGCGGTCATCCACCTCAAGGCCATCGCCGGGCGCATCGGCGTCGACCTGCAACTGGAGGACTGGACCCGCATCGGCCGCGGCACGCCAACCGTGGTCGACCTGCAGCCTTCTGGCCGTTTCCTGATGGAAGAGTTCTACTACGCGGGCGGCCTGCCCGCCGTGATCCGCCGCCTGGGCGAACACGGCCTGCTGCCCAACCCGACGGCACTCACCGCCAACGGCAAAAGCCTGTGGGACAACTGCCAGGCCGCGCCGCTGTACGATGACGAGGTGATCCGCCCCATCGACCGCCCGTTGGTGGCTGACGGTGGCATCTGCATCCTGCGCGGCAACCTGGCGCCCAAAGGTGCGGTGCTCAAACCCTCTGCCGCCACCCCGGCCCTGATGAAGCATCGCGGCCGCGCCGTGGTGTTCGAAAACTTCGAGGACTACAAGGCGCGCATCAACGACCCGGAGCTGGACGTGGATGCAAGCTCGATACTGGTGATGAAACACTGCGGGCCGAAGGGTTACCCGGGCATGGCCGAAGTGGGCAACATGGGCCTGCCGGCCAAGCTGCTGGCCCAGGGTGTGACCGACATGGTGCGGATTTCCGACGCACGCATGAGTGGTACTGCGTATGGCACGGTGGTACTGCATGTGGCGCCGGAAGCGGCGGCCGGCGGGCCGTTGGCCGCGGTGCGCGAAGGCGACTGGATTGAGCTGGACTGCTACGAAGGCCGCCTGCACCTGGACATCGGTGATGAGGAGCTGGCCGGGCGGCTGGCGGACCTTCAGGCACCGGCGCAGCTGATCAGCGGCGGGTATGCGCGGCTGTACATCGACCATGTGATGCAGGCGGATGAAGGGTGTGATTTTGACTTCCTGGTCGGGTGCCGGGGGGCTGCGGTGCCCAAGCATTCGCATTGATGGCGGCTGCGCATCGCGGATAAATCCGCTCCTACAGGCAACCATGGACTGTAGGAGCGGATTTATCCGCGATGCGCCGTGCCAACGGCGCTCAATCTGCGCACCAACACAAAACCAACGCAATGCTATGATGCCCCCCCGCCCGAAGGATCGCCGCTGCCCCACATGAACTACCGCCAGCCCACCACGCGCAAGAGCATGCATGCCACCCTGGTCCAGGACCTTGGCCTGCAGATCGTTTCAGGCCAGCTCCAACCCGGGCAAAAATTGCCCGCCGAGACCAGCCTGTGCGAAGCCTATGCCATCAGCCGGCCGGTATTTCGTGAAGCCATGCGCGCCCTCACCGCCAAGGGCTTGATCGAAGCCCGCCCCCGGGTGGGCACGCTGGTGCGCCCGCGCCACGATTGGCACATGCTCGACCCCGATGTGCTGCACTGGCTGATGCAGGCCACGCCGCAGCAGGAATTTTTCAATACCTTGTCCAGCGTGCGCTGGGTGATCGAACCCGCCGCGGCGGCGCTGGCAGCCACCAATGCCACGCCCGCCGACGTCGAATCGATCAGCGACGCCTACCGGCGCATGGAGGCTGCACGCACCCATGAAGAACGCCTGCAGCCCGACCTGGACTTCCACGCCCGCATCGCCGACGCCACCCACAACGACCTGCTGGCCTACCTGTGCAACATGCTGTCGCTGGCCCTGCGCGAATCGGTGAGCTATTCCAACCAGCGGCCCAACTTCGACGAACTGGCGCTGCCACGGCACAAGGCGATCCTCACCGCCATCCAGAACGGCGATGCCCTGGGCGCGCGGCACGCCTCGCTGGTGCAACTGGAAGATGCACGGGTGGCGTTGAGCAAGGTGCTGGGGCAAGACCCGATCGGCTGAGTCAGGCGCCGTCGTCGTCCAGCACCGTCCAGCTGCTGTCGGGGTCGAAGCGTTTCATGCCCTTGGCCACCTGCTCGCCTTTTGGTCCCAGGTCTTTCTCGAACACCTGGCCATCGTGGCTGATCATGAAGCTCATCACCCCGCTGTCGTTGTACTGCGCGGGCCAGGCGACCATGGCAAAGCCGCGGCTCATGTGGTTGCCGATCAAATAGCTGTAGGCACCTCCCGGTGCTGACGGGCCCTGTGCATCAAGAATGCGGAAGTGATAGCCGTACCAGTCATCGCCCACCTTGTCCTGGCCGAACAGCGGGCCCAAGGGGCTGATGTCACCGCCCGCTTCGTCTGCCCAGTACAGCCCGTCATGGGTGCCCGGGGTGCTGAAAATACGCTGCGCGTACTCAAGGGCACCGTTGCCGTTGCGGTCCTGCGCGGCGTACTCCATTTGCGCGTCGTGGTAGGCACGCAGCGACTGCAACGCCGCCAACTCGTCACGGCCAATGCGCCGTGCTCGGATTTCGGCGGCGCCGGCCTTTAGGTCGAAATGCCAACCGTTGCTGCCGCGCACCACGGGGATGGGCAACGTCCACTGGGCAGCGCCCACGGCCAGGTGGGCTTTGCGATCGCCGTCTCTTTCCAGGGTGTGCTGTTCACGGTAATGCTGCAGGAAGGCGTCCACGTCGCTGCGTTGCACACCCGCACGCGGTATGTACGTGCGCCAGTCATCACCCAGCAGCTGCGCCAACCGGGTTTCGTCGGCGTGATCGGTGCCCAAGGCCTCAATGAAGGCATTGACGGCTTTGTCGGGTGTAGGGAAAGCCTGAGGCTGCGCCATGGCCAGGCACGGCAGGGCCAACAGGCAAACGTTGAGCATTGGCATGCGTTTCATCGACGGCCCCCTCCACCACGGCGCATGGGTGCACTGGGCCGGGATATTTGATGCCCCACGGCGCGTGAGGTGTTGGGCCGTTGCGCCAGCGCCTGGCTGGTACGGCCGCGATTGGCCTGGGTGATGCTGCGCTGAGGCGAGCGCACGCCTTCGAAGGCATTGTTGCGCGCCCTGCCTTGTGCACTGGCTGCACGGTTCTGCAGGGCCTGGCGCTGTTGGCCGGCCTGCGGGTTGCGGGGTTCCTGGCGCCGTTCGGCCAGCCGGGGGTTGTTGGCCTGGTCCTCGCGCACCCGTTCCCGTGCCTCACGGTTGCTGGTGGCTGGCCGTTCGATGCCGGCACGGTCAAGCGATGCCCGCGCCTTGTCCCGGGCTTGCGCGCGCTGGGCATCGTCGCCCCGGAATGCCACGCGCTGGTTGGCGCCCTGCAATTGCCGGCCAAACTGCTCGCGGCTGCGGCTGTCGCGGTACGGCACGCCGTCGCGGTGCACGGCATTGTGCTGCCAGCGGTTCTGGTTGTTGGTAATACGGTTGTTGACGTTGATGTTGTTGTAGCGGTTCACGTCGATGTCGATGTCATTACGCCCCCAGTCACAGTCGCCCCACAGCGAGTTGACAATGGCCACGCCGGTACCGAATGCCAAACCTGCCATCAGCGCGGAGCCCGCGTAGTACAAGGGAGAAGGCGGGTAATAAACCGGCGGCGAGGATGGGTAGGCCCAGGTGCCGTAGGCGGTGGTCGGGTTGTAGGTGGGCACGTACACCACTTGCGGGTCGACAGGCTGAATGATGATGGTGCTGCTTGATGAACTGCTGGCGGGTGTGCTTTGGCTGGCGGCAGGTGCCGCCTGCACGGTGACGTTCTGGTACTGGTTGCTCTGCAGGTTGCCCGCCGCTTTTGCCTGTTGCCGCAAACGCTGCACGGCGCCCATTACATCGTCGGGCTGGGCCAGGAAGGCATCGCCCAGCCGCTGTACCCACACCGGGTCTTGCCCCAGCACCACCAGCACCTGGGGAAACGCCACCAGCGCCTGCACGCTTGGGTCCCAACTCTGGCCCGCCACCTGCTTGACCGCATCATCACCCTGGGCCTTGGGGTTGGCCTTGGACCAGGCCACCGCTTCGGCCACCTCACCGGGGTAGGTGCTGGCCATCAGTATTTGAGCCAACAGCGAGTCCGGGTACAAGGCAATGGGCGCCAGCATCTGGTCCAGTTGCTCCCGGGTGAACACTGCCTGCCCGGCCTCGGTGCTTGCCGGGGGAGGGTCTTGGGCCAGTACGGGCACTGCCGTCGTGCCCAGGCACACCATTACCGACACGACGCATAACCATGGCATTCGCATCACAGTTCCCCCAAGGCTCCGGGCGGGTGGGAACTTAAGGGTAGCAAAGGCTGGCGGCATCAATAGTCACTATCGAAGATGACAATTTCTACCAGAACGGCGCCTTCAATAACCTAGCTCCATCGCCACACACCACCTTTGGAGCAACCCGATGAACACCGCCGCCCGCCTGCTGCTCGCTACCCTGACCGCTGCCGGCATCGCCGTGCTCACCGGTTGCGCCAGTGCCAACCACCCCGAACTGCGCCCCTACACCGCTGAAGAAACCCGCCAGCTGCAGCTTGAAGCCATTCAACGCCAAGGGCTGTCTCTGGACGAGTACGAGTTGCGCAAACGCGTCATCCTGCGGGCCGATACACCGCAGGCAGTGACTGAAACCCGCGACATTGAGCCGGGCATCAAAGGCTGAAAGGTTTCCCCTGCCCTTTGACGAGGGTATGCTCTGCCCCTTCAGAGCAAGCCATCCAGGACGATGCCCATGACCAGGCCCCTGCTGCTGTTGAGCGCGGCCCTTCTGTTCAGCCCGGCGCTGCTGGCCCAGCAGATCCAGCGCCAGTTGGGCGACTTCGACTTCAAGCTTGGCACCACACCCTCGCGCAGCATGGCCCAGGGCCTGATTTCGCCCAGTGCGGTCGGCGCCTTTCATGGTGGCCTGGACCTCAGCCACCCCAGCGGCTGGTACGTCGGCCAATACGCCCCGAGCATGGGCGTAACGCCCGAGTCCACCCTGCGCCTGGACAGCTACCTGGGTTACAAACACCACTTCGACAACAGCCTGGGTTACGAAGTGGGCTTGATTCACTACAGCCAGCCGAACCTGGCCGGGGCCGACAGTTATGCCCTGTACGGTGGCCTTTCAGTGTTCGGCAGCCGCTTTGGCGGCGCCTTGCGAGACAACCCCGACAACCGCACCGGCACCCTGTTCGCCGACTTTGGCCATTTGCCGCTGTTCGATGTCGACCTCACCGTGAAGCTGGCCCATCACCGCCTGGGAACGCCCTTCACCATTGGCGACGGTAGCCAGATAAGCGCGTTTTCCGACTGGTCACTGGAGTTGTCCCGCCCGTGGCTGGGCATCGACCTGAACCTGATCTACAGCAATTCCGACCTCAGCGGCGGCGGCTGCGATGCCTATGCCGGCATCAATGCCTATTGCGAAAGCATGGTAACCCTCAAGGCGCAGCGCAGTTTCTTCTAGACCTTCGCATTCCTTGTAGGAGCGGCTTTAGCCGCGAACACCGGCGAAGCCGGTGCCAGGCACCGCGTCGCCTGCTTCGCGGCTAAAGCCGCTCCTACAGGATACGCGTCGCGCTTGCGGCCTCAGTTCCCAGTGCGACAGCTCAGCCCGAATGGGCTGGGTAATCTCCTATAGGTCACCGCCTGCCAACAACCGGGTCATCACTGCGGCCAATGCCTTGACCATCACGTCGGCAGTAGGCCGGTGGACAATGACAATCTCGTAGCTGTCCACCTCCGGCAACCCCTGCGCAGCCCCCAGCACCCGATGCTCGCCAGTCGCGGCCCGCGGCGGCAGCAAGCTGATGCCCATACCATCGGCCACCGCCGCCTGGATGCCGCTGAGGCTGGAACTGGTAAAACTGATACGCCAACGCCGGCCCATGGCTTCGATAGCGGTAATCATGTCATCGCGGTACAGCCCGCGCGGCGGGAAGGTCACCAGCGGGATCGGGTCCAGGTCGAAAGCCGGCAGGCGCGCGCTGTCGATCCATTGCAGCCGCTCAGGCCAGCACGCCACCCCTTCGCGGCTGTTGCGCCGCTGCTTGAGCAACACCAAGTCAAGCTCGCCGTTGTCGTAGCCCTGGCTGAGGTCGCGGCAAAAACCGCTGGTGACTTCCAGCTTCACCTGCGGATGCTCGCGGCTGAACGCCGACAGCGCATTGGTGGTGCGCCCACCCACGAAGTCCTCTGGCACGCCCAACCGCACGGTTACGCCGACCATGGCACCAGCCAGGGCTTCGAGCATCTGGTCGTTCAGCGCCAGCATGTGCCGGGCATAGCCGAGCAGTGTTTGCCCGGCATCGGTGGGCAACACATCGCGGTTACCCCGCACCAGCAGGCGATGGCCCACCATGTCTTCGAGGCGGCGCACTTTCTGGCTGATGGTCGACTGGGTGGAATGCAGGCGCGTGGCGGCCGTGGTGAAGCTGCCGCAATCGGCCACCACGACGATGGCGCGAAGCAGGTCGAGGTCGAACAGGGCCCTATTCGATTTCACGCTGATGGACATCTGGGTATTCAACTTATGAATGGCAGAACTGCGTTCTATCACGCGCCATCCTGCCCTGCAACGCTAGTCACCCAGCGCAACCCCTTCACGCCTCGGATCAGCACCGCCACTCCAACCATCGCCCTTACGCTGGATAATCTGCATGCCGCTGGTCATGGTCATCGGCGTCACCTCGTGCCCCCAAGCGGCCAGTTGCCGGATCAGCGCCGGGCTGGCCAGCTCCGCCTCTACTTCAGTGCCCAGGTTGCGGCTGCCAAAATTGGGCAGGTTGGCCGCTTGCTGCGGGTCCAATTGCCAATCCAGCAGGCCGATGAGGGCTTTGTTCACGTAACCAATGATCTGCGAACCGCCAGGCGAGCCAAGGCTGGCCACCAGCTCACCGGTGCTGCGCGAAAACACCAGCGTCGGCGCCATGGCCGACAGCGGCCGCTTGCCCGGCTGTACGCGGTTGGCCACTGGCTTGCCGCCTTCTTGCGGGATGAACGAAAAGTCGGTGAGGTGGTTGTTCAGCAGAAAGCCGTTGACCATCAGGTGCGAGCCAAATGCCGACTCCACCGAGGTGGTCATGGCCAGTGCCTGGCCATTGTCGTCCACAGCCGACAAGTGCGAGGTAGCGATGCGCAGGGGGGAACGATCCGGCGCCAGGGCCAGGTCCGCGCCTGCCGGCGTGCCAGGCAAAGCGCGGTTCATGCTGTATTTGCCCAGGTGTGTGGCGCGTTCGGCCAGATACGCCGGTGCGGTCAGCGCTTTGACCGGCACAGGCACGTAGTCGCTGTCGGCCAGGTACTGGGCGCGGTCGGCGAACGCCAGCCGTTCGGCTTCGGCGATCAGGTGCACGGCCAGAGGCGCAGGCTCAAGCCCTGCCGGGGAATCGCTCACCCGGGGACGCAGCGCTGCCAGGTTGCGTTGCGAGGCCTGCAGGATGCCCAAGGTCTGCAACACCGCCACCCCGCCCGACGACGGCGGCGGCATGCCGCAGATTTGCCAGGCTTTGTAGGGGCCGCAGACCGGAGCGCGCTCCTTGGCCTGATACGCGCGCAAATCCTGTAGCGACAACTGCCCGGCGTTGGCATGCCCACGCACCTGGGCCACCATCGCCTCGGCTACCTCGCCGGTGTAGAACGCATCGGCGCCCTGCTCGGCAATGCGCTGGAAGGTTTGCGCCAGTTCAGGATTGCGCAGGCGCGTGCCTACCGCCAGCGGTTTGCCTTGGCCATCCAGAAAGTAACGGGCCATGGTGGGCGACCGGGCAATGAACGGGTCGCCCGCGATCAGGGCATGCAGGCGTTCAGACACCGGGAAGCCTTCCCGCGCCAGGGCAATGGCCGGCGCGAACAGCGCATGCCACGGCAACTTGCCATGTTGTGCGTGGGCCAGCTGCAACGCACGCAAAACCCCCGGCACGCCCACCGAACGCCCACCGATCTGCGCCGCGCGGAACGGCATCGGCGTGCCGTCAGGTTGCAGGAACAGGTTTTCAGTCACCGTTGCCGGGGCGGTTTCCCGGCCATCGAACGCCTGCACTCGCTGGCCATCCCAGTACAGGATGAAACCACCGCCACCAATGCCACTGGACTGCGGCTCCACCAGCGTCAGCACCATCTGCATGGCGATGGCGGCATCGATGGCACTGCCACCGGCCCGCAGCATCGCCCGCCCCGCTTCACTGGCCAGCGGGTTGGCAGCCGCCACCATATGCCGGCTGGCCGTGGCCGGTTGCAGGCCGCTGCGGTAGCCAGAGGCGCGTTCGGGTGGTGTGGGCAGCGCCTGGTCGGCCACGGCCCAGCCACAACTGACGGCCAGGCTCAGGGCGGTGAGCAGGGGTGCGAACGGGTGTGCCTTCATCAGTTACATGCCTGTAATCGTTATCGTCATCCGGATTGACCGACGATCTTACAGGCCCCGCACTACAACCCCAACCGCAACGCCTCCCCCACGCCGGCCCCGCGCACATCATCTGCCGCGCTGACCAGGGCAAAGTTGTAGGCCCCATGGGACCAGTAGCGCGCCTCCAATTGCCCATCCACTCGCTGCCCCTGGGGCATGCGCTGGTAATGGTCACCGGGCGAGCGCAGGAACAGGCTGATGCGCTGGCCTTTGTGGTCTTCGAACACCAGCAAGGCTGCCGGGCCGGTTTCGTTGCTCAACAGCCGTGCGCCCACCGGTTCGAAGCCGTAACCGGTCAGGTCTGGCAACTGCCCCACCCGACTGAAGTGCTTACCCAGCCAATCGCGCAGTCGCGTCGGGTCGCTGGCCTGTATGTCCAGCGTGTCACTGCCGGCAAACAGGCGATGGGCCTGCACGGCATCGGCCATGGGCAATTCGTTGCCGGCCAACGTGACTTGACGCGCCTGCCAGCCGCCAACGCCGCCGATGCCCAGCGCCAGCAGCAAAACGGCAGCAGAGGCCAGGCGACGCTGTCGGCGCTGGCGCAAACCGGCCTGGAGCTGGCGCAGGTCAAGCTGCGGGGCGCCGGCAGGTTCACCCAACCCTGCCAGTGCCGCGCGCAACCTTCGGGCATCACTGCGCCAGGCTTCAACCTTCATGGCCTCCTCGGGGTTGGCGCTAAGCCACGCCTGCACCTCGGCCCGGCGCGCCGGCTCGAGCCGGTCGTCAACGTAGGCATGCAACTCGTGTTCGGTGGGGATCAGGCGTGTCATTTCAGTCTCCGCACGGCCGGGGGCTGGGGCTGGCCCTCGGTCAGTTCACGCAGGGCGCCGCGCGCGCGTGACAGGCGCGACATCACCGTACCGATGGGAATCCCCAGGGCCTGGGCGGCCTCCTTGTAACTGAGGCCTTCGACGCTGACCAGCAGCAACAAGGCCCGCTGTTCGGTCGACAGCCGGGCAAATGCCTGAAGGTCGGCCTGCGCCAGCACGATATCCTCGACGGCGTCGCCCACCGCTTCACTTTCCCGCTCACCACGGCCAAACCAGGACAACCAACGCGCATGCAGGCGATCGCGCCGTTTGCCATCCAGAAACAGGCGATAGAGGATGGTGAACAGCCATGCCCGCAACGCTTCGGCATCGCGCTGCTGGCTGCGGCGGCTCAAGGCGCGCTCGACGGTGGCCTGCACCAGGTCGTCGGCACTGCCCGCTTCACGGGTGAGCCAGATGGCGAAGCGGCGCAAACGCTGCAGCAGTTCACGCCACTGATGTTCGTCCAGGTCGTGCATGGCGGTTTACCGGCCCTTGGGGTTGTCAGTGTAGGGGCAGACGCACGGCAACAAAACTTATTCCCGCCCAGGGAATAAGTTTTGCCCTGCCCCGTCGTACTGGCACTTTCACTGAACCGGACGACTACCATGACCTCACCCCTGCAAGGCCCGGCCAAGGCCCTGCGCCTGGCTGGCATCGGTGCCGTGATGCTGGGCCTGGGCGCAGGCTTTGCCTATGCCGCTGGCTGGCTCGGCGGGCCGCAACTGACGCCGCAACGCATCATCGACACCTTCGAGGCCCAGGCCGGCCACTACCCCGGCTACCGGAAAAACCACGCCAAGGGTTTGTGCGTGAGTGGCTACTTCCAGCCCAGCGGCCAGGCCGGCGCACTGTCCACGGCACGCGCCTTCAGCCAGCAACGCGTGCCCGTGATCGGCCGTTTCGCCATCGGCGGAGCCAACCCGTTCGCCCCGGACACGGGCATCCCCGTGCGCAGCCTGGCGATCCAGCTGAGCACCGACGATGGCCAAGTGTGGCGCACCGGCATGAACAACCCACCCGTACTGGCGGTGAGCACGCCACAGGGGTTTTACGACCAGGTGCTGGCCGGGGCGCCCGCCCCTGCCACCGGCAAGCCGGACCCGGCCAAGCTGCAGGCCTTCTTCGCCGCCCACCCGGAAAGCGCGGCCTTTCGCCAGTGGGCGGCGGGCTACAAGCCCAGCGACAGCTTTGCCAGCACCGCCTATCACAGTATCAACGCCTTCCGCCTGATCGACGCCCAAGGCCAGGCCCACCCGGCACGCTGGCAACTGGAACCGCAAACCCCATTCGCCCCGCTGCCTGGCCAGGTCGACGACAAACAGTTCTTGCAACATGACCTGCAGCAACGCCTGGCCCAGGCCCCTTTGCGCTGGTCCTTGCGCCTGGTGCTGGCCGAAGCCGGCGATGCCGTGGACGACCCCGCCCGCCCATGGCCGGCCGAGCGCCGCAAGGTCGACGCCGGCACCCTGGTCATCGAGCAGGTGGACGCGCCGGAGCAAGGCGCCTGCCGCGACCTGAACTTCGACCCGTTGATCCTGCCCAGCGGCATCGAACCCTCTGCCGACCCGATCCTCGCCGCCCGTTCGGCCGCCTATTCGGAGTCATTCAACCGCCGCAGCCGTGAAACCCTCGGCACAGGAGCCAAACCATGACGCCCCATGCTTTCCACCCACTGGCCCGCCTGCTGCACTGGCTGATGGCCGTGTTGATCCTGGCCATGCTGTTCATCGGCGTGAGCATGGTCGGCGACTTGTCACCGCGCCATCCTTTGCTGATCGAGCTGCACAAGGCCACGGGCCTGGCATTGCTGGCCCTGGTGCTGCTGCGCATCGTGCTGCGCCTGACGCTGCCGCACCCACCGCTGCCGCGCGATCTGCCTTACCTCCAGCGCCTGGCAGCCGGGGCCTCACATGTGCTGCTATATGGCCTGATGCTGGCCATGCCTCTGCTGGGCTGGGCCATGCTGTCGGCGGGGGGCTACCCGCGCCCGCTGCAGTTGCCCGCTATCGCCCCGCACGACCTGCAATTGTATGCCGTACTGCGCCAGGCCCATGGCTGGGCAGGCTACCTGCTGTTCGCCACCGTGGTGGTGCACCTGGGTGCAGCGCTGATGCACGCGCTGGTGCGCCGCGATGGCGTGCTGCGCAGCATGTGGCCCGGCCCTCTGCGTCGCAACCCATGATGGCACCGCGCCCTGGCAGGCTCGACAAGCGATAACGGCGCTCATTAAGCTGCGTGACTTTCCTGCCGAACTGCCCTGGACTGCCCGATGAACCTCGCAAAGGACCCTGCAACCCCGTCCAGCACTCTGGACTTGCGCCCGTTATTGCTGGCCAACACGGCCTGCACCATGTCGATGATGGCCTTCGTCGCACTGATCGGGCCAATCGCCCGCCTGCTGGGCATGGCCACCTGGCAAGCCGGTGCGGCGGTCACCGTGGCGGGCGTGGTGTGGGTGCTGCTGGCGCGCCCCTGGGGCCGCGCCGCCGACCGCCTGGGCCGGCGCCGCATCCTGCTGCTGGGCAGCGCCGGCTTCACCCTGGCGTACTGGCTGCTGTGCCTGTTCGTCGAAGGTGCGCTGCGCTGGCTGCCCGGCGCGACCGTGGCGTTCGTCGGCCTGATGCTGGCGCGCGGTTGCATCGGCGCCTTTTACGCGGCCATCCCGGTGGGCGGCAATGCGCTGATCGCCGACCACGTCGAACCGCAACGCCGGGCCCGGGCCATGGCCTCGCTGGGGGCGGCAAACGCCGTGGGGCTGGTGCTGGGGCCCGCGTTGGCGGCGCTGCTGGCGCGGCACAGTTTGAGTTTGCCCTTCCATGTGATGTCGCTGCTGCCTGCCGCCGCTTTTGTGGTGTTGCTGTTCAGGCTCAAGCCACAGCCGTTGGCCCATCGCCATGCTCCCAGCCCGGTGCGCTTGAGCGACCCGCGCCTGCGCCGGCCGCTGCTGGTGGCGTTCAGCGCCATGCTCAGCGTGACCGTGTCGCAGATCGTGGTGGGCTTTTTTGCCCTTGACCGCTTGCAACTGCCCCCCGCCGAAGCGGCCCAGGCCGCCGGCATTGCGCTGACCACGGTGGGCGTGGCGCTGATCCTGTCGCAAGTGCTGCTGCGCCAGCTGGAATGGCCGCCGTTGAAGATGATCCGCGTGGGTGCCAGCGTTTCGGGCGTCGGCTTTGCCTGTGGCGCCCTGGCCAGCAGCGCACCGCAGTTGTGGGGTTGCTACTTCATCGCGGCCACCGGCATGGGCTTCGTGTTCCCGGCGTTTTCGGCGCTGGCAGCCAACGCAATGCAGGCATCCGAACAAGGTGCCACCGCAGGCTCCGTAGGGGCTGCGCAAGGCATGGGCGCCGTGATCGGGCCGCTGGCAGGGACGCTGATCTACGCCGTCGACCCGCGCTTGCCCTTCGTGGCGGTGGCAGTGCTGTTGCTGCTGGTCGGGCTGTGGCCGACACCGCGTGAACATCAGCCCTGACAAGCACTGCGCGCAACCGATCAGAGTGTGTTTTAATGCGCTGCCCATTATTTTTGACACCTCTGATTACAAGGCGGCTATGGACACGGGGACACGACTCAAACTGGTGCGTGAGCGCAACAACCTCTCCCAGCGGGAACTGGCTCGCCGCAGCGGGCTGACCAACTCGACGATCTCGCAGATCGAGCAAAACCGTGTGAGCCCTTCGGTCAGTTCCCTGAAAAAGCTGCTCGAAGGCATCCCGATGTCGCTGGCGGAGTTTTTCAGTTTCGACGAGCCGGTGCGCGAGGAGCGCTTCGTGTTCCGCGCCAGCGAGCAACCGGACCTCGGCCGCAACGGCCTGCGCATGTTGCTGGTGGGTGCCAGTGTCGAGGCCCGGCAGATGCGCATGTTGCGCGAGCTGTATGCACCGGGCGCCGACTCGGGCGAGCCGATCGTACATGCCGAGGGCGAAGAATGCGGCCTGGTCACCCGGGGCACCGTGGAGTTGTGGGTCGATGGCCAGGTGAGCATCCTCAATTCGGGCGATGGTTACTACATCCCCACCACCCTGCCGCACAGCTTCAAGAACATCGGCCAGGACGAAGCGGAAATCATCAGCGCCAATACCCCGGCCAATTTCTGATCAAAGTCTTGCACTGCCTGGGCTGGCCCTTTCGCGGCTAAAGCCGCTCCTACACGCACTGCATCCCCTTGTAGGAGCGGCTTCAGCCGCGAACACCGGCAAAGCCGGTGCCATACCGTTACTGGCCTAGCGCCGCCTCCACAAAATCCAACCGATCCTGCCCAAAATACATCTGCCCCTCTACAAAACAGGTCGGTGCCCCAAACACACCCCGCGCCACCGCCGCTTCCGTCGCCTGTTTCAACGCTGCCTTCACCTCAACATCCGCCGCCAAGGCATGAAACGCCGCCGGGTCGAACCCCGCCTGGCCAAGCGTGTCGTCCAGCACCGCCACATCACCCAAATTGCGCCCCTGCGCCCACAGGCCGTTGAACAGTGCCTCGAGCAGCGGCGCCAGCCGTTCAGGTGAGCGCATTTGCACCCCGAACACCCCACGCATCAACGTCAAGGTATTGATCGGAAACCCTGGCGGCAGGGTAAACGGCACGCCGTACCGCGCGGCATATCGCCCAAGGTCGATGAACATGTAACGCCCCTTGGCCGGCACCATGGCCGGTGAGGCATTGCCCGTGGCCTGGAACACCCCGCCCAACAGAATCGGCCGGTACTCCAGGGTGGCGCCATGGCGGGCGCACAGGGCGGGGAGCTGGGTCCAGGCCAGGTAGCTGGCCGGGCTGCCCAGATCAAAATAGAACGCTACGGTTTTGCTCATGGCAACTCACTCCTTGGGGGTTACCAGCGCTCCATCCACGGGCGCAGGTCGAGTTCGAAGGTCCAGGCATCGCGGGGCTGTGCGTGCAAGAACCAGTAGCTGTCGGCGATATGGGCCGGGGCCAGAATGCCGTCCTGTTCTTTGAGGGCGTAGCGCTCCGGGAAACTGTCGCGGATAAAGGCCGTGTCGATGGCGCCGTCTACCACCACATGGGCAACATGAATATTCCGCGGCCCCAACTCACGGGCCATGCTCTGGGCCAGCGCGCGCAGCGCATGCTTGGCGCCCGCGAAGGCGGCAAAACCGGCGGAGCCACGGGTTCCAGCGGTAGCTCCGGTGAACAGGATGGTGCCGCGCTCGCGCACGACCATACGCCGCGCGACGGCCTGGGCCGTGAGAAACCCTGCGAAGCACGCCATTTCCCAGATCTTGAAGTACTTGCGCGGCGTCTCATCGAGGATGCTGCAAGGCACATTGGCGCCGATATTGAACACAAAGGCTTCGATCGGGCCGATATCGCGCTCGATGGTTTCGACCAGCTCAGTCACCTCTTCTTCCTTGCGCGCATCCGAGCCAAAGCCATGGGCCTGGCCACCGGCGGCGCGAATTTCATCCACCAGCGGTTGCAGCTTTTCGGCCTGGCGGCGTGTTACGCATGCAACGTAACCCTCGCGGGCAAAGCGCTTGGCAATCTCGCCCCCGGTGGCGTCACCCGCGCCAATCACCAGCACCACTTTTTGTTGTTCTGCCATGCGTGCCTCCTTTGATGAATGATCGTTTAGTAAACGAACGCTATGTTAAGATCGCCCCCAACGTCAAGCCAGCGCGAAGAGGTTGTGCATGCGCTACTCCACCGAACACAAACAGCAGACCCGCGACAAACTGCTGGCCAGCAGCGGCGCGCTGGCCAAGCGCGGCGGCTTTGCCAGCACTGGCGTTGCCGGCCTGATGAAAGCCATCGGCCTGACCGGCGGGGCCTTCTACAACCACTTCCCGTCCAAGGACGACCTGTTCACCGAAGTGGTGCGCCAGGAGCTGTGCAACAGCCCGCTGGCGCGCCTGGCCGAGCAAGGTGCCGACCGCGAACGTCTGCAACGCTGCCTGCAGCAGTACCTGAGCCTGGCCCACCTGCACAATGCCGAGGGTGGCTGCCCGTTGCCGCCGCTGGGTGTGGAAATTGCCCGCGCGCAACAACCTGTGCGCGAAGAGGCCGAGCACTGGCTGGTGCAACTGCATGCGGCCTGGAGCCAGACCTTGAACGACGAAGCCTTGGCCTGGGTTTTGATCAGCCAGTGTGTCGGCGCCTTGGTGGTCGGGCGCATGCTGGCCAGCGAGCAGGTGCAGGGCGAGTTGCTGCACGCCAGCCAACAGTTTGTTTGCAGGGCCTTGAATGAAGCGGATTGAATGGTTGCTGGCGCTGCTGCTCGCCGCACCGGCACTGGCCGAACAAACCTGCCCGCCCGGGCAGTATCAGGTGTGCCTGATGGGCTGCTTCTGCGCACCGATCGACCCCGGGCAGGCAGGGCAGATTCTGAAAGATGTGGAAACCATGGCCTCCGGCAGCCTGGCCTTCGCGTTACGCCAGGCCCGGGACGAGGCAACCGCTAACGGCACACAGCCCATTCCCTTGCACATTCGCGCCCAGCTGGAGCCGTGGTACGACTTTGCGGTGCTGGACGCGGCGCGCTACCGGGTGGGCAACGAGCAGCAGGTCAGCGCCGCCAACGCGCTGTTGCAAAACCCGGATGTGAATGCGGTGACCTTGATCGACACGATCATTTTCCGCCACACCGGCGATGCCGAGGACAACGTGGCGCTCTGGGCCCATGAACTGAAACATGTGCAGCAGTATCAGGAGCTGGGAGTGGAGGAATTCGCCCGGCGCTATACCCGTAACTACGAGGACCTGGAGGGGCCGGCCTATGCGATCGAGGCCGAGGTGAGCAAGGCGTTGCGCCAGCGCAGTTCGGGGCAGGCGCGCTAGCCTGCCCCGTGTCGATCAGGACGAAACCGCAGCCCCCTGCTCCGCTTGCTCACGACTGGCGTAGCGCTGCGCCAATACCGCGCACACCATCAGCTGGATTTGATGGAACAGCATCAGCGGCAGGATCATCGCCCCGATCCCGCTGCCAACGAACAACACCTGGGCCATCGGCACGCCGGTGGCCAGGCTTTTCTTGGAGCCGGCAAACAGGATGGTGATGCGGTCTTCAAGGCTGAAGCCCAGCACCTTGCCCAGCAGCCGCGTGGCCAGCAGCACCACCGCCAGCAGAATGCCGCACACCGCAAACAAACCGGCCAGGTGCTGCGGCGAAACGGTGTGCCACAACCCGGTCACCACGGCCTCGCTGAAGGCGGTGTAGACCACCAGCAGAATCGACCCTTGGTCCACCAGCTTGAGCCAGCGCGCATTGCGCTTGACCCAGGCACCGATCCAGCGCCGCGCGATCTGCCCGGCAACGAACGGCACCAGCAGTTGCATCGTGATCTTCAGTACCGCATCAAGGCCGGAACCTGTGTCACCACTGGCGCCCAGCAGCATCATCACCAGCAGTGGTGTGAGGAAGATGCCCAGCAGGCTTGAGGCCGCAGCACTGCAGATGGCGGCCGGCACGTTACCCCGAGCCAGCGAGGTGAAGGCAATGGCCGACTGCACCGTGGCCGGCAATGCGCACAAGTACAGCACACCCAAATACAGGTCGTTGCCCACCAGCGGCACGAACAAAGGCTTGAACGCCATCCCCAGCACCGGGAACAGCACGAAGGTGCAGGAGAACACCAACAAGTGCAGGCGCCAGTGCCCGGCACCGGCGATGATCGCCTCGCGGGACAGTTTGGCGCCGTGCAGGAAGAACAGCAGGCCGATGGCCAGGTTGGTCAGCCAGCCAAAATACACCGCGCCGTCGCCCGAGCAGGGCAGCACGGTGGCGATGAACACCACACTGAGCAAGGCCAGGGTGAAGTTGTCGAACAACATGCGCAAATACTTCATAACAGTTTCCGTCTTGTCGTTGTGCAGGTGGCGAGGATAAGGTTCTGGGTTTTTTCCTGCTAACGCCGGAACCCCCATCGGTGTCGCTTAACGGACACCTTATGAAAAAGGATCTTTGCATGCCCGCCGTTCGCATCATCCCACTACTCACCGCCATGGCCCTTGCGGCAAGTGGCATGGCCGCGCACGCAACCGTGCTGCCGCAGGCCTCCATGGATCAGGTGATTGCACCGCTCATGAAGGCGCACGGCATCACCGGCTTGGCAGTTGGCGTTTATGCCAATGGTCAGTCGCACGTATTCAGTTACGGCGTTGCCAGCAAGGCCGACGCTACCCCGGTCACAGCCGATACGCTGTTCGAAATCGGCTCGCTCAGCAAGACCTACACCGCCACCCTCGCCGCATTGGCCGCTGCCGAAGGCAAGCTGGACCTCAGTGCCCCGGCAAGCCGCTACCAAACGGCCCTGGCCGGCGCGCCGCTGGGCAAAGCCAGCGTTCTCGAACTGGGCGCCTATAGCGCTGACTGCCTACCGCTGCAGTTCCCGGACGCCGTGCAAACGCCAGAACAGGTGCTGGCGTTTTTCCGCAACTGGAAGCCTGTCTCCCCGCACGGCACGCAGCGCTGCTATTCCAACCCGAGCCTGGGGCTGTTCGGCGACCTGGCTGCACGCTCCCAGCAACAACCCTTTGCCACGTTGATGACCGGCAAACTGTTACCGCTGATGGGCCTCGAACATACCTACTTGCAGGTGCCGCGCAGCGCGCAACACCTTTACGCCCAAGGTTATGACGCCAACAACCAGCCGGTGCGGGTAAACCCCGGCCCGTTTGCCGATGAGGCCTACGGCATCAAGACCAGCGCCAGCGACCTGCTGCGCTACACCCGCCTGCACATGCACCCTGGCGAGGTGTCCCCTGTATTCGCGAAAACCGCCGCCATCGCGCAGGCCGGGTACTTCCAGGTGGGTGCAATGACTCAGGGGTTGGGCTGGGAACGCTACCCTCTCCCCGTTTCGCTGAATACCCTGCTGGCCGGCAACGGCGCAGGGATGGTACTTCAGCCTCAACCCACCACCGCCCTGCGCCCCGCCCTGCCTGCGCAGCGCGATGCCTGGTACAACAAGACAGGCTCCACCAACGGCTTTGGTGCCTACGCGATGTTCATCCCGTCCGAGGACGTTGCCGTGGTGTTGCTGGCCAATCGTAACTACCCGAACGAGGCGCGCGTGCAGGCCGCCTGGCAGATCCTCTCCCTGTTGCAAAAGCACCCCGCTGAAGGATTGTCCGACAAGATGTAGTGACAAAAAATATTCACTACAAAACCATTGACGCCGTTCATCACCCTTGTGCATGATGAAGCCGTCTCCCCGATCGGGAGCGGTGGCAAGGGTATTCCAGACGGCTTGCGCGGTAACGCAGGCCGTTCGTGGAGCGGGAAACTGTCCAAAAGGCAGCGTGAGAAAGCCCCTGTTGCGATGCTGCTGTAGCAGCCGTGGTAGCGCGCTACATCCTGTGGCGCCAACTGTGAAAATCAACAACAAATGGGTAATGGGGGCTTTTATGATGAACTTGAACAACAATCCGACCATCGACCAACTGGCCCAGCTGTTCGCCGTGCGCAAAGACAGCCTCGACGACCACCTGCTGTGGGTAAGCCAAACCGGCGAAGTGCGGCTCGACCGCCTGCCGCCGAACACGGTCGAAGATGAATTTGAAGCGCACCTGCCGAGCATGCGCGCCCGCTTCAAGGTCTACCGCCGTGGCCAAGGCTACGTCGGCAAGAAGGCCGCCGCCGACACCGAGTTCGTCGGCCGCGTGCTGCAGACCCTGCAACAAGAATGGCCCGCCGCCCGTGAGCGGCAGGCAGTCAAGGTGATTGAACCGCTCAATTGAGGGTTCGCACCACTTACAGAGCCCGGCCCTTTTAGGCCGGGCTTTTTCGTTTGGGGTCTTCGGCTTCAGGTGGTGGTTGCCAGGGAGATCAAGCGCCGCTCGCGCGGCGCATCGCGGATGAATCCGCTCCTACACGTGCCGAACCTGTTACGCCATGGTTGCCTGCCTTGGCGCGCCCCTGTAGGAGCGAATTTATTCGCGATGCGCCGCGCGAGCGGCGCTCGATCTCCCAGAAGACAAATACCTCAAGGCAAACACCCCCGAACAAAAACCCCGCCATCCGGCGGGGTTCTATGAGCAAACTCACTTTTTCGTTGGAACCCTGGGCGTGAAGCGGCCCTTCTTACTGCGCTGCAAATGCGCAGGCTGCAGCCGTTCCGAATCATCCAGGGTCATGTGCGCGAAGCCCAGGCGAAAATCCGCCTGCCCGCAACGCACCTGGCTGTTGATGGGGAATGCATCGTTCATGTCTTCGAAAAAGGACTCGCTCATGCCCTGTCTCCCTTCAGTGGCGACCGCGCCGGCAAGCAGAAGGCTTGCCTGATCAAACGCGACCTGTGCCAGTGAGACTAGCCGGTCATTCGTGGACCGCTCGGCCGCGGCCCGCAGAACCGACCAGTGGCAGCGCGCCTTACTTCAAACGCACTGCTGTACCGGTAGCGAAGACCACGACCATGCCACCTTGCACCGAGGGCATGCTGATTTCGAAGTCCACGCCTACCACTGCATCGGCTTGCAACTGCCGTGCCCGGGCTTTGAGTTCTTCGGTGGCCTGCTCGCGGGCCTCGCGTAGCGCGCTCTCCAGGGTTTGCGAACGCCCCCCGAAGAAGTCACGAAACCGTGCAAAGAAATCGCGCACGAAGTTGATGCCCTGCACCGATTCGGAGCTGACCACGCCCAAATACTCGGCAATCGGGCGGCCTTCGAGCTGGCTGGTGGTGGAAATGATCATGGGCAAAGGCTCCGTCGCTCAGGCAAAGGAGCCCAGTCTAACAAACGCTTCAGGCACTGGCCGCCCGTAGCCGCTGCCCAAGCTTGGGCCCGAACACATTCACCAACAGCCCCAGCATCACCAGCATCGCGCCCCAGCCCTGCACCGCCGTCAGCCGTTCGCCCAGCAACCAGGCCGACGAACTCAGGCCAATCACCGGCACCAGCAAGGAGAACGGCGCCACCTTGCCCGCCGGGTGGCGTGACAGCAGCTTGCTCCACAGGCTGTAGCCCACCATCGTGGCGACAAACGCCAGGTAAGCCAACGCCAGCACCGAGCTCCAGCCGATGTTGGCCAAGGCATGGCCGATCCGCTCTGGCCCTTCGAGCCACCACGACAGCGCCAGAAACGGCAGCGGCGGAATCAAACCACCCCAGATCACCAGGGCCACCAGGTCCACCGAGCCGAAGCGGCGCGTGATGATGTTGCCCAAGCCCCACATGGCGCCGCCACACAAGGTCAGCAACAGGGCAATCACCGGCACATGGCTGCTGTTTTCACTGCCGATCAGCGCCAGGCCGCTAGCCGCCACCAACAGCCCCAGCACACTGGCAAGGCGCATGCGCTCCCCCAGGAACAGTGCGGCGAAGCCCAAGGTGAAGAAGGCCTGGGACTGCAGCACCAGCGACGCCAGGCCCGGTGGCATGCCGCTGTACATGGCCTGGAACAGGAACGCGAACTGGCCAAGGGAAATGGTCATGCCGTAGGCAATCAGCCAGCGCCACGGCAGCTTGGGCCGCTTCACCAGCAAAACCGCCGGGAACGCCACCAGTAGAAAGCGCAGCGCCCCCAGCAGCATCGGCGGCAAGCCATCGAGGCCAACCTTGATGACCACGAAATTGACTCCCCAGGCGACGATCACCACCAGGGCGATCAGCAGGTCCTTGAGCGGCATTGCAGCATCCTTCTTCAGGCGTTCTAGACATATTTCGTAACAGCATAAGGCGAATTCTTTGCAGGGGACCAGCACAGTTGCGGCAAACCCTTGCGCAACAGTCGGGCTGTTATGCCGGCAATACTTCACTTGACCTTACTTGTATAGACATGCTCATATCTGGAGCAAGTCAGCGCCACGATGCCGTGCCGGTGACCCACCTCCCTTACACAAAAACAATGAAGTGGAGCCCTCGATGTCCAGCAAATCCGTGCTCGAACGGCGTTCGATCGATTACATTCCCGAGGCTGAGCGCCATGGCAAGGTGTACAGCCAGTTCACCCTCTGGCTGGGTGCCAACCTGCAGATTACCGCCATCGTCACCGGCGCCCTCGCCGTGGTGCTGGGCGGTGATGTGTTCTGGTCATTGGTCGGCCTGCTGCTGGGGCAGTTGATCGGTGGTGCGGTCATGGCCCTGCACGCGGCCCAAGGGCCAAGGCTGGGTTTGCCGCAGATGATTTCCAGCCGCGTGCAGTTTGGCGTGTATGGTGCGGCCATTCCGATGGTGCTTGTGTGCCTGATGTACCTGGGCTTCACGGCGACCGGCACGGTGTTGTCCGGGCAGGCGATCGGGCAGTTGCTGAGCGTGAGCGACAGCACCGGCATCCTGATTTTCGCATCCGTGATCGTGCTCGCGACCCTCGCCGGCTACCGCGTCATTCACTGGATCGGCCGCATCGCCAGTGTGCTGGGCATCATTGCCTTCATCTATTTGTTCAGCCGTATCCTGATGATCGCCGACATCGGCGACTTGCTGAACAACCGCCACTTCACCTGGGCCTCGTTCCTGCTGGCGGTTTCGCTGGCCGCATCCTGGCAAATCGCATTCGGCCCTTACGTGGCCGACTATTCGCGCTACTTGCCAAGCACTACCTCGCCGGTCAAGACCTTCCTCGCCGCTGGGCTCGGCTCGGTGCTCGGCGCCCAGGCCTCGATGATCCTCGGCGTGTTTGCCGCCGCCATCGCCGGTGGCCAGTTCTCCGGGCGTGAAGTGGCCTACATCGTCGGCCTCGGCGGCGCGGGCACCACTGCAGCATTGCTGTACTTCAGCATTGCTTTCGGCAAGGTGACGATCTCGACGCTGAACTCCTACGGCAGCTTCATGTGCATCGCCACCATCATCAGCGGCTTTCGCGGGCACCTGGCAATCAGCCGCGTGCAACGCCTGGTGTTCGTGCTGGCCATCGTCGGCGCGGCCACGCTGGTAGCCCTGCTCGGCCAGCACTCGTTCCTCAGTGCCTTCAAGTCGTTCATCCTGTTCCTGCTGACCTTCTTCGTGCCCTGGAGCGCGGTCAACCTGGTGGACTACTACTTCATCACCAAGGAACGTTACGATATCCCGGCACTGGCCGACCCCGACGGCCGCTACGGGCGATGGAACTGGCCGGGCATCAGCGTGTACACCGTGGGTGTGCTGATCCAGATGCCGTTCATCGACACCAAGCTTTATACCGGGCCGATGGTTGCCCACCTGGGCGGCGTGGATGTGTCCTGGTTGATCGGCCTGGTAGTGCCAAGCGTGTTGTACTACGTGGTGGCACGCCGACGCGCCGCCGAAGCACCGGCCAGCATGATCGTGCCGCAGGTGCGCTGACCGGGCTTCATTTGCACTGTGCCACCGCCCCGTGGCATAGATACATGCTTTGCGCCTTTCATGGAGTGCCGAGCATGAGCAAAACCCCTTATATACCGCCCAAGGTCTGGCGAAACGAGGCTGCCTCTGGCGGCCAGTTCGCCAGCATCAATCGCCCGGTGGCCGGCCCGACGCATGACAAGGAACTGCCAATAGGCAAGCACCCCTTGCAGCTTTACTCCCTGGCCACGCCCAATGGCGTGAAGGTCACCATTCTGCTGGAAGAATTGCTCGCGCTGGGGCACGCCGGTGCCGAGTACGACGCCTGGCTGATCCGCATTGGCGAAGGTGACCAGTTCTCCAGTGGCTTCGTGCAAGTCAACCCCAACTCCAAGATCCCTGCCCTGCTCGACAACAGCGTGGAGCCGCCAGTGCGGGTGTTCGAGTCGGGTTCGATTCTGCTCTATCTGGCTGAGAAGTTCGGCGCCTTGTTGCCAAAGGACGCGGCAAAACGTACCGAGAGCCTGAACTGGCTGTTCTGGCAGATGGGTTCTGCACCGTACCTGGGCGGTGGTTTTGGTCACTTCTATGTGTATGCCCCAGAGAAGTTCGAATACGCCATCAACCGCTTCACCATGGAAGCCAAGCGGCAACTGGACGTGCTTGATCGCCGCCTGGCCGAAAGCCGCTACCTGGGCGGTGATGACTACAGCATCGCCGATATCGCCGTGTGGCCCTGGTATGGCCAGCTGGTGCGCGGCAACCTGTATGGCGCCGCGGAGTTTCTGGCGGTCGAGGAATACCCTAACGTGCAGCGCTGGGCAGAAGAGATAGCCCAACGCCCTGCCGTGCAGCGCGGCACGCGGGTGAACCGCACTTGGGGGGATGAGGCCAGCCAGGTGGCCGAGCGGCATTCGGCTGCCGACCTGGGCTGAACCGATGGCGCGGGGAGCATCCGATTGCTCCCCTGCAACAACCCATTTCTGCGGCGCAAACCTCCCTCCCCACAGACCTTCTAGTACACTCCTCGCACTAGCCCCCACCTGAACATTTTGGTGAAAGCATGATCGAGGTAACCGAGGTTTCCATTGCCGAGCTGCGTGACGCGCTCGAGTCTGGCCGCACGACGGCGGTCGAGCTGGTCAAGGCCTACCTGGCGCGCATCGACGCCTACGATGGAGCCGACACCGCCACCGCGCTGAACGCCGTGGTCGTGCGTAACCCAGAGGCCCTTAAAGAGGCCGAAGCGTCCGATGCCCGCCGCGCCAAGGGCCAAACCCTGAGCCCGTTGGACGGCATCCCCTACACCGCCAAGGACAGCTACCTGGTCAAAGGCCTGACCGCCGCCTCCGGCAGCCCGGCCTTCAAAGACCTGGTGGCCCAACGCGACGCCTTCACCATCGAGCGCCTGCGCGCCGCCGGTGCCGTGTGCCTGGGCAAAACCAACATGCCGCCCATGGCCAACGGCGGCATGCAGCGCGGCGTGTACGGCCGCGCCGAAAGCCCCTACAACGCCAGCTACCTGACCGCGCCCTTCGCATCCGGCTCGTCCAACGGTGCCGGCACCGCCACGGCGGCCAGCTTCAGCGCCTTCGGCCTGGCCGAAGAAACCTGGTCCAGTGGCCGTGGCCCCGCGTCCAACAACGGCCTGTGCGCCTACACCCCGTCGCGCGGCGTGATTTCGGTACGCGGCAACTGGCCGCTGACGCCGACCATGGACGTGGTGGTGCCGTACGCCCGCACCATGGCCGACCTGCTGGAAATCCTCGATGTGGTAGTGGCCGACGACGCCGACACCCGTGGCGACCTGTGGCGCCTGCAGCCCTGGGTGCCGATCCCGGCAGCATCCAGCGTACGCCCGGCGTCCTACCTGGACCTTGCCGTGAACGCCAGCGCCCTGAAAGGCAAGCGCTTTGGCGTGCCTCGCATGTACATCAATGCCGACCTCGAAGCCGGCACCTCGGAGAAACCAGGCATCGGCGGCCCGACCGGCCAGCGCATCAACACCCGCGCCAGCGTCATCGACTTGTGGAAGCAGGCGCGCCAGGCCCTGGAAGCGGCCGGTGCCGAAGTCGTCGAAGTCGACTTCCCGCTGGTGTCCAACTGCGAGGGCGACCGCCCGGGCGCCCCGACCGTGTACAACCGTGGCATCGTCAGCAAGGCATTCCTGCACGACGAGCTGTGGGAACTCTCGGGCTGGGCCTTCGACGACTACCTGCGCGCCAACAACGACCCCAAGCTCAACCGCCTGGCCGACGTTGACGGCCCGCAAATCTTCCCCCACGACCCGGGCACCCTCCCCAACCGTGAAGACGACCTGGCCGCTGGCATGGACGAGTACGTCAACATGGCCAAGCGCGGCCTGAAAACCTGGGACCAGATCGAAACCCTGCCCGACGGCCTGCGGGGCCTGGAGCAAACCCGCAAGCTGGACCTGGAAGACTGGATGGACACACTGGGCCTGGACGCGGTGCTGTTCCCGACCGTGGCCGACGTGGGCCCGGCCGATGCCGACGTCAACCCGGCCTCGGCAGACATCGCCTGGAGCAACGGCATCTGGGTGGCCAACGGCAACCTGGCCATCCGTCACCTGGGCGTGCCGACCGTCACCGTGCCAATGGGCGTGATGGCCGATATCGGCATGCCGGTGGGCCTGACCTTCGCCGGTAAGGCCTACAGCGACAATGCCTTGCTCAGCTATGCCGCAGCGTTCGAATCGACCGGTGAGCGGCGCATGATCCCGCCGCGTACGCCTGCCCTGGGTTGATCCATTGCGGGCCGCCTCGCGGCCCGCTTTGCCCGCCATCAGAACAGTCACACAAACCTGTTCCAATCCCCCCTGACGAAATACGCATCTCGCCCTTTCGATCTGCAGCAAGTGAAGGCACAATGCGTGTCCTTTTTTTGGCCGGCCTGGCCGGGGGCCTTTAAATGATCAAGACGCCGTACTACCTCATCGATAAAACCAAGCTGCTGGGCAACATGGAGAAGATCGCCTACGTGCGCGAACACTCCGGTGCCAAGGCGCTGCTCGCCCTCAAGTGCTTCGCGACCTGGTCGGTATTCGACCTGATGCAGCAGTACATGGACGGCACCACCTCTTCGTCGCTGTTCGAGCTCAAGCTCGGCCGCCAGAAATTCGCCGGCGAAACCCACGCCTACAGCGTGGCGTGGGCCGATGACGAAGTCGAGGAAATGCTCGAGAACTGCGACAAGATCATCTTCAACTCGATCGGCCAGCTGCAGCGCTTTGCCGAGCAGTCCGAAGGCAAGGTCCGTGGCCTGCGCGTCAACCCGCAGGTCAGCAGCTCCGACTACCTGCTGGCCGACCCGGCGCGCCCGTTCAGCCGCCTGGGCGAATGGGACCCGGCGAAGATCGAGCAGGTGATCGAACAGATCTCCGGCTTCATGTTCCACAACAACTGCGAGAACGGCGACTTCGGCCTGTTCGACAAGATGCTCTCGCACATCGAAGAGCGCTTCGGCCACCTGCTGCACAAGGTCGAGTGGGTGAGCCTGGGTGGCGGCATTCACTTCACTGGTGAAGGCTACGCAATCGATGCCTTCTGCGCGCGCCTTAAAGCGTTCTCCGAGAAGTACGGTGTGCAGGTTTACCTGGAGCCGGGCGAAGCGGCCATCACCAACAGCGCCTCGCTCGAAGTGACCGTGCTGGACACCCTGTACAACGGCAAGCACCTGGCCGTGGTCGACAGCTCGATCGAAGCACACCTGCTCGACCTGCTCATCTACCGCCTCAACGCCAAGATGGCCCCCAACGACGGTGAGCACACCTACATGGTCTGCGGCAAATCGTGCCTGGCCGGTGACATCTTCGGCGAGTACCAATTCGACCGCCCGCTGGCCATCGGCGATCGCCTGTCGTTCATCGACACGGCAGGTTACACAATGGTCAAGAAAAACTGGTTCAACGGTCTCAAGATGCCGGCCATCGCGGTCAAGCAGCTCGACGGCAGCGTCGAAGTTGTGCGCGAGTTCGGTTTCGAAGACTACGTTTCCAGCCTGTCGTAAGGCAGGCCCTCAAGTAAGGAGCAACAGGTAAATTGAAGAAGAACGTTCTTATCATTGGTGCAGGAGGTGTCGCCAAGGTGGTGGCCCACAAGTGCGCGCAGCATAACGACGAACTGGGTCGTATCGCTATCGCGTCACGGAACATCTCCAAATGCCAGGCCATCATCGACAGCGTCAAGGCCAAGGGTAGCCTCAAGGTACCCGCCGACATCCAGGCCTTTGCGCTCAATGCCCTCGATGTCGAGGCAACCAAGGCACTGATCCGCGAAACCGAATCGCAGATCGTGATCAACGTGGGCTCCGCGTTCCTGAACATGTCGGTGCTGCGTGCCTGCATCGATACCGGTGTCGCCTACCTGGACACCGCCATTCACGAAGAACCGGGCAAAATCTGCGAAACCCCGCCCTGGTATGGCAACTACGAGTGGAAGCACCTCGAAGAATGCCAGCAGAAGAACATTACCGCCATTCTCGGCGTCGGCTTCGACCCGGGTGTGGTGAACAGCTACGCGAAACTCGCGCAGCAACAGTATTTCGACAGCATTGATTCGATCGACATCCTCGACGTCAATGCCGGTTCGCATGGCAAGTACTTCGCCACCAACTTCGACCCGGAAATCAACTTCCGCGAGTTCACCGGGCAAGTATGGAGCTGGCAGAACAGCCAGTGGACCAGCAACACCATGTTCGAAGTCAAGCGTACCGACGACCTGCCCGTGGTAGGTTCGCAAAACCTGTACCTGACCGGCCACGACGAGGTTCATTCGATTTCGAAGAACCTGAACGTGCCGAACGTGCGTTTCTGGATGAGCTTCGGCGAGCACTACATCAACGTGTTCACCGTGCTGAAAAACCTGGGCCTGCTCTCGGAGCAACCGGTGAAAACCGCCGAAGGCCTGGAAGTGGTACCGCTGAAAGTGGTCAAGGCCGTGCTGCCGGACCCAGCCTCGCTGGCCCCGGGCTACACCGGCAAAACCTGCATTGGTGACCTGGTCAAGGGCACCAAGGACGGCCAGCCGCGTGAAGTGTTCATCTACAACGTAGCTGACCACGAAGAAGCCTATGCCGAGACCGACAGCCAGGGCATTTCCTACACTGCCGGTGTACCGCCAGTGGCAGCGGCCCTGCTGGTCGCCCGTGGCGAATGGGATGCCAAGCGCATGGTCAACGTCGAGGAACTGCCGGCCGAGCCGTTCCTGAAGGCGCTGGACGTGATGGGCCTGCCAACCCGCGTGAAGGATGAAAACGGTGATCGTCCTTGGGACGCTGAAGCCTAAGCATGTAACTAGCAAGGCGCCGACTGGCGCCTTGCTAGTTACAATCAAAAACTTTTGACACACTCTGCCCTACAAACTTTATTGCAAAATACTTCGGTACCGTCTTCTCCATAGTGCTTGCAATTCAATGGCACTTGCCCTGATAATTTTTGACGTCCCTCCGAGAGAACACAAACGGGCACGCCTTTGAACTCTCACCTCCTTACGAGCAAATACATCATATGGACTTGAAGATAGCATGGTGGAACTGCCACCTATCTCCACCAAGCACCCAAGCAAAGCCAAAAGGCGCTTCAACAGAATTTTTACTGATCATACAGGGGCTACTAAATCTCAAAATTGATATTTTGTGCCTGTGCGAAGTTAATGATAATGACTGCGAGGCCATCAAGGAATATCTGGCATTCGCCAGCATCGAAAAGCCCGAACTCTCCAAATTTTCAGTCAAATCCTTGTTTAGCAAGCGCGGAAACTCAATCGATGATTTCGCACTATTATATAATCGCGAAAAAATCACTATTGAGGGCGAAGCTGTCGCGCTCAACAAAAAAACCGATATTACCGAAAAGTATTTAAAGGTTGGCAACCGACTCCAACTCACACTACCAGGCAAGCTGACGCTCTGGCTCTTCATGTGTCACTGGCAAAGTCGTGGAACTTATCATGAGGACGCGCAAATACGATCAGAGCTTGCCGCAGCCCTGCGCAGCAGCGTGAACGAGATATTGGATAATTCGCCAGATGCCTTAATAGCCGTCTGTGGCGACTTCAATGATGAGCCCTTCAACCGATCGGTACAAATGGACCTGAAAGCTAGCCGTGACATTCATTATGTCAGAAGAAGAAAAAAGTCACTTTTCAACCCCTTCTGGCGGCTCATGGGGGTTACCGATCTTGTTGAGACACCTCATCACCCCGTGGGAACGTGCTACACTTCGGACAGCATCCACCTGACTCACTGGAAAACTTTCGATCAGATCATTCTGTCCTCAGGTTTTCTTCTTGATGATTGGAAGTTTTCTGGTGAAGGGGCTGAGATCATACATTATATTCGCCCTGAGAACCCAACCTCAACGTGGCATGAAATCTCTGATCATTATCCTATTCTCTGCAGCCTAAAAAGGGTATCACAATGAATTTTTTAGACCTCATAGGAAAAGGCATAGAAAAGTCCAACACTTCCAAAGCCGCCTCTCGAGAAGTTGAACTTGTCTTCAAAGAGCTGAACACTCAACTCCAAGAGTTTCGACCTTTCCCCCTTAAGCTGTACAGATCCACTTCCACGATGCAAAACTTAGCGCTTACTCTCGGAAAATTGCATAACGCTGAGCATGAGTACCTTCCGGAGGACCAACTCCACCTGTCAGCAGAGCTTTACGAAAATACTTTTGCAATAGAAACCGTTGCAGGTTGGAGACAGCACATAGATGGCTATCCGTGCACGCTCAAATTTAGCGGGCAAGAAATATCATGTTTCAATAAAAAAGAATTACTCTCTGCCATTTCAGAGCTTTTGACATCCATCTCATTTGGAAATGCAGTTAACAATCTCATAGAACGATCAAAAAACAAAAAATCAGAAACACCGCCCCCGCATGATTCGGCACCCACCCCCAATAAAAAAACCGCCAAGAAGCCTACTCGTAAAAAGCCGGAGGACCACAGTCCATCAATGTAAATGACTGTCAATTTCGAAAGGCTGCTGCACCTGTCAGCGTAGACGCGGCAGCAGCCCTTCAGTGTTTTCTTTTTACTTTCGTACCTCCAGAATCAGATTAAACGGCGTCTGCTTCGCACGCCGGAACTGCGTGAACCCTGCCTCCTCGAACACCGCCCGCAACCGCGCCTCCCCTGCCTGTGCGCCCAGCCCCAATCCCACTTCCTGCGACAACGAATTCGGCGTGCAGATAAACGTCGACGCCGCATAGAACAACCGCCCTACCGGCGTCAGGTTGCCATCCAGCGAATCCTCGGCATAGGGTTCCACCAACATCACCGTGCCATCTGCCTTCAGCGCACGATACGCATGCCGGGCTGCCCCCACCGGGTCACCCATGTCATGCAGGCAATCGAAGAAACACACCAGGTCATGGTCATGGCCCGGGTAATCCTTGGCCGATGCTTTCTGGAAACTCACCCGCCCCTCAAGCCCGGCTTCGCGCGCGCGCTCGCTGGCCGTGGTGATCGACGGCCCATGGTAGTCATACCCCATGAATTTCGACGCTGGAAACGCCTGGGCCATGACCAGCGTCGAGGCACCGTGCCCGCAACCCACGTCCGCCACTTTGGCACCGGCGTTGAGCTTACCCACCACACCCTCCAGCGCTGGTAGCCAATCAGCCACCAGAAATGTCCGGTAGCCGGGGCGGAAGAATCGCTCGGTGCCACTGAACATGCACGGGTGATGATCGCCCCAGGCCAGCCCGCCATCGCCGCGCATGGCGGCCACCAGCTTGTCCTTGTCGTGGAACAGCGCCGCCACCACCGCAGCGCCACCGGCCATGTAGGCCGGTGAATCTTCCAGCGCCAGCGCCATGGCCTGCTCTGGCGGCAGCACGAACTGCCCCTTTTCGTGGACCATGTAGCCCGATGCCGCCTGGGCATTGAGCCACTCGCGCACCAGGCGCGGGTGGCAACCGGTTTTGGCCGCCAACGCCTCCGGTGTGGTCGGCAGGCTGTCGGCCATGGCCCGGTACAGGCCCAGTTCGTCACCCAGGATCACATTGGCCAAGGTCGCCGCCGCGCCCATGTCATTGACCAGCTTGCCCATGAAATCGTGAAGCTTTGCCTCGTCCATGACCTGCCCTCCTCTGCAAGAAGGCCACCGTCAGCGAGGGAGTCCGGCCCGAGGGGGCGGTGGTCGGGTAAAGTTGGACTTGCAGCCAGCACTCCGTCTGCAAGTTGAATGTAAGTTTAGATGTCTGAATCAAGCTGAAGCGGGATTTGGACTACAACATGCCTTGGGATTCTTACCCTGCTTCTCGGCCCATTCTGATACTGAATCGCAATAACATCATCAGCCTGTCACCAAGGCGATGAAGCACTCAATGCACCACGAATATCTGGCCGAACTCATCGGCTTCAAGCATGCCGCCCGAGATCAGGCAGCAAGCGAAACCTTGCTCCTGAATGATCACCTCGGGCGAGCACTGAAAGTTGAGGAGATTGATCTGCAAGCGATTGAGGCTCATGAGTACTGGCACCCCAACCCGCATGATTTCGCCTGGCACCGCATCCCATTGTGGAAGGCCCGCAACGCTCACGCTGGTGCACTCGATATCGCCATCTGGTTCGAAGACCGACTGGCGGGGCTTTGCTGGGCATCACCGCAAGGCAGCAAGGAGAAAATCATGGTGCTGTATCTGCAGCGCAACCCGGATAATACGCTGCCCACGCGCGGATACATCACCCCTTTATGCATGAGCGCTGTCCGCTACTACGCACTGCTGCTGGGTTTAAGGTGGGTGGTTGTGAAGACCCCCTCCCCGAGGCTCGTGTCGCTTATCATCTCGACGGCTTCCGGCAGGTCAAAGGCTTGGGCCTTGCCTATGATCTGTCAGGTATTTATGCTGCATCCAATCAAGAGGGTTGACGTTATGACAAACCAATCAGCCGATTTCAGCGAAAATGTTGCTCATTACAAGGCGATCGCTGAAAAGAAAATCGCTTTGCTACGTGAGTCTGCCCGGTTCAAGGGTTTTATCACCCAAGCAACCGTGGACGAATTCGCCAAGATAGAAGATTTCACCTATGCAGGCCTGTCGCTGAAGGTCAGCAAAGCAACTTGATACCGTTGACGCTGGCACGAAGCAGTACCAGCGTCGTTGTCACGAAAGATCAGGTTCGATTCCTGTCGTCGCACCCTTTCCAACAGTGCGCGATCTGCCTGACTATGGAGTTACTCCACCTGTCGGCGGATTCAGCTGCAACACCTCATTGGTATACGCCCACTCCTTCAACACCTCATCCGGGTGGTCATTCAGGCGCATGCCATACGACGGCACGATCTGCTTGATCTTTGCCTGCCACTCGGGCGTTGCCACCTTGTCCTTGAACACCTTGTTCAGCAAATCGAGCATGATCGGCGGGGCCGTCGAGGCGCCCGGCGATGCGCCGAGCAGGCCAGCGATGCTGCCGTCTTTGGACGTGACGATCTCGGTCCCCAGCTTGAGCACGCCGCCCTGGCTGTCGTCCTTTTTGATGATCTGCACCCGCTGCCCCGCCTGCCACAAGCGCCAGTCCTCTTTCTTCGCCTCCGGGAAGTAGGTTTGCAGCGCTTCGAAACGGTCGTCGTCCGACTGCAGCACCTGGCCGATCAGGTACTGCACCAGGTCGAACTCGCGCACGCCCACACGCACCATCGGCCAGGTATTGTGGATACTGGCGCTGGCGAACAGGTCCAGCAGCGAGCCCTGTTTCAGGAACTTGGTCGAGAACGTGGCAAATGGCCCGAACAGGATCATCCGTTTGCCATCGAGCACGCGGGTGTCCAGGTGCGGCACCGACATGGGCGGGGCACCGGTGGCGGCAATGCCGTAGGCCTTGGCCATGTGGCGCTGGGCGATGGCCGGGTTGTCGGTAACCAGGAACGAACCACCCACCGGGAAGCCGGCGTAATCCTTGGCTTCGTCGATGCCGGACTTTTGCAGCAAAGGCAGCGCCGCACCGCCAGCGCCAATGAACAGGAACTTGGCATCGGTGGTGGCCTTGGTGCCGTCCTTGAGGTTTTTGTACTCGACGTGCCACGAACCGTCATCGTTGCGGGTGATGCCCTCTACCTCGCTGGACAATTTCAGGTCAAAATTCGGCCGGGTTTGCAGGTAGCCCACATATTGGCGGGTGATTTCGCCGAAGTTCACGTCCGTGCCAATGGGCGTCCAGGTAACCGCCAGTTTCTGGTTGGGGTCACGGCCTTCCATCATCAGCGGCACCCACTTGGCGATCTGCGCGTGGTCCTCGGAATACTGCATGGGCTTGAACAGCGGGCTGGCCTGCAGGGCCTCGTAGCGCTTTTTCAGGAAGCGAATGTTGTCATCACCCCACACAAAGCTCATGTGCGGCGTGGTGTTGATGAACGAATGGGGGTTCTTGAGTACGCCCTGGCGCACTTGCCAGGCAAGGAACTGGCGGGTTATCTGGAACGACTCGTTGATCTCCACGGCCTTGCTGATGTCGATCTTGCCGTCCTTTTCAGGGGTGTAGTTCAGCTCAGCGAGGGCCGAGTGGCCGGTACCGGCGTTGTTCCAGCCGTTGGAGCTTTCCTCAGCCACCTTGTCCAGGCGCTCGACCATCTGTATCGACCAGCCCGGCTCCAGCTCGTTGAGCCACACGGCCAGGGTGGAACTCATGATGCCGCCGCCCACCACCAGAACATCGACTTTCCTGCTCTCGGCGGCCTGGGCGCCAAACATGCTCCAGGCCAGCGTGAAACCGGCCAGCGCCAGCTTCGATCTGAGCGTGATCCTCATGTTACCTCCTACGCCTGATGTAATCCGTGAAGTTCTGATCAAGCGTAGCTGACGGATTTGCTCAGGTATTTACGAGAGACGGCTTGCATTCGGCAATGACTCAAAATACTGTATGAATATTCAGTACCTCGAGACAGCCCCATGCAACTTATCGCCAAACTCGGTATTTTGGCTGACGCCGCCAAGTACGACGCCTCCTGCGCCAGCAGCGGCGCGCCCAAACGCAGCTCGCGTGGCGGCGATGGGCTGGGCGCCACCGATGGCATGGGCATTTGCCACAGCTACACCCCCGACGGGCGCTGCGTGTCGCTGCTCAAGGTGCTGCTGACCAACTTCTGCCTGTATGACTGCCAATACTGCGTCAACCGCCGCTCCAGCAATGTGCCACGGGCACGCTTCACCCCTGAAGATGTGGTACGCCTCACCCTGGACTTCTACCGTCGCAACTGCATCAGTGGCCTGTTCCTGAGCTCGGGCATCATCCGCTCGGCCGACTACACCATGGAGCAATTGATCCGCGTGGCACGGCTGCTGCGCGAAGAGCACAACTTCCGCGGCTACATCCACCTCAAGACCATCCCCGATGCCGACCCGCTGCTGATCGAGGAAGCCGGCCGGCTGGCCGACCGGTTGAGCGTCAATATCGAACTGCCCACCGACGCCAGCCTCAAGCGCCTGGCCCCGGAAAAGCACGCGCACACCATTCGCCAGGCCATGGGGGTTATCCACCGGGGCCAGCAAGCCGTGGCCAACGAGCCGAAGGCGCCGCGCTTCACGCCAGCCGGGCAAAGCACCCAGGTCATCGTGGGGGCCGACGCCACTGACGACAGTACCTTGCTGCGCAACGCCGAATCGCTGTACCAGGGTTACGGCCTCAAGCGCGTGTACTACTCAGCTTTCAGCCCGATCCCCGACAGCCCTGGCAGCGTGCCGCTGGCCGCCCCACCGCTGCTGCGCGAACACCGCTTGTACCAGGCCGACTTCCTGCTGCGTGGCTACGGCTACAAGGCCGGCGAACTGCTGGGGCAAACCGGCAATCTTGCGCTGGACATCGACCCCAAGCTGGCCTGGGCGCTGGCCAACCGCGACGTGTTCCCACTGGACGTCAACCGCGCAGAACCGGCGTTGCTGGCCCGCATCCCCGGCATCGGCCTGCGCAGCGTGCAGCGGCTGGTGGCACTGCGCCGCGAACGGCGCGTGCGCTATGACGACCTGATCCAGTTACGCTGCGTGCTGGACAAGGCGCGGCCGTTCATCATCACCAGCGATTACCGCCCGGCCGAGGCCGAACTGCGCAGCGGCCTGTTGCGCGATCGCCTGCGAGAGCCGCAAGCACCGGTGCAAATGGGGCTGTGGGGATGATCGCACTCAATTGCGATGACCTGTTCGGCACTTGGCGCGACCAGGCGCGGACATTGCTGGGGCATGGTATAGACCCCGCCGAGGTGAGCTGGGCGCAAGGCCCGATGGACGACCTGCTGGCTGTGCCGGCCCCATTGCCTGATGGGCCGGCCCCCTTCCGCGCCAAAGTACCCGCGGCCCTGCTGACCCTGCTGGAGCAAGCCGCCCGCTACCGCGGTGAACAACGCTGGAACCTGCTGTACGAAGTGCTTTGGCGGGTGGCCCATGGCGACCGTACGGCCATGCTGGCAGGTGATCGCCTTGGCAGCGAACTGCACCGGCGTATCAAGCAGGTCAGCCGCGAGGCCCACCATTTGCACGCCTTCGTGCGGTTTGTGCCGTTACCGGAACCTGTGGCTGCACAGTTACAACTGGACATGGTTGCCTACCACGAGCCCGCCCACGACATTCTGCACAGCGCCAGCGCGCACTTTGCCGATCGCCTGGGGCGCCTGCGCTGGCTGATTGCCACGCCGCAGGATGGCATCCGCTTCGATGGCGAGCGCTTCGACTATCAACGCCACTGCCCTGAGCCCTGGCGGCAATGGGCACGTAACGCCGACGACCCCGGCGCCGAACTGTGGCGTACTTATTACCGCCACACGTTCAACCCCGCCCGCTTGAACCCCGACGCCTTGCGCCTGCACATGCCGGGGCGATTCTGGCGGCACTTGCCTGAAGGCATGCTGATTCCACAACTCGAAGGCTTGGCCCGGCAAGGCAAGCAACGAGACGGCCAGGCGCTGGAAGTGGGCATGCAGCGCGGGAAGCAGATTAATCATTCCGAGCGTTAAACCCGCTGGTTTCCACGAATGTGAAAATTTTGTAAAAAAATTTGGCATACCACCTTCCAACGTGCGACGCATCCTGACACACTGATTGCGAATTGTTCTCATGCGCTCTTCCATTAACAATCAGTAACAGGATTTGCCAATCATGTCGTTGCCGCTCGCGCCCACGCGCTCGCTCCCTGCCCGCAATCTCCTCGCCCTTGCCGTGTGCATGGCCATCACCGCCCCGGCCTTGGCCGAAGAACCCGGTAAACAGCCCGAGACGCTGGAATTGGGCGCAACCGAGATCAGTTCCGATGCATTGGGCAGTACCACCGAAAACACGGGGTCCTACACCACAGGCAGCATGTCGACGGCCACCAAGCTGCCGCTGAGCCTGCGTGAAACCCCACAGGCAGTGACCGTGATCACCCGCCAGCGCATGGACGACCAGGCCATGACCAGCATCAACGACGTGGTCGCCGCCACCCCTGGCCTGTTCCTCGACTATTCCAGCGGCCCGGGCCGGCAAACCTATACCGCACGCGGCTTCGACATCGACAACCTGATGTATGACGGCATTCCCAGCGGCTACCAAGGCTGGACCGTCGGCGCGCAGCCGAACCTGGCAATGTTCGACCGGGTCGAGATCGTGCGCGGCGCTACAGGCCTGGTAACCGGCTCCGGCAACCCTTCGGCGGCGATCAACCTGGTGCGCAAGCGCCCGCTGGCCGAGCAGAAGGTCACCCTCACCGGCGCTGCCGGCAGCTGGGACAACTACCGCGGCGAAGTGGACGCCTCCAGCCCGCTCAACGACAGCGGCACGCTGCGTGGCCGGGTGGTGGCCTCGTACCGCGACGCCAACAGCTTCATCGATGACGTGGAAGAAGACCACGGCCTGTTCTACGCCGTGACCGAGGCCGACCTCTCCGAAGACACCCTGCTGACTGTCGGCTTCTCCCACCAGAAGGACAAGACCAACTACTTCTGGGGCGCCATGCCCACTGCCTTGAACGGCCACCACCTGGACTTCTCGCGCTCCTACAACCCAGGCACCGACTGGGAGAACAAGGACCAGGAGATCAACACCGTGTTCGCCGAGGTGCGCCAGCGCCTGGCCAACGACTGGAAGCTGCAGGTCAACGCCAACTATTCCGAGCAGAACGCAACCTTCACCGGCTCCTACCAATCGCGCTGGGCAGGCCTGCAAGCGCCGCTGTCGCGCACCGTCTACCAGTCCAGACACCAGGAAAACCAGGCCGGTGTTGATGGCTTCCTCAGCGGCCCGTTCGAGGCCTTCGGCCGCACCCACGAGTTGGTGGTGGGCGCCAGCAAGCGCATCTACGACATGGACACCCGCAACTACAGCCCCTACGACACCAACTACCCGCTCGACGGCGGCAAGCCGGACTTCGTGCACACCGGCAACAGCCGCGCGGTGACTACCCAGGACGGTGTGTACATGACCACCCGCCTGAGCCTGGCCGACCCGCTGAAGCTGATCCTGGGTGGCCGCCTGGACTGGTACGACTACGACGACAAGGAAAGCTCCACCGCCGACTACAAGGTCACCCGCAACGTCACCCGCTACGCTGGCCTGATCTACGACCTGGACGACCACCACTCGGTGTACGTGAGCTACAGCGACATCTTCAACCCGCAGAGCTACAAGGATGCTTCCGGTAGCCCGATCAAACCGATCGAAGGCAAAAACTACGAAATCGGCTTGAAAGGCGAGTACTTCGATGGCGCCCTGAACGCCAGCATCGCACTGTTCCGCATCGATCAGGAAAACCGCGCCGTCTCGCAGACCGACCTGAGCGGCTGCAGCGACCCGACCAACTGCTACGTCGCCTCCGGTGAAGTGCGCAGCCAGGGCGTCGACCTGGAACTGCAAGGCGCGCTGACGCCGAATTGGCAGGTGGGTGCCGGTTACACTTATGCCCGCGTGCACACCCTCAAGGATGCCGCCAACCCGACCAACGAGAACCAGCGCTTCGACACCGACACCCCGGAACACCAGTTCAAACTGTCGACCACCTACCGCCTGCAAGGCCCGCTGGAAAAGGCCCGCATCGGTGGCAACATCACCTGGCAAAGCCGCATCTACAACGACTTCACCGTGGCTGACGGCAGTGAATACCGCCTGATCCAGGGATCCTACGCCATCACCAACCTGATGGCCGGGTACCAGGTGAACGAGCACCTGGACTTGCAGGTAAACGCCAACAACGTGTTCGACCGCCATTACTACTCGGCCATCGCAGGCTCGGTGGATTACGCCGGCGACACCTGGGGCACGCCTCGCAACCTGATGCTGACCGCCAAGTACAGCTTCTGAGTTGACCCGGCGCAGGGACGCGCCGCATCCGCATGGCATACTGAGCGCAGGCCACGGCCACTCAGTCACAATCCTGCAACAGGAACCGCCATGCTCATCCGCCCTGAAACACCCGCCGACTACCCGGCCATCCGCGCCCTCACCCTGCAAGCCTTTACCAATCACCCCCATCATGCACCCGGCCAGGCGCCAACCGAGCACCTGATCATCGAGCGCCTGCGCGAGCATGGCGCCTTGAGCCTGTCGTTGGTGGCCGAGGACGACACTGGCATTGTCGGGCAGGTGAGCTTTTCGCCCGTGCGCATCGACGGTAACGACTGCGGCTGGTATGGGCTTGGGCCGATTGCCGTGGCGCCCGATCAGCAGCGGCAAGGTATCGGCGCAACGTTGATGAACGAGGGGCTGGCGAACATGCGCAAGCGCGGGGCCAAGGGCGTTGTGTTGCTGGGCGACCCCGCTTACTACCAACGCTTCGGTTTCAAGGCTTATCCGCAGTTGTGCTACCCGGGCGTGCCGCCCGAGTACTTCATGGCCGTGGCATTTGAAGGCGATGTGCCCAGCGGAACAGTCACCTACGACGCCGCCTTCATGTAACGGCCAGGCACAACTCCATGAACCGCGCCGCCGCCCGTGAAGGGGTGGCGGCGTGGGGCAGCAAAATGGAAAAGCGCCTCACCAGCGGCTCAGGTGTGATGCACAACCGCTTCAATGCCCCGTCCTCGTGGCGGATGGACATGGCCGAAACAAAGCCGATGCCCATGCCCGCGCGCACCGCTTCCTTCACCCCTTCCACACCGGCGATTTCCAGCGCCACCCGCATGGCCACACCACTGCGCGCAAACGCCCGCTCGACAATCTGCCGCACGCCGGAACCGCTTTCACGCAGCACCAGCGGATAATCACCAAGCGCCTGCAGGGTCACCTGCTCACCCTCTGCCAAAGCATGGCCTGCCGGCACGATGGCAACGATTTCATCTTCCTGCCAAGGCGTAACGCCCGTGCCCAACGGTAACTCCTGACCAGGCGGGCCCTCGATGAGGGCAATGTCGACATCACCCAGCGCGGCCACGATTTCCGCCGTATTGCCATGGGAGGTGCTGACCTGCACGTCCGGGTAGCGGCCATGGAAATCGGCAATCAGGTACGGCAGCAGGTAACTGGCTGGCGTGGTACTGGCGCCGATGCGCAAGGTTCCGCGTTCAAGGCCGCGCAAAGCATCACGCAGCGCCTGGGCCTGATGGAAGGTTTCACGCAGGCGCTGGGCATGGGCCAGCAGTTGCTCACCCGCCGCCGTCAGGCGCACACCCCGGCCTGCGCGTTGGTAAAGCGGTTCGCCAAAGGCCTCTTGCAGCACTTTGAGCTGGCCGGATACCGCCGGCTGCGACAAGTGCAAGGCCTGCGCGGCATGGCTGATGTTGCCGTGCTCGGCAACGGTGGCGAATGTTATCAGCTGTTCTGGAGTCATTTTTGTAAAGTATCAGCTAAACGGATATTTGCCATTCCAAATGACGATTTTTTATAAGCTTATAACCGAATTAAAGTAGGCCATGTCATCACACATTCCGGAGGACTCACATGGCCACGGTCCCATCCCACCCTGCCCTTGCCCCTACCCTCTCCACCCGAGGGCGGCTCAACGGCATATTGTTCGTCGCGCTGTTCGCGCTTGCCGTCACCCAATTGGCCGCGCTGCCAGCCATCGCCAACCTGGGCATCAGCCCGCTGATCGTCGGTATCGTTGCCGGCGCACTGTATGGCAATGCCCTGCGTGACGGCGTGCCCGCCAGCTGGGCAGCCGGCATCAATTTCTCGGCCCGTGGGCTGCTGCGCATCGCGGTTGCCTTCTTTGGCCTGCGGGTAAGCCTGCAGGAAATCGCCGAAGTCGGTTGGTCGGGGCTTCTCGTGTCGCTGCTGGTGGTGGCCAGTACCCTGCTGATCGGCCTGTGGTGCGGCATGAAATTGCTCAAGCTGGACCGCGACACCGCGTTGTTGACCGCCGCTGGCAGCGCCATCTGCGGTGCCGCCGCCGTGTTGGCATTCGAGTCGGCCCTGCGCAGCGCGCCGCACAAAAGTGCCATGGCCGTTGGCAGCGTCGTGCTGTTCGGCACGCTGTCGATGTTCCTCTACCCGCTGGCGATCAACGCCGGCTGGCTGCCCCTCGAGACCCTGGGCAGCGGCCTGTTCCTGGGCGGGACGATCCATGAAGTCGCCCAGGTGGTCGGCGCGGCCAGCAACGTCAGCCCCGAGGCCACGCACATCGCCACCATCGTCAAGATGACCCGCGTGATGCTGCTGGTGCCCGTGCTGCTGGTGGTGGGCCTGTGGGTCAGCCGTTCGCGCCAGCCGGGCCAGGCGCAGGGCAATGGCCGCATTGCGATGCCGTGGTTTGCCTTCGGTTTTCTGGCACTGGTGCTGGTCAATTCGCTGCAGGTGCTGCCCGGCAGCGTGACGCAGGCCATCAACAGCCTGGACACCTTCGCCCTGACCATGGCCATGACCGCCCTGGGCATGGAAACGCGCTTCAGCCAGATCCGCCAGGCCGGCCCGCGGGCACTGGCCACCGGTGCCATCCTCAACCTGTGGCTGCTGGGAGGGGGGGTGGCAATCACACTGGGTGTGCAAAAGCTGTTTGCATGACATATGGTGTTGTCAGAGAAGGATGTTTTACCTGCACAGGAAAGACTTAGATGCCCCAACGCCATGTCATCAATGCATCCGTCAGCCCCAAAGGCAGCCTGGAGACGCTGTCGCAACGTGAAGTCCAACAACTGAGTGAAGTGGGTACCGGAAGCCTCTACACCCTGTTCCGCCAGTGCGCCCTGGCCATCCTCAACACCGGCGCCCATGTTGATAATGCCAAGACCATCCTCGAAGCCTACAAGGACTTCGAGGTGCGTATCCACCAGCAAGACCGTGGCGTGCGCCTGGAGCTGCTGAATGCACCGGGCGACGCCTTCGTCGATGGCGAAATGATCGCCAGCACCCGCGAGATGCTGTTCAGCGCGCTGCGCGACATCGTTTACACCGAAAGCGAACTGGCCAGCCAGCGCATCGACCTGGAAAGCTCCCAGGGCATTACCGATTACGTGTTCCACCTGCTGCGCAACGCCCGCACCCTGCGCCCGGGTGTGGAGCCGAAGATGGTGGTGTGCTGGGGCGGGCACTCGATCAGCAGCGAGGAATACCAGTACACCAAAAAAGTTGGCCACGAACTGGGCCTTCGCAAGCTGGACGTGTGCACCGGTTGCGGCCCGGGCGTGATGAAGGGGCCGATGAAAGGCGCCACCATCGCCCACGCCAAGCAGCGCATGCACGGCAGCCGCTACCTGGGCCTGACCGAACCGGGCATCATTGCCGCCGAAGCGCCCAACCCGATCGTCAACGAACTGGTGATTTTGCCGGACATCGAAAAGCGTCTTGAGGCTTTCGTGCGCGTCGGCCACGGCATCATCATCTTCCCGGGGGGTGCCGGCACCGCCGAGGAATTCCTCTACCTGCTCGGCATCCTCATGCACCCCGACAACCAGGCCTTGCCCTTCCCGGTAATCCTCACCGGGCCACGCAGCGCCGAGCCGTTCCTGCAGCAGTTGCACGCCTTCGTGGGGGCCACCCTGGGCGAGCAAGCCCAGCGCCACTACCAGATCATCATCGACGACCCGGCCGAAGTGGCACGGCACATGGTCGAAGGGCTCAAGGAGGTGAAGCAGTTCCGCCGCGAGCGCAACGATGCCTTCCACTTCAACTGGCTGCTGAAGATCGACGAGGGCTTCCAGCACCCGTTCGACCCGACCCACGCCAACATGGCCGAACTGGCCCTGCGCCGCGACCTGCCGGCCCATGAACTGGCCGCCAACCTGCGCCGGGCGTTTTCCGGGATCGTGGCCGGTAACGTGAAGGACAAGGGCATCCGCCTGATCGAGGAGCACGGGCCGTACCAGATCCGTGGTGACAGTGCGGTGCTGGAGCCGTTGGGGCGCCTGTTGCAGGCGTTTGTTGACCAGCACCGGATGAAGTTGCCGGGTGGGGCGGCGTATGTGCCGTGCTATCAGGTTGTGACCTGAAAGAACGTGGGGCCGCTTTGCGGCCCTTTCGCTTTCGCAGAGGGTACTGCAATTGCAAGCGTGCGCGGATCCTGTAGGAGCGGCTTTAGCCGCGAAGCAGGCGACGCGGTGCCTGGCACCGGCCTTGCCGGTGTTCGCGGCTAAAGCCGCTCCTACAGGCCCCCTGTTACCTCACAGGGCTAACCACCAACCGGATACTGTCCCGCCCCCCGCGCTTGGATTGGTAAAGCGCCACATCCCCCTGCTCGATCAACGCCGCCAGGCTCGCTGGCGGCTGGTCGAACAAGTTGGCGCCGATGCTCAAGGTAACCGGCTGCGGCGTTGGCATGGCCTGCTCGGCAAACTGCTGGAACTGGCCCCGCAGCACCCCACCCAACTCCACCACCCGCTCGCTGCTGGCATCGCTGAGCAGGATCACGAATTCATCCCCGCCCAACCGCGCCGCCAGCGAGCGCTCCGGCAGCACCGCGCGGATCATCTCGCTGAGCGCCACCAGCAAACGGTCGCCGGCCGCATGGCCGTGCAGGTCGTTGACCAGTTTGAAGTTGTCGATATCGATCAACAGAAGCGCGCCTGGGTGCGCCGGGCTGACTGCTTTGAACAAATGGGTCGCCCGCACTTCCAGGGCACGGCGGTTGTACAGCGCAGTCAGTGGGTCGCGAGCGGCCAGGCGGGCGATACGCTCCTCACGGCGATAGCGCACGGTGCCGGTCATCGACAAGGCAATCAGCATGATCGCCATCGCACCCTCGACCAGGGAAATCTGGATGATCAGGCCGCCGAAGGTCGCCAGGTCAATCAGCGTGCCGGGGGTGATCGCGATGATCGCTTTGGCCACGTAGAACAGCCCATGGATCAGCAGCACATAGCGCAACTGCACCGCGCCAACGCTCAGCGATTTGCCATGCGGGCGCAGCAGCATGCTGCCTTTGAGGGTGAGCAATGCCACCAGCAGCGAGTTGACCATCAACATGACCTTCGACCACTGCGGCCCGGCCGGTAACGCCAACAAGGCAAACCAGACCAGCACCAGCAGCAACCAGGCCCGCGACAGCCGTGTCTGGGTGAAGCGCACCACCCCAAGCAAGAAGCACGTGTGGGCCACCACCAGCAGGCCGTTGGCAAACCAGATGCCGATGAACAGCAGGCCGATCCCGCGCAGCAGGGCAAGGGTCGAGCCAATGGTGATGGTGGCAAACCCTGCGCTCCAGAACAGCAGCGAAGGTTCGCGGACACTGCGCCATTCAATCGCAAGGTACAAGGCAGCGGCGGCTGCCAGGGCGATGGTAATGGTCAGCATCGTGGGTGGATCGAGCGCCATGGGTGGATTGGCCTATCTGGTTAACAAATAAAAGCGCGATTGTATTCGCTTGTCATGACTTTTCAGAGAGGTGCCGATGAATATAGCCCGCCCACGGCTGCGTTTCAGAGCACCCGCTTGATCAGTGGCTCCAGGCGGCTGTAGCGCAAGCGCCGAAGGAAGGTGCGCACCTCCTTGGGGTGCTCGGCCTTGACGCCCAGGTCGTCGGGCGAAACGATACGTGGCGCGTGCCTGCGGATGCCCTCCAGCTCCACGGCACGTGGTACCAGCCATTGGCCTTGCGGGTCGTCGATCAGCAGGCCGTTTTCCAGGTCAAGGTTGAAGCCGCGCGGGTTGAGGTTATTGCCGGTCAACAGCGAATAGCGCTGGTCCACCCAGATGCCCTTGGCATGGAAGGTGTGGCCAGGGTCATTCCACACCCGCACCACCAACTGGCTGCAGGCCAGCGCAACTTGCCGACGGCGCACGAACGCCCGCAGGTTGTCTTCATACAGGTAGGGCAACGCACCGCTGGCGCTGAAGGGCTCGCCCGGTGCGATGTAAAAGTCGTTGGCGGTGCGGTGGCCGACGATCAGTTCGATGCGCACCCCACGGCTGAGGGCTTGGTCGAGCTCGCGCATCACCACGCGCGGCGGGTTGAAATACGGCGTGCTGATAACGATCTGTTCCCGCGCCGCCGCCAACAGCGCGCACAACGCGCGGTTCAGCGGGTTGCCACGGCCCACCCCTAGCAGCGGCACCACCCGCAGCCCCTGTCCGGTTGCGCTCGCTGGCGCCTCATAGGCCATGCGCCGCAGCCTGGCGCGCAGGCGGCGGATGTCACCGCGCAGGCTGCGGTTGGCAGGCGGCGCCGGCAAATCCAGGCGTGGCGTTGCGGTGTGGTGCAGCAGGCGGCGCACCAGGTCGACCATCGAGTCGGCCAGTGCAGCGCACTGGAACAGGTGATAGCGGTCCAGCCGGTAGCGGTCGAACCGGTGCAGGTAAACGTTATTCAGGCTGGCGCCGGTATAGATCACGCAATCATCAATCACACTGCCCTTGAGGTGCAGCACGCCAAACAGCTCGCGGGTTTGTACCGGCACACCATGGATGACCACATCCAGCCCGCGCAACTGGCGCTGGGCCTGATACCAGGCGGCGTTACCCGGTTGCCGCCCGGCCCCCAGCAAACCACGACGGGCACGGAACCAGTCGACCACAATGACGATTTCCAGCGCCGGCCGGGCAGCCTTGGCCCGGTACAGGGCATCGAGCACTTCCTGGCCGGCCTCGTCCTCCTGCAGGTACAGGGCAACGATGACGATGCGCCGGGTGGCCGCGCCAATGCGCTCGAGCAGGCAGGCGCGGTAAGTTGCCGCGTCGGGCAATACCTGGATCGCCTCGGCGGGCATGGCAAAGCCTGGCAACGCCGCCAGCATGGTTTCGGGGTTCACGTACGTTCACCTTCTGTCTGCATTCGGGTCCATTCCTGGCCGCAGCCCCTGGGTGTACTATCCACCGGGCAACGACCCATAACAACAAGAAACCTGCGAGGCCTTTTCCCACTGCCCCCGCCTCAGCTTGCACAGGATGACCCCGATGGTCCACCCCACTCTTGCAAACGTATCGGCCAATGCCGCCAAGACCTTCGGGTTTCTGATCTTGCCCAGCTTCACCACCATTGGCCTGGCCTCGGCGGTGGAGACGTTACGCATGGCCAACCTGGCGGCACGCCGTACGTTGTACCGTACAGTGCTGATTGCCGCCAGCGCTGAACCGGTCATGGCCAGCAACGGCATGCGTGTGCTGCCGGACCATGCCCTGGCCGACGCACCCGCGCTGGACGCCCTGTTCGTGGTCGGCGCCAACCCCATCGACCGCAGCCGCTCCACCCGGCCCTTGATCGACTGGCTGCGCCAGCTGGCGCGCCAGCGCCTGCCGTTGGGTGGCATTTGCACCGGGAGCTACCTGCTGGCCAAGGCCGAGTTGCTCAAAGGTTATCGCTGCACCATTCACTGGGAAGACATTCAGGCCTTGCAGGACCATTTCCCCGGCATCGTCATCTCCAACCAGCTGTTCGAGCTGGACCGCGACCGTTTCACCTGCTCCGGTGGCGTGGCAGCCATGGACATGATGCTGCAACTGATCGCCCGCGAACCCGGTGGCCAGGACATTGCCGCCAAGGCAGCCGAGCTGCTGCTGTGCGACCGCATGCGCGGCGAGCGTGAGCGCCAACGGGTGCCGCTGCGTACCTTGCTGGGGGCGGCCCAGCCCAAACTGAGCCAGGTGGTGGCGATCATGGAAGCCAACCTGGAGGAGCCGCTGGGGCTGGAAGAGCTGGCCAGCCTCAACGAAGTGACCGTGCGCCAGCTGGAGCGGTTGTTCCACAAGTACCTGCAGCGCACACCCAGCCAGTATTACCTTGAGTTGCGGCTGGCACGGGCGCGGGAACTGCTGTTGCGCAGTGATGTACAGGTGCGGGAGGTCGCGCTGGCATGCGGGTTCAGCTCGCCAGCGCATTTTTCCAAGAGTTACAGCCGGTTCTTCGGCTTGTCGCCGCTGGGGGAGCGGCGACAGGCATCGTTGCATTGATGGGCCGGGCCCGGCAACGACAGGTCAGTGGCCGTGTTGCAGCTCGGCCCGCACGTCACTCACCTGCGCGGCGGTGACCGCCGCGGCGTGGTTGGACCACCCTTGACGCAGGAAGGTGGCCAGTTCCGCCACTTCGGCATCGTCCATGCGCTCGGCAAAGCCAGGCATCGGCAGCACTGACGGTGCGCGCTCGGTCGATGGCGTCTGCGCGCCGGCCAGGATCACGTGGATCAACGCCGCCGGGTTGTCGGCATTCACCACCGAGGCACCATCCAGGCGCGGGAACACCTCTGGCGCACCTTCACCCGACACGAAGTGACAGGCACCGCAGTTGTCCACGTAAAGGCGCTCGCCCAGGTTCAGGCCCTTGGCCGCAGTCAGTTTGGCGGTCGTGCCTTCGCTACGCTGGGGCTGGTGCTGATAGGCCGGCGCCTTGCCGCCTTCGAGCGACTTGAGGTACACCGCCATCGCTTGCAGGTCTGCATCGCTCATGTGCGAGGTGCTGTTGGCGATCACGTCCTTCATCTCACCGGCCACCGAAGCCACGCTGTTACGCCCGCTGCCCAGGTAGTCGACGATCTGCTGCTGGCTCCAGTGCGGCATGCCGCGCAGTGCCGGCACCGCCCAGCCATTGAGCTCGGCACCGGTCAGGTAGCCACCGGCGCTTTCGTCCAGGCCCTTTTCCTGCATGGTCAGTGCCCGCGGGGTGTGGCACGAACCACAATGGCCCAGGCCTTGTACCAGGTAGGCACCGCGTTGCAGCTCGGACTGCGCCGCCGCTTCGGCAACGCCCTCATCCGCGGGCAGCGGCGAGAACAGCGTGCGCCAGTACGCCAGCGGCCAGCGGATCGACAATGGCCACGGGATGTCGTTGGCCTTGTTGGCCTGCGCCACCGGTGCCACGCCCTTCATGAAGTAGGCGTACAGCGCTTCCAGGTCCTGGTCGCTGACCTTGGCATAGGACGGATACGGCATCGCCGGGTACAGCGCGCTGCCGTCGTGGCCGATGCCACGACGCATGGCGCGCTCGAAGTCGCCGTAGGTCCAGTTGCCGATGCCAGTGCTGGCATCCGGGGTGATGTTGGTGGAATAGATGGTGCCGATCGGCGAGGCAATGCCCAACCCACCGGCGAACGGTTTGCCGCCGTCATGGCTGGTGTGGCAGGCAACGCAGTCACCGGCCCGCGCCAGGTAGGCGCCCTTTTCGATCAATTGCGGGCTCATGGCCTGCTTCATCTGTGCCTGCGGGTCACCGGAGCGGTTGAGCACCACGCTCAGCGCCCAGGCCAGCAACGCGGCCACGGCCGCCAGCACGACCAGTACGGCCAGGCGGGAACGAACTTTGGATGTCATCGTGTGCGCTCCTTACGCTTGCACCAGCGGGCCGGGGTTTTTCAGGTACTGATCCTTGATGGCCTGGGCCGAGAACAGCGTGAGTGCACCAATCAGCGAGGTCGGGTTGGCCTGGAAGTTTTGCGGGAAGGCGTTGCCGCCCGGCACGAACACGTTGTGCACATCCCAGCTCTGCAGGTAGCGGTTAAGCGCGCTGGTTTCCGGCGAATCGCCCATGATCGCGCCGCCCACGTTGTGGGTGGACACGTACTTGGTGATGTCCCAGTGCGAGTCCATGCCCAGGAAGCTCTCGGAGTAGCTGTCCGGGTCAAGCTCCTTGGTGATGTCCAGCACGATTTTGCGCAGGTGCTGCTGCAGCTTCAGTTCGTTCTGCTTCCAGTCGAAGGTGATGCGCAGCAGGGGCAGGCCCCACGGGTCTTTGTAGGTGGGGTCGAGGTCGACATAGTGGTCGCGGTACGACATGCAGCCGGTGGAGATGCTGATCTTCATCGAGTGGCCGTACCAGTCCTGCATGCCCTCTTTCCAGCCCTGGCCCCACTCCGGGGTGCCGCCTGGCAACGCGGTGCCGATCGGCGTGCCGGTGGCCTGGGAGCTGTGGATCTTGGCGCCGCCGATAAAGCCCAGCGACGGGCCGTCATAGTTGCCCGGGGACACGTCGTTGAACATCTGCCCGGTGGCGCCGGCGGTGGCGAACGGGTTGAAGTGCTTGTCCTTGAAGAACAGCGTGGCGCCGCCGTTGCTCAGGAACGCATAGTTGCGCCCGACCGTGCCTTTGCCGGTGACCGGGTTGTACGGCTGGCCGATGCCCGACAGCAGCATCAGGCGCACGTTGACGAACTGGAACGCCGCCAGCACCACGATTTTGGCCGGCTGGAACACGGTGTTGCCATCGGCATCGGCGTAGGTGATGCCCTTGGCGGTCTTGCCGTCGGGGTGCAGTTCAACCTTCAGGACGTTGGCATTGACCCGGTAGTCGAAGTTGGGCATGCGCTTGAGCGCGTCCATCACGGCAGTTTGCGGCGAGGCCTTGGAGAAGTTCAGGCACGGGTACTTGCTGCAGTAGCCGCAGTAGTTGCACGGGGCGATCTGGTTGCCGTAGGGGTTCTTCCAGGCCCGCGACACGTTGGCCGACGGGTTGGGGAACGGGTGGTAACCCAGCTTGCGCGCGGCGTCGGCGAACATTTTGTTGTTCAGCGTGTCTTCCAGCGCGGGCAGCGGGTACGGGTTGGAGCGCGGGCCTTCGAACGGGTCGCCGCCTACCAGGATCTGGCCGTTGAGGTTGCCGGTGTTGCCCGACAGGCCGCAGATCTTGTCGAACTTGTCCAGGTACGGTTCGATTTCGTCCCAGGTGAACGGGTAGTCGCCGATGGTCATGTCGCTTTGCAGGATACCGGGCTTGTAGGCCTGGTCTGCGTAGGTCTTGAGCTTGATGTCGGTGGGCGTCGGGCGGATCAGCACGCCCGTCCAGTGCAGGCCGGAGCCACCCACGCCGGTACCCGGCACGAAAGCGCCCCACTGGCGGGTGGGCAGCGCGGTGCTGTTGAGGTTGTGACGCACGGTCAGCGCGCCATCCTTTGGGGTGACCATGATCTTGTTGCGCACGCCGTAGGCGTATTGGTCAGCCGGCTTGGGGTAGGCGAAATCGGCGTTGGAGCGGTCTTCACCGCGCTCGAAGGCACGTACTTTCAAGCCTGCCTGGGCCAGCTCGATGCTCATCAACGAGCCAGCCCAACCCAGGCCGACGACCGCTACGTCGACTTCGTCATTGGTAATGTTTGCCATAAAAAACCTTGAATGCTGTGGTGCAGGGCGAAGGGATCAACCGCGCTGGCCGGTCAGGCTGACCGGGCCGAGGGGGTACGGGACGTTGTGCTGGGCCACCCATTCCAGGTAGCTGGCACGGGCGCCGGGGAAGCCGATGGCGATCCACGCCTTCATGCCCTTGTTGCCGCCGTAGATGGGGTCGGCCAGCCAGCCCTGACGGGTGTGGTTGAGCAGTTCGCCGAAGAACAGCTTGCCTTTGAGCACGTCTTCGCCATGGGCGGTGAAGTCGACCTGCCCGGCCTGCAACTTTTTCAGCACCGCATCGCGCTGCTCCAAAGGCAGTAAGGCGAAGTGCTGGCCATGGTTGGCCTGGCACCAGCTTTCCAGCGCGGCAATGCCTTTGCGGTAGATCTGCTGCGGGGTGAACGGCAGCTGGTAGCCCAGGGTTGCCGGCGCGTTCAGGTCGAACGGCCCTTCCAGGTAGATCTCGCTGCCCAGGTCACCGGCCAGTTGCTGGTCAATGAAGATCGGCACGTTGGTTTCCAGCGCGCCCGGCCCACGGCCGTCGGCGGGGATCAGGCGGTCGCACGCCGCCAGGATCAGCGTCCACTCGGCAGGCGTGAAGAAGATCGGGGTGTAGCTGTCGAGGTTGGGCGCCGCCATTTCCGCGGCCATCGCCGCACTCAGGCCCTTTACGGTGATGCCCATGGCGGGCAAGGCAATCAGCGAAGAAAGCAGAAACTTCCTACGCGAGGTTTCCTTTGCTAACAACATTCAGGTCTACCTAATGACTAATCACAAAGACCCGTGACGGCGCAGGCCTGTGCAGGCTGCTGTCTGTTTATCTGGTCATCCATATGAATGACGTCGTACATCACGGCTCGGAAAGGATAGCAGCCTATCGAAAGTGCTACAAAACATTTCTCACGGGAATGTCAATGACGCGAATGTCGCAGGTTGGGTGGAGGGGTGTAGTGGTCGTATGACTGGTGTGGCGATTTTGAGATCGAGCGCCGCCGCGCGGCGCATCGCGGATGAATCCGCTCCTACAGGCCTGTGATAGCGTTGTAGGAGCGGATTCATCCGCGATGCGCCGCACGGCGGCGCTCGATCTCAAAACCAACAACCATCCTGAGGCGTACTCCCCTGGCCAGCTCCCCGCTCACGGATCTTCCCGATAACAGGTCACCGCTGAGACTTGTTTCACTCCTACAGTTGATGAGCGGCCCGCACGCCGCACCCGGCACTCATTCATCACAGGAGGCGCAAGATGGGATACGTCACAACCAACGATGGCGTTGAGATCTTCTACAAAGACTGGGGCCCGAGCGATGCCCCGGTGGTGTGGTTCCATCACGGCTGGCCCCTGAGCGCCGACGACTGGGACGCGCAAATGCTGTTCTTCCTGGCACAGGGCTACCGGGTGATCGCCCACGACCGCCGTGGGCACGGGCGCTCCAGCCAGGTGTGGAACGGGCACGACATGGACCATTACGCCGATGACGTGGCTGCGGTAGTCAAGCACCTGGGCATCAAGCAGGCGGTGCATGTGGGGCACTCCACCGGCGGCGGTGAAGTGATCCACTACTGCGCCCGCTACAGCAACGAACGTGTCGCCAAGGCCGTCATCATCGCTGCGGTGCCGCCGCTGATGGTGCAAACCGCCAGCAACCCGGGCGGGCTGCCGAAGTCGGTGTTCGACGACCTGCAGGCCCAGCTCAAGGCCAACCGGGCGCAGTTTTTCCTCGACATCCCGACCGGGCCGTTCTATGGCTACAACCGCCCGGGCGCCAAGGCCGATCAAGGGGTGATCCACAACTGGTGGCGCCAAGGCATGACAGGCTGCGCCATCGCCCATCACGATGGCATCGTCGCGTTCTCACAAACCGACTTCACCGAAAGCCTGAAGAAGGTCACGGTGCCCGTGCTGGTGATGCACGGCGACGACGACCAGATCGTGCCGTACGAAAATTCCGGGCCGCTGTCGGCCAAGCTGCTGCCCAACGGCACGCTGAAGACCTACGCAGGCTACCCGCACGGCATGCCCACCACCCATGCCGATGTGATCAACGCGGACTTGCTGGCGTTCATACGCAGTTGAGCGTCAGGAGGCGGGGGCCGACGCCCCCTCCTCCAGTTGCCGCAACCAATAGGCCACATCCACTTCGTCCATCTGCTCGGCGCGCAAGAAGCGCTCGCCATACGCGCGGTGCACGCCACTGCTGAGGAACAACCGCAGCAGCTGCCCGTCGACATGCTGGTCACGTGCCATGGCCACCAGGATCTTCACCGACTCGGACAGCGTCTTGGGCGGTTTGTATGGCCGGTCGGCGGCAGTCAGGGCCTCGAAAATGTCGGCAATCGCCATCACCCGTTCGGCAACGCTCAGGTCGTCCCTGTTCAACCGGCGTGGGTAGCCGGCGCCGTCCATGCGTTCGTGGTGGTTGCCGGCGATGTCGGGCACGCGCCGCAGTTGCCGGGGGAATGGCAGCGCCTTGAGCATGATGATGGTCTGCACGATGTGTTCGTTGATCTTGAAACGCTCTTCATCGTTGAGCGTGCCACGGCGGATCGACAGGTTGTACAGCTCGCCCTGGTCGTTGGCATGGGCCGGCAGACGCATATCGAAGCCCCAGCTGTTGCGTGGGTCGCCCTTGGCCACCGGCGGCTTGCGTGCGCCCCAGGCGGTACGGTGTTCCTCGCGGTCGACGAGCAGCCGCTCTTCAACCGGCAAGGCTGGCTTCGCCAGGCCTGCATAACGGCCCTCCTCATCGCGAGACAGGCCCAGGCGGTTGTCGAAATGCCGCCACCAGCGCCGCTGGCTGATGTGTTGCAAGCGCTCCACGTCTGCCTCCTGCATGAACTCGCCGCCGATGTTGGCCTTGGCCACGAAGGCAAAATCGTCCTGCAACTGCGCGTGGCATTGCTCCAGCTGCACCTGCAACGTTTGGCGATCTTCACCCTTGGCCACGCCTTGCCAATAGGCAAGCTCCGCGTCGCGCCAGAGCACTTCGAACCGGGTGCGGATCTCGTGTATGCGGTTGTAAAGCGTCTCCAGCTTGGTGGCCTTGTCCACCACATGCTCGGGGCTGGTGATCTTGCCGCAATCGTGCAACCAGGCCGCAACATGAAACTCGTAGCGTTCGGCCTCGGTCATGGTGAAATCGGCATAGGGGCCGCTGTTGGCCTGCACGGCCTGGTCCAGCAGCATCTGGGCCAGCTGCGGCACCCGTTCGCAATGGCCGCCGGTATAAGGGCTTTTGGCGTCGATGGCATCGGCCAGCAGCTTGATCATGGCATCGAGCAGGCGTTGCTGCGCCTCCACCAGCTGACGCGTTTCGATGGCCACGGCGGCGGCACCGGACAACTCCTCCACAAAACGCCGGAACGGCTGGCCGACTTCATCACGCAACTGCTCGTTTTCCAGTTGCAGCACGAGCACGCCAAGCAACGCGTGGCTGCGGTCACGCAGCACCACGGGAAGACCACGCTCGTGCAGGCCCAGCGCCTGGGCAACCAGCGCCTGAGGGGCTTGTTGCTGGTCGGGCGGCAGGTTCAACCGCGCCGGGTAACCCTCGCCCCGGCAGGCAGCGGCCAGTTGCAGCACGTCGTGGTCGCTGTCGAACAGGTACACGGCGCCTGCCTGCAAGCCCGCAGCGTCGACCAGGTGCTTGAGCACGCCGTCGAGCATGCGCTCCAGCTGGGTCTCGCGGCTGAGGGTCAAGGTGATGGCCTGGAAGTTGCGGATGGTGCCGGTCATGCGGCTGAGCACGCGGCTGAGTTCGCGCACTTCGTGAACCCGCGACGTCACCCCCACTTCGCGGCTGAAATCAAACCCGGCCAAGGCACGCACCTGCTCGGCCAGCAGGCGCAGTGGCCGGCCGATGCGCTGGCCGATCAACCCGCCCAGCAGCAGCAATACCGCCATCAGCCCCGCCGTCCACAACAGTTGATCGAACAGCACGTTGCGCGCGCTGGCCAGCAGTTCGTGCCCTGGTACGGCAATCAGAACCTGCAATTGCTGGCCGGCCAGGGTGGTCAGCGGCACGCGCATGCCATACCAAGTGCTGCCCTGCACCTGATAGGCCTGGGGTTCGCTGCCGTGGGGCGGGTTGGCATGCACCTGCTGCAGGCTGGCGATGCCCAGCTCTGGCAGTTGGGCCAGGCGTACACGCTGCCCCTCGTGCACGATGATACGTTGCAGGTCCGGGTAGGCGACGACGCTGCCCGCGTCGTCGAGCACGGCAATTTCGGTACCGGCGGTCATGCGCAGGTCACGGCTTTCCAGGGCCAGGTCATTCACCGAAACGTCCATGCCGATGACCGCCCCGCCATCGACGCTGCGTTGGGCCATGGTCATGCCGATTTCGCCGGTGGTGAAGAACACGTAGGGGTGGGTGAGCGCCGTGGTGGGTCGGGCGAAGGCGTCGACGAACCAGGGGCGGCTGCGTGGGTCGTAGCGGTAGCCCGGTTTTGCCTCGGCGTGCAGGAGGGCCAGTTGCCGGTCATAAAAACGCCATTCGCCCTGCATTGTGCCATCGCTGGCCTGGGTGATGCTCTGCACCAGAAACTGCGTGCCTGCCGGGGCAACGAAGCGTTGCAGCAACTGGGGGTCGCGCAGGCGGCGCACCAACAGGAACTCGCCGTTGGGGTAGCCGATGTAGGCGGCACTGACCATCGGGTTGGCGTTCAGGCTTTCAACCAGCTGTGGCAGGCGCTGCAGGCGTGCGTCGAGGCTGGCGTCTGCCGGGTTGAAGGCCAACAGGCGGATGCTGCTTTGCACCGGGTCGATCAAGCGCCGGGCACGCTCATCGATGGTTTTGCCAAATTGCTGCGCAGCATCGCCGGCGGCGGCCACCAGTGTCTGCTGAATGCCCCTGTAGCCTTGCCAGGCCAGCCCGGCCCCAAGCAGCAACATGCCCAGCATGATCGCCAGCGCAACCAGCCATTGCAGCGAAATGCCGCGTCCGTGCTCGCCCATGGCAGGCACTCCCTAATTGGCGTTATCACTAGAGTGTAATCAGCCAGCCCGAACGCGCTGGAAAGTTGCAGGATACTGGCACAGTGCAATTAGCCGTACCAGCACGTTGTAGCGCGAAAAACCTGTACAAACTTTTTGACTTGTACAAATTCATACCTAGGCTTCAGGTATACCTGTACAACATACTGAGCCTGTACAGGATTTACCGGAGCCGCGCATGTCTGCCTACCTGCAAACCTTCGCCGAACGCTTTGCCGCACTGGATGCAGGCAACCTTGCTAATTTGGGGCAGTTGTACAGCGATGACGTGACGTTCCGCGATCCGCTGCACCACGTAGTCGGCCTGGAGCAACTGCAAGCGTACTTCGCCGAGCTGTTCGGCAACGCACAGGAAATCCGCTACGGGTTCGAAGGCGCGGACGAGGTGCGGCCCGGCCAAGGCTACCTGCGCTGGACCCTGGAGTTTCGCCACCCACGCCTGGCCAGCGGGCGTTTGATCAGCCTGCAAGGCTGCAGCCATGTTTGCTGGCACGACCGGGTGTATTTTCATCAGGATTATTTCGATGCCGGTGCCCTGCTCTATGAGCACGTACCTGTAATGGGTGGCGCAATCCGCTGGCTCAAGGGCCGGCTGGCATGAGCCGCTGCTGGCTGACCGGTGCCAGTAGCGGCATCGGCGCGGCACTCGCGCTGCGCCTGCTGGAACAAGGCCACCAGGTGGCATTGGGTGGCCGGCACGCCGCGCGCCTTGAACCGTTGGCCGAGCGCTTTCCGGGCCAGGTGCTGCTGGCCATCGGTGACCTCGACGCGCCGCAGCAAGTTGCCGCCATATGTAGCCAGATCGAGCAAGCCTGGGGCGCACTGGATTTGGTCATCCTCAACGCCGGCACCTGCGAATACCTGGAACCCGGCCGCTTCGACCCCGTGTTGGTTGAGCGCGTGGTCCGCACCAACCTGTTCGCCGTCAGCCATTGCATTCAGCAGGCTCTGCCACTGCTGCACCGCGGCCAACGTCCGCACCTGGTGGTGATGGGCAGTTCGGTCAGCTGGCTGGCATTGCAACGCGCCGGGGCCTACGGTGCCTCCAAAGCCGCTGTACGCTACCTGGTCGAATCCCTGCGCATCGACCTGGCTGCCGAGGGCATCGACACCACGCTGGTCAGCCCCGGCTTCGTCGACACCCCCCTGACCCGGCGTAACGACTTCCCCATGCCACAGTTGTGGAGCGCCGAACGTGCTGCCGGGCACATTATCAATCGCCTGCCCCAGCGCCCGCTGGAAATCGCTTTCCCCGGCCTGTTCACCTGGGTGCTGCGCCTGCTTGGCGCCCTGCCTGCCGGTTTGCGGATGCGCCTGGGCCAGCGCCTGGCGCGCAAGGCAGAGGGCTGACCATGCGCATCGCCATCATTGGCAGCGGTATCGCCGGGCTGACCTGCGCCCACCTGCTGTGCCGCCAGCATGAGATCACCGTGTTCGAGGCAGCCAGCTGGGTCGGCGGGCATACTCACACCGTTGACGTGCAATGGCGCGGTCAAGCGTACGCGGTGGACACGGGTTTCATCGTATTCAACGACTGGACCTACCCACACTTCATCCGCTTGCTCACGCACCTGAAGGTGCCCTCACGCCCCACCGAAATGAGCTTCTCGGTGCACGACCCGCGCACGGGCTTCGAGTACAACGGCCATGACCTGAACACCCTGTTCGCCCAACGCCGCAACCTGCTGTCGCCGGGGTTCTGGGGCATGCTGCGCGACATTCTGCGTTTTAACCGCCAGGCCATCGCCGACCTCGACGCCCAACGCATCGATGCCGGCACCACGCTGGGCAGCTACCTGCACGAACACGGCTACGGCAACCGCTTCATCGAGCACTACATCGTGCCCATGGGCTCGGCGATCTGGTCGATGCCGTGCGCTGAAATGCTCGCCTTCCCCCTGCAGTTTTTCGTGCGCTTTTGCCGCAACCATGGGCTGTTGTCGGTCAGCAACCGGCCGCAATGGCGGGTGATCGAAGGCGGTTCGCGCAGCTACCTTGCGCCGCTGTGCCGGCCCTTTGCCGAGCGCATTCGCCTCAACTGCCCGGTCAGCCGGGTGGCCCGGGACGAGGCCGGCGTGACGCTGCACAGCCCGGCCGGGCCGGAGCGTTTCGACAAGGTGGTGTTCGCTTGCCACAGCGACCAGGCCCTGGCGCTGCTCGAAGCGCCCAGCACAGACGAACGTGCAGTGTTGGCGGCCATTACCTACGCCAGCAATGACGTGGTGCTGCACACCGACACCCGGCTGCTGCCCCGCCGTCGTCGGGCCTGGGCCAGCTGGAACTACCGGCTGGGCGGCCCCGGGCATGCCCCCGCAGCGCTCACCTATGACATGAACATCCTGCAAGGTTTGCAGGCACCGGTCACGTTCTGCGTAAGCCTGAACCAGACAGCGCTGGTGGACCCTGCGCAAATCCTCGCCCGTTTCGACTACGCACACCCGCAGTACAGCCTGGCCGCCGTGGCCGCCCAGGCACGCCAGGACGAGCTGCAAGGCCAGCAGCACAGCTATTACTGCGGCGCCTACTGGGCCAACGGTTTCCACGAGGACGGCGTGCTAAGCGCACTGAACGTGGCCGAACATTTCGGAGAACGCCTGTGACCAGCAGCCTGTGCCATGGCTGGGTCAGCCATCGACGCTCCAGCCCCAGGCCCCATGCGTTCCGCTACCGCATCGGCATGTTCTACCTGGACCTGGCTGAAGACCCTGCCCTGCTGCTCGGCCGCAAGCGGTTTGCCCCGCTGTGCTGGCGCGAAACCGACTACCTGCCCTCGCTCACCCGTACAGGCACACCGCTGGCCGACGCTGCCCGCCAGCTGGTCGGCCAGGCCACCGGGCAACCGCCCCGGGGAGCCGTACATCTGCTCACCCAGCCCCGTTGCTGGGGGTTGTCGTTCAACCCGGTGAGCGTTTACTTCTGCCATGACCTCGACGGGGTGCTGGCGGCCCTGCTGCTGGAAGTGCGCAACACACCATGGCGGGAGCGCTTCCATTACGTATTGCCCGTGCACGGCAACCTGGCCCAGCCGTTCGCCATGGCCAAGGCGTTTCATGTTTCGCCCTTTCTGCCGCTGGACATGGATTACCGCTTGCGCTTCGCCCTTGATGCCCGGCACGTTCGTGTACACATGGAAAACTGGCACGACGGGCAGAAGGTGTTCGCAGCCGACCTGGCCCTGCAACGCCAGCCCCTGGATCGCGCTGCCGTGCGCAGGCACATCTTCACCTTCCCCTGGATGAGCCTGCGCACGGTCTCGGCCATTTACTGGCAAGCCCTGCGCCTGCTGTTCAAACGCACCCCTGTTCACGATCACGCAGCCAGCCGGGGCCACCTCGCGCTGGGCCACCCCGTTTGCGAGGAACCCGACCATGCCCAATCCCACCCTGAGCGTTAGCAAAACGGCAGGCCTCACGCCCTGGCTCGGCGGCGTGGCCCGCAGCGCCGTGCTGGCTCAGTTGCAACGCCTGAGCCACGGCCACTTGCGGGTTATCAGCCATGACCGGCAGTGGACCTTTGGCGATGTGGGCAGCCCGCTGTACGCCGAAATCGAAGTGCTCGATGAGGCCGCGTGGAGCCTGGTGGCGGGCAATGGCTCGATCGGCGCGGGCGAAGGCTACATCCACGGTTACTGGCGCAGCCCGGACCTCGCCGCCGTGACCCGGGTGTTCGTGGCCAACCTCGACGTGCTCGACGCCATGGAAACCGGCCTGGCACGCTTCGGCCGGCCGGCATTGCGCCTGCTGCACAGGTTCAACCGCAACAACCGGCGCGGCGCGCGGCGCAACATCCTGGCCCACTACGACCTGGGCAATGCGTTGTTCGAGCAGTTGCTCGACCCTACCCTGATGTACTCGGCCGCCCAGTTCGACAGCCCCGAACAAACACTTGAACAGGCCCAGCTCAACAAGCTGGAGCGGATTTGCGAAAAGCTCGAACTCAAACCCCACGAACACCTGCTGGAAATCGGCAGCGGCTGGGGCAGCCTGGCCATTTATGCCGCCACCCGCCACGGTTGCCGTGTCACCACCACGACGCTGTCCGAAGCGCAGTACACGTATACCCTGGGCCGCGTGAAAGCGCTGGGCCTGGAACAGCGCATCACGGTGCTGCGCGAGGACTACCGCGACCTGCGCGGTCAGTTCGACAAACTGGTGTCGATCGAGATGATCGAAGCCGTCGGCCACCGCTATTTGCCCACCTACTTTCGCCAATGCGCCAGGCTGCTCAAGGAGGACGGGCTGTTGCTGTTGCAGGCCATCACCATCCGCGACCAGCGCTATGCCCAGGCGCAACGCTCGGTGGATTTCATCCAGCGCTACATCTTCCCCGGCGGCGCCCTGCCCTCGCTGAGCGTGCTGCTCGATACCGCCAGCCGCCAGACCGAACTGAACCTGGTGCACATGGAGGACTTCGGCGCCGGTTACGCCCGGACCTTGCGCCATTGGCGCGACAACCTGCGCCAGAGCCGCGCAACGCTGCTGGAGCTGGGTTATGACGACACCTTCCAGCGCCTGTGGGAGTTTTACCTGTGTTATTGCCAGGGCGGTTTCGAAGAGCGGACCATCGGCGTGGCGCAACTGCTGTGGGCTGCGCCAAAGGCCCGGCGGGCGCCTTTGCCGATCGGTTGAGCATGGGCCGCGCCTGGCTGGTGGGCAATGCGGTGTGGCTGCAGCTGGGGTGGTGGGCATGTGTGCTGGGCGCTCAACGGCCCTGGCTGCTGATGGCGGCGCCGATTGGCCTGGGGGTCCACTTGTGGTTGTGCCGCCAGCGCGCTGCGGAAATACGCACGCTGCTGAGTGTGGCGCTCGCGGGTTGCCTGCTCGATAGCATGCTGGGCCTGGCCGGGGTGTTCCGCTTTGATCAGTGGCCCTTGCCATTGTGGCTGGCCCTGTTGTGGCTGGTGCTGGCCAGCGGCTTGCGCCACAGCCTGGCATGGGCCGGGCAACGGTTGTGGCTGGGCGCCCTGCTGGGGTTGCTGGGCGGCCCGCCAGCGTACTTGGCAGGTGCGGCGCTGGCGGGGGTCGAATTGCCGCTGGGGCGGCTGAATACCGCCCTGGTGCTGGCGCCGGTCTGGGCCATGGCCTTCCCGCTTTTACTGCGCCTGGCCGCCGTGCGCTGATTGCCTGCGGGCTACATCTCGACCTGAGTGCCCAGTTCAATCACCCGGTTCACTGGCAGTTTGAAATACTTCAGGTTGCTGTTGGCATTCTTCAGCAAGAACGCAAACAGGTGCTCGCGCCAACGTGCCATGCCGATGCGCTGGGTGGCGATGACGGTTTCGCGGCTGAGGAAGTACGTGGTGCGCATGGGGCTGAAATCCAGGCCTTGCTCGTGGCAGCGGCTCAGCGCCAGCGGCACGTCCGGTTCCTCCATGAAGCCGAAATGCAGGCTGACACGGTAAAAACCGGCGTCGAACGCCTCGACCCGGATGCGCTGCGCCGCATTGACCCGTGGCGCATCCTCGGCAACCACCGTCAGCAGTACCACCTGTTCATGCAGCACCTGGTTATGCAGCAAGTTGTGCAGCAGCGCATGGGGCACAGCATCGGTGCGGGCGGTCAGGAACACCGCCGTGCCGCTCACCCGATGCGGCGGTTGCGACTGCACGCTGGCGATGAACAGCTCCAGCGGCAAGCCCGCCTCATCCAGCCGGTCGAACAGGATGGTACGGCCGCGTTTCCAGGTGGTCATCAGCACGAACAACGCCAGCCCCGCGATGACCGGGAACGCGCCGCCTTGCAGTACCTTCGGCGCATTGGCCGCAAAGTACAGGCTGTCGACCAGCAAAAAGCCCAACAGCATCGGGATGGCCAGCCAGCGCGGCGTCTTCCACAACAGCAGCACCACCGCCGCAGCCAGCAAGGTGGTAATCAGCATGGTCCCGGTCACGGCCACACCGTAGGCCGCCGCCAGCGCACTGGACGATTCAAAACCGATCACCAGCAGCACCACACCCACCATCAGCGCCCAGTTGACCATGCCGATATAGATTTGCCCTTGTTCCTCGCTGGAAGTGTGCTGGATGAACATGCGCGGCACATAGCCCAGCTGAATGGCCTGGCGCGTGAGCGAGAAGGCACCGGAAATCACTGCCTGTGAAGCGATCACCGTCGCCAGGGTAGCCAAGCCCACCATCGGCAGCAGCGCCCACTGCGGCGCCAGCAGGTAGAACGGGTTACGCACGGCCTCCGGGTTGTTCAAAATCAACGCGCCCTGACCAAAGTAGTTCAGCACCAGGCCCGGCAATACCAGCATGAACCACGCACGCGAAATGGGTTTGCGGCCAAAATGCCCCATGTCGGCATACAGTGCCTCCGCACCGGTCAGGGCCAGCACCACGGCCCCCAGAATCGCCACGCCCACACCCGGGTGGGCTGCAAAAAAATGCACCGCCCACACCGGGTTGACGGCCTGCAGCACTTCGGGCCGCTGCACGATGCCGTGCACGCCCAGCGCCCCCAGCACCACGAACCACAACACCATCACCGGCCCGAACAAAATGCCGATGCGCGCCGTACCATGCTTCTGGATCATGAACAGCCCGACCAGCACCACCACCGACAACGGCACCACCCAGTGGTCAATGCCATCAATGCCCAGTTGCAGGCCTTCTACCGCCGACAACACGGAAATGGCCGGGGTGATCATGCTGTCGCCATAAAACAGCGCCGCACCGAACAGCCCCAGCAACACCAGCACCCGGCTCAGCCGTGGATAGGGCAGCGCGGCCCGACGTGCCAACGCCGTCAGCGCCATGATGCCGCCTTCGCCCTGGTTGCTGGCGCGCAGGATGAACAGCACGTACTTCACCGATACCACCCAGACCAGCGACCAGAATACCAGCGACAGGATGCCCAGCACCCCTTCAGTGTTGGCCTGCACGCCGAAATGGCCGTTGAAGACTTCCTTGAGGGTGTACAGCGGGCTGGTGCCGATGTCGCCATACACCACCCCCACGGCAGCGACCAACAGGCCGATACCGGTGCTCTTGCCGGGGTGGGATGGGTGTGCTGCGGTTGCGGTCTGGGTCACGGGTAACGTCTCTGCAGCATTGCGCGAATGCTGGGCTCAGGCAGGGGGCGGAAGGCGTGGAACAACCGCGCCAGTATCGGGGCTGGGCGTAAAGCCGGGCATAAAGAATGCGTAAAGAATGCGTTGACCGAGGGCGGGAGAACCCTGGGTTGTTTATGGACGCGAGCAATAAACCTGCACGCAAAAGGCCCTGCATTCAAAGCGCCACCAGCTTTCAACGCGGGTTGAACCACATACCCACTCACATCTTGCGCCTCGACCCGACGCGAGGTTGCGAGGCATTGTTTTCTGCCGCTCCTCTCCAGAGGCACACCCGACCATGGCTGACTACGTAACTCACGATGCAATCCTCGACCTTGGCAACGACACCCCCGAAGACCAGAGCATGAACATGCTGCGCTTCAAGCCACGCGGCACCACCCTTGTGATCGTCCGCAGTCCGGTGCTGCCGGGCCAGTCGCTGCAAGACGCTGTGAGGGATCAGATGGAGCTGCTACGACGCAAAACCCATTCCCTGAACATCAGCGGCCTGCAGGCCACCCGCTTTGGCCCCGACCAGCAGATGGAAGGCTGGGAAATGGCGCTTGATTTCACGGTTGGCAAGCAGCCAAACGTCCAGCTGCAGGCAGCCTGCCTGATCCCGGGGCAGCAGCGCATGCTGGTGCTCAATTACAGCAAGCACGGGCTGATGAACAACCAGGACTTGCAGCATTGGCGAGCGCTCAAGCGGGGCCTGCGTTTGACCGACAACGGTGCAGTTTGAACGCAGGTCAACGTCCTTGGTCACAGCCGCCACGGGGTACCCAGGCAACCGCGCCCCGGCACCCCGCCTGCTCACTTGATAAACCGCACCTGGCTGTTGATCTTCTCGATCACCGCCCCTTTGCGTTCATTGAAACGTGCCTTGTTCTGCTCGAACAGGTTGTTGCCCTTGGTGTCGATGGAGATGATCAGCGGCCCGAACTCGCGCACGCGGTTCACCCACAGGGTTTCGGGCATGCCCAGGTCCTGCCATTCGGCGCGTTCGATCTCTTCCACCTGGGTAGCCGCCAACACAGCGCAGCCGCCGGGGAACACGGCGTGCACGGCTTTGTTTTCCAGGCACCCGGTAGTGGTTTCCGGGCCCATGCCGCCTTTGCCCACGATCAGCTTCACGCCGGTTTCTTCAATGAACTGCTTCTCGAATTTTTCCATGCGCATGCTGGTGGTCGGGCCGATGGAGACCATTTCGAAACTGCCGTCGTCTTTTTTGCGCACGATGGGGCCGGCGTGGAAGATGGCGCCGCCGCGCAGGTCGACGGGCAGTTCGCGCTTGAGCTCGATCAGGCGCCGGTGGGCAACGTCACGGCAGGTGACCAACTGGCCGGTCAGGTAGACCACGTCACCAACGTTGAGGCTGGCCAGGTCTTCGTCCTTGATCGGGGTGCTGAGGATTTTCTTCACAGTACTACACCTTCGTGGGAAAGGATGTCATAGGAAAGGTCGGCATTGATGCGGATCTTGCCGCGCCGGTGCGCCCAGCAACCGGTGGACACGGCCACGCCGATGGTCGAGGGGTGGCGGGCGGAGGATTCGATGTTCACGCCCATCACGCTGCTGTTACCGGTCAGGCCCTGGGGGCCGATACCGATTTCGTTGAGGCCGTCTTCGAGCAGCTTTTCCATCATTGCCGCGCTTTCGTTGGGGTGGCTGGAGTCCACCTCGCGCAGGATGGCCTTCTTCGACAGGCGTGCGGCTGTTTCTACCGAGGTCGAAACCCCGACCCCCACCAACAACGGCGGGCAGGCATTGACGCCGCGCGAGGTGATGACATCAAAGACGAACTCAGTCACCCCCTCATAACCTTGCCCTGGCATCAGCACCTTGGCCGAACCCGGCAAGGTGCAGCCGCCACCGGCCATGTACACATCGACGATGGCGTAATCGGCATCGGGGATGATTTCCCAGTCCAGCCACGGGATTTTCGAGCCGGTGTTGGTCCCGGTGTTCTTCTCGATGAAGGTTTCCACCGCGTTGTGCCGCAGCGGCCCCTGGATGGTGGCTTCCTTGGTGGCATTTTCGAGGATGCTTTCCATCTCACCCAACAGCGGAAAGCGTGCGCCTGCCGCGACAAAATACTGGATGACGCCGGTGTCCTGGCAGCTGGGGCGGTTGAGCTTGTCGGCGTATGCCTGGTTGTCAGCCATCGAGTCGTACACGGCGATGGCCAACGGGTTGGTTTCGGCGGCACGCAACTTGGCGGTCTTTTCTTTAACGTCACGCGGCAGGCGCTTGCCAATGTAGGCGGTGAACTTGGCCATCACGTCGGTGAGCGATGACACGGCTGCTTCTTTATCCACGGTTTTCTCCTCACTGCTTCACAAGGCAGTTGGCTGGGTTGATCAGGCTTGGGTGGCGCGGGGCTGCAGGGCGGCTGGCTCTTGCGCGGTACTGGCGGGCGGCAACTGGCCGCCGAGCACCTGGCCCAGGCGTTGCTGGTCGAGCGCACCGACCCAGCGGGCAATGGCCAGGGTGCCGACGGCATTGCCGATGGTGTTGGTGATGGCGCGGGCCTCGGACATGAAGCGGTCCACGCCCAACAGCAGGACCATGCCGGCCACGGGAATGTTGTCCATGGTGGCCAGGGTGGCGGCCAGGGTGATGAAGCCGGAGCCGGTGACGCCGGCCGAACCCTTGGAGGTGAGCAGCAGCACGCCGAGTACCAGCAATTGGTCCATCAGGGTAAGTGGGGTGTTGGTGGCCTGGGCGATGAAAATGGCCGCCATGGTGTAGTAGATGCACTGGCCGTCGGGGTTGAAGGTAAGGCCCGAGGGGATGACCAGGCCGACCACCGGTTTGGACACGCCAGCGTGTTCCAGCTTGGTCATCAGTTGCGGTACCACCGATTCGGACGAGCTGGTGCCGAGCACGGTGAACAGCTCTTCCTTGAGGTACTTGAGGAACTTCCACAGGCTGAAGCCCGAAAGCCGTGCTATGGCGCCAAGTACCACCACCACGAACAGGAAGCAGGTCAGGTACATGGTGGCCATCAGCTTGCCCAGCGACACGATCGACCCCAGGCCGTACTTGCCCACGGTAAAAGCCATTGCCCCGCAGGCCGCCAGCGGGGCCAGGCGCATGACCATGCCGACGATATGGAACATGCCGTGGGAAAAGCTCTCCAGCACATCGACCACCGGTTTGCCACGGACGCCCAGGTGCGCCAGGGCAATGCCGAACAGGCTGGAGAACAGCAATATCTGCAGGATCTCGTTTTTGGCGAAGGCGTCGGTGACGCTGGCCGGGATCACATGCAGCAGGAAGTCGGTAAAGCTGCCCGAACCGCTGGCCGCTGCCGAGGTGTAGGTGGCGATGCTTTTGGTGTCGAGGGTGGCCGGGTCGATATTCATGCCCTGCCCCGGCTGCACCAGGTTGACCACCACCAGGCCCAGCACCAGAGCGAAGGTGGACAGCACCTCGAAGTAGATCAGCGCGCGCATGCCAACCCGGCCGAGCTCCTTCATGTTCTCCATGCGGGCGATGCCCAGTACCACGGTGGCGAAGATGACCGGTGCGAAGACCATCTTGATCAGTTTGATGAAGGCATCGCCCAAGGGCTTGAGGTCTGCACCCACCTGGGGCCAGAACACGCCCAGCAGGATGCCGAGCGTCACGCCCATCAGCACTTGTACGTAGAGTTTTCCAAGGTATCGCTTGGCCATTGCCGTCTCCGAATTATTGTTGTGAGTCGGATGAAAGTGGCGGCTGGGCTCATCGGTCAGGCCCAGATTTGTTGTGGTTAATCACGCCTGATTACGGTAATGGCTTTTTCCAAATCGAGTAATACAATGCAATTCAACTCATTATTTCCCTGGAGTTACCAATGAACCCGGTGTCGGAACTGGCCTTCTTCGCCCAGCTGGTGCGCCTGGGCAGCCTGGCGGCCACGGCCCGCGAGCTGAACCTGACCCCGCCTGCCGTTTCCAAGCGGTTGATGCAGCTGGAGCAGCGCCTGGGCGTGCGCCTGCTCAACCGCACCACGCGCAGCATCAGCCTGACCGCCGAGGGCGAGACGTACCTGCTCAATGCCCGGCGCATTCTTGAAGAGATCGAGGAAATGGAGCGGCAGGTGTCCAGCAGCCGCGCCGAGCCCAAAGGGCTGCTACGGGTGAATGCTCCGCTGGGGTTTGGCAGGACGCATGTGGCACCGGCCATTTCTTCGTTCGCCAGGCGCCATCCGGACGTGGAGGTGCAACTGCACCTGACTGACCGCCCGATCAACTTGCCGGACGACGCCATCGATGTGGCCATCCGCTTTGGCGAAATCCCCGATTCGCGCCTGATCGCCCGCAAGATTGCCGTCAACCGCCGCCGCTTGTGTGCCACACCGGCGTATCTTGAGGCGTTCGGCACGCCACTCACGCCAAAGGACCTGGCGCAGCACAACTGCATCGTGCTGCGCCAGAACGACGCGGCTTTCGGCCTCTGGCGGTTCAGCCGGGGCAAGCAGAGCGAGTCGGTCAAGGTGCATGGCCGCCTGAGCACCAATGATGGCGAGGTGGCGTTGAACTGGGCGCTGGATGGCCAAGGCATATTGATGCGCGCCGAGTGGAACCTGGCCGACCACCTGCGCCAGGGGCGGCTGGTGGAGGTGCTGGCGGATTACCAAACGCCGCCGGCAGACATCTATGCGGTGTATCTGGAGCGGCTGAACCTGTCGGCGAAGGTATCGTTCTTTGTGGAGCACATGCGGGACTTTTTCGGTGAGACGGCCTGGCCTTGAGGGCTCGCCCCGCAAGAGACCGGGCCAAGGCAAGCCACCACAACAGTAATAATTACGAAATTTTCACAAATAGTAATCAAAACCATACAGAGAAGGATTCTTATTCGCTATAGTGCTGTCGTTTGGCCATGCCTGCTCCCTCAGGCACACACCCACCCGATCGACAGGTCCGCCCATGCCCCTCCCGAACTTCCCCCGCAAAAACGCATTGAACGCCGTCTGGTTGCCCCTCGGCCTGATGGCAAGCTTTGCTTCGCCATTGGCATTGGCCCAAGAGGCAGAGCCCGCCGCCACCCCAGGCACGGTACTTGAGCTGGAAGAAACCGCGATCTCGGCCAGCGCCGACGCCTCGCGCGAGGGCCTGGTGCCCGAGTACGAGGGTGGCCAGGTGGCTCGTGGCGGGCGCGTGGGCATTTTGGGCAACAAGGACTACATGGAGACGCCCTTCACCTCCACGTCCTATACCAACCAGCTCATCCAGGACCAGCAGGCGCACAGCGTCGCCGACATTCTGCAGAACGACCCGTCGGTGCGCATTGCGCGTGGCTTCGGCAATTTCCAGGAGCTGTACATGATGCGGGGCTTCCCGCTGTACTCCGACGACATCGCCTACAACGGCCTGTACGGGCTGCTGCCACGCCAGTACGTGGCGGCCGAGTTCATCGAGCGTGTCGAAGTGTTCCGCGGTGCCAGTGCCTTCCTTAATGGCGCGGCGCCGGGCGGTACCGGCATTGGCGGTGCGATCAACATCCTGCCCAAGCGTGCCCCGAACGAGCCGCTGACCCGGGTCACCGTCGGCGCCGAAAACAACGGCTTCGGCACCGTCGCCGCCGACGTGGCGCGCCGCTTTGGTGAGGAAGACCGCTTCGGCGTGCGTGTGAACGTGGCCAAGCGCGGTGGCGAAACGGCGGTGGAAGACCAGGACCGCACTCTGGACATGTTCGCCCTGGGCCTGGACTACCAGGGGGACCGCCTGCGCCTGTCCGCTGACGTGGGCCACCAGTACCACTTCATCGATAACCCGCTGCCGAGCGTGACGCCAACTGGCGAAGTGCCAAGCCCGCCCGATGCAGACAAGAACTACGGCCAGTCGTGGACCTACTCGAAAGAGAAGCAAACGTTCGGCACCTTCCGCGCGGAATATGACCTGAGCGATGCCGTCACCACCTGGGCCGCCATCGGCATGCGCAAAGGTGAAGAAAAGAACGTGCTGGCCAACCCCTCTTCCAATGCGGCGGGCGTGACGTCGTCGAGCCGTTTCGACAACTACCGCGAAGAAACCGTGACCACCGGCGAAGCCGGCGTGCGCTGGAGCCTGCAGACCGGGCCGGTTTCCCACCAGTGGGTGCTGTCCGGTGCGATGTACGACACCAAGGACCGCAACGCCTGGGCGGGCAACTTCAGCGGGTTTGCCGGCGACCTGTATGACCCGGTCGATGTGGCCAAACCGGATAACGTAAGCTTCAGCGGCTCGATGTCCGACCCGCACATCACGGCCCGTACCCACACGCAAAGCCTGGCAATCGCTGACACGCTTGGTTTCTTCGATGACCAGTTGCAGGTCACCCTGGGCGCACGTCGCCAGGGCATGGACGTGACTGGCTACGACTACAACACCGGCGACAAGACCTCCAAGTACAACCGCTACGAAACCACGCCGGTTGCGGGCGTGGTGTACCAGCTGAATGAGCAGTTCTCGGTATATGCCAACTACATCGAAGGCCTGACCAAGGGCGACACGGCCGGCGCCACCACCACCCTGCCGGATGGCTCCACAGCACCGGTACTGAACGCAGGTGCATCGCTGGCACCCTACGTTGCCAAGCAAACCGAAATCGGCGTGAAGTATGACGGTGGCGGCCTGGGCGGCAGCCTTGCCGTGTTCGAAACCCGCAAGCCGGTGGGCATTGTTGAAGACCAGGTGTTCAAGGATGGCGGCGAGCAACGTAACCGCGGCATCGAGTTGTCGCTGTTTGGCGAGCCGACCCAGGGCGTGCGCCTGCTGGGTGGCGTGACCCTGCTTGATGCCGAACTGACCAAGACGCAGAACGGCGAAAACGATGGCAATGAGCCAATTGGCGTGCCGAAAACCCAGGCCAACATTGGTGGCGAGTGGGATGTACCGGGCATCAATGGCCTGACCCTGACCAGCCGCGTGGTGTACACCAGCCGTCAGTATGTGAACAACGCCAACAACCTGGAAATCCCGTCCTGGACGCGGCTGGACCTGGGTGCGCGGTACGGCTTCAAGGTGGAGGACAAGGACGTGACCTTGCGGGCTCGTCTGGACAACGTGGCCGGGCGCGATTACTGGGCGTCCACCGGTGGTTACCCGGGGTCGAACTACCTGGTGCTGGGTGCGCCGCGTACGCTTTCGGTCAGTGCTTCGGTTGATTTCTGATAGATTGCCGGGGGCCGCGTTGCGGCCCATCGCGACACAAGGCCGCTCCCACAGGAGATCGCGTTTCCTGTGGGAGCGGCCTTGTGTCGCGATGGGCTGCAACGCAGCCCCAGCAATCTACACAAAATATCCGCATTCCCAATCCGTCTCCTGTTGAGCTGTTCGCTTTTCCATCAACAGGAGTCAATGGATGTCCCCTCGTTTCACGCCCACAACCCCCACCTTTCGCCACGCCGCTTTGGCCGTAATGCTGGCCAGCGCCAACGCCTGGGCCGAACCTGAGCCACAGGCCCAACCCACGGAAGACGGCTCGATGGAGCTGGCCGCAACCACCGTCTCCAGCACCGGGCTGGGCGCCACCACAGAAGGCACCGGCAGTTACACCACAGGTTCGGCCAACACCGCGACCGGCCTGCGCCTCTCCACTCGCGAAACGCCGCAGTCGATCAGCGTGGTTACCCGCCAGCAGATCGAAGACCAGAACCTGACCGATGTGGCCCAGGTGCTGGAGCAAACGCCCGGTGTGGTCGTCGACAGCATGGGGCCGGCCGGCAGCGACTCCAACCACATCTACGTGCGCGGCTTTGAAGTGGGCAGCATTCAGGTCGACGGCCTCAACCGGCCGGACACTTTCGGCTTTGGCGACGACCTTGCCGACATGGTGAGCTACGACCGGGTCGAGGTGGTGCGCGGTGCCACCGGGCTGATGTCGGGCACCGGCGACCCCGGCGCCACCGTCAACCTGATTCGCAAAAAACCAACGCTCGAAACACAGCGCACGCTGACGCTGAAGGCGGGTTCATGGGACACGTATCGCACCGAGCTGGACGTGGGCGGCAAACTGTCGGAAAGCGGCCATGTTCGCGGGCGCTTCGTGGCCTCGAATACCAACAGTCAAAGCCATGTCGACCGCCAGTCGCTGGACAAGCAGGTGGCTTACGGTGTGATGGAATGGGACATCACTGACGACACCATGCTGATCGTAGGCGCGGAGTACCAGGAAATGGACAACGACGGCGCCGGCAACCACGGTTTCCCGATGTACAAGACCGATGGCAGCCACTTCAGCCCTTCCCGCTCGTTCAACTCCGCCGCCGACTGGAGCTACCACAAGCGCCGCACGAAAACGCTGTTCACCACCCTCGACCATCAACTGGACAACGGCTGGCAGCTGAAACTGAATGCCGAACACAGCCGCCGCAGCTATGACGACGCCTTTGCCACCGCCGCCAGCGGCACCGTCAACCCCGACGGCAGCGGCATCAGCACCTGGACCGGCCGCTGGGCCGGGGAGCCGCGCCAGACGTCGTTTGACCTGTCGGCGGCCGGCCCGTTCGAGCTGTTTACCCGCGAGCACCAGATGTACCTGGGCGCCAGCCACTACCGGGCCTACTACCGCAACAACGGCTACCCGCTGTGGTCGTTCCAGACCATCGACAACATCTACACCTGGGACGGCTCACTGGGTATCCCGGACGCCATCCACACCAAATCCACGGAAGACGCGCTGGATGAAACCCAGGACGGCCTGGTGGCGTCGGTGCGCTGGAGCCTGACCGATGACCTGTCGCTGATTACCGGCGCACGGGTGATCGACTGGCACCGCGACGAAACCTCCACCACCCTGTCCACCGGCGACACCAGCCGCACCTCGCGCAGCGAAACCGGGGTTGTCACGCCCTACTTCGGGCTGGTGTACGACCTCAACGAAAACTGGTCGGCCTACGCCAGCTACACCACCATCTTCAACCCGCAAAGCAACAAGGATGTCAGTGGTGCCTATCTGGACCCGGAAGAAGGCGTCAACTACGAACTCGGCCTGAAAAGTGAATTCTGGGACAAGCGCCTGACCGCGGCACTGAGCGTATTCGAGGTGCGCCAGGACAACCTCGCCGTGGCCGATGGCAGCAACCTGGCGCCGGACGGCAACCAGGCCTACCGTGCCGAATCCGGCACCAAAACCCGTGGTTTCGAGATGGAGATGGCCGGGGAAATCCTGCCGGACTGGCAAGTGTCTGCCAGCTACACCTACGCCGTGATCGAGGACTCCGATGGCGACCGCCTGAAGACCGAAGTACCGCGCGACACCTTCAAGCTGTTCACCACCTACCGCCTGCAGGCGCTGCCGCAGCTGAAGGTGGGCGGTGGCGTACGCTGGCAGGGCACCGAGTATTACAAAGGTGCCGGGCCGAACGACGAAACCTTCACCCAGGGTGCCTACAGCGTGGTGGATGCCATGGCGCAGTACGCGTTTACGCCGCAGACCAGCGTTTCGCTTAACCTCAACAACGTGTTCGACAAGCAGTACTACACCGCCATCGGCTCGCGGGGCTGGTACGGCACGCCGCGCAGTGCCACGGCGACGCTGGTGTACGCGTTCTAAGTCCACCGCAAGGCATTACTACTTTCGGTGTACCCGCCCGGCGCTCTACGCCGGGCTTTTGCGTCCCTTGCGAACACACCGTGCAGACCCTCAAAAATTGCCTATCTTAAAAAGTCTCCACCGGACGAAGAGGGCTTTGCCATGGATATCGACACGCTGTTTGCGCAGTTGCACAGTCTCCCCAGCATTCCCCAGGTCGCCCTGGAACTGGTGCAGCAATTCGACAACCCCAACGAAAGCGTGGAAAAAGTGGCGCGCAACATCGAGCGCGACCCGGTCATCTCCGCCAAAGTACTGCGGCTGGCGAACTCGGCCCGCTTCAAGGGTGGGCGGGAATCGGCCAGCATCGAAGACGCGGCCATGCGCCTGGGCTTCAACACCTTGCGCACCCTGGTGCTGGCGTCGGCCGTAACCGGGGCGTTCAAGTCGGCGCCGGGCTTCGACCTCAAAAAATTCTGGGGGCGCAGCTTCCAGGTGGCCAGCATCAGCCGCCTGCTGGCCCGTCAGGCTGGGCTGGATGCTGAAGTAGCGTTTACCTGCGGGGTGATGCACAACATCGGCGAATTGTTGATCCAGACCGGCGCACCGGAATTTGCCGCACGCATCAAGGGCGCCAGCGGCACCACCAGCCGCGCGGCCAGCGAAACCCAGCAACTGGGCTTTGGCTACCCGGAGGTGGGCGCAGAACTGGGCAAGCGCTGGAACCTGCCCCTGACCCTGCAATCCGCCATCCGCTACCAGGCACAACCGCACTTGGCGCCCAATGGCCAGCCCTATGCACGGCTGATAGCCCAGGCCATGGAAATTTGCGATGCGCTGGAGCAGCATGGTGGGGCGACTACAGAAGCGTGCGACTCGCTGGGTGGCCCGTTGTTTGAAGGCGTGGACCTCAACGCGCTGTTCGACAAGCTGGCGCAGGTGCTGGAGCAGGACAAGGCCTTCGCCGATTTCCTGGCCTGAACTGACCACAAGCCTGGCGCCAAATGGCGCCACACTTGTTTTTCACACCACTGGGAGCATCCGAATGCCTCTGGTCCGCATCGACATTGTCAAGCACCCCGACCCTGCCCACATTCATGCAATCGGCCAAGTCGTGTACGCCAGCCTCAGGGCCACCATCAACGTCCCCGAGCACGACAACTTTCAGGTACTGACGGAGCACGAGCGCGACCACTTGGTGAACGACCCTCAATACCTCGGCATCCAGCGCACCGAGGGCCAGGTGTTCATCCAGATCACCCTGAGCGAGGGGCGAACGGTGGAGCAGAAAAAAGCGCTGTACCTGGCCATCGCACAGGGGCTTGAGCGTGACGCGGGGGTGCGGCCGGAGGATGTGTTCATCAACTTGGTCGAGGTGCGCAAGGAGAACTGGTCGTTCGGTAACGGGATTGCACAGTACGCCTTGTAGAATGCTGCCAGTTGTTCCGATGCGGCTTAACACAGGCAGGCAAATGATGCAGACACTGAACGATGACTGCGTGCTGGCAATGGCGCTGGAAAACAGCATCAACCGGGCGCTGTTCACCCTCCTTCCCAAACTCTCCATCCCCCAGTGCATGCTGACTGCAGGCTGCCTGTTCCAGACCGTGTGGAACCTTCGCGCAGGTTTGGCGCCCGAGTGGGGCATAAAGGACTACGACGTTGCCTATTTCGATCAAGATCTTTCGTGGGAAGCCGAGGACGAAATCATTACTCGCGTGAACCACGCCTGCGCCCACTTGAGCGTCAATGTAGAGGTCCGCAACCAGGCGCGGATCTACCTCTGGTACGAAGCAAAATTCGGCGCGGCCTACCCTAGGTTGCAACGCGTGACCGACGGCATTGACCGCTACCTGATCAGCTCAACTTGCCTGGGCGTGGACGTCTACACGCAAGCGCTGTACGCCACCCATGGTCTGGATGACCTGCAGCACGACCAGCTCAGAATGAATGCACTGAATCCCCAGCCTGAATTGTTCAGGGCCAAGGCAGCGAGCTACCGCGAACGCTGGCCTTGGCTGACTTTGGTGGATGCTTGACCGCCGTACCAGCGTCGTGGAGGATCCCCCCATGCAAACACAAGGATGAACGCATGATTCGGATTCTGGGCAGGGCTTCTTCGATCAATGTGCGCAAGGTGCTGTGGGCTTGCACTGAGTTCAACATCGAATTTGAACGTGAAGACTGGGGTTCGGGTTTTCGGCCAACGGGCGAACCTGAATTCCTGGCCATGAACCCCAACGCGATGGTGCCGGTCATTCAGGACGGGGACTTCGTGCTGTGGGAGTCGAACACCATCATTCGCTACCTTGCCACGCGCTATGGCGACCCTGCCCTCTACCCCGGGCAGGCGCGCGCGAGGGCACGGGTGGACCAGTGGATCGACTGGCAAGCCACTGACCTGAACGGGTCATGGAGCTACGCCTTCATGTCGCTGGTCAGGCAATCGCCCAACCATCAGGACGCGCAAGCGCTTGCGGCGGGCTGTGCGAACTGGGCGCGGCACATGAGTATTCTCGATCAGCAACTTGCCGCCACCGGCGCCTACGTCGCAGGCGACCAATTCTCGCTGGCCGACATCCCCATCGGCCTGTCGGTCAACCGATGGTTCGAAACGCCGTTCGAACACCCGCACCTGCCTGCCGTGCGCGACTATTACGAGCGCTTAAGCAGCCGAGTGGGGTTTGTCGAGTTTGGTCGCAATGGCATGCCTTAAGGACTCTACAAACACTTTCAACGTCGACACGTGCCTTTAATACCTTGGCCACGCCTCGCAAATCAGTGATCTGTATTTGTGGAATTCTTAAAGTTTGCAGGCAGGTCCGAGCGAAATTCCCACACCCCACCCCGTGAGCCGCATGGAATACATTGACATCAATTCGAGCAATTTACTGGCACCGCCTGCACCATTGGCATACGACCCGATAGAGCCAAAAATCGGCGCTTTGCCTCTCGATAAATTGCCTTGGGAAGATTTCGAAAAGTTATGCGCTCATTTAATCCAGCACGCGTACAAGGGCAATCGTCTACAGGTTTTCAGATACGGGCGGGCGGGGCAAAATCAAAAAGGCATCGACATCATTTGGCAAGCATCGCTTGAAGAAAAGTGTGCGGTAGCGCAAGTAAAGCGCTGGAAAAAAGTAAAACCGCGAGATATTGAAAACTGGGTCGATACCTTTCTCAATGCCGGCCTAGCTGATCAAGCAAACACTTGGATCCTTTGCCTATCTATTGATATCCAGGAGGACACCCAGCTGATCGAGGCTTGGCGTTTGGCAATGACTAAGCTAAGAGTCCATGGGATTTCGGCTGAAATTTGGCACAAAGGTTGGATTGAAAGCCTCTTGCGAAATGTACCCGCGCTGGTCGAGGTATTTTTTTCAAGACAGATCCGCGAGCGCTTCTGTCATACGCTTAGCATGCCCGACAAGGAGCCTCAGCATTTTCGTGACAAGGTAGCACACGTTCATGATTCACGGCTGACGCTTGAAAACCAGAGCGTCAGGATGGAGGTGCAACTGCCGACCTCGGTGTCGCAAAGCGTTTCGGCCATTCTTTCATTTGCCAGAACCAACTTGGCTGGTGTCTCCCTGGCTATTGACGGTAAAGACTTGGTGCAATGGCTGCAGTGGGCCGGGCACCCCCATCATCCGGAGAAAGGCCCCTACACCCTGGCACTGGATGCGCCCGATCGCTTCCTGCTCACGACGCAAAAATTCCAATTAAGCCTGAGCAGCGTAGAACTCAAAAACCTGGACTGGTGCCTGCAGCAAGCCTGGACTCATTACCTGAATAAAGTCGAAGGGTTGGAAGCGAACTGGCGCTGCATACGGTTTGCGCAGATGACGGGTTCATCCGGGCGCCCCCACAAGCTCTATAGCGTTTCGCGCGAGCTTTGGCGTCTAATCATGCAGTACGTCCGTGAGCATGATTACGGCAAAGGCGAGTCAGAAGATCATGTGTTCGATGCATCGGGGAACGGCGTACTCAAGGTATTTTCACACAAGCCAAAAGCCTCACTGGACGCCGGATACCACTTGATCCTTTACACCTATCAAGAAGGTGGTATCTGCAGCGCCAACGGAACCAGCCTTATTCTGGGATGGCGGCCCGATCACCTATGTGACGAAGCCCTGCCTTGGGGGCCGCGTGGATTATGGGACGCTGAACTTACTCATGACTGGCTGGGTACAACACTCCTCCCCAAAGTCTTGCACTGGTTCCGCGAAAAACGCAGAAGCGAACTGTCCTTGATCAAGAATCCCGTACAGAAACTCACTGGCAACCTTCCAGCCATCGACCCTGACGAACATTTACTGTCTTATGCTCGATTTAGCGTCCAGCACATCATGGAAGCTGGCTCGCCGGAAGCCTTGTCAACGTGCCTGCATACCATGCAGTTACATTTCAACATGTATTGCTCGCCAGCTACGATCGAAAAAGACTTGGTGCTGCCAGTATTACGTTGCGTGAAGCACTTGGCCTACCGACTGCCCGAAGAGCATCACGCGTACATCAGAGGCAATCTTCAACTGGCAACTGCGCCTTTGGTGGAAGGGCTTGAGGCCTTGATGGGTCGGTTAACTGATCACTCATGCAGCACTTCGCTAGACATGGCGCTTCGCTCACTGATCTGTTGCAGCGAGACCATTACAAATATCAGTGATGATCTCAAATGGATCAAAGCAAAGCTGGAGCCTGTCTGGGCACGAATGCGCGAAGATTTGCTGTGTGAAATGTTCTGCTGATGCATCCAGTCTCGTGCAGGACACCTGCGATCCCCGACCTTCGCAAAAGCGCAGGTCAGGGAACAGCCGTCAAATTCCCTCCACAATGATCACCTCAGCCTTGGCCACGCCCTGCCGGTGGCTGCACGCCTCCTGATACGAGGCAGACCGATAGCACGCCACCGCCTGCTCGTACGAATCGAATTCGATCACCACGCTACGCTGAGGTGTAGGCCGCCCTTCCATCGCTTCGCTACGCCCGCCGCGGGCGAGGAAGCGGCCGCCGAATGCCTGGAAGGCGGCAGGTGCACGCTGGGTGTATTGCTGGTATTGCTCAGGGTTGGTCACATCTACGTGGGCAATCCAATAGGCCTTCATCCGTCGCGCTCCTGTTTCAGGGATATTTGTGTATGATGGTATACCATAAAAATCACCCGACGACAGCGAGCATGCAGCATGGCTTTCAACAGCATCGAAGAACTTCTCGAAGACTACCGGCAAGGCAAGATGGTGCTGCTGGTGGACGACGAGGACCGTGAAAACGAGGGCGACCTGCTGATCGCCGCCGAGCGCTGTGACGCCCAGGCCATCAATTTCATGGCCCGTGAGGCGCGCGGCCTGATTTGCCTGACCTTGACCGACGATCACTGCCAACGCCTGGGCCTTGAGCAGATGGTGCCGGCCAACGGCAGCGTATTCAGCACCGCGTTTACCGTGTCCATCGAGGCCGCCACCGGCGTCACCACCGGTATTTCCGCCGCCGACCGGGCGCGCACCGTGGCCGCCGCCATGGCGCCGAATGCTCGCCCCGAAGACCTTGTGCAACCCGGCCACATCTTCCCCCTGCGCGCCCGTGAAGGTGGGGTGCTGACCCGCGCCGGGCACACCGAAGCGGGCTGCGACCTGGCGCGCCTGGCCGGTTTTACGCCGGCGTCGGTGATCGTCGAAGTGCTAAACGACGACGGCACCATGGCCCGCCGCCCGGACCTGGAAGTGTTCGCCGCGCGCCATGGCATCAAGATCGGCACCATCGCCGACCTCATTCACTACCGCCTGAGCACCGAGCAAACCATCAAGCGCATCGGTGAGCGCGAACTGCCAACCGTGCACGGCACCTTCCGCCTGGTGACCTACGAGGACCGTATCGAAGGCGGCGTGCACATGGCCATGGTGATGGGCGACATCCGCCGCGAGCAGCCGACGCTGGTGCGCGTGCATGTGATCGACCCGCTGCGCGACCTGGTGGGCGCGGAGTACGCCGGGCCGGCCAACTGGACGCTGTGGGCGGCGCTGCAGAAGGTGGCCGAGGAAGGCGCGGGCGTGGTGGTGATTTTGGCCAACCACGAGTCTTCACAGGCATTGCTGGAGCGTGTGCCGCAACTGACCCAGCCCGTACGGCCGTATCAGCGTGGCCAGTCGAAGGTGTATTCCGAAGTGGGCACCGGCGCGCAGATCTTGCAGGACCTGGGCGTGGGCAAGCTGCGCCACCTGGGCCCGCCGCTCAAATACGCCGGGCTGGCGGGGTATGAGCTGGAGGTGGTGCAGAGCATCCCCTTCGACCCGACGATGCAGAACTGACCTGTAGGAGCGGATTCATCCGCGATTGCGATGCCACGGCAGACACCGCAATCGCGGATAAATCCGCTCCTACAGCGGCATGGCATGACGTGGAGTGATGGCCGGTAGCCTCATAGCTCTTGCCAAAAGTTTGGAATACCATAATATGATATCCCGTAGACCTTGAAACTGCAGGCCGGCACCTACAATCACAACGGCCACCGACATCTTTGCAAAAGCTGCTCCCCGAACACATGGCGGGTGACAGGCCCGCCTCGAATAACAAAAGCAACGAGGGCGTAACCATGCTGTTGAGCAAACGTGTAACCGCAGTGCTGTCCGCCAGCCTGCTGACCCTGGCATGTCAGGCCGTTCAGGCCGCCGACAGCCTCAACTTCGTCAGTTGGGGCGGCACCACCCAGGACGCCCAGAAAGAAGCATGGGCAGTTCCCTTCACCAAAAGCACCAACATCAAAGTCGTCCAGGACGGCCCCACCGACTACGGCAAACTCAAGGCCATGGTCGAAAGCGGCAACGTGCAGTGGGACGTGGTGGACGTCGAAGCCGACTTCGCCCTGCGCGCCGCCAGCGAAGGCCTGCTTGAACCCCTGGATTTCAACCAGATCAAGCGTGACAAGATCGACCCGCGCTTTGTGTCCGACCACGGCGTCGGTTCGTTCTTCTTCTCGTTCGTGCTCGGCTACAACGAAGGCAAGCTCGGTGCCAACAAGCCGGTGGACTGGACCGCGCTGTTCGACACCAAGACCTACCCCGGCAAACGCGCCCTGTACAAATGGCCAAGCCCCGGCGTGCTGGAACTGGCCCTGCTGGCCGACGGCGTAGCACCCGACAAGCTCTACCCGCTGGACCTGGACCGCGCCTTCAAGAAACTCGACACCATCAAGAAAGACATCGTCTGGTGGGGCGGTGGCGCCCAGTCGCAGCAGTTGCTGGCCTCGGGTGAAGCCTCGCTCGGCCAGTTCTGGAACGGCCGCGTTTACGCCCTGCAGCAAGACGGCGCGCCAGTGGGCGTAAGCTGGAAGCAGAACCTGGTGATGGCCGATTTCCTGGTCATCCCCAAAGGCGCCAAGAACAAGGACGCGGCCATGAAGTTTCTGGCCAACGCCAGCAGCGCCGAAGGCCAGGCCGAGTTCGCCAACAAAACCGCCTATGCACCGGTGAACATCGACAGCGTGGGCAAGCTGGACGGTGACCTGGCCAAGAACCTGCCGACCGCCTACGCCCAGGACCAGGTGACGCTGGACTTCGCCTACTGGGCCAAGAACGGTCAAACCATCGCGGCCCGCTGGAATGAGTGGTTGGTCAAATGAAAGTCGCCATCAACGCCCTGCACAACGCGCAAGGTGCCCCCTCGGGCACCGGCGCCGCCAGCCGCCGCGTAAGCCTTGGCCAACGCTGGAAAGGCAGCCGTAACCTGCTGCCGGCCCTGTTGTTTCTTGGCCTGTTCTTCTTCGCCCCGTTGATCGGCCTGTTGTTGCGCGGGGTGCTGGAGCCGGTACCGGGGCTGGGCAACTACGAACAGCTGTTCGCCAACTCGGCCTACGCACGGGTGCTGTTCAACACCTTCTCGGTGGCCGGCGTGGTCACCCTGATCAGCGTGCTGTTGGGCTTCCCGCTGGCCTGGGCGATTACCCTGGTGCCCCGGGGTTGGGGCCGCTGGCTGCTGAACATCGTGCTGCTGTCGATGTGGACCAGCCTGCTGGCGCGTACCTACTCGTGGCTGGTGTTGCTGCAGAGCTCGGGGGTGATCAACAAGGCGTTGATGGCAATGGGCATCATCGATGCCCCGCTGGAAATGGTGCACAACCTCACCGGGGTGGTGATCGGCATGACCTACATCATGATCCCGTTCATCGTGCTGCCGCTGCAGGCGACCATGCAGGCCATCGACCCGATGGTGCTGCAGGCCGGCTCGATCTGCGGTGCCAGCCCCTGGGCCAACTTCTGGAAGGTGTTCCTGCCGCTGTGCCGTTCGGGGCTGTTCTCGGGGGCGTTGATGGTGTTCGTGATGTCGCTCGGTTACTACGTCACCCCGGCGCTGCTGGGCGGGGCGCAGAACATGATGCTGCCCGAATTCATCATCCAGCAGGTGCAGTCGTTCCTCAACTGGGGCCTGGCCAGCGCCGCCGCCGCACTGCTGGTGGTGATCACCCTGGTGCTCTTCTACCTGTACCTGAAGCTGCAGCCGGAATCCCCGGTCGGCAACGCGAGGTAATCCGCCATGCTTCTGTCACCCAATGCCATGGGCCGCCCGCTGCGCACCGGCCTGTACCTGACCACCGGGGTCATCGCGGCCTTCCTGCTGCTGCCGGTGGTGTTCATCGTGCTGCTGTCGTTCGGCTCGTCCCAGTGGCTGGTGTTCCCGCCACCGGGCTGGACCGTCAAATGGTACGCCCAGTTCTTCGCCAACCCCGAGTGGATGGACGCGGCGCTGGCCAGCCTGAAGGTGGCAGTGCTGACCACCGTGTTTGCCGTGCTGCTGGGCCTGCCCACCGCGTTTGCGCTGGTGCGTGGCCGCTTCCCGGGCCGCGAGATGCTGTACGGCCTGTTCACCATGCCGATGATCGTGCCGCTGGTGATCATCGCCGTGGCGGTGTACGCGCTGTTTCTCAAGCTGGGCTACACCGGCACGCTGTTCGCGTTCGTGGTCAGCCATGTGATCGTCGCCCTGCCCTTCACCATCATCTCGATCATCAACTCGCTGAAACTGTTTGACCAGTCGATCGAGGACGCCGCCGTTATCTGCGGGGCCTCGCGCCTGCAGGCGATCTTCAAGGTGACCTTCCCGGCGATTCGCCCGGGGATGATCGCCGGCGGCCTGTTCGCCTTCCTGGTGTCGTGGGACGAAGTGGTGCTGAGCGTGATGATGGCCAGCCCCGACCTGCAGACCCTGCCGGTAAAAATGTGGACCACCCTGCGCCAGGACCTGAGCCCGGTGATCGCCGTCGCCTCGACGCTGCTGATCGGCCTGTCGCTGCTGGTCATGGTCATTGCCGCCGCCCTGCGCCGGCGTACTGAAGTCAACGCCTGAGCGCCCGGAGAACACAACAATGAGTGCAGTCATCAAAGACCACGCGCAGCACAAGACCCTGGTCAGCCTGCGTGGCCTGAACAAGCATTACGGCGATTTCACCGCCGTGGACAACCTCGACCTGGACATCCAGGACGGCGAATTCCTGACCTTCCTGGGCTCCAGCGGCTCGGGCAAATCCACCACGCTGTCGATGCTGGCCGGGTTTGAAACGCCCAGCAGCGGCGAGATCCTGGTCGAAGGCCAGTCGCTGGTGAACGTGCCGCCGCACAAGCGCGACATTGGCATGGTGTTCCAGCGTTACTCGCTGTTCCCGCACCTGAACGTGCGCGACAACATTGCGTTCCCGCTGGCCATTCGCAAGCTCGGCGCCGCCGAAACCAAAAAGCGCGTGGACGCCATGCTCAAGCTGGTCCAGCTTGAGCAATTCGCCCACCGCAAGCCGTCGCAGATGTCCGGTGGCCAGCAACAGCGCGTGGCCATTGCCCGCGCCCTGGTATACGAGCCACGCATCCTGCTGATGGACGAGCCCCTCGGCGCGCTGGACAAAAAGCTACGTGAAGACCTGCAGGACGAACTGCGCCAGTTGCACCGTCGGCTGGGCATCACCATCGTCTACGTCACCCACGACCAGGAAGAAGCCATGCGCCTGTCCCAACGCATTGCCATCTTCAGCCACGGCAAGATCGTTGGCCTGGGCACTGGCTACGACCTGTACCAGAACCCGCCGAATGCGTTTGTTGCGTCGTTCCTGGGCAACTCCAACTTCCTGCGCATCAAGGCCAGCAGCAATGGCGCAGGCAGTTTCGAAGGACAGCCGGTCGCAATCCGCCTGACGCCGGGACTGGCAGCCGGGCAGGATGCGCTGATCATGGTTCGGCCGGAAAAGGCCCTGGCGTTGAGCGCCGAGCAGGCTGCGCGTGAACCGCTGCCAGCCGGGTGGAATGAGGTCAGTGCCAAGGTGGGTGAAGTGCTGTTCCTGGGGGAAAGCCAGACCTGCCATGTGGTGACGGCCGGGGGTACCGAACTGACCGTGAAAGCGTTGTCTGCAGCGGGGATGCCGATGCAGCCGGGCGATACCGTTAAGGTGCGTTGGGCGGTGGCGGATGCCTGCATCTACACCGAGTGGGCCGAGAGCGATTTGAGCAAGTCGGCTGGTGCGCACTGATTGATCATTCTATGTGGAGGATGGCACCGGCTCCGCCGGTGATCGCGGCTAAAGCCGCTCCTACAGGTACTGCGCATGCCGAAATGGCGGCGCGCCCCCTGTAGGAGCGGATTTATCCGCGATAAGGCCAAACCTGCCCACCACAAAAATCCCTACCACCTCCAACTCAATAGGTTATAAGATAACGTTCCACTTGATATCCATTCTTGCCTGCGACCCTCCATGACAAGCGCCTGCGCCAACCCCACCCAGCTCACCCAGCGCCTGCAGAGCATCGACGCCCTGCGCGGCCTGGTAATCCTCTTCATGCTGCTCGACCACGTGCGCGAAACCTTTTTCCTGCACCGCCAGGTCGGCGACCCGATGGCCATCGACGCCACCGACCCGTCGCTGTTCGCCAGCCGCACCCTGGCCCACCTGTGTGCCCCGGTGTTCGTGCTGCTGACCGGCCTGTCGGCCTGGCTGTACGGCGAGAAATACCAGGGCCGCAGTGATGTGTCGGCATTCCTGTTCAAACGCGGCCTGTTCCTGGTGGTGCTGGAGTTCACCCTGGTCAACTTCGCCTGGACCTTCCAGTTCCCACCCAGCGTGATCTACATGCAAGTCATCTGGGCCATTGGCGTCAGCATGATCGCGCTGTCCGTGCTGGTGTGGCTGCCACGCCCTGCCCTGCTGGCGTTGGGCCTGGCCATCGTCGCCGGCCACAACCTGCTGGATGGCCTGCACTTCGGCCCGGAGTCGGCGATGCACGTGCCGTGGGCAATCCTGCATGACCGTGGCTGGCTGGAAGTGTCCGAAAACCTGCGCCTGCGTACGTCCTATCCGGTATTGCCGTGGATTGGCGTAATCGCCCTGGGTTATTGCCTGGGCCCATGGTTCGCCCGCGGCAGCGATGCCGCCGAACGCCAGCACCGCCTGCTGCTGTTGGGCGCCATCACGCTGGTCATCTTCGTTGCGCTGCGCATGCAGAACGGCTATGGCGAAGCGCCGTGGAGCGGCTACCCCACCGCAACCCAAACACTGATGAGCTTCTTCAACATCACCAAGTACCCGCCTTCGCTGCTGTTCCTGGCACTGACGCTGGGCTTCGGCCTGCTGTTGCTGCGCGGTTTCGAACGCGCCGGGCAAGCGCGCTGGATCGGGGTACTGGCCGTGTTCGGCGCCGCGCCAATGTTCTTCTACCTGCTGCACCTGTACGTGCTCAAGGTGCTGTACCTGGCCAGCGTTGCCCTGTTCGGCCTCAATCACGGCGCCTACTTTGGCTTCGACGGCATCGGCGCGGTGTGGCTCAGTGCCGTGTTGCTGGCCGCAGCGCTGTACCTGCCGGTGCGCGCATTCGCCCGCCTCAAGGCGCGCCGCCGTGACATAACCTGGCTCAAATACTTCTGAACAAAGCGTTTCACCCGGCGGCCCGATGGTCTACCATGCGGCCCGCCGGTTTCCACCACGGAATTAATAGGGAATCCCAGGCACGCTCACGCGCGCCAAACGGAACTGCCCCCGCAACTGTAGGTGCCGAGCCTGCTCCATCAATGCCACTGAGCCCCCGGGTTCGGGAAGGCCGGAGCCGGGCGACGACGCACCAGTCAGGAGACCTGCCGGCCAACATTCACCAACCGGCGGGGTGTCCGGGATTGGCTATCTGTGCTGCCCTGCCCTTGCAGAGGCTGGCGATGCCTGTCCGTGCGTTCCTCACCAGAACCGTTCGATAGGAGATCGCCCCAGCATGCTGCCCCGTCTCGCCACCCTGCTCGCAGGCCTGAGCCTTACCGGCCTGGCCCAGGCCGCCACCCACTACCCGCTCACCGTCGACAACTGTGGCAAACCGCAAACGTTCGCCCAGGCACCCGAGCGCGCCGTGACCATCGGCCAAGCCGGCACCGAGATGCTTTACGCGCTGGGCCTGGGCGACAAGCTGGCCGGCACTTCGCTGTGGTTCAACAACGTGCTGCCCGAGTTTAAGGCCACCAATGACAAGGTGCAGCGCCTGGCCGACAACGACCCAAGCTTCGAAGCCGTAGTCGGCAAGCGCCCACAACTGGTGGCGGTGCAGTTCGAGTGGATGGTCGGCGCCCAGGGCGTGGTCGGCACCCGCGAGCAGTTCAGCGAACTGAACATCCCTACCTACCTGCTGCCCTCGGACTGCGAAGGGAAAGACAACCTGGTTGGCGCCGATGGCACCCGCCTGCAAGCCTTCCAGGTCGACAGCATCTACAAGAGCGTCAGCCAGCTGGCGGAAATCTTCGACGTACAAGACCGCGGTGCGGCGCTGAACGCTGACCTCAAGGCACGCCTGGACAGCGCTAAACAGCAACTGGCCGGCAAGGACCTGAGCAACACATCGGCGCTGTTCTGGTTCTCCAGCGCCGACCTCGACATCGACCCGTACGTGGCCGGTCGCCAGGGTGTGGCCGACTTCATGCTGCGTACCCTGGGCGTGCGCAACGTGGTCGAGTCCACCGAAGAGTGGCCAACCGTGGGCTGGGAAACCCTGGCCAAGGCCAACCCGACCTGGCTGATCATCGCGCGCATGGACCGCCGCCGCTTCCCGGCCGACGACTACCAGAAGAAACTCGAATTCCTGCACACCGACCCGGTAACCAAGAACATGGACGCAGTGAAAAACAACCGCATCATCATCCTCGATGCCGACGCCATGCAGGCCGGCATTCGCCTGTTCCGCGGCCTGCAGACGCTGTCGGCGGCGTTCGCCAGCGGTAAAGCCACACCGTGATGAGTCGCTTGCTACCCTACAGCGCCCTGGCGTTGCTCGCCCTGCTGCTGGCCTTGCTGGCCGGCACCGCCATTGGCGAAACCAATCTGTCGCCGAGCGTCGTGTTCCAGGTACTGGCCAACCACCTGTGGCAGGCCGGCTACCCGGTCGACCCCATCGACAGCGGCATCGTCTGGAACTACCGCCTGACCCGCACCCTGGTGGCCGCCGCCTGCGGCGCCGGGCTGGCCACCTGCGGCGTGATCCTGCAGGCGCTGCTGCGTAACCCCCTGGCCGAGCCGTACCTGCTGGGCCTGTCGGCCGGTGCCTCGACCGGCGCCGTGCTGGTCGGGCTGCTGGGCTTCGGCGGCATGGCGCTGAGCATGTCCGCCGGCGCCTTCATTGGCGCTGCGGCGGCCTTCGCGCTGGTGCTGGTGCTGGCCCGCGCGGCCGGCCCCAGCAGCAACAATGCCCAAGTCATCCTGGCCGGTATTGCCGGCTCCCAGTTGTTCAACGCCCTCACGGCCTTCCTGATCACCAAGTCGGCCACTGCCGAGCAGGCGCGCGGCATCCTGTTCTGGCTGTTGGGCAACCTCAGCGGCGTGCGCTGGCCATCGGTGTGGCTGGCACTGCCGGTTGCGGTGGTTGGCCTGCTGGTGTGCCTGTGGCACCGCCGCGCACTTGATGCCTTCACGTTTGGCACGGACTCAGCCGCCTCGCTCGGTATTCCGGTACGCCGCACCCAGTTGCTGCTGATCAGTTGCGCGGCACTGGTGACTGCCGTGATGGTGTCCATCGTGGGCGCCATCGGCTTTGTAGGGCTGGTCATTCCGCATGCCTTGCGGTTGATACTTGGCCCCGGCCACAGCCGCCTGCTGCCGGCCAGTGCGCTGGGCGGTGCACTGTTTCTGATCGCGGCCGACATCCTTTCACGCACCTTGATCACCGGCCAGGTGATTCCGGTCGGCGTGGTTACCGCGCTGATCGGCGCGCCGGTGTTCGCGCTGATCCTGGTCAGCAGACGGGGGCGCGCATGACAGCCCTGCAAACCATGAGCGTTGCCCCGCTTGCCTGCCAGGGCCTCGGATTGAAGCTGTCAGGTTGCCCAGTACTGAGCGGCATCGACCTGAGCGTGATTGCCGGTGAAACCCTCGGCATCGTTGGCCCTAACGGCTCTGGCAAATCATCGCTGCTCAAACTGCTGGCCGGGCTGCGCACACCGAACAGCGGCAGCGTGCAGCTGCTTGGCGAACCCTTGGCGCGCCTGCCGCGTCGCCGCATTGCCCAGGCCCTGGCACTGGTTGAACAACAGGCCGACACCCTCGACGCCATTAGCGTGTTCGATGCCGTGGCTCTGGGCCGTACACCCTGGTTGTCCGCTTTGGCCCCCTTTGGCACACAGGACCATGACATCGTTGAGCAGGCCCTGACCGACCTGGACGCCGCGCACCTGCGCACACGCCTCTGGGGGTCGCTGTCGGGCGGCGAGCGCCAGCGCGTGCACATTGCCCGCGCATTGGCCCAGCGCCCGCAAGTGCTGCTGCTGGATGAGCCCACCAACCACCTCGACATCCAGCACCAGCTGAGCCTGCTGCAACAAGTACAGGCATTGCCGGTAACCACCCTGGTGGCCTTGCACGACCTGAACCAGGCGCTGACCTGCGACCGGGTTGCAGTGCTCGACAAAGGCCGCCTGGTCGCCCTCGGCACACCGCTGGACGTGCTCACCCCCGACCGCCTGCTGAGCACCTTCGGCGTGCACGCCCACTACCTCACCGACCCCTTCGACGGCGCACGCATCCTGCGTTTTCGCGCCCCCTGAAACAGGAAGTTCCGCATGTTGTCGCGCCCTGCCGCCCTGCTGCTTGCCAGCGCCCTTCTGGCCATGCCCGCCATGGCTGAGGTGCATGAAGTGAAGATGCTCAACCGCGGCACGGACGGCGCGATGGTGTACGAGCCGGACCACCTGCGCGTTGCCCCGGGCGATACCGTGCGCTTTCTGCCCACCCAAAGCGGCCACAACGCCGCCAGCCTGCCCGCGTTGCTGCCCACCGGCGCCGAAGCCTTCAAGAGCAAGCTCAACCAGCCGTTCGAGCACACCTTCACGGTGCCTGGCACCTATGGCATCCAGTGCATCCCGCACCTGGCCATGGGCATGGTGATGTTGATTCAGGTGGGTGATCAACCCACCGCTCAAGTACCGCCCGGCCTGCCGGCCCGCGCACAAGCCCGCTTTGCCGCACAAGCCAAGCAGCTGGAGGCCCGCCCATGAGCCGCCTGCTGCTGGCCTTGCCGCTGATGACCCTCACCCCGCTGGCACTGGCCGAGTCCGCACAGTCGCAAAGCAAGGGCCTTATTGAAGACAGCAGCTGGAGTGTGCTCAACCGCACCGTCTACGACCAGCGCGACTACAAGCACGGCGGGCGCAACAGCGGCGCGCGCAATGCCTACAAACCCCGCAGCGAGCGCAACGGCCTGGCCGAGGAATGGGCCTACGGCCTGATGGGCACCTTCCAGTCCGGGTTTACCCAAGGCCTGATCGGTGTGGGCGTCGACGCCCATGCCTACCTGGGCGTGCAACTGGACAGCGGCGGCGGCCGCGCCGGCAAGGCCCGGCTGCTGGGCGTTGACAACGACGGCCATCCGAAAAATGAATACAGCCGCGGTGGCGCCGCATTGAAGCTGCGCCGGTCCAACACCGTGCTGTCGTACGGCGAGCAGCGCGTGAAAACGCCGGTATTCAGCTCCTCCGACAGCCGCCTGCTGCCAGAAACCGCCACCGGTTTCTTCCTCACCAGCAACGAGATCGACAAGGTCAAACTGGTGGCCGGGCACTTCAACGAGAGCACCGACCGCAACGCCTCCAGCCACGACCAGGGCTTTGTGGTCAACTACTCCAACGGCCGCCAGGGCAACACCTTCGACCTTGCCGGCGTGGTGTGGAACCCAGGCCCGGCCTTCAGCGGCAGCCTGTACACCTCCCGCTACGAAGACAACTGGAACCAGCACTACCTGGGCAGCACCCTCACCCACGCCCTGGACGACCGCCGCAGCCTCAGCCTGGACCTCAACCTCTACCGCACCACCGACACCGGCAAGGCCTACTCCGGGCGCATCGACAACACCACCTGGAGCCTGATCTCGCGCTACAGCCAAGGCCCGCACACCTTCAGCCTCGGCTGGCAGCAAGTGGATGGCAACACCCCGTTCGACTACGTCACACGCGGCGCAATCTTCATTGCCAACGCCGTGCAGATGTCCGACTTCAACGCCCCCAATGAAAAGTCCTGGCAGGCGCGTTACGACCTGAACATGGGTGCCTATGGCGTACCGGGGTTGAACCTGACGGCGCTGTATGTGCGCGGGTTCGACATCGACGGCACGCATGTCGACCCTAACGGCGGGTATGCGTACCTGGGTTATGGCAAGGATGGCCAGCACTGGGAGCGCGACCTGGAGGCGCGGTATGTGGTGCAGAGCGGCAAGGCCAAGGGCATGGCGTTTTCGCTGAGGCATAACGTGCATCGAGGGGATACGGCGCAGGCGGAGCTGGATGGGGATCAGGTGCGGTTGGCGGTGGAGTGGCCGTTGAAGCTTTGATCAAAGATTTTGCGACTGCACAAACGTTAACATTGATATTGAAGTGCTAATTTTTAACATGGGGCGCCCCTCCGCCCCTACATTTCTCAACTATGCGTTTAACCGCACCTTTCAAGCTACGCTTAGAGTAGTTATGAGATTTCATCATCACCAAAAATCCATCATCCCTATATTCAGAGTTCAAAATAGCTCGCTCAATTTTTCGCTCACCCCAATAATACGAACTAAAACTGTCAAACCAATTTGTCATCCCGCCAAACTGAAACCTAACGCTCACCCCTAAAATCTTAGATACCGCAACCTCAAGTTGCTCCATATCCAAGCCCACCTCGCCAAACGATCCGCCCTCCCGATATAAATATTTTCCTTCTCGCACTCTCAGCATAACACCCATCACCTCATGATCGACACCAAAACCCTTTAACGCCTCGACGTAGCCGAAACTATAAACACCTTCAAGTGCATTAGAACAAAAAATGTAATTCCTGAGAGCCACATAAAGCACATCAAGAAACCAGAACCAACCCACATCACTACCAGGACACCAGACAATATTTTTTATAAATTCTCTTGACTCTGCTGCAGCTCTTCGCAATTGCGAGGGTTTCGGCCTAAATCCTGCAAATATCTCTAACAGACTCGAGTCACCCTCAACATACAAACCCTCCACATCCAAATGCACTAAAAACAAGGCCCCTTTTCGCCTCATTCTCTTAACAGTATCATCCGAGTAGAACATTAATCCGTCGTATTTGTTTGCCAATACAGTGTAGTCAGGCGCTACACCCTGCCAGATGCAAACCCAGTCAACATCACTGTTCGGATTTGTATCTCCGCGTGCAGTAGATCCACATTGCAATATGACGTAAGTCATTTACCTGACAATCCTCTTGACTACGATAGCTGTAACGATCGCACCCCAGATTACTGACAACAGAAGAAAAATCATAGTAACGCTTAACGCAATTTGATCCTTGATCGGTAAATAATCCCCATAGCCAACGGTGGTAAATGACACAACCGAATAATAAATTACCTCCAAAACACCATTTACCCCCGATCCTCCAGACTCCTTCACTCTCTCAAACATAAAAAAAGAAAACAACGAGAGGATCAACAACGTGACAACAATAGAATTTACGATTCCATAGCCACTTCCAAGCCCCCAATCATATACCAAGCCTTTAAAAAATCTCAAATAATCAGGCTTACGCCCATACAAATACTCATAACGCTTGGACAGCCTGAATTTCCTATCCGCTAGCATCGCAAATTTTTCTTGATGCATGGTTTTTGAATTTTTATACAAACCCCAGTATAACCAAGCATTCACGTTTGCATAATTTTTCAACCAAACACGATCTCTAAAAACAAAAGACCTAGGATCAATGTAGCACATCTCAAAAACAGTCTTAAAAAAGACAGACTCAACAATTGCACAGTCGTGAAACTCACACTCCAAAAAAATCGAACCGTTGAATACACAGTTATAAAAATTACAATTCTGAAAAACCAAGCCCTTGAATACCTGCTGAGCAAAAGAGCAATTTGCAAAAGTAGTATTTTTTATTTTGACTACATCCCTGACCCCTAACGACCTTACACCGCCAACCTTGACGTACCTAACCATCCTTTCATCGCTAAAGTTACGCACCGATCTCAAGTCAAAGCTTTCAGTAAGGCGCCTTTCAATCCTCGGCAATCTTGCCATCTGAACAATCCCTTTTAATTAACTCTGCCGCCACTCAAAACAGCACGGATAGACTGCATTTGCTCATGCCAAGCCTTTCCTCGATGCAGTTCCCGAGTTGGTGATTACCAATCATCAACCTATCATAGCTCTTTGATGAGGATCCGTCAGCGTGATTCCAACTACTTGATTGGTTGAGTTCCAAACAAAGAAGAGCTATCCTTCGCCGTCGCTGTCAATCCAGCGACCGGGTTTAGCAGCCTGCCCAAAGATCAAGGTGCACACAGCACTCCTTACTCGTATGAATCGTGTCCACAGACGCGGCTTAGAACGTGTTATGGCGGTTGTGCGCGGGGCGCCTTCGTGCGCGCCGGGTTCCTTGATCCCTGGTCTGCTAACCCGCGTACAGCTGCCTCCCTTTCGTTTAGCAGCGACGGCTGGCGGCTCCACTGATCAAGGAGTTCATCATGACCAAAGGAATACCCGACCCACCCCATCACGCCTGCTGCGACCTCTACGCCTTCGGCACCTGCAACAATCATCACGCCCCTATCTTCAGCGTCCGCCCCGGCATCTTCGCCGAGGAAGCGTTGGTGCATGCCATTCAGCTTGTTCAACAGGCCTACCAATCGACCACCCTCGCCCGTGAGGATGCCGCTGCTCCGGCTCGGCGTTTACTTGGGGGTACGCAATTGTCGCTCGAGATGATTGAGGCATTGCTGAACAAAGTGCTCGATGGGCTTGTGCTTCTGCCAGTAAACCCGGCTGCACCGCAGCGGCCGCCTCGATTGAAGCAGCCCATTCGCGGGGAAGATTTCAGATGAGGGATGTAGCTTGTAACTGAAGTCGTTGTCTGGCTGACAGGTCTGTCGCCAGGCAATTTGAAGATTCAGGTGAGACCGGGGTGCAACAACTCCATATGCGTAGTCCGCCAAACCGGGTCTGCTTCCACATCCACCACCACAAACCCCTGCTTCTCCCAAAACCGGATCGCGCCCGGCAAGAACGGGTGGGTGTGCAAGTACAAGCATTCCACCCCTACCGCCTTGGCATGTTCACGCAACGCCGCAAACAACGCCGCCGCCAACCCGTGCCGCCGGTACTCGGGCAGCACGAACAGGCGCACTACTTCAACCACGTGCTTGCCACGGTAATCGAGTTGGGGGAAGCGGTGGTCGTAGGGCAGGTAGCCGATGACGGCAATCAACCGGCCCTGATCCCGGGCTTCGAGGAAATGGCCCTCGCCGTCCAGATAAGCTTCTGTGAAGTGCGCCAGGTCTTTTGGCAACGGCGAGTTGGCGAGCATCGGGAAGATGTCGCGGCGGGCGTTGTCGACGAAGGCGACGACTTCAGCGACTGCCGTGGGATGAGGTGCTTTGATGATCCAGTTTTGCATACCGCTCCATGAGTAGTTTGCGCCGTCACTGTAGGAGCGGATTTATCCGCGATGCGGCGCGCAGCGGCGCCACATAACGACAGCCCACAGATTATTCGGCACGTAGCGAGGGTGTACGCCTTGAAAGTTGGGTATGGCGCAGATCGAGCGCCGCTGCGCGCCGCATCGCGGATAAATCCGCTCCTACAGGGATCGCGCCAGCTTTTGAGTTTTGTGTATGACCGTTTTTCCCACCCAAACCCGTTGCGCGCAGAGTATATACACGCTGTACGCGGCTTCGGCCGACACCGCTATAATCGCCCATCTGCAACGCGCGCCCAAGGCCTTCCATGCCCCGCATTTCAAAATACCTGCTGCCACTGCTGTTCAGCGCTGCCCTCACCGCCTGTGACCAGAAGCCCACCCGTGAGCAACAGATCCTGGCCAACCTGCCCCTGCAGGAAGCCTACGACCACAACATCAACCGCATGGCCTCGCTGCTCACACGCACCCATCCGCAGCTTGAAGAAGCCACCATCCGCGATGTGCTGCGCAAACACCTTACGGTCGAGGACCAGCGCCAGGACCTGTTCAAGCTTTACAGCGAGAAGAACTTCACCGACGCCGAGTTCGCCACCATCGTCGCCGCCACGCAAGACCCGGCCAAGGCCAAGGCACTGGAAGAGACCGAAGAAGGCCAGCGTTTAAGCGAAAAACTCACCGGCCTGATGCGCGAAACGGCGCGGGACAAGCAGGTTCAGGCGCTGGCTGAGCAACGCATGCAACAGGTAGAGGACGAGCTGAAAACCCTGGAAAAACCTGGCGCCTGATATCTCGCCATCCCCCTGTAGCCGGGCAACCCCATAAAGAGTAAGTTATTTTCTTTTGCGCCAGTGAGGTCAGGATTGCCACACGCCAAGCTTGGGTTGCGCATGGACTTGCGCACGCTGATCCTGACCCTGTGCGCACTCACCGCCGTGGTGATGCTGTGCACCAGCTACTTCGCCAGCTACCGGGTGCAACGGCAACTGTTGATCGACCATTCGCTGGAAGCCAACCGGGTGTACGCCACCAAGCTGGCAGCCATCACCGAAACAGTGATCAACAACGCCTTGCAGCAACTGGCCTTCAGTGCTGGCGTACAAGACCAGCAACTCGGCGATGCCAAGGCCCTGGCGGAAGAAACCGACCGCGTCCTGCTGCAGAGCATGGCCTTCAACTCCACGTACGTGGTTGCGGCCGACGGCACCTTGCTGGCCATTTCGCCCGCCTCCATGCGCAACTACCTGGGTACCAAGGTGCAAACGCCGGGGGCGCAAGCGTCGCTGCGCGAGCGGCGCACCCTGGTGTCGACGCCTTTCCTGTCGGCAGCCAACAACCTGGTGGTATCGCTGTCGCAGCCGATTTTCGCTGACGACGGCCGCTACCTGGGCTATGTCGGCGGCAGCCTGTACCTGCGCGAGCACAACATTCTCAAAGACCTGTTGGGCGAGCACTTCTACAAGGACGGCTCCTACCTCTATGTGGTGGACCGCAACCGCCGCCTGCTCTATCACCCGGACAGTGAGCGCGTGGGCACCGTGCTGGACGGCAACCCGCTGGTCGACAACCTGCATGGCCTGGACAGCGGCACCCGCCGGCTGGTCAACACCCAAGGCATCGAGATGCTGGCCGGGTTCGCCACCGTGCCCAGTGCCGGCTGGGGCATCATCGCGCAGCAACCTTTGGCCAAGGCCGTGGAGCCCGTGAACCATCTGGTGCTCAACGTGGTAGGCACCTCGGCGCCGCTGGCCCTGGTGGGCTGCCTGGCACTATGGTGGCTGGCCCTGATCATCGCCCGGCCCCTCTGGCAACTGGCGGCCGGCGCACGGGCGATGGACCGCGCGGGGACGGCCGAACAGCTGCATCAGGTACGCGCCTGGTACTTCGAGGCGGCCGAACTCAAACGCGCCTTGCTGTTTGGCCTCAACCTGCTGCAGGAACGTATCGGCCGCCTCAACCAGGACGCCCAGACCGACCCGCTGACCGGGCTGGTCAACCGCCGGGGCCTGGAGTTCAACCTGGCACTGCTGGAGGCCGAAGGCCGAAGCTTTGCGGCAATCGTGCTGGACGTCGACCATTTCAAGCGCATCAACGATGGCCACGGGCACGATGTGGGTGACCAGGTGCTACGCCAGCTGGCAGAGCTGATGCGCCGTTGTTGCCGGGAAGGCGACCTGCTGTGCCGCACCGGCGGCGAGGAATTCCTGATGCTGCTGCCGGGCGCGAGCCTGCCCGTGGCAATGGGCGTAGCCGAGCGGCTGCGACTGACGGTGCAGGCAACCGCGATCGAGCCAGTAGGCGGCATCACGATCTCATTGGGCGTGGCGCACTGGGTTGCTGGGCCCGAGCGTGAACCGAGCCAAGCCCTCAACCAGGCCGACCGTGCCCTGTATCGTGCCAAACAGAGCGGTCGCAACCGCGTGTGCGAAGCCCAGTGAGCAGAAAAGTATTACAAGCCTTGTCATAAAACTGTCGTGTATTGGTCATAGGATTGACCTCGATCTGACATTTCACCTTCAAGGATGAGCGTCCCATGCGTCGAGTGGTATTCAATCAAAAAGGCGGCGTCGGCAAGTCCAGCATCGCCTGCAACCTCGCTGCGGCCAGCGCCGCCGAGGGCTATCGCACCCTGCTCGTCGACCTCGACCCCCAGGCCAATGCCACCTACTACCTCACCGGGCTGTGCAATGACGCCATCCCGGCCGGCATCGCCGACTTCTTCCGCCAGACCTTGTCGCCGGCCACCGCCGCCGGCAAGAAGCACCGCGTGGCGATCACCGACACCCGCTACGACAACCTGCACCTGATCACCGCCAGCCCCGACCTCAGCGACCTGCAAAGCAAGCTGGAAAGCAAGTTCAAGATCAACAAGCTGCGCAAGCTGCTGGTAGAGCTGGGCGAAGACTACGAGCGCATCTACATCGACACACCGCCCGCGCTTAACTTTTACACCTTCAGCGCGCTGGTGGCCGCCGAGCGACTGTTGATACCGTTCGACTGCGACAGCTTCTCGCGCCAGGCGCTGCACAGCGTCATGGCCGAGGTCGAGGAACTGCGCCAGGACCACAACCCGGCGCTGCAGGTGGAAGGTGTAGTGGTCAATCAGTTCGCCGGGCGCACCGCGCTGCACCAGACGCTGGTCGACCAACTGCGCAATGAAGGCCTGCCCGTGCTGCCGGTGTACCTGAGCAGTTCCATCAAGATGCGCGAGTCCCACGAGGCCGCCGTGCCGCTGGTGCACCTGGCCCCCCGGCACAAGCTGTCGATGGAGTTTGTGAACTTGCTGGATGCGCTTGAGCGCGCCGCCTGACCTGCGACAACCTGCCACGTCACGCGGCAAGTGAGAAGCACTACCCGTCCATTCGTCCGGGTGATAGATTCGCCGCCATGAACATCACCCGGCACACCCGCACGCTGACCGCCTGGACGCTCTACGCCAGCGTCCTGTTCAGCCTGTTGCTGTGCGGTTTGCACCATGGCCAGATGGGTGGCCTGCGCCTGGCCGGGCTGCAAGGCGGGTTCTGCTCGATCAACAGCGAGCACGGCGTGGCCATCGACCTCGAAGGCGCCGGCGGCGACCAGCACATGGCCCAGCTCGACTGCCCGGTGTGTTCTTCGTTTGGCATGGCGGTGCCGCTGAGCAGTGGCGGTTGGTCGTTCAACCCCGCGCATGCCACCGCCACTTCGCCCGTCGTGGTGCGCAGTTGGGCACAGCCGCCTCCCCGTTATCAACGCCCCGCGCTCAACCCCCGCGCCTCCCCCACCCGCTTCCCCGCAGCTGCCATTCATTTCGCCTGACCCCGCCGTGCGCGGCCGGTCAGCCATGACCTTTGCGTGGAAGACACAACAACATGCTCCGCAACACTTCCCTGGTGCTCCTGATGGGCACCTGCACCCATGCCTGGGCGAACGACGCCCCTGTCGAACTCACTGCCACCACCATTGACGGCGAACGCGAGGCGCCCTCCGGCGTGCAGCTGGACGAGCCGATCCGCACCGGCTCCCGGCTTGGCCTCACTGCCCGCGAAACGCCTGCCTCGGTCAGCGTGTCGGACCGCCGCGTGATCGAAGCACGCGATGCCAAGGACAGCCAGGACGTGATCAACGCCATGACCGGCGTCAACGCCTCGGCCAACCCGGGCTTTGGTGGCTTCGTCAGCTACCGGGGCTTCACCCAGAACCAGGTGACCCAGCTCTACAACGGCATCAACCTCGGCTACAGCAGCGCCACCCGCCCGGTGGACGCCTGGGTGCTGGACCGGGTCGAGCTGATTGGCGGGCCGTCTTCATTCCTGCATGGCGCAGGGTCGGTGGGCGGCTCGATCAACTACATCACCAAGCTTGCCAGCCGCGACCAGCAAACCGTCGACGGGCGCGTGCGTTACGGCAGCTACGACGACTCGGAAGTGGCCTTCGGCATCAACCAGGCACTGGCCAGCAACCCCGCCGACGCTCGCCACTTCGTGCGCCTGGATTTCAGCCGCGGCCATGGCAACGGCTACATCGACCGCAACGAACGGCAAACCGACAGCCTGGCGTTTTCACTGCTCAGCGACCTCACGCCAGACCTCACCCACACCTTGGCCCTGGAGTACCAGCAAGACAGCGAAGACAGCCCCTACTGGGGCTCGCCCATCCTGCCCGGGCGCAGCACCATGAAGATCGACAAAAGCCGCCGTTTCGAGAACTACAACGTCGCCGACGGCCGTTACGAGCAACGAGTGCGATGGCTGCGCTCGATCCTCGATTACCGGGTCAGCGACAGCACCAGCCTGCAAAACACCCTGTACCACTACAATGCCCAGCGCGATTACCGCAACCTCGAACGCTACAGCTACACAAGCGATGGCAACGTGCTGCGCGCCAGCCCCTACCTGCAGCGGCATGACCAGAACGTGCTGGGTGACCGCATCGAACTGCGTCACGACAATACGCTGTTCGGCCTGGCCAGCCGGTGGTCGCTGGGGCTGGACTACTCGCGCATGCGCCAGACGCTCTACCCCTCTTCCGGTAGCTGGACCGATGTGGTCGACCCGGACCACTTTGACCCCGGCAGCTTCTACGACATCCCGGGCGTGAACAGCGGCCTTACCAAACAACGCCGCCACGAAGTCATCAACCGCGCGGTATTCGCCGAAAACCGCCTGCAGCTCACCGAACGCCTGGCGCTGCTGACCGCCCTGCGTTACGACTACCTGGACATGCAGGTCACCAACTACGGCGCCGTTACACCCACCTCCCCGGCGTATTTCGAACGGCGCTGGGAGCCGCTGTCCGGGCGCATCGGCCTGACCTACGCCTTGACGCCATCGGCCAGCGTGTACGCGCAATACAGCACCTCCGCCGACCTACCCGCCGGTTCGCTGGCTGCGGCGACGTACTCCAACGTCGGCCTGTTCGACCTGTCCAAGGGCGAGCAGTGGGAGGTGGGCAGCAAGTTCGACTTCCTCGAAGGGCGCGGCGCGGCGACCGTGGCGCTGTACCAGATCGTGCGCAAGGACTTTGCCGTGCGCGACTCGGCCAACCCCAACCTCACCGTGCAGGCCGGGCAGCAGACCTCTCGCGGCATCGAATTGTCCGGGCGCTTGCAGGTAACGCCCAAGCTGCTGGCCGAGGGCAACTATGCCTACGTGGATGCGCAATATGATGCGTTCAACGAGGCCGTCAACGGCGTGTCGGTGTCACGCAAGGGCAATGCGCCGGTGAACGTGCCGGCCAATGTGGCCAACCTGTGGCTGACGTACAGCTTCACACCGGCGTGGTCGGCGGGGGTGGACTCGCGGTATGTGGGTTCGGTGTATGCGGACAATGCCAATACGCTGAAGGCACCGGCCTATACCCTGTTCGGGGCCTTTGCGCGTTACCGGGTCGATGAGCACACCACCGTGACCGGGCGCGTGCGCAACCTGACGGATGAGGTGTATGCCAAGCAAGCGTACGGATTGCAGTACTACATGGGGGCGCCACGGACGTTCGAGGTGGCGGTGGATATGCGGTTCTGATGGATCGGGCGCCGCTGTCGCGGCGCATCGCGGATAAATCCGCTCCTACAAGGGCAACACAACCCCTGTAGGAGCGGATTCATCCGCGATGCGGCGCGACAGCGGCGCCCTGGCGGCCCGAACCTACCCCACCGCCCCGATAAAGTTCGCCAGCTCCGTCGTCTGCGGTGCCGCGAACACCTCGCGCGGGTGCCCCACTTCATGCACCTTGCCCTGGTGCATGAACACCAGCTTGTCGCCCACCTCACGCGCAAAGCGCATTTCGTGGGTCACCATGATCAGCGTCATGCCTTCGCTGGCCAGCTGGCGCACCACCCCCAACACTTCATTGACCAGCTCCGGGTCCAGCGCCGAGGTGATCTCGTCACACAGCAACACCTTGGGCGACATCGCCAGCGCCCGGGCAATCGCCACCCGCTGCTGCTGGCCACCAGACAGCTGATCCGGGTAAGCGTTGAACTTGTCCGCAAGCCCCACCCGCGCCAGCATCTGCTCAGCCAATTGCTGCGCCTCGGCCTTGCCGGCCTTCTTCACCACCTGCGGCGCCAGCATCACGTTCTCGCCCACGGTCAGATGCGGGAACAGGTTGAACTGCTGGAACACCATGCCCACCTTCTGGCGCAGGCTGCGCAGGTCGGCACGGCTGGCGTCCAGGTACTCGCCGTCCACTTCGATCACACCGTCGCTGATCGATTCCAGGCCATTGAGGGTGCGCAGTAAGGTGCTCTTGCCGGAGCCGCTGCGGCCGATGATGGCCACCACTTCGCCTTCCTCGATGCTCAGGTCGACGCCCTTGAGCACATGGTTGTCGCCGTAATACTTGTGCAACGCGGACACTCTAAGCAGGGGCATGCAGCCTCCTTTCCAGGTAACGGGCGCTCAGCGAGAGCGGGTAACAAAGGACGAAGTAACCGAGCGCAACCAGGCCATACACCATGAACGGCTCGAAGGTGGCGTTGGCCAGCATGCCGCCGGTCTTGGTCAGTTCGGTAAAACCGATGATCGAGGTCACCGCCGTGCCCTTGACCACCTGCACGGAAAAGCCCACGGTCGGTGCCACGGCAATGCGCAGCGCCTGGGGCAGGATGACGTAGCGCAATTGCTCCAGGCGGTTGAACGCCAGGCTACCGGAAGCCTCCCACTGGCCACGCGGGATCGACTCTACGCAGCCGCGCCAGATTTCGGCCAGGAATGCACTGGTAAACAGCGTCAGGGCGATGGCCGCAGCCATCCACGCCGACACATCGATGCCGAACAGTGCGATGCCGAAAAACACCATGAACAGCTGCATCAACAACGGCGTGCCCTGGAACAGCTCGATGTAACCCCGCGCCAGGCCGCGCAGTAGAGGGCTTTCGGAAATCCGCGCCACCAGCAGCAACAACCCGGCCAAGCCGCCGCAGACAAACGCCACCAACGACAGCAGCAGCGTCCACTGCAGGCCGATCAACAGGTTGCGCAGGATGTCCCAGAAGGTAAAGTCCATCAGCGTCTCCCCATCAGCAAACGTTGCCCCACCCACGCCAGCAACTGGCGCAGCAGGATTGCCATCACCAGGTACAGCACGGTGGTCAGCAGGTAGGTTTCAAAGGCGCGGAAGTTACGCGACTGGATGAAGTTGGCGGCAAACGACAATTCCTCGGTGGCAATCTGCGAACACACCGCCGAGCCGAGCATCACGATCACGATCTGACTGGACAGCGCCGGCCACACCTTGGCCAGCGCCGGTTGCAGCACCACGTGGCGGAAGGCCTCGAAGCGGCTCATGGCCAGCGCCGCAGCGGCTTCCAGCTGGCCCTTGGGGATGGCCTGGATACCGGCGCGGATGATCTCGGTGGAATAGGCCCCCAGGTTGATCACCATCGCCAGCACCGCCGCCTGCCACTCGGTCAGGCGGATGCCCAGCGCCGGCAGGCCGAAGAAGATGAAGAACAGCTGGACGATGAACGGCGTGTTGCGGATCAGCTCCACGTACAGGCCGAACAGCGCATCGAACGGCCGCACGCGCCAGGCGCGCACACCGGCGCCGATCACGCCGATGGCCACGCCCAGCAGCGTGCCGACGGCGGTCAGCTGCAGGGTGAACCAGGCGCCTTTGACCAACAGGTCGGCCTGGGCCAGCACCGGGGCGAAGTCGAATTCATAGGCCATCGTGGCAAACTCCAGGCGCGGCTCAGAGGTCAGCCGGCAGCGGCTGCTTCAGCCATTTTTCGGCGTTGCGGTTGAGGCTGCCGTCGGCCTTGGCGGCTTCCAGGGTGGCGTTGACCTTGTCCAGCAACGCTGGCTCGTTCTTGGCCAGGCCCACGTACACCGGCGAGTCCTTGAGTTTGACCTTGACCACCGGCACCTTGGCCGGGTTTTTCTCGGCGATGGCGGCCATCACCACGCTGCCGCTGGCAATCAGTTCGACCTGGCCGGACAGGTAGGCGGCGATGGTCGAGTTGTTGTCTTCAAAGCGTTTGATCACAGCACCCTTGGGGGCGACGGCGCTCAGCTCCATGTCTTCGATCGAGCCGCGGGTCACGCTGATGGTCTTGCCGGCCACCGCGTCGATGTTGGCGATGTCGGTTTCGGCGGGGCCGAACACGGCCAGGTAGAACGGTGCATAAGGGCGCGAGAAGTCGATGACGGCGGCGCGTTCGGGGTTTTTGCCCAGGCTGGAGATCACCAGGTCAACCTTGCCGGTGGTGAGGAACGGGATGCGGTTGGTGCTGTTGACCGGGGTCAGCGCCAGCTTCACGCCGAGTTTGTCGGCCAGCAGTTGCGCGGTGTCGATGTCCAGGCCGCGCGGCTTGAGGTCGGGGCCGACCGAGCCGAACGGCGGGAAGTCCTGCGGCACGGCCACTTTCAGCACGCCGCGGGCGCTGATGTCGGCCAGAGCGTCGGCCTGGGCGGTTTGCAGGGCCAGCGCGCCGCCGCAGAACAGGGTGGCCAGGAACAGGGTGCGGAAAGTCTTCATCGAACGGCCTCGCGAAAATCCAGGGTAGGTGTTGCCTGGGGTATTGCACGGGGCATGCCAGAATCGATTCAGGTGCTGCCAAAAACGCTCGAACGCGGCTGGCGCAAGGTCTTACTGGTCTGAACAGTTGCCGTACGCACGCGGCAACGAATCACCCGTTGCGCCCCGCTTTCGTGCACCAGGCCCAGGGCCTGCGCCAGCACGGAGCAACACTTGCCAGCACGGCGCAATCACCGTAAAAAGCCAAGGTCATAGCCCTCCGACCGGTCTGAACAGCATGCTCGACACACTCCCCCGCGCCGTCCCCGAACAGGCCTTGCACAGCATCCGCAAGCTGATCGAAGAAGGTGGTTACCAACCCGGCGACGCCCTGCCCTCGCAGCGCGACCTGGCCGAACAATTGGGGGTGAGCCGCGCGTCGCTGCGCGAAGCACTGTCGTCGCTCAGTGCGTTGGGGCTGGTCAGCGTGCAGCCGGGCAAAGGCGTGTTCGTGCAGGCACCCGCCCCCACCGGGTTTGCCTGGCCCTATGCCGAACAGGTGTCGGCCAGCGACACGTTCCAGCTGCGCTACGCCCTGGAAGGCTTTGCCGCCGGGCAGGCGGCGCTGGCGTTGACGGCAGATGACCTCGACCGCCTGGAAGCCAACGTCGGGGCCATGCGCCGCGAGTTGCAGGCCGGCAACTTCGAGGCCGCGGCACGGCTGGACTTCGCCTTTCACCAGCAGTTGCTGCAAGCGTGCGGCAACCACGCGATGCTGCAGGTGATCACCACCAGCCAGGAGATATTCCTGGAGAGCCAGAAGCTACCGTTCATTCGGCCAGAGCGGGCCATGGAAACGTGGCAGGAACACCGCAAGATCCTGCGTGCACTGGCCCAGCGCTCCCAAACCGGTGCACAAAAGGCCATGCAGTTACATATTCGCAACGCGGCGTCGCGTACAGGGGTGGTGTTTTCGGTGTAGATTGCTGCGCTGTCTCAAGCCCCACCGTACAAGGATGTTGTCGTGCCCCGTCTGTTGCCCTTTACCCTGCTCGCCACCCTGGCTGCCTTGGCCGGTTGCCAGCAGCGCAGCCAACCCGCCGTCGATGAGCAAGCCTTCAAAACCTTCACCAACGACATGCAGCGGGCGCTGTACCACAGCATCACCACCGCCGATACCGATGAACACCTGGGCGTGGTGCTGCTCACCCTCAAGCTCGACCGCACATTCGCGCCCGTCGCCTGCAAGGCCCGGCGCGCGCCGCTGAAATACGAGCAGCAGTTGCCTGCCGGGTTCGTTGCGTCCAACTACGAAGCGCTCAACCAGTTCGTCGAAACCCAGTGCTGGAAAACCGTCTACCCCGAGGCACCGGCGCAGCTGTTCGATGAAGACGGTACGCTCACGGTCGTTGCGCCGATTTACCTGATGCTGCCGGGTGAAACCCAAAGTCTGCAAACAGAACGCGGGCAGTACAACGCACGCAAACAGTTCCTCTGGCAGCACCTGTTGCGCGACCAGCCGGTTAATAGCATCGGCATGGCCATGGTCAACTATCAGGCCAATGCCCAAGGCAAGGTGGACGGCTGCCTGGTGCAGTTGTATCCGCACCCGCTGCGCAAAGATGCCTTCCGCCTGGAGGGCGAGTTGCAGGCGCGGCTGACCCAGCGCTGCATGGCGCTGGACCTGAGCCAGATGCCGGGGTTTGCCACGGGCGGCCAGGGCGATAGCGTGCTGGATTACGCGCCCTGGCGGGTCGGGCGGCCTTAGGGCCTCTTCGCAGGGCAGGTAACTGTTTTGCCTGTAGGAGCGGCTTTAGCCGCGATCACCGGCGAAGCCGGTGCCATCTGCCGCGTCGCCTGCATCGCGGATGAATCCGCTCCTACAAAGGTTGCGTAAGCGTCGGGGTTGCTTGCCCCACGAAAGGGCCGGCGCAGGTTGGTAACAGATATCCCGAGGTCGCCCACGAGGATGCACGCCTGCGCCTCACCGGCTCTACTGGCAGCCATAACAACGATGACGCGGCAGGACCGCCTCACGTCCAACCAGGCTGCCTATGGAAACCGGAGAGCTTCCGTATGTCCGCATCTCATGAGGTATCACCCGCTACCCTGCGCCGGGTCATCGCCGCTTCGGCCATCGGCAACTTTGTCGAATGGTTTGACTTTGCCGTGTACGGCTTTCTGGCAACGCTGATCGCCACGCAGTTCTTTGCCAGCGAAGACCCCAGCGTGGGCCTGCTCAAGACCTTTGCCGTGTTTGCCGTGGCCTTCGCCTTGCGGCCCTTGGGCGGCATCGTGTTCGGGGCCTTGGGCGACCGCCTCGGGCGCAAGCGCGTGCTGTCGATGACCATCCTGCTGATGGCTGGCTCCACCACCCTGATCGGCTTGCTGCCGACCTACGCCAGCATCGGCATTGCCGCACCGGTACTGCTTACCCTGGCGCGCTGCCTGCAGGGCTTCTCCGCCGGTGGCGAATACGCCGGTGCCTGCGCATACCTGATGGAACACGCCCCAAAGGGCAAGCGCGCGTTCTATGGCAGTTTCGTCCCCGTCTCGACGTTCTCGGCATTCGCCTGCGCGGCAGTGATTGCCTATGGCCTTGAAGCCAGCCTGTCGGCCGACGCCATGGCCGCGTGGGGCTGGCGTGTGCCGTTTCTGGTAGCTGCGCCGCTCGGGCTGGTCGGTTTGTACCTGCGCTGGCGCATGGAAGAAACCCCGGCCTTTCGCGAGGCCATCGCCCAGGGCAAGGAACATGAACATTCGCCGCTCAAGGACACCCTGCGCCACCACGGCCGCACCATCCGCAACCTGGGCGCGTTCATCTCGCTCACGGCGTTGTCGTTTTACATGTTCACCACCTACTTCGCCACCTACCTGCAGCTGGTCGGCAACCTCACGCGCGCCCAGTCGCTGCTGGTAACCACCGTGGCGCTGCTATTCGCTGCAGTGGGTTGCCCACTGGCCGGGGCATTCTCGGACCGCGTCGGGCGGCGCAAGACCATCGGCTTTACCTGCCTGTGGGTGATGGTCTGCGTGTTCCCCGCTTACTGGCTGGCCAGTTCCGGTTCGATGTCCGGCGCGCTGCTGGGGGTAATCCTGCTGGCCGTGGGCGCGCTGTGCAGCGGCGTGGTCACCGCCGCACTGCTGTCGGAAAGTTTCCCTACCCGCACCCGCTACACCGCCTCGGCTATCACCTACAACGTGGCCTACACGCTGTTCGGTGGCACCGCGCCACTGGTGGCCACCTGGTTGATCGGGCAAACCGGCAGCAGCCTCGCGCCAGCGTTCTACCTGGTGGTGATTGCACTGGTTGCGCTGGTGGGCGGCTTGGCACTGCCGGAAACTTCACGCATTTCCCTACATGATGACGAGCGCGCTTCAGCGGCTGACCGCCAGGTGCACGCCCAGGCCCACGAGGGCGGCGCCCAGTAACGCATCAATCGGCCTGCGCAGGCCAGCATAGGCCGCGCGCACCCGGTTGGTGGAGAACATCAGCGCCAGCGCCGAGAACCAGGCCAGCGCCACCGCGGCCACCACCACCACTGCCGCGCCCAGCACCCAGACGGGTGCATGGGGTGGCAGCACGGTGATGAAGAAGCTGCCGAAGAACGCTGCCGCCTTGGGGTTGGTCATGCTGACCAGAAAGCCCACGCGCGGTGCCGAGGTGGAGGTGTTGGCCGCCGTGTCGATGGCCAGGGCCTGGCTCGGCTTGCGCGCCCCCAGCAGCATCTTGATGCCGAGGTACAGCAGGTAGCACACGCCGGCCACGCGAATGACGTCGTACAGCCAGGCCAGCTTGGTCAGCAACACGCCAAGGCCTACCATCGCCAGCAGCGCCCACACCACGATGCCCGCAGCGGTGCCCAGCGCGACACCCAGCCCGCGTTTGCGGCTGGCCAGTGCATTGGAGGTCACGGCAATGAAATCAGGCCCTGGGCTGATGCAGGCCAGCAGCATCACGGCAGCAATGGTCAACAATTGAGGCACATAGTCCACGGTCAATCTCCGGTTGGTTCGATAAACGAGAGGTTAAGCCGTGGCCTTGCCGTGCACTTGTAAAAAATTGACGATCAATAACGCGACGGCGCAACGCCAAACGCCTGCTTGAATGCGCGGTTGAAGTGGCTCTGGTCGTAGAACCCGACCTCCTGCGCCACGCGGGTCAACTCCCAACGGGTGCGGCTCAACAGCACGCACGCCCGCTCCAGGCGCAGGCGCACCAGCCAGGCGTGGGGCGTCATGCCCACCGTGCGTTTGAACAGTTTCAGAAACTGGAAGCGCTCCAGCCCGCACAGGGCGGCCAGTGCTTCCAGGGTAATCTTGTCGCACAGGTGCGCGTTGCAGTAATCACGTACCCGCTGCCATTGCACGCTCGTCAGCGTCCCCGGGACGAACTGCGGCTTGAGCATGCGGGCCTGGCTGAACAGCCGGGCCAGCAGCACGAGCCACTGCGATTCGATCATCAGTGGGTCGCCGCCCTCCCCCAATGCGCGGTGCAACAGGGCCAACTGCGCCGACAGCTGCGCATCCTGCAGCACGGCCCCACCCATCGCCGCGAAGCGGTCCTGCCCGACCAAGGCTTCGGTCACTCCGCTCAGCAGTTCGGCCGACACCCGAAAGGTCTTCAAGGTGTAGGAGGCATCACCTGCACTGAACCCATCGTGCATCTCGCCAGGCGGCATCAGCTGGATGGTGCCCGGCGTCAGCAGCACCGACTCGCCATGGATGCCCTGGCGCTGCACGCCATCGGTGATCAGCCCGATGTGGTAGTCCAGGTGAAAGTGCCGATCAAAGCGAAAACTGGAAAACCGCCCCTCGCTCAGGACAAGCCCGGGGATTTCGCTGTTGCGCCTGTAATCAACCTGATCTGCCATCGAGCCCTCCTGTCGCCGAGCTGCTTTGCACCGCTGGCAGGCCCACCATCTTAACACTCGGACCGTTGCCGAATGTTTCCGATTCACATACATTGCGACTGATTCTCATTAGTGCGCATTTAGCCATGCCTCGCCCAACCTCCTCCTCTTGCGGCATCGCCCACCTCTACGGCAACCACCACGGCTGGCTGGTGAACTGGCTGCGTGCACGCCTGCGGTGCTCGCAGCAGGCCGCCGACCTCGCCCAGGACACGTTCATCCGTGTGCTGCTGGCCGACCGCAGCCAGCCCTTGATCAGCGAGCTGCGCGAGCCTCGGCACTTTCTGGTGACCATGGCGCGTCGGGTGATGATCGACAGTTTCCGCCGGCGGGCACTGGAGCAGGCATACCTGGACTTGCTGGCCGAGCAGCCCGAGCAGTATGCGATTTCCCCGGAGGAACGCTGGGTGCTGGTGGAAACGCTGCAGGCACTCGACGCCATGCTCGATGGCCTGGGCAGCAAGGTGAAGCAGGCCTTTTTGCTGTCGCAACTGCGCGGCCTGGGCTACAAGGCCATCGCCGAACAGATGGGTGTGTCGGTCAGCTCGGTAACCAAGTACATCGCCCGTGCCACCGAGCATTGCCTGCTGTTCGCGCTGGAGCATGGCCAGTGAACACCTCGCCACAGCGCCAGGCGCTGAGCGCTGCCGCCCATTGGTTCGCGCGCCTGGGCGAGGCCCCGCAAGACCCGCGCCTGCAACAGCAATGGCAGGCCTGGCACAACGCCGACCCGCACCACCAGTGGGCCTGGCAACAGGTCGCAATGCTTCAGGCACGCATGGGCAAAGCCCAGGGCGCGCTGGGCTATGGCGTGCTCGAACGCGCAGGCCTTCAGGGCATGGCGCACCAGCGGCGGATGCTGCTCAAAGGGTTGGTGCTGGGCGTCGGCCTCGGTGCACTGGGCTGGCGCGGTTACCGCGACGCGCCTGTGTGGCTGGCCGATCAACGCACGGCCGTAGGGGAACAACGGCGCCTGACCCTGAACGACGGCAGCCAGCTGATCCTCAACACGGCCAGTGCGGTCGACATCGCGTTCACCGCCAATGCCCGCATGCTGCATCTGCAGGCGGGCGAGATTTATGTCGAAACCGCCCACGACCCACGCCCCTTCCTGGTCAGCAGCGCCCAAGGTGTTACAAGAGCCCTGGGCACCCGCTTCAGCGTTCGCCAGTACGAAGGCGTCACGCGCACCAGCGTGTTCCAGGATGCCGTTGCCATCCGGCCACGAGGCAGCCAGGGCGACGAGCAGGCCATCAACAGCGGCCACAGCGTGACGTTCGACAGCCAGCGGGTACTGCAACACGCTCCCTTGGCAACGACCGACGATGCCTGGACCGAAGGCCGGCTGGTAGTCGACGACTGGCGGCTAGACCGTCTGATCGACGAGTTGCAGCGCTACCGCAGCGGTTACCTGGGCTGCGCGGCCAATGTGGGGCAGCTTCGCGTATCCGGTGCCTATTCACTCACCGACATCGACCTGACGCTGGCCACCATCGCCCGCTCGCTGCCGGTGCGGCTGTCGCGGCATACCCGCTTCTGGACGCGCCTGGAGGCCGTCGAATCGCCCGTTTAAGCCCGCCGCAAAAAATTTGCATCACCGTTGTCGATTTCGCCGCGCTCATCCGCCTCCCTGGCAACAACATCGATAATGCCAACGCCAGGCTCAGGAGCCCGCATGCCTTCCACCTTCAAATTCGCCCTGCTGGGCGCCTCGCTCACCCTGCTCGAACCCTTGCTACCCGGCACCGCGCTGGTGCAGGCCGCCAGCCAGCAGCAGGCTTACGCCATCGACGCCGGGGCGCTGAGTGCCGTGCTGGGCCGTTTCGCCAATCAGGCCGGGGTCGTACTGTCTTTCGACGCGGGGCTGACCGCCGGCAAGCAAAGCCCAGGCCTCAAAGGCACCTACAGCGTCGAACAGGGCTTCGCCACCCTGCTGGCAGGCACCGGCCTAACGGCAGCCGCCACGCAAGCCGGCGCCTATGTGCTGATGGAGTCGGCTACCGGCAACGCCGTGCAACTGGGCGCCACCAGCGTGGTCGGCAGCAGCCTGGGCGAAACCACCGAACACACGGGGGCCTACACCACCGGCCAGGCCCGCACCGCCACCAAGCTGGGCCTGTCGCTGCGCGAAACGCCGCAATCGGTGAGTGTGGTGACCCGCCAGGTCATGGACGACCACCACCTGGCCTCGATCGACGACGTGGTCAAGTTCACCCCGGGCCTGTCCAGCAACCACCGCGACAGCGAGCGCTACACCTTCTACGCCCGCGGCTTCCAGATCCAGAACTTCCAGTACGATGGCATTCCGGCGCAAATCGCCAACGAATCCCAGCAATTCACCAGCACCCTGGCCGACATGGCCATCTATGACCGTGTCGAAGTGGTGCGAGGCGCCACCGGCTTGCTCAGTGGTGCAGGCACACCCTCGGCCACCCTGAACCTGGTGCGCAAACGGCCGACGGAGGCCTTCCAGGCGAGCGTGGCCGGTGAAGTCGGCGCGTGGGACCGGTACCGGACCGAGGCCGATGTGTCCGGGCCGTTGACCGAGGCCGGCACCATCCGTGGCCGGCTGGTGAGCGTGTATGAGACGGCCAATTCCTACGTCGACTGGTACAAGACCGACAAGCGCGTGATGTACGGCGCACTGGACATCGACCTCAGCGAAAGCACCCTGCTGCGCCTGAGCCTGGACTACCAGAACAACAACGCAGACGGCGTCAGCTTCGGGCACATTCCACTGTTCAACAACGATGGCAGCAGCACGAACTTCTCCCGCTCGTTCAACCCTGCGGCGCGCTGGAGCTACCTGAACAACAGCCAATACAACCTCACCGCCCAGCTGGAACACACCCTGGCCAACGACTGGAGCCTGAAAGCCGCCTACAGCCACCAGTACGCCTACCGCCGCGGCGTCACCGGTTCGGCCAGCGCCGGCACGCCCGACCCGGCAACCGGCAGCGGCGTGTCGATGTACATCAACCGCCTCGACAGCTATCAGACCCAGGACAACCTCGACCTGTATGCCACCGGCCCTTTCCAGCTCGGCGGCCGGGAACACGAACTGGTGGTCGGCAGCAACCTGGCCTACACCCACCTCAACTACCCCACCTACGAACGCGGTTTCCCGGCGGTGGACAATATCTACCAATGGGACGGCGACCCCCACGGCAAACCGCACCTGGCCAAGACCGAAGAAAGCCTGTCGCGTCTGAGCCAGTCCGGTGTCTACGCCGCCGTGCGGCTCAAGCCCTACGACCCGCTGTCGATCATCCTCGGCAGCCGCGTCAGCTGGTGGAACCAGAAGGACGACAGCAGCGACGACCTGACCGGTGAAGTTACCGCCCGCGACCGTACCAAAAAGTCCGGCGTGGTCACCCCCTATGCCGGCGTGGTGCTGGACCTGAACGACACTTATTCGGTGTACGCCAGCTGGACGCAGATCTTCCTGCCGCAGACCTACTACAAGACCGCCAGCAACACCTCCCTCGACCCGCTGGAAGGTGACAACTACGAGATCGGCATCAAGGGCGAATTCTACGACGGCGCCCTGAATGCCAGCGCGGCACTGTTCGAGGTCAAGCAGAAGAACACCCCGCAACTGGTCGACGACAGTGGCCCACAGGAAATCTACCGGGCAATTGCCGGCACCACCACGCGCGGCATCGAAACCGAGATTTCGGGCGAAGTGCTGCCAGGCTGGAAGGTATTCGGCGGCTACACCTACCGCGAATCCCACGACAAGGACGGCAACCGTGTGGAAACCAACCAGCCGATGAACCTGTTCAAACTGGCCACCACCTACCGGTTGCCGGGCAACTGGAGCCAGCTGACGGTCGGCGGCAACATGACCTGGCAGAGCGACATCTATGCCTATAACGAAGACTTCGGGACCAAGGCGCATCAGCGTGACTTTGGCGTGGTGGGGCTGCTGGCCAACTACGCGGTCAACCAACACCTGAACGTCGGCCTGAACCTGAACAACCTGTTCGACAAGAAGTACTACGACGGATTGGGCACGTTCAGCTCCGGGTCCTACGGCGAGCCGCGCAATTTGGTGGCCAGTGCCCGCTGGCAATTCTGAAGGTGCATGAACAAATCTTCATATTCGCTGTAAGCGTACTGACGGCGGGGGCAACCGGCCCCTGCTGGCTTGCGCCAGTCGCGGCTTGCCTTGAGCCCTGCAGCGGGGTTGCGTAGCATCGCCGGCCCCTGGGGCCGCTGCGCGGCCCTTTCGCGACACAAGGCCGCTCCCACAGGGATCGCGTGATTCCAGTGGGAGCGGCCTTGTGTCGCGAAACGAGGGCGAAGCCCTCGCCCAGCCCTACCGCGACCGCCCAGAGCCCCCATGCCCCAACCCATCCCCCTCAAGGACCACGAAAAGGAAAAACACCTGGTCAACCGCCGGCTGCTGGCCTGCGCCGCTTTGGTGTTCAGCCTGGTTGCCGTGCTCATCGGCCGCCTCTATGTGCTTCAGGTGCTGCAGCACGACCAGCAAACCGCCGTGTCGGAAAACAACCGCGTGCACGTGCTGCCCATCGCGCCCGAGCGTGGGCTGATCTACGACCGCAATGGCGTGGTGCTGGCCGACAACAAGCCCAGCTTCGACCTGACCATGACCCGCGAGCGCGCTGGCGACTCGGCCAAGGTGCTCGATACCCTCACCCGAATTCTTGGCTTGGGCGAGGACGACCGCACACAATTCGACAAAGACCTGCGCCGTGGCCGCAAACCGTTCGAGCCGGTTACCTTGATGGTGGGTTTGACCGAAGAGCAGATCGCCCTGATTGCCGTGAACCAGTTCCGCCTGCCAGGGCTGGACGTAGAGCCTCAGTTCATCCGCGAGTACCCGTTGGCCGAGCACTTTGCCCACTCGGTGGGCTACGTGGGGCGCATCAACGAAAAAGAAGCCAAGACCCTCGACAACACCGAATACCGTGGCACCCAGTCGATCGGCAAGACCGGCATCGAACACTTCTACGAAAGCCAGCTGCACGGCCATGTGGGCTACGAGGAAGTCGAAACCAACGCCCAGGGCCGGGTGATGCGCGTGCTCAATCACAAGGCCCCCACCCCGGGCCAGGACATCGTCCTGAGCCTGGATGCCCACCTGCAGGTGGCCGCCGAAAAAGCCCTGGGCGACCGCCGTGGCGCCGTGGTGGTGCTGGACCCGACCAATGGCGACGTGCTGGCCATGGTCAGCAACCCCAGCTTCGACCCCAACCTGTTCGTCAAAGGCATCAGCTTCAAGCAATATGCCGCCCTGCGCGATTCCATCGACCGTCCGCTGTTCAACCGCGTGCTGCGCGGCCTGTACGCGCCCGGCTCGACGGTCAAGCCGGAAGTGGCCATCGCCGGCCTCGACAGCGGTGTGATCACCCCCGGCAGCCGCGTGTTCGACCCCGGCTACTACGAGCTGCCCAACTACGACCACAAATACCGCAACTGGAACCGCAGCGGCGACGGCTGGGTGGACATGTACACCGCCATCATGCGCTCCAACGACACCTACTTCTACGACCTGGCGCACAAGCTGGGCATCGAGCGCCTGCATGACTACATGGCCGAATTCGGCCTGGGCCAACGGGTGTCGCTGGACATGTTCGAAGAGGCTCCGGGCCTGATGCCATCGGCACAATGGAAGCGCGCTACCCGGCGCCAGGCCTGGTTCCCCGGCGAAACGCTGATTCTGGGTATCGGCCAGGGCTACATGCAGGTCACCCCGCTGCAACTGGCCCAGGCCACCAGCCTGCTGGCGAGCAAAGGGGTGTGGCACCGCCCACACCTGGCCATGACCGTGGGCGGCCAGGCCCCGGTCGACCCCAACCCGATGCCCGACATCGTGCTGCATGACCGCCATGCCTGGGACCAGGTCAGCCAAGGCATGCAGATGGTCATGCACGACCCGCGCGGCATCGCCCGTGCTGCCGCCGCTGGCGCGCAGTACCGCATTGCCGGCAAGAGCGGCACGGCGCAGGTGGTGGCAATCAAGCAAGGCGAGCGCTACAACCGCAACAAAACCCTCGAACGGCACCGCGACAACGCCCTGTTCGTCGGTTTTGCTCCCGCCGACCACCCGAGCGTGGTGGTGGCGGTGATGATCGAGAACGGTGAGGCCGGTGGCCGGGTGGCGGGGCCGGTGGTGCGTGAGGTGATGGATGCCTATCTGCTGGATGACCAGGGGCACTTGAAGCCGGAGTTTGCCAACGGTGCCGCCCCTCGGCAGGCGCCCCATTCATGAAGGCCCGGTACGGAGCAGGCCTTTAACATTTATGTCACGCAACCGTCGTAATCTGCCGGGCAACTTTGTGCCAAAGGTTACCCGGCATGCGCCGCCTGCTCCCCGTACTCATGTTGCTGCTGCCGATGGCCGCACTGGCCGACGCCGTTCACCTGCGCATCCAGGGTTCCAATACCATTGGTGCCGCCTTGCTGCCCGCCTTGGTCCAGGGGCAACTCTGGGCGCAACAGGCCACCGCCATCGAACAGAGCCCGGGCGCGCAGGCCAACGAGACGGTGATCAATGCCCGCGACAGCCAGGGCCAGCCGCTGCGCATCGACATTGCCGCGCATGGGTCGAGCACCGGCTTTTCCGCTTTAGGCAGTGGTGAGGCTGACCTGGCGGCGGCCTCACGCCCCATCAGCGACGCCGAGGCCCGCCAACTGAAGGCCCTTGGCGACCTGCGGGCGGCCAGCGCCGAGCAGGTCATCGGGCTGGACGGCGTGGCTGTCATCGTCCACCCGGACAACCCCCTGCCACAGCTGACCACCCGGCAACTGGCGCAGGTGTTCTCCGGGCAGGTGCAGCGCTGGGAACAACTCGGTGTCGCCGGTGGTGCCATTCACCTGTATGCCCGCGACGACCGTTCCGGTACTTTCGAAACGTTCAAGGCATTGGTGCTGGAGCCGCACCATGGCGAACTGGCCAGCAACGCGCAACGCTTCGAGGCCAGCGACGAACTGGCCGAACGCGTCAGCGCCGATAGACAGGGGATCGGCTTCAGTAGCCTGGCAGCCGTGCACGGGGCCAAGGTGCTGGCCGTGGCCGAAGGGGATGCGCCCGCCATGCTGCCGGAACGCGCGCTGGTGGCCAGCGAGGATTACCCACTGTCGCGGCGCCTGTACTTCTACCTGCCGGCCAATGCAAAGCCCCAGGCCAAGGCACTTGCCGAGTTTGCCCAGAGCCCGGCCGGCCAGTCTATCGTCGCTGCGCAAGGGTTCGTTTCACAGCAAGTGAACGCACTGGCGGTTGCCCCGCAAAGCGACATGCCGCCCCGCTACCGCAACCTTGCCCAACAGGCCCAGCGCCTGAGCGTGAACTTCCGTTTTCAGGAAGGCAGCGCCAACCTCGACAACAAGGCCTTGCGTGACGTGCAACGGGTGGCCGACTACCTGCGCCAGGCCGGCAAGCTGCAAAGCAAGGCAGTGCTGGTGGGGTTCGGCGACCCCAAGGAAACCCCGGGGCGCGCGGCACTGCTCTCGCGCCTGCGGGCTCAGGCGGTGCGCCGGGAACTGGCGCGTAACGGCGTGGAAGTGCTTGAAGTGACGGGCATGGGGGATGAGCTGCCCGTGGCCGGTAACGATCTGGAGCAGGGGCGCTTGCGTAACCGGCGGGTCGAAGTCTGGGTTTACTGAGGGGGGTCTGTGCAAAGAAATGTAACAGCTCTGCATTCGGCGTCACCGGGAAACGGGTCTAGGCTCAAACACATGTGATACCGGGCCCCTCTGACGGCTGCCAGGCCGCCATGTCGGATCACTGTTGCCTTGCAACGTCGACATCAAAGGAGGGGCTCATGACAGCTCTGCACGCATTTTTAACTTCCCCATTCCTCGGCACCAGCACTTGGTTGTGGCTGGTGTTCATGGCCATCGTCATCGGTTTGCTGGTACTCGACCTGGGCGTGCTGCACCGCGAAGACCGCGAAATCGAAATGCGCGAAAGCCTGCTGCTGTACTCGGGCTATTTCAGCGTGGGCGTGCTGTTTGGCGTTTGGGTGTGGTACGAACTGGGCGCGCAGTCGGCGCTGGAGTTCTATACAGGCTTCCTGGTCGAACAGTCGTTGTCGATGGACAACGTCTTCGTCATGGCGATGATCTTCGGCTTCTTCGCCATCCCCCGCCGCTACCAGCACCGGGTGCTGTTCTGGGGCATCCTCGGCGTGGTGTTCCTGCGCGCCATCATGATTGGCGTGGGCGCGGCGCTGGTGCAGAACTTTGCCTGGGTGTTGTACCTGTTCGGCGCCTTCCTGCTGTTTACCGGGGTGAAGATGGCGCTGTCGAAAGAAGACAGCCACCCGGACCTGGCCAACAACCCGATACTCAAGTTCGTCCGCCGACACATGCGGGTGACCGACCAGATCCACGGTTCACACTTCTTCGTGCGCCTGACCCCGCCTGGCGAAAGCAAAGCTCTGCGCTACGCCACGCCACTGTTTTTGGCGCTGGTACTGATCGAGCTGGCCGACCTGGTGTTCGCCGTCGACAGCGTGCCGGCGATCTTCGCCATCACCCAGGACCCGTTCATCGTCTACACGTCAAACATCTTCGCCATCCTAGGCCTGCGCTCGCTGTACTTCGCCCTGTCGGCCTTGATGCACCGCTTCGTGTACCTCAAATATGCGCTGGCATTGGTGCTGATCTTCATCGGCTGCAAGATTTTCTACCACGGCATGGTGGGCAAGGTGCCTGCATTGCTGTCGCTGGGGGTGACGTTCGGGCTGTTGCTGGGCGGCGTGCTGGTTTCGTTGATCAAGACACGGAATGAAAAACCGGCCGTTGATGCAGTGCCTCTGCCCAGCGATGGCACGGCAAAACTGGCCAAGGAAACAGACCCCGAGTTGCGCGCCTGAATCACCGCGGCGTGGCAATCGAACTTTCCTACAAAGCCAAACGGATTTGGCTGATTGTAGTACTACTTCCCTATTAGCCAGCATGCGCGCTCCCTGCACACGGAGTGCCTCATGCAAAACCTTACCGTTCCAGACCTCACCCAACTGCGCGTCAACCGCAAGCTCATTGCCGCCATTGCCCTTCCATTGCTCGCTGTGGGAGCGTTGGTCGTGCTTTTCAACGGCGTCTATTTCTACAACGAAGCAGGCCAGATGACCCACGTCCGTACTCTCTTTGGTGAAGAGAAAGTGGTCGATGATGTCGGTTACGCCACCCGGTGGTTTGGCCGCAGCACGGTTTGGCGCCGTACCATCGGCGTGCAATCGGAACTGCAAGACGACAACCCGGACGACCGCGGCGGCCATCCTTCGGTGACCCTGGACAAACTGCCTGTCGTGTTTCTGGGCAACGTCGATGCCAAAGCCGAGTTCAGCACCCAGTTCCGCCTACCCACGGGCGATGCCTTTCTGAAGATCGCCCAGGAGTACCGTACGCCTGACAATTTCCTGCAACGCGCGTTAGTGCCGGCCATCAAGGAAACCCTGCAGGCCACTGCCTCGCTGATGAGCGCCGATGACTACTACGCCGGCAACCGCAGCCATTTCGGCGCGGAGTTCGAGAACCAGCTGGGCAACGGCCTGTACCTGACCAGCCGCAAGGAAATCCGTATACAACGCGAAAGCCACCCCGCACAAACAGCCATCCTCCAGGCCGGTACCGAGCAAGGCAGCTATGGCGACAACAGCGCTACCCGCTTCGTCATCGAAAAGAGGCTCGACAAGGACGGCCAGGAGGTGCGCAAACTGCAACAGTTCCGCCTGTTTGGTGTTGAAGTCGTGGACGCACGGGTTATGAACATCGACCCCAACCCCCAGTACCGGGAACGGATGAGGCGGGTGCAGGAGGCATTGGCCGAACTTGTCGTGGCGCGCCAGAATCGGCTCAAGGAAGAAGAAGAAAAACAGTTGGTGTCCGCTCGCGGTGCCAAAGACGTCGAGGCCAAGCGCCAGGAAAGCCTTCGCCAGCAAATAGAACGTACCACTCAGGCCGAAACAGAGAAGCAACTGACGTTGATCAACGCCGAGCGAGAGAAGCGCCGGGCAGAAATCGACAACCAGACCGCCGAGCTGCTGCGTGACAAGGCCCGCGTAAACGCCGAGGCCACCAAGATCACCGCCGATGCCGAAGCCTATGCCCGCGAGGCCTCGATCAAGGCAGACGGAGCGCTACAAACAAAACTCGACGCACTGGTGCAGATCAACCGCGCCTGGGCCGAGGCTGCGGCGAAGGCCCCGGTGCCGACGGTGATGATGGGGAGCGGCACCGAAGCAGGCGTTGGCCGACAGGATGAAATGAGCAAGCTCATGAGCGTGTTGGCGACCAAGGCCGCCAAGGACCTGGTGGTCGACCTGAAAACACAGTGACCTGCGCAGGCGCGGCGGTGAATGCACTCACCGCCCGCTGTGCAACATCTGTGCTGGCACGTACTTGCCGATTTCGTACTTGCCGATCGCCGCGCGGTGCACCTCATCCGGCCCGTCCGCCAGGCGCAGGGTACGCTGCATCGCATACATGTACGCCAGCGGGAAGTCTCCGCTCACCCCTGCCCCTCCATGCATCTGAATGGCCCGGTCGATCACCTTCAAGGCCACGTTGGGCGCCACCACCTTGATTTGTGCGATTTCGCTGCGGGCCACCTTGTTGCCCACGGTGTCCATCATGTAGGCGGCTTTGAGGGTCAACAGGCGGGCCATGTCGATTTCCATGCGCGAGTCGGCGATCTTGTCGACGTTGCCGCCCAGCCGTGCCAGCGGTTTACCAAAGGCCGTGCGCGCTACCGAGCGTTTACACATCAGCTCCAACGCCCGCTCAGCCATGCCAATGGAGCGCATGCAATGGTGAATGCGCCCTGGGCCCAGGCGCCCCTGGGCAATTTCAAAACCACGGCCTTCGCCGAGCAGGACGTTTTCGTACGGCACCCGCACGTTCTCGAACAGCACTTCAGCGTGGCCATGGGGGGCGTCGTCGTAGCCGAACACCGGCAGCGGGCGCACGATTTTCACCCCCGGGGTGTCGGTGGGTACCAGCACCATCGAATGCTGCTGGTGGCGCGGCCCGTCGGGGTTGGACAAGCCCATGAAGATCATCACCTTGCAGCGCGGGTCGCAGGCACCGGACGTCCACCATTTACGGCCGTTGATCACCCACTCGTCACCGTCGCGCACAGCGGTGGCGGCCATGTTGGTAGCGTCCGACGACGCCACATCGGGTTCAGTCATGGCAAAGGCGGATCGAATCTCGCCGTGCAGCAGCGGCTCCAGCCACTGGCGCTTCTGCGCTTCGCTGCCGTAGCGCACCAGCACTTCCATGTTTCCGGTGTCTGGCGCGGAACAGTTGAACGGCTCGGGCCCCAGCAGCGAACGGCCCATGGTTTCGGCCAACGGCGCGTATTCCAGGTTGCTCAGGCCTGCACCATATTCCGACTCGGGCAGGAACAGGTTCCAGAGGCCCTCGGCACGGGCCTTGGCCTTGAGCTCTTCCATGATCGCGGTGGGCTGCCAGCGGTCGCCCTCGGCGACTTGGCGCTCGAACACCGGCTCAGCAGGGTAGACGTAGGCATCCATGAACGCAGTGACGCGCTCACGCAGTGCCTGGACCTTGGGCGAATAGGCGAAATCCATCAGGGCTACCTTCATGGTTCAAAGGACATGGGCAGAGCCTAGAGCAGCAAGCCTCAATCTACCTAGTCTATTTTCCGCGTGTATAAACATTCATAACCGATATATGATCGGCCAATAATTCCAACAAAGAGCGGCGCCATGAACCTCAGCAAGGTCGACCTCAACCTGTTCATCGTCTTCGACGCGATCTACACCGAAGCCAACCTGACCCGCGCCGGGCAAATCGTCGGCATCACCCAGCCGGCCGTGTCCAATGCCCTGTCGCGGCTGCGTGAAACCTTCAACGACCCGCTGTTCGTGCGCACGGCCCAAGGCATGGTGCCCACGCCCATGGCGCAGAACATCATCGGCCCGGTGCGCAACGCGCTGGCGCTGTTGCGCACATCGGTGCAGGAAAGCCGCATTTTCAACCCGCTGCAGGCCAACAAAACCTTCCGCATCAGCATGACCGACCTCACCGAAGCGGTCATCCTGCCGCCGCTGTTCCAGCGCCTGCGGCGCCTGGCGCCTGGGGTGCTGATCGAAAGCTTCCTGTGCAAACGCCGGGAAACCACCAAGGAACTGGCCGCCGGGCGCCTGGACTTCGCCGTCGATGCCCCCCTGAACACCGACCCGCAGGTGCGCCACGTCAAGCTGATGCAGGACCGCTATGTCTGCGCCCTGCGCCAAGGCCACCCGCTGGCGGACAGCAAGCTGACCCTGGACGCTTACCTGGGCATGACCCACATCCATATTTCCAGCCGGCGCAACGGCCTCGGTTACGTTGACCTGGCGTTGGGCAAGATGGGCGTGCAACGCAAGGTGGCGCTGCGCTCGCAGCATTACCTGATGGCCTCGCAAGTGCTGCAGCAAACCGACATGGCCATGACCGTGCCCGAGCGGTTTGCCCGTCGGCACCAGTTGCGCTACCAGCCCTTGCCGGTGGAAGTACCGCCGCTGGAAACGCACTTGTACTGGCACGAAAGCACCGACCAGGACCCTGCCAACCGCTGGATGCGAGAGCAGATCATCGAGCTTTGCGAGCGTGTGGTGATGCAAGAAGAGCGTGAACTGGCACCAGCTTGAAATAATTTTCTATAACCAGTGCCAAACAGAGAATATTTTTACTCGCGGAGCGCTCTACCTCACACCATTAGGCAATAAACACCTGGCATTGGCGGATTAAGCTGATTGCAACGATCGCCGATTTGACGGCGACACATCACGGACCCGCCCCATGCCCAGCGCCCCACTCTACTTCGACTACGCCGCCACCACCCCGGTTGATGACCGGGTCATCGAAACCATGCTCACCTGCCTCGGCCGCCAGGTGAACTTTGGCAACCCCGCCTCCAGTGGCCATGCGTACGGCCAAGCCGCCTGCGAGGTGGTGGAGCAGGCACGTCGCCAGGTCGCCGAACGCGTTGGCGCCAATGCCGAAGAACTGGTCTGGACCTCGGGCGCCACCGAATCCAACAACCTGGCCATCAAGGGGATTGCACAGGGCCTCGGCCAACCGGGCCACCTGATCACCAGCCGGTTGGAACACAAGGCAGTACTCGACACTGTCAGCGAGCTTGAGCGCCAGGGCTGGGCGGTAACCCGCCTGGCCCCGGATGCGGCAGGCCTGATCCAGCCCTATGCCGTGCAAGCGGCGCTGCGGGCCGATACTCGCCTGGTGTCGCTGATGGCCGTCAACAACGAACTGGGCACCGTCACCGACTTTGCGGCCATTGGCGAACGGGTGCGTGCCCATGGTGCGCTCTTGCATGTGGATGCGGCCCAGGCCGTGGGCAAACTGTTGATCAACCTGCGGGAAATGGCCGTGGACCTGATGTCGTTTTCAGCGCACAAAGTGTATGGGCCCAAGGGCATTGGCGCTTTGTACGTCGGGGCACGTGCACGCGAGCTGATGCGCGCGCAGATTCACGGCGGTGGCCATGAACGCGGGCTGCGCTCCGGCACACTGCCCACCCACCAGATCGTCGGCATGGGCAGTGCCTTTGCATTGGCCGGCCAGCCGGGCGACAGCGAGCACCAGCGGCTCGAAGCGCTGGCGCAGCGCCTGCGTGAAGGCCTGTTGGCGCTGCCTGGGGTCCGCCTCAATGGCTGCGCAACCCAACGTATACCCCATACCTTGAACCTGAACATCGAGTCGGCAGGTTTCAACAGCCTGGCGCTGGCCAGCGAACTGGCGCTGTCGAGCACGTCGGCGTGCAACTCGGCAAGCAATGCCGCCTCACATGTGCTGCTGGCGTTGGGGCTGAACGAGCAACAGGCGCGCAAGAGCGTGCGGGTGAGCATCGGGCGGTTTACCACGCAAGCCGAGGTGGACACAGCGATTGCGGTGTTCGGGCGGGTGGTGGGTGCAGCGTCGGTGGCACTCTGGTAAGGCAGGGCGAGCGATACGGTTTAAACCCGTGCCTACAGGGCCCCGCGAAGGGGCCCGTCAGCCCGTCAGAGGAAGGTGAAGACCTGCGAAGCCGGCAACCGCGACTTGTTCAGCCCGGCATTGAAGTCTGCCTCGCTGCGGTAGCCCAGGCTCAACACCACCACACTGGTAAAGCCCTGCTCGCGCAGGCCCAGTTCGGCATCCAGCACCTTGCTGTCGAAACCTTCGATCGGCGTGGCATCCAGGCCATGCGCCGCGGCGCCCAGCAATGCAGTGCCCAGCGCCAGGTAGGTTTGCTTCTCCATCCAGTGCTGCACATCCTTGAGGTCGTGGCGGTGCAGGTTCACGTAGTGGCGACGTGCCTGGTTCTGCCCGGCACGGGCCTGTTCGTCACGAAAACGGCCATCGGCCGCCTCTTGATCAAGCACTGTATTGAGGTGCGCTTCGGTCATCTCGGTGCGGGTGCAAAACACGATCACGTGCGAGGCGTCGAGAATTTTCGGTGTGTTGTAGGCAAACCCTTCAACCGTACTCTTGGCCAGGCGCGCCTTGCCTTCATCGCTGTCGGCAACCACGAAATGCCACGGCTGCGAATTGACCGAGGACGGGCTGTGGCGCAGTTGCTCCAGCAGCGCGTCGATCGTGGCCTGAGGGATCTTGCGGCCCGCGTCGTAAGCCTTGGTGGTGTAACGGCGCTTGGCCAGAGAAACGGTATCCATGCTGCAACTCCATTAACGGGTACGGGATTTGTGCCGCATAGTATCTTTCCTGCAAATAAGAAAAACCGGCACAATGCAGGAACACTTTCACCCCTGGAGTGAAAATGCTCCGTATCACCGACCTCGAACTATTCGTACGCAGCAGCGCACTGGGCAGTTTCACGGCAGCCGCCCTTGAAGCCGACCTGCTGCCCGGCCAGGTGGCAGCTGCCATCAAACGCCTGGAGCGCGAACTCGACGTGCGCCTGTTCGCCCGCACCACCCGCAGCCTGCGCCTGACCGCCGAAGGTGAGCTGTACCTGCCCACCGCGCTCAATGTGCTGGAAAGCCTGCGTCAGGGCCGCGACAACCTGCACGGCGCCCACAGCACCTTGCGTGGCGTGCTGCAGGTGTCGGCCCCTTCGGACATGGGGCGCAACATCCTGCTGCCGTGGCTCAGCGAATTTCGCCGGGGCCACCCCGACCTCAGCTTGCGCTTCTTCCTGTCCGACGAAATTGCCGACCTGTTCCGCGACCCGGTGGATGTGGCCATCCGCTACGGCCTGAACGAAGACGCCAATTACATCGCCCTGCCCCTGGCGCCGTGGAACCGCCGGGTACTGGTGGCCTCCCCCGCGTACCTGGCCCGCCATGGCCGCCCGCAGAGCGTGGATGAACTGCAACAGCACGCGTGTTTGTTGTACCTGCAGCTGGGGCGTGTGTACGACAAGTGGCGGCTCGGCAACCGTGTGGTGCAGGTGAGCGGCCCACTGTTCAGCGACGACGCTGATGTGGTGCGGCGCTGGGCGCTACTGGGTGAAGGGATTGCCTACAAGTCGTGGCTGGATGTGAGTGCCAATGTGGCAGCCGGCGAACTTGAAGTGTTGCTCCCGGCGCAACCGGGCGAGCCAACGCCGGTGACACTGGTGTGCCCGCATCGCAAACAGCTGTCCCCAGCGGTGTCGCAACTGCACTTGTGGTTACGTGACCGGTTTGCAGCGTTGCAGCCGCCTGCACAATTGTTCTAAACGCCCGCCCGCGGCTGGGTTAAGGTGGAGTGCCTTACACCCGGCAGCGCAAAGACCATGGCCAACTGGATCGACCTCAAGCAAGACGCCGAGTCGGGCATCGAGTCGGTCCGCGCGCATTTCGTTGGGCACGCCTACGACCCCCATTGGCACGACAGCTTTCTGGTGGGCTACACCGAACAGGGCGTGCAGCAGTTCGATTGCCGCAAGGTGCGCCACAACAGCACGCCGGGGCATGTGTTTTTGCTCGAACCTGGCGACATCCACAATGGCCAGGCCCCAACGGCCGAGGGCTTCACCTACTCAACCCTGTACCTGGAACCGCGCTGGCTGGAAGCCGAACTGCGCGCCCTGTTCGAGCAGGCGCCCAGCGACAGCCAGCCCAGCTTCGCCGCCCTGCTGCACCATGACCCACGGCTGGCCGGGGCTACCGCGCGCGCCTTCCAGGCGGTACATGGCAAAGAACTGCGTATCGTGCGCCAAACCGCCACCGACGACTTGCTTGGCTGCCTGACCCGCCACCTGCACTGGCGCAAACGCCTGAACCCTGACCCACGCCTGCCGCTTACCGCGCAACGGGCCCGGGACTACCTGCATGCCCATATGCACCTCGACCTCAGCCTGGACGAAGTGGCGCAGGCCTGCGGCGTCGACCGCTTCCGCCTGACCCGCGCGTTCAAGGCAGCGTTCGGCCTGGCGCCCCACGCGTACCTGATCCAGCTGCGCCTGGCCCGCGCCCGGCGCTTGCTGGCCCAGGGGCAAACACCTGCCGAGGTGGCAATGGCCCTGGGCTTTGCCGACCAAAGCCACCTGGGCCGCTGGTTCCGCCGGGCGTATCAGCTGACCCCGGCCGATTACCGCCGCCGCTGCTCAAACCTTCCAGACTGACGCCGCGCGGCAGGCGAGGATGGGGCTCAGATTCATTGGAGCCTTTACCATGTCGCAATCGTTGTCCGCCTTCCTGCTTTTTGCCCTGGTCGCCAGCATCAGCCCCGGCCCTACCAACCTGTTGATCCTCGCCCACGGCGCCCGAAAGGGCCTACGTGCCAGCGTCGCGCCAATCCTGGCCGGCTGTTGCGCAGCTGCGGGGGTGGTGCTGCTGGTCGGGCTGGGGCTGGGGGAATTGCTGATGCGCCATCCGCAAGCCCAACACGTGATGACCTGGGCGGGCGTGCTGTGGCTGAGCTGGCTGGCGTGGCGCATGCTGCGCAGCGCCGGGGAGCCACTGGACGTCGGCGCGGGCAAGGTGTTCAGCGCGACCAGCGCCGCCTCGTTGCAGGTGGTCAACCCCAAGGTGTGGATGATGGCGGTGGCGGTGATTGGCGTGTTTGCCGCCCCGACGCTGCCGGTGTGGCAACTGGCGCTGGCCTTCTTGCTGATTGCCCTGCCCTGCATGACCGCCTGGGCACTGCTTGGGGTGGGCAGTACCCGCTGGCTCCGGGCGCCGGGGCGGTTGCTGTGGTTCAACCGGGGGTTGGCAGGGTTGCTGCTGGTTTCGGCGTGGGCGGCGGTGTTGGGATGAGGGGGAAGTAGCACAAGTCGAATTTTCCTACAGCACTTTGGGAAGCCCGAAGCTCCTCGGTGAATGCATTCCTCGTTAGGGTTCAGTGGTTGGTTTTTATCGCTGAGTCCTGGATTGCCTGCGAGGAGTTTTCATGACGAAATACACAAAGAATGACACGGTGCGCCGCCCCTACAAACGCGCCCTGCAACCCAACCACCCTAGCGCCCCACGCGTCGGCCAGGCCATTGCACCCCCGCCATGCGAACGCGGCATCCCGCTGTACCCCGTGCGCTACGGCATCGCCGATGAGCCGCTGGATCGCGCAACCTTCCAGACCCTCAGCGTCGACCAGTACCCACCACTGCACACCGCCAAGACCTACGGCCTGCGGCTGTTGCGCCCCGGCAGCTATGTCTACCTGTTCTACTTCCAGCATGGGCGAATGAAAACCCGCCATTACCAGGTCACCGAAGACATCCGCTTCGCGCACCTGTGGTGGACCGATCAGTGCTACACCAGCGATGCCCCGGGCAGCCACGCCGTCCCCGACATCCTGCGGGCCGCTCACCACGTGCTCGCACCCGAAACCCACATTGCCGATACCGTCTACCTGCTGATCAGCGAAGCCCTGCTCAGCCACGCCACCCTGTGGCGCATCGAACAGGACGAAGGCGGCATCCGCAGCCAGCTCGCCACCGCCGTGCAGCCCGCCGAACTGCCCTTGCAGCCGCACGTCTTCGATGCCGCCTACGTGGGCAATGCCGTGGCTGAACTCAAGACCAGTGGCACGACGGGAATCTTCCCGGCCTTTCCAGACGCAACCCAGCGCCTCAGTCTCATGGCCCGCTACGGCCAGGCGCTGCACAACCTGGTCTGCAATCTGGGCCCGCAACCCGGTGTAAGCCCCCTGGCGGTAGCGCTGCATGACCCCATCGGCATCCTCAGCGAACTGCACCACCTGGCTACCCTCACCGTCGAGAGTGCCACCCGCTACACCGGCCAGCACGCGCACCGCCTGCAAAGTGCCAAGTTCATCACCGGCTACTTCAAGAACGTCGAGAAAGCCGCCGGGACCAACACCGAAACCGCCGACACCCTCACCCGCCAACGCAAGTTGGTGGATTACGACGGGGTGATGGCATTTGAAAAGCAGTACACCCGGGAATTATCCAAGCGCACCCTGGCCATCGATGCCCAAGTCAAGGACATCGCGGCCTGGGTGATGCATCACGAACCTGAGCACATGCTGGGCATGGCCCTCAGTACCTTCGACCTGCAGGTAAAAGCGTTCGCCGACGCCTTTGAGGCCGTGGTGTTCGATTGCCTGGGCGGGCTGGTGCATTCGGCCGAAGGCCGGCAGTGCCTGCAGCAGGTGGTGATGGAACAACCGGAAAGGAGCCCGTTCTGGCTGGCCCTCAGCAATGGCAGTGAGCTGTTGGCCACGCGCTTTGCCGAAAAGGCCGGCGATATCACTAAGGGCGTGCTGGCGGTGGTGGACAACTACCTGCAGGAGTACGCCGCGACCCCCGCCACCAACGCTCTGCTCGGGCTACTGCAGGCACTGCCGGCGGGGCATCGGGCGGATGTGCTGGTGCCGCGGTTGAAGCACGTGCTGGAGATCCGCTTCGCGGCCACGATTGTGCTGCATGAAATAACAGTGGCGGACTTGATGCGTCAGGCGCGGGAGTTTCAGCGGGGTAATGCGCCGGGGAAAGAATATTTGAAAACGTGGAAGCTGCCGGCGCCGAAAATGGCGCAATTTGCGTTCACGGCGCGGGTGCATGTTTATGAGTTGGTAAAGGTTGGGGAGACGACCTATCAGAGCGTCGAGGGGGCTGAGTTCGGTAATGCAAGCGGTCAGGCGCGTAAGAGCGTAGGGAATGTATTTGCAGGTATGCATAGCATGATCACCGCTGGTTTGGGTCCATCGCTGGCTGGTATCGGCGGATACCTAGCGATTACCAGCTTCTCCAGTGCAATCAAGAGAGCCCGCCAAGAGAGCAGCACTTTCTTGGAGATCGGGGATTTAGCAGGCGCCACCGCGGCTCTGATCGGTGCTGGCATTGAGGCGACAGCGACAGCAATTGCCATCGGCGCACAGGCATCTGGAAGAGGCGCTTTAACAATTGCTGCCAAGTATATTTCCGCCAAATATGGTGTTTCGATATTTGGTGCAGGCGGCGCCGGAATAATATCAATAGTGGATAGCATCAGAGGCTTAAGTGCTATTCGAGACAACAATCCCGAACAAGCCAGAATCTATTTTGGCTCCGCTGTGGCAGGAGGTGTGATGGCCCTGGCTACATGGGCAGGCGGCACTGCGACGGCGGCAGGAGCGCTTAGTGGATCTGCGGTTGCGGTGCTCGGCCTGACCCCACTGGGGTGGGCGGTGGTCGCGATTATAGCGCTAGGCATTGGCATTGCCTTCATGTACGGCGTAGACATGACCAAGCATGGCCCGGTCGATATCTGGCTTAAGCACAGCGCATGGGGCCAGCACTACAAGCACTACACCCATCAACAGGAGCTGGATGCAATACACAGCTTGTATTACCGCCCTCGCATTGCCGTCGACTGGCAGCAAACATCGGGGTTCAGGGTCGGCGCGCTGCATATCAACTACCAGCTCCCCTTTACAGATACTCCTTCAAAGGCGACGTTCCACACGCGAATGTCTTTCAATCGAGACCACCGAACGCTCACACAAGTGAACGGACCTCTGGTTCATGATGCGAGCGCCAGAGCATTCGACCCTGACCATGAATGCCTGGTGACACCGACGTATCACGCCGGGAAGCCTAGCGGCTGGACAATCCAAATGCATCAATCTGTAAAAGTACATTTCGAGTTCATATTCATCCCGAATGCGGACCAACCAGAACTTCACTTCCTTCAGCCAGGGGCGCCCACCCCACTGGAGTTTAAATCTGCAAACCTGTTTTCAGAACCTGTCGACCCCGCCCAGCTTGAGCCCATTCAGGGGCAAAAATGAAAATAAAACGATTACCCAAAAGGCTCAGATTCGCAGGTACAAAGCTGCATCATGGCCTCCACCAGCGTATTGCACCACAGCCAGACGGCGTACGTCGCGTCAATGAAACATGCGTTGAACTGGAGACGTATGCGAACCTGGTTCAAAGCGCAAGTGCAGGCTTCATTGGTGTCTCAGTCTTGGCCTCTCTGATTACCGCAATCATCATCGCGGCTTTAGTGGGCACGGACGCCAAGACATTGATGGGCATTTTTATCTGGAGTCCAGCCTTACCCTGTTTCGCCGTACTCTTCTACTTCGCCAGTGGTGCCCATCGTTGCCGCGGTGCGTTCATTCGCATCAACCGCAATACACGCAAGCTCTACTTTATCAACCCCAAAAAACCTGAACGGATGCATGTAATGGACTGGGATCATGTTGAAGGCATTGCCGGATTCATTCCCATTGTTACATCGCACGGTTACACCTCACGCCACCCGCTCTATCTGCTGAGCGTTGATCATGCGATGGCCCCCCCTACTGAGATTTGCATTGCCTGCGGTAACCTGGGGGTCATTGATGGAGATCGTTCAGCGCGCATGCTTTGGACTTACCTGCAATGGTTCATGGCAAAGGGGCTCGAAGGCCTACCTGAGCCTCCTCCATTGAAGACGAAACCAAGTCGACGTGAAGCGTCTATCCAACCTTATCGGGAGTGGGTTACAGGGTTAAGAAAGGAACTTGGAAAACCTTACGGCTGGCTATGGTCTCCCATTTCAGTCCCAGTTTGGTTGTTTTTGTTATTCTTCAATGCATATCCCGACAGCGTTGAAGCATGGATTCAGTACAATGTTCCTTACGCTGCTTTCCCTCGGGAAAATGATGTCCTCTGTGGCTTTGCTGAAAACCGCAGATCCGTCACATGCGGAAAAGGCGTCAAGCTGGAACAATAGTGCATCTCGCACTGCCCGACGCCCCAGTACCCGGAGATAGGGAGGATGCATCAATTGCCACTTCGCGGGCTGGCTTCACCCCCCGCGAAGAACGCATCAATCAACAATCAGGCATGCGCCCCCAACGCCTCCCGAAACCGCCGGGTACTCACCACCGCCAGCAGTAACCCCACCACCGCCACACTCCCCCCAACCATGCCGATATCCGCCACGCCTATCTGGCTGCTGACAATGCTCCCCAGCAACGCACCACCGCCGATGCCGATGTTGTAGATACCGGAGAACAACGCCATGGCCACATCGGTCGCGTCGGACGCCAGCTTCAGCGTCTTGGACTGCAGCGACAGGCTGAAGCTGAGAATCGCCACGCCCCACAGCATGCTCAGCCCGGCAAACGCATAGAAGTTGCCCGACAGCGGCAACAGCAGCAGCAGGCAAGCCGCCAGCAGGCCGATGGAGCCCACCAGGAAGCCATGCGGGAAGCGGTCGCTGTAGCGGCTGAACAGCACCGAGCCAAACACCCCCGCCCCGCCAAACAGCAACAGCAGCAACGTGGTGCGCTCACCGCCGACCTGCGCCACGTGCAGGGCGAAGGGTTCGATGTAGCTGTAGGCGGTGAACTGGGCGGTGATCACCAACGTCACCAGCACGTAGGTAATCACCAGCGCCGGGCGTTTGAACAGGATCGGCAGGCTGCGCAGCGAGCCGGAGTTCTGACTGGGCAGCAGCGGCAGCGACTTCATCAGGCACAGCATGGTCACCAGGGCCACGCCGGCAATGCTCAGGAAGGTAATGCGCCAGCCCAGCGCCTCACCCACCACACGCCCCAGCGGAATACCCAGCACCATCGCCAGCGTGGTGCCGGTGGCCAGCAACCCCAAGGCCTTGGCCTGCTGCCCCGGCGGCGCCACGCGCACGGCCAGGGAGGCAGTGATGGCCCAGAACACGGCATGGGACAAGGCAATACCGATGCGGCTGACCAAGAGCATGGCAAAGCTCTGCGACAGCCACGACAGCAAGTGGCTCACGATGAACACCAGGAACACGAACAGCAACAAACGCCGCCGCTCGACGTTGCGGGTCAGCAGCATCATCGGCAGCGAAGCCAGCGCCACCACCCAGGCGTAGATGGTCAGCATCAGGCCGACCTGGGCGGTGGTCATGTCGAAACTGCGGCCAATATCGCTGAGCAACGCCACCGGCACGAACTCGGTGGTGTTGAAGATGAAGGCTGCCAGGGCCAGGGCGATCACGCTCAGCCAGCTACCGCTCCCGGCGGTGGTTGGCAGGTGGGTGGGGATGGGTCCGTTCATGGGTGGGAAGCTGTTCTCCGCAGGCAAGGCGCAAGGACGCGCATCAGGGGCCAAGTGTCGGCCGCGCTGAAGCACGGGTTTGTTATTGGAAGGAATGCCGGCATGGTACGCGCCAACACCGGCCCTCACAACCCGCTGTGCATTCGGATGCCATGCGGTTCTTTTGTAGGAGCGGCTTCAGCCGCGAACACCGGCAAAGCCGGTGCCAGGCACCGCGTCGCCTGCTTCGCGGCTGAAGCCGCGCCTACAAGTTTTGCGCAACCTTTGGGATTCAGCCCTGCAGCGTGGCCATGTCGATCACGAACCGGTACTTCACATCACCCGCGATCATGCGCTCATACGCCTGGTTGATATTACGGATGTCCAGCAGTTCGATGTCGCAACGAATGTCATGCGCGGCACAGAAGTCCAGCACTTCCTGGGTTTCGGCAATGCCCCCGATCAACGAGCCGGCCAATACCCGGCGTTTCATCACCAGGTTGGCGGCGTGCACGGCCGGGTCGATCGGCTCGATCAGGCCTACCAGAATGTGCACACCATCAAACTTGAGGGTTTCCAGGTACGGGTTGAGGTCGTGCTGCACCGGGATGGTGTCGAGCAGGAAGTCAAAGCGGCCGGCGGCGGCGCGCATCTGCTCGGCATCGGTGGACACGATCACATGGTCCGCACCCTGGCGGCGCGCCTCGTCGGCCTTGGCCTGGGAGCGGGTGAACAGGGTCACTTCGGCGCCCAGCGCCTTGGCCAGCTTGATGCCCATGTGGCCCAGGCCGCCCATGCCGAGAATGCCGACCTTGTGGCCAGGGCCAACGCCATGGTGCTTGAGCGGCGAGTAGGTGGTGATGCCCGCGCACAGAATAGGCGCTGCGCTGGCCAGGTCCATGCCTGCCGGGATGCGCACCACGAAATGCTCGCTGACCACGATGCTGTTGGAATAACCGCCCATGGTGTTGCTGCCATCAACCCGGTCAGGGGTGGCGTAGGTCATGGTCGGGCCTTCCAGGCAGTATTGCTCCAGGTCCTTGGCGCAGGCTTCGCAGTGGCGGCACGAGTCGACCATGCAGCCCACGCCGACCAGGTCGCCGACCTTGTGCGTGGTCACTTTGTCGCCCACCGCCGTGACGCGGCCGATGATCTCGTGGCCTGGCATCAGCGGGTAAACGGCGATGCCCCATTCGTTGCGGGCCTGGTGGATGTCGGAATGGCACACGCCACAGTAGAGGATCTCGATGGCCACGTCGTCCGGGCGCGGGCTGCGACGCTCGAAGGTCATGGGGGCCAGCGGGCTGGACGGGGTTTGAGCGGCATAACCAATGGCGGTGTACATGCAGGGCCTCATGAAGAAGTGAAACGATTCAGGCGGCGCATTCTGCGCGCCATCACCTACGCTGCCCACGGCAGATTCTCCGGCATGCATGCCTGATCCTCCGAACCTTGCCCTGGCCATCTGGCGTTACACCTTCAATCTGCGATGATGCAACTGTCTGATTCTCTGCCCTGGTTCATCATGCAGCTCACCCGCCACGTCGACGCCAATGCCACGCTGTGCACGCTCATCCGCAGCCTCGCCACCCGCCCGGGGTTCGTGCCCACGCACCTGCCCCAAGTGCAGGTACTCAGCTGGGACCATTACGTGGCCAGTAGCCCGCAAATTTATGAGCCAAGCCTGATGATCCTGGCCCAGGGCAGCAAACTGGCGCGCCTTGGGCCGCGCACGCTGGAGTACGGCGCCGGTCACTACCTGGTGCAGGCACTGTCCGTGCCGTTCATGTGCGAAACTTTTGCCACTGCCGATGCACCGCTGCTGGGTGTGGCGGTAGACATCGACCGCGCGGTGCTGGGCGAACTGGTCCAGAGCATGGAGCTGGCACCCGACCCTGGCGTGCAGGCGCAAACGCCCCAATCCATGACCTCGGCAGCGCTGGACGCGGCGATGCGCGACAGTGTGGAACGCCTGTTGCGCTGCCTGCAAAACCCGGTGGACGCCAAGGTGCTCGGGCCGGCACGTGTGCGTGAAGTGCTGTATACCGCCCTGCGCGGCCCGCAAGCCGGGGTATTGCGCGCACTGGTCGAACAGCAAGGCCATTTCGCCCGCATCGGCGCCGCCCTCGCCTACTTGCGCGAGCACTACACCGAACCCTTGAGCGTCGAGGCCTTGGCGGCCTGCGCCAACATGAGCGTGTCGACCTTCCACGAACACTTCAAACGCTGCACCGACATGGCGCCGATGCAGTACCTCAAGCGCCTGCGCCTGCTTAAAGCACAACAGATGCTGATCGGTGAAGGGCTGGGCGTGGCGCAAACGGCGCACCGTGTGGGCTACCAGAGCACGTCGCAGTTCAGCCGCGAGTACAAACGCCAATTCGCGCGCAGCCCGGGGGACGAGCTGCCGTATCAGAGTTTGCCTGTCTAACCCTGGCCTGCCGGGGCTACTGGCGCTCAACCATCGCGACGATGGCTGCGCTCAACTCTTGCTTTGCCTGCTCTGGTGGCAGCTCTCCCACCGCAGCCGCCTGTGACAGCGCCTCTGCAGCCCCCACCAACAGGCGCATGCCCGCCTTGCCGATCGTGCCGCTGGGGGCAAACGCTGCAAGCGCGTGGTGGCAGCGGTCCAGAAACGGCTGCTCATAATCGCGCTTGAGGGCCTCCAGCTCCGGCGAACCTGCCAGCGCGGCCGATACCCCCGGCATTTCCCGCCCCTGGCTCATCACACAATCCACATAGGCCTGGGCAATCACCCCGGCACGGCTGGCCAGGCTCGCCTCGCAACACTTGAGCGCCTCATCGAGCATCAGCGACTGGCGCGCGTCGTAATCCTGGTACAACGCCGCGAGCAACCCGGTGCGCGTTTCAAAATGGTCGTACACCACGGGTTTGGTGACCCCGGCCTGTTCCGCCAGATACCCCAGGCTGAGGGCATCAGTGCCCTCTTCGCGCACCAGCCCCCACGCCACATCGAGTAATTGTCGGCGCCTTAGATCACGGGAAAGACGCTTGCGCGGCACAACCTTTTCATCACTTGACATGTATTACCTACCATAAGTAACTTACCAGGTGTAACTTACCTTGAGTATATAAGCGCACACGCTTAGGAGAAACCCTCATGCAAGCCTTGATCGTCATCGGCCACCATGACCCCCGCTCCCTGACTCACGCCATCGCCCATTCGCTGGCCGAAGGCCTGGCCAGTGCTGGCCACGCCGCAGAGCTGGCAGACCTTGCCAGCGAAGGCTTCGACCCCCGTTTCAGCCTGGCCGATCACGCCGTGCACCGTCGCCTGGCCGCTCCGCCCGCCGACGTGCTGCTGGAGCAGGCGCGCATCGACCGCGCAGACGCCTTGGTATTGGTGTACCCCATCTACTGGTGGTCGATGCCAGCCCTGCTCAAAGGCTGGGTCGAGAGGGTGTTCAGCAATGGCTGGGCATTCGACTTCGATGGCCAGCACACCGTCAAGAAACTGCGCGGCATGAAGGTGCACCTGGTGGGTATCGCCGGGGCCGATACCGGTACGTTCGAGCGCCACGGGTATGCAGAGGCCATGCGCGTGCAGATCGAGCACGGCATCTTTGACTACTGCGGCGCCGACGTTTTGAGTTCGACGCTGCTGCCCGACAGCGAGGGGCCTGACGCCGCACAGTGGCTGGCAACCGCCCGGCAACTGGGGCGCGACCTGTTTTTAACCGCACGCAGCCAGATCGCCTGACCGTCTCAGCCTGCCAGGGGCCACTCGGCCAGCGGCCAGTAGCGGCCCTTGCGCGACTCGAACAAGGTGAAATGCCGGGCAACGAGGTAGAACTCCGGCGCCACCGCCGCTTCGGGCACCTGGCCACTGAAGTCTCGCGACAAGGTCAGGTGCGGCCGGTATTCCCGAGCAGGCTCTTTGATGCCCAAGGGCAGCAGCGCCTGTTGCAGGCCGTAGACCAACTGGCGCAGTGCCACGGGCGTTTCCTGTGGTTCGAGCACCAAGGCACCGGCACGCGGCCAGGCATTGAGCCTGTTCAGCGACAGGCGCAGTGGCGTGCCCGGTCGGGCCAGGTTGTCCACCGCTGCGCTGATCGTCGGCACCTGAGCGGCATCCACATCGCCCAGAAACAACAAGGTGAGGTGGAAGTTTTCGCTTGGCACCGGCTTGCCGCTGCGCAGGCTCAACCCGCGCCGCCACTGGGCGATCGCCTGCCGCTGCGCCTCGCTGACAGTGAGTGCAAAAAACAGCCGTTTGAAGGGGGCGCCACTCGGGCGGATATCCTGAGGCATAACGGCTCCTTAACTTAAAACGTTTGCGCAGTCTGCCGGGCATTACACCTAAGTCGCCCGGTTTTCACGTAACAATATGTACAAACCCGCCCCATGATTGTTTATGCTGGCGGGCTTATGCCATGGCGCATGGCCATTTTTCGACAAGTAATCGTCCATGAAAATTGCACTCGTACTGATCTTCGCCCTCTCGATCGCCTATGTTCACCTGCGCGGTCGGGTGCGTCACAAGCTGACCCGCCAGCTGGGTGACCACTCCAGTTTCCTGGCCCCGGTCAACAGCTTCCTGTACCTGTTTTCCAAACACCCGGCCAAGCCTTACCTACCGGTGGAAGCCTTCCCCGAGCTGCAGCCGCTCAAGGACCACTGGCAGGAAATCCGCGAAGAAGCCCAGCAACTGTTGCATGTGGGCGAGATCAAGAAGTCCGATAATTACGACGACGTCGGCTTCAACTCATTCTTCAAAACCGGCTGGAAGCGCTTTTACCTGAAGTGGTACGGCGAAAGCCACCCCTCGGCAATGAGCCTGTGCCCACGCACCACCGAACTGCTGCAGGGCATCGGCTCAGTCAAGGCGGCGATGTTCGCCACCCTGCCGCCGGGCGCCAAGCTTGTGCGCCACCGCGACCCGTATGCCGGCTCCTACCGCTACCACCTGGGCCTGGACACGCCCAACGACGATGGTTGCTACATCGACGTGGACGGCGAAAAGTACTCCTGGCGTGATGGCGAGGCGGTGATGTTCGACGAAACATACATTCACTACGCCGCCAACACCACCGAGCACAACCGCATCATCCTGTTCTGCGACATCGAGCGACCGCTGAAGTACCGCTGGGCCAGTGCGTTCAACCGCTGGTTCAGCCGCAATGTCATGGCCGCTGCCGCCGCGCCGAACAACGCGGGCGACAAGACCGGCGGCATCAACCGCCTGTTCACCCGCATCTACAAGATTCGCGAACGTGGCAAGGCCATGAAGAAGCGCAACCGCATGCGCTATTACCTGGAAAAATGGGCGGTGGTCGCAGCGTTGGTGCTGGTGTTCATCTATATCTGAATGCCTGCAGCAGCACCAAAATCCAAGACATGCGCCCACCATCGGCTAGCCTGAAAGCTCACCCCCCTAAACCTTCCCAAGGTGAAGACGATGAGCATGATGGACTGGGACGCCTACCGTAAGCAGTTGATGGCCGGCATCGGCGATCTCAAACAATTGTCACCCGACACCGTTGCCGGCTACATGACCGCCAGCGGTGCCGGGGCCAAGACCAACCACCTGGACGCCAAGACCCGCGAACTGATCTCCCTGGCCGTGGCCGTCACCACCCGCTGTGACGGCTGCATCGCCGTGCATTCGCAACAAGCCGTCAAACACGGGGCCACCCGCGAGGAAATCGCCGAGGCGCTGGGCGTGGCAGTGGCCATGAACGCCGGCGCCGCGCTGGTGTATTCAGCCCGCGCGCTGGATGCCGTAGGCAAAGCCACCAGCTGACAGCAAACGGCGTCGCCGCCCTTGCGCGGTGGCGCCGCAACCACCAGACTTGGCGCCCTAGCCACAGCAGGAACCGCCATGATCCACATCCGCCCCATGACGCCCGACGATTTCGAGCGCTTCTGGCCTACCTTCCAGGCCGTTGCCCAGGCCCGCCAAACCTATGCCTACGACCCTGCCCTGAGCTACGAGCAGGCCCGTCACGTATGGCTGGAATTGCCGCTGCACACCCTCGTGGCCGAAGCGGATGGCGAATTGCTGGGCAGTTATTACCTCAAAGCCAATGCGGCCGGCCCTGGGGCACACGTGGGCAACTGCGGTTACATGGTGTGTGAAGCCGCCCGCGGGCAGGGCGTGGCCCGCTTGATGTGCGAGCACTCGCAAAAACTGGCGCGCCAGGAGGGCTTTCTGGCATTGCAGTTCAATTCGGTGGTCGCCAGCAACGAAGTGGCCGTGGCCCTGTGGCAAAAGCTTGGCTTTGAAACCGTCGGCCGTTTGCCCAAGGCCTATCGCCACGCCACCCTTGGCTTGGTGGACTGCCTGGTGATGTACAAATGGCTGGCGGACGAGCCCGTAGTGGAAAAACCACCCCTGCTGATCGGGCGCAAGAATATTGAGGCGCGCGTGTCGCGTCGACGCGGGCGTTAACTAGCTCCGGTCGAAAAAGCGGCTGCCCTTTTCCTTGAGCAAATCCACCAGCGCGCCCGCAGCAGGCGACAAATAGGCATCGGTACGCACCGACACCGCCACGGTGCGGCGCATGGTGGTGGCCTCGAGCGGGACCTCGCGCAGCCAGAATATTCCTGAGCCATGCTCAAGCGTTTCCCGCGCCACGAAACTCAGCAGTTGGGTACGGGCGATCAGCCGGGGCAGCAACGAGATGGCGTTGGTTTCGATCTGCACCTGTGGCGGCGGCAAGTGGTGGGCGATGAATACATTGTCGATCCAGCGCCGGGCCGTCACAGTCGGCCCCGCCAACACCCAGCGATACTGGCAAAGGTCTTCCAGGGCAACGGGAGCCGCGAACACCGGGTGATCGGCACTGGCCACCACCACCGCCTCATCATCAAGGATCGGGTAGGTGGTGAACTCCGGTTCGGCGGCAATCTGCGGCGAAATGATCACATCCAGCTGCCCTGCGCGCAGCGACTCCTTAAGCACGTCGTCCTGCGCAATGGACAACTTCAGGGTCAGCTCGGGCGCCCGCTCCAGTAAGGCGGCAGTCAGGTGTGGCAGCAAGTGTTCGGCCATGCTCGCCGCACACCCCAAGCGGATATTACCCACCAACCCGCTGGCGAAATCGCGCACCTCGCGCTCGGTTTCGGCGATGGTCAACTGCAACTGCTTGCCCCGCGCCAACAGCAGCTTGCCGACGTCAGTGAGCTTGATACGGCGCCCATCACGCTGGAACAGCCGCGTGCCCAAGGATTCTTCCAGCCGTTGAATGCTCTTGGTCAGTGCCGGCTGGCTGCGGTTGAGCTTTTCCGCGGCGCGGCCCAAGTGGCCAAGTTCGGCGATGGTTTCGAAGTAGGTGAGATCACGCAGGTCCATGATTGATGAATTTCAGTTATGGATTGATCAAAAGTAGAAAATAGACTTGATCGATTGCGCCGTCGATAATTTTCTTCGCTGCCTCCCGCGTTAACGCTGCACAAGGAGTACCGTCTTTGCAGACCGCCCTTCCCGATTCCGTCAAACCCCTCTTGCGCTGGCCCGCCCTGCTCATCTGCGCTGGCGCAGTTGGCCAGTTGCTGCATTACCTTGCCGTACCGGCAGGTTTGTTCCTCGGCCCCATGCTGGTGGCCATCCTGTTTGGCGTGTGCGGCACCGGCTTGAGCTTGCACCGGCAAGTGTTCCGTTTCGGCCAGGGGTGTGTGGGCCTGCTGGTTGCCCACTCGGTGACCTGGGGCGTGTTGGTGTCGATGGCGCAATCCTGGCACCTGATGCTGGTGGCCACCCTCATCACCGTGCTGCTGAGCGCCCTGGTCGGGCTGGGCACGGTACGCTTCGGCGGCATACCGGGCAGCACTGCCGCCTGGGGCACCGCACCCGGTGCGGCCTCGGCCATGGTGTCGATGGCCGAGGAAAACGGCGCCGACGGGCGCGTGGTGGCGACCATGCAGTATGTACGGGTGGTGTGTGTGGTGATGATTGGCTCGCTGGTCAGCCATTGGCTTGGGGCGACATCCGCTAGCGGGGCTGGCGCCAGTGCAGCAGTGATCACGCAAGGTATCCATGTGCTGAACAGCCTGCTCAGCATCGTCGTGGTGCTGGTCGGTATCACCCTCGGCAACCGCCTGCCCGCGGGCGCCTTGCTCACGCCGCTGCTGCTCGGTGGCGCCCTGCAGTTGAGTGGCCTGTTGACCATCAACCTGCCCGAACCGTTGCTGGCACTGGCTTACGGTGCCATCGGCTGCTACATCGGCCTGCGTTTCGACCAGCAAACCGTGCGCTACGTATGGAAGCGCTTGCCCACCATGATCAGCGGCGCCGTGGTGCTCATCGTGCTGTGCGCCGCTTGCGCCTGGGTATTGGCCAAGGCGATGGGCACCGACTTTCTGTCGATGTACCTGGCCACCAGCCCTGGCGGGCTGGATGCCATGGCGATCATTGCCGTGGAAACCCATGCGGATGTCGGCCTGGTGCTGGCCATGCAGACGCTGCGGTTGTTCGGCGTGATTCTTACCGGGGCATTCTGCGCACGGCAGATCATTCGGTTGACCCAGGCGCAGCCTTAACCGCGCAAGGCTGCCTCGATGGCGGCCACATCGATCTTGCCCATGTTCAGCATGGCATCGAACGCGCGTTTGGCAGCGGCCTTGTCTGGGTGCGTAAAGGCCTCGATAAGCACGCGCGGGGTGATTTGCCATGAAATACCCCAGCGGTCCTTGCACCAGCCGCAGACATTGGCCTCTCCGCCATTGTCGACGATGGCGTTCCATAGCCGGTCCGTTTCAGCCTGATCTTCGGTACTGACCTGGAACGAGAATGCCTCGTTGTGCTTGAAGGTCGGGCCACCGTTAAGCCCCACACAGGGGATGCCCATCACCTGGAACTCGACAGTGATCACATCGCCCGCCTTGCCAGACGGGTAGTCACCGGGCGCCTGGTGTACGGCAATCAACTTGCTGTCCGGGAAGGTTGCAGCGTAGAACCGGGCGGCCTCTTCGGCATTCTGGTCGAACCATAGGCAAATCGTATTCTTGGCAGTCATGGCGAAGCTCCACGTACAAGCTGGGACACTGAAGTTTAGCTTCGCAATACCCAGGCTCAGGCTGCTGCAGCGCTTCATTGCATACCATTGGTCATCATCAGAATAAGACTACTTAACGTGGCGAAACGCCCTACAGCCCAACCCCTTCACACCTGAACCACCCAACCACCATCATTCCAGACCGACCTCACCAGCGACCTTTCACAAGGAGAATCAGGTTTGTCTGACTTGGAAGCAAAGCTGCAGCACCTCACTGCCGATCAGATCGAGACGCTGTACAACGAATATACAAAGGGTGAACGGGTTGCCGTGCTGCTGGAGCGCTACGGCGTAGACCTGACACCCGCCAGCCTGATCAAGGCCTTGCCGCCCGTGCCCTGCACAGAATTGTCATGCCCCTACTGCAAAAAGTGCATGTACCAGAAACGCAAGAGCAGAACCTCCCCCAGCTGGCAGGACAGCATGGTCTTCTGCAAAACCTGCACGCATCGCCATTACCACCCTGGGCGTTCCCGCTGGCGGCGTGACTGCACCTGCCCGCCGTGCGCGGCGGAGCGCGAGCGCTCGCAGCAAGAGCAGGCAATGGATCACCGCCGACGCGTCGTGCAGCACTGGTCGCTGGCAAAAAGGGCGATGGTGCCGTTCCATGAACTGACCATCACCCACAAACTGCACCTGATGGCCATGCTTGAAGTGCGCAAGGATGTGCAACACAACGTCCTGCATGCCGCCGAGCATGCAACCGGTGACGCCTGGGTCAGTCCCTCAACAGCCATGGATACGCAAATCCTGCAGGCGTTACATGAGGATGGGATCCTGCTGGTCGACCCGAATTCGCCGCTCGATGCGTTCAGTAATGACCTGGCACCCAAAGCCTGGCGCGACAAAGTCCGCTGGGTGGGCAACGTGACCCTGGATGGGGAGCACCGGGCGGGCCTGACGCCGCTGTACCGCGTGTTGCACAAAGAGCTGTCCGCCGGCGCACGGCCTCAATGGCGGGCACAGCTCATCGAAGCGATCCGGGCGCTGCTGATCGAAGAAGTGTGTGTTTACATTGCCGCACGCTGTGCCGAACACGGCCTGCCGTTCGAGGCCCGCAAAAAGGCCGAACAAGTGGCCGCGCAGCTGCTGGAAACGCACCCCGTGCGCCATGTGTGGTCACTGGCCAACACCGCCATTCGCGGTGCCTTGTCGTTCATCGCCCGCAGCCATGTGACCAAACTGCATGCCGCCAACACCATTCCTGCCAGCATGCTGGCCATGGGTGAACGCGCACTCAGGGAACATTGGCAGTTCAGCCAGGCAACCTATGGGATCAACGCACCCCGGTCGGCACTGAGCCGGGTGCTGTTCGACGTGTTGTTGAAACAGGAGGACCACGGGTTGGAACACCCGCTTGCGGGCTACATCAATGGCCTGCCACTGGCCGGGCGCAATGGCCCGCAGTAGCGAATGACGGGGCTGCCAGGCAGCCCCGCCCACCACTTAGTGTTTCATGTGCATGTGGTCGTGGCCTGCGCCGGCCTCGGCATTGAGCGCACGAACCGGCGCTTGTACTTGCACGGTTTCCTTCGCGCCCTTGGCATCTTCGATGGTCAGGGTCAGCGGCACTTGCTCGCCTTCTTTCACTTGCTGGTTCAGGCCCATCAGCATGACGTGCAGGCCGTTCGGGTCCAGGGTCACGGCCTTGCCTGCCGGCAGTTCCACTGCCTTGACTTCACGCATGCCCATCACGTCGCCGTTCATGGTCATTTCGTGTACCTGCACGGTTTTGGCCACAGGGGACGCCACGCCCACCAGCTTGCTGTCGCTGCTGGCGGTGAGGGTCATGAAGGCGCCGGTGGCCTGCTGATGCGGCACGCTGGCACGCACCCATGCATCGCTTACAGCGGTTTCGGCCATGGCCGGAAGGGCCAGGCCCAGCAATACGAGGGCGGCCAGGCCGCGCTTGATCGGTTGCATCGACATTCAGCAGATCTCCATCAGGGTGGCCAGGTCTTCAGCGCATTCCTTGGCGTTCAGGGAATGGCCCAGGCTCAGGCGCAGGGTGCCACGGGTATCGTAGACGTAGCTGGTGGACGAGTGAGAGATGGTGTAGGTGTCGCCCGCCGGAACTTTTTCGTAGAACACCTTGAACTCCTTGGCCACCTCGGCGATTTCTTCCGGGGTGCCGGTCAGGGCGGTGAACGACGGGTCGAAGGCCTTGATGTAGGCGTCGAGCACTTCCGGGGTGTCACGCTCCGGGTCCAGGGTGATGAACACCACCTGGAAAATCTCGCGGTCACGGCCCCTGAGCATGTTCTTGATTTGCACCGCGCGCGCCAGCGTGGTCGGGCAGACCGCCGGGCACTGGGTGAAACCGAAGAAGATCATCGGCATGCTGCCGTAGAAGCTCGACAGGGTGACGTCGTTGCCGCGGGTATCCTTGAGGCGGAACTTGCGCCCCAGGATTTCGTTGCTCATGTTCTTGCCGTACTTGAACTCAAGCCCCCGGGCCGGGTTGCAGCCTGCGAGCAGGCCGAGCCCGAGAACGCCCATCCCGGCGACAACTGCGCGCCGGGTAAACAGATCATTCATGGAACCATCCTTTACAGGGAAGGTGCCGGCCCTCGGGACGGGCCGGCCAGAAAACCGCGGCATTCTGGCATGACACCTTCGGTGGTTCTACCCGACGAAGGCGGTGATGGCCCGCAGCCCTTTAAACATGGGCTGCGGCCTGTTGTCGCAGGGGTTGAAACCGTAACGATTTGTTGCTAAAGCGGATCAGTAATACGCGTTTTCTTTCTGGGTGTGGTCAGTCACATCACGCACGCCCTTGAGCTCGGGAATACGCTCGAGCAGCGTACGCTCGATACCGTCCTTCAGGGTGACGTCCGCTTGGCCGCAGCCTTGGCAACCGCCGCCAAACTGCAACACCGCAATGCCGTCGTCGACCACGTCCACCAGGCTCACCTGGCCGCCGTGGCTGGCCAGGCCCGGGTTGATCTCGGTTTGCAGGTAGTAGTTGATGCGCTCGTTGATCGGGCTGTCTTCGTTGACCATCGGCACCTTGGCGTTCGGCGCCTTGATGGTCAGCTGGCCGCCCATGCGGTCGGTGGCGTAATCCACCAGCGCATCTTCCAGGAACGGCACGCTGACCGCGTCCAGGTAGGCCGTGAAGCTCTTCAGGCCGACCGGCTCGTCGTCTGGCTTTTCTTCGCCCGGCTTGCAGTAGGCGATGCAGGTTTCAGCGTACTGGGTGCCCGGCTGGGTGATGAAAATACGAATGCCAATGCCAGGCGTGTTCTGCTTGGACAGCAGATCGGCCAGGTAGTCATGGGCGGCGTCAGTAATGGTTATAGCGCTCATGGAAGTTCCTCACAGACTTGCGGCCAAGTGTACGCCAACCTGGCCTTTGTACAAAGTCCTAGTATTTAACTCGGGATAGCGCAAATGCAGGCGCCTGCTCCCGTGGCGCCGCCAGCCAGCCCTGCATTCGCCGGTACAGGCCGCGCTCCAGCCACTGGTAACTGAACCACGACATTAGTCCAATGGACGGCACGCACAGGGCAAATACCAGGTACGGGTTCAGGTGCAGGCGCTGGCTGGCGAACCAGCCAGCATACAGCACCAGCACGTGAATCAGGTACACCGAATAGGAGCAGTCGCCCAACGCCTTGAGCACCCGGTTGCCCTTGAAGCAAGGCTCCAGCGCAATGAAGGCCAGCACCACCAGCGCGCTTGGCAATCCCCAGTGCAACAAGCGCTGGGAGGCATCCAGGTGATAGATGGCGTAGCCTGCCGCAACCAGCAGCGCCAACGGCAACCACACCCCCTCGCGGATCAACCCGCGGCGGTACAGCACCCCTAGGCCAATACCGAGCAAAAACTCGTAAATGATGCCGTTGTTGTAGAACCGGCTAAGCACGCCCATACGGCCTAGCACCTCGCTGACCAGCAGCAGCGCGGCGGTCACCAGCAGCAGGTGATGGCGCTGGCGCACCAGAAACGCCAGGCCGAACAGCAGGTAAAAGAACATTTCGAAGTTCAGCGTCCAGCCCACGTTCAGGGTCGGGTACAGGCCGTAACCGCCGGGGTTTTCCGCCGGTATGAACAACAGCGACAGCAGCAGGTGGTGCCACGCGAAGGCCTGGTGTGGCATCCATTGGCTGAAGGCCAGTAACAGCGCGGCCATCAGCGCGGTGTAGAACCAGTAGGCCGGGACGATGCGCAGTGCGCGGTTGAGCAAGAACTGCCGGGGTTCGATGGTTTTGTCGCGGGTCGACAGGTAAATGACCAGCCCGCTGATGACAAAGAAGATGTCGACGCCCACGGCGCCTCGGTCGGTGAGCAGTTGGCCGATGGGGCCGGTGGCTTGGAAGTCGAAGAAGATCTGCATGAAATGGTGGCAAACCACCACCCAGGCGGCGAACGCCCGCAGTGCCTGAAGCGAATACAGCATGAAATACCCTGCGATTGCCGGTGCATTGAGGCCCATGATCAATTGCAGAGCGAGCACTGCGTGCTCGATCGCGGATAAATCCGCTCCTACAACGACCCCCGTGTAGGAGCGGATTTATCCGCGATGGGCTGCAACTGATCAGACCACCCGCCAAGTCCGACCGCAGTCATCTCGAAAAGGTCAGCCCACCCGATCAGAGGTTTTCATACCGGTTCATGTCCAGAACCCCCGCCTCCACCGGCTGGGTCTCCTTGATGAACGTGTTCAGATCATGGAAATACCGCCAGAACTCCGGATGGCTGCGCCTCACGCCCCAGCGCATCACGATACGCTCGAACTTGCCGACATCATCGCGCGCGTACTCCATGTCCTCGACAAACTCCGGCACATCCCTGGCCGGGATGTTGAAGATGAAGTTCGGGTAACTGCTGAGCACGCCTGGGACCAACGTCAGGGTATCCAGCCCAGGCTGATAGCGCGCCGCCTCGCCCAACAAGAAAGCGACGTTGCTATGAGCCCGGTTGCGCAGCAGGCTGTAGACCTGCCGCTGCCCACCCTGCCCTTCGATACGCAGCATCGTAGCCTCGGGCAACTGGTTGATCACCTTCAGGCCAGCAGCCGGGCGCGACACCAGCCGACTGAGCGTCTGTTCCACGTTACGGAACTCTTCACTCATCTGCGGCCGTGAGCAATAGGCGCCAGTACAGCGGTTGATCGGGTCTGGCGCGGCGTTCAGGCTGCCGGTGCGTTGCACCAGCTTCAGGCCGAAATCGCGTTTGGGGTCGCGCGGGTCCAGTTTGATACCACTGGGCGTGTCGGTGTCGATGTCCTCATAGTCCAGCCACATCTTCACCTTGCCGCTGTTCTGGTACCAACTGCTGAGAATCGCCCCACGCTGGTCGGCTGGCATCAGGCGCAGGAAGTTCACCTCGGCACCGTTGCGGATCAGGTCGAAGTACAACCGCGTTTGCAACTGATGCGAGACGTTGCCGAACACATCGAAGTTGACCGCCAACTGGTAGTAAGTACGCTCCAGCAGCGGGTAGTCGAACAGCCATACGGTCAATGGCACATCGCCCACCAGGCCTTTGGTCACAGAGGCACTGTCGAAGTGGCGGAAGATGCTCAACAGCGCATTGTCGTTGCCGGCCCACAGGGTCGACCAACCCGGCGCCGGCATTTCGGCATAGGCCTCACGCCGAAGCTTTTCGTATTCGTTGCGCTTGTCGCGGTAGGCATGCCACAGGCTCAGCACGCTGCCCACGTCATCGATCTGCCCGGGCATGGCCAGCAGCGGCGTGGCCTCACCCCGGTATTGGGCATCGGTGATGTAACGGTCGTGGGCCGGTTCCTGGAACAACGCCCAGAAGTTGTCGCGGATCACATCCGTGGCGATCTGCCCACGGCACACCGGGCCACGGATGAAGGTGCGCACAAAGTACTCGGCGTTATCCAGCATGAACTGGTAGCGCGCCACCGCCGGGATCGCCTCGAACGTCTCGAACGGGTTGGCCCGGTGGCGCGGGCCGTAACCCGGTAATGCCTTGGCGTGCCAGTCGCCGGCATAAAACAGCTGCTTCACGCGCTTGAGCTTCTGCGGCCCCATCGGGTAGGTGATGTGGGTTTTATGCACGATCACGCCCTGCACCGGGATCAGGCGGTAATAGAAGTCGGTGCCGGGAGGGTCGTTGGGGCGGCGTGTGGCAATGATGTCCGCCGGCTGGCCGCTGGGCGTGCGTGAACGCACCCACTGGAAGAAATGCCCCTGCTCACCGCCAACGAAGTAAATGTGCGCCAGGAACAGATGCTCGTAGAGCCAGCGCCCGACCAGCGCCTCGGTCGAGCCCGGCCGGTTGAGCAACGCTTCCCATTCGGCGATCTGCTTGGCCTCGACGGCGCTCGGGGTGATCGGCTGGTACTCAACCGGCGCGCCGGCAGCCAACCAGCGGCGCATCGTGTCGTATTCCTTGTCGGTCAGGCCGGTCACCGCCAGCGGCATGCCCTCCTTGGGGTGGGCGCCGGCATAGGCGTCGAATTCATGGGGTAACGGGCACATGTTGTTGCGGTTAAGGCCCAGCACGATTTCGTCGGGCAGCTTGGCGTTGGGGGTGAGCGGCGTCTTGTGCCCCAGTTCCAGCATGCGCGCCATCAGGGCCGCCTGGCTGCCCTGGTTGTCCAGCACCGAATAGAAGCCCTTCTTGCGCCAGTCTTCTTCACTGTGGGCGTCATAGAACAAACGTGTGGTCGGCACTGCCTTGCTGCGCTCGCCCTGGTACACAGGCACCTTGGAGGCCCCCCGCACCGCACCTTCGGGGCTCTCCAGCTTCAACTGGCAGGCCGCGTCGTTGCAGGCATGGCAGGCCACGCATTTTTCGGTGAAGATCGGCTGGATGTCCCGGGTGTAGGAAATGGCCGGGCTCGACTGGGGGGCCTGCGCAAACGCCGCGCCACTGACAAGCAGGGCGAAAACGCTGGCAAGAATACGATGCACCATGTGCGAAAGGTCCTGGTTGCTTAAAGCCATCACGATTATCTGGTCGTCCCTGGGTGCTCTGGCTGGCCAACATGAACAGATTTCATGCAAATGGCCAGTGCGCCTAAAATCCGCGCAGCTTTGTTATGATTCGGCACCTTCTGATATTTGCCCGACCAGGTAGTTCCTATGTCCGACCGCAGCGCTCGTCTCCAAGCACTCCAGAAAGCACTCAAAGAGCGCATCCTGATCCTCGACGGCGGCATGGGTACTATGATCCAAAGCTACCGCCTGGAGGAACACGACTATCGTGGCACGCGCTTCGCCGATTGGCCAAGCGATGTCAAAGGCAACAACGACCTGCTGCTGCTCAGCCGCCCGGACGTGATCGCTGCCATCGAGAAAGCTTACCTGGATGCAGGCGCCGACATTCTCGAAACCAACACCTTCAACGCCACGCAGATTTCCCAGGCCGACTACGGCATGGAATCGCTGGTGTACGAACTGAACGTCGAGGGCGCCCGCGTTGCCCGCCAGGTGGCCGACGCCAAGACCCTGGAAACCCCGGACAAACCGCGCTTCGTCGCCGGCGTGCTCGGCCCGACCAGCCGTACCTGCTCGATCTCCCCGGACGTCAACGACCCCGGCTACCGCAACGTCACCTTCGATGAACTGGTGGTGAACTACATCGAGGCCACCCGTGGCCTGATCGAAGGTGGCGCTGACCTCATCCTGATCGAGACCATCTTCGACACCCTCAACGCCAAGGCGGCGATCTTTGCCGTGCAGCAGGTGTTCGAGGACGACGGCATCGAACTGCCGATCATGATTTCCGGCACCATCACCGATGCCTCGGGCCGAACCCTGTCGGGGCAGACCACCGAAGCGTTCTGGAACTCGGTAAGCCACGCCAAGCCGATCTCCGTCGGCCTGAACTGCGCCCTGGGCGCGAAAGACCTGCGCCCGTACCTGGAAGAGCTGTCCACCAAGGCCGGCACCCACGTCTCCGCCCACCCCAACGCCGGCCTGCCCAATGCCTTTGGCGAGTACGACGAAACCCCGGCCGAGATGGCGGCGGTGGTCGAGGAATTCGCCGCCAGTGGCTTCCTCAACATCATCGGCGGCTGCTGCGGCACTACCCCGGGGCACATCCAGGCCATCGCCGAAGCCGTGGCCAAGTACAAACCACGCGAAATCCCGGACATCCCCAAGGCCTGCCGCCTGTCGGGCCTGGAGCCGTTCACCATCGACCGTCAGTCGCTGTTCGTGAACGTGGGCGAGCGCACCAACATTACCGGTTCGGCCAAATTCGCCCGGCTGATTCGCGAAGAGAACTACACCGAAGCGCTGGAAGTGGCCCTGCAGCAGGTCGAGGCCGGTGCCCAGGTGATCGACATCAACATGGACGAAGGGATGCTCGACTCCCAGGCGGCCATGGTTCGCTTCCTCAACCTGATCGCCGGTGAGCCTGACATCTCCCGCGTGCCGATCATGATCGACTCCTCCAAATGGGAAGTGATCGAGGCCGGCCTGAAGTGCATCCAGGGCAAGGGCATCGTCAACTCCATTTCCATGAAGGAAGGCGTCGAGCAGTTCAAGCACCATGCCCGCCTGTGCAAGCGCTATGGCGCCGCCGTGGTGGTGATGGCCTTCGACGAGGTCGGCCAGGCCGATACCGCCGCGCGCAAGAAGGAAATCTGCCAGCGCAGCTACGACATCCTGGTCAACGAGGTGGGCTTCCCGCCGGAAGACATCATCTTCGACCCGAACATCTTTGCCGTGGCCACCGGTATCGAAGAGCACAACAACTACGCCGTCGATTTCATCGAGGCATGCGCCTATATCCGTGACCACCTGCCCCACGCCCTGAGTTCGGGCGGTGTGTCCAACGTGTCGTTCTCGTTCCGCGGCAACAACCCGGTGCGCGAGGCGATCCACTCGGTGTTCCTGTATCACGCGATCCAGAATGGCCTGACCATGGGTATCGTCAACGCCGGCCAGCTGGAAATCTACGACGAGATCCCTGCCCTGCTGCGCGAGAAAGTCGAAGATGTGGTGCTCAACCGCACGCCGGAAGGCACCGACGCCCTGCTGGCCATCGCCGACGACTTCAAAGGTGGCGGCGCCACCAAGGAAGTCGAGAACGAGGCCTGGCGTTCGCTGCCGGTCGACAAACGCCTGGAGCACGCCCTGGTCAAGGGCATCACCGCGCACATCGTCGAAGACACCGAAGAGTGCCGCCAGCAGTGCGCGCGCCCCATTGAAGTCATCGAAGGCCCGCTGATGAGCGGCATGAACGTGGTCGGCGACCTGTTCGGCGCCGGCAAAATGTTCCTGCCCCAAGTGGTTAAATCGGCCCGCGTGATGAAGCAGGCCGTGGCGCACCTGATCCCGTTCATCGAAGCGGAAAAAGGCGACAAGCCCGAGGCCAAGGGCAAGATCCTGATGGCCACGGTCAAAGGCGACGTGCACGACATCGGCAAGAACATCGTGGGTGTAGTGCTCGGCTGCAACGGTTACGACATCGTCGACCTTGGCGTGATGGTGCCAGCGGAAAAGATCCTGCAAACCGCCCGTGACGAGAAGTGCGACATCATCGGCCTGTCCGGCCTGATTACCCCGTCGCTGGACGAAATGGTGCACGTTGCCCGCGAGATGCAGCGCCAGGGCTTCGAACTGCCGCTGATGATCGGTGGCGCCACCACCTCCAAAGCGCACACGGCGGTGAAGATCGAGCCCAAGTACAGCAACGATGCGGTCGTTTACGTCACCGACGCCTCGCGCGCCGTGGGCGTGGCCACGCAATTGCTGTCCAAAGAGCTCAAGCCAGGCTTCGTGGCGAAAACCCGCGAAGAGTACGTTGAAGTTCGCGAGCGCACCGCCAACCGCAGTGCCCGTACCGAACGCCTGAGCCATGCCCAGGCCGTGGCAGCCAAGCCCAAGTACGAGTGGGCTGGCTATCAGCCTGCGGTGCCGTCCTTCACTGGCGTCAAGGTGCTGGAGAACATCGACTTGCGCACCCTGGCCGAGTACATCGACTGGACTCCGTTCTTCATTTCGTGGGACCTGGCCGGCAAGTTCCCGCGCATCCTCACTGACGAAGTGGTTGGCGAAGCCGCCACCGCGCTGTACAAGGATGCCCGCGAAATGCTCGACAAACTGATCGACGAAAAACTGATCAGTGCCCGCGCGGTATTCGGCTTCTGGCCGGCCAACCAGGTGGCGGACGACGACATCGAGGTGTACGGCGAAAACGGCCAGACGCTGGCGACCCTGCACCACCTGCGCCAGCAAACCATCAAGCCGGATGGCAAGCCGAACTTCTCCCTGGCCGACTTCGTCGCACCCAAGGCCAGCGGCGTCACTGACTACGTGGGCGGCTTCATCACCACAGCAGGCATCGGCGCCGAGGAAGTGGCCAAGGCGTATCAAGACAAAGGTGACGACTACAGCTCGATCATGGTCAAGGCCCTGGCCGACCGCCTGGCCGAGGCCTGCGCCGAGTGGCTGCACGAGCAGGTGCGTAAAGAGCACTGGGGTTATGCCAAGGACGAGCACCTGGATAACGACGCGCTGATCAAGGAGCAGTACAGCGGCATCCGCCCTGCCCCGGGCTACCCGGCCTGCCCGGACCACACCGAGAAGGAAACCCTGTTCCGCCTGCTCGATGGCACCGCCATTGGCGAGACCGGGCCGAGCGGCGTGTTCCTCACCGAGCACTTCGCCATGTTCCCGGCGGCGGCGGTCAGCGGTTGGTACTTTGCCCACCCGCAGGCGCAGTACTTTGCCGTCGGCAAGGTGGACAAGGACCAGATCGAAAGCTACAGCGCGCGCAAAGGGCAGGATGTGAGCGTTAGCGAGCGGTGGTTGGCGCCTAACCTTGGGTACGACAACTGAGTGAATTTGCGGGCCTCATCGCGGCGGTCCGACGTCTCGGTAAATCCGTTCCTACAGCGGTATGCGTGCCTTGTAGGAGCGGATTTACCGAGACGTCGGACCGCCGCGATAGGGCCCGCAAGGCCTACACTGTCCCTGATTGCCTCTGATCCCGTCAGGAGCCCCCATGGACGACAAGCCCCCCACCTTCTGGCAAATGCTGCACAGCATCCTCGCCGCCGCCTTCGGCGTGCAAAGCGGCAAAAACCGCGCACGCGACTTCAACCACGGCAAGGCCAGCCATTTCATCGTGCTGGGCACCCTGTTCACCCTCGTATTCATTGCCGTACTGATCGGCCTGGTGCAACTGGCCCTGCACCTCACCGCCCACTGAAAACGAAAACGCCTGCAGGATTCCCTCCTGCAGGCGTCGTGGCAGTTTCACGGTCTTGAAGCAAGTCTACTGGTGGCTGACCCAATACACGGCAGTGACCACCACCAGCACGATCAAACAGAGGATCGCCCAGGCATCGACACTGCTGTCAGCTTTGCGGACTTTGGTTGAGTTTCCCATTGCATTGCCTCTTGTAGTGGTTATGGGAATGCACTTCACAACCAGCAGTTAAGACGAGCAATGCCCTTTGCTCAAGCAAGGTCTTTCAATAGTCGACAGGTGACGTGAGAAAAGGGTACTGGTAATCCTTCGGCCGCCCTTCGGCGCTGAAACGCCGGAAATCGACGCCGTAGTCCGCTTGTTCCACCAGCTTGAGCCAGCGCTTGGCCTTGGCCTCATCAATCGGCTGCAACACCGGTAAAATGTGGTTGCGCACACCGTCCCGATTGATCGGCAGCCCTTCGGCATCGTCATGCAGCATGACCATGGCCCAGCCGCCCACGCTGAAATGCCCGCCCAAAAGCACGCCAAGGCGCCCGTCGATGCGGGCGCGCAGGGCCTCGGGCGAGCTGTTGATTGCACCAAACACCACGTCCCGCCCCGGTTTGCGCCCTGCTGCCTCAAACGCCTGCATGGCACCAAACGCCATCTCGTCATTGGCCGACCACACCAGTTTGGTGTTTGGGTAGCGCTGCAACAGCTGCTGCGCCTGCTCGAACGCCCGCTGGCGGTTCCAGCCGCCGTACACCACCTGGCGCAACCGCACCTGGGGGTAGTCGGCCAAGGCCTGGCGCATCCCGCGCTCACGCAACTGGGAGGCTGGCGTGGTGTTGACCCCGGCGAAAGCGATCAGGTCCACCGGCTCGTTGCTGCGCGGCAGCAGGGCAACCATCTGTTGCAGCATCTGAAACCCCGCCTGCTCGTCATTGCCGGTGAGGGTGCCGAGCAGTTGCGAGTACTTGCCCGGTTGCGCCTGGATGCTGCGCTGCTGGCTGTCGGTAAGGCCATTGTTGACCATGAACAGCTTCACCCCGGTGCCCTGTGCCAGCCGGATAATTTCCGGCGCCACGTACTGTTCGTTCACCAGCACCAGATAATCCGGCCGCTGCGGCCCTTTGAGAATGGCCCTTGCCTGGTCCAGTGCGCGCTCGGCGCTGCGCTCGCTGTACTCCACGCGCAGGGTCATACCCAAATCATCAGCGGCCGCCTGCATGAAGCGTGAATAGCCGGTCCAGAACGATTCGCTGGTCTGGCCCGGGTTGAGAAAAACCACGGAAGCGGCCTGTGCGCTGGCCACCAGCGGCAGGCTCAGGCACATACTTTGGCACAGCGCCTTGAGCATGCAGAATTACCCCTTGAACAAACCGGGGAATTATAAACAGGCAATGGCCGGTCACGAACAAATGCCAGTCAGTCTCACTTAGTTCTTTTGGTTCTTTTCATATGCAAAAACATCACTTTAGCGCATAACCCCAACCTGATATCGTTCCCCGGCTCCGAACCGGAGTGCGCGGCCGTGCGCGCGAATAGCTGCATGCAGCCTGAGACAGGACTTTTATGTACGTATACGACGAGTACGATCAGCGGATCATCGAGGACCGCGTCAAGCAGTTCCGTGATCAGACCCGCCGCTACCTGGCCGGTGAGCTGAGCGAAGAAGAATTCCGCCCTCTGCGCCTGCAGAACGGCCTTTATATCCAACGTTTCGCCCCGATGCTGCGCGTTGCCGTGCCCTATGGCCAGCTGAACGCCCGCCAGGTCCGCACACTGGCCAAGATCGCTCGCGACTACGACAAGGGCTATGCCCACATTTCCACCCGCCAGAACGTGCAGTACAACTGGCCGGCACTGGAAGACATCCCGGACATCCTTGCCGAGCTGGCCACCGTGCAGATGCACGCCATCCAGACCAGCGGCAACTGCCTGCGCAACACCACCACCGACCAGTTTGCCGGTGTGGCCGCGGACGAGATCATCGACCCACGCCCATGGTGCGAGATCGTGCGCCAGTGGACCACCTTCCACCCGGAATTCGCCTACCTGCCGCGCAAGTTCAAGATTGCGGTCAACGGCTCGAAAGAAGACCGCGCCGCCATCGAAGTGCACGACATCGGCCTTGAGCCTGTGCGCAACGAAGCCGGCGAGCTGGGCTTCCGCGTGTTGGTCGGTGGTGGCCTGGGCCGTACCCCGGTGGTCGGTTCGTTCATCAACGAGTTCCTGCCATGGCAGGACCTGATCAGCTACCTGGACGCCATCCTGCGCGTGTACAACCGTTACGGTCGCCGTGACAACAAGTACAAGGCGCGCATCAAGATCCTGGTCAAGGCCCTGACCCCGGAAGTGTTCGCCGAAAAGGTCGAGGCCGAAATGGCTCACCTGCGTGGCGGCAGCACCACCCTGACCGAAGACGAAGTGCAGCGCGTGTCGCGCCACTTCGTCGACCCGGCCTACCTGGCCCTCGACAACGTCGACTACAGCGCCCAGGACGCCGAGTACCCAGGCTTCGCCCGCTGGCGTTCGCGCAACACCCGCGCCCACAAAAAGCCCGGCTATGTTGCCGTGACCCTGTCGCTCAAGCCCACCGGCGTTGCCCCGGGCGACCTGACCGACAAGCAACTGGACGCCGTGGCCGACCTGGCCGAGCGCTACAGCTTCGGCTACCTGCGTACCTCCCACGAGCAGAACATCATCCTCGCCGACGTCGAGCAGCGCCAGCTGCACGCCCTGTGGCTGGAACTGCGCGAAGGCGGTTTCGCCACGCCGAACATCGGCCTGCTGACCGACATCATCTGCTGCCCGGGCGGTGACTACTGCTCGCTGGCCAACGCCAAGTCGATCCCGATCGCCGAGTCCATCCAGCGCCGCTTCGACGACCTGGACTACCTGTTCGACATCGGTGAAATCGACCTGAACATTTCCGGTTGCATGAACGCCTGCGGCCACCACCACGTCGGCCACATCGGCATCCTCGGGGTGGACAAGAAGGGTGAAGAGTTCTACCAGGTTTCGCTGGGCGGCAATGCCGCGCGCGACGCCAGCCTGGGCAAGATCCTCGGCCCTTCGTTCGCCCAGGACGCCATGGCCGATGTGATCGAGAAGCTGATCGCCGTGTACGTCGAGCAGCGCACTGAAGAAGAGCGCTTCATCGACACCTACCAGCGTATTGGCATCGACCCCTTCAAGGAACGCGTCTATGCAGCGAATCATTAAGAACAACCAGATCGTCGACGAAACCTGGCACCTGCTGCCCAAGGACACGCCCCTCGACGAGCTGACCAACTGCGACGACTACATCGTCCCGCTGCAGCTGTGGCGTGACCATGCCCACGTGCTCAAGGCCCGCGACGGCGGCTTGGGCGTGTGGCTGGACAGCGACGAGGAAGCCGAAGAAATCGGCGAAGACGTGGAACACTTCCAGGTCATCGCGTTGAACTTCCCGGCCTTCACCGACGGGCGCAACTACTCCAACGCGCGCCTGCTGCGTGACCGCTACAAGTTCAAAGGCGAGCTGCGCGCCATTGGCGACGTGCTGCGTGACCAGCTGTTCTTCATGCACCGCTGCGGCTTTGACGCCTTTGCCATCCGTGCCGACAAGGACCCGGAAGACGCACTGCAAAGCCTGAAGGACTTCTCGGTCAGCTACCAGGCCGCCACAGACGAACCGCTGCCGCTGTTCCGCCGCCGCTAACCGTCACGCAAGCCGGTGCAGGGCTGCTTTGCCGCCCTGCACCGCGCAAGCCCCCCAACCACCCAATTGCATGCCTGCTCTGGCAGAATGATGGCAAACGGCTACGCTCTCCATGACCGCAAGGAGCGCCCGGCATGCCCCATTCCCCTCGTTTTTTCGACCACTACCGTAAAGCCGACCGCATCATGCTGGGCCTGACCTGGCTCTTGTGCATGTTCTCGCTGGCACTGGCCTTCTGGCACGACACGTTCATCCAGGCCATCGCCATAGGCGGCGGCACATGCTTGCTGCTGACCGCCCTGTATCGGGCCATAGGCGGCACCCGCCCGATGCGCTGCGCCCTGGCCATTGGCCTGATGGTGATGGCCGCCTTGCACATCAACCAGGCCCAGGGCGTGATCGAATCGCACTTCGGCATCTTCGCCTTGCTCGCGGTGCTGACGTTTTACCGCGACTGGCTGCCGATCCTGGTGGCAGCCGTCACCATTGCCGCGCACCATGTGATCTTCCATGCGCTGCAGCATCAGGGTTACCCGGTATTCGTCATGGCCCACCACGGTGGCTGGGCAATGATATTCGTGCATGCCTTCTACGTGCTCATGGAAACCGTCGCCCTGCTCTACCTCGCCGTGCACAGCCGCCGGGACGCCGACGAAAGCCAGGATATGCTGGACAAAATGCTGCTCACTACCTCGCAGTTCACCACCGACTCCGGCCAGGACAACACGCAGCACGTTTCGCTGGCTCAACGCTTTGATCGCTTCTTCACCCAGATCACCGACCTGGTAGACGGCGTGGTGCGCGATTCTCAAGGCCTGGGCGAACTGGGCCAGGAATTGGCCAACACCAGCTCCACCCTGGAAAAAGGCGCCCGCCATCAGCTTACCGAGATCGCTCAGGTCACCGGCTGCATGCAGCAGATGGGCGACGCCATGGGCCACATCGCCGCCCACGTCGAAGACGCCGCCGAGCATGCCGGGCAGGCCAGCACGCAGGTCAGCCGGGGCCAGGCAAGCGTCAACCGCGCCCGGGAAGAAATCGTGCAACTGGCCCAGCGGCTGCAAGGCACCAACGACACCGTGGAAGCGCTGGCCGGGCAGGCGCAGCAGATCGGCACCGTGCTGGAGGTAATCAGCAGCATCGCCGAACAGACCAACCTTTTGGCACTCAACGCGGCCATCGAGGCCGCCCGCGCGGGCGAACAAGGCCGCGGCTTTGCCGTGGTGGCCGATGAAGTGCGTAACCTGGCCAAACGTACCGCCGTTTCTACCCAGGAAATCCGCACCATCATCGAAACCCTGCAGCAAGGCAGCCGCCAGGCGGTGGAGGCTATGCACCACAGCCGCGATGGCGTGGCCCGGTGCGTGGAGGACAGTGAGCTGGCGGCGGCGGTGCTGCAGGCGGTAAGCAGCGACATTGCGCACATCGACCAGCTCAACGGGCAGATCGTCAGCACCACCCGCGAGCAATCGGCAGTGAGCCTGGAGATCGTCGAACGGCTACAGTCAGTGCAGGGGATTGCCCAGGGCACTGCGCAGGATGTGCAGGCGTTGGCGTCTAACAGCCGCAGGTTGCCGCCGATTGCAACTCGGCTGGATGCATTGGGGCGCACGTTTCATCCCTGACAGGATGGTTGCCTCGCAGGCCCTTTCGCGGGTAAACCCGCTCCCACAGGGTGGACTGCTCCTGTGGGAGCGGGTTTACCCGCGAAAGGGCCATGACAGGCAATGGGTACAAATGATAATGACTCGTAGTAATATCCGCGCACCGTTCACCCGCACCCGATTCGCCCATGAACCTACACCCCCCCGCCCCGCGCGTGCTGGTGGTCGACGACCACCGTAAAATCCGCGACCCGCTGGCCACCTACCTGCGCCGCCATAGCTTCGATGTGCGCAGCGCCGGCGATGCTGCCGGCATGTGGCAACTGCTTAAACAGCAGGATTTCGACGTGGTGGTGCTGGACGTCATGCTCCCCGACGGCGACGGCTTCGAGCTGTGCCAGCAGTTGCACCGGCGCTGCAAGCTGCCGGTGATTCTGCTGACCGCGCGCGACACCACCGCCGACCGCATCCGTGGCCTGGACCTGGGCGCCGACGACTACCTGACCAAACCCTTCGAGCCGCGCGAGCTGGTGGCGCGTTTGAACAGTGTGCTGCGCCGTCATCAGGCCACCCAGGCCCGGCTCGAGGCCAGCACGGCGGCAGAAACGCCGCGTCGGTTTCGCTTCGCGGGCTGGCAGTTCTGTGCGAGCAGCGCCACCCTGCGTCGCGAAAACCATGCGCAGGTGCAGTTGAGCACCGCCGAGAGCCGTTTGTTGCAGGTGCTGCTGCAACACCCGCACCTCGCCTTGACGCGCCAGCGCCTGGTAGACCTGACCGCCGCCCATGACAGCGAAATCAGCGAACGCGCCATCGACCGCCAGGTCAGCCGCCTGCGCCGCAAGCTGGCGCATGACCCACAAGCCCCTGAACTGCTGCGCACCCTGTGGGGCAGTGGATACGTGCTGGCCGCCGATGTCAGCCATGACTAGGCCGGGCCGCCTGTGGCCAACGCGCCTTCTGCACCAACTGAGCCTGCTGCTGTGCCTGGCGTTGTTGGCTTCGCACCTGATCCGCATCTTGCTGCTGCACCAGCATGGCAGCCTGTTGCACCCGTTGTCGCGCAATGCCAGCCTGGAGCGGCTGGCCAGCGCATTCCACGCCGCCAACGACCTGGCGCCTGCGCAGAGCACCCGGTTGCTGGCGCACATGGGTAATCGCGAAACCCGGTTCTGGCTGGCTTCACAGCCAGAGGTCACGCCGTTTGCCGCCCGCGCTGAAGAGCAACGGCTGGCCCGCGACCTGCGCGCCCGGCTGCAACTGGATGCAGGCCAAAGCCTTACCTTGCAGTTGGAGCGGGTCAACGGCGCAGACGCCCGCAGCCACCCGCTCAGCCCGGCCGGTTGGGCTCCCTTGCGCTTGCGCAGCAGCCTTGCCCTGGGTAACGGGCTGTACCTGAATGCCATCCAGCACCCCAGCGGCGCCTACCAATGGGGTAGCGTGCTGGCCTACAGCTTGCCGGTCACCACCTTGCCCGTGCTGCTGGTGGTGATTTTTTGCATGAGCCGGGTCATCCGCCCAGTGAAGTCGCTGGCCTTGGCCACCGAACGCGTCAGCCGGGGCGAGTGGATCGCCCCGCTGCCCTTGGCCGGCCCTGCCGAAGCCCGTGAACTGACCCATGCCTTCAACACCATGCAGGCCAGCCTGGCGCGCCATGTGGAAGGCCGCACGCGCCTGCTGGCGGGTATCAGCCACGACCTGAATACGCCGCTGACCGAACTGCGCCTGCAGGTGGAGTTGCTGGACGACGGGCCTGCGCGTGACGACATGCTGGAGAGCCTTGATGAGTTGTCGGCGATGGTGCGTGAAACCCTCTCGTTCGTGCGCGACGACGCCGTGCAGGAGGCTACCTGCGAGTTGGCCCTGGATGACGTACTGGCAGACCTGGCGCGCCGATATGAGCTGATGGGCCAACCGGTCACCTGGCCGGCCCGCATTGACGTACGCCTGCACGGCCGGCCGCTTGCACTGAAGCGCGCGCTGACCAACCTGATCGACAATGCCCTGAAGCATGGCAAGGCAGCGCAAGTAACCACACACCTGCAACAGGGCGCTGCAGTGGTGGAAGTTCTCGACGCCGGCCCCGGGTTGCCTGAAGACTGGCTGGAAAAGGTGTTTGAACCGTTCGTTCAACTGGCGCCCACTGGCGGCGGGCTGGGCCTTGGGCTGGCGATTGCGCGGTCGTGCATCCAGGCCCATGGCGGTGAATTGGTACTGGAAAACCGCCAGCCCGCGGGGCTGTGTGCAGTGGTTAGGTTGCCTGTGGCGGGTTGAGAGCATGGCGCCGGCATTGCCGGCACCGCCCCTGTAGGAGCGGATTCATCCGCGATGAGGCCCGCCCAGACAACCCACAATCAGAAGTTGTACGTAGCCCCCATCCACAACGTCCGCCCGTAGTTCACCGTGCCATAGGTCTCATCATCCAGCCGCTTGTCCGCGATGTTGTTGAGCGACGCATTCAACGTCAGCGCATCTGTCACATCAAACGACCCGCCCACATCCGCCGTGGTGTACCCCGGCGCACTTTCCGCGGTAATGGTGTTGCCGTATTCCTCGCCGTAATAGCTCACCGACGCCCACGCCTGGGCACGGTCGCTCACGCGCCACTCACCCCGCAGGTTGGCCTTCTGCTTGGGCGTCAGCGCCAATGGCGCACCCGCATTGGCCCCGCTCTTCTGCTCCGAGTCGGTGTAGGTGTAGTTGGCCTTCACCAGCACATCGCGGTTGATGTCCCACTGCCCGGTCAACTCCACACCGCGGATTACCGCCTTGTCGACGTTCACCCGGTCCATGACGATGTAACCGTTCCACAGGCGGTCGGTGGTCACGGTCGACAGCTTGTCCTGGAAGTCGTTGTAGAACAGCGTGGCGCCGGCCTGCAGGTTGTCGCGGTTCGACCACAACGCCGAGACCTCGTAGTTGGTACTGGTTTCGGGCTTCAGGTCAGGGTTGCCCAGCATCACGAAGCGGTTGCGGCGCAGGTAGGCGTAGCCCTCCACCACCGCGCGCAGTTCCGGCGCCTTGAAGCCACGGGCAACACCGCCCTTGAACGTCCATTGGTCGGTCGCACGCCACACCCCGTAGACGCGCGGGCTGAAGTGGTTGCCGTATTCCTCGTGGTCGTCCAGGCGCAGGCCGGTGGTCAGCGCAAAGCTGTCGGTCACCGACCATTCGTTTTCGGCAAACAGTGCCTTCTGGGTCACCTTGAACTCATAGTTCACCCGGTCGCCCAGGCCCTGGTTCCAGTCGGTGACCTGGTTTTCCTGCCATTGCGTGCCCACGGTTGTGACGTTGTGCGCAGTCGGCATCACCAGCTTGGCATCCAGCACCCGGTTGCGGATTTCAGGCTTGCGCCCGTAGATGTCGGTTTGGTCCGGCGTGGCCTTGCCCTCACGGCTGGTGGTTTCCTGATAGAGCGCGATATCGGAAGTGGCCCAGCCCCAGCGGCCCTGATGCGACAGCGACCAGTGATCGCGGTTGTTCTCCTGCTCGCGGGTGGCCCAGTTGGCGCTCAGGCCATCGCCGTTTTTCAGGCGCGTGGCACCCACTTCCAGCAGGATGTCGTGGTCGATGGTCGGGGTGAACGACAGGCGTGTGGTCAAGTCCTTGTGGTCGGCCTTGCTGTGGCCATTGGTCAGTTCCAGGTCGTCGTCGGCCTGACGGTTCAGGGCGCGGCCCCACACCTGCAACCCCAGCAGATCCTCCTTCAACGGCCCGCCAAGGTAGAACGTGGTCTGCCCGGCATTGCCCTCGTCGCTGTGCTGACGCAGCGAATAGTCGTAGCCAATCGACCCGCCCCACTCCGGCGCCACCTTGCGGGTAATGACGTTGATCACACCACCGATGGCATCGGAGCCATACAACGACGACATCGGCCCGCGCACCACCTCGATGCGCTCGATGGCGGCGGCCGGCGGCACAAAGCTCTGCTCGTAACCGGCGTTGCCATTGACCCGCGACTCCCGCGCGCTCTGGCGCTTGCCGTCGACCAGAATCAGCGTGTAGTCGCCCGGCATGCCACGGATGGAAATGTCGGTTTCGTTTGCCCCACCATTGACCGTCACCCCCTCCACGTCCCGCACCGCATCACCCAGGTCGCGGTACGACTTGCGGCGCAGGTCCTCGCCTTCGATCACGGTGATCGACGCGGGGGCGTCCTCCACTTCCTGCTCGAAGCCCGAGGCGGTGACCACCACTTCTTCAAGGGTCAGCGGGATCGGTTGAACCGGCGCGGTTTCGGCCTGTAAAGGCCCGGCGAGCATGGCGGTGAGGGTGGAGGAATAGCAAAGAAGGCGGCGTGTTGCGGACATGCAGGTGATCCTGTGGATTCGTTGTGAATGCGAATCCTAATCACCTGCATGGGTGAGACTGGGACAAAGTGTGACAGCTAGCGCCAATCCGCCTTATCAGCAAAGAACGCCCGCGCATTCACCTCCAGGCTCTCCAGGTGATACCCCCCCTCCTGCACGATCAGACACGGCAAGCGCAACGCCCGAATCCGCTCACCCAGCGCCGCAAAACCTTCCGTGGTCACCGCCACCTTGCTCTGCGGGTCCAGCTCGTAGATATCGAACCCCAACGACAGCACCAGCACCTCGGCACCAAAGTCTTTCACCGCATCCAGCGCAATATCGAGCTGGGCCATGAAATCGCCTTCGCTGGCACCGTGGGCCATTGGCAGGTTGAGGTTGTACCCCTCCCCCGCACCGCTGCCGCGCTCGTCCTCGAACCCTGCCACGCCGGGGTAGAAGTTGGTCGGGTCGCCATGGGTCGACACGTACAGCACATCGTTGCGGTCGTAGAAAATCTCCTGAATCCCCTGCCCGTGGTGCATGTCGGTATCGAGGATCGCCACGCGGCTGTAGCGGCTGCGCAGGGCCTGGGCGGCGACGGCGGCGTTGTTCAGGTAGCAGAAGCCACCGGCGGCGTCGAAGCGCGCATGGTGCCCCGGCGGGCGGCACAGGGCGTAGGCCGCCGGCTCGCCGTCGAGGATGGCCTGGGCACCGGCCACCGCGCTTTGCGCCGACCAGTAGGCCGAGCGCCAGGTGTTTTCGCCCACCGGGCAGCTGCCGTCGGCCAGGTAGCGCCCGGCCTGGGCAAGGATGCCGCGCAGGGCATTGGGCTCACGCACGAAGATGTTGGACATGACCTCGTCGCCCCAATCCTCGGGCACTTCCTTCCAGCGCGCATGGGCTTCTTCAAGGAACGCCAGGTAGGCTTCGCCATGCACGGCCTTGAGCGGTGCCAGGCCGGCGTCGCCGGGTTGGCGGATGTCGAAGCCAAGGCTTTTGGCGGCCTGCAACAGACGCTGGGCGCGCTCGGGGACTTCCTGCGGCGTGCGCATGGCGCCCCGCGAGTAGTAGCTGCGCGGGTGGTGCAGCAGTTGTTCGGGGTGGAAGTAGCAACGCATCAGGCTTCTCCTTGGTCCACGCGCCCAGCGCGGGTGAGCACGGCATTGAGCAATACATCGGCACCCTGGCGGGCATCCTCGGGCAGCACGTCTTCGGCTTCGTTGTGGCTCAGGCCGCCAACGCAAGGGATGAACACCATGGCTGTCGGGCAGTAGCGCGCCAGCAGGATGGCATCGTGGCCAGCACCACTGACGATGCGTTGCTGGCTGTAACCCAGGCCGTCCACGGCGTGCTGCACGGCGGCCACGCAGTCGGCGTCGAACGGGGTGGCCGGGCTGACCCAGTGGCGGTCGATACGCACTTGCAGGCCACGCGAAGTGGCGATGGTGTTGAGCGTTTGCGACAGGTCACGCTCCATCGCTTCGATGGCTTCGTCGCGGTGGTGGCGCAGGTCGACGGTAAAGCGCAGCACGCCGGGGATGGTGTTGCGTGACGACTTGGCAATCGACAGCTCGCCCACGGTGGTCAGGCCTTCGGGGGCAAAGTCGGCGGCCAGTTGCTCCACGGCCTGGATCATCTGCGCGGCGCCGTACAGGGCGTCTTTGCGCAGCGGCATGGGGGTAGTGCCGGCATGGGCGGCCATGCCCTCGACGGTCACGTCCAGCCAGCGAATGGCCTGGCCGCCGGTGACCACGCCGATAGCCTTGGCATTGTCTTCGAGGATCGGGCCCTGCTCGATGTGCGCCTCGAAGTAGGCATCCACCTCGCCGCCCAACGGGCGCTGCCCGGCGTAACCGGTGCGCTTCAGTTCATCGGCCACGCTGATGCCGTCGGCATCGCGGATGGCCAGGGCCTGCTCAAGGCCCAGGGTGCCGGTGAACACCGCCGAACCGAACATGGCCGGGGTGAAGCGGGCGCCTTCCTCGTTGGTCCAGACGGCGATTTCCAGCGGTTTGCGGGTCTGGATACCCAGGTCGTTGAGGCGGCGGACCACTTCAAGCCCGGCCAGTACGCCATAGACGCCGTCGAAACGGCCGCCTTCGGGCTGGGTGTCGAGGTGGCTGCCCATCATCACCGGCGCGGCGCCCGGCTCGCTGCCGGCGCGGCGGGCGAACAGGTTGCCGATGGCATCCACCGTCAGCGTCAGCCCGGCCTCGCGGCACCAGTGGCTGAACAGTTCACGGCCGGCCTTGTCTTCGTCACTCAGGGCCAGGCGGCAGCTGCCGCCCCGGGCGGTGGCGCCGACTTCGGCCATGGCCATCAGGCTCGCCCACAGGCGTTCGCCATTGCTTTTCAACATCACGGGTTCTCCAGATCAGGCGAGTTCAAGGTGTTGGCTGCGGGCGTACTGACGCGCCAGCGCCAATACACACACCAGCGAAATGCTGGCAATCAGGGTGTAGAACACCGCCATCGGCCACCATTGGCCGGTGAAGGTGTGGGCCAGCCAGGTGCCGATCAGCGGGGTCAGGCCACCGGCAATCGCGCCGCACACCTGGTAGGCCATGGAAATCGCGGTGTAGCGCACGCGGGTTTCGAACATGCCGCTGACGTAGCCGGCAATCACCGCGTAGAACGAGGCCATGCACGCTGCCGCCAGGGCGATGCCAAGCACGATCAGCGGGCCTTCGCCGGAGCTGACCAGCACGAACATCGGATACGGCGAAGCCATGGCCAGCAACGCAACCAGCGCAAGGAAGCGGGTGGCGCCGAGTTTTTCCGACAACCAGGCCGCCAAGGGCTGCACACAGAACTGGATAACGGCCACAAAGAACAGGCATTCCAGAATCAACGAACGCTCAAGGTGCAGCTGCTGGGTGGTGTAGCTGATCATGAAGGTGTTGGTGAAATAGACCCCGGCAATGCCCAGCGTGTTGGCACCGATGCACAGCAGCAGCGGGCGCCAGGCGGTGCGCAGCACTTCCAGCACCGGCGCTTGCTCCTTGCGCTTGGCCTTGGCGGCTGCTTCGCGGCTGGCGATGAATTCCGGCGACTCGTTGACCCCCAGGCGAATGGCCAGGCCCACCACCAGCAACAGTGCACTGGCCAGGAACGGCAAGCGCCAGCCCCAGCTCATCAGGTCTTCTTCGGGCAGGCGGGTGACGGCGCCAAAGGCCAGCAGCGACAGGATCAGGCCCGCCGGGCTGCCCAACTGCGCGAATGAGGCAAAGAAGTTGCGACGGCCCTTGGGTGCATGCTCCCCGGCCATCAGCACGGCCCCGCCCCACTCGCCGCCCACGGCAATGCCCTGGACCACACGCAGGATGATCAGCAGCACCGGCGCGGCGGCGCCGATTTGTGCGTAGGTCGGCAGCAGGCCGATGCACACCGTGACCACGCCCATCATCAACAGCGTGATGACCAGCGATTTCTTGCGGCCGATGCGGTCGCCCACATGGCCAAAGACGATGCCACCCAGCGGGCGGGCAAAGAAGCCGACCGCAAAGGTGCCGAAGGCGGCCATGGTGCTGAACAGGCTGTCATCAGAGGGGAAGAACAAGGCGCCGAACACCAGCGCCGCAGCGGTGGCGTAGATGTAGAAGTCGTACCATTCAATCATGGTGCCGATGAATGCGGCGGCGGCAGCACGCTGCGGCTGGGGTGAAGCGGTGGGCTTCATGGGGGGCTCCTTTGCTTGTTTTTCTGGCAGGAGTGAAAGGGTCACGGTGGCGCTCTGTCGGCGCTCTGAGTGCGATTTATCGTCTCAGGGCTATGATTAGTCAATTTTCTATTTATTATTCGAACTATTAACCACGCTTATCATCGAGATTTGCCATGTCTGACCGCCTGCTCAACGACCGCCTGGACTGGAACCTGTTGCGCACCTTCCGGGTAATCGGCCAGGAATTGTCCATCAGCCGCGCCGCTGCGCGCCTGCACCTGACGCAACCGGCGGTGAGCCAGGCGCTCAAGCGCCTGGAGGAACAACTCGGGCGCCAGCTCATTGCCCGGCGCGGGCCGCGCTTTGTGCTGACCGACATGGGCGAGCAGCTGTTCCAGCTGGCCGGCGAGGTGTATGGGCAGATGTCACAGATCGGCGGCCTGCTGGAGCAACCAGCGGATGAGGTGGTGGGCAAGGTGCGCCTGTTGATGATCAGCCGCATCGTCAACCCGCGCTTCGATGACTTCCTCGCCCACTTTCACCGCCAGCACCCGCGCGTGGATGTGGAAATCGACGTCATGCGCAGCTCCGACATTGTCGCTGCCCTGCAGGAAAAAACCGCCACCGCCGGCCTGAGCCTCAACCGCCGCGCCCAGCCACGCCTGGAACAGCGCCTGTTCATGCGCCAGCGCTATGCGTTTTTTTGCGGCAGGCACCACGGGCTGTTCGGGCAATCGGAGGGCGACTTGCAGCGGGAGAACTTCGTCAGTTTCACCAGCGACCAGATCGGCGGCATGCTCTCGCCGCTGACCATCTTCCGCGACCAGCAAGGCTTTGCCGGGCGCATCGTGGCGTCGTCACCCAGCCTTGAAGAAGTGCGCCGGCTGGTGATTGCCGGGTTTGGAATCGGCTGCCTGCCGGAACATGTGGTGGCCGACGATGTGGCGGCGGGGTTGCTGTGGAAGCTGCCGCCGCTGGAGGGGATTGCGGATGTGGATATTCATTTACTGTGGAACAAAGAGCAGCGGATGAGCCGGGCGGAGGGGATGTTTATTGATGCGTTGCAATCATGCCTCCCGCAGAACACCCAATAGGTGCCAACAAGATCAGGCTGAAAACTGTCAGGTGGCACATTACCTGTAGGAGCGGCCTTGTGTCGCGAAAGGGCTGCGGCGCAGCCCCCGCAATGTGAGCTGCGAAGCTGAAATCCTGGGGCCGCTGCGCAGCCCTTTCGCGACACAAGGCCGCTCCTACCCCGCACAGCAGATCCCCTGCAAGAGCGCGAAGCCAGGACGGTACGCGCATGGAGGTTGGATCCCATCGGATGAAGGCGTATGCTTTGCAGTAGCCATGTGCCATCATCTTCAAGGACGATTTCCTTTGCCCAGCCACCCCACCCGCCATACCATCGCCCGCCAGTGGCAACTGCTCAAGTTGTTGCCCGACCGCCATCCCGGCAAAACCTCCCAGCAACTGCAGGCCGCACTGGCCAAGGTTGGCCACAAGACCAGCAAGCGCACGGTCGAGCGGGACCTGAACGAGTTGGCCAGCCTGTTTGCGCTGCAATGCAACAACAAGGGCATGCCCTATGGCTGGTACTGGCAACCGGGCCTGAGCCTGGGCGAAGCGCAGCAACTGCAGCCGGATGTGCTCACGCCATCCGAGCACATCGAACTGCGCGCTTGGGTGGACGATGCCTTGGCCCGACGCCTGGAAGACCAGCCCTTGTCCGATGACATGCGCCTGGACCCGCAAGCCGAAGGCGGCGCAACGCTTGATGCCACGGTCGAGGACAGCCGGGCGCTGATGGGCTGGCTGCTGTCCCAGGCCGGTTCCATTCAGGTACAAGCGCCGGAGGCGCTGCGGGTGGCGGTAGTGCAGCAGTTGCGCCAGAGCCTGGCGCTGCATGACGAACCCTGCTGAGCAGCGTCAGGACGGCAACACCGGCGAACGGCGCCGCGCCAGGCAAGCATACGCCAGCCCAAGCACGCTGAACGTCAGTACGCCTATCAGCACAACCAACTCACGGCTGTAACGGGCCATTAGCGCCGAAAAGCCGGTGTATTCGCGGTAAACCTGCACATCCGCGACCCCGTCGGCATGGCTGATGCTGGTGCCACCCTGACGGATTTGCGAGTAATCCGCATCGAAATACACCCACACTTTGCAGGCCCCGCCCTGCTCGATGGCCGGTATTTCCACCAAGGCGGTGGGCGCCTCGATGATACGGTCGTTGCCCTGGGCATCGCGCACCTGCACCAGGCCTTTGGCCGGCAGGCGGATTTTCACCTCGCGCACCTCGCGCTCACCCGTGTTGCGCAGGTCGATGACCAACCCTGTACGATGGTCCACCAGCCCCGCTTCGAACGGTTTGGCGAACAACTGGGCATACGGCGCCTGAGCCAGTTCGATCAGCCGATCCACCTGGTCCTGGGTCAGTTCCCCGCGACCAATGCTGTTGATGCGCGGCTGAAGTTGCTCGTACTTGAGCTGCTCGTTGGTTTTGCTGATGCGCTCGCTGAACTGGCTTGGGTAGGTGAGGTAGGCGTAGGTCAGGGAAGCTTCAAGGCGCGCGTCATCCTTGAGCAGCGCATACGCCACCAGCAAGACCATCAGGCCAAGCAGCAGGGCGACGAGAAGTTTGCCGACTTTGTCCCAACTCAACGGTGTAATTCCTTCTGCCACGACAAGGAAACATGCAAGCGGCCCAAAGGGTGCCAAGTTCGCAGCCGCCAGGCAAGCACTCAGCGGTTGAGCAGCACGGGTAACGATGCCATCAGCATGGCGATACCCGACAACGTCAGCAAACCCAGCACCACACGGCGGAAGGTCAGGTCGCTGATGCCCAGATACACTCGCGTGCCGAGCATCGCGGGCAGCGCCATGGCCAGCAAAACCACGCCGAACGACGGCAGCATGTCCGTGGTAACCACACCGGTGCCCAGGTAGGTGAGCATGGTAACGGCCAGCATCGACAGGTTGAAGTTCTGGATCACCGCGCGCTGGGTGTCGCGCTCAAAGCCGCGCAACGTGCACCAAAGCGTAGGCACCGTCCCGGTGAACCCGCCGATACCGCCCAGCGCCCCTCCCACCATGCCCACCGCGCCATCGGCCAGGCGATTGCCCCGCAGCCTGGGCAGGCGCGGGGCCAACAGCATCAAGGGGCACCACAGCACCAGCAAGGTGCCGAACACGGCCTTGAACCACAGCATGTCGAGGTAAGGCAGCACCCACACGCCCAAAGGGATGCCGGCCAGGCCGCCCAGCACGAACGGCCACAGCAGCGGCCAACTGAAGCCCCGGCGCACGCTGAACACGGCGATCAGCTGGCCGGTGAGGCTGCCGAACACCGTGAGCGAAGCCGCCAGGCGCGGCTCCAGGCCCCAGGCCCAGAACGACATGGCGACCATGCCGAAGGCAAAACCGGAAAGGCCTTGGACGAAGCCTGCGACGATGGCGCCGAGGGCGATCAGGGTCAGCGATTCCATGATCAAACGTCACACATTCATTGAAGATGGCTGGAGCATGACGGCTTCGATTTGCCTCGTCCACCGCCTGAATGGTATCAATACGCCACCTCTACCAGCATTCATAATTTCCGGGCCTTCCTGGCTCGGCGGAATTGATACTGCCGTTTTTTTCAGCGCAGCCGGACGCCACATATGTATTACGACACTCGCGATATACGCTCAAACACGCTTCTGAAGAAGGCCAGGAAAGACAATGCCTATTTAATAGCTGCAGAAACAGCGGACTACTGGTTGGCGTGCCTATACATCGGGTCATATCTGGCAAAAACCAATCAAACTATTGCTCAAGGCTTCGAAGATAGCGCAGAGCAAGTCCGAGAAATTCATAGCACCCTTAAAGAATTGCTACCCCCTGTCGACCTTGACCTTGTCTCCCGAACACACCAGGCATTACGCCACCACTTATCAAACGCAAGTAACGCTGAATTGATAAATCTTATCAACTTCATCGCCGACCAGTTGATAAGCACTCGCATTGGCATTGACTACCGACACTGCAAAATTGTTTCAGGGTTTGCCGGCCCACTCTTTAACAACACACCTTTCGACATCATCGATTACTTCCCAAACACTGCCGACCTTTCCGTAGGTGTACGTTCACAAGGCATTAAATATTCTTTCTTGATGTCGGGACACATCGACAGAATTCATAAACTTCTAATCACACTAAAATTGCACTGCCACGATATTACCGCTCGTTTTACCCACCCCCTTGACAGTCTGCCGACACCCACTAGCAACACAGCATACCTATTAAACTCCCCATCACAGCAGGTTCACTACAACAGTTCACCCAACAAAACCAACAGCCTCTCATCAGTAGAAGCTTATTTAGCACTGTCAGACCGTACCAAAACTAGGGGATTCTATATCCTCGCGCTCACCAGCATGAGTGCAAATTCAAAAACCACCCAGCGCCTATGGAATCCTTACAGTGAAAACATAGAGGCCATCATTGCGTTCGACAGCTACCACCAAAACAGCATAAAGAAATTCCTAATCCTCATCATAAACAATAACGCCCCCGACAACAAAAAACGATTATACATCAACGTCTCCAACAGCCCCGCGCTCCGTTCGCTGGACGCCATTGAACGAAGCATGCTGGCTGCTTCCATTTATTTAACATGGAAGTCCGGGCGCGTTGACATCGGCGGGATGACTCCAAGAGTTGCCAGCGCTTTCAACAGCCAATTCAAAAATGGATATCGTGACATCAATGGATTATGTCGCGCCACCCACAGAACCACGGACTACAACAAGCACCTGTTCAAGCCCAGTCACTACGTCAATTTTTCGACACAAAACGGAATGGGCAATGACATCAACAGCGCCACGATAATGGAACAGTTGAGACGTGACGCCGCGCAATGCATTTACGTGATCGGCAACAACGGCGCGGGTAAAAGCTTGCTGCTAGGCGCAGTTGCCGATCAGCTCATCGCCGCCAAGAAATCATCCACAGGAATCACCTTCTCTCAATCCCATCGTTTCCCCAAACCCAAGACTGACGAATATTTTACATCCATCAGCTCACTGCATAACTCCCGCCCTTCACGCCAACACGACATTCCTGGCTTATTTGCCAAATTATTCTGCACTGTCGATAAGCTTAAAACCTTACTAGCGTGCCTCACCCACCTCGACTTTACGGAACAACTTTATCTTGGGCCCAAGTCCTACTCGAACGCTCACGCCACCATCGACCTCGATGCGCTCATCGCGCTGACCGCTGATGTAGAGGAGAATATTAATAACCTGACAGACTTACACCATGAAGCCTTCACGCTGATTTTGGTGAAAAAGAATGATCCGGATCGATACACATTTTTCTCAGAGCTCAGCTCGGGCGAGCGGAACATCATTACATTGCTCACACTATCCCTTGAGTACGCTCAACGCGGATCAACGCTGCTGCTTGACGAGCCCGAAATCAGCCTGCATGTCAGCTGGCAACAGAAGTTGCCTAAAATACTCGGCCTCATCGCCCAGTCGCAAGGCACCTCAATTGTCTGCGCAACCCACTCCCCACTACTCATTTCGAGTGCACCGACGCTCGACACCCATTGCTATTCACTAAATATCGGAGAACTGAACTACATCCCTCCTGAAAGAAGACGCTCTGTGGAAACATCACTTTTATCTATTTTTGACACTTATACACCACTCAACAAAGAAGTGTATGAACGTTGCGCCAGATTGATCGCGAAGACCATTCAAAATAAAAACAGCGAGTCATCAAGCGGCAAGATCGAACTGATTGATGCTATCAACGAATTGACTGAGCTGGAAACAACGGTATCGGAAACTTCGAGCGTCGAGCACGATGAGCGCTTCCATAGTGATCTTGAACTCATCAGAAAAGCACGCACCGCAATCACCGCCGTTTATGATGAAATACGCCATGTCTAGATATAGAACGCTGGACAAAGCGGGAATTCGAGCACTTTTGGAAAAATACAAATCCAGCTTCAGCTCTGGCCCTCTTGACTACCCATCAACAAAAGCGTGCCTTGATGAAATGACAGCGCTTGCACTGGAAGAGTTCAAGAGTCGTCAATCAGGCGGCGGCATTCAAACGGACTCTTTATGGAGCGACTTCTACAACTATATACACGCTGATAACGCCTCGATCACGGGACAAGCCATTCGTAATCATATTCGAAAAATCATTGAAGAAGAACAAAACAACCAGTGCTGTTACTGCCGGCGGCCGCTGTTCAACAACGCACATGCCAAGCCTATCGAACACATTCTTCCTCACAGCAAATTCGTACAACACACCTTCAACATTCTTAACCTCATCATTGCGTGCGTGGATTGCAATGCAAAGAAAAGTGACCACGTCTGGAGTCAACACGAAGCGACCTTTAGGCGCTTCCGGCACTACCCGCCGGCTCGATTGTTCGAGGACCTCTTTCACCCTCGCTTTCACCGGTACGATGAGCACGTAAAGTTTATTCGCGTCCAGTCAAATTACCACTGCATCTCCATCTACACAGGTCTCACTGAACAAGGCAGAAACCTGTGCAAAAACTTACTTACTCACATCTCAAAGCTTGAAGTTTTTGTGAGCGCAAATTCTGACCTGAAGACGCATATTCAAACCATCTACAACCATGAGGCGCATGACAATTCTGCCGCCGAAGCTGCCATCAAAGAATTCCAGATCGCATTCCAGAACGCGACTGAGTCCATTCTGGAAAACATTTGAGCGAGAGCGCTTGTACTGAGCCCCTGCAACAGGCGGCTCAGTATCTTTGCAGTTAGATCAAGCGCTCAACCACCGCCTGCGTACGCCGCATCAGCACCTTGCCCGCACGAATGGACACCAACGCATACCCCTGGCTGCGGATCATCTCGTAATCATCCGGCGCCGACAGCACCAGCAGGTTGGCCGGCCGCCCCACTTCGATACCGTAACGCTCGCCCAGGTTCAGCGTGCGCGCGCTGTTGTCGGTGATCAGGTCCAGCGAACGCTGGATGTCTTCGTAACCCAGCATATGGCAGATGTGCAACCCGGCTTCCAGCACGCGCAGGATGTTGCCGTTGCCCAGCGGGTACCACGGGTCGACAATCGAGTCCTGGCCGAAGCACACATTGATCCCGGCCCGGTCCAGTTCGCCCACGCGGGTCACGCCACGACGCTTTGGCCAGGTGTCGAAACGGCCCTGCAAGTGAATGCTCTCGGTCGGGCACGAAATGAAGTTGATGCCCGAGCGTTTGAGCAGGCGGAACAGCTTGGAGCAATAGGCGTTGTCATAGGAGCCCATGGCCGTGGTGTGGCTGGCAGTCACCATGGCGCCCATGCCGCGCACCCGCGCCTCTTCGGCCAGCACCTCCAGGAAGCGCGACTGCGGGTCGTCGGTTTCGTCGCAGTGCACGTCCACCAGGCAGCCGGTGCGCTCGGCCAGGTCCATCAGGAACTTGATCGACGACACGCCCTGGTCACGGGTGTTTTCAAAATGCGGAATGCCGCCAACCACATCGGCACCCAGGGCCACCGCTTCGGTCATCAGGGCGCGGCCGTTGTCATAGCTTTCGATGCCTTCCTGCGGGAAGGCGACGATTTGCAGGTCGATCAGGTGGCGTACTTCTTCACGCACCTCGACCATCGCCTTGAGCGCGGTCAGAGTCGGGTCGGTGACGTCAACGTGGGTACGCACGTGCTGGATGCCGTGGTCCACCAGCATGCCGATAGTCTTGGTGGCGCGGGTCTTGATGTCGTCATGGGTGGTCATGGCCTTGCGCTCGGCCCAGCGCTCGATGCCCTCGAACAGCGTGCCGCTCATGTTCCAGTTCGGCTCGCCGGCGGTCAGGGTGGCATCCAGATGGATGTGCGGTTCGACGAAGGGTGCCACCACGAGGTTCTGTTTGGCGTCGATGTCTTCAGCGGTGGCTGCCACGACCTCGGCCTGTGGATGGATGGCGGCAATGCGCTCGCCGGTCAGTTCGATGCGGTACAGCCCGGGTTTGCCACGCAGGCGGGCGTTGAGGATGTTCATCAGGCGTTACTCCTTGTTATTGGTTTCGCTCATGCGCCAGATCAGCAGTGCGACGGCGGCATTCATGCGAAACAGAGGGTCTTCGAGCGAGAGGCCGCTCAGTTGTTCGATACGCTGCATGCGCTGGTTGACGGTGTTGCGGTGCAGGCCCAGGCGCTGGGCGGCGCGCTGGCCGTTGCCGTTCTCGACCAGCAGTGCGTCAAGGGTGTGCAACAGTGCATGCGGGTGTTTGCGGCCGGTTTCGATCAGCGGGCCGAGGGTCTGGGCCACGAACGCGTCGATCACCGTGCGGTCGCCAATGCCCTGCAGCAGGCGCAACACGCCCAGCTCACTGAAGTCGCACAGGCCAGTGGCCGGGCGCAGGTTGTGCGCCACGTCCAGCGCCTGGCGGGCTTCGTTCAGGGCCTGGCGGTAATGCGCACAATCATGGGCTGTGCTCGACAGGCCCATGAACAGCTGCATTTCACCGGCAGGCCCGGCCAACTGCCGGTGCAGCCGTGCCAATGCCTCGCGCAGGTCGGGCTGCTCGGGCAGCAGCAGGATGAACAGGTCGCCTGGCAACAAGGCGCTCATGGCGCCCGGCTGCCGTCGGCACCAGGCATCGAGGTGGTCTTCCACGGCTTGGCGGGCCTGTTGCCACAGGCGCTCGCCCTGCTCCGGCCCATGCCGCTGGAACATCGCCTCGACTGCCGACAGGCGCAGGGCCACCACCCGCTGCGGCTGGTCCAGCGGCAACTGCAGGTGCGCCGCGCGCTGGCGGGCGATGGCCAGGCTTGGGTAGTCGCCGGTCAGCAACTGCCCAAGGATGTCATGCCGCGAACGCCGGGCCTGGCCCATCTGTACCAGCGCGGTGCCGATCAGGTGGGTCACCACCACCATTTTCAACGCGTAGGGCTGCTCAATCAGCGGCAGGCCCAGTTGCTCGGCGCGGTCGATGACCCGTTGCGGGATGCGCTGGATGTAGCTGTCGCCGGTGAGGATCACCAACCCGGCAATGCCCACTGCGTCGCCGTCCTCGACCAGGCTGAGCAGGTTGGCCTCGCCGCGCGGGTGGTTGATGCCGGTGACAAACACCAGTTCACCGCCCATCACCCACTCGGCGATGCCCTCGTTCTCGGCCACGTACGACCACCGCACCGTGCGCTGCAGGTTACGTGCGCCAGCGCGCACGGCCATCACCTCCAGCCCCGGCAGGCTCAGCAGCTCCTCCAGTGCCAGGCTCACGATTCAGCCGGCTCCCGCAGGGCGAGCTGGCGGCGCCCGCCAAGCTCCAGCAGCACGATGTAGCACAGCGCCGAAGCACCGATACCCACCAGCGGCGCAACCCACGGCGAGGCATACGCCAGCACCGCGCCCACGGCGTAGGCCACCAGCCCGATGACGTTGTAACGTGGCAGGCTTACGGCGGCCAATGCCGGGTACTTGCCACGATGGCGGTACCAGAAGTCGGCCATGATCACCCCGCCCACCGGCGGGATGATCGAGCCCAGCAGCACCAGGAACGGGATCAGCATTTCATACATGCCACCCACCGCCAGCACGATACCCGCAGCGGCGGCCACCAGCGTCATGGTACGGCGGCGTTCGCTGCGTATCAGATGGCAGGCGGCGGCCGATACGTTGTAGATGGTCGGGCCCTGAATGGTCCACAGGTTCAGGCACAGCATCACCACGGCCGCGAACGAAAGGCCTTGCAGCATCATGACTTCGACGATATCCGCCTGTTGGTAGACCATCGCGCACCACGCCCCGGCCACCACCATCAGGCCATTGCCGAGCAAGAAGGCCACCACGCTGGCCGTCACTGCCACGCGGCCGCTGCGCGACAAGCGCGTCCAGTTGGTGGCCTGGGTGGCGCCGCTGGCAAAGGTGCCGAAGACCATGGTCACCGCGGCCGAGAAGGTCATGGTTTCATTGGGCACCAGTGCTGCCAGTTGCTGCAGGCCGCCCACGTGGCGGGTGGCAATGATCATGGAGATCACCAGCAGCACGAACATCAACGGCACCGACACCCGCGACAGCAGGTCCAGCCCCTTGAAGCCAATGATCGCCGTCAGGCTGAAGCCCAGGCCGAACAGCACCATCAACGGCACCGTGTAGCCTTCGGCCAGGCCGAGCATTTTCACCAGCACGATGGCCACAGTGGCGGTGCCCCAGGCGTACCAGCCCAGTTCGGCAAAGCCCAGCAAGAAGTCCGAAAGGCGGCTACCGGCTTCGCCAAAGCAGAAGCGCCCCATGAGTACGGTGTTCAGGCCGCTGCGTGAGGCGATGAACGCCAGCGCTGCGGCATACAGGGCCAGCAAGGTGTTGCCGATGGCGGCAATCCACAGCATGTCGACGAAATTGAAGGCCATGCCGAGCTTGCCGCCGGCGAACATGGTGCCGGTGAAGAAGGTAAAGCTGAACAGCACCATCGCAATGGGCAGCAGGCCTTTGCGTGAGGATTGAGGGGCTTCGGACAGCGGGAATTCGCTGGGGGCGGTCATCTGATTGGGCTCCGTGGTGGAAGGTGGAGCTCAGTGAGCAAGATGCGGGCCGCTTCTGCCGGGGTGTGAAAACGTGAAAAAAGCAGAAGTGCGGCACATCGAAATATGTGCATCCTGCACTGCAATTCGATAAAACCAGGCAACTATGTGTGCTGAGCGACTTATTCTAAGGCACTTGTGCACCAAAGCGGGACGGAGATGGGGATTTTTTTGAATGGGAGACCGGGCGCCGCTCTCGCGGCGCATCGCGGATGAATCCGCTCCTACAAGGCCATGGTTGCCCGCATGGCGCTCGCCAGTAGGAGCGGATTCATCCGCGATGCGCCGCGAGAGCGGCGCTCGATCTCACAGGCGCCCAAGATCTCCGCCAAACCCCTACACCTAAAACCCGACGGTCGCAGACACCAACCACGTACGCGGCGTCGACAGCGTCAACCCCGGCTCGCTGTCATCCGAAGCCCCCGCAGAGGCCCAATAGCGATCATCCAGCACGTTCTCGACACTGGCCCGCAAGGTCACCTGCGTGGCATCGACCTTGAAGGTATACCGCGCGCCAAGGTCAAACCGCTCCCAGCCGTCGATCTTTTTGCTGTTGTCCTGGTCCAGGTACTGCGAGCTGGAATGGATGCCCCGCGCAGTCAGGGTCAAACCATTCACACCGGGTATATCCCACTCGGCCCCAAGGTTGACGTTGTACTCAGGCGTCGCTGGCGCACGGTTACCATCGTAGGCACCGCCAACGGTGTCGGTCAGCTCGCTGTCGATGTACATCACGCCACCCAACAGCCGCACCCCGTCCAGCGGTTCACCAAACACGCTGAGTTCGATACCGCGGTTGTCACGCTTGCCGTTGGGGCCAAAAACGCGTGAGGCGGGGTTGGTCTCATAAGCAGGCTGGCGGATACGGAAGGCGCTGGCGGTAAAGGCGACCCGGCCCAGGTCGTACTTGGCCCCGACCTCGACCTGACGGCTGATGAACGGCGGGAAAATCTGGTCCTCGTTGATCGAGGTCGACGGCGCGATCTTGCCCTGGCTCAACCCTTCCATGTAGTTGGCGTACAGCGACAGCTGGTCGGTCACCTTGAGCAGCACGCCGCCCGACGGCGAGACCTTTTCTTCGTCGTAGGCCGTGTCGCCTTTGATGTCGTTGGTCCAGTCATCCACCTGCACCCGCTGCCAACGGGCACCGAGGGTAAGCAGCAGGCGGTCGTCGAAGAACCCCAGCGTGTCGGCCAGCGCCACACCGGAAAAGCGGTTTTCGGTGTAGACCTTGGCGTCGATACGGGTGGGCGTGCCGGGGGTTGGCGTGGCTACCGGGTTGTACAAGTTGCTGGGCGCCGAAGCATAGCGCGCGCCGCCATTTTCGAAATCCATGTAGAAATAGGTCGCTGCCAGGTTCACCTCATGGCTCACCGGGCCGGTATGAAACCAGTTGCGCAGCCCGGCCATGGCGGTACGCACGGTTTCATCACGGGTGAAGTCCCGTGGCTGAACGGTGAAATCGCCGGCATCGTTGATGATCGAGACATTGTGCCGCAGGAAGTCGTGGTTGCTCTTGCGCGCACCCACGGCGCCATAGGCCAGCAGCGAATCGCTGATGTCGTACTCGGCGTTGACGGCACCAAACGTGTCATTGGTACGCGCCTTGCTCCAGGCTTGGGCGTAGTTGTGGCGCACATCATTGGCGCTCGGCACCCTGGCGTTAGCCCCTACCAGCACCCGCTCCTGGGGCGCGTCGGTATCACGCTCGGTGTGGCCGATGTCGGTCGACAGCCTCAGCCGTTCACCGCGAAAGTCCAGCCCCAGCACGGCCATTTCCCGATCGACCGACTGGTGATCCCACTCGGTATCGCCCGATTGCTTCACTCCATTGAAGCGCAGGCCGAACTGCTTGCCCTCGCCAAACCGGCGCCCCACATCCACCGCCCCACCTACCTGGCTACCCGATGCATAGCTGCCGGTGAACTCGGTGAGTGGCGTGTCGCTCGCGCGCTTGGGCACCACATTGATGCCACCGCCCACGCTGCCCCGTGGCGAGATGCCATTAATGAGCTGGCTCGGGCCTTTGATGATGTCGACCCGGTCTGCCATTTCCATGTCGATGGAATAGGTGGGCAGGATACCGTACAAGCCGTTGTAGGCCACGTCCGTGTTGAACAGGCTGAAACCACGGATGGTGAACTGTTCGAAACGCCCGCCGGCCGGGTTGGTGGCACGCACCGACGGGTCGCTGGCCACCAGGTCGCCCAGGGTGCGGGCTTGCTGGTTTTTCACCAGCTCGCTGGTGTAGGTGGTCGTGCTGAAGGGCGTTTCCATGAAGTCTCGCGAACCCAGCAGGCCTTGCGAGCCTTTGCGAGCTACCTGGCCACCGGCATAAGGTTCGCCGTCATTTCCGAACAACTGGCCGCCCACGATGCTCGTCGGGGCGATTTCCAGCACATCGCTGCTGTAGGGCGCAGGCACAAGGGTGAAAGCGCCCTCACCCACCGCTTTGAGTTGCAAGCCGCTGCCCTGCAGCAACTGAATGAAGCCTTCGCCCACGCTGTAGTTGCCGGACAACCCGCCGCTCTGGCGGCCGCTGACCAGCGCAGGGTCCAGCGACAGGCTGACACCTGCCTGGTCGGCGAAACGGGTCAGCGCGGCACCCAGGCTACCGGCCGGGACTTGATAGGCACGCCGTGCGGCGTCATCGGCCCAGGCCGGTGAGCTGAACAGCAAGTGGGCACCGAGGCTCAAAACACACCCAAGGCGCAAGCGGCAAGGCATTACTGCAGGCATCGAAGAAGGCTCCCCTTTATTGGCTTCTACCGGTAATGACCAGCGAGCAAAAAAAAGGGGACAGGCTCAGGCACGATTTTCTCGCGCGGCCAGCGTCACCCAGTAACGGGTGCGCGTGTGCACCGCCACTGGCAGGCTGGCTGCCAGCAACTGCAACGCCCGGTCGGTATCGTCCAGGCGGAAGGTGCCGGTGACGCGTAACGCTTCCAGCTCGGGCGCCCAACGCAGCACGCCAGGGCGGTAACGGCGCAGTTCTCGCAGCAGGTCGCCCAAGGGGCGGTCGTCCAGCCTGAGCACGCCGTCACGCCAGCCGAGCAACATATCGTCCAGTGGGCTGACACCTGCGAAGCCACCTGCGTGCAGGGTAGCCTGCCTCCCGGCCTGCAACGCAATTGCGGGCCCCTGCAGTGGCTGGAAGCTCGCCACGCCGTTGATCACCACAAGCTGGCAGGCAGCGTCGAGCAGGCGCACACACACCTGGGCGCCTGTCACGTTCACCCGCCCGACCGGTAGCTGCACGGCCAGGCTCACGCCAACAGGCACGGTGAGCGAAACCTCACCGGCCACCAGTTTCAATTGCCGCGCCGGCAGGTCGAGGTTGACGGCAGTGTCGGTGTTCAACTGCAAGGCAATGCCGTCGCTCAAGGTAAGTTGCCTGCGCTCACCGACTGCCGTGTGCATGTCGGCCGTCCAGGCATCGAGCGGTAGCTGGCGCCCAAGTATCCAGGCAGTCGGCAGCAATGCCGCCACGCCCAGTGCCTGTTTCAACAGGGCGCGCCGGCCTTGGTCCGGGCGGTCCAGGGTGGCCATCGCCAATTCGCCGGGGAGTTGCGCAAAGCGCTGGCGCAGCGATTGGGCCTGTTGCCAGGCGCTCTCGTGCAGGCTGCTGCTGGCGCGCCACTGCTCCAGCCGTTGGTGGTCAGCCGCACACGCCTTGCCAGACTCCAGCAGCGCCAGCCACTGAGCAGCCGCACGCACCGCCACCCGGGCGTCGTTGGATGGGGTTGCCATTACAATTGCGCCAGCAGGCAATGTTCGTACGCCTGCGCCATATAGCGTTTGACAGTGCGTTCAGACACCTGCAAGCGCTCGGCAATCTCGACGTAACCCAAGCCTTCGAGCTGGCTCCACAAAAACGCCTTGCGCACCGGTGCCTTGAGGCCATCAAGCAGTTCGTCCAGGGCCTGCAGGGTTTCCAGCAGTATCCAGCGCTGCTCCGGCGAAGGCAGGCTGGCTTCGGGTAACTGCGCCAAGGCATCGAGGTAGGCCTGTTCCAGGCTGCGCCGCTTGTGGAAGTTGCTCAGCAGGCGTTTTCCCACAGTCAGCAGGTAAGCCCGGGGTTCGCGGATATCGGCCAGCGGCTGGGCGCTGGCAAGCACCCGCAGGAAGGTGTCCTGGCTCAGGTCGGCCGCATCCCAGGCATTGCCCAGGCGCCGACGCAACCAACCTTCCAGCCAGCCCCGATGGTCACGGTACAGGGCAGGCAGGCTGTGCTCCGGTGGCGCGGCATCGATCATGGGCGTGGCTCGGCAATGGCGTAAATAGGAGTGATTCTAATTTACGAGACCTTGCGGATCCAAGCGGTTTATACGGCGACAAGTGACTAGAGCTGCATCAGCCGCGTTTTAAGGAAGTCGACGAAGCCCTGCACCGGCCTGGCAACCTGGCGATGCTGCGGATACACCGCCGACAACTGCAACGCCGGTGGTGTCCAGCCTTCCAGCACACTCATCAAGCGACCATCCGCCAGTGCCTGCCCGACGATGAATGTCGGCAGGTAGGTCACCCCCATGCCAGCAATGGCTGCATCCCTCAGCAGCTCGCCATTGTTCGCCCGCATACGGCCGGTAACCGCGATGCTCTGTACTTTGCCAGCCTGATTGAATTGCCATTGCACCTGCCGTGAATGCCCATAAGGCAGGCAATCGTGATTGGCCAAGGCGTCGGGCCGGTTGGGCACGCCGCGCGCCTCAAGATAACCGGGGCTGGCACAGTACACCCGTTCGACACTGGCAATGCGCCGTGCAATCAGGCTGGAGTCCTCCAGAGCCCCGATGCGCAAGGCCAGGTCATAGCCTTCGCCGATCAGGTCCACGGCGCGGTCGCTGAGGTCCACTTCCACATCCACTTGTGGGTGCAACTGCAGGAACTCGGTCAGCAGGCAACCCAGGTGGGCCATGGCGAACGACAGGGGTGCGCTCAGCCTCAATGTGCCGCGCAAGGCCTGAGCCTGGCCGCTGATGTCGTGCTCCACCTGCTGCATTTCGCCCAGCAGGCGTAGCGCCGACTGGTAGTACTGCTGGCCCAGCGGCGTGGCGTCCAGGCGCCGGGTGGAGCGGTTGAGCAAACGCACACCCAAACGCGCCTCCAACTGCATCAGGCGACGGCTGACCGACTGCTTGGACATGCCCAGGCGGTCGGCTGCAGCGGTAAAGCTTCCCGACTCAATCACCTGGGAAAAAATACTCATATCTTCGTACGGATTCATTGTCTTGCTCAGCGTGACAGTTAAACGCTTTATACCGGCTTTTTCCCGTAAACACATCTCCTTAATCTACACACAGGTCGCAGCGATGGCCCAGCAGGCCAGGCAAGACGCCCACTCCAAACACTTGCACAGAAAAGGATTCGCACATGAACATTGTCCACAAAACCCTCGCCGCCAGCCTGCTTGCGCTGTCCGTTTCCAACGCTTTTGCGGCCGGTAGCCCAGGCGTGGAGCAGCACACCCAAGCCTTCCTTGAAGCGCTGGAGAAAGGCGGTGGCAAGCCGCTTGAGCAACTCAACCCGAAAGATGCCCGCGCCGTACTGACCGGTGCCCAGGCTTCGGTGAAGGTCGACTTGTCGGGTATCGAGGTCAAGGAACGCACCATTCAGGCCAATGGCGAGGCGATCAAATTGCAGATCGTGCGCCCGGCCAATGTCAAAGGTGAGTTGCCGGTGTTCATGTTCTTCCACGGTGGCGGTTGGGTGCTGGGCGACTTCCCGACCCACCAGCGGTTGATCCGCGACCTGGTGGTCGGCTCTGGCGCCGTCGCGGTGTACGTGGACTACACGCCGTCCCCCGAGGCGCACTACCCCACCGCCATCAACCAGGCATACGCCGCCACCCAGTGGGTGGCCGAGCATGGCAAGGACATCGGTGTGGACGGCAAGCGCCTGGCGGTAGCCGGCAACAGCGTCGGCGGCAACATGGCGGCGGTGGTTGCACTCAAGGCCAAAGAAGCCGGCACCCCGGCGCTGCGTTTCCAGTTGCTGTTGTGGCCGGTGACCGATGCCAGCTTCGAAACCGGCTCGTACAAGCAGTTTGCCGAAGGGCACTTCCTGACCACCGGGATGATGAAATGGTTCTGGGACAACTACACCACCGACGCCAAAGCCCGCGAGCAGATCTACGCCTCGCCACTGCGGGCCAGCAGCGAGCAGCTCAAAGGCTTGCCGCCAGCGCTGGTGCAAACGGCCGAGTTCGATGTGCTGCGTGACGAGGGCGAGGCGTATGCCCGCAAGCTGAATGCGGCGGGGGTAACGGTGACCTCGGTGCGGTACAACGGGATGATTCATGACTACGGGCTGCTGAACCCGTTGAACCAGGTGCCGGCGGTGAAGGCCGCGATGCGGCAGGCGGCTGGGGAGTTGAAGGTGCATTTGCAGTAAGTTGGGAGTTACAAGGTCCGCCAAGGCGTAATGCTGTTCATTTAAGCTGTACATCGCCTGCATTGGGGCCGCTTTGCGGCCCCGGCATTCTTAAGTTAACAGCATTACCGCCAAGGCGGGTCTTTTGCTTTTATTGCGGCAAAGGCCCACAGGCTTCGATAAGTCTGCCATCAGTGCGGCTATCTACAGCTCCGTCTGCCCCTATGTAGATATCGGTAGTTGGCCACTTGGGTTTGACCCGAATGCAGTGCGACATCCCACGGTTGTTCCAATCAAACTCCATGAAAAATTGGTCGCTCGGGAAAATATGCCCGGCACCGCCCGTGGCTTCACCTGGGTAAATCTCACCTTTTGATATGTCGTGCTGAACATTCAGGATGTAACCGAGGCGCCCTTGGCCCTGGTCCGAATAGTGGAAACTCACCTGGGGGGTGGCGAAATACCAAAATACAATGGGTGTGAGCATTAGCACTGCTACCCAACGCCAGATCGGCCGTTTCGGTTTACTTGCAAATGTGATCACGTATGCCATCTCCCCAACTTGAACGTGGCAATGCTAGTACTTCTGCCATGAGTAACCTTGCCGTAATCCCGCCGGTTGGGTGATGCTTGTACAGATTGACACCAATACTGATTGCGACACGATCGCCTATGTCATCCCAAGCCCGTACCCCGTCGATATCTGCAGAGCGGTGAGGCCCTTTACGTTCATCCCACTTTTGAATTTTCCGAATGGAGTCTGAAGCAATCTGCTCAAGCCCCGCTCCATCCAGAAGAACGCTTTCCGACAGGCCACCAGCCCGCCCGACATAGCCATAATGGATGTTCGACCAAATGTCATAGAAGTAGTCAACTTCGCCTTGCTTCTGCCAAGCCCCTCCAAATTGTTGTCCGATGGCCGCCTTGTGATCCCATGGCCGGTTTTGACCAACCCTCTCAACCCAAAGCGCCATAGCAGCAGCGATATTTCCCTTCTCCATTGCCTGGAAATTAGGGGGTAAAAGGCGTGCGTACCAAGGGAGCTTTTGAAACGTTGCTTTTTCATCTTGCCCGTCAAAACTGGTCAGCTTCTTCATCTTTAGCACGGAAGGATGTGTGATATTGCGGTTCATTTCCCCAGCAATAAAGTTTGCCACCGCCTCCATCATGTCGAAATGATCGCAAGCACCAACCTTTGAAGTCTTTTCCGATGGCTCATATTTGGTGGGGGTAATGAAGCTTGTGCGGTTTGATATTTCCGCCGGACTCGCCTGCTCAGTGGGCGTAGGGCTAGCCGATTGTGCAAGACCTCCGATGGCCATGACCCGGTTACTGCCACTGGGGCAGCCGCAGGCGACCAACGCCCCATCTACAACGGTCGCACGCCCTTCGATCATGAACGACTGCACACCCTCGATCAGCGTGCCAACCTCACCGCACCGCGGACATGGCGTGGTCTTGTCCCCCTGGCGAAGCACTTGGCAGCCTTTGACCCGGTAATGCGGGCCGCTGGCCTGACAGGTGGCGCCCGTGGTGGTCAGGTCACCATCAACGGCTTGCTGCTTCCCTTCAATCAACATGAATCGCATGGTCTGTCTCCTTTGGCAAAGCCTGGAAACTAGCACCCAGAAAACCTTGAAAATCAAGCAAATATGGAATCAGACCAGCCCTACAACCCATGCAGAAACGTCCTACAAACCACACCCACTATAGTCACCTGTAGCGGGACAGTGATTCACTAAACAACCTATTTTTACCACCCTGAATTGACAGTAACCTTCTCCCATCACCAGCCCGGCGCCCCCTCAGCCCCGGCCTCAAAGGAGAACCCCCATGCTCACCATCCGCAACGCCCAAGACCGCGGCCTGGCCTTCCACGGCTGGCTGAAATCCTTCCACACCTTCTCGTTCGGCCACTATCGCAACCCCGACGAGCAGGGCTTTTCCGACTTGCTGGTGATCAACGATGACCGCGTCATCGCCGGTAAAGGCTTTGGCGAACACCCGCACCGCGACATGGAGATTTTCTCCTACGTGCTCGAAGGCGCCCTGGAGCACAAGGACTCCCTCGGCACCGGCTCGGTCATCCGCCCTGGCGATGTGCAATTGATGAGCGCTGGCCATGGCGTGGCGCACAGCGAGTTCAACCACAGCCGGGCGCAACCGGTGCACTTTCTGCAAATCTGGATCGTGCCGAATGTCAAAGGCGCGGCTCCGCGCTACCAGCAGCAACACTTCAGCGCCGAAGACAAGCGCGGCAAGCTGCGGTTGATCATCTCCCCCGACGGGGCAGAAGGTTCGTTGCAGGTACGGCAGAACGCCCGGGTCTACGCCGGGTTGTTCGACGGCGGTGAACAGGCAACCCTGACCCTCCCGGAAAACCGCCATGCCTATGTGCATGTGGCCCGCGGCAGCATTGAGCTGAACGGGCAGCGCCTGGTGGAAGGCGATGGCGTGCGGATACGCCAGGAGCAAGTGCTGCAACTGGCCAATGGCGAAGACGCCGAAGTGCTGGTGTTCGACCTGCGGCCACATGAGCTGCCCGGCATGCCATGAGGCCCTGGCAGACGGCGCGGGGTTTGCGTACAGATTTTCTGTATACAAACCCCGCCTCATCTGTTTACATTAGCTCCACGCCTACGACATCGGTCATCGCCGCTGCGTATTGCGACAGGCTCAAGCCATGCCCGCTACACACCTGCTCGACCCGCTCGGGTCTCTTCTGCAAACCCCGTTTGCCATCTACACCCTGAACGTGCCCCCCGGCCAGCCGCTCCCCAGGCCGGCGCCCTCGTACACGCTCGTTCACTGATCGCCCACCGTCGCCGCCCTTTGCCTTATTCCTCTATCGGCAAGGCACCCGCGCGCGTCGAGAAAACCATCCCACCAAGGGAGAACAACCCCATGCCCAAGACTCTACTGGTTAAAAACGCCGAACTGCTGGTAACCATGGACGGCGAGCGCCGTGAAATAAAACGTGGCGGCCTGTTCATCGAAGACAACATCATCAAGCAAGTCGGCCCCAGCGACGAACTGCCGCAAACCGCCGACGAAGTCCTCGACATGGCCGGCAAGGTGGTCATCCCCGGCCTGGTCAACACCCACCACCACATGTACCAGAGCCTCACCCGCGTGGTGCCGGCCGCCCAGGACGGCGAACTGTTCAACTGGCTCACCAACCTGTACCCGATCTGGGCGCGGCTGACGCCTGAAATGATCTCGGTGTCCACCCAGACCGCCATGGCCGAGCTGATTTTGTCGGGCTGCACCACCTCAAGCGACCACCTGTACATCTACCCCAACGGCTGCAAGCTCGACGACAGCATCCACGCAGCCGGCGAAATCGGCATGCGCTTCCACGCCGCGCGCGGCAGCATGAGCGTGGGCCGCAGCCAGGGTGGCCTGCCGCCCGACTCGGTGGTGGAAAAGGAAAGCGACATCCTCAAGGAATCCCAACGCCTGATCGAGGACTACCACGACGCCAGCCACGGCTCGATGCTGCGTGTGGTGGTGGCACCCTGCTCGCCGTTCTCGGTCAGCCGCGACCTGATGCGCGACGCCGCCGTGCTGGCCCGTGAGTACGGCGTGTCGCTGCACACCCACCTGGCCGAAAACGTCAACGACATCGCCTACAGCCGGGAAAAATTCGGCATGACCCCCGCCGAATACGCCGAAGACCTGGGCTGGGTCGGCCATGATGTGTGGCATGCCCACTGCGTGCAGCTGGACCAGCACGGCATCGAGCTGTTCGCCCGCACCGGCACCGGCGTGGCCCACTGCCCATGCTCGAACATGCGCCTGGCCTCGGGCATCGCGCCCATCCGCAAGATGCGCGACCACGGCGTGCCGGTAGGCCTGGGCGTGGACGGTTCGGCCTCCAACGACGGCGCCAGCATGATCGGCGAAGTGCGCCAGGCCCTGCTGCTGCAGCGCGTCGGCTTTGGCCCCGATGCCATGACGGCCCGTGAAGCGCTGGAAATCGCCACTCTGGGCGGTGCCAAGGTGCTCAACCGCAACGACATTGGCGCCCTCGCCCCAGGCATGGCCGCCGACTTCGTGGCCTTCAACCTCAACCATGTAGCCTATGCCGGTGCCCTGCACGACCCGCTGGCGGCGCTGGTGTTCTGTACCCCCACCCACGTTGACACCAGCGTGATCAACGGCCGCGTGGTGGTGAAGGATGGCCGTATCACCACGGTCGACCTGCCCCGCGTGCTGGAGCGCCACAACCAGCTGGCTTACCAGCTGGTCAGCGGCGAGTAACCTTGCCCGGGCCGCTGCGCGCGGCGGCCCGGGCCTTTCCCGATTGCGACTGAGACCGTGCTGTTAGACGCATCACAATAAAAAGAGCGAGCTACTCACCATGATTTCTCCCGCTTCACCTCGTCCCGAAGACGAAAACCTCGGCGTCGGCGCCAACGTGGCCTATGGGCTGCAACATGTGCTGACGATGTATGGCGGCATCGTCGCCGTGCCGCTGATCATCGGCCAGGCGGCAGGCCTGGCCCCGGCTGACGTCGGCCTGCTGATCGCCGCGTCCCTGTTTGCCGGTGGCCTGGCCACGCTGCTGCAAACCCTCGGCATCCCCTTCTTTGGTTGCCAGTTGCCCTTGGTGCAAGGCGTGTCCTTCGCCGGCGTGGCCACCATGATCGCCATCATCGGCGGCAATGGTGAAGGTGGCCTGCCCGTAGTGTTCGGCGCGGTGATCGCCGCCTCCCTGATCGGCCTGGTGATCACGCCACTGTTCTCACGCATCACGAAGTTTTTCCCGCCGCTGGTAACGGGCATTGTCATCACCACCATCGGCCTCACATTGATGCCCGTCACCGCGCGCTGGGCGATGGGTGGCAACAGCCAGGCGCCGGACTTTGGCAGTACCGCCAACATTGCATTGGCAGCCTTCACCCTGGCCACCGTGCTGCTGTTGAGCAAGCTCGGCAACGCCAGCATTTCACGCCTGTCGATTCTGCTGGCAATGGTCATCGGTACCCTGGTGGCCGTGGCCTTCGGCATGGCCGATTTCTCCCAGGTGTTCGAAGGGCCACTGGTGGCGATGCCCGCCGTGCTGCACTTTGGCATGCCGCAGTTCCAGGTAGCCGCGATCCTGTCGATGCTGATCGTGATCGTGGTGACCATGGTCGAGACGTCTGCCGACATTCTGGCCGTGGGTGAGATCATCGGCACCAAGGTGTGCTCCAAACGCCTGGGCAACGGCCTGCGGGCCGACATGATCTCCAGCGCCCTGGCGCCGGTGTTCGGCTCCTTTACCCAAAGCGCCTTTGCCCAGAACGTTGGCCTGGTGGCCGTCACCGGGGTGAAAAGCCGTTATGTGGTGGCCACCACCGGCCTGATTCTGGTGACACTTGGCCTGCTGCCGGTCATGGGCCGCCTGATTGCCGCCGTGCCCACCGCCGTGCTGGGCGGCGCTGGCGTGGTGCTGTTCGGCACCGTTGCCGCCAGTGGCATCCGCACCCTGGCTCAGGTGGACTACCGCAACAACATGAACCTGATCATCGTCGCCACTTCGATCGGCTTCGGCATGATCCCGATTGCCGCGCCGGGCTTCTATCACCACTTCCCGGCTTGGTTCGAAACCATTTTCCACTCGGGCATCAGCTCGGCGGCGATCATGGCGATCTTGCTCAACCTGTTGTTCAACCACCTGCGCGCTGGCAACTCCGACCAGCAGTCGGTGTTCGTCGCGGCCAGCGAGCGCACCCTGCGTTACCGGGACATTGCCGGGCTAAACGACGGGGATGTGTTCCGTGATGGCAAGCTGTTCGATTGCGACGGCAACGAGGTGCCGATTCTGGAGGGCGATGCGGAGCATGGAGCGCCGCGTCGCAGCCAAGAGGTTGAACACGCCCACTAAAAAAAAGGGCCGCATCGCGGCCCTTTCTTTTTACTCAAGCCTCAGCCCGCACCGCCGGGCTGTTGCGACGCATGCACCACACGCCCCAGGACACCCCGAGCACCGCCGCACACACCGAACCGGTCAGCACACCCAGCTTCGCCGCTCCCAGCACGCCCACATCCGTGAACGCCAGGTTGGCGATGAAGATCGACATGGTAAAGCCGATACCGGCCAGCAAACCGATCAGCATGATGCCCCGCCACGTGACGCCCGCCGGCAGCGCACACCAGCCCAACTTCACCATCAGCCAGCTGACCGTGACGATACCCAACGGTTTGCCGACCACCAAAGCCGCCACAACCGCCATCATCACCCAGTGCGGGCCCGCAGCACTCAAGTCAACACCCGACAACCCCACACCGGCATTGGCCAGCGCGAACAGCGGCATGATCCCGTAGGCCACCCACGGGTGCAGCGTACCCTGCACCCGCACCACCGGTGGCAGCAGTTCACGCTGGGCCAGGCGCAATTGCTTCAGCTGGCCGGTCACCTTGTTACCGGAGGCATCCACATCGCCAAGCAGCTCGTTGGTAAACCGCGAAATGGCGTCTACCGGGCGGTCGCGCATCGGCATCGACATGACCGGGGTCATCAGGCCAAGCACCACACCGGCCAGTGTCGGGTGAGCACCGGTCATCAGCATGCCGACCCAGGTAATGGCGCCCGGGATCACATACGCCCACGCCGAACCCACACCAATCTTCTGCAGGCCAACCACCATCAGCAGGCCGATGGCAGCCACGCCCAGGCCGCTGTAGTCCAGGCCGCCGGAATAGAAGAAGGCAATGATCAGCACGGCGATGATGTCATCGATGATCGCCAGGGCCAGCAGGAACACCCGCACATTGGAAGGGATGGACTTGCCCAGCAGCGCCAGCACGCCCACCGCAAAGGCGATGTCGGTGGCTGTTGGCACGGCCCAGCCCTGTTGCTCGGGCGGGGAGTGGTTGAATGCCAGGTAAATCAGGGCCGGCACGGCCACGCCGCCCAGTGCCGCGGCCATCGGCAAGGTAGCCTGGCGCAGGCTGGACAACGCGCCATCATGGATTTCCCGGCGGATTTCCATGCCCACCACCAGGAAGAAGATGGTCATCAGGCCATCGTTGATCCAGAAGTGCAGCGATTGGGAGAACACGAATGAGCCAACACCCAGCGTCACCGGTGTATGCCACAGGGCATCGTAACTGGCGGCAGCAGGCGAGTTGGCCCAGATCAGGGCAGCGATGGCGGCGATCAGCAGCACGATGCCACTGACGGCTTCGATGTGCAGAAAACGTTCGATATTGGCGAATGCACGCTGGGCGATTCGCTGGGCACGAGGCAGTTCTTTGTGTTGCATAGGCGCAAGGACTCCCGCAAGGCGGCCCGACCTGCGTAGTTTTTTAACCTGCTTCACTGCGTCATGCAGCTAGCACCCGGGGGCAATTCTACCGGATAAAACGCCTGCATTGCACCCACTGCCGGCAAACGTTCGGTTATCGAACAGTAGCCAAAATCGAACATTGACGCTCACGGCTCTACTGCGCACCATGCTGCGGCTTTGCGAACTCCCCTGCCTTGGGACAGATACGATCCAGAAACACCCGCCGTCCATTACAATTTCAAGAAACAGGTACCACCGCCATGCCCCGTTTTCCCCATGCCTCGATCGGCGACAAAGTCCGCGGCGCCTTCGCCGTCGGTAAAACCCGATGGGGCATGCTTGCCCTGGTGTTCTTCGCCACCACGATCAACTACATCGACCGCGCCGCCCTTGGCATCATGCAGCCCGTCCTCGCCGAGGAACTGGGCTGGACAGCGATGGACTACGCCAACATCAACTTCTGGTTCCAGGTGGGTTATGCCATCGGTTTCCTGGTGCAGGGCCGGTTGATCGACAGCGTTGGCGTCAAGCGCGCCTTCTTCGTTGCCGTGTTGCTGTGGAGCCTGGCCACCGGCGCCCACGGCCTGGCCACCTCGGCGGCCGGGTTCATGGTTTGCCGGTTCATCCTCGGCCTGACCGAAGCGGCCAACTACCCCGCCTGCGTGAAAACCACCCGGTTGTGGTTCCCGGCCGGCGAACGCGCCATTGCCACCGGCCTGTTCAATGCCGGCACCAACGTGGGAGCCATGGTCACCCCTGCGCTGTTGCCGCTGATTCTGACTGTATGGGGCTGGCAAGCGGCCTTCATCGCCATGGGTTGCCTGGGCCTGGTGTGGGTGGTGCTGTGGGGGTTGAAGTACTTCAACCCGGAAGACCACCCGAGCGTGCGCCAAAGCGAACTGGCCTACATCCAGCAGGATGCCGAACCGGAAAGCGGCCGCCTGCCGTTCAGCCACATCCTGCGCCGGCGTGGCACCTGGGCCTTTGCCGTGGCCTTCGCGATCACCGCGCCGGTGTTCTGGTTCTACCTGTACTGGCTGCCGCCGTTCCTGAACCAGCAGTACAACCTGGGCATCAGCGTTACCCAGATGGGCATCCCGCTGATGCTCATCTGGCTGACGGCGGATTTCGGCAGCATCGGCGGTGGCATCCTGTCCTCCTGGCTGATCGGTCGGGGCATGCCGGCCATTCGTGCGCGTCTGGTGTCGATGCTGCTGTTTGCCTGCACCATCATCAGCGTGGTGTTTGCCGCCCACGCCAGCGGCCTGTGGATGGCGGTGCTGGCCATCGCCGTGGCGGTGGGGGCACACCAGGCCTGGACCGCGAACATCTGGAGCCTGGTGATGGACTACACGCCCAAGCACCTGATCAGCACGGTGTTCGGCTTCGGCAGCATGTGCGCGGCCATTGGCGGGATGTTCATGACCCAGATCGTCGGGGCCGTTCTCACCGCCACGCAAAACAACTATGCGGTGCTGTTCACCCTGATCCCGACGATGTATTTCATTGCGCTGGTGTGGCTGTACTTCATGGCGCCGCGCAAGCTGGAAGCTTCCTGATGATGGCACCGGCTGCGCCGGTGATCGCGGCTGAAGCCGCTCCTGCAGGGATTGCGGAACGCCTGTAGGAGCGGATTCATCCGCGATCACCGGCGCAGCCGGTGCCATTGCGCACAACTGTTCTGGCCGCCTCCAGCGCCATCCGCGCCCGCTGCTCGGCACTCACCCCTTGCTCCAGCAACTGGCGCGTAGGGATTTCCAGGCTCAGCGGCAGGTTGGCGGGCAACCTTCTTAACAAACCAACCAGGTCGGCATCACCCTCCCCCGGGAAGCGCCGCTCGTTGCGGGCCTGGCGCAGGATCTCCTGCATGTCATCCGGCACCGGGCCTGCCACGTCGCACAATTGGGCATAGCGCATAGGCGGTGAAGCCAGATCCTCCAGCGAGGAGCGCGAGCGGTTGAAGTGGAAGGCGTCCACCAAAACGCAACCGTTGGCTTGCCCCGCGTTGGCCACGATACGCTTGGCCTGCTTCAGGTCACGAACGTCGGTCCAGGGCATGAACTCCAGGTGTGGGTAGATACCAAAACCGGCGGCCAGCTCGCACAGTTCGGCAAAGCGGGCGGTCAGGCGGGCTTCATCCGGATCGTTGCCTGCAACCAGCAGCTCCGTGCCACCCAGCTCGGCCCCTGCCTCCAGCAGGGGTGAAAAGTCATTTACCAGTGTTTCTGGCTTCAGGCGCAGGATTTCCAGGTCCAGCACCTTGATGCCGGTGTCGCGAAGGCGCGCGAGTGTCTGGCGGCGCAGGCCCGCATCCGCCACCAGTGGAAAATGCTGCTCCTCAAGGGTAGCGGGCGCCAGGCGCAGGCCTACATGGCTGTACCCCGCGCGAGCAGCAACCTCGACCATGTCGGGCGGAGAAAGCTCAAGCACGGTCAAGGCAGCCAAAGAGAAAATTCGGTCGGTCATGGTTGTGCCCCTAGGCGATGGATTCGGGTTGGCAGGTACGGCCGCTTTCAGCCGCCTGGCGAATGGCGTCGATCAGTGCCAGGGTGCGCCCGGCGTCGGCCGCGTCGATCAACGGCGCCTCCTGCCCTCGGGCAACCCGCACAAAGTGTTCGAGTTGCAACGTCAACGCCTCACCCGCCGGCACCGCTTCTTCCCGTTGCAGCAAAGGTGCATGCCAACCTGCACCCGCCTCGGCGTAGTGCCAGCGCTTGAGTTGCGGAATGCTCAACGCCCCGCGCGTACCGGCGAGCATGTAGCACGGCTGGCCGTCCTGGCGGGGGTATACCGGGTTTTCGCCCGAGTCCAGTTCCCAGCTCCAGGGCGCGGCCACCGCATCCGAGCCCGTCAGGCTGCCCAGCGCGCCATTGGCAAACTGCAGCAGCACCGCGGCATTGTCTTCATTGGTAAAACCGCGCACATCGTTGCGGGTGAAGGCCTGCACCTGCATCACTTCGCCGCACAGGTGGCGCAGCAAATCCAGGTCGTGAATCAGGTTGGTCAGCAAAAAGCCAGCCCCCGGCTCGCGGCGCCAGGCAGTTTCGAAGTAGCTGTCGGGCTTTTGCAGTTGCCACAGGGCCGTGACGTTGACCAGGCGCCCCAGCGCACCTTCATTGATCAATCGATGCGCCCTTACGATCAGCGGGTTGTGCCGCCGATGGTGGCCAACCAGCACCGGCACACCGTGGCGGCGTGAGGCTTCAACCAGCACGCGCACTTCATCAAGCTCCACACCGACCGGCTTTTCCACCAGCACCGGCACCCCGGCCTCGACGCAATCGAGCGCGGTGGCCACATGCAGGTTGTTCGGGTTGGCCACGATCACCGCATCGGGCCGGGCGCGTTCCAGCATCTGGCGGTGGTCGGTAAACCAGGCCACGCCCCACTGCGCGGCCAGCGCCCCGGCTTGTGGGCCGGGGTCGGCCACCGCGCACAACTGGGCCTGGTCCACATTGCGCAGGTGGTGAAGGTGCTGGAGCCCCATGTTGCCGGCACCGATCAGGGCGATACGAAGGGGTGAGTTCAACGGGCGGTCCTCTTGTCGTTATTGTTTTTCGATTTCTGGAACGATCTTCCAGAATCGCTTATCGACAATGTAGAACCTTGTTCAGCTTTTCAGAACCACCCTTGTGGCTGAGTGTGCGGTTACCGCCCAAAATCAGCTCAGGCGAACAGGTCGCTGGCCTGGCTGGCCGCTGACAGTTCGTCCACCGCCGCCAGCAGCAGTGGCGCCAATTGCTGCAACCGCTCGGGCGCCAAACGCGCGGTGGGGCCAGCAATGCTGAGCACACCAATGACAGGCCCGGCGTGCGGGCGGCGCACCACGGCAGCCAACGCCGAGGTGCCCAACGCCGAGGTTTGCTCGACCCAGGCGTAGCCCCGCTCCCGCGCCCGCTGCAGGTAACCCAGCAGCTCAGTGGTGGAACGCGGGGCGTTGGGGCCGAAGTGCTCTGGGTCGGCAATGCCTTGGCGCAGCACCATCTGCAGCGCTTCATCATCGCTCAGGCTGGCCAGCCAGGCATGCCCCGATGCGGTATAGAACAGCGGCGCATCACGGCCCATGTCCGGATCGTAACGCAAGCCAGAGCGCGCACCCTGGGACTTGGCGATCCACGTCTGCCGGGTGCCGTCGATCACGCCAAGGCGCACCAGTTCACCACTGTCCTGGGCAAGGCGGTCAAGAATCGGCTGAATGACGTCAGCGCCGCTGCTGGACAGGTAACGAAAGCCCAGCGCCACCAGCTTGGCAGATAATTGATACCGGCTGTTGTCCCGATTTTGTCGCACGTAACCCAGGCGCATGAGGTCGGCGAGCATGCGGTGCGCCGCGCTTTTGGGGATTTCCAGGCGTTCGGCCAAAGTTTGAAGGGCGAGGCCCTGAGGCTCCCCGGCCAGGGTTTCCACAACACTGAACGCGCGTTCGATCTGACTACCAGCCATGACGTGAATCCTGAAAAGAGTGTGCGGATTCTAGAAGATGATTCCGCGAAAACGGAATGCAAAGTGTCCGTTTATCGACCACTACCCTTGCCACAGGCTTGAAGCAGGCCAGAACTTGACAGCAGAATATGGAACATGATTCCAATAATAATCACTGGAGATGCCCCGATGCCGTCCACCCCCCTCCAAGCCGACGTACTGATCATCGGCTCCGGCGCTGCCGGCCTGGCTGCCGCGGTGACCGCCGCGTGGCACGGTCAAAAGGTCATCCTGGTGGAGAAGGCCCCCGAGTTTGGCGGCGCCACGGCCTGGTCCGGCGGTTGGGCATGGGTACCGCGCAACCCGCTGGCCCAACGCGCCGGTATCGTCGAAGACATCGAACAACCGCGCACCTACCTGCGTAACGAACTGGGCGCCCATTACGATGCAGAGCGGGTCGATGCCTTCCTCGAAGCCTGCCCGCACATGGTCGCGTTCTTCGAAATACACACCGCGCTGCAATTTGCCGACGGCAACGGCATCCCCGACATGCATGGCGATACGCCGGGCGCCGCCACCGGCGGGCATCAAGTGATCGCCGCGCCGTACGATGCCCGCGAAGTTGCCAGCCTGCTGCCACGCCTGCGCAAGACGCTGCGCGAAACTTCATTCATGGGCATGCCGATCATGGCCGGCGCCGATCTGGCCGCGTTCCTCAACATGACCCGCTCGCCGCGCGCGTTCTGGCATGTGTGCAAGCGCTTTGGCCGGCACCTCTACCACCTGGCCCGTTACGGTCGGGCCATGCACCTGGTCAACGGCGTGGCACTGGTGGCGCGGCTGGCGAAGTCGGCGCAGGATTTGGGCGTAACCCTGATGGCAAGCGCCCCCGCCAAGCGATTGCTGCTGGAAAACGGCCAGGTGCGCGGGGCCGTCATCGGCAGCGAGCAAGGCGACATCACGGTCCACGCTCGCGCCGTGGTACTGGCCGCGGGCGGCTTCCCCAACGACCCGCAACGCCGCCGCGAGCTGTTCCCGCACGATGCCAGCGGCCACGACAACCTTGCCTTGCCGCCGCCATCATGCGACGGCGACGGCCTGCGCCTGGGCGAGTCGGCAGGCGGCCGTGTGGCCACCCACCTGAAGTCACCGGTGGCCTGGGCACCGGTTTCCAAAGTCACCCACCGCGACGGCAGCGTCGGCCACTTCCCGCACATCATCGAACGCGGCAAGCCTGGCATCATCGGCGTGCTGGCCAATGGCAAGCGCTTTGTCAACGAAGCGCATGGTTACTACGACTACGTGTCGGCCATGGTAGCGGCTACGCCCCCTGGCGAGCAGCCTTGCTCATGGCTGATCTGTGATCGCCGCTTCCTGCGCCGTTATGGCCTGGGCCATGCCCGGCCCGCCCCGCTGCCCAGCTGGCCGCACGTGCGCAGCGGTTACCTCAAGCAAGGCGCCAGCATCGAGCAGTTGGCCCAGGCCTGTGGCATCGACCCCGCTGCGCTCAACGCCACGGTCAATGCCTACAACACCCACGCTCGCAAAGGTGAAGACCCTGCATTTGGCAGAGGCTCCACACCCTTCAACCGTAAGCAGGGCGACCCCGCCCATGGTGGCCCTAACCCCTGTGTGGCGCCCATCGAGCAGGGCCCGTTCTACGCGGTGAAAGTGCAGCCCGGCTGCTTCGGCACATTCGCCGGGCTGCGTACCGACGGCCATGCCCGCGTACTGGATGAACACGACCGCCCCATCGCCGGCCTTTATGCGGCAGGCACTGACATGGCCAGCGTGTTCGGCGGCTGGTACCCCTCTGGCGGCATCAACCTTGGCCCGGCGCTGACCTTTGGCTACGTGGCGGGCAGGCATATCGCCGGAGCTACGGCCTACGAATGACCCTGCGCCCGGAAAAGGGCGCTGTACCGCGTCGACTTCGCGATAGCCGACGCCCCTGCCTCTATCCAGGTGCTGCGTGACAGTGTGGTGCTCGAAGGCTCGCGGCAAGGCGTGTTGATGGAGGGATGGCGCAAGCTGGTGGCGGTGCTGATTGGGGATTGAGCTTTTTACAGGTTGTTTCAGAATCACTGCTGAAAAAACTGCGTTCAAGCGGCTTTACGATTAGAAATCCGAGAAGCTGTAAGGCTTTAGAGCGGAAATTTGAGACAGCAAAACCAAATGTTCCATAGCCTTGACCTTCTCAGCGCTCTCAAGCCCCCCGCTCCCTCCCAAAGTCATTGCAGGAACAAAAGCGTACACTTCATCGTACCTCAACCCACCGAGCTTTTTCTTGACGGGTTCAAACAAGTCGTCAAAGTCATCAGCTTCTCGATCCCGCATCACGAAAAAATTCTGTACATGCCTGTCCATGTTTACCACTTTTCTGTTGCTACCTACATAACACCCCAGATACCCGACTATCTTCAGCGAAAAACCTGTCTGCTCTCCAAAAAGATAGAGGTCACCAAATGCACTTCGAGCGATCAAATGGTATGTATCCCTCGACCCAAGAGGCGTACCGCCAATCCATGCTTCAACGACGCCCTCGTATTCCTGAGGATTAACCGTCCAAAACAATCCATCCGCATAGCCACACCAGCCGTGCTCTTGCCAATACGCTAGCAACTGAGCAGGCAATTTACCCTTGTAGCGTTCAATACTTGAAGGCGGCACTTCCTGTCGACACAGAGGACCATCCATTGTTTCGAGAAATAGCGCAAAAGCCTCATCCATCATAAGCGCCCGAACTAAAATCATAGGGCTCAAGCTTTTGAATTTGGGAAAGCAAGGTCAGATGCTCTATCACACTTACTTTTTCCAAGTTTTTAATGGAGTCATGACCGCCCAGCAGGAGTGCCGGCCTGAAACCATACACCTCATTACTCTTTAAAGGACCCAGCTTCTTCAAGGCTGGCGCGAAAAGCTCGCCATAGTCGCTCTGCTCCGCATCATTGTTTATAAAAAAACATTGAAAATTCTTTTCCAGTTGGTCCGAACCATACAAAGAGTCTCGCAATATGTAACGGCTCAAAGGTGCGGTGATCTCAAGCGACGCACCCGTTTTTTCGCCCCAAAAATAGAGGTCTCCGAAGGCACCTCTAGCAATCAAGTGGTATGTATCGATGGGCTCCAACGTTGTGCCCTCAAGCCATGAGGTGACTACCCCTTCGTAATCTTGAGGATTGACCAGCCAAAAAATCCCGTTGCCGTAAGCACACCAGCCATGCTCGACCCAATATTTCAGCAGCAGGTCGGGTAGCTTCCCCTCATAGCGTTCGATGCTTGACGGGGGGACTTCCTGGCGCCCAGTGGCTTTTCCAACTTTCTCCAGGAAGCGAGCGTAAAGCCTATCCATACATATGCTTCTCAGATGCGGTAACAAAATTGGGTTCAGGAGGCTTGATTCGGCATTTGGTGCCACATAACTGCCTAAATATCTTCCTGACTAAACGGCCTAAAATCGGCAAGTTGCGAGAGAAACACCAAATGCTCCACGCACTTGACTTTCTCAATAGACTCCACCTCTGTGCGCCCACCCAACCCCAGCGCAGGAACAAACCCATACATCTCATCAGCGCTCGGCGCACCCAGCTTTTTTTTAGCCGACTTGAAAAGCCCGTCAAAGTCGTTGTACTCCTCATCCATCAAGAGGAGGAAATTCTGAGTATTCAAATCCCTATCCTCAAAGACAACAGCGTCATCTATCAAGGAGTATCTTGAAACCGGAGCATCAATAGACAGTGAAAAACCAGTCCTCTCCCCGTACAGATACAAATCTCCAAAAGCGCTTCTAGCGACTAAGTGATAGGTATCACGCCCCTCCAAGGCTGTGCCTGAAAGCCAGGCTGCAACTACCCCTTCGTACTCCTGAGGATTAACAACCCAGAATAACCCCTCACCACAACCAAACCAGCCATGCTCTAACCAATAGCCCAGCAACAGATCAGGCAGTTTTCCTTTGTACCTTTCGACACTTGATGGCGGCACCTCTTGCCTGCTCGTAATCTTGCCGTTTTTCTGTAGAAACCTAGCAAAAATCTCGTCCTTCACTTGAAGCCATAGCCTCCTACCGGATTTTTCAACATTCTCAAACATCCCTCGGCAAGGGTGGTGACTTCTACGTTGGCGGGCCTGTGATAATTATTTTAATTCAGGTCGGAAATCGTATATTTGCGCAGCCCATCAAGTTGCGACAAGAATATCATGTGCTCAAAAGCTTTCACTTTTTCAATGCATTTAAGCGTCGCCGAGCCACCAAGTTGTAAAGCGGGTGTAAAACCGTAAATCTCATCCTGACTGACAACCCCTAATTTACGCCTCGCCAAATCAAAAAGATCATCGAAATCCAGATACTCTCTATTGAGTGACAGTAAAAACGCCTGAAGTGCTCTATTCATGGCCTGCGGCAATCGGTTAATGGGATTGTGCATATATCGGGAAACGTTGCAATAAATGCGCAACGAAGGCCCGGTTTTTTCGCCCCACAGATACAAATCACCAAAGGCGTTACGTGCAATAACATGGTATGTATCGTCTGGATTGAAACTCGATGATATCAACCAACTCGCAAGCACACCCTCATACTCCTGGGGATTGACTAACCAAAAAATACCATCTCCATATCCACACCACCCATGCTCCTTCCAATAATCGAGCAAGAGATCGGGCAGCAGCCCTTGATAGCGCTCCACGCTCGTGGGCGGAACTTCTTGCCGATGACAAACGCCCCCAACAGTTTCCAGAAATATCGAATACACCTCATCCATTGCGACTCTCCTTCAACACTTATGCAACTTTACATTCATCAGCGTAGGCACGCCATTCGATTTTGGAGCACGTTCAGCTGCGCGCTTCAAACTTTCAATTTTCGACCTCCACTGTGGGCCAATCGAGGCGTTGACTCGTCTGTCACCAAAGTCAGCAATTACGTCCTTACCCCCTGCAAACAGGTCCGGATTGTGGAGTGCGGCCAGCGTGCTCATTGTTTGCCTGGCTCTTGCTTCAGCAATTAACCTGGCCTTACTCGGAGTCATTGTTTCAAGTAATTCCTCATAAGCTCTGTTCACTAGATCATGCTGCAACTGCTTACGCGCACGTTTGGCTTCCTGTGGATCTCGTTTGATTGGATTCGCAACATTCTCCAAAAACTCCTCAACCGTCAGCCGATTCAACCCCTCCTGCTGCCCCTTCAACTGCCGCTCGAACTCGGCATGCTTGGACACCGGCAAATTGTCCGCCTTGAAACACGCCACCGTATGCAACGGCATGCTACCGGGCTTAGCCGTGGAAGGCTCTTTGTCTTTCCCCGCAGGCCGATTGGGCTGCGGCTCATCCATCGCCCCCGTGCGCCGCTCCGGCCGTTGTAAATCCGGCCGCTGCTTCAACCCTTCTTCATGCTTGAGCATCCACTGCCCCAGCCGCGCCCCTTTGCTGCTGGCCGCCATTTCCTGCGCCAGCACCCGCGCATCGCCACGCCCGCGGGTGAGGTACGCCACAATCCCGCCAAGCAACAACACCACCATTTCCACATGGCCCTGGGCAATGTGGTGGGTCGCTTTGGAAATCGCGAACGGGTCGTCGCGGCACAGCGGGCCGGCGCTTTCATGGCCGCAGGTGCCTTCCCAGGCTGCATGGATGCCGTTCAGGTAGTACTCGCCGATACGCGGCAGGTCGTCGATGAAGAACTCGGCAACCGACGCCAGCCCGAGCACGCCGAGGATCCAGCCGCTGACGGTAAGGCCCATGGCCGCGCCCGCGCCCGCAAAGGGGATAACACCGGCACCGCCGGTAAACACCCCGGCCCCGGCACCGATCAGGCCGCCGGTGATGGTGCTGCCGGCGACGATCATCGCCATCTGCGCCACCACCTTCAGCAACTCGTCGACGATGCTGTTGATGTCCAGTTCGGCAAAGCGCTGGCGCAGCAGGTGCGCGGCCTGCCATTCGGCCCGGTTGAACGCGGTGCGCACCGCGCCGATGCGGCGCAGGTTCAGGCCGAGGGTGGCGACTTCTTCATTGTTGGGGCTGCGAAAGTGGCCACCGGTCTGGTAGCCCATCTTGTCGATGACACGTGATTCGATCTCGAGCCACGAGGGCACGAGGTAGTCCAGATACATGAGGTGTCTCCCTGACAGCGTGTGCAGGGGAAATCACATCATGGAATCGTCTGGGAAATTTCCCGGCCATTTGTAGGAAAGTTAGACTTCTTAAAGGGTATTTGTTACCTCCCTGTATGAGGCCCTGCTGGCAACCCATAAAAAGTTAAGCGATCTTAATACCGTGCCCATGGTCATAGCCCTTAGCGATGGTCATCATTGCGCTTACTTTCTCCAGCCTTGGAACCTCACATGGACGCTCTGCCAGAACCCAGCCGCTGCAAACGCCTCAAAGCCTCCAGCAGCCGTGACCACGACAGTGTCGATGAACTGGTGATGGCCGCGCGCCCCTTCGAAGACCGCGAACGCTACGCGCGTTTTTTGCAGGTGCAGCATCGCTTCCATGGCAGCCTGCAAGCACTTTACCTTGATGAACAGCTCAACCAGCGCCTGCCCGGCCTGGCCCAGCTGTCACGCTTCGACGCCGTCGAAACCGACCTGCGCGACCTGGGCATGCCCCTGCCCGCAGCGCCCCAGCCGGTCATCGCCACCCCGGCGCAAGCCCTGGGCTGGCTTTACTGCAGCGAAGGTTCCAACCTGGGCGCGGCATTTCTGTTCAAGCAAACACAACGCCTGGGCCTTGATGGTGACGCCGGCGCCCGTCACCTGGCGCCGCACCCGGATGGCCGCGCCCTGCACTGGCGCGAGTTCGTGGCCAAGCTCGATGGCCTGACGCTGACTGCCGAAGAAGAAGCCGAAGCCGTGGCCGGTGCCATTGCCGCGTTCGACAGCTACCGCCACCACCTGCGTGCGGTGTTTACCCACTGAGCCGGGTGCACATTTGACGACAGTTTCAACGTGCTGCTGGCGGTTTGCGGCCCCAGCATCATTGACTTCGCGTAAAGGTGCACTTGCACGTCAGATTGTGTCGTCTAAAGTTTTAACGCTTGCCTACAGGTATTAGCGTCTCGCTCAAAAGTTCCCGATGTCGTGAAAAGAGAGCTTCAGCATCGGGCCAGTCATCTGCATCCTGTCTACCCTGCTTCTACTACGCATCAACCTTCGCTGGTAGTTGCCCTAAACGGTACAGCGCTTCAGTAAAAAGGAGCGTGTGATGGAACCGGTGTACTGTCTTCGACGCTCGGCTGCCGTGCTGTTGTGCATCGCCGGGCTGGCCGGCCAAAGCGCATGGGCCGGCGGCATCCTCATTTACGAGGCAGGCCAGGAAGGCAATGGCCTGGCCAACGCAGGCGCGGCCGCACTGGCCACCGACCCCAGCGTGCTGATGAGCAACCCGGCCGGCATTACCCGCCTCAAGGGCACCCAGGTCAGCGCCAATGCGCAAGTCATTCTGGGCGACCTGCGTTTTTCCCGTGACAGCAGCAACCAGTTCGATGGCAACGAAGGCGGCAACGCGCTGCAGTACCTGCCCGGCGCCAGCCTGTTCATCACCCACCAGCTCGACGACCGCTCGGCCATCGGCTTTGGCATGTATGGCAACTTCGGGCTGGCGCTGGACTATGACGATGATTGGGCGGGCCGCTACTTCACCCAGGAAGCGGCGGTGATCGGCATGTCGCTGCAACCCACCTGGGCCTATAAGTTCACCGACGACCTGTCGATAGGCGTGGGCCCGCGCATCATGCTCGGCTACTACCGCACCGAGATGGCCATCAACAACAACCTGCTGGGGCTGGCCGACCGGCCGGACGGCCAGCTGGAGTACAAGGACACCGACGTGGGCGTGGGGGTCAACCTTGGCCTGCTCTACCAGGTCGATGCCCGCACCCGCGTGGGCTTGGCCTACACCAGCAAGGTCAAGCTGGAGTTCGAGGACAAACCGCACCTGAGCGACATCAGCAACCCGCTGATCAACGTTGCCCTGCGCCGGCTCGAAGTGGACTCGCTGGAACTCGACCTCAATGTGCCGCAAACCGTCACTTTCAGCATCGCCCACGAACTGGACGAACAGTGGACCCTGCTCGGTACGCTCAACTGGCAGGACTGGAGCGAGTTCGGCGATGTCGGCGTGGAAGTCGACAGCAACGCTGGCGGCACCAGCCGCACGGTCGACCGCAAGTACAAGGACACCTGGCACGCCTCGGTCGGCGCCCAGTACCAGGCCACGCCGAAGTGGCGCTGGAGCATGGGCCTGGGCTACGACAGCTCGGCGGTGGACGACGAGGACCGCACCGTCGACAACCCCATGGGCGAGGCCTGGCGGCTGGCAGCCGGGGTCAACTACCAGGTCGACGAAGGCCTGGACGTGCACCTTGCGTACACCCTGGTGTGGCTCGGCGACATGGACGTCGAGCAAACCAAGGCACGCTCCGGCACCACCCTGTCGGGCAGTTACGACAACAGCGCACTGCACATCATCGGTGGCGGCGCCACCTGGCGGTTCTGAGCCGCTCCGCATGGCTGCGGGGCTTTGATCATCGTGAGAAGGAGACGCTGCATGAACACCAAGACGTTGGCTGCATCGCTATGCCTTGCAACCCTCATGCTGCAGGGTTGCGCCAGCAAGTACGTGGAGAAGGACCAGTATTCGGGTTTTCTGAAGGATTACAGCGTACTCAAGGAAGATACATCGCCATCGGGCGCACCGGTGATGCGCTGGATCAAGCCCGGTGTCGATGCCAAGCGCTATCGCAGCGTGTACATCGAGCCGAGCCAGCTTTACCCCAAGCCGCAACCCACCGAAAACGTACCGCAATCGACTTTGCAAGGCATCACCCAATACTACGACCAGACCCTGAAAAACCACTTCTCGCAAGTGCTGCCGCTGGCCACCAGCCCAGGCCCGAACGTGCTGGTGGTGCGCCCGGCCATCACCGCCGTGACGGCCAAGACCAAGAGCCTGCGCCCGTATGAAGTGATTCCGATTGCCCTGGTGGCCGCTGGCATCAGCACCGCTACCGGCATTCGCGACCAGGACACCAGCATTGCCACCGAAGCCGCATTCCTGGACGGCGACACCAACCAGGTGGTGGCCGAAGTGGTGCGCAAAGGTGCCGGTACCGAGCTGGACAATTCGTCGCAGAAAATGCAGGCGAAAGACGCAAAAGCCGTACTCGATGGCTGGGCCAAGGACATGGTCAGCTCCTTCCAGGCCTTAAGGAAGTAAGGCGCCCCGCTCCGCTGCAGCGGCCGGGCCTGCAGCGGGGTGCGCTGGCCAACTCCCGGTACCCGAGAGGCGCGATTCCATGGACAGCATTCGCGGCAGCGCCCTGCTGCATTTTGATCAGCTGCTGGCCCAGCACGGCGCCGTGCAGCAAGACTACCTGGCCCCTCTGCACATCGACCCGAACGTGGTCGGCCACTACGGCAGAACCTTGCCTTACCTGAGCCTGGTGCAATTGCTCGAAGGCAGCGCACATGCCCTGAGCCTGCCGCGCTTCGGCCTGGAACTGGCACTGCGCCAGGGCGCCACACTGGTCGGCCCGCTTCGCCATCTGGCCACCTCCGCCCCCACCGTGGGGCATGCCCTGATTGCGGTGATCCGCTACATGCGCCACTACAGCCCGGCGATCCACTTCAGGCTGGAACACCGTGCCGGGTTGGCGATGCTGTACTTCGACAATGGCTTGCCCGGCTCCGAGCAAACCCCACAGGTTGTCGAAAAGTCAGTAATGGGTGCACGCCTGTTGATAGGCGAGTTGCGCGGCACGCCACTGCGCGCCCGTGCGGTGACGTTGCGCCATGATGCCGTGGGTGAAGCCGAAGGTTACACCCGCTACTTCGACTGCCCGGTGCTGTTTGGCCAGGCCCACAACTGCCTGATCCTGGCGGCAGAGGTGCTGCAGGAAACGTGCGTGCAGCATGACGCCGATCTGCACGCCATCGTCCGGCACTTTCTGGAGAACCAGTCGGTGCCCAGTGACGCCTTGCAGGCCCAACTGGAGCGCAAGATCCAGATGCTGCTGCCCGCCCAGCGCTGCACACTGGAACAGGTGGCGCTGGCCATGAACATGAACCCGCGCACCTTACAGCGCCACCTGGCCAGCGACGGCATCGAGTTCGAGGCGTACCTGGACGACATCCGTCGCCGCCAGGCCGAGCACATGCTGCGCAAGACTACGCTGACGGTCGGGCAAATTGCCAACGAGCTGGGTTACCGGCGCACCACGTCGTTTTGCCGGGCGCACTTGCGCTGGTTCGACATGACGCCGCTGGAGCATCGGCGCTTGCAGGGTGACCCGGTGATTGCTGCCCTCTGAACATGGCATCGCACCCCAAACTGTAGGAGCGGATTCATCCGCGATGCGGCGCAAAGCGGCGCCTGATATCTCCAAGTCTGCGGTAGGGTTGAGCGCCGCTGCACGCCGCATCGCGGATAAATCCGCTCCTACACAGAGTCACCTGGATCCTGGGCCGGCGCGGCGTACCACTTGTCCCGTGGCACCCACTTCTCCTGCGCCGGGTCGCCCAGGTAATGGGGCGACATGATCTGCACCCCGTATTCGTTGAACACATCCTGAATGTTGGCATGCAGCATGCTCAACAACTCCGCCCGGGGCCGGGGCGCGCTGGGCACCGCCTGGGCCACCAGGCGGTATTCGGGGTAGAAGTCCGACAGCCCGGTCTGGAACACCTGCGGCCGGGGCTTTTCCAGAATGCCGTCGGTGCGCTGCGCCGCCTCCACCAGCATCGCCTCCACTTGCCGCCAGGGCGTGTCGTAGCCGATGGTGACCACCGTATCGACGATGTACCCCTGGCCCTGCACCACCCGCGAATAGTTGCGCGTCACGGAGCCGGTGATCATCGAATTGGGCAGCGTCAATACCTCGCCAAGGCCGGTGCGGATGGTGGTGTTGAACATGCCCACCTCGGTCACCGTGCCTTCGTTGTCGCCCACCCGCACGTACTCGCCGGCCTTGAGCGTGCGCGAGTAGGTCAGGATCAGCCCCGCTGCCGCCTGCCCGACCACGCTGGAGGCACCCAGCGAAATCATCAGGCCCAGCAGCACCGACAGGCCTTTGAACGCGTCGGTGCCGGAACCTGGCAAATACGGGTATGCCATCACCAGGGCAAACAGCCAGATCGCCAGCGAGGTCAGCCGCGTGGTGGGTTGCAGGGTTTCCTCGGTCAGCCACTTGAGCGTGCCGGGCCGGGCCATGCGCTCCAGCAGCCGACGGCTGAAGCCACTGATGCTGCGGGCAATGAAAAAGATCATCACCGCCACGGCAATGCCGGGGATCGCATGCAGAATACCGTCAAGCAGGTAGCGCAGCAGGTCGAGCAGGTGCACGTTGAGGCTTTCGCCCCAGGGCCGGGTATAGGGGAACTGCGACAGCACGAAGCTCAGCCACTGGTAGCTGAGCAGCAGCACGATCACCCAGTACAGCAGGCGCAGCAAGCGGTCGATCAGGAAGTACACGTACTGCATGTCGAACAACGGCATCTGGCCGACCTTGATCTGCCGGGCACGTTCGCGCATCAGTTGCGGCAGGCGCCCACGCAACTTGGCCCGGCCCAGATTGGCGCCCTTGATCAGCACCACGAACAACAGCGTGGCGATGGCCGAATAGCCCAGCGCCTTGAGCAGAAAGCGCAGGCTGCGCGCCTCGCCGGTTTCATCGACCACCTGGCGCAGGGTGGCGGCGGCCTGTTCGGCGGCTTCGCGGGTGTCGCCGCCCTCCACGCCCAGGTCCTGAGGGGCGACGATGAATGCCCGACGCCCGCCCAGCAATACCAGGTGGCTGTTGACGATCGGGTCGACGGTGACATGCAGCTCGTCCGTGCCGCGTAGGGTTTCCTCGATCACCGCCGTGGCCCGCTGCACCCGCGCAGCCGGGGTTTCGCCCAGCAGCGTGGCGTGGAAGGTGAAGATGCTGCGGTTGGCGATGCGCAGTTCCGCCGGCTCCCCAGGCACGCCATCCGTGGCACTGCCGATGGCCTCCTTGCCCTGCCCGGCCATTGGCAACAGGGCGCACAGCACAAGCAGCACAATCACGAGGCGGTTCATTGCTCACTCCCTGGCGTGGAGGACGGACGGTCCTGCTGTAGTGATAGCACAGCCCTCACTGGCCAGCGCCCCGCCCCAGAAACCAACGGTAGTAAGGGTTGTTGCCATCACTGCGGGCCAGCTCGCGGGCCTCTCGGGCCCACGCCTGGCGGTTGCCGTTATAGGCATGCAGGCTGAGGCTGTAGAAGCGCGCCAGGCTGCGCCATTGGTCGCCCACCGCACTGACAAAGGCCGGCTCGGCCCCCTGCAACGGCGGTGGGGTGCGCAATGCCAGCAACGCGGGCAACACGCGCGTGATTTCCCGCGGGCGCACCCACGGGGCGTACTCGATGCGCGGGTGGTCGTCGGTCACCGGCAACGCATCGGCGGCGTAACGCTCAAGCCCTGCGCGGTCGGTAACCCAGGTGGCCAGCAAGGCTTGCGGCGAATCGATGCCCACCTCGGCCAGCGCATCGGCCACCGGCGGCTGGGCCAGGCGCTCGCGTATGCGCGGCACGTCCAGCGCCAGCGGTTGCAGCGAACCGATCAGCAGCATTTCGTGAAACTCGGTGGTCCACAGCGTCGCGTGGGGGAAGACATCGATAAAGCTGCGCACCAGAGCGCGGCTGTCTTCGTCGTTCTGGGTCGGCAGTGGCAGCCACTGGGCCATCAATCCGCCGGGCTGCAAGCGGGTAGCGGCCAACTGGTAAAAATCGCGGGAGTACAGGTTGACCACCCCGGCGGCAGAGGGCGGAGGTGGCTCCAGGGTTATCAGGTCGTAACGCGCTTCGCTGCGCAACAGCTCGCGGCGGCCATCACGCAGGCGGATATCCAGCCGTGGGTCGACCACCGCCGCATAGTTACCGTTGAAACGTGGCGCCGCCTGCAGCACTTCGGGCAACAGTTCGGCCACCACCGGGCGCTCAAGGCCCGGGTAGCGCAACATGGCCCCGGCGGTGATGCCGGTGCCGAAGCCGATCACCAGGGCCGAGCGCGGCTCGCCGCCGTGAATCAGCAGGGGCAGCAGTGCCTGCAGGCGCATGTAGCGTAACGAGGGCATGGCATCGCCGGTGTTGGACACGCCCTGAATGTACAACCGGCTGAAGGTCTGGCCTTGCCGCCCCTGGGTGACCACGGCCACGGTGCCCCCCTTGCCTTCGTGGTAGTAAACGAGCTGCCCGTTGCGCGCCCCTGGCAGCAACTCGGCCAACCGCTGGGAGGGCGTGAGCACGGCAACCAGCAGCGTTGCCAGCGCCACCAGGCCAACGGCAACCACCGCCCGGCGGCCTACCCTCTGGCCACGCCAGACGGCTATCAGGCCAACCAGCGCCGCCAGCCCGGCCAGCACGCCCAAGGCGCGTACCAGGCCCAACTGCGGCACCAGCACGAACCCGGTGAGCAGCACGCCGACGATGCCGCCCAAGGTGTTGAGTGCCACCACCGTGCCCACATCCCGGCCCACGTGGCCGCTGTCCACCACCAGCCGTAGCGCCAGCGGGAACGCGGCGCCGAGCAAGGTGGTGGGCAAAAACACCATGCACAGGGCCGCCACGGCAAACCGGGCGCACATGCCGGCCAGTTCGCTGCCAGTCAGGTGCAGTGCGAACGCTTCGGCCTGGGTCTGCGCCAGCACCAGCCAGCGCCCCAGCCCGGCGAGTTGCAGCAGTGCGAGCAGGCCGGCGATGGCGATCAACAGGCCGAACAGCCCCCACGGGTCGCGGATGCGGTCGGCACGCCGGGCATACAGCGCACTGCCGACCAGCAGGCCGCCGAGGTAGGTGGCCAGCACCACGGCAAAGGCAAACGCGCGGGTGCTCATGAAAGGCACGATCGACTGGCTCCACACCACCTCGTAGCCCAGCGCCACGCCGCCGGCCACGCAGTACAGGCCGATGGCCAGGCGGGCTTGTGCCGAGCGCGGCATCGAGGTTGCCTGGGCAGGTGGCGGCAACGCGGTGTCGCGCCGGCGGGCCAGCCAGGCACCCAGTGCCGCCAACAAGTTCAGGCTGGCTGCGGCGCAGGCGCTGCCGCACACGCCCAGGCGTGGCAACAGCACGAAGGCGGCCAGCAGGGTGCCGGCGATGGCGCCTGCAGTGTTGGCCGCGTACAAACGCCCCCCCGCCTCCGCCAGTTGCCCGCTGGCAGGCGCCAACGCCCGCACCAGCACGGGCAAGGTGCCGCCCATGAGCAACGCGGGTATCCCCACCAGCGCAAAGGGCAATACCCAGGCCAGCAGGCCGGTGCTGGCCTCCAACCGGGCGAACGGCCCGGCGGCATGGGCCAGGCCGAGCGTGGCGCCCAACCCCAGCAGCGCCACGGCCAGTTCAAGGAAGACGTACAAGCGCACCGGGCGCTGCACGCGGTCGGCCCAGTGCCCGAACAACAGCCCACCGAAGGCGAGCCCGGCGAAGAATGCACTGATGCCAGTGGCCACGGCGTGCACTTCCACGCCCACCACCAGCGACAGTTGTTTGATCCACAGCACTTGGTAGACGAGGCCGGCAGCGCCGGAGAGGAACAACAGCGAGGCAGGCAGGGCCAGCAGCAGGCGGGATTGGGCATCAAGCACCTGCGCGGGCGCCTCGGCGGCTGTCTTGCTCAAACTTTTAGCAGGCATGTAATTCCTGTAGGAGCGGCCTTGTGTCGCGAAAGGGCCGCACAGCGGCCCCACGGTTTTTGCGGCGCTGCTGCTCTGGCCGGGGCTGCTTTGCAGCCCTATCCGACCGGTCCGGCGCCCCGGCGAGGCCGCTCCTACAAGGGCCGCAGCACTACTGTTTCTTCATCTTCTCTTCGATCTTCTTGTCCACGTCAGCACGGATCTGGTCGATGCTGAAGCTGGCCGGGCGCTGGCTCGGCGGGTAGTCGACAAAGGTCTGCAAGAACGCTGCAGCCTTGCGCGTACCTTCAAAGATCAGGTAGTCGTTCTTGGTCAACCAATCATAGTACTGGTCAGACACCACGTCGGCCCGCTCGTACGGGTCCATGCGCAGGTTGAACAGCTTCGGTACGCGCAGGCATACGAACGGTTCGCTCCACACCTTCAGGCCGCCCGGTGCGCGCTGTTCACAGAACACCAGCTTCCAGTCACCAAAGCGCATGGATACCAGGTCACCGTCATCGCTGAAGTAGTAAAACTCGCTGCGCGCGCTCTTGTCGGTCTTGCCTGTGAGGTAGTCCAGCTGGTTGTAACCATCGAGGTGCACCTTGAAATTCTTGCCACCCACATCGGCGCCCTTGAGCAAGCGGTCCTTGATGTCGGTGTCACCCACGGCGGCCATCAATGTCGGGAACCAGTCCAGGCCCGAGAACATCTGGGTGCTGATGGTGTCGGCCTTGATCTTGCCCGGCCAGCGCACGATGGCAGGCACGCGGAATGCACCTTCCCAGTTGGAGTTCTTCTCGTTGCGGAACGGCGTGGTGGCCGCATCCGGCCAGGACCACTGGTTGGGACCGTTGTCGGTGGTGTAGACGACAATGGTGTTGTCGGTCACCTTCAGGTCATCCAGGGTCTTGAGCAGTTTGCCGACGTCACCGTCATGTTCGAGCATGCCGTCGGCGTACTCGTTGCCGACCATGCCGCTCTGCCCTTTCATGGACTCGCGCACGTGGGTGAATGCGTGCATGCGCGTGGTGTTCATCCACACGAAGAACGGCTTGTTGGCCTTCACCTGCTTGTCGATGAAGTTGATGGCCGCCTGGGTGGTTTCGTCGTCGATGGTTTCCATGCGTTTGGAGTTCAACGCACCGGTGTCCTCGATCTTGCCATCGGCACTGGATTTGATCACCCCGCGTGGCGAAGCGGCCTTGACGAACTCCTGGTCATCCTTGGGCCAATACGGGCGTTCGGGTTCTTCCTCGGCATTGAGGTGGTAAAGGTTGCCGAAGAACTCGTCGAAGCCGTGGTTGGTCGGCAAATACTCGTCCTTGTCGCCCAGGTGGTTTTTACCGAACTGCCCGGTGGCGTAGCCCTGGGCCTTGAGTGCCTGGGCGATGGTCACGTCACGCGCCTGCAGGCCCACCGGCACGCCGGGCATGCCGACCTTGGACAACCCGGTGCGCAACGCCGACTGGCCGGTGATGAACGTGGAACGGCCGGCGGTGCAGCTGTTTTCCGCGTAATAGTCAGTGAACATCATGCCTTCCTTGGCGATGCGGTCGATGTTCGGCGTCTGGTAGCCGACCACGCCCTTGCCATAGGCGCTGATGTTGGTCTGGCCAATGTCGTCACCGAAAATGACCAGGATGTTGGGCTTGTCTGCCGCGCTGGCCAACCCCGCCCCGAACGTTGCCGTGGCCGCAAGGGCGGCCGCCGACAACCAAGCTCTACTGGACTTCATAGCTACGCTCTCCGTTTCACGTCACTGCTGTCGTCCACGACTACTGGCACGGTATCCACCGTGCTGCTGCGGCTGGTTGATGGATCATTGCGGTGTTTCAAAGGGGTAGACCCGGCGCCATTCACGGGCCATGTCAACCACGGTCCAGCCCTTGGCCTGCGCCTGGTCCAGGGCCTTGTCGAGGTGCCCGACCGAGCTTTTGCGGTCATAGGCCCATTCGCGGTGGGCATCGGTATGGTGCACCAGCCCGGCAAAGCGCTTGCCCTTGCCGGCCATGGTCCACTGCAACATCTGCAGGTCGCCGTCGGAATTGCCAAAGGCCAGCAAGGGCCGGCGGCCGATGATCGAATCAATGCTTACCGGCTTGCCGGGGCCGTCGTCGTTGTGTGCGACCTTGGGCAGGCGCTGGATGCTCAGCTTGCCCTGCTGGTCCTGGAACGAAGCGCCCAGCGTGGTGCCGATCACCTGCTCCGGCGGGATGCCGTACACCTCCTCGGCAAAGGCGCGCATGAACACCACTTCACCCCCGGACACGATGTAGGTTTTGAAGCCGTTGTCACGCAGGTAGGCCAGCAACTCCAGCATCGGCTGAAACACCATTTCGGTGTAAGGCTTGCCGGTGCGCGGGTGGCGGGCACTGGCCAGCCAGCTGCGGCTGCGGGCAATGAAGTCGTCGTTGCTCATGCCCGAGTGGGTGGCCGCGACGATCTGGAGCAGGCCGTCCATGCCCTGGGCAGCCAACGTCTGGTGATCGTTTTCCAGCACCGCCTTGAACGGCTGCTGGGTGCGCCATTGCGGGTGCTGCGGCGCCAGCCGCTTGACCTCGTCCATGGCGAACAGCACTTCAAAATACAGGGGCTGCTCGCTCCAGAGCGTGCCGTCATTGTCGAACACCGCGATGCGCTCGGCCGGTTCGACGTAATCAGGGCCACCGGCTTTAGTGACAGCGGTTACAAAGGCCTCGATGGCTGCGCGCGATTGCCCTTCGCGCCACGATGCCAAAGGTTGCGCCGCCAGCGCCTGCGCGGTCGGCAGCAGCAAAAGCACACACAACAGTGTGTGAACGAGCACCTTGCCAGCAACGGGTTGACGCATGGTCGTTCATCCTTGCCATGAGCGGTGTCAGGGGTTCAGGGGCTTGAGCGCATGCTTGCCGACAGGCTCTCCCCGGCCCGCCTCAGCCTGCTGCCGCAGGTTCTGCAGCACAAGCCGACGGGCCTCGGCCGAAGGCGGTTGCGCCCGCCCGGCAGCGTAAAAAGCCTGCAAAAAGGCTAGCAAAGCGCCCTCGCTTTGCCCGCCTTGGGGATACTCACTTGACGACAACGTGTGCTGGCCAGTGGCCCGTCGCCGCCACAGGTACAGGGCGTCCAGCCGTGCCGGTTCGCCGGCACACTGGCGCCGTGCCAGGCGCCAGGCGTAGCCGAGCGAGTCGAGCCAGGCCTGATGCCGGCTGGCTCGCCAGCGCAGAAGCCACTGCCAACCCGCCACTCCCCAGGCACGCCCGGCCCAGGCCAGGCTGCCCAACAACACCAGCAGCACCAGCAGCAGGCCATGGCTGGCGATGCTGACCTGCGCGCCCTGGCCCAACGCGCGCAAGTCTTCGCTCAGGGAAAACGGCGCCTGATAGGTGCCCTTCCCAGCTTCAATATCGATGGCCGGGACCGAAGTGCTACGGGACTGGCCTGTGGCCGCGTCCCACCACTGCACCTCGATGGCAGGCAGTTGATAGCGCCCTGCCGCGCTGGCCACATAGGTGACGCTGTCCTCGCGCTGCCCACCCAGCGTGCCGCCGCGCCCGTCGCTGAGCGGGGTCACGCTGGGGGTCAGGACGTAGCGCTTGAGGCCTTTCACCTCGGCGAAAGTTGGCGGCGGGATGAGCATGGCCTGGCCACCCCGTGCCACGATGTGCAGCCGCCGGGTGATGCTGTCGCCCGCGCGCAAGGGCGTGTGCGAGTGTTCCAGCGCCTGTGTGACCTCCACCGCCTGGGCCACCAGCCGTTGCTCGCCGCCTGCACCGGCCTGCCCGGTAACACTGAACGACAAGGGCGTGCTTTGTACCGTCTGTGCGGCGGTGGCCTGGCCGGGGAACACGCGGAACGTGAGCGCCGGGATGCTGAACGCCTGCGCCGCGCTCGGCGTGATCTGGTAGGTGAAACGCAAGCCAAAAAACGCCTTGCCATCGAGGCGCTGGTTCAGGTGCTGGGCCTCGCCACCGGGCGGGCTGACCACGGCACCGGGCAGTTGCAGCACCGGCAGCTCGGGCGGTGCGGTGAACCAGGTGTCGACCAGCAAGTCCACCTCAAGGTTTACGGTGGCGCCGGCCATGATGGCGGTGTCCGGCACCAGGCGCGCCTGCACCCGTACCTCGGGCTCGGCGGCATGGGCAAGGCTCGCCAGGCAACACAGCAAAAAACAGGCGAAACGGCTCATGGCGCCTCCTGGCGTGCGGCATCCTGTAGCGCGAACTTGCGCTTGAGAAACTGTGCGGGCGAAGTCGTGAGGTTGTTCAACCACAGCTGGTCGGACGCAGCCTGGGGCGTCTTCTGCTGTTGTTGCTTGCCGCCCGCTGCCGGGGTTTGGTCTTCCACCACCTTGTCGGCTTTTTCATCAGGCGTGCCTTGGTCTTGCTGGTCCTGGTAGTCCTTGAGCAGCGCCTGGGCCAGGGCCAGGTTGGCCTTGGCTTCGGCAAAGTCAGGCTGCAACCGCAGCGCCTGTTGATAGGCCGCGATGGCCTGGGGGAATTTGAACAGACGTACGTAGCTGTTGCCCTGATAAAACCAGGCGGGCGCGGTGTTCAGCTTGCCCAGGCTGGCCAGGGCGGCCTCAAAATCCGCCGCCTGGTACGCCGCGACACCCTTCCAGTAAGGGTCGTGAAACCGCGCAGCGGCCTGCGGGTAGCGGCCATGCTCGAACGCCCAGCGCCCTTGCTGGTCGGCGGTGAAAAAGGCGTCGGCCAGGGCGCCAGCGCGGGCAGGCTCGGCGCCAGTACCGAGCAGCAGCGCCAGCAACACGCCCGGCAGCCAGTTCACCCGCCAGCCGCGGCGCACACTCAGCAGCACCATCACCAGTACGGGCCAGCACAGCCAGTAACCGGCATCTTTCCATTGCACCGGGTTGGCGTCGGCACTGGCCGCCTTGAAGTGGCGCTGGGCGTGCAGTTCGACCCAGTCCAGGTCGTCGTCATCCAGGGTCAGGCTGCCCAAGGGCGCGTTGGCAGCTTTGGCCAGCCCCTTCAGGGCCTGTTGATCGAAATCGCCCTGCACCGGGCGCCCCTGAGCATCGAGCCGGGGCATTCCCTTGGCATCTTTCAGCGGGCCGGTGGCCTGGCTACCGACTGCCAGCACCAGCACCTGCAGCGGCGTACCCGCCAGGCGCTTGCCGATGGCCTCGAACTGACTGGTGTCGGCACCATCGGTCAGCAGCACCAGCGTACCTGGGGCCTGTTCCGCGTCCAGCAACTTGAGCGCCAGTTCGATCACACCCAGCACATCCTTGCCGGGTTTGCTCATCAGGTCGGTGGCCAGGGCCTGGATGAAGGTGTCGAGCAGGTCGGGGTCTTCGGTGGCGGGCAGTACCAGGTGGACACTGCCGGCGTAGGCGATCAGGCCGCTGCGGGCGCCGCCACGGCGCATCACCAGGTCATGCAGGGTGTGCCGGGCCGCCGCCAGCCGGCTGGGCGGTACATCGTCGGCGTCCATGGACGCCGACAAGTCCAGGGCAACGATCAGCGGCGCGCGGTCATCGAGAAAATCCGGGATGTCCTGCTGCCAGGTCGGCCCGGCAGCGGCCAGGCCGCCGAGCACCAGCACCGCGCCCAGCCCGTGCACCGGGCGCAGGCCGCGGCGGGCTTGCGGGGCGATCATCAGGTGTTCGACCAGATGGAGGGCGATGATGCCCCGCATCTGGCGCCGCACGTCATGCCGGCGTGACCACAGCAGCGGCAGCAAAACGCCGGGCAGTATCAAGAGCAGCCACACAGGGCGCAGGAAGTGAAATGCCGCAAAGTCGATGCTCATGCGGGCGCCCCCGCGAACCGTGCCCGCAGCATGGCCAGCAGTTGCCCGGCCAGCAGCAACGCCACTGCCGCACCCAGTGGCCACACAAACAAGTCACGCTTGGGCTGGTGGCTGAAGGTCTTGACCTTGTGCGGGGTCAGGCGGTCGAGGGTGGCATACACCTGCTGCAACGCCTGGCGGTCGTCGGCGCGGAAAAACTGCCCGCCGGTGGTGCGGGCAATCGCCTGCAGGGTGGCCAGGTCGACCTTGGCATCGCCGGTGGCCTGCGGGTCGCCGATGCCAATGGTATGTACCACGATGCCGCTGGCCTGAGCCAGGTGTGCGGCAAGGTCGGGGGTGATGGCGCTGCTGGTGTCGTTGCCATCGGTCAGCAGAATCAGCACCTTTTCCTGTTCGTGGGTGTTTTCCAGGGCTTTGATGGTCAGCCCGATGGCATCACCCAGGGCCGTGTTGGGCCCGGCCATGCCGATGCCGACTTCATCGAGCAGCAGCAACAGGCTGGCGTGGTCGAGGGTCAATGGCGCCTGCGGGTAGGCACCGGTGCCGAACACGATCAGGCCGATGCGGTCGCCCTTGCGCTGGGCGATAAAGTTGCGCACCACCGATTTCACGGCGCTCAGGCGGTCGGTTTTTTCGCCGTTGGCGCTGGTGTAGTCGGTGGCTTCCATGGATTGGGAAATGTCGACGGCCAGCATCAGGTCGCGGATCGGTTGTTCACGCTGGATCGGTTTTTCCACCAGCACAGGCCGGGCGCAGGCAGCCACCAGCAAGCACCAGGCCAGTATGTTCAACGCCAGTTGCGCGCGCCCGCCGCTGGCACTGGCGTGCCCCGGTTGCTTGCCGATGGCCCGGCTCATGGCCGAAAAGAATGGCACCCGCAACGCACTGCGGCCTTCGTGGTATTCGCTTGAAAAGCGATAGGCTAGCCACGCCAGGGGCAACAGCAAGAACACCCAGGGGTAGTCAAACTGCCACATGGTGCCCCTCGATCCAGCCACGGCTGGTCATGAACAGCGTGCTCACCTGCTGTGCATCCAACGTGCGCAAAGCGGTGTCGGGGGCGTAAGCCAGCAGGTGCAAGGTGTCGGTAAAGCCAGCGGGCAACGGCTGGGGTGCCCGCTGCTCAAGAAAGGTTTGCCACTGCGCGCCGCCCAGGCTGGCGACGGGCGGCGCGCCAGGCATCGACAGCGCCACACGCTTGAGCAGCTCGGGCAGCCCGCGCAGCGCAATAAGGCGTTGATCACCTTCGCTGCTGGCCATGGCATCCAACCGGGCCAATGCCTCACGGCGGTATCGATTACGCTGCCAATGGCGCCAACGTAGCGCGGCCCACAGGCCGAGCAGCATCAGCACCAGCACGGCAAGTACCAGCCAGGCCCAGGTGTGTGGCAGGTAGCTGAACGGCGGCATGCCCGGTGCCAGCTCGCGCAACTGGTCGATTGCCGGGGCTGCGGCGCTCATCGCGGCACCTGAGCCAGGCGCCCCAGCTCGCGGCGCAGTTGGTCGAGGCTGTCATCGCCTGTGCTTACCCGCATCAACGGCACCTGGCTGCGGCGCAGCAGGTCGGCAACGTCGCGCAGGCGCCCGGCAAGGAATTCGCCCAAGGGTTTGTTGATGCGCCGCTGGCCAACTTCCAGTTCCACCTGCGCCGAGCCCTGGGTCACGTTCAGCCGCCCCTTGTCCGGCAACTGCAGGGCAATCGGGTCGTACACCTGGATGGCGATCACATCGTTGTGCTGGCTCAACTGGCGCAGCAACGCCAAGGTGTTGGCCGTGGTGCCGGCAAAGTCGCTGATGATGCAGATCAGGTGGTCGTGGCCAGCACTGGCAACACAACTGCGCAGCACCTTGTCCAGCTGGGCATCGTTGTCTTGGTCGGCGGCATAGGCCGACAGCCGGTGGTTGGCTTTGACCACCGCACTGCACAGCGCTTCGACGCGCGCCCGGCTGCGCAGCGGCCCTACGTAACTCACCAGCTGGCCGTCGAACACCATCCCCCCCACCCGGTCGCCGGCATGGAAGGCCATCCAGGCACAGATCGCAGCCACCTGCGCCGCGCTGACCGACTTGAAGTAGCGTTGCGAGCCGAAGTACATGCTCATGCGCTGGTCCACCAGCACCAGGGTGGGCCGGTCGCGCTCTTCGGTGAATGTGCGCACGAACGGTTTGCCATACCGCAACGACGCACGCCAGTCGAGGTGGCGCAGGTCATCGCCGGGCAGGTAATGGCGCAATTCGTCAAAGCTCAGCCCGCGCCCGCGCAACCGCGAAGCGTGGTTGCCGGAGAGAATGCTCGAGAGCGGCTGGCGCGCCACGAAGCTCAGGCCCCGGGCACGCGCCTCCAGCGCCATCAGCTCGGCGAGTGAGGCATACACGAAGCCGTCGGGCACCACCGCGTTCACATCCATGGGCCTGTCCGTCAGGTGGGAATGGCAACCTTGTCCAGCAACCGGTCGATGACCTGGTCGGCCGCCACGCCATCGGTGATCGCATCGTAGGAGAGCTGCAGGCGATGGCGCAGCACGGGGTGCACCACGGCGCGCACATTGTCGGGTGACACGAAATCCTGGCCTTGCAGCCAGGCGTGGGCGCGTGACACCCGGTCCAGGCTGATGCCGCCGCGCGGGCTGGCACCGATGCGGATCCAGCGCGCCAAATCAGGGTCATGCTCGCCGGGGTGGCGGGTGGCGTTGATCAGGTCGATCAGGTAGCGGTCAATGGCTTGGGACACATGCACCTGCGCCACTTCGCGGCGGGCGTCGAAAATCACCTGCTGGGCCAGGCGCGCCGGTTGTGCGGCCACCTCGTGGCTGGCCTGGTCCTCTTCACGTACCAGGCGTAGCACCTGGGTTTCGTCTTCAGGCCTTGGGTAATCGAGTTGCAGCTTCATCAGGAAACGGTCCATCTGCGCTTCGGGCAGTGGGTAGGTGCCTTCCTGTTCGATCGGGTTCTGGGTGGCCAGCACCATGAACAGCTTGTCCATGGGGTAGCTTTGCCCGGCCACGGTAATCTGGCGCTCTTCCATGGCTTCGAGCAAGGCCGCCTGGACCTTGGCCGGGGCGCGGTTGATTTCGTCGGCGAGGATAACATTGCCGAACAGCGGGCCGGGTTGAAAGCTGATTTTGTTGCCTTCGGCCGTCTGCTGCAGGATCTCGCCGCCGGTGATGTCCGAGGGCAGCAAGTCCGGGGTGAACTGGATGCGCCGCATTTGCGCCTCCAGGTGCGTGGCCAAGGCCTTGACCGTGCGGGTTTTGGCCAGGCCTGGCAGGCTTTCGAGCAGCACATGGCCATTGGCGAGCAGGCCCAGCAGGACATGGCGGATGGTTTCGGCCTGGCCCAGGACTTTTTCGGCGACCGAGGCTTCCAGGGCCTGGACGTGTTCGCGGGTGGTCACGGGTGCGGTCCTTGGAGTGGGTTGGCGGTCTGGTAAATCTAGCCGGGTGGGGGGTGGGTGCAATGGGGTGTCGTGAAGAGAGAATGGTGGGTGTTCGCGTTGAGGTGTTTGTCGCCTATTAGATCGAGCGCCGCCTTGCGGCGCATCGCGGATAAATCCGCTCCTACAGGGATTGCAGAACGCCTGTAGGAGCGAATTTATTCGCGATGCGCCGCAGGGCGGCGCTCGATCTCACCGCCAATACGGCTCGATCGCCTGTAGCCGCGGATCATCCGGCGCCACCTCACGCATCCGCTGCACATAAGGCAACGCCTGGTCCCGCTCCCCCTCCAGGGCATGCAGGTAGATCAGCGTGTACAGCAAATCGGCATTCTCCGGCGCTTGCTCCAGCCCACTGCGCAAAGCCGCGAGCGCTTCATCCCGGCGGTTCATGCGTGACAGCAGCAACCCTTGGTTGTAGCGAATCCGCGAATTGCCGGGCAACGCCACGGCGGCCTGCTCCATCCAGCCCACCGCCTCGTCCGGCTTGCTGCGTTCCACCAGCAGCAACGCCAGCATGTAGGCCAGGTTGCCATGGTCGGCTTCGGGCATCTTCTCCAGTGCCACGCCGTCACGCAGCAAGCGTTCGGCATCGTCAAAGTGCTGGGCGCTGCTGGCCAGCGTCACCAGGTTGACCCGGGCGGGCACAAAATACGGGTCCATCTTCAAAGCCTGGCGATACTCCGCCATCGCCTGCTCGTCGCGCCCCTGGCGTTGCAGCAGCACGGCCAGGTTGAGCCGCCCGCCGGGCAGGTCGGCATTGCTGCGCAGGCGCTGTTCGTACTCGGCAAGCAGCGGCGCAAACGTGGTCGGCAACTGCGCTGGCGGTACATCGGCCAACGCCCGCACAGCCTCGTCACGCACTGCCCGGGTGGGGTCTTCAAGCAACGGCAGCAGCGGTTGCAGGCGCTGCTCGGCCGGCAGGCTGGTAAAGCCGCCTACCGCATAGGCGCGCACCACGGCGTCCTTGTCCTGCAAGGCCCAGCGCAGGTTGCTGGTGGCAGCGGGGCCGATGTCCGCCAACTGGTCGGCGGCCGTGGCGCGGACAATCGCCGGGTTGCTCTTGTCGGCCAGCACATAGCCCAAACGGCTCAAGGTGGTGGACGGGTCTTCGCGCACGGCATGGAAGGCCTGCCCGTAATGGGCCGGGCGCTTGGGGTTGGCAAACCAGCTGTCGATGGCACTGGCGGCCCAGGCCGGCTTCTGGCCCTGGTGGCAGGTGGTGCAGGCGTCGGGGCCGGTGTCGGCAAGGTCGGGCCGCGGGATGCGGATGCTGTGGTCGCGCCGGGGGTCGACCACCATGTAGTTCTTGGTTGGCATGTGGCAGTTCACGCACTGTGCACCGGGCGAGCCGGCCGTGTGGTGATGATGCGCCGGGCTGTCGTAGTCCTTGGCTTGCAGGCCGGCGAAGCGAGCGGTGTTGGGCTGGGTGTTGTGGCATTGCACACACAGGCCGTTGCCTTCGATGCGAACCTTGGTGGTGTGCGGGTTGTGGCAGTCGGTGCAGGCAACCCCGGCCGCGTACATCTTGCTTTGGCTGAACGAGCCGAACTCGTATACCTCACCGTCGATCTGGCCGGCGTCATGGTACAGGCCGGTACGCAGCGTGGCCGGCAAGCTCTGGTCCAGCTGAGGGTGGCCCGGCAGCTGGCCGGTGCCCAGGCCTTGGCGGCGGCTGTGGCAATAGGCGCACTGCTCGACCTGGCCCTTGCTGCCCAACGCTTTGAAGTCCACGGCCAAACCTTGCGCCGGCGAGGCGCCAGGGTGCTCCTTGGCCCAGTCGACGTGGGCCTGGCCTGGCCCGTGGCAGCCTTGGCAACCGACATTCTGCTCCTGCCAGGTGCTGGCGAAGCTGTCTTTTTTGTCGTCATAGTTTTTGGCCAGCGCGGTGGAATGGCAGTCGGCGCACATGGCGTTCCAGTTCTGATAGCGGCCGGTCCAGTGCAAGGCGTCGCCAGGGGCGAAGCGCTGCCCCGGGTACAGCGAGAACCAGCGCTGCCCGCCTTGTGCGGCCGGGCGGCTGTCCCAGGCCACGGTCAGCGCCTGCAGGCGCCCGCGCGACAACGCCACCAGGTACTGCTGCAACGGCTCGAAGCCGAAGGTGTAGAGCACGCGAAAGTCGGCAGGCTTGCCATCTTCACCCTCGATGTTGACGTAATAGCCGTCGCCCTTGCGAAAGAAACGGGCCTTGACCCCGGCCTCGTCGAATTGCGCATTGTCGAAATTGCCAAGCACGTTGGCTGCCGTGGGCTCACGCAGTGCCCAGGCATGATCGGAATGCTGCCATTGGCTGGCCTGCTGGGCATGGCAACCCAGGCAACTGCCGGCATCGGCATAACCCTCGCGTTCGCTGGCCTGACGTGGCAGTTGGCCCTCGGCAATTGCCAGCGCTGGGCTAACCAGCACCAAGCCCAGCAGGCAGGTGCGCATCAGTGCCAATACCCACACCCTTGCCCGCGCAACCTGCACCATCGCATCGCTCCAGCGTCGGCCCCCGGTGCAGCGTAGTACACGCCGCGCGGGCTGCACGCAGTTGGGCAAAGCCGCGAAATCCTTCCTAACATGAATGCGTTGCAGCGTTTATGAAGCCTCTCAACAAGGAACCGAGAATGCCCATGCCCGTTGTTGGACACCGTTGCCTGACCGTGCTGCTGGCGCTGGCCAGCCTGACTGCACAGGCCGCCGAGCAGGACGCCCCGCAACCGATCCGCGTGCTGCTTGCCGCCGAGCTGGAAACCACCCTGTCCAGCCAAATGAATGGCACGCTGGGCGAACTGAAGACCAACTTCGGCGAGCACGTGGCCAAAGGTGCCACGCTCGCGCGCTTCAACTGCAACGAGGCCCAGGCCCGCAACAAGGTGGCCGGGGCCGAGCTGGCCATGGCCCGGCAGAACCTGCAGGCCAAGCAGCAACTGCGCAAGCTGGACGCGGTGGGCGACATCGAAGTGGCCGCCGCCAATACCGAAGTGCAAAAAGCCGATGGCGCCCGCGCCATGGGCGAGGCGCAGATGAGCTACTGCCAGGTGCTGGCGCCGTTTTCGGGGCATGTGGCCAAGGTGTACGTCAAACCGTATCAAACGGTCAGCGCGGGCACGCCGCTGTTCGATCTGGTCAGTGACGGCGCCCTGAAGGTGCGCCTGAACGTGCCGTCCAGCCAGTTGAAAAACCTCAGCCCCGGCCAGCCGTTGGAGGTGGACGTGCACGAGACGGGCAAAACCTACCCGGCCAAAGTCAGCGTGATCAACGCCCGGGTTGATGCCGTGGCGCAAACCGTGGAGTTGGAAGCGCGCTTCGACCAGCGTTTCCCTGAGTTGATGGCAGGCATGAGCGGCACCGCACGGTTTGCGCCATGACCATGAACCAGCCGCTGCCGCACCCGCAACTGCTGCTGCAACTGGACGCCCTGCGCGACAAGGCGATGGCGGCCGAGTCGCTGAACGCACTGGCCTTCAGCATGGCCAACGACCTGTATCCGCTGCTGCCGTTTCATCAGGCGCTGGTGTTCAGGCAGGCCAAGGGGGCGTTCGAGCTGCTGTGCGTGTCCGGGCTGGCACGCCCCACCGAGGACTCGCCCTACCTGGTGTGGCTGAAACGCGCCAGCCGCTGGCTGGGCGAACAGGTAAAAAACCCGCAACCGGCCTGGCTCACCCTGGCCAACGCCACGCCTCCCGCCGACATTGCCGAAGGCTGGGCCGAGTGGTGGCCTGCCGGCCTGTGGTGCATCCCGCTGCATGGGCCAACCGGCGAACGCCTGGGCCTGCTGATGGTGCTGCTCGAAGAACCGCCGCCCGCGATCCTGCCCAAGCACCTGGATGGCCTGACCCGCACCTGGGCGTATTGCTGGAACACCCTCACCCGCCGCCAACGCCTGAGCCGCTGGCGCCCCAGCCGACGCCAGGTGCTGCTGGCCGTGCTGCTGCTCGGCGGCTTGCTGCTGGTGCCGGTGCGCCAGACCGCCCTGGCACCTGCGCAAATCGTGTCGCGCCAGGCGCAGATCGTCACCTCCCCCATCGACGGCGTGATCGCCCAGGTGCTGGTGCGCCCCAATCAGCCGGTCGAGGCCGGCACGCCGCTGTTCACGCTGGATGAAACGACCCTGCGCAGCCGTGCCGACGTGCTGGGCAAAGAGGTGGCCGTGGCCGATGCCGAACTGCTCGCCGCCAGCCAGCGAGCCTTCGACAACCCGCAAAGCAAGGGCGAGCTGACCTTGCTGCAAGGCCGCGTGCAGCAGCGCCGTGCCGAACTGGCCGCCGTGCAGGCGCAGCTCAAGCGTACCCAGGTATTGGCGCCGCGGGCCGGGGTGGCGGTGTTCAGCGACCCCAACGACTGGCTGGGCAAACCGGTGTCCACCGGCGAGCGCATCATGCACGTGGCCGACCCGGCGCAACCGGCCATGCAGATCCAGCTCGCCGTGGCCGATGCCATCGCCCTGGAGCCGGGTGCCGAGGTCACGCTGTTTCTCACCGCCTACCCGCTGAGCCCGCTCAAGGGCAGCATCCTGGAAACCAGCTACCAGGCCAAGCCGACCGACGACGGCGTGGTGGCCTACCGCCTGCTGGCCAGCATCGACGAGCAGCCCGAACATGCCCGCCTCGGCCTGCACGGCACCGCCAAACTGTACGGCGGCCGGGTGATGCTCGGGTATTACCTGCTGCGCCGGCCGCTGGCCACGTTGCGCGCCTGGAGTGGCTGGTAATGCTCGACCCGGCCGACCTGCCGCTGCCGCCGCTGCGCGAGGACCTGCGCCTGTGCGATGCCGCCGACAACCGCGACGGTGAACCGGGGTGGATGATCCACGACACCGTGGTCAACCGTTTCTACCGCATCGGCTGGCTGGAGTTCGAGTGCCTGTTGCGCTGGGGCCAGTCGCCCCGGCAGATCAGCGAACAGGTGGCGCGCGACAGCGCCTTGAAACCGGATGTGGAACAGGTGCTGGAGCTGCGCGCCTTCCTCGAACACCACCACCTGCTACGCGCCGGGCCCGAACAACTGGGCAAGCTGCAGGCGCAGAGCGAAGCGCGCACCTGGTCGAGTTGGCGCTGGTGGTTGCACCATTACCTGTTCTTTCGCGTGCCGCTGCTACGCCCCCAAGCGGGCTTGCAACGTTTGGCCGGGGCGCTTGGCTGGCTGTTCCACCCATTGACCGGTTGGCTGGTGATCGGCTTGAGCCTGCTGGGCATCCTGCTGGTAATCCAGCAGTGGGACACCTTCACCCATGCCGTGGTCGAGTCGTTTTCCACTGAAGGCCTGTTCAGCTTCGCCCTGGCCCTGATCGTGGCCAAGACCTTGCACGAGCTGGGCCATGCGCTGGTCGCCACGCGCCTGGGTTTGCGGGTGGGGCACATGGGGGTGGCTTTTCTGGTGTTGTGGCCGATGCTGTACACCGACACCGGCGAAAGCTGGAAGCTCAAGCATTCGCGCCAGCGCCTGGCGATCGCTTCGGCGGGCATCGCCACCGAGCTGTCGCTGGCGGGCCTGGCGACGCTGGGCTGGGCGCTGTGCGACGACGGCGCGCTGCGCAATGCCTTGTTGTACCTGGCCACCACCAGTTGGGTGCTGTCGCTGGCGCTCAACGCCAGCCCGTTCATGCGCTTTGATGGCTACTTCATCCTCAGCGACCTGCTGGACTTCCCCAATCTGCACGAACGGGCCTCGGCGCTGGCCCGGGTGGCCCTGCGACGCAACCTGCTGGGGCTGCACGAGCCGTGGCCGGAGCCGTTCCCCAGCCACCAGCGGCGTTTGCTGGTGGCCTTTGCCTTCGCTACCTGGCTGTACCGTTTGGTGCTGTTTCTGGGCATCGCCGTGGCGGTGTACCTGTTCTTCTTCAAGCTGTTGGGGATCGTACTGTTCATGGTCGAAATCGCCTGGTTCATCGCCCTGCCGGTCAAACGCGAACTGAGCCACTGGTGGCAGCAACGGTCGCGCATTCCAGGGCAACGCAAGCGGCTGTTCTACCTGTGCCTGGCGCTGGGTGTGCTGGCCTTGGCGGTGCCATGGCACAGCCAGGTGGATGCCGTGGGTGTGGCCCGGGCCGAGCATCAGTTGCGCGTGTACACGCCCTACCCTGCACGCTTGCAGAGCCTGCGCGAGCAGGGTGAGGTAAAAGCTGGCGAAGTGCTGGCGACGCTGAACGAGCCGGACCTGGACTCACGCCTGCGCAGCAGCGAGGCCACCGCACGCAGCTACCAGGCACGGCTGTCGGGCCTGCTGGCCGACCCGGCCGGGCTGAGCGTGGACGCCGCCACCCAGCAACGCCTGAACGTGCAGAACGAAGAGGCCCGCTCGGCGCGGGTGGAAATGGCCCGCCTGAATTTGCAGGCGCCGTTTGCCGGCATCTGGCTGGACCGCGACCCCGACTGGCGTCCGGGGCAGTGGGTCAACCGCCAGGAGCCGCTGGGCATTCTCATCGACCCTGGCCGCTGGCAAGTGGATGCCTATGTAGCCCAGGACCAGGTGCACCACCTTGCCGTAGGCAACAGCGTGCGCTTTTACCCCGACGGCCAGCCCACCGCGCTGCAGGGCAAAGTGCTGGCCATCGGCAGTACACGCGCCAATCAACTGGCCCACCGCATGCTGTCGTCGCACTTTGGCGGGCCGGTGGCAACGGGCAACCAACCGCTGGTGCCGACCCATGCGGTGTTTCAGGTGCTGATTGCGCTGGATGAACCGCTGGTTGGCCTGCACGAAACGCGGGGCAGGCTGAAGATCGACGGGGAGCGGCGCTCAATCTCACCGGCGACAAACACCTCACGGCCCCCTCATCAACCCACGCACCAAAATGGTAATTCCGGTCTACGCTTGCGAATCTGGCGTTGAACTTCCGAACAGGTAGTCATCATGGACATGAAGAGCAGAGCCGGTCTAGCCGCTGCATTGCGCCCACGGTCACAAACCCTGGCCCTTGAGCAGCGCATCCTGTTCGACGGTGCCGCCGCCGCGGCCGTCGACCAGCAGCACAGCGCCCCCAGCCACGCCGAGGCCAAGGACACGGCCCACCCAGCCCCCACCGCCAGCGAGGCGCAAACCACCGCTGCACCGGCCGCCCAACCACGCAACCTGGTGGTAATCGATGCCCGCGTGGAAAACCGCGACCAACTGGCCGCCAACCTGCCTGCAGGCACAACGGCGCTGGTGGTCGACGCCGGCCAGGACGCCATCGCGGCCATCAGTACTGCCCTGGCGCAACTGGGCAAAGTCGATTCCATCCAGGTGTTCTCCCACGGCGCCGCCGGGCAGTTCACCCTGGGCAACCAGGTGTTCACCCAGCAAACCGTCGAGCAATTGGGCGACCGCCTGAGCAGTTGGCGCAGCGAGCTCAACGCTGGCGCCGACATCCAGCTGTACGGCTGCGACGTGGGCGCCGGCAGCAGTGGCCAGGCCCTGGTCAACGAACTGGCGCGCTGGACTGGCGCCGACGTGGGCGCCTCCAGCAATGCCACCGGCAGCCAGCTGGCAGGCGGTGACTGGCAGTTGGAAGTCAGCAACGGCGACGTGGACAAGTCCATCGCCCTGGCCGCCTCGACCCTGGCCAGCTTCCAGGGGCTGCTGGCCGATGCCAGCCCCACCGCCAACCTGAGCAGCGGCGGCGCCGAGGTGCAACTGGGCGAGCAGTTCACCTTTACCGTCAGCTTCACCAACCCCTCCACCCAGGAAGGCTACGCGCCGTACATCGACCTGTTCATGCCCGCCACCGGGCGCGACGGCGACGATGGCGCCACGTTCGTTTCCGCCACGTACCTGGGCCAGGCGGTGAACAGCTTCGTCATCACCTTTGACGCCAACGGCAACGCCACTCACCCCTTGGCCAAGGACGCCAGCGGCAATGCCCTGGTGATCAACGCCGCCAGCGTCGGCATGAAGCCGGGCGACCAGATGGTGGTGCTGCAACTGCCCTATGCCAGCGTCACCAGTGGCCAGCCGAGCATCGACATCCAGATCACCGGCCTGCTCAGCAACCTGGCCGACACCACCTACTCGGACGGCGCACCCAACCTCACCATCAATGCCCGCGCCGGCTTCGAGTACGGCAACGATTCGCTGAACAACCCCGTGCAGGACCCGAGCCTGGTGGAAGCCTCGCTGCACAGCTTCATCGTCACCCCGACCCTGCTGAAGGTGACGCAAACGGTCAACATGCCCGAAGGCGAAACCGTCACCGGGCCCAACTACACCCGCACCCAGACCGTCACCGTCACCCCCGCCCCGGGGCAGACCCTGACCAACGTCACCGTCACCCAGACCGTGCCCGACCAGGTGCACGTCAGTGCCATCACGCCGGGCGCGGGTGGCACCCTGACATCCGTCACCCTGCACGACGGCCGGGTGCTGACCAACCCCGCCGCCATCGCCGCGGCGCTGGCCGACCCCAACGTGTTCGTCGAGAGTTACAGCATCCACTACGACACCCTCAGCGCCGCCAGCGAAACCCAGGTGAGCTTCTACGTGCCGGAGATCGACGCCAATGGCTCGCCCGTGCTCGACCCGGCCACCGGCAACCCGGTGACCATCAACTTCGGCACCGCCAGCGTCACCGGCGACTGGAACCCGCTCGACCCCCGCGACCGCCCCACCGACCCCGACGGCTACCCGTTCAGTGAAACCGGCAACGGCCAGGGCGTGACCTTCGTGGCCAAGTCCATCACCCTGCTCAAGGCGGTAGACCTGCAAAACGACGTCGGCACCCCCGGCCTGACCCCTGGCGACACCCTGCGCTACACCATGGACGTTGCCATTTCCGACTTCTTTGCCTTTGGCGAGAACATCCTCGAACAAGGCCAGTTCACCGTCACCGACCTGCTCAGCGATGGCCAGACGTTCAGCACAGCCAACCCGCCCACCCTGTTGCTGCAGGGCAATGGCGCCACGTTGAGCATTGCCCTGATCTACACCCAGACGGTGAATGCCGATGGCAGCACCACCCTGGTGTTCGACATTGCCGAATCGATACGCCAGGCGGTGGCCGGCCCGGGCGTGGCCGCGCTGTTTGGCGACCTGTACGACGACACCGAACAGAACGGCGCTACCGGCCTGCGCATCGTCTACGACGCCACGGTCGACACCACCTACACCAGCGACCACCCGCCCCACGACCAGCTCAACGAAGGCGACAGCGTGGGCAACAACGCCACCGTGGCGGCCACGGTGCTACGCGATGCGCTGAACATCGGCAGCACGCAGACCGACGGCTCCAGCACCACCAGCACCATCCAGACCTCCACCGTGGACATCGAACTGACCCAGGTGAACAACGGCACCCCGCCCGCCAATGGCGAACTGCGCCCGGGCGATGTGGTGACCTTCACCATCACCTACGACCTGCTGATCGCCGACTACGAAAACTTCAAGCTCACCGCCTACCTGCCGCTGCCGCTGCTCAACGCCACCGGCATTACCTGGAGCTTCGGTAACGGCGTGGGCCAGTGGAGCTTCGGCAGCGGCAACAACATCCCCGATGTGCCCGACAGCGTCACCACCGGCCCGGGCAACTCCATCGTTTTCGACTTCGGCAACTTCGTATCGGGCGGCCTGAATGGCGGCACCGTGCAAGTGCAGTTCACCATGGTGGTGGGCGACCAGCCATTTGCCGACCAGCGTGAACTGGACGTACTGGCGCAGTCGAGCCAGACCACCACGGTGGACAAGGATGTGCTGGTGTCCTCCGACGTAGCGGTGATCGAATCGGTGGCCGAGCCAGTGCTGGACATCAAGCACGGCGTGGTCAGCAGCAGCAATGGCACGGTTACCGGCACCACCGGCAGCTGGAATGCCCCGGGCACCGGCGGCGTGCCGTTCAGCGGCAGCGTCACCAGCCTGGCGGCGGTGGACGGCAACGTCAGCGGCATCGACGGCGCCGACACCCTGCGCCTGGCCACGGCCATCAAGAACACCGGCGGTGGCGGCGCCTTTGACGTGAGCACCAGCGTCACCCTGCCCAGCGGCCTGGCCTTTGTTGGCGGTAGCCTGAGTGCCGCCAACCTGCAGATTTTCCGGGGTGACGGCACGCAACTGGTGCTGGGCACCGACTACAGCGTCAGCGGCAACACCATCACCTTCCTCGACGCCAACGGCCAGGCCACCCTGCTGGCCGGGCGCGCAGGCACGGCCAGCGACCTGTCCGGCGCCAACGTGGTGGTGATTACCTACGACGTCACGGTAAACGCCGCGATCCTGGCCTCCAGCACCCTGCAAAGCAGCGCCGCGCTGACCAACTACGCCAGCGTCAACGGCGGCCAGGACTTCACCCCTACCGACCTGGTAGAGGTTGCCGACCAGCAAGTGGCCGCGCCGAGCATCACCAAAACCTACCAGAACGGCAGCCTCAGCGACGACGACTCCAGCGCTTCGCACACCACCGGCAGCAACCTGGTGATTGGCGAGAGCATGACCTACGACATCGTGGTCAACCTGCCCGAAGGCTTTACCGGCAGCCTGCGCATCAACGACCTGATTCCGCCCGGGCTGCGCCTGGACCCGCGCTTCAACGGCAACCTGGGCTTCCAGATCATCACCACCGTGGCCGGCAGCGCGGCGCTCGGCGCCGACTTCAACGGCACGCTCAACGTCAACCCGGTCACCCTGGACGGCAGTGACGGCGCCGACCTGATGCTGGTGTTCAGCAGCGCAGGCGCAACCGCCGACAACGATACCGGCAACAACAGCTTCGTCATCCGCCTGGTGCTGGTGGCCAGCAACGTGCCCGGCAACCAGCAAGGCACCACGCTGAACAACGGCGCGCAGTTGGTGTACAGCGATCCCGACGGCGATACCCCCAATGGCACCGCGCCAGCCGAGCGCAGCGTGATCAGTGCCCAACAGCCCAGCGTGACCATTGTCGAACCCACACTCACGGTCACCCAGCAGATCACCTCGACGCCGGTGTTCGGCGGGTATGAAGACGGCGATGTGGTGGACTTCGAAATCGTCATCAGCAACACCTCCGGGGTCAATGCGTTCGACATCAGCCTGCTTGACGGGCTGCCGACCGAACTGAGCGGCATCACCCTGACCGGTGTGGTGTACAGCGGCGGCGCCAGCAACAACGGCGGCGCCGACTTCATCATCCAGAACGGCCAGCTGATCAGTGTCAGCGGTGCGAACATCGACATCACCAACGGCGGCAGCATCACCCTGCGCCTGACCGGCACCGTGAATGCAACCGCTGCCGGCCAGGCGGCCTTCCCCAACGCGGTGGAGGTACGCTGGACCAGCCTGGACGGCACCAACAACACGGTCGACATCACCAGCGGCGAGCGCAGCGGTGAAGACGGTGTACTCAATGGCGGCACCCTGAACGATTACCGGCTCAATTCGCTGCTGCTGTTCCCGGTCAGCAACGGCATCCGTATCAGCCGGGTGGGCGGCGTGGCCGACACGGCCCCGGCCACCAACAGCAGTGGCGCCACCGACACCAGCGGCCTCAGCGAAAACGTGGTGGTTGGCGAAATCGTGCGCTACCGCGTGGCGGTGCTTGTGCCCACGGGCGACAACCCGGATTACCAGATCCGGATCGAGCTGGCAGCAGGCCTTGAGTTTATCCCGGCCAGCCTCAACGACATCCTGATCGCGTTCGTCTCCAACACCCCCGCCGGGCTCACCAGCGATGCGCTCAACCTGATCAGCAGCGGCACCCTGAGCATGCAGGGCAACGAGCTGAGCGACGTGACCCAGGGCATTCAGCCCGACCTGTCCGGCGCCGTACCCACCGGGGTATTCGACATCAACAACGGCCGGCTGGTGATCGTGACCAACGCCGATGGCAGCCAGACGGTAACCTTCAACCTGGGCAACCTGACCAACACCGAAATCAACGACCCCGACGTCGAAGGCGTGGTGCTGGAGTTCAACGTGCGGGTCAGCAACGTGGCCAGCAACCAGTCGGGGGCCAACCTTGGGGTTACGGCCCACGAACACGTCGGCCTCAACGGCGGCGTGGACCGCGGCGTGAGCGACACGGTGTTCGAACGCGTGGTCGAACCCAGCTTCACCGGCCTGGACAAGACCGTGATCGACGTGGCGCCGGGCAGTGGCACCACCACCGCCACGGTGTCGGTCAGCTTCACCCAGAACGGCGAAGTGCCCGCCTACAACACCCACCTGGCCGACCAGTTCCCCAACGGCAGCAACTACCAGGTGCAGAGCATCCTGCTCAACGGCGTGGCCATTGACCTGGACAACCCGCCGGCGGGTGTAAGCTTCAGCCAAGGTACCGGCATCACCCTGGACTTCGAGCGCCTGGCGCCGAACGACAGCGTGCAGGTGATCTACACGGTTGTCCTGCCCAACGTCACCATCGCCGACAACGCCGCCAGCGCCGCCGTGCTGACCTGGACCAGCCTGCCCACCGACTTCGAAACCGACGGTTGGAGCGGCTCGCTGCCCGACACCGCAGGGGGTGCCGCTGGCGAGCGCACCGGCCAGGACGGTGCCAGCGGGTTGAACAACTACATCCTCAGCGACGGCGCCGGCATGGGCGTGATTCAAGGCACCCTGTGGGACGACACGCGCAGCGCCACCGACAGCGTCACCCCCGATGGCACGGGCCTGGACGGCATTGCCGTGACCCTGACCTGGGCCGGCGACGACGGCCAGTTCGGCAATGCCGACGACCGCACGTTCACCACCGTCACCGCCAATGGCGGCCTGTACCAGTTCGCCCTGCTGCCCTCGGGGAGTTACCTGGTGGTGGTGGCCCAGGACCATCAGGCCAGCGCCAACAACAATTACCGGGTGCGCATCGACACCGACACTGCTGCCGCCATCGCCGGGCTTGGCAGCATCAACCTCAACCTGGGCGAAGGCAGCACCGGCACCGCCGATGCCGGTTACGTGCACCTGAACGAAGCGCCGGTCAACACCGTCGCCGACCAGCACGGGGCCGAAGACACCGTGCTGCACCTGACCGGGCTGGCCATCAGCGATGTGGATGTTAACGCCGGCAATGCCGACGGAGTGATGACCATAACCCTGAGCGTGCTGCACGGCGTGCTCTGGCAAAGCGCCACGCCCCCCGCCGCCAACGCCACCCCGCCGACAGGCGCGGGGCGCAGCCTGGTGCTCACCGGCACGCTGGCCGAGCTGAACGCAGCCTTGGGCCAGCTCTATTACAAGGGCGATCAGGACTTCAACACCTTCCGCGAGGTGGAAACCCTGACCATGGTCACCAATGACCAGGGCAACTTCGGTGACCATCCCACCAGTGGCGACGGCATCCCGGGGCAGAACCCGGCCGATGCGCTGACCGACACCGACGTGTTCAATATCGTGCTCGACCCGGTCAACGATGCGCCCATTGCCCACAACGACCAGTACATCGCCGTGGAAGCCGGCGGCCTGAACAACGCCGACCCCGGCACCAACCCCACGGGCAACGTGCTGGACAACGACACCGACGTGGACATCCAGACCAACGACGATTTTCTCACCGTCACGCAGATCGCCGGCCCCAACAACCCGGGAGGCATCGCCGTGGGTGGCAGCGCGGTCACCACGATTCAGGGCCTTTACGGCACCCTGTTCATCACCGAGACGGGCGCCTTCCAGTACATCGTCAACAATGACGACCCCGCCGTGCAGGCGCTGCGTACATCGGGCGACTTCCTCAGCGAAGTGTTCGTCTACGACATCATCGACAGCGGCGGCCTGGGCAGCCGGGCGCAGTTGCTGATCAACATCCACGGGGCCAACGACACCCCCATTGCCAGCGGCGATGTCGGCATCGCCATTGAGGCCGGCGGTACCAACAACGGCACCCCCGGGCAAGACGCCACGGGCAACGTGCTGGACAACGACACCGACGTGGACTCGGTGGCCCTGGGCGAAACCAAAGCTGTTAACGCCGTGCGCTACGACGGCCCCGGTGGCGGCCGGATCATCCCGATCAGCAGTGGCTCGGCGACCAACATACTGGCGGCGTTCGGTACGCTCACCGTCAACGCCGACGGCAGCTACCGCTACGTCATCGACAACAGCAATGCCGCGATCCAGGCCCTGTCCCCCGGCGACACGCTGGTGGAGCAGTTCACCTACCAGATGGTCGATGCCGGTGGCTTGAGTTCGGTGAGCGTGCTGGTGATCACCATTCAGGGGGCCAACGACGCACCCGTGGCCGTGGACGACCGTGGCAGCGCCACGGCAGGCGCCAGCGATGGCAGCCCGGCCCCGGTCAACGCCAACGGCAACGTGATCACCGGCAACAATGGCGTGGGTACCGATACCGACGTCGACAACGGCGACCAGCCCACCGCCACCCAGCTGAAGGTGGACGGTGTGCGCAGCGGCCTGGAAAGCACAGGCGGCACACTCAGCCCTGTTGCTAGCGGTGCCCCGGCGTCGATTGCCGGCACCGTGGCGCGGCTGGCCGACAACAGCCTGATCAGCGGCAACTTCGGCCAATTGGTGCTCAACGAAGACGGCACCTACAGCTTCACCGTGAACAGCGCCGACCCGGCCATTCTTGCGCTGAGTGCCGGGCAAAGCCTGGAAGTGATCTTCACTTACCAGATACACGACAGCGGCGGGCTGACCGACCAGGCGCAACTGGTGATCACCGTTACCGGCGTCAACGACCCACCCGTGGTCAACCCGGTCACGGTAGATGCCGTCGAAGCCGGCGGCCTGAACAACGCCACTCCAGGCCTGGACCCCAGCGGCAGCATCCGCGGCGCCTACAGCGACCCCGATGGCGACACCCTGACCATCACCGGTGTGATCAACCCCAGCGGCACCAATGGCACGGTGGGCCAGAGCCTGGCCGGCAACTACGGCAGCCTGGTGCTCGATGCCCAGGGCAACTACCGCTACGTGGTGGACAACGCCAACAGCGCCGTGCAGGCCCTGCGCACCGATGCCGACCGGCTGACCGAGGTGTTCCAGTACAGCGTCAGCGATGGCAATGGCAAAACCGTCACTGCCACCTTCACCGTGGTCATCCACGGCCGCAACGACACCCCCGTCGCCGCCAATGACAGCGCCATCGCCATCGAGGCCGGCGGCACCAACAACGGCACCCCGGGCCAGGCCGGCAGCGGCAATGCCCTGGCCAACGACCAGGACGTGGACGCCGGCGACAGCAAGGCCGTGGACGGCATCTACCTGGGCACCCTGGCGGCGGGCGGCACCTTCGTGCAAGTCAACGCCGGCGCCACGACCCTTGCTGGCAACTACGGCACCCTGAGCATCGATGCCAACGGCAACTACGTGTACACCGTCAACGACAGCCTGGCCGCCGTGCAGGCACTGAAGGCGGGCGAAAGCCTGAGCGAAACCTTCAGCTACCGCATGCACGACACCGCGGGCGCCAGCTCGCAGGCGCAAATCAACATCACCATTGAGGGCCGCTACGATGCGCCGGTGGCGCACGACGACATCGGCTACGCCGTGGCCACCGACGACGACGGCAACGGCGGGCGCAGCCCCAGCGGCAATGTGCTGAACAACGATACCGACGTGGATGCCAACGACACCAAGACAGTCACCGCCGTGGGCGTGGGCGCCGAGAGCAGCAACCCGACCCTGGACCCGCTCACCGGCACCGCCACGGTCACCACCAACTACGGCACGCTCACCCTCAACGCCAACGGCACCTACCAGTTCGTGGTCAATTCCAGCGACCCCGACATCATCGCGCTGGGGCCATTGGGCTTCGTCATCCAGCGTTACACCTACCAGGTCACCGACGGCGGCGGCCTGAGCGACACGGCCACCCTGTATATCCTGATCCGCGGCGAAAACCAGCCACCGGTGGCCAACCCGGATCAAGGCCTTGCCATCGAAGCCGGCGGCCTGGGCAACAACATCCCCGGCAGCAACCCGGCCGGTAACGTGATGGACAACGACACCGACCCCGACAGCATCAACATCCTGGTGCCGGAAACCCTTGAAGTGCTGGCCTTCTGGAGCGGCGACGGCCCGTTGCCCAACAACGCAGCCCTGACCGGGCAAACCCTGCGCGGCCAGTACGGCGACCTCACGCTGAACGCCGACGGCACCTGGAGCTACACACTGGACAACAGCCTGGCGGCAGTGCAGGCCCTGCGCGTCAGCGGCCAAACCCTGACCGACAACTTCAGCTACCTGCTGACCGACCTGTGGGGCGGCACCGCCAACGGTTTGCTGACCATCACCATCGACGGGCGCAATGACTTCCCCGTGGCCAACGACGACACGGCAGCCGCGGTGGAAGCCGGTGGCGTGAACAACGGCACCGCTGGCGTGGACCCACGCGGCAACGTGCTGGATAACGACACCGACGTGGATGGCGTGCAGTACGGCGAAACCAAAACCGTGGTGCAGTACACCGGCGAAAACGGCCAGGTCGCCACTGCCGGCCAGGTGCTGCAAGGCCTGTACGGTACGCTGCTGATCAACGCCGACGGCAGCTACCAGTACGTGGTCGACAACAGCAACCCGACCGTGCAGGCCATGCGCACCGCGGGCGAAGCGCTGCGCGAGGTGTTCACTTACCGCATGCGCGACACCGCTGGCGTGACCTCGGACGCCCGCCTGACGGTCACCCTCCAGGGCGCCAACGACAACCCCGTGGCCCGCGACGACAGCAACTTCGCCAGCGACCAGGTGCCCGCCCCACAGACCAGCGGCAACGTGCTGCCCAACGACAGCGACGTGGACGGCGGTGACAGCCTGACCGTGACCGGCATCCGCACTGGCCAGGAAGGTGCCGGCGGCACAGCGGGCGTGGTCGGCCAACCGATCGCCGGCCGCTACGGCACGTTGGTGCTCAATGCCGATGGCAGTTACACCTACACCCTCGACCTCAGCAACCCAGATGTGCTGGCGGCGGCTGGCCTTGGCCAAGTACTGCAGGATTACTTCACCTATACGATCAGCGATTTGGCGGGCGCTACCGACCAGGCGCAATTGACCATCACGCTGGACATATCCAGCCCGTACATTCCGCCAGGCCCGTACCTGGACCGCGACAGCCGCAACGGTCAAGGCGGCCTGCCGCTGCCGAGCGTAACGCCGGCGATCTTCGTGGCGCCGGTGGTTGAACGGGTGAACCAGGCCTTGACCCTGTCGGCGTGGGACGCCGACGGCAGCAACGTGCAGTTGTTTGCCACCCCTGAAATCGAGAGCCAGTCGCTGGGCGCCCAACTGGGCCAGGTCAACGGCCAGTTCGTGGCCCAGGCCGTGGCCAACAGCCGCCAGGCCAGCAGTGAAGACAAGAACTGGGTGGATGGGCGCCAGGGGGTCATCAGCCTGACCGCCGATGGCCTGCTGCCCGACCCGTCCCTGTGGGCACCACTCCCCCGCGACATGGTGCCCGAACAACAGCGTGCACAGCCTGCCAATGGCTTCCGCGCGCAATTGCGCGAGGCCGCCGAGCGGCGCGGCAGCAATGCGCCCTGACGCCGACGCCTCATCACGGATTGAACAAGGACAGCCTATGCCAGTATCGACATTGAGAAGCCTGAGCACCGTCACCGCCCTTGGCCTGCTGCTCGGTGCCTGCTCGGCCTTCGAGCCCAAACCCTACACCGAAGACGAAATGCGCCAGCGTGTGATCGAAGACCAGGCGCGCATGTACAAGGAGCAAGAGCCGGTCAACGGCCCGATCACCTTCTACGAAGCCTCGGCGCGGGCCTTGAAGTACAACCTCGACTACCGCCTGAAACTGCTGGAAAGCGCGCTGGCCTCGGACCTGCGCGATGTGTCCAGCCACGAAATGCTGCCACGGCTGGTGGCCTCGGCGGGCTATGCCGGGCGCAACAACGACTCTGGCGGTACCTCCATCGGCATTGAAGACCGCCAGGTCAGCTTGCGCCCGTCCACCTCCGAAGAGCGCTACCGCACGTTGTACAGCCTTGGCCTGTCGTGGAGCCTGCTGGACTTTGGCGTGGCTTACTTTCGCACCCAGCAAAAAAACGACCAGATGCTGATGGCCGAAGAGCGCCGCGAAAAAGTGGCGCAGAACGTGCTGCAGGATGTGCGCAATGCCTACTGGCGCGCCCTCGGCGCCCAGCGCCTGCTGCCGGAAGTAGACGGCCTGCTGATGCGCACCCACCGCGCCCTGACCTCGGCGCGTGAGGCCGAAGGCAAAGGCCTGCTGCCGCGCCAGGACATCCTGGCCTATCAGCGCGCCCTGCTCGACTCGGTGTACATGCTCACCGTGCGCCGCCAGGACCTTGAGTTTGCCCGCGCCGAGCTGGCCGCACTGATGTCGCTGCCGCCGAACACCCGCATGGTGCTGGCCGACGGCAGCGAGCAGCCATTGCCGCTGCTAAATGGCAACCTGGAAAAGCTTGAACGCCTGTCACTGGAGCACCGCCCGGAAATCATGGAAGAGTGGTACCGCAAGCGCGTGAGCATGAACGACCTGAAAATCGCCAAAGCCCAGCTTTGGCCGAACGTGAGTTTCAACTACGGCTACGAGTACGACTCCAACAAGTACCTGTACAACAGCGACTGGAACCAGACCGGCATCAACGTTTCGATGAACCTGCTGCGCCTGCTGCAGTACCCGGACATCAATCGGGCCGAAGAGAGCCAGGCCAAGGCCGACGACATGCGCCGCACGGCGTTGTCGATGGCGATTTTGACCCAGGTGCGCGTGGGCCTTTTGCGTTACCAGCTGGCCCGCCAGGAAGTGGACTTTGCCGATGAAAGCCTTCGTGTGGACCAGAGCCTGCTCGATTACGCGCGTTCCTCGCGCAGTGCGGCGCTGGGCAGCGAACTGGAGCTGATCCGCGCCGAAGGCCGGCTGCTGCTGTCACGGTATCAGCGCGAGGCGGCGTACTCCGATGCCCAGGCGGCGTGGGGGCGGTTGTACAACTCGGTGGGGTTTGAGGTGATGCCCAAGGAAATCGAGCAGCATGATGTGAAGACCTTGGCGCGGGAGATTCAGCGCACGGTGGAGCAGCAGACGCAACAGAACCTGCTGGCCACCGGGCCTTAGGGATGGCACGGGCTTTGCCCTTGATCGCGGCTGAAGCCGCTCCTACAGGGGAACGCAACCTCCTTTAGCAGCGGATTTATCCGCGATAGGCGGTGTTCTGAACCGCACCAGCGGTAGTTGCATACCGCTGGCGGAAATCTGCAAGATTAGCCGCCAGCGCCTTTCGCGATCGGGCAACTACCGGACGCCCCACCTCATGCCCGTCGACCTGCACGCGCTGTACCCCAACCTGATCCACCTGATGCTGGACACCGTGTTCGTGGTCGACCGCGACAACTGCATCGTGTTTGTCAGCGATGCCTGCGAAACCTTGCTTGGCTACCGCGCCGACGAGCTGATCGGCACCCTGATCACCGGCTACATGCACCCGGACGATGTGCCCGCCACCCGCGCCTCGATCGTGCGGGTAATGAACGGCCAGCCGCACCTGGACTTTCGCAACCGTTACATCCGCAAGGACGGCGGCATCGTGCACATCTTGTGGTCGGCGTGCTGGTCCGACGAGGTGGGCGCGCGCATCGGCGTGGCCCGCGACGTGACCGCCCAGGCCCAGGCCGAAGACGAACTGCGCTTCCTGGCCCACCACGACCCACTGACCCACCTGAGCAACCGCGCGCGCTTCAACGAGCGCCTGGACGCCGCCCTGCACGCGGCCCGTCGGCACAGCCACAACGTGGCGCTGCTGTTTCTGGACGTGGACGGCTTCAAGGGCATCAACGATGCCCATGGCCACGCGGCCGGTGACCAGGTGCTGCGCTCGATTGCCCGGCGCCTGGAGCGTTGCGTACAGGCCCACGACACCCTGGCGCGCATGGGCGGTGACGAGTTCACCGTGCTGCTGCCTGAGGTGGCGTGTAGCACCGCCGTGGCCGAAAAGGTGGTGGAGATCCTGTCGGTGATGGCCGAGCCGCTGGAGGCCGGGCTGCCGGGGCTGGCGATGCCGGCCTGCAGCATTGGTGTGGCGATGTACCCGGAGCACGGCACCGATGCCGATGCGCTGCTCAGCCACGCGGACAACGAGATGTACCGGATGAAACGGCAACGGGTTGCGGCGGGGTAAACGATCGCCACACAGAATGCGCTTGAAGGGCCGCCCCCTGCTAGACTCACGCCATTCCCATGACTCCCTCGGCGGGGCCGATGACGCCTGTAAACCTCACCAACTGCGACCGCGAGCCCATCCAGATCCCCGGCAGCATCCAGCCCCACGGCTGCCTGATTGCCTGTGATGCATCGGCCAACCTGATACTGCGCCATTCGGCCAACATTGCCGACATGCTGGGCGTTGCGCCCGGTATCAATGGCCAGACACTGCAGGCCGTGCTGGGCCACGAAGTGGCGCATACCGTGCGCAATGCCCTGGCCCGCACCAAGGAAGCCTCGCGGCCAGCACTGGTGTTCAATGTGCCACTGCCCTCAGGCCAGTTGGTCGACATTTCGGCACATGTGTTCAAGGGCAACGCGATCATCGAGTTCGAATCGGCTGGCGCCAGCGTTGCCGAGCCGATTGAGCTCACCCGTGCGTTGATCGCACAGCTGCGCGAAATTGACCAGCCTGCCAGGCTGATCCGCGACTCGGCCCGCTTCGTGCGCGCCGTGCTCGGCTATGACCGGGTAATGATCTACCAGCTGGGTGCCGATGGCGCCGGCAAGGTGGTGGCCGAAGCCAAACGCAGTGGCCTGGAGAGTTTCATGGGCCAGTACTTCCCGGCATCCGACATCCCCCAGCAAGCCCGTGCGCTGTATTTGCGCAATCCGATAAGGATCATTTCGGATGCCAAGTTCAAGAGCGTCCCCATCGACCCGGTGCTGGACCTGTCCGGTGAGCCCCTGGATTTGTCCTACGCCCACCTGCGCAGCGTCTCGCCCATCCACTGCGAATACCTGTGCAACATGGGCGTGGGCGCCTCGATGTCGATTTCGATCATCGTCAACGGTGTGCTGTGGGGGCTGATTGCCTGCCACCATTACGCGCCACGCACCCTGACCATGGGGCAGCGGGTGGCGGCGGAGATGTTTGGCGAGTTCTTTTCGCTGCATGTCGAAACCCTGCGCAGCCGGCAAAGCCTTGAAGCCGCCGTGCAGGTGCACAAGGCGCTGGACGCCCTGCTGCGCAATGCCAACCATGCCCCGGACATCGGCGAGTTCTTCCATGCCCGGCTGAGTGATTTCAAAGCGCTGATCCCCTCCGATGGTATTGGCATCTACCTGCAGGGCCGTTGGTCGGCCGAAGGCCTGACACCGCCCAAAGCGGTAATACCGGAGTTGCTGAGCCTGGCCGAAGCGGTTGCCGAAGGCAGGGTATGGGCCTCCAACCGGCTGTCGGCCGCGCACCCGCCCGCCTTGGCGTATGCCTCGGAGGTTGCGGGGGTGTTGATCATTCCGATGTCGCAGAGCCCACGCGACTACCTGATGCTGTTTCGCAAAGAAGTGCTGGAAACCCTCGACTGGGCCGGCGACCCGAACAAGACCTACGAAACCGGAACCCATGGCGAGCGCCTGACACCGCGCAAGAGCTTTGCCATCTGGAAAGAAACCGTGCACCAGCAGTCGCTGCCCTGGTCGGAACAGGACCGCCAGTTCGGCGAAGCCATCCGCACGGCCATTGTCGAAGTGGCGTTGCGCAACAGCGAACTGCTGGCCGATGAACGCTCCAAGGCGCAGGTGCGCCAGCGCATGCTCAATGAGGAACTCAACCACCGGGTGAAGAACATCCTCTCGCTGATCGGTGCACTGGTGGCCCACCCGACCTCGCAAAGCCAGTCACTCACAGACTATGTAGCCACCCTCAAAGGGCGCATCCAGGCACTGTCGCTTGCCCACGACCAGGTGGTGCGCGGGGATGGTGGCGGGCGCCTGGCTGCGTTGCTGGAAGCCGAACTGCTGCCCTATCGCTCCACCGCCGATGCCATCAAACTGTCAGGGCCGAATGTGGTGCTGGATGCGCGCGCGTTTTCGGTCATGGCACTGGTGCTGCATGAGCTGGCCACCAACGCCGCCAAATACGGTGCGCTGTCCCGCGCCGGGGGCCAGCTTGTGGTGAACTGGGCGCTGGATGCTGCCAGTGCATGCAATATCACCTGGCAGGAGAGCGGTGGCCCGGCAGTGCGCACGCCAACCCGGTCCGGCTTCGGCTCGGTGTTGATCGACCGCAGCATCCCCTTCGACCTGGGCGGTACCAGCAACATCGAATACCACCCTGAGGGGCTGCAGGGCCATTTCCGCATTCCCGGCCGCCACATTGCCGTGGCAGAGGCCGCCGAAACCAGCGGTGAGGCAACGGGCAATACGCAGGTAGCCACCCCGTACGCGGACCTCAGCCAGCTGCGCGTGATGATTCTTGAGGACCAACTGGTCATTGCCGTGGGGCTGGAACAGATCCTGGCAGATGCCCACATCGAGCAGGTGCACACCGCCTGTTCCGAAGACGAGGCCATCCGCCTGCTCAATACCCAGCCACTGGATGTGGCGGTGCTGGACGTAAACCTGGGCACAGGCAATTCGCTGGGCGTGGCAGACGAGCTGGCCCGGCGCAACATCCCCTTCGTGTTTGCCACGGGTTACGGAGACAGCCTTTGCATACCCGCGCATCTGCAGCATGTGCAAGTGGTGCGCAAGCCCTACGATGCCGGCTGTATCCTGGTGAGCCTGCAGCGTTTGACGCAACCGGGCTGAGGCTCAGCTCAACTGCGCGATCAACACCGCATTGGTGTAGATCAGGCTGCCATCACTGGCACGGTGCCCGACCAGGTGAAACTGCCCGCGTTGCTCCTCCTGGCTGAGGTAGACCCGCAGTTGGCAATCGGACAACGGGCCGTAGCCTTCCGGCAGCACCAGGTTCATCAGCGCCATGTCGACATCGACCATGGTTTCACGGGCGTGGGTCTGTTGCAGTTGTTCCTCTGCCTGTTCCAGCTTGGTATGGGTCGGGCCCTGGATATCAAAATGCACTTCGCCAATCGGCGTCGACTTGCGGTCACCGTCGCCCTTGCACCAGCCTTCGATTGTCAGCGTACTCATGGCAAACCCTCATGGTGGGGAGAATTCCGAGGACTACTGACAATCTGGACCGCAGCGCGCACGCAGATGTTCCAGTGGCGTTCAGCGCGGGAACAACAGCGTTACCGCCACCCGAAAGCCCCAGCCCTGCGGGCCGTCTCGCGGGGTGTCCAGCCAATAGCGTGGCCCGGCCTGCAGGGTGAGCGGCTGGCCACCGATCTTCAGCAGTTGGGTAACGGTCAGGTTGACGGGCACCGCCCACTCCCTGGACTGCCAGTTGTAGGTTGACTCGCTGTTGATACCAAAGGTGGTGAACGTGCTGGTGGTGTACGAAAGGAAGGGCTGCAGGAAGGTCTGATTTACCTTTTCCTTGTCGTCGGCAGCAGCAGGTAAAGGCCACCGCGCCCACGGTCCGGGCCGATGGCACCGACATCGGTGAGCGTACGCTGGAAGAAGTCGGTGAACATGCCGATGACATTGGCCGGTGCCTTGACCACCAGCGGCCCGGTCTGTTTCAGGTCCAGGTAGCTCATGGAGTAGATCACGTCGGCGTTGGGCGTCGGCACCATAGTGCGCGAGTCCATGCGCTGCTTCCAGATCGGTAGTACGTTGTAACCGGCACCAAAGGCCTTTTCCGAACCCTCCTTCATGCCGATCACGTTCAGCGCCGGCAGCATGGTCATGTAAGCGAAGATGGCACGCTGGTAGTACATCTCGTCACGCAGGCTTTGTGCTTCCTTCGGGTCCAGCCAGTTACCGTTATTGATCTGCTTGATCAGCGGCGAGGCCGGGGCCTGATCTGCGGCGTTTGCCCAAGGTGAGACAGCCAGCACAGACAGGACGAGCAGTCGTTGCATCGCGTGCATGGGGGCATGCTCCATAAGTTGCCAGACAGCCGGGATGTGACTGGCGAACTGCGGCAAGCACATGGCAGGTGATTGCACTCGACAGGGCGTACTCCATGAGAAAACCAGTCTAGATGGCAACAACCAGACAGCAAGGTAAGCACATCACAAATCAACATGACGGTGCACTCGGCCCCCAAACCCCTTGCCAATCTGCGATCATGACAGTGCCCGCCCCACGTCATTTTTGAGAGCCCGTTCATGCTCACGGTCCAGGACCTGGTTGCCATCGATCCACTCAAGCTCGAAGTCGTCGCAGGCCTTGCCGGCACCGGCCGGCTCATCAGCTGGGCGCACACCGTTGACCTGCCCGACCCGTGGCGCTGGGTGTCGCCGGGCGACCTGGTGATGACCACCGGCGTCGGCCTGCCGGCGGATGCTGCCGGGCAGGTGTGGTGGCTTGAGCAACTGGTGCAGAGCAACGCCTGTGCGCTGGTCGTCGCGCCGCGCACCGACGCGCCAGCTTTGTCTCAAGCGCTGCTGGATACCGCCGACCGGGCGTTGTTCCCGGTGCTGCGGGCCAGCTTCGAACTGGAGTTCGTCAAGCTCTCGCACCTGGTGATCGAAAGCATGTTGCAGGCACAGCGCGAACGGTTCAATGCCAGCGAAAGGTTGTTCCAGACCTATGCCGACGCCCTGCGCAAAGCCCCTGACATGGCGGGCCGGCTGTCGATCCTGGCGGCGTCGCTGGATCTGGGCCTTGGGATCGAGGACGCCATCAGTGGTGCCAGCATCCTTGATACAGCGCAATACCAGGCACAGGCAGCGCTTGAGCGGATACCGATTGGCGGGCGTACGCGTGCCAACCTGGTGCTGGCCCGCCGGGATGTGCGCTCGGCCCATGACCCGATCCTGATCCGTTCGCTGGTCGGCCTGCTGGGCGTTGAGCTGGAGCGGCTGATGATTCACCGCGACCAGCAGCGTGAGGAAGGTGCCGCGATGCTGCGCAGCCTGCTCGACAGCGAGACGGATTTTGCACTGGTGCGCCCCATGCTCGAACGCCGAGGGCTGACCGGCACGCTGGTGAGCCTGGCAATCGAGCCCGGCAACGGCGGGCCGTGGAGCGTCGACGAGGTGCACCAGGCCCCTACCCTGCACATGGCAAGCCCGTTGTTGCTGAACCATCAGGGCGGATTGCTTGGGATTGGCACCGAGGCAACGGCGCAGGCGCTGTGCAGCCTGCTGGGGGCCGGCACCGCCGTCGGGCTCAGCGGGCCGATCGCGGCGGCCACGGGCTTTCGCGAAAGCGCCCGGCAAGCGCGCCTGGCACTGGCCCAGGCGCGGGAAACCGGCGCGCCTGTCTTGCGTTACGGTGAAGCGGAAACCGGGCTGATCATGGCGCCGAAGTCGCTGGCAGAGGCGCGTGCGCTGGTGGCGCGTTACCTTGGGCCACTGATCGAGCACGACCGCATCCAGGGAGCGACCTTGCTGGCCACGTTGATTACGTTTCTCGGCAATGATGGTAACTGGAAGGCGACGGCGTTTGACCTGGGGGTTCACCGTCAGACGTTGGTGTACCGGTTGAAGCTGGTGGAGCAGCTGACCGGGATAAAACCCACCAGTACCAGCGGTATTGCGCGGTTGTGGATTGCGATTGAAGCCGGAAGGAATACCGAGTTGTTTGAGGGTCTTGTTTGACCTGTGCCGGCCCTTCGCGGCGGTCCGACGTCTCGGTAAATCCGCTCCTACAGGGGTTCACGTGTAGGAGCGGATTTACCGAGACGTCGGACCGCCGCGAAGGGCCGGCACAGGTCACACACTGTCAATGACTGGTCGGCATCGCAAACTCCGCACCTTTGGCGATGGCCTGCGGCCAGCGCTGCATGATGCTCTTCTGCTTCGTGTAAAAGCGCACACCCTCTTCACCATAGGCATGCATGTCGCCGAACAGGCTCTTCTTCCAGCCACCAAAGCCGTGCCAGGCCATGGGCACCGGAATCGGCACGTTGATGCCGACCATGCCCACCTGAATGCGCCGGCCAAACTCACGGGCGATGTGGCCGTCACGCGTGTACAGGCTCACGCCGTTGCCAAATTCGTGGGCGTTGATCAGGTCCACGGCCTCGGCGAAGTCTTTCACCCGCAGGCAGGCCAGCACCGGGCCGAAAATCTCTTCCTTGTAAATGCGCATGTCCGGGGTGACGTTGTCGAACAGCGTGCCGCCCAGCCAGAAACCATCGCCGCAACCTTCGCCAGCGGCTTCACCGTTAAAGGTGCGTCCATCGACCAGCATGGTCGCGCCCTCTTTTACACCTTGCTCGATGTATCCGGTAATGCGCTCCAGCGCAGCACGGGTAACGATCGGACCCATTTCGGCTTCGAGGTTGGTGCCATTGAGCACTTTCAGTTCACGGGTGCGGGCAATGAGCTTGGGCATGACTTTCTCGGCCGTGTCGTCACCGACGAACACCGCCACGCTGATGGCCATGCAGCGCTCGCCAGCCGAACCATAGGCCGCACCGATCAGGGCATCGACGACCTGGTCGATATCGGCATCGGGCATCACCACAAGGTGGTTCTTCGCCCCGCCCAAGGCCTGTACGCGCTTGCCATGACGGGCGCCGGTTTCATAAATGTGGTTGGCAATCGGGGTGGAACCTACGAACGAAACCGCCTGCACATCCGGGTGCTCGATCAGCGCGTTGACCGCATCCTTATCGCCCTGCACCACGTTGAACACGCCGTCCGGCAGGCCGGCCTGCTTCAGCAGCTCGGCGATGAACAGCGATGGCGAAGGGTCTAGCGGGCTGGGTTTGAGCACGAACGTGTTGCCGGTGGCCAAGGCGACCGGGAACATCCACATGGGCACCATCACCGGGAAGTTGAACGGGGTGATGCCGGTGACCACACCCAGGGGCTGGCGCAAGGTCCAGTTGTCGATGTTGGTACTGACCTGGTCGGTAAAATCGGTCTTGAGCAGCTGCGGTGCGCCGCAGGCGAACTCGACAATTTCGATGCCGCGCATCACCTCGCCCTGGGCGTCGGTGAACACCTTGCCGTGCTCGGCGGTGATCATGCGGGCCAGGTCGTCGCGGTGCTCGTTGAGCAGCGCCAAAAACCTGTTGAGGATGCGTGACCGGCGCAGCGGCGACAGGTTGCTCCACGCCGGGAAGGCAGCCTTGGCCGAGGCCACGGCGGCGTCCACATCGCGTTGCGCCGACAGTTGCACCTGGCCGGTAACGGCGCCGGTAGCAGGGTTGTAAACCGGCAGTTGCTGGCCGCTGGTGGCTTCGGCCTGTGCGCCGCTAATCCAGTTCATGATCGTGTGGGTCATGGTCGTTCTCGCCTTGAAAAATTGAAATCAGTAAATCGCGTAAACCTTGCGCACGGTTTCCAGTACGTCCCAGCGCCCGGTCCAGCCCGGCGGCAGGATGATCAGGTCACCACCGGTCACCTCCACCACATCACCGGTGCTGCTATCGGTAAGCAGGGCCTTGCCAGAGAGGATGTAGGTGAACTCGGTGTCGGGGCGCTCGATCACCGGCCAGCCGCCCGGCTGGCATTCCCACACGCCAAGGTTGCCGACCGCTTCGGGGGCAAGCGTGTAGACGGCAATCTGCGGGTCGCCCTTGTCGGCGCCGGCGCGCTGGCCGGCGGGCTTCAGGGGCAACGCCTGGAGGGCGGCCTGCTTGAGGATGGTGAACGTGGTCATGGGGGCTCCTGTCAATGCGCACCGGTGAGTTTTTCGAGCAGTTGGGCGGTGCGTGAGGGTTTGTGGGTGTAGCGCTCTTCGATATCGCTCAGCGAGGCGGCGGCCAAGCCGCTGTTGATACCGAGCCAGCGCAGCGGTTCGTGCTCCCAGGACGGCGAGCGGTGGTTGACCAAGGGCAGCGTGTTGATGGCCTCGTCACGCTGCAGGATGAAATTGCGCAGCAGGCGCCCGGCCAGGTTGCTGGTGGCCACGCCGTCGCCCACGTAGTTGCCGGCCCAGGCCATGCGCTGGTCGCGGTCGATGCTCACGGTAGGGCACCAGTCGCGGGCAACGCCCAGTGCACCGCCCCAGCGGTGGGTGATGCGGGCGTCGCGCAACGCGGGGAAAAACTCCACCAGGGTGTCGTGGATCTTGCCGTGGATGCTGTCCACCAGGTCGGCTTCGTCCGACATGCGCGAGCCCCAGTTGTAGGGCGCACCACGGCCGCCGAACACCAGCCGGCCTTCGGCCGTCACCTGGCCGTAGACACGCAGGTGGCGCATGTCGTTGAAGGCCATGCGGTGGTCGAGGTTGAGGCTGGCCAGCAGGTCGCGCGGCAGCGGTTCGGTGGCCAGCACCAGCGAGTAAAGTGGGATCACGAAGCGCGACTGGCCCGGCTGCTGCGACGTGAATGCTTCGGTAGCGCGCACAGTCATCCCGGCGTGCACCGAGCCGTGAGCGGTGTGCACCACGCCGGGGGCCATCTGGTTGACGGCGGACTGCTCAAATATTTTCGCACCCATCCGCTCCACCAGTGCCGCCAGCCCACGGACCAGTTTGCCGGGGTGGATGAGTGCGCAATGCTCGGTGTACAGCCCGCCCAGCGTGCCGTGCGCGCCGACGTGACCGGCCGCTTCAGCGGCGTCCAGTACGCGCCATTGGTCCGGCAGGCCGAAGCGCGTGGAGGCTTGCACCGCTGCCCGCGCCCGCTCCATTTGCGGCTTGCTGCGCGCCAGTGAAAGGAAGCCCTGCTTGGCGTAGTCGGCCTCTACCCCTTCCTGCGCCAGCACGCGGCCGATTTCGTCCACGGTCTCGTTCATCGCGGCCTGCAGATGCAGGGCCGCAGCGTGTGAGTAGAGCTGCGCGACCCGCTGCAGCGAGATCGGGAAAATGGCCGAGGCCCAGCCGCCGTTGCGGCCGGAGGCACCGAAGCCGACTTCGCGTTTTTCCAGCAGCACCACCCGCAGCGAAGGGTCGCTCTTGAGCAGGTAGTAAGCGGTCCACAACCCGGTGTAGCCGGCGCCGACGATCACCACGTCGGCCTGCACCTGGCCTTGCAGCGGCTCGCGCGGCTGGCCGGGGGCGAACCACAGCGGCTGGTTGGGTAGCTGGGACAAATCGAATTTCGCTGACATGCGGTTGGCTTCCATTGAAGATTGACTACGCCCCTTGCACCGGTGCCTTGGCCGCAAGGCCACGCTGCCGGGCACGGGACAAACGCAGGAGCACGTAGGAGGCGCCGATCGCGGCCATGGCGATCAGGCATTGCGCCAGGCTGAGCTGCATGCTCGGGTCGAAGGCCATGCTCACCAGCACCGCTACGATTGAGGCGGTGACGAGCAGCGGCAGCCAAGGGTGGCCCCACATGGCGAATTTCAGGCTGCCCTCTTGCACCCAGCGGCGGCGCAGGCGCAGTTGCGACAGGCAGATCATCAGGTACACGAACAGGAACACCGTGCCCGACGAGTTGATCAGGAACTGGAATACCGTGTCGGGCCACAGCGCCGCGATGACCACACAGCCATAACCCACCAGGGTCGAGGCCAGTACACCGCGCACCGGCACGCCTTTGCGGCTGAGGTGTGCGACCCAGCGCGGTGCCTCGTCATTGGAGGCCAGCACGTGCAACAGGCGCGAAGAGGTGTAGAGCCCGGCATTGAGCACCGACAGCACGGCCACCAGAATCACCAGGGTCAGCATGTCGCCGGCCCCGGGGATGCCGATGTGCTCGAGCGTGGTCACGAAAGGCGACTTGCCGGGGGTGATGCTGGTCCACGGCTGTGCCACGACGATGAAGAAGGTGGCCAGCACGAAGAACACCAGGATGCGCACCATCACCGTGTTGACGGCCTTGCGGATGTTGCGCGACGGGTCTTCGGATTCGGCTGCCGCCAGGGTGGCCACCTCAACGCCAGTCATGGAAAAGATCACCACGACCACGCCGGTGAACAACGACGCCACACCGTGGGGCAGAAAGCCGCCATGCTGCGTGAGGTTGGCGAAGCTGGCCGTGGAGCCTGGCCACAGGTTGAACACATAAGCGCCGGCCACCACCAGGAACACGATGATGGCCGCCACCTTGATGCCGGCGAACCAGTACTCGGCCTCGCCGAACGAATGCACCGACATCAGGTTGAGCAACGTCATGCCTACCATCAGCCCCAGCGCGATCACCCACACGGGCAGGTCGGGGAACCAGCCGTTGATGATCTGCCCGCCGACGACCGCCTCGAAGCCCACGACAATGACCCAGAAGTACCAGTACAGCCAGCCGGTCATGTACCCGGCCGGGGGGCCGAAGGCCATGCGCGCGTAGTCGACGAAGGAACCTTGTGTGGGGTGCGCGGCGGCCATTTCGCCGAGCATGCGCATCACCAGGGCGACGATGAGGCCCGTCAGGGCGTAGGTAAGAAAAGCACCGGGGCCGGTGGAAGCGATGACGGCGCTGGAGCCGACGAACAACCCGGCGCCGATGACACCGCCCAGGGCCAGCATACTGATGTGTCGGGTTTTGAGTGCACGCTTGAGCCGGGGGTCATGCTCGGTCTGAATAGGCATTGGTTGTCTCCTTGTTGTTATTGGTAATCAACGCCGCCTGATCAGGAGGTTATGCAGGCGCGGGTGGGCTGAACATCGTGAAAGTGTCGATGCTCGGGGGCGTGGTTGTACAAATGTATGAGGATGGCGCCGGCTGCGTCGGTGTCCGCGGGGCGAGTCGGATTGATGAGAATGCGGTCGAGGCAGGAGAACTGACGTGCTCGAAGCTTGCACAGCGCCTGTAGGAGCGGCTTTAGCCGCGATCACCGGCAAAGCCGGTGCCATTTACCGCGGCGCCCGCCTCGCGGATGAATCCGCTCCTACAGGTATTGAGCTGAAAGCCCCGTCAGTACGTGGCGCGCACGGTGACCATGAAGTTGCGCGGGTCGCCGTAGGTGTTGCCGTAGGTGGAGGTGCCTACGGTCTGGTAGTACTTCTTGTCGAACAGGTTGTTGCCGTTGAGCGCGACGTTCCAGTGTTCGTCGATGCGGTAGTCGACCATCGCGTTCCAGATGGCATAACCGCTCTGCTGGTACTCGAACGGCACGCTCGCCTGCACCACGTTGCCCTGGCTGTCAAAGGTCGCTGCGGTACCGCTGACCTTGGTCGCATTCTGGATGTCCACGCCGCCACCCACCCGGAAGTCATTGAAAGCACCCGGCAGGCGGTAGGTGGTAAACAACTTGGCCATGTGTTTGGGCGTGACGGTGCTCAGTGCCGTGCCGGTGTCACGGTTCTTGTTGAGGTTGAGGGTGTAGCTGGCCATCAGCATCCAGTCCGGCAGCACTTCACCGGAGATTTCCATGTCGATGCCCTTGCTGATCGTCTCGCCGCCGTTGACGTAGCAGCAACTGCCACCGAACAGCACCGAGCTGGACGGGTAGCTCGGGTCGAGCACCGCCTGGTCTTCACGCTTGGTGTAGTAAAGCGCGATGCTGGTGTTGACCGCACCGCCGAACAGCTCGCCCTTGATGCCGGTTTCGTAAGTCTTGCCGGTCATAGGGTCCAGGGTGGAGCCCGATGACGCTGGCCCGGCCAGCAGGTTTTGCTGCGGCTTGAAGATTTCGGCGTAGCTGGCGTAGGCCGCCCACTCGTCGGTAAGGTCGTAGACGATGCCGCCGAAGGGGGTGACCTTGGTCGGCTCACGCATGTCGACCCGCGACTGCTGGGTCCAGACGGTGCCGGCAGCGTTGGCGGTCTGGTAGGTCTGGTCGAACTTGTAGCGCTGTACACGCGCCCCGAGGATCACGTGAAGCGGCTCGGCCACCTGCAGGCGCAGGCTTGAGTACAGGCCGTACTGGGTCTGGCTGTTGGGCTTGTAATCGCGGCTGACGATGGGCCGGGTACCCGGGTCGTCCCACGGCGTGGCGTTGGGGTCGAAGACATTGACCGTGCCGCCGGCCGTGGTGAAACGGCCAGTGCCCTGCCAGCGGCTGTCGATTTCCTGGTAGTCGCCACCCACCACCAGCCGGTGGTTCAGGCCGAACAGGCTGAAGTCACCCGACACGTTGGCGTCCCACAGGTTTTGCTCGCTCCACTGGGTGATCCAGGTGCCGTAGCGGGTCACGCCGGTTCCGGTGACCGGGTTCACCGAGCCCAGGGTGGTGGCGTTGTTGGTTTCGATGGTGTCGTAGATGTTGGTGTAGCTGAAGTTCAGCTTCCAGTCGTCGTTCAGGCGGTGGTCGACCTTGGCGAAGTACTCGCGCGAAAACCCGTCGGCATACGCCCAGGTGGTGGACAGCCCGGTGTGGCGTGGCAGCCCCAGGTCGGCACCGTTGCTGTAGCGTGGCAGGGCCGAGGCAGTGCCGGTTTCGTGCACTCTGTTGAAGCGCATGCCGGCGGTGAGCATGGTGTCGTCGGTGACATCGGCCTCCAGCACACCGTAGAACACCGGTTTGTCGGTGCCACGGTTGTCAACGAAGTATTGGCGGTCCTGGTAGGCCACGACCATGCGGCCACGCAGCTTGCCATCGAAACCCAGCGGGCCGGTTACGTCGACTTCGCTGCGGTAGTTGTCCCAGCTGCCTGCCGACGCGGTGAACTTGAGTTGATAGAAGTCCAGCGGGCGTTTGCGCACCAGGTTGATGATGCCGCCAGGGTCGCCGGTGCCGCCGAACAGCGCACTCGAACCGCGCAGTACTTCAACATGGTCAAACTCGGCCATGTCGTAGATGTTGGAGGAATAGAAGCTGCCAGCAGTGGTGCCCAACGCCATCGGCGCGGCACCGTCGAGCTGGATGTTCTGGATCGGGAAGCCGCGCGAATAGAAGTCCTGAATGCGGAATGTGGCGCTTTGCACGGTCACACCCGGCACCGCTTTCATCGCATCGTTGATGTCGGTGATCTGGCGGTCTTCGATCAGCTGGCGGGTGACGACCGATACCGACTGCGGGGTTTCCTTCAACGAAGTCGGGCTTTTGGAGCCGACGCTGGTCAGGCCCGGGGTGTAGGAGCCGGTGTTTTCGGTGGCCTGACCCATGCCTTGGCCCATGATCGTGGTGGCGCCAAGCTCAAGCGCTGCGCCGGCATTGTCTTGGGGTGCCAGCACCAGCTGGTAGCGGTCACCCGAGCGCTGGGCCGCAAGGCCGCTGCCTGTCAGCATCAGGTCCAATGCCTCTTGTGCGCTGAACTGGCCCTGCACCGCGTGGCTGTGGCGGTCACGGGTAAGGTTGGCATCGGCGGCCAGCAGCAGGCCGGTTTGCGCGGCCAGTGCATTGAGCTGGCGGGCCAGCGGGCCGGCGGGTATGTCGAACGCCTGGCGTTGGGCTTCGCTGGCAACCGCGACACTGGGGGCCATCAGTGGCGCAGCGGTGCCCAGGCTCAGGGCAATGGCGAGCAACAGCGGGATCGGCTGGCTTGGAACGTGTTTGTGTTGGCTGGGCATTCCGGCTCCTTGGCGTCCGGTGATCAGGGGTGTTTCCTGTTAATCCGAAGCAGGACAAAAAACCGGAACACCTCGCCGAACTTTTTTTGCCGCTAACGCGGCACCACGCTCACCCACCAGTCAAAACGCCGTTGCACGCGCACCGGCAGCACCTCTTCCAGTTGCGCCAGCGCCAGGTCCGTATCGGCCAACGGGAAGCTGCCCATCACCCGCAACCCGGCCACGCGCGGATCAACGCCCAGGTGGCCAGGGCGATAGGCACCCAGTGCTTCGATGAACTGCGCCAGCGGCATGTCCTCGGCCAGCAGCAGGCCGCGGCTCCAGGCTTCGCGGCTGGCATCGGCCCGCGTTTGCGGGCCCGCGGCCTGGCTGTCGAAGGTAACCTGGTTGCCAGCCGGCACCGTAACGGTTTGCCCACTGGCCTGGCAGGTGATGCGCACAGCCCCCTCATACACATTGAGCTGCGTGGCCGGGCCGCGCTCACGCACGCTGAAGCGTGTGCCCAGCGGCTGCAGCAGCCCTGCGCGGGTGTGCACCTGCAGTGGCCGTTGGTCGAGGTGGCCGGTTTCGATCAGCACTTCACCGGTGTACAGCACCAGCTCGCGGTGTGTGCCCTGCTCGTCCACATCCAGCGCGGTGGCGGTGTTGAGCCACAACCGGGTGCCGTCGCTCAGCAGCTCCTGTCGGCGCTCACCCACTGCGGTGCGGTAACGCGCATGCCATGCGTAGAGGCTGCCCAGGCTGTCGTTGCGCCAACCCAGCCAACCCAACACACCAGCGCCGGCCAACAGGCCGAACTGGCTGAGCAGGCGACGGCGCGTTTGCTTGCCCGCCCGCAATCCGGCCAGGGCCTGATGGGCAGCAGGGCCTTGCTCGCGCAACCCGCCGAAGCGCTGGCTCACGCGCTCGACATAACCCCAGGCCTGGCACTGTGCGTCGCCTTGCGCCAGCCATTGCTGCCATTGAGCGTGCAATTTGGCATCAGTGGGTGCGGCCTGCAGGCGGGCAAACCACTGTGCCGCGCATTCCAGTGTGGCGTGGTCGAAACCCGCCTGTTGGCTCACACCAGCACCCCGTCCAGCTCGGCTTCAAGCAGGGCGCATTTGAACATCGCCTGGGCGATGTACTTGGTCACCGTACGCACCGAAACGCCCATCACCTCGCCGATTTCGCGGTAGCCCATGCCGTGCAGTTGCGACAGGCTGAAGGCCTGGGCCACTTTGGGCGGCAGGCGCTCGAGCATGTCCTGCAACTGGCCGAGGGTTTCGAGGATGATGGCCTGGTGCTCGGCAGATGGCCAATGGCTCTCGGGCACCAGAGCCAAGGCTTCGGCCCAGGCCGTGTGCAATTGCCTGCGGCGCCAGAAGTCGACGCACAGGTGCAGGGACGTACGGCTCAGGTACGCCCTGGCGTGTTCATCGCTGTCGAACTCGCGTGGCTTGGCCAGCAGCCGCACGAAAACGTCCTGGGCCAGTTCCGCCGCGTCGCTGGCGTTACCCAGGCGGCGGGCGATCCATTGCTGGACCCAGCTGTGGTTGTCCACGTAGAGGCTTGCCACTTTGGCACGATAGGCACAGGCGATGGATTGGGTCATGGGAGGCCGGGCTAAAGTGATTGGTTCGCAAATGCGAATTTTTATCACGATAATTCATCCGGCCTCGCCTGGGCAACCATGGGTGCAATCTAGGCCATGGGGTCTTCGCGCCTGTACGCCCACTGGTACAGCGCTGGCAGCACCAGCAACGTCAACGCCGTGGACGACAGGATCCCCCCGATCACCACCGTCGCCAGTGGCCGCTGCACCTCGGCGCCAGTGCCCGTAGCCAGCGCCATCGGGATAAACCCAAGCGACGCCACCAAGGCGGTCATCAGCACCGGCCGCAGGCGCGTCAATGCCCCCTCCTCCACGGCCACACGCAGGCTGCGCCCTTCTTCGCGCAAGTTGCGGATGAACGCGATCATCACCAGGCCGTTGAGCACCGCCACGCCGGACAGTGCAATAAAGCCTACCCCGGCGGAAATCGACAGCGGAATGTCACGCAACCACAGTGCCAGCACGCCCCCGGTAAGGGCAAAGGGGATGCCGGTGAACACCAGCAAACCATCCCTGAGGTTATTAAACATCATCAGCAGCAAGGCCATCACCAGCAGCAGGGCCACCGGCACCACCACTTGCAGGCGCTCGGCCGCCGACTGCAACTGCTCGAACTGGCCGCCCCAACGGGTCCAGTAGCCCGGCGGGATCGGCACCTGTTGCTGCAGGGCCTGCTCTGCCTCGCTGACAAACGACCCCAGGTCGCGCCCGCGCACGTTGGCGCTGACCACCACCACCCGCTTGCCATCTTCGCGGCTGACCTGGTTGGGGCCCAACTGCAAGCTCAGGGTCGCCACCTGGGCCAACGGGATGAAGCCGATCTGCCCGGTGCCCGCGCTGGCAGGCACCGGAATCAGCAGGCTGGCCAGGCCATCCACGTCGGTGCGCAGCGTTTCGGACAAGCGCACCACCATGTCAAAGCGCCGGTCACCTTCGTACAGCGTGCCTGCCGTGCGGCCGCCCACGGCGATGGCAATGGCGTCCTGCACGTCACCGACGTTCAGCCCATGGCGGGCGGCCTTGTCGCGGTCGATGTCGATGGTCAGCACCGGCAGGCCGGTGGTTTGTTCGACCTTCACCTCCGACGCCCCCGGCACTTGCTGCAAACTGCCGGCAATCTGCGCGGCTGTGCGGTTGAGCACGTCCATGTCGTCACCGAACACCTTCACCGCCACGTCGCTGCGCACGCCAGAGATCAGTTCGTTGAAGCGTAACTGGATCGGTTGTGACATCTCGTAGTTGCTGCCCGGCACGCTGGCGGCGGCCCGTTGTACCTCAGCAATCAGGGCTTCACGCGGCTTGCCCGGGTCGGGCCACTGGGCCGTCGGACGCAGCATCACGTAGGCATCGGAAATGTTCGGCGGCATCGGGTCGGAAGCGATCTCGGCGGTGCCGGTGCGGGCAAATACACGCTCCACTTCGGGCACCTGGGCGATGATGGTTTGCTCCAGGCGTTTTTGCATGTCCACCGACTGGGTCAGGCTGGTGCCCGGCACGCGTAAAGCCTGCAGGGCAAAGTCGCCCTCGCTGAGGCTGGGGATGAACTCGCTGCCCATGCGGCTGGCCATCACACCTGACAGCAGCACCAGCGCCGCCGCCCCGGCAAAGGCCAGCTTGCGCCGCTTGAGTACCCAGGCGAGTACCGGTGCGTAACGCTGGCGGGCGGTACGCATGACCACGCCCTCTTCTTCCTTGACCTTGCCGGTGACGAACAACGCGATGGCCGCCGGTACGAAGGTCACCGACAGGATCATCGCCCCCAGCAGGGCAATCACCACGGTGAAGGCCATGGGGTGGAACATCTTGCCCTCGACACCGGTCAGGGCAAAAATCGGCAGGTACACCACCATGATGATCAACTGCCCGTAAATCAGTGGCCGGCGCGCCTCGCGGGCGGCGGCAAACACTTCATGGAAGCGTTCGGCACGGGTCAGCATGCGGCCATGGCGCTGCTGGGCGTGTGCCAGGCGGCGGATGGCGTTTTCCACGATTACCACGGCGCCGTCGACGATGATGCCGAAGTCCAGTGCCCCCAGGCTCATCAGGTTGGCGCTGACTTTGTTGCTGAACATGCCGGTAAACGTGAACAGCATCGACAACGGGATGACCATGGCGGTAATCAACGCGGCGCGGATGTTGCCCAGAAACAGGAACAGCACGGCGATCACCAGGATCGCGCCTTCAACCAGGTTTTTCTTGACCGTGGCGATGGCTTTTTCGACCAGGTTGGTACGGTCATACACGGTGACTGCGGCCACGCCCTTGGGCAGGTTGCGGTTGATCTCGACCAGTTTCGCGGCCACGGCCTGGGACACGGTCCGGCTGTTTTCGCCGATCAGCATGAACACCGTGCCCAGCACCACCTCACGGCCATTTTCAGTGGCGGCGCCGGAGCGCAGCTCCTGGCCCAGGCCCACCTGGGCCACATGGCTGACGCGGATCGGCGTGCCGTCGACGCTGGAGATAACGATGTTGGCGATGTCCTCGGCCGAGGCCACCTGGCCGGGCGCGCGGATCAGCAGTTGCTCGCCATTGCGCTCGATGTAGCCTGCTCCGACGTTGCCGTTGTTGCGTTCCAGCGCTGCGATGAGGTCGTTGAGGGTGAGCTTGTAGGCCGCCAGGCGCTTGGGCTCCGGGGCAATCAGGTACTGCTTGGCATGGCCGCCAATGCTGTTGACTTCGGCCACCCCGGGTACGTTGCGCAGCTGCGGCTTGATGATCCAGTCCTGGATCACCCGCAGGTCGGTGGCGGTGTACGGCGTGCCGTCGTCCTTGAGCGCGCCCTCTTCGGCTTCAACCGTCCACAGGAAAATCTCGCCCAGGCCTGTGGAGATCGGCCCCATGCCGGCCTCGATGCCGGCGGGCAACTGCTCGCGGGCCACCTGCAGGCGCTCGTTGACCAGCTGGCGGGCGAAGAACAGGTCGGTGCCGTCCTCGAAGATGACCGTCACCTGCGACAACCCGGAGCGCGACAGTGAGCGGGTCTGCTTGAGGCCGGGCAGGCCGGCCATGGCCGTTTCGATGGCGAAGGTGATGCGTTGCTCGGTTTCCAGTGGCGAATAGCCGGGCGCGGCGGTGTTGATCTGCACCTGGACGTTGGTGATGTCCGGTACGGCGTCGATGGGCAGCTTCTGGTAGCTATGGATGCCCACGGCGGCCATTAGCACCACGGCAAGCATCACCACCAGGCGTTGCTCGATGGCAAATTGGATCAGGCGTTCGAACATGCAGGTGCCCCCGGGGTCAATGGCTGTGCGCGGCAGAGCCCTTGCCGAGCTCCGACTTGAGGACAAAACTGCCGGCGGCAGCCACCTGGGTGCCAGCGGCCAGGCCGGCGGTAATTTCCACCTGGCCGGTATCGCGTCGGCCGGTGCTCACCGGGCGTGCCTCGAAGCCTTCTTCGGTGCGGGCGAAGACCACGGTTTGTTCTTCCCAGGTTTGCAGCGCGCTCTCGGGCACCACGACGCCAGCCTCGAAGCGCTCGACGCTGACCGCGATGCTTACGAACAGCCCCGGGCGCCAGGCGCCGTTGGGGTTGGCCAGGGTGGCGCGCACGGTGGCGGCGCGGTTCTGCTCGCCGAGCAGGTTGCCGACGTAGTTGACCTGGCCCTGGACCTGCGCCCCGAGGTCTGGCGCGCTGACCGTGACGCTACGCCCGGTGGTGACCTTTGCCAGATCGCGCGGGGCAACGGCGAAGGTGGCCCAGACCCGACTCAGGTCTGAAAGGGTGAAGGCGTTGCTGGTTTCGTCGACGACCTCGCCCACGGTCAGGTGCTTCTCGACCACCACGGCATCGAACGGGGCGCGCAGTTCGAAACGGTTGCCGGCCCCCGCCGGGCCTACCGCCGAGACTTTTTGCCGGGCGTTGGCCTGGGCGATTTCGGCCTCTTGCAACGCCTGACGGGCCTGCAGGTAGTCCTGCTCGGCGCTGATGCGTTCCTGCCACAGTTGCTGCTCGCGCTGGAAGGTCAGGCGTGCCAGTTCCAAACGGCGTTGGGCGGCCTGCTGCTCGCTGCGCAGGTCGGAGATCTGCTGGCTGGCAATGACCGCCAGCACCTGGCCGCGCTTGACCGGCTGGCCGAGGTCGGCGTGCACCGACTCGACCACGCCGGGCACGCGGGGGACCACGTGGGCGGTGCGGTCTTCATCGAAACGGATTTCGCCCGGGAAACTGATGGCGGTACCCAGTTGCCGTGGGCCGGCTACGGCCAGCTGGATGCCGGCGGCATCGATCTGGGCGGCAGACAGGTGCAGTGCGCCTTCTTCGTCGGCATGTTCAGCGCCAGGCGCTTCTTCGCCATGGCTGTCGTGGTCTTCGCCGTGGCCGTGGCTGTCTTCGCCATGGTCGTCGTGCTTGGCGGTGGTGCTGCCGGGCTGGCCGAGGTTGCCGGTCCAGGCCAGGGTGCCGAGGCCGAGGACGGCAATGGCGGCGGCCAGCAGGGCCAGTTTGCGTGGAGGGGTCATGGGGGTTCCTGTGTGTTTAGGGTTGTTGCCGGGGCCAACGCCTATTGCTCGCCGTACATCCGCTCGACCTGCGCGCGGGCATCGGTCGCCGAGGCCAGCGCCTCGAGGTACAACCCGCGCGCCTCGATCAAGGTGCGCTGGGCATCGAGCACGTCGAGGAAGGCAAACTTGCCCATCTCGAAGCCACGGGTAGCGGTGTCCACAGCCTGCTGCGCCGCGGGCAGTATCGTGCGGTCATAGGCGTCCACTTCCTGCATGGCGGTGTGCCATTGGCTGACGGCGCTGCGGGTTTCGCTGCGCAGGCGCAGCTCCACCGCGTTACGCAGGTCGCGGGCCTGGTCAGCGCGGCGGGCGGCAGCCAGCACGTTGCCCTGGTTGCGGTCGAACAGCGGCAGGGGCATGGACAACCCGACCACGTTGACCCGCTCGCGGTCTTCGCGGCTGTACTGGCTGCCAACGCTGACCGTCAGGTTGGGGATGCGTTGGGACTTCTCCGAGCCCAAGGCGGCGTCACCCTGTTCGATCCGGGCGGCGGCCAGGCGCCATTCGACGGTCTGCTCGACCTTGGCCAGCAAGGCTTCGGCGCTGGGTGCGGTACCGGGCGACAGGTCAGTGGCCTGCAACTGGTCAAAGCTCGCCAGCGGGCTGCCGGTCAGCCGGGCCAACGCCTGATAGGCGACCGTGCGCTGGGTGTTGGCACGGCGCACTTCGGCTTGGGCCTGAGCCAACTGCACTTGGGCGCGCGTGGCCTCAACCGGCGAAGACTGACCTGCCGTCACGCGGCCTTGCACCACCTGCAGGCCACGTTCGGTCAACGCCTGGGATTGCCGGGCCAGCTCCAGTGCGGTCTGCGCCCGCAAGGCCGCGTGGAAGGCCTGCACCACCTCGGCGCGCAGGCCGTTGCGTTGGCGCTCCAGCTCCAATTGCGCGATGGCCTGGCCGCGCTCGGCCAGGTCAATGCGGGCGCCGCGCTTGCCACCCAGCTCCAGCGGCTGGCTGAGGGTGACCGTGGTGGTGCTGGTATCGCGGCGGGTGTCCTCCACTTCCCAGGACAATTCCGGGTTGGGTATCAGCCCAGCCTGGCGCCGGTCGCCCTCGGCGATGCCGATTTCGCGCCCGGCGGCGGCCAGTTCAGGGTTGTTGGCCAACGCAGCGCTGAGCGCCTCGGGCAGGCTCAGGCCCTGCCCGGCCGTGGCGCTGGTAGCCGTCAGCAGCAGGCAGAGCAAGGCAAACTTGCGGGGGGTGGGCACTTCGGAAATCCTCGTCGACGAGCGTTCGCGAGGGACTGTAGGCAGGCGTGCTTATCGCCTCGGTGGCACCCACATTACAATTTTGTAATGTCCGGTAATCGCCCACTATTGCCCGTGCGACAACCCGTTCAATTGACGAAACTAACCGGTTGGTACAAACATAGGCGCATCCAACAACAACAAAGCGATTATCGCCATGAAGCCCCTTGTTCTCGTGCTCAACGGCCCAAACCTGAACCTGCTCGGCACCCGCGAACCGGCGCAGTACGGCCACGAAACCCTCGCCGACCTCGCCCAGGGCTGCGCTGACGCTGCCCATGCGCAGGGCCTGGAAATCGAATTTCGCCAGACCAACCATGAAGGCGAGCTGATCGACTGGATCCACGGCGCCCGCAACCGCTGCGCCGGCATCGTGATCAACCCCGGCGCCTGGACCCACACTTCGGTGGCCATCCGCGACGCCCTGGTGGCCAGCGAGTTGCCCGTCATCGAAGTGCACCTGTCCAACGTGCACAAACGCGAACCCTTCCGCCACCTGTCGTTCGTCTCGTCCATTGCCGTGGGCGTGATCTGCGGCCTGGGCAGCCATGGCTACCGCATGGCCCTGGCCCACTTCGCCGACCTGTTCCGGGAGCACGCCGCATGAGCCAGCCTGCCATCCTCGCCGGCCTGATCGGCCGTGGTATCCAGCTGTCCCGCACCCCGGCACTGCATGAGCATGAGGGCGATGCCCAAGCCATGCGCTACCTGTACCGGCTGATCGATGCCGACCAACTGCAACTGGACGACAGTGCCCTGCCCCAGCTGCTGGATGCCGCGCAGCACACCGGCTTTACCGGTTTGAACATCACCTATCCGTTCAAGCAGGCAATCCTGCCGCTGCTTGATGAGCTGTCGGACGAAGCGCGCGGTATTGGCGCGGTGAACACCGTGGTGCTCAAGGACGGCAAGCGGGTGGGCCACAACACCGACTGCCTGGGCTTTGCCGAAGGCCTGCGCCGGGGCCTGCCGGACGTGGCACGGCGCAAGGTGGTGCAGATGGGCGCCGGTGGTGCCGGTTCGGCAGTCGCGCATGCCTTGTTGAGCGAAGGCGTGGAGCAACTGGTGCTATTCGAAGTGGATGCCGCGCGAGCCCAGGCCTTGATGGACAACCTCAATGGACATTTCGGCGCAGGCCGGGCGGTGGTGGGTTCGGACCTGGCCAGCGAAGTGGCGGCGGCAGATGGCTTGGTGAACACCACGCCGGTCGGCATGGCCAAGCTGCCCGGCACACCGCTGCCGGTGGCGCTGCTGCACACGGGTCTGTGGGTGGCGGAAATCATCTACTTCCCGCTGGAAACCGAGCTGCTGCGCGCGGCACGGGCGCTGGGTTGCCGTACGCTGGATGGCAGCAACATGGCGGTGTTCCAGGCGGTGAAGGCGTTTGAGTTGTTCAGCGGGTACAAGGCGGATGCGGGGCGGATGCAGGCGCATTTTGCCAGTTTTGCCTGATAGACCGAGTGGGCTTCATCGCGGATAAATCCGCTCCTACAACCGCTGTAGGAGCGGATTTATCCGCGAGAAGGCGGCACAGGTCACCCCTTCTCACCCAGCAACTCCTGAATCACCTTCTCCTGCCCCGCATAATCCCCCTCGCCAAAGTGCACATGCCGCACCTGCCCCTGCCGGTCGACAAAATAATGCGCCGGCCAGAACTGGTTGCCCCAGGCATTCCACACCGCGTAGTCGTTATCCACCGCAACCGGGTAGCCAATGCCCAGGCTGGCCACCTTGTGTTTCAACTGCCCCACATCATGCTCGTAGTCGTACTCCGGGGTATGCACCCCCACCACCACCAGCCCCTGGTCGGCGTAGCGCCGGGCCCACTCATTCACATGCGGCAGGCTGCGTTTGCAGTTGATGCAGTCCCACGTCCAGAAGTCCACCAACACCACCTTGCCCTTGAGCTCCGGTGCATCCAGCGGCGGTGAATTGATCCACTCACTGGCGCCCGACAGCGCAGGCATGGGGCCGTAGCTGTCGCGGGCCATCAAGTGGCCGGCCAGGCCCAGGCCTACCAGCGCCAGGGCCACGCCGCCTGCTTTGAGCAGCCGCCGATCAATTGTCATGGCAACCGCCGGTGGCGTAGGTACGGTACTGCACCGATTCGGTCTGGCCGCTGGAGTCCAGGTAAGTCATGCGGGTGTTGACCACCCCGCAGGCGTTGCTTTGGTCGTCTTTCACCGACAGCACCTTTTTGACGTCCAGGTGGTCACCGTAGCGGTACTGCATCGCGCTGCCGTCCTGCATGGGCATGGTGCTGGCCTGTGCGGCGATGGTGCCGAAGCTCAGCATGGCAAACAGGCTGGCGGTGGCGAGGGTTTTGACGTTCATGGCATCTCTCCTGTGCATCTTCAGTGGGTGGGAAGGTTTGCTTCCCGGTCGAGAGCCATTTCACGCCTGGCAGGTATCGCGCATGTGTCGCCCAAACCTGTGATCTGCTTCCTCCTGTATCTGTATCCACGCCAGATACACTGCAATACAAACCCCGGCAGGCAAGCCACCTTGCGCTCTGTACACTGCGCCCATTCCCCTTGCACAGGACCCCAGCAATGGAACATGTCGATCACATCCTGATCGTCGACGACGACCGCGAAATCCGCGAGCTGGTCGGCAACTACCTGAAGAAGAACGGCCTGCGCACCAGCATCGTTGCCGATGGCCGGCAAATGCGCGCGTTCCTTGAAGGCAACAGCGTCGACTTGATCGTGCTCGACATCATGATGCCCGGCGACGATGGCCTGCTGCTGTGCCGCGAACTGCGTGCCGGCAAGCACCGCAACACGCCGGTGCTGATGCTGACCGCGCGCAACGACGAAACCGACCGCATCATCGGCCTGGAAATGGGCGCCGACGATTACCTCACCAAGCCTTTTTCGGCCCGCGAACTGCTGGCCCGCATCAACGCCGTGCTGCGCCGCACACGCATGCTGCCACCCAACCTGACCATCAGCGAAAGCAGCCGCCTGCTTGGCTTTGGCCAGTGGCGCCTGGACACCACCGCACGCCACCTGCTCGACAGCGAAGGCACACTGGTAGCCCTGAGCGGGGCCGAATACCGCCTGCTGCGGGTGTTTCTCGACCACCCCCAGCGGGTGCTCAGCCGTGAGCAACTGCTCAACCTCACCCAAGGCCGCGAAGCCGACATTTTCGACCGTTCCATCGACCTGCTGGTCAGCCGCCTGCGCCAGCGCCTGGGCGACGATGCCCGCGAGCCCAGCTGCATCAAGACCGTGCGCAGCGAAGGCTACGTGTTCTCGTTGGCCGTGCAACTGCTCGAGTCACCGTCATGAAGTGGCCACGCACCCTGGCCTCACGCCTGGCGCTGATCTTTTTCACCGGGCTGGTGCTGGCCTACGGGTTGTCGTTCAGCCTGCAGGCCTACGAGCGATACATCAGCAGCCGCTCGATGATGCTCAGCAACCTGGAGCTGGACGTGGCCACCTCCGTGGCCATCCTCGACCGCCTGCCTGCCGCCGAGCGCGCCGCCTGGCTGCCGCGCCTGGAGCGGCGTACCTACCGCTACCGGCTGGACGGCGGCCTGTCGGGCCAAGCCATGCCATCCAGCGACCCGCCCATGGCCGCCGAATCGATCGTCAAGGCCATCGGCAGCCAGTACCGCCTGACGTTCCAGGACATCCCCGGCCCCAACGCCCACTTCCAGGCCCATTTGCGCCTGGCCGATGGCGCGCCGCTGACCATCGATGTGACCCCGGCACCGGTGCCGGTGGCGCGCTGGCTGCCACTGGTGCTGCTGATCCAGCTGGGCGTGCTGCTGATCTGCACCTGGCTGGCGGTACGCCTGGCCATCGGCCCGCTGACCCGCCTGGCCCAGGCGGTCGATACCCTCGACCCGGACAAACCCGGCGTGCTGCTGGATGAAAGCGGCCCGCGCGAAGTCAAATATGCCGCGGTCGCCTTCAATGCCCTGCAGGCACGCATTGCCGCCTACCTGAAAGAGCGCATGCAGCTGCTGGCGGCGATTTCCCACGACCTGCAAACCCCCATCACCCGCATGAAACTGCGCGTCGAGGTAATGGACGAAGGCTTGGAGAAAGACAAACTCTGGCACGACCTGGACGCCATGGAGCACCTGGTGCGCGAAGGCGTGGCCTATGCCCGCAGCATGGACATCAACACCGAGGCCCCCTGCCGTATCAACCTGGACGCCTTCCTCGACAGCCTGGTGTTCGACTACCAGGACAGCGGCGCCCAGGTCGAACGCCACGGCACCTCCGGCAGCTTGCTGGAAACCCGCCCCCACGCTCTGCGCCGGGTGTTGGTGAACCTGGTGGACAACGCCCTGAAGTTTGCTGGCAAGGCGCAGCTTGAAGTCAGCCGCGAACAAGGCCGCACGTTGATCCGCATACTCGACGACGGGCCGGGCATACCGGCAGAAGAGCTCAATGAAGTGCTCAAGCCGTTCTACCGTGTGGAAAGCTCACGCAACCGCAGCACCGGTGGCACCGGTTTGGGGCTGGCGATTGCGCAGCAGCTGACCCAGGCCATGGGGGGGCAATTGACCTTGAGCAACCGCCAGGGTGGCGGGTTGTGCGCGCAGATCGAGCTGTAATAACCCGGTTGTGAGCGGGCCTTGCTCGCTCACTGAACAGGCACCGAAGTCAGGCACCAGGCGGATTTGCACCCGGCGGTTGGCAGCCCTGCCGGCTGGGGTGTCGTTGCTCGAAAGCGGCAGCGTGGCGGCGAAGGCCTGTATGGCGAAACAACTGTCCGGAACCTCCCCCACTTGCTTGATCCAGTCTCGCACGGCGTTCGCGCGGGCGCGGGACAGTTCGAGGTTACGCAGGGCATCACCACTGGCGTCGGCGTGGCCGGCGATCACGATCAACCAGCCGGGTTTGGTTTTGATATGCGCAAGGACGTTGACCAAGCGGTTTTCAGAGCCGGGCCTGAGCTGGGCGCTGCCTGTGTCGAACAGGTCAAAGCTGTCCAATTCGACTGCCTGCGATGTCTGCAGATCGTGGCCAAGCTCTGGCCAGTCGGGTTGGCGGGTGAACCAAACCATCAACATGAGTACGGCGGCGGCCGCTGGGAAGCAAAGCCAAATCGCGCCATCACGTAACGCTTCAGACCACTTTTTCTCGGCCATTTCGCGAACTTCCTTTTGCAGGATTAGGAGAGTTGTTACCTTCTTGTAAATGCGAGAGGTTATCGGGTATCCCGGCACACTCGGAGATAACGTGGTCCAAGTTATCCCTGGACTCCAGTGCAGCAGCCAAATTTAGAATTGCCCTACATTAGTTGGTAAAAAAATCCTACATACAACCCACCAATTCCTGCGCGCATGGTGCTTATTCTGATTGCAATTGAAATACTCGAACCCAGCACTCAAAGCCTCTCTACACACTGATACACAACCCCCACCCCTCGACACACTGCAGATACCCTACCCCCGCACACTCCCGGTCACACCAAGACCTACCGGGAGACCCACCGATGAAGCCCCTCACCCTGCCCTCCGGCTGGAAGCTGTTCGCCGCCCTCGCCGCCCTGACGCTACTGATGACAGCCCTGATACTGGCCGCGTACCCACCCGGCTCCGGCGGCCTGCGCAGTGCCATCCGCGCCACGGCGCGCAGTTCGCTGGTGTTGTTCCTGATGGCCTTTCTGGCCTCTTCGTTGGTGACCTTGCTGCCCGGCCCGGGCACCCGGCGCCTGCTACGAGAGCGGCGCTTTCTGGGCCTGGCCTTCGCCTTTTCCCACACCGTGCATGGCGTGCTGATCTACCGCTACGCCCAACAATTCCCTGAGCTGTTCTGGGCCGGGCGCACGGTTACCTCAAGCCTGCCGGGCAGCATCGGCTACCTGTTCCTGCTGCTGCTTACCCTCACATCGTTCAAGGCCCCCATGCGCTTGATGGGCGGCCGTGCCTGGAAGCTGCTGCACAGCACCGGCATGTGGGTGCTGGCCGGGGTGTTCTGCCTGTCGTTCTACAAGCGCATCCCCATGGGCGGCTGGTATCCGCTGGCCTTCGCCCTGGTGTTCAGCGCCATCGCCTTCAAGCTCACCGCCAAGCTGGCGCAGCGCCAACGCCGCGCCGTCACCGCCCTTTCCTGAACCGAGATGACGACCATGACAACCCTGACCCGCACCTTGAGCCACATCGATCGCCTCGGCAACTGGAGTGCCGACCTGCCACTGCGGCTGTTTCTGGCCTGGGAGTTTTTCGAATCCGGGCTGGAGAAATTCAACGGCGCCAACTGGTTTGCCGACCTGCAGTCGAGCTTCCCCTTCCCCTTCAGCGCGTTGCCGGCGGAGCTGAACTGGCAATTGTCGATGTGGGCGGAGCTGATCCTGCCCTTGCTGCTCTTGCTGGGTTTAGGTACCCGGCTGGCATCCGCCGGGCTGATGGTGGTGACCGTGGTGGCCATCGCAGCGGTGCACTGGCCCGCTCACTGGTCGAGCCTTGCAGAGCTGGCGCAGGGCTACGCCATCACCAACCAGGGTTACGGCAACTTCAAGCTGCCGCTGATTTACCTGGTGGCACTGCTACCGCTGCTGTTGAAGGGATCGGGGCGCCTGAGCCTGGACCACTGGCTCAAGGCGCGCCTGCTGCAACATTGACCGCAGGTGGTCAATCTTCGAGGGGCTTGGGTGGCGCGGAAGGTTTTGCCGGCTTGGCGGGCTTGGTGTCCTTGACCTTGGGCTCGGGCACTGCCGCCACCGGCTCTGGCGCAGCCACGTTTTTTTCGGTTGCTGGCAAGTCGTCAACGGCCTTGAAGATGGCCTGCGGGTCGATCTTCTCGCCGGTGTCATCGTCCTTGAGCATATGCCGCTCGCCATCCTTGCCGATCAGGATCACCTTGGTGCCCTTGCTGGCACCGAGCTTGAGTTCACGGATCAGGGCCATGGTGGTCTGCTGCTCAAGGTTCTTGTCTTCGCGCTTGCCCATCATGTTGGCCACGCTGTACAGCACCAGGCCACGCTCCTTGAAGGCGGCCTGGGTAGCCGGGTCTTTCAGGGCGTCGTTCAGGCCGCGCAAGGTGGGGTCGGCACTGCTCGGTGCGATGACCACCAAAGGCCTGGCCTTGCCCAGCTCCTTGGCCAGCGGTGCATCACTGTCGGCGGCATACAGCGGGCCCGTCAGGGCGAGCAAGGTGGCGAGGGTCAGTGACCGGACGAGCATGCGTATCTCCTTATTCTCTCGATAAACCAAAGACTACAGATCATGGAGAAAGATCCGACGCGGGAGCCTAAACCACTTGCTTGAAGCCTGCTCGGCACAAAGGTAACTTCCGATTACCATGACCGGGCTGCGACATCTCCGGAAACATCACAGCCCAGTTAGAGCATAGTTCAAAGCGGCCAGGGGTCAGGATATGTAGCCAGGTATGAAACCTGCCCTGCCCATGGCCTCACGGGTCAATTGCAGCAGCACCTCATGTTCGCGTTGCTGATTGTCGATGTGCAAAAGCGCGATTTCATGCTCATGATCACCCAACGCCATCAGCCGTTCCAGTTCATCGTGGTAAGACTCCGGCACCTGCAAACGGCTATCGGAGCTGCTTTTAAGGTAGTCCTGCCAGAACGGTTGCCTGGCCATGTACTGGGCAAGGTTTTCCACCGTTTGCGCTGCCAGCACCATGCGCCTGGCCTGGTTGATGTCCCAGGCGTTCAGGTTTGGAATGCCGAAATACAACATGTCATCCTGCTCGATTGGCAGGTCGAGCACAGCACGCAGTTGAATCCGGTAGGCCAGCGCGAACTCGATCGATTCGCTGCCCGCGCCCACCCTGATGGCATGCTCTGCAGCAACCTGGTCCAGCACGTTCATGCGCCACAACTGCCCCCCCAGATGCAGCAGCGCGCGCTCGGGATGTTGCGCGAGCTCGCCATGACGTGCACGCCACACCAGCACACGCAACTCCAGGTCCGAGAAGCGAATGGTTGCATTATCCTGGCAGTTGGCAACGGCGGCATTTTCGAACAGCTCTCGCTTCAGCACATCATCCCTCTCCATGTACTCGAACATCTTCAACAGACGGGTACTGAAGTTTCTGGCCAACGGTGCAGATTTGAAATTGCCTGATGACGTGAGCGCCGCCATGGTGGAGAAGAAATCTGCAGCGCCATGTTCAGCTTCCAGCTGAACCCACAGCGCAGCCATGTCATCGCGCCTGCTGATCGGTAGCACGTCCAGCCAACGCAGCCGATAGGGTACCCGGCTCTCCTCCAGCCAATGCCAGATACTCAGTGATGCAGACGGTGCGTCCAGCAAGTTACCGTGCAGGTTGACCCGGCCTGTGCGCCACAGGCCCGATTCATGCAAACCATCTGGCAATTCATACAAACCGTTGTCGCGCAAGTCGAGCGTGTGCAGTTCGGGGCTGTCCAGCACGCCATAAGGGAAGGTGTCCAGCTGACTGCGGTTGAGCAACAGCGCATTCAGGCGAGGCATGCCAAAAATCGAGAAGCTACGGCCGAGCGGGTTGTTCGACAAGTTCAGGTACACCAGTGAACTGCAACTGGCCAGCACCAGCGCTTGCCCTTCATCCAGCACGATCTGGTTACCGGACAGGTCGAGCACTTCCAGGTTTTCGGTAATGGCTTGGGGTAATGGCAAGCGCGTCAGCCGGCAGTTGGTAATTTCCAGGCTTCGCAGGTTGGGGAACGCCCGCAGAAATTCATCCGGCACAATCTCCATGCGCATCGCGCGAATGGCGAGGATGGAGATATGCGGAAAACTCACCTCCTGCGGAATACTTGGTAACTGCTGCAGCCGGCTGCGGGTCTGGCTGAGAATGAAACGCCGCTCTGCCAGCATGCCGCCTTCCATCTCCGGCACGAGCCAGCGCCAGCAGTCGACCAGCCCTCGCCTGAAATCACGCCGGGCAAACAGTTCCAGTGTCGGGAAAGCGTTTCGCACCCATTGGTTCAGATGACGGGTCAGCAGGTCGTATTGGCGCTCCAGGGCCTCCAGGCGCTGCGGTGCCTCCTGCGCCTGCAGCCAACGCCCGATCTGCTCGTCGCTGAACGCCGGGAACAGGTCTCGCAGCCTGGCCTGAAGCGCTCGCGGGCTTCGCGCGCCCAGGGTTGCCCAGAACCTGCCGCCGCTCAGCGGATACCCGACCCTGGCTTCGTCGAGCCGCAGGGGCGCAAGGAACATGGCCCTTGGCTGCTGAATGCCGAGCCATCCCGCGATGTGCTGATGCTGGCGTTCAGCCTCCGTGGCCAGGTGCGCGCGCAACGCCGATCCGGCGGGTTCTGTGAGGCCCAACAGGGCACGCTCTGGCGCGGAGTAGGCCATCGCCATGCTTGCGAACAGTTCGCCACCTTCTGCCTGGGCCTCCCCTTGGGCCGCCAGCAGGGTAAACCGCCCTTCATGGTGAACCAGGTCGCGCAAGGTGCCTGCACCTTCAATGGTCAGCAATGGCTGGCTGGAGTCGCCATCGAACAGGCGCCAGCCTGGCAGGCTGGCCGCCTGCGGCAAACGTGCCAGCAGCTTCAGTGAAACCCGCGCAAGGTCGAGGGTCTGGGGGGTATCGATGATCAGCGCCTCACGCACCCGTGCGACGCGGGTGGCCTGAACCTGCGACCTGGCCATCTGGGCCATTTGCAGCGGTACCCTTTGCGTATCGAGCAGGGTCTGACGGTCTTGCGCGCTGGCCATGCGCAGCACCTCATCCGCCGCCAGCCGGTGCAGGCTTGCGAAATCCCGGCGCAGGATTTCACTGCCTTCGGCATCGGTGTACATCTCCTCATACAACGACTGCAACACGTCGCGACGCTGGCTCCACAGCACATCGGCCAGTGCGCGGCCTTCTTTCCCGGCGGCACCGGCCAGCGCCTGGGCACGCGCCAGCAACACCGTGTCGGTAATGTGCTGGCCGCCCTGAAGCTGATCGATCAATGTGCGGATTCGGCCGGCCAGCAGCAGGCGGGTAACGGTGTCTGCCATGCCGGCTTCTGCACGCCGTTGGTAGACATGCAGCGCCCGCAAGTGGTCAATGTCAAGACCATGGATGGCCATGACCTGATCAACCTGCAGGTCGTCCAGCCCACTGTAAGGCCGGCCCAGGCGCCGGAACATCATGCGGGCATCGGTCCATTCAGCTGGCTGCTCATGCCACAGCCGCCAGGCGCCTGCACCGTTGTGACGCAATTGGGGGCTGTGGCCCCGGTAGGGCATCAATCGCCACGGCGCATCCGGATTATCCTGGATAATGCGGTACCAATGGTTCTGTATCTCGATCCAGTGATTGCTCCCTTGTCGATAGATGCCCTGCTCATCCATCACCGCCGCAGCCGGCGGGCTTTCACTGTGGTACGGCTGCAGGTCGCCGTTCCAAAGCTTCTCGCTGCCGCCCTCCAGGCGTGCCGAAATCAAGGTATCCACCTGGCTCCATGCGCGACGCACCACGGCTACCGATGCGGCCGTAGCGCCAACCAGTACGACCTGCTTACCCACGGTCAACAGGTGCTCCAGCGCAGCATCATGCTCGTCGTCCTGCCAGTCGGTGATTGCCTGGTAAGCCTCTTCCAACAGCTCATAGACCATTACCGCCGCCATCACTGCGCCAATCGCAGGCATGTACAGCCCGGCAATGGCCAGCAAGGTCCAGCCTTCAGCCATCAGGCGCCGGTCATGCTCGGCCTGGGCCTGGCGGTCCAGTTGTGCCACGGGTGGGGCGATAATCGCCGCGTCGTCCTTGATCTGTGCAACCCAGGCGTCAGCCAGGTGCTCGAACAGTGGCAGCGGGTAGCCTGTGGTTTGCTCATCAAGGTCACGCGTTGCCCAGTCGGCGACGTCATTCAGCCGCTCGTTGACCGCGGCAAAGAGCTTGTGGCTTTCGCGACGGCGCACAAACCGGCTGAAAAACTGCCTGTAGGACTTTTGGCGCAGGCGCATGCCAAGCACCCTGCGCGCATAGTCCTCCAAATCATCACATGCGCTCCACGCGCCTTCAGGGTCGGCAGGGACGTATACCAGCACCCGTTTGGTCGAGTTGTAGACCACTCCGACGTCGATGACGTCCAGCACCACGACATGCTGCAAGGGGCAACCGAAAATCTTCAGTTGCCTGGCGTGAACTGGCGCGCCGGCAAGCGTGCCGGGCTTGCCGTCGCGGCACAGGCCGATTATCAGTTGCAGTTCCTGGCCACTCAATACGCCCTGCGCCTTTGCCTGCACGGCGTCGGCCAGCATGCTGCTGCGCTGAAACTGTGCGAGGGTCGCCCGTACGTCATGCTTGTCCTGGCCTGTAACCAGCACCTCGCTCAAGTGTTCCTGATAACGCTGCCCCACATCCAGGTCACGGCATACCTTTGCGAACGCCACGGCAGAAAGCCCTGCCTGCCTGACGCCTTTGGTGTCGACCAAGCCGTTATGCCGAGGCTGTTCGCTTTGCTCCTGCGCGGTGAAGTTGTAGAGCGCCGCCTCAATCAGTGGCAAGTCGTAGTAATCGCTGTCAGGGACCGGAACGCGGCCAGCGAAGTAACTGCTCGTGTAGGCCTCGTAGACGTACCATTTACGAAAGTAGAGCGCATCCACATCCAGGTGCCCGTACCCGTCAAGCGCCTGATTGAGCAACGGCCTGGCGAAATCGTCGATATTACGCACTTGGGCAAACACCACCGAAAGCTGCTGGTTACACCTCAGCAATTGGCGCAGCGCTTCGCTGAGCGCTGTGAATTCAGATTCGTTCAATTGGCTCACCCAGTCGGGCAAGCGCTTCGCAATCAACTGATCCTGGTACGCTTGCGCGACGGCGAGCGTGTCTACTTCGGGCTGTGATTTTTCGGCAACTTCTGGCATGACGGCCTCCAACGAGCAGGAGGTCACGAGCCTAGGCAGTACAAGGCATCACCTGGAGATAGCTATCTAGCACCCATTCAGAACAGCAGTAACTGTTGATCGGTCAGGCGGGTGAAATCGTCGTGGACGAAAGGCAGAATGGCATCGGCCACCGGTTGCAACTGACGGCTCAGGTAGTGCTGGTAATCCACCTGTGCCTGCAGGTTCTCCAACGGTTGAGGGCCGGCCGTGGTGATGACGTAGCTGATCCAGCCTCCACGCTGGTATTGCAACGGGCGGCCCAGGTGGCGGTTGAACTCATCGGCCAGACGCGCGGCGCGCACATGGGGCGGCACGTTGCGCTGATAGTCGGCCAGTGGGCGACGCAGGCGCTTGCGGTACACCAGCAACTCATCCTGCTCACCCGCCAGGGTGCGCCGCACATACTCGCGTACATAGTCCTGATACGGTTCGCCACGAAACACCCGGCCGTACAATTCCTGCTGAAACTGCCGGGCTAGCGGTGACCAGTCGGTGCGCACCGATTCGAGGCCTTTGAAAACCATGTCCTGCGTGCCGTCGGCGCGTTCTACCAGGCCGGCGTAGCGTTTCTTGCTGCCTTCGTCGGTGCCGCGGATGGTCGGCATCAGGAAGCGCTGGTAATGCACCTCGTACTGCAACTCCAACGCGCATTCCAGGCCCAGGGTGTCGCGCAGGTGCTCGCGCCACCAATGGTTCACTTCGGCCACCAGCGTACGGCCGATGCGGGCGGCAGTTTCTTCATCATGGGCGCCTTTGAGCCAAACGAACGTGGAGTCGGTATCGCCGTAGATCACGTCATAGCCACGCGCTTCGATCAGCGCGCGGGTCTGGCGCATGATCTGGTGCCCGCGCATGGTGATCGACGAGGCCAGACGCGGGTCGAAGAAGCGGCAACCGCTGGAGCCCAGTACCCCATAGAACGCGTTCATGATGATTTTCAACGCCTGTGACAACGCGCTGTTGCCGTCACGTTTGGCGGCTTCCCTGCCCTGCCACACGCGCTCGACGATGGCGGGCAGGCAATGCTGGCTGCGCGAGAAGCGCCCGCCACGAAAGCCTTCTACCGAATGGGCATCGTCAGGCTGTCGCAAACCCTCGACCAAGCCTACCGGGTCAATCAGAAATGTGCGGATGATCGACGGGTACAGGCTTTTGTAATCCAGAACCAGTACCGAGTCATACAGCCCTGGGCGCGAGTCCATCACGAAACCACCGGGGCTGGCCTCGTCCGGCCGGCTACCGAGGTTGGGTGCGACAAAGCCCAGGCGATGCATGTGCGGCATGTACAGGTGGCAGAACGCTGCCACCGAACCACCACTGCGGTCTACCGCCAAGCCGGTGACCGAGGCGCGCTCCAGCAGAAACTCCAGCAGCCGCGTGTGGGCAAAGATGCGCGTGACCAGTTCGCAGTCTTTGAGGTTGTAGCGCGCAAGCGAGGGTTTGTCCTCGGCGAACATGCGGTTGATCTCGTCCATGCGCTGGTACGGTGTGTCGATGGCCTTGCCTTCACCCAGCAGGGTTTGGGCAACACTCTCAAGGCTGAAGGACGGAAAGCTCCAGGTGGCGGAGCGCAACGCCTCGATGCCGTCAATCAGCAGGCGGCCCGGCGCATCGGCGAACACGTGGCCGCCGTTGGCGTGGGCGCGCAGAGTCATGGGCTCGCCGTTGCGGCCCAGGTTCAGTGGCACCTGCAGCCGCTTGGCATGCTCATGCAGCAGGCGCAGGTCGAATTGCACGAGGTTCCAGCCAATGATGGCATCCGGGTCGTGGCGGGCCATCCACTGGTTGAGGCAGACCAGCAAGGCCGCACGGTCATCGCAGTACTGCAGGTCAAAATCCACCTCGGCGGCGGCGCCATTGGCCGGCCCCAGCATGTACACCTGCCGCTGGCCACAGCCCTCCAGGGCAATGCTGTACAGCTCGCCCCGCTCAGTGGTTTCGATGTCCAGCGATACCAGCCGCAAGGGGGGACGGTAGCCCGGCGCAGGCTTGAGTTGGGCATCACAGTACACACCCTGGGCATCCGGGGTGCCGGTGAATTGTACCGGGGCGGTGATGAAGCGCTCCATCAGGTAACGCTCGGGCGGGCGAATGTCCGCTTCGAACACGTCAATGCCCGCGTTGCGCAAACGTTGCTCAAGCTGCATCAACTGGCGGTGCTGGCGGGTGTACAGGCCGAGCACCGGGCGGTGCTCGAAGTCGCGCAGGCGAAGTGGCTTGAGGTGAACGCCGGTTTCACCGGCCAACAGCTGGCGCGCCTTTTCGCCGTGAGCCTGTGGCAGGAACGCCACCGACTCCTGAGGCGCCAGACGCACGCGTTGCGGGCCATGGTCGGTGGCCAGCCAGAACTCCACGCAGGTGCCTTGCGGCGTGTCATGCCAATGCCGGGTCAGGACAAAGCCCTGCTGCAACTCCACTGCGTTGTCCTCGATACATCGAATAGGGTCAATAGTGCCACATCAGCCGTACAGGTAGTCGATGTCCTTGTGCCCCAGCGGTGGCACCTGGCTCAGCAAAAAATCACGCAGTTTGTGCATTTGCCGCGCCTTCGGGCTGGCTTTGAGCCAAGTCATGTAGTACCCGTCTCCAGTGGACACGGCGTACTTGAACGGTGTGCTCAGGCGCCCGGCAGCCAGGTCGGCACTGGCCAGTACCAGGTCGACCACCGAAATGCCAAGGCCCTGCTGAGCAGCCGAAATACCTTGGTCCAGCGTGTCGAAGACCTGGCCCTGGTCGATGCTGATGTCCAGCGCGTCCATGCGTGCCAGCCAGCGGCGCCAGTCGCGGCGGTCCGGCGACGGGTGCAGGATTTCGCACTGGCGCAAGTCGGCGAGCTCCGGTTGAGGCCGTGCAATATAGCCAGGCGCACACACCGGGATCAGCCACTCGTCAAACAGCTTGAAGCTCTCCACATCGGCCGGAAAACGGCCATTCGCCAGCAGGATGGCGCAGTCATAGGGCTCGGAATAGAAGTCCACGGTGTCGATGTCCATCCACACACTGGACAGTTGCACGCTGCAGTTGTCGTCGACTTTCTTGAACCCGTCCAGCGCCCGCAGCAGCCAGCGTACGGTCAGCGTCGACGGTGCTTTCAGGCGTAAGCCATAACGGTCCTGGCGCAACAGTGCGCAGGCGTTCTCGATGATCTTGAAGCCGACTTTGAGTTCCTGGGCCAGCAACCGGCCGTGTTCGGTAAGGCTCAGCTTGGGGCCGCGGCGCTCGAACAGGTCGCAACCGAACATGGTCTCGAGGGTCTTGATGTGATGGCTGACCGCGCCTTGGGTCAGGGCCAGCTCTTCGGCCGCCCGGGTGAATGACCCGTAGCGCGAGGCAACCTCGAAGGCACGCAACGCGTGCAAAGCCTGAATCCGTTCCGACATGGTGCCCCCAAAGCATGAGTGAGACTAATAGTAGGTCATAGTTCCACGCGTTTTACAACGTGAAGTTCGTCTCGGAAAATGCGGTTAATAACAAAGATATATCAATAACCTGCCTGCATGTTTCGCGAAACTTTTGTGACTTACAACGCCTGGGGAAATCATGTTTACGGGTTATGGAAATTGCTATCGCCTGGACGCGCTAGAGCTGGCCACTGAACATGTCCGGAATACACACCACTGGACGTACAAAACCGTTCAGCACTTTCGCAGCATCCTTGCCAACCCCGAGTTCCCATGCCTGTTCGGGCGCAAGGCGGTTGCCGGTGAAACCTGCCATATTCTGTTTGCGCGGGCTGAACAACTGGCAGATGACATCGCCCAGGGCCTGGCCGAATATGTGCGCCACATTGCCCCCATTCCGGTTAAACAGCGCATCGGCAGCCCGTTGGTGGTGTTTTTGCAAACACCACCCGACGCCACGCTTGCCGAACAGCAGGCCTTGGCCTGGAAGGTACTGCGCGGCGTGCATGCCCGGGACCCGCACCCCTGGCCACAGGCCATCCCCACCAACCCGGACGACAGCGGCTGGTCGTTCTGCTACGCCGGCATGCCGCTGTTCATCAATATGAACTTCCCCGGCCACCAGCAGATGAAAAGCCGCAACCTGGGCCCGCACATCACCTTCGTCATCAACCCGCGGGAAAACTTCGACGAAGTGGCAAATGCCAATACCGAAAGTGGCCAGCGTATTCGCGCACGTATCCGCGAACGGGTGCACCACTATAACGACGGCGTCATGCCAGACAGCCTGGGCTTTTTTGGCCAGGACGACAATTTTGAATGGAAGCAATACCAACTGCAGGAAGCAGGCTCGCTCAACCCCTCGCGCTGCCCCTTTCATGCCCATGCCCACGCATCACCGGACAAACAGATCGAGAACTGACCGTGAATACCGCACTGACTGCAACCTATGCCCTAACCGTCCTGCTGCTGATTGCCACGCCCGGCCCGGTAGTGGCACTGATCGTCAACACCGCCGCCGCCTCTGGCTCGCGCAAGGCCATGTTCACCGCCGTCGGCACCAACTGGGCGTCACTGGTGCTGATCGGTGCGGCAGCCTGGGTGATCCTCACCAGCGCAGCCATCGACAAGATGTGGCTCAGCACCATGAGCCTGCTGGGCTGCCTGTTCATCGGCTACATCGCCGTGGGCACCCTGAGGGACTGCCTGCAGGCACCTGCCGCCGACGCTGATGAGCAAGCGCCAAAAGCTGCGCGCGGCGGCCTGTGGCAAGGTTTCATGGTCGGCATTTCCAACCCGAAGGACATCATCTTCTTCATTGCCTTCTTCCCGCAGTTCATCCAGATCACCGAGTCGTTCGGCAAGAGCATGGTGGTGTTGTCGCTGCTGTGGGTGCTGATCGACTTCGCCGTGCTCAGCCTGTACATCTTCGCCATCGGCAAAATTGCTTCGCAACGCAGCAACCGCCTGATTTCGCTCGCCTCCGGCATTGCCTTGCTGTTGATTGCAGTGGGCGGCCTGGCCTACAACATCAAGGAACTGGCGGGCTGAAGCCCTGCTACCGGAGAAGCGCCCATGACCGCGTTCGACGCCGCCGTACACGCCCCAGGACTCTCCTTGCCGCAGGATTACCAACGCTTTCTGCAACTGGGCAGCCGGCGCGCGCCGCACACTCTGCATGTGCACGAATGCGGCTACCGTTCCGGCACCATCAACACCGATGCACTCGGCCTGCGCTACAGCCACTGTGCCGGCAAACGCTTTTCGGCAGCCGAGCGAGGCGGCTCGGCGCGGGTCAACTTGCTGGTCGGCGGTTCAACCGCACTGGGCATCGGCGCCAGCAGCGATGAGCACACCGTTGCGTCGCACCTGTCGATGCTGACCGGCGAAGTGTGGTTGAGCCTGGCCGGCTGCGGGCTTAATGCCAGCCAGGAACTGCTGTTGTTTCTCACCCATCAGCATCGGCTTGGCGAAGTCGGCCACGTGGTGTTGCTGAGCGGCCTGAATACCTTGGCCCACGAGGCCCTGGGCGAAGTGCTGCTTGGCCCGCAAGCCGCGCAGCTGGCCAGCGCCCATCAACAGTATCTCAACAGTTTCAATGAAGGCATGCCGCCTGGCGGGCCGGTACGCCGGGCGTCGCTATGGCAGCGCGTGGGGCAGGCACTGGCGCCACGCCGCCCGGCCCCTGAGCCTGACTGGTGCCTGTCGGCGCCGGACAAACGCCTGGCACGCGCCGCCGACAGCATCGGCCGTACGCTGTGCCAGTGGGACCGCATGCTGGCTGGCAGCCACGCCACCCTGACCTTCATCCTGCAACCGCTGTTGCCTTGGTGCCGCGAAACGCTGCCCAGTGGCGAACAGACGATGCTCAATGCACTGGCGCAACAACCCAGCAACTTCGACCGGCTGCTGCAAGGTGCCTTCGATGCCGAATTGCATCCAGCCTTCTTCAGGCGCATCAAAAGCAAGGCCGACCCGGTACCCTGCTATGACATGAACAGCATGCTCAGCAGCTCGCCGGTGTTCGGTGCCGACCTGTTCATCGACCGCCTGCATTTGAACGACCTGGGCAATAATGCCCTCGCCAAGGTGATCACCGCCAAACTGGGCCTGGCCCAGGAAAAACACGCCCAGCGCAAGGTCACGCCCATCAAGCTCGTCTGACAGTTGCGCATTGGCCTTTCGGTAAACCACCCTGCTTGGCTAGAATACGGCGTCGTTCTGATTCGCCCGAGGCGTACACGCACCTGCCATGATCACCCCAGCCGTTCACCCGTACCTGGTGCGCCCTGATTGCAAGGTGCGTTCGTGAGCCGTGTCGTGCCTGCACTGCTGATTGCCTGGGTGCCCGTTGCCGCGCATGCGCTCGACGTGCGTATCGACCCCCATGCCGACTTGCTGTACCGCCAGGCACTGCCCTTGCTGGAACAAGCCGACAGCCAGGACGACACAATGAGCACGCTGCGCACTTCAGCGGGCGATGACCCGGAACTGACCCGCCAGGGGCAAGCCATGGCCCGCACGTTGCCGACCGCCGTGGCCTTGTTGAAAAAGTCCGTGGAGCTGGGCCACCCGGTCGCCCAGTACCGGCTGGCGTTGTACTACACCACCTACCTGCCCGCCGCGCAGATTTCCGAAGCGGCCTGCCCCTTGCTGGAAGCCAGCCTCAAGCAAGGGTTCGCCCCGCCAGCCACGGCCATCGCCACCTGGTGTGCCCCGTTCAACGCCAGCCCAGCCTACCGCGAAGCGCTTGAGGCAATCCCGAGCATGGCCACCCTCTACGCCGCGTATTACCCGCAACCGGCCACACGGCTGGCCTGCAGCCGCAGCCAGCCACAGGGCCTGGAAATGCAGTGGGGCCGCCAGCGTGACTATCAGGCCGAGGTCTACCAGTTGCTGGGTAATCTCGACCCTCAACACCGGCAGGTTTTGCTGCAAAAGGCCGTGGAAATCAACGGTTGCGTTGCCGCCCAGCAGCGGCTGACCAGCCAACGCTGAACACCACGGGGTCGCAAACCAGCAAGATCGTTCAAGCCAGTCATACTCCCCTCTGGCATGCTGCTCAACCGTACAGACACGACGCAGCCATCATGCACAGCAACCCTCCCGTTGCCCGCCAAGCCTTCCTTCACGGCGCCATCGCCATCCTCCCGCTTTCCCTGGCGGTCGCCCCATGGGGCCTGCTGGCCGGGTCCATGGCCATAGAAGCCAACCTCAGCCCTTGGGAGGGCCAGGGGCTGTCGGCGATCGTTTTTGCCGGCGCCGCGCAGCTGGTGGCGATCGGCATGCTCAAGGGTGGCGCCAACCTGGTGTCGATCCTGCTTACCACGCTGCTGTTGACCTCTCAGCACCTGCTGTACGGCCTGTCCATGCGCCCGGTGCTGTCCAACCAGCCCGTGCGCTGGCGCCTTGGCCTGGGCTTTCTGCTGACCGATGAATTCTTTGCCTTGACCAGCCACTACGACCAGCAGCAATTCAACCGCTGGTACGCCTTGGGTGTGGGCCTGACGTTCTATGTGGCATGGAACCTGTTCACCCTGGCCGGCATCGTCCTGGGCCAGAATATTCCGCACCTGGACCAGTTGGGCCTGGACTTTTCCATCGTTGCCACCTTCGTTGCGCTGATTGCGCCGCTGGTGCGCAACCTGGCCACGGTGGTGTGCGTGGCAGTGTCGCTGTTCTGCTCGGTGCTGTTCAGTTACTGGCACTGGGAAACCGCATTGGTAGCCGCCGGCCTGCTGGGGATGGCCGCCGGTTTTGTCTGTCAGAAATTTTCCGGAGGCCGCGCATGACCTGGGTCCTGATTTTCGCCATGGGCGCCGTGGTGTTCCTCAATCGATATGCTTTTCTCGAACCTCGCCTGCCCCTGCGCCTGAGTTCCAACGCGCGACAGTTCCTGGGCTTTGCCGTGCCCGGCATGCTCACCGCGATTTGCGGGCCGATCATCTTTCTGCCCGGCCACCAGCTTGACCTGAGCCCGCTCAACCCCTACCTGCTGGGCGCGCTGGTGGCCGTTGGCCTGGTGCTGTTGACCCGCAGCGTATTGCTGAGCATGCTGGCGAGCATGTTGATCTTCTTTATCTTGCGCAGCTGGCTGCCATGAGCACGCCCCTGCGCGAACAGACCCACCTCTGGCAGGCGCCCGCCCTGGGCGATGTGGAGATGCTGCACGCGCAGTATGTGCAACAGCGTTTTGCCCCTCACGTGCATGAAGGCTATGTGTTCACGGTGATCGAATCAGGCGCGCAGCGTTTTTGGCACCGTGGCAGTGAGCATCTGGCGCCGGTGGGCAGCATGGTCTTGATCAACCCGGACGAACTGCACACGGGTGCGACCGCCCATGAGGCGGGTTGGCGCTATCGTGGCTTCTACCCGGAGCATGCGCGCGTCACCGGGGTGCTGGACGAGCTGGAGCTGGGGCGCCATGGCATGCCGCACTTTCGTGACAGCGTCATCCACGACCCGACACTTTCCGTGGCATTCAGCCAGTTGCATCAGTTGTCCGAATCGGGCGCGAGCGCGCTGGAGCAGCAGACGGCCTGGCGCCACGCCGTGCTGGCACTGGTGCAGCGCCATGGCCATTGCCCAACACCCGCCTCGCCCGGCAATGAACCGCTGGCAGTGGCCCGCGCCCGCGAATTGCTGGAGTGCCAGCTGGCAGACCCACCGTCGCTTGAGGCACTTGCGGCGGCAGTCAACTTGTCGCCCTTTCACTTTGCCCGGGTGTTCCGCCAGGCCACTGGCTTGCCGCCGCACGCCTGGCTCAAGCAGCGCCGGCTGGCGCGAGCACGTGAATTTCTCAAGCGCGGCATGGCGGCTTCGGAAGTGGCGTTTGCGCTGGGGTTTGCCGACCAGAGCCATTTGAGCCGCCAGTTCAAGCAGGCGTACGGGGTAACGCCGGGGACGTATCGCAACGCCTGCTTGCCCCTGTAACCGCTGCTACACTGACAGAGCTAACCGGAGGAACCTGCCATGTCCGAACGAGAGCTCACCACCCTCCTGTCGCTGATGAGCCAGCGTCAGGCCTGCCTGAGCAGTGCCTGCAAGGAGATCGCCGACTGGATTGACCGCCAGGGCGATGTGCCCGCCGCCGGTAAGATCCGCGCCAGCCTCAAGGCCCTGGAGGCCGACGAAGCTCAGGTACGCAAGACGTTGACCTCGCTGACGCTGGACAGGCCTTTGCCGAAGTTTCGTAGCTGAGGGGTTCGCCTTGGATTTTTCAGCGCCTGTGAGATCGAGCGCCGCCCGCGCGGCGCATCGCGGCTAAAGCCGCTCCCACATTTGTTGCAACGTGGCCATGCCTGCCAGGCCATGGTTGCCCGCTTCGCGCCAGCTTGCAGGAGCGGATTGATCCACGACAAAGCCGGAATGCCGAGCCTCAGCTTCCACTCTTTTGCAACATTCTGCAGACAATTCCGATATCAGGTAGTGAACCTGCTTACAAAAATGCGGTCTTTGGCTGACGGTCAGTTTACCGACCGGTTCGCCGGCCCCAGTCACCGGGCCTACTTTTACTGTTGCAGCGAAGACCCAACATGCCCGAATCCCGCCCAGCCTCCCTCGCCCTGTCTGCCCTGCGCGGCAGCCTGATCGCCGCCCTGGTGGCCCTCGCCGCCCCCGTGCATGCCGAAGAGCCGGCCAGTGATGCGCGGTGGGTCAGTGACAGCCTGAGTACGTATGTGCGCAGTGGCCCGACCGATGGTCACCGTATCGTCGGCACACTCAAATCCGGGCAGAAACTGACCCTGCTCGGCACCCAGGGCAATTACAGCCAGGTACGCGGGCAGAGCGGCGACGTGGTGTGGATCCTGTCCAACGACTTGCAGTCGGTTCCCGGCCAGACCGAGCGCCTGCCGCAACTGGACGCCCAAGTGGCTGAATTGTCCGGGCAACTCAAGACCATTGACGACAGCTGGAAGACTCGCGTGCAAGGCATGCAGGAAACGCTGGATTCGCGTAAAAAACTGATCGACGAACTGGAAGCACGTAACACGGCCCTGAACGAACAGCTTGACCAGAGCCAGTCAACCCTGCGAGACACCCAGGCACGCCTGGGCGATGAGAACAAACAGGTGATGATGCGCTACATGGTGTATGGCGGCAGCATCGCCGGCGCGGGCCTGCTGGCGGGCTTGATCCTGCCGTCGCTGACCCGCGGGCGTAAAAAGAACGACCGCTGGTTCTGATTCATGGCTCGCCCTGCAGGCGTTTGTTCCAGTCTTCGACCTGGCGCTGCTCCAGGCGGCGCTCCAGGGTTTTGCGCCACGACGGGACCAGCGGCAGGGCCAGGCACTCACTGAGTAATTCTGGCTCCAGACGCTTGTCGAACAGCACGGACGACAAGCGCGCGACCGACCAGGCCGCAAACTGGCGCTCGACCACCTGTAGGGTATCACCCGCCTGCGCCACGCCTGGCTCCAGCACCCGGTAGTACCAGCCCGTGCGGCCGCTTTGCTGAACCCGCAGCGACATGTTCGCCACGTTGAAGCGGTCGTTGAGCTTCCAGCAGGGCATGCGGCCCTGGGACACTTCAAGCAACGCCGTGCCCACGCGGATGCGGTCGCCCAGGCAGATATCCTGCTCACACCAACCCAAGGTACTGAAGTTTTCGCCAAAAGCGCCCGGCTGGCTTAGCAACGCGTGTTCGCCCAGCTCTTCAGCCCACGCCTTGTAATGTTCACGGGGGTAATGGTGGATGGCCTTTTCGATGCCACCGTGCACACGCAGGTCGCCCTGTTCGTCGCCTTCGATACCCAAAACGGTGACTTGGCGGGGGCCGGGCTGCGGGTGTTTGGCAATGGCGCTACGCGAGCCTGGGCGGGTGAAGGGTTGGGCGGTGCCTGTGAGCAAGTGGTCGAGAATGGGGTTGGCCTGGGGCATGGTAAAGGACCTCGTGGCGACTTGAAGGGGCAGACTACACGAGGTTGTGGGAATGTGCCGGAGTGTCATGCCAGCAGGAGCGGCGACGCGTGGCACCGGCTTTGCCGGTGATCGCGGCTGAAGCCGCTCCTGCAGGGGCGGTTACTTGCCGCGGGCTTTGTTGTAGATGGTCTTGGCCCGATCAGCCGAAGCCTGGCACTTGACCATGTCGCCCGACGCTTGCCCTTCCTTGGCCTGCTTGAGCAGCTCATGGTAGTCATGAGCCATGCCGCCATGAATTGCCTGGCCGTCGGTTTTCTGGATGTCTTCCAGCTCCTTGATCTTGGCCGCACAGTTACTTTCTGGGTCCGCATGCGCTGCAAAACTCAACACGGAAGCAATCACCAGCAGTGTCATGGATTTCATGAATCGTTCTCCTGGGAAATCGGAATGTTCATCGAGAAGCTTTCGGCTCGACGCAACAAAAAAGCATAGTTGGCCGCAGCCTTCAGCGCGAAAGGCGTGCACGCTCGGTGAACAGGTAATCGATGAAAACCCGCACCCGCAACGGCATGTGCCGGGCTTGCGGGTAGATGAGCATGAACGGGCGCGACGTACCGCCGTAGTCGCCCAGCACCTCGACCAGTTCGCCAGTAGCCAGCGCATCCGCCACGGTGAAGCGGTAGGCCTGCATCACACCGCCGCCATGGCGCACCAGCGTCGCCGTGGCCAGGAAGTCGCCCAGGCACGTCACACTGCCCTGGGTTTGCACTTCGAACTCGCGGCCATCCCGGCAAAAGCTCCAGCGCGGCCGCCGGCCACTGCTGGCCAGTTCGAACTGGATACACTCGTGCCGGGTGAGGTCTTCCGGCGCCTGGGGTGTACCCATGCGTGCCAGGTAGCCTGGCGTGGCTACCACGACCAGTTCGGCATCTTCCAGCCGACGGGCAACCAGGCGCGAATCATCCGGCTCGCGGCCACGAATGGCGAGGTCAAAATGTTCCTCTGCGAAATCGACATTGCGATTGCTCACATGAACGTCCACCTGCACCTGCGGGTAACGCTGACGAAAGCCCGGCAGCAGCGGCAACAGCCGATGGTGGGCGTAGGGTGTGGGTGCACTGATGCGCAACCGGCCGCTGGGTAGCGCTTGCCCGCCCGTAACCTGACGCTCCGCTTCGACCAGTTGGCCCAGTGCCTGCCGACACTGCTGGTAATACGCCACACCGGCATCGGACAGGCGCATCTGCCGCGTGGTGCGCACGAACAACCTTACGCCCAGGCGCTCTTCCAGGCGCGCCACGCTACGGCTGACCGCCGCTGGGGTAACCCCCGCCTCGCTGGCGGCAGCCGTAAAACTGCCATGGTCTGCCGCCAGGCAAAACAATTCCAGGCTGCCGAGTTGAAGGTCATCGAAGTGGCGGGTCATGGTGGCTCTATTGATTACACGATGTATCGATTGAAATGCCATGCGCCTCATTTTTCAAGCACAGGTTGCATTTTACAGTGGCCCCACATCGAGCCGACGGCTCATCCACTGGAGCATGCGACCATGAACAAACCAAGAACAGTCATCATCACCGGGGCCTCCAGCGGCCTGGGCTTCGCACTCGCCGAGGCCTTCCTTGGGCGCGGCGACAATGTAGTCGGCAACGCCCGCAGCCAGGACCGCCTGGACGAGGCTGGCGTGCGCCTGGGCCAAACCCGGCGCTTTATCGGTGTGGCGGGTGACATTGCCGAGGCGGCGACCGCGCACCGGCTGCTTGCCGCTGCCCGCGAGGCATTTGGTGGCGTGGATATCCTGATCAACAACGCCGGAATCTTCATCCCCAAACCGGTTGGCGAATACACCGAAGCCGACGTCGATGCGCTGGTCGGCACCAACCTCAAGGGCTTCTTCTACCCCTCCCAGGCAGCAGCACGGATCATGGCCGCGCAAGGGCACGGCCAGATCATCGCCATTACTGCGTCAATCGCCCTGCAGCCAGACACCCGCGTGCCCGCCTTGCTGCCGGTACTGGTCAAAGGTGGCCTGAACCAGGCGGTGAAAGCGTTGGCCCTGGAACTGGCGGCCAGCGGTGTGCAGGTGAACGCTGTGGCGCCCGGGATCATCGACACCCCGCTGCACAGCGGCGCTGTCGAAGGCATGGGCGCACTGTCCCCCAGCGGCCGCACCGGCTCGCCCAAGGATGTGGTCGACGCGGTGCTGTACCTTGCCGATGCCCGCTTTGTCAGCGGCACCATACTGCCGGTGGACGGTGGCAGCACTGCCGGCACCTGGCATTGATCACGAGGAGTACCGGACATGCCGTACGTTCATATTCGCGTCACCAATGAGGGCGTTACTGCCGAACACAAGCGCATGCTGATCGAGGGCACCACACGCATGCTCGAACAGGTGCTGGGCAAGCCGCCGGCAAGCACCTTCGTGGTTATAGAGGAAGTGCCCACCGACAATTGGGGAGTCGGCGGGGAAACGGTGACGAGGTTGAGGCAGCGCGAGCAGGGCTGACTATTGCCGCAGTTGCTCCAGTGCAGCAAGCACATGGCTGGTGGCACGCTCCACCGCGCCCTCACGGCAGGCAATACCCAATTGCCGCCACAACCCGGGCAGCAATGGCCGGCGGGCGATACGCCGATCCAGTGGCTCGGCTTCGCCCTCCTGCGGTAGCAGCGTCGCGCCATAGCCCGCGCCAACCAGGCTCTTGATCGCGTCGTTATAGTTCAGCTCGATTCGCGGCTCCGGGAACAGGCCCGCGGCCGCGAACCAGTCGCCGGTCACCCGCGACAATTGCGTGCTGCTGTCGTTGAGAATCAACGCCCTCTGCCCCAGCCATTGCGGGGTGACACTGGCCGGAGGCTGCCAGTCGGCCGGCACATAGGCAAGGATCGGGTCGCGCCGCCAAGGTGTGACCTTGACGCCCTTGCCAGCCAGCGTCGGCAACGCCACCAGGCCAATGTCCAGGCTGCCCTCGCGTAACCGCGCCAGTGAAGCCTGGGAGGTCAGCACCTGCACCTGCACATCGATGCCCGGGTGCGCCAGGCGCAACTGCTCCAGCGCCTTGGGCAGCAGGTGGGCGATGGCACCGGTCGAAGCGCCCAGGCGAACGCGGCCGGTCAACCCTTCGACTTGCCGTCGCACCTCGTCCAGCGCCAGGTCCGCATCGGCTAACAGGCGGCGGGCCCGGGCCAGCAAGGTTTCGCCGATGGCCGTGGGGCGGATCTGATTGCGGTTGCGAGTCAGCAGTGGCGCTCCGACCCGGGCCTCAAGCTCCGCCACGTGGAGGCTGATGGTGGGCGGCGCGAGGTTGAGTTGCCGGGCGGCTTCGGCGAAGGAGCCGTGGTCAGCGATGAGGACAAGCGTGCGCAGGCGGTCGAGGCTGATTTCCCGCATGAAGTGGAGCCGTGCGTTGATTCAAGTTCATGAAATATGAACATGCCGATCATGAAATTCAAATTTTCTTTATCTCGCTTGCGACGGACCATAGGTTATCCCCCACGACCGGACCCTGCCCATGCACACCCCTGTTGTATTCATCGATGGCGACCAAGGCACTACTGGCCTGCAAATCCACGCCCGCCTGCAAGGGCGTGACGATCTGCGTCTGCTGACGCTGCCAGAACACGAACGCAAAAACCCGCAGCGCCGGCGCGAGGCGATCAACAGCGCCGACATCGCCCTGCTCTGCCTGCCCGACGATGCTGCCCGTGAGGCGGTGGCCGCCATCCACAACCCGGCTGTGCGGGTCATTGATGCCAGTTCGGCACACCGCACGGCACCGGGCTGGGTATACGGCCTGCCAGAACTCGACGAACATCAGGCCGAACACATCGCCCGGGCCAAGCGTGTGAGCAACCCCGGTTGCTACCCAACCGGTGCCATCGCCCTGCTGCGTCCGCTGGTCAAGGCCGGCCTTGTCCCTGCCGACTATCCGCTGAGCATCCATGCCATTTCGGGCTATTCCGGCGGTGGCCGTGCCGCTGTCGAACGGCATGAGTCGCCAGGCATGGTACAAGCGCCCACCCTGCAACTGTATGGCCTGGAACTGGCGCACAAGCACGTACCCGAGATCCAGCAACATGCCGGTTTGTCGGCTCGGCCGATGTTCCTGCCCGGTTATGCCGCCTATCGGCAGGGTATCGTCCTGAGCATCCCGCTGCAGCTGTGCCTGTTGCCTGGCCGCGTCAGTGCGGAGCAGTTGCAGGCCTGCCTTGAGCAGCACTATCAAGGTGCACGGCACGTGCAGGTGATGCCACTGCATCACCAAGGCCCGGCCACGCCCTTGAACCCGGAAGTGCTGAACGACAGCAACGACCTGCGCCTGGCGCTGTATGCCAACGCTGAACATGGTCAGGTGCTGTTGACGGCCATTTTCGACAACCTGGGTAAAGGTGCATCTGGCGCGGCAGTGCAGAACCTCGACCTGATGCTCGCGGCACTGCAGGCACAAGGCTGATAAACTGTGCACCCCGCGCCAACCCGGCACGGGGTGCATTTATAGCAGCCGGAGCCCGTCCACTGATGTTCATCCTGAGCCGCCTCGACAGCGTGCCGCCCGAGTCCTTCCAGAACCAGATCCGTGAACTGGTGATTCATCACGTCAGCACGCTGAGCAGTGTCGCCATCCGCGCAGACAACCCCTTGTACCCGCTGTATCAATACGGGGTGGGCATGGAGGTTCATCAGTACCTGCAAGCCCTGGACGGCACCCGCGGGTTGGCGGTGGAACTTACGCTCGCACTGGATGCGCACGCGCCCGACCAGTTGCTGGGTTTTGCCCTGACGCTTCCTGCGCAGGACAACCCCCTGGCCTGCGCCGTGGCATTTCTGGCCGTGCTGCCCAGCCATCGGCGCCAGGGCATTGCCCGCGCGCTACTGGCCGATGCGCAGACGCGTTACAGCAGCGTCGAACTGAGCGCCTTTGCCAGCCAGGTGCCGTGGTTTGAGGCCATGGGTATGCAGGCAGTGGCAACCAGTGGGCCGCAAGTGCTGATGAGCAGCACCGGGCAGGCCAGCGGGGCGCTGATAGGGCGCGTGGACATTGCGCCCATTTATCAAACCACCGAAATCCATCAAATTCACACCTACCTGCTCAATCAGCAGGGGGAAGAAGCGATGGTTGAAGCTGAATCGCAGCGCGATGAGTGGCTGGATGAATTGGCGGTACAGGCAAAGGACTGTGTGAAGCAGCGCAAGACAGTCCATTGAGCGAATGGCCCGTGGCGGGGCAAGCCTGCCTTTGCCCGCCTTAGGGCCACAGCTTCATTCCAGCTGACTGACCGCGATCTCCCCACCCCCCTTCCCATCCCGTCGCTCACACATCCAGTCATTGACCTTCTGCCCGAATTCGGAGGGAGCCTTGCGCCCGAAGCGTCGCGCCAGGTCCAGAATGGTTTGCTGCGCCAAGGCTTCTTCCATGCGCTTCTGCGCCCCCAGCATCACGGCGTGAATCGCACAGGTGCCCTCGGTCGCCCAACCCGGCGGTGAGCCTTCGAACAATGTGCAGCGGCCACGAATTTCGCGGCAATCGAAGATCTTCTTCGGGCCGTCGATGGCGTTGACGATGTCCAGCACGGTGATTTCATCCGACGGCCGCGCCAGGCGGAAACCACCCCGCACGCCTTCGGTCGCCACCACCAGTTTGGCCCGCGCCAGCTTGGTGAAGACCTTGGCCAGGTACTCCTGTGGCACGCCCTGCAGCTCTGCAAGGTCGCGCACGCTGGAGTCACGGGTATCACCCCGTTCATCCACCAGATACAGCAGGCAATGGATGCCGTATTCGACACCGGCACTGTAGAGCGACATAAATATCTCCGACTAGCTTTGTCGCAAATAGTACGCCTAATCCAGTCGACTGACAAAACGCAATTCAGCATTTCGTCGGGGAGAAACGCTAAACGGAGAAAAAGCTTGCAAGGAATAACTACGATCAATACAGTCGTAGTTATTCGAGAGGCACACACAATCCCTCGAAGCCCCTTTTCCCTGCGGAGCATCCTCATGAAATCGAACATTCTGATCATCGGTGCCGGCTTTGCCGGTGTCTGGAGCGCCTTGAGCGCCGCACGCCTGCTGGACCAGGCGCAACGTGACGACCTGAGCATCAGCGTGCTGGCCCCGCAGGCTGAACTGCGCATCCGCCCACGCTTCTACGAAGCTGACGCGCATACCTTGAAAGCTCCCGTTGGTGAACTGTTCGAAGCCGTTGGCGTGCATTTCATCAGTGGTAATGTCGAGGCGATCGACGCCAGCGCCCGCAGCGTCGGCTACACCGACAGCAACGGCCAGCAGCAACAGATCGGTTATGACCGCCTGATCCTCGCCGCCGGCAGCCAGGTAGCACGCCCTGCCGTGCCAGGCCTTGCCGAACACACTTTCGATGTCGACCAGATGGAGTCGGCAGTACGCCTGGAGCAACACTTGGTCGGCCTGGCCGCCCTGCCCGCCTCCCCTGCCCGCAATACCGTGGTGGTATGCGGTGGCGGCTTCACCGGCATCGAAACCGCCACCGAAATGCCCGTAAGGCTGCGCGCCATCCTGGGTAACGATGTGCGGGTGCTGCTGGTCGACCGTGGCGCCAGCATTGGTGCGGCGCTGGGCGCGGGCATTACACCGTCGATAGTCGCCGCTTCCGAACAGGCGGGCGTCGAGTGGTTGACCAGCACCTGCGTGGTGGCAGTCGATGCCGGGGGCGTTACCCTCGACAATGGCGAGTACATCGCCAGCAAGACGGTTATCTGGACCGTGGGCGTCAAGGCCAGCCCGCTGACTGCACAGATTGCCGGTGAGCGCGACAACTTCGGCCGCCTGAAGGTCGACGACCACCTCAAGGTAGTGGGCCAGGAGCACATTTATGCCACCGGTGACACCGCTTGGGCCGCAGTCGACGAAATCGGCAACCATGCCCTGATGACCTGCCAGCACGCCATCCCGATGGGCCGCCACAGCGGCAACAACGCAATGGCAGACCTGCTGGGCATAGCGCCTGTGGTGTACCGCCAGCCCAAGTACGTCACCTGCCTGGACTTGGGTGAATGGGGTGCCGCCTATAGCGAAGGCTGGGAGCGCGAATTGAAACTGCACGGCCAGGAGGGCAAAAACCTGAAGCGCCAGATCAACTCGGTGTGGATCTACCCGCCAGCAGCTGATCGCGCCTTGGCACTGGCCGCTGCCGACCCGCAGATCGCGATCGTTTAACGGCTAAATCCTGACAAATCCGTCAACAAATGACGGATTTGTTGGGTTTTGTCTTTTCATTGAATGACTGGTCAATATTGATGGCCATATGGCATCATTCAAATCAAAAAACATTCAAAAGGGTGAGGAACACACTAAAACCGCAGCGCATCGAGGGCCTGGCACAAATCCGTGACCCGGCCTCCCGTCCATGCTCTTGACGCCTGCACGCCACCGTCAAGGAGCATTCCATGCAGTTACGGAATATGAAGATCGGCATTCGCGCTGCCAGCGTATTCGCCCTGTTAGGCACCCTGGTCCTGTTCATGGGCCTGATCGCACTGTACGAAACCCGCCAAATGGACGAAGCCACCGATGAAATCCGGGTCACCTGGATGCCAGCCGTGGTCGCCCTGAGCGAGGTCAGCACCAACCTGGGCCGCGCCCGCGCTGTCACCCTGCGGGCAGCACTGGACGACGACCCCGCTGAACGCCTCCGTAATATCGAGTTGCTCAAAGGCATCAACGAACAACTCAAAAGCGGCCTCAAGGATTACGAAGCAACCATCATTGCTGCGGATGACCGCGCGCTGTTCACCGCCTTCAACGCCGCCCACCAGCAATACCTCAACCTGCAAGTGGATGTGCTGCAGAACATAGCCGCGGGGCGAATGGCCGAGGCCAAACAGCAGATCAGCGGCCCGCTGACCCTGTACGCCGACACCATGATGAAAGCCATGGCGGCATTGATCACTTACAACAGCAACGGCGCCGAGCAGGCCTCGCAGCGCAGCAGCGATGTGGCCGATGAGGCATTCACGGCCGTCATTGCCTCGTTGCTGGTCATCATGCTGGCGCTGGTGGCGATTGCCACGGTGCTCACCCGCAGCATCGTGGTACCGCTGGCCGATGCAGTGACCGTGGCCGAGCGCGTTGCCACCGGCGACCTGACTCAGGACATTCAGGTGGCCGGGCGCGACGAGCCTGCCCTGCTACTGCGTGCCTTGGGCCGTATGCAGGCCAGCCTGCGCGACACGATCCGCAAGATTGCAGCTTCGTCCGACCAATTGGCCTCGGCCTCCGAAGAACTGCATACAGTCACCGAAGACACCAGCCGCGGCCTGCACCAGCAGAGCGCGGAAATCGACCAGGCCGCCACCGCCGTCAACCAGATGACTGCCGCCGTGGAAGAAGTCGCCAACAACGCGGTGAGCACCGCCGATGCCTCCAAGGGCGCGGACCGTACCACGCGCGATGGACGTGACCAGGTTAACCAGGCACTGGCGTCGATCCAGCACCTGGTCGAAGACGTTACCGGCACGTCGGCCGAAATCGAGCAGTTGGCCAGCAACGCCAACGAGATCAGCCGCGTGCTCGATGTGATCGGCGCAATTGCCGGGCAGACCAACCTGTTGGCGCTTAACGCCGCCATTGAAGCGGCACGGGCCGGCGAGGCAGGCCGCGGGTTTGCCGTGGTGGCGGACGAGGTACGCGCCCTCGCCCACCGTACCCAGCAGTCGACGGCAGAAATCGAACAGATGATTGCCGGTATCCAGGGCGGCACCGAACGTGCGGTAACCGCCATGCACAGCAGCCAAGGGCGTGCGACCGGAACGCTGGAAGTCGCGCAGGGCGCCGGGCAGGCACTGGAAGTGATTGCCGAGGCCATTGCCTCGATCAACCAGCGCAACCTGGTGATTGCCAGCGCATCGGAACAGCAGGCGCAGGTGGCGCGGGAGGTGGACCGCAACCTGGTGAACATTCGCGACCTGGCGATGCAGACATCGGCGGGGGCCAACCAGACCAGTGCGGCGGCGCAGGATTTGTCGCGGTTGGCGGTGGATCTGAACGGGATGGTGGCACAATTTAAAGTCTGAAGTGGAACGGGGCCGCTTTGCGGCCCATCGCGGATGACTCCGCTCCTACTCGGCCTTTGTAGGAGCGGACTCATCCGCGATGGGCTGCAAAGCAGCCCCGGCTACCTCAATCATTAACCCCCAAACCCCGCACCACCTCCTGCGCCTTGCCGCGGGTAGCCAGGCAATAATAAAGCGGCACGGTCACGATCAACCCGAACAACCACGACAAGTCTGCCCCTTCGACAATGTTCGAATACGGCCCCACATATAGCGACGTATTGGCAAACGGCAACTGCACCAGAATCCCGCACGCATAGGCAATGATCGCGTGGTGGTTGAAGCGCCCGTAAATGCCGCCATCCGCGCGGAAGATCGAGGCGATGTCGTACTGCCCCTTCTTGATCAGGTAGAAGTCGATCAGGTTGATCGACGCCCACGGCACCAGCACCAGCAACAACGCCAGGATCAGGCCGATGAAGTGGCCGATGAAGTCCGCCGAGGCATTCAGCGCTACCATCCCGCATCCCAGCAAAATCACTGACGCCAGCATGACCCGCACCTTGATGCTCGGGGTCCACTGGGCAACGAAGGTCTGGATGGCGGTCACGATAGACAGCACCGCACCATACAGGTTGAGCGCGTTGTGGCTGATGATGTTGAGCAGGAACAGCACCATCAGGATCGGGCCCAGCCAGCCGGTGGCCTGCTTGACCGCATCCATCGCGTCAGTACCGGCCGGCACGCACAGCACCGCCACCGCACCAAAGCTGAAGCACAGGATGGTGCCCAGCGTGGCGCCGAAATACGTGGCCCAGAACGGCTTGGCAATGCCGACTTCCTTGGGCAGGTAGCGCGAATAGTCGGAAGTGTACGGCGAGAAGCTGATCTGCCAGATGGTGCCCAGCGACACGGTGGCGATGAAGCCCGAAAGGTTGAATGCGCCTCGGCTGAAGAAGTCGGCCGGCAGGTCCTGGGCGAACATCATGATGAACCCCGCCAGCAAGGCCGAACCCATGACCCAAGTACCGATGCGGTTCAGGGTATGAATGAAGCGGTAGCCGATAACGCCGATGGCCGTGGCGCTCAGAGCGCCGATGATGATCGCCGTGGGCATTGGCACGCTCGGGGCGATGCCATGGATCGACTTGCCCGCCAGCACGATGTTGGAAATGAAGAAGCCGACGTAGATCAGCGCGGTGAAGAACACGATCAGCAAGGCGCCATAGCGGCCGAACTGGCCACGACTTTGCACCATTTGTGGAATGCCCAACTGCGGGCCCTGCGCAGAGGCCAGGGCGATGACCACGCCCCCCAGCAGATGCCCCAGAACGATGGCAATCAACCCCCACAACAGGTTCAGGTTGAACACCTGGACCACCATGGCGCCGGTGACGATGGGCAGTGGCGCGATGTTGGTGCTGAACCAGAGGGTGAACAGGTCGCGCGCCTTCCCATGGCGCTCGGCAGGCGGAACGTAATCGACCGTGTGGTTCTCGACAAACTGGTGTTGCGACGACGGTTGGGACATAGGATTTCAGCTCGAAAGGTCGTTTTTATCTTTGTAAGGAAACCGCATCAAGGCGGCCTCTCAGCTGCGGACCATATTATGGTATTCCAAACTTTTGACAACACTGATGCGCCCTGAAAATTCGTAACTGATCCGGTTCAGCAACCCACGTCTGCTCGCCGGACTTTGCTCTAAGCCAATGATCACGCGGCTTTTAGCCATTCATCGTGAATTTGGGGCTTTGCAAAATTCCACTTGCAAATCGAGTATTACGGTATACCATCAGACACATCAACGATAAAAACCGCGGCCCACCGCAGCCCCTTCGAGGTACACGCCATGATCGACGCAACCGTCTACAAGAACGTCCTGGGCTCCTTCCCGTCCGGCGTCACGGTCATCACTACCCTGGACGACGACGGCTCGATCGTCGGCCTCACTGCCAGTGCTTTCTCTTCTTTGTCGATGGACCCGCCGCTGGTGCTGTTCTGCCCCAACTACAGCTCCGACTCCTATCCTGTATTGATCAAGAACAAACGCTTTGCCATTCACCTGCTCTCGGGTGAACAACAAGCCGAAGCCTACGCCTTTGCCAAAAAAGGCAAGGACAAGGCCGCTGGCATCGAGTGGACGCTGAGCGAACTGGGTAATCCGATCCTGGCCGGTGCCACCGCCGTGATCGAATGCGAACTGTGGCGCGAGTATGAAGGTGGCGACCACGCCATCATGGTCGGCAAGGTGCACAACCTGATCGTGCCGCAAGAAGCGCCCCGCCCGATGGTTTATTGCCGCGGCAAGATGGCCAGCCTGCCCGCCTTCGCCTGACGCGCCCCGCCTAATTACTGACGCCTGGCGCACCAGGCGAGACTTTCAAGCTCCGAGGAAAGCCCCATGAAATTTTCGTTGTTCGTGCACATGGAACGTTGGGATGAACAGGTCAGCCACCGCCAGCTGTTCGAAGACCTGACCGAACTGACCCTGATGGCCGAAAACGGCGGTTTCAGCACCGTGTGGATCGGCGAACACCACGCCATGGAATACACCATTTCGCCCAGCCCGATGCCGCTGCTGGCCTACCTGGCTGCCCGCACCGACAAAATCCGCCTGGGTGCCGGGACCATCATCGCGCCGTTCTGGAACCCGATCCGCGTGGCCGGCGAATGCGCCCTGCTGGATGTGATCAGCAACGGGCGCATGGAGGTAGGCCTGGCCCGTGGCGCCTACCAGTTCGAATTCGACCGCATGGCCAACGGCATGCCGGCCACCGACGGTGGCAAGGCGCTGCGGGAAATGGTCCCGGCGGTGCGCAAGCTGTGGGAAGGCGACTACGCCCATGAAGGTGAAGTCTACAAATTCCCGACTTCCACCAGCGTGCCCAAGCCGGTACAGCAAGGCATGCCTCCAATGTGGATCGCTGCCCGTGACCCCGACTCGCACAATTTTGCGGTCAAGAACGGCTGCAACGTGATGGTCACCCCATTGATGAAGGGTGATGAGGAAGTGCTGGACCTGAAGAACAAATTCCAGGCGGCGCTAGACAACAACCCGGACGTGCCGCGCCCGCAACTGATGGTGCTGCGCCACACCCACGTGCACAGCCCGGCCGAGCCGGAAGGCTGGAAGGTAGGCGCCGAAGCCATCTCGCGCTTCTACCGCACCTTTGATGCCTGGTTCGGCAACAAGACCACGCCGGTCAACGGCTTCCTGGCGCCAAGCCCCGAGTCGAAGTTTGCCGAGGTGCCGGCATTTGCCCTGGACAACATCCGCAAGAACACCATGATCGGCACGCCTGAAGAAATCATCGCGCGCATCAAGTACTACCAGGAACTGGGCGTCGACGAGTTCAGCTTCTGGTGTGACAACAGCTTGCCGCATGCCGAGAAGAAGAAGTCGCTTGAGCTGTTTATCAAGGAAGTGGTACCGGCGTTTACCTGAATTCCCATTGCCTGAAATCGTTGCGGGATGAGCCCGCTCCCGGGGGGCCTGCATTCCCCCCGTGAGCGGGCGTTTTTTTGGCGCGTCGGAAGATTTGCGGCGCCGATGAAATCGAGCGCCGCGTTGCGCCGCATCGCGGCTGAAGCCGCTCCTACATTTTTTGCAACGTGCCATGCCTGTAGGAGCGGCTTCAGCCGCGATGTGCCGCAACGCGGCGCCCTATCAACCTTTCGTCCCCCCGCAAGAGAATTTTCCACCCCCCTCTTGCACAACAAATATTATGGTATACCATCAGACAACAAGAGCTGATAACCCTCACCAGGAGCCACCCATGAGTTTCGAAATCCGCAAGATCGTCACCTACTCCGAAGAGACCCGCATCGAAGGCGGCAAGGCCACCGACAAGCCGGTGACCATGGTCGGCCTGGCCGTGGTGATCAAGAACCCGTGGGCCGGTCGCGGTTTCGTTGAAGATCTGAAGCCGGAAATCCGCGCCAACTGCTCCGAGCTGGGCGCACTGATGGTCGAGCGCCTGACCGCCGCCATCGGCGGTGCCGACAAGATCGAAGCCTATGGCAAGGCGGCCGTGGTCGGCGCCGACGGTGAAATCGAACACGCCTCCGCCGTGATCCACACCCTGCGCTTCGGTAACCACTACCGCGAAGCAGTCAAGGCCAAGAGCTACCTGAGCTTCACCAACAAGCGCGGTGGCCCGGGCACTTCGATCCAGATCCCGATGATGCAGAAGGACGACGAAGGCCTGCGCTCGCACTACATCACCCTGGAAATGCAGATCGAAGACGCCCCGCGTGCCGACGAAATCGTGGTAGTGCTGGGCGCCGCAGACGGTGGCCGCCTGCACCCACGCATCGGTAACCGCTACATCGACCTGGAAGAACTGGCTGCCGAAAAAGCCAACGCTCAATAACAACAACCAGACGGGCCGGGGCGTTGCGTGCAAGCGCCACGCCCGACCTTCAAGGAGCGCCCTCCATGATTCAGCCTGTCGCTGAACGTACACCGGCCGGTACCAGCTACCTGGACCAAGGCCAGGGCCAACCTGTGGTACTGATCCACGGCGTGGGCCTGAACAAGGAAATGTGGGGCGGGCAGTTCGTGGGCCTGGCCAACGACTACCGCGTCATCGCCTACGACATGCTCGGCCACGGCCAGAGCGCCCTGCCCGCTGCCGACATCGGCCTGGAAGGCTACGCCGCCCAGCTCGCCGAACTGCTCGACCACCTGCAAATCCCGCAAGCCACCGTGATCGGCTTCTCCATGGGTGGCCTTGTGGCACGCGCGTTTGCCCTGCATTACCCGCAGCGCCTTGCCGCACTGGTGGTGCTCAACAGCGTGTTCAACCGCACACCGGAGCAAAGCGCAGGCGTGATTGCCCGTGCCGCCCAGGCAGCCCAGCTCGGCCCCGACGCCAACGTCGACGCCGCGCTCGATCGCTGGTTCAGCCGTGAATACAAAGCTGCCAACCCGGCGCAGGTCGCCGCGATTCGCCAAGTGCTGGCCGGTAACGACCCGCAGGGCTACCACACCACGTATGCCCTGTTCGCCACCCAGGACATGTACCGCGCCGGTGACCTGGGCAGCATCCAGGTGCCGACGCTGATCGCCACTGGCGAACTCGACGCCGGATCCACCCCGGCCATGACCCGCCAACTCGCTGCCAGCATCCCTGGCGCGCAATGCGTGGTGCTGGCCGAGCAACGGCATATGATGCCGGTAGAAGCACCGCGCGAAGTCAACAAAATGCTGCTGGACTTTCTCGCGCACGCCCGCACCCTCACCGAATCCGCCAAGGGGATTGTTGCATGACCCTCGTTCGTTTCCAGATGTGCATCGACGGCCAATGGCGCGATGCCCAGAGCGGCAAGACCTTCGACAGCCTCGACCCGGCCACCGCCAAGGCCTGGGCGCAACTGCCCGACGCCGATGAGGCCGATGTCGAACTGGCCGTACAGGCGGCCCAGCGCGCCTTCGACAGCAAGGCATGGCGCGGCCTGACCGCCACTGCCCGGGGCAAGCTGCTGCGCCGCCTCGGTGACCTGATCGCCGACAACAAGGAACACCTGGCCCAGCTCGAAAGCCGCGACAACGGCAAGCTGATCCGCGAGACCCGTGGCCAGGTGGGCTACTTGCCAGAATTCTTCCACTACACCGCGGGCCTGGCCGACAAGCTCGAAGGCGGCACCCTGCCGCTGGACAAGCCCGACCTGTTCGCCTACACCGTGCACGAGCCCATCGGCGTGGTGGCCGGGATCATCCCGTGGAACAGCCCGCTGTACCTCACCGCCATCAAGCTGGCACCTGCACTGGCGGCTGGCAACACCATCGTGCTCAAGCCGTCCGAGCATGCCTCGGCAACCATTCTTGAGCTGGCCCGCCTGGCCCTGGAAGCTGGCTTCCCGGCCGGTGTGGTCAACGTGGTCACAGGCTTTGGCCCGAGCACCGGCGCGGCGCTGACCCGCCACCCGCTGGTGCGCAAGATCGCCTTCACCGGCGGCGCCGCCACTGCCCGCCATGTGGTGCGCAGCAGCGCCGAGAACTTCGCCAAGCTGTCGCTGGAGCTGGGTGGCAAGTCGCCGAACATCATCTTCGCCGACGCCGATCTGGACAGCGCCATCAACGGCGCCGTGGCCGGCATTTATGCCGCCTCCGGGCAAAGCTGCGTGGCCGGCTCGCGCCTGCTGGTCCAGGACGAGATCTTCGACGAATTCGTCGAACGCCTGATTGCCCGTGCCAAGCGCATCCGCATCGGTAACCCGCAAGATGACGCCAGCGAAATGGGCCCGATGGCCACCGCGCAGCAACTGGCCGTGGTCGAAGGCCTGGTGGCTGCTGCCAAGGCTGAAGGTGCCAAGCTGCACATGGGCGGCAAGCGTGCCGAGGTTGAAGGTGAAGGCTGGTTCTACGAGCCGACGCTGTTCGAATGCGACAGCAACTCGATGACCATCATGCAGGAAGAAGTGTTTGGCCCGGTCGCCGCGGTGATCCGCTTCAAGACCGAAGACGAAGCCCTGGCCATCGCCAACGACTCGCAGTTCGGCCTGGCTGCCGGCATCTGGACCCGCGACCTGGGCCGTGCCCACCGCCTGGCCCGCGACGTGCGCTCCGGCATCATCTGGGTCAACACCTACCGCGCCGTGTCGGCCATGGCGCCGATCGGTGGCTTCAAGAACAGCGGCTATGGCCGCGAGAGCGGCATCGATTCGGTGCTGGCCTATACCGAGCTGAAGACCGTGTGGATCAACCTGTCCACCGCGCCGATGCCCGACCCGTTCGTGATGCGCTGAGAGGTAACACGAGATGATCGAACCTGGCATCTACAAAGACGTGATGGGCTCGTTCCCATCCGGCGTCACCGTGGTCACCACCCTGGACGCCGACGGCGGCATCGTCGGCATCACCGCCAGCGCGTTCAGCGCGCTGTCGATCGACCCGGCGCTGGTGCTGTTCTGCCCCAACTACGCCTCCGATACCTACCCGATCCTGCGCGACAGCAAGCAGTTCGCCATCCACTTGCTGTCCGCCGACCAGACCGCCGAGGCCTATGCCTTTGCCGGCAAGGGTAAAGACAAGGCCAAAGGCATCGACTGGCACTTGAGCGAGCTGGGCAACCCGTTGCTGGCCAAGGCCACGGCGATCATCGAGTGCGAACTGTGGCGCGAGTATGACGGTGGTGATCATGCGATCATCGTCGGGGCGGTGAAGAACCTGGTGCTGCCCGAGCAGCCGGTGACGCCTATGGTGTATCACAAGGGCAAGCTGGGGGCGTTGCCGCCTTTGGGTTGATGATTGAGATTTTGGGGCCGCTGCGCGACCCCAGATTCCTGTTTTAGGGGGCCGCGCCACCCCTCACCCTCGGTTGCGGCCCCTGTTTTAATTTGGAGTACTGCCCATGAGCAACGAAAAGTACGAAAAAGGCCTGCAAATCCGCACCCAGGTGCTGGGCGAGGACTACGTCAACCGCTCCATCCAGAACGCCGACGAGTTCACCAAGCCCCTGCAGGAGCTGGTCACCGAGTATTGCTGGGGCCACGTGTGGGGCCGCGATGGCTTATCGCTCAAAGAGCGCAGCATGATAAACTTGGCCATGATTTCCGCGCTCAACCGCCCTCACGAACTCAAGCTGCATATCCGTGGTGCCTTGCGTAATGGCCTGAGCCGTGAGCAAATTCGCGAGATCCTGCTCCAGGTCGGCATTTATTGCGGCGTGCCTGCGGCGGTGGACAGCTTCCGCATTGCCCGCGAAGCGTTCGCCGAAGCCGATGCGGAGCCAACCCGTTAACAACGGGCTGTTCGAACCACTGCAAGGAGTGCCCGGTTCAAGGCACTCCGCGATGTTGGCGCAACAGCCTCATAAAAGAGCGCACCTGATGAAACGCCAGCCACTCGACGACAGCTTCAAGGTCAACCGCAACCCCGTCACCCTGCGCGAAATCGTACTCGACAAGCTGCGTGGCGCAATCATGAACTTCCACCTGCTGCCCGGCGACCGCCTGGTCGAACGCGACCTCTGCGACCGCCTGGGGGTCAGCCGCACCTCGGTGCGTGAAGCACTGCGCCACCTGGAGTCCGAAGGCCTGGTGGAATTCGCCGACGCCAAAGGCCCGCGCGTGGCGATCATTACCCTGGAAGACGCCCGCGACATCTACGAGTTGCGCTGCGTGCTCGAAGGCCTGATCGTGCAACTGTTCACGCTCAATGCCAAAGCCAAGGACATCCGCGCCCTGGAGCGCGCCCTGGAAGTGAACCGCGAGGCGCTGGAAGACGGCGAACTGCAGCAAGTCCTTGATTCGGTGCAAGGCTTCTACGACGTGCTGCTCGAAGGCTCCGGCAACCAGGTCGCTGCCCAACAGCTACGCCAGTTGCAGGCACGCATCAGCTACCTGCGCGCCACCTCGGTGTCGCAAGAAAACCGCCGTGGCGCCAGCAACCGTGAAATGGAAAAGATCGTCGAGGCCATCAAAGGCGGCGACCCGCTGGTGGCCCACCAGGCCTCGGTCGACCACGTGCGCGCCGCCGCCAAGGTCGCCCTGGACTACCTGCGCCAGAAGCAGGACGACAACACCAAGGTGCGCGACATCGTCGAGCCCCTGGCCCTGAAGGAACCTCGCATAGGCCGCTGACCATGCCCAACGCCCCGCGCTACTGCCCGCACTGCACCACGGAACTGGCCCGGGGCGTTCCCACAGGCGACACCCACGAACGCCTGCACTGCCCTGGCTGCGGCTACATCCATTACATCAACCCGAAGATCATCGCCGGCTGCATCATCGAGCGCGACGGCAAGTACCTGCTGTGCCAGCGCGCCATCCCGCCTCGCCCGGGCACCTGGACCTTGCCTGCCGGGTTCATGGAAGCGGGTGAAACCACCGAGCAGGCAGCGCTGCGCGAGGTGTGGGAAGAAACCGGCGTGCGGGGCGAAATCGTTTCGCCCTACTCCATCTTCAGCGTGCCGAAGATCAGCGAGGTGTACATCATCTTCCGCGCCATCGCCACCGAAGAGACCGGGCAGTATGGGCCCGAAACGCTCGCCTACAAGTTCTTCGAACCCGATGACATTCCGTGGGACGAGATCTATTACCCGGCCATCCGGCAGATTCTGGAGCGCTACATCCTGGAACGTCAGGCCGGGGTCTACGGCATCTACATGGGCAATGACGACACAGGCAAAGTGCACTTCATTCGGTAGGCCCGTGTCAGCCTCTTCGCGGTGCCATCACAAACCCCTCGCCAAGCTACCCTTCTCAGTGCACCCTTATGATCCCGGCAACCAATGGATCGGCAGCGCACATGGCAAAATGGCTGGACAGCGGCGGGTTGATGGCCGAACGCATCCGCAATCACGACTGGGCCAACAGCCCGCTTGGCCCCCTGGAACACTGGCCGGAAACGTTACGGGCCAGTGTTGCCCTGTGCCTGGCTTCCCGCTTCCCACAGGCCGTGCTTTGGGGCCCTGAGCTGATCACGCTGCACAACGACGCTTTTCTGCCCATCCTCGGCCAGAAGCCCTCGGCCGTGGGCCGCCCATTCAGCCACGTGTGGCAAGAGGCCTGGAGCGCGATCAGTGCCTTCGCCGACCAGGCCATGGCGGGCGAGGCGGTATTCATCGAAGACTTTCCGCTGGTGATTGAACGCAACGGCAACCCCGAACGCGCCTACTTCACCTTCTGCTACAGCCCGATCCGCAGTGTGGATGGCAGCGTAGTGGGCATGCTCGACACGGTCACGGAAACCACCACCAACGTGGTCACCAATCAACGCCTGGCATTTCTCGACGACCTGGGCCGCGCCGTGGCCGAGGCCACCGACCCCGACCAGATTCTGGGGATTACCACGCGCATGCTGGTCGAACACCTGGGCCTGTCCAGTTGCGCCTACGCCGTGATGGACGCCGACGAGGACGGCTTTACCATCTGCGGCGATGCCGTGGCGCAGGGCTCGCCGCACCTGGTCGGCCAATACCGCCTTGCCGATTTTGGCCGACTGGCGGTCAGCCGGCTGCGAAGTGGCCTGCCGCTGGTAGTCAACGACAACCTGCAGGAACTGGCCCCCGAAGAGGCCGCCACGTTCCAGGCCATCGGCATCACGGCCACCATTTGCATGCCGCTGATCAAAAATGGTCGGCTCACCGCGCTGATGGCCATCCACGACAAGGTGCCGCGGCTGTGGACCACTTATGACCAGGCCCTGATCAGCGAGGTGACGGAGCGTTCGTGGGCCCACATCCAACGCGTGCAGGCCTATGCCGAGGTGCGTGAGGCCATGGCGGCGCTGGAGGCGCTCAATGCCACACTTGAACACCGCGTCGAAGAGCGCACCACCCAGCTGCTGCACACCGAGGCCGTGCTGCGGCAAACCCAGAAGCTGGAAGCCATTGGCCAGCTAACCGGCGGCGTGGCCCACGACTTCAACAACCTGCTGACCATCATTCGCTCGTCGCTGCACTTTCTGCAGCGCCCCAACCTGGATGAAACCCGCCGCGAGCGCTACATCAAGGCCATGACCGACACCGTCGACCGCGGCGCCAAGCTCACCGGCCAGCTGCTGGCATTCGCCCGCCGCCAGGCCCTGAGCCCACAAGTATTCGAAGCCGGCCCCAGGCTGCAGGGCATGGCCGACATGCTCGACACCGCCACCGGCGCGCGCATCGAAGTGCAACTGACGCTACCCGAACAGCCCTGCCACATCCGCGCCGACTTGAGCCAACTGGAAACGGCAGTGATCAATTTGATGCTCAATGGCCGCGATGCCATGGCCGGTGCCGGCACCTTGCGCTTGCGACTGATGGCCAACCAGCGCCTGCCTGCCCTGCGTGGCCAGCCGGAGCAAGACGGGCCGTTCGCCGCCATTTCGGTGACAGACGACGGCATGGGCATTGCGCCCGGTTTGCTGGACCGTATCTTCGACCCCTTTTTCACCACCAAGGCACCCGGCGAAGGCACCGGGCTGGGCTTGTCGCAGGTATTCGGCTTTGCCAAGCAATCCGGTGGCGATGTGCAGGTAACCAGTGTCGAAGGCCAGGGCACCACGTTCACCCTTTATCTGCCGCAAGAGGCCGCACCCATGGCGCAGGCCTTGGCTGATGACGTGATTGAGCCGCTACAGCGCGGCAGTAAACGGCGCATCCTGGTGGTGGAAGACAACCCGGACCTGGGCACCTTCACCAGCCAGATTCTCGAAGACCATGGCTACCGCATCAGCTGGGCCAACTCTGCCGAAGCCGCACTGACACAACTGGCCAGCCCCGACGGGCAGTTCGATGCGGTGTTTTCCGATGTGGTGATGCCCGGCATGGGTGGGTTGGCGCTGGCCCGGCAATTGCGTCTGGAGCGCCCGCAATTACCAGTGATTCTGACGTCGGGCTACAGCGACGCCATTGCTGAAGGCGGGCACCAGGGCTTTGCGTTTCTGGCCAAGCCGTATTCGGCCGAACAGGTTTGCCAATTGCTCGGCAAGGTGCTGGGCCCCTGATCGGTTACTCAAGGGGTGCGCCGCAGCAGGTACGTGTCCATGATCCAGCCTTTTCGCAGCCGGCACTGTTCGCGGGTTTCGAGAATCTGCGCCTTCACGGCCTGCAACGGGCCGGCGATCAGCACTTCGTCCGCCGTGCCCAGGTAAGCCCCCCAGTAAATCACCAGGCCGGGGTCATCCAGGCTGGCGAAAGCGCACTGCCCGTCCAGCATCACCACAGCATTGTCGATGCGATGCTGCTGCGCCAAGCGCCGTCCTGGCAGCACCGTCAACGGCTCGCCAATGCGGTTGAGCGGTATCTGGTGGCGGGCCGCCAATGCCTGCACACTGCTGATGCCTGGAATCACCTCCAGCCGCAACGCCAAACCCTGCTCACGCACACGCTCAAGAATACGCAGGGTGCTGTCGTAGAGCCCCGGCTCACCCCACAACAGAAACGCTCCCGTATCCGCCGAGGTCATTTCTTCATTGATCAGGCTGCCGTACAGCGCTGCACGTTGGCGATGCCAGTCGTCCACCGCCGCCACGTAATCATCTGACCCACTGTCGCGCTGAGGGTCCGCCACCTGTACCAGGCGATAGCCACCTTCAGGCCGGTAGCGTTCGAGGATCGCCTTGCGCAACCTTACCAATTCGCGGGTCGCCGGCCCTTTGTCGAGCACGAAAAACACCGTGGCCCGGCGCAGCGCCTCAACGGCCTCGAAGGTGACCTGCCGCGGGTCACCCGGGCCGATGCCAATCAGCAAAAGGTCTTTCATTGCCCTGCCCCTGAAGGGAACCAGCAGCCATTGTGAAAGGGCCGCTGGTGTTTGGCAAAAAAGGCTTCAGAAGAGCGAGAAGTTGTAGCTGACGATGATCCGGCTCTCGTCCATATCCCGCGCCCACTTCTCGTAGTTGCTGCGGTAAGTGGAGTTGCGCAGGCGTATGCTGACGTCTTTGAACGTGCCGCTTTGCACCTGGTACTTCAATTCAGTATCACGCTCCCACTCTTTGCCTTCGGCAAGGCTGCCCGGCACTTTAATATGGTCGCCGTTGATGTAGCGGGTAAAGAAGGTAAGCCCCGGCACACCGAGGGCCTTGAAGTCATAGTCGTAACGCAGTTGCCAGGACCGCTCCTGCGCCGCGGCAAAGTCGTTCACCTGCGCATAGTTGACCAGGTATGGGTTACTGCCATCGAGGTACGGCATGGCACTTTTGCCATACATGCGCTGCCAACCCGCACTGATCTTGTGGCCGCCCAAACTGTAGCCCAGCATGCCGCTGAAGGCTTGGTGATCAATCTTGCCAGCGCGTGCATTACCAATGTCGTCACTTTTGATCAGACGCAGGTCGGCCGACAGGCTGCCTGCCGACAGTGGTTGATTTGCCATCAAGCCCAGGAAGTGCTGACGGTAGATGTTCTCCAGTTTGGCCACTTGATACTGGGCGCTGAACCGGTCGTTGAAACGGTAATCCACGCCCGCCAGGTCGAAGTGATCAGCCTCGATATCGCAGGCGTAACGCTTGTTCTTGCAGTGCACGCGAATGTCCTGGCGGTCGGTGGAATCACGCGCCGTGTACTGGTTCATCCGCGCCAGCGTGAACTTCAGGCCGCGCAGTTCTTCAGACGTCAGCAGCGCGCCATGGAACATCGTGGGCAGCAAGCGGCCATCGTTGTATTTGAGCAGCGGTACATCGGGCATCATCGAGCCGTACTTGAGCACGGTGTTCGACACCTTCGCCTTGGCTGCCAGGCCCATCTTTGCGTACTGGTCGGCAGAACCGCGCGGGTCATGCCCGGAAGACGGCAACAATCCACTATTACTGTCGGCGGGGCTGGAATCCAGCTTGAAGCCGAACATGCCCAGTGCATCCACGCCAAAGCCCACCGGGCCTTGGGTGTAGCCCGACTGCACATTCAGAATAAAACCTTGTGCCGCTTCCTCACGTTTGGAGGCGCCTTGGCTTGAAGAGCTATGGCCGTCACGAAAATCCCGGTTGAAGTAAACAGTGCGAGCTTCAACCTTGGCGCTACTGTCTTCAAGAAAGCCGGCAGCCTGGGCATGCGCGCCAGCGCACAGCAGAAAGAGGCAGGCAACACGACGCCCGTGGGCATGGGAAAGGGAGGAAAACATGCGAAGAAACATCCAGGAAACAAACAGAAAAACTCACGGCGGCAAAGCGTCGCCAACAACCGCCCAATATCTGAAATGATCGCGCACAGGCTCTGGCGCAAGCCATTGGACCATGGTCTAGGCGCGGGACAACCTGCAAACAGAAACGTTCGAAAATACCGCTGGGAAAACTTTTAAAGTTCCGGCCTTACTTATAAAAAGTTTGCGGTTTACCAAAAAGCTACAACTGACTACACTCGATACCAGCGAACAGTAAGACCCACCCGCGTGGCCGGCGTTTGTTCTCGTCTATGTTCGTCACGCCCCGCCACGGAAGACGTACAGGAGTGATTACAGTGTCCAGACTTGCAGAGTTTCGTGCTGCCGAAAAAGCGCTCCAGGAGCAAATGGCACAACTGGAAGCGCTGAAAAAGGATGCCGGCCTCAAACGCGAAATCGAATTCGAGCAGAAACTAGTCGGCCTGATGAAAAGCTATGACAAAAGTCTGCGCGATATCGTCGCCATCCTCGATCCAAAAGCGGTTAGCCGTGGTGCCGTGAGTGCCCCCAAACAGCAGCGCCGGCCACGGGTGGTCAAGGTGTACGAAAACCCGCATACCGGTGAATTGATCGAGACCAAAGGCGGCAACCACCGCGGCTTGAAGGCATGGAAAGAACAGTACGGGGCCGGCACGGTGGAAAGCTGGGTACGCTGATGAAACATCAACGCCAGCTTCACACTTTTTTCACACCCACTGGCCCAGTATCGAGACAGCTAAAGGACTAGCGACCCCATCACGCGCCCGCACATGCGGGCCTCTCTTCCAGCGCCCTGCCTTGTGCAGGGCGCTTTCATTTGCGCAATCGCTTCACTGCCGTATCATGGCCGCCTGTCTGTTTCGCTGGCCGCAGTTGCCAGCCCCGTCTCTGGAGAACCCATGAGCCTGCATGATTTGCACACCCTGCCGGGCGTCACCGCCAAACCGGACGCCGCCACCGCCCAGTTCGTTTTCAACCACACCATGTTGCGTGTGAAGAACATCGAACAGTCGCTGGACTTCTACACCCGCGTGCTGGGCTTCAGCCTTGTCGACAAGCGTGACTTCCCGGAAGCCGCCTTCAGCCTGTACTTCCTGGCCCTGGTCGACCCGGCGCAAATCCCGGCCGATGACGCCGCACGCCACCAGTGGATGAAATCGATCCCGGGCGTGCTGGAACTGACCCACAACCACGGCACCGAAGATGACGTGGATTTCGCCTACCACAACGGCAACGCCGACCCGCGCGGCTTTGGCCACATCTGCATTTCGGTGCCGGACGTACGCGAAGCCTGCGCACGCTTCGAGGCCCTTAACGTGCCGTTCCAGAAGCGCCTGCAGGATGGCCGCATGAACCACCTGGCCTTCGTGAAAGACCCGGATGGCTACTGGGTTGAAGTGATCCAGCCGACCGAACTCAAAGGCTGACGTTCATCGGGCCGGGAACTCCTGGCCCCTCGCTGTGGTATATGGAAGTAACAGCTCCCAGAGCCACAGCGAGGTAAGGACGATGCAATCTCTTCACTGTGAATACCGCGACCACACCATCACCGCCAGCGTGATGCCCCACCCCGACTCCCCCCTGCCCTATGCCGCCGGGTGCCTGATCACCGACCCTGAAGGGCATACCAGCAAGCGGTTTTCGATGCCGATGAAGTTTTTCGCCGACCTGGAGAATGCCCAGCATGTGTCGCTGGCCCATGGGCGGGCGTTGGTGGATGAGCAGTTGGATAAACGGCACAAGTTGTAATGAAACTGTGCCGGCCTCTTCGCGGGTAAAACCCGCTCCCACAGGGATTGCGCATGCCTTGAGGTAAGCACTGAACCTGTGGGAGCGGCTTTAGCCGCGAAGGGGCCGGCACAACCAACCTAGCCTTCCCGGGCAAACGCGACAGCCAAGTCCACCTGTTCCCGCGTGGGCCGCACCCCGGTGTACAGCACAAACTGCTCCAGCGCCTGCAAGGCAATCACTTCCAACCCGGTAATCACCGGTTTGCCCAACGCCTGCGCGCGCCGAATCAGCGGCGTCTGCGCCGGCATCGCCACCACATCGAACACCCGCTCGGCTGCCGCGATGGCCTGCTCATTGAATGCCAGCTGTTCGGCCTCCGGCCCGCCGGCCATCCCGATCGGGGTCACATTCACCAACATCGGCGGGCACACATCGCCCAGCTCGCGTACCCAGCGATAGCCGCAACTGTCCGCCAACTGCTGCCCGGCCTGCTCATTGCGGGCCACGATGATGCCTTCGGCAAAGCCGGCATCGCGCAAGGCGCCGGCCACTGCCTTGGCCATGCCACCACTGCCACGCAGGGCAAAGGCGGTGCTCGGGGCCACCTGATGCTGCTCCAGCAATTGGCGCACCGCCAGATAATCAGTGTTGTAGGCCTTCAGGTGGCCGGCCGTGTTCACCAGCGTGTTCACCGACTCGATGGCCGCCGCGGACGGGTCGATTTCATCCACCAGCGCCATGCACGCCTCTTTGTACGGCATCGATACGCCACAGCCGCGAATGCCCAGGGCACGGATACCGCCCACAGCGGCTGGCAGGTCATCGGTGGTCATGGCCTTGTAGTAATAGTCCAGCCCCAACTGCTGGTACAGGTGGTTATGAAAGCGAACACCAAAGGTACCGGGCCGGCCGGCCAGGGAAATGCACAGCACGGTGTCTCTGCTGGGAGTTGTCGGCATAACCTGCATCATCCTCATGACTGAATCGTTTGTGCAGCCTACCAGACCACACCGCTGGTCGTCCCTTACACAACCTTTACCCTTTCCCTGTGCTCACCTTACAGAGCCCGCAGTCATAGTAGTAAGGCCCCAAGCGTGGGGCTGCCTTGCGAGGACTTCACATGAACCGTTTTCTCCCCGGAATCGCCCTGCTGGTCGGTGCGCTGGCCATCAGCGGGCAAGCTGCTGCCCATGGCGGTGGCGGGCATGGCTGGTATGGCCCAGGCCCCTTGGTCGGCGCGGCCGTGGTCGGTGCGGTGGTCGGGGCCACGGTTTATGGCGGCCGCGACCGCACCGTGTACGTTGAACGCCAGCCGGTGTACTACCCGCCCGCCCCGGTCTACGTGCAAACGCCGCCGCCACCGGTTTACTACCAGCCTTACTACGTACCCGCGCCGCCCCCGCCCGGCTACCGCCCTTACGGGCCACCGCCGGCGTATTACGGCCCGCCGCGCTGGTAACCGTTGAAAAAGTTAATGAGCACTATTGAGCACGTTGATTTCAAAGCGACCTGGCGACTGCGTAAGGTAGGGCCATGTTTCACAGGAGGTCCACATGGCCACTATCCAGATCATGTCCGTTGTCGGCAGTGCCGTCCCCACTACCCTGCGTGAAAAGGGCCTGCTGGCGTGCTGGTACCTGGTGCTCAACGGCGAAGCGGTAAGCGGCCCGATGGCCTCCCGCGCCTCGGCCCAGGCCCTGGCTGAGCGGATGCAGGCCGATTGCCTGGTCGCCTGATCGAATTTGTTGTGCGTTGCTCCCTACGCCTCTTCCGACCCGCCTCGTTGCGGGTCTTTTTTTGCCCGCACAACCCGACGAACGGAGCTGGGATAACCGTTACAGCATGAAGCTTTCTTCATTTCGACAGGTCGACTAAACGAGCAATCGACAGCGCTTGAGCCATACTCCAGAATGCGAGCGTTTTTAGGGGGAAAACCCTTGCACAGCCAACGACATACCAACTTTTAGTGAGCCTCAACGTGAAAACTTCCCTGTCCATCCTCAGCCTGCTGCTGTTGCTCACAGGTACTGCGACCCTCCCGTCGACCGCTGCTGCACAACCCCCGGCCCAGGTTCAACGCGACCCGTCCAAGCTGCATCTGGCCTCCGGCAGCGCTCTGCTGATCGACCTGAACACCAATCAGGAACTGTATTCGAGCCACCCTGACCGGGTGGTGCCCATCGCCTCGGTAACCAAGCTGATGACAGCGATGGTAGTGCTGGATGCCAAGCTGCCGATGGATGAGATGCTCACCATGACCATCGCCAACAACCCGGACATGAAAGGCGTCTACTCGCGGGTACGCCTGGGCAGCGAGCTCAACCGCCGCGAAACGTTGCTGATCACGTTGATGTCGTCTGAAAACCGCGCCGCCACCACCCTGGCCAACCACTACCCCGGCGGCTACCCAGCCTTCATCAAGGCGATGAACGCCAAGGCCCGCAGCCTGGGCATGGCGCACACCCGCTACGTGGAGCCGACCGGCCTTTCGACCCAGAACGTGTCCACCGCCCGCGACCTGGCCAAGCTGCTGATGGCTTCGCGCAAGTACCCGATGCTGAGCGAGCTGTCGACCACCCGCGAAAAAACCGTGGCCTTCCGCAAGCCCAACTACACGCTGGGCTTCCGGAACACCGACCACCTGGTGAACAAGAGCAATTGGGATATCAAACTGACCAAGACCGGCTTCACCAACGAGGCTGGTCACTGCCTGGTGCTGCTCACCCGCATGGACAACCGCCCGGTGGCCATGGTGATCCTCGATGCGTTCGGCAAGTACACCCACTTCGCCGATGCCAGCCGCATGCGCCAGTGGCTGGAAACCGGCGCGGCCAAGCCAGCACCGGCGGTAGCGATGCAGTACAAGTCGGACCGGCAGAACAAGAGCCGGCTGGCGGCGGAGTAAAGCCTTCGGATTCAGGCGCGGATCAACCGCGCCTGATTACCTCAAACCTGCGTATCGACCATCGTCCCGGCACTGCTGCCACCGGTTTCCTGCAGCGCTTCGAGCAACTGCGCGGTGGCCTGCAGGATCTGGCCATTGATCGTCGCAATACTGGCCTGTTTGGCACTTACCGCCGCGACTTTGGCGGTCTCTTCCATGTTCTGCGCCGAAATGTCGGCCAGTTGCTTCTGCTCTTCAGCCAGCTGCTTCTGCAGCTTCTTGATCATTTCCCGCAATTGCTTGATATGCGCCGCTTCGGTGCTGTCGTCGCTCTGCGCAGCCCCACCGCCGCCCTGCGGCTTCGAAGTACCCGACGCCTCTGTGGTGGCCTGGGTGCCTTCAGTCTTTTCGGCCTCGGTGCTGTCGGCCGTCTGAGCGGTGCTTGCAGCCTGTACTGACGGGGTGTTGATGGTGACTGCCGTGATACCTGCCATGCCCTTCTCCCTGACCTCGAATGGGTCTTTTCGTTGGCCTGCGTATCGGCGGCCTGGCGCACATCTTTAGGCCCACTCGGCCAACGGTGCACGATCCACCAGTAAATTCCCCGCCCCGTGGCTCGTTCCAACCCATGTACCTACGCAGGAGCCGGACACCCGGCGGGCGTCCCCAATCGACTTTTATGGAATCGCAGCCATGAGCCAGTCTTCAAACCCGGAAACCATCAAGGACTTGATCGGGGTGGGCTTCGGCCCGTCCAACCTGGCCTTGGCCATCGCCCTGGAAGAGCTTGCCCAGACCCAAGGCCATGCCCTCGACGCACTGTTCATCGACAAGCAGCAGGACTACCGCTGGCACGGTGAAACCCTGGCCACCCAGAGTGAGTTGCAGATTTCGTTCCTCAAGGATCTGGTATCGCTGCGCAACCCCACCAGCCCTTACAGTTTTGTGAACTACCTGCACCAAAAGCGGCGCCTGGCCGATTTCATCAACCTGGGCACGTTCTACCCCTGCCGCCTGGAGTACAACGACTACCTGCGCTGGGCAGCCGAGCATTTCGCCAGCCAGGCCGTGTACGGTGAGCAAGTGCTGCGCATCGAGCCGGAAGTAAAGGCAGGCCGGGTGCAGCACCTGCGCCTGGTATCGCGCGACCCGCAAGGCCGCGAAACAAGCCGCCGCACCCGCTCGGTGGTGGTCGGCACCGGCGGCACGCCGAAAATCCCGGAAAAGTTCGGCGCGTTCAAGGACGACCCCCGCGTTTTCCACCACTCCCAGTACCTCAGCAGCCTTAACAAGCTGGCGTGCTCGGCGGGCAAGCCGATGCGCATTGCAGTCATCGGCTCGGGCCAGAGCGCTGCCGAAGCCTTCATTGACCTCAACGACAGCTACCCGTCGGTCAAGGTAGACATGGTACTGCGCGGCTCGGCCCTCAAGCCGGCCGACGACAGCCCGTTTGTCAACGAGATCTTCTCGCCCGACTACACCGACCTGGTCTTCAACGAGCCGGCCGACCAACGGGCCAAGCTGGTGGGCGAATACCACAACACCAACTACTCGGTGGTCGACCTTGACCTGATCGAGCGCATTTACGGCATCCTCTATCGCCAGAAAGTGTCACACCAGTTCCGCCACAACGTGCTGTGCCGCCGTCACATAGAAGCGGTGGTGGCCACCCGCGACAGCATTGAACTGACCCTGCGCGACCTGGCCACCGGCCAGCACCAGACCCACCGTTACGATGCCGTGATCCTCGCCACCGGTTACGAACGCCGCTCCCATCGCGACCTGTTGGCCCCACTGGCCGGCTACCTCGAAGACTTCACCGTCGACCGCCACTACCGCATGCTGGCCAGCCCGGACCTGCACGCGTCGGTGTACCTGCAAGGCTTCTGCGAGAACAGCCACGGCCTGAGCGATACGCTATTGTCGGTGCTGCCCGCACGTGCAGCCGAAATCGGCCAGGCGCTCTACCAGGACTTGGCGCGCCTGCATGGCAAGGCCCAACCGGCGGTAGCGCTGACAAGCGCCTGATACGCCCCGCGCAATACCCCAAGCCGACCTCACGCCACGCGCGTCAGGTCGGCTTGTCATTTCTGAAACATTTGCTTGCATTTAATTTGGCAGGATTTTCATTCTCATTCGTCCTTAATAGTGCAGCCCTCATTGGTTGGGCGTGTGTTCGACCCTCATTTTCAGAAGACCGTCCGATGGCCAAATCACCGAAAAAATCCAAGTCCAAGCTGTGGTTCCTCATCCACAGCTGGCTCGCCTTGCCGATCTGGTTCTTCGTGCTGATCGTGTGTTTTACCGGCATGCTCGCCGTGGTCAGCCAAGAGATCGTCTGGCTGGCCAACCCTGATGTGCGCGCCAACAAGCCAGATGACGCCAACGAACGGCTCAGTTTTCAGCAGTTGGCCAACGCCTTGCACAAGGCCGAGCCAGACATGGTGATACGCTCCCTGCGGCAACCGGACGGCTCGCACTTTGCCATCACGGCCGGCGTGACCTACCCAGACGGCACCAGCCCGACGCTTTATGTCAACCCGTATACCGGCGCCATTCAGGGCAAAGTGCCCGACTTCAACTTCGAAGCCTTCACCCGCGCCTTGCACGGCTGGTGGCTGGTGCCGTTCACCAACGGCTTCAGCTGGGGTTGGTACCTGGTGTCATTGCTGGGCCTGCCGATGCTGGCATCGCTGGTAACCGGCCTGGTGGTGTACAAGAAGTTCTGGAAGGGTTTCTTCAAACCCATCCGTACAGGCCATGGCCCACGTATTTTCTGGGGCGACCTGCACCGCCTGGCCGGCGTCTGGTCGATCTGGTTCATTGCCGTCATTTCCATCACCGGCACCTGGTTCCTGATCCAGGCCATTCTGTTCGACAACCACATCACCATTTCCACCCGGCCGGTGGTGCCGGTCATCGCCCGCGAAGACGTGCCACAAACGCCCGATGGCAGCCCGGCGCCACGCATCGATCTGGACGAGGCCGCACGCATTGCCGGCCTGGCGGTACCGGGCCTGGAAATCAACGCCGTCATGCTGCCCGCCACCGCCTACAGCCACATCAACCTGTCTGGCCCTGGCTGGTACCCGCTGATGAACCAGAGCGCCACCGTCAACCCATACACCCGTAACGTCGACAGCCAGTTCCTGATCAGCGACCGCAGCGGCCTGGAGTTCGTCACCGAATCGATGCGGCCGCTGCACACCGGCGACTTCGGTGGTTTGCCGATCAAGCTGATCTGGTTCTTCTTCGGCCTGGTCCTGACCCTGATGGTGTTCAGCGGCCTGCTGATCTGGACCAAACGCACCGCCCAGGCCACTGCCGCCGCCCTCAAGCGCAGTGAACGCGCCCCGCGCGCGGCCAATGCCGACACCCCCGTGGAGATCCGCCCATGAGCCAGGCCCAACCCCTGCCCGCCCAGCCCCTGAAAACGTGGTGGCTGAAGTGGCGTTTCCACCTGAACATTCTGCTGATCCTCATCCCCTTGGGTTTCATGCCCAAGTACTTCGCCGACGCCGCGTTGTTCCGCGGCGATGCGGGATTGGGCGCCACCCCGATTCGCGACATCCAGGTCGGCCCCTACAGCCTGGACCTGGCCGAGCTGCGCAGTGAAGCCCCGCGGGCCGATGGCCCGGCCGGTTACTTCAAGCAGTTCAACGCTTCGCTGTGCAAAACCTGCATCAACGGCGTTAAAGCGGTGTACCTGCGCATCGGCAAACCGCGCAGCCTGCGCGCCGCCGGCACGATCTTCTTCGGCGCGCCATACCGCATGGGCACCAACCTGCCGATCCCGCCGCGCACCCGCACCGATGCGCAAATCTGGATCAGCATCGAAGGCTGGGATGGCAGCATGCACCAGGCATCCGTCCCCCTGGCAAAAGCTTCGCCGGCCACCGTGGCCTGGCTCGAGAAACAAGGAGGCAAACCATGAAGCACGTTATCCGCAGGCTCGCCCTGCCCTTGCTGGCCTTGGCGGCTGGGCCGGCCCTGGCCCACAACCCGATGTGCGATTGCGAGCCCATCGATGGCGGCCAGGTGAAATGCACCGGTGGTTTCTCGGACGGCAGTGGCGCACCGGGCGTGACCCTGGACGTGATCGGCTACGACGAACAGATGCTGGTCAAAGGCAAGCTGGGTGAGGACTCCACCCTCACATTCAAGCGCCCGGACGGTGAGTTCTACGTGCTGTTCGACGCCGGCCCCGGCCACGTCGTGGAAGTCGACCACGCCGATATCGCCCCATGAGCCGCGCCCAACTTGTACGCCCTGCCGGTGCCGGGCACGAAACCCTCTATGTGCTGCTGACCAGCCTGCTGATCGTGGTGCTGGCCGCCACCGTGGTGCTGCTGCGCGGCGAACGCGAGGACGAGCAGGCCATCGCCAGCCACCAGATCGACGCCCGCCGCGACCTCACCGCCGCCGAGCAAGGCATCTACACCGACCTGCGGGTGGCCTTCGATGAAATCCGATTGCTGCGCGAAGAAAGCGCCAGCGTGCCAAGTGTGGACGTGCTGGCCGAAGAAGGGCTGCCGCCGTTCGTGGTGGATGCCGGCAGCCAAAGCCGTGGTGCCCATCAGTGGGCCTGGCTGGGCACCGGCGCGTACCTGGGCCGCAGCCAGGCCCCCGAAGTGGCTGGCAGCTTCCTGATGATCGTGCCCACCGACGACCACGCCCAGGTCGACGTGTGGCTGCGCCGCGACAGCGCTGCCGTCACCCCTGACGATTTAGGCCAGGCCGCGCTGATTGCCGCCGGCTGGCAGCAAGTGGTCAGCCATTACGACGCCGGGGTCACCCGCGAACACCGTCACTGAACCCAAGGAATTCCTTCATGTTGCGTTCCGCCCTCGCCCTGCTGATGGCCTGCGCCTTCCCGCTGCTGGCCCTGGCCGACACCGGTAAGCCCCTGCGCATCGGCATCACCCTGCACCCTTACTACAGCTATGTGACCAACATCGTCGGCGACAAAGCCGAGGTGGTGCCACTGATTCCCGCAGGCTTCAACCCGCATGCCTACGAGCCGCGCGCCGAAGACATCAAGCGCATCGGCACCCTCGACGTGATCGTGCTCAATGGCGTGGGCCATGACGACTTCGCCGACCGCATGATTGCGGCCAGCGAAAAACCCGGCATCGCCACCATTGAAGCCAACCAGAACGTGCCGCTGCTGGCCGCCACCGGCATCGCAGCACGCGGCGCCGGCAAGGTGGTGAACCCGCACACCTTCCTGTCAATCAGCACCACCATCGCCCAGGTCAACAACATTGCCCGCGAACTGGGCAAGCTCGACCCGGACAACGCCAAGCTCTACACCCAGAATGCCCGCGCCTACGCCAAGAAACTGCGCGCCCTGCGTGCCGAAGCCCTGGCAAAGGTCACCGAAGCCCCGAGCGCAACGTTCCGCGTGGCCACCATCCATGCCGCCTACGACTACCTGGTGCGCGACTTTGGCCTGGAAGTGACGGCAGTGGTAGAGCCGGCCCACGGCATCGAGCCAAGCCCGGCACAGCTGAAAAAGACCATCGACCAGCTCAAGGCGCTGGACGTGAAAGTGATTTTCTCGGAGATGGACTTCCCTTCCGCCTATGTCGAGACCATCCAGCGTGAGTCGGGTGTACGCCTGTACCCGCTGACGCACATTTCCTACGGCGAATACACCAAGGAAAAGTACGAAGTGGAGATGAAGCGCAACCTCGACACCGTGGTGCGCGCCATCCAGGAGAACCGCGCATGACCGCTGCCGCCAACCTGACCGGCGCCAGTGGGCCACGCATCGACTTTGTCGGCATCGACCTGACCTTGGGGCGCACGCGCATCCTCGAACAGGTCAGCTTCAACGTCGCCGCCGGCAGCGTGCATGCCATCGTCGGCCCCAATGGCGGCGGCAAGAGCTCGCTGATCAAGACCCTGCTCGGGCAAATGCCGCACCAGGGCCAGTTGACCCTGCACTGGCCCGGCGAGCGCGAAGTGATCGGCTACGTGCCCCAGGCGCTGGAATTCGACCGCGGCCTGCCGATGACCGTGGACGACTTCATGGCCGCCATGTGCCAGCGGCGCCCGGCCTTCCTGGGCCTGTCGCGCAGGGTGCAACCGGCCATCGACGCGGCACTGGCCCGGGTCGGCATGCTCGACAAGCGCAAACGGCGCATGGGCGCGCTGTCCGGCGGTGAGCGCCAGCGGGTGTTGCTGGCCCAGGGGCTGATCCCCGAGCCGCAATTGCTGGTGCTCGATGAGCCGATGTCGGCCCTCGACGAAGCAGGCATACAGGTGTTCGAGCAACTGCTGCACAGCTGGCGCCAGGCCGGCACCACCGTGCTGTGGATTGAGCACGACCTGCAAGCCGTGCTGCGCCTGGCCGACCGCGTAACCGGCCTGAGCCGCCAGGTGCTGTTCGACGCCCCGCCCGCCCAGGCCCTGACGCCCGAGCGGCTGCTCAGCCTGTTCTCTGTCCACCCGCGCAGCGAGAGCCTCGCCTGATGAGTTATGAAGCATTCCGCCAACTGGTCCAGGAATGGGCCAGCGCTGGCTACCTGCCGGAGGCGCTGGCCTACGGTTTCGTAATCAACGCCCTGCTGGCTGGCCTGATGATCGGCCCCGTACTCGGTGGCCTGGGCACCCTGGTGGTGGTCAAGCGTTTTGCCTTCTTCTCTGAAGCGGTCGGCCATGCCGCGCTCACCGGCGTGGCCATCGGCATCCTGCTTGGCGAACCCTATACCGGCCCTTACGGCAGCCTGTTCGGCTATTGCCTGCTGTTCGGCATCCTGCTGAACTTTTTGCGTAACCGCACCGGGCTGTCGCCAGACACGCTGATCGGCGTGTTCCTGTCGGTGTCGCTGGCACTGGGCGCGAGCCTGCTGCTGATGCTGGCCGGCAAGATCAACGTGCACATCCTCGAAAACGTGCTGTTCGGCTCGGTACTGACCGTCAGCGCGCAGGACCTGGTGGTGCTGGGCATCGTCGCCATCCTGGTACTGGCCCTGGCCTTGCCGCTGTACAACCGCATCATGCTGGCCAGTTTCAACCCGCAACTGGCCGCCGTACGCGGGGTGGCGGTGAAGACTCTGGACTACCTGTTCGTGGTGCTGGTGACCCTGGTTACCGTGGCATCGGTAAAAGTGATCGGTGCCATTCTGGTGGGGGCGCTGCTGGTGATCCCGGCCGCAGCCGCACGGCTGGTCAGCCAGTCGCTGAAGGGCTTTTTCTTCATCTCGGTGCTGATTGCCACGGTGAGCACGTTGCTGGGCATCCTGCTGCCAATCGTGTTCGACCTGCCGGTGCCGTCCGGCGCCGCGATCATTCTGGTGGCCGGCCTGTGCTTCGCCCTTGCCGCACTGGCCCGCGCCCTCGTTCCCCGCCTGCAAGGAAACCCGGCATGAACCTGAAACAGCTAACCATGGCCTTGACGCTGGCCGGCCTGCCCTCGCTCACCTTGGCCACCGAGGTGCTCACCACCCTGCCGGTGACCCACAGCCTGGCCAGCGCGCTGCTCAACGGCACCGCCGTGCAACTCAAGCGTGCCGCCCCGGCCAACCTGCCGGCCAGCCGCCAGCCGTCGTACTTCAGCAGCCGTGGCGGTGCCAGCCTGGCCAAGGCCGCACAAAACGCCGACGCGGTGATCGGCGTGCGCTCGATCTGGCGTGACGACCCGCTGTACCCGATGGCGCGGCGCAGCAACATCCGCATCGTCGAAATTGATGCCGCCCGGCCGGTGGACGGTGCGTTGCCGGGCATTGCCGTGACCGGGGACGACGCGTACGGCGCCTACCCCTGGCTCAACCCGACCAACCTGGGACGCATGGCCGATGTGGTGGCCAATGACCTGGAGCGGTTGGCGCCGACAGACAAGGCGAAGATCCAGGGCAACCTGGCGGGGCTCAAGCGCCAGTTGCTGGAGTTGACGGCCAACAGCCAGACGCGTTTGGCCGAGGTGGACAACCTGAGCGTGGTGAGCCTGTCCGACCGCTTGGGGTACCTGGCCAGCGGGCTGAACCTGGATGTGGTGGAGCAGCCGCTGCCGGTGGATGGCGCCTGGGATGCGGCAGCGCTGAAGGCGCTGGGCGAAAACCTCAAGGCCCAGGATGTGGCGCTGGTGCTGGACCACCGCCAGCCGGATGCGGCGGTGGCCGAGGTGATCAAGGCCTCAGGGGCCAAGCTGCTGGTGGTAGAGAGTGATCCAGAGGATGCAGTGGCAGGGTTGAAGGCCAGTGTTGATCAGGTTGTTGGGGCACTGAGCGAAGGGTGATCTTTGCCTGTGCGGGCCTCATCGCGGATGAATCCGCTCCTACAGGTTGTGCTTCCCCTGTAGGAGCGGATTCATCCGCGATGAGGCCCGCACAGGCAAAAACCCCTACCGCTTCATGCACCGCTGATACCGCTCATCCACCCGCCCCGCAAACCACGCGGTTGTAAGCTTGCGGGTAATCTTCGGGCTCTTCAGTTCGATCCCCGGCAACACCGCCCGCGGCACCGGTTTGCCCGCCGCCGCGTCGGCAAGGGCAAACACCCCGCTATACAGTTTGCTGTCCTCGAACGCCAGGCGGTCCCCCAGCTCCAGCTGATTGCGAATCTGGTTGTTGCGCAACCCCAGCTTCACCCCCAGCTTGCGCGCCGCCTGCTCGGTGTTGCCGGGCATGATCGCCCCAGGGGCGATCAAGTCCCCGTCCAGCGCCAGCGACACCCCGGTGACCTTGTTCAGCGCCGCCTGAAAGGCCGCGTTGCGGCTGGCGTACCACCCCGCATTGAAGTCGGCAAACCGGTACAGCGGGCGCTCGTAACTGGCCGGGTAGCCCAGCAAATGGGCAATCCCGAAATACATGCCCCCGCGTCGGCTGAACACCTCCTGACGGATCGTGCCTTCATAGGTGTAGGGGTAATCCCTGGCATGCAGCTCGGCAAAATCGATGCTGACCTGCATCGGCCCGCCCGTGTGCACGGGGTTGAGGCCATCGAGCAAGGTTTTGCCCAGCGGCAGGCGCGCAATGAACTCGTCGTACAGGGCGCTGAGCTGCTTTTCGCTACGCACGGCAAGCAGCCGTTGCTGGTACGTCTTGCCGTTACCCGAAGTGGTATTCAACGCGCCATCGACCAACAAGCGCGGGATGTGCAGGCGTGCCGCGCGGCGGTCGATTTCGGCGCGGGCAATGCGGCCCAGGTTGGGTACCTGCGGGTCGGCGTTGAAGGTCGATTCCTGCTCGGTCACCGCCAGCACCGCGCACAGGTTGCTCTTGCTCGGCGTGATGCGCTGGGCCTCGAAGGCCTGCTGGATATCCCTGGCCCAACCTTCACGGTCTTTGGCCTGGGCAGGCAGCAGGTGCACAAGCTGCGCACGCACCTTGGCCGGGTCGGCCTCAGGCGCCTCTTCGCGGCGCCCGGCGCAGCCCTGCAGCAGCGCCAGGGCCATCAGCCCTGCCGCCAACGGCCGCGCGTTCAGGGCTGCTCACCGACCATGCCACTCGAGCAGGATATGGTGTTGAGAGCGTCAATCAACATTGTGTGTGCCTTACCTGAAAAACCGTTAGCCTCGCCCAGGCATGCCGCCACGTCAATCAGTCGCAGAAGGTGAATGTAAACGACACCATGCGATGGTCCGAATCCATCAAGGCCAGCACTTGACCAGGTGCTGCCGGCACGGCCATGCCATAGGCCAGCGAATAGTTGAGCATGTATGTCGGCCGGTTACTGGGATGCGTGGGCCCCGCTGCAGGCACCAGCTCGGCGATCCCCTGCGGAGAAACCCAGTTGCGGCTGTTCGGATGGGCAGGCGCCGGGGCGCGCGGGTCGCGATTGAAGTCGCCCAGCAACATGAACGGTGTGTCGGTGTGCCAGGCCACTTCGCGCAAGACCCTCGGGCTGTTAGGGCCGCCCCCCGAAATCGCGTGGAAGCTGTACACCGTCATCTCGGCGTTCAGCCCTGGCAGCGTTATCCGTAACCCCAATACGGGCCTCGGGGACTGCAACCCGGCAAGCGACCGGGCGCCGTCGGCAATAACCGTCACACCGGTTACAGTCACATCGCTGCCCACCATCAACGCCAGGCGTACACGCTGCCGATCAACTTCCAGGTAATACAGCATGTAGTTTTCCATACGGCCAGCAGTGCCGGCCTCCCACCGCCAACGGTTAACTTCGTGGGCAACGCCAAACTGATCGTTGATCGATAATTGGGCCTCGTGCCGTGCGGAAATGGGTGGCACCCCTGCTTCCTGCAGCGCGATCACGTGGTGCTGGCGGATGTGCTGCAGCAGATGAGCCCGGAACTTGTCGGTCTGAAACGCCGAAACCCCCTGCATGTTGAACGTTGCCACACGCACCGGCACGTTAGGGCCAGAGCCGCGCTGCCAGCCAATCACGGCCTGAACACCGGTGCCCGAGTTGTACAACCTTGCCCGGTGATAGCTGGTGATGCCCCCCCTGAGCGCGATGCTTGCACGCCATGGGCCCCAAGCTGCGGTGACCGCGATGCGCAGCATGCGCAAGGCGTCATGGGCGTCCAGAACCTGAGGGCCATTGTCGAACTGCAGCCCTGCCATGATGAGCGCGTGATGGATGTTGTACACCCGCAGCAGTACTGCAAGGCTCTGCTCACGTGAAGCGGCCTGCAGGCTGGTAATAATCACCGGGTCGTTGTACAGGCTTTGCAGCAGCTCAGTGTGGTCCTGTGCGGCCTGTAACTGTTGCAGCTGGTTACTGCTGCGCATGAACTCGGCTGAAATGTGATAGCTGACAAACGCTGCCGAGTGAGCTGCATCGGCCGGCGCGGAATTGAGTAATTGAAAGAGTTCGCGAAAAAGACGCTCAAGTTCAAGATAGAACTGGGCACGACTGAGTGTTTGGGTCAAACGCCCAGCCCTTGCGCGGATACTGCTGTCGACAGGCATGGTCTCCCCCTGCTTGAAAGTCTGCTTGGCTTACTCAGAGGGGAAAACCACATACAGGTCACCTGCCAGCACGGCAGCAGAAGGTGCCCCCTTGACCAGTACTCCGATACTCCGGTCAACCAACCCGAGTGCATTGCCGTCGTAGCGAACGAGATCAAGCGTACCCTGCACGTCAGATTCATGGATGTTACCCATCGTCTGTTCATCGGGTGGCGTGGTCACTGATACGGTTGCGTCCGGGCTGGACAGGTTGGCGAATGCCAAGGTGAGCAAGCCGTCGTGCACGAATACGGCTGGCATGTAGTGATAGGTTTTGTCGATCAGAAGCTGACCACGGCTCCAGCCCGTTTCGCCGTCAAACCTGATCAGCGCCAGCCCTTGCTTAGTCTGGTAGAACACATGCAAAAGACGCTGGTACAGACAAACAACAGGGTCCCAGGCTGAACGCGCAAGCGACTGGCCCATGCCTTGCGGCCGGATATAACCGGCGTTGTGCCACTCATCGCCTAATGAAGAGGTAGCCCAACGCAACTCGCCAAAACCAGAATTGCGCCAGAACAGATAAAGCTTGCCATTGCGCTCTGCAACAGACGGAGCCCCATACACGTTCAAGGTCATCTCATCGAGCCGGATCTCTTCGCCAGGCGTCCAACTCAGTAACCTGGAGCGATTTCCCCCGGTGGGCAGCAAGCCGATTTCTGCACTGGAGTAGACGTAAATCCTGCCCTTGAAGGTATACACGGCAGGCAAGCCGGAGAAACTCTGGATCCCAAGCTCGACGGGAACGCTCCAGGAACCCAGCGCGTGCCTGGACGTCATCATTACCTGGCAGTCGTCGCCCAGATAGAAGCAGTAGAGCATGTCACCCTGAACCAGCAGTCGACAGCCTTTGGGGGAACAGATCGGCATTGGCTGGGAGGTATTTACCAAGCCAAGGCGCGATACCGCGCAATGCAATGTCATGTTGGCACCACGTAAGGAATGAACGAGGCGCCAGTTGAACCGGCCTGGCAGGGCAGCGTCTGTCAGCCCAGTCCTGCTCAGTTGACAGACAGTGACGCAACAGGCTGACGGGCACCTTGCAAATGCTCGGTCAGCGTCGCAAGGAACGCCTCTTCATGCTCATGCAGGAAGAAGTGGCCACCGGGAAACATGTGCAACGAAAAATGGCTGTGGCCTTCTTTGCGCCAGGCTAACAGTTGCTCCTCGCTCGCCCGGTCCGCGTCACCGCCCATTACGTGCAGCGGGCACGGCAGGGTGGGCCGCTGGCGATACGCATAACGGCCACACATCATGAAATCGGCGCGCAGGATTGGCAGGGTCAGCCCCATGAGTTCAGCGTTGGCCAGTACCTCTTCCGGGGTGCCGTTGAGCTCGCGCAACTCGCTTTTCAGCTCATCGTCGCTTTTGGGCTCGCGCCAGTTCTTGCCGTCGTAATCTTCACGCCGGGTGGGTGCCGCCGTGCCGCAGGCAAACAGCGCCAGCGGTGGCGGGCAGCCCAGCGCGCGCAATTCATGGGCCAGCTCGAATGCCAGCAGCGCACCCAGGCTGTGACCCAGCAGCGCATACGGCGCGGCGGTGGCCAGGCGTTGCTCGGCGGCCAGTTGCCGGGCCAGGGCCTGCATGTCAGTTTGCAACGGCTCGCCCATACGCGCGCCACGCCCGGGCAACTCCACCGGCCGCACCTGCAACCAGGCCGGCAGCTTGCGCCGCCAGCGGCTGTAGACCATGGCGCTGGCGCCCGAATAAGGCAGGCACAGCAGGTTGAGCGTGGTCACTGGGCGGCAGCTTCAGCCATTTTCTGGCGCAGGCTCAGCGGACGCATGTCGGTCCAGACCTCGTCGATGTAGGCCAGGCAGTCTTTCTTCAGGCCGCTCTTGCCCACGGCGCGCCAGCCGTTGGGGATGGCCTTGTAGTCGGGCCAGATGGAATATTGCTCTTCGTGGTTGACCACTACCTGAAACTGGATATCGTCGCGGTCGAATACGGAAGTCATTGCCTGTCTCCTTGAGTGATAGGTCCCGTTACGCGCCTTGGCGTAGGAGGGCTCTCAGGTAGACGTAGGAAACTTCGGAAAAATTAGGCTTCAACCATCGCGCAACAAGTCATGGGCATCCAGCAACCGGAATGCCACCTGCGGATTGCGCTCCAACCCCCGTCGAATTGCGGCCGGGATCGACTGACGGGTCTTGCGGCAAAGCCCGGGCTGGGCGTCCAGTTCGATGACGATGCCACGCATGGTGCGTACCTCGTTGAAGCCGGGGGCGATGTGCACGCGGATGCCGAGGTTTTCGTACATCCGTTGTTGTAGCCGTTGCAGGTCTTCCAGGTCCTTGAGGTTTTCCAGCCGTTCGAGCAGGCGTTTCTCTTCCTGGCGGGTGAGCAGGAGGATGCGCTGGGCCACGGGCGGCTGGCCGGTAAGCTGTTCGCGGCCGCAGTCACAGGCGCCAGGGGGGCACGGTTGGCGTACAGGAGGCGGGGTGGTCATGGGGCAAGCATAGCCTGTGGTTGCCGTTTCGCGGGTAGGTCCGCCTTCAAAGGTACTGCGAACTGCCCGGTTGAAATTTCCTGACAGGATAAAAAATTTCCTGAATGCACTAGACCTCCCCCACCCACTTCGCCTATAAATTGCCCAAGGGAAATTTATATTCCCATCAAGAAACATTATTCCGCCCTTGTGCCGACCTGCCCCACTCCATCACGAGGCCCACCCGACATGCATCCCGCTCCCGATCATTTCATCCTGCGCGTCAGCTGCCCGGCCGTGTCCGGCATCGTCGCCGCGGTGACCACCTACCTGGCCGAGCATGGTTGCTACATCAGCGAAATGGCGCAGTTCGACGACGAGGACAACGGCCGCTTCTTCATGCGCGCCGTGTTCCGCTACAACACCGGCGTCAGCGGTGACACGCCGCAACTGGAAGCGGGCTTTGCCGACGTGGCGCAACGTTTTGACATGGACTGGAGCCTGCACAGCAGCGCCCGGCCCATGCGTGTGCTGCTGATGGTCAGCAAGTTCGACCACTGCCTGGCCGACCTGCTGTACCGCCACGCCAAGGGCGAGCTGGAGATGCAGATTACCGCCGTAGTGTCCAACCACCTGGACCTGCGCCCCATGGCCGAACGCCAAGGCATCCGCTTCGTCTACCTGCCGGTGAGCAAAGACACCAAGGCCGAACAGGAAGCCGCCTTGATGCGCATCGTCGAAGACTCCGGCACCGAGCTGGTGGTGCTGGCGCGCTACATGCAGATCCTCTCCGACGACCTGTGCCGCCAGCTGTCGGGCCGGGCGATCAACATCCACCACTCCTTCCTGCCCGGCTTCAAGGGCGCCAAACCCTACCACCAGGCCTACCAACGCGGGGTCAAGCTGATCGGCGCCACCGCCCACTACGTCACCAGCGACCTCGACGAGGGGCCGATCATCGAGCAGGAAGTGCAGCGCGTGGACCACGCCTACGCCCCCGAGGACCTGGTGGCCATCGGCCGGGACACCGAGACCATCGCCCTGTCCCGCGCCGTGAAATACCACCTGGAACACCGGGTGTTCCTCAACCACGACCGCACGGTGATCTTCAAATGAACGCCATCCCCAGCGTCAAGCTGATCGACGGCAAGGCTACCGCCGCGCGGGTGCTGGCCGAGGTACGCGAGCAGGTGCACACCCTGCGCCAGGGCGGCGTGCAGCCGGGCCTGGCGGTGGTGCTGGTGGGCGCCGACGCTGCCAGCCAGGTGTATGTGCGCAACAAGGTGCTGCGTGCCGAGGAAGTGGGCATCCGCTCGCTGGAACACCGCCTGCCGGCCGACACCACCCAAGCCCAGTTGCTGACCCTGATCGACCGCCTCAACCGCGACGATGCGGTCAACGGCATCCTCGTGCAACTGCCATTGCCGGCGCACATCGACGAACACGCCGTATTGCAAGCCATCCGCCCACTCAAGGACGTGGACGGCTTTCACAGTGAAAACGTCGGCGGCCTGGCCCAAGGCCGTGACGTGCTCACCCCTTGCACCCCAAGCGGCTGCATGCGCCTGTTGCGCGATGCCTGCGGCGAGCTGCGTGGCAAGCACGCGGTGGTGGTGGGCCGCTCCAGCATCGTCGGCAAACCCATGGCCGCCCTGCTGCTGCAGGCCGACTGCACGGTCACCGTGGTGCACTCGCGCAGCCGCGACCTGCCGGCACTGTGCCGCCAGGCCGACATCCTGGTGGCGGCGGTCGGCAAGCCGCGGTTGATCGGCGCCAACTGGCTCAAGCCCGGCGCCGTGGTGATCGACGTCGGCATCAACCGCATCGAGGAAGACGGCCGCAGCCGCCTGGTTGGCGATGTCGACTTCGCAGCCGCCCTGCCCCAAGTGGCCGGTATCACCCCGGTGCCCGGCGGCGTCGGGCCGATGACCATCGCCTACCTGATGAAAAACACCCTGCTCGCCCTCGACCTGCAGCAACAGGCCGCCCACCAGGAGCGCACCTCATGCCTTTCGCCCTGCTGAAATACGGCCTGAGCGCCGACTACCCGGTGGAGGTCGACCTGCCGCCACCCTGTGAACTCAAGCCACACTATGACGTGGTGATCATCGGCGGCGGCGGCCACGGCGTGGCCATCGCCTACTACCTGGCCAAGTACCACGGCGTGACCAACGTCGCCGTACTGGAAAAGGCCTACCTGGGCGGCGGCAATACCGCACGCAACACGGCGGTGATCCGCTCCAACTACCTGACCTCCGAGGGTGTACGTTTTTACGCGGAATCGGTGCGGATGTTCCAAGGGCTGTCGAACGAGTTCGACTTCAACATCATGTATTCCGAGCGCGGCCAGCTCACCCTGGCGCATACGGACGCCACCGTGCGGGCCTTCCGCCAGCGCGCCGAGGTCAACAAGCACTTTGGCGGGCGCACCGAAATGATCGACCGCCAGCAGATCCGCGAACTGGTACCGAGCCTGAACCTCGACCCCGGCCACCTCCCGGTGCTCGCCGGCCTGTGGCACATCGATGGCGCTACCGCCCGCCACGACGCCGTGGCCTGGGGCTACGCCAAGCAGGCCGCCAAGCGCGGGGTGGAAATCCACCAACTGACCGAAGTGCAAGACCTGGTCATCCGCAATGGCCGCATCGAGGCCGTCAAAACCAACCGCGGCACCGTGCAGTGCGGCTGTGTGGTGCAGGCGGTGGCTGGCGCAAGCTCGCTGCTGATGGCCAAGGCCGGCATCCGTGCGCCGATCCACACCTACCCGCTGCAGGCGATGGTCACCCAGCCATTCAAACCGTTCCTCGACCCATTGGTGAGCTCGTCAGCACTGCATTGCTACGTGCAGCAGACCAGCCGCGGCGAGATCGTTTTTGGCGGTGGCTCCGACCCCTACCCGCTGTACAACACCCGCTCCACCCTCGACCTCAAGGAGAGCCTGCTTGCCCACGCCATCGAGATGTTCCCGTTCATGGCCAACGCCAAGCTGATGCGCCAATGGGCCGGCAGCACCGACATGACCCCGGACTACAGCCCGATCATGGGCCTGTCACCCGTTGAAAATTACTACCTCGACGCCGGCTGGGGCACTTGGGGCTTCAAGGCCACGCCCATTTGCGGCAAGACCATGGCGGAGCTGGTGGCCAGCGGCGGCAAGGTGCCGGAACTGATTGCCCCGTTCGCCCTGGAGCGCTTCAGCCGCTTCCAGCAGGTCAACGAAATGGGCGCCACCGCGGCCAGCCACTAGGAGCACACGAAGATGAAGATCCTGACCTGCCCCTTGAACGGCCCACGCAATATCAGCGAGTTCACCTACGGCGGCGAGTTCAAGCCCATGCCCGACCCGGCCACCTGCACTGACGCCGCGTGGGCCGACTACGTGTTCAACAGCGACAACCTGGCCGGCGTGGTCACCGAGTGGTGGCTGCACAATGCCTCCAGCTACTGGTTTCTGGCTGAGCGCCACACCGTGACCGACCAGGTGCTGCGCACCTTCGACCCTAAAGAACGGTTCGACCGCCGCGTCGACTTCACCCCCGCCGCCACCCCGGAGATCGCCGGATGAACAGCCTCAATCGCCTCCCCGCGCCCATGGGCCAGCTGATCGACCGCGAGCGGCCCGTGCGCTTTATCTTCGACGGCCAGGCCTGTGAGGGTTTTGCCGGTGACAGCATCGCCAGCGCCCTGCTCGGCAACGGCCGCTGGCTGCTGTCGCGCTCGTTCAAGTACCACCGCCCGCGTGGCCCGCTGAGCCTGGCCGGGCAGGACGCCAACACCCTGGTGCAACTGCGCGACGAACCCAACGTGCTGGCCGACATGCAAGCCGCCAGTGACGGCCTGGTGGTCGAGGGGCAAAACTTCAACGGCAGCCTGGAGCACGACCGCGATGCCTACCTGGGCAAGTTTTCGCGCTTCATGCCGGTGGGCTTCTACTACCGCTCGTTCTACAAACCCAAAGGCATGTGGAAGGTGTGGGAGCCGTTGATTCGCAAAAAGGCCGGCCTGGGCGTGCTCGACCTGAACTTCACGCCACAGTACCACGACAAGGCCTACCTGTTTGTGGACGTGGCCGTGATCGGCGCAGGGCCCGCCGGTTTGCGCGCCGCGCTGGACGCTGCCAATGCCGGGGCCAAGGTGCTGCTGATCGAGCAACAGCCCGTGCTCGGGGGCTCACTCACCTACGCCCGCTTTGACATTGCCGGCACCCGCGCCGCCCGCCTGCGCGAAGAACTGCTCAGCGCCGTCGAAGGCCACCCGAACATTCAGGTACTGCTGCAGGCCACCTGCAACGGCTGGTTCACCGACAACTACCTGCCGGTGATTCAGCACAAACGCATGTACAAAGTGCGCGCCTCCCGTTGCCTGGTGGCGGCCGGTTCGTTCGACCAGCCCGTGGTGTTTCGCAACAACGACCTGCCAGGGGTGATGCTGACCAGCGCCGCCCAACGCCTGATGAGGCTGTACGCGGTTAAACCCGGCCAGCGCGCGGTGATCCTCACCGGCAACGACGACGGCTACCTGGCCGCCCTCGACCTGCAGGAACAAGGCGTGGCCATCGCCGCCCTGGTGGACATGCGCGCCGCCCCCGCCGATGCAGCGCTCGCCGCCGAACTCAAGCGCCGCGACATCCCCCTGCACCTGGGCAGCACGGTGTACGAAGCCCTGCACGAAAGCGGCATGCGCCATGTGAGTGGCGCCGAGATCCGCCCGATCACCGGGCAAGGTAAAGTCGGCGAGCACGGCCTGCGTGTGGCGTGCGACCTGCTGTGCATGTCGGCAGGCTACATGCCGGTGTATCAGCTGCTGTGCCAGGCTGGCGGCAAGCTGGCGTACGACGTGAACCGCGACGAGTTCGCCATCAGCAACCTGCCGGCCGGGCTGGACATCGCCGGCTCGGTCAACGGCCGGCACCAGTTGGACAACGTGCTGGCCGACGCCGCCCGTGGCGCCGCCGAAGCGTTGGCGGCACTAGGCCTGCAAGCGCCAACGCCGGGCACCTTCAGTGCCGAAGCCAAGGTCAACTTCCCTTGGCCAATTTTCCCCCACCCCAAAGGCAAGGATTTCGTCGATTTCGATGAAGACCTGCAAGTGCGCGACATCGTCAACGCTACCCGTAGCGGCTACCGCGACGTGCAGCTGGTCAAGCGCTTTTCCACCGTCGGCATGGGCCCGTCCCAAGGCCGCCACTCAGCGCTGCCCACCGCACGGCTGGTGGCCCAGGCCACCGGGCGCAGCATCAGCGAAACCGGCGTGACCACCGCCCGCCCACCGTTCCAGGCCGAGAAACTGGCCCATGTGGCCGGCCGCGCCTTCGACCCGTACCGGCAAACCCCGATGCACCGCCGCCACTTGCAGGCCGGCGCCAAAATGATGCCCGCCGGCATCTGGCAGCGCCCGGCCTATTACGGCAAGCCCGAGGAACGCGAGCGCTGCATGCAGGAAGAAGCCCGCCATGTGCGCGAGAAGGTTGGCCTGATCGACGTGTCGACTTTGGGCGGCCTGGACGTGCGCGGCCCCGACGCGGCTGAATTGCTCGAACGCCTGTACACCTTCGGTTTCGCCAAACTGCCCGTGGGCCGCACCCGCTACGCACTGATGACCAACGAGCATGGCGTGGTGATTGACGATGGCGTGTGCGCGCGCCTGGCAGAACAGCATTTCTATGTAACGGCCACCACCAGTGGCGTGGACCGTATCTACCAGCAAATGCTGAAATGGAACGCCCAATGGCGCCTGGACGTGGACATCACCAACGTCACCGCCGCGCTGGCGGCCGTCAACCTCGCCGGGCCACTGTCACGCCAGGTGCTGGCCAAAGTGTGCACGGACATCGACCTGGGCGCCGAAGCCTTCCCGTACCTGGGGGTGCGGCTGGGTACCGTGGCGGGCATCCCGGCGCGCATCCTGCGGGTGGGCTTCGTCGGCGAGCTGGGCTATGAAGTGCACGTACCGGCACGCCATGCCGAACGCCTGTGGGACGCCTTGATGCAAGCCGGTGCCGGCCTGGGCATTCGCCCGTTCGGTGTCGAGACACAACGCCTGCTGCGCCTGGAAAAAGGCCACGTCATCATCAGCCAGGACACCGACGGCATGACCCACCCGGCCGAGATCGACATGCAGTGGGCGATCGGCCGCAAGAAGCCGTTCTTCGTCGGCAAGCGCTCCATCGAAATCCTCGAAGCGCAGCCCCTCAAGCGCAAGCTGGTCGGCTTTACCCTGCCCAAAGGCAGCCCTCAACCGCTGGAGGGCCATTTGGTGCTCAGCGGCCCGGACATCAGCGGCAACGTTACCTCTTGCGAGTATTCGCAAACCTTGGGGCAGATCATCGGCCTGGCCTACGCCGGCGCCCACCAGGCCACACCTGGCATGCACATCCCGATCCGCGTGGAAGGCGGTGTGATGGTCAATGCCAAGGTGGTGCAACTGCCCTTCCACGACCCCGACAACCTGCGCCAGGAGCTGTAAGCCATGACCAGCCTGAAAGCCTTGAACCCCGTCGCCCTTGCGCTGGACGACCTGACCGACCTGGCCCGGGTCGGGTTCCGTGGCACAGACAGTGCCGCGTACCTGCAAGAGCGCGGGTACCAATTGCCACCGCAACCCAACCAGGCACTGCGCCAGGGTGACGGCAGCTGGGTGGCGCGCCTGTCGGCCAGCGAGTACTTGCTACTGGGCAGTTTCACCGACCTGGGCGCAAAAGTTGCCATTGAAGAAGCGCAGTGGACACAGGACAGCCGCCGCAACTACCTGCTGCCGCGCCAGGACAGCCATGCCTGGCTGCAACTGGCGGGGCCGCAGGGCAGCGCGGTGATGGCCAAATTGTGCGGAGTGGACCTGCGCGCCGAAGCCTTCCCGCTGGGGGCGGTGGCGCAAACGTCGGCGGCGCGGATCAACGTGATTGTGGTGAATGCCGGAGGGGATGGGTTGTACATCCTGTTTGACCGGGCTTCGCTTCAGTACTTCCGCGCTGCGGTGCTGGATGCCATGGAAGAGTTCCAGCCCTGACACGCCCGGTGTGTGTGTAGGAGCGGTTTTAACCGCGATGGGCCGCAAAGCGGCCCCAACAGTCTCCGTTGCGAAGCTGAAATCTTTGGGGCCGCTTCGCGCCCCATCGCGGCTAAAGCCGCTCCTACACCGGGCTGCGTTGGGCCTGGAGAGCGGGCTGGCTGCGGGTGCGCCACGCCAGCGTCATCACCAACCCCAACCCCGCCATCACCGCACCGGCCAGCGACACCGCAGGATATCCCAACCCCGCATTGATCACCGCCCCACCCAGCGCCGCACCAATCGCATTGCCCAGGTTGAACGCACCAATGTTTACCGCCGACGCCAGGTTGGGCGCGTCCTTGGCCGCTTCCATCACCCGCATTTGCAGCGGCGGCACCAGGGCAAAACTGGCCGCACCCCACACCAGCACCGCCAACGCCGTCGGCACTGGCCAGCCCAGCAGCAGCGGGAACACCAGCAGCACGGCAATCAACACCACCAGCGACACGATCAGGGTGCGGTCAACCGAACGGTCCGCCGCCTTGCCACCCCACACGTTACCCAAGGTCAGGCCTACCCCGAACAGCACCAGCATGGCGGTGATGAAGGTGGTAGAAGCGTGCGCCTCACTGTGCAGGATGGGCGCGATGTAGGTAAACACCGTGAACATCGCACTGGAGCCCACGACCGTCAGCGCCAGGGCAGACAACACCGGCCCACGGGCCAACACGCGGATTTCAGCCATCGCCCCGCCGGTTTTCGGCAGCGGCAGGTTGGGCAGGGCAAACCACAGCGCCAGCATCGTCACCAGGCCCAGGCCGGCAATGCCCCAGAACGCCGTGCGCCAGCCCATCAACTCACCGAACCAGGTGGCCAGCGGCACGCCACCGATCGTGGCCAGGGTCAGCCCCATGAACATCGCCGCCACCGCGCCAGCGCGTTTATCAGGGGCCACCACGCTGGCCGCCACCACCGAGCCGACGCCAAAGAACGCGCCATGGTTGAGCGAGGTAACCACTCGCGCAATCATCAGGCTCTGGTAATCAGTGGCCAACGCCGACATCAGGTTGCCGAGGGTAAAAATGGCCATCAGGCCGATCAACAGGTAGCGCCGTGGCACCCGGCCAGTGGCCAGGGTCATCAGCGGCGCGCCGATCAGCACGCCGATGGCGTAGGCGCTGACCAACAGCCCGGCAGCGGGGATCGACACGCCGAGGTCGGCGGCAATGCCGGGCAACATGCCCATGGGGGCGAACTCGGTGACGCCGATGCCGAAGGCACCGACCGCGAGCGCGATGAGGGGGGGATTGATACGCATGGAAACTCTCCTGATCTATGCCGCGAATGCTACGATCAGTCCCGTAGCGGCACTAGACTGCATTTCTGGCAATCACCTTTGCTTGTGAGGCACAAATGGATTACAACGGGCGCTCGGGAGAGATGGAGGTTTTCGCCAGGGTGGTGGACGAAGGCAGCCTGTCTGCGGCCTCCCGCGCACTCGGCCTGACCCCTTCGGCAGTAAGCCGGATCATTGCCCGCACCGAACAACGCCTGGGCACGCGCCTGCTGCTGCGCACTACCCGGGCGATTACCCTGACGGCCGAGGGTGATGCCTACCTGCGGGGCGCCCGGCGCATTCTGGCGGACATGGTCGAGGTCGAAGAGGCCATTACCGACCAGGGCGCACCCCGTGGCCGCCTGCGGGTGAGCGCGGCGCTAGGGCATGGCCGGCTGACGGTAGTGCCCTTGGTGGCCGAGTTTTGCGCGCGTTACCCGCAGGTGCTGGTAGACCTGTCGTTGAGCGATGAGATCGTCGACATCCACGGTGGCCAGGCCGACGTGGCGCTGCGCTTTGGCGATTTGCCGGACAGCTCGCTGAGCGCCCGGCAGATTGGCGATACCGGCCAGGTGATCGTTGCCTCGCCCGAGTACCTGGAGCGCTGTGGTACTCCACGGGTGCCGGAAGACCTTGCCAGGCACAATTGCCTGCGCTTCAACTTCCGCCGCGCCAACGCTGACTGGCCGTTTCGCCGCGACGGGCGGGACTTTGCCCTGAAGATGGCGGGCAACATCGAGTGCAGCAGCGGCGAGGCGCTGGCGCAATTGGCCAGGCTAGGGGCAGGGATTGCGCGGATCGGCACGTTCACCGTGGTGGACGAGCTGGCAAGCGGGCAATTGATGCCGCTGCTGGAGGATTACAACCCCGGCGACCGCGAACCCATCAACGCCGTGTTCGTCGGCGGCCCGGCGATGCCGGCGCGGGTGCGGGTGTTTGTGGATTTTCTGGTGCAGCATCAGCAGCGAAGCCGAGCGTGATTGCGGCGCAGATCACAGCCCGTAACCGCTGCGCGTCCCTTGTAGGAGCGGCTTCAGCCGCGATCACCGGCACAGCCGGTGCCAGCCACCGCGTCGCCTGCATCGCGGCTAAAGCCGCTCCTACACGAACTGTGCAAGCTGTTGGCTAGGGGAACTGAATCACCATTCGCCCGGTGATTTTGCCCTGCTCCATCTCTTCGAATATCGCGTTGATGTCCTCGATCGGCCGCAGCTGCACCTTCGGCACCACCTTGCCCTGTGCGGCAAACTCAAAGGCTTCCTGCAGGTCTTGCCGGGTACCGACGAGCGAGCCGACCACCTCGATGCCATCGAGCACCAGCCGCGGGATGTTGAGGTCCATGTTTTCGGTCGGCAACCCTACCGCCACCAACCGGCCACCGGCACGCAGCGCATCGACCGCCGAGTTGAAGGCCCCCTTGGCCACCGCCGTGACCACTGCCGCATGGGCACCGCCGGTTTTCTCCTGGATGAACTTGGCCGCATCGTCAGTGCGCGAATTCACCACCAGATCAGCCCCGGACTGGCGTGCGAACTCCAGTTGCTCGTCATTGATGTCCACCGCAATGACCCGCGCATTGAACACGTTTTTCGCATACTGCAGCGCCAAGTTGCCCAGCCCGCCAAGGCCATAGATGGCAATCCACTGCCCGGGGCGGATGTTGGAAGATTTCACCGCCTTGTAGGTGGTCACGCCAGCGCAGGTAATGCTGCTGGCCTCGGCCGAGCCCAGGCCGTCCGGCACCTTGACGGCATAATCGGCCACCACGATACACTGCTCGGCCATGCCGCCGTCCACCGTGTAGCCCGAGTTCTTCACCTCGCGGCACAGGGTTTCGTTGCCGCTGTTGCAGTACTCGCAGTGGCCACAGCCTTGATAGAACCACGCCACACTGGCCCGGTCCCCCGGCTTGAGCGAGGTCACGCCCGGCCCAACTTCCTGCACCACGCCAATCCCTTCGTGGCCCAGCACGACCCCGGTCTTGTCACCGAAATCGCCGTTTTTCACATGCAGGTCGGTGTGGCACACGCCACAGCACTGCATCTTCAGTAGCGCTTCACCGTGCGCCAACGGCCGCAGTGCTTTTTCCACCACGTCCACGCGACGCCCTTTGGCAACGACAGCAGCTTTCATGAATGCCTCCTTGTCTACCTGAGTGAGCTTTGGGGAAAGGTCAGCATAGACAATCAACAATCGCGGACCTTGCGCTAGATCAGCATTCTCTGAATGGCCCCGATCCTGTAGGAGCGGCTTCAGCCGCGATCACCGGCAAAGCCGGTGCCACAAAGCACTGCTTAACTTGATAAGGTAAGGCACGCCCAGAGATCGTCCAGGACCGCCAGCCATGCCCTACCCCATCGACCAGAAACTCGTCGTCGGCGTCGCCTCAAGCGCCCTGTTCGACCTGACCGACTCCGACGCCATCTACCAGACCGACGGCATCGAAGCCTACCGGCTGCACCAGGAAGCCAACCTCGATACCCCCTTCCCCAAAGGGGTCGCCTTCCCATTCATCCGCCGCTTCCTGAACATCAACAATGCCTTCCCCGAGCAATTGCCGGTGGAGGTGGTGCTGCTGTCGCGCAACTCCCCGGAAACCGGCCTGCGGGTGTTCCGCTCAATCGACCACTACGGCCTGAACATCACCCGCGCCGCGTTCATGTCCGGCCGCTCCCCTTACGAATACATCCCTGCCTTCAACGCTTCGCTGTTCCTCAGCGCCCACGAAGGCGACGTACAGCGTGCCATCGACGCCAATTACCCGGCCGGGCTGGTGTTGCCCACGCGCATCTACGACGACGAGATCGACACCGAACTGCGGGTGGCCTTCGACTTCGACGGGGTGATTGCCGATGACGAAGCGGAAAGCGTGTACAAGCAACACCTCGACCTGGGTGAATTCCAGGCCCATGAGCAGGCCCGCAAGGCCGTACCCCACCAGCCGGGGCCGTTGGCGGATTTGTACCGCAAGCTATCGCTGATCCGCGCGCTGGAGGACCAGAAGCTGGCCCAAGACCCGGCCTATCAGCGGATCTTGCGCATCGCCATTGTCACGGCAAGGAACGCGCCTTCCCATGAACGGGTGGTGACCACGCTGAAAAACTGGGGCGTGTCGCCGGACGAGTCGTTCTTCCTCGGCGGGATGGAAAAGGAACGGGTGCTGTCGATACTCAAGCCGCACATGTTCTTTGACGACCAGCGCAGCCACCTGATGTCGGCAGCGGGCGACCTGCCGATGGTGCATGTGCCGTTTGGCGTGGCGAACAAAGCCCGCCCAGCGACCGAGTCGGCAAACGAAATGGCCGACGACAAGGTGGTGAAAAGCGCTTGAGCGGACCGCCAGAAGCACTAGAATCGCGCGTTTGCCTGTGACAGGAAGTCCCCATGCAACGCATCGTCATCCTCGGTAACGGCGGCAGCGGCAAATCCACCCTTGCCCGCGCCCTCGGCGAACGCCTGAACCTGCCGGTGGTCCATCTGGACCGGCTATTCTGGGAGCCTGGCTGGGCCGAACCCGACGCCGAACAGTTCCGTGACCGGGTGCGCCAAGCCGTGGCCGGTGAGGCCTGGGTGTGCGAAGGTAATTACGCGCGGCGCACCTTCGACCTGCGCTTGCCACGTGCAGACCTGGTGATCTGGCTGGACACACCAAGGCTGACCTGCTTTACCCGTGTGCTGCTGCGCTTGGTGCGCAACCAGCCTCGCCCCGACCGCGCCGAGGGGTGTGATGAGCGTTTCGAGCGGGCTTTCCTCAAGTTTGTGTGGACCTTCGACCACGATTATCGGCCAGGCATCGAGGCCGTACGCCAGAAAGTGGGGCCGCAGGTGCCTACCCTGCATTTACGGGGCAAGCGTGAAGTCCGGGCGTTTCTGCAAGGTTTGCCCCGTGCCAGCGGCGGCCCCACGTCGATGCTGAACCGCATTTGACGGGCGCAGGTCTACCTGTTGTGTTGCTTGCCCTTGATCGAGGTGCTGCATGAGCCTGATCCCTGACTTGAATGGTAATGCCAAGGTGCTGGTGTGCGGCGCAAGCCGAGGCATCGGCCTCGCCCTGTGTGCGACGTTGCTGGCCCGCGATGACGTTGACCGGGTGTGGGCCGTGGCCCGCCATGCCCGGGGCACGGAGGCACTCGCAGCGCTGGTTGCTGCCCACGGCGAACGGATCGTGCTGGTCGATTGCGATGCGCGCGATGAGGTGGCAATCGCTGCGCTCGCCATTGAAGTCGGGCGTGCTTGTGCCCATCTGCATCTGGTCGTCTGTACCTTGGGTATTCTTCACCTGGACGGCGCCAAAGCCGAGAAGTCGTTGGCACAATTGGACCTGGCCGGTTTGCAGGCAACCTTCGCCACCAATGCCTTCGCGCCGATCTTGCTGCTCAAGCATCTGCTGCCACTGTTGCGCAAAGGCCCGGCAACCTTCGCCGCGCTGTCGGCCCGGGTAGGGTCAATTGGCGATAACCGGCTGGGCGGGTGGTACAGCTATCGCGCGAGCAAGGCGGCGCTCAACCAGTTGCTGCATACGGCCAGCATCGAACTCAAACGCCTGAACCCGGCGGCCACGGTTTTGGCGCTGCATCCCGGGACGACCGACACCGAATTGTCGCGGCCGTTTCAGGGGAATGTGCCGGAGGGAAAACTGTTTGAGCCGGCGTTTGTGGCGCAGTGTGTGATTGGGTTGGTGGGGCGGTTTGGGCCGGGGGACAGTGGCGGGTTCTGGGGGTGGGATGGTCAGAAGATTGAGTGGTAGCTGACGCGGTGTATGGCACCGGCTGCGCCGGTGATCGCGGCTGAAGCCGCTCCTACAGGGGTTACGTTGGTTTCAGCATCAGGCCTTGGGCTTCACCCTTGGCGACAATGCGTCAACTTGTTAGTCAGATGCAGACGCATCGCCGCCCTCGCCGCCTCTGGCTCGCGGTGCACAAGCGCCGAATGGATCTGCTCGCGCTCGCGCACCTGCTGCGCACGCTGGTGCTCGTCAACCTCCGCGCCGGGCATGCGCGCCAAGGTCTTGCCCAGATGCGTCATGGCATCGATGAAAAAGCTGTTGCCGGTGCAATGGGCTATCTGCAGGTGGAACGCAAACTCGGCAGCGGCCGCATCGGCATGCAACGGGCCAAGCGCATGGGCCTGCTCCAGCGCTGCGCCGATAGCGCGCAGCTGCTCGGGCGTGGCGCGCTGGGCGGCGATGGCGGCGGCTTCCACCTCAAGGCTCAAGCGCAATTCGATGATGGCCACACTGTCAAACGCCTCATCGTTGTGCGGCGGGCTGGCCTCGGTATCCACGGGCGGGGGCGTGTCGAGCACAAAGGTGCCGATGCCGCGCCGCGTTTCCACCAGGCCTTCGGCCTGCAATTTGGACATCGCCTCGCGCACCACCGTGCGGCTGACGCCATGGGCTTCGGTCAGCGCCTGTTCGGTCGGCAGTTTGCTGCCTGCCGGCAACTCGCCAGCAAGAATTTGCCGGGACAACTCGAGCATCAGTTGCTGAGCCAGGCTCAGGCGTTTTGGAGGGGCCGTAGGCTCCATGGGGCGTTATCCGTCAAAGCCAGTCAGCCGCAGATTGTACCCGCAGCGTCACGGCAAAACCCACTATAATGGCCGCTCATTTCCCGTGAGCACGATGATGGCGGCCTCCCTGTCTTCCCCACACATCAAACCTCGCCGCCTGGCCGAAACCCTGGTGGAACGCTTTGCCCAGCGCATGCGTGAAGGCACGCTCAAACGGGGTGAAAAGCTGCCCACTGAATCGCAGATCATGCTCAGCGAGAACGTGAGCCGCGCGGTGGTGCGCGATGCGATGTCGCGCATGCAGGCCGCCGGGCTGGTCGAAACCCGTCACGGCGTTGGCACCTTCGTACTCGACATGCCGGCACCGGAAGGCTTCAACGTCGGCCCCCCCACCATCGTGCAACTGTCGGATGTGCTCGACCTGCTGGAGTTTCGCCTGAGTGTTGAGGTGCAAGCCGCCGGCATGGCCGCCGAGCGCGCCACGCCGCAGGCACTGGAAGAACTGAAGCAGGCCCTGGATGCGCTGCTGCAAGGGCCGGACAAGCCCGGCAGCACCACCAATGCCGACTTCCAGTTCCACCTGAAAATCGCCAAGGCCGCGGGCAACCACTACCTGATCGACATCATGAAACACCTGGGCACCAAGCTGATCCCGCGCACGCGCATGAACTCGGCCTACACCGGGCAGAGCAACCGCACCACATACCTCGCGGGCATCAACAGCGAGCACCAGCAGATCTTCGATGCCATCGCCAGCAAGCAAGTGGATGCCGCACGTGCCGCGATGTTCCTGCACCTGAGCAACAGCCGCAGGCGCTTGCGCGAGGCGCAGAAACTGCAAGCGTTCTACAACGAGTAAGCCCGGTTACGGCGCGGGCTCGACATCGTGGAACGTCAGCCCGTCGCTGAGTGCCACCTGCCAAGGGTTGGCGCCGCCGGTTTCGACAAAGTGCACACCGTCGAAGCGTGAATCGCGCAGGCCGTCGATCTTCGCCTTGGCCGGCCCACTGAAGCGCACCCGCTCGAAGGCCAGCCCCTGGTGATAGGCGCCGTGCTGGCTGTCGCCCTTCACCTCGATGGCTGCCAACCCGGCGTTTTCCACGGTCACATCACTGACCCGCACATCGCGGAACTGCCCCGCCAGCGTTGACTTCTGATAGTCCAGCTTGGCGTTGGGATCGTTGTAATCCAGGGTAAAAATGAACGCCTGCTTGGCCGTGTTGCGCATGGCCGAGTCACGGAACACCACATTGCGGGCACCGCCGCCCATGAAGTTGGTGCTTTTCATGCGCAGCCCGGCATCGGTGCCATCGGACACGTTGTCTTCGGCCAGGATGTTCTGGATCCACGCCCCGGTGTGGCTGCCGGCCACCACCATGCCGTGGCCCTTGCGGAAGTAGTTGTTGAAGATCCAGGCATCTTCCTGGGGCTTCTGCTCGACAGCCTGCGCGCCCGTGCCCGCCGCGAAGTTGACGCAGTCGTCGCCGGTGTCGAAGAAGTTGTTGAACACCATCGCGCCCCGGCTGTTGGCGAATTCGATGCCATCGCCGTTGTTGGCGTCGAAGGTTTTGTGGGTGGTGTTGGCCAGCACCACGTTTTCGGTTTCGAGGTTCATGATGCCGTGGTAGGCCGGGTTGAGCACGGTGAAGCCGCCGTAGAACACGTTCTTCACGTTGCGCAGGGTGATCAACGATGAACGCATCTGGCCGTAGGCGTCCTTCACGTTCATGCCCTCGGCCACCGCCCGCTCGACCTGGGCCTTGGCCAGCACGCCATCCTGCATGTAGCGGGTGTTGTCGCTGGCCAGATACACCGGCAACGGCTGGCCGCGCTCATCAAGCACGTCGGCGCTGCGCTTCCAGCCATTGCCGTCGATGATGCCCTTGCCGACGATGCGGATGTTCTCGAAATGCTGATGCTGGTGTGGGTCGCGGGGCAAGGCGTTGATCAGCGAGGCCGGCCGCACGGTGGTGGAATACGGGTACTGGATGTAGCCGTCGCGCGGGTAATCCTCGGGGCGGTCGGAGCCGAGCAGCGTGGCGCCTTCGGCGATTTCCAGGGTCATGTTGCTTTTCAGGTACAGGGCACCGCTTTTGTAGGTGCCGGGTGGCAGCAGCACCTTGCAACCGGTGGTGCAGGCGTCGATGGCGTGCTGGATGGCGGCGGTGTCGAGGGTTTGACCGTCGCCTTTGGCGCCGTAGCGTTTTACATCGAACAGCGCTGGCACCTTGGTGGTACGTTGCACCACCACGGCGCTGTCGGCGGACTCCTGGCCATTACGGCCAACCGAGCGCACGGTGAAGCGGTACTCGGTGTTTGGCTTCAGGCCTTGGGCGGTGAAGCTGTGGATGGCGATGCGGTGGTGGAACTGGCGGGTGTCCTGGCGGTAGAACTGGTCGATGTAGGGCTTGGCTGGGGAGACCTGGGTGTTGTTGGTGTTGCTGCTGCCGAGCAGTTTGCCGTTGGCGTAGATGTGGTAATCGGTGATGTTGGTGTGGTTGGCGGGTTTTTGCCAGACCAGAATGATGTGCTGGTCGTCGTAGGCCAGGGTGGGGATTTGGGGTTTTACCGGGGCGTCGAGGGCCCAGAGTGGCAGGCTGACGGCCATGGCCAGGGTGCCTGCCAGGAGGTTTGTACATTGCATGGATGGCTTCCTTGTAATCAGGCTATTGCGCAACCTCTGTAGGAGCGGCTTCAGCCGCGATGAAGCCGACGCGGTGGATGGCACCGGCGTTGCCGGTGATCGCGGCTGAAGCCGCTCCTACAAGGGAGGGTCGTCAGGTCAATTCAGCACTGAAGTCGCGGCTGGCCTGCACCAGCATGCGGGTGTAGTCGTGGCAGGCCAGGTCCTGGCTCAGGGCCTGGCTGTCCAGCCGCTCGACGATCCGCCCGTGCTGCATCACCGCCACCTTGTCGCACAGGTGGCTGACCACGCCCAAATCGTGCGTGACCATCAGGTAGGTGAGTTTCTCGCGCTCACGCAAATCTGCCAGCAGGTTAAGGATCTCGGCCTGCACCGACACATCCAGCGCCGAGGTCGGTTCGTCCAGCAGCAACACCCGCGGCTGCAGGATCAACGCCCGGGCAATCGCCACCCGCTGGCGCTGCCCGCCGGACAACTGGTGCGGGTAGCGATAGCGGAAGCTCTCGTTCAAACCGACCTTGGCCAGGATGTCGTTGATGCGGTCGTCACGCTCGTCCATGGCATGGATGATCAACGGCTCGCGCAGGGCCGTGTCGATGGTGTGGCGCGGGTGCAATGAGCCGTACGGGTCCTGAAACACCATCTGCACCTTGCGAAAATGTTCCTTTGGGATTTTGTGCTGCAGCGGCACGCCGGCAATGCTCAGCGCCCCGCTCCAGTGCCGGTACTGGCCGGCCAGGCAACGCAGCACGGTGGTTTTGCCGGAGCCCGACTCACCCACCAAACCGAACGACTCGCCGTCCTCGACGCTGAGGTTCACATCATGCAGCACCTGGTTGAGCGTGGAGCCTGCGCCAAAACTCAGGTTCAGCGCGTGTGCTTGGATCATCGACATAACAAGTCCCTCAGCAGGTGAGCCACAGCGGGTCGCGTTGCAACACCGGCAGGCGTGGGCGGCGGTTGTCCATGCTGGGCAAGGCCGCCAGCAGGCCACGGGTATAGGGGTGTTCGGCGTAATGCAGGTCGCAGGCGGCCAGCGACTCGACCACCCGCCCGGCGTACATCACCAACACCCGGTCGCAGTAGTTGCGCACCAGGTTGAGGTCGTGGCTGACGAACACCAGCCCCATCTGCTGCTCCACCACCAACTCTTCCAGCACGTTCAGCACTTGCTGGCGCACCGACACATCCAGCGCCGAGGTGGGCTCGTCGGCAATGATCACCTCCGGGTTGGTGATTACCATCATGGCGATCATGATGCGTTGGCCCATGCCGCCGCTGACTTCGTGCGGGTACAGGTTGTACACCCGCTGCGGGTCGCGGATGTGCACCTTTTCCAGCATCAGCAACACCCGCTCGCGGGCTTCGCTGCGGCTGGCCTTGTGGTGCGCCAGGTACGCCTCGGCGATCTGGTCGCCCACCTTGACCACCGGGTTGAGCGAGTATTTCGGGTCTTGCATGATCATCGAGATGCGGTTGCCACGGATTTTCTGCATGGCCTTTTCACTGGCGCCGAGCAGGTCCACGTCGCCAAAGTTCAGGGCCTTGGCAGTGATCTGTGCGCTGGCCGGGTGCAGCTTGAGCAAGCTGCGCCCGACCGTGGACTTGCCCGAGCCGGATTCGCCCACAATGGCCAGCTTTTCCCGCCCCAGGGTGAACGACACATCGCGCACCGCGTGCATCACTTTCTTGCCATTGACGAAGCGCACGTTAAGCGAATCGACATTGAGTTTGTGTGCCGACATAAAGCCTCCGGTTATTCGCTACGTGGGTCGAGAATGTCCCGCAGGCCATCGCCCAGCAGGTTGAACGCCAGGCTCACCAGCATGATCGCTGCACCCGGTACCGCCACCAGCCACCAGCATTCGAGCATGTAGCGCCGCCCGGTGGAGATCATCGCCCCCCACTCCGGCAACGGCGCCTGGGCGCCCAGGCCGAGAAAGCCCAATGCGGCGGCGGTGAGGATGATGCCGGCCATGTTCATGGTCAGGCGGATGATCACCGACGACAGGCACATGGGCACGATGTGGCGAAGGATGATGCGCGCAGGCGACGCCCCTTGCAGTTGCACCGCCACCACAAAGTCGGCCTTGCGCAGCGATAACGTTTCGGCTCGCGCCAGGCGGGCGATCGGCGGCCAGGAGGTGAGCGCGATGGCCACCACGGCATGCTCCAGGCCAGGGCCGAGCGCGGCGATGAAGGCCAGCGCCAGCACCAGGCTGGGGAACGAGATGAAGATGTCGGTGATGCGCATGAACACGGTATCGACGATACCGCCGAAGTAACCCGACACGGTGCCGATGAACAGCCCGATGGGGCCGACGATCACCGTGACCAGGGTGATGATGTACAGCGTGATGCGCGAGCCGTACACCAGCCGGCTGAAGATGTCGCGGCCGTACTCGTCGGTGCCGAACCAGTGCGCGGCGCCGGGCGCCTGCAAGGCGTTGGCAAGGTTTTGCGCCACCGGGTCGTGGGTGGCGATCCACGGCGCGAACGCCGCCACCACCACCAGCATCGTGGCCACCAGCAACCCCACCAGGGTCAGCGGGTTGCGCAGCAGGTGGCGCAGCACCTTGAGGCTGCTTTGGCACAACGCGTCGAGGCTGGAGGCTGGCATAGGGGCCGCCTGCGCCTTGGCGCCGGTATCGGATGAAGACATGTTGGCAATCATTGGCATGCTCCGGAGCTAAACGTATCAGCGTTGCTTGTAGACGCCCAGGTAACGGGTGGCTTCGGCGTCATCGCCGCTGAAGCCCCGGATATCGGCCGCACTAACGGCGGTGTCGGTCATTTGCGAAATCATCATGATCGGGCCCACTTGCTGGTCGTAGCGCTGCTGCGCCTGGTGGTACAGGCCCAGGCGCTTGCCCGCATCGCGCTCGACCCCGGCCTGGTCGATCAGCTGGTTAAGCTGCTGGTCGAAGAACGAAGCGCGCCAGCCCTGGAAGTTCGGCAGGCCCGCCGCGTCGCTGTTGTCGGGGTTGTAGGCAAAGGTGCGCAGGCTGAAGTACGGGTGCGGGTAACGCTCGGCGCCCCGCGCCACGATCATGTCGAAGTTGCGTGCGCGCATGGCGCCGTACACCTGGTTGCCGGTGCCGGTGACGATGCTGGCCTTGATCCCGCCTTCGGCCAGGGTGGCCTGCATGCGGGCGGCGATGTCGATGAAAGGCGGTTCGGACAGCGTGCGGATGGTGGTGGTGAAGCCTTGCGGGTAGCCCGCTTCGGCCAGCAGCGCCTTGGCCTTGGCGACGTCGAGGTGGTAGCCCGGGTCGGGCAGGCGCGCCTGCAAGCCCAGCTGCATGGGCTGCTGGTTGAGCACGCCGTAATGCGGCATCACCTGTTGGTCGATGCCCTGGTAGTCGATCAGGTTGCGCACCGCTTCGCGCACTTTCTGGTTGGCGAACTGCGGCTGCTTCATGCTCATGGCCACGTAGTACATGGTGCCGCGTTGCAGGGGCTGCACCTGCAACGTGGCCGCGTGCTCGATGGCCTTGATGTCGGGCGCGGCCATGCCAAAGGCCAGGTCCAGGTCGCCGCGCTCCAGCATCAGGCGCAGCGATTGCGACTCGGTCATGTGCCGCACCAGCACCCGCTTCATCTTGGCCGGGCCTGCCCAGTAGCCGTCGAAGCGGGTCATGATCAAGGCGTCGTTGGCGCTCCATTTGCTCAGGGTGTACGGCCCGCTGCCCGCCTCGTTGGTGACCAGCCAGGCAGCGCCCAGGTCGCCGTTCTTTTCGTGCTTCAACGCTTGCAGCCGGTCGACCACCACCGCGCTGGGTGAGGTCGCCAGCGAGTCGATCAGCAGCAAGGGATCGGTGGGCTGCGGCAGGTCGATCACCAGGGTGTGGGCATCGGTGGCGCGGATCAGCCCCTGAATGTTGTCGACGGTGTAGCCGTAGGCCTTCCAGGTGGTGGCCAGGCCAAAGTTGAGCTTCATCACCCGGTACAGCGACCAGGCCACGTCTTCAGCGGTGAGCGGGTTGCCGGAATGGAACTTCACATCGCTGCGCAGGTGGAAGGTAACTTGCTTGCCGTCGTCGCTCACCTGCCAGCGCTCGGCCAGTTGTGGCAGGTGCTGTTCCGGGTTGCCGTTGTCGCGCTTGACCAGCGTGTCGTACAGGTTGGCATTGATGCCGGAGGCATCCAGGCCGGGGGCGTTGGCAGGGTCGATGGAAAACAGGTTGACCATGCTCATGCCGACCACCAGTTGGTCGGCCGGCGTCTTCGCCAGGGCCGGCGCCATTGGGCCTAAAGCCAGCAATGCGCCCAGCAGGCTCAGGCGCAAGGTGGGGAATGCAATGTTCATGTGGGCGTCCTTCTTTTTATTGTTGTTCACTGTGTTCGCGTGGCTGAGGCGGGCTCAGCGGGTCCTTGGGTCGAACACTTTGTACAGCGCGTCGCTGACCAGGTTGAGGGCAACGAAGATCAGGCCGATGATCAGCACGCAACCCATCACCGCGTTCATGTCACCAAGCATCAGGCTGCTGGTGAGGTACTGGCCAAAGCCCGGCCAGGCAAACACCGTTTCGATCAGCACCGCGCCTTCGAGCAGCGAGCCATAGGCCAGCGCCACCACGGTGAGCAGTTGCACGAGGATGTTGCGAAACGCATGGCCCCACACCACCTGGCGGCGCGACAGGCCTTTTACCCGGGCGGTGATGATGTATTCCTGCGACAGCTGTTCAAGCATGAAGCTGCGGGTCATGCGGCTGATGTAGGCCACCGAGTTCAAGCCCAGGATCAACGCCGGCAACACGATATGGCGCAAGGCACTGGCAAAGGCTTCCCAGTCACGGGCCAGCGCGGTGTCGATCAGCAGCAGGCCGGTAACCTCATCGACCATGCCGTCGTAGGCCAGGTCGATGCGCCCTGCCCCGCCCGCCCAACCCAGCCAGGCGTAGAACACCAGCAGGCCCATCATGCCCACCCAGAAAATCGGCGTGGAGTAACCGAACAGCGTGATCACCCGCGCCACATGGTCGCCCACCCGCCCCTGATTGCTGGCCGCGACCACGCCCAGCGGCAGGCCGATGACGATGCCAAACAGGATCGCCAGAGTGGCCAGCTCGATGGTGGCCGGGAACACGCGCTTGATGTCTTCCAGCACCGGGTGGCCGGTAAGCAGCGCGTTGCCGAAGTCGCCGTGCAGCAGGTCGCTGAGGTACAGGCCGAACTGCGCCCACAGCGGTTTGTCCAGGCCCATGGCCCGGTACACCTGTTCGTAGGTGGAGCTGTCGGCATCAGGGCCGACCACGGCCAGCACCGGGTCCAGCGGCATCACCCGGCCAATGAAAAACGTCATCGCCAGCAGGCCCAGCAGGGTGACCAGCACCGTGCTGGCCCGGCGGGCAGTGCCGGACACCCGGGTGCCGAACACAGAGGCAGTTGAAAGCAACATAACAGGCTCCTGAAAAAGGCAGTTCGGCTCAGCGCGCTTTGTACACGTCTTTGTAGCGGGTGGTGGCGGCGCTGTGGGCCTGATAATCCTGAACGTCGTGGTACAGCACCACGGTGTCGGTCATCTGCGACACGGGTAAAATCGCCCCCACTTGCTGGTCCAGGGTGTTCTGGATCTGCTGGTACTGCGCCAGTTGCCGCGCCTTGTCGGGCTCTACTTCGGCTTGCTCGATCAGCTGGTTCAGCTCCGGGCTGTAGAACGAAGTGCGCCAGCCCTGGAAGTTGCTGAGCTTGGCGGCGTCGCGGTTGTCCGGGTTGTACACCAGCGTGCGCAGGCTGGAATGCGGGTGGCGTTCGGCACCACCGCCGCCACGGCCGACCAGCATGTCGAAGGTGCGGTCACGCATGGCGCCATACACCTGGTTGCCGGTGCCGGTGACGATGGTGGCCTTGATGCCGGCCTGGGCCAGGGTGGCCTGCAGGCTGGAGGCGATGTTGATGAAGGGCGGCTCGGTCAGCACGCGGATGGTGGTGTTGAAACCGTTGGGGTAACCCGCTTCGGCCAGCAGCTTTTTGGCTTCGGCCACGTTCAGGGTGTAGCCCGGGTCGTCCAGCCGCGCGGGCAGGCCCAGGGGCAGTGGGCGCTGGTTAAGCTGGCCATAATGGGGCATCACGGTCTGGTTGATACCCTGGTAGTCGATCAACGAACGCACGGCCCGGCGCACGCGGGCGTCGTCGAAGGGCTTGTTTTTCACGCTCAGGGCCACGTAATAGAGCGTGCCACGCTGTACGGTCTGGGTGCGTACCTGGTCGGACTTTTCCAGGGCTTCGATGTCGGGCGCGGACATGCCTTTGGCCAGGTCCAGGTCACCGCGTTCGACCATCAGCCGCAGCGACTGCGACTCGGTCATGTTGCGCATGACCACGCGCTTGAGCTTGGCCGGGCCGCCCCAGTAGCCGTCGAAGCGGTTCATCAGGATCACGTCGTTGGCGCGCCAGTCCTTGAGAATGAACGGCCCGCTGCCGGCCGCGTGGGTGGTGAGCCAGGCCCCGCCCAGGTCGTTGCCCTGCTGGTGTTGCAGCACCACCTTGCGATCGAGGATGAAGGCACTGGGCGACGTGGCCAGGGTGTTGAGCACCAGCATCGGGTCGGTGGGGCGCGGCAGGTCGAGCACGAAGGTGTGCTCATCCGTGGCGCGCATGTGTTGCTCGACGTTGTCGGCCGTAAAGCCATAGGCCTTCCAGGTTGAAGCCAGGGCCAGGTTCAGCTTGAGCACACGCTGCAGCGACCAGGCGACATCCTCGGCCGTGAGCGCATTGCCAGACTGGAACTGCACCCCTTGGCGCAGGTTGAAGGTGAGGGTCTTGCGGTCGTCGCTGACCTGCCAGCGTTCGGCCAGCGCCGGCACCAACTGGTCGGGCTGTTTGGCATCCTGCACCAGCAGCATGTCGTACAGGTTGGCGTTGACCTCCGACACATCCAGCCCGGTAGCCGCGGCCGGGTCCAGCGACAGCAGGTTGATCATGCTCATGCCGACAATCAACTGGTCGGCCGGCGTTTTGGCTAGCGCGGCAGGCACCTGCGCCAGGGTGAGTGATGCCGCAAGCACCCCCGCCCAGAATCTTGGGAAACCCTTCATGTGAGAAAGCCTTTTTTGTAGTTATTGGACTCTCGGGCGGCGCGCCTTCAGCACGCCGCCATGCCACGAATCAGAAGCTGCGCAGCGTGTTGGTCTCGACGTAATCGAAGTCGATGTCCTCCCCCAGGCCCGGCAGGTTCGACAGGTGCACGAAGCCGTCGGCGTCCATCGGGTCGACCAGGCGCTTGAGATACGCCGGCACCTCGTCGTAGTCCAGAAACGGGTGCAACAGGCCACGCTCGTACCAGGTGCAGTTTTTGATCGCACCGACCACCGACAGGTTGGCCGCGCCGTTGCCGTGGATTTCGCAGTCCATGCCGAACGACTCGGCCATGTGCGCCACCTTCAGGCACGGTGCGATACCGCCCACACCGGCCACGCCGGCACGCAAGATATCGCACACGTCGTTCTTTACCCAACTGGCGCGGCTCAAGTGTTTGCCGCCGAGGCTCTCCGGGCCGAGCACGGGGATGTCCAGCTGGCTGGACAACCAGGCATAGGACTCGGCGGAATCCTCCATCATCGGCTCTTCGAACCAGGCGAAATCGAGTTTTTCCAGCGCGCGGCCGATGGTCAGCGCGTCGGTGCGGCTGTACCAGTGGTAGCCGTCGATCATCAGCGCGATGTCCGGCCCCACCGCCTCACGCACGGCGGCGCAGGCCTTGATGTCCATGGCCACGCTGGGCGCGAACGACACCGGCGGCATCCAGGTGTGCAGCTTGATGGCCTTGTAGCCGCGTGCCACCAGCTTTTCGGCGAAGCGGCCGTACTCCTCCGGCGTCGACAACCCGCCCGGCAGCTCGTCGCCGCACATGGTCGAGCCGTAGGCCGGCACCTTGTCGCGGTAGCCACCAATCAGTTTGTACACCGGCACATTCAGCTTGCGCCCGGCCCAGTCCCACAACGCCTGCTCCACCAGCGCCAGGGCACGGTCGGTGAGCTGGCTGGCGCTGCCACGCTGCCAGTGCGCAAGGTCGTGCCAGATTTTTTCCCGGTCGAAGGCATTGGCCCCCACCAGCACCTTGCGCACAAAGCCATCCAGCACATAGGGGCGGATCAGCTCGGGTGCGCCCAGTGCGTAGCCCTCGTTGCCGCACTCGGTGCGGATGCGCAGCAGCGCCATCTGCGCCTGGGTTACATCGCCCGGGTGTGCATGGCCTGCACTGTCGACGGCACGGCGTGTGGGGTAGGAAAAAATCTGGACGTTTACAGCGGTAATGATCATGGACGTCTGAACCTTCTTATTGGATTTATGGCGGGTGAGTCACGCTCTGAGCAGGACTCTACGTCATCAGACATCTTTTGGAAAGCACCTCTTTTGAAGTTTATTTTGTGCCATTTCCATGCTCAACCATCTGCCACACCGGGTGAGATGCACGTCACACAAAGCCAACAAATACAGCAATAACAACAACTTAAACGTAAGTTGCGGCGTTATATGACAACTTTGCAAGAAAAAATAGACAACCCTCAGGTTGTACGATAACTTTTCTGCCACCTGAGCCGGTGGCCGCACCTCGCCCAAGCCAGGCAACCCGTTCCAGAACGACCTCGACAAAAACAAAAAAAGAAGATCGCATGAACACCACACTCCGCAATCTGCTTGCAGTTGGCTGCCTTGGCTTGTCTTTTCATGCGTGCGCCGACTCGGCCAGCATCAACTACCGCCACGGCTACACCGAAGACGACAGCATCCATTCCGACCGCATCAAGCTCAATTACCGCAAGGACAGCGGCCTGGGCTTTGCCGCCGAGATGAAGTACCGCACCGGCGGCGACCGCGAAGACGTCGCGTACGACAACATGGTCAACAACGGCCATGAATTCACCGTGGACTACAACTACAAGCTGAGCCCACAGTCGACGCTGACCCCGGCCTTCCAGATGGAGAGCGTGAAAGACGCCACCACCTACAAGTTCGGCCTCAAGTACAGCTACAAGATCAACGACACCTGGTACGTCGCCGCCCGCCTGCGCCAGGACGCGCGCAGCCTGGACCGCGACCAGGTCGACCACAGCAAATCCGACCGCGCCAAAGACGACCAGAACACCACCCGCTACGAAGGCTGGCTGGGCTACACCCCCAAAGGCCCGTGGGCCTTCGAGTACCAGTACATCCACTTCCAGACCGACTACATCCGCTACGACAACAAGAAGAGCGACTACGAGCAGAACCTGATCATCAAATACAAGCTCAACAAGGAATGGTCGCCCTTCATGGAAGTGGGCGACATCAAGGTCAACGCCTACACCGACGACCGCCAGGCCCGCTGGCGCGTGGGCGTGCAGTACAACTTCCTGTAATTCCTCCTTCAAACTACGGCGACCGTCATGAGTAACTTCAACCACCGCGACACCCCAAAACCGTTCAACCGCCTGCTGCTGACCGGCGCCGCTGGCGGCCTTGGCCAGGTCATGCGCGAACGCTTGCAGGCCCATGCCAATGTGGTGCGGGTTTCGGACATCAGCGCCATGGCCCCGGCGGCGGGCGACCATGAAGAAGTGGTGAGCTGCAACCTGGCGGACAAGGCGGCGGTACTGGCGCTGGCCCAGGATGTGGATGCCATCGTGCACCTGGGCGGCATCAGCACCGAGCGCGACTTTGAGTCGATACTGGATGCCAACATTCGTGGCACCTTTCATATCTATGAAGCGGCGCGCAAGCACGGCATCAAGCGCGTGGTGTTTGCCAGCTCCAACCATGTAACCGGCTTTTACCCGCAGGACGAACAGGTGGACGCCCACTCCCCTCGCCGGCCTGACTGTTATTACGGGTTGTCCAAGGCCTATGGCGAGGACCTGGCCACGTTTTACTTTCACCGGTATGGCATTGAGACGGTCAGCTTGCGCATAGGGTCATCATTCCCCGAGCCGCGTAACGTGCGCATGCTCAGCACCTGGTTGAGCTATGACGACCTCGATCATCTGGTGGAGCGTGCGCTGGTGTGCGAGGGCGTTGGGCATACCGTGGTGTATGGCATGTCGGATAACCGCGATGTGTGGTGGAGCAACCGGTTTGCGGCGCACCTGGGGTTTGCGCCGAAAGACAGCTCCGAGCGTTTTCGTGCGCAGATGGAAGCGCTGCCCAAGCCCGCAGCTGATGACCGCTCCGCGCTATTGCAAGGTGGTGCGTTTACCACTGCCGGCCCCTTTGACGACTGAACCCGGAGCTGCCCGATGACGGCCGAATTGTTGGTTGATGCACGTAACGCCACGGGTGAAAGCCCGGTGTGGCACCCCGAGGAAAATGCCTTGTACTGGGTCGACATTCCCGCTGGCCGGCTGCACCGCTGGCAGGCGGACGGGCAGACGCGGACCTGGCAAGGGGAAGAGATGCTGGGGTGCATTGCCCTCGCTGGCGATGGCAAATGGTTGGGCGCGCGGGAGCATGGGATTTGCCTGCTGACGCCCGGGGATGATGGCCGGCTGCATGCCGAGCCTGCCGCAGCTGTGGAACATGCGCGGGAACAGATGCGCTTCAACGATGGGCGTTGTGACCGGCAAGGGCGGTTTTGGGCGGGCACGTTGCAGACGAACCTGGGTGGTGAGCCGACTGGGGCGCTCTACCGGTTTGAGCCGCATCTTGAGGTGCTGCCGGCGCGGCTGGATGGGTTCAAGGTGCCCAACGGGATGGCGTTCAGCCCCGATGGCCGCACGATGTACCTGTCGGACTCGCACCCGAGCGTGCAGACGATCTGGGCGTATGACTATGACATTGACACTGGCACGCCGCATAACCGCAGGGTGTTTGTTGATATGAACCAGCATCCCGGGCGGCCGGATGGGGCGGCGGTGGACGTTGAAGGGTGTTACTGGATTTGTGCGATTGATGCCGGGCTGGTGTTGCGATTCACGCCGGATGGGCGGCTGGACCGGGCGCTGGAGGTGCCGGTGAAGAAGCCGACCATGTGTGCGTTTGGCGGGGCGCGGATGGATACGTTATTTGTGACGTCCATTCGGCCGCAGGGGGTGGATTTGAGCGATCAGCCGTTGGCGGGTGGGGTGTTTGCGCTGGATCCGGGGGTGACGGGGATTGCTGAGGTGGTGGCGCGGGTTTGAGGCTGAAACCGCTCACCTGAATCACCTTTTGCCGAGCAGTGCAGACTGATATGGCCTGGCCACAAGCCTTGAGCGCACATGGACATCAAGCATCATGATCAAACGCCTCCAGTGCGCTGCTCGTTGAGAATGTCCTCTACTGTTCGCTCATTACCAGCCTTGACCACTTTCAGATCGTAACCGGCGGGTTCCAGCAGTCGAACAAGCGCTAAAACGCTCATATCACCTTTGGCCAGTGTTTCCATCCGAGCCACGGTAGAGCGTGATACGCCTGCGCGGCTAGCTAGCAGCTCTTGGCTGAGCTTTGCATTTCGCCGGGCTTGCTTCAGCATTTCGGCAACATCGTATAGAGAGGACGTTTGTAGCCCCTGAGCATCAAAAATAAGCGTTTTGGTCAGTTATGTAGCCCTTGAGCCACACGCAAGCAACTAATCTCTTATCTCGCCCTGTAGCACCAGGGCTACAAAAATGCTCAGAACTGACTATTTTGTAGCCTTAAGGCCACAGAAAGCGATGAACATTGACTACCGAGGGGCATTGCGACCCAACTGCCTTACTCAAAAACAAAATCCTGTACAGCTCTTGTAGGAGCGGATTCATCCGCGATGGGGCGCAAAGCGCCCCCAATCACCCACTTGAGCCTCGTGATGGCCTGAATATCGAGTGCCGCCCGCGAAAGCAATCTAGGCCCGTACCGTTCACCTGAGTGGGAACTGAAGAAAAAATCGGCGTAATCGCAAAATCTGAAGATTTTGTTAACCCACTCAAAAAAATCACAACGCTAACGACCAAACTGAAAGAAAGTGCATGCACCGCAGATAATCGCTTCGACGTCCGCGGCCGTACCCTCGCCAACCTGGCCATGATGTAGCAACCCACCCCCACTTCATCCACAATCAGCCACCCCGCCCAAGCCCGCAGGCACCCAATGCTCACCACCCTCGCCATCGGCAACTACCGCTCGATCAACCACCTCGTGCTGCCGCTGGGCCAACTCAACCTGGTGACCGGCGCCAACGGCAGCGGCAAGTCCAACCTGTACAAAGCCCTGCGCCTGCTCGCCGAAACCGCCCAAGGCGGCGTGATTGAAGCCCTCGCCCGCGAAGGCGGCCTTGACTCAACCTGGTGGGCCGGCCCGGAAATGAGTGCCCGCATGAAGCGCGGCGAAGTCCCCATCCAGGGCCAGCACCCCTCAGAAGCCAAACGCCTGCGCCTGGGTTTTGCCACCGAGGATTTCGGCTTTGCCATATCACTCGGCCTACCGATGCCACTCCCGTACCCAACCGCATTCATGCTCGACCCCGAGATAAAATGCGAAGCCATCTGGGGCGCCGGTGCCTACCGCCCCTCTTCCCTGCTGGTAGAACGCAAAAACGCCATGGTCCGCGCCAGAGCAGAAAACGGCTGGGAAATACTCGACCAGCATGCCGACAGCTGCGAAAGCTTCTTCAACATCGTCGGCCGCCCCCGCCAAGCCCCGGAGATCGGCGAGCTGCGGGCGTTCATCAATAGCTGGCGCTTCTACGACCACTTCCGCATCGACCGCGACGCCCCCTGCCGCCAGCCCCAGTTGGGCACCCGCACGCCAGTGCTGCATCACGACGGCCGCAATCTCGCTTCGGCGCTGCAAACCATTATCGAGATTGGCGAGGTGGAAGACCTAGAGGCAGCCCTGGAGGACGCGTTTCCCGGCAGCCGCCTGGACATTGATGCGCCACCCGGAGGAATGTTCAGCGTGCGCCTGCACCAGCACGGGCTGTTACGGCCATTGGGCGGCGCTGAATTGTCGGACGGCACGTTGCGTTACCTGCTGCTGATGGCCGCCCTGCTGACACCCCGCCCGCCCTCGCTGATGGTGCTGAACGAACCGGAAACCAGCCTGCATGCCGACCTGCTGCCTGCACTGGCACGGCTGATTATTCGCGCTTCGCAGCGGAGCCAGGTTTGGGTGGTTTCGCACAGTGCGCCGTTGATTGAGGCGCTGTCGGCGTGTGAGGGGTGCCAGGTGTTGGAGCTGGAGAAGGTGCAGGGGCAAACGCAGCTGCGCGGGGTTGGGTTGCTGGATGAGCCGTTGTGGCGGTGGGTGGATTGAGCGGGAAAATCAGATTTAGGCCCTTTTTTGTAGGACGTTTCCCAAAGATACTGCCCTCCGTTGCGGTCGTATTTTTAGCGTTTTAGTCTCGGCGCGTTGCTGCTTATCAGTGACTAGCTTTGACAGGCTAATGATGACCAAACATGCAGCTTTGCCTATGGCGGCTGTGTGTGGGGCACCCCCGTGTGCGCCGGTTTGGTCTTCACCGGTCTGTCAACCCATACACAGCTGCCACCACTTGTTTGACAGCAAGCGCTGGTCGCTCCATTGAGGACCAAAAAATGCTGAAGATCGTCCCCGATCCACCCCACTATCTCCATGCCCTGGAAGATACATTGATGATGGCTGCGGATTACGCGCTATGTGCTGAGGCTGTTGCCCAACAGGCGATATTGATGCAGCCCAAGTCGCCGGTGTCCGTATTGATCATGGCATCGATGCACGAGCTTGAGTCGCTCCGCAAATTGCTCGAGTCCGCGCTGGTTCAAGTGCAAAAGCCAGCGGACCCGCAGGCACTTAACTAAAACGCATCATGTTGAGCCCGGGGCGGCCAACCACCCCGGGCGGCTACGCTTTCAGGGAGATCAGCCAATGCCCACCCATTTCACCGTCGGCAAAACCACCTTCTACCAAGGTGAAAACCAAACCCACCCCCTCTTCCGCATCGAACCCGGCATCCCCTGCCAACACGCCCGCGAACAAGCCTCCGAACTGATGGGCTACGCCCGCGACCTCAGCATCGACGGCCTGATGGAAGACAAACCCCACCTACTCTGGGCCTCCCACTACCTCTGCGCCCTGGCCAAAGCCCTGCTGGATGACGCCGAGCTCGGCATGACCCACTAACCCCAACGTGGGCAACTGCATCACTCACAATCAAAAACCTGCACAACTCGTGTAGGAGCGGATTCATCCGCGATGGGGCGCAACGCGCCCCCATTCCGCTAGCTGACCTTTGCGGCGGGCAGTAGGACAAGCCCCACCCGCGAACGCGAGTGAAGCCCGTGCCCCGGATTACGGCCCAGACCTCGCAGCAGCTCAACGCCTCAAGAACAAATCAGCCCATACCCGAAAACTGAAGATTTTCACATCCCAGTAAAAGAAATGTCGGCGACATGGCCAGAACTGAAGAAAATGTCTGTGCCTAGCCACCTTTCAACGACGACCTCAAACCTTCCCCCTTTAGATCTCAAGCTCCATCACCTGCGATTCCAAAGACGACGCCTCGCGCAAAGGCCCCGGCTCACCAACTGGCCGAATTCCGCATGCGCGGTACAGATGCATCGCCGGACTGTCCGTGATCGTCACACCCAAACGAATACGCTGCGCACCGCAGCCTTCGGACCAAGCAATAGCACTCTCAAGCAAAGCACGCCCAATACCAACGCCGCGTGCACTAGGGTCTACCACATCTGGAAAACCTCGACCAAACCTGGCTCAGCATCCGATGATTTGCACCAGACCAAACCACAAGCCTCTCCCTGCTTGAAAGCAAGAAATGCCCGAGCGTAGGTGGAAGTAGCCATCCCAGCAACCCGAGACTCCCAGTCCCCATTGCTGCGAACCAGCTCACCCTCAAAAGTACTTGCGAAAGCGTCCGGCGACTCACTCAGAGCGCTTAAACGCAGATCGCGATAAAGCTTCCATTCATTTGCTTCGATTGGACGGACGAAAACCATGGTAGCCCCTGTCTGCCTTGTGGAGACTGCCCTAAAAAGAGAGCCCTTCCCCCGCCGATTCCACCCGCCGAATAGTGGCTCATTGCCCATTTATCGTTGAATTCCCTAGCCACTTTGGCCACGATAGGACATTTCCTACAGCGTTCAGCGAATAAGGACAGTACTCGTGGCGATCAAATCTGTATCGAAGGAACGAATTGACACAGCTTTGCATCATTTCGACCAGGAGCTCAGAGGCAAACGAGAGTGGCTAGGCTGGGAAAGCAACCTAGCCCACCGATACGCCATCCAGGTTGCTGGAAAGCACTATCCAGCGAAGAAAATTGTTTCCCTGGCAACCGGCGTACCTGTCAGTGATTTCTCCGGCGGACACCCTACCAACAGCTACCTGCAAAAGCGGGGCTTCACCGTTATTGAGTTACCACGAGAGGATGCTGAACCAGTCCTGCAGTTCACTCCGGGCGCTGTCTACGACCGAAAAACCGAGATCAATGGCCCGTTTGGTGGCAGCAGACAAAGCGGCATTGCACCCTCGCGGATCTACCCCGCCATTTTCTTGTTCACGGGTGACACTGGCGAACAGTACGGCTATACGGACCGTTGGGAAAACGGCGCATTTCTGTACACCGGCGAGGGCCAAATCGGGCCTATGACGCTGACTCGTGGTAACCGAGCAATCGCTGAGCATGCAGAAGATGGCCGCGCGCTTCATCTGTTCGAATCGCTAGGAAAAGGCAAAGGTAATCGCTATGTCGGTGAGTTTGCTTGTGCCGATGTAATTCAGCGGACTCAGCCGGATCTGGAAGACAACGAACGTCTGGCGCTGGTTTTCCGATTGGTGCCGGTGGGGAGACAGGAAGCTGTTGAGCCGGAAACTGAGGACGACACAGATCTCGCAGACTCACTGGAAGCTGCTCGACTGGCTGCATTTGCAGCATGCAAGCCTGTAACAAATGAGAGCGGCCAATCCGCACCGCGAAAAATTTACCAACGCAGCAGGAAAGTCGCGCATTACGTCATGTTACGGGCTCGGGGCGAGTGTGAAAGCTGCAGCAAGCCGGCTCCATTTAGGAAAAAGGACGGTACGTCATATCTGGAGCCGCACCACGTGAATAGACTTTCAGATGGTGGTCTAGACCATCCACGGTACGTCGGCGCCATCTGCCCATCGTGCCACCGAGAAATTCACTCAGGCACAAATGGATATGAGCGAAACAAGAAACTCAAGAAGCACTTAGAAATGCTAG